>NZ_CP125969.1:0-2095000 GCF_030067775.1 Ochrobactrum sp. SSR | reverse complement strand
GGATCAGCGCATAAGTCGCTTTTCTGACAAGCGATGTTCAAGCACGTTTTCGTGCCATCAGGTTAAAAAGAAGGGCCGACTATAGCAGTATGAAGGATATGGGGCCGAATAATCTCGATCCGGGTGACGAGCCCCCGCTGAGCGTCGGCGGACGGCGGCGGCCTCCAGATCGGCGCGAAGTTTCGGCACGCTGGCTTGCCGGCACCTTCCTGACTGGCGTTACGTCCTGCATGCTGATTGGTGTTGCACTTTTTGCAGCTCTCGATGGGCGCGAGCAATTGGCGACCCCGCCCGAAATTCTTGCCCTCAATGATATGCCAGGCGCCGCTGAGGAAAGTGCTGTCACCAAAGGTGGCCGTCTCGTCAGCACGGTTTCGGCTCAGCAACCGCGCGACCGCCGCCGGTTCGACCTTTCTACCATGCAGAAAGTCGGCGAACGCGAAGTGATCCGCACCCGCCCGTTCGAACTAGTGAGCATGGCGCTTGCAGTTGATCATCCGACCAGCCGCAAATATCCGGCATTCGATGCGCTGACCGTGTTCTCCGAAGGTCCCGCCTCGCCGCAACCGGCGGACACCGGCCAGATTTACGGCGCCAAGGTTGAAAGCGAAGTCAGTCTCCATGTTGTCGATTTTCCGCTGAACAGCGCGACCTTCGACGCATCGAGCGATTTGTCGGTCGATGAAGTTGAAAAGGTCGTTCGCGACACCGGCGGCCTGCTGACCGATGGCGATGTTCAGGTCGCCTCGCTGCATTATGTTGATCCGGCCCGCTTTGGCGGCAATGATTCTCCTTATGCGCTCGGCCCCGCCCTCGGCGTGAAGATCACGCAGGAAAATGTCAGCGTTGCGCCGAAGGCGAATGACGAACAGACCGAAGACGGCTTTTCAGAAGAACTGATTCCCTTCCGGCAGACCGCCGATATTGCGCAGGCGCTGGAAGATGCGGGCTATACTGGCGATGACACGTCGAACATGGTCGATGCGTTGAGCAAGATGATGAATTCGCCGCGCCTGAAGCAAGGCAGTGTCCTGCGCATCGGGACTGAAACCCGCGACGGCGAAGACCGCATCGTACGCGCGAGCATTTATAATCGCACCACGCACCTTGTTACCGTCACGTTGAACGACCGCCAACAATATGTGCCGTCCGATGAACCCGAAGGAACGCCGCTTTTGCAGACGGCATTCGAGGGCAATGCTGTCCCCAGCGCCATCCGCGGCAACCTGCCCAATGTTTATGACGGTATCAGCCGCGCGGCCCTTGCCTATGGCATGACCGAAACAATGCGCGAACAGCTGGTCAAGATGTTGGCCACCGACGTAGACCTTCAGGCGCAGCTGACGCCGACCGACAATATCGACGCCTTCTTCTCGCTACCCGACGGGGCCGACGAACAGGACAAGGCAGACAGCGATTCGCAACTTCTCTACGTTGCGGCGACTTTCAGCGGCACGACCCGTAAATTCTACCGCTATCAGGCGCCAGACGGCAGCGTCGATTACTTCGATGAGAGCGGAAAGAGCGCAAAGCAGTTTCTGCTGCGCAATCCGGTGCCCAACGGTGTGTTCCGCTCCCCGTTCGGCATGCGCCGTCATCCGATTCTCGGTTATAGCCGCATGCATACGGGCGTCGATTGGGCAGCACCGCGCGGCACGCCAATCATTGCGACGGGTAATGGCGTCGTCGAGAAGGCAGGCTGGTCCAATGGTTATGGCAATCAGACCCTGATTCGTCATGCCAATGGCTATGTCAGCAGCTACAACCACCAGAATGCGATTGCCCGTGGCGTGACCGCCGGCGCAAGGGTGCGTCAGGGCCAGGTGATCGGCTATGTCGGTTCGACCGGTCTCTCGACCGGGCCGCATCTGCATTATGAAATGATCGTCAACGGAACCAAGGTGGACCCGCTTCGCATCCGCCTGCCGGATAACAAGGCCTTGAAGGGCAAAGAACTTGAAGCCTTCAAGCAGGAGCGTGATCGCATCGACGCGCTTTTGAACAGCGACGATAACGGCACCAAGCTTGCTGCCAACGCATCGACCAAGGGATAACAGAAAGCCGGGAAAGCAATGCTTGTCCCGGCTTGTTTATATGACCCGCGCAGGTCGAACTATTCGGAAAACTCGACGGTGACGCCTGCCTTGACGAGCTTGGCCAGTTCTTCTGCGTCCCAATTCGTCAATCGCACGCAGCCATGGCTCGACGTTTTGCCGATCTTGGACGGCTCCGGCGTTCCATGGATACCGTAAGTTGGCTTTGACAGCGCAATCCAGACCGTGCCGACCGGCCCGTTCGGTCCCGGCGGAATAGTCAGAACCTTATCGTTATTGCCCTGCTTGAAATTGATCTTGGGATTATAGGTGTAATTCGGGTTGATCGCGATACGCTCCACCTGCACGATGCCGGACGGCGACGGGTTATCCGATGAGCCGATGGTCGATGGATAGGCCACGACGAGCTTGCCGCTTTCATCATAGCCACGAACCTGCTTGCGTCCCTTGTCGGCAATAATTCTCGCCACCTTGGCGCGCACCGGCTTGCCGAGATTCGGTACTTTGACGATGGAACCCGGCTGATTGAAATTCACGCCCGGATTGATTTCCTTCAGATAATTTTCGTCGATGTGAAATTTCTCGCCCAGCATTTCCGTCACCGATGTATAGGCCATCGACGAGAGTTGCGCCTTATGGGCGTAATCTTCCGGGATCGACGCCACATATTGGCGACCGACATCCTCGTTGGTGATCGTATATTCGAAGAAGGCCGCACCACCGGTTGCTTCCAACTCGGCATTCACTGCCGCCTCGTCCGTCGGGTTGATGGATTTTCCAGTCAATTCGCCATAAGCGGCAGCAGCCTTGTCGACATTGCTGCCGGAGCGGCCGTCAATAACGCCGGGCGATGCGCCAGCGCGATCAAGCAGCACCTGAAAGGCTGCGATCTTGGCCTTGGCGCCCTCGCCCTTCGGCATTTCGATGGCCGGGGCCATATCGCTCGATTGCGGCACGTTGCGGGGCTGCTCGTAGCCGGGCTGACCGTAATTGTCCTGACCGCCATAATTCTGGTCGATGCTTGCGGAATTGGTGCCCGTATTATCGGGATAGTTTTCGCCGGACGGCGGCAATTCCGAACGCTGCACCTGACCATCCTGATTGCCGCGATAGCTCGGATCAGACGGGGCGGCGGGATAATAATTCGGGTCTTCCGGCACATTGCTGAAGCCGTCATAGGGCGAACCGCCATCAACCGGGCCGTTCAGTGTCCAGTTGTCGTCTTCCTGCGGATCACGACGGCTGTTGTGACCGCCATAGCTGTTGCGATCATAGCTATTGGCATCCTCAACGCTGATGATGCGCCCACGACGATCCATCGTCACGCGCCGTCCATACTGGTCGATGTAAACGCGCACGCGCCGGTCGTGATAGACCTCTTCGCCGGGATCATAGAGCTGCGCCAGTTGCACCGGGGCTTCCGTGAGCGTGGCATCACGGGTTTCTTCTGCGAAAGCGCCCGCACCGGTAGCGGGAAGCGCCGCAGAAGCGAACAATGCGAAACGAAGCATGCGTATGGAATGCGTCATGAAGGAAGTCCCAGGTGCCCGTAATATCAGACCGTTCAATCGGATCGTCAGATCATGGATGCCGCGAATATGGTTAATAACTGATTATCCGAGTATCAGCAGATGCCAGATGAACTGGACATGAAAATGGCCAAGTGACGACAAGTTTTATGAAATTTGTATCTGTAAAATTTCTTCACGCTTGCGGCACATCCGAAGCCGGATGCGGTAGAGCCCAAGAAAAAGCGCCGCAATCTTGCGACTGCGGCGCTTTGTTGGGGCAAGCGGGAGGTCAGGCTTCCACGCTTTCGTTCTTCGGATCGGGTTCCAGAGCACCACGAACCGGGCGGAAGTTGAGCCTGTCCGAACCGGCGGTGATCTTGACGAGCGAACCATCCAGAATGTCGCCCAGCAAAATGCGCTCGGCGAGCGGGTCCTGGACTTCCTTCTGAATCACCCGCTTCAAAGGACGTGCGCCGTAGGCCGGATCATATCCTTTGTTGGCGAGCCATTCGCGCGCATCCTCTCCCAGCTCCAATGCGATCTTGCGATCGGTAAGCAAGGTCTGAAGACGCTGCAACTGGATATCGACAATCGCCCCCATATCCTCGCGGCGCAGCCGGTGGAACAGGATGATTTCATCGACACGGTTCAGGAATTCCGGCCGGAATGCCGCCCGGACCACACCCATCACCTCATCACGAACGCTCTCGACATCGTCCTTCTCGCCCAGATTGACGAGATATTCGGCGCCAAGATTGGACGTCATGATGATGACCGTGTTGCGGAAATCGACCGTGCGGCCCTGACCGTCGGTCAGACGCCCATCATCCAGAACCTGCAATAGCACGTTGAACACATCGGGATGCGCCTTTTCGATCTCATCGAACAGGATCACCTGATATGGCCTCCGGCGAACAGCTTCCGTCAGCGCACCGCCTTCTTCATAACCGACATAGCCGGGAGGTGCACCGATCAGACGGCTCACGGAGTGCTTCTCCATGAATTCCGACATATCGATACGCACCATCGCGGTGTCGTCCTGGAACAGAAACGATGCCAGTGCCTTGGTCAGTTCGGTCTTGCCGACGCCCGTCGGCCCAAGGAAGATGAACGAACCGATAGGCCGGTTCGGGTCCTGAAGACCCGCACGCGCACGGCGCACCGCCTTGGAAACCGCCTGAACGGCTTCGCCCTGACCGATGACGCGCTTTGCAAGCTCATCTTCCATCCGCAGCAGCTTTTCGCGCTCGCCTTCGAGCATCCGGTCAACCGGAATGCCTGTCCAGCGGGAAACGACCTGCCCGACATGTTCCGGCGTCACGGTCTCTTCCAGCAGGGAACCCTTGTTCTCCTGGCTTTCAGACTGGGCAAGTTCCTTCTCAAGCTGCGGGATCTTGCCATAAGCAAGCTCACCAGCCTTCTGGAATTCACCGTTGCGCTGTGCGGTAGCCAGTGCATTGCGCGCTTCCTCAAGCTGACGCTTGAGATCGGCGGCAAGGCCGAGCTTCTGCTTTTCCGACTGCCACTTGGCGGTCAGTTCAGCTGATTCTTCTTCCAGATCGGTCAGCTCTTTTTCAAGACGCTGCAAACGATCCTTGGAAGCGGCATCGGTTTCCACCTTCAGGGCTTCGCGCTCGATCTTCAGCTGCATGACGCGGCGGTCGATCTCGTCGAGTTCTTCCGGCTTCGAATCGACCTGCATGCGCAGACGCGACGCGGCCTCGTCCACAAGGTCGATAGCCTTGTCGGGCAGGAAGCGGTCGGTGATGTAGCGGTTCGACAGCGTTGCGGCTGCGACCAGTGCGGAGTCCGATACGCGCACCTTGTGATGCTGCTCGTATTTTTCCTTCAGGCCGCGCAGGATCGAGATCGTATCCTCGACTGTCGGCTCATCCACGAAGACCGGCTGGAAACGGCGCGCAAGTGCGGCATCCTTCTCGACATATTTGCGATATTCTTCCAGCGTGGTCGCGCCGACGCAGTGCAACTCACCACGCGCCAGGGCAGGCTTGAGCAAGTTGGACGCATCCATCGCACCATCAGTCTTGCCTGCACCGACAAGCGTATGCATCTCATCGATGAAGAGAATGACCTGACCGGCAGCCGTCTGCACTTCTGACAGGATCGCTTTCAGCCGTTCCTCGAACTCGCCGCGATATTTCGCACCGGCAATCAGCGCGCCCATGTCGAGCGCCATCAACTGCTTGTCCTTCAGCGATTCGGGCACGTCGCCATTAACGATACGCAGCGACAGACCTTCAGCAATAGCTGTCTTGCCGACGCCTGGCTCGCCGATTAGCACCGGATTGTTCTTGGTGCGGCGCGACAGAACCTGAATAGTGCGACGGATTTCCTCGTCACGACCGATCACCGGATCGAGCTTGCCGTTGCGGGCATCCTCGGTCAGATCACGCGCATATTTCTTCAGCGCGTCATAATTGCTTTCGGCAGAAGCGGAATCGGCAGTGCGGCCCTTACGCATATCGTTGATGACCTTGTTCAACGCCGTCGGTGTGACACCGGCTGCGGCAAGAATTTCAGATGTCTTTGCGGATTTCTCGATGGCCAGCGCCGTCAGCAGCCGTTCGACCGTGACAAAGCTGTCGCCAGCCTTGCTGGCAAGCTCTTCGGCAAGCGTGAAAACCTTGGCCAGCGGCTGCGAGAGATAAAGCTGGTCGTTGCCGCCCGATACTTTCGGCAGCTTTTCCAATGCGCTCTGCAAACCGAGGCGCACATCGGCAATGCGTCCACCAGCCCGCTCGATCAACGATGCGGCAAGCCCCTCATCGTCATCGACAAGGATTTTCAGGATGTGCTCAGGGGTGAACTGCTGGTTGCCGGACGAAAGCGCGAAGGTCTGTGCCGACTGAATGAAACCGCGAACGCGTTCCGTGTATTTTTCAATATTCATAATGTCTCCTTTGCCCTCCAGCCCTCTAGAGGCACCGGAAGATGTTGGGTGACGAAGCCCCCGCAAGGGCGGGCTTCATGTCTTTCCAAGACAGGATATGGGACTATGACCGCCTTTCGGCAAGGGTGGGCAACGCAAGCGCGACCAAATAAAAATGGCGCGGAAAACCGCGCCATTTTCAAATTGGATATCGAAACGCTTAAGCGTCCGAATCGACAGGTTCCGTTGCTGGCGTATCGCTGCCGGCATCTTTAGCAACACGGCGCGGACGACCCGGACGACGGGTGGCGCGACGCGGCGCAGCTTCATCATCAGCCTTTGCTTCGACAGGTGCTTCTGCCGGAGCCTCAACCGGTGCAGCTTCGGCAACCACCGGAGCAACCTTTGCAGCCCGGGCGACCGGAGCTGGTTCTTGTGTTTCCACGGGAGCTTCTACGACCGGCTGTTCGCCTGCTTCACCGGCCTGCGCTTCCGGGCGCTCTTCGGCATTGAAGCGTTCACGTTGCGGGCGGCGTCCACGTCCAAGGCGGCGATCGCGATTGTCACGTTCGCGCGGCTGGCGGCTTTCGCCGCTTTCCTCGCCATAGATTACTTCGGCAGGGGTGCCTTCGATGACCGGCTGCGGGCCCGAACCATTGACCGGACGCGGCTCTGCGGCCACGGCTGGCGTGAAGCCGGTATCGTCGTCATCGGCGCCGTCATCGTCGAAGGTTTCTTCGCGCTGGAACGGCACCGGATTCTGCGCCATGGCAGCCATGATGATGCGGTTGTAATGTTCAGCGTGCTGAAGATAGTTTTCAGCCATCACCCGGTCGCCAGAAGCCTGAGCGTCACGCGCGAGGGTCGAATATTTTTCTGCAATATGTTGCGCATTGCCACGGATCTTTACGTCAGGTCCGTTGCTTTCGTAATTACGCGACAGAGGATTGGGGCCCTTGCGGTTATTGTTATTATTATTGTTGTTATTCCCCCGTCCGCGCATACGCCTATTCTGCTGTGCTGGCCTCATATTCATCTCTTTTCAGATTAAAGGGCGCAGAAACGTTGCGACGAAAAAAGCCGCCTGTTTCTTGCTATTGAGCCATGGAGGAAGCACGCCCTAAAACTTCCTACACATCGACTATTCTTAAAGCGCGCCGCATTTCATATTGTTCGCGTGACGCACATTAAGGGGTTGCTTTTATGCATGCCGTTCCCGGAAAACCGGTCCCCACTTTTCCGCGACATGCCTCTCAGCTCCGCATATCCAGATGGATGGCCGGAACCTGACGGTTGCATTGTGCAAGGCCCATTCCGAAAAGCATCGCTTTTCGGGACCATGCCTGAAAGTCGTGTACTTCCGTACGAGCCATCTCCAAAGGCTTAGACCCCGGGAGAGCATGACCTCAAATCGTCATGGAGCATTTCCGCCACGGCCCTCAAAAAGCGGGCAAAACCATTCTGGCTGTATACGGTGGCCGGAAACTAAACGGCTTCGCGGCAAATTCCAAGTGTTTTTTCGCGCCGTTGGGTATCAAAATTTCGTTTATGATTTTTGCGCAAAAAGCATGGCCCTTCTATGGCCGCCCAGATCACGCGCATCGTTTGCGAGTTCAAAACCCGCTTGCTCAAACAGCGCTTTTACATCCTGGAATTGTCCGGCGCCGATTTCTACGGCAACCATACCACCTTCATATAGGTACTCAACTGCCCGTTCTGCAAGGGCCCGGTAAAAATTCAGCCCATCCTGACCGCCATCCAGCGCCGCAAGCGGATCATGCTCGCGCACTTCCCGCGACAGACCGGCGATGTCTTCATGCGGAATATAGGGCGGGTTTGAGACGATCATATGAAACCGTCCGCTGATATTGGCGAACCAGTCGCTTCGCAGCGCCGCGAAACGTTCACTTACGCCATTGTTCGCAGCGTTGATTCGCGCCGTAGCCAGCGCGCCTTCCGACACATCGAGACCGATGCCATGCAATGTCTCGAAGCGATGCAGGAGCGAGATCACAATCGCCCCGGTTCCGGTGCCCATATCAAGCAGTTCGGCGACGCCATGTTTTTCGATCAGCGCTTCTAGCCGCGGAATAACCAGTTCCACCAGCGCTTCCGTATCCGGGCGCGGTTCAAGCGTCTCGGCGGAAAGCCGGAATGACAGGCCGTAAAACTCGCGAACGCCGATGATGCGATGCACGGGCTCGCCTTTTGCACGACGCTCCAGCGCCGCACGCAATGTCTCGACACGCTCGGCATCGATCTGCCGGTCCGGCGCGGAAATCAGATCGAGCCTTGTTGCGCCCGTCGCCCATTCGATGAGCAGGCGCGCATCAAGATCGGGCGTTTCGAGCGCGGCATCGCGCAACTGCCGTCGCGCCTGCGCTGCCAGAACGTCAAGACGCTCGCTACTCACGCTCAGGCGCCCAGTTCGGTCAGAAGTGCTGTCTGGTGATCGGAAATCAGCGCATCGACCAGTTCGTCGAGATCGCCTTCCATCACACGGTCGAGCTTGTAGAGCGTCAGGTTGATGCGGTGATCGGTAACGCGGCCCTGCGGGAAATTGTATGTACGGATACGTTCCGAACGGTCACCGGAACCGACCTGGCTGCGGCGCGCTTCCGAGCGTTCACTTTCCGCCTTCTGCCGTTCCATATCGTACAAGCGGGCGCGCAGGATCTGCATGGCGCGGGCGCGGTTCTGATGCTGGGATTTTTCCGCCTGAACCACCATGATGCCGGTCGGAATATGGGTGATGCGCACGGCCGAGTCAGTCGTGTTGACATGCTGTCCGCCAGCGCCCGATGCGCGCATCGTATCGATGCGGATATCCTCGTTGCGGACCTCGATATCAATGTCTTCAGCTTCCGGCAGCACGGCAACCGTCGCAGCCGATGTATGAATGCGCCCGCCAGCCTCGGTTTCCGGCACACGCTGCACGCGATGCACGCCCGATCCGAACTTCATCTTGGAGAAGACGCCCTTGCCGGAAACCGTCGCGATGATTTCCTTATAGCCGCCCGCATCGCCTTCGCTGGCAGAGACCAGCTCGACGCGCCAGCCCTTTTCGCTGGCGTAGCGCTCATACATGCGGAAGAGATCGCCCGCGAAAAGCGCTGCTTCCAGTCCACCCGTACCGGCGCGAATTTCAAGAATGGCGTTCTTTTCGTCAGCCGCATCCTTGGGCAAAAGCAGAATCTGCACTTCCTGCTCCAGCGCCTCGACGCGCTTTTCGACCTCCGGCAATTCCTCGACAGCCAAGGCGCGCATTTCGGCATCCATCGACGCATCGTCGCGCATCGCCGCCAGATCTTTCGCTTCGCCACGCGCATCGCTCAATTCGCGAATCTTGCCGACGACTTCCTGCAATTCGGAATATTCGGAAGCAAGCTTCACATAGGTTTCCGAATCCGGATTGTCGGCCATCTGGCTTTCGATCATCGAGAACCGCTTCAAGAGCTGGTCCATCCGGTCCTGCGGCAATGCGATCATGTCATGTCCTAAAAACTGTCGTCCGTGTGCAAATGTGCGAAACCGGGCCTGCCGCATTCCGCGCCACACCCGGTCATTCTATGCAATTTGCCTTGCTATAACGGAATATCGTTGTCTTCTGCAAATCGAAGCATCAATTCGCGCAGCGAATGCGCGACGTTCGGCTTGTCCAGCTCTTCATTGAGAAGCGCATTCAGCTTCGTGGTATCGAGCGCGCCGAGCATCGCCTTGACCGGGCCGATGGCCGCAGCCGACATGGAGATGGAGCGGAAGCCGAGGCCGATGAGCGTCATCGCCGTCAGCGGACGTCCTGCCATTTCACCGCAGAGCGTGACCGGCTTGTCATGCCGGTTGCCGGTATCGACAATATGGCGCAGCGTCCGCAGGAAAGCCGGAGAAAGCTGGTCAAAACGACCGGAAATCAGCGAATTGCCGCGATCCACCGCCATCAGGAACTGGAACAGATCGTTGGAGCCGACGGACACGAAATCAACCGCCGTCATCAGCTCGTCCAGCTGCCACAACAGGGCTGGAACTTCGACCATCGCGCCAAGCTTCATCCGCGTCGGAAGCGCATGCGCAAACCGCGACAGATGGCGCACCTCGCGCTCGATGATCTCACGCGCCGCCTTCACCTCGGCAACTTCCGTCACCATCGGTAGCATGAGCTTCAGTTCACGTCCGCCCGCCGCCTTCAAAAGCGCGCGCAGCTGGGTGCGCAGCAGACCCGGACGGTCGAGCGTGAGACGGATGGCGCGCCAGCCAAGCGCCGGGTTTTCTTCCTGCGCCGATGCGCTGAAGTAAGGCAGCACCTTGTCGCCACCAATATCGAGCGTGCGGAAAGTGACCGGCTTGTCGCCCGACGCTTCCATGACCGAGCGATAGAGCCGCTCCTGCTGCTCCGCCCGCGGGAAAGTCGAGGCGACCATGAACTGCAGCTCGGTGCGGAACAGGCCGATGCCCGATGCGCCCGATGCCGCAAGCTGCGGCAGGTCGACCAGAAGGCCCGCATTCATCAAAAGCGAAATATCGACGCCATCCTTGGTCAAGGCGGGCTTGTCGCGCAATTCGCGATAATGCGCCTGACGCCGCGCCCGGAAGCGAACCTTTTCCGCATAGGCCGATCCGAGATCGGACTGCGGACGCAGATGCACCACGCCCTCGTCGCCATCGACGATGGCGGCATCGTTGTTTTCCGCCATGGAAACGGCGCCCTTGGCCTGCCCCACCACGGGAATCCCCATAGCGCGCGCCACAATCACCACATGGCTCGTCGCGGCGCCGTCTTCCAGCACCACGCCGCGCAAACGCTCACGCGGATAGTCCAGCAATTCGGCGGCGCCCATGGAGCGCGCCACGATGATCGCATCCTTGACCAGCGATTCGGCCATCGTCTTGATGTCGCGGCCCATCAGCTGGCGCAGCAGACGATTGGCAAGATCATCAAAATCCGACAGGCGCTCGCGCATATAGGGATCGGTCAGATGCATCATCCGCGCGCGCGTGTCGCTCTGCACCTTTTCGACTGCGGCTTCTGCGGTCAGACCGTTATGGATCGCCTCTTCCAGACGCCGCACCCAGCCACGATCATGCGCGAACATGCGATAGGCTTCCAGCACTTCGCGATGCTCGCCCTCAATGGCCACATCGCGGCGCGACAGCATGTCATCGATGGAAATGCGCAGGGAACCGAGCGCCTGATCGAGACGGGCAAGTTCCGCCTGACTATCCTCATTGAAGAGATTGGTGACGACAATGCGCGGCTCATGCAGCACGACGTGACCAAGACCGATGCCGTCATTGAAGGCCGCCCCGGTCACGCTCATCGGGCGGCCCATATCAAGGTCGATGCCGGGGCGCACGAGCTTCAGCCCATCGCCGGATGCGATGATTTCGGCAAGTACCATGGCTGTCGTTTCAAGCGCTTCGACTTCATCTTCACGATAGGCGCGCTTGGTGCGGTTCTGCACGACGAGAACGCCCATCGTGCGGCCTGCGCGCAGCACGGGAACGCCGAGGAAAGAATTATACACTTCTTCGCCCGTTTCCGGCAGATAGGCGAAAGCCGGATGGCTTTGCGCATCGGTGAGGTTCAACGGGCGCGCGCTTGCAGCAATCGTGCCGACAAGACCCTGACCGAGACGCAATTGCGCCAGATGGACCGACTGAGGGTTCAAACCTTCGGTGGCATAGAGTTCGAGTACGCCGTCAGCGCGAAGCACATAGAAGGAGCAGACTTCCGCGACCATATTCTGCGCGATTTCACGGACGATCCGGTCAAGGCGCGGCTGCGGCTCAAGCGGCTCAGCCATCAATTCGCGCAGCCGCTTCAGCAGCACGCGGGGACCGGTTGTCTGATCGCGCATGATCGTCGGACACTCCTCTTGTGCAGTTTCGGCACCGAGGTGAAGCGGCTTTCCGTGCGAACTGCGGCGAATAAAGAGAAAACGGCTTTGCTTGCTCCGTACTACCGAAAGCCGTTCGGACTGGTGGCCCGCTTTCGCCGACCGATTCCCATTACCCGCCCGCGACGCGTTACGCCAACCCCTTTGTGAGCATTTTTGACACTGCCGTCTAGTGCTTTAAGCAGAAATTCTGCCAGGTTCCGGAACGAAAAAATGCCGCGAACCATTTACGGACGCGGCATTGTTTCAAAACGGTTTAGTAAAAGCCGGGTTTTATGCCGGCTTAATATCAGCGTTCAGCTGATTACGATTTGTCGAGACCGTAGACGGCGTGCAGCGTGCGCACCGCGAGTTCCGCATAAGGGCCGTCGATCAGGATCGAGATCTTGATTTCCGACGTCGTGATGGCGCGAATGTTGATGCCCTTTTCGGCCAGCGCCTTGAAGGCGGTGGCGGCAACGCCCGCATGGCTGCGCATACCGATGCCGATCACGGAAATCTTGGCCAGACCCGTTTCCGACTGGATGTTGTCGAAGCCGATTTCACCCTTGACCGTGTCGAGAACGCGCAGCGCCTTGTCGATGTCGCCGGTCGGGATCGTGAAGGTCATATCGGTCTTGGAACCGTCTTCCGACACGTTCTGGACGATCATATCGACATTGATGTGTTCTTCGGCGAGCGGGCCGAAAATGGCTGCCGACACGCCCGGTCGGTCGGCCACACGCCGCAGCGAAATCTGAGCCTCATCTTTCGCAAAGGCGATACCTGTGACGGTCTGCTGTTCCACGATTTCATCCTCGTCGCAAATAAGCGTTCCGGGCGGGTTGATCGGATCACCCATGCCCGGCGCATCGGGGTCCGTAAAGCTCGAGCGCACGAAAGTGCGTACCTTGTGCACCATGGCGAGTTCGACCGAGCGCACCTGCAAAACCTTGGCGCCAAGCGAAGCCATTTCCAGCATTTCCTCAAAGGAAATTTTTGGCAGGCGGCGCGCCTTCGGCTCGATGCGCGGATCGGTCGTGTAGACGCCGTCTACATCGGTATAGATATCGCAGCGATCAGCCTTCACCGCAGCGGCGACAGCCACAGCCGAGGTGTCCGAACCACCGCGTCCGAGCGTCGCGATGCGGTTATCCGGGCCCAAGCCTTGGAAACCGGCCACAACAGCAACCTGTCCCATTTCCATGCGACGGATGATTTCCGAACCGTCGATGTCCTGAATACGGGCCGCGCCATGCGCATTGTCGGTCTTGATTTGAATCTGCCAGCCCTGCCACGAACGCGCATCGACACCAATCGACTGAAGCGCAATTGCCAGAAGGCCGCTCGTCACCTGTTCGCCGGAAGCGACGATGGTGTCATATTCGCGCGCATCATAGAAAGGCGAACTGGCGCCACATACCTTCGGCATGTTCTGAACCCAGTTGACCAGTTCATTGGTCTTGCCGGACATGGCCGAGACGACAACAGCAACCTGATTGCCCGCCTCGACCTCGCGTTTGACGTGGCGCGCCACATTATAGATGCGTTCCAGATCGGCCACCGAAGTGCCGCCGAATTTCATCACGATGCGCGCCATTTAAGGATACGTCCCGCTATTTTGAAAATTACACTCTCACCTGTCCAAACCTTATAATCTTGCGACAGGCAAACCCGGGGTCACATAGCTAATATGTCGCGGTTCCGCAAGGCCGCGATCTGCAAGAACGTTCCGATAGGGCCACGAATGCCGGAATTTGATTTGCAGCTTGACTTTGAAGCGCTACCTTGAGAGCAGAACTGCACGCTTCCGCAGCTGGAGAATGAAATGACCGAGACTGCCCGCACCACCATCGACGCTTCCGAGATCGAGCATTTCTCGCGCATTGCCGCAGAATGGTGGAACCCGCAGGGCAAGTTCCGCCCGCTGCACAAATTCAATCCGACGCGCCTTGCCTATATCAAGGAAAAAATCTGCGTCAGGTTCAATCGCGATCCGAATTCGCCGCGCCCCTTCGAAGGACTGCGCCTGCTCGACATCGGTTGCGGCGGCGGCCTTCTTTGCGAACCGATGGCGCGTCTCGGTGCAACCGTGATCGGCGCGGACGCCTCCACCACCAACATCGAGGTTGCGAAAATCCACGCCGCGCAAAGCGGCGTCGAGGTCGACTACCGCGCCACGACGGCGGAAGCTCTGGCCGAGGCAGGGGAGAAATTCGACGTGGTTTTGAACATGGAAGTGGTCGAGCATGTTTCGGACGTCGATCTGTTCATGTCCGCGACCAGCGAAATGGTGAAGCCTGGCGGGCTGATGTTCGTCGCCACCATCAATCGCACGCTGAAAGCCTATGGTCTGGCGATTATCGGCGCGGAATATGTGCTGCGCTGGCTGCCGCGCGGCACGCATCAATATGAAAAACTGGTGCGCCCGGAAGAGCTGGAATCCGCACTTTCGAAAGGCGGGCTGCGCCTCATCGACAAGCTGGGCGTCACCTATAATCCGCTTGCCGACAGCTGGAGCCGCTCCCGCGATACGGATGTGAATTATATGGTTCTGGCCGAGCGGCCCGAATAATCATCCAATAATCAGCTTTAATAATTATCCCTTCTGGGCTCTGGTTGTCATCGCCACACCAATCGCGATGACGACAGCACCGATCCATGTGAGGGGCGGATAATGCTCGCCCAGAAACAGCGTGCCGGAAATGAGTCCGAGCGCTGCGGCCACATAGCCGATCTGGCTGAGATAGACCGGTCCGCCCACCGCTTGTAGCCGGAAGAACAGCGCGAACATTCCAGCTGACGCAATCGCCTGTGCTGTGGCAGCCCATGGTGCAAGCGCAAATGTCTCAACCGGAAAACCGCCGGTGAACAGCAAAATTCCTGCAAAAAGCATGATGGCGGAAGCCAGATGACTGCCTGCCGCAAGCTCCGTCGGATCGGAGTTTTTTGGCCAGTCCAGTGTGCGATAGACATTGCCGCAGGCGAGAAACACCGGAATAAGCAAGGCGGCCGCAACCCAGAGCGGATCGGCGGGTTTGCCGACCTCGCCGCGTGTCAGCGCCACGAGGATTGCGCCGATGAAGCCGACGGCAATACCGCCAATGCCCAGCGCATTGGGACGGCGTAAGCCGAAACCCATCGAAATCACCAGCGTGATAACCGGTGACAGCGTGTACATGATTCCCGTGAAACCAGCGCCGAGACGCGGAATTGCCGACAGGATCAGAAGATTGGGCAAGGCATAGGAAATGATTGCCGTGCAGACGTAATAGCGTGCGCGCCCGCCGGAAAAGCCGAGGCTTTTTCCCCGCAAAAGCAGAAGGGCAAGCAAGATCACGCCAGCACTGGCGGAAAACAGAAAGGTCCACATGGCAGGCGGGACGCCCGCCTGGGCGGCGATTTTTCCCAGAGGCAGGATAAGCCCCAGCAAGGTGCCGGTGGCCAGAAGCAGAAAGGAGGCGGACTCCATCAATTTCATGCGTTCGGCCTCCCCTGCCGTGCTGTCATGCCGAACAGGTGTCGGGCGGAAACCTAATTCTGATCTTCCGGGAAAACCGGCAATGGCATCACGTCAACGCCGTCTTCAAGCAGCGAATGCACGTCCTCACGCGAGGCTTCGCCATAGATGCCACGCTGTTCCGTTTCCCCGAAATGGATCTTGCGCGCTTCCTCGGCAAATTTGTCACCGACATAATCCGCATTCTCGCGGACCTTGCGGCTCAAATCGCGCATTTCTTCAAGAACCTTCTTCTGGGCTTCACCCAGCGCCATTGCGATCTTTTCCTTCGCCCGCGCCGTCGAGACGGCAGGAGCCATCAGAGCCTTCTGCACCTGATGCGAATTGCAGACCGGACAGGAGACGAACTTCATCTCCGACTGCCGATCGAAATCGGCATTGTCGCGGAACCAGCCCTCGAATTCATGGCCGTGATCGCAATGAAGCGAAAAGCGGATCATGGAATTATGCATCCTCTTTCTGTTTTGCGGTTACCGTCTTCACGGTAAACTCGCGCGCATTCTTCAAATTCGGCACCTTGCCGCGCGCCGCAGCACTTTCGGCAACATCGATATCGGCAACGATCACAGCCGGTTCATCATGGTTGGCTTCGGCCAGCACCTTGCCCCAGGGCGACACGATGATCGAATGCCCATAGGTCTCGCGCCCGTCCTCGTGCAATCCGCCCTGCGCCGCCGAGATCAGGAATGCGCCATTTTCGATGGCCCGCGCACGCTGCAAGATGTGCCAGTGCGCCTCGCCGGTCTGTTTGGTGAAGGCGGCGGGACCGGTAATCACATTGGCGCCAGCAAGCGCCTGTGCGCGGAAAAGCTGCGGGAAGCGAATGTCGTAGCAGATCGCCATACCGATATTGGCGAAAGGCAGTTCGGCGACAACCGTTTCCTTGCCCGGCTCATAGGTTGCCGATTCGCGCCAGCTTTCGCCATTGTCGAGATCGACATCGAACATATGGATCTTGTCATAGGTGACGAGCTTTTCGCCGGAGGGCGTAAACAATCCGGCGCGATTGGCAATCCTGCCATCGCCCGCATCAATGGCCGTCGAGCCGATATGCAGGAAGATGCCATGCTTTGCCGCCAGCGCCGACGCTGCCTTGAAAACAAGGTCATTGGCTTCGTCGCGCAGGCTTGCCTTGAACGCCACGCGATCACGCATCATCGCGCCGGTCATTTCGGGCGATTGCACGTAAGTCGCGCCCTGCGCCGCCGCTTCAGCGACAAGTTTCTCCAGATCCTCGATATTGCGGACAACATCAGTGCCGGAACGCATCTGTAGTGCGGCAGCGCGAAACGTGCTCATCGGTTTCTCCCCCGTTATAAAAATTAATTCAGTTCGCCGGTCCTGAGCAGACCATCAAGCTTGCCCTGACTGTCCAGCGCGAAGAGATCGTCGCAGCCGCCGACATGCACGGCGCCGACGAAAATCTGCGGGAAGGTGTTGCGGCCCGAACGCTCTTGCATTTCGGCGCGCAGTTCCGGCGTAGCGCCCGCATTGATCTCGTTGAACTCCACGCCCTTGCGGGTCAGAAGATCGACTGCACGCGAGCAATAAGGGCAGCCGGGACGCGTATAGATGGTGACATCAACCATGAAAAACTCCATTCGTTGCCACACTATATAGTCGGCAACGCTCCGCTCTGGAAGACCCTCCCGGTTTCACGACGGTGTGTGCAGGCTTGTTCTTGCCCGCAAGTTTCAATCAGGCAGAACACGGCTGAATGTCAGAACATCGACGCTTTTTGCCCCGCCGCGCAGCAAGGCGCGTGTTGCGGCCTTCACCGTCGCGCCCGTCGTGTAAACATCATCGATCAGCAGGACGCGGCGTCCGCGCACGTGAATTTCCTGCTCCTTCGGCACACGGAAGGCACCATCCACATTGCGTTTGCGCTCCTTGGAGCCAAGCCCGATCTGCTGCTCGGTGCGCCGGATGCGGTTCAGGGCTTGCGGCGCAAAAGGCAGTGCACTCTGCTTTGCCAGCGCCCGCGCAAGCTCGGCTGACTGGTTGAAACGGCGGCTCCAGAAGCGCCAGCGATGCAGCGGCACCGGCAGGATCACCTCGCACTCCTCCAGCAATTCACGGCCTGCGCGCTGCATCCAGCGCGCCATCCATGGCGCGAGATCGGTGCGGTCATGGAATTTCAGCGCCACGGCCATGCGCTGCGCCGCCCCGCGATGCACCACCGCCGACCGCACGCGACGAAACGGCGGCGGATCGGCAATAGCCTCAGCGCTCATGAAGCCGTCGCCAAAGTCGTGACCAAACGGCACACCCAGCACCGGGCAATAAGGCCGCTCGATAAAGCGAAGTTGCGACCAACAGGCCGGGCACAATGTCCCCGGTTGCGAGACATGCGCCTGACAGCCGACACAGTTTGCTGGAAACAACAGATTGGTAGTCGTGCGCAGCAGATGCCGCGCAGCGAACCGCACGCCAGCGTAAAGCCTGCGCAAAAAGGTTTGATGCGGTGTATCATCATCCGCCATTGCATTCGCCCCCGTTCGAATGCATCTATGCCCGCGACTAAAGCGCGTCGCGCTTTATCTATTTGTTTCTACGCATGTCGTTGCCGGAAAACCGGTTCCCACTTTTCCGCGACATGCTTTACACTATACGCCGCGTAGCAAAAGAAAAGACGGATTCCATGCCTGCCCCCGAAAGCGCGATCTTCGACCGCGATCTACAGCTTGCCTTTCGCCGCCGCGCTTTTCGGCGTGCCGAACCGGGTGCCGATTTTCTGTTGCGGCGCGTGGCCGAAGACCTTGCCGACCGTCTGGATACCGTCGAGCGTCGCTTTCCCGTCGCCATCGATCTGGCGGGCCATAATGGTCTTGCGGCAGCGGCCATTGCGAGTTCCGGCAAGGCGGACACGATTTTGCGCGTCGAACGCGATGCGGATTTCCTGAAAGGTCCGTTTCCGGCCATCGTCGGTGACGAGGAGATGCTGCCGATCAAACCCGGCAGTGCCGATCTGATCGTATCGCTGATGGCGCTGCACGCCACCAATGACACGCCCGGCGCCATGGTGCAGATCGCCCGCGCATTGAAGCCTGATGGGCTTTTTCTCGCAGCGCTCAGCGGCAGCGGCACGCTCGGCGAATTGCGAGAAAGCCTGTTACAGGCGGAAATCGAACTGACCGGTGGTGCATCGCCGCGCGTTTTTCCGTTTGCAGATGTGCGTGATGTCGGCGGACTGTTGCAGCGGGCGGGCTTTGCACTGCCGGTAACGGACGTGGAAAACGTGACGGTGCGTTATGATTCGCTGTTCAACCTGATGGCCGATCTACGCGCCATGGGCATGCAGAATATCGTGCGCGACCGTTCGCGCCGTCCGGTATCGAAACGGCTATTCCTGCGCGCAGCGGAAATCTATGCCGAACGCTTCAGCGACCCGGACGGGCGCATCCGCGCTACATTCTCGATTATCTGGCTGTCCGGTTGGGCTCCGCATGAATCCCAGCAAAAGCCGCTCAAGCCCGGCTCCGCCAAGGCATCGCTGGCCGATGCGCTGAAGAAAGCCGAAGAAGAGTAATTAACAGTCGCCGCGATGGCTTCCATCCACATCGATGACGCAGACCGAATTCGGGTTCGGCTGAAGCACGCTCTTGCGCACCGTATAGGTCTGTGCGGCGGCACGTGGCTGGGTGGCAGGATCGCGCTTGATGGAGCCGGTCATGGTCCGATCAATACCCGCTGGCAGAACCGACTGGGCCGCAACCTTCGCCGCCTGATCGTTGAGGATCGGGACAATAATCAGCGCCATTGCCACAGCGGCAGAACCAAACAACAGCACCAGACGCAGGAAACCACGCCCCGCTTTTGTCAAAGTGGTGGGTGCATATTCGTTGTGATCGGCACTGAAATAATTGTTGTCGAAACTCATGATACCCAACTCCGGAGCGGCTCCCATTCGAGAATGCCGCAACGGAGTGAATCAGAGATTAACTGGCAGCCTTAATCGTAATAAATTGTCAGCTTTTTCACAGCTGTTGATAAGCGCTACCGATTTTCGAAAAGCT
This sequence comes from Ochrobactrum sp. SSR, assembly GCF_030067775.1. Lineage (NCBI taxonomy): Bacteria > Pseudomonadati > Pseudomonadota > Alphaproteobacteria > Hyphomicrobiales > Brucellaceae > Ochrobactrum > Ochrobactrum sp. SSR. Next base: position 2,075,136 of record NZ_CP125969.1, on the reverse strand, counting down.
ACAGGAGATCAATGAGGAACGGGATCAGCGGTTCATCCGCAGGGGGCATCGGATAATCGCGCATATCCTTCGGGCGCACCCATTTCAGCGCCTGCCCTTCCAGTCCGCGCGCAATGCCTTCAAAACGGCGGCAGACATAGAGCGGCATCAGCAGGTGAAAATCATCATAGGTGTGGCTGGCAAAGGTCAAAGGCGCGAGACAGGCCACCTTCGTGGTGATGCCGATTTCTTCCTGCAATTCGCGGATGAGCGTCTCTTCAGGTGTTTCGCCCGGCTCGACCTTGCCGCCGGGAAATTCCCAAAGGCCTGCAAGCTGCTTGCCTTCCGGACGCTGTGCCAGCAGCACCCGCCCATCGGAATCCACCAGGGCGCAGGCTGCCACGAGAAGAATGCGACGGTTCTTCACTTCGCTCATTTCTCGTTGCTCTCCCGATAGGCGTAACGATAGGCTTCCTGAAAGCCGAAGCGTTCATAGAGCGCGAGACCGGCGACATTTTCCGCTTCGATCTGCAGCCATGCCGTCCTAGCGCCAAGCTTTGCCGCCCATTTGAGCGCCGAGCCGACGACACTGTGGCCGTAGCCCTTGCGGCGCGCCTCGGGCAAGGTACCGACATCGAACAAACCGGCCATGACGCCATCCTGCACGCACAGCACATCGGACACTGCACGGCCTTCTGCCTCCAGCACGAACATGCCCTTGTTGGGGCGAATGCCGTCCAGAATTTCGGACATGCCGGGGCGCATCTCTTCCGGGCGCTCGTGAATGGAGAGCGACGCATCGACGAAACGACCGATATCTTTCAGCGGAATCTGGTCGATCTCGCCCGACAGATCGATCTCAGTCAGATTGCAGGTCATGACGATGGTTTCGTCCTGACGCTTCCAGCCGAGGCCTTCGAGATAATCTTCAAGCTCGACAGGTGCAAGCGGCGAAAGCCGGAAACACGGCACGCGGCCATAAGCGCGGAAGCGCTGCGCCGCCAGTTCCACACGGGTTGGAATATCCCGCGTATCGCCCGGATCAAGCGGATTGATCGAGTTCAAACGCTTGGAGGAATGCGCTGCCGTCATGCGGATCGCCCATGTTCCGTCGTAATGAACCGACGTGGCAGGCCAGGCGCGGAAACCTACGGCTTCAAGCTGGCGGACAATGGCAAGACTTGGTTTGGTCATTGGAATTCCTGCAAGCATTTCAACATCTGACGGCGCGAAGCCGTTTAACTTCTGTAATCGCCGTTGATGGCCACATATTCCTTGGTGAGATCGCAGGTCCAGACGGTGGCTTCCCCGCGACCGATGCCAAGATCGACATGGATGTGGATATCCTCGCCCTTCATATAGGCGGAGGTTGCCTGTTCGGAATAAGCCGGATCGCGCTCGCCCTGATAGGCAACGCGAATATCACCGAACGAAATGGCGAGCTTGTCGCGATCCGCCGGTTCGCCTGCCTTGCCGACAGCCATGACGACACGGCCCCAATTGGCGTCTTCGCCCGCCACAGCCGTCTTGACCAGCGGCGAATTGGCGATGGAAAGCGCGATCTTCTTCGCCGAAACGGACGACTTGGCGCCAGTTACTTCGATTTCGATCATCTTGCGCGCACCTTCGCCGTCACGCACGACCTGCAAGGCCAGCGACTTCAAAACGCGCTTCAGCGCCTTCTTGAATTCCTTCAAACGTTTGTCGGATACATCCGTGATCTTCGGCGCGCCGCGACCTGCCGCAGCGCCGGTTGCAAACAGCATCAGCGTGTCGGAGGTGGAGGTATCGCTATCGACGGTGACAGCGTTGAAGCTCTTGTTCGCGCCTTTCGACAACAGACTTTGCAACACATCGGCCTTGATCGGCGCATCGGTGACGATGAAGGACAGCATCGTCGCCATATCCGGCGCGATCATACCAGCGCCCTTGGCGATACCGTTGATCGTGACGGGAACCTTGCCCAGCAGCACGGTTTCGGTGGCGACCTTCGGATAGGTGTCCGTGGTCATGATGGCCTTGGCGGCCTCGGTCCAGAAATCCGCGACCGCATCCTTGTTCATGTCGCCGAGCAGATGGGAGAATTTACTCGCATCGAGCGGCTCGCCGATGACACCAGTAGAGGCCAGAAACACATCGGTCGTGGCACAGCCCACGGCCTTTGCCGTGGCTTCCGCCGTCGCTTCGGTCGCGGCCTTGCCCTTGACGCCAGTGAAGGCATTGGCATTGCCCGAATTGACCACCACGGCGCGCGCCTTGCCGTGAACGAGGTTCTTGCGGCAAAAATCGACCGGAGCCGACGGGCAAAGCGAACGGGTGAACACGCCAGCGGCTTCCGCCGGGCGGTCGAACACCATCAGCATCACATCGGTTCGGCCCTTATATTTGATTCCGGCAGCGGCAGTAGCGATGCGCACACCGTCGATGGCAGGCATGGACGGATAATGTTTTGGAGCGAGCGGAGAAACGGACGCAGACATGAGTGCCTCAAAAGGGGTCGGTTCAGGAGGTTCGGTTCGATGGATCATCGAAATTCTTGATTCTGGCGCATTGGAAATGTTTGCGGGACAAAATCAAGCAGAAACAGCTGATACAACGAAAAACGCCCCGGAAGACCGGGGCGTTTTACATTGATCGAAACTTACTGCTGCGGCTGTTCGCCTTCAGGCGCGTCGCCCGCATCACCGGCGTCCTGCGCGGCGGCTGCGTCCTTCATCGCCTTTTCGACGGCCGGATCCTTGTAGTCGATCTTCATGGCATCGCGGAGCTTCTTGACCGTTTCGACATAACGCTCACGCAGAATGATCGAACGGATCTGTTCCTTGACCTGATCGAATGCAGGCGGCTGCTTGGTGCGACGATCTTCGAGCTGAATGACGTGGAAGCCGAACTGGGTCTGCACCGGCTCCTTGGTGTATTCGCCGGGCTTCAGCGCGAAGGCTGCCTTTTCGAATTCCGGAACCATCTGGCCTTCGGTGAAGTAGCCAAGATCGCCGCCATTGGCAGCGGAACCGTCAGTGGAGCTTTCCTTGGCCAGATCTTCGAACTTCGCTCCACCGGCGAGCTTCTTGATGATGGCTTCGGCTTCTTCCTTCGTCTTCACGAGAATGTGACGCGCACGCACTTCGACCTGAGGCGGCATGGCGGCAATTTCCTTGTCGTAGCGAGCGCGAATATCGGCATCGCTGATCTTGTCGACGATAGAATCCTTGAAATATTCGTTGTGCAGCGCGCGCTCACGCAGGAAAGCTAGACGGGCTTTGAACTCGTCGGTCTGGTCCAGCTTTTGCTTTTCCGCTTCCGCCGACATCGCCTTGATGTCGATCAGCGCGGCCAGGGCTGCCAGACGGCGCTGTTCAGCCGGAAGACGGGCAAACTGCGGATCAAGATCGCCCGCGGCCTGATCGACGTCGCCGACAGTGATGTCCTTGCCGTTGACGGTTGCCAGAACCTTTGCCGGATCTTCCTTTTCAGCGGGAGCAGCTGCGGTCTGTGCTGCGTCGGCAGGCTTGGGAGCGTCCTGCGCGAATGAAACAGCGCCAGAGAGGCTTGCGAGGGCAACGGATGCCGCAAGAACAGCGAGAGCCTTGCGATAAGGGGCTTTGAGAATGGCTTTCATATGAGATTCTCTCCTTCGAGACCGCTTACCGGCCCGATGAATGCGGCGGAATTTGGCCCGGCTACCGCCACCCTATCACGAAAGAGCGGGATTTCCGGCCTGTTGAGCAACGTTGACATCGCCCTAAGCCCCACTTATCTGTCCTTCGGCTTTGCGTCCAGAGTGTTTACAGCAATGCCCCGCAAATCTGCCGGGGCTTGGGCGTTCAGCGAGCGGCCGGGGGGAAATTGTGCCAAAATTGCGCCTTGAAGGGCTGCTTTAGCGGTGTACTTTTCTTGCATTTGTTTCAATACGCGTGAATAAAGCATTCGACATTGCCGGAAGCGCTTCCGGCTGAACGGACAGGAAAGGACCAGAGATGGTCAGCTTTGGCGGCCTCGCCCGCAAGATATTCGGTTCATCCAACGACCGCCAGGTAAAGACCCTGCGTCAGCGTGCGCAACAAATTACCGCGCTTGAGAAGAATTACGAAACGCTCACCAATGAGCAGCTTCAGGCCAAGACCGCCGAATTCCGCGCCGCACTGGCTGAAGGAAAGACGCTCGACGCCATTTTGCCCGACGCTTTCGCGACCGCGCGTGAAGCCGCCAAGCGCGTGCTCGGCATGCGCCCCTTCGATGTGCAGCTGATTGGCGGCATGGTGCTGCATGAACGCGGCATCGCAGAAATGCGCACCGGTGAAGGCAAGACGTTGATGGCGACGCTGCCCGTCTACCTCAATGCGCTTGAGGGCAAGGGCGTTCACGTTGTGACGGTCAACGACTACCTCGCCACCCGCGATGCGGAAACGATGGGTCGTCTTTACAATTTCCTTGGTCTGACGGTCGGCGTCATCAAGCATGGTCTGGACGACGATGAGCGTCGCGAAGCCTATGCCTGCGACATCACCTACGGCACCAATAACGAGCTCGGCTTCGATTATCTGCGCGATAATATGAAGTATGAGCGCGCCCAGATGGTGCAGCGCCCGCATAATTACGCCATCGTCGACGAAGTGGACTCGATCCTCATCGACGAAGCGCGCACGCCGCTGATCATTTCCGGCCCGCTGGAAGATCGTTCGGAATTCTACAATCTCATCGACACTTTCATTCCGCCGCTGGCAGACGAAGATTACGAAGTCGATGAAAAACAGAAGACCGCCATCTTCACCGAAGTCGGCACGGAAAAGGTCGAACAGCTTCTCGAAGCCGCTGGCCATCTGAAAGGCGAAAGCCTCTACGACATCGAAAACGTCGCCGTCGTTCACCATCTGAACAACGCGCTGCGTGCGCACAAGCTGTTCCAGCGCGACAAGGACTATATCGTCCGCAACGACGAAATCGTCATCATCGACGAATTCACCGGTCGCATGATGCCGGGCCGCCGATATTCGGAGGGTCTGCATCAGGCGCTGGAAGCCAAGGAACATGTGACCATCCAGCCGGAAAACCAGACGCTGGCATCGATCACCTTCCAGAACTACTTCCGCATGTACAACAAGCTGGCTGGCATGACCGGTACGGCTGCCACCGAGGCGGAAGAATTCGGCAATATCTATGGTCTCGAAGTTCTCGAAATCCCGACCAACCTGCCGGTGCAGCGTATCGACGAGGACGACGAAGTCTATCGTACTGTCGAAGAAAAATACAAAGCCATCGTGCGCGATATTCGTGCGTCGCACGAAAAGGGCCAACCGATCCTCGTCGGCACGACCTCGATCGAAAAGTCGGAACTTCTCGCCGAGCGTCTGCGCAAGGAAGGCATCAAGGATTTCCAGGTTCTGAATGCCCGCTATCACGAGCAGGAAGCCTATATCATCGCCCAGGCCGGTGTGCCGGGCACTGTCACCATCGCCACCAACATGGCCGGTCGCGGCACCGACATCCAGCTTGGCGGCAATCTGGAAATGCGCGTCCGTCAGGAACTGGCCGACATTCCGGAAGGTCCGGAGCGCGAAGCCAAGATCGCCGCGATCAAGGCCGATATCGCGCAGCTCAAGGAAAAGGCGCTGGCCGCAGGCGGACTTTATGTTCTCGCCACCGAGCGTCACGAAAGCCGCCGCATCGACAACCAGCTGCGTGGCCGTTCCGGTCGTCAGGGCGATCCGGGCCGTTCAAAATTCTTCCTGTCGCTGCAGGACGACCTGATGCGTATCTTCGGCTCCGACCGTATGGACGGCATGCTGCAAAAGCTCGGCCTCAAGGAAGACGAAGCCATCGTCCACCCCTGGATCAACAAGGCGCTGGAAAAGGCGCAGAAGAAGGTCGAAGCCCGCAACTTCGAAATTCGTAAAAACCTGCTCAAATACGACGACGTGATGAACGATCAGCGCAAGGTGATCTTCGAACAGCGTCTTGAAATGATGGACGAGCCGGACCTGACCGAAACGGTCGCCGAGATGCGCCACGAGGTCATCGAGGACATGGTTGCGCTGCGTATCCCCAAGGACGCCTATGCGGAAAAGTGGGATATTGCCGGTCTGAAGGAAGACGTTACCACCAAGCTCAATCTCGACCTGCCGGTCGAGGAATGGGCGAAGGAAGAAGGCATCGCCGAAGAAGAATTCGAGACCCGCATCAAGGAAGCTGCCGACAAGGCTGCTGCCGACCGCGCCGAACGCTTTGGTCCGCAGATCATGACCTATGTTGAAAAGTCGGTCATCATGCAGTCGCTCGACAATCTGTGGCGTGAGCATCTGGTCAATCTCGACCATCTGCGCTCGGTTGTTGGTTTCCGTGGCTATGCACAGCGCGACCCGCTGAACGAGTACAAGACGGAAGCCTTCGAACTGTTCCAGTCCATGCTGGCGAACCTTCGCGAAGTGGTCATCTCGCAGCTTATGCGTGTTGAGATTGTCCGCGAAGCACCGCAGGAGCCGGAACTGCCGGTCATGCAGGGCCGCCACATTGACGAGACGACCGGGCAGAACGACTTCGACGATGCCGCATGGACCGATCATCAGCACGATGAGCGCGTCATCCCGGCAGCCGACCGGGACCCGGTCGATCCCCGCACCTGGGGTAAGGTCAGCCGCAATGAGGCCTGCCCATGCGGTTCGGGCAAGAAGTACAAGCACTGCCACGGTGCTTTCGAATAAGAACAAAACCCCGGCGCGCCAAACGCCGGGGTTTTTCTTTGCAGCCTTGTCTATCGATGCTTTAATCAAGCAGTAAGCATAGATGCGCGGGATTCAGGAAATACTCACCATTCCTACAATTTCCGCGTGAAATCTTCCGCTGGATTTTTCTTTTTTCCCTTTTTAAAGAACTCCCATCTAAGGTCCTGCCATCGGGCTCGTATCGGGACCGATAACAAGAATTCCAACACATCCCGAAAACGTGAAATGTTTTTCGTATAAGTGTGCGAGACAACAGACAACGAGACCGGGAGAATCCCGGCGCAAACAAGCGAAACGCTCATCACAAGGGCGGCGCATAACAGGGTTGGCATAGACGTGTGGTTTTCGGCAGCTGAAGCAGCGGGCCGGTTTTTACCCGGCACCATCGCGGCCAAACTCCGTCCTGTGACGGAGCGGCTGGATTCCGTGCTGACCGATAGCGGTCCGCAGGCGGCTGCACAGCGCGCATCGCTGATCGCATTTTCCGTTCGTGTGGCGAGCGCCGCCATCGCGCTCCTGTCGCAAGTCATCCTCGCTCGCTGGATGGGCGAATTCGAATATGGCATTTTCGTTCTCGTCTGGCTGACGATGGTGATCATCGGCGATCTCGCCTGTTTCGGCCTGCACACGACCATCATTCGCTTTGTGCCGGAATATGTTCAGCGCCAGATGTTCGGTCTGGTGCGGGGCATCCTGTTCACCGGACGCGCATTTGCCTTTGCGGCTGCAACTGTGATCGCGCTGATCGGCTCACTCGCGCTCTGGCTGTTGAAGGATGAGGTCGCCAGCTATTATCTGGTGCCCTTCATTCTGGGTTTCGTCTGCCTGCCCATGATCACGCTCGGCAACATGCTGGATGGTATCGCCCGTTCGCGCACCTGGGTCACTCTGGCGCTGACGCCGAGCTATATCGTGCGGCCGCTTCTGGTGCTTCTGTTCATGATCGTGGCGCATGGCTCGGGCCTGCCATCGACGGCGGCAACCGCGCTTGCCGTATCGATCGCCGCAACATGGCTCACCACCGTCGGGCAGTTTTTCACCGTCGACCGATCGCTACAAAAAGACATTCCGGCAGCCCCGCGCGACCAGCGCCTGCGCGAATGGATGACCGTCGCCCTGCCGATTTTCCTTGTCGAAGGATTTTTTTCCTGCTCATCAATGTCGATGTGCTGATGGTCGGTCGCGAGATGGACCCGCAGCATGTCGCAATCTATTTCGCTGCGACAAAAATCATGGCGCTTGCCCATTTCGTCTATTTCGCGGTGAAGGCTAGCGTTGCGCAGCGTTATTCGGACCTGCTGCACAGCGGCAGTCGTGAGGAATTTGCGAGCTTTGCGCAGGCTTCCGTCCGCTGGACCTTCTGGCCCACGCTCGTACTCGGCATCGTCATCCTGATGGCCGGCTATCCGCTGCTGCGCCTGTTCGGCACAGCCTTCACGGAAGGCTATCCGCTGCTGTTCATACTGATCATCGGCGTGATCGCCCGTGCCAGCGTGGGGCCAGCGGAAAGCCTTCTCAACATGTCGGGCAAGCAGAATATCTGCGCCCTGCTCTATGCAGCCACACTTGGCGTCAATGTCATTCTCAATCTGGTGCTGATCCCACGCTTCGGCCTGACCGGCGCCGCAATTTCGACAGCTATCGCCATGCTGATGGAAGCCACGCTGCTTTCAACAGCCGTATTTCGCACCATGCATATCGCTATGTTCATTCTCATCCCCCGAGATCGAGACAATAGCCCGGAGGGTATTTTGTAATGGCCGCAAAACCTTTGCTTGAAGAATCCGCAGGCGGAAACGCAGCTCGCATCGTCTCGGAACTGTCCGATACGGTCGCCGCCATGGATGCCGCCAAGAAGCTGGAGGAAAGCCTTCACAGCCGCGATATTCCGCGCAAGCTGGCGATCTACGGCGCTGCGGCAGGCTTCGAACTGCGCGACGAGCTGGACCACCTGAGCAACCGGACCATCGAACCGAATGTCTTCTTCAATGCGCGTTTTCTAGCTCCCGCCATGCCACGGCTGGAAGACCGTGAAGTGCGCTTCATGGTCATGCGCGACGAGAACGAAATCCGCAGCCGCCTGCGCTTCGTGATGCCCTACACCATTGAGCGTCCGGGTCTCCCGCTGTCCACGCCGGTCATCCGCGCCTGGTCCACGCCGTTCGGCCCGCAGGGCACGCCGCTTATCGACCATGACGATCCGGTCGGCGTTGTGGAAGATCTGTTCGATATTCTGGCGCGCGATCACCTCAAACTGCCCGATGTGCTGGTTCTGCCCGAAATGCGCGCCAATGGCGCTGCGGCAAAACTCATCCGCTCCGTCGCGGTCGGACGGCAATTGCCGGTCGTCGCCATCGAACAGAAAGAGCGTCCGTTCCTCAAGAGCGATCTCGACGGCGACAGCTATATCCAGCAGGCGATCGGCGCGCATCACCGCCGCGATTATCAGCGCCAGTGGCGGCGTCTGGCCGAAAAAGGCGAACTCGTCCACCGCATCTATCGCACGCCGGACGAAGTGCGGCAGTCCTTCGAGCATTTCCTGTCGCTGGAAGCCAGCGGCTGGAAGGAAAGCGCGGCACGGCCATGGCCGTAGACCGTTTCCGTGCGGCCTTCGCGCGCGAGGCGGTCAATAATCTTGCCGAACGCGATTGTGTGCGCATCCACACGCTGGAACTGGACGGACGCGTCATCGCCATCCTCACCGTCTTCACCGTTGCAGGCGAAGCCTGGACCTGGAAAACCGCCTATGACGAAAGCCTTCAGACTTTCTCGCCCGGCGTTCTGCTCATGATCGAAGTCGCGAAAAGCCACCTGAACGATCCGAATATTCTCAGAACGGATTCCTGTGCCGTGCCGGACCATCCGGTGATGACGAGGCTTTTCCGCGAGCGCGAAACCATCGAGACATTGGTGGTCGGACTAAACCCCGGTGCAGACAAGCTCGCGCGTCAGGCCGCATCGCAGATCCATCTTTATCAGCGCACCCGCAATCTGGCGCGCATCGTGCGAAACCGCATTCGCAGCTTCACGGATCGGAGCTAAAACGATGCTTTGCCCGCTATAGAAATAGCGGGCAAGATCAACAGTTTGTGAAAGCTTTTCCGACGTGTTATCATCAGCTCCGGGAGAGCGCATGACAGGCGGAAGAGGAGGTCCGCACCGCTGCAATTCCACCTCGCAAGAGGGTGCGAAGCGTTCCGGGTCATAACAACAGGACCGGCTTTCGTCTGGTTCGCAACCGCCATTGCGCCCTCCCATGGGAAGGAGATGCGCTATGGAATATTTCCACTATATCAGCACGCTGGATTACATCCTGCTCGGCTTCATTGCCGTGGTGGTGGTTTGGAACGTGGTTGAACACGGTCTGCGCCAAAGATAGTCCGCACCAAACCGGCAAGGTCTTGCCGTCGAAAACATTTGCGATTTGATTGCCCGCGCAAACGCCCGGCGTTCTGCGGCGGAACGGCAGGTGCTGATCGCCCCAACGAGCGCCGTGCTTTCAAGCAACGAGTGTCAGGGGAGTTTTCGGCTTTTCGACGTTTGACTTTTTAGCGCGTCTTTCAAAGCTGGCCGCGCCATGCTGCCCTATGCGTTGGCCAAGGGTTCTGGCTGCTTTGGATAGGCCATTCATAACAATTGTCATTCTACGCCAAAACCTGCGCTTGTGGGCAATTGACGTTGTTTCGTTTAGTCGGTATATCCCAACCCGCTGTCCAATTCGGACCATATCGAACTGCTTCGGCAGACCTGTGCGGGTGTGGTGGAACTGGTAGACGCGCCGGACTCAAAATCCGGTTCCGAAAGGAGTGTCGGTTCGATTCCGACCACCCGCACCACTTCATTAAAAATCTCGAGTTTCTGTCACCCGGCCTCTTTCCGCCGGGTTGATCACGGCTATTCGACATCGCCGGATGGCACCTTCCCCATAGACCGAAAACGCATGTGCAACGCGCCTGCGCCGGATTTCGTTCGACTCTGATCGAACCGATTTGCGTTCGACACAACCAGCCCAGTATCCACGCGCCTTTCAGCCGCTGACACGGCCTTATTTCGTAGTTTGCTACATTACGCAATGTTAATTTTGACTTTACTGTAAAGTCAAATACGATGATACTTAAACCGCACGTTGAAACCACAAACCCATCACGATCAGGCTCACGCAATCGCATTACAAAAACTTGATAAAATAAACCTCCCTCCTATCTGGCGACATATGATGGAAAACACCCAAAAAGAATATGTATACGTAAATAGAAACCTCCACCTACAACTTGCGAACAACATTATAACGTCTTATCTGAACAAAAATCAGGTAACCCATGAGGAATTACTAAAGACAATCTCTGATGTCTGCGAATGCATCGGGGAGTTGTCGGAAGGAAGCAGCTTTTCTGCCGAGGAGCCTCCCGCAATACCTTCGGTAAACCCCGAAGAGTCGGTTTTCGAAGATTACATCATCTGCCTGGAAGACGGTCGCCGCTACAAGACGCTCAAGCGCGCCCTGATGAGCCGCTTCGGGCTGACACCTGATGAATACAGGCGCAAATGGAACCTGCCCGCCAATTACCCGATGGTGGCGCCTGCATCTGCGAAAAAGATGTCTGCATTGTCGAGAATGGAAAAGACCGAGAGCGCATAGGGCGTTTTTCGGCAAGGCTCGGGAGTGCATCCATGTTGCACTCCCGCTCCTCAGAGCGCCGATCTGATTTCATGTGATCGAAATGCGCTTTAGGGCAGTACGACGCTCAGCGCTCCTGATTCTGCCATGACGATGAAAAGTCAAACAGACCGATGCCCGTGCATCGGTGACGGATACTTGCGTGCATTTTCCGCCTGACGACCTCGCATTCCTTGCTCGCTTCAAAGTCCCGTCTCGCTACTTCGGAGGACCGTGCAAATGCGAAAACCAAGTCAGATTCATTATGCCTGGTACATTGCCCTCGCCTGTCTCGCCATCTCGTGCATCCGCGCCGGCATCGGCTTCCAGACCATGGGTTTCATCATCAATCCCGCGCGCGAGGAACTGGGCTGGTCCAATACCCAGATCACCGGCGTGATTGCCTTCCGTGAACTTGTCGCCGGGATCATGGCGCCCCTCGTCGGACGATGGGTGGACCAACGTGGACCGAGAACCATCATGATTATCGGCGCGGTACTCGTCGGCTTGTCATTCAGCCTGACGTCTCTCGCCCAGACTTTCTGGCAGTTCGCACTGACTTTCGGTGTTATCGGCGGCGTCGGGGTTGCGGGCCTGTCCAACGCACTGGTGTTTCCGCTGATCGCCAAGTGGTTTTCAGCGCAGCGCGGTCGCGCAACCGGGCTGGTTTCATCCGGGGCCAATCTCGGCGGCATCCTGATGTCGCCTCTGATCATCTGGCTTTTGTCGATTTCGGACTGGCGCTCGACCTGGTTCGTCCTCGGCTTCTTGCCGGTTCTCATTCTGGTGCCACTCGCAATCTTCGTCCTTCGCCGCGAACCTTCCGATATGGGGCTGAAGCCGTTGGGAGACGAAACGGACGATGCGAAGGTCCAAGCCGGAAAAGCCGATACCAGCCCTGATCTGACGGTGGCAGACGCGATGCGCTCGCCGGGCTTCTGGTTTCTCATGGTCGGCTGGAATCTTTCCGACTTCGTGCTGAAAGGTGCCCTGCTGCACAAGATCCCAGCCGCGCAGTCGCTTGGCTTCACCACCGCGCAAGCGGGCAGCGTCGTCCTGACCTACGGTATTTGTGCCATTCTGGGCAAATTGCTCACGGGTTTCATCGCCGATCAGTTCCCGACCCGGCTGGTGATTCTCTGCCTTTCGGCGATGCAGGCCATCGGGCTGATCCTTTTTATCAGCGCCAATAGTATCTGGCAGTTGCAGCTTGGCTACGGTGTGTTGAGCGGCTTGTCGGCTGGCGGGCTCATCATGATGATGCCCTTTCTGCTGGCTTCCTTGTTCGGTCGCAAGAATCAGGGCGCCATCATGGGTGTGGTCACGCCAATGGTGATGATCTCCGGCATTGGCGGTCCGATGCTGGCCGCATTGCTGTTCGACATGACGGGTAGCTACGTATTCGCCTTCGAAATCTACGCCGTCATTTCTGTTCTCGGCGGACTGGCACTGTTCGGCGCCAGTGTGTCGCGCAAGACATCAACAAAAGCTTGAACCAGCAGGAGGCTCATCATGTCCACAATCACTCTTCTCTATCCCGGCGATATGGGCAGCGCCTTTGCCAAATTGCTGATTGCTGCCGGTCATAAAGTCGTCAGCCCGATGGGCGGTCGCAGCGAGCAGACGCAAGAGACAGCCCGGTCAATCGGTGTCGAAATGCGGGACGACATGGCTTCCGCTCTGGCAGAAAGCGACCTCGTGCTGTCGCTCGTGCCGCCATCGGCAGTCATCGACGTGGCCGAACAGGCAATCGCGGCCAGCCGCGAACAGAAAGCGGCGCCGTTTTACGTCGATATGAATGCCAAGACGCCTGCCGATGCCGAACGGCTGAACACAGCTTTCGGCAATGCTTCGCTTCCATTCTGCAATGCCTGCATCATCGGTCGCGCCTCGCATCTTGGCGACGAAGGCCGCATCTATGCCAGCGGCCCCGACACGAAACCGCTGGAAGAATTGTTTAAAGGCCTGTTGCCAGTAATCGCACTTGGCGAGGAAATCGCGCAGGCTTCAGTGTTCAAAATGGCCTTTGCCGGTTTCAACAAGACCGTCGCCGCTGCCCTGTTCGAGACGGCCAACACGGCCAATGCTTTTGGCGTGACCGATTCCCTGTTCGAACTGATCGGCCAACATCTGGGCGGCACATTATCCGATTTCGGCAAACTGGTGCCGACCTATCCGCGCCACGTGCTGCGCCGCGCCGAGGAAATGGAGGCGCTTGCGGAAATGCTGGCCGATGCGAAACTGCCGAACGAAATTGCATTGGCCGCCGGAGCAACGTTTCGCAGCCTCGGCAACAGCGGCAGCTGGTCCGAAACAACGACGGGCCGCCAATTGCAGGAACTGCTATCAGAAATCGATTACCGCCGCTGAGGCCAGGCCAACCCGACGTCAGCGGCGGCTTTGCTTACGCCACGTCCAGCGCCTGCGCGAGATCGGCAATCAGATCGTCCGGATGCTCGATGCCGATGGACAGACGGATGGTCGATTCCAGCACGCCGATACGCTCGCGGACCTCAAGCGGAACGCCGGAATGGGTCATTGCCGCCGGGTGGCTCGCAAGCGATTCCGTGCCGCCGAGGCTGACGGCCAGTTTCAAAATCTGAAGCGCATTGAGAAAACGGAATGCTGCGGCCTGCCCGCCTTTGATATCGAAGGAGAAGGTAGAGCCGGCGCCCGTGCATTGCCGCCTGAACAATGCGCCGACATCGGAATTCTCATCCGCGAAGGGCAGATAATGCAGCTTTTCGACCTTCGGATGCTCGCGCAGAAATTCAGCCGTCGCCCGCGCATTGCTGTTGGCGCGTTCCATGCGCAGCCCCAGCGTTTCCAGTGATCGGCCAAGCATCCAGCAGGAGTGCGGATCGAGCTGCGTGCCGATGGCGCCGCGCAAGGCTTTCACCTGCCGGACGATGGATTTGGAACCCAGCACCGCGCCCGCAATCAGGTCTGAGTGGCCGCCAACATATTTAGTCAGCGAATAAACCGACAAATCCGCGCCGTGATCGAGTGGCTTTTGAAAGACCGGCCCCAGCAAGGTGTTGTCGCAGGCGATGATCGGGCGATGCCCTTGCTGCTGCTCGATCTTTTCAGCCACGCGCCGGATGGCGGCGATATCGACGATACTGTTGGTCGGGTTGGCCGGTGTTTCGATCAGGATGACCGAAACGCGCCCCTTAGCCAAGGCTTCCTCGGCCGCCTTTTCGATTGCCGCCTCATGCACGCCATCGGCAAAAGCCACCGCTTCCACGCCGAAATTCAAAAACGTCTTCGCCAGCAGCGTTTCAGTACCACCATAGAGCGGCTGCGAATGCAGGATGACATCGCCGGGCCGGGCAAAGGCGAAAAGCGTGGTCGCAATGGCCGACATGCCGGATGAGAATAGCGCAGAGCTTTCGGCGCCCTCATAGACGGCCAAACGGTCCTCCACGATCTCGCTGTTGGGATGATTGAAGCGCGAATAGACCAGCCCCGCGCCGACACCGGCGGGCGGCTCCTTGCGTCCGGAAACGAAATCGAAGAAATCGCGTCCGTCTTCGGCGGTCTTGAACACGAAGGTTGACGTCAGAAAGACCGGCGGCTTGACTGCGCCCTCGGAAAGCTCCGGGTCATAGCCGTAATTCAGCATTTGCGTTTCGGGGTGAAGCAAATGATTGCCCAAGCTGGTCTTGGATGGACGTGGCGCAGTCATGACGATCTCCTGAAAAGCCAAATTCCTCTTGCCCAACCAGATAGGCGGACAAGAGGAGCTTAACAG
The DNA here is from genome assembly GCF_030067775.1 of Ochrobactrum sp. SSR. Taxonomy (NCBI): domain Bacteria; kingdom Pseudomonadati; phylum Pseudomonadota; class Alphaproteobacteria; order Hyphomicrobiales; family Brucellaceae; genus Ochrobactrum; species Ochrobactrum sp. SSR. The sequence continues at coordinate 2,060,027 of NZ_CP125969.1, read as the reverse complement.
AGGTGATCGGCAATCTTCTTTCGTTGTTTGCCTCTCACGGGCAATCGCTGAACCCGTGTGAAACGCCCGATAGAAAACAAGTAGCTACCAATTATTTGATCACCAGAACCGGAACAGTGCTGAGCGACAGGACTTCCGCCGCCTGACTGCCGAGCAGAAGTTTGTTGACGCCGCGACGGCCATGTGAAGAAATGATGATCAGGTCGCTGCCGTGGGATTTGGCAACTTCCACAATACCTTGCGCGGGCGACTGGTTTTCGACATGCACCGCTTCAGCGGTCACACCGGCGGCCTGCGCCTTGCCCTTGGCCTTGGTCAGAATCTCGGTTGCCGCCTTGGTGATTGCTTCGCGATATTCCTGAAACGCAACAGGGCTCGACGCCCACTCCGCCGCAACGACGATGCCATAGGACGGCAAAAGCTCGGTCACCGACACGAAAGTCAATTTCGCGCCCGTTTCCTTGGCCAGTTCCACGCCCTGATCCACGCCCTTTTCAGCGAGTTCCGACCCGTCGGTTGCGATCAGAATATTCTTGTACATCACTCGGTCTCCTGTTGCCTGACAGCTTGATTATGCGCGCGCCGCTCTCACGGTTGCATTGACGCGGATCAATGAGCTTTCAGATAAGCTAATACGCGCACTCCCAATTTTGATGGAATTCACTTTTAAAAAATTCGATTATATAGAATATAATTCTAATCTTGATCCATCAAGCGCATATGCCCAGCTATGCTTTTGCGCTGTTTCCTCTTAAACTTTGCGCAATATGAAGGGAGATTACGCTATGAACAAACCCCTTGGCTCGAAGAGCGACGAAACTGCGGGACGTGGTCGTATTTACGGCTCCATTCTGGAAACAATCGGCAATACGCCGCTTGTGCGCATTGATAAATTTGCCAAGGAAAACGGCGTTGTCGCGAACCTTCTGGTAAAGCTGGAATTCTTCAATCCGCTGGCAAGCGTCAAGGACCGTATCGGTCTCGCCTTGATTGAGGCGCTTGAAGAACAGGGCAAGGCCGTGCCCGGCAAGACGGTTTTTGTGGAGCCGACTTCGGGTAATACCGGCATTGCGCTGGCCTTTGCCGCTGCCGCAAAAGGCTATCGCCTCGTGCTCACCATGCCGGAAACCATGTCGGTGGAACGCCGCAAGCTTCTCAAGCTGCTTGGCGCCGAGCTGGTGCTGACCGAAGGCGCCAAGGGCATGAAGGGCGCCATTGCCAAGGCTGAGGAAATCGCCGAAGGCAACCCGAACGCCATCATTCCGCAGCAGTTTGAAAATCCCGCCAATCCGGAAATCCATCGCCGCACGACGGCGGAAGAAATCTGGAACGACACCAATGGCGAAGCCGATATTCTGATCTCCGGCATCGGCACCGGCGGCACGATTACCGGCGTCGGTCAGGTGATCAAGGCGCGCAAGCCTTCCTTCAAGGTGATTGCCGTCGAACCGAAGGATTCACCCGTCTTGTCCGGCGGGACGCCCGGCCCGCACAAGATTCAGGGTATTGGCGCAGGCTTTGCACCAAAGACGCTCGACACCGGCATTTACGATGAAGTGGTGCAGGTTTCCAACGAGGATTCCTTTGCTAATGCGCGCCTGATTGCCCGCATCGAAGGCATCCCGGTCGGTATTTCGTCGGGCGCAGCGCTGACTGCTGCCGTTGAAGTGGGCAAGCGCCCGGAGAATGCTGGCAAGAACATTGTCATCATCATTCCATCCTTTGCAGAACGCTATCTCTCGACGGCGCTGTTTGAAGGGCTGGAATAATCGGCTTTATCGAAGCCTAATTTCAGAAAAGCAAAAAAGCCAGAGCGGGCGACCGTTCTGGCTTTATTTCATTCTGGGGTGCCTTGGGAGAGGCTTAGGGCACAGTCCGATCTGATATAATCAGATCGAAATGCACTTTAGTGGCGCGTGCGTGCTTCGCAAGCCGGGCCAGGTCCGCGCATATAATGACGCTCAGGCCGATAGCTCGGTGCGACGAACTCGCGGATGACATTAACGCTGTCACGCAACTGAACAAGAATGCTCATCGCTTTCACCTTCATCTCAATCATGTTCGAAATGATGTTCCGCGCTCAATGTGAGCTTGTGAAGTAATCTTCACTTCCGAACATCTTAATGAAAACTTTAACGATCAAAGATGAATAAGTGCTAAATCCGCATCGTTAACGGTAAGTTAATAGTAACGATATTCCGGTTTTCCACAACTGCCTGAAACTTGTCACAGTTGAAAGTTCTCACAAAAAAAGCCGGTCAAAACCGGCTTTTTAGATCGATTGGCAATAGCACTATCAGCGCGTCGGCACCGGGTGCTCGCCGCGATAATCGTAAAAGCCGCGGCCCGTCTTGCGTCCAAGCCAGCCTGCCTCGACATATTTGACCAGCAGCGGGCATGGGCGATATTTGGAATCCGCAAGCCCGTCATGCAGCACCTGCATGATCGAAAGGCAGGTGTCGAGACCGATGAAGTCTGCCAGCTGCAACGGGCCCATCGGATGGTTCGCACCGAGCTTCATGGCCGTATCGATAGCCTCGACGCTGCCCACGCCTTCGTAAAGCGTATAGATCGCCTCGTTGATCATCGGCAGCAGGATGCGGTTGACGATGAATGCCGGGAAATCTTCGGCGACCGTCACGGTCTTGCCCAGCGCCTGCACGAAATCCTTCGATTTGCGGAACGTGTCTTCATCGGTGGCGATACCGCGCACCAGTTCCACCAGTTTCATCACCGGCACCGGATTCATGAAGTGAATACCGATGAAACGTTCCGGGCGGTCCGTCGTCGAAGCAAGCCGTGTGATCGAAATTGACGAGGTGTTGGTCGCCAGAATGGCTTGCGGGTTCAGGATCGGGCAGAGCTGCGCGAAAATCTTGCGCTTGACGGTTTCGTCTTCCGTCGCCGCTTCAATGGCCAGATCGACACCAGCAAGGTCTTCCATGGAATTCGCCGCGCGGATCAGCTTCATGGCGGCGGCGCGCTCTTCTTCCTGCAATTTGCCCGAAGAAACCTGACGCGCCATATTGCCATTGATGGTGGCAATGCCCTTTTCCAGCCGGTCCGGCGCAGCATCATGCAAAAGCACACTAAACCCTGCCAGAGCGCAGACATGAGCGATGCCGCCACCCATCTGCCCCGCGCCAACTATACCAACCGTCTTGATCGCCACCGTGTAACTCCTTCATCCTCCCCAAAAGGGGCCTGTCGAGCATATCTTTTCTACAGCAAGCGGAAAACCGCGCTTCGAATTGCAAAAGGCTCATCCAGCAAATGATAGGCTGAACGCCTAAAATGCAATCCAAAATTCTCGCTCATTACAAAGAACCCGCCCCAAACGCGAGACTAAGTCTCCGACTGGGACGGGTCGCAAAATAACGAAGCGGCGAGATCAGCCCGCCGCTTCGCAAAAATCAGAGAGCCTTCTGCAGCTCCGGCAGCACGGTGAAGAGATCACCGACGAGGCCATAATCAGCAACCTGGAAGATCGGCGCTTCTTCATCCTTGTTGATGGCGACGATGACGCGGCTGTCCTTCATGCCAGCCAGATGCTGGATCGCGCCGGAGATGCCGACAGCGATGTAAAGGTCCGGTGCAACCACCTTGCCCGTCTGGCCAACCTGCCAGTCGTTTGGCGCATAGCCCGCATCGACTGCCGCACGGCTGGCGCCAACCGCCGCACCGAGCTTGTCGGCAACCGGCAGGATCACTTCCTGGAACTTTTCAGCCGAACCAAGTGCGCGACCGCCCGAGATGATGATCTTCGCCGAGGTCAGTTCCGGACGATCCGAAGCCGACAGCGCATTGCCAACAAAGCTCGACAGGGCCGGATCGGCAGGCACCGTTGCGTTCTCGACGGCAGCCGAACCGCCCTCGCCCGTTGCGGAGAAGGAGGCCGTGCGAACGGTGATCACCTTCTTGGCGTCAGTAGACTGCACTGTCTGGATCGCATTGCCCGCATAGATCGGACGCTTGAACGTATCCGCTGACACCACTTCCATGATTTCGGACAACTGCATCACATCGAGAAACGCTGCAACGCGCGGCAGGATATTCTTGGCCGAGGTCGTCGCCGGTGCGATGATCGTGTCGTAATGGGCGGCAAGTTCCACGATGAGTGCTGCCGTTGGCTCAGCCAGACGGTTTTCCAGCGCATCGCTTTCAGCCAGCAGAACCTTGCGCACGCCTTTGAGCTTGGCGGCTGCATCGGCTGCAGATTTTGCACCCTTGCCTGCAACCAGAATATCGACATCGCCGCCGATCTGGGCAGCTGCCGTCAGCGCCTTTGCCGTCTGGTCCGAAAGGGTTGCATTGTCGTGTTCGGCAATAAGAAGAATAGCCATTTTTCTCGTCCCTTCCGATTTATTACAGCACGCCATCGGCTTTGAGTTTTTCAACCAGTTCAGAGACCGAACCGACCTTGACGCCAGCCTTGCGACCACCCGGCTCTTCGGTCTTCAGCACCTTGAGGCGCGGTGCAATATCGGCGCCGAAATCGGCAGGCGACTTCTCGTCCAGCGGCTTCTTCTTCGCCTTCATGATATTGGGCAACGACGCATAACGCGGCTGGTTCAAACGAAGATCAACCGTGACAATCGCCGGAAGCTTCACATCGATGGTCTGCAGACCGCCATCCACTTCGCGCGTGACCTTGGCCGAACCGTCAGCCAGTTCCACCTTGGAGGCAAAGGTTGCCTGGCTCCAGTTGAGGAGCGCCGACAGCATCTGGCCGGTCTGGTTGGCATCGTCGTCGATCGCCTGCTTGCCGAGGAAGACGAGGTCCGGCTGTTCAGCCTCGACAACGCCCTTCAACACCTTGGCAACGCCGAGTGGCTCGACCGTCTCGTCGGTCTTGACCAGAATGGCGCGGTCCGCACCCATGGCGAGCGCCGTGCGCAGCGTTTCCTGCGCCTGTGCCGGGCCAACCGAAACAGCCACAATCTCCGTTACCTTGCCAGCTTCCTTCAGACGGATCGCCTCTTCAACCGCAATCTCGTCAAAAGGGTTCATCGACATCTTGACGTTGGCAAGCTCAACGCCCGAACCGTCTCCCTTCACACGGATCTTTACGTTGTAATCGACAACCCGTTTTACTGCGACAAGGACTTTCATCCGCGATCACCTCTTCCATGAATCTTGCGGCAGACTATGCCGCCATGAACCACCGCCTGCATGCCAGATTCCGACGGGAATGCGACGTGAAAGCGGCTCCGTAGGAAGCACGGTGACAAACCGTCCCGTCACGGCACTTCCTATTAGAAACCGGCGGGAAACCTAAAGACGCTTGACGTGCACGTCAATCAGCCTCGGCGATCTATATCGATTAATATCCATTTATTCTGGCAGAACTTCATTCTCAGATTGCGACATCCCCTGAGAGGCCTTCTGCTCCCTCATCCGTGGCGTTTACAAAGGCGGCATCCTGCTTTACGACACGCCCGCACTAACCGGTCGCAGCCTACCCGGTCAAAACAAGGAACCCTGACTATGAAAACGCTTGTCGTCTGCTCCGGCGGACTCGACTCCGTTTCGCTTGCGCATAGAATCGCGGCGGAACATGACCTCACTGCCCTTCTCTCTTTCAATTATGGCCAACGTCATAAAAAGGAACTCGATCCGGCCAAAGCCTGCGCCGAACGGCTGAGCGTTCCGCACCAGATCATTGATATCCGCACCATCGGCGCCAGCCTGACCGGCTCGGCGCTGACGGACAATGTCGATGTGCCAGACGGCCACTATGCCGAGGAGACGATGAAGATCACCGTCGTCCCCAATCGCAACGCCATCATGCTGGCGATTGCCTTTGGCGTGGCGGCTGCGCAAAAGGCCGAAGCGGTGGCGCTTGCCGTCCATGGCGGCGATCATTTCATCTATCCCGACTGCCGCCCCAACTTCATCAATGCGTTCCAGACCATGCAAAACCATGCGCTGGAAGGCTATGCCGATATCAAATTACTCGCGCCTTATGTGAACGCATCCAAGGCCGATATCGTCACCGATGGGGCGAGGCACGACACGCCTTTCGAGGCGACATGGTCCTGCTACAAAGGCGGCGAGAACCATTGCGGCCGCTGCGGCACCTGCGTGGAGCGCCGCGAAGCCTTTCACCTTGCGGGCGTCAAAGACCCGACCGTCTATGAAGATGCCGATTTCTGGCGTGAAGCCGTTGCGCGGAGGAACACCTGATGTTTCGCATCACCAAGGAGTTTCACTTCTCCGCCTCGCATCAATTGACCGGACTTCCTGCCGATCACCAATGCGCACGCCTGCACGGCCACAACTACATTGTAGAGGTCGAGCTTTCCGCTCCTGATCTCGACGGCCATGGCTTCGTGCGCGATTATCATGAACTGGCGCCGTTTAAGCGTTATATCGATGACGCTTTCGATCATCGGCATCTCAATGACGTGCTGGGCCATGGCCAGACAACAGCCGAAACACTGGCAAAGCACTTTTTCGACTGGTGCCATGCGCGCTGGCCGGAAATATCCGCCGTGCGGGTGAGCGAAACGCCAAAAACCTGGGCGGAATATCGCCCAAGTGCAAAGCCATGAAACCGGTCTCCGAAATCCGCATCAGCGAAATTTTCGGCCCGACCATTCAAGGCGAAGGCGTCCTGATCGGCGAGCCGACTGTCTTCGTGCGAACGGGCGGCTGCGACTACCGCTGCGCATGGTGCGACAGCCTGCACGCGGTCGAAAGCCGCTTTCGCCATGAGTGGAAGTCAATGGGCGTCGAGGCCATCTGGCATGAAGTGACGGCACTTTCGGAAAATCGACCCTTAACAGTGTCACTTTCGGGCGGCAATCCGGCCATACAGCCGCTTGGCCCGCTCATCGCCCATGGCAAGAAGGAGGCCTATCGCTTTGCACTGGAAACGCAGGGGTCCGTCGCAAAAGACTGGTTTTCCGCGCTGGACACGCTGGTATTGAGCCCGAAACCGCCTTCCAGCGCGATGGCATTCGATCCCGACGCACTGGCAGCCTGTGTCGAAGCGGCGGGGCCAAAGCCCCGAACGGTGCTGAAATTCGTGATCTTCGACGATGCCGATTATGCTTTCGCAAAACACGTCTCGGCGCTTTATCCGCATCTGCCGGTCTATCTCCAGCCCGGCAATCACACGCCGCCACCGCCAGAAACGGACGATGCATTGATCGACATCGACGGCATTATGCGCCGCATGGAATGGCTGGTGGATAAGGTGATTGCCGACCGCTGGTTCGAGGCGCATGTGCTGCCCCAACTGCATGTGCTGATCTGGGGCAACAAGCGAGGCGTCTGAGCACATCCCGAAAAGTGTGAAGCGGTTTTCGGAAAAGATGTGCGAAAATAAAAACTTAGCGATTTGCGCCCGGCACCCAGAGCACGTCTTTCGCGCCGTTATCGTTGACGGCGCGGGAGGCGACGAAGAGAAAATCCGAGAGGCGGTTGATATATTGCAGCGCCTCCGGCGACACCACCTCGCCCTCGATTTTCGCCAGCGCCACCATCAGTCGCTCGGCGCGGCGCGAAACGGTGCGCGCAAGATGCAGTGCAGCCGACGCCGCCGAACCACCCGGCAAAATGAACGAGCGCAATGGCTGAAGATGGGCGTTGAGATTATCGATATCGGCTTCGACGCGGGCGACCTGCGACGCAACGATACGCAGCGGTTCATAGGCCAGCGGCTTGCCGTCATCGGGCGTCGAAAGATCGGCGCCGAGATCGAAAAGATCGTTCTGGATACGCGACAGCATCGCGTCGATTTCTGCATATTCGCCGGTATGAATTCGCGCCATGCCTATACAGGCATTGGCTTCGTCCACCGTGCCATAGGCTTCCACCCGCAGATCGGATTTGAGCCGTCGCGGACCGCTGGCAAGACCGGTGGTGCCGTCATCGCCGGTGCGCGTATAAATCTTGTTGAGCTTGACCATGCCTTACTGTCCGCCCGTGTACCGTGCGAAATAGATTGCGCCCACGATCAGAACGATTGCGATGAATTGCAGGAAGACGCGCAATTGCATCATCTTGTTGGAAAAATTGGCGTCGCCACCACGCATCATATTGCGCAGGCCGATGATCAACACAATCGCAACGGCGAGCATGGCCACCATGGCTGCGCCTTTGAACACAACGTCCATCTTGTTCCCTTCCCATCATCCGCAGTCTATTGAATTTTCAGACGCAAAACCGCTTCGCACTTTTGCTGAAAATACTTCAAGACTGATCGGACAGCATCCGGTAAAGCCAGCGCGACGGCATCAGGCGGCGCGCCAGAATTCCCAGTTTCGCCGGTCTCGTCACCGCATAATGCGGATTCGGACGCGGCGCCTCCAATGCGTGAAGCAGTACATCATAGACGGCTTCCGGTCCAAGCTTGTTCTTCGATTTGGTGCCGCCGCTCGTCAGCTTGGCCATCTGGCGCTGATAAAGCTCACGATGCACGGAGGCTTCCATATCGATATTGGCTTGCGCATGCCGGGCGGCATTATAGGTGAATTGCGACGCAATCGGCCCCGGCTCGATCAGCGAAACCTCCACCCCGGAACCTTCAAGCTCCATGCGCTGTGCCAGCATCAATCCTTCAATGGCGAATTTGGACGCGACATAGGCCCCACGCCATTTCATGGGCACTAACCCCAGGATCGATGAGCAATGGACGATGCGCCCATGCCCCCGCGCGCGCATGACCGGCACCACCCGCCGCGTCAGATCATGCCAGCCGAAGAAATTGGCTTCGAACTGTGCGCGAAGTGCTTCCACCGGCAAATCCTCGACCGCGCCCGGCTGGGCATAGGCACCGTTGTTGAACAGTGCATCCAGCCTGCCATCGGTCTTGCGCAACACTTCGTCGGCAAGGGCGGCAATGGAATCCGGCTCCGCATAATCGAGATAATAGGCAGTCATCCCCTTGGCTTGCAGGGCGGCAATGTCCTGCTCCTTGCGAGCGGTGGCAAAAACCTGCCATCCACGACGGTGCAGAGCTTCCGCGCAATAAGCGCCGATGCCGGAAGAACAGCCGGTTATGATGATGCTGCGATTTGCGCGTTCCTCAACCATTTCGTCCCATCCTGCCGCCGCGTTTCCTCTACAGTGCTTGATTCGCATGGCCTTTAAAACGGCGCCACCCTTGCAATCTGTCAGGTGATGCTAGATTTAAGGCATTGAAACTCAATGCTGGCGGCGAAAAGGGTAAAATCTGCGGATGCGAAAAATCAGACGTTTTCTCCGTCAGATTACCTATGATGTGCTGGGCCATTTCAGTTCGGACGACGGCTGGGCTTTTGCAAGTCACATCGCCCTATCGGGCCTGATGGCACTGTTTCCCTTCCTGATCTTCGCAACCTCGCTGGCGAGTTTTCTCGGCACCAAGGAATTTGCTGAAACGGCTGTCCACGTCATTTTCGACATGTGGCCATCGAATATCGCGGCCCCCATCGCCAATGAAGTGACCAACGTTCTGACCGTGCAGCGCAGCGGGCTTCTGACTCTCAGCGTGATCGCCGCTGCCTATTTTGCCTCCAATGGCGTAGAGGCGCTGCGCATTGCGCTCAACCGTGCTTACCGCGTCACCGACCAGCGCTCGATTATTTTCTGCCGCCTGCAAAGCCTCGGCTTCGTTCTGGTTGGCACGCTCAGCCTGATGGCGATCAGCTTCCTCTTGGTTCTGGCCCCGCTCGCCGTGCGCATTGCCGAGCAATGGTTCCCAGACATCGCGCCTTTCACCGGCACCATCGCCTTCTGGCGCTATAGCGTCGCCGTGGCCGTTCTGGTGCTGGCGCTGTTCATGGTGCATATCTGGCTGCCAGCCGGACGCCGCAGTCTCGGCGATATCCTGCCCGGCATTCTCATCACACTTGTCGCCTGGCTGGCGGCCGCGACCGCCTTTGCAAAATATCTCGAAACTTTTGCCACTTATGTCACCACCTATGCGGGCCTTGCCTCGATCATGGTGGCAATCGTTTTTCTCTACATGCTGTCGGCTATTTTCATCATCGGCGCTGAAATCAACGCCGCGATCATGAATTTCCGCAAACGCGAGCAGCAACCAGATCTGGTCTTGGAATAATCAGCGCTTCATGGTCGTCAGGGCAACACCCAAAGTCGTGACAACCATGCCGGCAATCTGGATTGGACCGAGCGTTTCACCAAAAATCAGATAGGCCATGATCGCCGCCGTGCCCGGTACGAGATAGAACAACGAGGCGACTTTCGACATCGCGCCTTCGCGGATCATCACCAGAAGCGCCAGAATGGCGCCGATGGAAATCGCCAGCGTCAGCCAGACCAGCGCAAAAATGAGCTGTGGCGACCAGATGATCACGCGGGTTTCAAAGCTGAAAGCACAGAGCGCCGTCAGGACGGCAGCAGCGATATACTGAACTGCCGTACCGGTTTTCAGATCACTGGTCGTGCCGAAACGCTTCTGCCAGACCGTGCCGGTGCTGATGGCAAGCACAGCGAAAAAAGCCGCCGCAAGGCTCTTGGGATCGACGCCGCTGCCTGCCGAAAACTTCGGCCAGACGACCATCGCCACACCGAGAAAGCCGATCAGCAGGCCTGTCCACTGGCGTCCGCTCGCCCTTTCGCGCAGAAGCATTGCCGCAATCAGCGTGGTGAGCATGGGTTGCAGCCCCGCGACCAGACCCGACATGCCAGCAGGCAGGCCGTGATGAACCGCCCAGAAAAGTGCTGAAAGATAGGCACCATGGATCAAACAACCGGCGATAGCCGCGTGAACCAGTGTGGCGCCCTTCGGCCACACCGCCCGGCTCGCCAGCGCCCACAGCGTCATGATGACCGCCGCAATGGAAAACCGCACCGCCATGAAGGTGAACGGTTCCGCATAGGGCATGGACAATCCGGCCCCGATGAAGCCGGTGGCCCAGAGCAGAACAAACATAATGGGGAAGAAGCGCGCGGCCATGGCAAACTCTCTTATTTGCGCTCGCCTTATACCGCTTCGTCAGAAACACCTATCGCATAAATCTGATTGCAGCGTTCAATTTGCCAAAAGGCAGGCGTCGTTTTATTGAGAACGGATGACCATTGAAACCAATACGATCCGCATCCTCGTTGACGCCGATGCCTGTCCGGTGAAGGCTGAAATCTACCGTGTCGCCGAGCGGCATGGCCTGCCTGTGGTGCTGGTCGCCAACAGTTTCGTGGCGATCCCGCGTGATGCCGAACGGGTGGAGCGGGTTGTCGTCTCGGACAAGCTCGACGCCGCCGACGACTGGATCGCCGAAAATGCTAAGCCGGGTGCTATCGTCATCACCGCCGATATTCCGCTGGCCAGCCGTTCGCTCGAAAAAGGCGCATCGGTCATCGCGCCCAATGGACGCGTTCATACGCAAAGCACCATCGGCAACACGCTCGCGACACGCAATCTGATGGATTCGCTACGCTCTGCCGGAGAAATCACCGGCGGTCCCGCGCCATTTGCGCCGAAGGACCGGTCGGCGTTTCTGTCGGCGCTCGATCTCGCCATTGTGCGGTTAAAGCGCGCCGGTTTTACATCAGCTTGACCTGATCGTTGCAGTCGCAACACCAGCGCCGATCAGCAAGGTGCCGCCTGCGCGATTGAAAATCCGCAGGGCCCGCTCGCTGGCAAAGAAGCGCCGCGCCCGTGCCGCCGTCAGCGCATAGGCGAAGGCATTGAGGAAGGCGAGCACCAAAAATGTGCTTTCAAAGACCAGCATCTGGGTCAGAAAATCCCGATGCGGGCTGAGGAACTGCGGCAGAAACGCCACGAAGAAAGTGATGCTTTTCGGGTTGAGCGCCGTCACCAGCCAGGCATGAACCAGCATCCTAACCGGATGCACCTTGTCATGCCGGGCCTTGGCATTCATCGTGCCTCCGGCCCGGAACAGCTTGATGCCGAGCCAGACGAGATAGGCAGCGCCGATCCATTTAACCACTGTGAACACAGTTGCGGAAGCCGCGAGCAGTGCCCCGACGCCCAGCATGGACAGCGTCATGGCCGTGAAGTCGCCCAGCGCCACGCCCACCGCCATCGGAAAAGCCGTCTTCCATCCCTGCCCCAGCGCATAAGACACGACGAGCAGAACCGTTGGCCCCGGAATGATCAGAAGCACGATGGATGCGGCGGTGAATGCAAGCCAGACGTCGAGACTCATGCGATGTCTCCTTCGGAAAAGGAGGAAGCCACCAATTCGCCCCGTTGTCGAGCGTTAAAGTTTCTGCGCGGCTTCGATCAGTTTCATGGCGTCCGGCCCTTCCCATGGGGCGGGCCCGTTCATGGATGCGATCTGGCAGCCGTCCTTATCGACCAGAAGCGTCACCGGCAGGCCGAAAGCAAGGTTCTTGCGCTTCAGCTCATTGAAGCTTGCCATAGTCGCATCGCGGTGCAGCGTGAGGTTCTTAATGCCGATCTCGCTTAGAAAACCCTTGGGCTTGTCGTCGGAACCCGTGTCGATATTGATCGCCACGACATCGAAATCCTTGCCGCCCTTTTCGGCCTGCAATTTGTCGAGGGCTGGCATTTCCTCGCGGCATGGCGCACACCATGTCGCCCAGAGATTAACGAGAAGCGTCTTGCCCTTGTAATCGCCAAGCGTCATCTGCTTGCCGTCGGGGCCCGTGAAGGCAAGATGCGCCACGGAAATCGGCTTTTCCGCTGGGCGCATGGCGGCCACGCCGCCGGTTGCAGCCGCGTCGAGCGCCTTCAGCGAATCCGCTTTTAAGGCGCATTGGGCGGACGCTTCGTCATTTTCGGACGAAACATTAGCGGCTACCACATTGCCAGAGGGGCGCTCCATCACGTATACCGCCCCGATACCGGCAATGACACCGGCAAGGGCTGCAAGAAGGACGATCTTGCGATTTCCCGATTTCGCCTTTTCGTTGTCTTCTGCCATGTCGCGTCACTTCTTTCTAATATCCGGCCAAATCGTCACTCGGGGCATATGAGCATGAGCGAACAAAAATCAAGCAATCAGATGTGGGGCGGCCGTTTTGCCTCAGGACCCGATGCGATCATGGAAGAGATCAATGCATCCATCGGCTTCGACCGCAAGCTCTATGCGCAAGATATTCAAGGCTCGCTCGCGCATGCAGCCATGCTCGCAAAGACGGGCATCATTACGGCAGACGATCACAAACAGATCGAGCAGGGCCTGAAAACCATCCTCAAGGAGATCGAGGACGGCAAGTTCACCTTCTCGCGCAAGCTCGAAGACATTCACATGAATATCGAGGCGCGGCTGGCCGATCTGATCGGCCCCTCGGCAGGTCGCCTCCACACCGCCCGCTCGCGCAACGATCAGGTGGCCGTCGATTTCCGCCTCTGGGTCAAGCAGGAACTGGAAAAGACCGCCGTCGCCCTGAAAAACCTGATCGAAGCTTTTCTGGAACGCGCCGAAGAACACGCGGCGACCGTGATGCCGGGCTTCACCCATCTCCAGACCGCGCAGCCCGTCACTTTCGGCCATCATTGCATGGCCTATGTGGAAATGTTCGGACGCGATCTGTCCCGCGTGCGCGACGCTATCGAGCGCATGGATGAATCGCCGCTGGGTGCCGCAGCCCTCGCTGGCACCGGCTTCCCGATCGACCGTCATATGACGGCCACGACGCTCGGCTTCCGCGAACCGACCCGCAACTCGCTCGACAGCGTTTCCGACCGCGACTATGCGCTGGAATTCCTGTCGCTTGCAGCCATCTGCGCCGGTCATATGTCGCGGCTTGCCGAAGAAATCGTCATCTGGTCCACGCCGCAGTTCAACTTCGTGCGCCTGTCCGATGCCTTCTCCACCGGCTCGTCGATCATGCCGCAAAAGAAGAACCCGGATGCCGCCGAACTGGTTCGCGCCAAGACTGGCCGTATCAACGGTTCGCTGGTCGCCCTTTTGACCATCATGAAGGGTCTGCCGCTCGCCTATTCCAAGGACATGCAGGAAGACAAGGAACAGGTTTTTGACGCTGCCGAAAATCTGGAACTCGCCATTGCCGCCATGGCGGGCATGGTGCGCGACCTGACGATCAATGTCGCTTCCATGAAGAAAGCCGCCGGTTCGGGCTATTCCACGGCAACCGACCTCGCCGACTGGCTGGTGCGGGAACTGGGACTGCCCTTCCGCGAAGCGCACCACATCACCGGTCGCGCGGTTGCTCTGGCGGAAAGCCGCAAGGTTGACCTCGCCAAGCTCTCGCTGGAAGAGCTGCAATCGATCCATCCCGGCATCACCGATGCGATCTTCGGCTATCTCACGGTCGAGAAATCGGTCAAGAGCCGCCAGTCCTTTGGCGGCACGGCCCCGCAGGAAGTGCGCCGCCAGATCCGGTACTGGAAAAAGCGCATCGTGAAGGCCTGATCGCCGTTCAAGATAAAGTCATGTGAAATCATCCGGCCAACGGGTGATTTCACTCTTGAGAATTTTGCGTTACAGCTAGCCCAACCAAGATTTTGATTCAGGAACCAAAGCTGATGACAGGCCGCTCCGCCATTTCGACCGTGCTTATGATCGCCGCACTCGCAGCCACGCTTGCCGCCTGTGGACGTAAAGGCCCGCTGGAACCGCCGCCGTCATCGCTGATCACCGATGATCAGGGCCACACCAAGCCGAAACCCAAGGAAGACAAGCCTTTCATTCTTGATAAGCTGCTCTAGTTCCCAAGGACTATCTTCCGTGAATCATTTTGAATATCGCGACGGTGTGCTGCACGCCGAAAATGTCAGCCTGCCTGAAATCGCCAAGGCGGTCGGTACGCCTTTCTACGTCTATTCCCGCGCCACGATCGAGCGCCATTTCCGCGTGTTCAGCGAAGCTTTCGCCGATATGGAACCGCTGATCGCCTATGCGCTGAAGGCCAATTCCAATCTGGCCGTGTTGAAGACGCTCGCAAAGCTCGGCGCCGGTGCCGATACGGTGTCGGAAGGCGAAATTCGCCGTGCGCTCGCCGCAGGCATCCCTGCCAGCAAAATCGTCTTTTCCGGCGTCGGCAAGACCCCGCGCGAAATGGATTTCGCGCTTGAGGTCGGTATCTATTGCTTCAATGTCGAATCCGAACCGGAGCTGGAAATTCTCTCGGCCCGTGCTGTCAAGGCGGGCAAGGTTGCCTCGGTATCGCTGCGTATCAACCCGGATGTCGACGCCAAGACCCACGCCAAGATCTCGACCGGCAAGTCTGAAAACAAGTTCGGCATTCCGCGCATCAAGGCGCGCGAGGCCTATGCCCGTGCGGCCAGCCTGCCGGGCATCGACGTGGTTGGCATCGATATGCATATCGGCAGCCAGATCATCGATCTTGAACCCTTCGACAATGCTTTTGCGCTGATGGCGCAGCTGGTGAAGGAATTGCAGGCCGATGGCCACAACATCCGCCATGTCGATGTCGGCGGCGGTCTCGGCATTCCCTATCGCACCGACAACAACCCGCCGCCGCTGCCGGTGGCCTATGCGGAGATTGTCGCCAAGCACATCAAGCCGCTCGGCCTCAAGACGGTTTTCGAGCCGGGCCGCCTGATCGTCGGCAATGCCGGTCTGCTGGTGACGGAAGTGATTTTCGTCAAGGAAGGCGATGCGAAGAACTTCATCATCGTCGATGCCGCGATGAACGATCTCATCCGCCCGACGCTTTATGAAGCATTTCACGATATCCGCCCGGTCAAGCTGGCAAAGGACGACGCGCCGCGCATCCGCGCCGATTTCGTCGGACCTGTCTGCGAGACGGGCGATTATCTCGGCCTCGACCGCGAGACGACCAAGCCAGCGCCCGGCGACCTGATTGCGGTGAGCACCGCTGGCGCTTACGGTGCGGTCCTGTCGAGCACCTATAATAGCCGCCTTCTGGTGCCGGAAGTTCTGGTCGATGGCGACCGCTACCATGTCGTGCGCCCGCGCCACACTTACGAAGAGCTGCTTGCGCTCGATTCCATACCGGACTGGCTGTAAGCCATCGGGCCCAATTAATCAGGGCCCATATTAATCATGGCAAAGCCTCGCCTTTGCCATGATGCATGTTATCCTGTCATTTGATTGCACGCTGGCAGACAGAGCAGAAAGCCCGGATGACGGATCAAGGCCAAGACAAGAAGGATAGGCCGCAGCTGATGCGGGAAGCCTTTTTGCGCCTGTTTTCAGGCGATGGCGCTCTGTTGCGCCGACTGCGTCTGCGCACCTTCTTGTCCGTCGGGTTTGAACGCCTGTGGCCGCTGGTCCTGCCGCTGATTCTGTTGGTTGCGCTTTTTGCAAGCATCAGCTGGTTTGGCCTGTTCGGCATGATGCCGCGCTGGTTGCATATCGCCGTGCTGACGATCTTCGCGCTGGCAGGGCTGGTTGCGCTCTATCTCCCATCCCGTTTTCGCCAGCCGACCGAAGACGATGTCACGGCGCGCATCGAGGCGGTCAACGGCCTCGTGCACGAACCGCTGGCCGTGCAATCCGGCCATATGGCCAGCGGCACCCACGATCCGTTTTCGCAAGCTCTGTGGCGCGAACATCAGAAGCGTATGGCCGAACGGCTCAAGAACCTGCAATCCGGCTTGCCGCGACCGCGCCTGCCGGAACGCGATCCTTATGGCCTGCGCGCCGTCGTGGCGCTGCTTTTCGTCACAGCGCTCGCCTACACGTCCAGCGCTGGCAGCGGGCGCATTGCCGACGCCTTTCACATTCGCCCCGGCAACGGTGCCGCCCTTGCCCGTGTCGATGCCTGGGTGACACCACCGCGCTATACAGGCCGCGCGCCGGTCTTCCTGACGGCCAGCGCTGAAAACAGCCGCAATGCCGAAGCGATCACGGTTCCCGAGGGCAGTGTGCTTTCGGTCCGCGTCATCGGCGGCAGCTCGGAACGCCTCACCGCAACCAATGCAGAAGGCGAGCAACGGGAAGTCCAGCCCGTCGCCCCGAAGGAAGAGCAGACGCAAGCGCAAGGACTGAGGCCGGTACAGACGCCGGAAGAAAGCGCTGTCGATGGAAGCCGCAACTTCCGCTACGATTTACGCGAAGACGAAACCGTGACCCTTTCCGGCACCGATGCGCGCTGGAAATTTGCGGTGACGCCAGACACGCCGCCGACGATCCGCTTTACCAAGGAACCCGGTCACGCGCTCAACGGCACGCTGCAACTGACCTATGAAATCGATGACGACTATGTGCCGGCCAGAGCCTTTGCCGAGATCGTGCCGCTGGAAATCGATGAAGACGAAGAGGCCTCCCCGCTTTACGAGGCACCGGAGCTGCCGCTCGCATTGCCGCGCCGCGGCGTGAAGGAAACCACCACATCGAAAGACCTGACCGAACATCCATGGGCAGGCCAGAAGATAGCGCTAACCCTCGTCGTCACCGACGCGGCGGGCCAGGTTGGGCGCAGCGAAACCAAGGTGATAACGCTTCCCGAACGGCCTTTCAGCAACCCGCTGGCGCGCGCTATTGCCGAACAGCGGCGTATTCTGGCGCTTGACGCCAACCAGCGCGATCATGTGCTGGACATGCTGTCGGCGCTGATGCTGCGCCCGGAAGAAACGATCAAGAACGCCGCGCATTATCTGGGCCTCGTCACCATCCGCACCAGGCTTCGCATGGCGAGAAGCGACGACGCCCTACGCGATACTGCCTATTATATGTGGCAGGTGGCGCTCGGTATTGAGGATGGCAATCTTTCGGCAGCCGAAAAGCGTCTGCGTCAGGCGCAGGAAGCACTGAAAAATGCGCTGCAAAACGGTGCCTCGCAGGAAGAGATCGAGAAGCTCACCGCCGAATTGCGCAAGGCGATGCAGGATTTCCTGCGCGAATTCGCCCAGCGCCAGCAGCAGAACCCGAATGCGCGCCAGTCAGCGCCGGATCCCAATGCGCAGATGCTGACGGAACGGGATTTACAGCGCATGATGGACCAGATCGAAAATCTGGCCCGTCAGGGATCGCGCGATCAGGCCGAACAGCTTCTGTCGCAATTGCAGGACCTGATGAACAATCTGCAAATGGGTCAGACACAACCCGGCCAGCAGGGTCAGGGACAGCAGGGCCAGCAAGGGCAGATGCAGCAGCAGATGAACAAGCTTGGCGATCTGATGCGCCGCCAGCAGCAGATGATGAATGAGACCTTCAATCTCGACCAGCAGCAGCAGCGCCAGTTCGACAGCAATCCGGGTGCCGGTGAAGAGGGCGAAGGTGAGGACATGGAAGGCCTGTTCCCCGGCGATGACGGCTCCAGGGGCGGCGGTTCGCAGCAAGGCGGCCAGACGGATGAGAAGACCGCAGAGGCCATGCGCAAGCTGCAACAGCAGCAGCAGCAATTGCAGCAGGAACTGCAAAAGCTGACGGAAGACCTGAAAGGCTTGGGTATAGAACCCGGCAAGGATTTCGGCGATGCTGGAAAATCCATGGGCAATGCCGCCGAAGCGCTAGGACGCAATGAAGGCGCGGAGGCCAACGACAATCAGGGCAGCGCTCTGGACGCCCTGCGCCGTGCCGGTCGCGACATGATGCAGAAGATGCAGCAGGCGATGGGGCAGGACGTCCAGCAGGGTCAGGGCGCGAATGGTTCTCGTGGCCGCGATCCGCTCGGACGCCAGCAGGGCATGGGAGCCGATGATGGCAACGGCACCAAAATTCCCGGCGAAATCGACATTCAGCGCGCGCGTGAAATTCTGGATGAAATCCGCCGCAAGCTCGGCAACGCGCTGACGCCGCAGATGGAAAAGGAATATCTGCAGCGCCTGTTACAGTTCGATTAGAGGCTGCTCAACGAACTCGTACGACGGTTGCAAATTCGTCAGGCCGTGGCGAAAAGAGTGATTTTCGAGCAACGGAGCGGAGCGTACTTAAGGGTACGTGAGCACCGGCGCACAGAAAAGCGCTCTTTGCAGCCCGGCATCACGAATTTGCCGCTCAATCCTTGACGTGTCCGACATAGGGCAACTGCCGGAACGAATGGGCTACGTCCATGCCATAGCCGACGACAAAATAATCCGGGCATTCGAAGGCGACAAAATCAGCTTCCAGATCGACCTTGCGCCGCACGCTCTTGTCCAGCAGGACGGCAATACTGACGCTGCGCGCGCCACGTTCCAGCATCAGTTCGCGGACGAATTTGAGCGTCTTGCCAGATTCCAGAATATCGTCGATCAGCAGCACATCGCGGTCACGCACTTCGCTGTCGATATCGCGCAGCAGGCGAACTTCCGTACTGGTCGTGCCCTTGCCATAACTGGACACCGTGATGAATTCGACATCCGGTTCCACGCCCGCATCATGCATGGCACGGATGAGGTCGGCTGCGAAAATGAACGAGCCCTTGAGAATGGAAATCGTCAGCAGATTGTGAAACTTGCGTTCGGCAATAGCCTTCGCCAGTTCAAGATTGCGACCGGCAATATCTTCCGGGCTGAATAGAATTTCTATCGTCTTGCCGCCGACTTCTGGCATTGCCGGTTCTCTCCTGATCGTTTGCTTTGCTTATGGGCCACCGAAAGCCTTTTCAGGCTTTTCGGGATGCGCTTTCCTGCAGAAGGCACGCTCTATAGCACGGTTTGAAGAAAATGCACCCCGCCTGTCAACAAGCCCAGGCTTAGAGCCTGAAACAAAAAGCGGCATGTGTGTGCGAAAATGGTGATTTTCGAGTACCGGAGCGGAGCGTACTATTGGTACGAGAGCACCGGAATGGAGAAAATTGCCATTTGCAGCCACACAGGGCGACTTTTGGAACAGGCTCTTATATCCATTCCCCGATGACAGGATTTGATATAGCGTGCCCGCATGCATCCGGACATTATCGAACTGCGCTCCTTTTACGACACGACACTTGGTCATTTGGCCGAGCGCGCCATACGCATGGCGATTGCCGGTCTTTGGGAACGTGTTCCGGGCGAACGGCTCATCGGCATGGGCTACAGCCTGCCCTATCTCGACCGGTTCAGCGCCGATACGGAACGCACTTTTGCCTTCATGCCAGCCGGACAGGGCGCGATCGCCTGGCCTTCGGCGGACAAATCCACCACGGCTTTGGTCTTCGATGAAGAATTGCCGCTGCCGGATTCCTCCATCGACCGCATCCTGATGGTCCATGCGTTGGAATATGCCGAAAGCGCACCGGAAACGCTGAAGGAAATGTGGCGCGTACTGGCGCCCAACGGGCGGCTGGTGATCGTTGTGCCCAACCGCCGTGGCGTCTGGGCCCGCTTCGAACATACGCCTTTCGGCAGCGGGCGGCCTTACAGCCGCGACCAGCTTTCCACCCTGCTGCGCGAAGCCAATTTCACGGTCAACACCGTCAGCGACGCCCTGCATTTCCCACCCGCCACGCGGCGCTGGATGATGCGGCCTTGTCTGGCAATCGAAGGTCTGGGGCGGCGGCTGTGGCCGCTTTTCTCAGGCGTGTTGGTGGTGGAAGCCCAGAAACGTCTCTATCAGGGTCTGCCGGTTGCGCAGCGCTCGTCGCGGCGTGTTTTCGTGCCGGTGCTTGGAACCCCGGTCAGCGGACTGCGCAAGGCCAAACAAGAGTCTGACGCCTAGAGCCCATCTGATTACATTAGATCAGCTCTACATATTTACTCTGACGCACATCTTGTCCGAAAACCGCTTCGCACTTTTCGGGATTTGCTCAACCCCCATAAAACAAGGTTTTTCTCGACTTCGCGCCCATGGCGGTTTATGTCGCATCGGGGCTCAAATCCCTTGAGCGTCCCATAAAGCAACACTGTTCTTTTGGCGGAGCCAAAATCATGACCGATCAGCAAAACCTTTCCCGTCCCCAGCCCAAGGCCGGCCTGCTCAACATCGCAGCCTACGTGCCCGGCAAGGAACATGTGGAAGGCGTTGCCAAGGTCTATAAGCTCTCCTCCAACGAGACCCCGATCGGCCCCAGCCCCCATGCGGTGGAGGCCTATCGATACGCGGGCGAAAAGCTGGAACTTTATCCCGACGGACAGGCGCTCGCGCTGCGTGAAGCTATTGCCGAAACGCAAGGGCTGAACATTGGCAATATCCTGTGCGGCAATGGTTCGGATGAGTTGTTGGGCCTGCTCTGCCAGACTTATCTTGCGCCGGGCGATGAAGCCGTCATCACCGAGCATGGCTTTGCCGTTTACAAGATCCAGACGCTGGCAGCCGGTGCAACACCGGTAACCGTGAAGGAAAGCAATGCGCGCATCGACGTGGATGCCATTCTTGCTGGCATTACGCCGCGCACCAAGGTTGTCTTCATCGCCAATCCGGCCAATCCGACCGGCACTTATCTGCCTTTCGAGGAAGTGCGCCGTTTGCATGCGGGCCTGCCGAAGCATGTCCTTCTCATCCTCGATGCTGCCTATGCCGAATATGTGCGCCGCAACGATTATGAGGCCGGTCTCGAACTCGTTTCGTCGAACGAGAATGTCGTGATGACCCGCACCTTCTCGAAGATCCACGGCCTTCCGGGTCTGCGAATCGGCTGGATGTATGCGCCCGCCCATGTGATCGACGCAGTCAATCGCATTCGCGGCCCGTTCAACATGAATTCGGCAGCGATTGCCGCCGGTGCGGCCGCCATTCGCGACCGCAACCATGTCGAAAAGTCGGTCGCCTATAACGACAAGTGGCTGTCCTGGCTGACGGATGAGTTCACCAAGCTCGGCCTGC
Source organism: Ochrobactrum sp. SSR (assembly GCF_030067775.1). Lineage (NCBI taxonomy): Bacteria > Pseudomonadati > Pseudomonadota > Alphaproteobacteria > Hyphomicrobiales > Brucellaceae > Ochrobactrum > Ochrobactrum sp. SSR. The sequence goes on along the minus strand of NZ_CP125969.1, from coordinate 2,038,467 downwards.
GGGTGACGCCTTCGGTCACGAACTTCCTTCTGATCCATTTCCCCGAAGACGCCGCAAACTCGGCAGACAAGGCGGATGAGTGGCTTTCCAAGCGCGGTTATATTCTGCGCCGTGTTGGCGGATACGGTTTCCCCAACGCGCTGCGCATGACCGTCGGACCGGAAGAAGCCAATCGCGGCGTAGTCGCCGCACTCACTGAGTTTTTAAAGTAAGATCAATGTCCACGATCCATTTTGATAAAATCGCGCTGATCGGTATCGGTCTCATCGGTTCGTCGCTGGCGCGCGTCATCCGTCGCGAAGGCCTTGCCAACCATATCGCAATTGCAACCCGCAGCGCCGAAACCCTGAAGCGCGCCGAGGAACTGAACCTCGGCGACAGCTACACCACCGACAGCGCCGAAGCGGTCAGGGAAGCCGATCTGGTGATCGTCTCGGTACCGGTCGGTTCGTCCGGCACCGTCGCAAAGCAGATCGCTGGCAGCCTGAAGCCGGGCGCCATCGTCACCGATGTCGGCTCGACGAAAGCTTCCGTCATTGCACAGATGCAGCCGGAACTGCCCGCCAATGTGCATTTCATTCCGGGCCACCCGCTAGCGGGAACGGAATATTCCGGCCCGGACGCAGGCTTTGCAGAGCTGTTCAACAATCGCTGGTGCATCCTCACGCCCCTTCCCGACACGGATGAAGCGGCGCTGGAAAAGCTTACGGCCTTCTGGACGGCCTGCGGTTCGCGGCTCGACCATATGGACCCGCAGCACCATGATCTGGTGCTGGCCATCGTCTCGCATCTGCCGCATATCATCGCCTACAACATCGTCGGCACCGCCAGCGATCTGGAGCAGGTGACAAAATCGGAAGTCATCAAATATTCCGCATCCGGTTTCCGTGACTTCACGCGTCTGGCGGCATCAGACCCGACCATGTGGCGTGACGTGTGCCTGCACAACAAGGACGCTATCCTTGAAATGCTCGGACGCTTTTCGGAAGATTTGGCCTCGCTGCAACGCTCGATCCGCTGGGGCGACGGAGAGGCCTTGTTCGACCTCTTCACGCGCACGCGTGCGGTGCGCCGTGGCATTATCGATGCGGGTCAGGAAGTGGATGCGCCAGACTTTGGCCGTCATGCTGCGACGCGCACCAACGAAAAGAAGTAAGGCAATAGATAGGGCAGTAAAAACATACTCCCCTATTCCCCTATTCCCTTACTCCCCTAAAGCGCCGGTAACCGCCCAAGCGGAATGAACCCGGCATTGGCTCTGCCCTTGCGAACGGCAATCTCCAGCGTGGGATTGCCGTTTTCGTCTTTCGGCATGGCTGATAGCGCGAAGAGGATGGTGGCGATATTGCTGCCCTGCTCCGGGAAAACCGTCTGGCCAGCCTGCGCCAGCGATTGCGCATTGACGAGTGTCAGCTTCACATCGGCGTTGATCAGCCCATTGTCATCGACGGAAAACGGACCGGTCAGCGTCACCATCGCCCCATTGGGCATGGAGAGAAATGCCTGATGGATCGTGCCGCTATGGCCGCGCAGACGCTGGCTGAAGTCGGAAGATCCCGACGCCAGCAGTGTGGCAGCATCGGCAATCTCGATATCGGCAACGCCGTCGATCTCGGGGCTCTTGGCATTGCCGATCACCGGGGCTGCAAGCTTCAGCCCGGCAAAGCGGCCTGCCAGTTTCAGCGCGCCATCGACGGCGCTCATGCTGAAATCCATCTGTTCCAGACTGCTGAGCGGCTCCGTCGTCGTGGTTTCCGTGCGGCGACCGACCACGATGTCGCGCGCTTCAAGCGCAATCTCGGTCGGGAATGGGCGGGCAAGCCGGGTGTTGGAGCTGAACCGGCTCCAGCTCACTTCAAGCGGTTGAAGACCCGGAAATTCGATAAAGGCAGGTCCTGTCAGATCATTGCTGAGCGAGCGCGGCGCATAGATCGGCGAGCCGGAGGTGAAACGCCCTGCGCGAAAGGCCATACCGGCGCTGGGCTTCTGCCAGGAAATGCTGTCGCAGACCACATTGACACGAAGCGGATAGCCGCTTGTGCGCAGATCCTCGCAGCGCACGCCAATGCCCTGAGCGGACAGCTTTGCCATATCCGCGGTGGCGCGCGTTTGCAGGCGGTCGGCCACATAGAACCACCCGGCAGTGTAGGCAGCGACGAGAACGATCAGGAAAATGCCAAGCGCAATAGATCGCTTTCTGGACTTCCGTTGTTTCGTTCCAGCTTCCGTCCCGGGATGCACCATCGAAAAACCTTATGTCGGTCAGAGAGTTGAGCCTGAGAAGCAGCAGAGCCGCCAGCGACGCATCTTTCGATACAATGTTTTGCTCAACCTCACTCTTGGCCATATTATGGCAGGATTGAGTCTTGTGAAGTGGCGCTTCAGAAAAAACGAGGGATATCCATCAATTACCCATGGAAATCGGTCACAAGACGGCAAATATTATACCATCATGACACACCATATCGATGCAAAGCGGACGAGTGATTTCTGGGTTTTCGGCTACGGCTCGCTAATGTGGCGGCCCGGCTTCGCGCATGTGGAGACCGTTCGCGCCCGCCTGCACGGCTATCGTCGCAGCTTGTGCATCTATTCGCATTTTCATCGCGGCTCGCCCGACCACCCCGGACTGGTGCTTGGTCTCGACGCGGGCGGCTCCTGCCTTGGCATGGCGTTCCGCGTTCCGGGCGAGATGACCGACGAGGTGATGGTCTATCTGCGCGAACGCGAAATGTCGAACAATGTCTACCACGAAAAAAGGTTACGGCTGCGCCTCCATGACGGGCGCGATGTTCAGGGACTGGTCTATGTGGCCGACCGCCGCCATGTGCAATATGCGGGCGCGCTCAAGGCCGAGGACGCGGCTGCGATTGTTGCATCCGCGCATGGCGAATCCGGCGCGAATATCGACTATGTCGCCAACACGCTGAAACATCTGCGCGATATGCGCGTACGCGATCACGCGCTTGAGCATGTCGGCAGCCTGATTGCCGCGAAATCACACCCACCGCGTGATTTCGACTGATCAATCCCTGATCGCGAGAATGGACTTCGCCAGTCCGGCAATCTTCTCAAATTCGATCCGCCCATCCGGGAAGAGCTTACGCACCTGTCCCGTGGTCAAAAGCCGGATCGATTCCACATGAAAACGGGCATCGTCGGCGCTTTTCTGACGCTCGAAAAAGCCGAGCCGCATCTTGGTCATCAGCCAGATGCGCACCGCCACCGGCAGCCACTGAAAACCGATAAAGCGGAAATGCGGCTCATAAGGGAACCAGTAATTGGGCGTCTGCATGTAATAGCGCTTGCCGAGCCTGCGGGTATTTTCCGCAAAGCGTGTGATGGCCGCCCAGTCGCCGACATGTTCGATAACCGAGTTGGAATGAACCACGTCGAAAGTCCGCCCCGCAAAAAGCGCCGGATCGGTCGCGTCGCCGACCAGAAACGTGAAGGTTCCCGTATCTTTCTCTTCCTGCTTTTCAGGATTGATCAGCGTGAAATGCAGGCGGTCGCGGTTGGCTTCGATGAAGTCTTCGCCGATCAGCCAATATTTTTCCGACCCGCCGAGATCGAGGATTTCAACTTTTTCGCCTTCCGGCTTTTCGGCAAGTGCCGCCTCGATCAATTTGCGGATATGGGCGAACCGTTTGGCACGGAAGGAAAACTCGATGCTTTTGCGGTCCTTATAAGGATCGCGACTATTTTCTGAAATATCCATTGTCGTTTTATCCGTTCAGCCAAACACCGGTCAGCACTGTTAAGCTCACTTGCCATTTATTACAAAGCATAGCAACACCGATGGCATATCAGGGCATTGTCCGGCAGAGCAAAGAGAAGGGCCGATCCAGTGCCTCAAGCACGAAAATTGAGCCGGCAGCCTATCGGGCACTTGTCCTCAATCGAAGCAATCGCTACATCTCGGCCAATCGTCAAGGAGACAGACACTCATGATAGCATTGTTCCGCACCATTGACCTGGCGCTCGACATCTATACGTGGATCATCATCGCCAGCGCCATTTATTCGTGGCTCTATGCGTTCAATGTCGTCAATTCCGGCAATCGCTTCGTGGCCTCGGTCGGAGAGTTTCTCTACAAGGTAACCGAGCCGGTTCTGCGCCCGATCCGTAATCTCCTGCCCAATCTCGGCGGCATCGACATTTCGCCGATTGTCCTGCTGTTGATTATCTTCTTCATCCGCCAGTTCATGTGGACGACGCTGCTGCCGCTCTTCCTCTGACCGGCACAGCAAACACCAAAAACAAAAGCGCCCGATGGATCATCGGGCGCTTTTGTTTTGAACTCAACTCATGAAACAGGCGATTACTTGCCCTTGGCGCGTTCGATCGCTTCAACGATGAACTTGCGAGCGTAGTCTTCATCGCCCCAGTCACCGATCTTGACCCACTTGCCGGGTTCCAGATCCTTGTAATGCTCGAAGAAATGCGCGATCTGCTTCAGCGTGATTTCCGGCATATCGGTATAGTCGTGGATCTTCTCGTAACGGCGCGTCAGGTGCGGCGACGGAACGGCGATGATCTTTTCGTCCTTGCCGGAATTGTCTTCCATGACCAGAACGCCGATCGGGCGGACATTGATCACAGAACCCGGCACCAGCGGACGGGTGTTGCAGACGAGAACGTCGATCGGATCGCCGTCTTCCGAGAGCGTGTGCGGTACGAAACCGTAATTGCCCGGATAGGTCATCGGCGTGTAGAGAAAACGGTCAACGATCAGAGCCCCGGACTTCTTGTCCATCTCGTACTTGATCGGCTGGCCGCCGACCGGAACTTCGATGATGACGTTGACGTCTTCGGGAGGATTGGTTCCGATGGAAATGGCATCAATATTCATGATGGGTCCTTTCGTGTCGCGCTCTGATAACGGGTTTCATGTTTCCGTGCAAGAAAAACGAAAGTTCAATAAAACGCGACTAATTGTCGTTTAGCTCATGTACAGCCGGAAGGATGTCGGGCATTTAACTGCGCGGTGAAACACCCAGTTCCTTCAGGCGGTCCACAGCTGTCGGTGGCATCGGGGGTGGGTTGGGGTCGCGGCTTGCCGCAACCAGAAGCTCGTCGCAGGCCGTTTCGGTGGTTTCGATCAGGCGGCGCAGAAATTCTTCCTTTTCAAGCCCCGGCGGAATGGGCGGCAGGACGCGGCACCGAATGGTGCCCGGAAAGCGCAGAAACTTGCGGCGCGGCCAGTAAAGCCCGGCATTATGGGCAATCGGCAAGACCGGCAGGTTCAGCGCATCGTAAAGATGCACGATGCCGTATTTATATTGCGGCGGCGCACCGGGCGCGCGGCGGGTGCCTTCAGGATAGATCAGGATCTGACGCCCTTCGGCAATGGCCTTTTCCGCGCCCTTGGTGATCGAATGCAGCGCCTTGACGCGCGATCCGCGATCCACCGGGATCATCTCCATTTTAGCGACGTACCAGCCGAACAGCGGAATGCGCATCAATTCGCGCTTCAGGATCAGAACCGGATCATCCAGATAGGGCAGGAACGCATAGGTATCCCAGGCCGACTGGTGCTTGGGCGCGCAGATATAGGCGCCCTCTGGAATATTATCGAGACCTTCAATGACGTAATCCGTCCCGGCAATGATCTTCTGGAGCTTGAGATTGACCCGCGCCCACAGCTTCGGCACGATCCAGGCCTTCTTGCGCGGCAGCAGGAAATAGAACGGCGTATAGACGATCATCTGAACCAGCGTGCAGATGTAAAACGCCGCATTGAAGAGGATTGAACGCAGATAGAGAAGCATCGTGTCGGCGAATGTCCCGGCTAGAGCACGTCCCGTAGAGAGAGACACAATCTCGAAAAACTGTCAGACCTTCGCTTTCCGAAATCTCGGGCACTCGTATATCAGGAACTGCCCCGTTTTCCATACAGAAAACAGTGACCGATTGTCAGGAATTTGCTGTTTGTTACCGATTGATTTTCTGACCGGCGACGCCGTTCAGGATGTCGAAGCCGAAAATCTCCGACGTACCGACGCGCACGACCGCGCCCAGATATTTGACATATTCCACGAACAATACGCGCAGCGTGTCACCCTCGGCAACCCAGCTTTGCCCGCGCCCCTCGGTGTTCACCACCGGATAGGGCACGAATTCCACGTCCTTCATCCGGTAGGACATTTCCAGAATGCTGCGCGGCATATGGTAATTGTTCGTCACGACGATCACCCGGTTATAACCGTTGTTGCGAATCCAGTGTTCGCTTTCCTCGGCATTGCCGATGGTGTTGCGTGCCGAACGGTCGAGATCGACACAGCAGTCGAACAGGCTCGGATCGGCATGGGTGGCGCGCTGTATCGATTTTTCATTCGTGGAAGGATGCACGCCGCTGATCAGCAGACGCTTGCCGCGTTTTTCCTGCAACAGATCGACCGCCGCCTGAATGCGGGACTGACCGCCGGTCAGGACCACAATGGCGTCGGCGGGTTCATCGATCACCGGCGGCGTCATGCTCGTCACCTTCTCACCGAAGGCGACAAAGCCAACGAGAAAAGCCAGAAGCAGGCCAAAAAGTACGATGGAAATGGGTTGGAAACGTCTCAGCATGCGCATCATGACAGACCACAGGAATCTGGCTGGCGCAAGCAGCAAGGATGAAGGGGCAACAACAGGGGGCTGCGTCGCCAGACCACGGCGCCCGCTCGCATCTCTTCCGCTGTTTGTCCCTTTGCCACCGCATCGTTACTCGCCCGGTATCCGCCGCCCAATGCGTGCGCGATCCGCCCGTTGTTCCTCTGGCTATCATACGCAGCATTGCGGCGATAACTCGGAAAACTACCAGGAATTTGCGAGCGGCGGAGCGTATTGGGCCAAAAGATTGTCATTCGGAGCGCACTCCCGGACCATCCATGGTTGCGAGCTGGCGAATAACCGTCAGGCGACTGGTCAGCATGGTCAGGACACTGACCAGTATGATGATGGCGGCGGCGCCGAGATAGCCGCTGCGACCGATGGCGAAGTTCCCGAACATCGCCGCGGCCTGATCGCCTTCCGGCGTCGCCATATGGCGGGAAGCCCACCACGAAAAGATCAGGAAAACCAGCATGGCGGCGGCACCGCCGAACAGCGCGCCTTTCAGCGCGGTGCGGAAGAAATGCCACTCGAATTCACGCGCCACGAATTTCGATTCCGCCCCGATGAAATGCAGAACCTCGATGATGTGGCTATTGCCGGACATTGCGCCGCGCGTGGCGAAAATGACGGTGAGAATGGTGGCTGCGATCACCAGCGAAAGAACTGCCGTGCCGACCAGAACCGTGGTTCGCGCCATCGACACCAGCCGGTCCACCCAAGTCCGGTGATCGTCGAAACTGGCTGCCGGTATGGCGCGGGTCAGTTCCGCGCGCATGGTGCCGAAATCTGGCGGCGCGCTTTCGTCAATGGTCACCACGACAAGGCGCGGCACCGGCAGTTCGTCAATGTTGAGCCCGCTGCCAAGCCAGGGTTCCAGCAGACGCGCCGTAGCATCCTTGTCGATGATGTTCGTCGCCTTCACGCCTGCAAAGCCGCGCGCGATATCGCTCGCCTGTTGCAAGGCCTTTTCAATATCCTGCCCTTCGACCGGACGGATCTGGATGGTCGCCTCGCGCGCAATCTGGCTCTGCCAGGCGGCAGCCGATGCGCGGACCAGCGAAACGCCGCCCATGGTCAGGCAGGCGAGAAAGGTCATGATCGCGATAACGGTCACCAAAGCCGTGCCGGTGACGCTGCCATCGGGCACGATGGGGCTTGGCCCCTTGCGCTGTCGGCGTTTGCCGACCCGCACCAGAACCATGTCCTTCAGGTCTTCGAAACGAACCTTGAGGTCATCCAGAATTTTCTGCCAGCCGTTTAGGCGACCACTGCGGGGCTTATTCATAGATATCGAGCCGCCCATGTTCCAGAATCATGCGGCGCGCATTGACCTGATCCATCAGGGAAAGGTCGTGCGTCGCGATGATGACAGCGGTGCCCGAGCGATTAAGCTCCGTGAACAGGCGCAGCAGGCGCTTGGCGAGCGGCGGATCGACATTGCCGGTCGGCTCATCAGCCAACAGCAGTTCCGGCTGGTCGATCAGCGCGCGCGCAATCGCGGCGCGCTGCTTTTCACCACCGGACAGGACCGGCGGGAGAACGCCCATCCGGTCACCAAGGCCAACCCAGTGCAAAAGTTCCTCCACCTCATGCCGATAGGTGGCTTCTTCCTTGCCGCGCACCCGCAACGGAAGCGCCACATTCTCATAAGTGGTCATGTGGTCGAGCAGACGGAAATCCTGAAACACAATGCCGATACGGCGGCGCAGCAGCGGCACCTGCTTATGGTCGAGACGCGCCACGTCGTTGCCGAACACGTTGATCAATCCGCGTGTCGGCTTCAGCGCCATGAAAAGCAGCCGCATGAGCGACGTCTTCCCGGCACCCGAAGGGCCGGTCAGAAACTGGAATGAACGCGGCGGTATGTGGAAACTGACATCCTTCAGGATTTCAGGTCCCATTCCATATCTCAGCCCGACATTCTCGAAACGTATCACCGGTCAGTTTCTCTTTGTTCTTCGCGCGCGCGAAGCCTTCACGCGTCGCGCATCAATACCCGTTCGACCTTTACCCTCTATGGTTAATCTTGCGTTAAATCGGACCCGTTTCGGCCGTTAAAATATTCGCGAGCGAAGCATTAACCATTTTGCGGCAGCCTATGGGGCTGGAATGAGTGAGCAAACGCAAAGGAAGATGACTTCATGATGGCGAAGCGATCCCCCGCCGCAGACCATGCGCGCGCCCATAAGCGTGCCTCGACGTCTGCCGGTTGGCGTCACGCGCCCGCTGTCGAAGTCGAGGACGCCGAATTCGAAACTGTGCTGCCGGAACGTCGAAAGCCAGCCACGCCGCATGTGCTGCCGGGGTTCAGCCTTTTCCGCAAACAGCAACGCCCGGCGATTGCGACGGAAACCGCGAGCGGCCCCAGTGTTGCCTATTGGGTTCTGGTGGCCTTTTGCGCCACGACCGCCTTCTGGATGGCGGGCGGCTATACGATCATGACAGGCAAGTCGTCGGACGCCGTCGCCAGCGTATCGCCATCACTGCCGCTCGTTTCCGCGTTGAAAGTGACCGACATCACCAGCAATATCGCAGAGCGCGCCGAAGGCAATGTGCTGAATGTGGGCGCCAGCATCAGGAATGACAGCCACGAAACGCAGCCGCCACCGGCTCTGATCGTCAGCATCACCTATCGTGACGGACAAAAGCGTGAACGCCTGCTGGAACCGGTGCGCACAAGCATCGAACCCGGCAGAAACATCCGTTTCGAGACGATGCTGCCCGCCCTGCGCGGCACAATCGAGAAGGTCGATATCAGGATGGCGCGTCCGGCTTGAGCCCCGACGCGTGTTTCAAAAGCTGGATCGCTTACTGCCAGCAGCCGAGATTACGTCCCTTCAGATTGTGAGAATCGATCTCGACAATAAGCTTGGGATCCTGACGCAGCAGAACCATTGTGGTGCGCTGCTTGAGATCGATCTTCTGCCATCCCGCGCATTCGGTCGGTAGCGGCGTGGTGTCGATCTTGACCTTTTCCGTCCATGCGGTCGCCGTGCAGCCGGAAAGAGCGGAAACCAGCGGCACCGCCATGGCGATACCCCAAAAGATTCTCGATCCTCTGGTCTTAGGATGCATGTTCAAACCGCAAACTCCCTGTCTGCTCTACGACAGCCTTTGAAAATGGCTGTTCTTCGGTTACGGGCCTGCCCCGTGCCTACTCTTCGCTTATAACGCGCATGCAGCCCCCTTCGCAATAACCCGGCTATGGAAGTCAGCGGTCAAGCAACCCCGCAATTGCGTCATTCAGCCGACGACCGGTGACAACGCCCTCCGGGGCGCCATTGCTGCTCGCCCTTCGCTTCAGCCGTAGGGCACATGATTTACATTAATCAATTCAAGTGCTTATCAATCATATTATCGAATAACAACAATATAATTGGGGTAATTTTCGATATTTACTTTTAAAATAGTTCTACGAAGCAAAGCATAGACGCCATTCTTTGTTTTCAACAATATTGCCGGAAGAATATGACAGGGATATAGTTTTGGATATCTGATTCGCATTCGGCCAGTTTCACTACACCAACCTTGGGGATTTCCATGTTGAATAAACTATCGGCTGAGTTTTTCGGAACTTTCTGGCTGGTTTTCGGCGGCTGCGGCAGCGCGGTGCTCGCTGCGGCTTTTCCTGAACTTGGCATCGGCTTCCTGGGCGTCGCCTTTGCTTTTGGTCTCACCGTCCTGACCATGGCTTTTGCTGTGGGCGGCATTTCTGGTGGCCACTTCAATCCGGCTGTTTCGCTCGGTCTCGTGATCGGCGGCAGGCTTCCGGCAAAGGATCTTATCCCCTACTGGATCGCACAGGTTCTGGGTGCCATTGTCGCAGCGGCAGTGCTCTATCTGATCGCTTCGGGGAAAAGCGGTTTCACGGCGGGCGGCTTCGCCTCCAACGGTTATGGCGAATTGTCGCCGGGCGGCTATAGCCTGACCTCGGCCCTGCTGATCGAAATCGTCCTGACGGCGTTCTTCATCATCATCATTCTGGGTTCGACATCGTCGATCGCACCGGCTGGCTTTGCCCCCATCGCGATCGGTCTCGGCCTGACGCTGATCCACCTGATCTCGATCCCGGTGACCAATACGTCGGTTAACCCGGCTCGCTCCACCGGCGTTGCGCTCTTCGCTGAAACGGCTGCACTCAGCCAGCTCTGGCTGTTCTGGGTTGCTCCGCTGATCGGTGCAGCGCTCGGCGCGATCATCTGGAAAGGCCTGCTTGGCAAGGATTGATCCGCCCTCCCGGATCGACTAGGCCGACGTCATGTCGGCCTTTTTTTTCGCCCTTTTTCTTGAAGTCCTTTCCGCTTCGGGAATTGCCGACACAATTGCCACCAAAAAGTGATTCCGATCATGGGAAGGATGCTGTAAGTAACCCCTATCTTTCCTCGCGATGTTTTGAGCAATGTCTCCCTCAACCGATGCTTCTTCTGCTGATCGTTACGCAGCTTTTCGCCACTCATCTTTTAAAAAATACTGGGGCGCACGCTTTCTGAGCGCCTTTGCGGTGCAGATCGTCAGCGTTTCGGTCGGCTGGCAAATCTATGACCAGACCCGCGATGCCTTCAATCTGGGCATGGTGGGGCTGATGCAGTTTCTGCCTGCATTGCTGCTCGTTCTCGTAACCGGGGCCACGGCTGACCGTTTCGGCAGGCGCTTGATCATGGGCCTGTCGCTGGTTCTGGAAGCTGTCGTCACAGGACTGCTGCTCTCACTGACGCTTGCGGGGCTATTCGAGCCAGCGACCGTATTTGCGAGCCTCCTGCTATTCGGCATCGCCCGCGCCTTCCTCGGGCCATCCTCGGCATCGCTGGTGGTGAACCTTGTTCCGACCGAGGATTTTGCCAATGCCGTATCCTGGAATTCGTCGGCCTGGCAGGTCGCAACCATCGTTGGCCCCGTCGCGGGCGGCCTGCTCTACGGCATCTCGCCGGTCGCAGCCTACAGCATTGCCACGGTCTTTCTGATCGCGGCTGCGGTCCTCACCTTCTCGATACCAAAGCCGAAGCAGCATACGCTTGCAGAACAGCGTTCCCTGTCGAGCATGCTCGCCGGCTTCCGCTATATCTGGAAGGAAAAGATCGTGCTGGGCGCGATCTCGCTCGACCTTTTTGCGGTGCTGCTCGGCGGCACGGTGGCGCTGCTCCCGATCTATGCGCGCGATATTCTCGATCTTGGTCCGTGGGGGCTTGGCCTGTTGCGTTCCGCACCCGGCATTGGCGCGGTGTTGACCGCGATCTGGCTGGCCGGTCATCCGATCCGCGACCATGCAGGCCGGGTGATGTTCGTCTTCGTTGGGCTTTTCGGCCTGTTCAACATCATCTTTGGCGTTTCAACGCTGACGTGGCTTTCCGTCGTCGCACTGGCGCTGGCCGGTGCTGCCGATATGATCAGCGTCTACATCCGTGAAACGCTGATGCAGCTCTGGACGCCGGATCATGTGCGCGGACGCGTCAATGCCGTGAATATGGTTTTCGTCGGCGCGTCGAACGAATTGGGCGAATTCCGCGCAGGTCTGATGGCGGCGGCTCTGGGTGCGGTTCCGGCAGTGGTGATTGGCGGCGTCGGCTCCATCGCCGTCGCGATGATCTGGGCAGCCATGTTCCCGCAATTGCGCAAGGCCCGCCATCTGCAAGGCCGGACTTGATGATCAAAAGGGCGAGCTACGGCTCGCCTTTTCTATCTGTACCCGCGCCTGTAGGGCATTGCGGTCATCCTCGCGGATGCCGATAAGCTCGGCGATGCGCCATGTCACGTCCGCTTCCACTTCGCTGACATCGCCATCGGCATAGACCATTTCCCACATCAGACCCACGAAATCGAGCCGCGCATTATAGTCCAGCTGACGCTTGAGAACGGATGTAAAGCTTGAAAAATCGATCGCTTCGCTATCGGCAGCCTCGGCGGCCTTGATGAGCTTCTTCAGCGCATCGCCCTTGAGATTATATTTCAGCGACAGCATCGCGGCGAGCTTCTTGCGCTCGCTCTCGCGTGTTTCTCCGTCGACATCCATGATGTGAAACAAAAGGGCAGCGGCGGCAAGTTTCGGATCATCGTTGGAAATATTTCCCGTGCGGTCACGAAAACCGTTGCCGGGCAGTTCTTTCAAAAATTCCAACAGACGATCGAACATTCACCCTCGCGAGACACATTAACGCTCAAGCGCCTCACCAGGGAAACGCCGACCTGCATATTTGCGAACCTAACGGGGGAAATACGGCAGGCAACGCGACAAACCGTCATGAAAGACGGTTCGACGCAGATGACGTCGCCAGCGTTGTTTTTAAGCAACGCTTTATTCAAGTGGAACTGGCTTAGAACAGCCGTAAACCACCCTGCACCTTGCGCGGTGTGCTGTTTTGATCCACACCCGGATCATCGACCACGAAATGACCGCGCTTGTCCTCTCCGTCTTCGACGTCATCGAACGAGGTTCCATCAAGCGGCGGTTGCGGAGTTTCATCGCGCTTCAGAACTGGCGCAGGCGGATCGTCTTTCACGGGCTCGGCGGCGGGCACAACCACTTCGGCCTCCACCACATCAAGCTGCGGCGCAGCTTTCGGAGGTGCGTCGCGAAGCGGCGGCGTCACCACCACGGGCACTGCCGGTTTAACATCCGGGACAGGCCCTTTGATTTCCGGCTCTTCGGCCTCAACAACCGGCGCAAGTTCGACAACCGGGACTTTCCATTCAAAGCTGTTCAGCCTGCCGGTAACCGGCGAAACTGGCGACCAGCGCTCGGAAACATAACCATCGGCAGTCCAGGCCGGATCGCGTGGCGCCTTGAGCGCTCTCGCGAGCCACTGACGCACCTTGCCCTGATCGCCGGTTTCGGCTTCCTCGATATCGGCCAGCAGCAGATAGGCGCTTTCGGTCGGGCGTGCCCGCAACACCTGTTCGGCATTGTCGCGGGCTGCCTTGAAATCTCCAGCCTCATAGGCCGCGCGCGCCAGAACGAGACTGCCTTCCGCAGTGTTGGAACGCAGCGACACCAGATGCCGCGCGCGTTTCAGACGATCCTGCGCCGTGTCGCCTGCGCGGGCATAGACATAAGCGGAAGCGATATCGGGATGCGGGGAACGCTTCCATGCCGCCTCCAGAATCCTGGAACCCTTGCGCACATCGCCATCGGTGAACAGCGCCTGCGCAGCCACGACAGCGGCAGGCACCAGATCGGGCGCAAGCTTGTTTGCCTCCAGCGCAATAGTCTTGGCATGGGCGTGATCGACATTCAGCGTTGCCATGGCCTTGGCGGTCAACAACGCTGCGCGTTCCTTCTTCACCGTATCCTTGCTGTGCGCCAGCGCCTGTTTGCGCGCCTCGACCAGTTTCAATGCGCCATCCCAATCGCCGTCGGCGCAGAATTGGCCCATCATTGCCGATGACGCCCATTCGAGCTGCGGCGCCTGCTTGGCAGCTTCCGAAGCATAATGACGGGACGCCTCGATTGCGCCGACGCGCTGCGCTTCGATATAAAGCCCGCGTAGGCCCAAAAGCTTGGTTTCGGGGTCTTCCAACATCGCCTCGAAGCCCTTGCGGGCATCGTCCGTGCGACCTTCAAGCATCGCCGTCTGCGCTTCCAGAAGTTTGATGAGCGGCTCCTGATCGGAATTCAGCAGCTTGCCCGCCTGCTTGGTCATGCGGCGCGCAGCTTCCGCATCGCCCGCACCGGCAGCGATCAGACCAGTCGAAAGCGACTGATATCCACGGTCGCGCTTGCGGGCGCGAAAATGGCGGCGCAGCGTGTAGGGCGACTGGATGATGCTTTTTACCAGCCACCACAAAAGCAGGATCGCCGCCACGATAGCCACAATACCGGCGACTGCCGTAATCAGCGGCACATTATAATGGTTGCCTGCAAAAACAACATCCAGCTCGCCCGGACGGTCAGCCAGCCAGGCAAAGCCGAAACCAAGGGCCACAACGATCAGCAGATAGAATAAAACACGCAGCATCGGCCCGCCCCCTTAATTGCCCGCCGGTGCCGCGGCACCCGCTTCTGCCGGTGCTTTCGGCTTGAGGCTGTCAGCAACCAGACGCTGGATCAGCGCGTCGGCGTCGCGCCGCACTTTCATCTGGTTCGCAAATTCTCCGGACACCGCTTTCGCATCGGCAGGGAGTTTTTCCCATTCACCGATGGCGCGCTCCAGATCGCCTGCATGAAGCGCTGCTTCCATACGTGCGGTCGTGGGTCCGACACCTTCGCCTTCCACATTGCCTGCGACGGGCCGAACACTCACCAGCCCCTTGGCGCTGGCAACGAGTTGATCCCAAACGCCCGCATCGGCGGGCAGCTTGTTTTCGGTGGCGACAATACGATTGGCGACGGGACCAAACCAGGCATTGAGGTCCGCCACGGTCGGCACGCCCGTATTGGCAAAGGCCTTGAGGCCCTCGACCGAACTTTCCTGTGGCGCCAGCGACGCATAGGTTTCGAGCTCGGATTTGAACGAACCGCCGCGATCGATGGCCGTTTTCAGCGCATTGGCGGCAATCAGCGCTGTTGCATCCGGCTGGCGGGCGGCTTCGCCGACCGTTGCCTGCAAGGAGGTCAGCTTCGATTCCAGCGAAGAAATCGTGCCGGTATTACCGGAAACACCGGCTGCAGCCTGATCCGCCTGATTCTGGGCCGCCGACAATTTCGATTCCAGCGCGTCGAGACGCCCGGTCAGCGCTTCGATATCGCCCGAAGCGGCGCCTCCACTCGCCTGCGGCAATGTCTCGACCTGCTGCTGCAATTGCGTCAGCGTGCCTGCGACCGCTTCCGCCTTGATTTCGGCGGCCTGAACATTCTTCTGCAAATCGGCAAATTGCGTGCGGCTCGCAGCGTCGAGCGGTGCGGGCGTCGGGTTGGTGCGCAGTTCTGAGATCTGCTGCTCCATCGCGGCCAGTTGCTCGGCGGTCACGCGCGCGCCGGGCGACGGAATGACATTGCCCCATTGCAGCGCAAACATGCCACCAAGCGCTATGACGCCACCGGCAATACCCGCCAGAAGATGCGACGCGCCGGTGCTTTGCTTCGGGCTGGAGTTGCCGACGGGCGGCACGGTTGAAGATGTGCCCGAACTCGTGCCCGGCTTTTCCGTTTCCGGTTTTACGCCAGCGGTGAAGGGCGGCCTTGCGGCATTTGCAGCCGGTTTCGGCTCGGCTTTCGTTTCAGCGGGCTTGGCGGTCGTTGCCTGAGCAAAGTTCCCGACCGGTTCGGCGGGCGGTGTCGTCCTGGCTCCCGCTTGTTCGTCGACACGCTTTACATCAGACGGATCGAGATTGATCGTCACGGGATTGCGGGCCGGTTTGGAATGTCGCGGGGTGCCGGATTTCGCCATGGGTCCTCTCGTAATCGTCGATTGCCTGCCGGTAACTCGGTGTGACTCTAACAGATAAAATCTTCTGTCGCAGGAAGGTTGCGTCTAAAAGAATCAAAGTTTGGGAAACAGTCGGAAAAGTCCTTTTTCATCCGGGTGGTCCGCGGTCAGCGCTCTTTGTTGCCATTCGGCAGGCAGCCTGTCGGCAACCCGGGCTGAAATACACAGAAAACGGGTGTTTTCGTTAAAAGGTGGCTCGATCCTGCGCATCGCATCGACAAACTGCCCCGCCGCCACGCCGGAATAAAGCATCACGGCAGCAACGGGCACTTGCCCCAGAATGCGTCGAAATGCATCGGGCGTGTAATCGACAGGCTCAATGTCATAGACATCGCAAACCGCCATTTCGATCCCGGCGGCGGCAATCCGCTCTTCGAATACCGGCTGACGCACGCGCCCGGCGAGATAAAGAACCCGCGCACCCGCAGGCAGAGCCTGACGCATCGTTTCGGCAAGCCGGACGGCATCGCCACCGCCTTCGATCACCTGGCCGAAACCGGCCTCACGCGCGGCCTGCGCCGTGCCTTCACCGACCGCGAAAAGCGGCAGATGTAACGGCAGAACGGCGCGCTCGACATGGCGGAAAGCATTGGCGCTTGTCACTGTCAGCGCTGCAAACGGAATGCCCGGTATCGAGAACGCCAGCGAAACCGTGCGGCTGAGCGGCAACAACACCGGCTCGAAACCCGCTTGCAAAAGCCGGGATGCCGTCTGCGAGGCTGCCGGTTCCGGTCGTGTGACCAGAACCCGTCTGCCTGCTTTCGCTTCGCCCGGCCCGTTCAATGTCAGTCCCAATCCGTGAAGAAATGCGGACCCGCAGCCGCACGTACAGTTCTGGCGGCTTCGACGCCGATTGCAGCCGCGTTCGCTGCCGTGCCGTCCAGCGTCACGTCATGCGCTTGCGCGCCATCCGGCGTCAGGATCATGCCGTGGAAATGCACGTTGTCGCCGTCCACCGTCGCCAGACCGGCAATCGGCGTGCGGCAGGAGCCGTCAAGCGCACCCAGAAATGCGCGTTCGCAGGCAAGCGCCACTTGCGTATCGCGATGCGCCAGCGGTGCCAGCAGCGCATCGATGCGCGTATCGCCGATGCGGCTTTCAATGCCAATGGCGCCTTGTCCCGGTGCCGGTGGGAAGGCAAGCGGATCGACCAGTTCGGTGATCGCCGCATCGAGACCGAGACGCCGGAGCCCGGCGCAAGCCAGAAAGGTGCCGTCCACTTCGCCCGCTTCAAGTTTTCGCAGACGGGTATCGACATTGCCGCGATACATCACCACCTGAATGTCCGGGCGCAAACGCCGGATCAACGCCTGACGGCGCAGCGACGACGAACCGACGATTGCCCCCTGCGGCAAATCCATGAATCGCCCGGCGGTGCGGCCGATGAAAGCATCGCGCGGGTCCTCGCGCTCAAGAAAGACGGAAAGATGCAGCCCCTCGGGCAGAACGGTCGGCATATCCTTGGTCGAATGGACGGCAATATCGATTGTGCCATCCTTCAGCGCCTGTTCGATTTCCTCGGTGAAAAGCCCCTTGCCGCCGACTTCCGACAAAGGGCGATCCTGAATGCGGTCGCCCGCCGTGGACATGGGCAGGATTTCAATCGCGTCTTCCGACAGACCATGCGCTTGCATCAGGCGGCGACGCGTCTCGTGCGCCTGCGCCAAAGCCAGCTTGCTACCGCGCGTACCAATCTTCAATGGGCCAATCTTCAAGGATGCTGTTTGCATATCGCGTCGTCCATGGTACCGGGTTGCTTGACGTATCAGAAATATGAGACTGGCAGGGTCTAACCGCAAATGCGCATTCTTGGAATAGAAACCAGTTGCGACGAAACAGCCGCCGCTATCGTTGAACGCAACGATAAGGGCGAAGGCCGTATTTTGTCCAATGTGGTTCTGAGCCAGATCGCCGAACATGAGCCTTATGGCGGCGTCGTGCCGGAAATTGCCGCGCGCGCCCATGTCGAGGCGCTGGATCGGCTGGTCGCGCGCGCCTTGCAGGATGCGGATATGCAACTCGACGAGGTGGATGCCGTGGCGGCCACTGCCGGTCCCGGCCTCATCGGCGGGCTGATCGTCGGCCTGATGACGGCAAAGGCGCTCGCTATGGCCGCGCAAAAGCCGTTCTATGCTGTGAACCATCTGGAAGGCCACGCTTTGACGGCGCGGCTGACCGACAAGCTCGAATTTCCCTATCTGCTGCTGCTGGTTTCCGGCGGTCACACGCAGATGGTGCTGGTGCGCGGGCTCAATGATTATGAGCGTCTCGGTACCACGATAGACGACGCGCTGGGCGAAGCCTTCGACAAGACGGCAAAGCTTCTGGGCCTGCCTTATCCCGGCGGCCCGGCGGTTGAGCGCATGGCGCTTCAGGGGGATCCGAAACGCTTTGCCCTGCCCCGCCCGCTGAAAGGCGAAGCGCGGCTCGATTTTTCCTTCTCGGGCCTCAAGACCGCCGTGCGCCAGACAGCAAGCGAACTGGTGCCGCTTAGCGATCAGGATGTTGCGGATATTTGCGCCTCGTTTCAGGCAGCCGTGGCGGACACGCTGTCAGACCGGGTCGGGCGTTCGCTTGAACGGTTCAAGACAGAGTTTCCCGACTGTGCAACGCCTTCGCTGGTGGTTGCGGGCGGCGTCGCCGCCAACAAGACCCTGCGGGCGTCGCTGGAACAGCTTTGCGCCAAACACGGCTTCAGCTTCATCGCGCCGCCGCTCAATCTCTGCACCGACAATGCAGCCATGATCGCCTGGGCCGGGGCAGAACATGCCGCGACCAAGGCTCCGGATTCGCTTGCCATCGCGCCGCGCTCGCGCTGGCCGCTCGATGAAAAATCCGCGCCGCTGATCGGCACGGGACGGCGTGGAGCCAAGGCATGAGTGCTCGCACGAAGATCGCCGTTCTCGGTGGCGGCGCATGGGGCACGGCGCTTGCCGCCATGGCAGCGACCAGTGGCCACGAAGCATGGCTCTTTGCCCGCGATGCGGAAACTGTCGCAGCCATCAACAATGATCGGCGCAATCCGCGCTATCTGGGTGACATCGAACTGCCCGCTGGTATCCACGCCAGCGCCAGCGCTTCGGACGTTGTAACCGGTGCTGACGCCGTTCTGGCCGTGATCCCGGCACAGGCCATGCGCGCAGGCCTTTCCGAACTGAACAGCCTCATCCCGCAATCCGCGCCCGTCGTTTTGTGCGCAAAGGGCATCGAGCGCGGCACCGGACGCCTGATGTCGGAAGTGGTGGCGGAAGTTTTGCCGAACCACCGCATCGCCGCCCTATCCGGCCCAAGCTTTGCCACCGATGTTGCGCGTGGCCTGCCAACGGCAGTAACGGTTGCCTGCGAGGATGCCGACACCGCTGACCAGCTGGCTGCACTTCTTTCAGGTCCTGCTTTCCGCTGTTATTCGACTACCGATCTCAAAGGTGTCGAGATCGGAGGTGCGTTGAAAAACGTTCTGGCGATTGCGGCGGGTGCCGCTGTCGGGCGCGGTTATGGTGCGAGCGCGCAGGCAGCCCTTGTGACGCGCGGCTTTGCCGAACTGCGCCGTATCGGTCAGGCCATGGGCGCAAAGCCGGAAACCATTATGGGGCTTTCCGGCCTCGGCGATCTGATGCTGACATGCTCATCCTCGCAATCGCGCAATTATTCCTACGGCCTCGCGCTTGGTCGCGGCGAAGACCTGACCAACCGGCCTCTGGCCGAAGGTGTCGCGACCGCGCCGATTGCTGCGGAACTGTGCGACAAGCACGGCATTTCCGCGCCCATCATCGATGCGGTTGGCGCTTTGCTCAGCGGAAAGATCACCATCGACGAGGCTGTGATCAACCTTATCAACCGACCACTCAAGACCGAAGACTAGAGGACCAGACGATGCTTTTTGCACTTCTTTGCAACGACAAGCCCGACCATCTGCAGGTGCGCCTCGACACGCGCCCGACGCATCTCGAATACCTTACGAGCCTTGGCGATGTGCTGAAGTTTGCCGGTCCTTTCCTTGGCGAAGATGGCAAGCCAAATGGCAGCCTTCTCGTTGTCGAAGCCGAAGACAAGGCGGCAGCAGCAGCCATCGGCGCCAACGATCCCTATGCGAAGGCTGGTCTGTTTCAGGACGTGACCGTGCGCCCGTGGAACTGGTCGTTCAAAAATCCCGCCAACGCCTGAGTCGCTTACCGAGGAACGCACAATGGCTTACTGGCTGTTCAAATCCGAACCGTTCAAATGGTCATGGGAAATGCAAAAGGCCCGTGGTGAAAAAGGCGAGCAATGGGATGGCGTGCGCAATTATCTGGCGCGCAACAACATGCGCGCCATGAAACTCGGTGACAAAGGCTTTTTCTACCATTCCAATGAAGGGCTGGAAGTGGTCGGTATTGTCGAGGTTTGCGCGCTTTCGCACCCTGACAGCACCACCGACGACCCGCGCTGGGATTGCGTGGACATCAAGGCTGTTCGCGATGTGCCGAAGCCGGTCACCCTGAAGGATGTCAAGGCGAACCCGAAGCTTGAGAATATGGCGCTTGTCACCTCCATGCGCTTGTCCGTTCAGCCCGTGACGGAAGATGAATGGATTGAGGTTTGCCGCATGGGCGGCCTCGACGCCAAAGATATCTGATGCTCGATCCGGCGGAAACCAGCACGCGCAGCTTCATTCTGGCCAATACCGGCCTGCAAGCACCGCCGCATGTGCCGGAAATCCGCCTGCATCTGGCTGACGAAGCGCACGACCTCTGGCACAAGACAGAGGAAGAACTGGCCACAATCGGCCTGCCGCCGCCCTTCTGGGCCTTTGCCTGGGCGGGCGGTCAGGGCGTGGCGCGCTATATTCTCGACCATCCGGAAGCCGTGCGTAGCAAGACTGTGCTGGATTTTGCATCCGGCTCCGGTCTTGTCGCCATCGCGGCCATGAAAGCGGGCGCGAAAAGCGTCGTCGCTTCGGATATTGATCCCTTCGCGCTTCCCGCAATTGATATCAACGCCAAGGCCAATGGCGTTGCAGTGACGGCCAGCCTTGACGATCTCATCGGCGCCGATCACGGCTGGGATGTGGTTCTGGCGGGCGATGTCTTCTATGAAAAGCCGCTGGCCGACCGGCTTATTCCATGGTTCGCAAAATTGGCGAAACGCGGCGCTCAAATCATCGTTGGGGATCCGGGCCGCGCCTATTTGCCCAAGGATCGGCTGGAGCAGCTTGCGGTCTATACGGTGCCCGTGACGCGTGCGCTGGAAGATTCCGAAGTCAAGCGCACGACCGTCTGGGCATTCATTTAGACCCGCTTAAGCGAAGCGTTTCGCTCCCGCAACGCACAGCACGACGATGCCCGCTGTCGCGACCATGCCCATGCTGACGGGCTCTCCCGCAATGCCTGCCGCCAGCATGAGACCGAAAAACGGTTGCAGAAGCTGAAGCTGTCCGACCGTCGCAGCCCCGCCCTGCGCCAGCCCGCGATACCAGAAGAAAAACCCGATCAGCATCGAAAACAGCGACACATAGACCAGCCCGCCCCATGCCATCGCGCCAATGCCTGTCCATGTTTCAGGACGCATGAGAATGGTCAGCGGCAGCATGATCGGCAGCGAGAAGACCAGCGCCCAGCAAATGACCTGCCAGCCGCCGAGCCTGCGCGACAGGCTGGCCCCCTCCGCATAGCCAAGCCCGCAGACAATGATGGCACCCAGCATCAGCACGTCGCCGAGCAGCGTGGACTGGCTGCCCTGCCCGTAAGCATAGGACGCGACAATAGCCCCACCCACGATCGAAAACAGCCAGAACAGCGGACGCGGCCGCTCGCCGCCGCGCAGCACAGCGAACACTGCCGTCGAAAGCGGCAGCAGGCCGATAAAGACAATCGCGTGCGCCGAGGTCATATGTTGGAGCGCAATACCCGTGAGCAGCGGAAAGCCGACCACCACGCCCAGCGCCACCACGATCAGCGAAATGACATCGCTCTTGCGCGGAAGCGGTTCGCGAAATGCCAGCAGCAGCGCCATGCCCAACAGCCCGGCAATCGACGCGCGCGCCAGGGTCAGGAATGTCGGGTCGATATCGATGACCGCAAGACGTGTCGCAGGCAGCGAGCCTGAGAAAATCAGCACGCCCAGAAACCCATTCATCCAACCGGCGGTCTTGTTGCCAATACCGTTGTTCCCAACATTCTCGCTCATTGTGTCTTTTCAGCTTTCAGCAAAATCGTCTATGAATTTCGCGGACAATGCCGCGAACTTGCCGAAATAATCAGAGACAGTTACCGGACAATTCTGGCAAACTGTACTG
Organism: Ochrobactrum sp. SSR; assembly: GCF_030067775.1. NCBI lineage: Bacteria > Pseudomonadati > Pseudomonadota > Alphaproteobacteria > Hyphomicrobiales > Brucellaceae > Ochrobactrum > Ochrobactrum sp. SSR. Next base: position 2,016,234 of record NZ_CP125969.1, on the reverse strand, counting down.
ATACGAAAGAGAGTACAGATGATATCGACGGGCCTGTTGCGCAGCCTCGAAGCCGTGGAAGCCGCCTATGCGGGCGTCGATAGCGCGCGCGGTGATGAAAATGGCATGGCTGAAAAAACCTCGCTCGTCGAAAAAGTCATGTCCATTATACGCGGACGCATTGCGGCCATGAGCCTTGCGCCCGGCGCCCGCCTGCCATCGATCCGCCGCCTAGCCGAAACCATGGACGTCTCCAAATCCACCGTCGTCGAAGCCTATGACCGGCTGGTGGCAGAAGGCACCATCCACTCGCGCCGTGGTGCTGGCTTCTATGTGTCAGAGCGAGCGCGCCAGCCGTTTTCGCTGGCCACCACCACGCCGCACAAGGACCGGCAGATCGACCCGTTCTGGGTCATGCGCCAATCGCTGGAAACCGAAGGCAAGACATTGAAGCCCGGCTGCGGCTGGCTGCCGGATGAATGGCTGCCGCTTGAGGGCATCCGCCGTGCGCTGCGCGCCATTGCCCGCGACGAGCGCAGCGATCTCGCCACCTATGGCGAACCGCTCGGTTTCCGCCCGTTGCGCAGCCATCTCGCGCACCGGTTGGCGGAACAGGGCATGGATATTTCCGGCAGCGAGATATTGCTGACCGATTCCGGCACGCAGGCCATTGATCTCATCTGCCGCTTTCTGCTCCAGCCGGGCGACACCGTGCTGGTGGACGATCCGTGCTATTTCAACTTTCAGGCCGTGCTGCTGACCCACCGCGTCAAGCTGGTCGGCGTGCCCTATACCCATAGCGGCCCGGACCTCGAAACCTTCGCCAAGGCTGCCACCGAACACGCCCCGAAACTCTATATTTCCAATGCGGGCCTGCAAAATCCGACCGGCGGCGTCATGTCGCCCGCAACCGCGCATCGCCTTCTGAAGCTCGCGGAAGCGCACGACATTATTCTCGTCGAGGACAATATTTTCGGCGATTTTCATCCGTCGCCAGCACCACTACTGGCGGAACTCGACGGGTTCGAGCGCGTGCTGCACATTGGCAGTTTTTCCAAGACGCTCTCGGCTGCGGCGCGTGTCGGCTATATTGCCGGGCGCAGTGACTGGATCGACGGCCTGACCGATCTGAAGCTCGCCACCACCTTCGGCGGCAATTCGATCTCGGCGCAAATCGTCCATGCGCTTTTGACCGATGGCACCTATCGCCGCCACATCGAAGGCATGCGCGCCAAGCTTGCCGATGCCATGACGCTGACCGCCAAACGCCTGAAAGCCGCAGGGCTGGAACTCTGGGCCGAACCGCAAGGCGGCATGTTTCTCTGGGCGCGCTTGCCCGACGGCATGGATTCCGGCACCATTGCAAGGCACGCGCTGGACAAGGGTGTCGTTATGGCGCCCGGCGATGTATTCAGCCCGTCACGCACGGCAAGCGCCTATCTGCGCTTCAACGTGGCGCAATCGACAGACCCCGCTGTTTTCACGGTTCTGCAAGAAGCGATGAAAATGACAGGTTGCTAAACCCAACCACGACATTAGCCTTCCCGCGTCGAAAACAATTTCAAGCAAAACACGCACAGTCATGCGGACGGGTGCCGCTATACTCTGACGACTGTCTTGGAGGAGACATGCGTATTTTTGTGTGCGGCACAACTCGGACAGCCACAACACGATTGCGCAGGGAGAACGGAGAGGGCAGACTGGTCTAAACCCGTCTGCCGGGAGGGAGTAGCATTGAATACGCACCTGTCCGGGGCGGATGCAGTTTCGCGCCCTGAAGATGAAAAACTGTCGGTTGCAGCAAACCTTGCCTATGGTTTTCAGCATGTGCTGACTATGTATGGCGGCATTGTTGCGGTTCCCCTGATTATCGGTCAGGCCGCAGGATTGAGCCCCAGTGAAGTGGGTCTGCTCATCACTGCCTCATTGTTTGCCGGCGGTGTTGCCACCGTGCTGCAAACCATCGGCATTCCCTTTTTCGGATGCCAGCTGCCGCTCGTGCAGGGCGTTTCCTTTGCCGGTGTCGCCACAATGGTGGCCATTGTCACGTCCAGCGGCAGCGGTGAAGCAGGCCTGCAAGTCGTGCTTGGCTCCGTCATGGCGGCGGCCTTTATCGGCTTTTTGATAACGCCGATTTTCTCACGCATAACGCGCTTCTTTCCACCGCTCGTGACTGGCATCGTCATCACAACCATCGGCCTGACGCTGATGCCCGTTGCGGCCCGCTGGGCGATGGGCGGCAACAGCAATGCGCCCGATTTCGGCAGCATGTCCAATATCGGTCTGGCCGGACTGACACTGGCGCTGGTGCTTATCCTGAGCAAGATCGGCAGTGCCACCATTTCCCGCCTGTCAATCCTGCTCGCCATGGTGTGCGGCACGCTGATCGCCTGGGCGCTCGGCATGACGGATTTTTCGCGCGTCAGCGAAGGCCCGATCATGGCTTTTCCAGAAATCTTTCATTTCGGCATGCCCGTATTCAGCATCGCTGCGACCATTTCCATGTTCATTGTCATTCTGGTGACCCTGGTGGAAACCTCGGCGGATATTCTGGCCGTGGGCGAAATCATCGGCACCAAGGTCGATTCCCGCAGGCTCGGCAACGGGTTGCGCGCCGATATGGCGTCGAGCATTTTTGCCCCAATCGTCGGCTCGTTCACGCAGAGCGCCTTTGCGCAGAATGTCGGACTGGTGGCGGTGACGGGCGTGAAAAGCCGCTTTGTCGTCGCGACCGGCGGTCTCATTCTTGTCACGCTCGGCCTGCTGCCGGTGATGGGGCGCGTGATTGCCTGTGTTCCGCCAGCGGTTCTGGGCGGTGCGGGCATCGTACTTTTCGGCACGGTCGCGGCCAGCGGCATCCGCACGCTGTCGAGGGTCGATTATCAGAACAACGTCAATCTGATCATCGTGGCCACTTCCATCGGTTTCGGCATGATCCCGATCGCTGCACCGCAGTTCTACCATCAGTTTCCCGACTGGTTTGAAACCATCTTCCATTCGGGCATCAGCTCGGCTGCGCTGATGGCCATCGTGCTGAACCTGCTGTTCAATGAGTTCAAGACCGGTAATTCCGATCAAATGTCGGTGTTTTCGGAAGGCACCGAGCGCATTATCCGTCATCACCACATCGCAGAGCTGCACGACGGCGACTATTTCCTCGGCGGAAAGCTCTACGACGTGCAGGGCAACGAGGTGAAAATCGTGCCCGCACCGGCGCACTGAAAATCGGAACTATCGCAGGACGCGAATGACCGTTCTGTCCGATAGATGCGGCAAGAGGCGCGCCATGTCGGCGCGCTTCAATGCGATACAGCCCTCCGTCGGTGTATAGCCCGGCCTCGCCAGGTGGAAGAAAATGGCGCTGCCGCAGCCGCGGCGGCGCGGCAGGATGTTCCAGTCCATGACGATGCAAACATCGTAAAGCTCGTCCTTGCGCCACATATCCTCGTGACTGGCCCTGTAAGGCAGCGGCACCGGCCGGTTATAGTTGCGGTCGCCCGGCGCATCGCACCAGCCATCCAGACGGCGGATCTGGCGCAGAGGCAGCCGTGACGATGGCAGGTTGCCCTTGTCACCGCGACAATAACCATAAAGCAGACGCATGGCGGCCAGAGGCGTTGCACCATCGCCCTCGCGCTTGAAAGCGCTGATGCCGCCCTTGCCAAGCGCGCATTCCAGCACCAGATTGCCAGCAGTAAGCAGCCCACGCGTTTTGTGGCCCGGCTTGGCCCGAACATTGATGATGCCGACCCCACGGCCTCCTTGGTATCTGGTCACGCTGCCGTCTCCATTTTCAGTTTTCGGGCAAAATATGTTTACACTTCGCCCCTGAGGCGTGCGAAAGCCTGATTCGCGTTTCGCCGCTTCAACTTCTGGCCATTAAGTGTCATAAAACACGAAGAGCCATATTTAAATCAAAGAGTAACGAGGACAGGCATGACAGGCCGTACAATTCTGATTGTGGATGACGACGAAGATCTCCGCTCCATCCTCGTCGAGCAGCTTGAGCTGTGTGAAGAATTCCAGATTCTGCAGGAAGACAACGCCACCAAGGGCATTCAGACGGCCCGCAATGGCATCGTCGATCTTCTGATCATGGATGTGGGTCTGCCGGACATGGATGGCCGCGAGGCTGTCAAGCTTCTGCGCAAAGGCGGCTTCAAGTCCCCGATCATCATGCTGACCGGACATGACACCGAATCGGACACGATCCTCGGTCTCGAATCCGGCGCGAACGACTATGTCACCAAGCCGTTCAAATTTGCCGTTTTGCTTGCCCGCATCCGCGCGCAATTGCGCCAGCATGAACAGAGCGAAGACGCGACCTTCACGGTCGGCGCCTATACGTTCAAGCCGGGTCAGAAGCTGCTGATCGACGAGAAGGGTGCAAAGATTCGCCTCACCGAAAAGGAAGCGGCGATCATCAAATATCTCTATCGCGCTGGCGACAAGGTCATCGGTCGCGATGTGCTGCTGGAGGAGGTCTGGGGCTATAATTCAGGCGTGACGACCCATACGCTTGAAACCCATGTCTACCGTCTGCGCCAGAAAATCGAGAAGGACCCATCCAACGCGACGCTTCTCGTCACAGAAAGCGGGGGATACAAGCTTGTCCCGTGATGGACAGCGCCCGATGCAGGTGTATTGACACTCTATGGCGCTAGACGACGATATTCGCATTCTGGGCACGGTGGGCCTGTTCGAGTCATTCACTCCGGAACAGTTGCGCCTCCTTGCCTTCGGCGCCGAGCGGCTTGTGCTGCGCGCGGGCCGCGAGCTTTTTCGTGAAGGCCAGAGCGCGGACTGTGCCTATATCGTCGTTTCCGGCAACATTACCCTGTTTCACGACGCTGATGAGGGGCGGATATCGATCCGCCCCGTTGGCCCCGGTGCGATGCTTGGTGAGATGGCTCTCATCGCCCAGACATCACGCCTGACCGGCGCGGTTGCCGAAGCGGAAACCGAAGTGATCCGCATCAGCCGCTCAATCTTCCGGCGCATTCTGGAAGAATACCCGGAAGTGGCAGCCTCCCTGCATGGTCATATCAGCCGCAATCTTTTGGAGCTGATCGGCGAGATCGAGAAAGTCGCGCCCCGCCTGACGAATGGCGACTGACTTCGAGAGCGCGGACGGAAATGTCCGAAACTGTTTCGGATAAGATAGGCGCCAAAGAACGAGTTAAACCGGCTAAAGCGATCCGACTTTCACTGAACGAACTCCAGCTGTGAGTTCGGTAGAGGTTGTCCACTCCGAATTAAAACGCTCCATCAGTCCCTCGGTCGAAACGCGACAACCTACCGAGGCTTCAAAGCGAGCGGAATTCTTGCTCTGAAAACGAAAGCGCCGATTTGATACAATCAAACCGGCGCTTCTTTTTTGCTTAGGGTATGTTTTGCCTATCCAAAATGAATGGGAAGCAGTCTCGTCCGATTTTCCCTGCAAGTCCTTCCGATTTACCGGAAATGCTTCCGAGCAACCTTTGCTAAGGTCTCGCAATAACCGATTCCCCGACAACGCCCTGTCCGTCCGATGCATTGCGACCTGACGTCATTCCTCGCCCGATGGCAAAAGAAGTAAACCACAAGCCCAGCGTCAGCATCGAGATGGAGCGACAAGAAGAGCCTGTTGGGGCTCTTCTTGTTATGCTGATCCTACCAGTTCACCTTGAAACCTACGTTTCCTTTGACGGCATAGCTGTCAGCAAAGTGGTTGAGCGAAGTGTTCACGGTGCCTTCGCCATAGACGGAGTATTTATTATCCGCCCAGGCATAGGTGCCACCGAAACCAATGCCCGCCCATGTACGGTCCCGGTCGGCTTTCATCCGGGTGCCGCCATAGTTGATGCTCGTTCCACCGAGGAACTCCTGATAGAGGTTGGCGATGCCATACACATTGGCATTGACCATGCGGCTATCCGCTCCCTGCCAGCTATTGGCGTAGTTGGCGGCAAGCCCGAGACGACCGTTGAGGCTGTTGCCGTCACGATTGCTGACAGTCGCGCCGTAGCTATCCGAGAACGTATCGAAATCGACCGATGAGAACATCAGCTGAGCCTGCGGCGTCAGCGACCAATTTTCATCGATATCGAAACGCTTTCCAGATTCCACGCTTAACGCATAACCGAAACCATTATTGTCGTTCGTCAGCCCGTTGTTGCCGCCGCCAAAGCGAAGGTCGGTTTTGTACCAGTTGGCCTGCGCCTGTCCATCGACATAGAAACCGTCATTGCCATACCAGGTAATGGTTCCACCGAGACCCCAGCCTTGGGTGTTCAGCTCGCCACCACCGTTGACATCGTCGAAATTGCTCGCCGTTCTGGCACGACCATTGCCGTATTGACCGGTAATGCCTGCGATCAACCGACCGCTCTCATCCTCATAGAACTGCCCATCGACACCAGCCTGCATGATGACAGTATTGATATCCTGCTGCACATGCCCGGCAGTCGTATTCGGCTCCAGACGGTTATGCGCTCCTTCGATACGTGCCCAAATGGCCCGATCATCCGTCTCGCCAGCCTCCGAGGAGCCGCGAAGTGATCCTGACTTGTTAAGGTAACGATCCCCGCGGCGCTGCTGCAATGTTGGCAGTTGGTTCAGTGCCTGCATGCTGGCAGCATAAGACGTATATACCGGAGCGGCGGGACTAAACCGGGATGGTCCACTTGGATTGCTCGGATTCTCAGGACAACCATTCGGATCATCACAAGCCGGCGGATTAGGGCCATCCGGATCGTTTCTGGTGTACTGGCTGACAAGATACCAATCGTTGGTGTTTGAACCGCTCGCATCGCCCTTCTGCAAGGTATAGGCATATGCCGAGGAGGTGAGTATTGCCTGCTGCCCATCCTTGGTCGTGTAATCACCTTGAAGATTGAATGTGCCGCCCGAGTTCCCCGCGATATCGATCAGTTCGATACCATTTACCGTCGCGGCACCAAGCCCTCCCCGGTTCTTGACCACAACCGATGTCGTTCCGGAAGTATTGCCGCCGACTTTCATCTGGTCCGTGGTGGAGTTATCCGCACCCAGCACGGTGCTCATGACAAGCGTGCCGCCACCAGCATAATCGCCAGCAATGTTAAGCGCAGTACCACCAGTACCGCCGAAATCAACAGTACCGCCGTTTTCCAGTGACCGCATGCCGGTGGCAAAACCGCCTAGATCGAGTGTCGCTCCGTTGGCCACGGCATAGGCTGATGTACCGCTGAAGGCATCTTTCGCGCCTTGCACCAGCGAGCCGCCATTGACAGTGGTAACACCGGAATAGTTGTTTGTACCCGACAGCGTCAACGTACCGTTCTCGTTTTTTACGAGACCGCCTGTACCAGAAATCTTACCGGAAAAATTGGTGCTGAAGTCCTGATTGAGTGTCAGGATTCCGCTACCGAGCTGGATATCACCGTCACCCTTGTCGTCTTTATTGCCGACGAGACCACCGATGGTTTGGTTGAATCCAGCAAGATCGAGCGTGGCACCTTTTTCCACGGCCACACGGCCTGCGCCGAACGCAGTGTCCGCGATGCCGGCTTGCGCCGTCCCAATCTCGACAGTCAGACCACCAGAAAAGCTATTGCTTGCATCGAAAACTGTGGTCCCGGTGCCGCGCTGGATAACTTCACCGTTGCCACTGATCGAATGCTGGAAATGAAACCCATCCGAACGATTGAATACGAGCGCAGTGTCAGCAAGCAGACTACCATTCAACTCGACATCCGTATTCACCGCGCCCTCGTGGCCACCATTGCCCAATTGAAGAGTGCCAGCGGTTACCGTTGTTGTACCACTATATGTCGCATCCTTCGTCAGAATCAGCGTGCCAACGCCTGTTTTGGTCAAGCCCGCGCTTCCTTGCAAAACGGTGTCGATTGTGGCCTTAACGGTCGGATCGCTTCCCGCACCGACCTGTATAAACGGCGCCGTTCCATTAACTCCTTGAACCAGATTGAGCGGTCGACCGTTGATGTGATAATTATCGGTCTCAAACACCAAGCCCGCTGCATTTACGCCACCCGCTTGATCGTCAATGGTTACTGTTCCAGCGGCTGCTCTGAAGACCGCGACTGATCCGTCAGCCCATGGGTCATTGACGGATAGGCTTTGAATATCTTTCCAATTGGTGTCCGCGATGTTCCAGGTTCCGTCACCGCCGTGGACTCCACCACCATCGTTTGTATTGGAACCATCCCAAACAACAAACGACATGCCCTTCATATTGACGAGATTGATCTGACCGGGATTCGTGTCCTCAATCTTCCAGTCGGCCGAATTGGCGGCGGCGCCATCAATTGTACCCAATTGGAAAGTGCTATAGGCGTTCGTTTGACTGGGATCATAATTAAAAATGCGATAGATACCGGGTGCCGCACCCCCGCTGGTACTAACGTCGAGTTTTCCGTTAAGGGTGAGGTTGCCCGTAACGTTGAACATCTCCTGATTGAAAGTTGTTGCACCAATATTGACATCAACGGTGCTATTCGCATCGACGGTCAGATTGCCGTTTATAGTCAGCGTTGTGCCAACCATACCTGCCAGCTTTCCGCCAGTCACAACATTCGTATTGCCGACTGTGCCAGCGCCTGCCAGCGTTCCACCGCTGTTGACGATGACACTACCACCAAATTGGTTGCTGTTGACCACCAAGGCGCCTTCGTTCACGTTGGCAGAACCAGCAAAGCCCGACGCATTGGCGCTTTGATTGAGGATCAGGCGACCGTTACCTGTTTTAGTGAAAGCAGTACCTGCGTCGCCCGTCAGTTTTCCCGTAAGCGTTAAGTCCTTCAATGTGTTCGTTTGGAACACACTGTCAATGCCCAAAACCTGAACATCGTGGCCCAGCACAACAGCCGAATCCGGCAACAGCGTGCCACCATTCATTATTAGGTCACCTGAGCCCAGGACCCTATCAGAGTAAAGCTTGAGGACACCCTTCTCGAGTTCAGTGCCGCCCGTATAGGTATTGCTCATATTGGTGAGCACGACAGTTCCGTCGCCGTCAATCACCACCTGGCCGTCGCCTTGAATCATGTTGGTGAAATCAAAAGAGGCATCGTTGTGATTGATGATAAATTTTGCATCTTGGGCGATGTTAACGGTGCTTTGAGGATCCAGACTACCGGCTGTTGTGTTCTGGCCAAGCTGAAGCGCGCCCGCCTGGATGTCAGTTACACCAATGTAGTTGTTGGTGCCAGTTAGCGTCGTTTTCCCCGTGCCTTTCTGTGTAACACCGCCATCACCGCTAATCGTCTGGCTCACAACAAGATTATCGTCGGTTCGATTGAAAGCCAGCGATGCACCACTGGCAACCGTAACATCCGAAACTGCACCGAGTTCTCCCACCGTGCTACCGTCACCAATCTGCAACGTGCCCTCTTCGATTGCGATCATGCCGGTATATGCGTTGAGGCCTGTCAGAGCGAGCGTTCCCGCGCCGGTCTTTTTCAACGCTCCGGTGCCGTCCAAATCGTTTGTGAGCGTGAAGATATTGGCCGCATCATCAATATCGAATGTGCCAAATGCAGAATTCAGCGCGAATTGACGGTTCGATGTATCGTTGTCCGTTCCCGCTATACGCAATGTTCCGCCGTTAAAAGTGACACCGCTGGTTATGTCGCCGAGAGCCTGATCAAGTTCTACCGACATAATACCGTCGTTCAGGTCAGTCCCGCCCGTGTAGGTGTTGGCGATTGAACCCAGAGAAACCGTGCCCGTCCCTTTCTGAACGACCTTACCGCCGCCGGTAATCGTGCTGCCGACCGTTATTGAACCATTGCTATCAAAAGCCAGGATGCCTTTTTCTGCGGCGCTTGGACCGGTATTGACGGAGGTGCCAGCGGTGCCTAATCCGCCGCCATTGCCGATCGTCAAGGTGCCGCCATAGATGGTCCAACTCACATCGCTGGCCGCCGTCAGCGTCCAGTTGCTGGTGTCCCGTTTTTCGAAGGTAGTGAACCCTTGATAGGTTCCTGAACCATCTATTTTGGTCGACAGGATTCCGTCGAAGGTACCAGCGGCAGCTCCACCGAGTATGAACGTATTGGTCGTTCCGGCGTCGGCGAAAACGCCTCCGATAATGGTGGAACCATTATGGAGTTCCAGCGTGTTGGTGCCGCTCGTGAAGTGTACGCCGTAGCCATTTTTTCCGTCCGCCGCAGTGCCGGCACCATTTGCTCCCTTAGCGCCACCATTACCTCCTTCAATGGTGCCGCTATTCACAACCATCAGGTTCGAGCCATTGATACCGTCACCGCCGGCACCGCCATCGCCGTTGCGCCCCGCGGTTGTCCCCGCCAGTGTTGCGCCGCCATCGCCGCCATCACCACCCGCGATCACGCCCGTATTGGTAATCGTTGTATTATCGCCCCTGACACCGTCGCCACCTCTGCCGCCAACGCTCTGGTTCACGGTGAGCGTATCGAGTAGCGGTGTCAGCGCATCTCCGCCCTTGCCACCTTTGCCACCCGTGATCGCACCGGAATTATCGACGCTCGACTGAGCCCCTCCCGCAACTGAAAGCGTAACCACCCCGGCGCCCCCGGCACCACCATTGGCTTCGGTATTTATATCCGCAGCGTTTTTGACCCATTGCGACCCCCGACCGGCCTTGCCACCTGCACCGCCAGTAATGGTCGCGCCCTGTTCATTCGTCACCGTAGCAACACCAAAGACGCCTGCGCCACCAACGCCGCCATTGGCCCCATTTTCGTCGATGGCTGATCGGCCATTTTGAATCACGGTCGGGTCCGTGTCCCCTCCTTCACCACCCGCGCCACCGGTGATGCTCCCTGATGCCTGGTTCACAACTGCTGAATCAGGTCGAGCCTGAGAAGGATTACCGCTTGCGCCATAAATACCCGCGCCGCCGTCACCACCATTGCCAGTGTTCCGGCCAACTCCTGCCGATAACGAAGCCGAAAAAGATGTTCCGCCCTTGCCACCGTTTCCGCCAATAATCACGCCTGTAGCGGAGTTCGTGACAGTTATCCCGTCACCATTCATCCAGATGCCTAGGCCGCCGCCACCGCCATAGCCACCGCCGCCCATACCCTCTGCGTTCACTAAAATACTACCGATATGTGACCACTGTTGCCGCCGTTACCGCCATTACCACCCGTAATCGTCGTATGGTTTGTAACAGAACTATTGCCAGCAATGATCAGGGCATAACCACCAGCACCACCGCCACCCCCGCTACCGTCGCCATTGGGGGTAATGTTTGCATCCTGTCCGTCACCGCCATTGCCCCCTAATCCGCCGGTAAGGGGGGTTGTGTAATCGTCTCCGTTAGCGCCATCCTCCTTGTCATGCGTTCCGCCCAGGCCGCCATCGCCGCCTTGCGCTCGTCCCCCGCCTCCGGCACCATGCCCGCCCAGGCCGCCTCCGGCACCGCCACCTCCACCTCCCACCCCGGCGTCAAGAAAGCCCGAAGGTTGCACTCCATCGGTTCCCGGCTGGCCAGGCGATCCACCGTCACCAGGTTGACCGGTGCTACGAATCCCTTCCCCGCCTCGCCCACCCACTGTCTGGCCAAGAGCTGGCAAGACGGGTGAGAACAATAAGGCCGCCAAAATAAGTGCCTTTGGGAGCGCCACACTTGAACGGAGATTTAAATTAAGTATTTTTAATTTAGAAAAATGATATACACTGAATCTGCGGCGATAATTTAACATCTCAATTCTCTTAAATAATACAGTTTCTAGCTTTTTTCTCATATTTAAATAAAAATTCAATGAATAATTTGAATTTTTATTATATTAAATAAATCTAATAATGAATATTATATTCATCAAGGACGAATCCAATCTATATTTATTTTCGGGAATATGCTTTCTATTTCCCCATTTTCAAAACGCATTGAGAACGGCGAGATAGCACGCCCCAGGAGAGCGGATTTTTCGGGAATCATCGTGCCGGTTTGCTGACGGCTGGATCAGCTTTTGATCAGCGCGCATTGTCTCCGGTATCGATCAATTTTCAGCGCAACTGGCAACTCCGTCAAAGATTATGTCGTTCCCAACAGTTGCTGCGTTTCGTTTTAAAATTCATTGTTGATGCGCATTGTAAAACATGAGGTTAATTCAATGGCAAACACTATTCAATTTACTAGTCCCCCACTTAAAGTAACTGATGTCTCAACAGCAGATGTACCAACAACAACGGATGGGTCAATCAAGTTCGAGCTCATAACAAATGATGGCACAGGCGGCGCGTCAATGGACGTCTATGTCAGCCTCTCGCCCCGTTCAGTTGCGGTTTTAAAAAGCGACGGAAGTTTTGCGGACTATGACGACGGAGAGACTGGCTACAAGCTCACTTCCGGGGCGGACGGCAAGTTAGAATTCTATTATGCTAGTCATACCCAAGCAATCATCGAACCCATTGTCCGCCTGTGGAACGAGCGCGCGGAGCTGCCAGACAACATGCCGCCACACCTGGTCTTTATTGATAACTCGAAATCCATAGATGCAAAATGGGGGCCTGTAGACGCCACGCAGAATGAGGACGGCAAGCTCGTGGTCGCTGCGAGTCAGGATTTTGTTAGCGTCACACTGCCACAGACATGCACAACCGACTATGGCAACCGGCCTGAGGCGCTAGTGGCACTGCAGGTGAATGATGATATCTACGTCAAAAGCATGAGGGAACTCAGTACCGAAGGCTTTAAAATACCGCCTGACACATTGAGATACGACACTTATAACTCATTTGTCTATATGATTTATAACGCATTGGCGGCTGAAAATGGAATGATCCTCGCACTGTTGACGGTTCGAGCCGATGACGTCAATCCGCCAGCAGCTACGCAATACCGCAATCTGGATAACGCAGCATATCTGGCAAATCACACCGGTGTCATTAACGATGCGACCATCACCAACAATTTCTCAATTAAAATACCGGCGCTAGGAGGAAGCCTGCCCTTTGTGAAAGGTGATATTCTGAAGATAAAGTGTTACGTTAATGCCTATCATTATGAAACGATGGAACCCAATTCCAACGTAGTTGAGTCGGACGATCACACACTTGACGGTAGTGACTTTAATGGCGAGCTTATAGTGCCAATTCCCGCGCCCAGATTTGCTGGCTTTTGTGCTGGACAGGATACGGGAATACATTTGGGCACGGTCAGGGTTGACTATGTAATCAGAGACCCAAACACTAATAAAACAAAGGCCATGCCGAAGCATACCCCAGAGCTCGCAATCAACGTGGGACTCGGCAGATCACACAAACAATAAGCGATCTTTCCAAGCACATCGCATTTTCTGTGAAATAAGAAATTTCAGTATATGGGGTGGCGCTCGGAAAACAACCACAGTGTTGATTCTAGTTCCATCGTGACCGGGCATTTCACACAGAACTGAGATATGTCTTGTTGAAACAGACAGGAACCCAGTCGGTTTGCATTGGGTGCGTTTTAAATACTTTGCCGAACGACGATCTGAAGGCAGGTGCGTCATTTGACAGTGATGCATATGAAGACAGCCTTCCTCTAAGCCCAGACACATACTGCGCCAGTTGAATTGTCAGTTCGGATGGAATTGGCAAGTTTTTCCGTTTGTTCAAAATCAGGAGAGCAGGATGAGACAGTTCATTCTCACTCAAAACAACAATAATTTGCATTACATGGCCAGCACACCGGCTTGCGGTTTTGCTTTTCCAGCGAATGAATTCGTCGATCTTGCCGTCACCTATAAGGACAGCTTTCATACGCCATTGGCTGGCAGAAACCTCGTGTGGCAGCTTGCCGAAGGCGAAGCCACGCTACGCCACCAGGCGACGCCGGTCGGCAGCGACGGCAACGGCGTCAATTCCATCCAGGTGACGCTTGCCGATCCGAGTGCGAACGCAACCATCCGCCTGGCCGTCTGGCCGGAAGATGAACCGGAATCCAAGCTCGAATTCGAATGTCTCTTCGGCGCGCCAAAGTCTGCTCCGCCGATTGGCGCGGGAAACTGGCTAAAAATTCTCTACCCCGGCGACGACCCAAAATATCTCGCCCCCATATCCCTCGCCCCAGATGCAGGCGATATAAACTACCTGGTTTTCTACGCTGACCCCTATGGAATTCCTATAGAAAGCAAAGAAATAATTATTACTTCTGTACTTGGTCAGAGTACAATAAGTAATAATACTAAAATCCGCCTTGGTCAATTCTACACCCATTTTAAAGAAGTAGACCAATATTCTCCCGGAGAGTGGATCACGACCGCAAAAGTAGATGGTAAAGAAGATAATTCAAAAAATCTACTTATTGATCAAAATATAGTTATAAATCAGGTTATTAATTTTTGGCCTATTAACAATTCTGTAATATATCCTGGTTATTCCTACGACCTAAAGACACTTCACACGGCTGGAAATGGATTTGTCTTAAGTCGTCGTGAGATATTGTGGAGTGTAAATACCAGATTACCCGATGGTGTCGAGGTCCGGATTGAGCCGGCATCCTTAAAGGAAGATCACATAGGCACTGCCATTTCATCAATTACTGTTCCATATGTTGTCTATGGAATGGATGATCGGATCACCTTGAAAGTTGGCTTAGTTGGAATGGAAGAATCGGACATTGTCATCTTCGACTACCCGACCTTCAAGATCGGCGGGCCGCGCTTTGTTCAGGTTGCACCGCTGCCAGACAACGAGAATATTTTTGACCCGCACAATTCCTACGCGTTCCAAGTTAAAGTGACCGACGAGAATGGGATCGCGCCAAGTGGCAATTTCAGCGTTACTTGGGAAGCCTCTGTAAAGGGAGAGGGAGAGGCACGTTTTCCCGAGCTTATTACCGAGCTCCAAAACGGTTTGAGCCAAAGTGACATCCACTTTAGCAATATGCCACAAGGTGTAGTTCAGAATATCGACGTTACCATTACACCATCGGAAGGCGCCCCCTACAAGGCGTCGTATCAGGTAGCCGCCAACGTCATCGCACCGGTCTCACCTACGACCACCGACCCGCTGGCTGTCGGAATTGAACAGGCTGTTAAGGTTAGCGTGACCGATTACAAGGGAAATGCTGTGCGCTATCGCACGCTAAATATCGCCCCCAACTCTGATATCAAGGTTGGTTCCAGTGCTGCAACAGACTTTGACGGCATCGCGACCATACCGGTAACTGCGTCCGCCGCGCTTACGACACAGTTATCCATTTCCGAAGGGCCAGATTGTGTTCCCACAACGGTCAAGCTCACCTTTGGTGAAAACAAACCCAAAATAACGATTGATCAGCCGGATCCGCAAACGATCCGTTACGATACCGATGTTACGGTAACTGCGACATATACGGATAGCCGCGGTCCTGTTCCCAGCAGCCAATTGAAGCTCGACCTGACCCTTGCCGATGGAAGCCCAGTAGCACCCAATTTATCGTGGAACCCGTTTGCAAACACGGATCCATCTGGAAAAGCCTCGTTCTGGTTTCACTTGTCGACCGTTTCGGGCCCTCCCGCCTTCGATGTCTCCCTAAAAGCAACAGTCAAGACAGCCGACGGCTCGGTTGTTTCCGAAACTGCACTATTCACATTCACGGGTCCAGCGCGACACAACAACCTCAAACTCCTGCAACCCAACAACAACTCCTCCCAATCGCTCGACACAAATACCATCATCATCGTGGAATTGTCTACGGAAAGCGGCAAGAAGCTAAATAACTACCCAATCAAGTGGAACCTGCCTACAGACGGCGTCACAATCAAACGGCAAGACGAACTTACAAGGTCGTATGGTACAGCCATTGCTATAATTGAGGTAACCAAGGCACAATCCCTTCCCTTTACCGTGGAAGCCACGCAAGCAGATGCTACTTGCCCGATCCAACTGAACTTTGGGGTAGATGATTACCAGGGCACCGCTCTGGCCCATAACAAGCGCTATGCGCATAACCCGCCCAGGCGCCAGGACGTCGATCCACTCGATGAGAGCCAAATCATCACGTACACCTATACCTATGTCAAGAATGGCATTCCTCAACCCGGCAAGTTGATAGATTGGACTGTCGAAACAATGATGCCGGGCATGCAGTTCTTCGACGAGAAGAACACAGAGTTGTTCGTCGACAACGACGCTCATATTATTCCCACAAAAACCGATCAAAACGGCAAGACCATCCTAAAAATCGGCTCTCTGACCGCGTGTGTCGCCACCGTCAGGGCTTGGCCGAACGAGAACAATGAAGCGCTTGTTCAGTCGAGCGAATTCGTCATAGCCACATTTCTTGATGTAACTTATTACGACCAATTCCATCAGGTTGAGTATGAACCTCAACCAATTGATTTAACTGGCAAATATGCATATGATCACGATGGCTTCACCCTACAAGTGCCGCCGGGAAGCGTTGGAGAAGAATACAAAAAGGTTGTTTTCTGGATCAATAGTCGTACTGCGGATAACTCTCAGGAGAATATAGTAATCACGAGCTACGAGGAAGCCGTCGACGGTTCGGTTGTTGTTCCGTTCAAATATCTTACGCCAGACATTGATGGGCAGCCTTCGAACATCTTTTCCTATATGCTCGTGAACACTACCGGCGCTGGCTTCCAGACAAGGCCCGTATTACCGGAGGTAATTAGCTCGGCCCCGAATCATCCCGCTCCGGGCGTGACTCGAACACTGGCGGCTCCATATCTGCGACAGCATGCTAGCATAATTAATTTCCCTGATATCGTTGACGGATTGGATATCTTTGTGGATATCGACTCTGATAAAACATTAATTGGAAAAACAATCACCCTGATCCTTTACCTAAACAAAAAGGGTGGTGGATATGGAAATAGATTACAACAAAGAAGGAAAATAGCCGGAAGCGACATCAATAACAAGCAATTAGTATTTAATTTTGCTTTCGATGACGTTAAAGGATACGATAAAGGAACGCTGGAGTCCGACTATAATATAGATGATACTTGGTCGAAAGCCTTTGGCCCCATCGAGATTGATACCGTCGAACCCTAATAGTAGCGAGTTCAATATCGGTGTCGTTGTTAGCACGGCGGCACCGATAAGAAA
The DNA here is from genome assembly GCF_030067775.1 of Ochrobactrum sp. SSR. Lineage (NCBI taxonomy): Bacteria > Pseudomonadati > Pseudomonadota > Alphaproteobacteria > Hyphomicrobiales > Brucellaceae > Ochrobactrum > Ochrobactrum sp. SSR. The sequence goes on along the minus strand of NZ_CP125969.1, from coordinate 1,999,248 downwards.
GAAGACGATTTCGCGGCGATGTATATGCCCGCCTCCACAACATTTTAAAACGTGGACACTGGCTGAAATCGCTGAAGCGATTATGGAGTGCTTGAGGTGTCGGCTTAGAAAACAGAACAGCTGTCCGCCGAGCTTTAGTTAGGGCTCATCGACTAAAGCACCTATACAAATGTCAGATCAACGCAGCCGCGCACTTTTTTGGCCTCGGCCACTTATCATCAGCTTCATGTCAATGAAAATTAATTGAATTAAAGCTAGAGCGCGTCCATTGAACGCGGAATCGCGTTGGGGATTCCCTTGGTCGCCGAATTCTGATTCCATCGCTCCGACGGGTGATTTGGTTGGAGGCAATATGACCCGGGCTTTCAGTGATGATCTGCGTAGCCGCGTTCTGGCTGCGTCACGGGATGGCATGTCGGCGCGTTCAGCGGCAGCCCGATTTGGGATTGGGATTTCAACAGCCATCGCCTGGATTGCGAGTGCGCGGGCAGGTCTGTTGGCCCCGGCGAAGCAGGGCAGACGCGGCGGCTCACGCCTGGATCCTCACGAGGGCTTCATCTTCGGCATGATCGAAGAGGCGAAGGACATCACGCTCAACGAGATGGTCCGGCGATTGCATGAGGAGAGAGCCGTATCGATCGGCCGCAGTGCGCTTGACGTCTGGCTGCGAAAGCGCGACTGGACTTTCAAAAAAGGACCGCACATGCATTGGAGCAGGACCGTCCTGACCTGCTGAAGCATCGCCAGGACTGGTTCGACGGCCAGCTCGATCTCGATCCAGCGCGCCTCGTCTTCATTGATGAAACCAGCCTGAGCACGAAGATGTCCCGGCTTCGCGGGCGCCCCCTTGCGGAGATCGATGCCGTTCACCGGTCCCAAACGGCCATTGGAAGACAACGACATTTACCGGTGCACTCAGACTATCCGGCATGACATGGCCCTCGACGGCGCGATGAACGGCGTCCCATTCCAGGCCTATGTCGAACAGGTTCTCATTCCAACCTTGGTGACCGGCGACATCGTCATCATGGACAACCTGCCGTCACATAAGGCGCAGGGCGTGCGTCTTGCAATCGAAGGTGCTGGGTGCCGCTTGCTCTACCTTCCTCCATACAGTCCAGACTTCAACCCCATCGAGAAGGCCTTCGCCAAGCTCAAGGCCGTCTTGCGCGCCAAAGCCGAGCGGACCGTCCAGGGCTTATGGAATACTGTCGGCCAGATCGTCACGCTGTTCGAACCACAAGAATCCGCAAACTACTTCAAATCCTGCGGATATAACCCCGAGTAAAGTGGACGCGCGCTAATTTAGCTGAATTTCATTTAAATATACAGCCAATTGAATTAAAATTGTTCCCATCGGTATTAAAATCTTGAAAAAAAAGAGAGTAATATGATGAAATTGTTTCAGTAAAACTGAATACAATACACTACTAAATTTCACACGAGCATAAACAAAACATTCTTATTGGGTGTCTGCAATGAAATGGGAACAAATTTATGAATCTATGCAATCCGCTGATGATGCTGGGCAGCTTCTGGAGCACATAGACAACTATGCCAAACAGCGCGGGTTCGCACATGTGTCCTATATCATGCGCGTTCCACTGCTCAATGGCGTGGTGAAATGGCTCAGCTTCGGCTCTCTGCCGCAAGAGTGGGTAGATCATTACGCTTCAAAAAAATATGCGGAGGAAGATCCGCTTATTCGTAAAGCATTAAACAGCATCGAGCCGCTGGTCTGGTCGGCGAAACTATACGCCGAGGCGCCTCAAATCTGGACGGATGCGCAGAGTTTCGGCTTCAAGGTTGGTATTTCGCAGCCTTGCTGGGCCGCGCAGGGCGTATTCGGCATGCTGTCTTTCATCAGAAGCGATCCGCCGTTAGCTTCCGGCGAAATCGCCACGTTGCGTCGTCAGATGCAGATTTCGGCCAATTTGCTTCATCTGTCCATGTATGAACATCTTGATGTTCCAACCATGAACTGCGTTTCCGAAGTGAACCTGACGGCGCGTGAAAGGGAAATCCTGCACTGGGCCAGCGAGGGCAAAACATCGGAAATCATCGGCGCAATTCTCAATATCTCAACCCGTACCGTGAATTTCCATATCAGCAACGTGCTGACCAAACTTGTTGCGGTGAATAAAGTTCAGGCGGTCGCGAAAGCCCGCACCTTCGGCCTTCTCTAATCTTATTCTATCCCCTCAGTCTTTCGGCGGCTTGGCCCGAAGGACAAATCCAAAATTTCCCCCCAAATTTTGAAAGAATATCTGTAGACGAATAGAGCAGGTTTTGCCGCCTGCAAATCCTCCGCGCGCCCCCCTGGCAATTCGCTGAACCTACAGATCAATCATCCTTTCGATCCCGATAGCATCCAGAAACGCCTGATCGTGGCTGACGACAAGCAGTCCGCCTTCATAGTCGTTCAGCGCTACCTCCAGCGCCTCGATGGAATCCAGATCGAGATGATTGGTCGGCTCATCCAGGATCAGTAGTTCCGGCTTCTGCGTTCCACCCAACACACAGGCCAGTGCTGCGCGCAGTAATTCACCGCCGCTCAGTTCTCCGGCAAGCCGGGACGAAGCTTCGCCGCGAAATGAAAAACGCGCCAGCGCTGCGCGGGCATCATTGTCATTCGCATCCGGATTGAGATGCCGGAAGTTCTCATAAAGCGTGGCTTTGCGGTCCATCAAGCTCATCTGCTGGTCGAACATAGCGATCGGCACGAAACACTGCACGCGCCCCGCAACCGGCAGCAATTCCCCCCGTGACAAGCCGCAGCAGTGATGTCTTGCCCGCGCCATTCGCACCGCGTATGGCAATGCGCTCCGGTCCGACAATCTTCATCGAAAAATCGCGTATGACGGGCGTGTCCGGTCGCGGCCCGCCCGACACGCTCTCCATTTGCAGAAGGACGCGCCCGGAAGGAAGCGCCTCGCGCTCGACGCTGAAGCGCATCGGCTTGACTGTTTCGACCAGCGTTTCAGCTTCTCTCAGTTGCGCCGCAGCCTTCTCCATATTGCGATCCGCAAGCGCCTGACCTTTGCCGCCGGTCTTCTGCGCCCGATCCTCACGCGCATCGAGTGTCATTTTGCTTATGCCGCTATCGGCACGTGAATTACGTCCACGTGAATCACTGCGTGCCTGACGTTCGGCTGCGTCCTGCGCCTTGCGTTGAACCTGTTTCACATCGCGCTGGGCAAGCTGAAGATTGCGAGCTGCGTTGTCCCGTTCTTCCTGCTTCTTGTCGTGATAAAAATCCCAGTTGCCGCCATAAAGATGCAGGCCACCTTGTGAAAGTTCGGCAATGCCATCCATGTTTCGCAACAAGGCGCGATCATGGCTAACGACAATTGCTGCCCCGCGCCACTCTGCCAGCATAGTCATCACGGCCAGACGGCCATCATGATCGAGGTTGTTAGTCGGCTCATCCAGAAGAATGATATCAGGCTGATGGAAAAGAAGGGCGGCGAGAGCGGCGCGCGTCCGCTGCCCACCGCTGAGCGTTGCAAGGGGTGTCTGCGGTTCAAGCGTCAGCCCGAAGCGCTGCAAGGCATCGGCAAAGTGCTGCGGCAACAGCCAGTCCGCTTGTTCAAAGTCGTTATCCGACCCCAGCCCGGCTTCAATGCGCGAAAGCATGGTGAACGCTGCGGAAAGGTCGAACAGATCGGCCAGCGCTCGCCCGCCGTCAGTCACAATATTCTGTTGCAGAACACCGAGCCTGCCGTTGCGCGTGACCGCGCCGGAAGTCGGCGCCATGGCGCCGCTCATGATATTGAGAAGCGTGGATTTACCCGCACCATTGCGCCCGACAAGCCCAATACGGCCTTCGGTCACGCTGAAATTGACGGATTCGAAAAGCGTGCGGCCATCAGCCGTGATGCAGGAAACGTCCTGAAGTGTGAGAGGAGCAGTCATTGCGAACCATGGAAACATTGAAAACACTGGTTGGTTGATACAGTGCTGCCTGATCCATCGTTCTTCTCTCCTTGTTTAGACTGCTCCCAATATAGGGACTGTTACGAAATCAATCCAGATCAAATGTCGCGATAACAGGGACGTGATCTGACGGCCGCTCCCAGCCGCGCGCATCGCGCAAGATTTGCAAGCCCTTCATATGGACCTCCAGATCAGCGGAACCCCAGATATGGTCGAGGCGGCGACCACGATCCGATTCATCCCAATCCTTGGCGCGATAACTCCACCAGGTATAGATTTTCTGATCCGCTGGAATGATCTGGCGCATGAGGTCGCTCCAGCCGCCCTTGACGCGCAGGTCTTCCAGCGTCTCGGTCTCGATCGGCGTATGGCTGACGATCTTCAAAAGCTGCTTATGCGACCAGACATCGTTTTCCAGCGGCGCGATGTTGAGATCGCCCACCAGGATCGACGACAATCCGTCCTGCCTGTCCGCCACAATGGCCCGCATTTCTTCCAGAAAGCCGAGCTTATGGGCAAATTTCGGATTGATTGCCGGGTCCGGCTCATCGCCGCCGGCTGGCACGTAGAAATTATGGATGCGGAGCTTCTTGTTTCCAGCTTCGACGACAGCACTCAAATGGCGGCAATCGCCCATATCGCAAAAGCCGATCTTCTCGACGCCGGACAACGGACGGCGCGAGATGGTCGCAACGCCGTGATAGCCCTTCTGGCCGCTGATCGCGATATGCTCATAGCCGAGCGCGCGAAACCCCTTGGAGGGGAACTGATCGTCCGGGCACTTGGTTTCCTGAAGACACAAAACATCGGGCTGATAGTCGCGCAGAAACTGCTCGACCAGCGGCATGCGCAGGCGCACGGAGTTGATGTTCCAGGTAGCAACGGAAAAAGCCATGGGGGAAGGACTCGCAGCAACGAAAAAGATGCCGCGAACCTAACCATTTATCGCGCAAATGCAAACGGCTTGCAGACCATAAACTGGCGATTACGGACGCTTGCGCTTCATGGCGATGCGCTGATAGTCGATCTTGAACATGTCGTCGGTGAAGCGCACACCGCTGCGCACGTTGAAGATCATCACCGTGGTATCTAGCTTCTGGGCGTCGGTGATGGTCCACTGCTTCAGCTCATAGGACTTCGGATCGAACATCATGGTGATTTTCGAATCGCCGAAGATCGACTTGTCGCCGAGCACCAGCGTGGTCATGTCCGGTTCCTGCTTCACGTTCTGCAAACGACCGCCGCCGAGATCGATGCGATCCGCCAGCAACAGCTTGAGCGGCGTCTTGGAAAGCGGATAGAGATCCCACGTATCCAGCTTGCGATTGTTGATAACGACGGACTCGCCGTCGGCAATTACACGGATTGGCGAGTTGTTGTAGTTGAAGCGGATCTTGCCCGGACGCTCGATATAGAAAGTGCCGCCGGTCTGGTCGCCTTTCGGCCCGAACTGCACGAACTCACCCGTCATGGTGCGTACCGATGAAAAATGGTCGGCAATCTGCTGCGCCGCCGCACCGCTGCCTGCGCCCTGCGCCATCGCAGCAACAGGTGCCAGAACAAGCGATGATACGCCAAGACCAAGCGCTCCCATTCCCAGCACGGCGGCAAGACGGCCAGCTTTTACCAAGGCTGAAAAACGGGAGAACATCATCAATATACTTTCTCTTTTCATCATTCTGTTTAACTACGCCGCCAGTTTGGCGCGAGTATGGCGCGCTGCTGCACTCGGCTTAGAAGTCATCGTCACCGGTCGGCACCAGAATTTCGCGCTTGCCGGCATGGTTGGCGGGACCGACAATCCCTTCGTCTTCCATACGCTCGATAATCGAGGCAGCGCGGTTATAACCAATGCCGAGACGACGCTGGATATAGGACGTGGAAGCCTTCTTGTCGCGAAGCACTACGGCAACGGCCTGATCATAAGGATCGTCGGAGTCTTCCAGATTGGAGGTTCCAGCCGGTCCGCTGCCGCCCTCGTCATCCTCTTCATCCTCAGTGATGGCATCCAGATATTCCGGCACGCCCTGAAGCTTCAGATGCTGCACGATGCGCTCCACTTCGTCGTCGCCGACGAAAGGCCCGTGCACGCGCTGGATGCGACCGCCGCCCGCCATGAAGAGCATGTCGCCCTGACCGAGCAGCTGTTCAGCGCCCTGCTCGCCCAATATAGTGCGGCTGTCGATCTTCGACGTCACCTGGAAGGAAATACGGGTCGGGAAGTTGGCCTTGATCGTGCCGGTGATGACATCCACCGACGGACGCTGCGTCGCCATGATGACATGGATACCGGCGGCACGCGCCATCTGCGCCAGACGCTGCACCGCACCTTCGATATCCTTACCTGCGACCATCATCAGGTCGGCCATTTCGTCGATGATCACGACGATATAGGGCATTGGTGCCAAATCCAGCTCTTCGGTCTCGTAGATCGCTTCGCCGGTATTGCGGTCGAAGCCGGTCTGCACGGTGCGCGCAATCGGTTCGCCCTTCTTTTGCGCCAGACCCACCCGCTGGTTGAAACCGTCAATATTGCGAACACCGACCTTCGACATTTTGCGATAGCGGTCTTCCATTTCGCGCACGGTCCATTTGAGCGCGACAACCGCCTTCTTCGGATCGGTCACAACGGGCGTCAACAGATGCGGAATGCCGTCATAGACGGAAAGTTCCAGCATCTTCGGGTCGATCATGATCAGGCGGCATTCCTGCGGCGTCATGCGATAGAGCAGCGACAGTATCATCGTGTTGATCGCCACCGACTTGCCGGAGCCGGTCGTACCGGCAACGAGGACGTGCGGCATCTTCGCGATATCGGCAATCACCGGCTCGCCATTGATGGTCTTGCCGAGCGCCAATGCCAGCTTCGCCTTGGAATGTTCGAAGTCGCGGCTGGCCAGCATTTCGCGCAGATAAACCATTTCGCGCTTCGGGTTCGGCAATTCGATGCCGATGGCGTTGCGGCCCGGAATAACGGCAACACGCGCCGCAATCGCGCTCATCGAACGGGCGATATCGTCGGCAAGGCCGATCACGCGGGAAGACTTGATGCCCGGCGCTGGCTCCAGTTCATAAAGCGTGACCACCGGTCCGGGTTTCACATTGATGATTTCGCCGCGCACGCCGAAATCTTCCAGCACGCCTTCAAGCAGACGGGCATTCTGCTCCAGCGCATCCTTCGACAGAGCGGGATCACGTTGAACAAGCTTTGGTTCGGCGAGGAAATGCAGCGATGGCATTTCAAACACGCCCTTGTCCTTGAGGAACGACGGCTGCGCCTCACGCTGTGCGCGAGCGCCCGGCTTGGGCGACGGCGCGGCCTGTTCGACACGCGCCTTGCGGCTGCGTGCTGGCGGCGCATCGTGCCATTCCTGACCGGCCAGCGGCACGTCGTCCATGCCGTCATCCATCGGATCATCCATGTGGAACGGCGCTTCGTCCGCCGACGGCCCACCGAAGCCCGGCTCACGACGTCTGCCCGCTTCCGCACCGTTACGCGTTTCGGCACTGCGGCGCACGGCGCGCATGTCGCCGAAATCCTCGTCGCGGGACTGGCGGCGACCAAGCCCGGTCAGACGCTTGAAGTTGGCTGTCGTTGTCAGCACGAGATGGGTCAGCGCACCAATGAACTGGAAGCCGCCGCCTGCGGTTTCCTCGTCATCCTCATCGATGAAATCTTCCTCCGCCCGTCCGCGCTGCACGGGCTGAACCGGATTGATGATGCCACGGCCAATAATGCCGCTTGCAAAAAGGCAGAGCCACAAAGCGGGAACGGCGAGAACCAATGCAATGGCCGAAGCGATTGCGCCCTGCGGGAACTGGCCAAGGAACAGGCCGGGCAGGCGCAGCACCATATCGCCAAACACACCGCCAAGACCGATCGGCATCGGCCAGCTTTCCGGCACGGCAAAGCAGCTTGCAATGCCGGCAAACAGAAGGGCAGCGCCGATCCAGGCAAAGCTGCGCTTGGCAACGCGGCCAATACCGCCGCGCGTCATCATCAGAAGCGACCACACGACCAGCGGCAACAATGCAGGAACGCTCGCCAGACCAAAAAACTGCATGGCGAGATCAGAGAAGACAGCGCCCGGATAGCCAAGCGCATTGGTCACCGGATTGTCGGTTGCATGGCTGAAGCTTGGATCAGCCACATTCCAAGTGGCCAGTGCACCAACTGCCATTGCCGTCAGCGACAGAAGCGCCAGACCGAACAATATATAGAACTGCCTGCGGAAGATATTGGTCAGGCGGAGCCTGTCTTCCGTAATCCGCTCGTCACGCAGCGGGTATGAGGGCGAATATCCTTGCCGCATATAGCCAGTCCCGAACCGAAATTTCTGCTGTCGCCCATAACGGAATAGCTATGGGCAGAATGAATCGGTCCGATCCTAATCCGGCGATGGTTAATTCCCCATTAACCATGGGTTTTCTTCTTATAAATGAAAAAAGGCGCGGTTTCCCGCGCCTTTCTCCTTCTTGGGAGAATTGTTCTTACTGAACAGATTCGCCGTGCAAAGAGATATCCAGGCCTTCGATTTCAGCCTGCTTGCTTGGACGCAGTCCCATCACGGCCTTGATCACATAAAGGATGATGGCCGTCGCGACTGCGGTATAGACGATGGTGATTGCCGCACCGAAGAACTGCTTGCCCATGGAAGCACCTTCGCCGAGCGAATTGATGGTGGTGTCTGCGAAGAAACCGGTCAAAATCGCACCCACGAAACCACCGACGCCATGGACGCCGAACGCATCGAGCGAGTCGTCGTAGCCGAGCGCATGCTTGATCTTGACGGCTGCGACGTAGCAGATCGCACCGGCCACGATGCCGATGATGAGCGCGCCCATCGGATTGACGAAACCGGCAGCAGGCGTGACGGCGACCAGACCGGCCACAGCACCCGAAATAATGCCAAGCACGCTTGGCTTACCCGCAATTGCCCATTCCACGAACATCCAGGCCAGAGCCGCACCGGCGGTCGCAACCTGCGTGTTGAGCATGGCGACACCGGCGAGAGCATTCGCACCGACAGCCGAACCGGCATTGAAGCCGAACCAGCCCACCCACAGAAGGGCAGCGCCGATGACCGAGAGAACGAGATTGTGCGGCGCCATGTTGGTGTGACCATAGCCGTCGCGCTTGCCAAGGATGAGTGCAGCCACCAGACCGGCAACACCAGCATTGATGTGAACGACCGTACCGCCGGCGAAATCAAGCACGCCGTCCGACGCGAGGAAACCGCCGCCCCAGACCCAGTGCGCGACCGGGATATAGACGATGAACAGCCACAGGGTCAGGAAGACCAGCATGGACGAAAACTTCATGCGTTCAGCAAACGCGCCGGCGATCAGCGCGGGCGTGATGATCGCAAAGGTCATCTGGAAAGTGATGAAGACATATTCCGGAATGGTGCCGGTCAGCGATTCCATCGTGACGCCGGAGAAGAAAGCCTTGGAAAGACCACCGATATAAGCGTTCGACGAACCACCGTCGGTGAAAGCGAGCGAATAGCCGGCGACCATCCACAAAACCGACATGAGGCAGGTGATGGCAAAGCTCTGCATCACGGTGGACAGCACGTTCTTCTTGCGCACCATGCCGCCATAGAACAGCGCAAGGCCCGGGATGGTCATCATCAACACGAGCGCGGTTGACGTCAGCATCCAGGCCGTATCGCCCGTATCGAGAGTGGGCGTGGGAGCCGCAGCAGGCGCTGCGTCCTGTGCCATCGCCATTCCAGCCATGGCGACCAGCGCAGGCAAAGAGGCCAAAAGAGCTGCTGGCTTGATTCTTCCTGTTATGAGCATCGAATATCTCCGTCGAATGGCGGTTTCAAACGCGTATGCGCTGGAAAGACCGGTTCGAACCAAGAGAAACAAAAATCGTGCCAGTTGCAGAAAGGCGCGGCGCAAAATGTGATTTTTTTGTGAAGTGGGTCGTTGCGGCTTCCGGCAGCCCCGCAAAGCCGGGCTTTTTTGTGCCGGAGGTTTAGGCAAATTCAGGCTAAGTGATTCTAGCGATTCATCTTTTCAGCGCCATGCCCGAGCGCTGAACTTGGCTGAAAACCGTCGAATTGCATAATATTTATACAGAAGGCATTGGTGCGGTTAATATTTAATCATTCTTTGTTTTCATGCACACGAATTAGTCCTTCCTGTGCAACGGAAGCCACCAGAATGCCGTCGCGCGTATAAAGCGAACCGCGATTGAACCCGCGCGCGCCCGAAGCGCTCGGTGTGTCCTGCGTATAAAGCAGCCAGTCATTCAGCTTGAACGGACGATGGAACCACATCGCATGATCGAGGCTTGCCGCCTGAAGATCGCGGTCGAAGATCGAGCGCCCATGCGGATGCAGCGATGTGTCGAGCAGCGTCATGTCGGAGAGATAAGCGAGGATCGCCGCCTGAAGCGCGCGATTATCAGGAACAATACCATTTGCGCGCACCCAGACATGCTGCGCAGGCTCCAGCTTCTCGCGCGAGAAATAATGCGTCAGCTGCACCGGCTTGATCTCGATGGGACGCTCCTGTTCCCAATATCTGCGAACATTGGCCGGAGCGAGATGCAGATATTGCTCCTTGATGTCGCGGTCGCCCAGCAATTGCTCCGGCATCGGCAGTCCTTCGGGCATGGCGATCTGGTGGTCCAGACCGCCCTCATCCACCTGAAACGACGCCGACAGCGTGAAGATGGCCTTGCCGTGCTGCTTGGCCAGCACGCGGCGGGTGTTGAAGCTGGAACCGTCGCGAATGCGATCCACCTCATAGATGATCGGAATCGCCGGATCGCCGGGACGCACAAAATATCCATGCAGCGAATGCACATGCCGCGCAGGCTCCACGGTGCGCTGCGCCGCGATCAGCGCCTGGCCGATCACCTGACCGCCGAACACGCGCTGCCAACCCACTTGCGGGCTGTTGCCGCGAAACAGGTCCATCTCCAGCGTTTCCAGATCGAGTATCGACAGCAGCTGCCGCATGGAAGCCGTCTGGCCTGCGCTCTCATCTGAGACAGATGTAAGATCGGACTGCTGATATTCGGACTTTTCGCGATCGGACATGGACAGCCTGGCTCCTGCGACCATATATGAAGCTAATAAACTTGAGGCTCATGTTTGTTCCTGCCGGTCGAAATCTGTCAAGTGGCCCGGAGGCTTTTCGGATTCGGTCGGTGTGCCTCACAGTGCCGCGGCAAAATATCGGCTTCACTCTTGCCGTATTTGTGCCAGAAGCGCACAAGCATGGTATAGGCTTTCCGAAAAGGACGAACCGATGGCTGCGACTTCCAGACAGACAAGCACCCGCAACACCGACCTGCTGATCGCCGGTGGCGGTTATGTTGGCCTCGTCACGGCGGTTGCGGTCAAGTCGGCGGCGCCACATCTTTCCGTCACCGTTGTCGATGGCACGCCCGCCGGTTCGTGGAAAACCGACCCACGCGCCTCGTCCATCGCGGCTGCCGCATCACGCATGCTCGACAAGCTCGGCTGCTGGCAGGAAATCGTGCCCGATGCGCAGCCAATTACCGAAATGGTCATCACCGATTCGCGCGTATCCGACCCGGTGCGACCCGTTTTCCTCACCTTTGCAGGCGATGTGGACCCCGGCGAGCCTTTCGCCCATATGGTTGAAAACCGCATTCTCAATACTGCCCTGCACAACAAGGCCGATGCGCTGGGCATTACCTTTCTCGAAGCAACCAGCGTGAATGGCTTCGAAACCAAGCCGGAAACCGTTACCGTTTCGCTTTCCAATGGCGACGCCATCGAGACCCGCCTTCTGATTGCCGCCGACGGTGCGCGCTCCCGTCTGCGCGATCAGGCGGGCATCAAGACCGTCAACTGGGACTATGGCCAGTCGGGCATCGTCTGCAACGTATCCCACGAAAAGCCGCATGGCGGACGCGCCGACGAGCATTTCCTGCCTGCCGGACCCTTTGCCATTCTGCCGCTCAAGGGCAATCGCAGCTCGCTGGTGTGGACCGAACGCACCGCTGACGCCGACCGGCTGATCCGCGAAGATGATTTCGTTTTCGAAGCCGAACTGGAACAGCGCTTCGGGCATCGTCTCGGCGCGCTGCATGTCGAAGGCCCGCGCCGCGCCTTCCCGCTTGGCCTGACGCTGGCGCGCGAATTCGTGAAACCGCGCTTTGCCCTTGTCGGCGATGCGGCGCATCGCATCCACCCGATCGCGGGACAGGGCCTCAATCTCGGTTTCCGCGATGCTGCTGCCATTGCCGAGGTTATCGTCGAAACGGATCGCCTCGGCCTCGATATCGGATCGTTCGCCGCCCTTGAACGTTACCAGTCCTGGCGTCGCTTTGACACGGTGCAGATGGGCGTGACTACCGATGTTCTCACCAAGCTGTTTTCCAACGACAATCCGGCCATCCGCTCCATTCGCGATATCGGCCTTGGTCTCGTGGATCGCGTCCCGAGCCTGAAATCCTTCTTCATCAAGCAGGCAGCCGGATTGTCCGGCGATACGCCCCGCCTTCTGAAAGGGCAGCCGATCTGACCGCCGCCCCCTAATTGCTGCCTATTCATCGCTGGAAGCCATCGCGAAGCGCCCTATATCCGTGACGGACAATCACCGAGAGGAGCTTCCCCATGGAAAGAAAAGCAATAGCAGTCTGGCAAGGCACGCTGAAGGAAGGCAAAGGCACGCTCAACACCCAGAGCGGCGCACTGAAAGACCTTCCCTATGATTTTAAAGCTCGCTTCGAGGATGAAAGCGGGCGCGCTGGCACCAATCCGGAAGAGCTTCTCGGTGCGGCGCATGCGGGCTGCTTCGCCATGCAGCTTTCCGCCCTTTTGACGCAGAACGGCACCCCGCCGGAAAAACTGGAAGCAACGGCAGCCGTCAACATCGGCCAAGCTTCGGGCGGCGGTTTTGAAATCACCCGCAGCGCGCTGACCCTCAATGCCAAGATTCCCGGCATTTCGGCTGAGGCCTTTGCCGATCTTGCCAAGAAGGCTAAGGAATCCTGCCCGCTTTCGAAGGCGCTTGGCGCAATCGAAGTGACGCTGGACGCAAAACTGGTCTGAGACCACGAAAGGCGGGGTTACAGATCCCGCCTTTTATTCCGGCAGGTGGCAGACGGCCTCTATATTGTGCCCGTCCGGGTCGATCACGAAAGCAGCGTAATAATCGGGATGGTAACCTTCGCGGATGCCCGGCTTTCCATTGTCGCTGCCGCCAGCCGCGATGGCCGCTTCATAGAAACGATCCACTTCCGAGCGCGTGCCCGCCGAAAAGGCGACATGCAGAACCCCTTCCAGTTTGGCGCCCTTCTGCTTGCCAATCCAGAATTCCGGCTTACCGTTGCGCCCATATCCGACCCAGTCGCCGAATTCCATGGCGCGGGTAATGCCCAGAGGGGCAAGCGCCTCATCATAGAATTTGCGCGACTTGGGCATGCTGGAAATGTTGAAGCCGATATGGTCGAGCATGATTGCCCATTCTCCGTGCTGCCTTGTTATCTCAAGACATATCGGCGGCAACGTAAAGGTCAAGACCATACAATCAATGAGTGCATGATCTATTGCCGGTTCGTGCAAAGAACAAAGGGGAAGGCAACAGCCCTCCCCTTTGCATACTCCAATTGATAGCTGGCGCTACTACACGCGGCGCTCAACCATCATCTTCTTGATCTCGGCACAAGAGGCGTGGAGGCCGCAGGCCGACAGGGATCGCAAAAAGAAGCGATTGCCGCGATTACACGCGGCGCTCGACCATCATCTTTTTAATCTCGGCAATCGCCTTGGCCGGGTTCAATCCCTTCGGGCAGGTCTGCGCGCAGTTCATGATCGTGTGGCAGCGATATAGGCGGAACGGATCTTCGAGATTGTCGAGACGTTCGCCCTTGGCTTCGTCACGGCTGTCGATCAGCCAGCGATATGCCTGCAGCAGCACAGCCGGGCCGAGATAACGGTCGCCGTTCCACCAGTAGCTTGGGCACGAGGTCGAGCAGCAGGCGCACAGAATGCACTCATAAAGACCGTCGAGCTTCTGGCGGTCGTCATGGCTCTGCAACCATTCCTTCTGTGGCTCCGGCGAAACCGTCTTGAGCCAGGGCTCGATCGAACGGTGCTGGGCGTAGAAGTTGTTGAGGTCGGGCACGAGATCCTTCACCACCGGCATATGCGGCAGCGGGTAGACCTTGATGGCGCCCTTGATATCGTCCATGCCCTTGGTGCAGGCCAGCGTGTTGGCGCCGTCGATATTCATCGCGCAGGAGCCGCAAATGCCTTCGCGGCACGAGCGGCGCAGCGTCAACGTCGGATCGATCTTGTTCTTGATATAGAGCAGACCATCCAGAACCATCGGGCCGCAATCGTCGCGATCGACATAATAGGTGTCGATGCTCGGATTGGCGTCGTCGTCCGGCGACCAGCGATAAATACGGAATTCCGTGACGCGCTTGGCGCCATCAGGGCGGGGCCAGGTCTTGCCCTCCTGCATGCGGGAATTCTTGGGAAGTGCGAGTTCAACCATTGCTCTTTCCCTTAATCAGTAAACGCGCTTCTTCGGCGCAATCTTGGCGAGGCTGATGCCACCTTCTTCTTCCGTCGTGAGCGGATCGAGATGAACGGCGCGATAACCGAGCGTCACCTTGCCGTCCGGCGAGAGCCAGGACAGGGTGTGCTTGCGCCATTCGGCATCGTTACGGTCCGGGAAATCCTCATGCGCATGCGCGCCGCGGCTTTCATGACGCGCTTCCGCCGAAACAACGGTCGTCAACGCATTGGCCATCAGGTTTTCCAGCTCCAGCGTCTCAACGAGATCGGAGTTCCAGATCATTGAGCGGTCGGAAACCTTGATATCCGGCAGTTCCTGCCAGATCTTTTCCATGCGCTCGCAGCCCTGCTTGAGCGATTCCGACGTGCGGAACACGGCGGCGTCTTCCTGCATGGTGCGCTGCATCTTCTCGCGCAGCTCTGCCGTCGGCGTCGAGCCATTGGCGTAACGCAGGCGATGGAACCGATCCATGATCTTTTCGACAGCGGCTTCGTTGATATCCGGGATCTTCGCGGCGCGGTCGATGACTTCGCCAGCGCGGATCGCAGCCGCACGACCGAACACCACAAGGTCGATCAGCGAGTTGGAGCCGAGACGGTTTGCACCGTGCACCGAAGCGCAGCCCGCTTCGCCGACAGCCATCAGGCCGGGCTGTACGCGATCCGGGTCTTCCGGCGTCGGGTTCAGCACTTCGCCCCAGTAATTGGTCGGAATGCCGCCCATATTGTAGTGAACGGTCGGCAGAACCGGGATCGGTTCCTTGGTCACGTCCACGCCCGCGAAAATCTTGGCCGACTCGGAGATGCCCGGCAGGCGTTCATGCAGAACGGCGGGATCGAGATGGTCGAGATGCAGGAAGATGTGGTCCTTGGCCTTGCCGACGCCACGACCGGCGCGGATTTCCATGGTCATGCAGCGCGAAACCACGTCACGCGAGGCAAGATCCTTGGCCGATGGCGCATAACGCTCCATGAAGCGCTCGCCTTCGGAATTGACCAGATAGCCGCCTTCACCGCGTGCGCCTTCGGTGATGAGGCAGCCTGCGCCGTAAATGCCGGTCGGATGGAACTGAACGAATTCCATGTCCTGAAGCGGTAGACCAGCGCGCGCAGCCATGCCGCCGCCGTCGCCGGTGCAGGTATGGGCCGAGGTAGCCGAGAAATAGGCGCGACCGTAACCACCGGTCGCCAGAACCACCATCTTGGCGGAGAAGCGATGGATGGTGCCGTCATCGAGGTTCCACGCCACCACGCCGGTGCAGACACCGTCGGTCATGATCAGGTCGAGCGCGAAATATTCGATGAAGAACTGCGCGTTGTTCTTCAGGCTCTGGCCGTAAAGCGTGTGCAAGATCGCGTGGCCGGTACGGTCGGCAGCAGCGCAGGTGCGCTGAACCGGAGGACCGTCACCGAAATTCTGCATATGGCCACCGAACGGACGCTGGTAGATCTTGCCTTCTTCCGTACGGGAGAACGGCACACCGTAGTGCTCAAGCTCGTAGACGGCGGCAGGCGCTTCACGCGCCAGATATTCCATCGCGTCGGTGTCGCCGAGCCAGTCCGATCCCTTGACGGTATCGTACATGTGCCACTGCCAGCTGTCCGGGCCCATGTTCTTCAACGAGGCGGCAATGCCGCCCTGTGCCGCGACCGTATGCGAACGGGTCGGGAAAACCTTCGTGATACAGGCGGTCTTGAGCCCCTGCTCGGCCATGCCGAGCGTGGCGCGCAGACCAGCGCCGCCGGCGCCAACCACGACAACGTCGAATTTGTGATCGACAAACTTGTAGGACTTTTCGCCCGCAGCCGGAGCTGCATTCTTTTCTGCACTAGCCATCGGGCTATCAACCTCCGAAGCTGAGCTTGAGGATCGCGAAAACGCAGGCAAAACCGACCACCGCCGCAAAGAAGGTGTTCAGCATTACCAGCACGACCTTCATGCCTTCGCCATGCACATAATCTTCGATAATAACCTGCATGCCCAGACGCATGTGATAAACGCCGGTCAGAACGAACAGCGCCATGACAATGGCGGTAATGGGATGCGAGAGAGCAGCCCGGACTTCCGCAAAGCTTGCGCCATTGAGCGAAATCACCAGACCGAGGAAAAAGAGAACCAGCGGCACCAGGGCCACTGCCGTCACGCGCTGATACCAGAAATGGCTGGTGCCTTCCTTGGCAGAACCAAGACCGCGAACCTTGCCGAGAGGCGTGCGCATATCATTATTCGAACCGCTCATGGGATCAGCCTCCTAGCGCACCGAGTAAGCGACGACCCAGACGAGGATCGTGGCGATGACCGAGAAGACGACCGTAGCCCAGGCGATCTTGGAAGCGGTATGCTTTTCAAGACCTGCGCCGGTATCCCAGATGAAGTGACGAACGCCGCCCGCCAGATGGTGCAACAGCGCCCAGGTATAGCCGAACAGCACAAGCTGGCCGATCCAGGAGCCGAACACGGCGTTGACGGCATTGAAGCACTCTTCGCCGACGGCTGCGGAAATAAGCCAGGCTGCAAGCAGCAGGGTGCCGAAATAGAGAGCGCCGCCCGTGATACGATGCACGATGGACATCGTCATCGTGATGACCGGCTTATAGACGGACAGGTGCGGCGACAAAGGACGCTGACGCGTTACGGTCGGTTGTGTCATGGTTCTCGTTGGCCTCTCGTGGGGCTTCCCTGACGTTTCTCCCCCGGAATGCCCACCGACAATGATCGATCTGGCGTACCGGATGGCGGGTTTTTCTAAAAACCCAGTTTTGAAGTCGCGCTCTACGCAATGAACCGGAACTTTCGATCCCGCGCCGGTGCGACCTGAAAATATGGCGAGACCGTGGAATACGGCCTTATGTGCCGCTTTCTACTGCTCTTTTACCACCACGTCAAAGAAGCTTTTTCACGAAAAGACTAACAATTGGTCGCACCTTTGCGACACTTTCACGTGAATGCGGCCTTCAATCGTTTGAAGGCCGCAATTTAAAAACATGTGTAATTTCATCAACTTTAGCAAAAGCACATCAGGCGCCGAATCGAATCACATAGCTCGACCAGTCGGCTGCCGTCGCGACCTGCTCATAGAGCTTGCGTCCGTCTTCCGGCACACGCGGCGCGTTGAGCACCAGCTTGGACCAGCTGCGCTCTTCCGCCTTGTCGGCCAGCAGGTCGATGAGCGCCTTGGCGATGCCTTTGCCGCGATGATCGTGATGCACATAGATATGATCCACCTGCCCTGCGCGCAGACCCGATACCGGCTCCGGCAGATCGTAGAAAATCACGAAGCCGACAAGATTGCCGTCCACGCGCGCGCCTAGAATTTCAGTGGCACGGTCCTGCAGAAGATGCTCGGCATAATAATCGTCGGGGCGGCGCGGTGCGCCACGCTTCAGCGCCTGCGCATAGCTGGCAAGCAGCGGCGCGAATTCGTGAGCATCACGAAGATGGAGCAGCGCGATATCGACGGCATGATCTTTGGTCATTGAACATTCCTTGGCCTTCGGGGCGGTTCAAGTCGTCCTTGCTCACAACGCCGCGAAGCAGTTGCGACCAAAGACTTATCCGATTGTAGCCAGCACGGATGACAAAGGTAAAGAAAGAGTTAAGATGGTGCGGAAACTCTTTTTGCGTCAGACGGCGAAGGCGAAACGGCACCATGGCAAACAGAAACAGGATCGCGTTGCTGGCGTCATGTACACTGGCTTTTGGTGGCTTGGTCGCGACAGCCTCTGCCGAGACCACCTTGCGCTATGCCGACGCGTCTGGAAACCTCGTCATGCAGAAGGCTGACGGCGGCGCTAAGATCATCCGGGTCGGTGCAGCGCATAAAGACCCGACATTGCAGATGCCGCGCAAGGTGCACGGCACGACAACAATAACCGCGTCGCAGGACAAGGCTGTGTCCTATATCGTCAGCCCTCCGAACAGCAGTTGCGAAAGCGCCATCGTCCTGCGCGGACGCTCTTTCATGTATGGGCTGGACAGCGGCGAAACCCCGGTTCTGGATCATCCGGGCTGTTGAGGCCGATTATCCGCGTGTGCGGGCTGAGCCTGACGGACGAAACTCCACGACATTCTCATCAGAGATAATGGGCGAGGCTGCGCGGACGCAATTGCGACCGCCCTTCTTCGCCTCATAAAGAGCACCGTCAGCTCGCTTGTAGAGGTCGGAAAACATGTCGTCGAATTCCATTTCGGCAACGCCGAAGCTGGCTGTGAAATCGATATCGCCATGATTGCTCGGTATCTGGATCGTGCCGCAGGCCAGACGCATACCGTCGGCACAGCGAGACGCCGACTGAATGGTGTTGCCGGGCAGCAGGACCGCAAATTCCTCGCCGCCCATACGCGCCGCAAATCCGCCTCGGGCAACGGCAGTCTTGCGCAATTCGGCAGCAAAGGCTGCAATGACACGGTCGCCCAGCGCGTGACCGTAATTGTCATTTATCAATTTGAAATAGTCGATATCGCAAACCACCAGCGACAGGGCCTGTCGAGACCGCTTCGATTTTTCGATGGCCGCCTCTGCCCGCAACGCAAAGCCGCGGCGATTGAGCAGCGCCGAAAGCTCGTCCGTTTCGGAACGAATGGTCATGTCCGAAAGCAGTTCCCGCATCAGGCTCAATAGCAATAGAAGTCCCGCCGCGACCGACAGGCCGGCCCCGATCGACTGGGCAAAAAGCGCATAGGCCGTATTCACATAATCGTTCGGCTCAGCCCCCGCGCCGCCCGACACATTGGCAAGCACCGGCTTCATGAGAAAATGCACAGCACTGAAGGCAAAAAGCACGGCCATCAGCATATCGACAGCCCCGCGTCTGCTGGAGCGCAGGATGATCCAGACGGCGAGCGCCAATGTCAGAAAATAAGGCGTCTGGTAGAGGAACATACCGGGCAAGGTGCTGCGCGCGATGCCGTATATGGCATGGATCATCACCAGCGAAACAAACGCCAGCGCGCCAAGCGTCTTCCACGGCACGGGCGAAGAATACATCCGCGCCAGACCAATGACGAGACAAGCCAGTGTCATCAGATAGGTTGCAAATGCGAGCATATAGCCGATGCGCGGGCTCGGCATGGACGGCATCGCCAGCTCACTGAGGAAATAGAGCATCGCAAAGACGAAGCCCGTCGCGAAGACGCGCGCCGCGGCATTGCCTTTCGCATAAACGGCAATGCCGAAAAACGCGAAGGCAAACAGACCGGATACGGTCATGTTGATGATGAGAATGAAATCGGCCCCGCCCATGAATGCCTATTCCGCCTGCTTTGGTTCGTAGCGGCTTCTCTAAAGTAGGCGCTAATCTAGCAGCACTTACTTATACATGGAATATGCGAGGAAACCGTGAAGAAGCGGATAAGAGCAAAGCTTTTTTCTTACCCATGGCGGCGCATAAAGAAAAGCCGCCGGATCGCTCCGGCGGCTTGTTCTATTCAGTGTTGTCTGGACACGTTAGTTCCAGTCGCGAATGTCCACGAAGTGACCGGCAATGGCAGCTGCGGCGGCCATGGCAGGCGACACGAGATGGGTGCGGCCCTTGAAGCCCTGACGGCCTTCGAAGTTGCGGTTCGAGGTCGAAGCGCAACGTTCACCCGGCTTCAGACGGTCGTCATTCATGGCGAGGCACATCGAGCATCCCGGCTCGCGCCAGTCGAACCCGGCTTCGATGAAGATCTTGTCGAGGCCTTCGGCTTCCGCCTGTTCCTTCACGAGACCCGAGCCAGGCACGATCATGGCATTGACGCCATCGGCAACCTTCTTGCCAGCGGCCATGCGGGCTGCGTCGCGCAGATCCTCGATACGGCCATTGGTGCAGGAACCGATGAAGACGCGGTCGATCTTGATGTCGGTCATCTTGGTGCCCGGCTTCAGACCCATATAGTCCAGTGCACGCCACTTGGATGCACGCTTGGTTTCATCCTTGATATCATCCGGATTCGGCACGATGTCGGTGACGAAAACAACGTCTTCCGGCGAAGAGCCCCAGGAAACGACCGGCGAAATCTTGGCCGCATCCAGCTCGACGATCTTGTCGAAATGCGCGCCTTCATCCGAATGCAGCGTCTTCCAGTAGCCGATAGCCTGTTCCAGCGCTTCGCCCTTCGGCGCGCGCGGCTTGTCCCGCACATAGGCGAAGGTCGTTTCGTCCGGTGCGATGAGACCAGCGCGTGCGCCGCCTTCAATCGACATGTTGCAGACGGTCATGCGACCTTCCATCGACAGCGAGCGAATGGCGCTGCCTGCATATTCGATCACGTAACCGGTGCCGCCTGCGGTGCCGATTTCGCCGATGATGGCGAGCGTAATGTCCTTGGCGGTCACGCCCGGAGCCAGTTCGCCCTCAACACGCACCAGCATGTTCTTGGCTTTCTTCTGGATCAGCGTCTGGGTCGCGAGCACATGCTCGACTTCCGACGTACCGATACCATGCGCCAGCGAACCGAAAGCACCGTGGGTCGAGGTGTGGCTGTCGCCGCAAACAATCGTCATGCCCGGCAGGGTAAAGCCCTGCTCCGGTCCGACGATGTGCACGACGCCCTGGCGACGATCACGCTCGGAATAATATTCGACGTTGAAATCCGCGGCATTCTTGGCGAGAGCTTCAACCTGAATGCGGCTTTCTTCGTTCTTGATGCCGTTGACGCGATCTTTCGAGGTCGGCACGTTGTGATCGACCACAGCCAGCGTCTTCTCGGGATGGCGCACCTGACGGCCAGCCATGCGCAGGCCTTCGAAAGCCTGCGGGCTCGTCACTTCGTGCACAAGATGGCGATCAATATAAAGGAGGCAGGTCCCGTCTTCCTGCTGATCCACTACATGGTCGTCCCAGATCTTGTCATAAAGTGTACGCGGCGCGCTCATTGCGAGAGTTCCTTTGAACGGTTCTTAATTGGGCCTGTCATATGCACCTGCTGTTGCGTTTCGTCAAGAAACTGAAACAGCAACAGGGTGTCGCAGTAACAATCTTGCGCAAAGCGGGCAGAATTATGCCTGATATTATGCGTCGTAATGCGTTTGGCAAATAAAAAAGGCGGCCACAGGCCGCCTTTTTCAAAGATCTCTGGCTGAAACTTATTCAGCAGCGGTCTTGGCAGCTTCGGCAGCGGCGGCAGCCTTGTCGGCTTCGCGCTCGGCCTTGGTGCGGTTGTCTTTCTTTTCAGAAATACGGGCAGCCTTACCGGTGAGGCCACGCAGGTAGTAAAGCTTGGCGCGACGGACCTTACCGCGGCGAACCAGCTCAACGCCTTCAACGATCGGCGAGTAAACCGGGAATACGCGCTCTACGCCTTCGCCATACGAAATCTTGCGGACGGTGAAGTTTTCGTTGAGGCCTGCGCCCGAACGAGCGATGCAGACGCCTTCATAGGCCTGTACGCGGGTACGCGTACCTTCGGTCACGCGAACCTGAACGCGAACCGTGTCGCCCGGCTGGAAATCTGGAAGCTTGCGCTTTTCTTCGATCTTTGCTGCCTGTTCGGCTTCAAGCTGACGAATAATATCGGTCATCGTCTGACTCCTTCTATGTTCTTCTCAAACAGTCAGAGCGCTCTGCACTTGCCGCCAAGCAATCCTTGGCCTTGCGGCTATGCCCTCGATATCAGGCAGGAGCGGTACACCATTTATTGGTTTACGGACGTCCCGGGCTATGCCCGAACGAGCCATCGCAATGTCGGATTTTTCCGAACAGACGCGCCAATACAGCATCGCGAGGGTTTTGTCACGCCCTGTCAGAATTTTTAATAGCCAGCCGCAATGGTCTATGTCAGAAATATTGCAAAAAATGACGGCTGCGCATGCAAGCAATCGAATAAAGCATAAAGCTAAAATGGGGACAATATGACAAGCAAACAACCGTCACCCTCATTGTATAATGAGGATCTGGCGCCGGCTGTTGAGCGCAAATGGGGCGCCTTCAGTATTTTCAACGTCTGGACATCGGACGTCCATAGTCTGTGGGGCTACTATCTTGCCGCAAGTCTTTTCCTGCTTTGCGGCAGTTTTCTGAACTTTATCATTGCCATCGGTCTCGGCTCTCTGGTCATCTTCTTCCTGATGAGCCTCGTCGGCGATGCGGGCGTACGGACCGGCGTGCCTTTTCCGGTGCTGGCCCGCGCCTCCTTCGGCACATTCGGCGCGAATTTCCCAGCCCTCGTGCGCGGCGTCGTCGCCTGCTTCTGGTATGGCGCGCAGACGGCGGCAGCTTCCGGCGCCCTTGTTGCGCTGCTGATCCGCAATGACAGCATGCTGGCTTTTCACCAGAACAGCCATTTGCTCGGTCATTCGACCCTTGAAGTCATCTGCTACGTGCTCGTCTGGGCGGCGCAGCTCTTGATCATCCAGCGCGGGATGGAAACGGTGCGCCGTTTTCAGGATTGGGCCGGCCCGGCAGTCTGGATCATGATGCTCATTCTCGCCATCTATCTGGTCATCAAGGCAGGCACATTCTCCTTCGGCAGCGAAATCCCGCGCGATGTTCTGCTGGAGAAGACAAGAGATGCAGGCGTATCCGGCGAACCGGGTTCCATCCCGGCGCTGGCGGCGGTTGCCGCCACCTGGATCACCTATTTCGCAGCGCTTTATCTCAATTTCTGCGACTTCTCGCGCTATGCCAAGGATGAGGCGGCACTGCGGCGCGGCAATCTCTGGGGCCTGCCGGTCAATCTTCTGGCCTTCTGCCTCGTGGCCGGTGTCACGACCACAGCCGCCTTCACGGTCTATGGCGAAGTGCTGCTGCATCCCGACCAGATTTCAGCCAAGTTCGACAGTTGGTTCCTGGCATTGCTGGCCGCGCTGACATTCACCGTCGCAACGCTCGGCATTAATGTGGTGGCAAACTTCGTTTCCGCCGCCTTTGATTTCTCGAACACATTTCCGCAGAAGGTTTCCTTCAAGCGCGGCGGTTTTATCGCGGCGCTGATCGCGCTGATCCTCTATCCGTTCGCACCATGGGAAACCGGCGCTGCGCATTTCGTCAATTTCCTCGGCTCCACCATGGGGCCGATCTTTGGGATCATGATGGTCGATTATTATCTGCTGCGTCGCGGACAGCTGAATGTCGCCGATCTCTATCAGGAAAATGGCGAGTTCCGCTTCCAGAACGGCTGGCACGTCAAGGCTTTCATCGCCTTTGCCATTGGCGCGCTGTTCTCGTCGGTCCTGCCGATAGCCACCAATCTTCTGCCGAACTGGTGGGGAACCTATGGCTGGTTCTTCGGGGTCGGCATTGGCGGCGGGGTCTATTACCTGCTTCGCAAGCCGGAAGCTGCCCTTCGCGCATCCGCAAAGCAACATGCCTGAAACAGAAATGCCCGGTGAAAACCGGGCATTTTTCTGCGGGACGATACTTTTCAAGCGCTCGATCAGCTTTTGCGCTTCGTCTCCTGATAGACATCCCAGAGATCGGGACGACGCTCCCGGGTAATCCGCTCGGCCTCAGCATGCCGCCATTTGTCGATGGCGCCATGATTGCCGGATGTCAGCACATCGGGAATGGAACGCTCCTCCCAAACCTGTGGGCGCGTATAATGCGGATGTTCGAGCAACCCGGTCTCGAAACTCTCCGTTTCGCCCGATTGCTGATTGCCCATCACGCCGGGCAACAGGCGCACCACAGCATCCAGCAACACGATGGCCGCCGTCTCGCCGCCCGAAAGTATATAGTCGCCGATCGACACTTCCTCGAGATGGCGCGCTTCGATCACACGTTCATCCACGCCCTCAAAGCGACCGCACAAAATGATCGCGCCCGGACCGGCTGCAAGCTCGCGCACGCGCTTTTGCGTCAGCGGCGCACCGCGCGGCGTCATCAGCAGCATTGGGCGATCATCGGCAACGGAATCGAGCGCCCGCGCAATCACATCAGGCTTCATCACCATGCCCGCGCCGCCACCGGACGGCGTGTCATCGACCATGCGATGCCTGCCTTCGGCAAAGTCGCGAATCTGCACCGTATCAAGCTGCCATTTCGCCTCGGCCAGCGCCTTGCCCGCCAGGGAAACGCCAAGCGGCCCCGGAAACATTTCCGGATAAAGCGTCAGGACCGAAGCATGGAAAAGTTCGCCCGTCATGACTTCTTCGGTCGCTTCTTGGGCTGATTGCCGCCCTTCAGCGGATTGTCGTCTTCATCGGCGATCAGGCCCGCCGCGAAAGGCTCCACCAGAATGGTGCCTTTTTCGAAATCAATCTCCGGCACAGCCGCTTCGGTAAACGGAATGAGCATCGGGCGCTTGCCCTTCTCGCTCAACTCAATGATGTCGCCGCCGCCGAAATCGAACACCGCGCTGACAATGCCATAGCTTTTGCCGTCGGCATCGATGGCCGCGAGGCCGATCAGGTCGGTCTGGAAGAACTCGTCATCGTCCAGATCGTCGTCCGGCAATTGCGAACGGTCGATGTAGAGCGCCGTGCCGTTGAGCGCCTCGGCGGCATTGCGGTCATTGACGCCCTTGAGGCGCACGATCACCACCGTCTTGGCGGCCCGCGCTTCAAGAATTTCGTAGCCCTTGCCCTGCTCATCATAGAGCAGGCCATAATCGCCGATGGACAGCGGGTCTTCGGTGAATGTCTTGATCCGGACTTCGCCGCGAATGCCATGGGCGGCACCGACGATGGCAAGCTGGATCGGATTTTCTGGACGTGGCATGGTTGCCCCTGATCTGGATTCGGGCGCATCGTCCCGACAGTCGGACCGATATGCGCTGCTGATTAGCCTATCGCTTAGCGAATTCAGACCGAAACGCCAAGAAAAATGCACGGTTTCAGCAAAGTCGCCGATGGAAGCATCAAAGGCAACCAGCCGGTAACCTCTGCCTGACAAACTGTCTGCCGAAACTTCAACCGGTAGATTTCAAGATGGCAATGAATGGCGAATTCCTGATTCCCGCCCGTGCAGACCTCGCGGCTGCGCGTGAGGAATGGCTGAAGACATTGAAAGATACGCGCCGTCTTTCCGAGAATACCATCGAAGCCTATGAGCGCGACTCGCGGCAGTTTCTGAATTTTCTCACCGGCCATCTGGGCGAAGCGCCCTCGCTGAAGGATGTGAGCGCCTTGCGCGTTGCCGATCTGCGCTCGTTCCTCGCCAGCCGCCGCAATGACGGCGTAGGCGCACGAACCCTTGGGCGCGGTCTGGCTGGTGTGCGCTCGCTGCTGCGGCATCTGGAAAAACGCGGACTGGCCAATGCCGCTGGCGCCGGTGCCATACGCGCGCCCCGCCAGCCGAAATCGCTGCCAAAACCGCTGACCGCAGACGACGCCCGCCGTGTGGTCGCAGCCGATGGCCAGATGGCCGAGGAGCCGTGGATCGCCGCCCGTAACGCCGCCGTGCTGACCCTTCTCTATGGCTGCGGCTTGCGCATTTCCGAAGCGCTTGGCCTGAAAGGCGACGCGCTAGCCGACAGTTCCGCGCTTTCGATCACCATAACCGGCAAGGGCAATAAGTCCCGCCTTGTTCCTCTGCTGCCGATCATACACCGCGCCGTCGCGCAATATCGCGCGCTTTGCCCCTATGATCTCTCTGCCGACAAGCCGCTATTTCGCGGCGCGAAGGGCGGCGAGCTTCATGCCGCGATCATCCAGCGCGAAATGCAGAAGCTGCGCGCTGGGCTGGGCCTTCCCGACAGCGCCACGCCACATGCACTGCGCCATTCCTTCGCGACGCATCTGCTGGGTCGCGGCGGCGACTTGCGTACCATTCAGGAATTGCTGGGCCATGCCAGCCTGTCCACCACGCAGATTTATACCGGCGTGGATACGGAGCGTTTGCTGGAAGTCTATGACAAGGCGCATCCGAGAGCCTGACCCGGGCACCTTTCACATCGCGGAAGATCGCCTATATTCACTTTATGAAAAAGCTGCTTCTTGTTCTTCTATGCGCCGTCTTCGCCGGGTCCGTCACCGCCCGCGCTGACGAAAAGGCCACCGCCTGCTCCGTTCGCGGCGAAAATCTCGTCGATGGCGTGGAGAAAAGCGATCCCGCCCTCTGGAAAAAATTGCAGGCGGAAGCCGAAGCAACGCCCAACCATCAGGGCCGCCTCTGGAAGATCGAAAAGGACGGCGTAGCGCCGTCCTATCTGTTCGGCACGATTCATCTCAGCGATCCGCGCGTGCTGGACCTGCCGAAGCCTGTCGAAGACGCCTATCGTTCGACCGGCACCGTCGTGATCGAAACCACCGATGTTCTCGATCAGAAGAACTTTCTGCGCCTGAAGCTGGAGCGCCCGGAACTGCTGCTTTTCACCGATGGCAGCACGCTTAAATCGCATCTGCCTGCCGACAGGCGCGACGATATTGAAAAGAAACTGGCCGAGCGCGGCATTATTCTCGATGCGGTCGCCAAGATGAAGCCGTGGGTTCTGACCACGCTGTTATCCCTGCCCGAATGCGAGCGCGAACGCAAAAGCGAAGGTGAAAAGTCGCTTGACGAATTTTTGGCCGTCAATGCAAAGGCGGAAGGGCGCGAAATAGCGGGGCTGGAAACGGCTGCCGAACAGTTCGAAGCGACTGAAAAGCTTCCGCTCGATTTTCACATTCGCAATCTGATCGCCACGGTCGATTACGGCGACAAGTCCGAAGACGCGATGGAGACGACGACCGCGCTTTATCTGAACGGTGAACTGGGCATGATCATGCCCGCGCTGCGACAGATCGTGCCGGATGCATTGTCCGATCAGGATTACGACCTGTTCCAGAAATATCTGATCACCGACCGCAACCACACCATGGCGGATCGCGCCGTTCCGCTTCTGGAAAAAGGCAATGTCTTCATTGCAATCGGCGCGCTGCATCTGCCGGGTCAGGAAGGCGTGGTGGAACTGCTGCGGGCCAAGGGCTATCGCCTGACGGCGCTCTAGCTCCGGCGTGGCTGCGGAACAATCGGCTTTTGACTGCGTTCACTCTCCACACAAGGTTTGTGACGGCTGGATACCGCGCAAGCCCCATGCGAAAACTGGAGGAGCGCGCAATGGTTGATCCCCTCGATCCGCGAAACGACCCCAGAACAAACCCGGTGAATACTGATCCGAGACTGTCGGACCCTTCCGGCATGCCACCGCCACAACGGGGCGGCAGCGGCTATCTTCTGGGTGCTGTTCTGCTCGTTGCAATCATCATTCTCGGCTATTTCTTCTACAATAACGGCACGAGAACCGACATGGCGGCACCACCGCCCGCGACGCAGAGCGAACCGGCCACACCGGCCCCGGCAACCCCTGCCAATCCGCCAGCCCAGAACTGATTTCCAAAAAAAAGGCCCGCTTACGCGGGCCTTTCTGCATGCTCTCTCGAAGAGATTACATATGGATCGGCTTGGCGAAGGTCGCCAGAGCGGATTCGCGCACGGCTTCCGACATGGTCGGATGCGCATGGCAGGTGCGGGCCAGATCTTCCGAAGAACCGCCGAATTCCATCAGTACGGCCAGTTCGTGGATCATTTCACCGGCATTGTAACCGAGGATATGTGCGCCCAGAACGCGATCCGTTGCCTTGTCGGCGAGGATTTTCACGAAACCATCGGTGTGCAGCATGGCGCGTGCACGACCATTGGCGGTGAACGGGAACTTGCCGACCTTGTATTCAACGCCGGCAGCTTTCAGTTCTTCTTCGGTCTTGCCCACGGAAGCCACTTCCGGCTGGGTGTAGACGACGCTTGGAATGACGTCGAAATTCACATGACCGGCCTGACCGGCGATGATTTCGGCAACGGCAATGCCTTCATCCTCGGCCTTGTGCGCCAGCATCGGGCCCTGTACCACGTCGCCGATAGCATAGATGCCTTCGACATTGGTGCGCCAATGGTCGTCAATCGCAACGCGACCGCGTTCATCGACAGTGACGCCTGCTTCCTGAAGGCCGAGACCATCCGTGTAAGGACGGCGGCCCGTAGAGATCAGAACGGCATCGGCTTCGAGCACTTCCGCATCGCCACCCTTGACCGGCTCGAAAGTGACCTTTGCACCTTTACCGGACTTTTCGACGCCCGTGACTTTCGCGCTGAGCTTGAAGGCAATG
Organism: Ochrobactrum sp. SSR; assembly: GCF_030067775.1. NCBI lineage: Bacteria > Pseudomonadati > Pseudomonadota > Alphaproteobacteria > Hyphomicrobiales > Brucellaceae > Ochrobactrum > Ochrobactrum sp. SSR. The sequence goes on along the minus strand of NZ_CP125969.1, from coordinate 1,970,792 downwards.
CCCTGCTTTTCGAGCAGACGCTGGAACTGCTTGGAAACTTCGCCGTCCATCGCACCCAGCACCTTGTCGAGATATTCGACAACCGTCACCTTCGCACCGAGACGCGCCCAGACCGAACCCAGCTCCAGACCGATCACACCGCCGCCGACAACGACCAGATGACCCGGAACCTTGTCGAAGGACAGAGCGCCGGTCGAGGACACGATGGTCTTCTCGTCGATATCGACCTTGACGCCCGGAATACCGGCGACGTCGGAACCCGTGGCGATGATGATGTTCTTGGCTTCGATTTCCTCAACCTTGCCGTCTTCGGCGGTCACGGAAACCTTGCCCTTGGCGACGATCTTGCCGGTGCCGATGTAAGGGGTGATCTTGTTCTTCTTGAACAGGAATTCCACGCCCGACGTGTTCGACTTCACGGTCGCGTCCTTGTGGGCCAACATCTTTTCCAGATTGAGCTTCGGCTTGCCGACTTCCACGCCCAGCGTGTCGAAGGAATGGCCAGCTTCGGCAAACACTTCCGACGCATGCAAAAGCGCCTTGGACGGAATGCAGCCGACATTGAGGCAGGTGCCGCCGAAGGTCTTGCGCTTTTCCACCACGGCAACCGAGAGACCGAGCTGCGCGGCCTTGATTGCGGCGACATAACCGCCGGGGCCCGTACCGATGACAACCACATCATAAGACATTGAATTACCCTTTTCAGTCTTTCCTGAACGTTTTTAGTTTGAGACCGGCATTCGTGAGAACAGCCGGTCAGTTTTCATCCGGGGTGCATCCCTGAAAGCGGAACACTTCCCACTGAAGCGGCTTTTCCGGTTTGGCCGCTCCAAAATCATAGCCGTCGAGCGCCGTCACCAGATCGGGGAACAGCACGGCCTGCGCAGCTGGTTCGTCCGCCTTCGGCAGAACATCAGCTTCCGCGCTTTCCTTCAGCGCATAGATGACGCTCTGCCAGATGCTGCAATCATCGAGGTCTTCCGCATTGGAGCCGTCGCCCTTGCAATTATAGGTGATGAGCGCATAAGGCCGCGCCACACCTTCTTCCGGCCAGATCACCATGCCGCTCAGCTTGAATTCCGGCTTGTCATTGGCCGTGATGGTGAATTCATTTGTCGGCGCTGGCGTCATCTTGAGATCGTTCGACTGCAAGGGCTGGAACGTCAGCGTATAGGCGCCGTCACGATCCTGATAGATGCCGCGATTCTGTGTGCAGGCCGCCTGCACCGCAGTCGAGAACACCGATGCGGCAACGACCGAAGCGGCCGTTATTCTGAGAAGCTTAACTGCAACATGCATCTGTCGGTTCTCCTTGAGTTTTTCCGGCAGCAAATCAATTGCTTCTTACATAGCCTTTTCGGTCGCAAGTTTAAGCCCCAGCGCGATGAAGACAACACCGCTGGTACGATCAATCCATTTCGAAGCGCGCGAGAAGGCCGCGCGCATCTTCGGCGTGGTCATGAAAATGCTGACGCCAATAAACCAGCTGATCAGCGCGGTTGCCATCACAACACCGTAACCGAGCTTCACTTCGGTCGGCGTATGCGCGTGCACGACCGTTGAGAAGATCGACAGGAAGAAGAACACGGCTTTCGGATTGAGCGCGTTGGCGGCAAAGCCGAGACCGAAGGCCTTGGCAAAGCTCTGCTGCTTGCGTGGCTCCTTCGCATCGTTTTCGACATCGATCTTCGTCGCGCCAGCGCGCAGCGCCTTGATACCGATATAGACGAGATAGGCCACACCGCACCATTTGACGATGTTGAACAGATAGATCGACTGAGAAATGATGAGGCCGAGACCCAGAACCGTATAGGTCACATGCATCATCAGCGCGCTACCGATGCCGAAACTGGTGATGATCGCCTCACGGCGGCCATGCATCAGTGACTGACGCATGACCATGGCAAGATCAGCCCCCGGCGAAACAATCGCAAAGAAGAAGATCGCCATCAGAGAGGCCAGTTCGAAGAGATAGGGATGCATCGCTTTTCCTTTGCTGCACTATGCGCGAAGACCCGCGCAGGCAACCATCAAAAAATCAAAGCCAGAAACATGACACCCAGTCCGACCATCGAGCCGACCCAGATCAGCGACCGGATATAGGGAATGCCCGCCAGATAGAGCGGAATATAGACAATACGGCAGGCAAACCAGAGCCAGGCCCCGTAAACGCCCCATTGCGCTGCATCGCTTTTCAGCGTCAAAGCCAGCGCCAGCGCGATAAAAGCCGGATAGGTTTCGCGGAAATTGGCGGATGCCCGTTCCGCACGACCGGCAATCGCGCCGGAAGGCTTCAGTCCTTCATCGCGGGGACCGGCATTCCAGTCTGTGCCGAGTTCTCGCGTCGCCGTCATGGCCTGAAGCAGCACATGCGCCACCAGCAAAACCACGCTCCAGCCGACAAGTGGCAGGTAGGGCGGCAGATAAGGCGAAGAGGAGAAAAGACCCGACTCCATCGTGCAAATCCCGTTTCTCGCAAACCCGACCGAAAAGCCGCCCGATCATGTTCGGGCGGCTTTTTTTGAATTCCAGCTTAGAGATCGAGAACCAGACGTTCCGGATCTTCCAGGCTTTCCTTGACGCGAACGAGGAAGGTCACGGCTTCCTTGCCGTCCACGATGCGATGATCGTAGCTGAGAGCCAGATACATCATCGGACGGATGACGATCTGACCGCCGACGACAACCGGACGATCCTGGATCTTGTGCATGCCGAGAATGCCCGACTGCGGCGAATTGAGGATCGGCGAAGACATCAGCGAGCCATAAACGCCACCATTGGTGATGGTGAAGGTGCCGCCCTGCATGTCAGCCATCGAAAGCGTGCCATCGCGCGCGGCCTTGGCCAGACGGCCCAGTTCCTTTTCCACGCCCGCGATCGAAAGCTGATCGGCGTCGCGGATGACCGGAACCACAAGACCCTTGTCGGTGCCGACAGCCATGCCGACATGCGCAAAGTTCTTGTAGATGATGTCGGTGCCGTCGATCTCGGCGTTTACAGCCGGGATTTCCTTCAGCGCATGGGTGACGGCCTTCGTGAAGAAGCCCATGAAGCCAAGCTTCACGCCGTGCTTCTTTTCGAAGACGTCTTTGTACTTGGTGCGCAGTTCCATGACTGCGGACATGTCGACTTCGTTATAGGTCGTCAGCATGGCGGCAGTGTTCTGCGCATCCTTCAGACGCTTGGCGATGGTCTGACGCAGACGGGTCATCTTCACGCGTTCTTCACGCGATGCGTCGTCAGCCGACGAAGCCGGACGTGCAGCAACTGGGGCAGCAGCCGGAGCAGCCGACACGCCCTTTGCAATAGCGTCGAGAACGTCGCCCTTGAGGACCTGACCGCGCTTGCCCGAACCATCGACCTGATCGGCGGAAAGACCGCTTTCAGCCAGAAGCTTCGAAGCGGCAGGAGCTGGCTGCATGGCCGGACCGGACGATGCGGAAGCAACCGGTGCAGCGGCAGCCGGAGCAGCGGCGGCGGCAGGCTTGGCTTCTTCCTTCTTCGGAGCCGGAGCGGCAGCAGCGCCCTCACCCGAAATCTGGCCGAGCAGAGCGTTCACTTCAACCGTGTCGCCTTCCTTGGCCACGATTTCAGCCAGCACGCCAGCAGCAGCAGCCGGAACTTCCACTGTCACCTTGTCGGTTTCCAGTTCCACCAGCGGTTCGTCGATGGCGACGGCATCGCCAACCTTCTTGAACCATTTTCCGATGGTTGCCTCAGTAACGGACTCCCCAAGCGTGGGAACGCGAATTTCGGTGGCCATGGTTTCTTCTTCCGTTGATCTTCAAACTTTGGATTTTATGTTCAATTCAGGCTGGAGCAGTTTCGAAAAACCGCTCCAGAACTATAACCCGGATCAGTTACCGAGCGCATCCTCAAGGAAAGCTTCAAGCTGCGCAAGATGCTTCGACATCAGGCCGGTTGCCGGAGAAGCGGCAGCCGGGCGGCCCGTGTAGCGGACGCGCTGATGCTTGGCATCGATATGCGCCAGCACCCATTCCAGATACGGATCGATGAACGACCACGCACCCATGTTCTTCGGCTCTTCCTGACACCAGACGATTTCCGCATGACGGAAACGCGACAGCTCGTTGATGAGCGCCTTGGCCGGGAACGGGTAAAGCTGTTCCACGCGCAGCAGGTAGACATCGTCGATGCCGCGCTTTTCACGCTCTTCGTAGAGATCGTAATAGACCTTGCCCGAGCAGAGCACGACACGGCGGATCTTGGCGTCTTTCTGAAGCTTGATGCCTTCTTCGCCCTTGTTGTACTGCGCGTCGTCCCACAGCAGACGGTGGAACGAGGAATCGCCCGACAGTTCGCTAAGGCTGGACACGGCGCGCTTGTGGCGCAGCAGCGACTTCGGCGTCATCATGATGAGCGGCTTGCGGAAGTCGCGCTTCATCTGGCGGCGCAGAATATGGTAGTAGTTAGCCGGCGTCGTAACGTTGGCAACCTGCATATTGTCTTCAGCGCAAAGCTGGAGATAGCGTTCCAGACGGGCCGACGAATGTTCCGGACCCTGACCTTCATAGCCATGTGGCAGAAGGCAGACGAGACCGGACATACGCAGCCACTTGCGCTCGCCCGACGAGATGAACTGGTCGAACACGACCTGCGCACCATTGGCGAAATCGCCGAACTGGGCTTCCCAGAGAACCAGCGCACGCGGATCGGACAGCGAATAACCGTATTCGTAGCCGAGTACCGCTTCTTCCGAAAGCATCGAGTTGATGGCTTCGTAGATCGCCTGCCCCTTCTGGATATTGTTCAGCGGGATATAGCGGTTCTGGTTTTCCTGATCGTAGAGAACCGTGTGACGCTGCGAGAAGGTGCCGCGTTCCACGTCCTGACCGGACAGGCGGATCGGATGGCCTTCCGCAACCAGCGTGCCGAATGCCAGCGATTCAGCGGTTGCCCAATCGATGCCTTCGCCGGTTTCCATCATCTTGGCGCGGTTATCGAGGAAGCGCTGGATGGTGCGGTGGACATGGAAGTCCTGCGGCACTTCAACCAGCTTCTTGCCGATTTCCTTGAGTGTCTTGATCGGAACGCCGGTCTTACCGCGGCGCTGCTCATCGGCATTGTCCGCCGTGCGCAGACCAGCCCAGGCGCCGTCCAGCCAGTCGGCCTTGTTCGGCTTGTAGCTCTGTCCGGCTTCGAACTCGATTTCGAGCTTTTCGCGCCAGTCGGCGCGCATCTTGTCGACGTCGGCCTGGGTCAGCAGACCTTCGGCAATCAGCTTATCGCTATAGAGCTGAACCGTCGTCTTGTGCGCGCGGATTTCCTTGTACATCAACGGCTGGGTGAAGGACGGTTCGTCGCCTTCATTGTGGCCGAAGCGACGGTAGCAGAACATGTCCACGACCACCGGCTTGTGGAAGGTCATGCGGAATTCCATCGCAACCTTGGCCGCGAACACCACAGCTTCCGGATCGTCGCCATTGACGTGGAAGACCGGCGCTTCGACCATCTTCGCCACATCCGACGGATAAGGCGAAGAACGCGAGAAGGCCGGATTGGTGGTGAAACCGATCTGGTTGTTGATGATGAAATGCAGCGTGCCGCCGACGCGGTGACCCTTGAGGCCCGACAGGCCGAGGCACTCGGCAACCACACCCTGACCTGCGAAAGCGGCATCGCCGTGCAGCAGCAGCGGCAGAACCTTGGCGCGTTCGGTCAACGGCACCATGTCGTCGCGGGTGCGGCCGACAAGCAGATCCTGCTTGGCGCGGGCCTTGCCCATGACAACCGGGTTGACGATTTCAAGATGCGACGGGTTGGCGGTCAGCGACAGGTGAACCTTGTTGCCGTCAAACTCGCGGTCCGACGAAGCGCCAAGATGGTACTTCACGTCGCCCGAACCTTCCACATCGTCCGGCGCGTAGGAGCCGCCCTTGAACTCGTGGAAGATGGCGCGGTGCGGCTTGCCCATGACCTGGGACAGCACGTTCAGGCGGCCACGGTGCGCCATGCCGAGCACGACTTCCTTAAGGCCCATCTGGCCGCCGCGCTTGACGATCTGTTCCAGCGCCGGGATCAGCGATTCACCGCCATCGAGGCCGAAACGCTTGGTGCCCTTGTACTTGACGTCGATGAACTGCTCGAAACCTTCCGCTTCGATGAGCTTCGACAGGATAGCCTTCTTGCCTTCCGGCGTGAAAGCGACCTTTTTATCCGGACCTTCGATGCGTTCCTGAATCCATGCCTTTTCAGCCGGATCGGAAATATGCATGAACTCGACGCCGATCGTGCCGCAATAGGTGCGCTTCAGAATGTCGAGCATTTCCGGCACGGTCGCATATTCGAGGCCGAGCACATTATCGATGAAAATCTTGCGATTGTAGTCTGCAGGCGTGAAGCCGTAAGCTTCCGGCTCCAGCTCGTTATAGTCGTTCGGCTTTTCAGCGAGACCGAGCGGATCGAGATTGGCATGCAGATGGCCGCGCATGCGATAGGCGCGGATCATCATGATGGCGCGAACGCTGTCGCGTGCAGCCTGTGCAATCTCTTCAGCGGAAAGCGCTGCGGCGGCCTTGCTGTCGCCTTTGGCAGCCTTGCCCTTCAGCTTGTCGGTGACGTGCTTTTCGACTTCGGCCCAATTACCGTCGAGAGCGGAGACGAGTTCGCCATTGGCGGCAATCGGCCAGTTTTTTCTGGTCCAGCTTGCGCCTTGCGCATTCTTCTTCACATCTTCGGCACTATCGCCCAGCTTCGCGAAGAAATCGCGCCACTGCGGATCAACCGAATTCGGATCATCCTCATACTTGGCGTACAGCTCCTCGATATAGTCGGCGTTGCCGCCATAGAGGAACGAGGTAAGGGCGAAAACGTCGTTGGCCTGTTCTTGCCTTGCCATAACCTAATCCGGAGCTTTGCTCCGTCTCCTTGTCAGTAGCTCATCTGCGCGGGCCGGAAGATACCGAAACCTTCATCCCTCACGCCGCCGGGGAGGAACCACAACAGACCCCGGCAAAACTCGTTTCTACGCGACCCGAGCGATCTGTTCCGACGCAATTGTCAAAACCACCCGGTCTATTTGTTCGACACCGAAGAATGACCGCGAATGCCTGCCATTCCCTTAAAGCCCGGTATCCGGCTTCAGTATGTTTTTGTTATGCCAAACCCGGCAGCGGCTTTCGCCGCCGCCGGGATATTCAAACTCAGTCGGTCTCAGCCCTTGAGGACTTCAACCAGCGTCTTGCCGAGCTGCGCAGGCGACGGGGAGACGCGGATGCCAGCCGATTCCATGGCTGCAATCTTGTCTTCCGCTCCGCCCTTGCCGCCGGAGATCACGGCGCCGGCATGGCCCATGGTGCGTCCTGCAGGCGCGGTGCGGCCAGCGATGAAGCCGACCATCGGCTTCTTGCGACCGCGCTTGGCTTCGTCCTTGAGGAACTGAGCCGCGTCTTCTTCAGCCGAACCGCCGATTTCACCGATCATGACGATCGACTTGGTTTCGTCGTCGGCCAGGAACATTTCCAAGACGTCGATGAACTCGGTGCCCTTGACCGGATCGCCGCCGATACCGACAGCGGTGGTCTGGCCGAGGCCCTCGTTCGAGGTCTGGAACACAGCTTCATAGGTAAGCGTGCCGGAGCGCGATACAACACCCACCGAACCCTTCTTGAAGATATTACCCGGCATGATGCCGATCTTGCATTCTTCAGGGGTCAGGATGCCCGGGCAGTTCGGTCCGAGCAGGCGCGACTTCGAGCGTTCCAGACGCTCCTTGACGCGAACCATGTCCATGACCGGAATGCCTTCGGTGATGCAGACGATGAACGGAATCTCAGCTTCGATGGCTTCGATGATCGCATCGGCAGCACCTGCTGGCGGAACATAGATCACGGAAGCGTCGGCGCCCGTGCGTTCCTTGGCTTCGGCAACGGTTGCGAAGATCGGGAGCTTTTCGCCCTTCGAGCCTTCCCAGGTTTCGCCACCCTTCTTCGGATGGATACCGCCGACCATCTGCGTGCCGTAATAGGCAAGCGCCTGTTCGGTGTGGAAAGTACCGGTCTTGCCGGTCAGGCCCTGTACGAGAACCTTGGTGTCCTTGTTGACGAGAATGGACATGCCTTAATTCCCCTTCACAGCAGCGACGATCTTCTGCGCCGCATCGTCGAGATCGTCAGCCGAAATAACGTTCAGGCCGCTCTCGTTGATGATCTTCTTGCCGAGTTCCACATTGGTGCCTTCAAGACGGACAACCAGCGGAACCTTCAGGCCGACTTCCTTGACCGCAGCGATCACGCCTTCGGCGATCACGTCGCACTTCATGATGCCACCGAAGATGTTGACCAGAATGCCCTGGACAGCCGGATCAGCGGTGATGATCTTGAACGCAGCCGTCACCTTCTCCTTGGAAGCGCCGCCACCAACGTCGAGGAAGTTGGCAGGTTCTGCACCGTAGAGCTTGATGATGTCCATCGTTGCCATGGCAAGGCCTGCACCGTTGACCATGCAGCCGATATTGCCATCGAGAGCGACGTAAGCGAGATCGTATTTGGAAGCTTCGATTTCTTTTTCGTCTTCTTCCGATAAATCGCGCAGTTCCTGAATGTCAGGATGACGGAACAGCGCATTGCCGTCGAACGATACCTTGGCGTCGAGAACGCGCACGCGGCCATCGGTCATGACGATCAGCGGGTTGATTTCGAGAAGGCTCATGTCCTTTTCGGTGAAGGCTTTGTAGAGGATCGGGAACAGCTTGAGGCCGTCTTCGCGAGCCTGACCTTCAAGCTTCAACGCGTCGGCGAGCTTGTTGGCGTCTTCATCCGTTACGCCCTTGGCCGGATCGATGGCGACAGTCACGATCTTTTCAGGGGTTTCTTCGGCAACGGCTTCGATGTCCATGCCGCCTTCGGTCGAAACGACGAAAGCCGGACGGCCGACGGTGCGGTCGATCAGGATCGAGAGATAAAGCTCGCGATCAATGTCGGCGCCGTCTTCGATGTAAAGGCGGTTGACCTGCTTGCCAGCAGGGCCGGTCTGCTTGGTGACGAGCGTGTTGCCCAGCATTTCCTTCGCATTGGCAACCACTTCCTCAACCGACTTGGCGAGGCGCACGCCGCCCTTGGCGTCCGGGCCGAGTTCCTTGAACTTGCCCTTGCCGCGACCGCCAGCGTGGATCTGGCTCTTGACGACGTAAAGCGGGCCAGGAAGCGTCTTTGCCCATTCTTCCGCCTGTTCGACGGAATAGACAGCCACACCATTGGCGATCGGCGCGCCGTAGGTGTGAAGCAGGCGCTTGGCCTGATATTCGTGAATATTCATCTGGTTGTCCTCTACGGATTCCCGGTTCGTCTGGCGAACCGGTACGGCCCAAATCTTCGACCAATATTGACAGCCGGAAAAGGCCGGAGCCCCATCAAAAACAGGGCATCCGGCCTTGTCTGGATATTACTTGAGCGACGGAGCGATAGCGATGCAAGCCTCGCAAAGACCGGCAACCGAAGCCACCGACTTTTCGAACTCGGCCTTTTCCTGACCGTCGAGATCGATTTCGATGATGCGTTCAACGCCATTGGCGCCGATCACGGTCGGCACGCCGACATACATGTCCTTCACGCCATACTGACCGCTCAGCTGGGCAGCGACAGGCAGAACGCGCTTCTTGTCCTTGAGATAGGATTCAGCCATCTGAATGGCCGAAGAAGCCGGAGCGTAGAAAGCCGAACCGGTCTTGAGCAGGCCGACGATTTCCGCACCGCCATCACGGGTGCGCTGGATGATCTTGTCGAGCTTTTCCTGGCTGGTCCAGCCCATCTTGACCAGATCCGGCAACGGGATGCCTGCAACGGTCGAGTAGCGCGCCAGCGGAACCATGCTGTCGCCGTGGCCGCCGAGTACGAATGCGGTGACATCTTCAACCGAAACGTTGAATTCTTCCGAGAGGAAATAACGGAAGCGGGCGCTGTCGAGAACGCCAGCCATGCCGACGACCTTGTGAGCCGGAAGGCCCGAGAACTTCTGCAGAGCCCAGACCATCGCGTCGAGCGGGTTGGTGATGCAGATGACGAAGGCTTCAGGCGCATATTTCTTGATGCCTGCGCCGACCTGTTCCATCACCTTCAGGTTGATGCCCAGAAGATCGTCGCGGCTCATGCCAGGCTTGCGCGGCACACCGGCGGTAACGATGACAACGTCCGCGCCTTCGATGGCTGCGTAATCGTTGGCGCCGGTAAACTTCGCATCAAAACCGTCAACCGGAGAAGATTCGGCGATATCCAGTCCCTTGCCCTGCGGAGTACCTTCCGCAATGTCGAAAAGGACGACGTCGCCCAGTTCCTTCAGACCGGCGAGATGAGCGAGCGTGCCGCCAATCATACCGGAGCCGATGAGGGCAATCTTGTTGCGTGCCATGATTGTTTCTTTCCTCAAGTTTGATCCAGAAACGCATGAAGCCATCCGGTGTCCTCCCGGAAACGCTTAAGCGCTGCGAGGGTTCGATATGACTCTTTGCAAAAAAACACAACTCATTATTTTGCGACCAATGTTTTCAATCGGTTAGAATTATATGTTCTTACGTAAACGTAAGATAATTGGGCGAAATAATGGCAATTGCCCTCCTTCTCGCCCGCCACCACCATGCCGATGGTGCGATAGGCAAGCCGCCAATCCGATCGGTCATTGCCGCAGCCCGCATCCATATGCACGGTGCAACAATGCTGGAGCAGATACATCCTTCCGGGTGCACCAAGGTTGCTCCAACTATCTGAACCTGCACGCCCTCACCTCCAAAATCGCCTGCGCGTTCCGGGGCAAATGCGCTGAATTTGCGCGGGCACGATAGCCGATTGAGGATATAAGTCCAGTCTGTGGCAATCAGATGATAGGATCAGGAGATTGCTCGCCAGAGAGAGCCCGCAGAATCGGCGAGCCGTACTTTCCACCAAACCGATGCGCGAAACGCACAGGTCTCACCCGGCATTCTCCGGTATCTGCGACAGATATTCGGCGCTCTGCATTTCAAAAAGACGCGACGCGGTGCGGTCGAATTCGAACGCTTCGGTGCCGCTTTTTGCGACGTAGAGCTTCTCCGGCTGCGCTTCCGCCGTGATGAACACGCGGGCGTGGTGATCGTAAAGAACGTCCACCAGCAGTATGAAACGCTTGGCTTCATTGCGTCGCGACAGGTCGAGCATCGGCACATTGTCGATGAACAAGGTCGAATAGCGACCGACAATGGCCAGATAGTCCGTAGCGCCGAGCGGACGGCTGCACAGTTCCTCGAAACTGAAACGCGCAGCACCCGGAACGGCACGCGGCACCTCGACGTCACGCCCCTTAATGCGGATCGCGTCCGGCCTTTCTTCCATGCCGTCCTTCTGCGCGGCCCAGGCGGCATCCATCCGCTTTGCCGTCTCGCCGCCGAGCGGAGCGAGATAAACCGGCTGCAAATCGAGCTTTTCCAGCCGGTAGTCGGTGCGCGAATCGAGATTGATCACATCGACATGCTTCTTGAGAATATCGACGAAAGGCAGGAACAGCTGACGGTTGAGGCCGTCGCGATAGAGATTGTCCGGCGCGACATTCGACGTAGCGATCAGCACGACCCCGCGCGCGAAAAGCGCGCTGAAGAGGCGCGACAGGATCATCGCATCGGCAATGTCTGTGACGGTGAATTCGTCGAAGCACAGCACCCAGGCCTGTGCGCTCAGCGCATCGGCGACCGGCGGGATCGGATCGTCCTGCTTGGTTTCTCCGCGCTTCAAAGCCTGACGATGCGCATTGATACGGTCATGCACATCGGCCATGAAATCGTTGAAATGCGCACGGCGTTTGCGTTCGACGGGCAGAAGCTGGAAGAACATATCCATCAGCATGGTCTTGCCGCGCCCGACCTCGCCATGGACATAAAGCCCCTTGACGATCTCCTGCGCCTGCTTGCGCTTGCCGAACAGCCAGCCCAGCGCGCTGGATTTGCGGGAAAGCCGCTTGGTGCAGATTTCCTCGATCAGCCGGTCGTAGCGGTCGGTGAGTTGCAACTGGGCGGGATCGGCCTCCACATCGCCGGATGCTACCATCGCATCATAATGCTCGCGGACGGAGGGAAACGCTTTCAGATTACCATCAAAGGACATGACAGGTTCCGTGAACCTCTAATTAAACATCGGCGGAGCAGTCCGGAGACGCCCCGCCGTGATCGATTGTTTCGGCTTTATATCAGCGAGAAAGCGACAGAGCCTGACCGCCGGTGGTCTGGCCGTCGAAACGGCCCGGACCCGACGAATAGAGCGAAGCGACCGTGCCGCCCGATCCATCGTAAAGCACAAGCTGCTTGCCGTTGACGGCCCAGGAAGCGAGGTTTGCCAGTTCGCCCGGGCAGCGCAGCGGGCCTGCGCGGAAACCCTGACCATATTTGGTCTGAGGCGTAGCAACCTTACAGCTCTGGCCGCCAAGCGAAGCGTTCCAGACGCCTGCGACCGTGCCCGGCGTCAGATCAGGCGCGGATGCGGGCGGCAGGCTTGCAACCTGCGTGTTGCCCGGCTGCATGCCGGGATTGGACGTGGGCGCGGTCGGGAATTGCGAAGCATCCGGTGAATTGAGATTGCCCTTCTGAACGGCTCCCTGCGGCGCGGCCTGCAAGGGCGCTGGCGGAGGGGGCGGCGAAACCGGGCCGAGATCATTGTTCATCCGGGAGCTCTGGCAGCCGACCAGTACGATGCCAGCCGCCGCCAGGCTCAGCAAACTTGCTTTCGAAATTCCCATCAGGTTCTCCATTTCGGTCGAGGTCTCGGGGAAAGAGGCGCGAACCACGCGTCTGCGAAACCAAACATCACGACAATATTGCCGCGATAAAATGGCTATATGGTTAAAAAATCAACACTGCCGCCCGGCAATTTGAGCAGGAGAGACCATTCCGGGTTTGAAATTGCTCATATATTTGGTGACTGGGACAGGAAGGCCACAGTTTAGTATCTGCGCAGATCGAAACGGAACGGCACAATCAGCCCTATAAGCCCCCAGCAAGGTTAGCTTCATTGCTGGCACTGGCAATTTGCCGGGTTTTCCGCCATATAGACGCCAGATAACTCATTCAATGAACCGTGTCGGCTGCTTCAATGCAACCGCAGGCAGAACGGAACTACAAAAACCATGGCCACCAGGGCAGCCTTCGCCAAGATGAACGGGCTCGGCAATCAGATCATCGTTGCCGATATGCGCGGTCGCGCAGACCGCATCACGCCCGACGCCGCCATTCATCTTGCCAGTGCGCGTGAAACGGCCTTCGACCAGATCATGGCCATTCATGATCCACGCACGCCGGGCACCGACAATTATATCTCCATTATCAATTGCGACGGCACGGAAGCGCAAGCTTGCGGCAACGGCACGCGCTGCGTGGTGCAGGCGCTGGCAGCCGAGACCGGCAAGCGCGCCTTCACCTTTGAAACCCGCGCCGGAATTCTGACCGCAACGGAACATGATGACGGGCTGATCACCGTCGATATGGGCAAGCCGCATTTCGAATGGCAGCAAATCCCGCTTGCCGAAGCATTCCACGACACGCGCATGATCGAGCTTCAGGTCGGGCCCATCGATGCGCCCGTGCTGCATTCGCCTTCGGTCGCCTCCATGGGCAATCCGCATGCGATCTTCTGGGTGGACCGCGACGTATGGTCCTTTGAATTGGAAAAGTTCGGCCCGCTTCTGGAAAACCATCCGATTTTCCCGGAACGCGCCAATATCTCGATTGCCCGCGTCACGTCGCCGGAAACAATGGACCTGCGCACCTGGGAACGTGGCGCGGGGCTGACCCGCGCCTGCGGTTCCGCCGCCTGCGCCGCCGCCGTTTCCGGCGCACGCACGCGCCGCACTGGCCGCAACGTCACGGTCAATGTTCCGGGCGGCCCGCTCAAGATCGAATGGCGCGACGACGATCACGTCATGATGACCGGTCCGGCGGAATGGGAATTTTCCGGCACATTCGACCCGGCAAGCGGCGACTGGAGCCGCGATTTTGAAGGCGGCCCGGCAACCGACAAGACTGGGGATAAGGGTGCGGCCTGATGAGTGTGGAAGTCGTAACATTCGGATGCCGTCTCAACACCTATGAATCCGAGGTGATGAAGCGCGAAGCCGACGCTGCCGGTCTTGGACAGTTGAAGGATGGCGCGATCATCTTCAACACCTGCGCCGTGACATCGGAAGCCGTGCGTCAGGCCCGTCAGGCCATCCGCAAGGCGCGGCGCGAAAATCCGGAAGCCCGCATTATCGTGACCGGCTGCGCGGCGCAGACCGAAGCCGACAATTTCGCCTCCATGGATGAAGTGGACCTCGTGCTTGGCAATGAGGAAAAGCTGAAATCCAACTCTTATCGGATGCTGCCCGATTTCGGTGTGAACCAGTTCGAGAAGGTGCGCGTCAACGACATTATGGAAGTACGCGAAACCGCAAGCCACATGGTCGATGCCATAGAAGGCCGGGCGCGCGCTTTCGTGCAGGTCCAGAATGGCTGCGACCATCGCTGCACCTTCTGCATCATCCCCTATGGCCGCGGCAATTCCCGCTCGGTGCCGATGGGTGCTGTGGTGGAACAGGTGAAGCGCCTTGTCGGCAATGGTTATGCCGAAGTGGTGCTGACCGGCGTGGACATGACCTCCTATGGGCCGGACTTGCCGGGAAGCCTGCGTCTTGGCAAACTGGTCAAGACGGTTCTCAATCAGGTGCCGGACCTTCAGCGCCTTCGCCTCTCATCGATCGATTCCATCGAGGCGGATGACGATCTGATGGACGCCATTGCCAATGAAAAGCGGCTAATGCCACATCTGCACCTGTCCTTGCAGGCGGGTGACGACATGATCCTGAAGCGGATGAAACGCCGCCATCTGCGCGACGATTCCATCCGCTTCTGCGAAACCGTGCGTTCACTGCGGCCAGATATCGTGTTCGGTGCCGACATCATCACCGGCTTTCCGACCGAAACCGAGGACATGTTCCAGAACTCGATGAAAATCGTCGAGGAATGCGGGCTGACCCATCTGCACGTCTTCCCCTATAGCGCACGCGAAGGCACGCCTGCCGCGCGTATGCCGCAGGTGCGGCGCGAAATCGTCAAGGAACGCGCCGCCCGGCTGCGCGCCGAGGGCGACAGGGCTTATGAGAAACATCTTGCCTCGCTCACCGGCACGACCCAGCGTCTGCTGATCGAGAAGGAAGGCATCGCCCGCACGGAAGGCTTTACGCTCGCAGCCATTGATAATGGCGCACCGGGTGAAATCATCGAACGTGTGGTGACGGGCCACGACGGTGAGAAACTTCTCACCCGCGCCGCCTGACCATCAGCTGCATAAACTAAGGCATCGGAATCCATGGCTATCGGTTTCATCAAGAGAATGTTCTCCTTCGGCAAGAAGGAGGTCGAGGAAAGGCCGGTCGATCAACCGGCGCCCGAGACCGTAACCGAAGTCACACCCGCGCCAGAACCTGAAGCGCCGGAAGCACCGATAGCCGAAGAACCGACGGTTCATGCCGAGCTGGAAGCGCCGGTTGCCGAACCTGTCGAAGCGCAGCCTGAAAAGCCGCAAGAGCCTGCTGCGGTCGAGGAAACTGCCGAAGAACAGCGCGAACCGGAACATCCGGTCGCGGAAATCGAAATTCCAATCGAGCAGCCGCCGGTCATGGAACCGGCGGTGATCGAACCGCCGTTTATTGAGCCAGAGGCCGAACCGGAACCCGAAGCCGAGCCAGAACGGGCTCCTGAACCGGAAAAGCCCGAAGAGCCGGAGCCTGTCGAAACACCTGCTCCCGTCGAAGCGGAGCCGGTGGGGGAAATTGCATCTGCGCCTGAACCAGCGCCAGCGCCAGCGCCCGCCAAGCCGAAGAAGGTCAAGGTTTCCAAGGCCGTCGAGGAACAGGCGGAAGAAGCGCCTGCCGCCCCTATCGCCGAGCCGAAACTGTCGTGGTTCGAGCGCTTGCGGCGCGGCCTGTCGCGTTCGTCCTCATCGCTCAGCGAATCCATCGGCGGCATTTTCACCAAGCGCAAGCTGGATGAGGACACGCTTCAGGATTTGGAAGACGTGCTGATCCAGGCCGATCTCGGCCTTGAGACCGCGATGCGCGTCACCGATGCGCTGGCCTCCGGGCGCTATGGCAAGGATGTTTCGAGCGATGAAGTGCGCTCGATCATGAGCACGGAAATCGAGAAAGTGCTGGGTCCCGTCGCCAAGCCGCTGGAACTCGACCTTTCGCATAAGCCGCATGTCATTCTGGTGGTCGGCGTCAACGGCACCGGCAAGACCACGACCATCGGCAAGCTCGCGGCAAAGCTGACGGCAGGTGGCCTGAAGGTCATGCTGGCGGCCGGTGATACGTTCCGCGCCGCAGCCATCGAACAGCTGCATATCTGGGGCGAGCGCACCGGCGCACCGGTCGTCTCGTCCAAGTTGGGCGCTGATGCGGCGGGCCTCGCCTATGACGCCTGGGAAAAAGCCCGGGACGCGGGCAGCGACGTGCTGATCATCGATACAGCCGGGCGCTTGCAGAACAAGGCCGAACTGATGGACGAACTGGCCAAGATCGTGCGCGTGCTCGGCAAGCACGACCCGGAAGCGCCGCATACGGTGTTGCAGACGCTCGACGCCACGACAGGCCAGAACGCGCTCAATCAGGTGGAAATCTTCAAAAATATCGCCGGTGTGAACGGGCTGGTCATGACCAAGCTTGACGGCACGGCGCGGGGCGGCATTCTTGTCGCCATTTCGGCCAAGCACAAGCTGCCGGTCTATTTCATCGGTGTCGGCGAAGGCGTCGATGACCTCGAACCATTTGCGGCCAATGAATTTGCCCGCGCCATTGCAGGAGTTGCCTGATGGAGCACCCCGTCTTCGAACGCGATCCGTCGCAGAAGAGCGAAGCCGAGCGCAAGGAAGTGCCACCACTGCTCAAACTGGTGCTGGAGTTGGGGCCGCTTCTGGTATTCTTCTTCGCCAATGCGCGCGGCGAAACGCTGATCGAACGTTTTCCCGTGCTCGCTTCCATCGGCGAGCCGATCTTTCTGGCCACCGCCCTGTTCATGGTCGCGACGGTGATCGCGCTCACCATTTCATGGGCCATGACGCGCACCCTGCCCATCATGCCGCTCATTTCCGGTATTGTGGTTTTGGTGTTTGGCGCGCTGACGCTCTGGCTGCACAACGACACCTTCATCAAGATGAAGCCAACTATCGTGAACACGCTGTTCGGCGCGATCCTTCTGGGCGGGTTGTTCTTCGGCAAGTCGCTTCTGGGCTATGTGTTCGATTCGGCCTTCCGGCTCGATGCCGAGGGCTGGAAAAAGCTCACCTTCCGCTGGGGCCTGTTCTTCATCTTTCTGGCGGTAGCCAATGAAGTCGTGTGGCGCAATTTTTCCACCGATGCGTGGGTTTCGTTCAAGGTCTGGGGCATCATGCCCATCACCATCATCTTCACACTTTTACAAATGCCGCTTATCCAGAAGCATTCATTGACAGAGGACAATAAGCCCGCATCATAGTCATATGAACAGCGGGAATTGAGGGAATCGCGGCATGGTCGAAATCGCACACAAGCTTGAGATCGAACAGTTCATCTGCCGCAGCGACAATTATGGCGTGTTGATCCACGATCCTGTCAGCGCGCTGACGGCGGCCATCGATGCGCCCGACGCCTATGCCATCGAAGCAGCGCTTGAACGGCGCGGCTGGACGCTTGATTTCATTTTCACGACGCATCATCACCTCGACCATGTCGAAGGCAATGCCGCACTGAAAAAGAAGTTTGGCCTCAGCATCATCGGCCCCAAGGATGAAGAGAGCAAAATCCCCGGCATCGACCGCACAGTCCACGACGGCGAAGAATTCACCTTCGGGCTTTTCAAGGTCAGGGTCATA
Organism: Ochrobactrum sp. SSR; assembly: GCF_030067775.1. NCBI lineage: Bacteria > Pseudomonadati > Pseudomonadota > Alphaproteobacteria > Hyphomicrobiales > Brucellaceae > Ochrobactrum > Ochrobactrum sp. SSR. Next base: position 1,952,937 of record NZ_CP125969.1, on the reverse strand, counting down.
TCCACGCCCGGCCATACGGCTGGCGAGATTTCCTATTACATCCCCGACGCCAAAGTGGTCTTCACCGGAGATACACTGTTTGCGCTTGGCTGCGGGCGGCTTTTCGAGGGAACGCCAGCGACAATGTTCCGCTCACTGCAAAAGCTCGTTGCTTTGCCCGGCGATACCGCCATCTATTGCGGCCACGAATATACCGAAAGCAATGCGCGCTTTGCGCTGAGCATCGACCCGGATAATTCCGCGCTGAAAGAACGGGCGCTGGAGATCGGTCGGCTGCGCACTGCCGACAAGATGACCTTGCCGTCGAGCATCAGCCTCGAAATGGCCACCAATCCGTTCCTGCGCTGGCATGACAGCCGCATTCGTGCCCGCCTTGACATGCAGGATGCGCCCGACGAAGCCGTGTTTGCAGAGATCCGCAAGCGTAAAGACCTGTTTTAGAGCCGTCGCCTATGGCGACTGCTCTATATAATTGTTTCACGCATAATCTTGTCCGAAAAGTCTGCAACTTTTCGGGATTATGCTTTTAGGATAAGACGACGATGACCCTTTCCCGCTTCAAAAGCCTGAACCGCGCCGCTCTTATTGGCCTGTCGCTTGTTGTCCTGCCTGCTTCTGCCGGAATGGCTTATGCGGAAGACATCCTGTCGATCGCCACGCCGCCGGAAACGCCAGCCGAAATCAACAATTTCAAGCTGAGCGAAGATCTTCTGACGCGCATGGAAAAGGTCCATGCCGAGCTTGAGAGAATGCAGCTTTCCCCAACCGCGGAAGAAGGTCAGGACGCCCGGCCTTCGATGGATTCCATGGTGAAAAGCATCGAATCGCGCCCGCAGGTCGTGGAACTGATGAAGGCGCAGAACATCGCGCCGCGCGATTATCTGCTCGCCTATTTCGCCATGATGAGCGCCCTTGCCGCCGTCGATGCGGAAGAAGAAGACCAGCTCGTCGACGAGGTGAAGGGGATCAATCCCGAACACGTCGCCTTCGGCAAGCAATATGGCGACCGCATCCGCGAACTGATCGGGGAATAGTCTCGTCCCTCCCCCAGCTTCTCATCATTCTCACCCAGCACCTCCGCCCCTCATCCTGAGGAGCCGTCGAAGACGGCGTCTCGAAGGATCAGGCACCGAGCTATTCCCCCTCGCCCTTCGAGACGGTGCTGCGCACCTCCTCAGGATGAGGGGGCCGGAGAGGCCGTCAGGCTTTTTGCCTCAACAGCCGCAGCGCATTCATCGTCACCAGCACGGTCGCGCCGGTATCGGCCAGAATGGCGGGCCACAGCCCGGTAATGCCCAGCACGGTCGTCACGAGGAAGACAGCCTTCAGCCCAAGCGAAATGGCGATATTCTGATGAATATTGCGCATGGTTCGCTTCGACAGATCGACCATCGCCACAACATCACCGACCCGGCCATGCAGCACCGCTGCATCAGCGGTTTCAAGCGCCACGTCCGTGCCGCCACCCATGGCGATGCCGACATCCGCGGCAGCAAGGGCTGGCGCATCGTTGATACCGTCGCCAACCTTGGCGACGATCTGCCCCTCACCCCGCAATTCGCCGACAATGCGCTGCTTGTCCTCGGGCAGCAGTTCGGCGCGCACTTCAATACCGAGGTCGCGCCCAATAGCTTCTGCCGTGCGGCGGTTATCGCCCGTCAGCATCACCGTGCGGATACCGGCATCTTTCAGTGCCTTGAGCCCGGCAACAGCGTCTGCGCGCGGTTCGTCACGCATGGCGATTGCACCGGCAATCCTGCCACCGGCGACCAGCACCGAAACCGTCTTGCCTGCATCGTTGCAGGCAGCGATCCGGGTAGCCAGTGCCTCGGGGATAGCCGACACATCGTTTGCCGCCTTGCGAGACCCGAGGAACAGTTCGGTGCCGTCCGCAGTACCGGACACGCCCTTGCCACCATGAGCTTTGCCTTTCGCGACCGCAGAAAGCTTCAGCCCGCGCTCTTCCGCCGCCGACACGATGGCCAGCGCCAGCGGATGGCTTGAACCTGCATCGAGCGATGCAGCAAGGCGCAGCACCTCATCCTCCGGCAGAGCACCGGCAAGCACGTCCGTAACCTTCGGTTTGCCTTCGGTCAGCGTGCCGGTCTTGTCGAAACAGGCGGTCGTGATCTTGCCGATGGTTTCAAGCACGGCGCCGCCCTTCATGAGAAGGCCGCGCCGGGCGCCCGACGACAGGGCCGCAGCGATTGCAGCCGGTGTGGAAATGACCAGCGCGCAAGGGCAGCCGATCAGCAGGATCGCAAGGCCCTTATAGATCCACTCGTCCCATGCGCCCCCCGCGACCAGCGGCGGGAGAATGGCCACGAGTGCGGCAACGACCACCACGCCGGGCGTGTACCAGGTCGAGAAGCGATTGATGAAACGCTCGGTCGGAGCCTTGGCCTCCTGCGCTTCCTCCACCAGCCGCACGACGCGCGCGATGGTGTTGTCCTGTGCGGCAGCCGTCACCTTCACACGCAGCAGACCATCGCCATTGATCGTTCCGGCAAAGACAGTGTCGCCTGCGGTCTTGCCGACCGGCGTGCTTTCGCCGGTGACTGGCGCTTCATCGATAGCGCTTTCACCGGACAGGATTTCACCATCTGCTGGCATACGGTCGCCCGGGCGCACGGAAATGACATCGCCCACGGCAAGACTGTCGGCAGCAACTTCCGTGGTCGCGCCATTGCGCTCCAGAAAGGCCGTCTTCGGCACAAGGGCGGTCAGTGACTGGATGCTGGCGCGGGCCTTGCCCGCCGCAACACCTTCCAGCAATTCGCCGACGAGGAACAGGAACACGACTGCCGCCGCTTCCTCTGTCGCGCCGATGAACACCGCGCCAATCGCGGCAATCGTCATCAGCATTTCGATGGAGAACGGCGTGCCATTGATCGCAGCCATATAAGCGCGTCTCGCAATCGGCACGAGACCGATCAGCATCGCCGCTGTAAAGGCCCAGAGCGAGATCGACGGATAAAGATGACCGATCACATAGGCCACCACCAGTCCGCCACCGCTGATGAGCATCGTGCGGCCTTTGTCCGTCCGCCACCATGACAGGGGCTTAGACGGTGCGCTGGCCTCGGGCGTCGCTGCGGATGGCGGTGTGGCGAGGGCGGTTTTATAACCAAGCCCCGTCACCTTTCCGGCAATCTCGTCACTGTTTGCAGAGCCATCATGATTGACAGTCATAGTTCCGTTGGTCACGGAAACCGACACATCGCTGACGCCTGCAACGCGGCGCACCGCCGTGTCGATCTTCGCGGCGCAGGATGCACAATCCATGCCCGACACCTGGAAACGGAAGCTGTTGGCCGATGCCGGTATGGCTGCCGGTTCATCCTCATGATCGTGGTCATGCCCAGAATGATCATGGTCGTGATCGTGAGTGTGCCCCGAATGGTCATCGCCGTGGTCATGATCATGGTCGTGACCAGCGCAACTTCCGTGATCATGGTCGTGCGCATGCGCGTTAGGCTTGGGCGCATCGGCGCGCTTTTCGGCGGCCAGCCGTTCTGTGCGATAGCCGAGGCTGCGCACTTTCTTTTCTATATTTTCGGGTTTGCTGCTGCCGTCATGTAGCACGGTCATCGTGCCTGCGGTGACCGAAACGGAGACATCCTCCACGCCCGACACGCGGCGGACAGCGGTATCAATCTTGGTCGCGCAGGACGCGCAATCCATGCCGTCCACACGAAAGCGAATCTGGTTTATTGCCTTATTCATGACCTGCCCTTTCAGAGCACTCTTGAATTGTCCTGAACAGGGTCTACATCCTCTAGTGACTAGAGGAGCAAGAGAAAAATGACAAACAATCTTCCCATTGGTGAGGCCTCCAAAGCCAGCGGCGTCAAAGTGCCGACCATCCGCTATTATGAGCAGATTGGTTTGCTGCCGGTGCCGCCGCGCACGGAGGGAAATCGCCGCCTGTATGACAAGAGCGATGTTCAGCGGCTTTTGTTCATCCGCCACGCGCGCGATCTGGGTTTCGAGGTGGATTCCATCCGCACATTGCTCGAATTGCAGGATAATCCCGATCAGTCATGCGCCATGGCCGATGCCATCGCCCGCGCCCGGCTTGTTGAGATCGAACACCGCATCACCAAGCTTCTCTCTCTGAAGACGGAACTGCAACGCATGCTGGAATGCACCGCCCATGGCCGTATCGACCAATGCCGGGTGATCGAAATTCTGGGCAATCACGACGAATGCCTGCACCCCGCGCACTGATTGCGCGGTGTTGTTTTAATTCACCTTCTCGAAGCGCGTGGCGGTAATTTTCAGCGTGCCGATCTGGGTGCCTATCCGCGCGACGACCGGCGCATAAATGCCCGAATCGCCCAGCGAAGCGAAGGACACGCTGATCCGGCTTTTATTGCTCAGATAGTCGATCGACTTCTTGCCTTTCTGATAGCCGGAAATCGGAATGAACTTGGCCGAGCAGATCACCGACTCGCCGGTAAAGCCATCGGCGGTGAACGATTCGGTGCCGTTGAAGGAAAGCTTGATGTCGGCGCGCGTCTGCCCGTCAAACACGCTCAGTGTGCGATTGCAGACTGAACGCGGATCGGTGGCGGGGATCATCAGGGCGCTCAGCGGATCACTGACATTGAGCAGATCCTGCGGCGTAGTCTCCACCCATGGATCGCGCTTCTTCACCGGCGGCTGGTTTTCCGAAGCCACCACATTGCCATTGGCAAAACGTATCGTCGTGCGCTTGTTCTTCCGCCCGTGCTTGTAATTGAGATCGAAACCGCTCGGAACAACCCGCCCGTTGACCGCATTGCCAGTCACGGTCACCGTACCTTTGGTATCATCGAAAACGCGCGCAAGGCCGGACGTTTTGAAATTGCCGTTCAGATCATATCTGGAGCCACTGACCGTCGTTTCGGTTGCGGCGCGTGCAATGGAAAGGCCGAAAATCGAAATCGCATATTCGGTTCTGTAGAGATCGTTCGCCTGTGCTACTCCCGTGGTCAGCGCGAAACCTGCACATGACAAGAGAACAAGCTCTTTCAGCCGGTTCGCTACGGGTTTCGATAAGAATGGCGGCTCGATCATATTCGGCGTTCCTTTCTGCGTCCCGGCCCGGAAAGAGGACCTATGGTTTTCAACCACATTGAGCTGTCAAAAAGTTGCGAGAGATTCTTCGATACAGTATCTGTGTAAGCCAAGCAAAACCGGCGAAGTTATGATCGCAGCGTTTCGTGAAGGCGATGCGAATGCCGTAAAACCGCGCTGTGACGGCATCGCGGCGGAATCTCACTTGACTGCAAGCGCTCCTGTCACTATAGAAACGCGACTTTCCCAATAGGCCGCCTGTCCGAAACCGCGCGCCAGCAGCATTAAATTGCTTTGAATGCTTGAATTCGGACATTCTGGTCGGGGCCTGAGCAATTCCAGCAAAAATGCGAAGCAGTTTGCTCAAGGATTGCGAGGAAACGGAACGAGGGACCTTTTCGCTTTTCGAAGAAAACGAAAAGGGCCGGAAACAAAATTGAAGGTGAGACCAAAATGTCCCGCGCTTGTGAATTGACCGGCAAGTCGGTCCAGTACGGCAACAATGTCAGCCACGCGAACAACAAGACGCGTCGCCGCTTTCTGCCGAACCTCTGCAATGTTACGCTGATCTCTGAAGCACTCGGCCAGAGCTATCGTCTGCGCGTTTCTGCCAACGCCCTGCGTTCGGTTGAACATCGCGGCGGCCTCGACGCTTTCCTCGTCAAGTCTGACGACAAGGAACTGTCGCAGCGCGCTCGTCTTCTGAAGCGCCAGATCGCTAAGAAGCAGGCTGAAGCTGTTGCTGCCTAAGCAATAATCCTGAAAACCCGCATGGTTTGTGGGCTTTTCTAAAAAGGATTATGCTTCGGACAGAAGACGCAGTCTTGAAGATTTGACAAAAAAGGCTGACAGTTTGTCGGCCTTTTTTGCTGGTTCCATCACCCAGGATAAAAAAATGCCTATTGAGAATCCTGCATTATCCCGGCTTTTGCCGGCTGTACTGGCTATGTGCGTGGCGGTTGCCGCGTCGAATATTCTGGTCCAGTATCCTTTCCAGCATTTCGGCCTCGGCGAAGTGCTAACCTATGGCGCCTTTACCTATCCGGTCGCATTTCTGGTCAATGATCTGACGAATCGCCGCTTCGGCCCCGCCGCGGCGCGCAAAGTGGTCTATGCCGGTTTTGTGCTCGGCGTCGTCATGTCGATCTGGCTGGCCACGCCCCGCATCGCCATCGCATCAGGGACCGCCTTTCTGCTGGCCCAGCTGATGGACATTACCGTTTTCGACCGCCTGCGCCGCAAGACCTGGTGGAAAGCACCCTTCGCAGCCGCCATGTTCGGCTCGGTGCTGGACACGATCCTGTTCTTCTCGATCGCTTTTGCGGCGGGCTTTGCATGGATCGACAGGCTGACCGGCATGCCTGATTCGTCACTGACGGAACCAGCCTCGTTCCTCGGCCTGGGCGTCCCGCTCTGGGCGTCGCTCGCCTTCGGTGATTTCTTCGTGAAGGTCATCATGGGAACGCTGATGCTGATTCCCTATGGCGCAATCCTCGCCATATTCGCCCCGGCTCTGTATGCAGCCGGTCGCGCGACCGCAGAATAAGGCGAGAAAAAAGGGGCTTTAAAGCCCCTTTTTTATCTTCTTCCGCCAGCCCGGCGTTTGCCTTTTCCGGCGGATGCCGCGCCCTGCTCTTCGAACAGGGATGCAAGCTGCTCGGTCATTGCGCCTGCCAGCTCTTCCGCATCGACAATCGTTACAGCGCGACGATAATAGCGTGTCACGTCGTGGCCGATACCGATGGCGATCAGCTCGACCGGCGAACGCGTTTCGATCTCTTCGATCACCGCGCGCAGATGCCGTTCCAGATAATTGCCTGGATTGACCGACAGCGTGGAATCATCCACCGGCGCACCATCCGAGATCATCATCAGGATCTTGCGCTGCTCGGGGCGACCCAACAGGCGCTGATGCGCCCATATCAGCGCTTCACCGTCGATATTTTCCTTGAGGAGCCCTTCGCGCATCATCAGGCCCAGATTGCGCCGTGCGCGACGCCATGGCGCGTCAGCGCTCTTATAGACGATGTGGCGCAGATCGTTGAGGCGACCCGGATTGGCAGGCTTGCCACGCGACAGCCAGGCCTCGCGCGACTGACCGCCCTTCCAAGCCTTGGTGGTGAAACCAAGAATCTCAACCTTGACGCCGCAACGTTCCAGCGTGCGGGCCAGAATATCGGCGCAGGTGGCCGCAACCGTGATCGGGCGACCGCGCATGGAGCCGGAATTGTCCAGCACCAGCGTCACCACCGTGTCGCGGAAATCCGTATCCCGCTCCATCTTGTAGGAAAGCGGCTGGGTCGGATCGACCACGATACGCACGAGGCGCGCCGAGTCGAGATAGCCCTCTTCCAGATCGAAATCCCAGGAGCGGCTCTGCTGCGCCATCAGGCGGCGCTGGAGGCGATTGGCGAGACGGCCCACCACGCCCTGCAGATTGGCCAGCTGCTTGTCGAGAAACCCGCGCAGACGGTCCAGCTCGGCCTCATCGCACAGATCGGTCGCCTCGACCTCTTCGTCGAATTCGCGCGTGAAAACCTTGTAGTCGATCTGCTCGGCGAAATTGGCGAAAGGCTGATTGGGACGGCGCGTATCGCCCGGCGTTTCCGCGTCGATATCCTCGCTGTCGTCCATATCGTCGGCGGATGCATCGGCGGCATCCATCTCGCCCTGCTCGCCTTCTTCGCTGGAACTATCCGACTCTTCGCTTTCAGCGGAATCGGAACCTTCCTGGCTTTCATCGCCGCCTTCTTCGTTCTCGTCAGAATCCGGCGTCTGTTCTTCGTTCTGTTCCTGATCGTCGCTCGGCTCTTCCTGCGACAGCTCTTCAGCCATGTCCATGGAAGCGAGCATATCGCGCACCGTGCGCGCAAAAGCCTGCTGATCGTCGAGATTTTCACCAAGACGCGCCAGATCGCCGCCAGCCTTCTGCTCGATCCAGTCCCGCCACAGCTCCAGTACTTCGCCCGCTTCCGCAGGTGCGGCCCGTCCGGTCAGCTTTTCGCGCAATAAGAGCGACACCGCTTCTTCAAGCGGGGCGTCTTCCTTGTCCGTAACCGCGGAGAAATTCGCCTTGGCATATTTGTCGGCCAGCATGGTCGCCAGATTATCGGCAACGCCTGCCATGGCACGCGCGCCGATGGCCTCGACACGGGCCTGCTCGACAGCATCATAAATGGCGCGGGCCTGTTTGCCTTCCGGCGCGAGCTGCGCATGAATGCGGGGATTGTGGCGCGCCTGACGCAGCGCCATCGAGTCGCCAAGGCCACGGGTCACGGCAATGTCGTGCGCGGTCGGGCGCTTCGGAAGATCGGGCAGTCGGGCGCGGTTGGCCGTCAGAGCGGGGCGATCATTGCTGAACGCCACTTCCAGCTCGTTCTCGCCGGAAATAGCGCGCATGCAAGCGGTGATCGCGCGCTTGAACGGCTCGGAGTCCACTGGCCCCGGCTTGCGCTCGCGCGAATTGTCGCCCATTCCTGACATCTGGCCTGACATATGCCTATCCTGCTTCCCATCAAATCAAGGCCCTGCCGCCATGGCGGCGACAGGCATCGTCAATTTTGCTCACGCTTGTCTGCCCCGAAACGGTTTCCGCTTCGGGAGACAGCATCAGGCCAGAACGATATTGGCCGCCGATTCCGGCAGTTCCGCACCGAAGGCGCGCTGATAGAACTCAGCCACCGTCGCGCGTTCCAGTTCATCGCACTTGTTGAGGAAGGTCAGGCGGAAGGCAAAGCCGATATCATTGCCGAAGATCGCCGCGTTTTCTGCCCAGGTAATGACGGTACGCGGGCTCATCACGGTTGAAAGATCACCATTGATGAAAGCCTGACGGGTCATGTCGGCGACGCGAACCATCTTGTTGACGATCTCGCGGCCTTCCGCATTCTGGAAATGCTTGGCCTTGGCCAGAACGATTGCCACTTCATTGTCATGCGGCAGATAGTTCAGCGTCGTCACGATGGACCAGCGGTCCATCTGCGCCTGATTGATCTGCTGCGTGCCATGATAAAGGCCGGTCGTGTCGCCAAGACCGACCGTGTTGGCGGTCGCGAACAGGCGGAAAGCAGGGTGCGGATGAATAACGCGGCTCTGGTCGAGCAAGGTCAGGCGACCGGAGGTTTCCAGCACGCGCTGGATTACGAACATCACGTCCGGGCGACCGGCATCATATTCGTCAAAGACCAGCGCGACATTGTGCTGGTAGGCCCAGGGCAGGATGCCATCCTTGAATTCGGTGACCTGCACGCCGTCCTTGACGACGATGGCGTCCTTGCCGACGAGATCGATACGGCTGACATGGCTGTCGAGATTGACGCGGACACAAGGCCAGTTCAGGCGCGCCGCAACCTGCTCGATATGGGTCGATTTACCCGTGCCGTGATAGCCGGAGACCATCACGCGGCGGTTATAGGCAAAACCGGCCAGGATCGCGAGCGTCGTCTGACGGTCGAAAAGATAATCCGGATCACGCTCCGGCACATAGGAGTCGCCCGCCGCATAGGCCGGTACTTTCATGTCGGAATCTATACCGAACACATCGCGCACCGAAACCGTCGTATCCGGCAAATTGGCTATATCCCGCTCAACCTTGTTCATCATGCCTCCAGGGCGGCAGGACTGTCCGGCCGCGACATCCAAGTATCATCCGGGGCATGATGACCGGCAAGCCGGTGGTATGCCCCTTCCGTCGTTCGTTGCGGGCATCCATGCTTGAATCCGCGCCTTCCAGCACGGCAGGAGAATGTCCGTCAAAGCATTTTGCAGCCAGATGAAAACATCTGGCATCGCATAAATGCGGCTTGAGCCACAGCTCGACTTGATCAATCAAAAACCGGCCAGTTCAAGACTGGCCAATCCTTCATGCTCTAGCAAAAACCTGCCTGCTTGAGCAATTGATAAGCCTGAATGACATCGCGGAATCTCTCTTCAGAACCGCGGTCACCACCATTCGCATCGGGATGGTGCTGTTTTACCAGCTCTTTATAGCGCGCCTTGATTTTATCGCTAGTCGAATTCGGTTCAAGTCCGAGTGTAGCGAGCGCTTTGATTTCCAGCGTGCGCGGCTTGCGCTTAGCTGTTGCCCCCGGCTCCTGCCCTTTTGCTTCTTTCACGAAATTGAATGGATCGCGAATGCGATTGTGATAGGAAGCCGAGCCGGAACGCATCTTGGCCATGTCGGGGGAAGTGCGCGCCTTGGCCGTCGAATTCGCCGTCGTGGACCAGGTTGGACGATGGCCAGTGACCGCATCCTTCTGGAATTTGGCGATATCTCCATCGGCAAGACCGGAGAAATAGTTGAAATTCTTATTATATTCCCGCACGTGGTCTATGCAGAAGTGGAAATATTCCCCTTCGCGCATGCGTCCGACCGGCGCGCGATGCGTGCCGGGCTTGTCACAACCGTCCCACTGGCAGCAAGGGCCGCTGGACTTGGCCTGCTGCGTCTTTTTCGGGCGGATGCGGATACTGTCGAAAAGTTTGGAGTTCGTGGTCATCGAATCAATTATGCGGATTAAGGGGTTGCTAAACAAGAATTGACATTTCGTCCGGTTGGGCTTTTGGCCATTTCAACTGGGCGAAATTTTGAAGCGGATCTGGTTCCTGTGCGGATTTGCCCCACCTTGGGCCGTCGGGGCTTGAGTCTATATGAAGCACAGCGTGTATATGGGGAGAACGAGCCCAAATGTCCATTCACAATAGCAAACAAGACGTGATGGAAGCGAAGCTGACGGCAGCTTTTGCGCCAGAACGACTTGAAATCATTAATGAAAGCCACCTTCACGCTGGCCATCATCATCACGACAGCGATCACCATGCCGCTTTTGACGGCTCCGGCGAGACGCATTTTCGCGTCCGGATCGTCTCCGATGCCTTCACGGGCCTGAGTCGCGTTCAGCGCCATCGCGCCATCAACGAAGTCCTCAAGGACGAGCTGAACAACGGTGTTCATGCGCTGGCGCTTGAACCTTCTGCCCCCGGCGAACCGACGCGCCGGTGATCCCCTATTTAGGTACGCTGCGGCAGAACGCCAACGGCCACGACCGGCTTTCCATCGGCATCCAGCGTCACGATACGCAGACGAGTCAGGCGGTTCTTCTCCTTTTTCAACACGGAGAACCGCTTGCCATGAAAGGTGAAAGCCTGTTTCACTTCCGGGATTGACTGGGTTTCATGAATGACCAGCCCCGCAATCGTCGTCGCTTCCTCGTCGGGCAGCGACCAGTCGAGCGCGCGGTTCAGATCGCGAATCGGCAGTGATCCGTCGACAATGACCGAACCGTCCGGTTGCAGCCGCACGCCCTGCATGTCGATATCGTGCTCATCGGCAATATCGCCGACAATTTCCTCCAGAATATCTTCCAGCGTCACCAGACCCTGCACATCGCCATATTCGTCCACGACGATCGCGATATGCGCCTTGCGGCGCAAAAACGCATTCAGCTGATCCTGCAAGGTCGTGGTATCCGGCACGAACCACGGCTTGCTCGCCACTTTCATGATGTCGATGCGGGTAAAATCATTATCGACGTCGTAAAGCGCCCGTACCAGATCCTTGGTGTGAATGATGCCGACAATATTGTCGATATCGTTGCGCCAGACCGGCATGCGCGTGTGCGGGCTTGCCAGAATATCGCCGACGATCTGCTCGGCGGGCGCGTCGGCATTGATCGTTCCCATCGCGGTGCGATGCACCATGATGTCACTGACTTCCAGCTCCTTGAGATCGAGAAGACCGCCCAACTGGTCGCGATCTTCCTTGATCACCGAACCGTCACGATGCAGCACAGCGACGGCGCCGCGTATCTCCTCGGACGCTGAGAGCATCGAACGCCCTGCCGCCAGATTGATGCCGAACAGCCGCAGGATGACGCGCACGATCCAGTTCACCACCGATGAAACCGGGCCGATGACCGTCACCACAAAGGATACGCTGCGCGCCACCGCCAGCGAAAAGCGGTCGGGCGCGGAAATGGCCCAGGATTTTGGCAGCACTTCCGCGAAGATCACCAGAATGATCGTCATGGCGATAGTGGCATAGGCCACACCGGCGTCACCGAAGAAGGTCAGGAAAATGCTGGTGGCAATCGAGGATGCGAGGATATTTGCGAGATTATTGCCAATCAGCAGCGCGCCGATCAGCCGGTCGCGCCGGCTGATCAATTGCTGCACGACCTCGGCACGCTCGTCGCCCTGGTTTTCCAGCGAATGCATCCGCGCGCGGGACGCAGCCGTCAGCGCCGTTTCGGAACCGGAGAAAAAGGCGGATAGAATGACACAAAGCAGGATGATCCCGCACATGATCCAGAGTTCGAAAACCATTCCGTCGATCTCCTTTTCCGTCCGCGCCGACCGGTTGCGCTATGAAAATTATGCGTCCGCGAGACGTTCCTTCAAAAACTCAAGCACGGCGGCGGGCGGCACATCCTTGGCGATGAAAGACTGGCCGATCCCGTGGGTGAGGATGAAGGTGAGCGCGCCGCGCGCCACTTTCTTGTCCTGCGCGATATAGTCCATCAGCTTTTCCGCAGGCGGAAGGCCGCCCGGCACCTCGCCAAGCGACGTCGGCAAGCCAACGGCCTTCAGATGCGCCTCGACCCGTTCCGCTGCTTCCACACCGGCCAGATTCATCTTGACCGAAAAACGATGCGCCAGCGCCATGCCGATGGCGACACCCTCGCCATGCACCAGACGGCTCGAATCATAACCCGTCGCCGTCTCCAGCGCGTGTCCGAATGTATGGCCGAGATTAAGCAGCGCACGATCACCGGTTTCACGCTCGTCGCGCGCCACAACGGCGGCCTTGGAACGGCAGGATTCGGCAATCGCTTGCGCTCGCGCCGCACCACCGGCAAAGACTTCCTGCCAGTTTTTCTCCAGCCAGGCGAAGAACTCCGGGCGGTCGATGAGGCCATATTTGGCAACTTCCGCATAACCGGCGCGGAATTCACGCGGGCTCAGCGTGTCCAGAACATCCGTGTCGGCCAGCACCAGCTGCGGCTGGTAGAAAACACCGACGAGATTCTTGCCATAGGCAGTGTTGATGCCCGTCTTGCCGCCAACTGACGAATCCACCTGCGCGAGAAGCGAGGTCGGCATCTGCACGAAATTCATGCCGCGCCGCACAATCCCGGCCACGAAGCCGGACAGATCGCCCACCACGCCGCCGCCGAAAGCCACCAGCGCATCGCCGCGCTCCAGCCGGGCCGCCAAAATGGCATTGGTGACGGTTTCAAGCGTCGCAAAGGATTTGGATTTTTCGCCCGGTGCCACAATAACGGGCGTGGCTTCGATACCGGCATTGCCAAAGCTTGTCCGCAGCCGTTCAAGATGCGCTCTGGCGACATTTTCATCGGTGACGATGGCAACGCGCGCGCCCTTCAGGCGCTTGGCAACTTCCGCGCCCGCACGGTCAACGAGGCCCTTGCCGATCAGGATATCGTAAGAGCGCTCTCCCAGCGAAACCGGCACGGTAACACTGTCATGTGCGGACGAAGGCGCATTCATTCTATTCTCCAGTCGATTTTTCCAGATGCCGTTTTTCCAGATGCTGGGCGAGAACCTCGATCAGCTCGTCGGCGATGATTTCTTTCTTCTCTTCGCGCGTCATCATGTGCAGATCGGCAAGCGCATAAACCGGATAGCGCTCATTCATCAGTTTCTGCATGACGGCACGCGGATCGCTGTTGCGAAGAAGCGGCCGGTTCTGGCGGCGGGAAACCCTGTCCATCAACACATCGATATCGGCATTGAGCCAGATGGAAACACCCGCAGCGCCTATGGCCGTGCGCGTTTCGGCATTCATGTAAGCGCCGCCGCCCGTGGCAAGCACCATCGGGCCGTCATCGAGAAGACGCAGGATCACCCGGCGTTCAAGGTCGCGGAATTCAACCTCGCCATAGGCTTCGAACAGTTCGGGGATCGTCATGCGCGAGACAGCTTCGATCTCCGTATCGGCATCGCGGAAAGGCAGGCCGAGCATCGAAGCCATTTTGCGGCCAATGGTGGACTTGCCAGCGCCCATCAGGCCGACCAGCACCAGAACCTTCGTACCGAGCAGACCACGGATGGCGTCGGCTCGCCCGTGGAGCCCCGCCTTCTCATGCAGCCCGGCCTTTTCATGTGAATTGGCTTGTTTTTCTATACTGCTCATCAACCTCATCCATTTGGGATGGTTCCACATGAAAAACCGGGCGGCGTCAATTGCTTTCATGGAATCTGAAAGGAGGAATGGCGGCTTTTTGCAGCGACGCCACCGACATTCTTGCTTTCACCGCAATGCCGCATCATAAACGACAGATGCCTACGCTGACGCGCCTCATCGCTTTCGTCGTCCTGATCGCAGCCATTGTCTATGCTGCGATGTATGCGCTTGCGAATTTCGTCGAGCCGCAGACCCAGGAAATGCGGGTGGAGATTCCAGCCTCCAAACTAAACCCAGTGCCGATTGCGCCACCACCTTCAAATGCTGGAACCGCCGCAAGCGAGACGCCAGCTATTGAAACAACCACGCCTTCACAGGAATAATGATGCGCGCATCGCTGGCGATTGAAAATTTCCTTGAAATGATGAGCGCTGAACGGGGCGCGGCAGGCAATACGCTCGAATCCTATGCGCGCGACCTCACCATGACCGCCGAAGCACTGGCTGAGCGCGGCATCAATCTAGCGGAAGCTGAGGCCGATCACATTCGCTCGGTGCTTGACGGCATGGCGACAGAAGGCTTTGCCGCGACATCGCAGGCGCGGCGGCTGTCCGCGCTGCGCCAGTTCTTCCGCTTTCTCTATGCGGAAGGCTTTCGGCAGGACGACCCCACCAGCGTCATCGATGCGCCGAAGAAGCAAAAGCCGCTGCCAAAAATCATGAGCGTCGATCAGGTCACCCGCCTTCTCGACCGGGCGGCGCTGGAAGCAGGCGAAGCGCAAGAACAAGGCGAGCGCATCAAGGCACTGCGGCTTCATGCGCTGATTGAAACGCTTTATGCCACGGGCTTGCGTGTTTCGGAGCTGGTGGGCCTGCCGGTCCGCGTTGCGCGCACCGATCACCGTTTTTTGTTGGTGCGGGGTAAGGGCTCGAAAGATCGTATGGTGCCGCTGTCGACCAAGGCGCGGGATGCGTTGCAGACCTTTTTGGCCTTGCGCGATTCCCTGCCCGCCTGCGAAGAGAACCCGTGGCTGTTTCCAGCCTTCTCCGAAAGCGGGCATCTGGCGCGACAGGTTTTTGCCCGCGAATTGAAGGGGTTGGCCGCCCGCGCCAATCTTTCCGCCGCCGCCATTTCACCCCATGTTCTGCGCCACGCCTTTGCCAGCCATCTTTTGCAGAACGGCGCTGACTTGCGCACGGTTCAGCAATTGCTCGGCCATGCCGATATTTCGACCACGCAGATTTATACGCATGTGCTTGAGGAAAGACTGCATAAGCTCGTCAGTGAACATCATCCGCTTGCCGATTGAGCCTGCTCCGGTTATGAGAAAAGCAAAATTTGCAAGTTGAGCCCGCAGTGAATATGTAAGGCGCCGTAAAACAGCCTTCTTCAGGCACGCTATTGCGGCGATCTCGTTGGAAACGCACGAACAGTCAGGCCCGATGTACAACTATCTCGATTTTGAAAAACCCGTCGCCGATCTCGAAGGCCAGATTCTTGAGCTGAAGAAGCTCGCGCAGGAACAAGGCAGCGTTGAGATGAGCGACGAGATTCGCCGCCTCGAGAAGCGTTCGGCCGATGCGCTGAAAGATATCTACCGCAAGCTGACCCCGTGGCAGAAGGCGCAGATCGCCCGCCACCCGGATCGTCCGCATTGCCTGGAATATATCGACCGGCTGTTTACGGAATTCACGCCTCTGGCCGGTGATCGCCAGTTCGCCAATGACGAAGCGCTGCAGGCTGGCTTTGCCCGTTTCAACGGACAGCCGGTCGCCATTCTCGGTCAGGAAAAGGGCTCGGACACCAAGACGCGCCTCAAGCACAATTTTGGCTCGGCCCGCCCGGAAGGCTATCGCAAGGCCGTCCGCATCATGGAAATGGCCGACCGTTTTCAGCTGCCGCTGATCACGCTGGTTGATACGGCAGGCGCCTATCCGGGTGTCAGCGCCGAGGAACGCGGCCAGGCGGAAGCCATTGCGCGTTCCACCGCCGAATGCCTGCGTCTGCGCGTGCCGGTGGTCTCGATCATCATCGGCGAAGGCGGTTCGGGCGGTGCTATCGCGATTGCCGTCGCCAACCGCGTCTATATGCTCGAACATTCGATCTATTCGGTCATCTCGCCGGAAGGCGCGGCCTCGATCCTGTGGCACGATTCCACCCGCGCCAAGGATGCCGCGTCCAACATGCGCATCACCGCGCAGGATCTGTTCGATCTCAAGGTCATCGACGGTATCATTCCTGAGCCGCTGGGCGGCGCGCATCGCGGCAAGGAAGCTGTCATCGATGCGGCGGGCGACATGATCACGGCATCGTTACGGTCGATGAAGGATGTCGACGGCGAAACGCTGAAGCAGGAACGCCGTCAGAAATTCCTCCAGATCGGCCGTAATCTCTAATAAAGCCCTGCCAGTTTTGGCATTTCTCATCCGGGATGTTCTTCGCATCCCGGATTTGCATCTTCACGTCATTTCCGCCATATTGCCGTCGCGTTAATTTTTAGATATCCAGGCAAGGATTTGTAAACGATACCGTAAGGTTTGGTTGTCAAAATCACCCTTGCAGGAAATCGTCTCTTGCACCGTTCTAACAGACTCGATGCGATATGAAGATCAGAACCGCAATACTTGGAACCGTCATGGCAACCGCGCTTCTCGCGGGGTGTCAGGGCTCGTCCGTATCCGACCTGAGCTTGCGCGCTGAAAAGCCGCTTCCCGAGAAGATCGTCACCAAGATGAAGGCGAAGGGCATGACCCGCACCTCGCCGATTCTGGTCAGAATCTTCAAGGAAGAAGGCGTTCTCGAAGTTTGGAAGCAGAAGAATAACGGCAAATACGACCAGATTGCCTCTTATGAAATCTGCAAATGGTCGGGCAAGCTCGGACCGAAATATATCGAGGGTGACCGTCAGGCTCCGGAAGGTTTCTACACCGTCCACCCGACGCAGATGAACCCGAAATCCAATTATTATCTCGCCTTCAACATCGGTTTTCCCAACGCCTATGACCGCGCCAACGGGCGCACGGGCCAGAACCTGATGGTGCACGGCGCATGCTCTTCGTCGGGCTGCTATTCGATGACCGACGAAAGCGTTTCTGAAATCTACGCCTTCGGACGCGACGCCTTCAAGGGCGGCCAGCGCGACTTCCAGATTCAGGCCTTCCCGTTCCGCATGACCAATGCCAACATGGCGCGCTACAAGAGCGACCCGAATTACGGCTTCTGGAAAATGCTGAAGCAGGGCTATGACGCCTTCGAAGTGACCAAGGTTCCACCGAAGGTTGATGTTTGCGAGAAGCGCTACGTGTTCAACGTCGCTTCGCCAGACGGAAAGCCACTCTCGGCAACGGATGCCTGCCCGCCATCGGCCAACACCGACGCGATGTCGACGGCCTACGCATCTTATGAAAAGACCTTCCAGAGCGCCTTCAGCGCTTCGCAGAAAGCGCCTGCTCCATCGATTCAGGGCCTGACCGAAGCCAAGCTCGTTTCGGCCTGGAGCGCTGCCCGCGCCCGCGGCGAAAAGGTAACGCGAGAACCGCCGTCGCTCACGCCATCATCGGCTGAAAAGGCTGGCGCACCGGATATTCGTCCTGCTACGCCTGCACTTGCGCAGCCAGCGAGCGCAATTGCCGCAACGGCTCCCGTTGCAGCTCCGGTAGCCGCTCCGGTCACCGCCTCTGTGCCGACACCGCAGCAAAACCCCGCCCAGAGCCCCGCAATGCCTGCCGACGTTTCGCCAGTGACGACCGGCAGCACGGTTGCACAGAATATCGATCAGCCCGCACCTGTGGCTGCACCGGAAGCGAAAAAGCCATGGTGGAAGATCATCGGCAACTGACCACTACCGAGGCGCACATTCCCGTTTATGACCTGAGGGGGCTGAAATGCCCCCTCCCGGTTTTGAAGACCCGTCATCGTCTGGAGAAAATGCCAAGCGGCGCATATCTCTGGGTGGAGGCGACCGACCCGCTTTCCGGTATCGACCTGCCGCATTTCTGCGCGCAGGAAGGCCATGCGCTCATTGAACATGAGCGCAGCGAAACCGTGCAGCGTTTCCTGATCCGGAAAAAATAAGATTCAGTGCTTCGGTGAAAAGCCCGGGATTGCCAGCGGGTTTTCCATCAGCGCTGCGCGATCAGGCCGGTCGAGGCTTGGACGACCCAGAAATGCGTCGAACAGCTCCCGCACATAGCTTTCCGGCAGATCCTTGACGATCATCACCAGAAGCGTCTGCTTCTCACCTTGCGGCCATTGCGGCAGGCGCGCTGGCGGATGGAAGATTTTTTGGACGCCATGAATCACCACCGGACGTTCCGGGTCTTCGGCGATCTGGACGATGCCTTTGACACGCAGCAGCTTCTCGCCATGCGTCGAGCGCAAGAGATCGAGGAACATATCGAAACTCGAGAGCGGAATGGGCGCATCATGCCGCAGCGAAAACGAGCGGATGGCATCGTCATGATGGTGGTGATGCGCATGATGATGATCGTGGTCGCAATTCGGGCCGCAAACATGGTCATGATCGTGCCCGTGATCATGATGATGCGTATGGTCGTGATGATGATGGTCATCATGCTCATAGGCTTCCGCCTTGAGCCAGCGCTGCACATCCGCCGTTTTGGTCTCGGGATTATATAATCCGCATTCGAACAAGGCCGCAAAGCCGGTACGCTGATCGCCTGCCGTCAGAATTTCCGCACCCGGATTGAGCGCCCGCAACCGTGTTTTCAACGCTGGCAAACCCGCCTGTGCTTCCGGCAGATCCGATTTGGTCAGGATGATGCGGTCGGCCATCGCCGCCTGCTTGACCGCTTCCTCGTGGTTGTCGAGTGTCGCCATGCCGTTCACGGCGTCAACGGTCGTCAGCACGCCATCAAGACGGAAGGCCTGCATCAGCACCGGATGCCCCATGATCGAATGCAGCACCGGCGCCGGGTCGGCAAGACCGGTGGTTTCGATGATGACCCGCTTCAGCGCCTTGATGCGCCCGGTCTGCAAGCGGTCGATCAGATCAGCCAGCGTATCGACCAGCTCGCCGCGCACCGTGCAGCAGAGGCAACCGTCGGAAAGCTCGATAACGCCTTCGCTCGCCTGCTCGACCAGCAGATGATCGATACCCACCTCACCGAATTCGTTGATGATGACGGCGGTGTCGCTCAGGGCCGGGTCTTTCAGAAGCCGGTTGAGCAGCGTTGTCTTGCCGGAGCCCAGAAAGCCGGTCAACACGGAGACGGGAATAGGATTTGGCATGGCAAACACTTCACACTTTGAGGGCGCGACACTTCAGGAACACGACTGACAGAGTTGACCCTATCAACCCAATATTATGGTGGATCAGTTGATCGCGGTCGTCTTTATACCCACCGCACGCTGCGGACGCGGCATCGGCACAGGCACCTGCGAAATATGCAACTGGCTCGGCTTTGTGACCGGGCCGGGTTCGGAAACAAGTCCGACCTGCACCGCAACCGGATCGTGATCCATGGCGTGAATATAGGGCGAGTTGATCTTCAGCTTGCCCTCGACATCGCGTCCATCCCAACGATCGGCCATGGCTTCCTTGCTGCAAATCGCCTTACGCATATCGACAGCCTCATTGAGATTGCCGCCTGCGATTGGTCGCAGTGTCGCAAGCGTTGCGCCGCCGGACGCACTGGCGCGAAATGCATCGGTCATCAGCTGCGCAGCCTGCACGGCGCGCGCTTCCTGACGATCCGCGCCGAGTACGATGGCAAGCACCGTGCGACCGTTGCGCGTGGCGGACCCGGCCAGATTGAAGCCCGACGCACAGACGAAACCGGTCTTCATGCCGTCCGCACCGTCATAACGGCCAAGCAGAATGTTGTAATTGGCCTGAATTTTCTTCCCCGCACCTGGATCGATGGCCTCGGTGGCAAAATAATGCGCATATTGCGGGAATTCACGGCGCAGCTGCACAGCGAGCACCGCAAGATCGCGCGCCGTCGTATAATTGTTCGGATCGTGCAGACCATTAGGATTGGCGAAATGCGATCCGACCATGCCGAGACGCTGCGCTTCCGCATTCATGAGCTGTACGAAGCCAGCTTCACTGCCACCGACTGCCTCGCCCACGGCGACGGCGACGTCATTGGCGGATTTGACGAGCATGATCTTCAGCGCGGTATCGAGCGTCATGACCGAGCCCGGCTTGTAGCCCATCTTGCTCGGCGGCTCCTTGGCGGCACGAACCGTCATCGGCACCGGAGATTCAAGCGTCATGCGACCGGACTGGAGCGCGCGAAACGCCACATAGGCGGTCATCATCTTGGTGAGCGAAGCCGGATACCAGCGCTGGAACGCATCCTTTTGGGCATAAACCTTGCCGGTCGCCACATCGACGGCGATTGATGGATTGGCAACTGCCGCTCCCATCGCCGTGCCAGCCATTGCTGCGGCAGCAACCAGGATTTTCAACGACTTCGACAACATTGCGCAGTTCCAATCAATAATGGCCCGCAACTTCTGCGGGTCTCCGTTTGCACGGCTCAATTCAATGGTTCCAAATCGCCATCAGGACGACACACGACACGTTCGGTCATATAAGGAGGATTTGCGTTGCTCTTATCTATGCCATGTGGCGAGGAAAAGGCAAACAGGGATTGCCGGATTTCACCGAAACGTCATATCCTGTACCCTTCAAATCACACCTGATACCCATGCCTATATAGACCCAATACGGGAGCCTCTCCGAAATGCCAGTGCTTAATCGTGCCGTAGAAACACAGGCGGAAATCGCCGGTTGGCGTCGCCAGCTTCACCAGAATCCCGAACTGCTCTACGACGTGCACGACACTGCAAAATTCGTCGCGGAAAAATTGAAAGCTTTCGGCTGCGACCATGTGGAAACCGGCGTCGGACGCTCCGGCGTGGTCGGCATCATCAAGGGCCGCCACGGCGACGGCCCGGCCATCGGCCTGCGCGCCGACATGGACGCTTTGCCAATCAATGAAACCAGCGGCGTCGAATGGGCATCGAAAATTCCCGGCAAGGCGCATTCCTGCGGCCATGACGGGCACACTTCCATGCTGCTGGGCGCTGCACAATATCTGAGCGAGACCCGCAATTTCCGCGGATCGGTCGCGTTGCTGTTCCAGCCTGCCGAAGAAGGCGGCGCGGGCGGCCTCGCCATGGTCCAGGACGGCGTCATGGATCGCTACGGCATTTCGGAAGTCTATGGCGTGCATAATATGCCGGGTTTGCCCGTGGGTCAGTTTGCCATGTGCAAGGGACCGATCATGGCCGCAACCGACGAATTCGATCTCTTCGTCAGCGGTCGCGGCGGCCATGCGGCACAGCCGCACCGCACGATTGATCCGATCCTCGCCGGTTCGCAGCTGATGATCGCCTTGCAGGGCATCGTCTCACGCAATACCGATCCGCTGGATTCACTCGTCATTTCGGTCACGAAATTCATCGCGGGCGAGGCCTACAATGTGATCCCGGAAAAGGCGACATTGTCGGGCACTGTGCGCACGCTGCAAAAGGAAACCCGCGCTTTCGCCGAACGCCGTATCCGCGAAGTGGCTGCCGGGATCGCCGCCGCCACGGGCGCAGAAATTACCGTGCGCTATAAGAACAATTATCCGGTCACCTTCAACCACGATGCGCAGACGGAATTTGCCGAGCGCATCGCCACCGGCGTTGCAGGTGAAGGCAAGGTCAACGCCAATGTCGAGCCGATGATGGCTGCGGAAGATTTTTCCTACATGCTGGAAGCACGCCCCGGCGCCTATATCTTCATCGGCAATGGCGATACGCCGGGCCTGCATCACCCGGCCTACGATTTCAACGACGACGCTATTCCCTATGGCGTCAGCTATTTCGTGTCCGTCGCCGAGACGGCGCTTGCCGCCTGACGTCACTCCAAACTTGAGAAAATCCGTCTACCCCGCTTTTTGCGGGGTTGGCTACCGCCATGAAACCCAGTATGTGTCGAAAATATCCGAACATGCTGGCATCACTGGCAACAGCGGATGGTTTAACGGTCGGTCCCGTAGCTCAGTAGGATAGAGCGACAGATTCCTAATCTGTAGGCCACTGGTTCGAATCCAGTCGGGATCACCACTTAAAAATCACCTATCATAAGGCCAGTTGGCCTGCGAAAAGACGCCACCATCGACCCATAATGTCTGGCCCGTCACGAAACGCGCCGCCTCGGAAGCAAAGAACAGCACCGGACCGGACAGATCCTCAGCGCTGCCGACCCGGCGCAATGGCGTCACCTTGGCCCATGTGCCCGCATAATCGGGCTGTTCCAGCGCCGTGCGCTCATTGAGGATCGCGCCGGGAGCGACACAATTCACGCGAATGCCATGCGGCCCGAGTTCCACCGCCGAAACCTTGGTGAACTGCTCAATGCCGCCCTTGGAGGCCGTGTAGGAAACAAGTTTCGGGAAAGCCAGCTTGTTGCAGCCCGAACCGATATTGATGATCGCGCCGCTCTTGTCGGCATCCACCATCCGCTTGGCCGCAGCCTGCGTGTTGAGGAAGCACCCTTTCAGATTGGTGCGGATGACATCGTCCCACTCGTCTTCGGCGAGTTCCAGCAATGATTTCCATGTCTGGATACCGGCATTGTTGACGAGCACGTCCGGCGCATCGCCAAACCAGCTGCACGCCTCGTCGAAGAAAGCTTCGACCTCGGCTCCAACGCCGACATCACAGGCAAGCCCAAGCGCCTGACCGCCGCCCGCTTCAATCGCCTCGACCAGAAACTGGGCTGCGTCGTCGTCATCCTTGAAGCTGAAAGCCACCGCATAGCCCGCATCGGCAAAAGCCGTAACCAGATGTCTGCCGATCCCCGTGCTGCCGCCTGTGATGACTGCGAATTCGCTCATGCCGCTCCCTCCCTGAAGCATTTCCGAAACCGAACTTAATCGGTTTTCGCCGGTGGTAAACTGGCAGAAAAGAAAATATCGTCCCCATAAGCAGAATGGAGGGAAAAATGAATCCGGACATCACGGAAGCCAAGGGCGCGTGTCACTGCGGAACGGTGCGTTTTCGCGTAAAATTGTCCAATGGCCTGCACAGTGCGCGACGTTGCACCTGCTCCTATTGCCGGATGCGTGGAGCGGTTGCCGTAACAGCAGAAGTGGGCGGACTGGAAATTCTGCAAGGTGAAGATGCGCTGACGCTCTACACTTTCAATACCGGCACCGCGAAGCACTACTTCTGCTCCAAATGCGGAATTTATACGCATCACCAGCGCCGCTCCAATCCACACCAGTTCGGTGTGAATGCGGCATGTCTGGAAGGCGTCTCACCTTTCGATTTCAAAGTCATTCCGGTCAATGACGGCGTCAATCACCCGTCAGACACGCCGAACCGCAAGGGATCGGGTATTGTGGGTTATTTGCGCTACACTGAAGCAGACCAAAGTGATAGTGAGCAATAATTACAGCAAATCAGATCAATAAAAAGACATAAAGCAACACTATAAGTATTTATTATTTTCCATGGAGTTATTTCATGAAAAAATATTATTTACTTCAGTTTCTTTTTGCTTTCATGGCTTCACACGCTTTTGCTTCTGAAACAGGCAGCCCCCCTTCGAAAGATTTACAGATCATGGAAAAGTCTTCGAAGGGAAGCACGGCAAACCGGGGAGGTGTCATTTTCTTTAAAAACCTGGTCCTCATTTCTTTGAGAAATGTTGGGACAACGGATGTCGATCTGAAAAATGTATGCTTTTTTCTCGCCGATGACCCGACCAACAAATCCAAAGTCGATACCGTTGAGGAAAAACTCAACACCGGAATATTGAAGCCGGGACAAGAAATAACCGGCAATGTCGGCTTTTCCGCGCCGGATGTATCGGTATACGAGTTTGGTGGCATCCAGGCTTCCATGAATTGCCCGTAGAGCATTTCCAGCAAAAGTGCGTAGCGGTTTTGCGTAGGATAATGCGTAAAAACAAATAGATAGAGCGGTTCCCCGATTCCATTTTAACCGGAACCGCTCTAGCACCGCCGTTTAATCAAGCCATTCGTCGCCGGTCATTCTTCTCCCAGGAGAAGACGGTCGGCGGCAGCGGATCGCGTCCACGAATAATGTCCGATCCCTTTTCGCCGACCATGATCGTTGGCGCATTGGTGTTGCAGGACGGCACGTGCGGCATGATCGAGCTGTCGCACACCCGCAACCCCTCCAGACCGTGCACCCGCAGTTCCAGATCAACCACGGCTGAAGCGTCGGTGCCCATCCTGCACGTGCCGACCGGATGGTGATCGGTCTTGGCATTGGCGCAGGCATAGTCGTACAGATCATCGTCGGTGACCACTTTCGGTCCCGGAAGCCGCTCGGCCATGACATAGGGTTTCAATGCGGCCTGTTGCATGATTTCACGTGCGATCTTCAGCCCTTCCAGCGACATTTTCAGATCGTGCGGATCGCTCCAGTAATTCGGGTCGATCAGCGGTGCAGCAGCCGGGTCGCTGGAAGCCAGCCGCACGGTTCCACGCGAGCGCGGATGCAGATAAGCGGAATTGAGCGTCACACCTGCATTCTTGAGCTTCTCGACGCCAGCTTCAATGCCCGAACCAAGCCCCAGATGAAACTGAATATCCGGTGAGCGGGCATCCGGATCAGCATACCAGAAGCCGCCGGTTTCAAAGAGGCTGGACGCTACAGGGCCGGAACGCAGAAAGATATATTGCAGCCCCGCGCCAAGCGTACGGTGCAGCTTTGCCACGCCGTCATAAGTGTGATCGCCAGTGCATTCAGCGATGACGAACAGATCGAGATGATCCTGCATATTTTCGCCAACGCCGGGCAGATCGTGTTTCACCGCAACGCCAACCTGTTTCAGATGATCGGCGGGACCGATGCCCGATTGCAGCAGAAGTTTTGGAGAGCCGATAGCGCCCGATGAAATGATGACCTCCCGCGATGCGCGCAACACCTCGCCACTCATCAGGGCCACGCCTGTGGCGCGGGTCTTTTCCAGCACGATGTTACGGACTGGCGCATTGATCCTGACCGTCAGGTTTCGCCGTCCCTTGATCGATGCGAGATAAGCAAGCGAGGCGGACGACCGCCGGCGGTTGCGCTGCGTCAGCTGATAGAAGCCGACGCCCGCCTGTTCGCGCCCGTTGAAATCCGGGTTGTAGGGTATCCCCAGTTCCTGCCCGGCGCGGATATAAGCGTCGCAGATCGGCAGCGGTGCGGACGGCATGGAAACGCCCAGTGGGCCGCCATAGGAATGATAATCGTCGTTAAAACGCTGATTGTCCTCGGCGCGTTTGAAATAGGGCAGCACACTGCGATAATCCCAGCCGGTGCAGCCATCTTCATTGGCCCAAAGATCGTAATCAGCGGCATTACCGCGCGTATAAATCTGCGCATTGATGCTGGAACCGCCGCCGATCACCTTGGCCTGCGTATAGCGCAGCACGCGGTTTTTCATATGCTTTTGCGGAACGGTTTCAAAACCCCAGCTCGCCACGCCCTTGGTCATTTTGGCAAAGCCCGCAGGCATATGGAACAGCGGATTCCAGTCGCTTCCGCCCGCCTCTAGCAGTAGCACTTTTACAGACGCATCTTCGCTGAGGCGATTGGCGAGAACACAACCGGCAGGCCCGCCGCCAACGATGATATAATCGTAGTTCATCGCGCACTTCCCTTAAAGCTTCGCTATCGAAAGGCCGCCATCGGCATTGATCACCGATCCGGTGGCGAAGATGAAATTTCCGTCCGCAAGCCCGGCCACGATGGCGCCAACATCGCCCACTTCGCCCCAGCGCTTCATCGGCACCAGACCGCCTTCGATCAGCGCGTCGTAACGCTCGGAGACTTTGGCCGTCATATCGGTACGAATGATGCCGGGACGCACTTCGAACACACCAATCGGCGCCTCGGCCAGACGCAGCGCCAGCCCTTGCACGAAGGCGGTCAGCCCCGCCTTGCTGATGCAATAATCGAGCCTTTCCGGCGAACTCATCACCGATGAAACCGAACTGATCGTCACGATGCTGCGTGGAAAACGCACATCGGTTACCGCCAGCATGGCTTTCACTATCGCCTGCGTGAAAAACACTGTGCCGCGCAAATTGACCCCCATGATGGTGTCGAAATTTTCAGGCTTCAGCCCAAGAAAATCGCCGCGCTCGACCGACCCCATGCCCGCATTGTTGACGAGACAGTCGATGCTGCCAAACTCCTTCAGCACAGCGGCAATGGTCGCCTCATGCGTCTCGACGGCAGCCAGATCGCTTTTGAAGAAAGCCACCCTGCCGCCCATGCCGCGCAATTCGTGAATGACGGCCTCGTCGTCCTCAATATCGGTGATCACCAGATCAAAACCCTTTGCCGCCAGGGCGCGGGCAATGCCAAGCCCGATGCCGCGACGTCCGCCGGTTACCAGCGCCACAGGTCTTTGACGGTTCATGCCAGAACCTCCCGGTTCAAGTGGTCCGCCACGCGCAACGCCTGCGCGGCAATGGTCAGCGCCGGATTGACCGCCGCCGATGTCGGCAGGAACGATGCATCGACCACGTGGAGATTAAGGTGATCATAGGCACGGCACCAGGGATCAAGCGGCGCTGTCGCCGGATCGTTGCCGATGCGCACCGTCCCGCATTGATGCGACGGCGTGCGCCGGTCAAAGGCTCGCGACAGCACGACCGGAAAACCTGCTGCCCGCAGAGCGGATTTGAGCTTTTCCACCAGCATCAGATGCGCTTGCCAGTTGCTGCGCACCCAATGCAGGACAATGCGGTCGCCATCCACCGTCACGCGGCTTTCCGGCGACGGCAGATCTTCGCTCATGGCGTAGAAATCGATCGTGTGTCCGGCAACCCGGTTCAACAGCCATTCCGGCACTCGTGGCATACTGGATTTGAGGATCGCACCCGAGATGCGCCCCAGCAGTTGCACATTGCCGAGCGGCGGCCCGCCCGCCCCGTCCGACAGATAGTAATCGTTGAAGCCAAAGGTCTTCTGGTAGATGCTGTCATTACGATAGCGCGGATCGAAAGCGATTACGGCGCTCGCATTGTGGTTCATGAAATTGCGCCCCACCTGATCGGAGCGATTGGCCAGTCCTGACCTCAACAAGAGCGCCGCCGATTGCACCGCACCGGCGGACAGAATGACCAGCTTCGGGCGCAGGACCAGCGCCTCTCCGTTCTTCACATAATGCACGGTGGCAATGGTCTTGCCATCCGGCCCGGGTTCCAGCCGTGTCACCCGTGCGGAAGTTTCGAGCCGGACATTGGGATGCTTGAGGGCAACCGCGAGCGGACAGGTTTCCGCATCCATCTTGCCGTCATTGCTATTCGGATGCGCATCCCACGGCGTTTTGGCCTTTGCCAGCCAACGGTCGATATCGACCCCCAGCGGCAGCGATGCCGGATGCAATCCGGCTTGCTTCAACCGCGCCCGCACATCGGCAATGGCTGGTTCGTCGCGGATCGCCGGATAGGGATAAGACTTTGAATGATCTGGCTCGGTCGGATCACCGCCCAGTTCACCCCGCACCTGAAACAGCTGTTCGGCGCGGCTATACCACGGCTCCAGTTCTTCATAGGAAAAGGGCCAGGCGGGCGAGACGCCCTCCAGATGCGCCATTTCTGCAAAATCCTCGCGGCGGTAGCGGATCAGCACCGCGCCAAAGAATTTGGAATTGCCGCCGACATTGTAATAATTGCCGGGATTGAACGGCGTACCGTTCGTCTCGTACCAGAACTCTTTCGGACGAAAGAAGCCCTGTTGGAAAATAGCGCGCGGGTCACGGTTTTCCGGCCTGTCCGGCAAATGCTCCCCCGCCTCAAGGATGAGAATTTCGGCACCCGACGCAGCAAGACCGGCAGCCATCGTCGCGCCGCCGATACCCGATCCGATGATGACGATATCCGGCTGTCCTCCCAAAGCCGTCTCCTCCTATTTTGCCTGTGGCATCCACATGGCCGTCCGCGCACCGATATGCATGTTGAGCGTCTTGGTTTCGGTATAATCCTCAACCGCATGACGGCCCAGCTCACGGCCCAGACCCGACTGGCGATAGCCGCCGAAAGGCAGTTCCGGCGTGCCGTCCATGAAAGTGTTCATCCAGACTGTGCCAGCACGCACCTTGCGGCCGATGGTCATGCAGGTATCGAAATCGCGGCTCCACACGCCTGCCGAAAGACCGTAATCGACCGCATTGGCAATCGAGATTGCGTCATCCACGCTGTCGAAGGACAATACCGACAGAACCGGCCCGAACACTTCTTCACGCGCCACGGCCATGTCGGCCTTCACACCGGACAGAATGGTTGGCCCCATATATTGGCCGAGGCCGAGATCCAGAACTTCGCCGCCATGCGCCAGCGCCGCACCGGCCTTTCTGGCCTGATCGACATAGGCGCCAACCTTGCTCAGATGCTGCGGCGTGATAATCGCGCCCACCTGTGTGCTGACATCGAGCGGATCGCCGACAATGACCTTTTTCGACAGATCGGCGACGCGCTCGACAATCTCATCGACAATCGAGCGATGCACGATCAGCCGCGAACCGGCATTGCAGCATTCGCCCGCATTGAACCATGCGCCGAACACCGCCGCGTCGATGAAGGCATCCATATCCGCATCCGGGAACAGGATTTGCGGGTTCTTGCCGCCAAGCTCCAGCGACACTTTTTTCAGGGTCTGAGCGGCATTGGCCATGGTCAGCTTGCCGACGCCAGTGGAACCAGTAAAAGACACCATGTCCACATCCGAATGCGTGCTCATATGCTGGCCGACATCCGCACCCGTTCCGGTGACGATGTTGACGACGCCATCCGGCACGCCCGCCTCGGCCAGAATTTCACCGAGCACCAGCGTCGAGCCGGAGGTGAGTTCCGACGGCTTGACGACCGCTGTGCAGCCTGCAGCCAACGCGAAAGGAAGCTTCTGTCCGACGATCAGGAACGGAAAGTTCCACGGCGTGATAATGGAGACAACACCAATCGCCTCACGCAGCACGACACCCAAAGTACCATCGCCCAGCGTGTTATAGCTTTCGCCGTGCAGATCACGCGCAAGCGCTGCCGCGTAGCGCCAGATATCGACGGAACCGGCGATCTCGCCGCGCACCTGACTGATCGGCTTTCCAGCTTCAATCGCATCGAGATAGGCAAGCTCTTCGGCCCGCGCCTCGATCAGCTCGGCAGCCTTCAGCAGAACCAGCGAGCGCTGCGAAGCAGTCTTAGACGACCAGCGCCCGTCATCGAAAGCCTTGCGTGCGCTTGCTACGGCGCGCTCCACATCGGCCTTGTTACCCGCCGGATAACGGCTCACCGTGACACCATGGCCGGGGGCCACGCGCTCAATGGTCTGGCCGCTCTGGCTGCCCACCCATTTGCCATCGATCAGCATGGAGAATTCGCGGACGGCCAGTCCGGCCAGCGGTTGCGGCTTTACAATAACGCTCATCACCATTCTCCTTTAAAATTTGCTTCGCGCTTTTCGCTGAACGAGCGCACACCTTCCTTCAGATCGCCGGTCTTGGCGACAAGGATGGAACCCAGCGCCTCGACGGCGGTTCCGTTGTCCTCGCCATTGGCGACGGACAGCATCA
The DNA here is from genome assembly GCF_030067775.1 of Ochrobactrum sp. SSR. Classification (NCBI taxonomy): domain Bacteria; kingdom Pseudomonadati; phylum Pseudomonadota; class Alphaproteobacteria; order Hyphomicrobiales; family Brucellaceae; genus Ochrobactrum; species Ochrobactrum sp. SSR. The sequence continues at coordinate 1,923,172 of NZ_CP125969.1, read as the reverse complement.
GTTTGGAAATTTCCAGTGCAGCCGGTCCGCGTTGTGCCACCCGCGCCGCATAATCCTGCGCCGCCTGCAAGGCTGCGCCCGTTTCCACAACGGCATCGACCAACCCGTGCGAGAGCGCTTCCTCAGCCGTGAACATCTCGCCGCCCAGCACCATGCGCCGCACGATCTGCGCGCCGAAGCGGTGTACAAGACGCTGCGTGCCCGACCAGCCGGGGATCATGCCCAGCGATGTTTCCGGCAGACCGATCTTCGCCTGTTTTTCGACAATGCGGATATCGGCGGCGCCTGCCAGTTCCAGACCGCCGCCCAAAGCATGGCCGTTCATCGCCGCGATCAGCGGCACACGCAAAGTCGCAAGCCGCTCGAACACCCGATGACCATAGCGCACCCAGGCATGGCCGAATTCCTGCGGTTCCATGCCGCCCCAGGCCTTGATGTCGCCGCCTGCTGAAAAGGCTTTTCCCTCGCCGGTCAGGATCGCAACGCGCACGCTGCGATCGGCCTCCACACGGTCGCAGGCGGCAGAGAGTTCCTGCAAAAGCTCAATATCAAACGCATTGAGCTTTTCGGGCCGCCTGATGGTCATGACCGCGATGTGGTTCTCGGTCGAAATTTCTATCCGATCAGCCATGTCACGCCTCCAGCTTTCGCGCCGGTTTTTGCGGCAATTCAAGTCCAATTGGCTCCTCGCGGAACAGCGCTTCATCCATGGTCTTGAGCTGGTCGGAAACGATCAGCGGAAATTCGGATTGATCTAGAATATGCGCCTGCAAATCGACACCCGGCGCAATCTCGGTGAGCACGATACCTTCCGGCGTCAGCTTCATCACCGCCCGTTCGGTGACGTAGGTAATGTCCTGTCCCTGCGCGACGCTGCGGGGGCCTGAGAAGGTGACATGCTCGACCTCATTGACCAGTTTTTTGAGCTTGCCTTCTTTTTCGATCACCAGCTTACCGTCAGCGACCGACAATTTCGCACCCGCATTGAACATGCCGGAAAAGACGATCTTCCTGGCGCGTGCGGTAATGTCGACAAAGCCGCCCGCTCCCGCCGTGACATGCGGACGGAATGAAAGTTTCGACACATTGACCGAACCGTCGCGCCCGATCTCAAGGAACGAGAGCAGCGAGGCATCAAAACCGGCACCCTGAAAATAGGTGAACTGATAGGGTGACGGCATATAGGCATCGGCATTGGACGCGCAGCCGAAAGCGAAGTCCAGAAGCGGCACGCCGCCGACAGCACCCTGCTCGATCACCCAGGTCACGGCACCGTGCAGGCCTTCTTCCAGCAAAATGCGTGGCACATTGGCGGAAATGCCGAAGCCGAGATTGACCGCGCTGCCCGCCTGCAATTCCTGCGCGACACGCCGTGCAATCGCTTTTTGAATATTGAATTCGGCGAGACGGAATGTATCCAGCGGGCGGAAAATCTCGCCCGAAATCGCCGGGTCGTAGAGCGTCTGCGTGGTCTGCTTCTGGTCGGGATCGACAACGATATAATCGACCAGAACGCCCGGCACGCGAACGTCATGCGGCTTCAGCGTGCCTTCCTTGGCGATGCGCTTCACCTGCGCAATGACGATGCCGCCATTGTTGCGCGCGGCCAGCGCCTGATCGAGACCGCCGAGATAAGCGCCTTCATGCTCATAGGTGAGGTTGCCGCGTTCATCCGCCGTCGTCGCGCGAATGATCGCCACCTGCGGGATGATGGCCGGAAAATAGAGCCAGTCCTCGCCTTCGAAGCTGACATGTTTCACCACCGGCTCTTGTGTAGCCTTGTCATTCATCGCCGTACCCTGACGCTTGGGATCGACGAATGTATCGAGCCCTACCTTGGTCAGCACGCCGGGGCGCTTGGCCGCCGCTTCACGGTGCATGTCGAACAAAATGCCGGATGGGACATTATAGGCCGGAATCTCATTATTGGTGATCATCTGCCAGATCAGCGGCGGTTCGGCACTCGACGGGCCGGACGGATAGGAACCTCCGATGATCTTCTTCAACAAACCGGGCTTGGCGATGTAATCGACGCCCTTGATGCCGCTCATATCGCCTGCCGCAATTGGATGCAGCGTGGTGATGTTCTTGGGATGGCCGGTTTCGTCGAACCGCTCGCCAATCGCTTTCAGCGTCAGGTCGGGACAGCCAAGACCGCTCGATGAGGAGACCGAAACGACAGCATTGTCGGGGATGAGTGCAGCCGCTTTCGCAGCCGAAATATGCTTGTTCATGGTGTTCAGAGTCCAGATTGAACGGCGGTTGCCTTGCCAGTCTTGGCGGCTTCCGCGACCGCAAGCCCGGTGGCGAGCGACCAGATGCCGTCTTCGAGTGTTGCAGAAGGCTGGCCCTTGCCCGCAATCGCGTTGTGGAATGCCTGCAAGGCGGTTTCGTAGAGATTTTTCTGGTCGAGCGGCAATTCGTGCTCGCCATCCTTGTTACGCAGAATGACGGTTCCCATCGGCTTTTGCGTCATCACATTGCGCGCCACCAGCGAGCCTTCGCTGCCATGCACTTCAAAGCCCGTTTCGGCATATTTGGTGGTGAAAGCATCGTGGAACTGGGCAATCGCGCCGGAGGAGAAGCGTAGCACCCCCATCACACCGTCTTCCAGCCCAGCGCCGCTGAGGCCCCCTGCTGGCTGAAAGCCAAGGCTTCGACCGGGTTTTCGCCCAGCACAAAACGCAGCGTGTCGGCATCATGCACGGTGATATCGAGGATGACGCCGCCACCGGCATCTGGTCGTTCAATGCGCCAGCCCTGCAAATGTGGCGGCAGATAAACCGCATGGAAAACCCGCGCCCCAAGCACCTTGCCGATCCGGCCTTCTGCGATGGCATCGCGCATGGCGCGGTGGCTGGCGGCATTGCGCAAATGATGGTTGGTGCCTGCCACCACGCCTGCCTCGCGCACGGCTTTCAGCATGGCATGGGCGTCGCCAAGGGTCAGCGCCAGCGGCTTTTCGCACAGAATGTGCTTGCCGGCCTTTGCTGCGGCAATCGCCTGATCTCGATGCAGTTCATTGGTGGTGGAGATATAGACCGCTTCGATTTCCGGATCGGCCAGCAGCGCATCAAGGCTTGTCACCGAGCGGGCAATCCCGTTTTCGCGCGCATAGGTTTCGCCGCGCGCGGCATTGGTGCTGTAAACCGAAACGACTTCGCCGCCGGTCGCGCGAATGGCTCCGATCACCCATTCCTTCGCAATCGTGCTTGCGCCTATAAGGCCCCACTTTGCCATTGGTGTTTTTCCTCCTTTTTGGTCTGCGCACCACAGCTTGCGCGCACCGCAAGACGCACCGCCAAACGCTGCGCCTCCGCCTCCACCCGTTCCGAGTTGATCTGCTTCAACAGAAGCTGTGCCGCCCGTTCGCCCATCCCCTGCGGATCGACCGACACCGTTGTTAATGCGGGCACCGCCGTCTTTGCTTCGATCACATCGTCAAAGCCGACCACGCCGAAATCGCGACCCGGTTCCAGATGCGCGGCGCGCAGGCCGTCACAAACACCAAACGCCACCGCATCATTGAAACACACCGTGGCCGTTGGCTTTGCACCGAGCAGCAACATGCGCTCCACAGCTTCCACGCCGCCCGCCCGCGACGGCGCCGATGTAAAGATCAGCGCTTCGTCAAAGGCGAGACCCGCCTGCTCCAGACCAGCGCGATATCCGGAAACACGCTCCGAAAACACCGCGGTATCCGCATAACCGCCCATGAAGGCGATGTTCCTGTGACCCAGACCAACCAGATGCTCGACGGCCTTCGCGACACCGCCGCGATTGTCGGACAGAATGGACGAAACACCGGAACCCGGCACATCGCGCACCATCTGCACGACCGGCAGGCCGCTTTTCGCCAGCGGCTTCAGATCGCCTGATTCCGTACCGCGTGCTGGTGAAACGATCAGCCCGGCAATGCCATGTTCGCGCATAGAGGCGATCACCTCGCGCTGGCGGTCGATGCTTTCGCCGGTATTGGCCAAAAACTGCACATAGCCCGCCGACTGCATCACGCGGTCTATGCCCACCGCCAGTTCAGCGAAAAAACTGTTGGTCAGATCATTGACGACCAGCCCGATGATCTTCGACTTCGCCTGACGCAGATTTGCGGCGCTGCGGTTATAGACATAACCGAGCTTTTCGATTGCCGCCTGTACCTTGACCCGCGTTTCAGCGTGAACCAGCGGACTGTCACGCAGCACGAGCGACACGGTCGATTTGGACACGCCTGCCTCGCGTGCAATATCGATGACCGTAACGCTGCTCTTGTTCATGGCTTTCCTCGACTTCTGCCGCTAAGTTAATTGGAACGTTCCAAAATTGTCAATTAGATAAATTTAGCCGTAATATTGCCATGATATCGCCTTGTTGTTTGGCCCTTTTTAGGCAGAATTCTCAAAATAATGGGCTATATCTGTTTGAAATAGGCTTATTCCTTGCCATTTGGAACGTTCTAAATTATCAAGACTGAGGTTCATGGGAGGACGATGATGGGCGTTGCATTCGACACTATGCTGACCTTGCCGAAGGCCGGTGGAACCCTGCTTCCATATCGGCTTGTCGGAACGCCGACCGAAAGACCGTCCGCTCCCCCGCAATTCAATCGCATCGCCTATGCGGCAGCGCATGTTGTCTCCGACCCGCGAAAAGATACGACGCCCTGGAGCAATCCCGCGCTCGACTGGGATGCGACCATGGCTTTTCGGCATCATCTCTGGAGTCTCGGTTTCAGGATCGCCGAAGCGATGGACACATCGCAGCGCGGCATGGGCCTCAACTGGGCGGGCGCGCAGGAGCTGATCCGCCGCTCGCTGGCTGAAAGCAAGACCGTAGCGGGTACCGATCTCGCCTGCGGTGCTGGCACCGACCATCTCGATCCGGCGGATGCCAAGAGCCTTGATGACATCATCAAGGCCTACGAAACACAGGCTGGTTTCATCGAGAAACACGGCGGGCGCTTCATCCTGATGGCAAGCCGCGCCCTTGCCCGTATCGCCCGCTCGTCCGACGACTATGCGAAGGTTTATGGGCACATTCTCTCCAATGCCCGCGAGAAAGTTGTGCTGCACTGGCTGGGCGACATGTTCGATCCGCAGCTCAAAGGCTACTGGGGAGCCTCAAATTTTGAGGATGCGCTGGATACGGTCATCGGCATCATCGAAGCCAACCGCGACAAGGTGGAAGGCATCAAGATTTCGCTACTCGAAGAACGTTACGAACTGGCATTACGAGACCGGTTGCCGGAAGGCGTGCTCTGTTTCACAGGCGATGATTTCAACTATGCGCCGCTGATCGAAGGCGACGGCAACCGGCACAGCCATGCCTTGCTCGGCATTTTCGATGCGGTCGCGCCACAGGCCTCCAGCGCATTGGCAGCGCTTGCCCAAGGCGACAGCGCCCGTTTCCGCGCCATCATAGAGCCGACCGTCCCGCTATCGCGCAAGATTTTCGAAGCGCCGACCCAGTATTACAAGGCGGGCATCGTGTTTCTCGCATGGCTCAACGGCCACCAGACGCATTTCACCATGCCAGCCGGAATGCAGTCGGCGCGCGGCATTGTCCATTATGCCGACATTTTTCAGCTGGCGGACAAGGCCAATGTGCTCGACAGGCCGGAGCTTGCCGTGAAACGCATGAAGTCGCTTTTGGAAACCCATGGGGTGGAACAAGCCTGACAGCCGCTTCATGAAGCGACCCGCATTCCCCCATGCAATCTGTCCGGTTCCCGTGCTGATTGATTTCGGCTATCAACTTGATTAAGCAATCAACAGCATAGAAACCAATTAGGGGAGATTTTCATGCGTTCTGTACTTCTGGCATTGCTGGCCGCAACGGCCATTGCCACTTCGGCCCAGGCAAAAGACGTTACCGTCGCCGTGACCGCCATCGTCGAACATCCGGCGCTCGACGCTGCCCGTGACGGCGTCAAGGATGCTTTGGCCGAAGCCGGTTTCAAGGAAGGCGAAAATCTCAAATTCGTCTATCAGTCCGCACAGGGCAACCCGGCAACCGCCGCACAGATCGCACGTCAGTTCGTCGGCGAAGGCCCGGATGTGATCGTTCCGATCTCCACCCCTTCGGCTCAGGCCGTGGTTTCTTCCACGCGCGACATACCGGTTGTGTTCACCGCCGTATCAGATCCGGTCGGCGCACAGCTCGTCAAAAGCATGGAAAAGCCGGGCGGCAATGTAACCGGCCTCTCCGACATGTCGCCGGTGGCCGAACATATCAAGCTCATCAAGGAAGTGATGCCGAACATCAAGAAGCTCGGCTATCTCTACAATTCCGGCGAAACCAATTCGGTCTCGCTTCTGGCTGCGCTGAAGGAAGCTGCTGCCGCTGACGGCATCGAAATCGTTGAATCCGCCGCCACCAAGTCGGCTGAAGTCAAGGGCGCTGCGCAGGCTCTCGTCGGCCGCGCCGATGCCATGTATGTGCCGACCGACAACACCATCGTATCGGCCCTCGAAAGCGCTGTCGGTGTTGCCGAGGAAAGCAAGCTGCCGCTCTTCACCGCCGATACGGATTCCGTCAAGCGTGGTGCGATGGCCGCCCTCGGCTTCAACTATTACGACGTCGGCAAGCAGACCGGCGCTGTGGTTGCACGCATCCTGAAGGGCGAAAAGCCGGGCGACATTTCGGTTGAAATCGCAAAGGGCACTGATCTCGTCATCAATCTCGGCGCCGCCAAGAAGATGGGCGTGGAAATCCCGAAGGCCGTGATCGACCGCGCTACCAGCAAGATCGACTGATCATCGATCAGACCGCAGAAAAAGAGGGCGAGAGTGAAAACTCTCGCCCTTCTTCTTTTTGGACAAAGGCCAAAGGAGTTCCAAACAATACCCAAGGTGAGGCAATACCGCACGAATGTTGCGTGAGCCGCACATAAAGCCGCATTTGCGGGCCTTTGGCGCGGTTTGGGCTTGCGCTCGGGATTACGAGAGTTGTAATCCCACTGGAATAATAACGGGAACAAATGATCTAGCCGGGAAACGATCCGTACGGGCCTCGCCCGCCGGATACACTCAAACCAAAACCGGTCGCGATTGGTGAAAGCCTTTTGGGCAATCGGAGGCACGAAGCCTCGATGCCCGCAGGCTTGCGGATGGTCTTATGCCGGAAAACCGGCTTCATCCTTGCCGATTGCGGCAAAGTACAAGGAATGTCGTTGTGAGTCAGATCGCCTTCTGGGGTGCGGTCGAATTAGGCCTCGTTTTCGCGTTTGTCGCCATTGGCGTCTATCTGGCGTTTCGCGTCCTCGACTTTCCCGACTTGACGGTAGACGGTTCATTCCCGCTCGGTGCAGCTGTAACCGGCGTTCTGATCCTCGCAGGCCTCAACCCATGGCTCGCCGCCGCAATCGCCATGGTTGCTGGCGCGATAGCCGGTCTCGTGACCGCCACGCTGAATGTCCGCTTCAAGATTCTCAATCTGCTCGCTTCCATTCTGACGATGATCGCGCTGTTTTCGGTGAACCTGCGTGTGATGGGTCGGCCGAATATCGCGCTCATCAATCAGGACACGATGCTCAGCCCCTTCTTCGGCCACGGTATCCCGGAATATTACGTTCGCCCGGCTTTTCTTTTCGTGCTGGTGGCCATCGCGGTCTTCATCGTCTGGCGCTTTCTGGAAAGCGATATGGGCCTTGCCATGCGTGCGACCGGCGCCAATCCGAAAATGGCGCGCGCGCAAGGCGTACAGACGGATCGCCAAATCTATATCGGCATGGCGCTGTCCAACGCGCTCGTCGCGCTTGGCGGGTCGCTTTTCGCCCAGACGAACGGTTTTGCGGACGTCACCTCGGGCGTTGGCACCATCGTCGTTGGTCTCGCAGCGGTCATCATCGGTGAAACCATCCTGCGCACGCGCAACCTGCTGGTGATCCTGATCGGTTGCGTGCTCGGCTCCGTCATCTACCGCATCGCCATCCAGCTTGCACTTTCGAACGGCAACACATTCGGCCTGCAGGCGTCCGATCTCAACATCGCCACCGCGCTTCTCGTTACATTCGCCCTGATATTGCCGCGCATGCGCCGCGGGGGAGCATCCGCATGATCGAAGTATCCAATCTCGATGTCGTCTTCGGTCGCGGCACCCCGCTGGAAAAGCAGGTTCTGAACAAAATCAACCTGACCATGGATCGCGGTTCCTTTGTCACCGTTATCGGCTCGAATGGCGCTGGCAAATCCACCCTTCTCGGTGTGCTTGCGGGCGATGTCATCCCGACCGGCGGCAAGGTGGTGATCAGTGGCAAGGATGTGACCCGCAAATCCACCGCCGAACGCGCCGGTCTCGTCGCACGCGTGTTTCAGGACCCGCTGGCTGGCAGCTGCGGCACCCTGACCATTGAGGAAAACCTCGCGCTTGCCGCATCGCGTGGCAAGAAGCGCGGCTTCACCCATGCGCTGAATTCCAATCGTCGCGAATGGTTTCGCGAGCGCGTGGCGAGCCTCAATCTCGGCCTTGAAAACCGGATGCAGGACCGCATGGAACTTCTCTCCGGCGGGCAGCGTCAGGCGCTTTCGCTGATCATGGCAACGCTGGCCGGTTCGGAAGTTCTGCTTCTCGACGAACATACCGCAGCGCTCGATCCGGGCATGGCTGAATTCGTCATGGAACTGACCCGTACGCTCATCACCGAAAACAAGCTGACGGCGCTGATGGTCACCCATTCCATGCGTCAGGCGCTCGACTATGGTGACCGCACCATCATGCTGCATGGCGGCAAGATTCTGCTCGATGTTACCGGCGACAGGCGCAAGACGCTGGGCGTGGAAGACCTGATCGAGATGTTCCGCAAGGTGCGCGGCCAGACGCTCGACGACGATGCCCTGCTGATCGAATAATAGTCCACTATTCGCTTTTCACAGCCGCCGTTCACCCCGTGACCGGCGGCTGTTTTGTTTCTGCCCGAAATGTTCTAAGAACCCACTATGGCCCAGAAAAAAGCAAATGAAGTCGATGGTTTCCTGAGCAGACCGAGCAGCTCGTTTCCGGTCGTGCTTCTTTATGGCCCGGATAAAGGGCTGGTGAGTGAGCGAGCGCGCCGCTATGCCGAGGCGACAAAGCTGCCGCTCGACGATCCCTTTGCCGTCATTCGCATGGAAGCCGACGAGATCGACGCAGATCCTTCGAAGCTCGCCGATGAAGCGCGCACTATTTCGATGTTCGGCGGCACTCGGCTGATCTGGATCAAGAACGCCACCGGGCAGAAGAAACTCGCCGATGCGGTCAAGCTCTTGGCAACCGAACCGCCGCATGAAACCTTCATCCTTGTGGAAGCCGGTGATTTGAAGAAGGGCGCAGGGTTGCGCAGCGCCGTCGAGAACGCCTCGGCGGGCATGGCGCTGCCCTGCTATACGGATGATGCGCGCGGTATCGATGGTGTCATCGATGATGTGCTGGCCGAATGGAAGCTGCAGATCACCCTCGATGGACGTCAGCTGCTTCGCGCCAGCCTTGGCGGCGACCGCCTTGCCACCCGCGGCGAACTGGAAAAGCTCTGCCTCTATGCGCGCGGCAAGGAGCGTATCGACATTGACGATGTGCGCGAAGCGGTGGGCGATGTTGCAGGCCTGTCGACAGACGAGGTCGTGGATGCAGTCATTGCCGGTGATTTGCAGCGATTTGAAATCACATTCGACCGTGTCGTGAAATCCGGCACAGCGCCTTTTCTGGTGCTGAACACAGCCATGCGGCAATTCCAGCAGATACAGGGCCTGCGCTATATCATGGATAGCGAACGCAAAAGCGCGTCCATTGTCGTGGCGAGTGCAAGGCCACCCATCTTCTTCAATCGTAAAAGGCTGATCGAAACAGCTGTCGGACGCTGGAGCGGCGAAAGCCTTTCACGCGTTTTGGAGCGTCTCCAGCGTGCCGTGCTGGAAAGCCGTCAGAATTCCGCGCTTGCCATTCCGATCATCCGCCAATGCCTGATGGCTATCGGTGTGGAAGCTATGCGCAACGCACGGCGCTAACTGCCTGCTCGTGAAACAATCTGCAAATAAAAACCCCGGTATAGATACCGGGGTTCTTGTATTCCACAAACGAACAAATCAGCTTTGAAGGCGGCGGCAGATTTCATCGAGTTGCTCCAGAGAGCTGTAGCGGATTTTCACCTCGCCGCCCCGGTCCCGATGGTTGATCTCGACCTTCATGCCGGTCACATCGGAAAGCAGCTTTTCCAGCGCCTTGGTGTCGGCATCTTTTTCCACCGGCGTAGCTTTGCCCGGTTTCGGTTCCGCCCCGCCCCGCGCTTCGGCCTGCGCAAGAGCTTCCACCTGACGGACGGACAAGCCTTCCTTGACGATCCGCTCCGCCAGAACCGTCGGATTGTCCATCGTGATAAGACTGCGCGCATGTCCGGCAGACAGCGCACCATCAACGATAAAATCCTGAACTGGTTGCGGCAGCTTGAGAAGGCGCAACGTATTGGCCACATGGCTACGGCTCTTGCCGATCACCTGCGCCAGATCGTTCTGCGTATACTCATGATTATCGATAAGCTGTTGATATCCCAACGCTTCTTCGACTGCATTCAGGTCTGCGCGCTGAACGTTTTCAATGATCGCGATCTCAAGAGCGACGCGATCATCCACATCGCGGACGATAACAGGGATCGTATCGACGCCTGCGCGCTGCGATGCGCGCCAGCGGCGTTCGCCGGCGATCAGCTCGAAATGATCAGGCTGACCGGGCGCGGGACGCACCACGATTGGCTGGACAACGCCATGTTCCTTGATCGACTGGGCCAGATCTTCGAGCTCGGCTTCCGCGAACATGCGTCGCGGATTGCGTGGATTGCGCGTGACGAACTCGATCGGCACATTGCGTTCAATTGGAACCGGCGCTTTACGCTCTTCGACCGGACGGTCGATCTCACCAATCAGGGCGGCCAGTCCGCGGCCAAGGCGCTTCTTTGAAGGATCGTCGTTCATCGTTCGGCAAATTCCTGCAATTGTTACGTAGTCGAATCGATAAGTTTTCTATGCGGCTTTCAGCTGCCGCTCACGCTGGATAACTTCCGACGCAAGCTGCAAATAGGCCTGACTTCCCGCGCATTTCAAATCATAGAGAATGGCCGGCTTGCCATGGGATGGGGCTTCCGATACGCGCACATTGCGCGGAATGACAGTGCGATAGACCTTTTCGCCCATGAAGGCGCGGACATCATCCACCACCTGGGAAGCCAGATTGTTGCGGCTATCGAACATCGTCAGCACGATGCCCTGGATGGAAAGCTCGGCATTGATGGTCGAGCGCACCTGATCGACCGTCTGCAACAGTTGGCTCAAGCCTTCCAGCGCGAAGAACTCGCACTGCAACGGCACAAGCACGGAATCCGCAGCGGCCATGGCATTCAGCGTCAACAGGTTCAGGGATGGTGGGCAGTCCACCAGAACATAGGAAAACCGTTCGGAAACGCTGGAATCGAAGCGCAGAGAATCGCGCAGACGGCGCGTACGGTCTGCGGATTGTGCGATTTCCATCTCGATACCCAACAGATCGAGCGTCGAAGGCACGATAAAAAGATTGGGCACATCGGTCTGCATCGCAGCTTCCGGCACTGACGCCTCTTGCGTCAGCACGTCATAAGAAGACAGCGGACGGTTGCGGCGGTCAATCCCCAACCCCGTGCTGGCATTACCCTGCGGATCGAGATCAACGATGAGAACCGTTTCGCCTATTGCCGCCAAAGCCGTGGCCAGATTGATCGCCGTCGTGGTTTTACCGACGCCGCCTTTCTGGTTTGCAATGGTTATGATCCTGGACATCTTGTTCATTACCGTCGCCCTGCCGCTTTCCAGATCTGCCAAATTCTCGGATTCAATTTGCTTTGCGTCGCAAGTTGCTGATTTCGAGGATGACCGAAGTCTGATCGATAGCACTTTGATGTTTTACCAGATCGAAATCCCAACCGACACGGCTTTCATCGATTTCCCTCTGGTAATCCCGACCTTTTTGGAAAAGCGCCTTGGCGCCGTTGACGAGCCAGGGCTCCGTCAAACCGAAAAGATCATTCAATGAGGCGAGCGCGCGGGCGGTAACAACGTCCGGCGTTTCGATTTTTTCCCACATCGACTCGATGCGAGCCGCATGAATATGAGCAGGAACATTCAAATGACCGGCAGCGGTACGCAGAAAAGCAGCCTTTTTGCCCGCACTTTCCACCAGATCGATACGGCTATCGGGTTGATCCGCCAGATAGCAGGCCGTCACGATGCCAGGAAATCCGCCACCGGAGCCGATATCGAGCCAGCGTTTAGCGTTTGGCGCCAACGGGAAAACCTGCGCGCTATCGAGAATATGACGGCTCCAAAGGTCCGCCAATGTCGATGGAGAGGCCAGATTGATCGCTTTTGACCATTTTCGGAACAGCTCTTCGAATGCAATCAGGCGATCCGCTGTTTCACGTGAAACAGTGGGGCTGATCCGGCGAAGGCTTTCATAACGAAGATCCGCACTCATAATAGCACTCACGCCGCGCCCTTCCCTTCCGCCAGTTCCGTGGCGGTCTGTCGGCGCGAGCCATGCTTCTTGATTTGTGCGATCAACAGCGCCAAAGCAGCTGGTGTCATCCCGTCGACGCGTTGCGCTTCGGCAATCTTTTCCGGTTTACGCTGCTTGAGCTTATGCTTCAACTCATTGGACAAGCCCGAAATCGCGTCGATATCCAGACCAGCGGGAATCAACAAACGCTCTTCACGTTCCATGACAGCGATATCCGTCTGCTGACGTTCCATATAGACCGCATATTGCGCTTCAATTTCCAGCGTTTCGCGCGTGATCGGATCGATTGATTTGAGTTCAGGCCAGATTGGATTCAACCGCGCCAGGTCAATATCAGGATAAGACAACAAATCATAGGCCGAGCGGCGAACACCGTCGTGATTGAGATGCAAATCATAACGACTTGCGAGATTTGGCGTAATCGACAGCGACTGTGTCAATTCCCGTGCGGCAGACAATGCTTCCTGACGTTCATCAAACCTCTTCTTGCGCTCTGCGCCTAATATACCGAGACGATCTGCCAGCGGCGTCAAACGCTGATCAGCATTATCCGCACGCAAAGAAAGACGGAATTCCGCGCGTGATGTGAACATGCGATATGGCTCACTGACACCGCGAGACGTGAGGTCATCCACCATCACGCCGATATAGGCTTCGGTGCGCTGGATGATGATCGGCTCATCGCCCCCTGCCCGCCGCGCCGCATTCAAGCCAGCCAGAAGACCTTGGGCACCCGCTTCCTCGTATCCTGTCGTGCCATTGATCTGACCAGCGAGGAACAGACCATTGACGCGCCGCGTTTCCAGACTGCGCTTCAGCTCGCGCGGATCGATGAAGTCATACTCGATTGCATAGCCGGGCTGCAGCATCACTGCCTTCTCAAGACCGGGTATGGTCTTCAGGATTGCAAGCTGCACATCCTCCGGCAAAGAGGTCGAGATACCATTCGGATAGACGGTATCGTCATCCAGACCTTCCGGCTCCAGGAATATCTGGTGGCCGTCGCGATCCCCGAACTTGACGATCTTGTCTTCAACCGAAGGGCAATAGCGCGGGCCGATACCTTCAATTGAACCGGAATACATGGCTGAGCGATGCAGATTGGCGCGAATAATCGCGTGGGTTTCCGGCGTCGTGCGCGTAATACCGCAGTCGATCTGCGGCGTCGTAATGCGATCTGTCATCAAAGAGAACGGGACCGGGTTCTCATCGGCAGACTGGGTTTCGAGGTTTGCCCAATCGATAGTCCGCCCATCAAGACGCGGTGGCGTGCCAGTTTTGAGGCGCCCCAATGCAAAGCCAAGCGTCTTCAAAGTATCCGAAAGCCCAAGTGCCGGATTCTCACCCATGCGCCCAGCCGGTATCTTCTTCTCGCCGATGTGAATGAGGCCGTTCAAAAATGTGCCGGTCGTCAGCACGACAGCGCCGCAGTTCAACAGCCGACCATCTGACAACACGACACCAGTGACGTTACCATTCTCGGTTTTGATATCGAAGGCACCACCTTCAACGACAGTCAAATTCTCTTGCTTACTGATTATGTCCTGCATTGCAAGACGATAAAGTTTGCGATCAGCTTGGGTACGAGGGCCGCGAACGGCTGGTCCCTTGCGTCGGTTCAGTAGGCGGAACTGGATGCCTGCCTTATCGGCAACGCGACCCATCAAACCGTCCAACGCATCAATCTCGCGAACAAGATGCCCCTTCCCCAGACCACCAATAGCCGGATTACAGGACATAACGCCAATGGTATCAAAGCGATGCGTCACCAATGCCGTGCGTGCGCCAGCGCGCGCAGCAGCCGACGCAGCTTCGCAGCCCGCATGACCGCCACCGACAACAATAACATCGAAGACTGTAGACTCAGCCGAACTCATTTCTCGCATCCTTGGATTAAGAGACAGCTTTTGCCATGAAAGCGTTTGAAACGGAAGGATAAAAGCGTGACGAGTGATCAATTTAAAGCGTTCAAGGTCGCTGACTCATGAAGATCAGATGGAGTCAACCGGCATCAGCGGATTCCACAGATGTTTCACGTGAAACATTCCACGAGCTTTATCGGTGCTTCGCGAGGCAATGTTTCACGTGAATCACTTGCCAATGCAGAACTGCGAAAAGATCACATCCAGAATTTCTTCGACATCCACATCGCCTGTGATACGTCCCAGATATTGCGAGGCTCGGCGCATGTTCTCGGCACGCAGTTCCAGCGGAAGATCATCCCGGCTGGCAGCGATTTCGATCTCGCTCAGTGTCGAGCGGAGCAAATTTATATGGCGCTGTCGTGTGGGAACAGCATCATTGATCTGACCAATGCGTTCTTCGGCAAACGTCAGGAGTTTGGCTAGAAGCTCTTCCAATCCTGAACCGTCTTTGATGGAGATTTGAAATGTCCATTGTTCGGTTTGGGCACCAGTCAGATCGGCCTTTGTTCCAATCCGCCAAATCTCGGCATCGGCTTCGTCCAGCGCCACGTCAATCGGATCGCTCATATCTTCAAGCAGAAGAATAAGGTCTGCTTCCGACGCTCTTTCACGAGCTCTCTCAATGCCGATTTTTTCCACCACACTTTCGGTCTCGCGTAGCCCCGCCGTATCGGTGACATAAACCGGGATGCCATTGAGATCGAGTTTGACTTCCAGAAGGTCGCGCGTGGTGCCCGCTTCATCGGAAATGATGGCCACTTCACGCCCGGCGAGAAAATTCAACAGGCTCGATTTACCGGCATTTGGAGCGCCAGCAATTACCACATGCAATCCGTCGCGAAGCATGGCTGCGCGTTTGCCGCTGGCAATGTGCAGCTCAATTTCCTTATGCAGCGCTTGCAAAGATCGCCATACCTGATCAGAAACAGAACCCGGCACATCGCTTTCATCCGCAAAGTCGAGTTCGGCTTCAATGAAGGCACGCGCACGGACAAGCCGTTGTCGCCATTCCGTATAGAGTTGACGTTGCGCGCCGGAAGCGACCTGCAAGGCAAGGCGTCGTTGGCCTTCGGTCTCTGCGGCAATCAGATCGGCGAGACCTTCGGCAATTGTCAGGTCCATCTTTCCGTTGGTAAAGGCCCGACGCGTAAATTCGCCCGCTTCTGCAATGCGGCATCCGGCAAGTTCACTCAGTTCCTGCAACAGCTTTTCTACGACGGCGATACCGCCATGAAGATGAAATTCAACGCAGTCTTCGCCGGTAAAACTATGCGGTCCAGGGAAAAAGAGCGCCAATCCGCGATCGATCGCATCTCCATTTCGGGAACGGAATGTCTTATAGGCCGCATAGCGCGGTTTGATTTCGCCGCCGATAATCGTTTCGATAATGAATCGAACTTTGGGGCCGGACGCACGCACGACAGCAACACCGGACGGGAGCCTTCCACTGGACAGTGCGAAAATCGTATCGTGATGCACGGCGGTGTCGTTCATTGCGTTTCCTGACCTATATCAATCTTGCCAAGAGGATTGAAATTAAGCTCAGTGCATATTCATTCAAACGCTGAAAGGGAAGCCTCATGACGGATATCAGCAGAAACAGGCTGTCTGCGGAACCCAGTGCCTATCTGCGCCAACATGCGGACAACCCGGTTCACTGGCAGCCCTGGGGAAAGGAAGCCCTCGACGCAGCGCGGGAATTGAACCGCCCTATCCTGCTTTCAATCGGCTATGCCGCCTGTCACTGGTGTCATGTCATGGCCCACGAGTCTTTTGAAGATGCCGATGTTGCAGCAGTCATGAACGACCTGTTCGTCAATGTGAAGGTAGACCGCGAGGAGCGACCGGATATCGACCAGATCTATATGGCAGCGCTTGGCGCCATGGGACAGCAGGGCGGCTGGCCCTTGACCATGTTTCTGCGCCCTGACGGCAAGCCGTTCTGGGGCGGCACCTATTTTCCGCGACATGCGCGCTACAACATGCCGGGCTTTGTCGACGTACTGAACGCGGTGAATGGTCTCTGGCAGGGAAATAAAGAAAAAATTAAACATAATGCCGAAGCGGTCTTCAATCATTTGGAAGGCAGGCTCGCTGCGCAGAGCGAAGGTAGCCAGAACGAAGTTTCCCGTTTCGATGCGATCGCCACACGGATCGCGACCATGTTCGATCCCGTCCGGGGTGGTATTGACGGCGCTCCGAAATTTCCCAATGCCCCTTTCATGGACGCTCTGTGGCTATCCTGGCTTTATAATCGCGACAGCGATAGCAGGGACAAGTTTATCCACTCGCTAAAAACCATGCTGCAAGGTGGCATTTACGACCATCTCGGCGGTGGTCTTTGTCGCTACAGCACGGATGCGGACTGGCTGGTGCCACATTTTGAAAAGATGCTCTACGACAATGCCCAACTGATCCGTCACGCTAATTATGCCTATGCGGAAACCAAGGATGACTTGTTCCGTAACCGAATCGAAGAAACTATCGATTGGCTGGTTCGTGAAATGCGCCTGCCGGACGGCAGTTTCACATCCAGTCTGGATGCCGACAGCGAAGGCGAGGAAGGAAGATTCTACGTCTGGAGCGAAGCAGAGATCGACCGCGTTCTGGGAGGAGACAGCGCAGCTTTCAAGACCTTCTATGGCGTTACACCGAGTGGCAACTGGGAAGGCCATACTATTCTGAACCGCCTGCATGACGTCGATGGTGGAGGGTCGGTTCCGCCGTTGATACGGGATGCCAAGACGAAGCTTTTCGCACAGCGTGAAACACGCATTCGCCCCGGACGGGATGATAAGGCGCTCACCGACTGGAACGCACTGGCAATCCGGGCACTCGCAGAGGCAGGGCGGAGCTTTTCAAAACCGGACTGGACCACGCTCGCCATCGAAGCCTATCACGCCATCATGGCGCCGTTTCGTGCGGGACAAATGGCGCATTGTCGTGTGGAAGATCGGCTGGTCTACCCTGCCCTTTCGACAGACTATGCCGGCATGATCAATGCAGCGCTGGCGCTCTATGAAGCAAGTGCTGACCGCGCTTATGTGGATGATGCGCAGAAGCTGAAGCAAGCGCTCGACGCACATCACCGGGACGCGTCCGGCAATTATCGCCTCTCGGCACTCGATGCCGACGATGTTATTCTTCACGCCTATGGCGATTATGACGAGGCGATCCCCAGTGCGACCAGCCAGATCATTGAAGCGCTGACGCGGCTTTTCCTCGCGCCCGGCGATATGGCGCTTTATCAAAGCAATGAGACGTTGATTGAGCAGGCACTGGGCCGCGCATTCGCGCAGCAATATGGACAGATCGGCATATTGAATGCTGCGCGTATGGCAGCCGAACCGCTGTCGCTCGTTGTCGCCGCGCAATCCCAACAGGATGAGCTTGTTACGATAGCGAATCGAAACCCTGATCCGCGGCGTATGGATAAGATCGTCAGTTTCACAGCGGATGCTGAGATCAACCTGCCCACAGGCGGCACAGCCAAGGCGGACAAGCCCTCCGCGTGGTTCTGCAAAGGCCATGTGTGCCTGCCACCCGTGGAAAACGGCGAAGCCTTGCGCATTCTTCTCACCGGCGGAGCATGAACACCAAAAAAGCCACGCCGGCTACCCAGCGTGGCTTTTGATTAGCAAAGCTGCAAGGAGCTTACGTGTTCATCGAGATCGAAGAACTCGCCATTGCTCTTGGTCTGCTTGAGCTTGTCGATGAGGAACTCGATTGCATCGGTCGTGCCCATCGGCGCAAGGATACGGCGGAGAACAAAAATCTTCTGGAGATCGGCGCGTGGGACGAGCAGATCTTCCTTACGCGTACCGGACTTGAGAATGTCCATAGCCGGGAAGATACGCTTGTCTGCAACCTTGCGGTCGAGAACGATTTCCGAGTTACCCGTGCCCTTGAATTCTTCAAAGATCACTTCGTCCATACGGCTGCCGGTATCGATCAGCGCGGTCGCGATGATGGTAAGCGAACCACCTTCTTCGATGTTACGCGCAGCACCGAAGAAACGCTTCGGACGCTGGAGCGCATTGGCGTCCACACCACCGGTCAGGACTTTACCCGACGACGGAACAACAGTGTTGTAAGCGCGGCCAAGACGGGTGATCGAGTCAAGCAGGATCACGACATCGCGGCCATGTTCCACGAGGCGCTTGGCCTTTTCGATGACCATTTCGGCAACCTGAACGTGACGCGCAGCCGGTTCGTCGAAGGTTGACGAAATGACTTCGCCCTTCACCGAACGCTGCATATCGGTCACTTCTTCCGGACGTTCATCGATCAGAAGAACGATCAGATAGCATTCCGGATGATTGGCGGTGATCGAATGCGCGATATTCTGCAACAGAACGGTCTTACCGGTACGCGGCGGAGCGACGATCAGGCCGCGCTGGCCCTTGCCGAGCGGCGCAACCAGATCGATGACGCGCGGCGACAGATCCTTGGAGGTTGGAACTTCGAGTTCCATCTTGAAGCGCTCATTGGGATAGAGCGGCGTCAGATTGTCGAAGTGGACCTTGTGGCGAATCTTTTCCGGGTCTTCGAAATTGATCGAATTGACCTTGAGAAGCGCAAAATAACGCTCGCCTTCCTTCGGGCCACGGATCGGGCCTTCAACCGTATCGCCGGTCTTCAGCGAGAAGCGGCGCAACTGCGAAGGGGAAATATAAATATCGTCGGGGCCTGGCAGATAATTGGCGTCGGCGGAGCGCAGGAAGCCAAAACCGTCCTGCAGCACTTCGACAACGCCCTCACCGATGATCTCGACATCCTGCGAAGCCAGCTTCTTGAGAATCGCGAACATCAGTTCCTGCTTGCGCATCGCGCTCGCATTTTCGACTTCAAGGGTTTCGGCAAAAGCAAGCAGCTCAACCGGTGTTTTATTTTTTAGTTCTTGTAGTTTCATTTCCTGCATGGATGAGGAACTCTTTTGAAATATAAGGAGAAAATGCAGTTGTTCGGAAAGTTGGTCAGCTGGTTGGCTTGACCGGCATCGAAGGCCTGCGATCAGGAAGGGAAGAGGTTTCCTTCATATCGATTTGCAATATGAAGAGCAAGTCACATGTAGTGACTGCGCAAAAATTCTGCAACGAGAAAATGGCAGAAACCCGACCAAACGGGTTTCTTTTTCATTTAAAACCGCAATTAAAATGGCTTCACGATCACCAGAATGACGATCAGGACCATCAGCACCGTTGGCACTTCGTTAACGATTCGCCAGTGCTTTGCCGATTTCGTGTTCTTGTCTTCCGCGAAAAGGCGTGTCGCTTTCGAAAGATAGCCATGCATGCCGGACATCAGCACGACCAGCAGCAGCTTGGCGTGCAGCCACCCGCCCTGGAAGCGGAAAATCTCCCATGCCATCCAGATACCGGCGATCCAGGTCACCGCCATGGCGGGATTGATGATGAAGTGCAGCAGTCGCTTTTCCATCACCTTGAAAGTCTCGGAAGCTTCTGAGCCCGGCTCGGCCGCTGTGTGATAGACGAAAAGCCGTGGCAGATAGAGCATTCCGGCCATCCAGGCAATGACGGCAATGACGTGAACCGCCTTTACCCAGAGATAGGCATCGGTTGGATTCACGTGAAACAATGCCCAAACGCCAAGCACCACGATGACAAGCGCTGCGATCATGCGAATATAGGCGGCCTTGGTGCTGCCCTTCGAGGTCGGCTGGCTCACGATTTTTCTCCACGAATGCGATCAATCATGCGCTGGACATTCTCGACCGGCGCTTGCGGCGTAATACCATGTCCGAGATTGAAGATCAGCGGACCTTTCCCGAGACGTTCCAGGATCGCGTCTACACCTTCATCGAGTGCCGAACCGCCCGCGACAACGCGCAACGGATCGAGATTGCCCTGAATGGCGCCATCTTCCTGCAAGGCGGCGGCGAAATTGAGCGGAACCGACCAGTCGAGGCCGAGCACGTCCACGCCCGTCTTTTCGCGGTAGCCCGCATAAAGCATTCCGGCTCCCTTCGGGAAACCGATAATGCGGGCTTCGGGATAGACCGCGCGAACTTTCTGAACGATCCGCGCCACCGGCTGGATGCAGAACCGCTCAAAGCAATCTTCGTCCAGAACACCAGACCAGGAATCGAAAATCTGTACGGCGTCCGCGCCTGCATCCAGCTGTTCGATGAGATATTCGGCGGACACATCCGCCAGATCATTCAAAAGCTTTTCGAAGGCTTCCGGGAAACGATAGGCGAAAAGGCGGGCTGGCGCTTGATCCGGTGTACCGTGACCGGCGATCATATAGGTCGCAACGGTCCAGGGCGCGCCACAGAAGCCAAGCAGCGTCGTTTCGTCGGGCAGTTGCTCGCGCAGTAGCCGAACCGTTTCGTAGACCGGCTCCAGCCGTTTGGCGACACCTTCGGTCTCAAGCCAGAATATCTCGTCCGCGTCGATCGGGGTCATCAAAGGCCCCCTGCCTTCTTCAAAGCGAAGGTCACGTCCAAGGGCGTGAGGGATGACCAGAATGTCGGAAAACAGAATGGCTGCATCAAAGCCAAAACGGCGGATCGGCTGAAGCGTCACTTCGACTGCCAGGTCGGGTGAATAACACAGATCGAGAAAGCTCCCTGCCTTCTTCCGTGTCTCGCGATATTCCGGAAGGTAGCGACCGGCCTGACGCATCATCCAGATGGGAGGTGGAAAGACCGCTTCACCGTCGATCACTCTCAAGACTTTGCGCTTCATCTGATTTTTTTCCGCCCTGTTGGTTGTCTGATCCGGTTTTGGTCTGAAGTTATCCAGTCCGGTTCTCATAAAGAAAGGATGATTCAGGAATCTTTTGATTCTTAGAGTCTGTTGGAATCGGGGATTAAGGTCTGTTCCGGTTTTCCCCACAGTTCAGAAATTGCCAACGCATCCTGTGCAATTTTTCGCCGCCAGTCTGACCGAAAACGGAAAAAACTCAATTCCCTCTTTTAATATAAAGGGTTACCAATTGACGCAGTTCATGAGCTTTTGTGGAAAAGCTGGGAATTATTGAGAGGTTTCCCGATTTTGCGAGTCTTGTCCACACATGTTGATGGCGGCTTCTCACATGTTCGCCCGCTGTGGATGACTTGCCAATTTTTCCACGGCCTGCCATGGCTTGTGGAAGAAGCCTCGGGCTTACGCACAGCCGTCAACAGGAGGGCAACAAAACTGTGACCAGACCGCTTTCCTACTTTCATCTCCATCTGATTTCTGATGCGACCGGAGAGACTCTCCTTGCAGCCGGGCGCGCTGCGGCGGCGCAATATGCCAATGCGCGGGCCATCGAGCATATTTATCCACTGATCCGCACCGAGAAGCAGTTGCGCAAGGTTCTGGAAGGCATCGACGCCGAACCTGGCATTGTGCTTTATACGATTGTGGATCAGAAACTGGCTGCGATCATCGATCAGTCCTGTGCGGAAATGGGTATTCCAAGCGTGTCTGTGCTGGAACCGGTGCTGACCACGTTTCAATCCTATCTCGGCGCGCCCGCACACCGCCGCGCCAGCGCGCAGCATGTGCTCAATGCCGATTATTTCCGCCGGATCGACGCGCTCAATTTCACGATGGAGCACGATGACGGGCAATTGCCGCTCGATATCGAGGAGGCGGACGTCATTCTGGTCGGTATTTCGCGCACGTCCAAGACGCCGACCAGTATTTATCTGGCCAATCGCGGCGTGAAGGCGACCAATGTGCCAATCGTATTGGGCATTCCTATTCCCGAAGTGCTGTTCACGGCCAAGCGACCGCTGATTGTGGGGCTGGTGGCGACCGCCGAGCGGATTTCGCAAATCCGCCAGAACCGCCCGCTTGGCAGTGTGCCGTCGCTCGATACGGGACTTTATACGGACCGGGTGTCAATTTCTGAAGAATTGGCCTATGCGCGTAACATCTGCAACCGGCACAGCTGGCCGATCATCGATGTATCGCGCCGTTCCATCGAGGAAACGGCAGCCGCCATATTGGCGCTTTTGCGATCTGGAAAGAACGAAGGATTTCAGTCATGACAACCAGGCTCATTCTTGCTTCCAAAAGCCCGTTCCGTTCTGCGCTGTTGAAAAATGCAGGTATCGAATTTTCGAACGAAAGTGCCGATATCGATGAGCGCGCCGTCGAAGCCCCGCTTTATGAAACGGGCGCTACGCCGGAAGATGTGGCGCAGGTTCTGGCTGAAGCCAAGGCGCTGGACGTGAGCGAGAAAAATCCTGGCGCCGTGGTGATCGGCTGCGACCAGACTCTCTCGCTCGGTGAAGATATTTTCCACAAGCCCGCCGATATGGAAGCGGCGGGTCGCCAGCTTCTGCAATTTTCCGGCAAGACGCACCAGCTCAACAGCGCGGTGGTTCTGGTGAAGGACGGCGAGACTCTATGGCGTCACGTTTCGGTGGCGCGCATGACAATGCGGGCATTGAGCCCGGCTTTTATCGGGCGCTATCTCGGTCGGGTTGGCGACAGCGCGCTTTCCAGCGTCGGCGCCTATCAGGTGGAAGGTCCGGGCATCCAGCTTTTCGAAAAAATCGAAGGCGATTATTTCACGATTGTCGGCCTGCCGCTGCTGCCGCTGCTTGCCGAACTGCGCAAGGAACAACTTATCGATGGCTGACACGACATCCGTGGCGGGACCGAAGGCTTTCGTCACCGGCTTTCCGATCAAACATTCGCGTTCCCCATTGATCCACGGATTCTGGCTGGAAACGCTCGGCATTGACGGTTCTTACCAACCGATCGAGGTCAAACCGGAAGATTTCGCGGCTTTCGCCGCAGCGCTTGCAGCCAATGGTTTCGCGGGCGGCAATGTCACGATCCCGCATAAGGAAGCGGCTTTTGCGGCAGCGGAAAGCCTTGATGGTGCCGCAACGGCCATCGGCGCGGTCAACACGCTGTGGTTTGAAGGCGGCAGGCTGCGCGGCGGCAATACGGATGCCTATGGCTTCGCCGCCAATCTCGACGATTATGCGCCGGGCTGGGACAACGCCGAAACGGCGCTTGTTCTGGGTGCGGGCGGCGCAAGCCGCGCCGTCGTTCACGCGCTTTTGTCGCGCGGCTTTTCAAAGGTCTGGATCGCTAATCGCACGGCAAGCCGGGCAGAAGAACTGGCCGCGCATTTCGGCGCTGCCGTTTCGGCCTCCGGCTGGGATGCCGCGCAGCAACGCGTTGCTGATGCCGGGCTGATCGTCAACACCACCTCGCTCGGCATGAGCGGTCATGGCGGCGATCAGGATGACGAAGGCAGGTTTCCGCTTGATCTGAGCGTCGCAGCGGAAGGCGTCATCGCGACCGATATTGTTTATGTTCCGCTCAAAACGCCCTTTCTGAAAGCTGCGGAAGAGGCCGGACTGAACACCGTGGACGGGCTTGGCATGTTGTTGCATCAGGCAGTCCCGGGTTTCGAACGCTGGTTTGGCCAAAAGCCTGAGGTGACGGCGGCGCTGCGGGAGCATATTCTGGCGGATATGGCAAAGGCTGGCGCTCTATGATCATTCTCGGACTGACAGGCTCCATCGGCATGGGAAAGACCACGGCGTCCAATATGTTTGCCGAGGCGGGTATTCCTGTTTATAGCGCCGACGATGCAGTCCACCGGCTTTATTCAGGCCGTGCCGCGCCGCTGATCGAGGCGGCTTTTCCCGGAACGGTGACGAACGGCACCGTGGACCGTGAAAAACTATCCGCTACGGTGATCGGCAAGCCGGATGCCCTGAAGAAGCTGGAAGCCATCGTGCATCCGCTGGTGCGCGAGGAAGAAGAAGCGTTTCTGCGTGAGGCGGAAGCGCAAGGCTCGGCCATCGCTCTGGTCGATATTCCGCTGCTTTTTGAAACCGGCGGCGAAAAGCGCGTGGACAGGATCGTAGTCGTCTCTGCGCCTGCCGATATTCAGCGCGCCCGCGTTCTGGCGCGGCCCGGCATGACAGAAGAAAAGCTCGACGCCATTCTCGCGCGTCAGATCCCGGATGCCGAAAAGCGCGCCCGTGCCGATTTCGTGCTCGATACCAGCGGCAGTTTTGACAATTTGCGTCAGCAGATTACAGCGGTCATCGAGAAATTGAGTGGAAAGCCGGCGGTCGCGACCGAATAGCCGCATTCGTCGTGCTATAAGGTTCGAGATAATCCCTTGAGAGGTTCTTCAATGCGTGAGATCGTTTTCGATACCGAAACCACCGGTCTGGAAAGGCTGGAGGATCGCGTGATCGAAATTGGCGGCGTGGAACTGATCAACAAGTTTCCCACAGGCCGCACATTCCATAAATTCATCAATCCGCAGGGACGTCAGGTGCATGCGGAAGCGCTGGCCGTGCATGGCATCAGCAATGAGCAATTGCTGGACAAGCCGACTTTTGCTGAAATTCTGGACGAGTTTCTGGAATTCTTCGACGGCGCCAAGCTGGTCGCGCACAATGCCATGTTCGACCTTGGCTTCATGAATGCCGAACTCGCGCGTCTTGGAAAACCGGAAATCGCTGCGGAGCGCATTGTGGATACGCTGGCGCTGGCGCGCCGCAAACATCCGATGGGGCCGAATTCGCTGGACGCACTGTGCAAGCGTTATGGCATCGACAATTCGCACCGCACGCTGCACGGCGCTTTGCTCGATTCCCAGATTCTGGCGGAAGTCTATATCGAGCTGATCGGCGGCAAGCAGACGGCGCTTGGTCTCAGCCAGGATGGTGGGGCAAACAGGGATAATGCAGCCGATGGCAGCGCCGCCATTGTGCTGGCGGTGCGCCCTGCCCCGCTTGCTCCCCGCATCAGCGAAACGGAACGTGCAGCCCATGCCGCACTGATTGAGGGTATGGGTGACAAGGCAATCTGGAAAAAATATTTGGCCTGAATTTTTGGATGAATATGACAAAAAACCCGGCCTTGAGCCGGGTTTTTATTGCAAGCCGTATGTAGAGCTCAGCTTTTGACGGCGGCCTTGGCCTGTTCTTCGGCCATGCGCTGCTGGAACATCTGCGCGAAATCGATTGGGTCGATCATCAGCGGCGGGTAGCCGCCATTGCGCGTTGCGTCAGAAATAATCTGGCGCGCGAACGGGAACAACAGGCGCGGGCATTCGATGAACAGCAGCGGCAGCATGTGTTCCTGCGGGATGCCAGCAATGCGGAAAACGCCGCCATAGACCAGTTCCGTGTTGAACAGAACGTCCTTGCCGTCCATAGCCTTGGCTTCCAGCGTCAGAACGACGTCGAAATCCGTTTCGGAAAGCGGATTGGCGTTCACGTTGACATTGATGTTGATCGAAGGAGCCTTATCGCGCGGGCGCAGCGACAGCGGCGCACCCGGGCTTTCAAAGGACAGATCCTTCACATATTGCGCCAGAATGTTGAGGGACGGCTCGGCGGTCGCGCCATTGCCATTCTTTACTTCGCCCGCAGCGGCCTTATCGCTCATTATCGGTATGCCTTCTTTTCGGTAATTAAACTCGTTGCCCCAAAAGGCTGGTGGTCTGATTCCGACATTTGCTTTCCGTGCTACAGCCGCTGGGCAAATGTCGGAATCAAAAGACCACCAGCAACTTTAAATCTTCAGTGGAGTTTTCAAATTTGACGTTTGAAGCTGCGCTTATGTCGAACGGCGTTCAAACGTCAAATTAACTCCACTGGAATGCTTGGCTAGCATGTGAACGGGAATGAGGCAAGGAAGGCTTTTAACGTTAGCTATTGCTGCTGTTAGCCGTCTTTGCGCTCGCCTTTCCATGGCGAATTGTCATTCGGCTTGGTCGTATAATCTTCGGGGTCAAGATCGATGACACGATCTTCACGCGGTTGCTTATACTGGCCATAGCCGTCCGAATAGCGCGCCGAGGTGGCGACGACCATGCGGCCACGCACGAATTTTTCCCAGACGATATCGCGAATGAACGGGATGAACAGCAAAATGCCGATGGTGCTGGTCACGAAGCCCGGCACGATCAGCATGATCGCGGCCAGAACCAGCATGGCGCCATGCACCATTTCGCGATCCGGCACGCGGCCTGCCGCCGTTTCGGTGCGGATGCGCTGGAGAAGGCCGATCCCCTGCACACGCAGCAGGAAAAAGCCCAGCATGGCGCTCAAGATCACCAGACCCAGTGTCGCGAATACGCCGATATGGCTGCCGACGATCACAAAACCGGCGATCTCGATGAAAGGCATTGCCAGCATGACGAGAGGGGCGAAAGAAGACGACACGTGAGTCAGGACCTTTTGTTGTGTGATTGACGTTGCGAACATAGCGACAAATGTAGCTTTTTCAGGTTCGGAACGAAAATGAAACTGTTAACATGAAATATCAAATAGGTACGCGTGATCGGGATTTGAATGATTGCGCCTGCCGATCTATATGTATGAAACAGAAATTCACGATTGGAAGGGATTTGACGCCCTCTCCTTCAATCTATGGCAGGCGGCATGGAATTTTTTCGACTTCGGCACAATCTTCTTCTTCATCGCAGCGGTGATCATTTTTCTCCAGCTGAGGAATGTTCTTGGCCGCCGTACTGGAAATGAAAAGCCGCCCTTCGATCCCTATACATCGGCCAAAAGCGCCGACAATGCCGCGCCCGCCGGGTCGGATACTGACAATGTCGTGGCTCTGCCGCGCCGTGCCGGTGAGAAGGACTTTACGGCAATCGACAAGATTGCTGCGGCGGGAACGCCGATCAATGACGGTCTGCGGGCCATTTACGCCGCCGATCCCACCTTCGAACCAGCCCGTTTCGTCGATGGCGTGAAGATCGCTTATGAAATGATTGTGATGTCCTTTGCCGATGGCGATCGCAAGGTTTTGAAGAATCTTCTGTCGAAGGAAGTCTATGAAGGCTTCGTTTCGGCCATCGAGGAGCGCGAGCAGCGCGGCGAAAGCGTGCGCTCTTCCTTCGTGGGCATCGAAAAGGCGGAAATCGCGGCTGCTGAAATGAAGGGCTCGGAGGCGCATGTGACGCTGAATATCGTCAGCCAGATGATTTCGGCGACGCTCGACAAGGAAGGCACGCTGATCGACGGCGATCTGGAAAATGTGGTCGAGATCAAGGACCTGTGGACCTTTGCCCGCGATACGCGCTCGCGTGATCCGAACTGGAAGCTTGTCGCGACCGAAGCGGAAGATTAAGAGAAGGCTTATGAATCGGGCCGCTGATTTCAGCGGCCTTTTTTGTTTTTACTTGATAGCGGATGTAGCTGTGAGCGACTTGGCGAGGATTTTCCGCCCGGTGGGTTTTTCCGATTGCCCCGGCTGGGACCGGGACGATCAGGCGCTGGCATTTGCCGCTTTCCGCCGTTCCGCCGATTACGCTGCTAAAAACACCTATCATAGCGGCAGTCTCGGCATCAGTTTTGAGGCGCTGGAACCTGTTTTTGCGGCAGCGCGGCTTCTGGATGATCCCGATACGATCACCGCCCGCGCCTTTTTCGAACAGCATTTCGTGCCATGCCAGATTGTTCCCGAACAGGAACAGGGATTTGTCACCGGCTTTTACGAGCCGGAAATCGAAGCATCCCTTACTGCGGATGAACGGTTCACGGTGCCGTTTCTGAGAAAACCGGGCGATCTCGTCAAGGTGACGGATGATAACCGTCCCGCAGGTTTCGATCCGACCTACGCCTTTGCGCGCCAGACAGATACCGGGCTTGTCGAATATGACGACCGCCGCCAGATCGAACAGGGAAGTCTCGCCGGGCGGGGACTGGAGATTGCCTTCGTTGCCGACCGGGTGGATGCATTTTTCGCCCATGTTCAGGGCGCTGCCCGGCTGAAACTCAACGATGGCAGCATGATGCGCATCACCTATGCCGCCAAGGCGGGGCATCCATTTACGGGCATTGGGCGCATCCTGGTGGCGAATGGCGAAATTCCCGCAGCCGATATTTCCATGCAGACAATCCGCCGCTGGCTCAAGGATCATCCCGACAAGGCGGATGCGCTGATCTGGCAGAACCGGTCCTACATCTTCTTTCGGGAAGCGCCGGTGGACGATGTCGATGCCGGTCCGATTGCAGCCGCCAAGGTTCCGCTGACGGCGGGCCGGTCGCTGGCTGTTGACCGGCTGCTGCATACATTCGGCACGCCGTTTTATGTCGATGCGCCGACCGTCACTGTTTTCGATGGTGCGCCTTTCGCCCGCCTGATGATCGCACAGGATACCGGTACGGCCATTGTCGGCCCGGCACGCGGCGATCTGTTCGCCGGTTCCGGCGATGCAGCGGGCGAAATTGCGGGCGGCATCAAGAGCGCTGCGGATTTCTACGCGCTCGTGCCGCGCCAGCTGGTGGGAGCGTGACCATGGCGCGCGACACCGAAAAATCCGGCAAGGATTATCTGCGGCCCGAAGACCGCATTCTCTGGGAAACGGTTGCGAAGACTGCGAAGCCCTTGTCGCGGCAGAAACCGGTCGCGGAAGAGCTGCCCGATTTCAAGACCCTGGTGGCAGAAGAAGAAAAGCGTCCGGCGCTGAAAATGCCGCAAACCTCTGCCGATGAAGGAAACAAGCCGAAAAAGGGCCTGTCGTCGCTCAGTGAAATGCAAATCCAGTCGCTGGACAAGCCGACCCATCGCAAGATCGCCAAAGGCCGGGTCGATATCGAGGCGCGGATCGATCTTCACGGCCTCACCCAGAATGAGGCGCATGGGCTTCTCTACAGCTTTCTGGTCAGCGCTCATGCCCGCGGTCTGCGCCACGTAATGGTGATTACCGGCAAAGGCCGGTCTTTTGGCAGCGAGGGCATTTTGCGTCAGGCCGTGCCGCATTGGTTCTCCACGCCGCTGTTCCGTTTGCTGGTCAGCGCCTATGAAGACGCCGCGCGCCATCATGGTGGTCACGGCGCGCTTTATGTGCGGTTGCGCCGCCAGACCCAGCAGAACCTGCTTGGTGGTGGCTTGGGCGGTTTGAGCGGAGGCAGGCCGCAGCGATGACCCCGTTTGGAAAGCGATTGCGGGAACTGCGCGAAGAGCGCGGCGTGACGCAGAAGGAAATGGCGGCGGCGCTGCGCGTTTCACCCGCCTATCTCTCGGCGCTGGAACATGGACGGCGCGGTCAACCGACCTGGGATTTGCTCCAGCGCATCATCACATTTTTCAATATCATCTGGGATGAAGCGGAAGAGCTGCAAAGCCTTGCGGCTGTTTCGCATCCGCGCGTGGTGATCGATACATCAGGCCTGTCGCCGCAGGCAACGGAGCTTGCCAATCTTCTGGCGCGCAATATCCGCATCATCGACAAGGAAACCATCAAACGCCTGAGCGATGATATAGAGACGGCGCGCAAGCGCCGCCGGGGCATCATACCGAAGGCCTGAATGCGACTTCCTGTCAGAACAGCGCCTTCAGTTCATCCAGCTTGGTATTGACCAGCCAGCCATAGTAATTTTCCTGCGGCAATTGCGGGTCGGAGCGCCCAGCATTCTCATTTGCCAGCGCACGGGCGCGGGCATCGGCGCCGCCGGTATTATAGAGCGTGGCGGTGAGACCCGGATTTTTTGGAAATGTCGAAACCGGCAATCTGGCGATAGGAATTGATCGACTGTTTCAGTGTCGCCGCGATGTAAGGCAGCGTCAGGTCCGGGTCCATGATGGTCTTGTAGACGACGCTGCCGTCTTCGGCATCGAGTTTCGGCAGGCCGGAAACGCGGTTCACCATGTCGGACATCTGCAAGGCGGTCAGCGGGTTGATCTGGCCAAGGCCAAATGTCTGCCCGGCATAGAAGGGCTGGAAGAACACGGCGCTGAACCGATTGTTGGGATAAGAGTTCCCGCCCACCGATTTGCCGCGAAAAGTCTTGTTCCAGACATTTTCCCGGCAGGACCACAGCGAATAGCTATCCTTGAACTTCAGGCAGTCGGCAAATTCAGGCCGCTTGATGAATTGCCCGATGCTTTCGCCATTATAGCCGAAGCTCACGCCCTGATTCACATAGGACATGGCTTTCACATAATAGGTCTGAAGCCGGTCATAGACATCGACATTATAGGTGTGTTCGCCAACAATCGCGCCAACGATATGAATGGGATCGATGCCATAGGCTGCGGCGGTCGACCGGATTTTCGAGCGCAGCGAGGCGTCCTTCTTCAGAAGATTATAGATCTTCTGGTACTTCTTCTCATAGGTGGTACTGAGTTCCCGCGTGCGCTTGGCCGAAGCGCCGGGAATGGGCGGCTGCTCTGCATTGCGGTTGCCGGGCGGCACGACCGTCACCGCATAGGCGCTCTGGCTTGCAAGCATGAAGGCCAAGGCAGCGCCAGCAACAGCGGAAACCGGTTTTGCATTGGACATGGCGCGGAAACAAAAGCCAGCAATGCGGTTCAGTGTACTGTTGCTCATCATTGTGCGGAAGCAGTCCCAATATGGTAAATGGATCGTCAATTCGCGGGCAAAATAGAAAACCCCCGACGCAAGTCGAGGGGTTTCTTTTTAGAAGCATGAAAGCGACTAGGGCCGTGGCTTTCCGGTCACTTTATTGTCGCGGTTTACAGAATGAAGCGCGACAGGTCGGTGTTCTTCGACAGAGCGCCCACCTTGTCCTTCACGTAATTGGCGTCGACGGTGAAGGTCGCGCCGGTCTTGTCCGGAGCGGTGAACGAAATCTCGTCCAGAACCTTTTCCATCACCGTCTGCAAGCGACGCGCGCCGATATTTTCGACCGTCGCATTGAGATCGACCGCGATATCGGCCAGAGCGTCAATGGCGTCGTCGGTAAAGGACAGCGTCACTTCTTCCGTCTGCATCAGCGAAATATACTGCTTAATCAGGCTTGCCTCCGTTTCTGTGAGGATACGGCGGAAGTCTTCGCGCGTCAGAGCGGAAAGCTCGACGCGGATCGGCAGGCGGCCCTGCAATTCCGGCAGAAGATCGGACGGCTTCGACACGTGGAACGCGCCGGAGGTGATGAAGAGGATATGGTCCGTCTTCACCGGCCCGTATTTGGTCGCAACCGTGGTGCCTTCGACGAGCGGCAGCAGATCGCGCTGCACGCCTTCGCGTGAAACGCCAGCCCCACCCCCGCCTTCGCGGGAGGCGATCTTGTCGATCTCGTCGATGAACACGATGCCTTCGTCTTCGGTGACGCGCAGCGCTTCCTGCACGATCTGGTCCTGATCGAGCAGTTTGTCGGATTCATCATTGACGAGGATCGCATAGGAATCCTTCACCGTGGTCTTGCGCGTCTTGGTGCGCCCGCCCATCGCCTTGCCCAGCATGTCCGACAGGTTGAGCACGCCGATATTGGCACCCGGCATTCCCGGGATCTCGAAATTCGAGTTCGATCCGGTATCGGCGACCTCGATTTCGATTTCCTTGTCGTCCAGCTCGCCGTTGCGCAGCTTCTTGCGGAAGCTGTCGCGGGTGGCAGGGCTTGCCGTCTTGCCGACCAGAGCTTCGAGAACGCGTTCCTCGGCGTTCAGATGCGCCTTGGCCTTCACGTCTTCGCGGCGTTTTTCACGCACGAGCCCGATGGCGACTTCAACGAGGTCACGGATGATCTGTTCGACGTCGCGGCCGACATAGCCGACTTCGGTGAACTTGGTGGCTTCGACCTTGACGAAAGGTGCGCCTGCAAGCTTGGCGAGACGGCGCGAGATTTCCGTCTTGCCCACGCCGGTCGGTCCGATCATGAGAATGTTCTTCGGCATGACCTCTTCGCGCATCTGCCCTTCGAGCTGCTGGCGGCGCCAGCGATTGCGCAAGGCGATGGCCACGGCGCGCTTGGCGTCGTTCTGGCCGATGATGAAGCGATCAAGCTCCGAAACGATTTCACGGGGGGAGAAGTTACTCATTTTACAACCCACTTTGCCACTGCCTGATGAACTCAAACGGATGCAGCAGCATGATCACGTTGAGCGTAAGATTGTCGCGAATGACGATCAGCGCCAGAATTTCAAAGAAGAGCGCGATGGCGACGGTGATTTTGGTTGGCAGCTTTGCTGCGATCAGAAAGCCGAGCGCGGCGGCGAGCGTATCGGAAACTGAATTCACGATGCTGTCGCCGAAATAGTCCACGGAGGACGTATTGGCGCGATAGCGCTCGATGATGAAATTCGAGTTTTCGACCAGTTCCCATACCGCTTCGATGCCGACCGCAGCCGCAAGTCTCAAGCCGAGCGGGGCTTTGGGCGCGATAACCGTGAACAGCCAGTAAAAAAGAAAGCCATGGATGATATGCGACAGCGTATACCAGTCGGCAATATGCTGCGAATTCTCCGATTTCAGCGAACCCGACCATAATTTTATGGTGCCGCATTCGCACATGGCAATCCGCCCGTCGAGATGCAGCCAGATGGCTTGCACCGCAACAATGGCAATGACGATCAGGACGCCCAGGCCCCAGCGTTGTGCACTCGGTTTGGTGACCTGCGCAAGCGAACTCATTCTGCGTCCAGGCTTTCCACGAGGATATTGTGGTTGGTGTAGATGCAGATATCGGCTGCGATCTCCATGGCCTTGCGGGCGATCTCTTCGGCCGACTTGTCGGTGTCGATCAGCGCACGGGCCGCAGCCAGCGCATAATTGCCGCCCGAACCGATGGCCATCACGCCATGTTCCGGTTCAAGCACATCGCCGGTGCCGGTAAGCGCCAGCGTCACCTTGCTGTCGGCGACAAGCATCATTGCTTCGAGCTTGCGCAGATAGCGGTCGGTGCGCCAGTCCTTGGCGAGTTCGACAGAAGCGCGCATCAGCTGGTCGGGATATTGTTCCAGCTTGGCTTCAAGGCGTTCGAGAAGGGTGAAGGCGTCGGCGGTGGCACCAGCGAAACCGGCAATGACATTGCCCTTGCCGATGCGGCGAACCTTGCGCGCATTGCCCTTCATGACGGTATTGCCGAGCGAGACCTGGCCGTCGCCTGCAATCACGACCTTGCCGTTCTTGCGGACGGTCACGATGGTCGTGCCGTAAATCGTTGTGGGATTGTGTTCGATCATGGATGCTCCTTTGGCGGCTCATGCAATCCCGGACGGCGATCCCACAAGCCCCTTCATCTGAGGGTGAACCGCGCCAGCCGGTGATTTTGCCGGATGAATCGCGTTTCAATGTGGATATTTAAGAACAGCCCCCTGAATTGCAAATACTGAATTGCAAATGCCGAATTGCTGCTTGCCGGATTGCCGAAAGCATTTGGCAAAGCGGGCAAGCTGTTCTAGAACGCGTCCAGTACCCAATGAGGACCGCTTATGACCGCTGAAAGCACCCGCAAGGCAAGTATCGAACGCTCCACGAAAGAGACGAGCATTGCCGTTTCTGTCGATCTGGATGGCGTCGGCAAGTTCGACATCACCACCGGTGTCGGCTTCTTCGATCATATGCTCGAGCAGCTTTCGCGACATTCGCTCATTGATATGCGCGTCATGGCCAAGGGCGACTTGCATATCGACGATCATCACACGGTTGAGGATACCGGCATCGCGCTCGGTCAGGCCGTCGCCAAGGCCCTCGGCGAGCGTCGCGGCATCGTGCGCTATGCCTCGCTTAATCTCGCCATGGATGACACGCTGACCGGGGCTGCGGTCGATGTGTCCGGTCGCGCTTTTCTGGTGTGGAATGTCAACTTCACGACGGCCAAGATCGGCACCTTCGATACCGAGCTTGTGCGCGAATTCTTCCAGGCCTTTGCGATGAATGCAGGTATTACGCTGCATATCAACAATCATTATGGCGCCAATAATCACCATATCGCCGAGTCGATCTTCAAGGCGGTGGCCCGGGTTCTGCGCACGGCGCTGGAAACCGATCCGCGCCAGAAGGATGCAATCCCCTCCACCAAGGGGTCGCTGAAGGGATAATTCATGGCCCAGTTCGTCATTCTGGAACCGACCGAAGCGTCTTTCAAAAAGAAGCGCGGCGGGACGAGCGTTGAACATTCCGTGTTCGTGCGTGACGGTTTCCATGTTCTGGCGCTGGTTCTGCCCTTTGTCTGGCTTCTGGCGCAACGCCTCTGGTTCGAGGCTTTCGCCATTCTCGGTGTCACGGCTCTGCTCGGTTTTGCCGGGAGTTACTTCGGCATTGCCGAGGCGGTTCCTCTGCTGACGCTGATCGTTTCTCTGTTCGTCGCCTTTGAAGGTGCGAACTGGAAAATCGCGAAACTGAAGCGTCAGGGCTATATCGAACGGGCGGCAATCGACGCCAGCGATCTCGACGAGGCGGAAATCCGCTATTTCTTCGGGCGTGCGGCGGCTGAAACCACTCTCGCGGAAAAGCCTGTCCCTGCATCGGAGCCGGTTTCTGCCCATCGATGGGACAAGGCGTCCCTGCGTCCCACTTATTCCTCTACTGGCTCCACGATCGGCTTCGTGGGTCATCGCGGAGAAAACTGAAAATGCGTGTTGCGATAATCGATTATGGTTCCGGCAATCTTCGCTCGGCCACCAAGGCCTTTGAGCGCGCCGCCCGCGAAAGCGGCATAAATGCCGAAATCGAACTGACGGCGGATGCCGCACGGGTGGCCTCTGCCGACCGCGTAGTGCTGCCGGGCGTTGGCGCTTATGCCGATTGCCGTGCCGGTCTCCACGCCGTGTCGGGCATGGTTGAAGCGCTCGATGAGGTTGTCATCCAGAAGGGCCATCCGTTTCTCGGCATCTGCGTCGGCATGCAGCTCATGTCCGAGCGCGGATTGGAAAAGACCGTGACCGAAGGTCTGGGCTGGATCGCGGGTGATGTACGCGAAATGACGCCATCTGATCCGACACTGAAGATTCCGCAGATCGGCTGGAATCGGATTCACGTGAAACAATCGCATCAGGCGCATCCGATTTTCGACGGCATTAAGACCGGCGAGAACGGGTTGCACGCCTATTTCGTCCATTCCTATATGTTCGACGCGAAGAAGGCGGACGAGGTTCTGGCCGTGACGGATTACGGTGGCGATGTTACCGCCGCTGTCGGTCGCGACAATATGGTGGGAACCCAGTTCCACCCGGAAAAGAGCCAGCTGCTCGGCCTTTCGCTCATTGCCAATTTCCTGAAATGGAAGCCTTGAAGACATGATCCTTTTTCCCGCCATCGATTTGAAAGACGGTCAATGTGTGCGCCTGAAGCTCGGCGACATGGATCAGGCCACCGTCTACAACACCGACCCGGCTGCGCAAGCCAAGGCCTTTGAAGATCAGGGCTTTGAATGGCTGCATGTGGTCGATCTCAATGGCGCTTTCGCAGGCGAAAGCGTCAATGGCGCAGCGGTCGAGGCAATCCTCAAGGCCACCAAAAATCCGGTGCAGCTGGGTGGCGGCATTCGCACCTTGCAGCATATCGAGAACTGGCTGTCCAAGGGACTGCGTCGCGTTATCCTCGGCACGGTTGCCGTGCGGGACCCGGCGCTGGTGATCGAAGCCTGCAAGGCGTTTCCGGGACAGGTCGCTGTCGGTATCGACGCCAAGGGCGGCAAGGTCGCCGTTGAAGGCTGGGCCGAAGCCTCACAACTTGGCGTGATCGAACTGGCGAAGAAGTTCGAGGGCGCAGGCGTTGCCGCCATCATCTATACGGATATCGACCGCGACGGCGTTCTGGCCGGAATTAACTGGGATTCGACATTGGCGCTCGCCGAAGCGGTATCCATTCCGGTGATCGCATCGGGCGGTCTTGCTTCGATAGACGACATCAAGCGTCTGGCCGCGCCGGATGCGCGCAAGCTCGAAGGCGCGATTTCGGGCCGTGCGCTTTATGACGGTCGCATCGATCCGGCGGAAGCACTGTCATTGTTGAGGGCCACAGTATGACACTCAAGGCACGTGTAATTCCCTGTCTCGATGTGAAGGACGGTCGCGTCGTCAAAGGCGTCAACTTTGTCGATCTGATCGATGCGGGCGATCCGGTGGAAGCCGCCCGCGCTTATGATGCAGCGGGCGCAGACGAATTGTGCTTCCTCGACATCACGGCGTCTTCGGACAATCGCGAGACAATTTTCGATGTGGTGGCCCGCACGGCGGAACAGTGCTTCATGCCGCTGACCGTCGGTGGCGGTGTGCGTCAGGTTGCCGATATTCGCAAACTGCTTCTGGCTGGTGCCGACAAGGTGTCGATCAACACGGCGGCGGTGAAAAACCCGGAATTCGTCGCCGAGGCGGCGGACAAGTTCGGCAACCAGTGCATCGTCGTTGCCATCGACGCCAAGAAGGTTTCGGGCGAAGGCGAAGCGGACCGCTGGGAAATTTTTACCCATGGCGGTCGCCAGACGACCGGCATCGATGCGGTGGAATTCGCCCGTAAGGTGGTCGATCTGGGTGCAGGCGAAATCCTGCTCACCTCGATGGACCGTGACGGCACCAAGGCGGGTTACGATGTGGCGCTGACCCGCGCAGTGGCCGACAGCGTGCGCGTGCCGGTGATCGCTTCCGGCGGTGTCGGTAATCTGGATCACATGGTGGCCGGTATCCGCGACGGTCATGCGACGGCCGTGCTGGCCGCTTCAATTTTCCACTTCGGCACTTATTCGATCGGGGAAGCGAAACGCTATATGGCCGAAGCCGGAATTCCGATGCGGCTCGATCCGGTTCGCTAACAAGAATATACATGACGGGAGGAACCCCGATGAACCAGTTTACGCTCGCAGACCTTGAACGCATCGTGGCGGAACGCGCCAGCGTGACCGATGGATCGTCCTATACGGCAAGCCTTGTCGCCAAAGGTCAGACCAAGGCATCGCAAAAGCTCGGCGAAGAAGCCGTGGAAACGGTGATTGCCGCTGTTTCCGGCGACCGCGCGGGCGTGGTTTCCGAAAGCGCCGATCTGCTTTATCACCTGATGGTGGTCTGGAAAATCGCTGGTGTTCCGCTGGAAGATGTTCTGCAGGAACTCGACCGCCGCACGGGCCAGACCGGCCTTGAGGAAAAGGCTGCTCGCCCGAAGGCGTGATCCTGCAAAGGATCGCGCTGAATAGAAGGCCAGAGCAGTTCCGGTTAAAACGGAATCGTGGAGCCGATCTATCTATTTGTTTTTACGCATTATCCTGCGCAAAACCGCTTCGCACTTTTGCTGGAAATGCTCTAGAGAGACGACAGTTCATGTGGGAAAAAGTGGATCAGCTCACCCCTTCCAGATATTCGCCCTACCGCTTTTTCTCGGCAGAGGAATGGGCCGGTTTTCGCGCGGATACCCCCCTCACCCTGACCTATGAAGAAGTCAAGCGGTTGCGTTCGCTCGGCGACCCCATTGATCTCGATGAGGTCCGCCGCATCTATCTGTCGCTGTCGCGACTGCTTTATGCCCATGTCGAGGCAAGCCAGTTGCTGTTTCGCCAGCGCCAGCAATTCCTCAATATGGAGGAATCCTTCAAGACGCCCTTCATCATCGGCGTTGCCGGTTCGGTCGCGGTTGGCAAGTCCACCACGGCGCGTATCCTGAAGGAACTGCTCGCCCGCTGGCCTTCCAGCCCGAAGGTCGATCTGGTGACGACGGACGGTTTCCTCTATCCCAACGCGGTTCTGCGCGAGCAGAACATGATGGAGCGCAAGGGCTTTCCGGAAAGCTATGACATCGGCGCGGTTCTGCGCTTTTTGTCGGCGATCAAGGCGGGCATGAGCCGTGTGCGCGCGCCGCTTTATTCGCATCTGAGCTATGACGTGCTGCCGAACGATTACCAAGTGGTCGACAAGCCGGACATTCTTATTTTCGAGGGCATCAATGTCCTTCAGGTGCGCGATCTGCCGGAAGACGGCAAGATGGTGCCCTTCGTGTCGGATTTCTTCGACTTCTCAATCTATATAGATGCCGATCCGGAACTGATCCACAAGTGGTATATCGACCGTTTCATGCGCCTGCGCGAAACGGCTTTCCGCGATCCGCAGTCCTTCTTCCATCGCTATTCGCAGCTTTCGGAAGATGCGGCCCGCTCCATCGGCGAAGGGCTGTGGCAGAATATCAATCTGCGCAATCTCAATGAGAATATCCTGCCGACCCGCCCGCGCGCCGATCTGATCCTGCGCAAGGGCAGCGACCATCTGATCGAAGAGGTCGCGCTCAGGAAGATATGAAAAGAGGCCGGGGAACCCGGCCTTGGCATTTTGATCAGCGTCCCAGATTGGTGCGGGCGAGTTCGGCGATTTCATCGCCGCGCCCGTTGATAATGGCTTTCAGCATATAGAGGCTGAAACCCTTCGCTTGCTCGGCCTTGATCTTCGGCGGCATGACCAACTCCTGCTTGGCCGTGACGACATCGACCAGAACCGGGCCCTTGTGATCGAACGCCTGTTGCAACGCGCCCGGCAGGTCGGCGGATTCTTCCACCCGGATACCCTTGATGCCGATGGCTTCCGCCATGGCGGCAAAGTTTGGATTGTCCAGATCGGTGCCGGTGCTGAGATAGCCGCCCGCTTTCATTTCCATGGCGACAAAGCCGAGCGAGCCATTATTATAGACGACGATCTTCACTGGCAGTTTCAGCTGCGTGAGGGATAGAAAATCGCCCATCATCATGGTGAAGCCACCGTCGCCGGACAGGGAGATGACCTGCCTGTCCGGTGCTGCGGCCTGCGCGCCAAGCGATTGCAGCATGGCATTGGCCATGGAGCCATGATTGAACGAGCCAAGCAGACGGCGCTTGCCATTCATCGTGAGATAGCGCGCCGCCCAGACGGTCGGCGTCCCGACATCGGCGGTAAAAATGGCGTCGTCTTTCGCAATCTCGTTGATCAGACGCGTGAGATATTGCGGATGGATCGGCTGGCCCGCCTTTGAGGGCTGGGCAAGATCGTCGAGATCCTTGCGCGCTTTCACATAATGCGCCTTGGCGGAATTCAGGAATGTCGCGCTGCGGTTCGATTTCAGTTTGGGTAACAGCGCATTGGCGGCTTCCTTCACGTCACTGACGATGCCAAGCGTGATTGGCGCGCGACGGCCGAGCTGCGATGGATCATGGTCGATCTGAACGATTTTCGCTTTTTCAGGATAGAAATTCCGATACGGAAAACTCGTGCCCAGCATCAGAAGTGTGTCGCAGTTCAGCATGGCGTGGTAGCCGGATGAAAATCCGATCAGGCCGGTCATGCCGACATCGTTCGGATTGTCCCATTCGACATGTTCCTTGCCGCGCAGTGCGTGAACGACAGGCGCAGCCAGACGGTCAGCAAGCGCCACCACGGAATCATGTGCTCCGGCGCAGCCGCTCCCCGCGAGGATCGTGATTTTTTCCGAGCCGTTCAAAAGATCGGCAAGCTGCCCGATATCTTTATCGGACGGAATGATCCGTGGTCGCGCCACATGGACCCAGGCTTTTGCGGACGGTTCGTCGATCTGTTTCAGCGCGATGTCCCCCGGCAGGACGATGACGGCCACACCCTGTTGCCCCACTGCGGCGCGCATGGCGCGGTGCAGGACTTCCGGCATCTGGGCGGGATTGGTCACCAGTTCGACGAAATGGCTGCATTCGCGAAACAGTTCCTGCGGATGTGTCTCCTGAAAATAGTCGAGGCCGATTTCCGACGATGGAATATGGGCGGCAATCGCCAGAACGGGTGTGCGATTGCGCTGGCAGTCGAAAAGGCCGTTGATGAGGTGAAGATTGCCGGGGCCGCAACTGCCAGCACAGACGGCGAGCTCGCCGGTTACGGCTGCTTCCGCGCCTGCGGCGAAAGCGGCAGTTTCTTCGTGACGGACATGCATCCAGTCAATCTTGCCAAGGCGGCGCAGGCTGTCGTTCAGCCCGTTCAGACTATCGCCGGTCACACCCCATATGCGCCGGACTCCGGCTTGTGCGAGGGTTTCGGCCAAAAGGTCTGCAACAGTCATGCTCATAATATCACCTCGTTGAAACTCCCGCCTTCAAACTAGGGCGTCAATGAGGAGATGGTAGCAGCTAATTTCGGCGGCGCCGCGCAACGCCGCCGAAAAGAATGCATCAAGCGCGGTGAAAACGGCTCTATGCCGTGCAATCGGTAATGAAACGTGCCAGATAGGCGTCGAAAACCGCTGGCATTTCACGAAAAGGTGCGTGACCGGCATTGTCGATAACGTGGGTTTTCCCCTCCCAGAGATTGCCGAAGCGGACGTTCGACACGAAGTCGAGTTCGACGAAAGGCTCGTCGCGCCCATTGACCACGGCGATGGGGAGCTTTGCCGCCGCCACGATATCGCGCTGGTTGCCACCGGTTCCGGCGGCGAATTTCTCGAACATGATGCGGCGCGCGAAACAGCTTTCCGCGATCCGCAGTCCTTCGTCCATCGCTATTTGCAGCTTTCGGAAGATGTGCCGCGCTCCATTGCCGAAGGGCAGCGGCGGAATATCAATCTGCACAATCTCAACGAGAATATCCTACCAACCCACCCGCCGATCTGATCCTGCGCAAGGGCAGCGATCATCTGATCGTAGAGGTCGCACTCAGTAAAGATATGAAAAGAGGCCGGGGAAACCCGGCCACATCGGAGATTGGTGCGGACGAGTTCGACGATTTCGTCGCCGACTTGTCGATGATGACTTGCGCCATGCCCGAATTGCACGCTTGTCTCGAAGACTCGCGCTGAAAAGCCAAAATCATGCTGTGACCAATTTAATCCTCATGTGGGTTTTCCAAATCCGCATTGCGTCGGAATGCTTTTTTTAGAGAATATGGTTAGAATATGTAAAACGGATATACCAGAAAAATTGACAGTTTTATTTATTTATGAATGCAAGTATCTTGATTATATTCAATTAGAATTGAATATTTATAAGTGAATTATTATGTATTAATTTAAGGATGGCATCATGGCTCGCGTAACAACAATTGTTCAAGTAGATAATTTGTCTTCATATGACGTATACCTTGAGGATGGCGAAGATAAAGATAAAAATATGACATGTCATGCGGAGCTTATTCATAAATGTTCAATTGGGATACCGTGGATTGGTAAAAAATCCGAAAATTATAAAAAAATAACACTAAAATGTGGAAAGAATCAAGATAATTACATATACATATTCCAGGATTACTGGAATTCTTCCGATGCAGTAAAATTCAGTAAAGTCAGCCCATTTGATTATAATGATGGAAATCATGATCAGATGCAATACGAACCAACGGGAGCCGGGGATAAGTATCTGCAAATTATGGATGTATACGATAGCAAGCATGAGAATATCATAGATCAAATTGCATATTT
The DNA here is from genome assembly GCF_030067775.1 of Ochrobactrum sp. SSR. Classification (NCBI taxonomy): domain Bacteria; kingdom Pseudomonadati; phylum Pseudomonadota; class Alphaproteobacteria; order Hyphomicrobiales; family Brucellaceae; genus Ochrobactrum; species Ochrobactrum sp. SSR. The sequence goes on along the minus strand of NZ_CP125969.1, from coordinate 1,881,707 downwards.
GCGTCGGTTTGACACCTAGGTAAGTGGATAATCCGATCACGAATATGCGGGTCAGGGTGACGTACGGATTTGAAACGATGCAAAGGCTTCGCGCCCTTTCGAAGAGGTCGAAGTAAGAAAAATGCTAAGAAAAATCGGGAGCCCGCCCTTTTTAGACGGTGTTTCAGTCGAAGGAAACCTTGCCGCGCCCTTTTTTGATATCCGCGCGGCCTGATTTCGCCTTCAGGCGTCGCTCGACGGAGCCTTTGGTCGGCCTGGTCTTCTTGCGCGGCGGAGGTGGCGGCTCGGCGGCCTTGGCAATCAGGGCGATCAGCCGCTCGCGGGCATCTTCGCGATTGCGCTCCTGCGTGCGGAAGCGATTGGCCTCGATAAGAATGTCACCGTCCTTGGTGCCTTTCTGACCGGCCAGCTTGAAGAGGCGCGTGAGAATATCTTCCGGCAATCCCGATCGCGCCGCATGAAAGCGCAGCTGCACCGCCGTCGAAACCTTGTTGACGTTCTGCCCACCGGGACCGGAGGCGCGAATGAAGCTTTCCTCCAGATCGTCCTCGCGGATCGTCAGGCGATTGGTGATGCGGATGATGTTCCGGTTCTCTTCCATGAGAGAACGCATACACGCTTCGCTTCGGTTGGACAAAAGAAAACCCGGCACGCGCATGCTCCTCAAAAGTGCGAAGCGGTTTTGGGGTAAGGGCATGCGAGAAAAATCACGCGCGCCAAAGTGCGGGGCTGGATTGAGGGCAAAAGAAAACCCAGCACGCGGGCCGGGCTTTCTTCCTCCTCAGTATTTCTGAGCTTATTCCGCAGCGATACGGATTGCCGGTGCTGCGTCCTTGACCTCGTGATCGACGTGACGTTCGAACTTTTCGAAGTTGGTGACGAACATATCGACCAGCTTTTTGGCCTGCGCGTCATAGGCGGCCTTATCGGCCCAGGTGGAGCGCGGATCGAGAATGGACGTATCCACGCCCGGCACTTCAACCGGAACGGCGAAGCCGAAATTCGGATCGATGCGGAATTCGGCGTCGTTCAGCGAGCCATCGAGGGCGGCAGCGAGAAGCGCGCGGGTTGCCTTGATCGGCATGCGCTTGCCGGTGCCATAGGCGCCGCCGGTCCAGCCGGTGTTGACGAGCCAGCAATCGACCTTGTGTTCGGCGATCAGCTTGCGCAGCAGATTGCCGTATTCCGACGGATGACGCGGCATGAACGGTGCGCCGAAGCAGGTCGAGAAGGTTGCTTCCGGTTCGGTGACGCCCTTTTCAGTGCCTGCGACCTTTGCCGTGTAACCGGACAGGAAGTGGTACATGGCCTGTGCAGGCGTGAGCTTGGCGATGGGAGGCATCACGCCGAAAGCATCGGCGGTGAGCATAATGATGTTCTTCGGCTGGCCGCCCTTGCCCGTCTTCGATGCATTCGGGATGAAGTCGAGCGGATAGGCGCAACGGGTGTTTTCGGTCAGCGAACCATCGTCGAAATCCGGCTGGCGATTGGCGTCGAGCACGACATTTTCCAGCACAGTGCCGAAACGCTGCGTCGTGGCATAGATTTCCGGCTCTGCTTCGGCGGAAAGACGGATGGTCTTGGCATAGCAGCCGCCTTCGAAATTGAAGATGCCGTGTTCACCCCAGCCATGCTCGTCGTCGCCGATCAGCGTGCGCGTCGGGTCGGCGGAAAGCGTGGTCTTGCCGGTGCCGGACAGGCCGAAGAAGACGGCGGTGTCGCCATCCGGGCCTTCATTGGCCGAGCAATGCATCGGCATCACGCCCTTGGCAGGCAGAATATAGTTGAGCGCGGTGAAGACCGACTTCTTCATTTCACCGGCATAGGAGGTGCCGCCGATCAGCACGATCTTGCGGGTCAGATCGACCGCGATCACCGTCTCGGTGCGCACGCCATAGCGTTCCGGATCGGCCTTGAAGGACGGCAGATCAATGATCGTCATTTCCGGCACATAGGAAGCAAGCTCTTCCTGGGCCGGACGGATCAGCAGGTTGCGGATAAACAGCGAATGCCAGGCATATTCGGTCACAACGCGGGCGTTGATCTTGTTGTCGGCGTCAGCACCGCCGATGAGATCCTGTACGAAAAGCTCCTTGCCCTTCGCATGCTCGATGAAATCGGCGTAGAGAAGCTCGAAGGCTTCCGGCGTGATCGGCTTGTTGTTGTCCCACCAGACCTGATCTTCGGTATTGGCGTCGCGGACTACGAATTTGTCCTTCGGCGAACGGCCCGTGTGCTGGCCGGTGCGGGCAACGAGCGCGCCCTGTGCCGTCAGTTCGGCTTCGCCACGGCGGACGGTTTCCTCATAGAGCCGAGCCGGTCCGAGGTTATAAAAGACTGCGGAGAGTTCCTTCAGTCCCGAAGTGGCAATGGAAGCGGCCGTATTGTGAATGCCGGTCTCTCTCATGGTGTCTCCGCCATCTTGGTTTGACAAATTTATCTGCCCTCCGTTTTTCCGTTCTCGGAGGAATGGCAGTCAGAAACAGATTAATTGTGGCAATTCAAATATTTAATCGATTTAAAAATTTTGAATTTTTTTTTAAATCGTTTAACTATTGCGTTTTCGCGTGTATTTTTTGTGGAATACAATCTTTACGAGCGTTAACCAAAGAATGATTCGAGACGGCGCCTTTCACGGCTTCTTTCAGGGCTGCCACATTTTGTACCTAATTTGTACTGCACAAGCTGCATCACTATAATAAGATCGACGTGCAAATCAGGCGCTCGATGATCGAACCGCCCCACCAGCCGGTTGTTCCGGGTGGAATGCCAGATGGCAGAGCCCCAAAGGGTGATGCCCTGGCAAAACATGAAGGAGAAAGGTCCGCATGAAGGAAGCCTCGGCAACGCAGACAATTGCGCTGGTCGACGATGACCGTAACATTCTGACCTCCGTTTCCATTGCGCTGGAGTCGGAAGGCTATCGGGTTGAAACCTACACCGATGGCGCTTCCGCACTTGATGGTCTGATGGCGCGCCCGCCAAATCTTGCGATCTTCGATATCAAGATGCCGCGTATGGACGGTATGGAGCTTCTGCGCCGCCTGCGCCAGAAATCCGATCTCCCGGTTATCTTCCTGACCTCGAAGGACGACGAGATCGACGAGCTGTTCGGTCTCAAGATGGGCGCCGACGATTTCATCACCAAGCCGTTCTCGCAGCGTCTGCTGGTGGAGCGCGTCAAGGCAGTTCTGCGCCGCGTCGCTGCCCGCGACGGTACGGCAAAGCCTGCGGGCCAGCCGTCCAAATCGCTGGAACGCGGTCAGCTGGTCATGGATCAGGAACGTCATACCTGCACCTGGAAGGGTGAACCCGTTACGCTGACGGTCACCGAATTCCTCATCCTGCACTCGCTCGCGCAGCGTCCCGGCGTTGTGAAAAGCCGTGACGCCTTGATGGATGCGGCCTATGATGAGCAGGTCTATGTGGACGATCGCACCATCGACAGCCACATCAAGCGCCTTCGCAAGAAGTTCAAGGTGGTTGACGACGACTTCGAGATGATCGAAACGCTCTATGGCGTCGGCTATCGCTTCCGCGAGGCTTGATGCATAGGATTACCAATGCCGGGTGCGATAGCCCGGCATTGGTTTGGAATATTTGACGCACATCTTATCCGAAATGCGTTTCACATTTTTCGGGATGCGCTCCAACGAGTAACAAAAGCGAGATGGTCGCAGAGACCCAGAACGAAGGCCTTGCAGGCCAGAAAACGAGTTTGCAAGCAAACTTGCGCGAGCGCAGGGCACGGCGGCAGCGCTCGGTGTTCTGGCGCCGTCTGTTTGCGCCCTTTCGCAAGTTTCTCGGTCAATATCTCTTCTCAAGCCTGACGCGCCGCATTCTGTTTCTCAACCTTGCGGCGCTTGGCGTTCTGGTTTCCGGCATTCTCTATATGAACCAGTTCCGCGAGGGGCTGATCGACGCGAAGGTGGAAAGCCTTCTGACCCAGGGCAAGATCATCGCTGCGGCGATTTCGGCCTCGGCAACGGTCGATACCAACTCGCTGATGGTCGATCCGGAAAAGCTTCTAGAACTGCAAGCCGGGCAAAGCCTGACCCCCTCGCCCGATTCTCCCGATAATTGGGAATTCCCGATCAATCCTGAAAAGGTTTCGCCCCTGTTGCGCCGGTTGATTTCGCCGACCAGCACGCGGGCGCGTATCTATGACCGCTACGCCAATATGCTGCTGGATTCGCGCGCGCTCTATTCGCCGAGTTTCCCGTCCTCCAGCCCGGTGTTGAGCTACCCTCTGCCACCGATCGAGGGCGAAACGCCGGGGCTGTGGGAGCGTTTCAGCCGCTGGTTCACCGGCTTCTTCTATGGTGGCGGCTTGCCCGTTTATCAGGAACAGCCGGGCGGCAATGGTCTCGCCTTCCCCGAGATCGTCAAGGCGCTTTCTGGTTCTCCACAAACGGCGCAGCGCCGCACCGAAAAGGGCGAACTGGTGGTCTCTGTGGCCGTGCCGGTCCAGCGTTCGCGCGCGATTCTCGGCGTCTTGCTGCTTTCGACCGAAGGCGACGATATCGACAAGATCGTAGAGGGCGAGCGCATGGCCGTCTTCCGCGTGTTCGGTGTCGTGTCGCTGGTCATGGTGATCCTGTCGCTGTTCCTCGCATCGACCATAGCAAGCCCGCTGCGCAAATTGTCGGCTGCGGCGGATCGCGTGCGTCATGGCGTCAAGAACCGCGTTGAAATTCCAGATTTCTCGGAGCGACAGGATGAGGTGGGACATCTGTCCACCTCCATCCGCGATATGACCGACGCGCTTTACACCCGCATCGAAGCCATTGAGAGCTTCGCCGCCGATGTCAGCCACGAGCTGAAGAACCCCCTCACCTCGCTACGCAGCGCGGTGGAGACCTTGCCGCTCGCCAAGTCGGAGGAATCGCGCAAGCGCCTGCTCGACATCATTCAGCATGATGTGCGCCGTCTTGATCGCCTGATCACCGATATTTCCGACGCTTCGCGCCTCGACGCGGAACTGGCGCGCGAACATATCGACCGCGTGGATATGAAGACGCTGCTCACCAATCTTGTCACTGCCGCGCGCGAAGTGCGCCGCAACAAGGTTGGCACCGAGATCGTCTTCAATACTGGCAAGCTGCCAGCGGGTAAAAAGGCCTTCTACGTCGCGGGCCATGACCTGCGGCTTGGGCAGGTGGTGAGCAATCTCATTGAAAATGCGCGCTCCTTCGTGCCCGACGATACGGGGCGCATCGTGGTGACGTTGCAGGGCGAAGGCAGCCGCCTGCGCGTTCTCGTCGAGGATAACGGACCGGGCATCCCCATCGAGAATATCGAGCGGATTTTCGAGCGTTTCTATACGGATCGCCCGGCATCGGAGGCGTTCGGCCAGAATTCTGGCCTCGGCCTGTCGATCAGCCGTCAGATCATCGAAGCCCATGGCGGTACGCTGACGGCGGAAAACATTGTCGATCCTGCAAAGCCCGATCAATTCAGGGGCGCCCGTTTCATCGTCGATCTTCCGGCCAGCACATGACCCCGGAAGAAGCCAGGAGCGGCCTCCACGCCACCACCGTGCAATTGCGCGGAAAGGGCGTGATGATCATGGGCCGCTCGGGCGCGGGCAAGACCGAACTGGCGCTGACGCTGGTGGAGCGCGCATCGCTCCGCAGCGAACAGGCGGCCCTCGTCAGCGATGATCGCACGATGCTGCGCGCCGAAGACAATCACCTGATCGCCAGCGCGCCAGTTGCCCTTGCGGGCGGTGTGGAGATTCGCGGCGCTGGCCTGTTCAAGGTGCCTTTCGTCGCCAGCGCCACGCTTGATCTGGTGATCCTGCTTGTGGCCCGTGAAGAAGCGGAGCGTTATCCAGGCGGCGGAATCTGGAGCTTTGAAGGGATCGAACTGCCGCGTCTGCTTCTACCGTCACTGTCGTCGAATGGCGATTCCAACGCGCTGTCGCGGGCGATAGAGGCGACTTTGTTCTACGAACGGTGGTCGCCGGAGAATCGCTGACCGGCGATGGTTTCGATTCTGTGAAGATTTCACACCGCTGCGGCATTTTGCTTTTTTCAAGGCGGGGTGGAGATTTTTCACTTGCTATAAGGATTTGCCCTGCCAAGATGCACAACTCGCCGGCATGGTTCCGGCTACAGTACGATCCTTAAAACGAGACAGGTTTTTTGGAGTGATCGTACTGGAACAAAGCAGGTGCCATCTGATCATCTGGCGGGGTGATGCGGCGGGCGCGCGACGGGAGCTTTTATAGTATGATCGGACTCGTGCTTGTTACGCACGGAAGGCTGGCCGAAGAGTTTCTTCATGCCGTTGAGCATGTGGTAGGCCCGCAAGATAATTTCGAAACCGTATGCATCGGTGCGGAAGATGACATGGAGCAGCGTCGACGCGATATCGTCGAAGCTGTCGAACGCGCCGAAAATGGCAGCGGCGTCATCATCCTGACCGACATGTTCGGTGGAACTCCCTCCAATCTGGCCATCTCGGTCATGCAGGAAGGCAAGATTGAAGTCATCGCAGGCGTCAATCTGCCGATGCTGATCAAGCTTTCAAGCGTGCGGATCGGCGGCGACATCAAGACTGCGCTTCGCGAGGCGCAGGACGCGGGGCGTAAATATATCAACGTCGCAAGTCAGGTTCTGACAGGAAAGTAAATATGCGGTCCAGCGTCACCCTTACTGGCGAATACGATCCCGAAACTGCAATTTCCCGGTCGCTTGAGATCGTCAACAAGCGCGGGCTGCACGCCCGCGCCTCCGCCAAATTCGTCCAGCTGGTCGACGGCTATGACGCGCATGTCCGCGTTTCCAAGGACGGCATGACGGTCGGCGGCACCTCGATCATGGGGCTGATGATGCTGGCCGCCTCGCCCGGCTGCTGCATCGAGGTCAGCGCTTCGGGCGAACAGGCCGAGACGGTGCTCGACGCCCTGCAGACGCTGATTGCCGACAAGTTCGGCGAGGAGTGCTGATAGGACCCGCTTCCTATTTTGTTACCAAAAGACGTTGGAAGTTAGCTGTGCAGCGCTCGTCCGTGGGAGCAATGAGAGTTGCGGTGACTAAATCGATTCTTTCAAATTGCAGGTAACCGCTGTTTTTATATCTCAGGTCATATCCATATTCGTTATGTTTATTTTTGATTATCGAGTAGCACTCTAATGTTTTATAAGGTTTTCCCGATTTCCAGATGACTGATGATAGAGTGTATGGTTCCTCACCATGCTGTACAATGCTGTATAATGTTTCCTTGTTGCTATTTCTTATGTAAGTAATTCCGTCTGGAGGCTCACTAAGACCAGTGTTTTCTTTACTGTGCGCCTCTATTAAGTTAGCTTTCCCATATGGATTTTTTGCCTTGCTAATATAAATATCGATGACGCTGTCATTGTAAACGTTGTTTGCCCAAGCAGAGATTCCTTTATCTTGTGCTTGGGAAGGGAGAGTATCGATGTGCGATGCCATTGCAAGAATTAATAACATAAAGACAGTTTTTTTTATTTTATCTCCATAACATTAAATAATACGAAATTATAATTTGATAGGATCACCAAATGGTTCCTGAGGATAGCTGTTATATTTTCTTGAGGGATTTGAGAGCGGGATATTAATTGGTTTAATCGTTGCCTTGCGTGGGGGATTTATGGCTCACGATTGAACTCCGTGTATAGCGGTTTCAAGATCTGCCGATATGCACGTATAAAGATTTGTTTATATGAAGTTGTGCTTCGACCCGCGATCTGCTAGTCAAAGCGGCAGCCGGAGCGGCTTTTATCGACGATATTCCGCTCCCAAACCATGTCTACAACGCCATTCCGAACCGGGTTCATTGCCGTGTTGGAATTGTTTTTGATTGGAGCACGCGATGACCGCAAGCCAAGATTTCGTCGTCAAGGATCTGAGCCTGGCCGACTGGGGCCGCAAGGAACTCGACATTGCCGAAACCGAAATGCCGGGCCTGATGGCTGCGCGCGCGGAATTCGGCAAGACGCAACCGCTGAAGGGCGCACGCATTTCCGGTTCGCTGCACATGACCATTCAGACCGCCGTTCTGATCGAGACGCTCAAGGCCCTTGGCGCCGATGTGCGCTGGGCATCGTGCAACATCTTCTCGACGCAGGACCATGCCGCCGCTGCGATTGCCGCCACCGGCACGCCGGTTTTCGCCATCAAGGGCGAAACCCTTGAAGAATACTGGACCTACACCGACCAGATCTTCCAGTGGCCGGATGGCCAGCCGTCCAACATGATCCTCGACGATGGCGGCGACGCCACCATGTACATCCTCATCGGCGCGCGCGCTGAAGCGGGTGAAGACGTTCTGTCGAACCCCGGTTCGGAAGAAGAGGAAGTTCTCTTCGCGCAGATCAAGAAGCGCATGGCTGCAACGCCGGGCTTCTTCACAAAGCAGCGCGATGCCATCAAGGGCGTGACGGAAGAAACCACCACCGGCGTCAACCGTCTGTACCAGTTGCAGAAGAAGGGCCTCCTGCCCTTCCCAGCCATCAACGTCAATGACAGCGTCACCAAGTCGAAGTTCGACAACAAGTATGGCTGCAAGGAATCGCTGGTCGACGGCATTCGTCGCGGCACCGACGTGATGATGGCTGGCAAGGTCGCCGTCGTCTGCGGTTACGGCGATGTCGGCAAAGGCTCCGCCCAGTCGCTGGCCGGTGCCGGTGCCCGCGTCAAGGTGACGGAAGTCGATCCGATCTGCGCCCTTCAGGCCGCCATGGATGGCTTTGAAGTCGTGACGCTCAGCGATGCCGCTCCGACCGCCGATATCGTGATCACCACGACCGGCAACAAGGACGTCATCACGCTGGACGACATGCGCAAGATGAAAGACATGTGCATCGTCGGCAATATCGGCCACTTCGACAACGAAATTCAGATTGCCGCTCTGCGCAACCTGAAGTGGACCAATGTGAAGCCGCAGGTCGATCTGATCGAGTTCCCGGATGGCAAGCGCCTGATCCTTCTTTCGGAAGGCCGCCTGCTCAATCTCGGCAACGCGACCGGCCATCCGAGCTTCGTGATGTCGGCCTCCTTCACCAACCAGGTGCTGGCCCAGATCGAGCTTTACACGCGTCCGGAAGCCTACAAGAACGAAGTCTATGTTCTGCCGAAGCATCTCGACGAGAAGGTCGCGCGCCTGCATCTCGACAAGCTGGGTGCGAAGCTGACTGTGCTTTCTGAGGAACAGGCAGCCTATATCGGCGTCACTCCACAGGGCCCGTACAAGTCCGAGCACTACAGATATTAACCATCGGTTAAGCATTCTACTACATGTTGAGACTGGACAGTTGACAGGCTGTCCAGTCTTTCTTTTGCGCGCGACACGCTTCACCTGGATTCGTCGGAAGGGTATTGTGAAGACGAATCAAAAGCATTCCCGGCAAAAGTGTATTGCGGTTTTGATGTTCGGGAATGCGAAGAAACAATGTGTTTTGGCGGGTGTTCGCGTGGTGCGTTTTTTGCCGGTTTCGGCGGGAAGCGGCTGGTCGCTTCGTCCCTGAAACACGTTCGGCTATCGGCACTATGGCGGTGCCCGACGGTCGGTTGATGTGTTGAAATTGAAATGCGGGTGTGCGTCCGTTTGCGGAAGCACAGTCGGGTGGCGGAGAAAAGGGAAACATGCCAGAAGTCGGCTTATCGGGCACAACCCGGGGCAATTCCACAATCGGAAGAGGCAAGAGCTTGACGGTTGCTCTCGCCTGTGTTGCAAAGCCGCTTCGGCAGGTCGTCTTGAAGGCGACCGTGTCAGTTTCCGCCGTTCTTGCCGCCATGCCCGCTTTTGCGCAGGGCGCTGATGGCGCGCGCATCGAACTGCCTTTTGGCGGCGGCAGCGTCGGCGCCTTCGAAGTCATTCAGTTTTCCATGTTTGTCGGCGCCATGGGCGCGGCGCTGCTTTCCGCAGGCTGGCTCATTCGCGAGCGCGCCCGCGCTGCGAGTGAAAACAAGGAACTGCGTTCCAAACTCTCTGATCTGAGCCTTACGGCGCAGCGCAATGAAGCGCTTCTCAATCTCAAGGATCAGCGCATCGTCGTCTGGGACGGTCATACGATGCGGGCCGATGTGGTCGGGCAATTGCCGGATGAAAGCGGCGCGCCGCAGGATCGCTCGGCATTTCTGGCTTTCGGTCGCTGGCTGCGCCCGCAATCGGTGACGGCGCTGGAGCGCGCCGTCGCGTCGCTGCGCGAACATGCGCGCACCTTCGATCTGACGGTCGAAACCAATAATGGCACGCTGCTTGATGTTTATGGCCGTACCTCCGGCGGTCTGGCTGTCGCCCGCTTTTTCAGCCTGCAGGGCGTTCAGGCGGAGCGCGCAGCGCTTCAGGCGCAAAATCGCGAATTGTCGGACCGGATCGAACTCCTGCGCCGCCTGCTGGAGCGCATCGAGCAACCTGTCTGGGTTCGCGATGGCAATGGCCGCATCGAATGGGTCAATCAGGCCTATGCGCGCGCTGTCGATATGCCCGATACCAGCCAGACGATCGCGGAAGGTCGCGAGCTTTTCGGTGCGCAGGCGCGGATTCGTCTGGAGCGCGACCGTATTGCCGAGCCGGTTCTGCATGAGCAATTGCCGACAGTGGTGCGCGGCGACCGCCGGATTTTCGATGTGACCGATGTGAGCGCCGAGGGCGGTTCCGCTGGTCTTGGCTTCGATCTGAGCGAAGTCGAGCAGGTGCGTGAGGAACTGAGCCGCACGCTGAAAAGCCATGCTGAAACGCTGGATCAGCTCTCGACCGCAGTGGCGATTTTCGATCCGGAAATGAAGCTCCAGTTCTTCAATCAGGCATTTGCGAAACTCTGGTCGCTTGACACGGCCTGGCTCGAAACCCAGCCGAGCAACACCTTGCTCTTCGACCGGCTGCGGTCCGAAGGCAAGCTGCCGGAACAGCCGGAATGGCGCAAGTGGAAGGACGGTTTACTGTCTGCCTATCGCGCCGTCGAGCCGCAGGAACATATGTGGCATCTGCCCGATACGCGCACCATGCGCGTGGTCGCCAATCCGCATCCGCAAGGCGGCGTGACCTGGTTCTTCGAGAACATGACGGAAAAGTTCGAACTCGAAGGCCGCTACAACACACTGATCAAGGTTCAGGGCGAAACGCTGGATCATCTGGCCGAGGCCGTGGCGGTGTTCGGGTCCGATGGCCGCATGCGCCTGTCCAATCCGTCCTTCGCGGACCTGTGGTCACTACCTGCCGCCATGGTCGTGGTGGGCACGCATATATCAACGATTTCAAAGCTTTGCCGTGAGCGTGGCGGAGACGGTCTCTGGGACGATTTCGTGTCCTCCGTGACCGGCTTCCTCGACCAGCGTGATGGTCGCATGGGGCAGGTGGAGCTGGATGACGGTGTGATCCTGTCCTTCGCGGTGGTGCCGCTGCCCAAGGGGCAGACCATGCTTACCTTCATCGATGTGACCGATACGGTGCGCGTTGAACGTGCCCTGAAGGAAAAGAACGAAGCGCTGGAACTGGCCGACCAGATCAAGAACGATTTCGTGCAGCACGTCTCCTACGAGCTGCGTTCGCCGCTGACCAACATCATCGGCTTTACCGAACTGCTGCAGACCCCGTCCTTTGGCTCGCTCAACGAGCGTCAGGTGGAATATCTGGAGCATATCAGCACGTCGTCGTCGGTTCTGCTGACCATTGTGAACGATATTCTCGATCTCGCGACCGTCGATGCCGGCATCATGGAACTGGAAATCGGCGATGTTTCGGTGGTGGAGGCGATTTCCGCAGCTGCTTCCCGCGTGAGCGAGCGCTTGCGCGACCATGATATCGGCCTCGATGTCGATATTGCCGATGATGTGGATGTCTTCAAGGCAGACGCCAATCGCGTACGTCAGGTGCTTTTCAACCTTCTGTCCAACGCGACCAATTACGCGCCGGAAGGTTCGACCGTCACCTTGCAGGTGGCGCGCGAAGGGTCTGAAGTGGTCTTCTCTGTCCATGACGATGGCCACGGCATGCCGCCGGAAGTTCTGGATACTGTCTTCAAGCGTTTCCAATCCTATCCGAATGGCGGGCGCAAGCGCGGTGCCGGGCTCGGCCTTGCCATCGTGAAAAGCTTCGTTGAGCTGCATGGCGGCAACGTCGATATCGAGACTGGTTCGGGCAGGGGAACAACCGTGATTTGCCGCTTTCCATCGGAGACACGCAGCTTCCGTGTTGCTGCCGAATAAGGTAAACGGTGCTTATGAGCGCCCAAACACAGATTCTCGAATTCTATTTGCCCGATGAAGCCGCCACACTCCGGTTTGGCGAGGACTTCGCTCTCGCTTTGCAAAAGGGCGATCTGGTCACGCTTTCCGGTGATCTGGGGGCGGGGAAATCATCGCTGGCCCGCGCGGTCATCCGCGCCATTGCCGACGATCCGGGGCTTGAAGTGCCAAGCCCGACCTTTACGCTGGTGCAAAGCTACGAAGCGCTTCGTCTACCGGTTGCCCATGCCGATCTTTATCGCCTGTCGTCGGGTGAAGAGCTTGACGAGCTGGGACTGGTCGAATTTCTGGACGATGGCGTTGTGCTTGCCGAATGGCCGGAGCGCGGGGAGGGCTTTTTGCCCGAGGCGAATTTCTCGGTCACGCTTTCGCATGAAGGGGCAGGGCGACGCATCGCCATTGCCGTGCCGAAAGCCGCGATCAGCCGTCTGGAGCGCTCGCTGGCCATTCGTGCTTTTCTTGACCGCCATGACCGGCAGGGTGCGGAACGGCGTTATCTGCAAGGCGATGCATCGCCGCGCAAATATGAAACGATCCGCAGCACGCATGGCGTCGAGATTCTCATGAACGCGCCGCAGATGCCTTATGATCCAATATTGCGTGACGGCAAGACCTACCGACAGATAGCGCATCTGGCCGAGAATATTCTGGCTTTCGCAGCCATTGATGGGCTTTTGGCCGCGCATGGTTTTCGCGTGCCTGAAATGCGCGCTGCTGATCTGGACGCAGGGTTTTTGGTTCTGGAAAATCTGGGCGTTGAGGGCGTGCGCGCCGCTACCGGTGAGCCGGTGGCGGAACGCTATAAGGCGGCAGGGCGCTTTCTCGCGCATCTGCATGGGGTGCACTGGCCGAACCACGTGCCGCTTGACGGCTATCCTGATCACCTCATCGCGCCTTTCGACCGCGATGCCATGCTGATCGAGGTTAGCCTTGTCGGGCAGTGGTATGCGCCACGCATGATGGGTCGCCAGCTGACCGACGCTGAAAAGCAGGCTTACGAAGTGGCGTGGGACAAGGTGATTGCCGATATCGCCGATGTCGAACAGAGCCTGCTGCTGCGTGATTATCATTCGCCAAACCTGTTCTGGTTTCCGGAAGCAGAAGGCAAGGACCGCATCGGAACCATCGATTTTCAGGATGCGATGATCGGTCCCGCTGCCTATGACGTGGCCTCGCTGGCGCTCGATGCGCGCGTGACGATTCCGGTTGAACTGGAACAGGCGGTCGTTTCTGCTTATTGCGACGAGCGCCGCAGCTTGGGCCATGCTTTCGACGAAGCACTGTTCCGCAAGGCCTATGCGGCCATGGGCGCGCAACGCAATGCCAAGCTGCTCGGTCTCTTCGTGCGGCTTGATGAGCGCGACGGTAAACCGGCTTATCTCAACCATCTGCCACGCATCCATGACTATCTCGGTCGTGTGCTTGTTCATCCGGTCATGGCGCCCGTGGCGGCATGGTTCCGCGAATTGGGATTGATGCAGGAAGGGCTATTGCGCAATGAAAATGCCTGAGACGGCCATGGTTCTGGCGGCGGGGCTTGGCAAGCGTATGCGCCCCATCACCGAGACAATCCCGAAACCGCTGGTCAAGGTCGCGGGAAAGCCGCTGATCGACTGGGGGCTGGACGCGCTTGAAGCCGTTGGCGTACAGATGGCGGTCGTGAATGTACATTATTTAGCCGACCAACTTGATGCCTATCTTGCTGACCGCGCAGAGCCGCATATCGTCATTTCCGACGAGCGCGATCTGCTGCTCGATTCTGCAGGCGGCATCGTCAAGGCATTGCCGCAATTGGGAGGGGCACCGTTCTACCTCCTGAACGCCGATACGTTTTGGGTGGGCGATATATCGAAGCCCAATCTCGTGTCCTTGGGCGAGGCTTGGGACGATGCAAAGATGGATATCCTGCTGATGACGGCGGGGCTGGATCAGGCCACCGGTTTCGAGGGGAAGGGCGATTTCGTCGCCGACGATGCAGGCCGCTTGCGTCGCGCCCGCGATGTGGCGGGAACGCCGCTCATCTATGCCGGGGCCGGTATCATTCATCCGCGCATTTTTGCAGGTGCAGAGCCTGAAGTGGCGTCGCTCAATCGATATTTCGATAAGGCCATCGCTGAAGGCCGTCTTTATGGTATGCCCATGGTCGGCCATTGGCTGACGGTCGGAACACCGGAAGCGATAGCGCAAGCGGAGGTCGCACTTTCCGCGTTGGTTTGAACCGAGTTTATTTGAGCCAAATAATTTGAGAAGGATAGAAACAGCATGAGCAAAACCACGCCAAGGCTGTTTTCCATTCCTTCCGGAACGCCGTTTCTCCCAGCCTTCGCCAAAGCCTTGCTTGACGGCAAACTGATCGAAGGCTTTCCCGGCAATCCCGCAGATCCTCTGGCGCTAGCCAGCGCCACGATTTATGTGCCGACGCGTCGTGCCGCGCGTGCTCTGCGTTCTGTTATCGTTGATATGAATCCGGCTAAGAGTGCCATTTTGCCCGCCATCAGACCGCTTGGCGATGTGGATGAAGACGCGGCGTTTTTCAATTCCGGGGCGGCGGGCGTATTCGACCTCAATCCGCCGATTGCAAAGGCCGAGCGGCTTCTGCTGCTGGCGCGTCTGATCCGTCCATGGCGCGAATCTCTGCCCGCCCATGTGCGGGCGCTGTTCGGCGTTGATGACGTATCGGTTCCAGCCACAACCGCCGATGCCATCTGGCTGGCCCGCGATCTGGCCGGGCTGATGGATCAGGTGGAAACTGATGGCGCGCAATGGAGCGAGCTCGCCAGCATCGCGCCGGACGATCTTGCCGACTGGTGGCGGGTGACGCTCGGTTTTCTCGATATCGTCACCAAGCTGTGGCCCGAAATTCTGGCTGAGCGCAAGCTTTCCAATCCGGCAGCCCACCGCAACGACCTGATCTGGGGCGAGGTGGCGCGCCTGCGCGATAACCCGCCTCCGGGGCCGGTTATCGCGGCCGGTTCGACGGGTTCCATTCCTGCCACAGCGGAACTGATTTCCGTCATCGCGCATCTGCCGAACGGCGCAGTCGTGCTGCCGGGGCTTGATCGCGATCTGGACGATGAGGCGTGGAAGATGCTGGGCGAGGTCGAGGACAATCCCTCGACCTTCGGGCATCCGCAATATGGCCTGCACAAGTTGCTGCGCGCCATCGGGACGCTCCGCGAAGATGTCGAGCATATTGAAGACATGCCCCGCCAGAAACGGATTCTGGAGCGTGTTGTGAGCGAAGCGCTGCGCCCGGCGGAAACGACTGATGCGTGGGGCGCGCTCAGCCAGCACCCGGATATGCAACCGGACGTCCTTCAGTCTTCGGCGCATAAAATCGATCTCATTGAGGCGGCGAACGAACGCGAGGAAGCGCTGTCGGTGGCGCTGGCGCTGCGCGACGCCATCCATCAAGAAGGCAAGATCGCAGCGCTGGTGACGGCGGACCGCAATTTGGCGCGGCGTGTGGTTGGAGAACTGGCGCGGTTCGGCATTGATGCCGATGATTCCGGCGGGCGGCATTTGCGCGATGTCGAGACCTCGACGCTGCTGCGCCTGACGGTCGAAACGGTGTTCAATCCCGGTGATCCGGTGGCCTTGCTGGCGCTGGTGAAGCATCCTTTGCTGCGGCTTGAAACACCGCGCATCGACCGGCGTCTCGCTGGTGAAACGCTGGAGCTTGTCGCCTTTCGTGGTGGCACGGGACGCGCTTCCGTTATCGACCTACCAGCCTTTTTTGACCGGCGATTGAAGGAGAGCGCCAATCAGTCGTGGCGTCCGGCATGGCATGACAGCATCACGCCGGAGATGATCGCTGCCGCCCGGGCCCTCTGTGAAAATCTGTCCCAGGCGGTGGTGCCGCTGGCACCTTTCGCGACAACAAGTCGGCGAACCAATATTGGCGAGATTGCGCGTGCGACGGCGCAAGCCGTTGAAAACATGGCGCGTGATGAAAACGGCAGCGTCGCCACTTTCTATTCCGGTGAGCGCGGCGAAAAAATTGCCTCGTTCCTGCGCGGTCTGGTGTCGAGCGAGTCGGAGCTGGATTTCGAAGCTAGCGAATGGCCCGCTATTCTGGATGCGCTGATGGCTGGCGAAACCGTCAAGCCGCATCCGGGCGGTCATCCGCGTGTCTTTGTCTGGGGTGCGCTGGAAGCGCGTCTCCAGACGGTCGATACAGTGGTGATCGGCGGTCTGAACGAAGGTAGTTGGCCCGCCAAGACGCGCAACGATCCCTTCATGTCGCGCCCGATGAAGGCGATGATCGCACTCGATCCGCCAGAGCGGCGCACCGGCCTTGCCGCGCATGATTTTCAAATGGCGCTTGGCATGGACCATGTGGTGCTGTCGCGCTCGCAGCGTTCCGACAATGCGCCCACGGTTACATCGCGCTGGTTGCAGCGACTTGAAACCGTGCTGGGTGCCGATGTGACGAAGGACATGCGCCAGCGCGGCCAGCGTTTCGTGCACTGGTCGCGGGAGATTGACCGTGCGCCGGATGTGCCTTTCGTCAAAAGACCTGAGCCTGCGCCACCGGTCGCAGCGCGGCCCAAGCATTTTTCGGTCACGGAAGTGGAAACGCTGCGCCGCGACCCTTACGCGATCTTCGCCAAGCGCATTCTCAAGCTGCGTCCGCTGGAGCCGTTGATCCGTGATCCGGCAGCGGCGGAACGCGGTACGCTGTTCCATGACATTCTCGGACATTTCACGCAGGAAAATATCGACCCGCTGGCACCGGATGCAGCCGAGCGCCTGACGGAACTGGGGCGCATCCTGTTTGCAGATATGGATTTGCCGACCGAAATCGAAGCCGTCTGGTGGCCGCGTTTCACGGCGCTGATCCCGCAGTTTCTGGAATGGGAGCGGGAGCGCGCTTACAATGTGCAGACGCGGTTTGCGGAAATCGCCTCGGACAAGCGCGACATCGAAAGTCTTGGCATCACGCTTTCGGGCCGTGCCGACCGTATCGATCTGATGCGCGACGGGACCGCCGAAATCATCGATTATAAAACTGGCTCCACGCCGTCGCCGCGTCAGGCGCATGTCCTGCTGTCGCCGCAGCTGGCGCTGGAGGCAGCTCTTCTGGTGCGGGGCGCGTTCCGTGAGGTTGGCTCGGTTCGGGCGTCCGATCTCACCTATGTGCGGCTTCGCGCCGGAGGCGAGGTGAAGCCGGAATCCATTCTGAAGATCAGCAGACCGCCATCGGAAAAGACCGCTCCCGCTTTGGGTGAGGAGGCATGGCAGCGCCTTGCCCAGCTTTTGGCTGAATATCAGAAGCCGGATAAGGGTTATCTTTCGCGCGCGCTGCCATTCCGCGAAACCGATCTTACGGGCGACTATGACCACCTCGCGCGCGTGCTAGAATGGTCCGCTGGCGGCGATGCCGGTGGGGAGGGCGGCGAATGAAGAAGAAACTCTATATTCCGCCGGAAACCATCGATGCGCAGACGCGGGCAGCCGATCCCGCCGCCTCGGTCTGGGTGTCGGCCAATGCCGGTTCCGGCAAGACGCATGTTCTGACCGAGCGCGTTATCCGCCTTTTGCTCGAAGGGACCGATCCGTCGAAAATTCTCTGCCTTACCTATACCAAGGCGGCGGCTGCGGTGATGCAGAACCGCGTCTTTGCGCGTCTGTCGGAATGGGCGGTGCTGCCGGACAGTGAACTGGCCGAGCGGTTGAAATCGCTTGAAGGCCGCAGACCGGGCGCACCTCGCCTTGCGGTGGCACGGCGGCTTTTCGCCCGCGCACTGGAAACGCCGGGCGGGTTGAAAATCCAGACCATCCATGCGTTTTGCGAAGCCATCCTGCATCAGTTTCCACTTGAGGCAAACATCGCCGGTCACTTCGAGATGATGGACGATCTGATGCAGGTCGCGCTTGTGGGTGAAGCACGGCGTCAGCTACTCGAAACGGCGCATGGTGGTGGCAATGCGAATATCGCAGCCGCCTTTGCCGATGTGTTGCAGGCATCGGGCGAAATGGGGCTGCAATCGCTGCTGGACGAGGCGGTGAACCGGCGCAACGGTTTGCAGCGCTATATCGCGGAATTGGGCGTTGCCGAAACGCGCGCCAAGACCTTGCATCGCGCCTTCGGTTTCGATCGGGATGAGCGCGAAAGCGATATTCTGGCGGAGCTCTGGCCGGTTCCTGAATTCTCCGATGACGCGCTTGATCTCATTCTTTCGATCCAGAAGGGTGCTGCGCGCGCGCATGATTTTGCGCTGCAACTGAAGCGTTACGACAAGGTGAGCGTCACCCGTGACCGCGAAGCCGTGCTGCGCGCTGCGTTTCTGAAAAGCACTGGCGAGCCGAAATCCGGGTCCTATGTCGGCTCGGCGGCGGTGAAGAAGCTGCTGCCGGATTTCGAGGAAGCCTTCGATGCAGCCGCTTCCCGTGTTGAAATGGGCCTCGACCGGCTGAAGGAATTGCGCCTCGTGCGGCTCAATCTGGCCGCGCTGACGCTGATCGACGATCTTCTGCAACGCTATCATGATCTGAAGCGTAAGCGCGGTCTGCTCGATTTCGAGGACCTGATCACCCGCACCGTGGCGCTGCTTGCCCGCGACGGGGCAGGGCAGTGGGTGCAGTACAAGCTCGATCGCGGCATCGATCATATCCTCGTTGATGAAGCGCAGGACACCAGCCCCGACCAGTGGCAGGTTATCCGCATGTTGTCGGAGGAGTTCTTCTCCGGTCTCGGCCAGCGCAATTTGCAGCGCACGCTGTTTGCAGTGGGTGACGAAAAACAGTCGATCTATTCGTTCCAGGGGGCTGTACCGGAAGATTTTGCCGCGCAGGGCCGTTCCGTCAGTCTTCGCGCAGGCGATGCCGAATTGAAGTTCGAGCGCGTCAGCCTCAACTTCTCCTTCCGCTCGGCACCGGATGTGTTGCAGGCGGTGGATGAGGTGTTTGCGAGGCCGGAAGCCAATCGCGGGCTTGCCGGTGCCACGGTTCACGATGCCATTCGCGCCGACGCGCCGGGCGAGGTGGAAATCTGGGATATGCTGACGCCCGAAGCGGTGGAAGAACCGGATGACTGGCGCGTGCCGGTCGATCATCTGGCCGCGCCCGCCGTGCGGCTGGCTGAACAGATCGCCGCCACCATCCGCTACTGGCTGGACAGGGGCGAACCCATTCCCGGTCAAAACCGCCGCATCGTGCCGCGTGATATCATGGTGCTGGTGCGCAAGCGCGATCAGTTCATGCCTGCCTTGTCGCGGGCGTTGAAGAATCTGGGTGTGCCGGTGGCGGGCGCGGATCGCCTGCGCCTCACCAGCCATATCGCCATTCAGGATCTGATGGCGCTTGGACGCTTCGTGCTGCAACCCTCCGACGATCTTTCGCTGGCTTCGCTTCTCAAAAGCCCGCTCTTCGGCTGGGACGATGACCGGCTGTTTGCACTGGCGCATCCGCGCGGGTCCGGTTCGACCTTGTTCGAACATCTCTACCGTGCCTCACGTGACGACGAGGCGCTTGCCGCCATCCACAAGACCTTGAGCCGTTGGCGCGGCATCGCCGACACCATGCCGGTTTTCGAGTTCTATGCCCGTATTCTGAGTGCTGACGGCGCGCGGCGAAAACTTCTGGCGCGGTTGGGACCGGAAGCGGGCGACATTATCGATGAGTTTCAGAACTACGCGCTCTCTGCCGAGCGGGCCGGGCTGCCCGGTTTGCAGGCTTTCCTCGAAACGCTGGATGCCGCTTCGCCGGAAATCAAGCGTGAGCTGGATCAGGGCCGCAACGAAGTGCGCCTCATGACCGTCCATGCGGCGAAGGGCCTTGAAGGCGCTGTGGTGTTTCTGGTCGATCCCGGCAGCGCCGTCTGGACCGGGAGCCGTGCGCCCAAGCTGATCCCCTATGATCTGGCGCATGACGGACCGCCGGTGAAAGGCTATCTCTGGCAGCCGAACGGGTCATGGCAGACCGGGTTTACTGCTGCTCGTATCGAAGAGCTAAAGGCCCGCGCCGAGGAAGAATACCGCCGCCTGCTTTATGTCGGCATGACGCGCGCCGAGGATCGCCTGATCATCTGCGGCTATCGCGGCACACGCGAGAGCGGAGAAACCTGGCACCGGCTGGCCGAGGACGCGCTTGCCATCAAATCGGAGACCTTTGTGCACCCCGTGCAGGGTGTCGCCGCACGACGCTATCGCAATACGCCACGCGGATTAACGGAGATTATCGAGCCGGATCAGGCGGAGGCGACGCCTTTGCCCGGTTTGCCGCCGGAATATCTGCTTTCGGTTAAGCCCGAGGCGGGGCTCCCGCGCCCGCTGGCACCATCGGGCGCGTCGGCGCTGATTGAGGCGGATGAAGAGCCGCCGCTTGATGCAAGCTCCCCTGTGCTCGGGGATATCGTCAGCGATGGCACGCCCGGCTTTGCCCTGCGGCGCGGCACGGCGATCCACATGCTGCTGCAATATCTGCCGGAAGTGCCGGAGAGCGAGCGAGAGAAGCTGGCGGAAGATTATCTGGGCCGAATAGCGGGCGACTGGCCGGAGGCTGAGCGTCACAACGCCGTTTCGAGCGTGAAAGCTATATTGACAGATCCGCAATTTGCACCGGTTTTCGCTTCCGGCTCGCGTGGCGAAGTCGCAATCATGGGCACGATCAATCTTGGCGGGCGCGATCATGCCGTGTCCGGTCAGGTCGATCGCATCAGCGTGGACGCGACCCGCGTTCTCGTTGTCGACTATAAGACCAACCGACCGCCGCCCAAGACCGTCGAGGCGGTGCCTTTCGCTTATCGCGCACAGCTTGCGCTCTATAAGGCACTGCTGGAGCCGCTTTATCCGGGGCGGGTTGTGGAAACGGCCTTGCTCTTTACCGAGGGGCCGTTCCTGCTGCCGCTATCCGATGCTGTGCTTGATGAAGCCATGCAGGCGCTGAGAGACTCTCAAGGAAAGGTGAGTAACTAGAACTTGACGGATGGCAGCAGACACGCCACATGATATAGCGAAGAAAGAGCGGATTGCGTGTGAGTCTGTGAAGATGTCTGCCGTTCTTAACCATATAGAGGATAGCCCTATGGCAACCGTTAAGGTCGATAACAGCAATTTTCAGTCGGACGTTCTTCAGTCGAACGAGCCGGTCGTGGTGGATTTCTGGGCAGAATGGTGCGGTCCATGCAAGATGATCGCTCCGGCGCTCGACGAGATCGCCGCCGAAATGGCCGGTCAGGTCAAGATCGCCAAGGTCAACATCGACGAGAATCCGGAACTCGCAGCCCAGTTCGGCGTGCGTTCGATTCCGACGCTCCTGATGTTCAAGGACGGTGAACTTGCTGCCAATATGGTTGGCGCTGCTCCGAAGAGCCGCCTTGCCGACTGGATCAAGGCTTCTGCTGCTTAAGTAGAAATTATAGCAAGCAATAAAAAAACCCGGCCTTGAGCCGGGTTTTTCTTTGTTCGAAGATCAGCGGTGTGCTTACTTCGACTTGTGCTGGGTGTCGTTATGGTCTTTATCGCCCGACCGGCATTCTTCATGCGTACCGGGAAGATAATATTTCCCGTCGGCAGCAGCTTTGGTGCCGGTGGGACAAACGGGCATTACAGCCTTGGTGCCCGTTTCCTTGGCACCAGTTTCTTTTGCAATACTGGCAGCAAAGGACGGAGCAGCCGAAAGACCCATAAAAAGAATTGTAGAAATAATAATAGTATTACGCATTTATATATCCATTCTTAAAATTACGACAATTCATTCTTGGATATAAATAAAGGCGGAATAATGACTAATAAAGTAACTCATAATAGTGTAATTTTATTAGGATGGTGGTGTGTTGTTTTCTCCCAATACTTCGCCCGCCAGATATAGCGATCCGCCGATCAGGATACGCGGCGGAATTTCATCGGCTGGCCAGGTGTCGTGCAGAAGTTTCAGCGCATTGGCGACCGAGTGAACCGGTTCGGCTGACAATCCGGCCTTCTGGGCGGCGACAGCCAGCGCATCATTGGGTATACCCGCATCGCTGGATGGGATCGGCACGGTGAACACATGACGCGCCATGCCCGCAAAGGCCTCAAAATAGCCGACAGGGTCCTTGGTGTTGATCATGCCGGTAATCAGGAACAGCGGACGCGCATTGCGTTCTTCGAGATCGCCGAAGGCTTCCGCGATCACCGCGCCTGCGCCCGGATTATGTCCGCCGTCGAGCCAGATTTCCGAGGTTGGCGGTGCGAGATCGACAAGCGCCCCATGCGTCAGACGCTGCATGCGCGCCGGCCAGTCCACCACCATCAGCGCCTTTTCGACGGCCTTGTCGGGGATGTTGAAGCCCGCAAGCTGCACTGTTTCGATGGCAGCGGCGGCATTGGCAATCTGGTGACGACCGGGCAGGCGTGGAAGCGGCAGATCGATCAGCCCATCCTCGTTCTGGAAGATCATGCGGCCATGTTCTTCGAAGGCGAGGAAATCCTGACCATAGACCGAAACCGGACAACCGAGCCGGTCCGCGGTGGAAACAAGCACCTCGCGCGCCGCATCGAAAGGCTGAAAGCCGACGACGACCGGGCAATCCTTCTTGATGATCCCCGCCTTTTCGGCGGCGATCAGTTCCACACGGTCACCGAGATATGCCTGATGGTCAATGGAAACCGGCATGATCAGCGATACGGCAGGTTCGGGAATGACATTGGTGGCGTCGAAGCGTCCGCCCAGCCCGACTTCCATGATGACGACATCGGCTGGATGCTCGGCAAACAACACGAAGGCCACGGCGGTGAGGATTTCAAAGACGGTGATGTGCTGGCCGCCATTGGCGGCCGCGACGCGCTCAATGGCCTCGGCCAGAACGTCGTCCTCAACCAGCTGGCCACCACCCGGCGCAGCCAGACGATAACGCTCGTGCCAGTTGACCAGATGTGGGGAAGTGTGGACGTGGACGTCAAAGCCGCCAGCTTCCAGAATGGCGCGGCAGAAGGCAGTCGCTGATCCCTTGCCATTGGTTCCGGCAATATGGATCACGGGCGGCAGTTTGAGATGCGGATTGCCGAGCTTCTCCAACAGACCGCGAATGCGGTCCAGGGAGAGGTCAAATCCTTTCGGATGCAGTTGCATCAGCCGCTCGATAGCGGCAGCCGCCTTGCCTGCCACGATCTGGCTGCCCATATCAGGCCGCCTTGCTGCCAGTGTTGCTATCGGCGTCTGGTTTTGGCGCTACAGGACTGTCGGTGTTGGCCGGCTGCTTGGTCATGATCTTCAGGAGACGTGCAATCGTTTCCTTCAGTTCGGTGCGGGGAACAACCATGTCCACCATGCCGTGTTCCATCAGATATTCAGCACTCTGGAAACCTTCCGGCAGTTTTTCGCGGATGGTCTGTTCGATCACGCGCGGACCGGCAAAGCCGATCAGCGCGCCCGGCTCAGCAATATGAATGTCGCCCAGCATGGCGTAGGAAGCGGTCACGCCGCCCGTGGTCGGGTTGGTAAGCACGACGATGTAAGGCAGGCCTGCCTCTTTCAGCATTTCCACGGCAACGGTGGTGCGCGGGAGCTGCATCAGCGAGAGAATGCCTTCCTGCATGCGCGCGCCGCCCGATGCTGCGAACAGAACCAGCGGGCGCTTCAGCTCGATGGCTTTTTCAAAGCCCTGAATGATCGCCTCACCGGCACCCATGCCGAGCGAACCGCCCATGAAGCCGAAATCCTGCACGGTGGCGACAATCGGCAGACCTTCAATGGTGCCAAGGCCGTTGACGATGGCGTCGTCCATGCCGGTGCGGGTGCGGTAATCCTTGAGACGGTCGATATATTTCTTCTCGTCGCGGAATTTCAGCGGATCGACCGGCACTTTCGGCGCGTCGAGCGTGGTATATTCGCCATTGTCGAAGAAGAAGCGCAGGCGGTCCTTCGCCTTGATGCGCATGTGATGGCCCGAAGACGGGATCACGAACTGGTTGCTCTCCAGATCCTTGTGGAACACCATCTCGCCGGTGGACGGATCCTTGATCCAGAGGTTTTCCGGCATTTCGCGACGACCAAGCATCGAATTGATCTTCGGACGAACGTAGTTGGTGATCCAGTTCATGACGTTTGGTTCCGTTTCTTGTTCTTCGACGGCAAGCACTTCCGACAGAAAGTGCGGGCGCTTTTGCGCCCGCTTATGCGGAAAAGCAACTCTACCCGCTTAAATGGACGATTTATTGGGCGGCTTCAAGGCGTGTCGTGCGAACGCTTTGCGCCAGTGCACCGACAAGTTTGCTCACAGCGGCCACAGGATCGCCCTTAAGCGCGCCTTCCGGCGTCAGTTCGCCGGCCACCGCATTGACGATTGCCGTGCCGACGACGACGCCATCCGCATGGGCGGCAATGGCGGCAGCCTGTTCCGGCGTCTTGACGCCAAAGCCGACGCAGATCGGCAAATCGGTGCTCTTCTTGATGTGACGCACCGCGTCGCCGACGCGGGCCGTATCGGCAATGGCCGAGCCGGTGATACCGTTCATCGAGACATAATAGACGAAGCCCGACGAATTATGCAGAACCTTCGGCAGACGCTTGTCGTCGGTGGTCGGCGTGGTCAGGCGAATGAAGTTGATGCCCGCCTTCCTGGCCGGAACGCAAAGTTCCGCATCCATTTCCGACGGCAGATCGACAATGATCAGGCCATCAACGCCGGAAGCCTTGGCATCGGTCAGGAAGCGCTCGACGCCATAGATATAGATCGGATTGTAATAGCCCATCAGCACGATCGGGGTCGTGTCGTCTTCCTTGCGGAATTCGGCGGCCATATAAAGCGTCTTGGAAAGCGACTGCCCGGCTTTCAGCGCGCGCAGACCGGCAGCTTCGATGGCCGGGCCGTCCGCCATCGGATCGGAGAAAGCCATGCCAAGCTCGATCACATCGGCACCGGCCTTCGGCAGTTCCTTCATGACCTTGAGCGAAGTTTCGAGGTCGGGATCGCCGCCCATGAAATAGGTGACCAGCGCCGGACGGCCCTCGGTCTTCAATGCGGCGAATTTGGTGTCGATGCGAGTGGTCATACCGTGCCCCGTGGCAAAGTGCGCGCAAGATAATCGGCGATGGGTTTGCCGGACATGGCCGTCTCCATCCAAGCGCGCCGTTCAAAGTCAATAATTCCGAGTTCCCAGACGCAGGCCATCAGCAAGGGCTGTGCGGGCATGAATTCGATCTCGTCGCCGAGTTCGGACTGCCACAGCATTTCCGTTGCAATGCCGCCTTCCAGCCACCAGTGAAGCAGAAGCCAGAGGCTTTCCTCACCCTGATGGAGAATGGCGAAACCAGCGTCCAGATGCGGCAGGGCTTCAAGCCTTGCCGCAGCATTTGCGATCTGCCGGCGGGCAATGCCCACCGCAGCTTCGGCAAGCGGATTGGAAGGGTCCGCTTCGATGATGTTGAGCTTGATCGTCGCCGGGCCGCATTCCGTCAGCCCGTCGAACCATGCGGCGCGCGGTCTGTAGGTGGAAGCGTCAGCGGCGTCTTTGCCCATTCTGTCCTCAGATATCCATGCCGAGAAGCTTGCCGACCGTGTGAACGTCCTTATCGCCACGGCCAGACAGGTTGACGATCATGATCTGGTCCTTGCCCATGGTTGGCGCCATCTTGACGGCCTGCGCAATGGCATGGGCGGATTCGAGCGCCGGAATGATGCCTTCGACGCGGGTTGCAAGCTGGAAGGCATCCAGTGCTTCCTGATCGAGGATCGGCACATAATCGACGCGACCCGAATCCTTCAACCAGGAATGTTCCGGGCCGACGCCCGGATAGTCGAGACCGGCGGAGACCGAATGGCCTTCGAGGATCTGGCCATCTTCGTTCTGGAGCAGATAGGTGCGATTGCCGTGCAGAACGCCGGGACGACCTGCGCTCATCGATGCGCAATGCTCGTCACCGTCCAGACCGTGACCGCCTGCCTCGACGCCGACGATCTTGACCGATGCGTCATCGAGGAAGGGATGGAACAGGCCGATGGCATTGGAACCGCCGCCGACAGCCGCGATGATGACATCCGGTAGACGGCCTTCCTGTTCGAGAATCTGCTGGCGCGCTTCCGTGCCGATGACCGACTGGAAGTCGCGAACCAGTTCCGGATAAGGATGCGGACCGGCAGCCGTGCCGATCAGGTAATAGGTGTCTTCAACATTCGTGACCCAGTCGCGAAGCGCTTCGTTCATCGCGTCCTTGAGCGTGCCGTTGCCAGCCGTAACCGGCTTCACTTCGGCACCCAGCAGCTTCATGCGGAACACATTCGGCTTCTGACGTTCAACGTCCGTCGCGCCCATATAGACCACGCAAGGCAGGCCGAAACGTGCAGCGACGGTTGCCGATGCCACACCATGCTGGCCAGCACCGGTTTCGGCGATGATGCGCGTCTTGCCCATGCGCTTGGCGAGCAGAATCTGACCGAGGCAGTTGTTGATTTTGTGGCTGCCGGTGTGGTTCAGGTCTTCGCGCTTGAAGTAGATTTTTGCACCGCCCAGATGCTTGGTCAGCCCTTCGGCATAATACAGCTTCGACGGGCGACCGGCATAATAGGTCGAAAGGGCGGAAAGCTCGGCCTTGAATTCAGGATCGTTCTTGGCCGTTTCATAGGCCTCCTGCAATTCGAGGATCAGCGGCATCAGCGTCTCGGCGACGAAACGTCCGCCGAAAATACCGAACATGCCCTCTTCGTCCGGGCCTGTCTTGTAGGAATTGGGTTCAACCGGCTTGTTCAACGCTTCAGCTCCGTCATGTTCAGGCGCGTTTTGCGGATGGTGACACATCCGCATCGGCGACAGCCTGGAAAAAATCTTCAATGAGACGCACGTCCTTAACGCCGGGTGCGCGCTCGACGCCGGACGATATGTCGATGCCCGGCGCGTGCGTCTCGTGCAGCGCCTCGGCAATATTGCCAGCGTTCAATCCACCGGAAAGCATGTAATCGACATCCGCGTCAAGCGCATCAAGCAGGGCCCAGTCGAAGGAAACCCCGTTGCCGCCCGGCAATTCCGATCCCTTCGGCGGCTTGGCGTCGAACAGGAAGCGGTCGGCAATGCCCTTATAGGGCGCGATGGCGGCCAGATCGTCGGCGCTGCGGATCGCAAAGGCTTTCATGACCGGCAGGCCGTAACGTTCCTTCACAAAGCGCACGCGCTCAGGCGTTTCATGGCCATGCAATTGCAGAATATCCGGTTTTACGGCGCTGACGATATCATCCAGCGTCGCATCGTCGGCATCGACCGTCACGGCAACAGCTTTAGCGCGGCCAAGCGCGGCAGGGCGCAAAACGGCTGCGGCGTCCGGCGTGATATTGCGCGGGCTTTTGGGAAAAAAGATAAAGCCGATATGCGTCGCACCGCCGTTGAGAGCGGCAGCGACTGTATCAGGCGTTTTCAGCCCGCATATCTTGATATCCAAAACCATGGTTTCCCGTCGCACAAAACGGTGCGCTTCTCAAGCAGTTCGCAGCTATTCTCTGGCGGTATGTCCGTCAAAACCGCGTGCGATCAAGAAATC
This sequence comes from Ochrobactrum sp. SSR, assembly GCF_030067775.1. NCBI lineage: Bacteria > Pseudomonadati > Pseudomonadota > Alphaproteobacteria > Hyphomicrobiales > Brucellaceae > Ochrobactrum > Ochrobactrum sp. SSR. Next base: position 1,854,036 of record NZ_CP125969.1, on the reverse strand, counting down.
ATACGCTTCCATGACCTCCATGGGAACCGCCTGCGCAATCTGGTAGCCTTTGGCGGGATAGTCCAGAATGCGCTCCAGATCGCCGGTCATCTCGTTGATGAGCATCTCCACCGGATAGGAAGGCGTCGGCTGTTCTTCAAAGGAAAGGAGCGGCGCCGTCACGCTTGCCTTTGCTTCCGGCCATTGCCGGGCGACGGTGGCATGCACGCGGCGCTGGGTCTGCGGCTTGGTGACGAAAATCGGGCTGATCACGCCGGGCAACATTTTTTCCAGCGAGAAGCGGATGTTTTCTCCGATATTGGTGGCGTTGGGCTCGATGGTGATTGCTTCTTCCGGCACACCACGCCGGACTGCGACTTCGGCAAATGCTTCCGCTTCGCTTGCAGGATAGAGATTTTCGGTCCAGTGACCGCTTTTGCCGGTGAAGATCACCAGGGGTGCCATGCCTTCAAGATAGAGATCGGCAGCGCGTTCGGCGACGCGCAGATCATAGCTGCCAAGGCCGATGATGACATCGGATGCCGGAATGGGATCGTAAATGCAGTGGTAGTCCCACAGCACCTTGGCGGCGGTCAGTATCGATCGGTTCATGTAAAGTCTATAGCCTGTAATGCGCTGCCATTTCGCTTCAGCCACGCCTTGCAGCGTTCCGTATCGGGGCAAAGCTCCTGACAGAGTTTCCAGAATTGCGGCCCATGATTCATCTCGATCAGATGCGCGACTTCATGCGCGACGAGATAGTTGATGACGGCCGGTGGCGCCATGCCGATCCGCCATGAAAAGGAAAGAACGCCATCGGAGGTGCACGACCCCCAGCGGCTCTTGGTGTCCTTGAAGCGGACGGCCTTGGCCTTGCGACCGACGCTTGCCGTGTGGCGGATGACGAGCGCCTCTATATCGCGCTTCACCTGCCCTTTAAGATAGTCTGCCAGACGGCGTGGCAGATGGGCGGGGTCGCCGTGAACCAGCAGCACATTGCCTTCAAGGAGGTCGACCGTGCCGCGTCCGGGCCGATGTGTAATCAGATGCGGCACGCCGCGGATCGGAATTTTCACGCCGGGGCGAACACCCGGCTGATCCGGCAATTTGGTGATGCGGCTTTCGATCCAGCCCTGATGGCGCTTGAGAAAACTCTGCACTTCGCGCTCGGGCAGTCCGGGCGGAACCGTGATGCGCAGGCCTTTTCCGCCAGCTTCGATGCGCAGCGTCAGCCGTTTGGCGCGCGGGTTTTCGAAGACACGCAATGACAGCTCGCGACCGGCCACCGCATGGATGCGTTCGCTCCGGACAGTTGCCGTATTGGCAGATGCCCTGTTGCCGCTGATTTGCCGAAGGAAGGATAAGCCCATCGCGCAAGAATAAGCGATTCGTGCGAAAAGCCAGACAAAAAAAGCTGTTTTAAGCAAAACGGCGCGGAAAACCCGCGCCGTTTCAATAGTTTTCAAGCTGTTATCCGCGATCAAAGATCGGTGATGTCATTCTTGTTGCCCTTTGCTGGCGTCTTCTTGGCTGCAGCGCGACGCTCAGCCATGAAGCGGTCGAACTCTTCCTTGTCGCGTGCGCGGCGAAGCTCTGCGGCATAGGATTCGAATTCGGCGCGGGCTTCGTCAAGCTTGCGGCGCTCTTCGGCAAGACGGTTCAGTTCTTCGCGACGCCAGTCGTCGAAGGCTGCGTTGCCGGTTGCGCTGCCAAAGTTGAAGCTCTCGCTTTTGCGGCAGTTGCGGAAAGAACCGAACATGGAATCGGTCTTCTCGTTGACGCCGCGCTTGAACCCTTCGAGGCGGTCGCCCCAAAGAATATAGGCGAGCATGGCAAGGCCAAGCGGCCAGAAGAGAAAGAAGCCGAGCACCATCAGCGCAATCGTGGCTGGCGTCCATGCCGGTCGTATCAATGCGGAATTGGTCATGGTCTGCTCCATAAAATCAGGCCTGCCAGGTCCACATTATGCGGACATTTCGTGTTTGGCGGCTTGATTTCGAATTGGTGAGGGGATTGCGGCATTTCAAGCATGTCGCAATCCGATTCCAGTGCGATTCAGAGGGAGTCAGAGCTAACCAATGTGATTATCTCGAAATTTTTTTCCGAAAATGTTCGAGAAAAGTAACGGCAAGCCCGGCTATCAGGGCCCAGAAGGCCGAACCGACCCCGAAGAATGCCATGCCGGAGGCCGTCACAGCGAAAGTGATCGTGGCGGCAAGGCGCTCCGGTTCGTCCTTCAAGGCAAGCGACATGGCGTTGATGAACGGGCCGGTCAGGGCAAGACCGGCGACCAGCGCGATCAGCGTTGTCGGCAGCACGGCGAAGATCGCAACCAGCGATGCGCCGAACAAAGCGAACACAACATAGATTGCCGCATAGACCGGCCCGGTCAGCCAGCGCTTGGTGGGATCGGGATGGGCATCGGGATTGGTGCAAAGTGCTGCCGAAATCGCCGCCAGATTGGTGGTGGATGCACCGAACGGTGCCGACAGTATGGAAAACAGACCCGTCACGCGCAGGCAGGCGCTGGTCGGCGGTTCATAGCCGGATGCGCGCAGCACCGCAAAACCGGGCAGGTTCTGCGACGCCATGGTGACGAGATAGAGCGGCAAGGCGAGGCCGATCATCGCGCCCAAATGAAATTCCGGCCAGACGAGGGTGAGCGTCGAGATTTCCGGTGCGGGCAGGGTCGGCGAGCGGCCTGAAACAAGCGCGAAGATCATGCCAACCACCAGAACGGCGATGACTGCCAGCGACGGGTTGAAGAGGCGGATCAGGAAGAACAGCGCTACCAGCGGCAGCACGAAAACGGGATCGAAGGGAACAGTCTTGGCGGCGGCGATGACGAAGCTGAGCAGTACGCCCGCAAGCATGCCCGAGGCGACGGAGGCCGGTATGCGCGAGACCAGCACCGAAAGCTGGCGGATCAGTCCGGTCGCGATCAGCGCAATCGCCGTCACGATGAAGGCGCCGACGGCTTCCGCCATGGTGAAACCGGCGCTTGCGCCGATCAACGCCAGTCCGGGCGTCGACCATGCCGCGATGATCGGCATGCGATAGCGCGTGCTGAGCCAGGCTGAGGTGGCGGCGATGGAAAGACAAATGGCCGTGACCCAGCTCGCCGTTTCGGCCTGTGTGGCGCCCAGAACCTGTGCGGCGGCGATGATCAGCGCCAGCGTGCCGCCGAAGCCGACAATGGCCGCAACCGCCGATGACGCGATGACCGAAAAGCGCATGATGATGCCCCGTTATGCTGTTGTGGTCACACGTTCGGCCAAACCGGAGACCGTGCGGATGAGAAGATCGAGATCCTGCGGGCGTGACAGCCGGTGGTCGCCGTCGCGTACAAGCGTCAGCGTCACATCATCGACCGGCAGATGCTCCACCAGCGTCAGCGCGTGCTTGTACGGCACGTCCGGGTCCTGCATGCCTTGCAGAATATGGACCGGGCATCCGGTTTCGATAATGCCCTTGAGTACGAGGTTCTGGCGGCCGTCTTCGAGAAGCGCACGTGTGTAGACGTACGGATTGGGCGAATAGTCGGAAGGCTCTTCGAAATAACCCTTTTCCTGCAAGTCGCGCTTTTGGGCGTCAGAAAGGGTTGGCTCGACAAGCACCGCCGTGAAGTCGGGGGCGGGCGCAATCAACACGATGCCGGCGGGCTCCTTGCCTTCCTTCTTCAATTCCTGCGCCATTCGCAGCGCAATCCAGCCGCCCATGGACGAGCCGACGAGAATTTGCGGGCCTTTGGCATAATGGCGATAGACGGCAAGGCTTTCGTTGAGCCAGCGCGAAATCGTGCCCTGATTGAAATCGCCGCCGGATTCGCCGTGACCGGAATAGTCGAGCCGCAGCGCGCTATGGCCGGTCTTTTCGGCCCATTCATCGAGAACGAGGGCCTTGGTGCCGCGCATGTCGGAACGATAGCCACCTAACCAGACGACACCGGGCCGATTTTTACCCTCTCTGTGGCGAACGGCAATCTTCGCGCCGTCCACGTCAAGAAATTCTGGCTCCAGTTCTGGCCCCGCACTGCTCATCTGAGTCTCCTGATTGTTGGGATGACTTTTGCCATGTCTTGTCTGGCGAGGAAACCCGCGCGATCAGCCCAACCGCTTGGCAGCCCTTGAAATTGCAGGAAATGTGACCGATATGTCGCTTTCAGCCCCCGATTTAGCTCTTTATCAAGTGGGGGTGATTTTTCCTGTCAAAGATGCTATTGACTTCGCCGCTTGCTTGACGACATTTCCGCGATCAACTGCGGTTTGATCGGGGATATGTCGTGTGAGCGACAAAAGTTCTTGCCGTATGAACGTTAACAATCAGGAGATAACGACCATTCGCCGACCGTTCAGAGCGACGCCGGTCCAGAAAGACGGACCGCGCTCCAACCGTGACATCCGGGTTCCCCGGGTCCAGCTTATCGATGCCGAAGGCCAGAACCATGGTGATGTTTCCATTCAGGAAGCGATTGCTATGGCAGAGGAAGCGGGCCTCGATCTCGTTGAGATCGTGCCGAACGCAGAGCCTCCGGTTTGCAAGATCGTAGACCTTGGTAAGCTGAAGTATCAGAACCAGAAAAAGGCCGCCGAGGCACGCAAGAAGCAGAAAACGGTTGAAATCAAGGAAATCAAGATGCGACCGAACATCGACACTCATGATTATGAGGTGAAGATGAAGGCTGCCGTGCGTTTCTTTGAGGAAGGCGACAAGGTAAAGGTTACCTTGCGTTTCCGTGGCCGTGAAATGGCGCACCAGGAGCTCGGTATGAAGCTTCTGCAGCGTGTAAAAGAAGACACTGTCGAAATCGCGAAGGTCGAGTCCGAGCCGAAGCTCGAAGGCCGTCAGATGATGATGGTGCTTGCACCGCGCTGATTTTTCAGAATTGTCTTGGAAAAGCCGCCTTCGGGCGGTTTTTCTTTGCCGGAAATTTGCCCGCAATCGGATGGGCGGCAACCAATGTGGCAATCGTGGAACAATTATGAAGACGATAGGTGAATTGGGAAGATATCAGCAACGTCGCCGTCTGGCGATTGGCGTTGTGATTGCGCTGCTGGTGATCGCGCTGCTTTTCGTGCGCTCGGCCTGGGTCGGGCACGCGCATGAATATATTGAGGCGATCGGCATCAGCTTCATCGTCGCCGCGATTCTCGGGCGCCTGTGGTGCACGCTTTATATCGGCGGGCGCAAGAGCGCGGAAATCGTGCGCAGCGGTCCTTATTCGATCACGCGCAACCCGCTTTATGTGTTCAGCACCATCGGTGCGATGGGCATCGGCGCGCAGACGGGCAGTATCATCGTGGCAGCCGGCTTCGGCGTGCTTTGCTATATCGCCTTTTCCATCGTCATCCGCACAGAAGAAAAATTTCTGGAGCAGAATTTCGGCGAGCCTTACCGCGCTTATTGCCGTGAGGTTCCACGCTTCTTCCCGAAGTTTTCGATCTATAGCGACGACGCGACGGTCACGGTGAAGCCGGACCGGCTCTATCGTACTTTCATAGATGGGCTGGTATTCTTCGTAGCCTATCCGTTCTTCGAATTTATCGAGTACCTGCAGGACATCCATGTCTTGTCGGTTTTGTTGCGGCTTTATTGATCAATTTCGGTTGATTCAGCCATTGCGTTTTATGGGCTTTAAGCCTATAAGGCCGCGTTCGAACCGCCCGGCAGGGCATGCCGTGGCGGTTTCGTATGCTTTTCAGGCTTGGTCTGCCTGAAAGTAAAAACAGATTTCGGTCGGTTTCAGGCACGAACGCCTTCCATAACAAGAGGCGTGGAGTGCCGCAGGCACGACGGGGATCGCAATTAAGGAGTAGCAAAATGCCCAAGATGAAGACCAAATCGGCCGCGAAGAAGCGGTTCAAAATCACCGGCACTGGCAAAGTTGTAGCTGCGGCTGCAGGCAAGCGCCATGGCATGATCAAGCGCTCGAACAAGTTCATTCGCGATGCACGCGGCACCATGGTGCTCTCGGAAGCAGATGCGAAGATCGTAAAACAGTTCCTGCCTAACGGCCTCTAAGCCGCTGTCCTTTAAGGAGATCATGATATGGCACGCGTAAAACGCGGCGTTACCTCACACGCCAAGCACAAAAAAGTTCTCGATCAGGCTGCCGGTTTCCGCGGTCGTCGCAAGAACACCATCCGCACCGCCAAGGCTGCAGTTGACCGTTCGAAGCAGTATGCTTACCGCGACCGTAAGAATCGCAAGCGTACGTTCCGCGCGCTCTGGATCCAGCGCATCAATGCTGCTGTCCGCGAGCAGGGCCTGACCTATGGCCGTTTCATCGACGGTCTGGCCAAGGCTGGTATCGAAATCGACCGCAAGGTCCTGTCCGATATCGCAATCCACGAACCGGATGCATTCGGTGCGCTGGTTGCATCGGCAAAGAAGGCTCTTGAGTACCTCAAGAACACCGAAACGCCGAACGCTTTTGAAGGCGCTGTCCGCTAAGCCAGCCCTTCCCAAGTGACATTGTGAATTTGGGGAACCCGCGCTGGCTCGGCTGGCGCGGGTTTTTCTTTCTTATCTGGTGCCCGGTGCCGATATCGCCGATCAAGAGGCGTGGGTGTTGCAGGCGCGCAGGGAAATAGACAAGAGGCGTGGAGTGCCAAAGGCACGACAGGGATGTAAACAAGAGGCGTCGAGTGTCCCTTGGACACGAGAGGGATATAGACAATGAGCGATCTTGAACAACTCGAACAAACGATCATGGGCGAAATCGCCGCCGCCAGCGATGAGCAGGCGATTGAAGCGGTCCGCGTCGCGGCACTGGGCAAGAAGGGCACGGTTTCCGAGAAGTTGAAACTGCTCGGCACCATGACGCCGGAAGAACGCCAGCTTCAGGGCCCGGCGATTAACGGCCTGAAGAACCGCGTCACCGATGCGCTGACGGAGCGCAAGTCTGCGCTGCGCAAGGCTGCGGTTGCGGCCCGTCTGGAACGCGAAAAAGTCGATGTGACGCTGCCGGTTCGTGAAAGCGCTGCCTCGCGCGGCCGCATTCATCCGATTTCGCAGGTGGTGGACGAAATCACGGCGATCTTCGCCGATATGGGTTTCTCGATTGCCGAAGGTCCGGATATCGAAACTGATTACTACAATTTCACCGCGCTGAATTTTCCGGAAGGGCACCCGGCGCGCGAGATGCACGACACGTTCTTCTTCAATCCGGATGAAAAGGGCGAGCGCAAGCTTCTGCGCACGCATACATCGCCGGTGCAGGTGCACACGATGGAGAAGTTTGCAGCGATCCGTGACAAGGAAGGCCGCGACGAGCCGATCCGCATCGTGATCCCGGGCAAAACCTATCGCATGGATTCCGACGCCACCCATTCGCCGATGTTCCATCAGGTCGAAGGTCTGGTCGTGGACAAGTCGGCCAATGTCGCCAACATGAAGTGGGTGCTGGAAGAGTTCTGCAAGGCGTTCTTCGAAGTGCCGTCGGTGACGATGCGCATGCGTCCGAGCTTCTTCCCGTTCACGGAACCATCTGTCGAAGTGGATATCCAGTGCGACCGCTCCGGCCCGCATGTGAAGTTCGGCGAGGGCAATGACTGGCTCGAAATTCTGGGCTGCGGCATGGTGCATCCGAATGTGCTGCGCGCTTCGGGTTATGACCCGGACGTCTATCAGGGCTTTGCCTGGGGCATGGGTATCGACCGCATCGCCATGCTGAAATACGGCATGCCGGATCTGCGCGCTTTCTTCGATGCCGATGTGCGCTGGATCAACCATTACGGTTTCCGTCCGCTCGATCTGCCGACGCTGTTTGGTGGCCTCAGCGCATGACGCAATTGCCCGAACCTTATCGCGATGCCGTGACTTTCGCCTTTGGCGATTCGCCGGAACTCGCCGATGAGCTGCTTGCGCTGGTTCTGGCAGGTCGCAAGACTGCGACCTGCGCCGCGCTTGCCTCATTCGGTGAAGACGGCGAGCCGATGCCGGTCATCGGTCGTCGCGATGTGGTTCTGGATGGTCTTGGCCGACCCGCTGCGGTGGTCGAAACCGTCGAACTGACGGTCTGCCGCTTTGATGAGGTTGATGCCGCATTTGCGGAACAGGAGGGCGAAGGCCCGCTGGAAGAATGGCGAAAGGGCCACGAAGCCTATTTTCGCCGCAACGGCGGCTTCTCTCCAGATATGGAATTGCTTTGCGAGCGCTTTCGCGTTGTCGAAGTGCTCAAACGCTGATTTTTAGGAAAGAACACGATCATGAAATTCACGCTTTCCTGGCTCAAGGATCACCTTGAAACCGATGCGACGCTCGACCAGATCGTCGAGAAGCTGACCGATATCGGTCTTGAAGTGGAATCGGTCGATGACCGCGCCGCCTTCAAGGCTTTCAAGATCGCCAAGGTGGTGAGCGCCACCCAGCATCCCGATGCCGACAAGCTGCGCGTGCTCTCCGTCGATACGGGCGATGGCAAGCCGGTACAGGTCGTTTGCGGCGCGCCGAATGCCCGCGCCGGTCTGGTCGGTGTTCTGGGCCGTCCGGGCGACTATGTGCCGGGTCTCGATGTCACGCTGTCGGTCGGCAAGATTCGCGGTGTCGAAAGTTTTGGCATGATGTGCTCCGAGCGTGAGCTGGAACTGTCCGACGAGCATAACGGCATTATCGATCTGCCAGAAAATGCACCGGTGGGCACAAGCTTTGCGGCCTATATGGGCCTTGACGATCCGATTATCGAAATCGGCCTCACGCCGAACCGCGCCGATTGCACCGGTATTCACGGCATTGCCCGCGATCTGGCAGCCGCCGGTCTCGGCACGCTGAAGAACACGCTGCCAGCCGCCGCCAAGGGCGAAGGCGAAACGCCGGTGAAGATCGTTCTCGATCAGGATGCGGAAAACCCGTTCTGCCTTGGCTTTGCGCTGCGCATGGTCAAGGGCGTGAAGAATGGCCCGAGCCCGAAATGGATGCAGCAGCGTCTGAAGGCAATCGGCCTGCGCCCGATCAATGCGCTGGTGGATATCACCAATTACGTGACCTTCGATCAGGGCCGTCCGCTGCATGTTTTCGACGCGGCCAAGGTCAAGGGCAATCTGACGGTGCGTGCGGCGCGTGAAGGCGAAACCATTCTGGCGCTCGACCAGCGTGAGTACAAGCTGAAGCCCGGCATTTACATCATTGCCGATGAAAACGGTCCCGGATCGATTGCGGGCATCATGGGTGGCGAGCATTCCGGTTGCGACGAGAACACGGTCGATGTGCTGATCGAATCCGCGCTTTGGGATGCGCGCATGATTGCACGCACGGGTCGCGAACTCGGCATCGTCACCGATGCGCGCTATCGGTTCGAGCGCGGCGTCGATCCGGAAATGATGGTTCCGGGTGCGGAAATTGCGACCCAGCTGGTGCTGGACCTGTGTGGCGGACAACCAACGGTTCTCGACGTTGTCGGTTACAAGGCGCCAGCTGCGCGCGTCATCGATTTCCCGGTCACGGAAGTAAAGCGCCTGACAGGTATCGAGGTTTCCTACGACGCTTCGCTCGATATCCTGAAGCGTCTCGGCTTCGGTGTCGAAGGCGATGGCAAGGTCATCAAGGCAACGGTGCCGACATGGCGTGGAGACGTGGAAGGCAAGGCCGACCTCGTTGAAGAAGTCATGCGTATTCACGGCATCAACCAGATCGAGCCGCAGCCGCTGCCAAACCATGGCGCCGTCAATGGCCGCATCCTGACCACCTTGCAGATTCGCACGCGTCATGCCCGCCGTATGCTCGCTTCGCGCGGCATGCTGGAAGCGGTGACCTATTCCTTCATTTCCGAAGCGCAGGCCAAGGCATTTGGCGGCGGCCAGCCGGAGCTGAAGCTTGCCAACCCGATTGCAGCCGACATGTCGGATATGCGTCCGTCGCTTCTGCCGGGCCTCTTGGCTGCGGCACAGCGCAATGCGGATCGCGGTTTTGGCGATATCGCTCTGTTCGAGGTTTCGGGCATCTATGAAGGCGACACGCCGGAGAAGCAGCGCCGTGTGGCCGGTGGTATCCGTCGCGGAACGGCGGGCGTTGAAGGCGCTGGCCGCTTCTGGTCGGGCAATGCGGCGACCGTTGGCGTGTTCGACGCCAAGGCCGATGCGCTGGCGGCGCTGGAAGCTGCCGGTGCGCCGGTTGATCGCATCCAGATCGAAGCCGGTGGACCGGAATGGTTCCATCCGGGCCGTTCCGGCACGCTGAAGCTCGGCCCCAAGGTCGTGCTTGGCTATTTCGGCGAGTTCCATCCGGACACGCTGGAAGCCCTCGACGTGTCGGGCAATCTCTGCGGCTTCGAAATCTATATCGATGCGATCCCTGAGCCGAAGGCAAAGGCGACCCGCACCAAGCCTGCGCTCAACCTGTCGCAGTTCCAGAGCCTCAAACGCGACTATGCTTTCGTGGTCGATGCCACCGTCGAGGCGGGCAATGTCGTGAAGGCGGTTTCGGCAGCCGACAAGAAGCTGATCGTCGGCGTTCAGGTGTTCGATATCTTCACCGGTGCATCGCTTGGCGAAGGCAAGAAGTCGATTGCGGTTGAAGTGCTGCTTCAGCCGCAGGACCGCACCCTGACCGACGAAGATCTGGACGCATTGTCGAAACAGGTTGTGGCAAGTGTCGCCAAACAGACCGGCGGCGTGCTGCGCGGATAAGCAAAAAGTAAAAAGCCCGGCTTCAAGCCGGGCTTTTTACTTTTGCGGGCATGGCGCGCATGGCCATGTCGATGATCTTTTGCACCGCGGCCCGCGAACTGCCGTCGCGCGCCTCATAGGAGAGGCTCTGCTGGATCGCGTGGTAGAATTCGCTCATCTGGGCGATGTCGGTTTCGGGCGGCAGGTCGCCCTCGCGCAAGGCGCGTTGCAGGCGCTTGGAAAGCAGGTCCTGATTGGTGTGGCGAATGGCTGTCAGGAATTCCTTGACCGGGACGTTCTCCGGTTTGCACTGGATCGAGCTGACGCTGATCATGCAGCCGCCAGCAGGACACGCAAAAGCGCTGTCTGCGCTCAATTCAAGCCAGAGGCGTATGCCGTCCTGAATGGTGGCGGCGACTTCCAAAGCTCTGAAGGGGGCAGCGCCGATGGTGCGTCGGTAAAAATCCACGGCCTCGCGGAAAGCCAGCTCCTTATTGCCGAAAGCGGCATAGAAGCTCGGCGGCGTAATGCCTATGGCTGCCGTGAAATCGCTGATCTGGGCGCATTCATAGCCTTTGGCCCAGAAAACTTTCATGACCTTGTCCAGCGCAGCATCGCGATCGAAACTGCGCGGGCGACCGCGCGAAACCATTTTTCCTCCCTTTCTGTAGTCTGTCTTATATAATTCTCTTGACGCGCTCGAACAAGTCGATATGAATTATATAATCATTATTACATAAATAGGATTCGTCTCCATGAACGATTCGTGCGATTCTGCCCTTGCGGCGGAGGGGACGGTTGCGTCCCGTAAAGAGGCGCGGGCAATACCGCTGGTTGTCTATTGTCTCAGTCTCGGCGTTTTTGCGCTGACGACCTCCGAACTGATGATTTCGGGCATGATGCCCTCGCTTCAGGAAGCTTTTGGCCGCTCCATTGCCGATATCGGCAATCTGATTTCGCTCTATGCCTTGGGCATGATGGTCGGCGGTCCGCTGGTAACGGTGCTGTTTCTGGCCCTGAAGATCGAGAACAAGCGCGGACTGCTCGGCCTTTTGATCTTCTATGCGCTCGCGCAGAGCGTTGCCGCCTCCACCAGCAATTTCCAGGTGCTTCTGGCCGCCCGCGTGCTGACCGGCATGGCCGCCGCAACCAGTTTCGGCCTCATGCTCGCCATTACGGCGCAACTCGTCGCGCCGGAACTGCGCGGCCGGGCATCCTCGCTGGTCTTTGCCGGATTGATGCTCTGCACCGTGCTGGGCGTGCCGATTGCAACGGCGATCACCAATGCGTTCGGCTGGCGCGCCAGCTTCTGGAGCATCGTGGTGCTGATTCTGCTTTGTGCGCTGGTCATCGCGCTGAAGATCGAAACGACCCGTGACGGACCGCAGGCCGATCTGCGGTCGGAGCTGGCGGAAATGCGCAAGCCAAAACTCTGGGCGGCCTATGCCACCAGCGCGCTGGTCATCGGCTCGTCTTTTGCGGTTTACAGCTATCTGTCGCCGATCACCGTGGAATTGGCCGGATTTTCGGCCATGCAGGTTCCGTTCCTGCTCGCCGTCTATGGTGCGGCCAACATCGTCGGCAACTATGTTTCCGGTCGCTTTGCCGATCGGCACACGATCATGACGATCTTTGCAGGTCTTGTGGTGATGCTTGCAGCCATGCTGATCTTCGCGCTTTTCGCCGAACTCAAGCCTGCCGCAATCCTCGCCATCGTGATGATCGGCCTGACCGGCATTGCCTTGAACCCGGCTTTCGTGGCGCGTGTGATGCGCATTGCCCATCCCGGCGCATTGGTGAATGCAATGCACGCATCGGTTATCAATATCGGCCTCGGCCTTGGTCCATGGATCGGCGGTCTGGCGATGGAAGCGGGATATGGTCTCCACGCGCCACTGTGGGTTGGCTTCGCCATGACACTGGCCGGGCTGTTGACGCTTGCGCCGCCAGCCTTGCGGCGGATGTGAATTTACGCCTTTTTGGAAAGAACGCCTGTAACGGGATTTTTCCTTTTGTCTTTCGGTCAAACATGTCATCGATTACCACCGGTCACGAAATCGATGATAGTGTTCAGCCGCGAAACTAAAGGAAATGGCATGTTCCGTTGGGGTATTCTTTCCACCGCCAAAATCGGCGTCACGCAGGTGATTCCCGCATTGGCCGCGTCGGATAATGGCGTGGTCCATGCGATAGCGAGCCGCGATCACGCGCGTGCCCGCGCCGTGGCCGACCGTTTCGGTGCCCCGCTTGCCTTCGGCTCCTATGAGGAATTGCTGGCCAGCGATCAGGTGGACGGCGTTTATATCCCGCTGCCGACATCGCAGCATATCGAATGGACGATCAAGGCGGCGGAAGCCGGCAAGCATGTGCTGTGTGAAAAGCCGATAGCGCTGAAAGCCGACGATATCGACCAGCTCATCGCCGCACGCGACAAGCACAAGGTCACAATCGCCGAGGCCTTCATGGTCTATTACCATCCGCAATGGATCAAGGTGCGCGCATTGCTGGCCGAAGGCGCCATCGGCACGTTGCGCCATGTTCAGGGCGCTTTCAGCTATTTCAACGTCGATCCCGGCAATATGCGCAATCAGCCCGACCTCGGCGGCGGCGCGTTGCCGGATATCGGCGTTTATCCGACGGTCGTAACCCGCATGGTCACGGGCAAGGAGCCGCTCTCCGTGCAGGCTTCCGTCGAAATCGACCCGAATTTCGGCACTGACCGCTATGCCAATGTCGCGGCCCGATTCGACGGCTTCGACATGACTTTCTATGTAGCGACGCAGCTTGCCGGGCGTCAGTTCATGGTTTTCCACGGCGACAAGGGCTTCATCGAGGTTCATGCGCCGTTCAACACCGGCAAATATGGCCATAGCCGCGTGACGCTCAACGACGCAGGCCATACGGAAGCGACGGAATGGTCGTTTTCGGACGTAAACCATTATCAGTTGCAGGCGCAAAATTTTGTGCGCGTCGTACAGGGCGAGGATGTAGCCTTGTTTTCATTGGAGAATTCCAAGGCCAATCAGCGCGTCATCGACGCGATCTATCGGGCGGGCAAAAATAATGGTTTCGTAGACCTATAGGTTCCCTGTAGGGATCGTCCGGATAAAGACCTGTCAGATTAGCCGGGAAGGAATTTATGACTGTCCGGCTGTTCTGACTTGCAGTGAAAAAGCGCCTTTCTTATATACGCCTCGCACAGGGCTTCGATGACAGGCCGAGGGGTCTTGAAAAAACCTCCGGAAACCCAACCTTGAAGCGGGCATTGTGAAAAACCGTAGGAGCCGCCCATGGAACGCTCGGTAGAGGTCTTGGCGGTTTGCTGAATGGAGAGAAATATGGCTAAAGTTATTGGTATCGATCTGGGAACGACCAACTCCTGCGTCGCCGTTATGGACGGTAAGAGCGCGAAGGTCATCGAGAATGCCGAAGGCGCCCGCACGACGCCTTCCATCATTGCTTTCACCGATAGTGACGAACGTCTCGCTGGTCAGCCTGCGAAACGTCAGGCCGTCACCAATCCGGAAGGCACCCTGTTTGCAGTCAAGCGCCTGATCGGTCGCCGTTTCGACGATCCGATGGTCACCAAGGACAAGGATCTCGTCCCTTACAAGATCGTCAAGGGCGACAATGGCGATGCCTGGGTAGAAGTTCACGGGAAGAAGTATTCGCCATCGCAGGTTTCCGCGATGATCCTTCAGAAAATGAAGGAAACGGCTGAATCTTACCTCGGCGAAACCGTCACGCAGGCCGTTATCACGGTTCCGGCTTACTTCAACGACGCCCAGCGTCAGGCCACCAAGGACGCTGGCAAGATTGCCGGTCTGGAAGTGCTGCGCATCATCAACGAGCCGACCGCTGCTGCGCTCGCCTATGGTCTCGACAAGAGCGAAGGCAAGACTATTGCCGTATACGATCTTGGCGGCGGCACCTTCGACGTGTCGGTGCTTGAGATCGGTGACGGCGTGTTCGAAGTGAAGTCCACCAACGGTGACACGTTCCTCGGCGGTGAAGACTTCGACATGCACATCGTCGACTACATGATCACCGAGTTCAAGAAGGAAAGCGGCATCGATCTGAAGAACGACAAGCTTGCTCTGCAGCGCCTCAAGGAAGCTGCCGAAAAGGCCAAGATTGAACTGTCGGCTGCCCAGCAGACCGAAATCAACCTGCCGTTCATCACCGCTGACGCAACGGGTCCGAAGCATCTGGCCATCAAGCTGTCGCGCGCCAAGTTCGAAAGCCTTGTCGAAGACCTCGTCAAGCGCACGATTGAGCCGTGCAAGGCCGCTCTGAAGGATGCCGGTCTCAAGGCTGGTGAAATCGACGAAGTGGTTCTGGTCGGCGGCATGACCCGCATGCCCAAGATCCAGGAAGTCGTGAAGGCCTTCTTCGGCAAGGAACCGCACAAGGGCGTGAACCCGGATGAAGTCGTCGCCATGGGCGCGGCCATTCAGGGCGGCGTTCTGCAGGGCGACGTCAAGGACGTTCTGCTGCTCGACGTGACCCCGCTGTCGCTCGGCATCGAAACGCTCGGTGGCGTGTTCACCCGTCTGATCGACCGCAACACGACCATCCCGACCAAGAAGTCGCAGACCTTCTCCACTGCCGAAGACAATCAGTCGGCTGTGACGATCCGCGTCTTCCAGGGCGAGCGTGAAATGGCTGCCGACAACAAGATCCTCGGCCAGTTCGACCTCGTGGGCATTCCGCCTGCACCGCGTGGCGTGCCGCAGATCGAAGTGACCTTCGACATCGACGCCAACGGTATCGTCAACGTATCGGCCAAGGATAAGGGCACCGGCAAGGAGCACCAGATCCGCATTCAGGCTTCGGGCGGTCTGTCGGATGCCGACATCGAAAAGATGGTCAAGGACGCCGAGGCCAATGCCGACGCCGACAAGAAGCGCCGCGATGCCGTTGAAGCCAAGAACCAGGCCGAAAGCCTGATCCACTCGACGGAAAAGTCGCTGAAGGATTACGGCGACAAGGTCTCGGAAGACGACAAGCAGGCCATCGAAGGCGCGATCGCTGCGCTCAAGACCTCGCTTGAAGGTGACGATGCCGAAGACATCAAGGCCAAGACCCAGACGCTCGCTGAAACGGCGATGAAGCTCGGTCAGGCCATGTATGAGGCAGCGCAGGCTTCTGAAGGTGCGGACGCCGAAGGCGGCGAGCAGGCTTCGTCCAAGGACGATGTCGTTGACGCCGACTATGAAGAAATCGACGACGACAAGAAGAAGTCGTAATCATCTGCCGCTGACAGTGAAAGCCCGGCTCCATGCCGGGCTTTTGCCAGTTTCGGTATTCGGCAGACGATGAATAATAACGAAGGCTCCGGTTGGGAGTCCGGTCCAGCCGCCGGGGTAACGGACGTATGAAGATCGATTATTACGAAGCATTGGGCGTAGAAAAGTCCTGCGATGACAAGACGCTGAAAGCGGCTTTTCGCAAGCTCGCCATGCAGTACCATCCTGATCGCAACCCGGATAATCCGGAAGCTGAACGCAAGTTCAAGGAAATCGGCGAAGCTTACGAAACGCTGAAGGACCCGCAGAAGCGGGCAGCCTATGACCGTTTCGGCCATGCTGCCTTTGAAAATGGCGGCGCAGGTGCCGGTTTTGGCAATGGCTTTGCGGGCGCGGGCGGTTTTGCCGATATTTTCGAAGATATTTTTGGCGAGATGATGGGTGGCGGTCGCCGCCGTTCCAGCAACGGTCGCGAACGCGGCGCCGATCTGCGCTATAATATGGAAGTGACGCTCGAAGAAGCTTTCGCCGGCAAGACGGCGCAGATTCGCGTGCCGACCTCCATCACCTGTGATGAATGCTCCGGTTCGGGTGCCAAGGCGGGTTCGCAGCCCACCACCTGTACCATGTGCTCGGGCTCGGGCCGGGTGCGCGCGGCGCAGGGCTTCTTCTCGGTGGAACGCACCTGCCCGACCTGTAATGGTCGCGGTCAGGTCATCAAGGATCCTTGCGGCAAGTGCCACGGTCAGGGCCGCGTGACGCAGGAGCGTTCGCTTTCGGTCAATATCCCGGCCGGGATCGAGGACGGCACCCGTATTCGCCTTGCAGGCGAAGGCGAAGCCGGAATGCGCGGCGGTCCGTCGGGTGATCTCTACATCTTCCTTTCGGTCAAGCCGCACGAGTTCTTCCAGCGCGACGGCTCCGACCTTTATTGCAAGGTGCCGATCTCGATGACCACGGCGGCGCTGGGCGGCCAGTTCGAAGTCTCGACACTGGACGGCACCCAGACCCGCGTGAAGGTTCCCGAAGGCACGCAGAACGCCAAGCAGTTCCGCCTCAAGGGCAAGGGCATGCCGGTTCTGCGCCAGCAGGCGGTGGGCGATCTCTATATCCAGATCGATATTGAGACGCCGCAGAACCTGTCGAAGCGCCAGCGCGAATTACTGGAGGAATTCGAAAAGCTCTCCTCGCAGGAGAACAGCCCGAAATCAGCCGGGTTCTTCTCGCGGATGAAGGAATTCTTCGAGGGAATAGGTGAGTAAAAAAGGGGAGCCAAACGGCTCCCTTTTTTCATATTTTCCTTATTCCTGCCTTGCTTAAGGAATTGAAAGCGGCATAAGCTTGTCCAATAACGACAATGGGAGCATGCGGAATGGCAGGTCAACTCGGCAGGAAACTCGCCGCGAAATTCGACGAGGAAATCCGTTTTTTCAAAGGGTGGATTGACGGGCCGAAAGCGGTAGGCGCCATTCTGCCGACCAGCTCCATCACCGCGCGGCGCATGGCAAGCGTGATCGATATCCATTCCGGCCTGCCGGTTCTCGAACTTGGGCCGGGCACCGGCGTCATCACCAAGGCGATCCTCAAGCATGGCGTGAAGCCATCCGATCTTTATTCGATCGAATATTCGCAGGATTTCGTCGAGCATCTGAACAAGACCTATCCCGAGGTGAACATCATCCAGGGCGATGCGTTCGATCTCGACACCACGCTCGGCACCATGAAGGACCAGCAGTTCGACAGTATTATTTCTGCCGTGCCGCTGCTCAACTTCCCGATGGCGCGCCGTGTGCAGCTTATCGAAGATATGCTGACGCGCATTCCCCGCGGCCGTCCGTTCATGCAGATCACTTATGGACCTCTGCCGCCGGTTCCAGCCGGTCGCGGAAACTATACGGTTCAGCACTATGATTTCGTCATGCGTAATGTTCCTCCAGCACAGCTGTGGGTTTACCGCAGGCCGCTCGGCTGATTGACTGTCCGTGATTGTATTTGCTGATTCTCGGAGTTGTCCATGACCGCACGTGTTCTTGTCTTCGCCGGTTCGATCCGTATCGGCGCTTTCTCGGGTCATATGGCGGATGCCGCCGAACAGGAATTGCGGGCGCAGGGTGCGGAAGTCACCCGCATCACGCTTGCTGATTATCCGTTGCCCCTGATGGACCAGAATCTGGAAAAGGAGCATGGCGTTCCCGAAAACGCCATGAAGCTCGGTCGGCTCTTTGCCGAACACGACGCGCTTCTGATCTGCTCGCCGGAATATAATGCATCGATCCCGCCGCTGCTGAAAAACACGCTCGACTGGGTCAGCCGGATTTCCAAGGATGGCGACCAGCCGCTGCGGCCCTATAGCGGGCTGACGGTCGGTCTGTGTTCGACGTCGGATGGCATGTTCGCCGGTATGCGCGGGCTCTACCACCTGCGCGCGGTGTTGATGGCGGTTGGAACGCAGGTCGTGACCGAACAATGTTCGGTCGGTCGCGCCTCGGTGGCATTCAACGAGGATGGCACCCTCAAGGATGAGCGCAGCGCCAAAATGCTCACAGCCGTCTGTCAGAGCGTGATCAGCCGGGTCGGCTGATTCTCCGTTCAATCTGCATATTTCGGGGCGCGGTATCTTTCGTACCGCGCCCCGTTGTGCGATTAGAACAAAAATTGCAGCGGAGAATTTCATGACGACGACAGAATTGCGCGATCAGCTGATCGTGGGCCTCGACGTGCCGACTATCGCCGAAGCGGAAAAAGCCGTTGAGGAACTCGGTGATGCCGTGTCCTTCTACAAGATCGGCTATCAGCTGGTTTTTGCGGGCGGTCTCGATTTTGCGAAGAGCTTGATTGCGGCGAAGAAGAAAGTCTTCCTCGACATGAAGCTGCTCGACATCGACAACACCATCGCCAAGGGCGTGGAGAATGTTGCGAAGATGGGCGTTTCGATGCTCACGCTCCATGCCTATCCAAAAGCCATGCGCGCTGCCGTCGAAGCCGCCAGAGGGTCAGATCTCTGCTTGCTCGGCGTGACGGTTCTGACGTCGATGGATGATGCCGACCTGCGCGAAGCGGGCTATTCCGACAATGCGGAAACGCTGGTCCTGAAGCGCGCGCGTCAGGCGCTGGACGCCGGCATGGGTGGTATCGTCGCTTCCGCAGCCGAAGCTGCCGCCATTCGTCAGGCCATCGGACCGGATATGGCGGTGGTGACGCCGGGCATTCGTCCCGCAGGCGCGGAGAAGGGTGATCAGAAGCGTGTCATGACGCCAGCGGATGCGCTTCGTGCCGGCGCCAGCCATCTTGTCGTGGCGCGACCGATTGTCGGCGCAGCGGATCGCAAAGCGTCTGCCCTTGCCATTCTGGAAGAAATGCGCTCCGCTGCGTAAATAGTTTTCGAGGAGGAAAGCATGACGAAAGCCTATTGGATCGCCCGCGTGGATGTTCGCGACCCGGAACGCTACAAGGATTATGTGTCCACAGCCAAACCCGCCTTCGAACGCTATGGCGCGAATTTCATTGCGCGCGGCGGCAAGGTGGAAGCCGTCGAAGGACAAGGACGTGCGCGCAATGTCATCATCGAGTTCGAGACCATGCAGCACGCGCTCGATTGCTACAACTCGCCGGAATATCAGGCGGCGAAAGCTATTCGCCAGACCGTAGCGGATGGTGAGATCGTCATTGTCGAGGGTATCTGACACCACAATGAAAAAGGCCTCGGAAGGGGCCTTTATCTTTTAGAGCGCTACCGGCGGGTCATGCCGCCCCGCCAATGTGAGATCAAGCAGCAGCACCTTTCCGGCATGGGGATCGGCGTTACGAGCCTCGTCGTTCATGCCTTCATGGGCGCTGGTCACGATCATCACCGCCGCATCCGGGCCGACAAAGGCCGGGCAGGACGGCTGGCTTACAGGCAGTTCTATCGATCGGATCAGGCGACCTTGTGGTGAATAGGCGTGAAGCGCTTTTCCGCCCCAGCAGGCGTTCCAGACGGTGCCTTCCGCATCCACGACTGATCCGTCAACGCCGCCTTCATCGACACGGTGATGAAAGACGCTCTTTTCCGAAACCGGCAGCCCCGTTTCAGGATCGGTATCGACACGCCAGATGATATTGCGGTCGGTATCGGCGAAATAGGCGATCTTTCCATCCGGCGAAAAGCAGATCGAATTGGTGATCGTGATGCCGGAAAAGAGCTTCTTCACCTGGCCTTCGCGATACCACCAGATGGAACCGGCATCCTTCTCGGCCTTACGGCCCATGGTGCCGATCCAGAATGCGCCGGAGGGGTGGACGCGCGCATCATTGGAGCGCGTCACCGGATTGTCGGCTTCCAGCGGATGATGCATCGTCAGACGACCATTGGCGCGCTCGCGGATGAACAGCCCGTGTTCGCTGACCAGAAGCTGGCGCTCGCGGTCGATGACGGCAAGGGCGCTGGCTTTCATGCCGAGGTCATGGACCTCCATTGCCCCGCTTTCCCAGTTTCGCTCGATGAGTTTGTGCCCGAGAATATCGAACCACCAGACATGGCCTGTCAGCGGATCGTAACCCGGGCCTTCGCCCAGTTCTGCGATATGGTCGGCGAATATGACAGTTTTGACGGACGTCACCTTTTCCTCCCGAAAAGTATCATTCAACCGCTGTGTCTAGAGCATTTTCCCGCCAAATGAAAAGCTTCGGCATGGCATAAATGCGGCAATTCAGCGCCAGCCAAGCGCCGGAGCGACATGTTTCAAAATCGCTTCGATGACATGGGCATTATAGTCGACGCCAAGCTGGTTGGGGACGGTCAGAAGCAGGGTGTCTGCCTCGGCAATCGCTTCGTCCTGCGCCAGTTCCTTGATGAGGTCTTCCGGCTCCGCGGCATAGGAGCGACCGAAGATCGCCCGCGTATTCTCATCGATGTAGCCGATGCTGTCCTGCTCCTTGCCGCCAGCGCCGAAATAGGCACGGTCGCGGTCATCGACAAGCGCGAAGACGCTGCGGCTCACCGAAACGCGCGGCGTGCGGCTGTGGCCCGCTTCCTTCCAGGCTTCGCGATAGGCGCGTATCTGCTTTGCCTGCTGGATATGGAACGGCTCGCCCGTCTCGTCGTCTTTCAGCGTGGAGCTTTGCAGGTTCATGCCGAGCTTGGCTGCCCAGACCGCGGTGGCGTTCGACCCTGCGCCCCACCAGATGCGGTCGATCAATCCTTCCGAATACGGCTCAAGGCGCAACAGGCCGGGCGGGTTGGGGAACATCGGGCGCGGATTGGGTTGCGCAAAGCCTTCGCCTTTCAATGTGCGCAAAAACACTTCCGCATGTTTGCGGCCCATATCGGCATCCGTCTGGCCTTCTTCCGGCGCGTAGCCGAAATAGCGCCAGCCGTCGATCACCTGTTCGGGCGATCCGCGGCTGATACCAAGCTGCAAGCGTCCGCCAGCGATCAGGTCGGCAGCGCCTGCATCTTCCGCCATGTAAAGCGGGTTTTCATAACGCATATCGATGACGCCGGTGCCGATCTCGATCTTGCTGGTCTTGGCGCCGACCGCCGCCAGAAGCGGGAAAGGCGAGGCGAGCTGGCGCGCAAAATGGTGCACGCGGAAATAGGCGCCATCGGCCCCCAGTTCTTCAGCGGCTACTGCCAGATCTATCGATTGCAGCAGCGTATCGGCAGCCGAACGGGTTTGCGACTGCGGGGAGGGCGACCAATGGCCGAACGAGAGAAAGCCAATCTTTTTCATGAGGTTCTCTTGATTCTAGGGGTATCTATTTGTGATCCATCATATGGGGAGGGTTGCCTCGTTTGGAAGTGAGGCCCCATGGCAAACACTTTTTTGTGTTTTGTGGACGCCGGAAAGCCTGAATTGGCACGGTTTCGGCGGCAGAAAGGCACTATATCGCCGGTGCATTCCGTTTTAAATTTCCCGCAACTTCGAATCGCGAGGAAATCATGGCTCTCAAAGTCGCGGTCCAGATGGACCATATCAGCACGATCAACATCACGGGCGACACAACGTTCGCTCTTTCGCTGGAGGCGCAGAAGCGCGGCCACGAGCTTTATCATTATACGCCTGACCGCCTGTCGATGCGCGACGGCGTCGTTTCGGCGCGCCTCGAAAAACTGGAAGTGCGCGACGTCAAAGGCGATCACTTCACGCTGGGCGTACCTGAGCGCCGCGACATGCTGGAAATGGATGTGGTGCTGCTGCGTCAGGACCCGCCTTTCGACATGAACTACATCACCAACACGCATCTTCTGGAGCGCATCCATCCGAAGACCCTGGTGGTCAACGATCCGGCCTGGGTGCGCAATAGCCCCGAAAAGATCTTCGTCACCGAATTTCCCGACCTGATGCCGGAAACGCTCATCACCAAGGACCCGCAGGAAGTCATGGATTTCCGCCGCGAATTTGGCGACATTATCCTCAAGCCGCTCTATGGCAATGGCGGCGCGGGCGTGTTTCATCTGGCCGATGGTGATCGTAACCTCACTTCGCTGCTCGAAATGTTCGGCCAGCTTTTCCGCGAGCCGTTCATCGCCCAGCGCTATTTGAAAGACGTGCGCGCAGGCGACAAGCGCATCATCCTGATCGACGGCGAGCCGGTCGGTGCGCTCAACCGCGTGCCGTCAGAAACCGATGCGCGCTCCAACATGCATGTCGGCGGCAGGCCCGAACAGAGCAAGCTCACGGCGCGCGAACGTGAAATCTGCGCACGCATCGGACCGTCCCTGCGGGAGCGCGGTTTCATTCTGGTCGGCATCGACGTTATCGGCGACTACATGACCGAGATCAACGTCACCTCGCCGACCGGCATTCGCGAGATCGAGCGTTTTGACGGCACCAATATTGCTGCTCTGTTCTGGGACGCAGTGGAAGCAAAGCGGTAATAGACAACACCGGCCCCCGCAAATCCGTGGCGCCGATGTTTCGACTGCGAACCACCAGTATAGTGAAACGGGTCTCCAGCAATGGGGCCCGTTTCTTTTTCGCCAGACATGCGCTTCGTCTGGCTATAGGATTGAGCAGACTTGCAAAATCAAAGTGACTGCGCCGCTTGCACCCCCTGTACGATTTTGGGACACACCGTCCAACAAATTTAGAACACCCTAATTTATAATATTGCCAATCCCGTTCTTTAGTGCAGAATTCGGTCTATTCAGTTATTTGCGAATAGTATTCGAGGGGACCTTGATGCGTCATTCGACTGAGAACAGAAAAAGTCACGCCTTTCCGTTACTGCGCCTTACCGCCCCTCAGTTCAAAATGCCGATACCGGTCATCGGGGTTCTTCTTCTCTTCCCCTATACAGAAACGGCGCTTGCCGATTGTACGCCTGCCTCGCCTGCATCGGGCGATACGGTTGTCTGTAACGGTAATCCGAGCGGGTTCAGCACCAGCGGGCTTGGCAGCCTCAATGTCGTGATCGAGCAGAACACCAATCTGAATGGCCCATTCACGGCCAGCAGCATGGGCGCGCTGACGGTCGATCATTCGGGCAATGCGCAGAGCGTTGCCATAAACGATGCGACCAGCCTCGTTTTCGACAATCGCGGCACGATCAATGGCGGCCTGACTGTGAGCGGCAACGGCACCTATGTGGTCCATAATTATGCCAATTCGCATATCAATTCGGCGTTCAGCTTCACCGGCAACAGCACGAACATCATCACCAATGATGGCACGTTGAACAATGGCGTCACCATCAATGGCGATGGCGCGACCAATATCACCAACACCACCGGCGCATTCTTCAATAACGGCATTTTCGTCAATGGCGCCAGCCAGACCTTCGTGGAAAATTACGGCACGATCCAGAGCACGATTGCGCTTGGTTCCGGCAACGACACGATCATCAATTATGATCCCGGCCAGATCAATGGCAGCGTTTCGCAAGGGGCTGGCGACGATCTTTTCGACATGCGCGGCGGTCGTGTCAGTGCGACGGTCAATCAGGATGACGGCAATGACCGGTTCCTCTTGTCCGGTGGCGAAGTCACCGGTTCGCTGATGGCGGGCAATGGCGCTGATTACATGCTCTGGACGGGCGGTCTGATCGGCGGCATCGACATGGGCGCGGACAATGATGTCGCGGTGTTTCAGGGGCTGACCGATACGCAGCTGAAAAGCATCCAGATCAATGGCGGCCTCGGCACAGATCGTCTGACCTGGCAGAACACCAAGGGCAGCAATCCGCAGCGTCTGATCAACTGGGAGCTTATCGAGCTTCAGAATGCGTCGGAGCTGACGATGAACAGCAATCTGACGCTTGGCGACAGCGGCACCGCTACCGGCACGCTCACCATCGATTCGAGCAGCTATCTTCGCGCTGGCAGCGGCAGCTGGACCATCAGCCCGGCGGTGGGTGGCAGTCTCACACAGGTGGTGAATGCAGGCGTGATCGATCTCACCAATGGCTCCAATTCCACATCGGACAGCCTCACCATCGTCGGCAATTATCAGGGGAATTCGGGCCAGCTCTGGCTGAACACGGTTCTGGCCAGCGACAATGCGCCGTCCGACAAATTGGTCATTTCGAACGGCACGACGACCGGCTCCACCGGCATCGTGGTGACCAATGTCGGCGGTACGGGTGCGCAAACCCAGCAGAACGGTATCCTTGTGGTGGAGGCGATCAATGGAGCGACCACGGGCGAAGGTACGTTTAACCTCGCGCGGCGCGCTTCCGCCGGTATTTACGAATACCAGCTGGTGCAAGGCGGTGTGACGGCGGGAACCGAGAACAATTGGTATCTGCGCAACAATTTCGACGGCATCGACGCAACCAATCCTGATTTGCCGATTTGGTTATTGCCCGGCCCTGACGATGGCGATGATGACGACGACGGCAATGGCAACACAGGTGGCGGCTCTGGCGGTGGTTCCGGAGGTGGTACAGGCGGCGGCTCTGGCGGCGGCACGGGTGGCGGCAGCGGCGGTGGGACCGGAGGCGGTTCGGGCGGTGGCGACGATGGCGGCAGCATCACGCTGGTTCGTCCCGAAGTTCCGATCCTGGGCGCAACGCCAACCGTCGTGCGCGGGTTGTTGCGCGTGGCGCTCGGCACATTCCACGAACGGCACGGCGAACAGTCCTGGTTCGGTGATGAAGCAAACAAGCATGTCATCTGGGGCCGCATGTTCGGCGATCAATATCGCCAGAATCTCAGCACCTTCGCAGATCAGCGCTACAAGGGTAACCAGTGGGGCATGCAGTTCGGCGTGCCGGTCTATCGTGCCGAACATGATGACGGTCAGCTCGATACGCTCGGCCTGATGGCTGGCTATGCGCGCGGCTGGGGCGATATGCGCGCCAGAAACATCTATGGCAATAATATCGAGATCGGCAATATCGATGTCGATGCTTACAGCCTCGGCGCTTACTGGACCCATACCTGGGAAAACGAAGCTTATATCGACGCCATCGTCATGCATTCATGGCTCAGCATCGATACGGAATCGGTCGCAGATTATAGTTCCAGCTTCCATGGCAAGGAATGGACGGCCTCTCTCGAAGCGGGCAAGAAATTCGCGATCAGCGAAAAATGGGTGATCGAACCGCAGGCGCAGATCTATTGGCAGTATCAGAATTTCGATGAGGCTAACGATCCCGGCGGCACCATCCGTTACGACAATAACGATAGCTGGACAGGCCGTGTCGGCGCGCGCCTGCAAGGCAATTACACGATCAACGAGCGGCCGTTCAATCCGTTTGTGCTGGCCAATGTCTGGCATCAGTTCAAGGCGAGCGATACGATCTATTTCAACAATGACAGGCTTCGTCCGTCCTGGGAGGAAACCAGCCTTGAACTCGGTGCCGGTTTCACGACCAAGGTTGCCGACAATACCTCGCTCTACGCCAATGCATCCTATGAGTTCAACCTCGGCGGCGAGCGCTTCAGGCTTCTTTCCGGTCGTATAGGCGCACGCGTTTCCTGGTAAATTCAGGCCTCGCCGGCGACACAGCGTTCTTGATCTGTTTCGGGAAAAATGCTTAAATCCTCTGGTTGTATTTAAGCATTCTCTCACTTTAGAGATGTGCTGCGTGGCGAGTGGGGGCTTATGGTCGCGCGGGTTGGAACGGTTGCCTTTCAGGGCATAGAAGCGGTGCCTGTCGATGTGCAGGTCATGGTCGCGCCGGGCAAGATGGGCATGTCGATATATGGGCTAATTAAATTCAAATGTTTACACTAAATTGCCGTCCCTTGGAACGTAGAATTAGCCGATCATTGGCGGGATGATGCGAGTTTTGAAAGTGAAATTAATTCGTCTATCCATGCATCGTCCAGCTTTTCCGCATGAAGGATAAGGCTCCGAAGCTTCAGACGGCGCTCCGATTTGGTATGCTCAGACATTTCATCCGACCAACCGAAGAAATAATTTGGTTCAATTTCCAACGAGTTACAGAGTGAAAGGACTGCGTCATAAGACGGCTTGTTTACGCCAGATTCCAATTTACTGAGCGTGATCGTTGATAGTCCGGACTTCAACGCCAATTCGTCCTGCGTTAATCCGAAATATTTTCTCGCAGTTTTGAGGCGTTCGCCAAAGCTTCGCGCGGTTGTTGTCGTGGAGCGGGTACTCGTCATTCATATCTGATGAGACAAGAAACTACGCAAAAGAATATCCAGAGGTATAATATTTTAGTTGAAACAAGTCTAATTATATAATAATTTCCAAAAACTTATCCATTGGTATGAGTTTCAGGTGGTTTCCCTCTATATTTTTTTGAGGAGAGAACCGATTTGTCTTGAGAAAGGGAATGATAGTGAAATCAGGAGTGACAGCATTCTTGTTGTGGTGTTGCGGCTTCGTTGGACTATGCGGACTTCACCGCTTCTACCTGGGTAGACCGTGGACAGGCTTGCTTTGGCTTTGTACTCTCGGTTTGCTGGGAATTGGCCAACTGATCGACCTGTTCATGCTAGGCTCAATGGTCCGTCAAGCTAATTTACTGAACGGGTTAGCGCGTGCTTCAGCGAATGTTTCCAATCACAACGTCGTTGCTCCGGTGATTCACGTTAACGTCGATCCTACAAAGCTGTCGTCCTGATATAGGAGTTAGGAGTGCTAAACTCCGTCAAAACCAACCGTGAATTGTCTTCAAACATCCTGAAAACAAGAATCTGGAATGGTTTGGGGCTTTCCATGCTGGTACTTCTCGTGGGTGCAGCAGAGACACCCGTTCCGGTGGAATCGGAGAGGTCCAGTTTAGGGAAGAGAGCCGATCAAATCTTAAGCGAGAACAAGGCGTGCATTGCTATAGATGATGGATGCATTACTTGCTCTTTGAGCGGTCGTGAGTTGGTTTGTTCAACCCCTAGAATCGCGTGCGTTCCTCATGAGATGAAATGCACGCTGACATCGAGTGGTCACGTTGGCGGAGCGGCGTACAAATGAGAAATCCCTTAGTTCACACAGTCTGCCTGACGTCGATATTCGTCGGTCATCTGTCCGTAGCTTACGCCGAAAAGTTGCGTTTAGATAAGCTGGATAGAGAAACCGAGGTTTATCTTCAACGAGGACTGAACGACGCAGATTCCAGATGCCTCACGTACATCCTCGAGAAATTACGGAAAGAAGATACCAAACAGTGGTACATCAGCTTTGAGGAACCTGATCAAGTTGGCGTTGCATTTGGTGCGGCTGATTCTGATTCGAGTTACTCATGCGAAAATGGTCAACTAGTAAGCTATGAGATCGGTGAAAAAGAGATAATCAAAAGCTTCAAATAGCCGTCGATGGCAGCTTACCCTTACTTCCCACCTCAAGTATCACAATGAGAACTGTACTCAGGCAATATTCTGATGTCGGATGCTATGTCCGCTCCGTGGGTGTTAAAAGGTATGAATTTCGCCGTATATGTTGCAATTCTTGAAGGGGCATCAGCGGTTGGGTCATATGAAGTGATACGTTCGATATGTACATCCCGAAAATCGAAGTTCTCTGAAGTATCACTTTCTAATAAATTTGATATATATTGATCTAAATTGATATTGATAACAGGGTTTGATATCCAGATAGAGTGTACATGGAGGTTGATAATATCACCGCTGTATGACCAGAACTTGGTATTGTTTACATCTGAACACATTATTACTAGCGGTGAACCGCTAGTATTTTTCATGAAGTTACGCCCTAACGCCTCTCGGCATATTAAGTTGTACAGGAATCTTACGTTCTTGAAGTTTCTCTCATTGATCTGGTGGTGAGATGACGGAAGTAATTGATATTTACGTACCATCTTCTGAATTTCAAAATTGAATGTTATGTAGTATCCGTATCTATAAACGAAATCTTTTGGATTGATTTTCATATTATTTTCAATGTAGTAATTTGCATAATGAAAAATTGTATCATCTATCCATTTAGCGTATTCATTTAGTAAATCAATATTATTCAAATTATTTCTCCTTATCAAATAGTAATTTAAATCCCCTGCCTGAGAAAAAGGAGAGGGTGTAAAATGGTATAATCATAGGCATATAGGCGAAGGTATTTACACAACGGGTAAGCCTGCTGATATTGTTTCGTGAAGTATTTATTCTCCACGAACATTAAGGAGACCGGATTATGATTTTTTTTCTGATTTTTCTACCGGCATCTAAGATGATGTCGTGGCGGTCAGTAACCTGTCTGGCAGATTAAGACCAAATGACCGGTATCGTGCGTGAAGTGTTTAGGGAAACAAGAACCGCAATCGCGGGGCTCGCTGAAGCATTTCTTTTTGGCATCGATGACGGCGACAGGTACGAACAACAACAATCAGAAGTTCACTGGCGATCAGCCGTTCCGACAAATTCCAGTCAGTTACCTTGATGGAACAGACATACCTGACGATTTAGATCTATGACGATGGCGGCGCTGTTAGGCTCTCCAGAGGCATGATTGGTACGTTGGCGATGGCGCCGAGTCAGTTGAAAGACACGGGATGTCTGTATCAGTCAATTCACAGGTTTGAATGCACGATTTATTTTGGTGGGCTGTGGTCAACCTCCATCATCCGATTGACGTTGAAGACGGCTGAATGCGCCTTCCGGGAAAACACATTGAACACCTGACCTGCACTCAAATCTGGCGGTACGGTTTCCCTATTATCCGTGTCATTGCGACTGCACTTTTGCGCGACCGAATCCACGCTCAGCAAATCCGGCCCGACCACACCGGCGAGCAATTTGAATGCGTGTGTCCAGCACCGTCCATTCGTAGGCTCCAGCAACATCGAATTGACGAGATGTGGCAGATCGGAAAGACCGATCTTGGTCTTAACGGTGATTTCGTTTTTGCGGATCGTCGCCAGCACGCCGAAAGCGCGAACTACGTCCTATGATGACACCAGTTCTTCCCAGCGCGTCCCGCCAACCTTGTCAGCGACGGCTGATCAGCAGCCCGCCCTCTGCAAATATCGCCTCGACTGTCAGTCCACCGATTCTCATGAACTGATGATATGTCAGACGTGAACACCTGGTAAGCAAATTGCCGTGGAAGCGACGGACAGGACGACGTTTGGGATTATTGCGCCTAGACAGCACCCTCCGGTGAATCCTCTGATATAGCGAGACCGTCTCCTAATTTGTTTTGCAAGATGTGCGCTGTAATACAACGCTTACTTGGCAAGGGTTTTGCTATGCGTCCCGTCCTACCAGATCAAACATCTCGGCCAACATCGGGGTTGTTGGATCAATTGCAGGCTCAAAAACGGATTACTTGTTGACTCGCTCAGGCGTGGGTTCCTAATTTGTTCATGGATACAAGAGAACATGATTCCGGATATGTTGTGCCGCCTGAACAACCTACATTCAATTCCCATACGAGGTTGAACCGGTAACATCCTTAATCGGCTATATTGTTGCTCAAGCTGTGCGGTAATTGGGGGGCTTGGTTTGTCGGAACTACACCAGAAGATTGGATCAATTTGGAAGCGGTGGGACTTACATCTGCATGCGCCGGGCACGAAGCTGTCTGACAATTACGGCGGAGCTTCGGACGAGATCCTAAAACGTTATGTTGATGAACTCGAAGCCTCTGCTGTAGAGGCTTTCGGAATTACCGACTATTTTTCTTTCGACGGTTACTTCGCCGTTCTTGATGCCTATAGGAAACACTATCCCGAGGGCAAGAAACTCTTCATACCAAATATTGAGTTCCGTCTCACCGAGACCATCAGTTCCGATGGACGGAATGTCCACACCCACGTCCTCATTGATCCGGTCGCAGCTACACCGGACAAGCTAGCCACCCTCTTAAGCGACCTTTATACCCACAAAACGCGGAACGGGGTGCAATTGCGCTGTCGCGAGCTAAGCTCCAAAGAGGACCATGAACAGGCCACGGTCAGTATTGCCGACCTTAAAGCCGCTCTAAAACAGGTTTTTCCCGACGAGGCAGCCTACATCATCGTCACAGCGGCAAGTAACGACGGACTTCGCGGCGTTGATAGTAAATCACCCCGAAGCATGTCGATTTCCGACGAGCTCGATAAGGCAAGCCATGCGTTCTTCGGGGCCGCGAAGAACACCCACCATTTCTTGAAATCCAACCGATACGAGGACAAATCCGAGAGCCAGAAAAAGCCGGTCTATTGCGGCTCCGATGCGCACTCGTTTGACGATCTTTCCCGCCTGTCCGGGGACGAGGCAGGCTTCGAGCCGACTTGGATTAAAGCCGACTTGACGTTTCGGGGGCTGCGTCAAACGCTTTTCGAACCGAAGGGGCGCGTTCATATCGGAGAGCGTCCGACGGTATTGAGACGACTTGATCAGGATGCGACCCGCTTCATCGCTGGACTCAAAATCAATCAGGTATCCGGTTATCGCGGAAATAACGGGTCGTGGTTCGAGAACGTGGATATTCCTTTCAATCCCGAGCTTACTGCGATCATCGGTAACAAGGGCAGCGGCAAGAGCGCAATTGCCGACATAATCGGGCTGCTTGGCGAGTCTCGACAGTTCGATCATTTCTCTTTCTTGACGGATGACACGCGAAACAGGAAATTCAGGCAGAAGGGCTACGCGGAGAATTTTATCGGTGAGCTGATTTGGGCAAGCGGTGCAAAGCCGACAAAAAAGCTGGATGCGGATGTCGATACTCTCAAACCCGAATCCATAAAATATTTGCCGCAAAATTACTTCGAGAGCCTTACCAACGAAATTGAGGTCAAGGCTTTCCGACGAAAAATAGAAGAGGTCGTGTTCTCTCATGTCGATGAGTCCGACCGAATGGGAAAGTCCACTTTTGCCGAGCTGGAAGAACTTAAAACCAGCCAGAGCAAGAGCGATATAAGTGCGCTCAAGGTTAGGCTTCGTGAGTTAAACATCGAAATTGTCGAACTGGAGAAGCAGGCTGATCCGGCCACAAAGACGCGTCTGACCGAAGAGCTGAATCAGAAACGCGAAGAATACCGTGTTCTCGAAGGGTCGAAACCCAAGGAAGAGCCAAAGCCCCAAGAGGAAACGCCCGAGCAACAAGCCGTAACCCGACAGATTGAAGAAACGAGAAGGATGCAGGCGGAGATCCAAGAACGAGGTAAAATCGCCGTAGAGCGCTTGTCGGCGCTCAAAATGGATATTGTCGATCTTGGTGCGCTCACGGAAGCTGTCGCAGCGATTGACGCGCAAGTCAAGGAAGGCAAAGAGGAGCTCAGGGCTTCATGCGCAAAGTTTGGCTTTGACATCGACACCATTGTTTCACATCGCATCGATACACGGTCAATCGAAGCCAAAATCACAGCGCTCAAGGCTGAGGTGAAAGCGCTCGATCTGGCCAGCAAGATGCCTGTCTCCGGCGAAACCGATTTGGCGGCGCTATCGAGCGTGCCCGATCTTCGGGCCGCGTACCAATTTCTGGCAGACAAGCTGAAAACGCTGCAAGAGACGCTATCCGCGCCGCAACGCAGATATCAGCGGTACGTGCAGGCGCTGACCGATGTGCAGTCGAAAATGGTTGCTGTTATGGGTGAAGACGAAGGCCCTAAGCCCGGCACGATCAAAGATATAGAGCGCCGTATTCGTTATATCGATGAAGAACTGCAGGTAAGGCTTCACGAGCGATACGAGGACCGCGAGAAAATTTCCCGGTCTATTTTTGAAGCAAAAACGAAGGTCCGCTCTTTTTATGAAAACCTCAAGACGAGCGTTGAAGAAAGGTTAGCTGAGGTAAATTCCGATGCGTTCATGGTGACGATTGATGCATCTTTCGTACCCTCACACGATTTTGCGAACAATTTTTTCGAACTTGTTAATCAAGTAGCGAGCGGCCGTTTTCGCGGCGCGGCACAAGGTCAGGCTGAGCTCGATTCGCGTATTGCGGATGTAGATTGGAACGATGTCGAAAGCATTCTAGCCTTTGCCAAAGGCGTTGTTTCTTCGATCTTCGAGGAAGATGTAAGCAAGCAGGTTAAGGACCTAAAGCGTCTATACGATCTGCTGTTCTCTTTTGAATACTTCGATGCGCGGTACGAGCTCCGCCTCGGTGGAAAAAATCTCAATCAGCTATCTCCGGGCGAAAAGGGCTTGTTGCTATTGGTGTTTTATCTTCATCTCGACATGGAGAAAACTCCGCTGATTATCGACCAACCAGAAGACAATCTTGATAATGACAGCATATTTTCCGTTCTGGCGAACTGCATCCGCGTAGCCAAGAAAACACGGCAGGTGATTTTGGTCACGCATAACCCCAACCTTGCCGTTGGAGCTGATGCGGAGCAGGTGCTTTATGTGACTCTGAATAAAGCAGCAAACTACAAATTTACGTACGAATCCGGGTCCATCGAGAATCCGCGCATAAACGATTTCATCGTGAAGATTCTTGAAGGCTCAAAGCCAGCATTCGTACAACGCCGCCTCGCTTACCAAATTAAGTAGTTCTCCACTTGATGGATGGCCTTTAAGCTATTGTAACCGATTTCTAGTGGTAGCGCTCCATGGGGGCGGCCAAGGCGTAGCCCAATTCTGTCCCATTGGAGGCCCTCCAGCCAGCAGTGAAGCGGATAGTTTAAACATTGAGAATGGGCTCAGGAGCCGACATTCCCTGAGACAGGCAAGGGTATGCGAAGGTATTTACACGACGGGTAAGCCTGCTGATATCGTTTCGTGAAGTATTTAGTCTGACGTTCCGTAACCTGTGCGGGAGGCTATAACCGAATGGCCAGTGTCGTGAGGAGAGTGATTGGAGCAACAGGAGTTACAATCGCAGGGCTCGCTGGCTCATTTCGTCTAGCATCGACGACGGCGGGAGGGACGGACACCCCAAAAGTTCACTGCCGGATTCGGAAGCGCTGTACGGATTACTGGGCAAAGGCGATCAGGCGTTCCGTCAAATTCTGCTCTGACCCAATTGCAGCCATTACCGTACAATTCAAGGGCACTCCCGGGAGGCCATTCCGCTTCTTTTTTTTCTGCTGGAAAGACCATGATGTAGTGGAAAGCCGACAGTCCGCTTTGGCGTAGCGAATCAACGGAAATATCTTATAACGCGAGTCTTGGTATAAATTATCAAACGGGAGCGAAGCATTTTATGACACTGGCACAGACGCTAGCCAAGGCTCGCACCGAGGAAGACGTGAAGGACGCCTATATCTCGGCCTTGGGGCTCAAGGGTGTTTCCAAGAACCTTGTCGATATTCAAACGCAGGAGGTCTGGTTCGAAGCAAAGGCGGTTTCTACACCGCCAATAGTTATGTTCGCACAACTGATGTTTTATATCCGTGCCGCGAAGAAGCGGGGCGAGCCGATTCCCGCGTTCCTGACTGTGATCGACCGCGAAAAAGCAGCGATCATGCCGACCGAGAAGGCACTGCCTTTGCTAGACGATAAGAGTATTGTGTGGCCAAAATCGGGGTCGGGCGCCGGCAGAGAGTTGGGCGCGCAGATCGCGCCATACGTCCAGACGCACATCGTCGAATATGAGATCGCGCATGACGAGGCCGCATTTATAACGGCGGTGAAGGACGCGATCAAGAAACGCCGTATTATACGCACACCGATCACGCCCGATAATCTGCGGCAAGTATTCGACCGATGGGTTTCGATGATCGGGCAGGAGCTTGGGGTGAAATCGCAAGCGGATTACGCCGTGCTGTTTTTCGCCGATATTATGCATGACGGACAGCGTGAGACGATAAACAATCTGCCCGCTCGTCTATTGATGACAGCAGCTGGGCCGACTTTCCTACTCAACGCGCAAACCTATGAATTGGCCAACGATCGCGGCTACCGCAATTTTTGGGCCATCTATCATCGGCCGCCCGAGCAGAAGCACCGCCACTATCTGCTTGAAAGGCGCGACAGCCTTCTCCCCATCGATGAGCAAAAATTTAAGGGTGCGTATTACACTCCGCTGCACATCGTCGACAAAGCCTACGATCAGCTCCGTGCGACGCTGGGCGAGAAATGGCAGGATCGCTATATAGTGTGGGACATGTGTGCGGGAGTGGGCAATCTCGAGGCGAAGCACAGCAACCTGCGCAATGTGTTCATGTCCACGCTCGACCAAGCCGATGTGACGATCATGAGATCGAACCCGGCATTCGCGGGGGCGGAGATTTTCCAGTACGACTATCTCAACGACGATGTCACCGACTTCGGCGAGATTGATTACAGCCTGTCGAACAAACTACCTAAGGCGCTGAGGCAAGCGATTGCCGATGCCAACAAGGGTAAAAAAGGCGCGAAGCCGATTCTGATCTTGATTAATCCTCCTTATGCGGAGAGTGGATCGGGAATCGGCAAGGGCGACGAGAACAAGGTCGGAGTGGAGAAAACGCGCATCAATGAGTGGATGCGCGCAATGAACTTGGGATACGCTAGCAAAGAACTGTTCGTGCAATTCCTAATTCGCATACGACAGGAAATGCCCGACGCAACACTCGCGATGTTCAGCAAGCTGAAGTACGTTAATGCTCCCAATTTCGAAGCGTTTCGAAAGGTTTGGGAAGCGAAGTATCTAGGAGGCTTTGTTGTCCATAGCCGCGCCTTCGAATTAAAGGGTGAATTTCCGATCGGCTTTTTGATATGGGACCAAAGTATAAAGGACCGAATCGGCGACATTACAGCCAATGCGCTTGATAAGGAGGGAACGCTAGTTGCTGAGAAGACTTTTGTTGTTCATCCCGCGTCCTCATTCTTAAACGCATGGATCATAGCCCCGAAGGCTCGGGGAGAATTAGCTCTCCCGCTTTCGAACGCGCTCACGCCGTCAAGAAATCCCCGTAGGAAGCTCTGGTGCGATGGGGCACTAGGATATCTCTTTGCGGGTAACAACGATCTGCAGAACGCCTCGACAGGGACAGTCCTCACTTCGTCCATCTACACCGGCAGGAATGGCGGCGGCACTTACGTAACACCCGACAACTTGTGGCAAGCAGCTATCGTTTTCAGCGTCCGTCGTTTGATCAAGCCCACTTGGCTCAACGATCGCGATCAGTTTCTGCAACCAAGCAAGCCGCTGACCGACGAATTCAAGTCGGACTGCCTCGTCTGGATGCTGTTCAACGGCAGTAATTTGACCGCCGGGACTGATGGCCTTCACTGGAATGATCGAGACTGGAGTCTTGTCAATCACTTCATCCCCTTCAGCGAAGCCGAAGTCGGCGCGAAGGGGAGATTCGAGAGCGACTTTATGGTGCGCTACGTGAAAGGCATCATCTTCTCACCGGAGGCGCGAGCGGTGCTCAAAGAAGGCCGCAAGCTTTGGACTAGCTTCCATGCCACAAGTTTCCCGCGTAAAATTCGCGACGAATTCAAGCTCGGGCGACCAGACGCGGGATGGTATCAGATTCGACGCGCGCTCGCAGCTTATGGTGACACCGAGCTGACCGACTTCGATCCATTTAAGGCAGCCTATGCAGCGCTGACCGGAAAGCTGCGCCCGCAGGTTTATGCTTTCGGATTTCTACCCGAATGAGAATCTTTTCACGCGAAAATAGACAGAACAGGCGTTGCATGACGCGAATAAAGCAACCGGTCGGTTGTCCGCTTTCAGGCGGAGCGGAGTTTACGCCGAACGACTGAATGGGGTTGAAACGGTCATAGACATTATACTAGCTGCGCGGCATCGTCCTCGTCGGTCATACGGAAACCGACTAACCGTTTCGGGTATCGTTGCAGAGAGTAATGCCCGGCGTAGGGATTACTATGTTCCGCAGATTTTACCCAAGCTCAGGCCACGGCTGGGATATCGTTGAGCAAGGGCATAATCAGAATTACTCCGCTTCAGCGCGCAGACTGTTCGGTCGAAACGGGGTGTAGTTGATTTAAAATAGAAGGAAGCCGTACCACTATAACGACGCTGAAGTTTTCCAGCACGATTCCCCGCGTTGCAAGCGCTAGGCAATAAGCTTGAGATGCTTACGCACTACCGCCACTAGAGAAGTTAAAGGCTTCAATGGTGTTTACAACATGGCGTGCCTTGCGGGCAACAACGGCTTGTTCAAGATGGGCAAATCGCATTGTTGTTCGAATATCGGAGTGACCAAGCACAGCCTTGACCTCTTGGATCGACAGTTTGAATAAGGCGTGTAGCATGCATATGGCGAAGCGTGTGAATAGTGCAATCGTAAAAGCCAGATAGGCTACCATCAGCATCAGTCACCAATGGTCAAAAGCAACGATATTTATTCGATTGGCGGGTTCCTGCAATCGGTGATGCCGTGTGCAGCGCAATTCGGCGCGTGTGCGACGTTCTCAAAAATAATCGTCGAATTGATGACGTTCGGACTGACGCAGGGCTTGGAAAAGTTCT
Organism: Ochrobactrum sp. SSR; assembly: GCF_030067775.1. Lineage (NCBI taxonomy): Bacteria > Pseudomonadati > Pseudomonadota > Alphaproteobacteria > Hyphomicrobiales > Brucellaceae > Ochrobactrum > Ochrobactrum sp. SSR. The sequence goes on along the minus strand of NZ_CP125969.1, from coordinate 1,817,499 downwards.
GTCCGATCGGTAGTGTGGCAAACATTCCTCACCTTAAACTTGTTTCTCGGAAAGTATATGGTTTCATCGAACCTACAGCAACTTGGCTTGGCGGACCGATGGCCGAGTACCGAAAAAGTGGCGATACTCGTCGGACCTAACGGTTCGGGTAAGAGCCGGTTTCTTCGGGAACTCGTCTTGCAGCTTCGTGGTGAGCGAAGCTTGGCCATTATTTCCAACACAGCACATGACCGATTTTCAGGTTTGAGAGGGCTGAATCGTATCGCCTCGGGCAGAGGCAGCTACACGCCGAAGAACATTGTAAAGCGGGCGCTCGGAAGGACAATCGACCGTCCGGATTCCCGCTTCTATCATATCGGTTCGATACTAGAATACTGTGGTTATCGACCCCGATTTGGTTTTTTTGTGGATGCCGATCCTTATGCTGCGCGAGTAGATCCGGAGGATTATCTCTTCGATCTAAATGACTACGATGCCGTCGTCAGTTTTTTGCGCAGGCATAATCCAGAGGAAATTCTGTGGGTTGACCAAGGGGATTCTGCATATTCGTTCTCTCTTGGTCGTGAGTTTGGGGCAATCTTACGCAGCGAGAGTAGCCTTCGTCGTTCAGGGAGGTTACGGGGAATTCAAGTTTTCCTTCAGCGCAACGACGGTGAAATAATTGAGCTCTTGAACGCCAGTTCTGGCGAACTGTCGTTGATTTCTTCACTTGTATTCCTTGTGAGCTCACTCGGTGAGGATCCGGTTATTGTCATCGATGAGCCAGAGAACAGCTTGCACCCCCGTTGGCAGCGGGAGTATGTCGATAAAATTCTAGCTGCAGCGTCCTATCGCAATGCAACCATTGTTATAGCAACACATGCTCCGCTGATCGTTATCGGCGCCCTTGGGACGGTCCCAGACATGGTATCCGCCTTTCATATCCGAGATGGTTTTCCCAAGGCACTCGATTTGCAGGAAGCTAAGGTTTCTGCTGCTAACGTTGAGGGGGTTCTGTGGCGAGCCTTCGACGTGATCACACCCGCTAGCCATTTCGTCAGTGAGGAAATGGTCGGAATCGTCACTCAAGTCGAACGCGGCGAAATCACCCGCGATAATGCCATAGCTCGCGTTAACGAGATGGCCAGCAACAGCTTTGATAGTCAGCAGCTAAAATTCTTCGACGCAGTTCGCGACCTTATTGGAAAGGTCGATCGCCACATACGCAAGGCCGACAGGAACGATGGTTGATCGGTATTTACCCGCCCTAGCCGATTTTGAGTTGGGTGAAGAGGAAGCTAAGGCAGTCGAAAAGGCGCTGAAAACAGAAAAACCTTGGGACTGGAAACCCGAAGACAGCAGCGAACGACAGGCGCTCAGGGCAGCTAAAGACAGAATCCTTGCATATCATCTTCAAAGGCATGGCGGAAACTGTTGTTATTGCCGAACGAACCTCAACGGTGCAGGGCCATTTATGACCGACCGTGAGCACGTGCTTCCCAAAGGGAAGCCGGTCTACCGACCGTTCAGTTATGCAGTCTGGAACTTAGCTGCCGCTTGCAAGCGCTGCAACATGCAGTTCAAACGCAAAGGCGACGCATTCGTCGTCGATACGACTGACTTCGCGAAATTTCAAGATAGCGAAAACTATCGCTTTATCCATCCTAGCTTCGATGCATACGACGAACATCTGAAGCGGATAGCAGTTCAGGTTGATACCAAGAATATTGTCACTTTCATAAATGTTGAGGGGAGTGTGAAGGCGGTTTATACGCGTGACTTCTTTGGCCTCAACGAACTTCAAGTCGATAGCTTCGATCAGGCTCAAGGCGTCATTGTGGAAAATGCAGAGACGGTCTTTGCCGCTCAAGTGCGAGCCCTCGCGAAGCAATTTGGTCAATAATCTGCAATGCTCCAAGTGAGCTTGTACTGGAGCCATCCGCACCAAAGCCCCAACAATGAATTTTGTCCTTAAACGGAATTTCCGGCGCTTGATTATTTTAACTGTGTGGCATCATCCTCTTCGACCATACGGAAACCGACTAACCGTTTTGGTCCTCCTTGCAGAGTAAGCAGTCAGGCGATGGCGTTGGACTTGAAGTTCCAAGGCATAAGGCCTTCGATTTCGGTTGCACGTCAGCCCTGAGCGAAGCGGCTTAGGGTTTGGATATCGTCCCCAGAGGAATTAACAGTATTAAAGCCGTTCACAATGTCACGTGCCTTGCGGGTAACGACAGCCTGTTCAAGATGGGCATATCGCATAGTTGTCCGAATATCGGAGTGACCAAGCACAGCCTTGACCTCTTGGATTGAGAGTCCGTTTTGAACAAGGCGTGTCGCGTGCGTATGGCGAAGTGTGTGAATAGTACAGTCATCAAGGCCAGCGCGACGGAAGGCTTTACGGATGGCAGCCCTTGAATATCCTCTCTTCTCTCCGAGCTTGTTCACGAAAACGGTTGGCCCATGGCTCTCCCGCAGACGACGGTGAAGGATCGTTTCCACGCGATCCGTCATGTAGATTACGCTCTCGTTTTGAACTTTGGAGCGCCATAAGCGTATTTCCCCCCTGTTCAAATCAATGTCCTGCCACGCAATGTTAGCGATTTCGCTGTAGCGCGCTCCGGTATCGATTAGCATAACGATGAGATCATAATTGTCCTGCATCCATTTTTGGCGATCTTCTCGACGGGACGGGTCAGCAGATAGGCCATTTGCGATACGTGAGGGGGACAGTTCATGCAGCAGGCGACGCTCTTCCTCGATACTCAGATATCGCGCTCTGGAATTGGGTGTTCTAATGAGGGGCGCGCTGATTGACGGACTTTGATAGCCGTCCTTCCGAGCAAGCTGGATCGCTCCTATCAGACAGTTCATGCCGTGCTTGATAGTGTGCGATGTGCATCCTTGGGACAGTCGTTTTTGCCGAAACCGTTCCAGTGTGTCGGAGTTGACCTTCATCAAAGGAATCGAGCCATTCAGTATTGTCAGAATTACCCTGATCTGACTTTCCAGATTCCGGTAGTTCGGGGTTCCGAGCTTCGAGTTCGCAAATCGATGAAGAGCAGTTTCCAACGTAATCGCCTCCTTTTTGCCAAGCAGCAGCTCGGAGTGGAAATTAGCCCGAATCTTGGCGGCGACTTGCAGGGCAATTCTGCGGTCAGTCGTCTTTGTTGACCGGACAATCGTTTGATGTTCAATTTGAAACTGCGCGTACCAGAATTTCGAATTTCCACGTTTTACCAGCAACATAGGCTCCCTTTTTGAATATCGAGATATCCTACCGATGCAGGGCAACGTTCAACGGCACGATGAGATCAAGTATTCCGGCAAGCCCTCGAGATTATGACGACGCTCCCCAACACATCGATGTGGTAGAATCCGGAAAGGGCGTAGATGCCTAAGCCCAAGCTTGAGAACAAATTCACCTTCAAGATCGAACCCGACGATGAAGGGGGCAGAACAAAAACGGTTTCTATTCAGAGCGAGAACATTTCTGAGCCGCCAGTCGCCGGAAAAAAGCGAAAGACAAAGAAGGACCCGAGCGCTTATCTGCTCCTTGGTTTTGACACCGAATATCAGTCTTTGAAGGCAAACGAGCAGGAAAGCTCCATCGAAGCAGGTGCAAAAAATGAGCTTCTTTCGTACCAGTTCTCGATCAAGCTGATTACCAAAGATGGACAGCCTGGCACGCCTGAAACAGATGGAATTATTATCCCCGATGCGGAACAGAGGTTAACGCTCGCCGAGTTTCTTGGTATTGCGGTCGGATCGCTGATCGAGAAATTTCCCGATGTGAAGGTGCCGAAATCCATCTACCTTCTTGGACATTTCATTCGCGCTGACTTCCCAGCATTCAGTGATTTCAAGGACAACGCTCGACTGACTTCAAATGTCAGAAGCACATTCGTCAGCATTGACAGTGCTATTCCAGTAAGGTTTGGCGAAGCGGATAATCCGATTGCCGAGTTCAGCGTCATTGTCCGCGACACTATCCTGCTTGCTCCGAGCAACGCTAAATCTCTTGCAGATATCGGTGATCTTCTCGGTTTCCCAAAAATCCAGCTCGGGCAGACGCCGAAGGAAGAGCGGGAAATCAAGGAAAACATGGCCCGTTTCAGAACGGAACGGTGGAGCGAGTTTCGTGAGTATGCCATCCGCGATGCGCAGGTGTGCGTCCGTTTTGCCGAACGGATAATTCAGCAGAGCACAGCGCTTTTCACCTCTTTCAAAATGCCTGCAACGTTGACGTCCTTTGGAACCGGGTTGCTGCTTCTCGGGTGGCAAAACGATGGGTTGGATAGCAATCAAATCTTGGGGCGAGAGGCCATCAAAGAGAGATTTTTCAGCAAGAAAGACGGCTATTTCAAAATCAAGACCGTAACACCGCTGAAAGAGGAAGCTTATTTCAACGAGGCGTTCATCACAGAAACCTACCATGGCGGCAGAAACGAGCAGTTCATATTCGGCATTGCAGACGAAGGTCAGTGGAGGGACCACGATCTCAGTTCTGCATATACCACAGCGATGTCACTGATAGGCATGCCTGACTGGGACAATATCACTAATCTGACAACGCTTGATGATGTTGGACCGCTCGACCTCAGTTTCTTCTCCGTGGACTTTGAGTTTCCCGAAACTGTACGTTTCCCAACTCTCCCTGTCCGCACGGCAAATGGAATCATCTTTCCTCGTAAGGGCAGCTCGAAGTGCTCGGCTCCCGAACTGTATCTTGCCCAGAAACTTGGAGCGCTACTGACTTTCCGCAAGGGCGTTCACGTACCATCCGATCCCAAGCAACCAGTTTTCAGGGATTTCATTAAGGAATGCATTGAAAAGCGTACAGCGCATAAGAAGGGAACCTTTGACAACCTGTTCTGGAAAGAGGTCGGCAACAGCACTTACGGAAAAACGGCCCAAGGTCTTCGTGAAAAGCGGGTATACAACCTTCAAAACGATGGAATGGAATCCCTTCCACCGAGCAAGATCACCCAGCCGTATTTTGCATCATTCATCACGTCGTACACGCGAGCAGTCCTCGGTGAAATTCTCAACGGTTTCCCTGAGGACGTACATGTCTTCAGTGTCACCACAGACGGCTTCCTCTCCAATGCGAGCGACCAAAATATCACAAAGGCAACCAGCGGAGAGTTATTCGAATCATTTCGACAGGCCCGAAGTCATCTGGATAAAGGCAGTCCTTTGGAGATTAAGCATATAGTTCGCCAACCTGTCGGCTGGCGAACGCGAGGCGCGGCAACGTTGAAACCGGGTGACGGCGACAACGGAATTGTCTTACAAAAAAGGAGGCATCAAATCAAACCCGCTCAACGGTCTGTTTGAAGAGAATCAGGAGACGTTACGACTGTTCTTCAACCGCAGTCCCGACCAAGAAATTCAATACAAATCGGGCGTCGGTATCAAAGACATGCTGCGCGGCGAAACCGATTTCGTTTTTCGTTCCGTGACCAAGCGACTTTCAATGGAATTTGACTGGAAAAGGAAGCCCATAAACGCGCGCGATACCATCTTCGAGTTCGAAGGCAAGCAGTACATACACCTTACGTTCGAAACGAGGCCGGTGGAGGACGTTGCAGAATTCAATCTTGTGCGCGAGAACTGGGAAAACTACGACAAGAAATCTCCACACCTTCTAAAAACACTCGAGGATTTCAACTCGTTTGAAACATACCGCACGTCAAGAGATTCCCTCGGAGATCGATCCAAGAAGTATCTGCGACAAACCGACGGAGATTTAAAAAGGCTTCGGGAAAGCTTGACACGAGCTTATCAGCAGCACCAAGCGGGGTTCGACCTCATCCGAAGCAAACAAAAAATGAAACACGCCGACTTTGTTATTGCCTTGGAGGCTTGCGGTATACCGTGCAAAATCAGCGATATCGACAACGGCAAAAGAAAGACGTTCGAACCACACTGCACACCGGCTACGGACAGAGTCGTCAAAGCCTTGAAAAAGTTGCAGGTGGAACATTACCCCGAATTGGAAATCGAGCTATTTGTCCCGGGAGAAGCCCTGTAAAAAACTCAAAAATCGTGGGATGACGAGCAATATGGGGAGAGAGGGGCAATTCGATTTTGGAGTTTTTTCCACGCCTTCCCCCTTTATCGTTGATGATGGTGGAAAGATGAAAATCCGTAAATGTTGTGCCCCCACCTCCCATATATAACATTTACGGATTTTGATAATGCATTTAGTGAGTGTTGGCGGGTTCACTACGGCGTTCCTTAGCTAGACGCCGTCGGCAGTTGTACCAATACGTGAGGGCGCCTTTTTCTGTCAGCGTTGCGCCTTCGATAAATGCTCTGACAATCACGTCCTGCTCCATGCCTTCAAGCTTTGCGTAGATTGCCAACGCAGTATCAATCTTGGACTTGCCAGCAGCAATCAGTTTTTTTCCTTCCGAAATTGCTTCCTCGATGATTGCCTTGTCCGCAGGAATGGCTGCAACGCTTTTCGGCTTCGTCATATCGTTTCTCCTTACTTGGTGAAACGAGAATCCCGCCAATTCTAGGTCAAGACAACGCGTTCTTCCGAAACGGCCATAGCAAGGGATTGCTGTCGCTAAATTAGCGTCAGATTTTCAGACTTTCGTGGGTTTGTTCAGTTTCAATAATGAGGCCGTGCTTATCGACAGCTATCAGTTGTATCACTTTTAGAGGCTCCCTCCGGCTTACGGTCACTCTTCTCATAATGCCGTCCAACAGAACGACGGAGAAGGACATACCTGTGCTCACCTCGCCTGACTGTGCTCCTCTTTCAAAGAAATCGAACAGCGCTTCAGACGGTCCAAATTGAGATAACACCAGTTTTTCGGAATCTTTTCGCAAACCGTCCGGAGCAAGGGTAAGAGATTTGATCATCATCTGGAGTCTGTTGGCAACGACACGACGTTTTCGCTCCAGATCGCGATCATCAGCATCCTGAAGTTCCTTGATCAGCGATTTGATCTGTTGGTCATCAACCGGAGCGAGGGCAGCATCTTTCTCCAGTTTGGCTTCCACCGCTCCCTTCTGATTTTCAAGTTCCAGAATTTCGGATGAAATCTCTTCAATTTTCGACTGGATGAAATCCTTGGAGGCATTGCTTGTTTGAAGCATATCAAAAGTTGTATTCAGTAGCTCCCTCTTCCCTCGTATATTTTCATTAAGGGAGACCAGCTTTTGCTCCAGCGTGTACCGGTCTGATTGTTCGTCAGCACGTTTTAAAGTTTCAACGAGGTCAAGCTCATGAACGAAATAAAGAAACACGTTTTCAAAATGGTCGTATCGCCAGTTCGATGCGGAGCATCCGAAATGGCGATCTGCGTTGGTGCATCTCAGGAACTGCCCTCCTTTGGGTGGAGGCCCTTTGTCGACAAAGCGCATGGGGGAGGCGCAGTAGGCACATTTGGCAATTCTCGAAAATAAATTCCGATACACAGGACCTTTTCGACCCGCTCCTTCCACCTGTCGCTTCCGGCGAGCATGCTTAATGCGCAAAAACTGTTCTTCATCAATTAACTGAGGGAAATAATCGGGGACCGTATCACCATCAGGCTGGGCGGTTCCATTCACCAACTTGTGAGGCTGGAACTCACCCAGAACCGATCTGTTGTTAAGGATTCTAGAGATATATGAAGCATGCCATCCCTTTGAGTCTTCACCGAAGGGCGGAACTGCTTCGTTGTTGAGAATGCGACCAATCGAATAAGAACCATATCCGGAATCGGCCAAGTCAAATATACGTTTAACGATGTCATCCCTTCCCGGAATAACCTCAAACGAGTTTGAGTCTGTATTCAGTTTCAGCCAAGCGGGGCATACTTTTGTAAGTTTGCGTTGGTGGATGTTTTTTCTCTTGTTCGCCCAAGCTTTGCCAACTCGAAAACTTTTTGCGACCGATTCCTCATGGGCGCGACTGAGTACAACCATCGGGTACAGCAAATCTTTGAAATCAGCATTTTCCGCGCCATACACTTGCTCATCGATAAGTGTAACGATTTTGATTCCGGACTTAAGTATTTTTATGAATAACGGGATAGATTCAAATATGTTTTCTCTACTGAGTCTGTCTAGCGATTCAATTAATAGGTAAGATCCAGCAGGGACAGTTTTGTTTTCGATAAGGGAGATAAAATCTCCGAGCATTCCCTCCTTAATATTCTTGCCCTTGAATGCAGAAACACCAATATCTTCAAAGTTTTCAACCAATTGAAGATCATGGCGAATTGCATATTCTTTCGATTTTTCTTTCTGTCGTTCTAAACTGTTGCCCTTAAGCTGCATATCCGTCGACATGCGAACGTAGGAATAAGCGAGCGGTTTAGTGTTTTCTCTGTCCATTATGCGAGTGTAATCGATAAATTAATTAGCCACAACATCTCGATTGTCGGCCTGCCCGACAAGGCGGTGGCGGAAAGCCGCGAGCGCGTGCAGGCGGCCTTGCATGCTTCCGGGCTATCGATGCCCACCAAGCGGGTCACGGTCAATCTGGCGCCCGCCGATCTGCCGAAGGAAGGGTCGCATTACGATCTGCCGATAGCGGTCGGGTTGATGGCGGCCATCGGCGCCATTCCGGCAGACGCCATCCAATCCTATCTGGTGCTGGGCGAACTTTCGCTCGACGGGTCGATTACGCCTGTCGCGGGTGTTTTGCCCGCTGCGATCGGTGCCAATCGGGAAGACAAGGGGCTGATCTGCCCCTATGCCTGCGGTCCGGAAGCTGCTTGGGCCGGTGCCGATATCGACATTCTCGCACCGCGCAGCCTGATTGCGCTGGCCAATCATTTTCGTGGAACACAGGTGCTGACGCCGCCCGATCCGTCCATGCGGGTTTCCAGCGAAAGCCTGCCCGACCTTGCCGATATCAAGGGACAGGAAACGGCCAAACGCGCGCTGGAAATCGCCGCAGCAGGCAATCACAATCTGCTTCTGGTCGGCCCGCCCGGTTCCGGCAAGTCGATGCTGGCGCAACGCCTGCCGTCGATCCTTCCGCGGCTTTCCCCTCGTGAATTGCTGGATGTGTCGATGATCGCGTCCATCGCGGGCGAGCTAGCGGGCGGAAAACTGTCCGACCGAAGGCCGTTCCGGTCGCCGCATCATTCGGCTTCGATGGCGGCGATGGTCGGCGGTGGCTTGCGCGCCCGCCCGGGCGAGGTGTCGCTGGCGCATAATGGCGTGTTGTTTCTGGATGAGTTTCCAGAGTTTTCACCGCAGGTTTTGGATTCGTTGCGCCAGCCGCTCGAAACGGGCGAATGTCTGATCGCCCGGGTCAATCATCGCACCAGCTATCCGGCGCGCTTTCAACTGATTGCCGCCATGAACCCATGCCGATGCGGGATGGCGGGCGAGCCCGGCCACAGTTGCGCGCGCGGGCCGCGCTGCCAGACGGATTATCAGGCGCGGATTTCCGGCCCGCTTCTGGATCGCATCGACCTGCGTGTCGACATGCCCGCTGTCTCGGCGCTCGACCTGATCCAGCCCGCGCAGTCGGAGCGCAGCGAGACCGTGGCGCAGCGTGTCGCCCGCGCCCGCGCCGTGCAGGCCACGCGCTATGCGGCGCTGGGGCTCGATCCGTCGATGGCGAACGCCTATTGCTCGGCGAATCTGATCGAGGAGGTGGCGCGACCGGATGCAGCGGGAATGAAGCTGTTGCGCGACGCCAGCGAGCAGATGCGCTTTTCCGCCCGTGCCTATCACCGCATCCTGAAAGTTGCGCGCACTCTGGCCGATCTCGATGGGGTGGATCAAATCAGCCGCATTCATCTGGCTGGCGCAATTTCCTACCGCATCGGTGCGGAACGGTTGATTTCTGCGGCGTGATTGCTCACGCCGCAGATGGTCGCGTTCCGGGGCTTAGATCCCGAAGGTCACCAGCCCGTTTTCATCGATGCGCCAGGCCGGGTTCCACGCAATTTCCCAGGCGTGGTCGTCGGGATCGGCGACATAGCCGCGAAAGCCGCCATGCGGGGGCGCGTCGGCAGCGCGCAGCAGCGTCCCGCCTGCCTCTGTCAGCCGCTGCATCAGCGGCGCGACATCTGCTTGTTGCTCCACATTATGGGCGAGCGAAAATGCCCCCGGTTGCACAAGGCCGCGACGGTTCATGTCGGCTTCGAGCGATGATTTAAGGAAGGTGCCGAGAACGAACCCGTTCATCTGGTAGAAGATGATCTCGTCATTTTCAAATATCGGCGTCCAGCCGAAGCCTTCGACATAGAAGCGACGCGAATTGGCGAGGTCGGCAATACCGAGTGTAATAACGGAAATTTGCTGTTTCATTGTCCAAACCCTTGATCCTCCGGCGCACCATTGCTCCGGAGTTGAAGGTCAGGGGACACATTGCGATCGCAGAACCGCGAAGGTCAGGACCCGTCTCTGGCATTATACTATGCCGTTGCACGGGAGCCGGGCTAACCGCACCGACCTCTCCTTTTTTAGACCCGGACTGTCTATCACGTTCCGGGCCTGAATTCAATTTCGGTAAGCTTTCGATTTAGAGCATTTCCAGCAAAAGTGCGTAGCGGTTTTGCGTGGGATAATGCGCAAAAACAAATTGACAGAGCGGTTCCACGATTCCGTGCTAACCGGAACCGCTCTAATGACGAACCGAGCCGACCAACAGATTGTCCGGTGCTTCGATGGTGACCCAGCGACCGGTATTGTTCGCGGCCTGACGCTTCAGATAGGTGTAGTCGGTTTCGTTCCAGCGCAGAACTTCGTCGGTCAGATTGTCGAGAACGAAGTCGCCGCGGTCGGTGCGAACGGTCAGCACGGCATGGCCTTCGCCGTCCGGCTTGCGCACGACGGTGATCAGAAGATCGCTGATCGGAATGCCGGCCTTTTGCAACTCGCGCTGCTTGAGCAGCACATAGTCTTCGCAATCGCCAACGGTGGTCGGATAAGCCCAATATTCCTCGACGCCGTAGATTTCCACGTCGGTCATCGGCTTGATGCGTTCATTGACCGAAAGATTGACTTCGACAATGCGCTGCCAGTTGGCATGACCGAGCGGCAACGGGCTGGTGTCGCGGCTGGCAATATTGCATTCCTGCGCTTCGCGCTTGCAGAATTCGTAATGGCCGATTGGCTGCGAGGTGACCTTGCCAGTCTGCATGAAGTCGCCAGAGGCTGCTTCAGCACCAAAGCCTGTCATCAGCACCGAAGCCGCGAAAGCAGCAGCTGCCATCATTTTCTTGGTCGAGCGAACAACGCAAAACATACTCAACGCCCTTGCCGGAAACTCTTTTATTAACGAAACGTTAAAATCTGAAACACTTGCGAGTCAATTCGATTTGCCGCTTCACCGCCCAACATCTTAATTAATGGTTAACGCGGGTGGTCTGAAATAATACAATCTATGATTGAATTTGTTGGGTTTTTCAGGCGTTTTGTACGCTTGGTGACCACTCATAATTTTGCCATGCTGAGGGAGCTTGTTTTTGCCAGCGAATATGCCAATGGTTGGCACATTCCACCGGACCTTTGAGGTCCATTTGCAAAGGCCACGGGATGACAAGCGCAACCACGCGCAAGGCCACGGCAGACGACATCGATGCGTTATTGCGCATCGAAGAGCGCTGTTTCGAAACAGACCGCATTTCCCGACGCTCCTTTCGCGCCCTGATCGCGCGCCCCACTGCGGAAACCATCATTGCGGAAGCTGACGGCCAGATCATCGGCTATGCGATGATCCTTTTCCGGCACGGTACGGCACTGGCGCGGCTCTATTCGATTGCCGTTGATCCGGATGCAGGCGCCAAGGGGATCGGCGCGCTTTTGCTCCAGGCGGCAGAGACGGCGGCCTTTGAGCATGACCGTCCGCTGCTACGGCTTGAAGTGCGCGAGGACAATGCGCGGGCGATCGCTCTTTACAAGCGCCACAGCTATCGCCCGATTGGGCGCTATCTCGATTATTATGCCGACCATTCCAACGCCTTGCGTTTCGAAAAGACGGTGCGCGGCGGCGTGCCTCTGGCAACACCATTTGCCTATTACCGGCAGACGACCGATTTCACCTGTGGTGCGGCCTGCCTGATGATGGCGCTTGCCCGGCACAAGCCCGGAACCGCGCTCGATCCGGTGCTGGAAATCCGTCTGTGGCGCGATGCAACCACGATCTACATGATGTCCGGGCCGGGCGGCTGCGAACCTTTCGGCCTTGCCGTCGCCGGGCACGAGCATGGATTGAAGGCATCCATCATCGTCTCCATTGAGGATATGCTGTTTCTGCAATCGGTGCGTTCGGAAAAGAAGCGCCGGGTGATGCGGCTTGCACAGACCGATTTTCGCCAGCGCACGGAAGCCTATGGCATTCCGGTGGAATATCGCGGTTTCACCTTGTTCGACATCATCACGGCGCTTCGACGGGGCGCGTCGGTGATCGTTCTGATCAGCGGCTATCTCATGTTCGGCAACAAGGTGCCGCATTGGGTGCTCGTCCATGGCGAAGATGGCCGTCACATTTTTATTCATGATCCGTGGGTGGAAGAGAAACAGGGCGAAAGCATCGCCGATGCGGCCAATGTGCCGGTTCCCTTCCACATCTTCGACCGCATCGCCCGCTTCGGCAGCGATGGGCTGAGAGCAGCGGTGATTCTCGAAAAAGGGACAGACTGATGACGATCTGCGTCATTCTCGTTGGGCGCCTCTCGGATATCGACAATGGCGCGACACCGCACAAGGTCATGACCAATCGCGATTATCTCGCGCATCCGGCCCTGTTCAACGGCCAGCAGCGCCCGCGCATTATCAACCTGTCGCGGAGCTATACCTATCAAAGCCGCGGCTATTATGCCTCGCTTCTGGCGGAGGCGCGCGGTCACCGGATCATTCCGTCCGTCGAGACGATGATTGATCTGTCCGAACGGCGGCTCTATGAGAATGCCATTCCCGAGCTGGAAGACATGCTCAACAAGGCGTTGGGCAAGCATCCCGAAAAAGCGCCAGAAACCATCCACGTCCATTTCGGGCTGGCCGAGAACCCGGAATTCGAGCGTTTCGGCAGGCTATTGTTCGACTGGTTCCGTGCGCCGTCGCTGGAAGTAACGGTCAAGCCCGGCGAGTGGGCGCGTATCCAGAAAATCGGCTTTGCCAATATTGCGAAATTCTCAAAACATCAAAAGGAGCGTTTCGAGGATGCGCTCGACCGCTATACGCAGCGCGAATGGCGGGCGGCCAAGCCAAAGGTTCCGGCCCGTTATACGGTCGCCACGCTTTGCGATCCGAAAGAGGCGATGCCACCTTCATCCATGGCGTCACTGAAGCATTGGGCGAAGATCGCAGCGCGCCTCGGCGTTGAAGTGGACCCCATCGGCAGGAAGGACCTGTCGCGACTTGCCAATTACGACGCGTTGTTCATCCGCGAAACCACGTCGATTTCCAACCATACCTATCGCTTTGCGCGACGGGCGCAGCAGGAAAACATGCCGGTCATCGACGATCCGATTTCGATGATCCGCTGCACCAACAAGGTTTATCTGCACGAACTGATGCAGGCCAATGATGTGGCCGTGCCGCAGACCGTGATGATTGCGGGCGAGGAGGATCTGGAGCGGGCCGCCGATATTCTGGGCTTTCCGCTGGTGATCAAGATACCGGATTCGTCCTTCTCGCGCGGGGTGAAGAAGGTGAAGGATATTGCGGAGCTGAAGGTGCTGGCGATGCTGTGGCTTCAGGACAGCGATCTTCTGCTGGCGCAGAAATATATGCCGACCCGGTTCGACTGGCGTGTGGGCGTCCTCGACGGCAAGCCGCTCTTCATCTGTCAGTATATGATGGCGAAAAACCACTGGCAGATCGTCAAGCACGATACGGGCGGCAAACCGCTTGAGGGCGGCTTTCGCACCTATACGCTGGCGGATGCGCCCAAAGCGGTTCTGGAAACCGGCCTGCGCGCTGCGCGGTGTATTGGCGATGGATTATACGGTGTCGATCTGAAAGAGACGGATGACGGTGTCGTGGTGATCGAAGTCAATGACAATCCCAATCTCGAACACGGCATCGAGGATGCGGCGGAAAAAGACGACGTCTGGATCAATCTGACCCGCTGGTTCATCGATCGGCTGGATCGCAAACAGCGTATCCCGGAAGAGTTGAAAGCAGTACCTGCCCAGCCTAGGCTGTTACTGCTCTAATTCTTCGTTTTTACGCGCATCTTTTCCGAAAACCGGCTCCCGCTTTTCGGGATGCGCTCTAGAATCTGATCATTGCTTTACGCCGGATTACATCGGCGTGAAGCAGACCTTGGTATGTCCGGCGCCGATGAAGCCGAGACGGCTTGCAGCACCCTTGGAGAGATCCAGCACGCGTCCCTTGATGAACGGGCCGCGGTCGTTGATGCGCACGACGAGCGACTTGCCATTTCTCTGATTGGTAACTTTGACCTTGCTGCCAAGCGGCAGGGAGCGGTGCGCTGCGGTCAATCCGGCTGGGTTCATACGTTCACCCGAAGCCGTGCGGGAGGTCAGGGCGTACCAGGAGGCACCGCCGCATTGCTGTGCCGAGGCTTCGATTGCGCTGACAGCGAGAAGGCTGGTTGCTGCAAAGCCGAGCATAGCCATACGGGTCTTGAAGTTCATACCAGTTCCACTAGTTGTTAACGGGGCGCTTTGACAGTTTTGCTGAGAAAGACCTGAGCGAAGTGGAATCTAAATGTGGCGATGACGTGGTTCGAATGAGAACATTATGCGATAATTGAATCTATATCCGCAGCGGAATATCATCCTATACTATGCGTTGTTTACTTATATTTCGAAACATAACTGAGGAATATTTTGAAGGATTCGGTTCTGTTGCTGTAAAAGCGTTTACGATTCGTTAGGAATCTGGCGCATGGCTTCGTGTGGCCTTGTTTTACGCGGTGGAATCCAAGAAAAACTGCTTTTAGCGGTTCTACCGCTGTCGCCTGACCCTACAATTTTTATTTGTAGCGCAAGTTTTAAAGCCTCTTCTAAAAGTTGTCGAAATGCGGCATTTTCCGGGCAAAAAATGCAATTTGGCCGTGTGTGTGGCAATTTTTACAGGTCGGTTTTTTCTTATCCACAGGCCGGAAAACGGCGCTTATGACGTTTCTTTGACCGTGCAGCCAGTGCAATTTATGGAAGAAATCCTGCTATATGCCTGTGGCGAACAGATGTGATTCCAACGGAAAACATGCAGGACGATCATCCCGACACGAACACGAATGCCTCCGTTCCGGCGATATCCGCTGGCAAGCGGGCGCTCTATCTCGTACTGGGCTTTGTCATGCTTGCGCTTGGCATCATCGGCGCCGTCTTGCCGGTCATGCCGACGACCATCTTCATCATTCTGGCGGCCTGGTTCTTTGCGCGGTCTTCGCCCAAACTTGAAGCGCGGCTTCTTGCCGACCCGCGTTTCGGCCCGCTGATCGTCAAGTGGCGTGACCGTGGCGCGATACCACCAAAGGCAAAGCTCTATGCCTGCCTGGGCATGCTTGTCGGCTACGGTTTTTTCTGGTGGGGCGCCCATCCGGGTCCGCTGCTGGCGATTGCGGTGACCATCTTCATGCTGGGCTCTGCCGCCTATGTGCTTTCTCGGCCCAGCGAGTAACCGCTTTAAACCCTCATCCCTTCGCGATAAGAGTGGCGTCATCGCTATGGGAGCCACCGATGAATTTGCCTGCCGTCAATCCGCTGATCGATCAACTCTCCGCGCCGCCCATTCCGGCTGTGCAGGTCTGGGCGCGGGATTATGACGGCAGCCACGGCCCGCTGATCGATCTTTCGCAGGCGGTTCCGGGCTATCCGCCGCATCCCGACATGCTGCGCTTTCTGGGCGAGGCGGCGGGTTCGCTCTCCAGCGCAGGCTACGGGCCGATTGAAGGCGAGGCTGTGCTGCGTCAGGCCTATGCCCGACATGTCGGCTCGCTTTATGGCGCTTCGATTGAAGCGCGCAATGTGCATGTCACATCCGGCTGCAATCAGGCTTTCATCGCGGCCATCATGTGCGTGGCTGGCAGCGGCGATACGGTGCTGACGACCGACCCGTTCTATTTCAACCACCGTTCGTCACTGGAAATGCTTGGCATCAAGCCGGCTTCCTTTCCGTGCCGTGCTGAAAATGGCTTTGTGCCAACGGTTGAGGATGTGCGGGCGGCGCTGCATCCCGGTGTGAGGGCGCTGACGCTTGTTTCCCCGAACAACCCGACCGGCGCGGTCTACCCGCCGGAACTGCTCGGCCAGATCTATGCGCTGTGCCGCGCCAACGGCACGTGGCTGATCCTCGATGAAACCTATCGCGATTTTCTGCCGACTGCCGGTGAGGCGCCGCACGAGTTATTCGGTGAGGCCGACTGGCCGTCGCATCTGATCCAGCTCTACAGCTTCTCGAAATCCTTCTGCATTCCGGGGCATCGTCTGGGGGCCATTGTTGCAGGCGTCGATATGGTGGCCAATATAGCCAAGGTGATGGATAATCTGCAAATCTGCGCGACACGTGCGCCGCAGGTGGCCGTTGCCCGCGTGCTTGCGCCGCTCGAAGCATGGCGCAACGAGAACCGCAAGGAAATCGCGTGCCGGTCTGCAACACTTCGCTCCGTCATGGCGGTGGTCGATGGCTGGCGTGTAGAAGCGGTGGGGGCCTATTTCGCCTTCGTGCGGCACCCTTTCGAGGGCCTATCATCGGTGACGGTTGCAGAGCGCCTTGCGAAGTCGCTCGGCATTGTCACATTGCCGGGTGTCTTCTTCGGTGACGGGCAGGAAGCTTTTCTGCGCTTTGCCTTTGCCAATGCCGATGTGGCCGGCATCGAAGCCACGGGAGCCCGTTTGCCAAGCTTACGGCTTTGATTCCCATAACAGTTCCAGCAGCTCTTCCATGGCATCCAAAGTCCCACACAATTGGTGGAGGGTGGATTGCTACAAACCTGTAACATTACTGTCATATGAATGTAATATAGAGCGCGTAGACGGCTACTGACGCTAATCGTCATAGGCTTTTTACAACAGGAGCTGCTGCTCATGAACAAGATGATTTCCTCGACCGCGGCGCTGGCCATTGCCGCCGTTCTGTCGGTTTCCGCTGCCCAGGCGCGCGATCAGATTCAGGTTGCCGGTTCCTCGACCGTGCTGCCTTATGCAAAGATCGTCGCTGAAACCTTCGGCGAAACCTATCCGAACTTCAAGACGCCGGTTGTTGAATCGGGCGGTTCGGGCGCCGGCATCAAGGAATTCTGCAAGGGCGTCGGTGAAAACACCATCGACATCGCCAATGCATCGCGCGCCATGAAGGATTCGGAACTGAAGTCGTGCGTTGACGCTGGCGTCAAGGACGTTCAGGAAGTGCGCTTCGGTTATGACGGCATCGTCTTCGCAACCGACGCCAAGGGTCCGGATTGGAAGCTGAAGCCGGAAGACGTCTACAAGGCCCTGGCCGCCAAGGTTGTTGTTGATGGCAAGCTGGTCGATAATCCAAACACCAAGTGGAACCAGGTGAACCCGAACCTGCCGGATTGGGACATTGCTGCCTATATCCCGGGCGAAAAGCACGGCACCCGTGAAGTTTTCGAAGAAAAGGTTCTGGCCGACGGCTGCAAGCACTCCGGCGCTCTGGACGAAATCAAGAAGACCGGTCTCGACGACAAGGCTGCCGCTTCGGCCTGTATCGCAGTGCGTAAGGACGGCAAGGCTGTCGACATCGACGGCGACTATGCTGAAACGCTGGCGCGCATCGACTCCAACAAGACCGGCGTTGGCGTTTTCGGCCTCTACTTCTTCGAAAACAATGCCGACAAGCTGAAGGTTGCGACCGTCAACGACATCACGCCATCGGCTGCGACCGTCGCCTCGGGTGAATATCCGGTTTCGCGTCCGCTGTTCTTCTACGTGAAGAAGGCTCACCTCGGCGTCGTGCCGGGCCTCAAGGAATATGTCGATTTCTTCCTGAACGACCAGATGATCGGTCCTGACGGCCCGCTCGCTGAATATGGTCTGGTGCCGGCTCCGGATGCAGAACGCGAAGCACAGCGCGCCGCCTTCACCGAAGGCAAGACGCTGGCTGCAAAGTAAGTCTAAAACTGTGGAACGCGGGGATGAAACCTCCCCGCGTTCTTCTCCTTTCGCGCCATTCTAATATGAGAGGCGCAATCGCGCGGAGCTGACAGTCTGGTCATTGGGGACACGTCTATGTCGTTTCGCATTTTTCAGGGCAACCGGGGAAATTGAATGTCCTTCTTTCTGGTTCTCGTCAGCGTCATTGCAATCGGGTTGGTCGGCTTCTTTATTGGCCGTCAGCGCGCCGTTGCACTGGACAAAGCGCAGCCTGTCGCGCCCCAAGGTTCGGGGCAAGGATCGACGGCCGAGAAAATGCATTCCCGCCCGCATTATCATGGCTGGTGGGTTTTCCTCGTTTCTGCATTGCCTGCAGTGCTGTTTCTTGCCGTCTGGGCTGTCGGATCGTCCGTCTATCTCGATCACAGCGCCACCGCACGACTACCCGATGCCGTCGAGGATGGTTCTTACACCAATCGCAGCCTTCAGCTCGGTATGGTGCGCGGCCTCGCCAACGGGCTTGAGCGCCTGACACCGGCTGAGCTGGAAAGCTTCCCGACCAACTATCAGGATGCGCGCTCGGTTCTCGGCAACAAGGGCGTGGCTCTCGCGACCGAGGGCCAGGACTATATGGTGCCCATCGCCCTCTATCTGAAGAAGGCGACGGACCTCACGCACACGATCGGCGCTGCCGTGGCGCTGGTCATTGCGGTTGCCGGTCTGATTTTCGGTCTTTCCACGATCAACCGCCGCATGCGCGCCCGCAACAATGTCGAGCGCATCGTGCTGTGGGGGCTGATCGCCGCGTCGGGCATCGCCATTCTGACCACTGTCGGCATCATCTGCTCGATGCTGTTTCAGACGATCAGCTTCTTTCAGTCGGTTTCGCCGTGGAATTTCTTCTTCGGCACGGTCTGGGACCCGCGCTTTGCTGCTGCCGGTTCCGGCGGTGAGACGGGCCAGTTCGGCCTGATCCCGCTTCTGGCCGGTACGCTCTATATCGCGCTGGTCGCTATGCTGTTCGCGGTTCCGGTCGGTCTGTTCGCCGCCATCTACATGGCCGAATATGCCTCGCCGCGCGTGCGCACGGTGGTCAAGCCGGTGCTTGAACTGCTCGCCGGTATTCCCAGTATCGTCTACGGCTTCTTCGCCCTTGTGACGGTCGGCCCGTTCCTGCGTGATCTTTCCGCCGCGATTGCGGGCGGTCAGGGCTTCATCATGGCGCAGAGCGTTTTGACCGCCGGTCTCGTCATGGGTGTGATGCTTATTCCTTTCGTGTCGTCGCTTTCCGACGACATCATCACCGCCGTGCCGCGCACGCTGCGCGACGGCTCGCTCGGTCTTGGCGCCACCCGCTCCGAAACTGTCAAGCGCGTTGTCCTGCCTGCGGCACTCCCGGGCATCGTCGGCGCACTTTTGATGACCGCTTCACGCGCCATCGGTGAAACCATGATCGTGGTTCTGGCGGCAGGCGTTGCGGCGCGTATCAACATCAACCCATTCGACGCGATGACCACCATCACGGTGAAAATCGTCAATCAGCTGACCGGCGACCTTGAGTTCAACTCGCCGCAGACGCTGGTTGCCTTTGCACTTGGCATCACGCTTTTCGTCCTGACGCTGATCATGAACATCTTTGCGCTGCATATCGTGCGCAAGTACCGGGAGCAGTACGAATAATGACCGATACGACCTTCAACGCAAGCGGTACGGCGACTGCACAACCCGCCCGCCGCGATATCGGACTGAAACGCCGCTACGCTGCCGAACGCCGCTTCCGCCTCTATGGCATCGCTGCAATCGCCATTGGCGTGTTCTTCCTCTGCGCGCTGCTGTTCTCGGTTTTCTCCAAGGGCTACACCGCCTTCTGGCAGACGACGCTCTACCTTCCGGTCCAGATCGACGCGCAGGTGATCGATCCGGGCAACAAGCGGGCGACCGATCCGAACGTGCTGATCGCCGCGAACTATCCGCTTCTGGTGCGCAATGCGCTGGCTGAAAAGCTCGGCGTCGCAACCACCGACCGCCCGGCCATGCGCGATCTTGGCCGCTTCTATTCCGACGGCGTGCGCGTTCAGCTGCGCCAGATGGTGATGGACAATCCGGCCATCATCGGCACGACACAAACTGTTCCGGTTCTGGCCGGTGCGGATATCGATTCCGCCTTCAAGGGGCAGATCGATCTGACCGTCCCTGAAACGAGCCGCAAGGTATCGGACCGTCAGGTTGGCTGGATGAAGACGCTTTCGGAAGAAGGCGTCATGAAGGAGGCATTCAACACCGGCCTCTTCACCTATGGCGCATCGAGCCGCCCGGAAACGTCGGGGCTCGGCGTGGCGCTGGTCGGTTCGCTCTATATGATGCTGATCGTGCTGGGTCTGGCTCTGCCTATCGGAGTCGCCGCTTCGATCTATCTGGAAGAGTTCGCCAAGAAGAACCGCTGGACGGATATGATCGAGGTGAACATCAACAACCTCGCAGCCGTACCGTCCATCGTGTTCGGTCTGCTGGGGCTTGCGGTCTTCGTCAACTTCTTCAACCTGCCGCGCTCAGCCTCGCTGGTCGGCGGTCTGGTGCTGACGCTGATGACGCTGCCGACGATCATTATCGCAACGCGTGCCGCCCTGCGCGCCGTGCCGCCGTCGATCCGCGCAGCAGCGCTCGGTCTCGGCGCGTCCAAGACGCAGATGGTGTTTCATCACGTGCTGCCGCTTGCCGCACCCGGCATTCTGACGGGCACGATCATCGGGCTTGCCCATGCGCTGGGCGAAACCGCGCCGCTTCTGCTGATCGGCATGGTGGCTTTCGTGGCGGATGTTCCGTCCACGCCGATGGACCCGGCGACCGCCTTGCCTGTCCAGATCTATATGTGGGCCAATGAAGCAGAACGCGCCTTTGTGGAACGCACGTCCGGCGCTATCATCGTCTTACTTCTGTTCCTGGCCGTGATGAACATTGCAGCAATCATTCTGCGCCGCCGGTTCGAGCGCCGCTGGTAAACGGGAGTCGAAGCTATGAATTTGATGACTGAACGAACTCTCGAGAAAGCCGTAGGAGAAAAGATGAACGCCAACGCCAGTTCCGTAAAGATGCGCGGCGACAAGGTTTGCGTATTCTATGGTGAGAAGCAGGCCCTTTTCGACGTCAATCTGGATGTTCCGGAAAAGATGGTGACGGCGCTGATCGGTCCTTCCGGCTGCGGCAAGTCCACCTTCCTTCGTTCGCTCAATCGCATGAACGACACGATTGAAGGTTGTCGCATCGCTGGCAAGATCACGCTCGACAATGAGGATATCTACGATCCGAAGATTGATGTGGTGGAACTACGCGCCCGTGTCGGCATGGTGTTCCAGAAGCCGAACCCGTTCCCGAAGTCGATCTACGAGAATGTCGCCTACGGCCCGCGCATTCACGGTCTGGCCCGCACGAAGGCCGATCTGGAGGAAATCGTCGTGACCAGCCTTCAGAAGGCAAGCCTGTTCGAGGAAGTGAAGGATCGCCTGCACGATGCGGGCACGGGCCTTTCCGGCGGCCAGCAGCAGCGCCTGTGCATTGCACGTGCGATTGCGGTTAGCCCGGAAGTCATCCTGATGGACGAACCCTGCTCGGCGCTTGATCCGATTGCCACCGCCAAGGTGGAAGAGCTGATCGATGAACTGCGCCAGAACTACACCATCGTTATCGTCACGCACTCGATGCAGCAGGCGGCCCGCGTTTCGCAGCGCACCGCCATGTTCCATCTCGGCAATCTGGTCGAAGTGGGCGACACGGAAACGATGTTCACTGCGCCGACGGAAAAGCGCACGCAGGATTACATCACCGGACGCTTCGGCTAACAAACCGGGGGCAGGGGAAAGCAACCCTTGCGCGCGGATTGCGTCAGAACAAACAGAAGTGCGGCTTCCCCGCAATTTATATTACGAGGTCTACCATGCCGTCTCAGCATACCGTTCGTTCCTACGATGAGGAACTGAAGTTTCTCACCCACAAGATCGCCGAAATGGGCGGACATGCGGAACGTATGGTCGAACAGTCGGTCGCAGCGATCGTCAATGCCGACAACGCCCTTGCGCAGCGCGTCATTTCCGACGACCTGATCCTGGATGCCAGCGAGCGCGAAATCGACGACAAGGCCGTGATGATCATCGCCAAGCGCCAGCCGATGGCGGTGGACCTGCGCGAAATCATCGGTTCGATTCGCATTTCCGCCGATCTGGAGCGCGTTGGCGATCTGGGCAAGAACATTGCCAAGCGCGTTGCCGCCGTTTCGGAATCCCGCCAGCCGGTCAAGCTCTATCGCGGTCTGGAAACGCTCGCCGAACTGGCGCTGACCCAGCTGAAAGACGTGCTCGACGCCTATTCGTCGCGCTCGGTACAGCAGATCAATGTCGTGCGTGATCGCGACGACGAGATCGACGCCATGTACACCTCGCTGTTCCGCGAGCTGCTCACCTATATGATGGAAGATCCGCGTAATATTTCCGCCTGCACGCATCTTCTGTTCTGCGCCAAGAATATCGAGCGCATCGGCGACCATGCGACCAACATCGCGGAAACCGTTTATTACATCGTGACCGGCCTGCAGATGCCTGCCGAACGACCGAAGGAAGACCTGAGCCACGGCATCGTCGTGGATGAGGCACGCAAGCCCTGAGTAAGCGCTGCATTTGAAGCGATCAGGGCAGATTGCCGGATTGCTCCCAAATGCGGTGGAGAATGTGTGAATAGCGCGGCTGCACGCGGTCGATGGGGGGACGTGTATCTTCCGCTCGCCGGTTTAAGATAGGGAATATTGGATGTCACAGGTACCCAAAATCGCTGTGGTGGAAGACGAAGAAGCGCTGAGCGTTCTGCTGCGCTACAATCTTGAGGCCGAAGGCTATCAGGTGGACACGATGCTGCGCGGCGACGAGGCCGAAATCGCGCTGCGCGAGAACGTCCCTGATCTCCTCATCCTCGATTGGATGCTTCCCGGCGTATCGGGCATCGAACTGTGCCGCCGTCTGCGCCAATGGCCGGAGACGGAACGCCTGCCGGTCATCATGCTGACCGCGCGCGGCGAGGAAAGCGAACGCGTTCGGGGTTTAAGCGTCGGGGCCGACGACTATGTCGTGAAGCCCTTCTCGACACCGGAACTCCTGGCCCGCGTCAAGGCGATGCTGCGCCGTGCCAATCCAAGCCTGCTGTCGCATGTTCTGAAAGTAGGCGATCTGGTGCTCGACCGTCAGCAGCACCGCGTTTACCGCAAGGAAAAGGAAGTCCGTCTTGGACCGACGGAGTTCCGTTTGCTCGAATATTTCATGATGTCGCCGGGCCGCGTTTTCTCGCGCAGTCAGCTTCTCGACGGTGTCTGGGGACCGGATATCTATGTCGATGATCGCACCGTGGATGTCCATGTCGGACGCTTGCGCAAGGCCATCAACTTGGGTCGTGCGCTCGATCCGATCCGCACGGTACGCGGCGCGGGATATTCTTTCGGCTGATCGTGCGTCGATAAAAAACTTCTTTTCGAGCCCGTCTTTCCTCATCGAAAGGCGGGCTCGATCACTTTCTGAAGCGCTCTTGCGGCCTGTTATCCTTGCCAGCCGATTCGGTCCGGCGAGACGCTGAAAAGGCTGAAAATCGCTAATCTCACGGAATGTTACGCTTCTTGTATCAAAGTTGAAGGAACCGGCGCAGGACTTGCTAAAACAGTTACGCCGCAGATTTTCCCAACCTGATGAAGCAAGATATATCAAAATTTTACAGCAGTTGCGAATTAAGGCAGGGTTGTGACCTGTATTGAGGAACTATCATTTCCATCAAATCAAAGGTTTATCTCTTTTCCGCAGGTTCATTAAGAAAATATTAATAGTTTTGAATGGTTTGTGTGGACAATTGCGCTCGTGATTCGGGTTTCATTTGCGACCATTTCGATGGTTTCAGCAATTTCGGAATTTGACCCATTGCCTTTTTTTGGCCTAAAAAATTCCAAAACCTTGAAGAAGACGAGCGACGGCAGGTTGTTTGATTTTTGATCTTCGCCTGCTTTGACTTGCACCGCAGCTAGACCCGTATTGGTCATTTTTGGCCTTCGGATCGACTGCTTCAGTTAAGGGTCCTGAATATGAGACTGAGCCGTTGACGCGCGCTGGTAATTGGAAGCTGCCTGTATTGGCAGGACTGCTCGTAGCGCCCTTCGTAGTGACGGGTTGCACGACGACCGGCACCACAGCCAAGACCGAGAAGACGGCGGCCGTAAGTCACGTCAAGTCGGTCAACGGTGTCAAGACCTATACCTATACGGCAAGGGACAAGGAGTGTCTCGAGCGCGCCATGTTCTTCGAATCGAACCGCTCCAGTTCCGATGGTCTGATGGCTGTCGGCACGGTTGTGATGAACCGCCTCGCATCGGGCCGTTATCCGGATACGATTTGCGGCGTCGTCGGCCAGAAGAACCAGTTCGCACCCGGCGTTCTCACCCGCAAGATGGAATCCAGCAAGCTGCCCGATGTTCAGGCCGCAGCCGACGCCGTGCTGAAAGGCCAGCGCCATCCGAAGCTGAAGAACGCCATGTTCTTCCATACGGCAGGCCTGAAGTTCCCCTACAACAACATGCACTATGTGCTGGTTGCCGGCGGTAATTCCTTCTACGAAAAACGCAATCGCGACGGTTCGTTGCAGAACCCGGTGCCGCAGGAACCATATAACCTCGCGCTCGCCTATTCGCCGCAATCGCCGTCGCTGCCGCAAGACCCGTCCTATGACGTGACCTTGCCGCAGGCGGGACCGGTTCCGGCAGCAGCGCCAACCGTACAGGTCGCGCTGGCGGATGCGTCCAAGATGGAAACCTCTGTGCGTGGCAGCGGCCTTGGACCGCAGGCGCGGGGCAATCGCCTTGCGCATAACAACGATGTAGCGACGGCTCAGCCGCAAATTCAGCAGGTCGCGTCCTATCAGCCGCAATTCGATACGTCGGCACCGGCAAGCCAGCCGCAATCGCTTGGCTATGCAGCGGCAGATCAGAAGCAGGTCGATGCAATCGGCGCATTGCTTCTGTCGCAGGACCGTCCGGAAACCCCTCTATAAGTTGAGTTGAACAGATTTGGTGCGGGCTAATCTTTCCGATTGGCCCGCATTTTTTATTTGAGTTCTGCATTCCATCGCTATTAGCGGGGACGAACCACGACCGGACGATAGATCGGCTGATAGAGCATGATGGGCTGATCGTAGAAATCGACGCGGTTTTCCCAGGCGCGGCGATCCGCCCGGCGGTCGAGATCGAGCCGCTGCAGACAGTTGGCAAATGCGTCGGTCCGCGGCTTGAAGCCATAGCCGAGACATGTCTGCTCGTCGGCGGCGCGGCGCTCTTCCGGTGTCATGGTGACACAACCGGCCAGCAGGCCTGCGAGCCCCAGCAAAACAAGTAGTTTCCGGTTCATGTCATTCGTCCTGTGTAACTGCCCGCTGCTTCAATAATAGCGCAGGTGCATGAAAAAGAGTGGTGAAATTATGCCGTTTGGTAAACTGATAACGAGAGTATAGAACTGATTCCAAACCGCGCTCCTTTTTTTAAAGGTACGCGTCTTCGCATCAAAAGAGGTCCCGCAGCTCATGGCTCACGATATGCAAAATCCTGTCATCGATCCGGTAAAGCTCGAACGTCTGGCGGAAGTCGCCGTGCGCGTCGGCCTGCAATTGCGCGAGGGACAGGATCTGATCATCACGGCGCCGGTTGTCGCCCTGCCGCTGGTGCGGCTGATTGCCAAACACGCCTATAAGGCTGGCGCAGGTCTGGTGACGCCGTTCTTCGCCGATGATCAGATTGCGCTGGCCCGCTATGAAAACGCGCCCGATGCAAGCTTCGACCGCGCCGCGGACTGGCTCTATCAGGGTATGGCCAAGGCCTATTCGGAAGGTGCGGCGCGTCTTGCGATTGCTGCCGACAACCCGATGCTCCTGTCCAGCCAGGACGCCGCCAAGGTTTCGCGTGCCAATCGCGCAAATTCCAAGGCCTATCAGCCTGCGCTGGAAAAGATCGCGGGCTTCGATATCAACTGGAACATCGTTTCCTATCCAAATGTGGCATGGGCGAAGCTGATGTTCCCGAATGAGCCGGAAGAGGTTGCGACCCGCAAGCTGGCCGAAGCCATTTTTGCCGCTTCACGCGTGGATGTCGAAGATCCGATCGGCGCATGGGCCGCGCATAATGCAGCGCTTCGCACCCGCACCCGTTTCCTGAACGGCAAGGCTTATAGCGCTCTGAACTTCAAGGGCCCGGGCACGGACCTGACGGTCGGGCTTGCCGACGGCCACGAGTGGCACGGCGGCGCATCGACGGCGAAGAACGGCATTACCTGCAATCCGAATATTCCAACGGAAGAGGTTTTCACCACGCCGCATGCCTTGCGCGTCGATGGTTATGTCGCCAGCACTAAGCCACTTTCGCATCAGGGCACACTGATCGAGAATATCGCCGTGCGTTTCGAAGCGGGCCGGATTGTCGAAGCCAAGGCGAGCCGTGGTGAGGAAGTGCTGTCGAAGGTGCTCGACACGGATGAAGGCGCGCGCAGGCTCGGTGAAGTGGCGCTGGTGCCGCATTCCTCACCGATCTCGCAAAGCGGTCTCTTGTTCTACAACACGCTGTTCGATGAAAATGCTGCGAGCCATATCGCGCTCGGCCAGTGCTATTCCAAGTGCTTCATCGACGGCGCCAAGCTGACGCCGGAACAGATCAAGGCGCAGGGCGGCAATTCCAGCCTCATCCACATCGACTGGATGATCGGTTCCGGTGAAATCGACGTTGATGGCATCAAGGCCGATGGTAGCCGCGAGCCGGTGATGCGTCGCGGCGAATGGGCCAGCTAGAGCATTTCCAGCAGAAGTGCGTTGCGGTTTTGCGTAGGATAATGCGTAAAAACAAAGAGATAGAGCAGTTGCCCGATTCCGTTTTTACCGGAACCGCTCTGAGTGCTGGACGCCGGAAATCGAAAAGGCCGGGAAATTTCCCGGCCTTCTTCATGATTGCGATGAACTGAAGCCTCAATTCTTTTCCTGCACATGGGCTTCGAGGAACCATAGCGCCTTGTCCAGCGAGCGCGAAGCGGCGGTAAAAATATCCGCCGTGTTGTCGTCGCCCGCCTCGTCTGAATCCTTGATCGATTTGCGCAGAAGATTGGCGACATCGCCATAACGCTCGATCAGCGCGCCCAGATGATCGTGAACCGCATAAATATCGGTCGGATAGGGCTTCAGTTTCGTTTCCTTCACCACAATCTGCGACGTGCCATAGGCCGTGCCGCCAAGCTGCACCGCCCGTTCGGCAATGGTGTCGACGTGATCGTCGAGTTCGGTGCGGAAACCGTCGAGCATCTCGTGCACTGCGATAAATTGCGGCCCCTTGAGGTTCCAATGCGCCTGCTTGGTGATCAGTGCAAGATCGATGGTCGCAGCCAGATTTTCGTTCAGAAGCGCGATCATGGTCGTCTTGGTGTTGGAAGGAAGATCGTTGCGGGTTGCATGCATCGACTTATTGGACATTTTATCCTCATATCCTTTTGCACAATCAGGCGCGAGCGATTGGCTGGCTCGCAGCGATTGGGAGAATCGCCAGCGTCGGGGCGGTCGAAGAGAGGCGCAAACAGAATCGTCCCGCACCCAGCAAGAAAACGCCTGCCGAGAGATTTTGTTCCGCAGAAAAAGCCGAAAATTCCAAGCCAGGCTGCTCTTTGACGATGAATTGGTGTCCACTTGGGCACGGTTAGACTTGTCGCGGGGGCAATTCTCATTTACCCGGAAGTGCATGAAGATACTCGCCCTCGATACCGCCGCTTCCTATTGCGCCGCCGCCGTCTATGACGCTGGCCGCGATGTCGTTCTTGCTCAGGTCAGCGAGAATATCGGCAAGGGGCACGCCGAAGTGCTGATGGATTATGTCGGGCGCGCGCTGGCCGAGGCAGGCGTGGCGATTAAGGATATTGATCGCGTGGCGGTGAATATCGGCCCCGGTTCTTTCACGGGCGTTCGTATTGGCGTTTCGGCGGCGCGGGGTTTTGCACTGGCGCTCGGGTGCCCGGCGATTGGCGTCACCGCCTTCGAGGCGCTGGCGGATGAGACAATCACACACATGCCGGGCAAGCCGGTGACGATCCTGCTCGACGCGCATCGCGGCGAGATTTACGCGCAGACATTCGACGCCAATGGTGCTGCCCTGTCCAAGCCATCGGTGCTGTCGCGAGAAGAAGCGGAAGCTTTTGCAGGCAATGCGGCCCTCGATACCGTGCTGGCCGGATCGGCAGCAAAGTCGATCAACGAGGCCTTGGGCGACAAGTTTGCGCTTGGCCCCATCGAGCCGACCGCCAATATCGCCACTTTCGCCTGCCTGGCGGCCACACGCACACCCGCTGACGCGCCGAAGCCGCTTTACATGCGCGGGCCAGATGCCAAGCCGCAGGTCGGGTTTGCATTGCCGCGCAGGCAGGCCGGAGAATAGGCGATGATGGGCTTGCCATTCGGTCGCTTCGGTCGCCGACAGGTTTCGGTGGAAGCGCTCAGCGCGCAGGACAGCCACGTGATCCAGCGCATTCATGCCGTCGCGTTTCACCATGGCTGGAGCTCGGACGATTTTCGCTCGCTGATCGCGCAGGATACGGTTTTCGGTTTTGTCGCCCGTGCGGAAGGCAAACCCAATGACGCCTGCGGTTTCGTTCTGGCGCGGCTGGTTGCAGGAGAGGCGGAAATTCTCACCATCGCGGTTTCTCGCGATGTGCAACGGCAGGGTGTCGGTCGCGCGCTGATGGATGCCGTGTTGCGCTATCTCTATCAGGAACGGGCGGAAACGCTGTTTCTCGAAGTCGATGAAGCCAATGTCGCGGCGCAGGCGCTTTACCGGCGTCTCGGGTTTCAGAAGGTCGGTGATCGCCCGGCTTATTACGAAACCGCCAATGGGCGCTCGGCAGCGCTCGTTCTGCGCCGCGATCTGAAGAGACCGCAATGATTGGCGCGATCCGGGTCTTTCTCGTTCTCGCGGCCATGGTCATGCTGAGCCTGTCGCTGATCCCGGTTCAATATGTGTTTCTGAAACTCAGGAATGGCTGGAAACGCAGCCTGCCCAATTTTTTCCACCGCGTGATTGCGCGGTTGTTCGGCTTTCGGGTGCGCACCGTCGGCGAAATGCATCGCGGTCGCCCGTTGTTGCTGGTCGCCAATCATACGTCCTGGAGCGACATTGTTGTCCTGTCCTCGGTCGGGCAGGTGTCGTTCATCGCCAAGTCAGAAGTGCGCAGCTGGCCGATTTTCGGCATGTTCGCTGTTTTGCAGCGGACCGTTTTTGTCGAGCGCGAGCGGCGCGGCAAGACCGGCGAACAAACCTCTGAAATCGCCACGCGGATGAGCGAGGGAGATGCCATGGTGCTGTTTCCCGAAGGCACGACCTCCGATGGCAATCGGGTCTTGCCGTTCAAGACCGCTCTTTTCGGTGCAGCCCATGCGGCGATCAGGGAAGCCGGTGTGCCGGAAGTGCTCGTGCAGCCGGTCGCCATCGCCTATACCGGCGTGCATGGCATGGCCATGGGGCGCTATTTTCGCCCGATTGCATCCTGGCCGGGCGATGTCGAGTTGATGCCGCATCTGAAAGGTATCCTGCGCGAAGGCGCCATCGATGTTGAAATCCGCTTCGGCGAGCCGATGGTCGTCACGGCAGCCACAGACCGCAAGATGCTGGCCCGCACCATGGAAAGCCGGGTGCGCACACTTTTGCAAAGCGCACTTCTGGGCCGTGAGATTTCGGAAGAGTAACCAGCATTTTCAGCAAAAGTGCGAAGCAGTTTTGCGTTCGAAAATGCGATAGCGAAAAAGCCGATCAGTTTGTCACCTTCCAAAGCGGCGACAAAAGCTGTAGATAGCCCCGCATGAGCGAAAACATCACCGATATTGTGCCAGCGGCAGACCACGCCGATACGCGTCCAAATACGCGCAAGGTTTTTGTCAAAACCTATGGCTGCCAGATGAATGTCTATGACAGCCAGCGCATGGCCGACAGCCTTGCAGCGGAAGGCTATGTCGCGACCGATACGCCGGACGATGCCGATCTGGTGCTGCTTAACACCTGCCATATCCGCGAAAAGGCCTCGGAAAAGCTCTATTCCGCGCTGGGACGCCTGCGCAAGATGAAGGACGCGCGGCAAGCCAATGGCAAGGAACTGACCATCGGTGTTGCTGGCTGCGTGGCACAGGCCGAAGGACAGGAAATTCTGCGCCGAGCGCCGAATGTCGATCTGGTGATCGGACCGCAGACCTATCATCGCCTGCCCAATGCGCTGGCGCGCGTTCGCGGCGGCGAAAAGGTCGTCGAGACCGAATATGCGCTTGAAGACAAGTTTGAACATCTGCCGTCGCCGAAGCGCGAGGAAACCCGCAAGCGCGGCGTTTCTGCTTTTCTGACGGTGCAGGAAGGCTGCGACAAGTTCTGCACCTTCTGCGTGGTGCCCTATACGCGCGGTTCGGAAGTGTCGCGCAGCGTCAAACAGATCGTGGCCGAAGCGGAACGCCTTGCCGATGGCGGTGTGCGGGAACTGACCCTGCTCGGCCAGAACGTCAATGCCTGGCATGGCGAGGGCGACGATGGCCGCGAATGGGGGCTGGGCGAATTATTGTTCCGCCTCGCGCGTATTCCGGGTGTTGCGCGCCTGCGTTATACGACCAGCCATCCGCGCGATATGGATGACAGCCTGATCGCCGCGCATCGCGACCTGCGCCAGCTGATGCCTTATCTGCATCTGCCGGTGCAGTCCGGCTCGGACCGTATTCTCAAGGCGATGAACCGCCGCCACAAGGCGGACGAATATCGACGCCTGATCGAGCGCATCCGTGACGTGCGTCCGGATATGGCGCTGTCGGGCGATTTCATTGTCGGCTTCCCCGGCGAGACCGATCAGGATTTCGAAGATACGATGCAGCTGGTGCGCGATGTGAATTACGCGCAGGCCTATTCCTTCAAATATTCGCCACGTCCCGGCACGCCCGGCGCGGATCTGTCCGGTCATGTGGACGAAGCGGTGAAAGACGAGCGGCTTCAGCGCCTGCAGGCTTTGCTGTCGGAACAGCAATATGCGTTTCAGGAATCCATGATCGGTCGCGAGATGGACGTGCTTTTAGAAAAGCCCGGCCGTCAGGCGGGGCAGATGGTGGGACGCTCGCCCTGGCTCCTTCCGGTGATCATCGATGACAACAATGATCAGGTCGGCGAAATTATTCATGTGAAAATCACCTCCACTGGGACCAATAGCCTTATTGCGCAAAAACTGGCGTGAAGGCATGATACCGTTCAGGCAGATGGTTCGGCGCTTGAGTCTCGTGCCGATAATCCTGTCGGGCCGATGATCCCGTCGGAACTGTGATTGCAATGCGTGAACTCTTGAGGAGATACGGTTGAGCGCCACGGAAAAGCTGAGACCTGCCAAGCCAACCACTCTAACGCAAAAAAGCCCGACTACCGGGGCCTCGGATATGGCCCATATCGTGCTCACTTTCGAGAACAACCGCCTGGCCAGTGCGCTTTACGGTCAGTTCGACGAAAATCTGGCACGGATCGAGCAAAAGCTCGGTGTCGATGTTCGCTCCAAGGGCAACCAGCTCTCGATCCGGGGCGAACCGACCGCGACCGAACAGGCGCGCCGCACGCTCGATCATCTTTATGAAACCGTGCAGAAAGGCCATGAACTGACGGCATCGGATGTCGATGGTGCCTTGCGCATGGCCATCGCCGCCGATGATCAGCTCGACCTGCCGACGATGGAAAACAAGGGCAAGCTGTCTGCTGCCCAGATTTCCACCCGCAAGAAGACGATCTTTGCGCGCACCCCGACGCAGGACGCCTATATGCGGGCGCTCGACCGTTCCGAACTGGTGTTCGGTGTCGGTCCTGCCGGTACAGGCAAGACCTATCTGGCCGTCGCCCATGCCGCCATGCTTTTGGAACGCGGTCTGGTGGAGCGGATCATCCTGTCCCGCCCGGCTGTTGAAGCGGGTGAACGCCTGGGCTTTCTGCCGGGTGACATGAAGGAAAAGGTCGATCCCTATCTGCGTCCTCTCTATGACGCGCTTTACGACATGATGCCCGCCGAAAAGGTCGAGCGGGCCATCACGGCAGGCGTCATCGAAATCGCGCCGCTGGCCTTCATGCGCGGGCGCACGCTGGCCCATTCGGCGGTGATCCTCGATGAGGCGCAGAACACGACATCCATGCAGATGAAAATGTTCCTGACGCGTCTTGGTGAAGGATCGCGGATGATCGTGACGGGCGATCCGAGCCAGATCGATCTTCCACCCGGTCAGAAATCCGGGCTTGTCGAAGCGCTTCGCGTGCTGGACGATGTGGAAAGCGTCATCAAGGTGCGGTTCACCCAAAAAGACGTGGTGCGTCATCCGCTGGTGGCGGCAATCGTCAACGCCTATGACCGCGATGCGAAAACGCATGTCCAGCAGCCGGTCCGTCCGGAATAAGAGGACTTGTAATTGGTCGTTAGAACTACGATCTAAAAAATGCTGTCTGCCTTTTTGGGGCAGACGGCTTTCGAACAACTGAAAGGACGAAGCGGCTTGCTGTCCGGGAAGCCGCCGCAGAACGTGTCAGACAACGCGATCCATATCGATATCACCATTGAAGCTGGCAACTGGCCGGATGAAACAACACTCGAAGGACTTGTCAGAAAGTCTGTCGAGGCGGCATGGACCAATCTGGGCCTCAAGGATGCCGACAGCGAATTGAGTATCGTCTTTACCGACGATGCGTCCATTCAGGAGCTGAACGCCGAATGGCGCGGCAAGGACAAGCCTACCAATGTGTTGTCGTTTCCCGCGTTTCCGGTCAAGGCCGGGAACCAACCGGGACCAATGCTGGGCGACATTGTCATCGCCCGCGAAACCGTGGAGCGTGAAGCGGTTGAAGAAGGCAAGCCTCTTGACCATCACCTCTCACACCTTGTCGTGCATGGCTTCCTGCATCTGTTGGGCTATGATCATGAAACCGACGAGGAAGCAGAGGAAATGGAACGCCGCGAGGTCGAGATTCTTCATGCTATTGCCATCCCGGACCCTTATGCTGTATCCCAAGAGACCATTAACAACGATTGACCATGGCTGATCAAACCTCACAACCTCCGTCCGCGGGCGAGAATCGCAGCGAGACCCAAGACGCCGAAGGGCAAAGTACGCAGCGACCGGTAGCGGTCGAAAAGCGTTCCCTTCTGTCGAATATTTTCCCTTTCATCCGCTCGCGGCAGCAATCTTCCTTGCGTGAAGATCTGGCCGATG
Organism: Ochrobactrum sp. SSR; assembly: GCF_030067775.1. Taxonomy (NCBI): domain Bacteria; kingdom Pseudomonadati; phylum Pseudomonadota; class Alphaproteobacteria; order Hyphomicrobiales; family Brucellaceae; genus Ochrobactrum; species Ochrobactrum sp. SSR. The sequence continues at coordinate 1,784,230 of NZ_CP125969.1, read as the reverse complement.
CGTTGTCCAGCACGGCAAGCGAACAGGATTCCGCCTTCTCGCCCGAAGAAAAGGCGATGCTGCACAATATCCTGCGCCTGCGTGAAATCCGCGTCGAAGACGTGATGATTCCGCGCGCGGATGTCGAGGCCGTGGAAATTTCCACGCCGCTTTGGGAAGTGCTGGAACTCTTCGAGGAATCCGGCCATTCCCGTATGCCGGTCTATGCCGAAACGCTGGACGATCCGCGCGGCATGATCCATATCCGCGACGTTTTGAATTTCATCACGCGTCAGGCGCGCCAGAAAACGCGCCGCCGCACGACGGCCAAGACGCCTGCTGCGGCGACGCCGCCGAAATTCGATATGAGCCGCATTGATCTCACCAAGACGATCGGCGAGCTCAACCTCATGCGCAAGGTGCTGTTCGTGCCGCCATCGATGATGGCGAGCGGCCTGATGGCCCGCATGCAGGCAACCCATATCCAGATGGCGCTGGTCATCGACGAATATGGCGGCACCGATGGTCTCGTCTCGCTGGAAGATATTGTCGAAATGGTTGTCGGCGATATTGAAGACGAGCATGACGACGAAGAAATCATGATCGCCGAGGAAGCCGATGGCGTGTTCGTCGTCGATGCGCGCGCCGATCTGGACGAATTCGCGGCAAAGATCGGCCCGTCTTTCGCGGTGGGCGAACATGGCGAGGATGTCGATACGGTTGGCGGCCTGATCTTCTCCGTATTGGGCCGGATTCCGGTTCGCGGTGAAGTGGTGCAGGCCGTGCCCGGCTATGAATTCCACGTGCTGGAGGTTGATCCGCGCCGCGTGAAGAAGGTGCGCATCGTGCCGCTTTCCGCCGCTGACCGCCGCAGGCAACAGCGTGCCGTTGTTACCACCAAGCCTGAAGAGCAGTCTCCGGCTACCGCCGAAGACACTGAAACCTTCAAAGAGGCCTGATGATCGAACGGCTTGCGGGCAGGATCATTCTTTCAAGCGGCTGGCGTCGTGCGCTGGCCGCTTTTTTGAGTGGCGCCTTCGCGACACTGACCCAGCCGCCTTTTGATCTCTTCATCGCCGGTTTCATTTCCTTTCCGATCCTCGTCTGGCTGATCGACGGCGCTTTGGCGCGCGCCGATGCTGGCCCGATCCGGCGTATTCTGCCCGCGGCAATGGTTGGGTGGTGGTTCGGCTTCGGCTATTTCGTCTCGGGCCTCTGGTGGATCGGGACGGCGCTTCTGGTCGATGCAGACGAGTTTGCCTGGGCCCTGCCGCTGGCAGTGCTGGGCCTGCCCGCCTTTCTGGCGATTTTCTATGCCTTTGCGACCATGGTTGCGCGCATTTTCTGGTCTGACGGGCTTGGAAGGATTTTTGCGCTCGCGTTCGGCTTTGCGCTTGCAGAATGGTTGCGCACCTTCCTGCTGACCGGCTTCCCGTGGAACGCTATCGGCTATGCGGCAATGCCGGTGCCGCTGCTGATGCAGTCGGTCGCGGTGGTCGGCCTTGTGGGCATGAGCGCGCTTGCCGTGTTCCTCTTCGCATCGCCCGCATTGCTGATCGGCGGACGGCTTGCAAAAAGCGGTATCACCCTCGCCATTCTTCTTGCTGCAACCCATGTCGGCTTTGGCGCATTTGCACTTTCGCGCGCGCCAGCCGTGGGCGACGAAAAGGGCAACATCAATATCCGCATCGTGCAGCCCTCCATTCCGCAGACCATGAAATGGGACAATGCCGCGCGCCGCTCGATCTTCGACAAGCTGATTGCGCTGACGGCCGAGCCGCCCGCTGATGGCAAGCCGCGCCCCGATGTCGTCATATGGCCTGAAACGGCAGTACCCTATATTCTGACGTCGACACCGGAAGCGCTGGCCCAGATCGGCAATACATTGCAGGACGGTCAGGTGCTGTTGACCGGCGCCGTGCGCGAAGAGCGGGCCGCAGGCAATGGCGAGCCGCGCTATTACAATTCCATATATTCGATCAACGACCGGGGCGAGATCACCGACGCTACCGACAAGGTGCATCTTGTTCCATTCGGCGAATATCTGCCGTTGGAAAGCCTTCTGCGGGGGCTTGGACTTCAGGAAGTGGTGAAAATGCCGGGCGGCTTTACCGCCGGTTCCTCACGGCGTCTCCTGAATGTGAGGCCGGGCCAGACGCTCCTGCCGCTTATCTGCTACGAGGCGATTTTCCCTGATGAGCTGGGCGTTTCGGGGCCGGAAACAAGCGCGCCCAAAGCAATCGTCAACGTCACGAATGATGGCTGGTATGGCAACACGCCGGGGCCTTATCAGCACTTCCGGCAGGCGCAGGTTCGCGCCGTGGAGCAAGGCTTGCCGCTCGTGCGTGCGGCCAATAACGGGCTTTCGGCGGTAACGGATTCCTACGGTCGAATCACTGAAGGTCTCGCGCTGGATGCTGTCGGCGTGGTGGATGCTTCCCTACCGTCAGTTCGTGCACCATTTTGGGGCACAGCGCCGGGATCGAAACAGACGATAACGATCCTGTTAACCTTACTCTTTGTCAACGTCGCTTTCACGGTGTCATTCCGCAGGCGTTTTCATTGACACGGCAATTTTGTTAAGATGTTATACCGGCGCGGTGACGGTTCCCACGTGTGAAGTCGTGCGAAACGCGTCAGACTACCTCCCACAACGTGATGTTATCCCTGTTCAGATGAACAGTACATGAATGAAAGCTCGCAGCCGCGAGGAGTGACAGCTGTATGATTGAGAATAAAAAAGAAGCCCAACCCAATCGACGTACACGTCGGCAGCCGCATTCGTCTCCGCCGCAACATGCTGGGCCTCAGTCAGGAAAAGCTTGGCGAAAATCTGGGCATCACGTTTCAGCAGATTCAAAAATACGAGAAGGGCACCAATCGCGTCGGTGCCAGCCGCCTGCAGGCGATCTCAGCCATTCTCAATGTACCGGTTTCCTTTTTCTTCGAAGACGCACCGGGATCAAACCCCGTCGGCCAGGAAGGCTTTGCGGAAGATAACGAAGCGACCTATGTGGTCGATTTCCTGAATTCGAACGAAGGCGTCCAGCTCACACGGGCGTTCACGAAAATTTCAGATCCGAAAGTTCGCCGGAAAATCATCGATCTGGTGAAGTCGCTGGCAGCAGACGCCGAGTAAGTCACTCCCCTTTACGCCTGTTTTCTGGCGATTCATGCGCGTTTTTCCCCTTTTGACGGTGGCTTTTCGGCCTTGGGAAATGAATTTTTCCCACCGCGCCCTGTCGCAATACGAAAATGCATTGACGGTTCGATCCCAACTTCGCTAACACTTTGACGCGCCCGGAAAGTTCCGGGCGCTACTGTGTTTCCTAGGCGGAGATGTCCTCCGTTGGATTTTCAAGAGGGGTTACCCGTGTCGCGCAGTTCTTATCTCTTCACCAGCGAATCTGTGTCTGAAGGACACCCGGACAAGGTTTGCGATCGTATCTCCGATGAAATCGTCGACATGGTCTACAAGGAAGCGCGCCGCACCGGCGTGGATCCGTGGTCTGTCCGCGTCGCCTGCGAAACGCTTGCCACCACCAACCGCGTGGTGATTGCCGGTGAAGTGCGCGTGCCGGAGACTTTCCTGAAGAAGAATAAGGACGGCTCGATCGCCAGGGACGCCGCTGGCCATCCGCTGATCAATCCTGCCCGCTTCCGTTCGGCAGCCCGCAAGGCGATCCGCGAAATCGGTTACGAGCAGGACGGCTTTCACTGGAAGACGGTGAAGATCGACGTGCTTCTGCACCCGCAGTCTGCCGACATCGCGCAGGGCGTCGATAATGCTGCCGACCGTCAGGGCGAAGAAGGTGCGGGCGATCAGGGTATCATGTTCGGCTATGCCTGCCGCGAAACCCCCGATCTGATGCCTGCCCCGATCTATTATTCGCACAAGATTCTCGAAAAGCTGTCCGAAGCCCGCCATAAGGGCGAAGGCGATGCGGGCAAGCTTGGCCCGGACGCCAAGAGCCAGGTCACGGTGCGTTACGAAAACGGCAAGGCTGCGGAAGTTACGCAGATTGTGCTCTCGACGCAGCATCTGGATGCCAGCTGGGATTCGAAGAAGGTTCGTTCGGTTGTCGAGCCCTATATCCGCGACGCGCTGGGCGAGCTGCCGATTGCAGCGACCTGCAACTGGTACATCAACCCGACCGGCAAATTCGTCATTGGTGGCCCGGACGGTGACGCAGGCCTGACGGGCCGCAAGATCATCGTCGACACTTACGGCGGTGCCGCTCCGCATGGCGGCGGCGCATTCTCCGGCAAGGACACGACCAAGGTTGACCGCTCGGCTGCCTATGCAGCGCGTTATCTGGCCAAGAATGTCGTGGCGGCAAATCTTGCCGACCGCTGCACGATCCAGCTTGCCTACGCCATCGGCGTTGCGCAGCCGCTTTCGGTCTATGTCGATCTGCATGGCACCGGCAAGGTAGCGGAATCCGCTGTTGAAGAAGCGCTGCGTGAAGTGATGGACCTGTCGCCGACCGGCATCCGCAAGCATCTCGACCTCAACAAGCCGATCTATGCCAAGACTTCGTCTTACGGTCATTTTGGCCGCAAGCCGGGCCGTGACGGTTCCTTCTCCTGGGAGAAGACCGACCTCACCAAGGCACTCAAAGCGTCTGTCGCTTAAAGCCTGTTCCAAAAGTTGCATCACAGGCCGCTTGGCGTTATGTGTCTTGCAAATATCAAAGAGCGCGGTCATCGACCGCGCTCTTCGCTTATTCTGACGGATAAAACATGACCGAAGAAACCCATCCTCTGCGCGGTGCCGGAAACTTTTTTGGCCGTCGTCACGGCAAGCCGCTGCGCAGCCATCAGCGGAACCTGTTCGAGGACCTTCTGCCCGAACTGAAGCTCGACCTTGCCAAGCCTGCGCCGCAGGATCTGCGCGCGTTGTTTCCCATCGCGGTTGACGCGGTGCGCATGGAAATCGGCTTTGGTGGCGGCGAACATCTTCATCATGAAACGGGCCGCTATCCGCAGACAGGCTTCATTGGCGTCGAGCCTTTCGTCAACGGCATGGCCAAGATGCTGGCGGCGCTCGATCAGGAGCTGCGTCCCAATATGCGGCTCTATGATGAAGATGCGACGGCGGTTCTCGACTGGCTGCCGGATGCATCGCTGACCGGTATCGACCTGTTTTATCCCGATCCGTGGCACAAGCGCCGCCACTGGAAGCGCCGTTTTGTCAGCGACGCCAATCTGGATCGTTTTGCCCGCATTTTGAAACCCGGCGCAAAATTCCGCTTCGCGTCGGATATCGAGCATTATGTAAACTGGACGCTGCAACATTGCCGTCGTCACGATGCTTTTGACTGGCAAGCGGAAAGTCCGGCGGACTGGAACAATGCCTATGAAGGCTGGCCGGGAACGCGCTATGAGGCCAAGGCCTTTCGCGAGGGCCGCAAGGCTGCCTATCTGACTTTTATCCGACGTTGAATTTCTAGAGCGGTTCCGATCAAAACGGTATCGTGAAACCGCTCTATCTATCTGTTTTTACGCATTATCCTACGCAAAATCGCTGCGCACTTTTGCTGGAAATGCTCTAGACAGAAGCGGGACTTGAAAAAATCCGCTTCCGCTGGTATATAACTCTCAAATTCTTGGTCGAACGAACAAGAGTGGGTCCGTCCGGTCCCGCTCTTTTTTGTTACTTAGACCCGGGAAATAGAGGTTTTTCGACCCCTTCGAGAGGTTCAGAGTTGACGGAACAGGTTCAGGCAAACGAAGCAGAGACGCCAATCGTGGCTGTGGATGAGCGCATCATTCGCGAAACGGGCATCGACGCGAAAGTGGCAGGCATTGTGGAGCCGGTCCTCAATACGCTCGGCTTCCGTCTGGTGCGCGTGCGTCTTTCCGGCCTCAATGGCCAGACCTTGCAGATCATGGCCGAGCGTCCCGATGGCACGATGACCGTTGACGATTGCGAGCTGGTCAGCCGTACCGTCGCGCCGGTGCTCGACGTCGAAGATCCGATCAGCGGCAAATATCATCTGGAAATCTCGTCGCCGGGCATCGATCGTCCGCTGGTGCGCAATTCGGACTTTGCTGACTGGGCAGGCCATATCGCCAAGGTAGAGACTTCTATCGTGCATGAAGGCCGCAAGAAATTCCGCGGTCGTATCGTGCTGGGCGATGCCGAGACGGTGGTGATCGAAAGCGATCAGGTGTCCTACGGCAACGAACCGGTCGTGCGCATTCCCTTCGATGTGATTTCGGATGCGCGTCTGGTCCTCACCGACGATCTGATCCGCGATGCGCTGCGCAAGGACAAGGCCCTTCGTGAAGGCCGCATCCCCGGAGACGATCTGGGCGATGCGCCGGAAGAGACGCCGACAGAAGATACGGCTGACAAGAAATAAGCCGACGAAAAAAGTTTCAGGCATTCGGCGCAAGGAGAAGCCGGGTGCGACACCAAGGAGAGACCTATGGCAGTCAGTGCTAACAGGCTGGAGCTTCTGCAGATCGCCGATGCGGTCGCACGCGAGAAGTCGATTGACCGCGAGATCGTTCTTGCGGCCATGGCCGATGCGATCCAGAAGGCAGCGCGTTCGCGTTACGGTCAGGAAAGCAACATCCGCGCCGACATCAATGCGAAGTCGGGCGAGATCAAGCTTCAGCGTCTGCTCGAAGTGGTCGAGAATGTCGAAGACTACGCCACGCAGATTTCGCTGTTCACCGCACGCGACCGCAACCCGGATGCGCAGATCGGCGACTTCATCGCTGACCAGCTGCCGCCGATGGATTTCGGCCGTATTGCTGCCCAGTCCGCCAAGCAGGTCATCGTGCAGAAAGTGCGCGAAGCCGAGCGTGACCGCCAGTATGACGAATACAAGGACCGCGTGGGCGAAATCGTCAACGGCACTGTGAAGCGCGTCGAATATGGCAATGTGATTGTCGATCTGGGCCGTGGCGAAGCCATCGTGCGCCGTGACGAACTGATCCCGCGTGAAGCCTTCCGTTATGGTGACCGTATCCGCGCTTATGTTTACGACGTGCGTCGCGAACAGCGCGGCCCGCAGATTTTCCTGTCGCGCACCCATCCGCAATTCATGGCGAAGCTCTTCACCATGGAAGTTCCGGAAATCTATGACGGCATCATCGAGATCAAGTCGGTCGCCCGTGATCCGGGTTCGCGCGCCAAGATCGCCGTGGTTTCGCGCGATGCGTCCATCGATCCGGTCGGTGCCTGCGTTGGTATGCGTGGTTCGCGTGTTCAGGCGGTTGTGGCTGAACTGCAGGGCGAAAAGATCGACATCATTCCGTGGTCGCCGGATGCGGCTTCCTTCATCGTCAACGCGCTTCAGCCCGCTGAAGTTGCGAAGGTTGTTCTCGACGAAGATGCGGAACGTATTGAAGTTGTCGTCCCGAATGACCAACTATCACTTGCGATCGGTCGTCGCGGCCAGAATGTCCGCCTCGCATCGCAGCTCACCGGTTGGGACATCGACATTCTGACGGAGGACGAAGAGTCCGAACGTCGTCAGAAGGAATTCACCGAGCGTTCGAACCTGTTCATGGAAGCCCTCGACGTTGACGAAATGGTCGGTCAGGTTCTGGCTTCCGAAGGCTTCGCCTCGATTGAAGAACTGGCTTATGTCGAGCCGGGCGAAATCGCATCCATCGACGGTTTCGATGACGATACCGCTTCTGAAATCCAGCAGCGTGCCCGTGAATATCTGGATCGCCTCGAAGGTGAACTGGATGCGCGCCGCAAGGAACTCGGCGTCGAAGACGAACTGCGTGAACTGCCGAACCTCACCACCGCCATGCTGGTTGCTGTCGGTGAAGACGGTGTGAAGTCGATTGAAGACTTTGCAGGTTACGCTGTTGACGATCTCGTCGGCTGGCGTGAGCGCAAGGATGGCGACACTGTCGCTCATAGCGGCATTCTCTCGTCCTTCGATGTTTCGCGCGTCGATGCCGAACAGATGATCCTGACTGCCCGCCTCAAGGCTGGCTGGATCACGGAAGAAGAGCTGGCAGCAGCCGCTCAGGAAGAAGCCGAAGCGGAAGTCGAGGCTGAAGCCGGTGAAGAAGAAGCTGCTTCGTAAGAAGCGCTGAAAGTTCTGGAGCCGCATGGGTTCTTACGTCTGAAGCAATTCAGGCGTAAGCTGTGCGGCTTCAAGCATCTCCAGCAAAACTGCGCAGCGGTTTTGCGCCCGGAGATGGGGAAACGGGTCTCATCTGCCGGATTCGGTCAGTCGGATCGGGTTTCAGTGGGCCTTGGACCACGTTTCGGGTTGTGGCGAAGCCCCGGCTCTGGTACAGCGCCACGCGTTGCGTTTGATATGTCGGGGAGGTTCCAAACCGCCCGATTTGAGAACATAACGGCGGAAGCGTTGCCAGTTTTGAAGTTGAGTACAAGTCCGTATATGGCAGAGCGGGAGTTTGCGTGGAGCAGGATATGAATGACAGAACCTGTATCGTCACGCGCGAAAGCGGTTCTGCCGATGACATGATCCGCTTTGTGGCAGGGCCAGACGGTTCCGTCGTGCCGGACTTGAAAAGAAACCTGCCAGGCAGGGGATGCTGGGTCAAGGCCGAGCGCCGTCTGGTGGATGAAGCGATCAAGCGCAAGCTTTTTGCGCGGGCGCTGAAGGAAGGCGTGAAGCCGCAGGACGATCTTGGCGCGCTGGTCGACCAGCTGCTGACGAAATCCGCTCTCGGCAGTCTGGCTTTGGCGCGCAAGGCAGGCGCCGTGGTAACCGGCTCGACCAAGGTGGATCAGGCGATCCGCACGGGCGCGGCGGCCATGGTGCTGCATACCAAGGAAGCCGCAGCCGATGGCGTGCGCAAGCTTGATCAGGCAAGGCGCGCCGTGGTGCATCTGGATGGCCCCGATATCCCGGCCTTCACCCTTTTTACGGGAGAAGAAATGGATTTGGCATTTGGGGGCGGAAATGTGATACATGCAGCCGTGCTTGAAGGAAAGGCGGCTGTCGGGTTCGTTCAGCGGGCGCAATTGCTGCATCGCTATCGCGGTGAAAGCGCAACGAATTCGAATTAGAGCGTAATCCCGGAGGCTGGCAGGTCTCACACCGGATTGGGCGTAGAAGTGGATGACTGGAGCATTATCCAACCCGACCAGGTCGCGTTGGATAATGCTCGAGTAGAGCGGCCGGAGCCGCGAAGGAAACGGAACGTAATGAGCGATAACACAAACGACGACAAGACGCTGGGCGTCACCCCCAAGAAGACCCTGACCATGAAGCGGCCGGGCGTCGAGCAGAGCACCGTGCGCCAGAATTTCAGCCACGGCCGCACCAAGGCTGTCGTCGTTGAAACCAAGAAGCGCAAGTTCTCACGGCCAGACGACAAGCCGGAAGTGGAAGCAGCGGCTCCCAAGCCTGCAGCAGCCCCTGCCGCGCCCGTGGCTCAGCCGAAGGCACCGGCAGCACCCGCTGCTGCGGCCCCGGTTGCAAAGCCGCATGTCGCACAGCAACTGCAGCGCCCGGTGCAGCAGCGCCCCAATCAGCAGGCACCGCGCCCGCGCCCTGCCGATCGCTCCGGCATGGTGCTGAACACGCTGTCGCGCTCCGAAATGGATGCACGCCGCCGTGCGCTTGAAGAAGCGCAGGTGCGTGAAGTCGAAGAACGCGCCCGCGCCGTTGAAGAAGCCAAGCGTCGCGCCGAAGAAGATGCGCGCCGCGCCAAGGAACGTGAAGAATCCGCACGCCGTCAGGCCGAGGAAGAAGCCCGTCTCAAGGCTGAGGCCGAAGCACGCCGCAAGGCAGAAGAAGAAGCTGCCAAGCGCGTTCCGCAGCCGGAAGCACGGGGCGAACAGCGCACCGAGCGTCGCGACGATTCGCGTGGCGCACCGCAGGGCAACCGCCCGCAGCACGCTGGCCGTCCGCAGCAGGGCAATCGTCCGCAGTCGGGTGCACCGCGTCCGGCTCCGTCGCTTGCAGAAACCGCTCCGGGACCGGGCAAGCCGCTGCCGCAGAGCCAGCTTCGCAGGCCGGGCCAGTCTGGCGATGACGATGATCGTCGTGGCGGAAGCCCGATGGCAGCCCGTCGTGGCACCGCGGCCAAGCCGGAAGTGCGCGCGCCGAAGGTGGTCAAGACGGAAGACGATCGCCGTCGCGGCAAGCTGACGATCTCCAGCAATCTGGAAGACGAAGGCCGTTCGCGTTCGTTGTCGGCCATGCGTCGCCGTCAGGAAAAGTTCAAGCGTTCGCAGATGCAGGAAACGCGCGAGAAAATCTCTCGCGAAGTGACTGTGCCTGAAACCATTACGCTTCAGGAACTCGCACAGCGTATGACCGAGCGTTCGGTCGACATCATCAAGTACCTGATGAAGCAGGGCCAGATGATGAAGCCGGGCGATGTGATCGATGCCGATATGGCGCAGCTCATTGCTGAAGAATTCGGCCACACCGTCAAGCGCGTTGCGGAATCGGACGTTGAAGAAGGCATCTTCGGTGTTGCCGACAACGAGGCTGCGCTGGTTTCCCGTCCTCCGGTCGTGACCATCATGGGCCACGTCGATCACGGCAAGACCTCGCTGCTCGATGCAATCCGTCACGCCAATGTGGTGTCGGGTGAAGCCGGTGGTATCACACAGCATATCGGTGCTTATCAGGTCGAACAGAACGGCCAGAAGATCACCTTCATCGATACGCCGGGCCACGCTGCCTTTACCGCAATGCGTGCCCGTGGTGCGCAGGCGACCGACATTGCCATCCTTGTGGTGGCTGCCGACGATAGCGTGATGCCGCAGACGATTGAATCGATCAACCATGCCAAGGCGGCTGGTGTTCCGATCATCGTGGCGATCAACAAGATCGACAAGCCAACTGCCGATCCGCAGAAGGTTCGTACTGCCCTGTTGCAGCACGATGTCTTCGTGGAATCGATGGGCGGTGAAGTTCTCGACGTCGAAGTGTCGGCCAAGAACAAGATCAACCTCGACAAGCTGCTGGAAGCAGTTCTGTTGCAGGCTGAAATCCTTGATCTCAAGGCAGACCCGAAGCGTACGGCTGAAGGCGTTGTCATCGAAGCCCAGCTTGATCGTGGCCGTGGTTCGGTTGCAACCGTTCTGGTTCAGACCGGTACGCTGCATCCCGGTGACATTCTCGTCGCCGGTAGCGAATGGGGCCGCGTGCGCGCACTGGTCAATGACCATGGCGAGCATGTGAAGGAAGCCGGTCCTGCTATGCCGGTTGAAGTTCTGGGCCTTCAGGGCACGCCGCAGGCGGGCGACCGCTTTGCCGTGGTTGCCAATGAAGCCAAGGCGCGTGAAATCGCCGAATATCGTCAGCGTCTGGCCCGTGACAAGGCCGTTGCCCGCCAGTCCGGCGCGCGCGGTTCGCTCGAGCAGATGATGAGCCAGCTGCAGGTCAATGGCCTGAAGGAATTCCCGCTCGTCATCAAGGGTGACGTGCAGGGTTCGGTCGAAGCAATCATGACGGCTCTCGACAAGCTCGGCACCGACGAAGTGCGTGCACGCATCGTGCATTCGGGCGCCGGTGGTATCACGGAAAGCGACGTGTCGCTGGCCGAAGCCTCCAATGCCGCGATCATCGGCTTCAACGTCCGCGCCAACAAGCAGGCACGTGACGCTGCCGAACAGCAGGGCATCGAAATTCGCTACTACAACATCATTTACGATCTGATCGAAGATGTTAAAGCAGCAATGTCGGGTCTTCTGTCGCCAGAACGCCGTGAAACCTTCATTGGTAACGCTGAGATTCTTGAAGTCTTCAACATCACCAAGGTCGGCAAGGTTGCTGGTTGCCGTGTCGTTGACGGTAAGGTCGAACGTGGTGCAGGCGTCCGCCTCATCCGTGACAACGTGGTTATCCACGAAGGCAAGCTCAAGACGCTCAAGCGCTTCAAGGACGAAGTGTCGGAAGTGCCGATGGGCCAGGAATGCGGTATGGCGTTCGAAAACTACGACGACATTCGCGCAGGCGACACGATCGAAGCGTTCCGCGTCGAGCATATTACGCGCACGCTCTAATAGCTTTGGCCGGACCGTCCGACAGGGGCGGTCCGGCTTTTTAGAGCTTAATCTGACCGGAGTGAAACGAGCATCGGAAAGATTATGCTTGAAATAGAAAAGCATTGAGCGCCGATGTGATTCATTCAGATCGAAACGCGCTCTAATGCCCGGTTCCGAGGGTCTGACTCCCATCTGAATTGTGGTAAGTTACGCCCATAATTTTCAAGCCGTGTCGTCGGACAGCCTGAGAGGCTGAACGTCGGTCGATGGCTGTTCATCGAGGATTTAGCTATGGCACGTTCCCCGGACCCAAAAGGCTCAGGCGGTCTTTCGCAGCGCCAGCTTCGCGTTGGCGAACAGGTGCGCCATGCATTGGCGCAATTGCTCCAGCGCAATGAAATCCGTGACGATCTGATCGAGCGCACCGTCATTTCCGTTTCGGAAGTGCGCATGTCGCCCGACCTGAAGATCGCCACCTGTTTCATCATGCCGCTTGGCAATGTTGACCCGCAGTCTATCGTCAAGGCTTTGGCCGCAAACGCGAAATTCATTCGCGGACGCATGGCGCCAGTCCTTGGCCAGATGAAATACATGCCGGAGTTCCGCTTTCGCTCCGACACGAGTTTCGACAATTTTTCGAAGATCGACGCACTTCTGCGTTCGCCGGAAGTGGCGCGCGATCTTGCGCATAACGATGAAGACGCTGGCGAGGATGAAACCTCCCGCAATGGAGACAAATAAAGCATGGCAAGACGGGGTAAGAAAAAAGGCCGTCCGGTTTCCGGTTGGGTTATTTTCGACAAGCCGAAAGGTATGGGATCGACCGAAGCGGTCTCGAAGATCAAGTGGCTGTTCAACGCCGAGAAGGCCGGTCATGCCGGCACACTCGACCCGCTCGCATCCGGCATGCTGCCGATTGCTCTGGGCGAAGCCACCAAGACCGTGCCTTATGTCATGGACGGAACCAAGGTCTATCGTTTCACGGTGACCTGGGGCGAGGAACGCTCGACCGACGACCTTGAAGGTCAGCCGACCAAGACCTCCGACAAGCGTCCGTCGCGTGAAGAAGTTGAGGCCCTGCTGCCGAACTATACCGGCCTCATTTCGCAGATCCCGCCGCAGTTCTCCGCCATCAAGATCGACGGTGAACGCGCCTATGATCTCGCCCGTGAAGGCGAAACGGTGGAGATTCCGGCACGCGAAGTCGAGATCGACCGTCTGGAAATCGTCGAATTCCACGACGACAACCGCACCTCGTTCGAGGTCGAGTGCTCCAAGGGCACCTATGTGCGCTCACTGGCGCGCGATATGGGCCGCGATCTTGGCTGCTTTGGTCATATTTCCGAACTGCGCCGCATCGAAGTCGCGCCGTTCACGGAAGAAGACTTTGTCACGCTCTCGGAACTGGAAGCCGTCTGGCCGCCGCTGCCGCCGAAAGACGAGGATGGCAATGTGCTCGAACCCGCGCCGCGCCGCGATTTCTCGGGCCTTGATGCTCTGGTGATCGATACGGGCGCTGCGCTCGATTGTCTGCCGCAGGTGCCGCTGACCGACGATCAGGCGCAGCGCGTTCGCCTCGGCAATCCGGTTATCCTGCGTGGTCGCGATGCCCCGCTGGAAGCGGACGAAGCGTGCGTCACGGCACGCGGAAAACTGCTAGCCATCGGCTATATCGAGCATGGTCAGTTCAAGCCGAAGCGAGTTTTCACTGCTACCTAAAAAGTCCTCGCAACTGCCGGGGCGTATTTGATGCTGGTATTCTTGCCGTTTTTGCACTATATGCCCCAACAGCGATCCCGCAGAAATGCAGATCAGATCGTGTAAGTTGGCCCGCGCTGGACGACATCCCGGCCTGGGCGTCTGTTTTTCCTCTCATCAAGAAAGGGTTTACGATGTCGATTACTGCTGAGCGCAAGCAAGCACTTATCAAGGAATACGCCACCAAGGAAGGTGACACCGGTTCTCCTGAAGTTCAGGTTGCCGTTCTTTCCGAGCGTATCGCCAACCTCACCGAACACTTCAAGGGCCACAAGAATGACAATCATTCGCGTCGCGGCCTTTTGAAGCTGGTTTCGCAGCGCCGCCGTCTTCTTGACTATGTCAAAGGCGTGGACGCAGCGCGCTACCAGGCGCTGATCAGCCGTCTCGGCCTGCGCCGTTAACGGTAAATCGGGCGACGTGATGAACGTCGCCCGTTTGATTTTTAAAGCATTCCCAACAAGAGCGCGAAGCGGTTTGCGTAGGGTAATGCGGAGAAACAGAGAATAGGGCATATGCCCTTATTTCCCGCCCCGGACGAAACAAGGCCGGATCGGGTTGCCCGAGAGCCGAAAAGGCTCATGACATGGACCAGTCATGGGGCAGGATTGCAGGTAGTTCGCTCTCCCCCGAGCTCCCCGTTGTCTTGCCCGTGGCCCGTCCACCAACCACGGAGATGCCTTAGCGCCTGGCGCGGCGTCTCCCTATGAGGACAAGATATGTTCAATACCCACAAAGTGGAAATCGAATGGGGCGGTCGTCCGCTCACGCTCGAAACCGGCAAGATCGCGCGTCAGGCTGACGGTGCAGTTCTCGCAACCTATGGCGAAACCGTCGTTCTGGCGACTGTCGTTTCTGCCAAGGAACCGAAGCCTGGTCAGGATTTCTTCCCGCTGACGGTCAATTATCAGGAAAAGACCTATGCTGCCGGCAAGATCCCGGGCGGTTTCTTCAAGCGTGAAGGTCGTCCGAGCGAAAACGAAACCCTCGTTTCGCGCCTGATCGACCGTCCGATCCGTCCGCTCTTCGTCGATGGCTACAAGAACGACACGCAGGTTGTTCTGACCGTTGTTCAGCACGATCTCGAAAACAACCCCGACGTCCTGTCGATGGTTGCAGCTTCCGCAGCACTGACCCTTTCCGGCGTTCCTTTCATGGGCCCGATCGGTGGTGCGCGCGTTGGTTACATCAACGGCGAATATGTTCTGAACCCGAATATCGACGAAATGCCGGAATCGAAGCTCGATCTGGTTGTTGCCGGTACGGCTGATGCCGTGCTGATGGTTGAATCGGAAGCGCAGGAACTTTCCGAAGAAGTCATGCTCGGCGCCGTCGTTTTCGGCCAGAAGAGCTTCCAGCCGGTGATCGACGCGATCATCAAGCTTGCTGAAGTTGCTGCCAAGGAACCGCGCGACTTCCAGCCGGAAGACCTGTCGGACCTCGAAGCCAAGATGCTGGCCGTTGTGGAGAACGACCTGCGCGACGCTTACAAGATCACCGAAAAGCAGGCTCGTTACGTTGCTGTTGACGCTGCAAAGGCCAAGGCGAAGGCTCACTTCTTCCCTGAAGGCGTTGAAGAACCGGAATTCTCGGCTGAAAGCTTTGCGACTGTCTTCAAGCACCTGCAGGCGAAGATCGTTCGCTGGAACATTCTCGACACGGGCAACCGTATCGATGGCCGCGACCTGAAGACCGTTCGTGCAATCGTCTCGGAAGTTGGCCTTCTGCCGCGCACCCACGGCTCGGCGCTGTTCACCCGCGGCGAAACGCAGGCAATCGTTGTTGCCACGCTCGGCACCGGCGAAGACGAACAGATGATCGATTCTCTGACCGGTACGTACAAAGAATCCTTCATGCTGCACTACAACTTCCCGCCATATTCGGTTGGTGAAACCGGCCGTATGGGTTCGCCGGGCCGTCGTGAAGTTGGTCATGGCAAGCTCGCATGGCGCGCTATCCACCCGATGCTGCCAGCTGCCGAACAGTTCCCTTACACGATCCGTTCGGTTTCCGAGATCACCGAATCCAACGGTTCCTCCTCGATGGCGACCGTTTGCGGCACCTCGCTCGCTCTGATGGACGCCGGCGTTCCGCTTGCACGTCCGGTTGCCGGTATCGCCATGGGCCTGATCAAGGAAGGCGAGCGTTATGCTGTTCTTTCCGATATTCTCGGCGATGAAGATCACCTCGGCGACATGGACTTCAAGGTTGCCGGTACTGAAAACGGCATCACCGCACTTCAGATGGACATCAAGATCGACGGTATCACCGAAGAGATCATGAAGGTCGCTCTGGAGCAGGCCAAGGGTGGTCGCATTCATATTCTCGGCGAAATGAGCAAGGCTCTGTCCACGTCGCGTGAAGAACTCGGCGAATTCGCTCCGCGCATCGAAGTGATGAACATCCCGACTGACAAGATCCGTGATGTTATCGGTTCGGGCGGCAAGGTCATCCGCGAAATCGTGGAAAAGACCGGTGCCAAGATCAACATCGAAGACGACGGCACGGTGAAGATCGCTTCGTCGAACGGCAAGGAAATCGAAGCCGCCAAGAAGTGGATTCACTCGATTGTTGCTGAGCCGGAAGTCGGCGAAATTTACGAAGGCACGGTCGTCAAGACCGCCGACTTCGGCGCTTTCGTGAACTTCTTCGGCCCGCGTGACGGTCTGGTTCACATCTCGCAGCTGGCTGCCGACCGCGTTGCCAAGACCACCGATGTGGTCAAGGAAGGCCAGAAGGTCTGGGTCAAGCTCATGGGGTTCGACGAACGTGGCAAGGTTCGCCTGTCGATGAAGGTCGTCGATCAGGAAACCGGCAAGGAAGTCGTTGCTGAAAAGAAGGCAGAGGCAGACGCTGAATAAGCCCTGCATCGCTTATGAAATCTGAAAGCGCGCCCTCGGGCGCGCTTTTTTGTTGTTTCACGGGAATCATAGGGGTCGCGCGGACTTTTCGGATGCGATCTTGCGGGTTAAAGAACGATCATGATGACACCGGCACAGAAAACACTCTTCCTTCCCTTCGAGCAGGGCATTCTCGATACGCCCGAAGATGGGCAATCCTTTCTCGCATGCGGCCTTTCCGCCGACCGGCTTCTCGATCCTGAATGGAAGCAGATCCTGACTTGCCTGCAACCATGGCGTCCAGATTTTCTGGCGCTGGGCAAGGAAGGCTTTCGCGCAGAGCCGAGATTGGCCACAGAGAGCCGTTTTAACGGCGGGCTACTCCTGCTCGGAAAACACCGTGGACGCAACGAGGCGTGGTTCTCCGAGCTTTTGGCGCGTGTTCAGCCGGGCGGGTGGATCGTCGTTTGCGGGGACAAGAAGCTTGGCGTCGATAGTTTCCGCAAATGGGTGGGCAATATCGCCGAAATCAGCGACCGGATGTCAAAGAACCACGCGGTGGCCTTCTGGCTGCAGCGTCCCGCCGATCTGGACGACGACTTCATCGCGGCGCTGCGCCCGCTGGAAAGCGCAATTGATGATGTGTTCCGCACCGAACCGGGCATGTTTTCGCACGGCGCCATCGACAAGGGCTCGGCGCTGTTGGTCCCGCATATGGAAAAGATCGTGTTCGGCAATGTAGCGGATTTTGGCGCGGGCTGGGGTTATCTCGCAGCGCAGAGCTCGAAATATGCCGACCGCATCAAGTCCATCGATCTGTTCGAGGCGGATTATGAGGCGCTGGAGGCCGCACGCGGCAATTTGGAGCGCTTGCGCGCTTCGGTGCCGATTTCCTTCAACTGGTTCGATATTACCAGCGAGAAGGTGACCGGCATCTACGATACCGTCATCATGAACCCGCCGTTCCATGAAGGGCGCGTGACGGATGTTTCGCTTGGCCAGAGCTTTATCTCGGCTGCAGCGTCGCGGCTGAAGCCGGGCGGTCGCCTGCTGATGGTCGCCAACCGGCAGCTACCCTATGAGGTGACCCTCAAGGGCCTGTTCAAGTCGGTGACGACACTGGAAGAAGCAGACGGTTTCAAAATCTTCGATGCGAAGAAGTGAAGCAAAAAAGCCGCCCCGAAGGGCGGCTTTTTTGTTTCCGGAATACTTATTCGCCGCGTTCGGCGTCGGAGCTTTTCAGCTCTTCCAGCGTCGGCATTGAAACGATGTTGTAGCCGGAATCCACATAATGGATTTCGCCAGTCACGCCGCTCGACAGATCGGACAGCAGATAGACTGCCGATTTGCCGACATCGTCAATATCAACAGTGCGGCGTAGCGGCGAATTGCGGCGCTGATAGCTGAAGATCGCGCGCGCATCGCCGATGCCAGCACCGGCCAGCGTGCGCACCGGGCCAGCCGAAATAGCGTTGACGCGGATGCCCTGCGGGCCGTAATCGGCAGCCAGATAGCGAACCATGGCTTCAAGCGCCGCCTTGGCAACGCCCATAACGTTGTAGTTCGGGATCGTGCGGGTCGAGCCGCCATAGGTCAGCGTCAGGATCGAACCGCCGTCCTTCATCAGCCTTTCAGCGCGCTGCGCCATTTCCGTGAAGGAGTAGGCGGAAATCACCATGGTCCGGCTGAAATTATCGCGCGTGGTGACGTCTGCGTAACGGCCCTTCAGTTCGGTCTTGTCGGAAAAACCGATGGCGTGAACGATGAAATCGAGCTTGCCCCACTTCTTCTCGATTTCGGCAAAAACCGCATCGACCGTAGAAATGTCTTCGACATCGCAGGGCAGGACGAGGTCCGAGCCGACCTGTTCGGCCAGCGGCTTCACGCGCTTGCCCAGCGCATCGCCCTGATAGGTGAAAGCGAGTTCTGCGCCCTGTGCGGCCAGTTGCTTCGAGATGCCCCATGCCAGAGAATGATTATTCGCGACCCCCATGATGAGGCCGCGTTTTCCTTGCATCAAACCTTCCATATTCCCCTCTCCCTCAGCTCTGGTAGCGCTGGAAAACCAGCGTCGCATTGGTGCCGCCAAACCCGAAGGAGTTGGAGAGCACGGTATTGAGCTGAGCATTATCGATGCGCTTGCGGACGATAGGCATGTCCGCGAAGGCAGGGTCCAATTCTTCGATATGCGCGCTTTCGCAAATGAAATTATTCTGCATCATCAAAAGCGAATAGATCGCTTCCTGCACGCCCGTTGCGCCCAGCGAATGGCCGGTCAGCGACTTGGTCGCGGCAATCGGCGGGCAGGCGTCGCCCGAGCCGAACACCTGACGGATGGCGTCGATTTCCGGCGCATCACCAGCAGGCGTAGAGGTTGCGTGCGGGTTGATGTAGTCGATCTTGGTCTTGACGGTCGAAAGCGCCATCTTCATGCAGCGGATCGCGCCTTCGCCGGATGGAGCGACCATGTCGTAGCCGTCAGACGTTGCGCCATAGCCGACGATTTCGCCATAGATCTTGGCGCCGCGCGCAAGCGCGGTTTCGAGATCTTCCAGCACCAGAACGCCAGCGCCGCCTGCAATCACAAAGCCGTCGCGGTTCTTGTCATAAGCGCGTGATGCGGTGGCAGGCGTGTCGTTATACTTGGTCGCCATCGCGCCCATGGCGTCGAATAGCACCGAAAGCGTCCAGTCGAGATCTTCGCAGCCGCCCGCAAACATGCGGTCCTGCTTGCCATACTGGATCATCTCGAACGCATTGCCGATGCAATGGTTGGATGTCGCGCAGGCCGAAGAGATCGAATAGTTGATGCCCTTGATCTTGAAGAAGGTCGCCAGCGTCGCGGACGCCGTCGAGCTCATGGCCTTCGGCACGGCGAACGGACCGACGCGCTTCGGGCCCTTTTCACGGGTGATATCAGCGGAATCAACGATGGTGCGGGTGGAAGGACCGCCCGAACCCATGATGATGCCGGTGCGGTCGTTGGAGACTTCGTCTTCCGAAAGACCAGCATCGGCAATCGCCTGATCCATGGCGATGTGATTCCAGGCGGTGCCGCGACCGTGGAAGCGCATGGCGCGACGGTCCACGAGGGATTCGACATCGATCTTCGGTGCGCCGTGCACCTGGCAGCGGAAACCCAGTTCGGCATATTCTTCCGCACGCGAGATGCCGGATTTGGCTTCGCGCAGCGAGGCCGTCACCTCTTCGGTGTTGTTGCCAATCGAGGATACGATCCCCATACCCGTTACGACCACACGCCGCATCGCGTTCTCCTTTACACCTTTGCTCGTCGAGCGGCAGTCGCTTGGGTCAAGACTGCCTCGTCGCCGTTACATAGGTGCGATCTTCGCATGTTTTGAGCGCGACCGCATAAAAACTGTTCGTTTTTGCCGTCGCGCCCGTGAATAATGGTTGGTTCAGACGATTATTGTCCGTCGCCTTCCCTTGAAAGGCCGACGCGCAGATCGGTGGCCTTGTAAATGGTTTCGCCATCGGCTTTCAGCCAGCCATCGGCGGTGCCGAGCACAAGACGTCCGCGCATGACGCGCTTGAAGTCGATGCCATATTCGAGAAGCTTGGTGTGCGGGCGCACCATGCCCTTGAATTTCACTTCGCCGGTCGAAAGCGCCATGCCGCGGCCCGGTTCGCCGAGCCAGCCAAGGAAGAAGCCGGTCAGCTGCCACATGCCGTCAAGGCCGAGGCAGCCCGGCATGATCGGGTTGCCCTGGAAATGGCATGGAAAATACCAGTCGTCAGGGCGCACGTCGTATTCGGCGCGGATATAACCCTTGCCGAACTCTCCACCGGTTTCGGAAATATCGGTGATGCGGTGCACCATCAGCATTGGCGGCAGGGGAAGCTGGGCATTGCCGGGGCCGAACATCTCGCCGCGCCCGCAGCTGAGGAGTTCTTCATACCCGTAGCTTGATTTCTGTTCTGCCATTTCGCCTCCCTTGAGGTTTATTCGCTATCGGCCGGCAATCCGGCCCGGTTGTCATTCGGAACGGTTTTAGCGCAAACGCCCAAACCGCTCTATCTCTTTCTGGTCGTTAAGTCGGAACACCCCTATCACAGACTGGTTCCCGTACAAAACCTTAGCGACCATAAAAATATGCAATGGATTTTCCCGAAAAAACGGGCAAACTCCAAGCCTATTGATACTTATTTCGCAACGGCATATATCAATGTCAGTATGCAATGGGCAACAGCCCGTTCAATCTTTGACGAATTTGCTACAAGCTTGTAACGGAACCAGCGGTGAATATGCAGTCTACACATACCCACTCGACGGTCTCTATGGAAGAACGGCTCCGCGATTGCGGCCTGCGTCCGACGCGCCAGCGCGTTGCGCTTGCCAGTCTGATTTTTTCGCAAGGTGATCGCCACCTGTCCGCTGAAGACCTCCACGAACAGGCGGTCATGGCGGATGTGCCGGTGTCTCTCGCTACCGTTTACAACACATTGCACCAGTTCACGGAAGCCGGAATGCTCCGCATCATCGCGGTGGAAGGCTCCAAGACCTATTTCGACACGAATATTTCGGACCATCAGCACTTTTTCCTCGAAGGGGAAAATGTCGTGTTCGATATTCCGCATGGCGAACGCGGCCAGCCGACGGTTGCCAATATGCCCGACGCACCGGAAGGCATGGAAATCGTCAATGTGGACATTATCGTTCGCCTCCGTCGCAAGACGCAGTGACAGTTCGATCCTGACGGATTACTGATAAGCGGCTTCGGCCGCTTTTTTGTTAGCTGCCATAAAGTTCTTGCCAGAAACAGCGAAAGCGGGTTGAATAAAACGGTTCCGAAACAATCCTTGGTGTAGAGGATAGCGGATGCCGGTTGAGATGAAGCCGATACAGGCACTGACATTGCTGAAGACCCTGTCGCTTGGGCAGATACGTGACGAGATGCCAGATCTCACGACGCGGCAGACCGCTATTCTTCTGACAATCTATCTGGAGCCGCCGCCGCATACGGTGCGGGGGCTTGCGGCAAAACTGGATGTCACCAAGCCGGTGGTCACGCGCGCGCTCGACACGATGGGTACGCTCGACCTTCTATCCCGTCATCGTGATGAAAAAGACCGGCGAAATGTGCTAGTTAAGAGAACCGTCGCCGGTGCGCTTTATGTTGAACGACTGGGCGATCTGGTGATCGCCAAAGCCAGAGAGTTACCTTTATGAGTGTCTGCCCATGAGTTCCGATGTGACCACGCTCGACCGCCGCCTCAATGCCTATCGCGCCGATCTCGCCGATGAGCGATTGAACGACCGGGTGCAGGCGGCCCGCTTTATAGCCGGAACCGAAATGCAGGTGACCGCGCCGGTGGTTGATCTCCGGTCGCAGCCGCGCCCGGACAGCGGACCCCAGACCCAGATCATTTTTGGCGACACGGTGCGCGTTTTCGAGGAAATGGACGGCTGGTGTTGGGTGCAGGCCGAGCGTGACGGTTATACGGGTTATGTCTCGGCGTCGTTCATCGAAAAACCGCAGGGCGAAGCCACCCATATGGTCATCGTGCCGCGAACCTTTGTCTATCCCGGCTCCGATTTGCGTTTTCCGCACACACAGGCGCTGTCGCTTGGTTCACGCGTGCGGATCGTGGGCGCTGCCGAAACGCGCGGCACTCCTTATGCCGTGCTGGAAAGCGGCGAGGCGATGATTGCAAGCCATCTGGCGCCAATCGGCGAACACGCTGCCGACTATGTGGCCGTGGCGGAAACGCTGTTGCATACGCCCTATCTTTGGGGCGGCACGTCCGGCTTCGGCATTGATTGTTCCGGTCTGGTTCAGCTTGCCATGTGGGTCGCGGGCCGCAAGGTTCTGCGCGATTCCGACATGCAGCAAAATACGCTGGGCACGGTGGTGGAGCCGAATGCGGATTATTCCAATCTCCAGCGTGGCGATCTTGTTTTCTGGAAGGGGCATGTCGCGATCTGCGCTGCGCCCGACATGCTGATCCATGCGAGCGGTCACACCATGACCGTGACGCTGGAACCGTTGCAGGATGCGATCAAGCGCATCGCTTATCTCTATGATCTGCCGACGCTGATCCGCAGACCCTGATTGCGCAGCGACTGCTTTAAACAGGTCCATGAAAGGTCGGGCCGATGACGGGAAACAGGATGTTTCAAGGTGCAGGCTTTGTCGCCATGGCGCTTGGTCTTGCTGTCCTCATCCCTTCAGCGGTTTCATCCGAAAGGATAGCGCGCGTGACCATTCCCGCTTCGCCAGCCGCCTTTGCCGAAGTCAACGGTATCGAAATGTATTACCGGATCGTCGGTAAGGGACCGCCGATCCTGCTGATACCGGGCGGTCTGTCCGACCAGCATGTCTGGGATGCGCAACTGCCGATATTGGCGCGTCATCATACGGTGATCGTCGCCGACAGTCGCGGGCAGGGGCGTTCCACCCGCACGACTGAACCGCTGACTTATGGCCTGATGGCTGACGATTATGTGGCGCTCATGGACTTTCTGCATATCGACAAGGTCGATCTGGTGGGCTGGAGCGATGGCGGCATTATCGGGCTCGATATCGCCATGCGTTACCCTGAGCGCCTGAACAGCCTGTTCGCGCAGGCTGCCAATGTCTCACCTGAGGGCAATACCGGCTATATCGAAGCGATGGCCGAGGGTCGGCCCATCCCTGAACTTCGCCACTACGAAAGCATCGACAAGGAAATTCATGCGCTCTGGGCGAATGAACCGAACTATACCGATGAAGACCTGTCACAGATAAAGGTGCGCACCGCCATCGTGATCGGCGATCACGATACAGCCGTCACGCGCGAACATACGGAATTCATCGCCAGCCAGATTCCCGGTGCAGAACTGATTATCCTGCCTGATTCCGGCCACGGCGTGCCGGTGGAAAATCCCCGGCTTTACGCCCACACGGTTCTGAAATTCATTGATGGAAAAACGAACAGCCGAACTTAAACCCGGTTTGGAAGAACCCGATCCGGCGTCCGGTGTCCGTCGACGAAGGCCTTGATATTGATGATGACCTTGTCACCCATATCGATGCGGCCTTCAATCGTGGCTGAACCCATATGTGGCAGCAGCACGACCTTGCCCTTTTCGGCAAGCGCCAGCAGGCGCGGATTGACCGCAGGTTCGTTCTCGAACACGTCCAGCCCGGCACCGGCGATGCGGCCTTGCTCGATCAGATCGATCAAGGCGTTTTCATCGATGATCTGGCCCCGCGCCGTGTTGACCAGATAGGCCGTCGGCTGCATCAGCGCGATGCGACGGGCCGAGAGCAGATGAAATGTGGCCGGCGTCGAAGGGCAATTGACCGAGATAATGTCCATGCGGGCCAGCATCTGGTCGAGGCTGTCCCAATAGGTCGCTTCCAGCTCTTCCTCGACCTGCGGGCTGACGCGTTTGCGATTGTGATAATGGATCGACAAGCCGAAAGCCTTGGCGCGACGCGCCACGGCGGTGCCGATGCGGCCCATGCCGACAATGCCGAGGCGCTTGCCCCAGATGCGGCGTCCGAGCATCCATGTCGGCGACCAGCCCGGCCATTTGCCATCGCGCTCGTTCAGCACATTCGCGCCTTCGACAAGGCGGCGCGGGGCCGACAGAAGCAGCGCCAGCGTCATGTCGGCGGTATCTTCGGTGAGCACATTCGGCGTGTTGGTTACGGTAATGCCGCGCTTTGCAGCGGCGGCTACATCGATATTATCGACGCCATTGCCGAAATTGGCGATCAGCTTGAGATTGGGTCCCGCCTGTTCAATGGCGGCGGCGTCGATCACATCGGTGATGCAGGGCACGAGAACATCGGCCTCTTTCAGCGCGGCGATGATTTCCGGCTGGGTCATACGGTGGTCGTCTATATTGAGACGTGCATCGAACAATTCCCGCATTCGGGTTTCCACCGGGTCCGGCAGTTTTCTCGTAAGAACGACCAGCGGCTTCTTTTTGTTCGACATCTCCACCCCGTTTTCTAAGCCCGCTTCCGGGCGAACTTCTGTGCTGAAGCTTCATGTTGAGACCTCCTTAACCAAGAAGGTGCAATATGGGATATTGCTTCGGCTGCTCATCTCTATCAAGGCGGCGGGGCAAAGACAAAGAAAAACAGGACCGATAAACAAGACGGTCGCGATGCCGGACAGCCCCCGCCGTTTTACGCTTCCGCTGAAGGCATGACCGTCTTGAGTAAAGAACAGGACGGCGAGAGGCGCAGTGAATAGAGTACTTCCCCAAAGGTTTTTGGCTCAGAGCATCTCGGTAAAGCGCTTTTTCATGGCCTTTGCGGCGTGTCTGGGGCTGCTGTTCGCGGCAGCGCCGATCAGCGCGCATGCAGCCGAAACGGAAGCAACTGGCACCGCCACGGGCGCAAGCGGACTGCCTGTGCCGCGCTTCGTCAGCCTCAAACCGGCACGCGTCAACCTGCGCATCGGGCCGGGGCGCGACTATCCGGTGTCTTGGCTGTTCATGAAGGCCGGGCTGCCGGTCGAGATCATTCAGGAATATGACAACTGGCGGCGTATCCGCGATGCCGACGGCACAGAAGGCTGGGTCTACCAGTCGCTCCTGTCCGGCAAGCGCACAGCGATCACCGCGCCCTGGCTGAAGAACGACCAGGGCAAGATGATCACCATGCGCCGCGATGCCAATGATACGGCAGCAGTCGCTGCCGATATCGAACCGGGTGTTGTCGGCACCGTGCGCCAGTGCACCGGTCAATGGTGCCGCATGGATGTCAGCGGCGTGCGCGGCTGGATCAAGCAGTCGGAGCTATGGGGTGTTTATCCCGGTGAAGCCTTCGATTGATAAACATCAAGCGTAGCGTTCCTTGAGCAACAGATAGAGCGCACGGATCGCCTGCGCTTCACCGCCGACCGGTGAGGCGGGTTTTTCCACCGGCACCCAGCCGAAAATATCGAAATGCGCATGCGCCTTTGCTTTTTCGACAAAGCGGCTGAGGAACAAGGCTGCCGTCACCGATCCGGCAAAACCGTCAGTGGTGACGTTGTTGATATCGGCAATGCGTGACGACAGTTTTTGCGCATAGGGCTGCCAGAGCGGCATGCGCCACAGCGGATCGGCGGTTTCCTCGGCCTTGGCGGCAATGGCTTCCGCCAGCGCATTGTCATGGGTGAAGAACGGTGGCAGGTCAGGACCGAGCGCCACACGCGCTGCACCGGTCAGGGTCGCCATATCAATCAGCAATTCCGGTTCTTCCTCGTCGGCCAGCGCCAGAGCATCCGCCAGCACCAGCCTGCCTTCCGCATCCGTATTGCCTATTTCGACGGTCAGTCCCTTGCGGCTTTGCAGAACATCGCCCGGACGGAACGCATTTCCGGCAATTGAATTCTCGACCGCCGGGATTAGTACGCGCAACCGCACGGCCAGTTTTGCGCCCATGACGATGGCGGCAAGGCCGAGCACATTGGCAGCGCCGCCCATATCCTTTTTCATGAGCAACATGCCGCTTGCGGGCTTGATATCGAGACCGCCCGTATCGAAGCAGACGCCCTTGCCGACCAGCGTGACTTTCGGATCGCTTTCCTTGCCCCATGTGATGTCGATCAGACGTGGCGCAATCGCGCCTGCGCGTCCGACCGCATGGATCATCGGGAAATTCTGTTCCAGAAGAGCATCGCCTTCCGTGACGCTCACCTTCGCGCCATGTTCGCTGGCCAGTTCGCGTGCGGCTTTTTCCAGCGCGTCCGGTCCCATGTCGTTGGTCGGCGTGTTGATGAGATCACGCGTGAGTGTAACCGCTGCGGCGATGCGCTTCGTCTCGGCTTCATCAACACCGCTTGGCAGAGCAAGACGGATTGTCTTGCCATTTGCCTTGCGGTAGCGCGAGAAATGATAGCCGCCCATCAGGAAGGCGAGCGCCGCCAGCCCGGCCTCGTCGCCAGCATTTTCGAAATGCCAGTCACCTTCCGGCAGGCTGCGTGCGAGTTTGCCTGCAAGCAGTTGCGACTGACCACCTTTGGCACCGTCGCCAATGCCGAACAGCGCGCCGGAGATCGCGCCGTCCGGTCCCGGCAGAACCAGAACCTTGCCCGCCTCTCCGTCGAAATCATGGGCTTTCGCCCAAGCGATCACCGGGGCAGGAAGCGTGTTTTCTTCCAGTTGCCCCTTTTTCGTAAACCAGATTGGACGGCTTTGTTCCGACTTTTGGGCAATGAGTTCGACAGACATGGCACTCTTTCCGATCAAGGCAGTTTTGAAAACAGATAGAGTGCTTCGCCTCGTTTGAAAACAGGTGCATGCAGGGCTTGTTAACCAATCATTAGGGTTAACGGATTATTGATGAAGGAGAAATCGGGCTTGATGGACCGGGGCGTAGCGCCGGTCGATATTGGAGGCGGGATGCTCAACATCGGTGTAATGGGCGGCGCTGGTTTCCGCCTTGGCGTGGCTTCTATCCTTTCAGCGCTTGTCCTCACCGGCTGCAACACGGTGGACCGCACTACGACAGGTTCGGTGCGACGCGTCGAAACCGCAGCCACTTTCGATCACATGAACGACGCACAGCTTGCCGCGATGGCGGGCCGTCTTGGCGCGCAATATGAGCGCAACCCCAAGGACCGTGGCACAGCGCTCAATTATGCAGGCGTGCTGATACGACTTGGCCGCAACGATCAGGCTCTGGCCGTCATGCGCGCGCTGGTCATCACCTATCCGAAGGATCAGCAGGTGCTTGCCGCCTATGGCAAGGCGCTGGCCGGTGCGGGCCAGTTCGACACCGCACTTGATGCCATTCGCCGTGCGCAGAACCCGGCCTATCCCGACTGGAAACTCGTCTCCGCCGAAGGTGCCATTCTCGACCAGATGGGCAATCGGGATCAGGCCCGCGCCATGTATCAGAAGGCGCTACAGATCAAGCCGAACGAACCGTCGGTACTCTCCAATATGGGCATGTCCTATCTTCTCGCCGGTGATTCCAAGGCGGCGGAAAACTATTTCCGGCAGGCGTCCGTTCTGCCTGGCGCGGATAGCCGCGTGCGTCAGAATCTGGCGCTTTCAGTCGGATTGCAGGGGCGTTTTCAGGAAGCGGAAACCATTGCCGCGCAGGAGCTTTCGCCGCAACAGGCCAAGGCCAACACGGATTATCTGCGTTCCATGCTGGCGCAGCAGAACTCCTGGAACATGCTCAAGGACAAGCCGAAGGGCTGACGTTCTTACATCCGGCGATGCATCAGCGCGGACCGAACAGTCCGCCCTGCGCGGCGATCTGGATGAAGGCCGGGCCAAGAATGACGATGAACAGCACCGGCAGGAAGAACACGATCATCGGCACGGTCAGTTTCGGCGGCAGGGCTGCCGCTTTCTTTTCCGCTTCCAGCATGCGCAGATCGCGGCTTTCCTGAGAAAGCGTTCTGAGCGCCTGCGACACCGGCGTACCGTAACGCTCTGCCTGAATAAGCGCCTGCGAAACCGATTTCACCTGATCGACGCCGGTACGGCTGGCGAGATTATCATAGGCCTGACGGCGCTCGGGCAGGAATGACAGCTCGGCATTGGTGAGCATCAGTTCTTCCGCCAGTTCCACCGATTGTATGCCGATTTCGTCGGCCACCTTGCGAAAGGCTGCTTCAACCGACATGCCCGATTCGACGCAGATCAGCATCAGGTCGAGCGCATCCGGCCAGGCCCGGCGGATCGACTGCTTGCGCTTGGCCGCCTTGTTGGAAACATAGAGGTTCGGCGCATAGAACCCGGCATAACCGGCCAGAATACAGACGAAAATCCGGACGAAGAATGAGTGCTCCGGCAGATTGCCAAGCACGAAGACGTAAAAGGCTGCCAGCGTCATCGCGCCGAAAGGCAGCACGAAGCGCAGAAACAGGAAGATGTTGAGCGGGTTTTGCCCGCGAAAACCGGCGGTTCTGAGTGCTGCAATCGTCTTTTCGTCGGCCAGCGCCTTTTTCAGATCGAGCCTTTCGACGAAGTCGCGAATGCCCTGCTTCTGTTGGTGACGCAGGCTGTTGCGCCGGTCGTTTTCCGTTGCTAGCCGCGCGCGTTCGCGCGAGCGGATGGCCTCGCGCTCGGTGGCGACCGATTTCATGCGTGATTTCAAAACACTGGTGCTGAGGACCGGCATGACAACAGTGACGATGGCGGCGAAAACCGCAACCGTGATCAGCATGGCGATCAGAAATTGCGGGTCGCTTAGTTTTTCGATGAGGAGAGAAAACATGGTCTGCGCCTCACATATCGAAATTGATCATGTTCTTCATGATGAAGATGCCGGTCGCCATCAGCACGGCGGCAATGCCTAACAGCATATGGCCGGTTGATGACGTGAAAAGCAGCGTCATATATTGCGGACTGGTCAGATAGACCAGCACCATGACGATAAAGGGCAGCGCGCCGATGATGGCGGCTGATGCCTTTGCTTCCATCGAAAGCGCATCGACCTTGGCTTTCATCTTCTTGCGATCACGCAGCACCTTGGACAGATTGTTCAGCGCTTCGGAAAGATTGCCGCCCGCCTGAGACTGAATCTGGATCACGATGGCGAAGAAGTTGGTTTCGGGGCAGGGCATGCTGTCGGGCATCTTGCCAACAGCTTCGGGGATCGACAGACCCATCTGCTGGGCTTCAACGACTTTCTTGAATTCGCCTTTGACCGGCTCCAGCGCCTCGCTGGCGATCAGGCGCAAGCCATCGTTGAGCGGCAGGCCCGCCCTTGTCGCGCGGACAATGACGTCGAGCGCGTTTGGAAATTCTTCCAGAAACTTCTTCAGGCGGCGCTTGCGTTTTTGCAGCACGAACCAGCGTGGCAGCCCGAAAAAGCAGGCAATGGCAATGCCGGGAAGTAGCAGAAGCGGCAGGCCGAAAATAAAGCCGATCAGGAGGCCGGTGAAGGCCGTGACGCCGGAATAGATATAGAACTGGCGCAGCGTGATGCTCAGGCCCGCCTGCGTCAGCATGATGCGCAGCGGCGGGTATTTCTGATTCTTCTCGCGCTGCTTCTGCCGCGCTTCGAGATCCTTGATATTGTCTTGCAACAGTTTGCGGCGTTTCTGGATATCGGTGTTTTTGTCCCGTTCGCTGCGGGTGACACTGCGTTCGGCATAGTTGCGCACGGTTTCCAGCCGCCGCGAGGCGGGGTCCTTGCTGGCCAGCCTGTCATAGAACAGCACATAGGCGAGCGCAGCACAGGCGACCACCGCCAGAACAATGAAGATCAGAATGCTGACGGGGGAGGCGGTCATCAGTCAACCGTCTCCATACTGTCGAGAACAGTGGCAAGGCGGCTATCTTCGTTGTAATAGCGCGCGCGTTCCCAGAAGGCCGGACGACCAATGCCGGTCGAACTGTGCGTGCCGAGAATACGTCCGGATGCGTCCTCGCCCTTGATGTCGTAAAGCATTAGATCCTGGGTGATGATAACGTCGCCTTCCAGCCCGACAACTTCTGTCACATGGGTAATGCGACGCGAACCGTCCCGCAGGCGCGCCGCCTGAATGATGATATCGATGGAGTTGACCAGAATTTCGCGCACGGTCTTCTGCGGCAGCACATAGCCGCCCATGGCGATCATGGCTTCCATACGGCTGAGACATTCGCGCGGGCTGTTGGAGTGGATGGTGCCCATCGAGCCGTCATGGCCGGTATTCATGGCTTGCAGCAGATCGAAGACTTCCGGTCCGCGCACTTCGCCGACGATGATTCGCTCCGGGCGCATACGCAGGCAGTTTTTGACCAGATCGCGCATGGTCACTTCGCCTTCGCCTTCCAGATTGGGCGGGCGGGTTTCAAGGCGCACGACATGGGGCTGCTGCAATTGCAGTTCGGCGGAATCTTCGCAAGTGATGATGCGCTCATGCGTATCGATATAGCGGGTCAGGCAGTTCAAAAGCGTGGTCTTGCCCGAACCCGTGCCGCCGGAAATGATGACATTGCAGCGCACGCGGCTGATGATCTGCAACAGTTCCGCACCGGCGCTGGAAATCGCGCCGAAACGCACCAACTGGTCGAGCGTCAGCTTGTCCTTGCGGAATTTGCGGATGGTGAGCGCCGGGCCGTCAAGCGACAGGGGGGACGCGATGACATTGACGCGCGACCCGTCCGGCAGGCGTGCATCGCAGATCGGGCTTGATTCATCGACGCGCCTGCCGACCTGGCTGACGATGCGCTGGCAGATATTGAGAAGCTGCTGGTTGTCGCGAAACCGGATACCCGTTTCCTGCACCCTGCCATCGACTTCGATATAGGTGTGGCGCGAACCATTGACCATGATATCGGCAATGTCGTCGCGGGCGAGCAATGGCTCCAGCGGACCGTAGCCCAGAACATCGTTGCATATGTCGTCGAGCAGTTCTTCCTGCTCGGCAATCGACATCACGAAATTCTTGATGGCGATGATATCATTGACGATATCGCGGATTTCCTCGCGCGCCGTATCGGGCGCCATGCGCGAAAGCTGCGACAGATCAATCGTGTCGATCAGCGCGGAAAAGACCTGCGCTTTGGTGTCGTAATAGCCTTCGGTCTTCTCGCGCCCGCTGCTGGTGGGCGGGGCAGGTCTGGCAGGCGTGGTGGGAACAGCGGCCTGCATGCGGGACGGCTGAACAGGCTCCGTGCGCTGCACAGGCTGAGGCGCGATTGCTTTTGCAATGCTGCCATCCTGTTTGCTTCCTGAATCGTTGCCTCTTTTGCCGAACATGATTTTCCGCCGTTACTTCGTCTTGCGTGCAAATTTGCCCAAAAGACCGGAGATGCCATTCTTCTTGCGCGGCTGGACATCCGCCCGTCCCGTCAGCACGTGCGCTAAATGCGTGATGGTTGCAGAAACCGGGCTGTCGGGGCTGGTTTCCGCGATCATGCGCCCGGTATTGGCGGCATTGCCGAAAAGCTGCGGTTCGAATTCGATGGCAGCAATCGGGTCGATGCCGAGCGGTTCGGAAAAGTCCGACAGTGCAATTTCGGGGCGCTTCGGCACACCCACCTGATTGAGCACCAGATGCGGCTTCAGATCGTTCGGGCGCAATTGCGCCAGCGTGTCGAGCAGGTTCTTCGTATTGCGCAGATTGGCGAGATCGGGTGCTGCGACGATCACCACTTCATCGGCCCGCATCAATGTGGTGCGGGTCCAGCCGTTCCAGCCATGCGCCAGATCGAGAACCACCAGCGGCGAGGTGCGCTGGGCGACATCGATTATTTCGGAAAAGGCGTCTTCCTGAAAATCGAAGGTGCGCTCCAGACTGGAAGGGGCGGCGAGAATCGAGAGATGTTCGCCATATTGCACCAGAAGGCGGTCGAGATAGACCTCGTCCACCCGTTCAGGCGAAAACACGGCATCGGCGATACCGAGCGTCGGGTCTTGATCGAAATTGATATTGGCCGTGCCGAAGGGCAGGTCCATATCGGCCAGAACCACGTCGTGCCGGAACAGGTTCGAGATCGACCAGGCAACATTGTGCGCGATGGTCGATGCGCCGACACCGCCCTTCGCGCCGATAACCGCGATGGAACGTCCAAGCGGTTCGGCACCCGGATCGAGAAATATCGATGAGACGATGGCCAGAACATCGGCTAGCGAAACGGGCGCTACGATATATTCCGATACGCCGCGGCGCAGCAATTCGCGATAGAGCCAGACTTCGTTGGAGTGGCCGATGACGAGCACCTTGGAACCGGGATCGCAGACCTCCGACAGGCGCTGGAGCTCGTCGAGCAGAATGCTCGGTTCCGACGACGATTCGACAATGATCAGATTGGGCGTTGAGGCTGTCTGGTAGAACTCGATGGCCGCTTCTATGCCGCCGCCGGAGACTTTGAGATGCGTCTTGGCCATGCGCCGGTCGTTGCCGGCACGTTCGATGGGAATAGCGACGCTTTCGTTTTCACAAAAGGCCTGGATGGAAATGCGCGGAATCGGCCGCACATTTTCCAGCATGATCGGCGCGCGCTGTTCGGCAATTTCGCTGCCATTGTCCGGTTCGAAGGCGATATTTGTCATGGTTCGCCCTCTTAGTAATTTGCCTGTTCGCTGCGGGGTTCTTGCCAATTATCCGTCTGCGCAGTCGACATTTTCGTGTAGCCCTGATCGCCATTGAGGCGTTCCGTCGTGCGGTCGGAATCGATTGGAGAGGAAGCGCGCGGCCCCAGAAGATCGGCTGGATTGGCGACTTGAGCTGCGAGATTGTTTTGCATCGAGCAGCCGAAATTGGCGTAATGCTTGTTTTCCGGCGTGGTCGCAATATCGTCCGGCCAGCGACCGCAAGGCGTCGTGCCAGCCGTCATCGCATAATAGCTGATGCGGATCGGCGCTGCGGCATCCGGTGATGGAACGGGATAGTTTTCAATGGCGATATTGGTCTGCTTGATGCCACCCTTGCGCAGCGCTGCGGAGATTTCCGTGCTCAGGCGATAGGCGGCAGCCTGATTGGCTGCACCAGCTGGAACCAGCACATAGACCATGCCCGATCCGTTATAGCGATAGTTGGCGACGGCCTTCTGCACGATGCCGCGCTGCATGGTATTAAGCCGGCTATCGGCGCTGCCGACCGGAATATCCGTCACCTGCTCGCGCTCGGCAATCGTGATGGGATGATTGGTGCGGTAATCGTCAGGCAATGCGCCGACGGTCACGTGCTGTCGGTTGGCGCAACCGGCCAGAAGCGCGACCGACAGAACCAGCATCGCCGACTTGATGGAAACCTTTTTGCCCCGGATTGTCATTCCCGTTTCCCCGCTCATTTGTAGATATACCCGACAACGCCGTTGTAACGGCCGGGCGGCAGCTTGGTCTCCATCGTCCCGTAAACGCGGTTGACCTTGCCGAGAATGTAACCGGCGCCATCGCTGGCCGGATTAAGATTGTCGTCGGGGCGCGCAAGCTGCTGCCGCGCCACCGGGCGAGCGAGATAAGGCGTCACAATGACGACCAGTTCGGATTCGTTGCGGATGAAGTCCTTGCTGCGGAACAGCGCGCCGAGGACGGGAATCTTGGTAAGACCCGGAAAGCCGGAAACCGACTGGCGCACTTCATCGCGGATAAGGCCGCCGATCATCATCGAGCCCCCGGATGGCAACTCCACCGTGGTGTCTGCCACGCGTTTGCGCAGCGACAGAATGCTCGCGCCGAGGCCGTCTGCCTGGTTGGTCGATGAGGAACCTTCCGTTGTGGGTTCGGAAACCGATGTTCTGATCTTCAGGCTGATGCGACCCGGGCCGAGCACCACCGGCATGAACTCCAGTCCGATGCCATAGTTGATCTTGGCCAGCTGGTTGGTGCGCTTGCCATCATCGTCATAGGTGACGCTGTTGATGACATTATATTCGCCGCCCACATTGAATGCAGCTTTTTCGCCGGAAATCGCAGTCAGCGTCGGTTCGGCCAGCGTCTTCATGACGCCTGCTGTTTCCATCGCGCGCAGATAGGCAGAGAAATTGCTGGTTGCGAGACCGAAGCCAGTATTTGACAGGGTATCGCCAATGGCTCCGGGCAGGCTTTCCGAAATGCCGCCATAAGAAATGCCGTTGCTGGTTCCGCTGCCCGTCATATTGACGCCGAGCTGCTTCATGACGGTGCGGCTGACTTCGGCCACCGTCACCTTCAGCGTGACCTGATCTTCCCCAACGATGGTGAGCATATTGACCACTTTACTGGTGCGCCGCCCTGCATCGGGATTGTCGATTGCTACTCCGCCGCCATCGGTCGGGGCCGAAGCGGTCGTCGAATACTGGCCCGTCGTGGCCTCACCACCGGTTACGAAAAGGCTTGCAAGCTTTGCGGCCTGCGCCGAATCCTGTGGCGTCTGAACCGTGCCGGTCAAAACGACGTTGTCGTTGATCAGTTCAACCCGGATATCGGAACCTGGAACGAGACGTTTCAATTGCGTCGAAAGGCTGCTGACATCGCGCTCGATTTCAACATCGATCGAGGCGATCTGTTCGCCATTCGGGCCGAAGACAAAGATATTCGTCTGCCCGACCTGCTTGCCGAACAGATAGATGCGGCGCGATGTGCGCGTGACCGCATCCGCGATGGATGGATTGGAGACGAGAACGTCATAGGCGTCCTGCGGCAGGTCCAGCACAAGCGATTTGTTGAGACCAAGCGCGATGCGCTGGGCGCGGCCCTGTGCGCCGACCTTGACGACGCCACCCGCTGCCATGGCAGGCGCTTCGAAGAAAGGCTGGGCGCAAAGTGCCAGGCTTGCGGCAATGAGGGCGGATTTGGCAAAATACGGGCGCACGCGTTTTCCCTGTTTCATGAGCGCGGTCCTACTTCTGTAATGCTGCCGGACTTGATGACCTTGACGGTTCCGCTGCGCGTCGGCGAGGAAACCAGATAGTCGGCCTGCTTGATGTCCTTGTCTTCCGCATCGTGCATGGAGCGCAGGGACAGGGTCAACCGGTCGGCCATCTGCTGGGCGACGGTGATGATTTCCGCCTGATCGGGCGTCAGTTCCAGTGTCGCGGTCTGGCCGACCATGACCTTGCGGCCCTGTTCGTCTTCCTGAATGGTCTGGTCAATGGCGAGAATACGCACATTTTGCAGCACTGTTTCGGTCGTGAAAGGCGCGATGGAGGTGCTGGTTGCATTGTCCGGCTTCCGACGGGTCATGATGACATCGACAAAATCATTGGGCAGGATGAAACCGCCCGCTGAGCTTTCGGCATTGATCTGGGTCGCAACCGCACGCATGCCGGGCGGCAGGATTGATGAGAGGAAGCTCTGTCCGGGGCCGATCAGCTTCACCTTGCGAATGGGTTCGCCGGGGAAAAGTTGCAGCCTGACGGTTGCGCCATTGAGCTGATTGATCGCGTCTGGTTCGCTGGACCGGGTGATATAGCCGTCGGATATCGCTTCGGCAGGCCATGACTGCCAGCGCATTTGCGAGGTCAGTTCAGCACCGACACCGAGGTTTTCCGTGGCGACCAGCACTTCTTCCAGCTGGATCTGTGGGGTTTCGGACGCAACCACGACCGGCGCTGGCGGCGGTGCCGCCAGATTCATGGCGATATAGCCCGCACCGCCAGCAGCGATGACGGCTACCCCAAGAATGAGCAGACGAGCTGATTTCATGATGCGCCCCGTGCAAGTCCCCACGTCCGAACGACGTGTTCCAAAATTGCACTGGCAATCGTGTAATTATGGTTAATATAATCTTATTCGTATTAAGAAATATAAGTTCCGCAGGGCAATTTCGTGCTGGCCGTTACGCGGGAGCGAACAAAATCGACTGCATGGTCTGGCCAACGGGTGAGAGCGGGAAGCTCCACAAACCGGCAGCACCCAAAGCGATACCGTAGGGAATCCCGACATCCTTGTGCGACAGCCGTTCCAAAAAGGCATAGCGATCCGCATGCGCCGGGCGCGGCATCAGGCGGTAAAGAATGATGAGAAGCGTGAGGGCGCCGCCAATCAGCGAAAACTTGATGACATAATCCACCAGCCCCGGATTGAAGCCGAACCACAATGTGGTTGCTGCAATCATTTTTGCATCGCCGCCGCCCATGGTGCGCAGGCAGAAGAGCAGGAAAGTGATGCAAAGCATCAGCCCGCCTGCCAGCAGATGCCAGCCGTAATCGGCAAGGGCAAGACCGGAAAACGGTGCAAGGATGATGAAACCGGCGGCGAGCCCAATCGAAACCCGGTTGCGAATGGTCATCGACAGAAGATCGGTGACCATGGCCGTGACCATCGCCGCCACGAATATCGCCGTCATCAGCGCCGCTATGACCATCGAATCCCCCGATCCCTTCAATAAGTGTTATTGGCCGTTGGTCGCGTTCTGAAAGCTCGTGGCAACGCTGTCGAATTTTTCGCCGACGCTGCCGGCCATGAGCGCCACGCCGCTGACGATCGCAATCGAAACCAGCGTGCCGATCAGCGCATATTCAATCGCTGTGGAACCGGCCCGGTTCTTCAAAAAACGCGTCATCAATGTCGGCATTGTACGCTCCTTCACCTCTCCGAAGACGGCTGCCCCATCATGGCCGTCGCTCTGTTCGGATGGCTGAAAGATAATCGACACGCATTGTTGGGCCCTTAATAATCAGGGTTAATGAAGCGTTTCCTGTCGATTGGCTCGCCGCTCTCGCATGCTAGTGGATTGAATTTGACGTTTGAATCCCGGCTGACACATACGCTGTTTCAAACGTCAAATTCGAAAAATCCACTAGATACATATAGTTGCTAGTGGTCTTTTTGATTCCAACATTTGCTCAGCGCGTGAACCGAGGGAGCAAATGTTGGAATCAGACCACTAGGCGGGCGTGGCGGACGGCTTAATGCTTCCTTCACCAATCCTCTTCATTATTTGCTAGGCATATTACGGGGGTCGTAGAGTGGCGCATCGGTTTTTCTCTTCGGAAAAGTTGCGGAAGGCATCTGCTTTGGCCGCAATGATGCTGGTTTCAGCAGGGCTTCAGGCTGCGCAGGCGGAAGAATATATCAAGCTGGAAACCAGTCAGGCGCGCATCCTTCGTCTGGCCCGACCCGCCGACACGGTAGTGATCGGCAATCCCGCCATTGCGGATGCAGTGGTGCAGGATTCCCAGACCATCGTGCTGACCGGCAAGGATTTTGGCGTTACCAATATCGTTGTCATGGATAAGAACGGCGAGCCGATCATCGACCGGGAACTCGTCGTTTCCAGCAATGCGCGCGGCACCATGCGCGTTTATCGCCAGGCAGAGGTGCAGACGCTGTCCTGCACACCCTATTGCGAAAAGGCGTCCACCAAGACCGGCGACGATAAATAACACCCCTCTCTAAAATCCGGCCTGCGCCGTTAATACTCTTTCAGGTTGTCCTGATGTAATCATGCGCCATTGTTTGAACCGGCGGGTTTGGGTGGGGCATGGCATTCATGGATTTCCGTCAAAGGCGCGGAGAAGGACGGCTGCGGTTGCAGGCCGCCGTCCGTCAGTTGCGGCTGTTCGGTCGGGCGCGAGACGGCGTCACGGCCATTGAATTCACGCTCCTGATCATCCCGTTTCTCCTCATCGTCTTTTCGATCATTGAAACAGGCATGAATTTCACCGCCCGACAGGTGTTGTGGAACGCCACGCAGAACGTGGCGCGCCAGATCCAGACCGGGCAGGTCCGGGGAAGCGATCTCACGCAGACCAGAATCCAGACCATGCTTTGCGATCAGATCCAGTTCATGGTGAAAACCGGTTGCGAGGGGTTGTCATTCAATCTCGGAACATATTCCGGCTTTGCCTCGGTCCCGAACCGCGACATTCTGACGGACAAAGGTTATCTGTCGCGCACCGGCATCACCGGCACCAACGGCACCTCGACCATCAACCAGCTCAATGTGCTTTATCGCTGGCCGGTTCTGACCAACATTCTCTACATGACCGATAGCGCCGATGCTGAGAGCGGCACTATGCCGTTATTCTCCACGCTGACATGGCAAAACGAGCCGTTTCCAAACTGACGACGAATATCGGGTTGTGGCCCGGACTGGACCTATATCGCCATGCGAACAGCATTATCCCGGTTGTTGAAAAGATTTTTCCGCGACAAGCGCGCGGTCGGCGCGGTTGAATTCGCGCTGATCGTCCCGGTTCTGCTCCTGATTTATCTGGGCTCCACCGATTTGGCCGATGGTCTCGACGTCAACAAGAAGGTGTCGCGGTCCGCGAGTGGCCTTGCCGATCTGGTCACGCGCCAGATATCCGTCAAAGCCACGGATATCGACGATATGTTCGCCATCGGCAGCACGTCGCTTTTGCCCTATCGCCGGACAAGCCCGAAGATCAGGGTGACAGCCATCAAGGTCACCAAGGCGCAGTCGTCCAGCACCTATTCCGTGACTGTTGACTGGTCGCGCGCCAATGTCGCAAATTTCGCGGCGCTGGCTGGCAGCAAGACCGATCTTCCCGAGGCGCTGGTCGCAAGCGATGCCTATTTCATCAAGGTCGACGTCGAACTGGACTACAGGCCGCTGAACTCCTGGATATCGACCAGCATACCGATGAGCGAGACCTATTACCTCGCGCCGCGCTATACCAACACCATTCCCTGCAGCGGTTGCTGAACCCGTGTCTTGGCTCTACCCCTTGCACTACAGTTGCAAATTCGTCAGGCCGCGGCGAAACGAGTGATTTTCGAGCACCGGAGCGGAGCGTACTTAAGGGTACGTGAGCACCGGAGCGCAGGAAATTGCTCGTTGCAGACCGGCATCACGAAGAATGCAACTGTAGTGCTTGGCAATGCGGATAAAACCCAACATATAGAAGGAAAGGCCAAACCGCCCCCTTCAGGATTTGTTTTCATGCCAGAATTGCCCGAGGTAGAAACCGTTCGCCGCGGCTTGCAACCCTTCATGGAAGGCGCAACCATCGAAAAGGTCGATCAGAACAGACCCGATCTCCGCTTTCCATTCCCGGAGCATTTTGTCGAGCGTCTGACCGGTCATCGTATCGAGGCGCTCGGTCGCCGTGCGAAATATCTCACGCTTCACCTCGATGACGGCCTGTCCGTCATCAGCCATCTTGGCATGTCCGGCTCGTTTCGCATCGAGGCCGACGACGATGCCGATACGCCCGGTGCCTTCCATCATGAGCGTTCGAAGAACAGCGCCCATGACCATGTGGTGTTTCACCTGTTGCGGTCGGGCGGTTCGGGCGCGCGCATCATCTATAATGATCCGCGCCGTTTCGGCTTCATGCTGTTTGCGGAAAAAGGCGCGCTCGATACGCATCCGTTTCTGAGCGGCCTCGGGATCGAACCGACCGGCAATCTTCTGTCGGGGGCGGTACTGGCGGAGTTGTTCCAGGGACGGCGCACGCCGCTCAAGGCAGCGCTGCTCGATCAGCGGCTGATCGCCGGTCTCGGCAATATCTATGTCTGCGAGGCGCTGTGGCGTTCCGGCCTGTCGCCCATGCGGGCAGCCGGGGCCGTGGCGGACGATGCAGCACTTATGGAGCGTCTGGCGAGCGATATCCGCACAGTGATTGCGGAGGCGATTGCTGCGGGCGGATCGAGCCTGAAGGATTATATTCAGGCCGATGGCGCACTCGGCTATTTCCAGCATTCCTTCTCGGTCTATGGGCGGGAAGGGGAGCCGTGTCGCAATCCCGCCTGCAATGGCGTGGTCGAGCGTGCGGTTCAGGCGGGACGTTCGACTTTTTTCTGTGCCTCGTGCCAGACATAAGACCTTGCCAAACGGGGATGGCCGGTTCACCTTGCCGCCCGGAAATTGAAGCTGTCATGGTATCGGCCTTATAGGGGCCTGAACCGGACGGCGATGCCTGATGAAGGAGGAGCAGAATTCCATGGCTTATGAAACGATCATCGTCGAGACGCGCGGCAATGTCGGGCTTATCCGCATCAATCGCCCGCAAGCGCTCAATGCGCTCAATCGGGGAGTGCTCGATGATTTGACGGATGCGCTCTCGGCTTTCGACGCCGATGACAAGATTGGCGCCGTGGTGTTGACCGGTTCCGAAAAAGCCTTCGCGGCGGGTGCCGACATCAAGGAAATGCAGTCGATCGATTTCGTCGATGCCTATCTGCAGGATATGTTCGCCGACTGGCAGAAGGTGGACCGCGTGCGCAAGCCGATCATCGCCGCCGTTTCCGGCTATGCGCTGGGTGGCGGGTGCGAGCTGGCCATGATGTGCGACTTCATCATCGCGGGCAGCAATGCCAAGTTCGGCCAGCCGGAAATTACGCTGGGCGTAATTCCTGGCATGGGCGGCTCGCAGCGCCTGACCCGTTTTGTCGGCAAGTCCAAGGCCATGGATATGTGCCTGACGGGCCGCATGATGGATGCAGCGGAAGCCGAGCGTTCGGGTCTCGTTTCGCGGGTCGTCGAGCCGGAAGTCTTGCTGGAAGAAGCGCTGAAGGCAGCCGAGCGCATCGCCTCCTTCTCGCGTCCGTCCGTGCTGATGGCCAAGGAAGCCGTCAATCGCAGCTACGAATTGACCTTGAACGAAGGACTGCGCTATGAGCGCCGCCTGTTCCATTCGCTTTTTGCGACGGAAGACCAGAAGGAAGGCATGGCCGCTTTCATCGACAAGCGCACGCCAAGCTTCAAGAATCGATAAGACTGACAGCACATCGGGCAGCCATTACCGTTGCCCGATGCGGTATGATGGCCCCTTGTAAGGGCCGAAAAGCCCGCGCGCAGGCGCAAATCCGGCTTTTTGATTGGCGGTTGAGGCAGAATCCTCGTTGACGTGAGGGCAAAGCTGATCTATAAGCCCGCCCACGGATCGGCGGCCTTCCCGGGATTTCTAGGGATTTCGGCTGCCCTAGAGGTTTTGTGCCCGGCGGTTTAAGCCCCTGGCTAGCTGACAGAAAAAGAGAGGCATTTATGGCCAATACTCCTTCGGCCAAGAAGGCAGTGCGCAAGATCGCTGCCCGCACCGAAATCAACAAGTCGCGCCGCTCGCGCGTTCGCACTTTCATCCGCAGGCTGGAAGACGCTCTGCTGAGCGGCGACAAGCAGGCTGCGGAAGTCGCATTCAAGGCTGCTGAGCCTGAACTGATGCGCGCAGCCTCCAAGGGCGTCGTGCACAAGAACACTGCTGCTCGCAAGGTGTCTCGTCTTGCCAAGCGCGTGAAGGCACTCAACGCCTAATTGCCGCCTATTTTTATATGTAAATTTCGAAACCCGGCTCATTGTTAGCCGGGTTTTCTTTTTTTTCAGGTTTCTGCCAAAAGACTGCGCAAGGAGAGGTCGCCATTTTTTCGCAGT
The DNA here is from genome assembly GCF_030067775.1 of Ochrobactrum sp. SSR. NCBI lineage: Bacteria > Pseudomonadati > Pseudomonadota > Alphaproteobacteria > Hyphomicrobiales > Brucellaceae > Ochrobactrum > Ochrobactrum sp. SSR. The sequence goes on along the minus strand of NZ_CP125969.1, from coordinate 1,743,040 downwards.
TTTTTCAATGTGAAAAGGCCAGTTTCCGAGGTTTCCAAAAGCAATGATTGGGTAATTTTCAATTGTAATTTCAATCATTTGCGGAGATTCCAACGGAGTTATCCACAGGGGGTTGGCGGGACTCGGAAGGCCGTTTGAGTCAAGCAGAATTTTAAAATTTATTTTTCAGGCGGAACAGATCAGGACCATCTAATTTGACCATGTGGAAAATGCCTTGAATCCAAAGGTGTTAATTCGCTGGCGTCCGATTCCCTGTCTGTCGCACGGCCCTATGCAAGGGGTTTTATGAAAAAAAAACTGGCAATCTCAGGCTTGCTCTTTGCGCCGGCCCTTCGCTAAAGTCAGCTCATCAAGAGGGGTGGGCCACCGGCCCGGAGTTAGCGCTTATTGCTGTCGAATGTCAGCGTGGATGTTCAATCCGCGGGCGCTATTTTCTGGTCTCCAAGGTCCTCTTTCTTTCAGGCGATTGCTTATCATTCAATGACCGGGCCATTAACTGGCCATTAACCGGAAAGTCGTTTTGGACAGATGGCGGGCAATTGAGTGGTTGTCGTGGAAGGGGTTCCGGGCAATCAGCCTTCGGTGAACAGTTGTATGAGTCGTGCGCGGGTAACCGGAAAGGAGTATTTCGGTTTGGGACCTGTTGGGTTCGATTGAGTTTGTGTTTGGCCCGGATGTTTGCGGGTCTGAGTGTATGAATGAGTACCGCCGACGTTGAAGGACGACAGATCCGGAACGACGAGCTGGAAAAAATGACAAGCGCCGGAAAATGGCGCGTACGAATGTGAAGGCAGGCGAGCGATGGCAATGACGAGCGGCAAGGCGACGGCAACGATGGGTGATGATGCACATGCGAACCGTATCCATGGATCTTCTGCTACCGGCAATGACAAGAGCCTGACGAACGTGGACGCTGCGGTTAGCGAAGAGGCTTTCGAGCGCCTGACGGCAAAGCTGAAAGCCCGCGTGGGCAGCGAAATCTATTCGAGCTGGTTTGGCCGGTTGAAACTTGACGATATTTCCAAGAGCATTGTGCGTCTGTCGGTTCCGACCGCTTTTCTGCGCTCCTGGATCAACAATCATTATTCCGAACTCCTGACCGAACTCTGGCAGGAAGAAAACGCGCAGATCCTGAAGGTCGAAGTCGTGGTGCGCGGCATGAACCGTGTGGTTCGCAGCGCCGCTCCCGCAGAAACGGCAGAATCGGCTGAAACCAAGCCGGTCGTGGCGCCGCGCGAAAAGATGATGTTCCCGGTCGGCCAGTCCTTTGCCGGTCAGCATATCGGCGACAAGCGCGGCTCCGCCGTGGTCGCAGAATCGGCTGCCGCTTCGGGCTCGATTCTCGGTTCGCCGCTTGATCCGCGCTACACCTTCGACAGCTTCGTCGATGGCGCATCGAATCGCGTGGCGCTTGCTGCCGCCCGCACCATTGCGGAAGCCGGTTCCAGCGCCGTGCGCTTCAACCCGCTTTTCATCCATGCCTCGGTCGGTCTCGGCAAGACGCATCTTCTCCAGGCCATTGCAGCGGCAGCGTTGCAGCGTCAGGAAAAGGCCCGCGTCGTTTATCTGACAGCTGAATATTTCATGTGGCGCTTTGCGACCGCGATCCGTGACAACAATGCGCTTTCCTTCAAGGAGCAGCTGCGCGACATCGACCTTCTGGTCATCGACGACATGCAGTTCCTGCAGGGCAAGTCCATTCAGCACGAGTTCTGCCATCTCCTGAACACGCTGCTCGACAGCGCCAAGCAGGTCGTGGTTGCCGCTGATCGTGCACCGTCGGAACTGGAATCGCTCGACGTTCGCGTCCGTTCGCGTCTGCAGGGCGGCGTCGCGCTTGAAGTGGCCGCACCGGATTACGACATGCGCGTTGAAATGCTGCGCCGTCGTCTGAACACGGCACAGGTCGAAGATCCGAGCCTCAACATTGGCGACGAGATTCTCTCGCATGTTGCCCGCACCGTCACCGGATCGGGTCGCGAGCTGGAAGGTGCTTTCAACCAGCTTCTGTTCCGCCAGTCTTTCGAGCCTAATCTGTCGATCGACCGCGTGGATGAGCTGCTGGGTCACTTGACCCGCGCAGGTGAACCGAAGCGCATCCGCATCGAGGAGATCCAGCGCATCGTGGCGCGCCATTACAATGTTTCGAAGCAGGATCTGCTCTCGAATCGTCGTACCCGCACCATCGTGAAGCCGCGTCAGGTGGCGATGTATCTCGCCAAGATGATGACGCCGCGCTCGCTGCCGGAAATTGGCCGCCGCTTTGGCGGACGCGATCACACCACCGTGCTGCACGCTGTGCGCAAGATCGAAGATCTGGTGGGTGCCGACACCAAGCTGGCACAGGAACTGGAGCTTCTGAAGCGCCTCATCAACGATCAGGCGGCTTGATTAACACGACAGTTGCAAATTCGTCAGGCCATGGCGAAACGGGTGATTTTCGAGCAACGGAGCGGAGCGTACTTAAAGGTACGTGAGCACCGGAGCGCAGGAAATTGCTCGTTGCAGCCCGGCCTCACGAAGAATGCAACGGTCGTGTTGGAGAGCTTCCCCGCTATCAACCGCGGTTATCAACAAAAAGCCCGGGCCCTGTCGCATTACGGCACGGCGCGGGCTTGCTTTTCTCCTTAAAAATCTGCCACTTTAACGGACCTTTCTGGCGCCTCTGGCGCCGTACCGACGAGGGCCGCTGCCCGTCAGATGCAAGCGCCCTGGTCCCAGCGAGCGAGTGCGTTTGAACATGCGTGTTACCCTAGAGCGATCGAACCTTCTCAAATCTCTCAACCACGTCCACCGCGTCGTGGAGCGTCGCAACACGATTCCGATTCTGTCGAACGTGCTTTTGCAGGCCGAAGGCGCAAGCCTTGCCCTCAAGGCGACCGATCTCGACCTCGAAGTGAATGAAGCAACCGCCGCCATGGTCGAGCAGGCGGGTGCGACGACCGTTCCGGCACACCTTCTCTACGACATTGTGCGCAAGCTTCCCGATGGCGCGGAAGTCATGCTGTCGACTAATCCGGATGGCGGTTCCATGTCGGTCATTTCCGGCAAGTCGTCCTTCCGTCTCCAGTGCCTGCCGCAGTCGGATTTCCCGGAACTGACAGCCGGGTCTTTCACCCATTCCTTCCGCATCGAAGCGCAGGCGCTGAAGCGCCTTATCGACCGCACCCAGTTTGCGATCTCGACGGAAGAAACCCGCTATTATCTGAACGGCATCTACTTCCATGCCATTGAAAGCGACGGCGCTCTGAAGCTGCGCGCCGTGGCGACCGACGGTCACCGTTTGGCGCGTGCCGAACTGGAAGCGCCATCGGGCACGGAAGGCATGCCGGGCATTATCATCCCGCGCAAGACGGTTGCCGAACTGCAAAAGCTGGTTGACGCTCCGGATGTGGTGGCGACAGTGGAACTGTCGGATGCCAAGATCCGCTTCACGGTCGGCTCGGTGGTGCTTACTTCCAAGCTCATCGACGGCACCTTCCCGGATTACCAGCGCGTCATTCCTTCCGGCAATGACAAGAAGCTCACCATCGGACGCCAGGAATTCGCCGCTTCGGTGGACCGCGTTTCGACCATTTCGAGCGAGCGTGGCCGTGCGGTCAAGCTTTCCATCGCCGATGGCCAGTTGACGCTGACGGTCAATAATCCCGATCCGGGCAGCGCTACGGATGAGCTGGCAGCGGATTATGATTCCGATCCACTGGATATCGGCTTCAACTCCAAATATCTGCTGGACATCACCAGCCAGCTTTCCGGCTCGGATGCTGTCTTCATGCTGGCTGATGCCGGTTCGCCTACACTGGTGCGCGACACCGGCGACGAAGATGTGCTGTATGTCCTGATGCCGATGCGCGTCTAAGAGCTATCGATCTTCAGGCTCTGGCGGCCTGCAAATGGCGTGATATTTCGCTTCCGGTGCTCACGTGGCATTTTTCGACGCATAATCCCGACAAGTCAGCAACTTTTCGGGATTATGCGGTGAAGTACACTCCGCTCCGGTTCTCAAATCCCGCCATTTTCGGCTCACCATAACCAAAATCTCGACAGCCACGGCATCTCGCTGGAAGAGGTCTCTTAAAGAACCCAATTGTGGATATAAAAGACGATATAACGAGCCGCCCTGACCGGGTTTCGGTCCGGCGGCTTAAATTGACTGATTTCCGCAATTATGCGGAACTCTCGCTGCCGCTTGGTCCCGGCCATGTGGTGCTGACGGGCGAGAACGGTTCGGGCAAGACCAATCTCATCGAAGCACTTTCCTTTCTGTCGCCGGGGCGCGGCCTTCGCCGGGCCTCCTATGACGATGTGGCGCGAACTGTCGCGCATGACGGCTTTGCCATCCACGCAACGCTCGACTGCATGATTTACGGCGAAGCAGAAATCGGCACTGGAACTGCAGGCGGCGGAGAAGGCGGGCGCAAGGTTCGCATCAACGGCGTTGCGGCCTCTGGCGACGAGCTGCTCGATTATGCCCGCATTCTTTGGGTCGTTCCTTCCATGGACGGGCTTTTCACCGGTGGCGCGTCGGACCGGCGGCGCTTTCTCGACCGCATGGTGCTCGCCATCGATACCGGGCACGGCAAGCGTGTGCTCGATTATGAGAAGGCCATGCGCAGCCGTAACCGGCTTTTGAGCGAAGGCAATAATGACGACCAGTGGCTCGACGCCATTGAAAGTCAGATGGCGGAGCTTGGCACCGCCATTGCCGCAGCGCGGGCGGAAGCCATGCGGCTGATTGCAGCCATGATCGAACGGTTGCCGGCAGAAGGTCCTTTCCCGAAGGCGGATTGCTTTCTGGAAGGTTCGCTGGAACAGCGGATCGGCGTTGAGGCGGCGCTCGATCTGGAAGAGGATTTCCGCCGCAACTTGCGTGACGGGCGCAGCCGGGATCGAGCGGCTGGCCGCACGCTGGACGGGCCGCACCGCACCGACCTCATCGTGCAGCATCGGCCGAAGGCGATGCCTGCCGCCCTTTGTTCGACCGGGGAGCAGAAGGCATTGCTGATCGGTCTTATCCTCGCCCATGCGCGCCTGACCGGCGAATTATCCGGCATGGCCCCGATTCTCCTTCTGGACGAAATCGCCGCGCATCTCGATTCAGGTCGTCGTGCCGCCTTGTTCGGCATTCTCGATGATCTCGGCGGACAGGCCTTCATGACCGGAACCGACAGGGCGCTGTTCGATACGCTTGGCGGCGATGCGCAGTTTTTCAGTGTCGCAGGCGGCGTCCTCACCAAGAGCTAAAATATCCGCTGACAGCATCGTCGCGGCGGCTTATGTTGTGACCATCATGAATGCACCATCCAGACCATTTTCGTCCGAAGAGCTTGAACGCTATGCGCGCCATATCGTGCTGCCGGAAGTCGGCGGTCCCGGCCAGCAGAAGCTGAAGGCGGCCCGCGTGCTGGTCGTCGGCGCTGGCGGTCTCGGCGCGCCCGTGCTGCAATATCTGGCGGCAGCGGGCATAGGAACGCTTGGCATCGTCGATGACGACACGGTTTCGCTGTCCAACCTGCAGCGTCAGGTCATCCACGACACGGAAAGCGTCGGGCAGCAAAAGGTCGAGAGCGCGCGAAGCGCCATTACGCGCATCAATCCGCATGTGGCGGTCGAAGGCCACGCCCTGCGTCTCAGTGCGGACAATGCCGAAGCGCTCATTGCCGCTTACGATGTGATCGTCGACGGTTCCGATAATTTCACGACACGCTATGTGCTGGCGGATACGGCAGCCAAGGTCGGGCGCCCGCTGGTGACAGGCGCGATGGGCCGTTTCGATGGAACCGTGACGGTCCTGATGCCCTATCTGACGGGGCCAGATGGCGCGCCACATCCCTCCTATCGCGATCTCTTCCCGGAAGCACCGCCGCCGGGAACCGTCCCAACCTGCGCGGAAGCGGGCGTGCTGGGCGTGTTGCCGGGCGTGATCGGCAGCTTGCAGGCGATGGAGGTCATCAAGCTCGTCATCGGCATCGGCGAGCCGCTGGTCGGTCGCCTGTTGCTCTATAATGCGCTGAATGTCCGCTTCGAGACCATTCGCTACAAGGCGCGCACGCCCAAATGACCACGCCCCGTATCGTACCCATCACTCAGGATTTCGCCCGCTGGGACGAGCTTCTGAAACTCATCCGCGACAGCTTTGCCTATATGGACGGCGTGATCGATCCGCCGTCTTCCGCGCATCTTCTGACCGCGGAAGGGCTGAAACAAAAGGCCAGCGATGAAATCGGCTTTGTCGCCCTGATCGGCGAAGAACTGGTAGGCTGCGTTTTCATCAAAGAAGGAAGCGACAGCTTTTATCTCGGCAAGCTGGCCGTTGCGCCTGCTTTCGAGGGGCAAGGGATCGCGCGCGCCCTTATGCATTGTGTGGAGGCCGAAACTATCGCGACGGGCAAGCCGGCGATTGAATTGCAGGTGCGTATCGAACTGACGCGCAACCGGGCAGTGTTTGAAAAGCTCGGTTATTGCAAGATCGCGGAAACGGCGCATCCCGGCTATACGCGCACGACCTCCATCACCATGCGCAAGGAAATCGTGCAGGGATAGGCGGTGAGATGACCGGCAGCCGGTAGCTGCCGATCAAGCCGAATATCAACATCAATACTGCGTGTTGCGGTCGACGATATGCTCCAGCGTGCCATTGCGCTCGAAAGCTTCGATCTGCCGGATGATCTGCGGCACCAGCGCGGTCGCTGACGAGCTTGCGGCGGCGTGCGGGGTGATCGTCACGCGCGGATGATCCCAGAGCGCGCTGGTGGCCGGCAGCGGTTCCTGATTGAACACATCGAGCGTTGCTGCCGAAAGCAGCCCACGGTCGAGCGCGGCCAGAATATCAGCCTCGTTCTGCAAGCCGCCGCGTCCGGCATTGATCAATACCGGCGCGCCGAACGGTCCGTCGCTTTTCAACTGCGCGAACATCGACATGGACAGGATGCCCTTGGTGTCCGGCGTCAGCGGCAGCAAGCAGACGAAAATATCGGCGGTCTTGAGGAAAGCGCCAAAGCCGTCGCGACCGTGATAGGTTTTGACGCCCTTGATTTCCTGAGGGCGGCGGCTCCATCCGGTCACGTTAAAACCGAGCGCGGTCAGCTTTTCAGCCGCATCGCGACCCAGCACGCCAAGCCCCATAATGCCAACCGTCACCTCATGGGCGGCAGGCTGGCGGCGATCTTCGTGCCAGACATGGTTCTGCTGCTGCTTGCGATAGCGCGAGCCCAGACGGTGATGATCCAGCACCTGCCAGACCACATATTCGGTCATGCGCATGGTCAGATCGTCGGAGATGATGCGCACCAGCGGCACATCGGGAATGCGGTCATCGCGGAACACATGGTCCACGCCAGCGCCAAGCGAGAAGATGACTTTCAGATTGGGCAGATTGGCGAGCGAGCCGGGCTTCTGCTTCCATACGAGCGCGTATTTGACGGAAGGATCGGCCTCGGCGCGCTCGGTCACCACGGGGCGATCCGGCGCATTGTCCTTGAATGTCTTCAGCCAGATTTCCGGATCCCAATCGGTGATCGCCAGAAGAATATTGCCTTTGTCGTTGTTCGTGGTCATTGCCTCACTCCTCCCCAAGTGGTCCGATTCCGACATTTGCCTTCAATTGCCTTTAGCTCCGAGCAAATGTCGGAATCAAAGGACCACTTATCAATTCTGTATCTAGTGGAGTTTTGAATTTGACATTTGAACCTGCGTATCGGTCGGGCGGTGTCCAAATGTCAAATTCACTCCACTAGCGCCTCCATATGGAAGGCTGCCGCCATCAACGCCTTGGTATAGTCGGTCTTCGGATTGGCGAAGACGTCCTTCGCCGTACCATATTCAACCGCCTTGCCGTTGCGCATCACCAGCACATCATTGGCCAGTGCCCGCACCACTTTGAGATCGTGGCTTATGAAAAGATAGGCGAGATCATGCTTCTTCTGCAATCCACGCAAAAGATCGACCACTTGCGCCTGCACGCTCATGTCGAGCGCCGAGGTCGGCTCATCCAGCATCACGAACCGCGGGTTCAGCACCATGGCGCGCGCAATGGCGATGCGCTGGCGCTGGCCGCCGGAAAATTCATGCGGATAGCGGAAGCGGGTTTCGGGATCGAGGTTCACTTCCTGAAGTGCCGAGACGACACGCGCATCGCGGTCGTCTGCCGAGAGTTTCGGCTCATGCACCAGCAGACCTTCGGCGATGATGTCCGCAATGGTCATGCGCGGTGAGAGCGAGCCGAACGGGTCCTGAAACACGATCTGCATTTCACGACGCAGCGGACGCATGTCCTTGAAGCTGAATTTCGCGATATCGCGCCCTTCAAAGTGGATATCGCCTTTTGATGAAATCATGCGCGAAAGGGCAAGGCCGAGCGTAGTCTTGCCAGAGCCCGATTCGCCGACGACACCGAGTGTCTGACCGGCGCGCAGATTGACATCGATACCGTCCACTGCCTTCACATGGTCGACGGTCTTGCGCATGAACCCCTTTTTGATCGGGAACCAGACACGGATATCCTTGCCTTCCATCACCGTTTTCGCTGCCGGATCGGCAGCGGGCGGCTCGCCCTTCGGTTCGGCGGCAAGCAGATGTTTTGTATAGGGATGCTGCGGATTGTCGAAAATTTCCGTTGTCGGTCCAGCCTCGACGATCTTGCCTTTGCTCATCACGCAGACCTTGTCGGCGATCTTGCGCACGATGCCGAGATCGTGGGTGATGAACAGCATCGACATGCCCTGCGCGGCCTTGAGTTCGGCCAGCAGCTTCAAAATCTGCGCCTGTACCGTCACATCAAGTGCGGTGGTGGGTTCATCGGCAATCAGCAGTTTCGGCTTGTTGGCCAGCGCCATGGCGATCATCACGCGCTGGCGTTGTCCGCCAGAAAGCTGATGAGGGAAGGCTGACAGGCGCTTCTCCGGCTCGCGAATACCCACTTCGTTCAAAAGCTCCAGCGTGCGTGCTCGTGCCTGGGCGTCGCCCATGCCCTGATGCACACGCAAAATTTCGCCGACCTGCCGCTCGACGCTGTGCAGCGGGTTGAGCGAGGTCATCGGCTCCTGAAAGATCATGGCAATGTCGTTGCCGCGCACGCGCCGCAATTCCGGCTCGGAGGCCTGCATCAAATCCTTGCCGTTGAAAAGGATTTCACCGGAAGGGTGGCTGGCCGCCGGATAGGGCAGAAGTTTCAGCACCGACAAAGCGGATACAGACTTGCCCGAGCCGGATTCGCCGACCAGTGCCACAGTTTCGCCTTCGGCAATGTCGAAGGACACGCGGTCGACGGAAATGCGTTCTTCGCCATTCTGGCGGAAGGCCACCGACAAGTCGCGGACGGACAGCAGGGTTTTATTGCCTGATTCGGACAGGGATCCGCTCATTGACCCACTCATTGAAATGCCTTTCGCGGATCGAATGCGTCGCGGGTCGCCTCGCCGATGAAGATCAGCAGCGACAGCATGACCGAGATGACCACGAAGCCGGTAATGCCGAGCCACGGCGCCTGAAGATTATTCTTGCCCTGCGCCAGAAGTTCGCCGAGCGAGGCCGAGCCGGGTGGCAGGCCGAAGCCGAGGAAGTCGAGCGAGGTCAGCGTGGTGATCGAGCCGTTGAGGATGAAGGGCAGAAAGGTCAGCGTCGCCACCATGGCATTGGGCAGAAGATGCCGCCACATGATGGTGCCGTTCTTCACGCCGAGCGCGCGCGCGGCATTCACATATTCAAAATTTCGGGCGCGCAGGAATTCAGCGCGCACCACGCCGACGAACGCCACCCATGAGAACAGCAGCATGATGCCGAGCAGCACCCAGAAGCCGGGCGGCAGGATCGCCGCTATGATCAGCAACAGATAAAGCACGGGGATCGACGACCAGATTTCGATGATGCGCTGGAAGATCAGATCGACCCAGCCGCCGAAATAGCCCTGAACCGCGCCTGCCGTCACGCCGATGATGGCCGAGAAGAAGGTGAGGATCAGGCCGAACAGCACCGAAATGCGGAAGCCATAAAGCGCGCGCGCAAAGACGTCGCGCGCCTGATCGTCGGTGCCTAGCAGGTTGAAATTGCCGAAACGGCAATTGGGATCGCTCACGCCTTGCGGATAGCGCTGGCAACGTTCCTCGGCGGAAAAGAGCCAGAAAGGCTTGGACGGCGCCGCTTCCGGGATTTCATTATTCACGGTGTTGTAGGAATAGCGGATCGGCGGCCAGATCGCCCAGCCATTATTGGCGATTTCTTCCTGGATCACCGGATCGCGATAGTCGGTCACCGCATAGAAGCCGCCGAATTTCTCTTCCGGATAATCGACAAAGACCGGCGCCAGCAACTCGCCCTTGTAGGAAACGAGAATGGGGCGATCATTGGCGATGAATTCCGAGCAAAGGGCGGCAATGAGCAGGAACAGAAAAACCCACAGCGACCAGTAACCGCGTTTGTTGGCCTTGAAATTCTGCCAGCGGCGACGGTTCAGCGGCGACAGCCATGGACGCTTTACGGGCTTGACGGTGGGGGTGAGGGCGGCATCGGTCATCACACGTCCCTCCGGTCGAAATCGATGCGCGGATCGATCCACGTATAGGTCAGATCGGACAGAAGCCCGACGAGCAGACCGATCAGCGAGAAGATGAAGAGATTGGCGAATACAACCGGATAATCACGGTTGATGACCGACTGGTAGCCGAGCAGGCCAAGACCGTCGAGCGAGAAGATGGTTTCAATCAAAAGCGAGCCGGTGAAGAAAGCCGAGATGAAAGCGCCCGGAAAACCGGCAATGACGATCAGCATGGCGTTGCGGAAGACATGGCGATAAAGCACCTGATTTTCGGTAAGGCCCTTGGCGCGCGCCGTCGTCACATATTGCTTGCGGATTTCCTCGAGAAACGAGTTTTTCGTCAAAAGTGTTGTGGTGGCGAAGGCCGAAAGCACCAGCGCCGTGACCGGCAGAACCATGTGCCAGAGATAGTCGCCGATCTTGCCCCAGAATGACATTTGCACGAAGTCGGGCGAGGTGAGGCCGCGCAGCGGGAACCAGTCGAAGAACGAGCCGCCCGCAAACAGCACGATCAGCAGGATGGCGAAGAGGAAGCTTGGAATGGCATAGCCGACAATGATGACCGCGCTGGTCCATGTATCGAAGCGCGTGCCTTCCTTGATTGCCTTGCGAATGCCAAGCGGGATCGAGATCATGTAGGACAGAAACGTCAGCCACAGGCCGAGCGAGATCGAAACCGGCATCTTTTCCTTGATCAGATCGATGACGCTGATGTCGCGGAAATAGCTGCGCCCAAAATCAAAACGCAGATAATTCCATAGCATCTGACCGAAACGTTCCAGTGGCGGCTTGTCGAAGCCAAACTGCTTTTCAAGATCGGCAATGAATTGGGGGTCGAGCCCCTGTGCGCCGCGATATTTCGAATTGACCGAGCCGCTATCGACCGCGCTCTGGCCGAAATCGCTGCCGCCACCGGAAAGGCGGTCCAGCGCGTCGCCGCCCTGACCGGAAAGCTGCGCGATCACGCGCTCGACCGGACCGCCGGGAGCGAATTGAACAACGGCGAAGGAAATAGCCATGATGCCGAAGATGGTCGGGATCATTAAGATCAAGCGGCGGAGGATGTAGGCGCCCATTAGCTTGGCTCTCGCGTTAGATCCGTGTTTCTCTTATGGCTTACCAACAACTTTTGCCTTTTCTTCTTCAATCCACCACAGCGTCTCGACCGGAAAGCCGTAATCGGGCTTCGGTTCCTTGAAACCGAACCGGTCCCAATAGGCGACGAGATGATTCGCTGTTGTCCAATTTGGAATCCAGTCGCGCCGGATACGCAAGTACCGATCCAGCACTCTGATGGTCGCGACAAGATCGTCGCGGGTCGACACTTTTCCGGCATCGTCGATCAGGGCGTCGATCAACGGGTCGGCTGTGCCGGGCAGATTATAGCTTCCGGGCGTCTTGGCCGCTTGCGAACCAAACATGCTGGAAAGCGATTCTGACGTCGGCGTCGCGCCAAACAGCATTGCAATGCCCACCATGTCGAACTGGAAATCCTGCATCCGCGCCTGATACTGGCTGGCATCCACCAGCCGCAAACTGGCATCGATACCGATGGCCCGCAGTTTCTGGATGAACGGATTGTAGACGCGCGTGAAGGCTTCCGAATCGCTGAGAATTTCCAGCGCGAATTTCGCGCCGTCCTTGTCGTGAAACTGCCCGTTGCGCCGCTCGAAACCGGCTTCTTCCATCAGTTTGACGGCTTTGCCGAATTGCGCGCGGTCCCGCCCTGTTCCATCCGAAACCGGCATGATGACGGCCTCGCCGAACACGGCATCGGGAAGCTTGCCGCGATAGCGTTCCAGCACTTTCGACTCATCCGGGGTGGGGAGGCCCCTGGCCTGAAAATCCGACCCGTTGAAACTCGATTGCGAGCGCTCATAGGTGTCGAAGAAGAGGTTTTTGTTGGTCCACTCGAAATCAAAACAGAGGCTGATTGCCTCCCGCACGCGCGGGTCGCGGAAACGCTCGCGACGCTGGTTCAGCGCCCAGGCCTGCATCAGCGGGCTCTTCTCTTTCGGGAAGGTGCGCTTGATGATTTTCTTTTCCTGAATGGCCGGGAAGTCGTAGCCGGTAGCCCAGTTCTTGGACACGCTTTCGGAACGAAAATCGATATCGCCTTTCTTGAAGGCTTCGAATTCCGGCTGCCGGTCGCGGAAGAACTCGATGTGGATGCGGTCGAAATGGCTGGAACCGCGCCGCACTGGCAAATCCTTGGCCCAGTAGTCTTCGAAACGATCATATTCAATGAATTGACCGGCGGTGAAATTCCCCACCTTGTAAGCGCCCGAACCGAGCACCGGTTCCATCGTGGTCGCTTCGAAATCGCGATCCTTGAACCAGGTCTCCGACAGGATCGGCAGCACCACGGCGTCAAGGATGGCGTTGGGGCCGCGATCCGTCGCAAAACGCATGCGAATATCGTTCTTGCCCGTCAGTTCCACCTTTTCCAGCCCGGCGAGCGACTGACGTATGAGCGGGTGGCCCTTTTCCTTCAGCACCGTATAGGTGAACAGCACGTCTTTCGCCGTGATCGGTGATCCGTCATGGAACCGCGCTTCCTTGCGCAGCTTGAAGGTGCAGGCCCGACGATCTTTCGACAGCGTGACGCTTTCAGCGATAAGTCCGTAGACGGAATCCGGTTCATCGAGCGCCGGGACCATCAGGCTGTCATAGGTCAGCTCCATGCGCGGCGGCGCGTCGCCTTTGAAGGTAAAGGTGCTGAGCGTGTTGAAGGTCTGCGTGTTCTGGTTCCAGGTCCAGCTTGCTGGCGCAAACCTGAACGTGCCGCCTTTCGGCGCGTCTGGACTGGTGTAATCGAAATGGGTGAAATCGCTGCCATATTTCAGCTCGCCAAAGGCGGACAGGCCATGCAGGGACTTGCCGGTCGGCACCTCCGCAAAGGCGTTGGCAATGACAGCCTGACCCGGCAGGCAGGCCGCGATTGCGGCGCTGCCCGAAACACCCAGAAAATGGCGGCGGTTCATGCGAAGCATCGTCATTCTCCGCTTGTCCCTATTCGCTGCCGGTCTTCAGTTTGGCTTCCTTCGCGGAGTCGACCCACCATGAGAATGGATCGATGCCCAGATAATCCGGCTGCTTTTCCGGCATGCCGAACTTGTTCCAATAGGCCACATTGATGTGGTCGGAATACCATTGCGGGATCACGTAATAATTCCACAACAGCGCCCGGTCGAGCGCATGGCTTGCGGCCACCAGTTCCTCGCGATCCTTGGCATAGATCACGCGGTCGATCAGCGTGTCGATGGCCGGGTTCTTGATACCGGCATAGTTGCGGCTGCCTTTGAAATCTGCGGCCTTCGAGCCCCACATGTCGCGCTGCTCATTGCCGGGCGAGGCGGTCTGCGCGATGACCGAGGTGATGATATCATAGTCGAAATCATTGACCCGCGCCTGATATTGGGCGGTATCGACGATACGCACCGTGGCATTGATCCCGATCTTGCGCAGGCTCGCCGCAAACGGATTGTAGATGCGCTCGTCGGTCGGATCCTTGCCGAGAAATTCGATGGTGAACGGATTGCCATTCGCATCGACCAGCTTGTTGCCCTGCAATTTCCAACCCGCTTCCGCAAACAGCTTCAGAGCCGTTCGCAGATTATCGCGGGTGGCCTGCGGCGTGTCGTAAACAGGCAGCTTGAATTCCTTGGTCAGCGCATCTGCGGGGAGCGCATCCTTGACCGTTTCGAGAATGGCCTGCTCCGCCGGGGTCGGCGGGCCGCTCAGCTGCAATTCATTGCCAGCGAAATAGCTGTTGATGCGGTTATACTGATTAAAAAACAGCATGCGGTTCATGGATTCGAAGTCGAAAGCATAGGTCAGCGCTTGACGAACTTTCGGGTCCTTGAACTTGTCGCGCCGCGTATTCAGGAAATAGCCCTGCATGCGGCCGACGGCATTATACGGGAAGGACTTCTTGACGACGTCACCGCGCTCGACTGCCGGAAAATTATACTGTTCCGCCCAGCGCTGGGCGCGGTTTTCGTTACGATAATCATACTGGCCGCCCTTCTTGAAGGCTTCCCAGGTTGCATCTTCGTTGAAGTAATACTCGTAGACGACGCGGTCGAAATTGTTGCGACCGACATTCACGGCCAGGTCTTTGCCCCAGTAATCATCGACGCGCGCCCAGGTGATGGATCGTCCCGGCGCAACGCGGTCGATCTTGTAGGCAGAAGAACCCAGCGGAATTTCCAGCGTCGGGCGGCTGATATCGCGCTGTTTGCCCTGCGCGTCCTTGCCCTCCCACCAATGCTGCGGCAGCACTGCGAGCTGGCCCATGATTTGCGGCAATTCGCGATTGCCCTTTTGGCTGAAGTTGAACTTCACCTCGTGGTCGCCGGTCTTTTCCGCGCTTTCCACGTCGCCATAATATTTGTTGTAAAGTGGCGACTGTTTCTTAAGCACATTGAAGGACCAGATCACGTCTTCCACGGTGATCGGCTGACCGTCATGCCATTTGGCGTTCGGGTTGAGCTTGAACTTCACCCAGGAATAATCATCCGGGTACTGAAGCGCTTCGGCGATCAGCGGATACTGTGTCGATCCCTGATCGAGCGAATCTGTCATCAGCGTATCGTAGAGCATGCCGCCGCCGAAGTCTGACAGGCCCGCTGCGGCGACGCCCTGCACGACGAACGGGTTGAGACTGTCGAATGTGCCGACGGCCACCTGATTGAGCGTGCCGCCCTTCGGCGCTTGCGGGTTTACGTAGTCGTAATGCTTGAAATCAGCCGCATATTTGGGCTCGCCGAGCAGGCTGGAAGAACTGCGCCATTGGGGTTCCACGTCGCTCGCATGGCTTAACGACATTGTGCTTGCAAGCATGGCAACCGCAAATGCACCCGCCCAAAACGCTTTCATCCAGTCTCTCCGTTTCTGCTTCGGATCATCTGTATGAGTCTTATGGGTTTTTGCGGAGGAAGAAAGGCACCGGGACAATAAATTTCATCGTCCAAATGAAAAAGCCCGGTTGAAACCGGGCTTTTCGATCATTCTTGCGCTATTAGTTCGCCGGTGCGGCTGGCTTTTCGCCTTCCGGTGCAGGCGCTGCATCCGCAGGCTTAGCATCGCCGCCTGCCGGTGCGGCATCAGCGGCTGGAAGTGGAGCCGGGTTGTCGGACAGCGTGCGCAGATAGGCGATCAGATCGGCGCGCTCATTGTCCTTCTTGTCGCCCGCAAAGCCCATGGCCGTGCCCTTGATGAAGCCTTTTGGCGACGTCAGGAACTTGTTGAGATGCTCGAAGTCCCACTTGTTGCCGCCTGCGCCGAATTCCTTCATGGCGGACGAATAGCCAAAACCTTCAACGGAAGCCGCCGGACGGTTCACGACATCCCACAGATGCGGGCCGACCTTGTTTGCGCCGCCCTTTTCGCCGGTGTGGCAGGCAGCACAGCGCTTGAAAACTGTTTCGCCGCGCGCAGGATCGGCGGATTGCAGCAATGTTGCGATGGAAACTTCTTCCTTGGCCGGTGCAGCTCCCCCTTCACCGGTCGACGCTTCCGCCGCTTCGATTATAAAACCGGGCTTTTCCGGTGCAGGCGAATGAAACAGCGCATCGGACAGGATGCCCGTCGTCATGACAACGAAAACCGTTGCCAGAAAAGCCATGATAAACTTGTTAGTCCGGGTTGAATTCATCGCCGGTCAGCGCTCCCTCTACCAAAACGCTCTCCCCGAGAACGCTCTCCTCAGCCGACATGCGCACCTCATATGAGGTTGCAATTCTCTCCGCGGCATCGGGCGGAAACTAGGTCTTTTACCAGGGCGATGCAACACCTATAAGGGTAACCAGACCCGTGACTTTTTGACACTTTTGCAGCATTTACAGTGCGGATAAAACTCCTCGAAAGACGGCCACGATCCGACGAGACAACAAGAGGCGACCATGCTTCAGACCTTAAAGACCCTTACTCTTATTCCGGCAAGACTGGCCGCCACGCGCTTGCCGAACAAGCCGCTGGCCGATATTTGCGGGAAGCCGATGATCGTGCATGTGGCCGACAGAGCCGCCGCCGCCAAGCTTGGGCGCGCCGTCGTTGCGACCGATAGCGAGGAAATTTTTGCCGCCGTCACTGCGCATGGCCACGAAGCCGTCATGACCCGCACCGATCACGAATCGGGTTCGGACCGCATCTATGAAGCGCTTTTGAAGCTCGATCCGGCTGGCGAGTTCGATGCCGTGGTCAATGTGCAGGGTGATTTGCCGACCATAGATCCCGACATAATCCGCAGCGCTCTGCTGCCGCTCGAAGACGGTCCGGCAGATATTGCGACGCTTGGCGTCGAGATTGAGGAAGAATCGGAAAAGACCAATCCGAGCGTGGTGAAGATCGTCGGCTCGCCGCTGGCGGGCAGTTCGCGTCTGCGCGCGCTCTATTTCACCCGCGCCACGGCGCCTTATGGCGACGGCCCGCTCTATCATCATATCGGCCTTTATGCCTATCGCCGTTCGGCGCTGGAGAAATTCGTGAAACTCGGGCCGTCGCCGCTGGAAAAGCGCGAAAAGCTTGAGCAATTGCGCGCTTTGGAAGCCAGCATGCGCATCGATGTCGAAGTGGTGAAAACGGTGCCGCTGGGCGTCGATACGCCCGCCGACCTTGACCGCGCCCGACTTCTTGTCGCAAAGGGTCTTTGACAAGGTCAACAACCAGGAAAGCCCCGCGAGTGAGGGGCGTTTGAGAAAGTACGACGACGATGAAAACCAACCGGATTTCTTTTCAGGGTGAAGCGGGTGCCAAT
Organism: Ochrobactrum sp. SSR; assembly: GCF_030067775.1. Lineage (NCBI taxonomy): Bacteria > Pseudomonadati > Pseudomonadota > Alphaproteobacteria > Hyphomicrobiales > Brucellaceae > Ochrobactrum > Ochrobactrum sp. SSR. The sequence continues at coordinate 1,725,749 of NZ_CP125969.1, read as the reverse complement.
TCCGATACGGCGTCGCGCAACATGTTTCCCGGTATGGAGCCTTTGCCGTGTCCGACTTTTGAAGACGCTTTCAACGCGGTCGAGACCGGCGCTGCCGATCTGGCGATGATCCCGATCGAGAATACGCTGGCTGGTCGCGTTGCGGATATTCATTATCTGCTGCCGCTGGCCGATATGCACATTGTGGGCGAATATTTCCTGCCGATCCATTTTCAGCTGATGGTGCTTCCGGGCGTCAAGCGCGAGGAAATCAAGACGGTTCACAGCCATATTCACGCGCTCGGCCAGTGCCGCAAGGTCATCCGCCAGAACGGCTGGAAGCCGGTCATCGCGGGTGATACGGCGGGCGCTGCCCGTCTCGTCGCCGACATGCAGGACCGTTCGATGGCAGCGCTCGCGCCGCGTCTGGCCGCCGATCTCTACGGCCTCGATATTCTGGAAGAAAATGTCGAGGACGCGGAAGACAATGTGACCCGCTTCGTGGTTCTGTCGAAGGAAAAGCAATGGGCACCACGCCCGGAAAACGGCGAACGCATCATGACGACGTTTGTTTTCCGCGTGCGCAACGTTCCGGCAGCGCTTTACAAGGCGATGGGCGGCTTTGCCACCAACGGCGTCAATATGACCAAGCTCGAAAGCTATCAGATCGGCGGGCGTTTTATCGCCACGCAGTTCTATGCCGATATTGAGGGCCACCCTGAAGACCGCAATGTACAGCTCGCTTTGGAGGAACTCGAATTCTTCTCCAAGGAAGTACGTATTCTCGGCGTCTATCGGGGCAGCGACATTCGCGGCACGCAGTTGCTCGCCGCGGAATAATTCACGAAAATATCGGGCAGAATCAGTTTTCCGCCCATGCCTTGATCAGATGGGTTGCGATGGCGCCGGATGGTGGCACTCGCAGCCCATTTTCATGGGTGCCCGCCAGCATGGTGCGGACTTCATCCTTGCCGAACCAGCGACCGTCTTCCAGTTCCGAGCGGTCGATAGTGAAGTCGTCCGACAGCACTTCGGCATGGCAGCCGATCATCAGCGAATAGGGAAACGGCCAGGGCTGGCTGGCGTGATATCCGACGCGACCAATGGCGAGCCCCATTTCCTCAAGGCTTTCACGACGAACCGCTGCTTCAATCGTCTCGCCATGTTCGATGAAACCAGCAAGGCAGGAATAGGAACCGGCAGCAAAATGCGGGCTGCGCGCGAGAATGCATTTGTCACCGCGCACCGGCAGCATGATCGCCACCGGATCGGTGCGCGGGAAATGCTCGGCGCTGCAATTTGGACATTGACGCTTGGCACCACCGGCGCGCATTTCGGTCTTTGTGCCACAACGCCCGCAGAAACGGTGATTGTTGTGCCAGGCAGTTAGTGCCGCTGCTTGCGCCAGCGCGCCCAGCAGATCGGCTGAAACCAGCCCTTCCATATAGATGCTGCGATAGTCCTGCGCCCGAAACGGTACTTCCAGCGCCTCGGGATCGATGGGGGCCATCAGGGCGACGAGCGGCGTGCCATCCTGCAACCCCAGAAACACCGGCTCGTGCAGATCGGGTGCAAAGTCCCTCGCTTCGCTGAAGCGGAAGAGCGCGCGCGGCGTCTTTTCATCGGTGTAATCGAGCAGAAGCTTGTTGCCGCCCAAAAGCATGACGCGCGTTTCCGGCAGTTCCAGCGCGGTGAAGGCCGAATCGTCCTGACGTTTTTCGGACTGGCGGTCGATGCGGTTGCCACCAAAGCCGACAAAACGGCTCGGTTCTATTTCCGGCAGATCGTAGAGGCGGAAAGCCATGATGCTCTCGAATTGCTGTTGTTGGGAGAATTACAGCGCCGCGCGAATGTCGGCGATCAGCTTGCGGGCGTCTTTTTCGTCATAGGCTTCACGCGTGCCATGGCCCCAGACGGGGCCGGGCCATCCCGCATCGCCCTCGTTGCGGGCAATCACATGCAGATGAAGCTGGCGCACGATATTGCCGAGGGCTCCGGTGTTGATTTTCTGGCACTCGGTCACGGTTTTCAGCGCCTGCGCTACCAATCCGGCCTCGAAGGTAAGAATCGTCTGGTCGAGCGGCGTCAGATCGTGAATTTCTGAAAGATCGGCCCTGCGCGGCACGAGGATAAGCCACGGCCAGCGGCGGTCATTCATCAGTCGCAACTCGCAAAGGCCGAGCACGGCGACGGAAAAAGTGTCGGCATCAAGCCGTTTATCGAGTTCGAACTGTGTCATAAGCTGTTTCCTATCAGTTTTTTTCGTTCTGCGCTTGCTTTTTGCGCTGCGATTGACGATATGCAGCGTGGGAGGTTGGTGGTGGACGAGCCACTCGCCAACCGGGTCAGGTCCGGAAGGAAGCAGCCCTAACGAGCCAGGCACGGGTCGCCGTGCCAGCCTCCCACCTTTTTCTCATTCGCCACTTTTCTTGGCTATCTGGCGGCTGTTGATGAACAGTGTCCGTTGTTGACCTTGCTCATACGTCCGGTCCAAACTGTCGGTCGAGAAAAAAGCGTAACAGGAAGAACGGAAGGGTCGCCATGGATACGAAATCCGCTGGCATAGCTGCCGATGGGGCCTATCGCGTTCTCGCCCGCAAATACCGTCCGCAGAATTTCAACGATCTCGTCGGCCAGGAGCCGATGGTGCGCACGCTCAAAAATGCGTTCGAGACCGGTCGCATCGCGCAGGCCTGGATGCTGACCGGCGTTCGCGGCGTTGGCAAAACGACGACGGCGCGCATTCTGGCGCGGGCGCTCAATTACAAGACCGATACTGTCGATCAGCCGACCATCGACCTTTCCGTGCCCGGCGAGCATTGTCAGGCAATTATGGAAGGCCGCCATGTCGATGTGATCGAGATGGACGCTGCCTCGCATACCGGCATTGACGATATTCGCGAGATCATTGAGCAGGTGCGCTATCGCCCGGTTTCAGCGCGCTACAAAGTCTATATCATCGACGAAGTGCACATGCTCTCTAATCAGGCCTTCAATGGTCTGTTGAAGACGCTGGAAGAGCCGCCGCCGCATGTGAAATTCATCTTCGCCACCACCGAAATCCGCAAGGTGCCGATCACGGTTCTGTCGCGCTGCCAGCGCTTCGACCTGCGCCGCATCGAATCGGGCACGCTGGCGCAGCATTTGCGCCGCATTGCGGAGGCCGAGCAGATCGAAGTCGATGATGCGTCGCTCGCCATGATTGCGCGAGCTGGAGAAGGTTCCGCCCGCGATTCGCTGTCGATCTTCGATCAGGCCATTGCGCATGGTGCCGGTCAGGTCAGTGCGGAAGCCGTGCGTTCCATGCTGGGGCTTGCCGACCGCGCCCGCATCATCGACCTGTTCGAAATGCTGATGCGCGGCGATGTGGCTGGCGCTCTCACCGAGTTTCGCGCCCAATATGATGTGGGTGCCGATCCCTCGGTGGTGCTAACTGATCTGGCCGATTTCAATCATCTGGTAACACGACTGCGCTTCACGCCCGATGTGGCGGAAGATGTGTCGCTGTCGGAAGATGAACGCGTGCGCGGTCGCGATTTTGCGCAAAAGCTGTCCGTGCGCGTGCTGTCGCGCACCTGGCAGATGCTACTCAAGGGCATTGCGGAAGTGGATACGGCGACAAGGCCGGTGCAGGCTGCCGAAATGTTGCTGATCCGTCTGGCCCATGCTGCCGATCTGCCGACGCTGGACGAAGCCTTGCGCGGCCTTGAAAACGGTTCTGTTTCTGCTCCGCGTCCGCAGCCTCCGGGCAATCCTCGCTCCAATGGCAACGGCGCGCCGGAAGCACGTTTCGCGGCCGATGCCGTCGGTTCGGCCTCGATGGCATCCGCCTCGGGCGGTCCGGCCACGGCCATGCGTATCGTGGAAACGGCTCCACAACCGGTTCAGCCGCCTGCTCCGCAGCCGGTCGCCGAGAGTGCAGCGCAGCCTTCCGTGCCGGTCAACAGCCTGAACGACATTGTTGCGATGGCCGACAAGCATCGCAACATGCAGTTCAAGATTCTGGTCAAGAACTGCGTGCGTCTGGCCTCCATCGCGCCGGGACGACTTGAAATCGGCCTGACCGACGATGCGCCGAAATCGCTGCCGAGCGAGATCGCGCAGCATCTTTTGAACTGGACCGGCATTCGCTGGGTGGTGACGGTGGCGCGTGATGTCGCGAGCCAGACGGTTGCCGAAGCGGAAACGGAGCGTCGCGACAATCTTGTCACCGATGCCCGCGCCGATCCGGATGTGGCAGCCATTCTCGCGGCCTTTCCGGGCGCGAAAATCACCGACGTGCGCATTGCCGTGGCGGAACAGAACGATGACGAGGACATTGACCTCGACGCCGTTTCGGAAGTGCCCGGTGTGCCGTCTGAAGACGACTGAATTATTGAAGACTATGGAGTAAACCCATGCGTGACATGATGGGCATGATGAAGCAGGCGAAGGAATTGCAGGCCAAGATGAAGGCCATGCAGGACGAAATCGCCAATCTGGAAGCCACGGCCTCTTCCGGTGGCGGTCTGGTGACGATCACCCTGTCCGGCAAGGGCACCTTGTCGGCGCTGAAGATCGATCCGTCGCTGGCCAAGGAAGACGAGGTCGAAATCCTCGAAGACCTGATCATCGCGGCCCACAACGATGCCAAGGCAAAGCTTGAAGCCGTGATGGCCGAAAAGACGCAGTCGCTGACGGCGGGTCTTCCCATTCCTCCGGGTTTCAAGCTGCCGTTTTAAGGGAGTAGGGGAATAAGGGAATAGGGGAGTATGTTTGGCCGGCTGGTTGCCGCCATGTCGCATATCCCTCATTCTCGTCCCCTACTCACTTATTCCCCTATTCCCTTACTCCCTTACAAAAAATGTCCAAACGAATCGCCGGTCCCGAAATCGAACGACTGATCCAGCTTCTTGCCCGTGTACCGGGTCTGGGGCCGCGTTCGGCGCGCCGTGCGGCGCTGCATCTCATCAAGAAGAAGGAAGCGCTTCTGGTGCCGCTGGGCGGCGCCATGCAGGACGCTGCCGAAAAGGTGCGCATTTGTTCGTGCTGCGGCAATGTCGACACGTCCGATCCCTGCACCATCTGCACGGACGAGCGCCGCGACCCCACCACGCTGATCGTGGTGGAAGACGTGTCCGATCTTTGGGCGCTGGAACGGGCGGGCACGATGAATGTCCGTTATCATGTCCTGGGCGGTCGTCTGTCGCCGCTCGACGGCATCGGTCCTGACGACCTCAATATCAAGGGGCTGGTGGAACGTGTCGCGACCGGCGAAATCAAAGAAGTGATTCTCGCAGTCAATGCGACTGTCGAAGGCCAGACCACCGCGCATTACATTACCGATCAATTGGCGAATTTCGAGGTTCGCGTCACACGGCTCGCTCATGGCGTCCCGGTGGGCGGCGAACTCGATTATCTGGATGAGGGCACGCTGGCTGCCGCCTTGCGAGCGAGAACCACCCTTTAGTTATTCAGGAGAAACATGATGGCAGCAAGCCGTTGGAAGCATGCTTTGAAAACTGCTCTGGGGCTTGTCGTCATTCTTGCTGTTTCTCCTGCCGTCGCAGCGCCCTCCAAGGCGCAGGTCGAAAGCCAGTATCGCAACTGGATCGAGCAAGATCTCTGGCCTGAGGCCAAGGCGGCGGGTGTTTCGCGCGCTACCTTCGATCAGGCCTTTGCCGGTGTGGCCATCAATTGGAAATTGCCGGATCTGGTCATCCCCGGGGAAAAGCCGTCGACGCCGAAAGAACAGAAACAGGCCGAGTTCGGCGCGCCGGGCAAGTATTTCAATGCGAAGACCATGGCCTCGGTCACCAGTGGCGGTCAGGCGCGTTACAGCCAATATTCGAGCCTTCTGAAACGCATCGAGCAGAAATATGGTGTTCCGGGTCCGATCATTGTCGCGATATGGGGCCGTGAATCGGGCTTCGGCACGGTCAAAATTCCCTATAATGTGTTTGAAGTTCTGGGCACGAAGGCCTTTATGGCAACGCGCAAGGACATGTTCCGCAAGGAGCTGATTGCCGCGCTCGAAATCGCCTCGAAAGGCTATATCGACGAAAACGCCATGAAAAGCTCATGGGCGGGCGCGCTTGGCCAGCCGCAATTTATGCCAACCTCCTACCTCAAGCACGCGGTCGATTTTGACGGCGACGGCAAGCGCGATATCTGGAATTCCGTGCCGGATACGCTGGCTTCCATCGCCAATTATCTGAAGCTGCACGGCTGGCAGAAGGGGCGCGACTGGGGCTTTGAGGTCAATGTCCCGCAGAGCGTGTCGTGTTCTCTGGAAGGCCCGGATCAGGGCAAGCCGATTGCCGAATGGGCCAGACTTGGCATCACCCGCGTCAATGGCAAGGCATTTCCATCCAATGAAATGAAGGGCGAAGGTTTTCTGCTCATGCCCGCCGGGCGATTTGGCCCCGCCTTCATCGTGAGCCCGAATTTCTACGTGCTCAAGGACTATAATATGAGCGATCTCTATGCGCTCTTCATCGGCCATGTCGGCGACCGCATTGCATATGGCGCAGGCGATTTCCAGCAGGCATGGGGCAATGTCGGCACGATGTATCGCTCAGATATCGGCGCCATGCAGAAGCGCTTGCAGGCGCAGGGCTATGATGTCGGCAAGCCGGACGGATTGCCGGGCTTCAAGACACGCCGCTCCATCGGCATGTGGCAGGCAAAGAACGGCTTGGCTTCGACTTGTTTTCCGCAGCCTGAACTGCTGCGTCAGATCCGCTAATCATCAATGCACGACTGACAATAAAAATGTTATTCGGTTTCTCATTTTTCTGCTATAAATGTCAGTTACTCATAGAATAATAATTCTTATTAATATGATAGTTCATAACTATATATAGGATAAAGTTCATGAGAGAAGCTGTTCCGGATTATGTTATTCTGTATCTGGAAAACCCTCGCTATCAGATGCTGCCAAAAGGCGGTATGCTCACTCAACATGAATATATCGCTCCACCGGAAGATGGTAGAATTTTCGAAAATACGCGCGGAGTGAAATATTCGGATTTTTCTCATTCTCAAAATATTGGTATATACTTTGATATAATCGATCATAAAAGAAGAACGCCGCGGCTAAATATATACATTCGTACCAGAGAGGTTTCAGTAAAAGGAAAGCCGATTAATAATGTTTATACTAATGGTCCGCGAAAATATTGGGGAGCGGAAAGATTTGCAGAGCTAATTGGGAAATTGAGACGTGAGCATGAATTTGATCACATACGAATGCTCACGGATTATTCTGCTAACGGCGGAGAAAATTCGTTTGCAGCGCAGTTGGCGATTAAAACCGGATTGCCTGTGACCGGTTTTCGGGGGGAAGTTAGGCTGAAGGCTGTAAAAGTTGTTCAACAGGCAGCGATTGGCTTCTCTCCTTATCCCACTCCGATGAATTATCAGAGGCGCTCTGTGGGGGGGAGGCCTGGCGTCCCACTGCGTTGGCTAAAGATTTTTACCCGACCTTTGGTTCGCGCGGTTTCGATAATATGCCAGAGTACCTTGCCGGAGCATTAGTTATTTAAGATTTTTTTTGGAGTATAAGCTATTTTAGTGGCAAGGTTGCGCCCCTCTGTTTTGTCACAGAGAGCACAGTGATGGTATCTATAGTGAGTTTCCATGAAAATGTTACGGTGCAGAGGGTGTGGGTTATATATTATAGAATAATTATAAATTATTATATTTACATAATACTATATATTTTAATTATTCATAGGAAATTTTATTATAGAATCTCGTTTCTGCGGGTGTAAATTACGACATGTAACCGATGTCACTCGGCAGAGTTAACCGTCGACGTAATTAGCCTCAAAAACGCATCCTTAGCTTTTGTATTATGCCGCTCCTTCTGAGTGATAAGTAGAAACTGGCGCTGCGGCAGAATGAAGTCCGCTTTGACGAGCGTTCCTGCGGCAAGATGCGGGGCAGCGACCAGTTCCGATATGGCGGTGAGGTAGTCGCCGGAACGCACGGCTGAACAAATGGCCTCGTTGGAGGGCAGTTCCAGCGCCACATTCAACCGCGCGGGGTTATAGCCGTTGGCGCGCATGGCATCTTCGAAAACACTGCGCGTACCTGATCCCTGTTCGCGCAATATCCATTTTCCTTCAAACAGCCGGTCCCACGAGAGGCGTCCCGCTCCTCTCCATGCGTGGTCAGGGCGCGTGACCAGAATAAGCTGATCCGTCGCCACCTTGCTTATGGAAAGCGCCGGCGCCTGCACGGAGCCTTCCACGAGGCCGATATCGGCGGCGCCTTCCTGCGTTGCCGCGGTCACGCTTTCCGTATTTCCCACTGTCAGCCGCACCTCGACCAGCGGAAAGGCGCTGTGAAACTGTGCCAGAAAGGGCGGCAACCAATAGCTTGCGATGGTCTGGCTGGCATGGATGGAGAGAATGCCACGCTTGCCGCCACCGAATTCAGATAGCATACGTTCGGCAGAACGTGCGCGCGCCAGCGTTGCACGCGCTTCATCCAGAAACAGCCGTCCGTCTCCGGTCAGTTCGATACGACGTCCGATGCGGTTGAATAATGTCGCACCATAGCGCTCTTCGAGGGTGCGGATTGCCGAGCTGACGGCCGAGGGCGTCAGATGTAGAGCCTCGGAGGCGCGGGTCAGATGTTCCCGCTCCGCCACTTCAATGAAAATACGCAGTTGTTCCAGGGTCATAGCGTTATTCGTTCGATTATATCGAATGAAATATGCCATATAATGAAATGGATTGAACAGGGGAAATCGGGCATCAGATCGGAATGGAATTCTCTTTCGATATGAAATGCCGATAATGACATACTCAAAAATCCAGAACATTCTGCCCGGACTTGCCCTCAGCGTCGGTGTCGCCGCGATGGCGATAGGTCTCGAGAAGATCGAAGTGCATTATGCGGGCAGAGCATGGCTGGAAGCGCTGGTGATTGCCATTCTGCTTGGCACGGCGGTGCGGACTTTCCTGCGTCCGGGCAAACAGTTCAGCAAGGGCATCAGCTTCTCGGCAAAGATGATTCTGGAAATCGCCGTGGTGCTTCTCGGCGCTTCGATCAGTGTCAGCGCAGTGATCGCGGCAGGTTCGGGCCTTATTCTCGGCATCGCCTGCGTGGTCATTCTTGCGATTGGATTGAGCTACGGTATCGGGCGGCTGCTCAAGCTGCCGCATCGCATGGCGGTGCTGGTGGCTTGCGGCAACTCGATTTGCGGTAACTCGGCCATAGCGGCAACGGCTCCGGTCATCGGGGCCGAAAGCGAAGATGTTGCCGCCTCCATCGCTTTTACGGCGATCCTCGGCGTGGTTGTCGTGCTGTGCCTGCCATTGCTGGTGCCGCTTCTCGGCCTGTCGCACACGCAATATGGCGTGCTGGCGGGGCTGACGGTCTATGCTGTGCCGCAGGTGCTGGCTGCGACAGCTCCGGTCGCCGCCATCAGTGTGCAGTTGGGCACGCTGGTCAAGCTGGTGCGCGTGCTGATGCTCGGTCCGGTCATTCTGGCGCTGGCGGTTCTTGCCGGTAATAAAAACGCGGATGCAAAGCCGGGCTTTTTCCAACTGGTGCCGTGGTTCATCATTGGCTTTCTTGGAATGATGGCGCTGCACTCGTTGCACCTCATCCCAGAGGCACTCCTCCCCGGCATTCAATATGCGTCGACGCTTCTGACCATCATTTCGATGGCAGCGCTCGGTCTTGGTGTAGATGTACGGTCGGTAGCGCAGGCTGGCGGGCGGGTAACGCTGACGGCGGTTCTCTCGCTGCTGGCGCTCGGCATCATCAGCCTCGGACTGATCCATATGCTCGGTGTCGTGTGACGGAAGCAGCCCCGCCTCGATGCGAGGACAGGGCTGTTTCCTGATCTCAGGACAATGTTCAATCAGAACTTATAAGCGACGCCGAGACGAACTTCGTTTGTCGACAGCTTGCCACTGCCACCAACGCTGGTATTATCAAAATTGTAGTTGTGCTTGTTGAAATCGGTGTAACGATATTCAACGCGGGTGACGATATTGTCGGTCACAGCGTAATCAATACCGCCGCCGATGGTCCAGCCGGCCTGTGTTTTCGATTCCGACAAAAGCTTCTCGCCTAGAACATGCAGCTTGTCTTCGATATTGCCGAACGCCACGCCGCCAGCGATATAAGGCAGGAAACGGTCAACGGCGTAACCCACGCGCGCGCGGGCTGCCCCAGACCAACGCAATTGCGTTTTGCCTGATGCGAGATCTCCGACAGATTCGGTCTTGCCAACCGCTGTGCCAGTGAAATCGCCATCAACGCCCAAGATAACATTTGTCCCGGTATCAATATTATACCCGGCATAAATACCGCCGAGGAAACCGTCCAGTTTTCCTATGGAGTTATAGGACGGTCCGACCGTGTATTTGGTATTTGCCCATCCGTAGCCGACCTGCCCGCCGATATAAGCGCCGCCCCAGTTGAAGGGAGTGGCAATCGGGACTGCTGGTGCAACAGGTGCCTCGGGAACAATGACGTCTGCGGCATAGGCATTCGTGGCGATCAGAGCCAAAATGCCAGACGCGATCATGGAAAATCTTGCACCCAATATATTTCTCCTAAATATAACAAAGCAAATGTAAGTAACATCCGCAAATAAAACGAATATATAGAGGAGTCAAATTAATTTTAGAACTAATTAAAATACAACAATTGCGTATTATTATGAAAAACCAAAAGAAAAAAGCCCGCTATAAAGCGGGCTTTTCCGTGTTTGCAAGAAGAGGGAAAAGATTAGTTCTTTTCCTGCTTCTTCAGAGCGGCACCGAGGATGTCGCCGAGCGAAGCGCCGGAGTCGGTCGAACCGTACTGAGCGACAGCTTCCTTTTCTTCGGCGATTTCGAGCGCCTTGATCGAGACCTGCAGCTTGCGGGTCTTCTTGTCGAAAGCGATGACGCGCGCGTCAACCTTCTGACCGACCGTGAAGCGTTCCGGACGCTGTTCTTCGCGATCACGCGAAAGATCCGAACGGCGGATGAAGCTGTCGAGGTCGTGATCGACCAGACGAACTTCGAGGCCACCATCGGTAACAGCGGTCACTTCGCAGGTTACAACGGCGTTCTTGCGCAGTTCGCCCGAAGCTGCTGCTTCACCGACCTTGTCGCCGGAAAGCTGCTTGATGCCAAGCGAGATGCGTTCCTTGTCGATATCGACGTCGAGAACGACAGCCTTGACCACTTCGCCCTTGTTGTACTCTTCGATAACCTGTTCGCCTGGACGGTTCCAGTCGAGATCGGAGAGGTGAACCATGCCGTCAACGTCGCCGTCGAGACCAATGAACAGGCCGAATTCGGTCTTGTTCTTGACTTCGCCTTCAACAACGGTGCCGGTCGGGTACTTCTGAGCGAACGTCGTCCACGGATTGTCGAGGGTCTGCTTGAGGCCGAGAGAGATGCGGCGCTTGACCGGATCAACTTCGAGCACAACGACTTCGACTTCCTGGGTGGTGGAGAGAATCTTGCCCGGATGGACATTCTTCTTGGTCCACGACATTTCGGAAACGTGGATCAGGCCTTCGATGCCCGGCTCGATTTCCACGAATGCACCGTAGTCAGTGATGTTCGTGACGGTGCCGGTGATCTTTTTGCCGATCGGGTACTTCGCGCCGATACCATCCCAAGGATCGCTCTCGAGCTGCTTCATGCCGAGCGAGATACGATGGGTTTCCTGGTTGATGCGGATGATCTGCACCTTGACCGTCTGGCCGATGGTGAGGATTTCCGACGGATGGTTGACGCGGCGCCATGCCATGTCGGTGACGTGCAGGAGACCGTCGATGCCGCCGAGGTCAACGAACGCACCGTAATCGGTGATGTTCTTGACGACGCCTTCAACGACCTGACCTTCTTCAAGGTTCTGGACGATTTCCGAACGCTGTTCCGCACGGCTCTCTTCAAGAACGGTACGACGCGAGACAACGATGTTGCCGCGACGCTTGTCCATCTTGAGGATTTCGAACGGCTGCGGGACGTGCATGAGCGGGGTGACGTCGCGGATCGGACGGATGTCGACCTGCGAACGCGGCAGGAAGGCAACAGCGCCGTCGAGGTCGACGGTGAAACCACCCTTGACCTGATTGAAGATCACACCGTCGACGCGCTCGCCATTGGCGAACTTCTGCTCGAGCTTGACCCAGCTTTCTTCACGACGTGCTTTTTCGCGCGAGAGAACAGCTTCGCCGAGAGCGTTTTCGATACGCTCGACGTAAACTTCAACTTCATCGCCCGGCTTCAGCGTGCCGTCTTTGCCCTTTGCGCCGAATTCCTTCAGCGGTACGCGGCCTTCGACCTTCAGACCGGCGTCGATGATCGCCATGTCCTTTTCGATGGCGACGATGCGGCCCTTGACGACATAGCCTTCAGCAAGATCGTTTTGCGCGAAGGATTCTGCCAGCAGGGACTCGAAATCTGCGCGGGAGGGGTTGGATTGAGACATATATACTCCTGATGCATCCGGAAAATTCATCGGATGCGGCGCCGGGGGTTCGTGTTGTACACTGTCCGACCTCGGCTCCGTCTTTGCAGACAACCGGCGCGTGGAACGCGAAGTCAGACTATTTGTTATTCGAGCAGCCTATATAGGGCCGACCGGGCATTTTTCCAGCATTTCCGGGGCAAATTCAGGCCAAAGAGCCTTAAAATGCTGGTCCGTTATGCCTTATGACGCGCGAGAGCCTCATCGATGAGGTTTTTCGCCGCCAGAAATGCCGCTTCTATACTCATTTCGCTCGTATCAAGCAAGTGCGCGTCTTCGGCAGGGCGCAAAGGAGAATCAGTGCGGTTGGTGTCGCGCTCGTCGCGCTTCTTCAGATCGGCGAGAATTTCGCCAAGGTCGGCAGCGCCGCCGCTTGAAACAATCTCGTCGTAACGCCGCTCGGCGCGTACTTCCGGCGAAGCGGTGACGAACAGCTTTATCTCCGCCTTGGGGCAGACCACCGTGCCGATATCGCGACCATCGAGGACGCTGGCCGGAAGGGCCGCCGCAAAATGGCGCTGGGCTTCGACAAGCGCACGCCGCACGGCTGGCATGACCGCAACCTTGGATGCGGCCTCGCCGATATCATGGGCGGAGAGCACGGTCTTGTCCATTTCGCGTAAGTCGAGATGGCGGGCCGCATCGGCTGCCAGCAGCTCATCATCAAGCGGCAGGTTCTTGTCGAGAAGCGCCTTGGCGACTGCGCGATAGGTCAGTCCGGTGTCGAGATGCGGTATGCCGTAATGCGTGGCGATGCGCCGGGCAAGGGTTCCCTTGCCCGAGGCTGCCGGTCCATCGATGGCGACGATGAATGGCTTCATTCGGCTTCGCTCGGCTCGATCTTCGCGCCCATTCCGGTCATGAGGTCCATGAATTCCGGGAAGGAGGTTGCGATCATCGTGCTGTCGTCAACGGTCACAGGCTTTTCAGAGGCAAGGCCCATGACAAGGAAGCTCATCGCGATACGGTGATCGAGATGGGTGGCGACGACACCGCCGCCGATGCCCTTGCCGTCGGGACGACCGCGAACGGTGAGCGACATCTCGCCTTCCGTGCAATCGACGCCGTTGACTTCGAGGCCGCGGGCAACCGCTGCCAGACGATCCGATTCCTTGACGCGCAGCTCATCAAGCCCGTCCATGATCGTTTCGCCTTCCGCGAAAGTCGCAGCGATGGCCAGCACCGGATATTCGTCGATCATCGAAGGCGCACGCTCCGGCGGAACGGTGACGCCCTTGAGCTTCGACGATTTCACGCGCAGATCGGCAACATCTTCACCGCCAGCGAGACGTTCATTAAAGACTTCAATATCAGCGCCCATTTCCTGCAAGGTGAGGATCAGGCCCGTGCGGGTCGGATTCATCAAAACATTGCGGATGGTGATATCCGAACCTTCGACCAGCAACGCTGCAACCAGCGGGAACGCCGTTGAGGATGGATCGCCCGGAACATCGATGGTCTGGCCGATCAGCTTACCCTGTCCGGTGATGCGGATATGGCGCACGCCATCCTTGTCGGTCTCGACGGTGAGATCAGCGCCAAAGCCCTGCAGCATCTTTTCGGTATGGTCGCGTGTCATGACCGGCTCGATGACGGTCGTGACGCCCGGCGTGTTGAGACCGGCCAGCAGCACTGCCGACTTTACCTGCGCGGAAGCCATCGGCACGCGATAGGTGATCGGATTGGCGACGCTCGGTCCCACGAGGGTCAGCGGCATGCGGTCGCCATCGGTCGACTTCACCTGCACGCCCATCTGGCGCAGCGGGTCAAGCACGCGGCCCATCGGCCGGCGCGAAAGGGACGCATCACCGATAAAGGCGGTGGTCATGTCATAGGTGCCGACGAGGCCCATTGTCAGGCGCGCACCCGTTCCGGCATTGCCGAAATCGAGCGGTGCTTCCGGTTCAAGAAGGCAGCCATTGCCGACGCCATGGATGATCCAGGTATCGCCATCCTTTTCGATCTTGGCGCCCATGGCCTGCATGGCGCGACCGGTATTGATGACGTCTTCACCTTCAAGCAGGCCGGTAATACGGGTCTCGCCCGATGCCAGGCCGCCGAACATGAAGGAACGGTGAGAAATGGACTTGTCGCCCGGAATGCGAATTTCGCCGGCCAGTGCCTCCGAGCGGCGGGCGACTGCAGGTTTCGGGGAAGCGGAATGGGACATGGATTTTTCACTGTCGCATTTTTGGCGCGATCGCGCGCCGGGATTGAGAGATAAGCGGGGCTTCACTAGCATAGTAATACCATGCGGTCATCCGCGAATACGCCATCGATGGTCTGCCGGACGCGCCTATAATAAAGAGTCTTGGCTATTCGGCGTCTTTCGCTTTGACAAACCCGCTAAATTGCGTTTATGCACCGAACAACAAAGGCAAAGACGCGGCACCGTCCGCTGTTCCTGCTGTGGACCGGTCTTTCGGTATATTGCGGGCATATGGGTGGTCTGACAGGATCAGCCGGCGCGTTTTTGAAATGAATTTATGCCCCCGGATGAAAAGTGGCCCCCGCCACAGGCGTAACGGGAATAAAACTCACGAGGCTCAACGTGGCAAAAGCTGAACTTGGTACCAAGCGCATCGACCCGGAAACGGGCAAGAAGTTTTACGATCTGAATCGCGATCCGATCGTTTCGCCTTACACCGGCATCTCCTATCCGCGTTCTTATTTCGACGCGAATGCAGAAGCCCGCGTCGTTGAAGAAGAAGCCGAAGAGGAAGAACTGGATACGGCACTGGAAAAGCCGGATTTCGTTTCTCTTGAAGATGCCGACGATGAAGCGAAGGGTGGCGGCGACGATCTGCCGGATCTGGACGACGACGATGTCGATCTGGGCGACGACGATGACGACACCTTCCTCGAAGAGGAAGAAGACGAGGACGACGATATGTCGGGCATCCTCGGTGGTGGCGTCGGTGGCGACGACGAAGAAGGCTGATCCCGCAGAATCAGCTTGATTTCCCAGTGTTTACGACAGGGCAGCCCACGGGCTGCCCTTTCTTTTCGGCCTGCGCAGAGGCCGCTTTCCACAGCCTCCGGCGGCAGAAGCGGACAATCGGCAAATTATTTTCGCAGATGTGAAAAGAGTTGCGATTTAGCTCTTGATCTTCTGGCAAACGCCATTTAATAAGCCGCCACACCGGACAGCAAGTTCTGTCTGGCCCGCCTCGAAAGAGGTCTGATGGGGCCATAGCTCAGCTGGGAGAGCGCCTGCATGGCATGCAGGAGGTCAGCGGTTCGATCCCGCTTGGCTCCACCATTCACTTTGTGAATTGAACTTCCCCTTGTTTTCGATGTCTTGGCGTGCATGCCACATGCGCTCGCGTGCCACAAATGCGTACCACGGTACTGACCAAGTTCATCCTTGCATCTGTCTGATTCGCTCCATTCATTACGATTCAGGCTCTAAGCGCAAAATCTGCGAAAGACGAATATGTAGCAATATACTGCTGTATATTGTTGCTTAAGCTTCTGCTAATTATTGCAATTAGAGCATTTCCAGCAAAAGTGCGTAGCGTCTACGCGAGGAAATCAGTCGACTGGACTGATTTCTGATCCCGCTTCGATGCCTATAAACAAATGGATAGAGCGGTCCCACGATTCCGTTTCAACCGCAACTGCTCTAGAAAATGCAAAGAATATTTTGTTGGAGTCCGTTCCGAATAAGAATTGTTTTTATTAAAATATCTCGAATATAATTCAAAAAATCCCGCCTATAATCGCTGAAAGTATCTTCATATTAGTAATTTTGCAACAGAATATATTTTTATACTTAAAAAAGGATAGTTTATGAAAATTCCTGCTAAATTATTTACTGCCGCTTCGATCGTATTTTCATTTATCGCTATGCATGAGAATGCTTACGCTAATGATTACAAAAAAATGTCCGGACAATACAACCAAGGTGCATATTAAGGCGATTTCCTATGAAGGATCTAATTATTACCCAACATTTTCGATAGAAGAGGATAATAGAAATACGTGGCTAACTTTGTCGAAAAAATCTGGATTGAACACAGAATATGGCCGCGCTATGTATGCTCTTTTGCTTGCAGCTAAATCTGGTTATTATCCTGTAACTTTATTCTGCGATAATAGCAACGGCGATGTAAAGAAAATCGATATGGATCCAAAGTAATATATTTTTATTATTTGTTAAATATAATTGAATATATTTCTCATATTATTTTATATTTATATAATTTATTGGGTAAACATATGTATAAAAAAGAAGGCTATCCTTGGTTCTCTTATAGTCGTTCTCGTTACTTTTCCGATGAGGGCCAATGCAGTTGATCCTCCTCTCAAAGGTGCATTTTCATTAGCGCGTCAATTAAGGGCGGTCGCCCCCTTTCTTTCGTTGTCCCGATACACGCTTGATCTGACGAGGAATACAGCGACTCGCCAAGGCTCTCCGCAAGAGTTTCCCATAGAGGCAAGTCGCCACCATATTATTCCTCAAGAACGTCTTCGAGCTTTTTTTGCAACCGTAGTGGCACACCCAGGCCATTTACGGAGGTTGCATACAGCCTGGATTAATTTCAGGATCATGGCGCGGAGTACGTTTGGTCAGATGGCTGCGGATTCTCTTGATCGCAGGCGAACGGCTACTTGTCCTGCAATAACGTATGCTGAAGTTGCACAGGCTATGGATCTTGCGGATGGTTTTGCGAGTGGTCGAGTGGTGCCTGGAGGAACGATTGAGCCAGAGGGCTTAGATGCGTTCAGTGACTATTTTTTGTGGGCTCCGGGAAACTTGTTTGAGGGGCCATCAGGCATGAATAGAGTGGATGATCCCGCGCACGCGCCGCGAAATGATCCTCGATATCAAAACGAGAATGAAGGTTTTGAAATTTATGCAGAATACATTGTAGGACGTGATAGATTTCAGTATCTCAGTCGACTTAATCGCAATATGTATAATTATATTCAAGATCCATCAGGAAATGAAGGTCTGCTTCGACAAATATCTGCTGATCTTACGCATCTTTACAGAGAAAGCAGTACAAATTATCGCATAACACCTTTAGATCCTGATCAGTGGGAGAGAGTTGGCGTTTTAGGAGGGAGACTTTATCGGATCAGGAGACACACACGACAGAAGAGGAGTGCTTCTTTAGTGGAAGACCAGATACAGAATCCGATTGTCACGGATAGTTCAACTAAGTGTTTATCCCGTATTGTGCCACATGACATCTCAACTTCTGTGCTATCGATGCTTCTTCTCGAATAATCGTTAACTGCTCGGATGATTCATCCTGTTTAATTTCAAGGCTCATCGCGGAAGCCAGAAGACGGTGATTGCTGAGAGCCTGTTCCAAAAAACGTCCTATATATGCGAAAATGGCAATTTGAGATTTGCTTTCGCATAATCTGAACCGAAAAGTCTGCAGCTTTTTTGGGATTATGCGAGGCTTCCGGTGCTCACGTGCCATGAATACGCTTCGCTCTGGTATTCGAGAATCACCATTTTCGCACACATGCCGCTTTTTGATTCAGGCTCTGAGAGCCCGACGTTCGATTTTTGTCGAATTTCTTGTCCGCAAGATCATTTCACACTCGACTTTATCGCGGAAGCATATACTGACATCCCTGTGCATATTGTTTAAGATGTCTTGTAATGAAACGGCTTCCTGACTTCGACGGTCTCCGGTTTGTATTGTGTCTCGGGATCGCATTCTTCCATTATTCTTTTCGGGTTTCCGTGAAGAACGATGCACTGTCTGATCTTATATCAACATTTGCTTATTTTACCGATGTCTTTTTTATAGTCTCCGGTCTCTTTCTGGCGCGGCGCGCAAACTATATCTGGGACCCGCGCCACTACGCTGCTTTCATGGGCAAGCGCCTTGCGCGAATCTATCCGCTGCATCTGGTGACCTTTTTGTGTTTCGCGCTCATATCGGTGCTGACGGCCAAGGGGTTTTTACACCCCGCTGTGCTGCCGAACATGAATGTGTGGGACGGTGTGGCCCAATTGTTCCTCGTGCAAAGCTGGGGATTCGGCGAAAGCCTGTCCTATAATTACGTCAGCTGGTCGCTCAGCGCGCTGTTCCTGATGTATCTGTGTTTCCCGCTCTTCGATATGCTGTGCAAACGGCTGGGCAGCGGTGTGCTGGTTGTGGTCGCCATTGCCTTGCTGGGCGGCGAATATCTGGCGCGCTCGGTCGGCACACCATCGCTGACGCGGATACAATTTGCCGATATCGGCGTGTTTCGCGCGCTGCCGTCGTTTCTGTTCGGCATGTGGCTGGCGCGGCGAAAGCATACCGATCTGCCGAAACCGCTGATTATGCTCGCTCTCGCCGGCTGTTTGGTGGTGTTTCTGTTTTATCATCCACAAAGCGCGATGGATGGCGTTCAAACATTGGAAGGACCCTGGCGGCTCGTCTTCCTCTATTTTTGCACCTATATTCTCTATGCCGCGAGCATGCAGAACATCTACACGCCGTTGCGATGGAACGGCTTCGTGAAATTGTCGCGTTACAGTTTCGGAATTTTCATTCTTCACCCTCTGGTCGGCCAGTTTTTCTTCAAGATCGCCTTCGCGATACTTCCGGCAGAAGCCGCGCAGAGTGGCTTCAGCGCGCTTCTGCTGATTTCCGGCTGCACGTTGATCAGTGTGCTTGTCGCCATTGCTGCGTGGCATCTGTTTGAAAATCCGATCCACCGCTGGGCGGTGCGCCGCATCGACTTGTGGATGGACAGACTGGGTGAAAGCGCACCGATGATGCGCCGACGCGACGCATGACCCGGAAAAGCATGGACGTACCGGAAAGTCTCTTTTAGAAACCTCTGGCGGCGCAGCCCGTAACTGGTGTCTGCTGCGCCCGTGTCATGGAGGAATAATGAGCACCGAGCCCGTTTCCACGCAGTTTTCGCACGACCATCCGCTGTGGCAGCCCGATGCGCAACGCATCGCAGCCAGCACGCTGGAACAATTCCGCATTCGCGCCGAGCAGCGCACCGGCCTCAGCCTGTCGGATTATGCGGCGCTGCATCGCTGGTCGGTGGAAGATCGCGCGGGCTTCTGGACGCTCATCTGGGATTTCTGCGAGGTCATTGGCGAGCGCGGTGCAACGGCCCTTGTCGACAAGGGCCATATGCGCGAGGCGAAATTCTTTCCCGAAGCGCGGCTTAATTTCGCGGAAAATCTCCTGCGCCAGCAGGGCCACGACGACGCCATCGTCTTCCGTGGCGAGGACAAGGTGGAGCGTCGCCTGAGCTGGAACGATCTCCACGCGCTTGTCTCGAAACTCCAGCAATTCATGCTGGCCGAAGGCGTAGAGCCGGGCGACCGCATCGCGGGCATGATGCCCAATATGCCGGAGGCCGTTGCGCTGATGCTGGCCGCCAGCTCCATCGGCGCCGTCTGGTCGTCGTGCTCGCCGGATTTCGGGGTGCAGGGCGTGCTCGACCGCTTCGGCCAGATCGAACCGAAGCTGTTCTTTGCCTGCGATGGCTATTGGTACAATGGCAAGCGCATTGAGGTGGCCGACAAGGTGGCGCAGGTCACGGCACAGCTGCCGGGATTGCGTCGGTCGGTGATCGTGTCCTATCTGGGCGAAGCGGAAGCTGTCGCGCAGAAGGCTGCGAAGGGCGTGGCGCTTGATGAAGCGCTGAGCGCCTTTGCCGCAAAGCCTGTCGAATTCACACGCCTACCTTTCGATCATCCGGTCTATATTCTGTTTTCCTCCGGCACGACCGGCATTCCAAAATGTATCGTCCATCGCGCGGGTGGGGTGCTGTTGCAGCATCTGAAAGAGCAGCGTCTCCATGCAGATATCCGCGAAGGCGACAAGTTCTTCTATTTCACCACTTGCGGCTGGATGATGTGGAACTGGCTGGCGTCGGGCATCGGTTCCGGGGCCACCTTGCTGCTCTATGACGGCTCACCATTCTATCCCGATGGCAATGTGCTGTTCGATTATGCCGCCGCCGAAGGCATGACCTATTTCGGCACATCGGCAAAGTTTATCGACGCCGTGCTGAAAGCCGGGCTGAAGCCGGGCGAAACGCACGACCTCTCGGCGCTGCGCACTGTTTCGTCCACCGGCTCGCCGTTGTCGCCGGAAGGCTTTGCCTTCGTCTATGACGCCATCAAGCCGGATGTGCATCTTGCGTCCATTTCCGGCGGAACGGATATCGTGTCCTGCTTTGTGCTGGGCGTGCCGACGGAACCCGTCTGGCTGGGCGAAATTCAGGGCGCTGGCCTCGGCATGGCTGTCGATGTCTGGAACGATGACGGCCAGCCGGTGCGCATGCAGAAAGGCGAACTGGTCTGCACGAAGGCGTTTCCATGCATGCCGCTGCAGTTCTGGAACGACCCGGATGGGGCGAAATATCAGGCCGCCTATTTCGAGCGCTTCGACAATATCTGGTGCCATGGTGATTTTGCCGAATGGACCGCACATGACGGCATCGTCATTCATGGACGTTCGGACGCGACGTTGAACCCCGGCGGCGTGCGTATCGGTACGGCGGAAATCTACAATCAGGTCGAGCAGATGCCGGAGATCGCCGAGGCGCTCTGCATCGGTCAGGATTGGGATAAGGATGTGCGGGTAGTGCTGTTCGTGCGGCTTGCTGAAGGCGTGACGCTGGATGACGATCTGAAGGCGCGCATCAAGACCAAGATCCGTACCGGCGCTACGCCGCGCCATGTTCCGGCGAAGATCGTCGCCGTCAGCGATATTCCGCGCACCAAGTCCGGCAAGATCGTCGAACTGGCCGTGCGCGACATCGTGCATGGGCGCGAGGTGAAGAACCGCGAGGCGCTGGCCAATCCGGAAGCGCTTGAGCTTTATCGGGACGTTCCTTCCCTGCAGGAAGACTGATTTCTATTCCTGCTCCGATGCGCGGGATGATGCGCAAACAAAAGCTGAACCGGCGACGAAGGTCGCCGGTTTTCGCGCAACAAAATTTCTTTATCCGGTAATAAATAGCCACAGAACGCCGCGCAAAGCCATTGCCTATTTGACCGCCACGGGACACTCTGACCAGACATAGCCGTCTTGAAAAAGATGGATACCGGGCAGAACTTGTGGAGGACGAGTATGTTTGCTTCGGGCATGAATTTCGGTCTTGGCGAGGAGATCGAAGCCCTTCGTGAGACCGTGCGCCGTTTCGCGGAAAGCCGCATTGCGCCGCTTGCCGCCGAAACCGACCGCAATAACGCATTTCCCATGCATCTGTGGCGTGAACTGGGTGAGCTGGGTGTGCTGGGCATCACGGCGCCGGAAGAGTATGGCGGCGCGGGTCTCGGCTATCTCGCCCATTGCGTGGCCATGGAAGAGATCAGCCGCGCCTCGGCCTCGATTGGCCTCAGCTATGGCGCGCATTCCAATCTCTGCGTCAACCAGATCAAGCGCAACGGCTCAAGCGAGCAGCGCGCCAAATATCTGCCAAAGCTCATTTCCGGTGAACATGTCGGCGCGCTCGCCATGTCCGAGCCGGGAGCCGGATCGGACGTGGTTTCGATGAAGCTTCGCGCCGAAAAGCGCGGCGACGCCTATGTGCTGAACGGCAACAAGATGTGGATCACCAACGGCCCGGATGCCGATGTGCTGGTGGTCTACGCCAAGACCGATCCGTCGGCTGGCTCGCGCGGGATGAGCGCCTTTATCGTCGAGAAAAGTTTCAAGGGTTTCTCGACCGCGCAAAAGCTCGACAAGCTTGGCATGCGCGGCTCCAACACCTGCGAGCTGGTGTTCGAAAATTGCGAAGTGCCTGCCGAGAATGTGCTGGGCGAGGTCGGCAAGGGCGTCAACGTGCTGATGTCCGGCCTCGACTATGAGCGTGTGGTGCTGGCGGGCGGCCCGCTTGGCATCATGGCGGCCTGCCTTGATGTCGTGGTGCCCTATGTGCACGAGCGCAAGCAGTTCGACCAGCCGATCGGCGAATTCCAGCTCATGCAGGGCAAGCTCGCCGACATGTATGTGACCTTCAACGCCTCGCGTGCCTATACCTATGCTGTGGCGGCAGCCTGCGACCGGGGCGAGACGACGCGCAAGGATGCGGCGGGCTGCATTCTCTACACGGCAGAAAATGCGACCCAGATGGCCTTGCAGGCAATCCAGTCGCTGGGCGGCAATGGCTATATCAACGACTATCCGACCGGGCGTCTGCTGCGCGATGCCAAGCTTTACGAAATCGGTGCGGGTACGTCGGAAATCCGGCGTATGCTGATCGGGCGGGAATTGTTTCAGGAGACCCGTTGATGCCGGTTCTAAAATCCGAGATATCGACGCGAAGCACTACCTATCAGGCTAACCGCAAGGCCATGCTTGAGGCCATCGATATCGTGGCCGAGGCGTCCCGCCTTGCCATCGATGGCGGCGGCGAGAAAGCGCGCGAACGTCATGTCGCACGCGGCAAGCTGCTTCCCCGTGACCGCGTTGCGCAATTGCTTGATCCGGGTTCGCCCTTTCTGGAAGTCGGTCTGACGGCGGGTCACGGCATGTATGACGGTGCTGCTCCTTCCGGCGGTATCATCACCGGCATCGGGCGCGTATCGGGACGCGAATGTATGATCGTCTGCAACGATGCGACGGTGAAGGGTGGCACCTATTATCCGGTGACGGTGAAAAAGCATCTGCGCGCGCAGGAGATCGCGGGCGAGAATCGCCTGCCCTGCATCTATCTGGTCGATTCAGGCGGGGCCAACCTGCCCAATCAGGATGAGGTTTTCCCGGATCGCGACCATTTCGGACGCATCTTTTACAATCAGGCGCAGATGTCGGCAGCGGACATTCCGCAGGTCGCCGTGGTCATGGGGTCGTGCACGGCGGGCGGCGCTTATGTGCCTGCCATGAGCGACGAGACGGTGATCGTGCGCAATCAGGGTACGATCTTTCTGGCTGGCCCGCCGCTGGTGAAGGCCGCGACCGGCGAAGTGGTGACGGCGGAAGACCTCGGCGGTGGCGACGTGCACACGCGGCTTTCAGGCGTGGCCGATCATCTGGCCAATGACGATGCCCATGCTCTCCAGATCGCGCGCGCCATCGCGGCCAATCTCAACAGTGAGAAACGCTCCTTCATTGCGAAGGGCGACGGTTCGGCCCCGCTCTATGACCCGGAAGAGCTTCTGGGCGTGGTTTCCGCCGATACGCGCATTCCCTATGATGTGCGCGAGGTGATTGCGCGGCTGGTGGACGGCTCGGATTTCAATGAGTTCAAGGCGCGCTACGGCGCCACGCTGGTTTGCGGCTTTGCCAGCATTTACGGCATGCCGGTGGGCATCATCGCCAATAATGGCGTGCTGTTTTCCGAAGCGGCCACCAAGGGCGCGCATTTCATCGAGCTTTGCTGCCAGCGCAATATTCCGCTGGTGTTTTTGCAGAACATCACCGGCTTCATGGTCGGGCGCAAATATGAGGCGGAAGGCATCGCCAAGCACGGCGCCAAGCTGGTGACGGCGGTGGCGACGGCCAATGTGCCGAAAATCACCATGCTGATCGGTGCATCCTATGGCGCGGGCAATTACGGTATGGCGGGACGGGCCTATTCCCCACGCTTTCTGTGGACCTGGCCGAACAGCCGCATCGCCGTGATGGGTGGCGAGCAGGCGGCGGGCGTGCTGGCGACCGTCAAGCGCGACGGGATCGAACGCACCGGTGGAACATGGTCGGCGGAAGAGGAAGCGGAGTTCAAGCGTCCGACGCTTGAAATGTTCGAGCGCCAGAGCCATCCGCTTTATGCCTCGGCACGGCTTTGGGATGACGGCATCGTCGATCCGCGCAAGAGCCGCGAAGTGCTGGGCCTTTCGCTTTCCGCAACGCTGAATGCGCCAGTCGAGCCGACGCGTTTTGGCCTGTTCAGAATGTGAAGGGGGCGATCAGATGTTCAAAAAGATACTGATTGCCAATCGCGGGGAAATTGCCTGTCGGGTCATCCGCACGGCGCGTCAATTCGGTATTGCCACCGTCGCGATCTATTCCGATGCGGACGCGCGGGCGCTGCATGTCGAAATGGCCGATGAGGCGGTGCGCGTCGGTCCAGCGCTTTCGGCGCAGAGCTATCTCAATGTCGAGGCGATTATCAAAGCTGCACTTGAAACCGGCGCGGAGGCAATCCATCCGGGCTATGGCTTTCTCTCGGAGAACGCCGGTTTTGTGGATGCCGTCGAGGCAGCAGGGCTGGTCTTTATCGGTCCCTCGGCAAAAGCCATCCGCGCCATGGGGTTAAAGGATGCCGCCAAGGCGCTGATGGAAAAAGCCGGTGTTCCCGTCGTGCCGGGCTATCACGGCGACAATCAGGACGGCGCTTTCCTCAAAAGCGAGGCGGATCGCATCGGCTATCCGGTGCTGATCAAGGCCCGGGCGGGTGGCGGCGGCAAAGGTATGCGGCGCGTCGATCAGGCGGCGGATTTTGCAGCAGCGCTGGACAGCGCGCGTCGCGAGGCGGAAGCCTCGTTCGGCGACAGCGCCGTGCTGGTGGAAAAATATATGACCAAGCCGCGCCATATCGAGGTGCAGGTCTTCGGCGATAATCACGGCCATGCGGTGCATCTTTTTGAGCGCGATTGCTCGCTGCAACGCCGCCACCAGAAGGTGATTGAGGAAGCGCCCGCACCCGGCATGACGCCGGATATGCGCGCGGTGATGGGCGAAGCTGCGGTGAAGGCCGCTTTGGCCATCGGCTATTCCGGCGCGGGCACGGTGGAGTTCATCGCCGATGTGTCGGAAGGGCTGCGGCCTGACCGGTTCTTCTTCATGGAAATGAACACGCGCTTGCAGGTGGAGCATCCGGTGACGGAAGCGATCACCGGTCTCGATCTGGTCGAATGGCAGTTGCGCGTTGCGTCCGGCGAAGCCTTGCCGAAGCGGCGGGATGAAATTGCAATCCATGGCTGGGCTTTTGAGGCGCGGCTTTACGCCGAGGACCCAGCCCGCGACTTTCTCCCCGCAACGGGCAAGCTTGCGCTGTTCGCTCCGCCGGAGCAGGCGCGTGTCGATTCCGGTGTGCGGACAGGCGATACCATCACGCCGTTCTACGATCCTATGATCGCCAAGATCATCGTCCATGGCCGGGATCGCGACGAGGCGATGAACCGACTCGACACGGCATTGGGCAAAACCCGCATTGCCGGACTCGTCACCAATCGCCAGTTCCTGTCGGCGCTCTGCAAGCTGAATGCTTTTCGCACCGGCGATGTCGATACCGGGCTGATTGCCCGCGAGGGGGGGCCAATTATTTGCTGACGAGCCGCCATCGGAAATCGCCTTTGCACTGGCGGCATTGGCGGCGCTCGATCTGCTGGATGCGCCGTTGAGCGACGATCCATGGTCGAGCCTGCGCGGATTTCGTCTGTGGGACGAAGCATCGCGCTCGGTGCTGCTCGACCATCAGGGCGAACGCCGGACGATCAGCTTCGCGATCAATGATCAACGGCGTTTCGGCTTCGATTTCGGCGCGGTCGAAATCCGCAGTCACGCAAACGGGCTGGTTCGGTTCTCCGTCGATGGCCGTGTGTCGGAAGCGTCTGTCGTCCGCATCGGGCATGATGTGACGGTGCAGTTCGACGGGCGCGACACCATATTTCATCATGTGCTGTCTGCCGGAGCGGAAGATGATGCGTCCACGGAAAGCCGCATTCTGGCTCCGATGCCAGGACTTGTACGGCTCGTATCCGCCGTGGAAGGCGCCAGCGTCGCGAAGGGCGATCCGCTGGTGACGATGGAGGCGATGAAGATGGAGCTTTCGCTGACCGCGCCACGCGACGGCAAGATCACATCCATTACTGTTGTGGCTGGCGATCAGGTCAGTGAAGGCGCGCTGCTTGTCGAATTGGAGGAAGAACATGGCTGAACACGTCGAAATCGTTGAAATGGCAGCACGTGACGGCCTGCAAAACGAGAAACGTTTTGTGCCGACGGCGGACAAGATCGCCCTGATCGACCGCCTGTCCGGCTGCGGTTATGCCCGCATCGAGGCGACAAGTTTCGTGAGCCCGAAATGGGTGCCGCAACTGGCCGATGCAGCAGACGTGATGGCGGGCATTCGTCGCGCCGACAGCGTGCGCTATTCTGTGCTCGTGCCGAACATGAAGGGCTATGAGGCGGCGGCTGCGGCCAATGTCGACGAGGTCGCGGTTTTCATTTCCGCCTCGGAGGGTTTTTCCAAAGCCAACATCAACTGCACGATTGCCGAGAGCATCGAACGCCTGTCGCCGGTAATTGGCGCTGCGATCAATGACGGGCTTGCGGTGCGCGGCTATGTCAGTTGCGCCATCGAATGCCCCTATGACGGGCCGACCGCGCCACAGGCCGTTGCCGATGTGACTGAGCAGCTTTTCTCGCTCGGTTGCCATGAGGTGAGCCTTGGCGACACGATTGGGCGCGGCACGCCCGACAAGGTCGCGGCCATGCTGGATGCGGTGCTTGCCATCGCCCCTGCGCACAGCCTTGCGGGCCATTATCACGACACGGGCGGACGTGCGCTCGACAATATTCGCGTCAGTCTGGAAAAGGGCTTGCGGGTGTTCGATGCATCGGTCGGCGGTCTGGGCGGTTGTCCTTTTGCGCCGGGTGCCAAGGGCAATGTCGATACGGTGGCAGTGGCCGAACTTTTGCACGGTTTGGGTTTTGAAACCGGCCTTGATCTGGACAAGCTGCGGTCGGCGGCATTGTTCGCGCAGGCGCTGCGTCAGGATAGAGCCGCATGAACCCTTTCGAGACCATTCAGCTTGCCATTGACGCGCGCGGCGTCGCAACGTTGACGCTGAACCGGCCCGAGCAGCACAATGTGCTTTCCGGTCTGATGATCGATGAACTGACCACTGCGGCGCTGCATCTGGCGGATGATCCGAAGGTCAGGATTGTGGTTCTGACCGGTGCGGGTACGAGCTTTTGCGCGGGCGGCGACCTTGGCTGGATGCAGGCGCAGGTGAATGCCAGCCGTGCGCAGCGGATCGAGGAAGCGCGCAAGCTCGCCTTGATGCTGAAGGCGCTTCGCGATCTGCCAAAACCGCTGATCGCGCGCGTCAATGGACAAGCCTATGGCGGTGGTATCGGCCTCATTAGTGTCTGTGATGCAGCCATCGGCGTGTCCGGCGCGCGCTTCGGCCTGACGGAGACGAAGCTTGGTCTGATACCTGCCACCATCAGCCCCTATGTCGTGGCGCGCATTGGTCAGGCCCATGCACTGCGCACATTCACCTCTGCCCGACTGTTCGACGCGCAGGAGGCAATGCGTATCGGCCTTCTGCATGAGGTGGTCGAGGCTGAGCAACTGGACGCGACGGTCGAAGCGGAGATCAAACCGTATTTTTCCACCGCACCGGCGGCGGTTGCGGCGTCGAAACGGCTCGTTCATGCGCTGGTCGCGCCGATTGACGAAGCCGTCATCGACACGACGCTCATCCGTCTTGCCGACACATGGGAAACACCGGAGGCCGCGGAAGGGATCGCGGCCTTTTTTGCGAAGCAATCACCATCATGGAAGGGAGGGAGTTAGACTTTGGGAGGAAGCCGATTTTCGCTGTCACTGTGGGCACTTGGCCCCTTGCAATCGAAAGCCGGAAATGCATTCTTAGCACATCACGAAAGCGGCTCCCGTTTTGGAGCAGTTTTCCGAAACTGCCGAGGCTGTTTTGGATAATATTATGGCTCCAGTCCCTTTTTGGGTGCGGTGCGGCGCGCTTTTGGATCGACCCTTTGAGATCGTAAGATGAAACAAAAGGGAGGGCCCGGCAATTCGCCAGCACGCAAGCGCTGACAATTGACCGGATGGGTTGCCATCATGGGTTAGATGAGGGCGCGTCCCAGGACGGCGCCCCACCAAAGGAGAAAAAGAATGAACCTGAAACTTCTGTCCAGCGTAGCTTTCGCTGCTACTCTCGGTTTTGCCAGTGCTGCTTATGCCGACATCACCATCGGCGTGGTTGCACCGCTGACGGGT
This sequence comes from Ochrobactrum sp. SSR, assembly GCF_030067775.1. NCBI lineage: Bacteria > Pseudomonadati > Pseudomonadota > Alphaproteobacteria > Hyphomicrobiales > Brucellaceae > Ochrobactrum > Ochrobactrum sp. SSR. The sequence goes on along the minus strand of NZ_CP125969.1, from coordinate 1,697,393 downwards.
CCGGTTGCCGCTTTCGGCGATCAGGTGAAGAAGGGCGCAGAAACCGCTGCCGAAGTCATCAACAAGGCTGGCGGCATCAAGGGCGAGAAAATCGTTCTGAAGTTTGCCGACGACGCCGGTGAACCGAAGCAGGGCGTCTCCGCTGCCAACCAGATCGTCGGCGATGGCATCAAGTTCGTCGTTGGCCCGGTCACGACCGGCGTTGCCATTCCGGTATCCGACGTTTTCTCTGAAAACGGCGTGCTGATGGTCACCCCGACTGCAACTGGCCCGGATCTGACCGCACGCAAGCTGGAAAACGTGTTCCGCACCTGCGGCCGCGACGACCAGCAGGCCGAAGTCATGGCCGATTATGTCCTGAAGAACTTCAAGGACAAGAAGGTCGCCGTGATCCACGACAAGGGCGCCTATGGCAAGGGTCTGGCCGACGCTTTCAAGGCTGCGATCAACAAGGGCGGTGTTACGGAAGTGCATTACGATTCCGTCACGCCGGGCGATAAGGATTTCAGCGCACTGGTCACCAAGCTGAAGTCGGCAGGCGCGGAAGTCGTGTATTTCGGCGGTTATCATGCCGAAGGCGGTCTCCTGTCGCGCCAGCTGCATGACGCTGGCATGCAGGCGCTGGTTCTCGGCGGCGAAGGCCTGTCCAACACCGAATATTGGGCAATCGGCGGCACCAACGCACAGGGCACGCTGTTCACCAATGCCAAGGACGCCACGAAGAACCCCGCATCCAAGGACGCCATCGAAGCGCTGAAGGCCAAGGGTATCCCGGCTGAAGCCTTCACCATGAACGCCTATGCCGCAGTTGAAGTCATCAAGGCTGGCATTGAAAGCGCAGGTTCGGCTGATGATTCGGCTGCCGTTGCCAAGGCTCTGCATGACGGCAAGCCGATCGAAACCGCAATCGGCACGCTGACCTATGGCGAAAATGGTGACCTCAGCTCGCCGAGCTTTGACATCTTCAAGTGGGATGACGGCAAGATCGTCGGCCTCGAATAAGACGCCCTCGACAGACAATCAGAAACGCCGGGCTTGTCCCGGCGTTTTTGCGTTCAGATAAATATTAGAAGGCAGTTCAGGACCCGGAAAAGTTGAACGTCGGTTCAAGCTCCTCGAAGGTGTCATCCATCGCATGAGTTGGACTGCCCGGAAAACCGAAATGCCCATAGGCAATGGACATCTGCCCCTCGGCCTTGCGCTCGCCGCCCTTGGAGATAGCCGCCACATAAAGCGCCGCGGCAAGACCCGTGCGATCCGCACCAGCCTTGCAATGAATGAGGATCGGTTTTTCGGCATTCTGCATCAGCGTGATCAGCTCCTGCGCGCGCTGGGGCGACAGCCGCTTGCTGGACGACATTTCAAAATCAACATGCTGGATGCCAAGCGCTTGTGAAGCGTTGATTTCGTCGTCATACCAATCCGCACCCGGTTCCGGACCGCGCAGATTGATGATGGTCTTGATACCGTAGGCCTTTTGCAGTTTTGCGATCCGCGCCGGATCAGGCTGGTTCGAACGATAGGCCTCTCCGGGCACAATTTCATGGACATTGCCGTTATACTGGATCGTATAGAGATAGCCGCCCAACATACTTGCTCCCGTCAAAGCAGCAAGAGCGCCAATTCTGACGCGGTTGATGGACCATTGGGCGTATATTTTGAAAAAGCTCATGGGAACGCTTTAAAAGAGTTTTATGAAATAAATTCTAGCGCCAGTTTTTGCTTGGCTTTGGCGGAGCATGGAGTAAGAATGAGACTTATTCTTGTTCGGCCTGGCGATATTCTGGCCGTTTTTTGGATAGCTTTGGTTACATATTTTATATCGGGCGACGGCCATAAGCCGTCAGGGGCAAGCATTCGTGTCAGTTGCGTGGCGTCAGTCGAAGTTGCGTTGGTTTTCCGTGGCTTAAGCTTCGGTTAACTATAAGTGTCTAGTCTGAATCCATGAAAAGCTGGGGCAGTTAGCGGAGCAGGTTTATGCAGCGCTACAGATTTGACGATAAAATGATTCTCACGGAAGCGATTGTCGAGCTTCTTAACCGTGGTGTTGAGCGCGATGATCTTGATCTGGTCTTGAGCCGGATTGGTCCGGTCGATCTTGATTTGATGCATCAGTGTCTGGTCGAGGTCTGGAACTATAACCATCCCGAATTTGCCGAAACGGCGATGGCTGCCTGATATCGGGCGGCTCGTTTCGGCGGGTGATTTCTGCTCTTTGGCAGAAATTTCGGGGATGTCACAATCTTGAAACGGAGAAGGTTTATATCTGCCTCCGTATCGGGAATTCACCTGGGATGACGACCGCGGATGAACCGGCGTCAACTCAGGTGAAAGCGGAAGGTCGGGTCCATCCCGGCCTTTTTCGTTTTTGTTTCCTTGCCTCTGGCTTTCCGCTTTTCAGGCAGGGGCGACGGAACACTGTTTTTGGAAACGGATAGGCTCCATGATACGCCACATCGTTCTCATCAAATTCAAGCCGGAACTTGATGGCGCGGCCATCGAGCGGGCACTTGCTTCGGTCGTCGCTCTCAAAGGCAAGATCGGCGGAATAGTTTCTGTCACGACCGGGGCCAACAACAGCCCCGAAGGGTTAGAAAAAGGCTTTCGCCACGGTTTTGTGGTGGATTTTGCCGATGCTGCGGCGCGTGACGCCTATCTGCCGCATCCCGAGCACGTCAAGGTTGGTAAGGCTCTCGTCGAAGCTGCGGAAGGCGGTGTCGACGGCATTCTGGTGTTCGATTTCGACATCTGACCATTAGCCTATAACAGAAGCCCGCCCACGCCCATGCGGGACAAGTCGGTCGAATTGAGGTCGATGCCTGCCATCAGGCGGTCCAGCACCCAGTCGAGACTGTTTTCTCGCATGCTGCGGGCCGAACCCGGTGCCGCGATGATATATTTGCCGTCGCGCCTTCCAAGCACCAGCAGATTGCCGGGATCGACCGGCATGCCGATGCGCAGAATTTCTCCGCCACTCTGGAGGATCGAACGCGGCACGATGTCGGTGGTGTCGGCAACCGCCGATGCACTGAAAACCACGAGAATGTCGCAGCCAATGCTTATGCCCGAAATCGCGCTGGCCAGCGCCTCCGTGTCATGCGCGACACGCTTTTCCACGATTAGCGTGCCGCCATTGCGCGCAACGCGCTTTTCCATCACCTCGCGCGTCTTGTCGAACACGGTCTCGCGGATAGAGGGAAGTCGCGACTGGATCAGGCCGATGCGCAGCGGGCGAAACGCCTTGACGTCCATCGCCTGTTGACCGTGGAGGAGGGGGCAGATGGCATCGACAAGATTTTTTGGTACGGCAAAGGGAATGATCTTGACCGTCGCGACCATCTGGCCTGCTTCCACGCGCATATGATTGCGTATTGTCGCTAGAGAAATGCGCGCGTCATAGACGTTGACCGCATCTATTGTTGAAGCATCCACGCAGAAAATACCGGTGGAGCTGGCAAAAAGATTGATGCGTCCGGTCGTCGCCGTGCCGGTATGGATCGTCTGCGAGGTGAGGGCGGCCCCGATCAACTGCGCCGCTTCATCTTCGCCAATATCGCCGGGCTCGAACCGAGCCGCCAGAACGCTTGTGAGGCCAGCCTGCTGCAAGGCCGCGCAATGTTCGCGGGTGAGCACGGTCCCCTTGCGCAGCGTGAGCGCACCCGCCGTTACCGCATAGGCCAGTACCGCGCCTTCGGCTTCATCGAGCGGGAAGTCGGCGAAAACCATGGTACCCTTTCCAGACTTCAGTCGGCCAGCCCCGAAACGTTGCGGGTTTTAGGTTGTGTGTTTTTAGATTGTCTTAGTCGCGGCCCGGCGACTTCACAATGTGGTTAATCGGTTCCAGATCGCGCGGCTATCGCAGGATTTATCCGTTGGTTGTACTTGCATGGCCGGGGACAAAGGATTAAGTCACCGCCGCGTCAGCGCAACAGGGGCTCTAATTCCCCGCGTTGAGGCGCTTGCGGAGATGTCATTTCCGCTAATTGGAGTCTGGTTTGCGGCGTTTTTGACCGCGACATTACGATCCAGCACAAATTTCTCCAGACAGGTGACAAACGGAACTATTCGTTATAACGGTACGTTTGGAATTTTCAGAATTTACCGAAAACTGAAAAACGACATACGTGCCGGATTTGACGCTCGCGACATGACGAACCCCTGCGGTTCACGTTAACGGGCAGCTTGAAAGTGATTTCAAGTTCAAAGCCACACTGAGACGAAATCGCTCTGGTGCGATCTGAAGAACTGAAGCGTCTGACCGGGAATGGTCCCGGCAGCGGGTTTCAGATTTTCAGATCGCATCGGTGCAGGATGGAAAGACAAATGAAACTCGGCATCCCTCGGACGATCGTTTCGTTCGCCGTACTGGCCCTGACTGCGTTTCTTGCCGGCTGCGAGAACCAGGTTCTTCTCTCTCCCAAGGGAGAGGTCGGCGTGGCGGAACGCGATCTTATCCTTTTTGCGACCGGCCTCATGTTGCTCGTCGTGCTGCCTGTCATCTTCATGACGCTGTACTTCGCCTGGAAATACCGCGCCACGAATGAAAAGGCGGATTATCAGCCCGACTGGCACCACTCGACCAAGATCGAACTGGGCGTCTGGCTCATCCCTCTGGCGATCATCGTGGTTCTCGGTACGGTCACCTGGATCAGCACGCATAAGCTCGATCCGTACCGCCCGCTGGAATCCAGCGTGAAGCCGATCAATGTCGAAGTGGTTGCGCTCGACTGGAAATGGCTTTTCATCTATCCCGATCAGGGCATTGCCACCGTCAATGAAATGGCCATGCCTGTTGATGTTCCGGTCAACTTCAAGCTGACCTCCAGCAACATCATGAACTCCTTCTTCATTCCGGCGCTGGGCAGCATGGTCTACACCATGCCGAGCATGCAGACGAAGCTGCATCTCATCGCCAATCATGAAGGTGAGTTCGACGGCATTTCCGCCAATTATAGCGGTCAGGGCTTTGCCCAGATGCGCTTCAAGGCACATGCCTATAATCAGGCCGACTTCGACAAGTGGGTTGCCGACGTGAAGGCCAAGGGCGAAGAACTGGGCCGCGACCGTTATGCATCGCTGGTTCAGCCGAGCGAAAAGCATGCGGTGCAGTTCTTCAACTACAATGACAAGACGCTGTTCCACGATATCGTGAACCGCTGCTGGGACGGCAAGTCCGTCTGCATGGACGATGAAATGCACCGTCAGCAGATGATCCGCGAAGCACGCGCAAACCTGCGCAAGTCTTCGCCTGTCGATTTCAGCCAGTGGGCGAGCGACATCATCTGTGCAGTGGCGCCGCAGCGCCTGTCGCAGCTCGCAAACTGATTTGCCCTTGCGCCGTGATCTCCTGCGAGATCGCGGCCATCGGCATTCAATCTTTTGTTTCACGCGGTTCCGGACCGAAAGCCGTTAGAGGCTTTCCCGGAATTGCTCCAATCGAAGCGTGATAAAAATGTTCGGAAAACTTACGCTCGAAGCGATCCCGTATCACGAGCCGATCATCATGGTCACATTGACCGCGGTGGCTGGTGGTGCGCTCGCTATTCTGGCAGCCATCACTTATTACGGCAAATGGGCCCCGCTCTGGAAAGACTGGCTCACGACGGTCGATCACAAGCGTATCGGCATCATGTATATCATTCTGGCTTTCGTGATGCTGTTCCGCGGCTTCTCGGACGCCGTGATGATGCGCGCGCAGCAGGCTCTTGCCTCGGGCGCGAATGAAGGCTTTTTGCCGCCCCATCACTACGACCAGATCTTTACCGCCCACGGCGTGATCATGATCTTCTTCGTGGCGATGCCATTCGTCGTCGGTCTGATGAACTTTGCGGTTCCGCTCCAGATCGGTGCGCGTGACGTTGCTTTCCCCTACCTCAACTCGCTGAGCTTCTGGCTCACGGTCGCCGGTGCGGTTCTGATCAACCTGTCGCTCGGCATTGGCGAATTCGCCAAGACCGGCTGGCTTGCTTATCCGCCGCTGTCCGGCAAGGAATTCAGCCCGGATGTCGGCGTGGATTACTATATCTGGGCCTTGCAGATTTCCGGTATGGGTACGCTGCTTTCAGGCGTCAACCTGATCACCACCATCATCAAGATGCGTGCGCCCGGCATGGGCATGATGCAGGTTCCGGTCTTCACCTGGACCGCGCTCTGCTCGAACGTGCTGATCGTCGCAGCCTTCCCGATCCTCACTGTCACGCTGGCCCTGCTTTCGCTGGACCGCTATCTGGATTTCCACTTCTTCACCAATGATGCTGGTGGCAATCCGATGATGTATGTGAACCTGATCTGGATCTGGGGTCACCCGGAAGTCTACATCCTCATCCTGCCTGCTTTCGGTGTCTTCTCCGAAATCATCGCGACCTTCTCCGGCAAGCGTCTGTTCGGCTACAAGTCGATGGTTTACGCAACAGTTGCCATTACGGTCCTGTCGTTCCTCGTCTGGGTGCACCACTTCTTCACCATGGGTGGCGGCGCCAATGTCAACGCCTTCTTCGGTGTTGCGACGATGATCATCTCGATCCCGACGGGGGCTAAGGTCTTCAACTGGCTGTTCACGATGTATAAGGGCCGCGTCCGCATGGAAACGCCGGTTCTGTGGACGATCGGCTTCATGTGTACCTTCGTGGTTGGCGGTATGACGGGCGTTCTGCTTGCTGTTCCGCCTGCGGATTTCGTGCTGCATAACTCGGTGTTCCTGATCGCCCACTTCCACAATGTGATCATCTCGGGCGTGCTGTTCGGCTGCTTTGCCGGTCTCGTCTACTGGTGGCCGAAGGCTTTCGGCTTCAAGCTCAACGAACGTCTGGGCCGTAACGCGTTCTGGTGCTGGCTGGTCGGCTTCATCATGGCGTTCATGCCGCTCTATGTGCTCGGCCTGATGGGCATGACCCGTCGTCTGAACCACACCGAAAACCCGGCATGGCACATCTATCTGATCATCGCCGCCGTCGGCGTTGCGATCATCCTGTGCGGTATCGTGTTCCAGGTTCTGCAGATCATGGTTTCGATCCGCGACCGCGAAAAGCTGCGTGACAACAACGGCGACAGCTGGGGTACGGGCCGTACGCTGGAATGGTCGCTGGCTTCGCCGCCTGCATTCTACAACTTCGCTGAAGTGCCGCATGTCCGCGACCACGACAGCTGGTGGGACATGAAGCAGAACGGTTATGTGCGCCGCACGGAAAAGTTCGCACGCATCCACATGCCGAAGAACACCGGTACGGGTTTCATCATCGGCATCATGAACATTCCGCTCGGCTTTGCGCTGGTGTGGCATATCTGGTGGCTGGCCATTGCCTCTGCCGTGGGTGTACTCGCCGTTGCGATCTTCCACTCGTTCAACAATGACAGAGACTTCTACGTCTCGGCCGAAGAAGTGCAGAGCGTCGAAGACCTTCGCACCCGGCAACTGATGGCTCAGGAGGCTTGATCCATGAGCGCTAGCATTTCAACGGCCGGTCCATTCACGGGCGGCAACGAGCATCCTGCTCACGAAGACCATCAGGATGCAGGGTCGACCACGCTGGTCGGCTTCTGGATCTACCTGATGAGCGACTGCGTCCTGTTCTCGGGCCTGTTTGCAACCTATGCCGTTCTGGCGCACCAGTTTGCGGGCGGTCCGACCGGCCGTGAACTCTTCGACCTGCAGTTTGTGTTGACCGAAACCATGCTGCTGCTGGTCTCTTCGCTGACCTATGGTCTGGCGACGCTGTCCATGTACAAGAAGAACCGTGCAGGCGTGCTGTTCTGGCTGGGCGTCACGTTCCTGCTGGGTGCAGCCTTCCTCGTGATGGAAGTCTATGAATTCCATCACCTGATTCTCGAAGACGCCGGCCCGAGCCGCAGCGCGTTCCTTTCGGCCTTCTTCGCGCTGGTCGGAACCCACGGTCTTCACATCACGTCCGGCCTGATCTGGATTCTGGTGCTTTCCGCCCAGCTTCTGCGTGACGGCCTGACCGAAAAGAACCAGACGCGCGTGATGTGCCTCAGCCTCTTCTGGCACTTCCTGGACATCATCTGGATTGGCGTCTTTACCCTTGTCTATCTGCTGGGTGTACTGTGATGAGTTCTGCACACGAAACACACGATCATGCCGCGCATGGCAGCCTGAAGTCGTATCTGATCGGCTTCGTGCTGGCGGTTATTCTCACCGTCGTTCCATTCCTTCTGGCGATGAACGGCTATTTCACGCCTGCCACGACCGCAGCCGTTGTTCTCGGCATCGCCGTCGTTCAGATCCTGGTGCATCTGGTTTACTTCCTGCACCTCGATCCGAAGTCGGAAGGCGGCTGGAACATTCTGGCGCTCATCTTCACGGTCATCATTCTGGCTATCGTGCTTGCCGGCTCCATCTGGGTCATGCATCACCTCGATACCAATATGATGCCGATGTACATGACGCCTGACGACGTGCGTAATCTGCCTTAATCAGACCGCGCCCGGCGGGGCTGGTCTTTGACATGCCCCGCTGAGCTACCGTTTCTCCCGTGCGCCAGACCATGATCCGCACACGGTTTGAATCGCGGCTTTATCCTCCCTCTCTCCCCCCAAAGCCGCGTGGCGCTCCGGTTCCCTCCGGAGCGCCTCCCTTTTTTGTGCGCTTCATATTTTGCATTTTCAGCGCGAAGTCTTCGCGTCTGCGACCGGGCGTTGCGTAAAGCTGTGGTAACGTTAACACTCCCTTGACTGAATCCGTTCATATCTAGAGCTTAAGCTTTAGGTTGTTGCTTGGCCCCCCGACCTCCCTATGGTAATCCCTGAAACGTCCTGGGTGGGAAATGGAAACGGGACGCTGCCAGGCGACCGCATAGACAGGAACCGGACAGTAACGCGTATGACTCGGAGTAACAGGACGATACAGGGAAAAGGCATTGCCATGCTTTTGCTGGCGGCGCATTTTTCCTCGTTTACCGTGTCGCCTGCTTTGGCGTTTGAGCTTTTTGGCGTCCGTCTTTGGGGCGAAGACAAGAAAACCGATCCCGATATCATCGATCCGAAGACCTATGAGGTCGAGGTCACTACCACCGGTGATCGCAAGAATGCGGATGGCACCGAAGCCGATCTGAAATCCGTCGTTGAAGGTGCATCCGGTCTGGTGACCGACGCGGACAAGCCCGCCTCGGGTTCCGCCGGTCTGCTGGCCAAGGCGCGCGGCGATTATCGGCGTATTCTGGCCGCCCTTTACGGTGAAGGCCGCTATGGCGGCACGATCTCGATTCTCGTCGATGGCCGCGAGGCGAACGACATTCCGCCGGACGCTGATATTCCAAACAATGCGAAAGTGGCGATTTCCGTCGATCCGGGACCGCAGTTCCTGTTTTCGCGCACGGCCATTTCCAATATAGCGCCACCCGCCACCGACAAGCGCGATGTCGTGCAATCGCCCGAAGATGCGGGTTTCGCGCCCGGTCAGGTAGCGCGCTCTGGAACGATCATCAAGGCCGAGCGTCTTGCCGTCGAGGCTTGGCGTCAGCAGGGCTATCCGAAGGCGCAGGTGACAGGCGAAGAGGTTGTCGCCGACCATGATGGCAACACGGTTGCCGCCGATGTCGCGCTCGATCCGGGCCGCAAGGCGCATTATGGGCCGGTCAGCGTGGTAGGCACGGCGCGTATGGACCCGCAATTCGTCGCCTGGATGACCGGGCTGACGCCCGATAAGGAATACGACCCCGACGATATCGAAAAAGCCAAGAAGCGTCTTGGCCGCATGGAAGTGTTTCGTGCGATGAGTTTCGAGGAAGCCGAAACCATCGAGCCGGATGGCAGCCTGCCGATGACGCTCAACGTGCAGGAGCGCAAACCCCGCCGGTTCGGCTTCGGTGCGGAATATTCGACCATCGACGGCTTCGGCGTCACCGGCTACTGGATGCATCGCAACCTGTTCGGCAAGGGTGAAAACCTGCGTTTCGACGCCAAGGTCAGTGGCATTGGCGGTTCGCAGGATAATTCATTTAATCCGCAGAACTATACCTATCTGCTCGGCGGCACGTTCAAGAAGCCCGGCGTCTATACGCCTGATACGGATTTCGTTCTGTCGCTCGACGCCAAGCGCGAAGTGCTCGACGCCTATACCGAAACCTCGATCAACGCCAAGACCGGTTTCACGCAGATATTCAGCGACGAATTGTCAGGCGCGATCTATGCCAAGGCGAGCCAGGGACGCTACACGGACTATCCTTTCGGTCCCCGCGACTTCACGACAGCCGGTCTGGAAGGCAGCGTGCTTTACGACAGCCGCAACAACAAGCCGGACCCAAGTTCGGGCTTTTATCTGGAAGGCAATATCCAGCCCTTCTACGAATTCCATTACGGCAATTTCGCCACCCGCTTCACCGCCGAGGGCCGCACCTATTACGGCCTTGGTGCAACGGATCGCGTGATTCTGGCCGGGCGCGTGAAAGTGGGATCGATTGTTGGCGCTTCGATTGAAGATTTGCCGCCGAGCCTGTCCTTCCTTGCGGGCGGCGGCGGCTCAGTGCGCGGCTATGCCTATCGCAATATCGGCGTCGATGCCGGAAACGGCAACATCGTCGGCGGACGGTCGCTGCTGGAAGCTTCGGGCGAGGTGCGCACCCGCATCACCGATTCCATCGGCGCGGTCGCCTTTGTCGATGCGGGCTATGTCGGCGAAAAATCGTTTCCGGATTTCTCGGAACAAATGCGCGTCGGCGCCGGTGGTGGTCTGCGCTACCTGACCGGCCTCGGGCCGATTCGCCTCGACGTCGCCATACCGCTTAACCGCCGCTCGGGTGATCCGAGCTATGCATTCTATGTGGGCATAGGACAGGCGTTTTGACCAGATTTATCACCGTTTTCCTCTTCCTGATTCTCGCCGCTGTGGCCGCCGTGCTGGCCATTCCGGGCGCATGGGTCACGCTTATCGGCGTGGATACACAGACCACGGCGTCGATTGTCGCCCCGGCAAATGCGCAAACGCAGGGCCAGAGCGAACAGCAGGCCGAAGCATCGGAAAGCAACGAAGAGCAAAAATCCTATTTCCTGTCTTTCGTGGAAAGCCAGCTTTCCGCGCCGAACCGCCGTATCTCGCTTTCGGGCATCAGCGGCGTCCTGTCGTCGGAAGCCTCCATCGGCTCGATCACCATTGCCGACCGTGAAGGCGTCTGGCTGCGGATTGAAAATGCCAAGCTGAACTGGAGCCGCACCGCTTTGCTGCTCGGTCGGCTCAGCATTCAGTCGCTGAGCGCGGAGCGCATCGATATTGCCCGCAAGCCGCTGCCGGACAACAGCCTGCCATCGCCGGAATCGTCGAGCTTCAGCCTGCCGGAACTGCCGATTTCCATCAGTCTGGATCAGCTTGATGTGGCGCGGCTGCGTTTTGGACCCGAGATTTTCGGCCTCGAATCGGAAGTCTCTGCAACCGGCAGCCTTTCGCTCGCCGATGGTTCACTGAACTCGTCCTTCGATATCAAGCGCCTTGACGGTCCCGGCGGCAGTTTCGCCCTGCGCGCCGCCTATGCCAATGCCGACCAAAAGGTCGATCTTGATCTGAAAGTTGCAGAACCCGCCAATGGCATCGTGGCCAACTTGCTCAATATTGACGGTCGCCCGCCAGTCGATCTCACCTTGACAGGCGCTGGCCCGCTTGATGATCTGAAAGTGGATTTGGCGCTCGACACCAATGGCAGCCGCACGCTGACTGGCGCTTTCACGCTGAACCGTCAGGGCGAAGCGCCCAATGGCGGTCGCGTTTTTGCCGCCCGTTTCAATGGGCCGATTGCTGTGCTGGTGCCACCAGTGTTCCGTGACTTCTTCGGTTCCGAAACCGTGCTTTCTGCCGATGGCTTCCTGAAAGATGCGGGTGGTTTCCGTCTCGATGATCTGGCGCTGACAAGCGCCGCGCTGAAGCTGAAGGCTGCTGCGGAATCCGGCAATGATCATTTTCTGAACAAGCTCAGCATCGATGCGTCGATTGCCGACGAAACCAAGGGCCGTGTGCTGCTGCCGGTCAAGGGCGCCGAAACCTATATCGACAATGCGCGGTTTCAGGTTTCCTATGGCGACCGTCCAACCAATGACTGGACCGGCCAACTTTCCGTCAACGGCTTGAAGAATGCGACCATTGCCGCCTCCAGCGTGGCGCTGGACATGGGCGGCGTTGCCGAAAACCTCAACGATGCCGCAAACCGCCACATCACTTTCAAGGTGACGGGCGGCATGGACGGCATTTCCTCGCCACGCGCAGAACTGGCGCAGGCACTGGGCAGCAAGATCGCGCTTCTCATCGATGGCGGCTGGCGCGCCGGTTCTCCGGTGGAACTTGCACAGGCGAATATCGAGGGCAACGGTCTCAGCCTTGATCTCAAGGGCAATATTGACGACTTCGTCTTCAATGGCGATATCGCCGCCAAGGTCGCAAGCCTTGCGCCCTTCGGCGCTTTGGCGGACAAGGAACTGGCGGGCAGTATCGACGTCAAGGCCAAGGGCACGGTTCGCCCGATCAGCGGCGCATTCTATCTCGATCTCGACGGTACGGCGCAAAACATGCGCACCGGCACTGAGGCGGTCGACAATATTCTGGACGGCGAAGTGCGGCTGGCCGGTGCTGTCGGTCGCAGCGCCGAAGGTTTTTCCGCGCGCGATTTCCGCATCGGCAATGCGTTGAGCAAAATCACCGCCAATGGCTCCTTCGCATCGGACAAGGCGAATTTCGATTTCGGCGTGATGCTGTCCGATATGAAGCTGCTTTCACCGCAGGCATCGGGCCGTATGACGGTCAAGGGCAGTGCGCGCGGTGACGACAAGCTGATTGCGCTGGCGCTGCGGGCCGACGCGCCGCAGGGCACGCTTGCGGGCCGCAAGCTTACCAATGCCGGTCTTGATTTCAACGCCATGCTCGATGGCAATGCGAGCACCGGCGCGGCTCTGTCCGGCAAGCTGGCAGGCAATGCCTTCCTCAATGGCGAGCGCATTGAACTGGGTTCACTGATCGACATCGTCAATGACGAGAAGCGCCTGACCAATCTTCTGTTCAATGCAGGCGGGGCCCATCTTTCCGGCAATGTCACGCAGACGGCCAAGGGTTTGCTCAATGGCGCGCTGAAGCTCGACGCGCCGGATATCTCCACTGCCGCCGCACTGTTTCTTGCCGAGGCAACCGGGGCGGCCAATGCCGATATCGCGCTGCAAGCCGATGGCGACCGGCAGAATGCGACCGTTTCAGCTGACGCCAAGGGCGTGAAGGTCAATGGCAATCATATTGCGTCCGCCAATATCGCGCTGACCGCACAGGATCTGTTCGGCGTGCCCGTCGTGGACGGCAATGCTGCCGCGCGCGACATTATGGTCGGCACGTTCGGCATCGACACCTTCGACGCCAAGGCAAACGCCACCGGAACCAAGACCGATTTCAGCGCCAATACGAAGCTCAAGATCGGCACGGTGGCCAATGCCGCCGGCTCGCTGGAGCCGAAGGATGGCGGCTTTGAACTCGGCCTTGCCTCGGCAGATGTGAAGCAGGGTGCGCTTCGCGCCAATCTCGCCGAGCCGGTGACGATTGCCATGAAGGGCAGCGCGATTTCCTTTGGCGATATCATCATCAATACCGGTGCCAATGCGGGCGCGGGGCAGGTCAAGATCAACGGCTCGGTCGATGACCGCCTTGATCTGTCGGTGGCGCTTACCGATCTGCCGCTGGCGCTTGCCAACACCTTCAAGCCGGACCTCGGCCTCGGCGGTACTGTCAACGGGACCGCCCGCGTGACCGGTACGCGCGATGCGCCCAATATCGCCTTCGATATGGCGGCGCGTGGCGTGACGGCTGCTGAACTGAAGAAACAGGGCATCGCTGCGCTGAATGCCGATGCCAAGGGCACGTCGGCCAATGACCGGCTCAACATCGACGCCCGGGTAACCGGTGGCGCTGCAAGCGGCAATGGTATCGACGTCACGGCGAAGGGCGGCGTGCCGCTCGGCAAAGGTGATCTTGGCGTCGATGTGACGCTGGCCAATCTGCCGCTCGGCATACTGAACGGCGCTGTGAAAGGGCAGGACCTCGCGGGCAATGTCACCGGCACGGCGCGCGTGACGGGCCCGCTGACCAATCCCGCCGCGACCTTCAATCTCAAGGGGGCCGGCCTTGCTGCCAAGCCGCTGCGCGAAAACGGCCTTGCGCCGCTCAGCCTTCAGGCAGCAGGCAGCTATGCCGCCAAGGCGGTCGATATTTCCTCGCTGACGGTGGATGGCCCGCAGGGCCTGAATGTCACGGCGAGCGGCAAGGTGCCGTTCTCCGGTCAGGGCCTTGGCGTCAATGTCAACGGCAACGTCCCGCTGGCGCTCGCCAATCGCTTTCTGGCGGATCGCGGCGCGCAGGCCAATGGCACACTGACGCTGACCGCAAGCGTTTCCGGCGGCTTCGACCGCCCGCAATTGCGCGGCATGTTCTCCACCAGCGGTGCAACCTTCATCGATCCCGAAACCAATGTCCGTGTGAACAATATCAATATCATGGGCAGCATGGATGGTGAAACCATCACGCTGCGGCAGGTCAATGCTGCGTTCGGTAGCGGCGGCTCCGTTTCCGCAAGCGGCACGATCTCCACGAATGCAGCGGCGAATTTCCCGGCCAATATCGATATCAAGCTGGACCGCGCCCGTTATGCCGATGGCAAGCTTGTCGTCGCAACGGTCAATGGCGGCATCTCGATCACCGGACCGCTGGCAGGCGACATGCTGATTGGTGGTCGGATCGACGTGGAACGTGCGGAAATCTCGGTACCGGAAAATCTCGGTGGCGGCGCAACCTATGTGCCGGTCGAGCATAAGAACACGCCGAAAAATGTTGCGAAGACGCTGGAGCGCGCCAAGGTCGAAACCCGCAAGGGTAAGGCCAAGTCGGTGGCGCGGACCAATTCAGCCGGACCGCGTCTCGATGTCGTCGTCAATGCGCCAAACCAGATTTTCGTGCGCGGTCGCGGTCTCGATACGGAACTGGGCGGGCGCGTGCGCCTCACCGGGCCGGTCAGCGATATCAAGCCGGTTGGTTCCTTCGACATGATTCGCGGTCGCATCGGCATTCTCGGCCAGCGCATCACCTTTGATGAGGGGCATGTCACGCTGGTTGGCGACCTCAATCCGCAGCTCAATTTCGTGGCCCGTTCGGAAGGCAATGAAATCACCGCCATCGTCACGGTCACAGGCACGGTCGATAATCTCAATATCGTCTTCTCCTCGTCCCCGGAACTGCCGCAGGATGAAGTGCTGGCTCAGCTGATCTTCAAGCGCTCCATCGGCGAATTGTCGGCGTTCCAGATTGCACAGCTTGCTGCTGCGGCAGCGGAACTTGCGGGCGGCTCCAACAATTCGCTCATGAACAAGCTTCGCGCCGGTACCGGCCTCGACGATCTTGATGTCGTGACCGACAGCAAGGGGCAGACAGCCGTTCGCGCCGGACGCTACATCCGCGACAATATCTATCTGGGTGTGGAAGCAGGGTCCGGCGGCTCGACCAAGGGAACCGTCAATCTCGACATCACGCGAAACCTCAAGGCGAAGGGGTCGCTTGGCGCAGAGGGTGATTCCAGCGGCGGTATCTTCTACGAAAAAGACTACTGATCTTTCCTCGATTTGCTTGAATAAGCCGGGCGGTTCGTCCGGCTTTTTTCTTTTCAAACGCTGCATCCCTCGGTTGAGTTTTTACGCCTGCGCTAATCTTTTATGAGTATCGAAATGCCTGGTTTAACGGTTCCTCAACCATAAGACTGCAAATTGCGGTTAATACCGAGCGGCATGATGCCTGCTCCCTGTCACCTGTGTTTTGGGCGATTTGCATGTCGAAGTTGAGTGATGTTCTGAGCCGCCGCCGCTTTTTGCTTGGCACCGGGGCCGTCGTTCTGAGTGGCGCCGCAGGCTGCTCGCAGACGATGGACATGTCTGCCTTTCAGGTAGATACAATGTCGACAGGGGGCATCTCGCCGATGCGTCCGCAGATCAGTGTTGATCGCGCCATCACGACGCCGGATGTCATGTATGCATCGGTGCAGGAGGGGCCTTACGCGCTGCCTGCCATTCCTTATGACAAGGTACCGAAGCAATTCCGCCGCCAGATTGTGCCGGACCCGACCGGTCAAGCGCCGGGCACCATCGTCGTCAGCCTGAAAGATCATTACCTCTATTATGTGCTGCCGGGCGGCGAAGCGCTGCGCTATGGCGTCGGCATCGGCAAGGCGGGCTTTGAATGGCAGGGCCGTGCCAATGTGCAGTACAAAAAGCAGTGGCCGCGCTGGACGCCGCCGCCGGAAATGATCCAGCGCAAGCCGGAACTCGAAAAATACCGCAATGGTCAGGAGCCGGGTCCGCAGAACCCGCTCGGCGCACGCGCGCTTTACATTTTCCAGAATGGCCGCGACACCGGCTATCGCATCCACGGCTCGCCGGAATGGTGGTCCATCGGGCAGTCGATGTCGTCGGGCTGTATCCGCCTGATGAATCAGGACATTATCGACCTGTATAATCGCGTACAGGGGCAGGCGCCGATTGTTGTCAGCTAACTGCGCCGAAGATATGAATGCTTAAACAAAAGGCCGTCAGAGACGGCCTTTTTTGCATTCTATTCGTAGCGAACCGATTTCGGCATCGCTTCGCCAAGCCTGACGAAATGACGGAACTCGGCGCGCAGGCTTTCGGCGGAAGCCATGTGAACCTGCTTTTCTGGCGCAACGTCGTTTTGCGCGATCTGGGTGGATACGCCCGGCATGACAAATGCTGCTACGGTCAGTACGAGGGCAGCGGCAATGCCGAGGCGTCGTTCGGTTCTGGCCTGCATTTTGATCTCCTTGCGCTGCATCGCAGCGGCTTAAAACTTAGAATCGTCTTTGTTCGCAAAACGCTGGGATTTTCAGATCAGTGAAAAGTCGCGCGATGCGTAATGTTCAAAGCGGTGTCGATGGCGTGAATCGGTATTGGCAGCAAAGTCTGGCCGAAATCGGCCAAAGCTTCGGCAAAATTGCTGGCGGCAGCTGCCACATCGTCGCAGCGCCGTTTGCAGGCAATGGCTTCCAGACACGTGTCGAGCAGCAGCGCATCCTGATTGTGCAATCCGGAAATCAGCCCCAGCGTCAGGCATTCCTCGCGGCAGACATGATGCGAGTCGAACGGGAAAGCGCGCAACTCGCAGCTTGCACAATGACGCAGCACACGGATGAAATGCGAAAGCTCGCCGACAGCGCGCTTTGCTTCCGATGGTCCGAGCACTTCCGAATAGAGACCCCAGGTCATTTCCCACGGGATGATCGAGCCAGTCTCGAAACCCGCAGTCCAGCGGCGATAACCTTCCAGCACCAGCTTTTCCGGCAGGCGGTCGAAATAGCCTGCGCTATTGGCGCCGTTCAGCTGCGATATACGCATATTCATGAGCGCCTCCACGATGCAACATCGGCAGAGGCATGCGAGACAGGAGACTTGCCCTGTTTACGCTGAGCGGGACGTTCCGTCGCGCCGCGTATAGTGCAGTATCCGGTCGGCAAGAGACTGAGCTGCCAGGGCAGGCCGTCGATATTTGCGGACCGGCATTCACCGAGACCAACCATTGGGTCCTCCAATCGAAAGGGTTCAAGGCCCAGACATCAAAGGTGCGCAGGATTGCGCGGAGCTATATAAAAGCTGCAAATTGATCTGGAGTCAATTGGTCAACTTTTAAAAAGCCGAGAGATTTCAAGAGCGTAGAATTATTCTAGACTGCAATAGTCATGTTTACAGTATTCGAATGATAACGCAACCGCTGCGGGGAGACAGCGGTTGCGGCAAACGGGCGCAATGCCGGTGGAGGAGGGAGAGAACGACACCGCGCCCCATGCTCCGGGAATTAGTGGCCAGAATGATCGGATGAATGATCGGATGAATGTTCGCTCGTCTGGCCATTCTGGGCCGTGACGGGGAAGTTGATCTCAACCTTGCCAGCCTTTTCGAATTCGAGCGTAACCGGCACGGTTTCGCCTTCCTTGTAGGGCTTCTCCGGCTGGATGAACATGAGGTGATAACCGCCGGACTTCAGCTCGACGGTTTCGCCCGCAGGCAGGTCGAGACCGCCATCGAGCTTGCGCATCTTCATCACATTGTTTTCCATGCTCATTTCGTGGACTTCTACGCGCTTTACGCCCGTTGTGCTGACGGAGATGAGCTTGTCGGCATCCTTGCCGCCATTTTCGATTGTCAGAAAACCGCCTGCCACCTTGGCACCGGGCACCATGGCGCGAACCGAAGGCGATGTAATGGTGAGATCGCCAAGTTTCACCGGCTCGGCTGCATGGCTGCCGTGCGCGTCGCCGTGGTCACCATGACCACCGTGGCCTGCATGCTCGTCAGCGCCGGTCGCCGCCAATACGAGAAGCTGCGGGGCCGGATGTTCAAGCTCGTGCGGGTTCTGTCCGTCTTTGGCAATTTCCGTCCATGCGACGGAAGCGTCGCTGCCGCAGATCTGCGTCACGGGGAAGGAAAGCGTGGTGTCCTTGTCGAACTTGGCCAGCTGGCCGACGACGGTGAACTCGTCATAGAACTCGCCCGGCAGGTTGCCCTCGGTGAAGCGCACTTCCTTGATACCGGAGGTGACATCCTTGCCATGAACTTTGTAGCTCTTGGCATAATCGCCCTTGGTGGTTTCAATTGTCCAGCCAGCCTTGACCTGCGGCTGCGCCGACACAAAACCTTCGGGAAGCTCCACTTTGACTTCGGTCGTGGCCTTGCCGTCGCAGCCGTGCGGAATGCGGAAAGTGGCCTTGTAGAAGCTGCCAGCCTTGGCTTCGCTCTGGTCGAGCGACGAATGGGCATTGGCCAGGCCTGCGGAAAGGCAAAGGGCTGCCAGCGAAAATGCGGACGCGAAAAGACGATGATTTTTCATTCTGATAAACCTGAAGTTTAAAAAAAAGGAAGGCGCAACCTTTTGAGAAAAGGCGCACGGCTAAAAATTTTTAATCAAACAATAGGCGGAGCCTGCGGCGGCGCCGAAGGCGGGTAGACACTGCGGAATAATGCAAGCTGTGGCGGTGCAAAGCAATGGGTGATCGCGACATGCGGCGAGGGAGCGGTCGAGCTTTCCGGTGTCGGACAAAGGAAGCCGGAGGCAATACGGCAGGCCTCGCAGCTTTCGCTGCTTACATGCTTGTCATGCCCCTGATGATTCTGTTTTTCACCCTGGTTACCGATGCAAAGAACGGGATAGGTGCCATCCGGCAGTTGATACTGTGCGAGCTGATAGCTGTCGGGAGCATTCAGATCGATGGGCTTGTGCGCGAAGGCCACGAGCATCAAAGCCAATACGCTCAGGAGGCGTATGGCGAGATTGCTCCGAAACTGGCGTGCGCTGAACTTCAACCTACGGCATCTCCCTGTGTCGCGGAGCCTATCTAGTCGAAGCCATGCATCTTTGCCAAGCATCAAACGAAACCGGCGCGAATTGGTCGCGCCGGTTTCATCATCGCGGGCAGTCGGGGGAGAATGCCGGTCGCGGCTCAGATCGTCCGCTTTTTCATCTGCTCGGCGATGTAATCCGCCTGACGGATGGCCAGCGCCACGATGGTCAGGGTCGGATTTTCCGCGCCGCCGGTCGTGAACTGGCTGCCATCGGAAACGAACAGGTTCTTGATGTCATGCGTCTGCCCGTGCTTGTTGACCACGCCGTCCTGCGGCTTCTCGCTCATGCGATTGGTGCCGAGATTATGGGTGGAAGGGTAGGGCGGTGTCGGGAAAGTCCGAACCGCACCGACCGCTTCATAGAGCGCCTTGCCCTGCGCATAGGCATGGGTGCGCATGGCGACGTCATTCGCATGGTCGCTATAATGAACATCCGGCACCGGCAGGCCATGCTCATCCTTCACGTCCTTGCTCAATGTGATGCGGTTGTTCTCCTGCGGCATGTCCTCGCCAACGATCCAGAGGCCCGCCATGTTGACATAATCATCCAGCGCCGAAGTAAAGCTTCGACCCCAGCCGCCCGGATTAAGGAACGCCGCCATGAAGGGCAGGCCAAGCGAAATGGTCTCCATTTCATAACCGCCGACAAAGCCGCGCTTCGGATCGTGGATCGCTTCGTCGCGGATGATGCCTGCCATGGTCGTGCCGCGATACATGTGAACCGGCTTTTCGAACGAAGCGTAAACCGATCCCGTCGTGTGCCGCATATAATTGCGTCCGACCTGTCCCGATGAATTGGCGAGCCCGTCGGGAAATTTCGACGAGGCCGAGTTGAGCAGCAGGCGCGGGCTTTCGATCGAATTGCCTGCCACACAGACCACACGCGCTTTTTGCAGATGCTGCTTGCCGTCCTTGTCGGCATAGAGAACGCCCGTCACCTTGCCAGCCGCATTGTGTTCGATCTTGAGCGCTGTGCATTCGGGACGAACTTCCAGCTTGCCGGTCTCTTCGCCCTTGGGAATTTCGGTATAGAGCGTCGACCATTTCGCGCCCCATTTGCAGCCCTGGAAACAGAAGCCGGTTTGCTGGCAGCCCATGCGGTCATCGCGCGGCGCAGAATTGATCGCCATGCGACCGGTATGACATTCCTTGTAGCCGAGCTTGTCGGCACCGGCTTTCATCACCTTGAAATTATTGTTGCCGGGCAGGCCTTCAATGCCGTTGGTGCGCGTCACCCCCATTTTGTCCTCGGCCTTGGTGTAATAAGGCTCCAGATCGGCAAGGGTAATCGGCCAGTCGAGGAGATTCGCGCCTTCCAGCTTGCCGTAATTCGTCAGCGTGTGGAATTCGTGTTCCTGAAAACGCAACGATGCGCCAGCCCAGTGCGTGGTGGTGCCGCCGACCGCCTTGACGATCCATGCGGGCAGATTTGGGAAATCTTTCGCGACCCGCCAGTCGCCGGATGTGGTGCGCTTGTCCAGCCAGGCGAGCTGCGCAAAACTGTCCCATTCATCATTGATGAAGTCTTCGAATTCGTGGCGCTTTCCAGCTTCCAGAATAACGACGTCGATGCCTTTCTGCGCCAGTTCGTTGCCGAGCGTACCGCCGCCAGCGCCGGAACCGATGATAACGACGACCTTGTCGTCCTTGAGATCATATGGAGCAGCCATGGTTTCCTCCCAATGCTTCGCCGTTTCCGCAAAGCGCTTGGCGCTTGCCGAACGGTAATGCCGCTTTGAATTTGGTTCGGTTGAGCTTGATCCGGCTCTTTAAAGCCACTCGATATCGTCGAAGCCGCGCTTGATATAACCGCCCTTGGAATAGGATTCGCCTTCGTAGCCGAAGAGCGGCCAGATATCCTTCTGGTTATAAAGGCCGGTCACAAGTCCGCTGCGCACCTTCTGGAAGAAGGGGCTTTGTTCAATATCGCGCAGGATCGCCACGCGCTCTTCCTCCCAACCGAGACCCAGATAGCCTCCGGCTCCGGCCCGTTTGTCCAGATCGGCAACACCGTCCTCAATCAGCTTTTTCAGCGTTTCATCCTTGGCGGAATCCGCGTCGTAGGGTTTGACGGCAATGGCGTAGAACCGGTCGGGAAGCTTGTCATGCGGATAAATATCGCGTGCGAGCTGGATCAGCGTCGCTATGGTTTCGGGCTTGAGCGTTGTCGTTTCAAGCGCCCATGCAAATTGCGGGCAGATAACGGCATTGCCGCTGATGACCAGCATGGCCCCAAGGCTCAGGCCCGCACCGCGCTTCAAGAGGTCGCGGCGGGAGAGCTTCTTCTTTTCGTGGGTGGAAAGACCGTCGAAAACGGTTGTCATTCGGTTCTCCTCCTTTGCTTGCCCATCCGGAATGGATGGACTGGCTGCGCGTACCCGGCGCATTTTCGTCACCGGGAACGCTGGCGTCTGTCGTGGCCGCTCCTCTCGGCCATGACAGGCGATATGGTGCCGGGCGGCTTACTGGTAACGGCCGCCGCGCTGCAGAACTTCGATCTTGTAGCCATCCGGATCTTCGGCAAAGAAGAAGCGGGCAAGCTGCACACCGTTGTTCTTGAAATCGACAAGCTTGCCGACCTTGAAGCCAAGCGCGGTGAAGCGCGCATGTTCGGCGTCGACATCGTCCACGACCACAGCAAGATGACCGTAGCCATCGCCCAGATTGTAGGGTTCGGTGCGACCCTTGTTAACGGTCAGCTCGACTTCGAAGTCGGCTTCTGCATTGCGCAGATAAATCAGCGTGAAGGTTTCGAAATCAATGCGTTCTGCAATGTCGAGCTTGAAAGCTTGGTGGTAGAAGGAAACGGATTTTTCCTCGTTGAGAACGCGGATCATCGAATGAATGGCTTTAGCCACAAGTGACTCCTATTTCTTGCAGGTCATTTTTGGCAGCGCTTCAGCAAAAGCGGCTTGCGATTGTCTCACTGGTTGTCGATTATGAAAGAAAAAACGACGGCGTGGTGGCAATCGGCTACCACAGCGCAGTTCGTGCTCTAAAGGATGGAGGAACCCATGTGCAAGGTTTTCGCCGAGCAGGACCCGGAAGGCTACCGGCAGATCAATCGCTCTGTGCGCATCGGCGGGCATTCCACCAGCATTCAATTGGAAGCGACCTTCTGGCGACTGCTGGATGCGATCGCGGCCAGCCAGAATCTGACCACGCCGCGCTTCATCTCGACGCTCTATGATGAAGCGCTGGAAGCCAATGGCGCAATCCCGAATTTCGCCTCCATGCTGCGCACCACCTGCGCGCTTTATCTCATGGGACACCGCCCGGAAGCCGCCGTCTGCGAGGAAGCGGCCTGAAAGGTGCGCCGAATGAGGCCCAGAATGAGCATTGGCCTCTTGGTGAAAAGGGATTAGGGGAGTAGGGGAATAAGGGAATAGGGCAGTAGGACAATATGTTCTATACATACTCACTTACTCACCTATTGCCTTACTGCCTTCACTAAAGGAATCGAAATGGCAAGCGTAACGCGCGAACAGGTTCTGGAACGGCTGAAGACCGTGACGGGACCGGACTTCGAAAGCGATGTTGTGTCGCTCGGACTGGTATCGGATATTTTTATTGCCGACGGCAAGGTCTTCTTCTCCATCACGGTTCCCGCGCAGCGCGCGGATGCGCTGGAGCCGATGCGGCTTGCAGCGGAAAAGGCCGTGAAGGAAATCCCCGGTGTTTCCGGCGCGCTGGTCACGCTGACGGCGGAAAAAAGAGGCGGCCGCACCAGCGACGACGCTCCGCCGCCGCCCAAGCCGCAACCGCGCCCTGCCGCTGCCGCACCCGCACAGCATCGCCATCCGCCGCAGCCACAACGTGCAGCAGCCAAGCCCGGCATTCCGGGCGTCGGCGCGATCATCGCCGTCGCATCCGGCAAGGGCGGCGTTGGCAAGTCCACCACGGCGGTCAATCTGGCGCTCGGCTTGCAGGCCAATGGCCTGAAGGTCGGCATTCTCGATGCCGATATTTATGGCCCCTCCATGCCGCGCCTTCTGGGCCTTTCCGGTCGCCCGGAAACGATCGAGGGACGCATCCTGAAGCCGATGGAAAATTATGGCCTCAAGGTCATGTCGATGGGCTTCATGGTCGATGAGGAAACGCCGATGATCTGGCGGGGTCCGATGGTCATGTCGGCGCTGACGCAGATGCTGCGCGAAGTGGCCTGGGGCGAGCTTGATGTTCTGGTCGTCGATATGCCTCCCGGCACCGGCGACGCACAACTGACCATGGCGCAACAGGTGCCGCTGGCTGGTGCGGTTGTCGTTTCGACGCCACAGGATCTGGCGCTGATCGACGCGCGCAAGGGCTTGTCCATGTTCCGCAAGGTGGATGTGCCGTTGCTCGGCATCGTCGAAAATATGAGCTACTTCATCGCGCCTGATACGGGCAAGCGCTACGACATTTTCGGTCACGGCGGCGCGCGCAAGGAGGCCGAACGCCTCAATGTGCCGTTCCTCGGCGAAGTGCCACTGCATATGGATATCCGCGCCCATTCGGATAATGGCACACCGGTCACGGTGGTCGAGCCGGATAGCGAACACGCGAAAATCTACCGCGATATCGCGTCCAAGGTCTGGGAAAACATGAAGGGCGGCAATGGTGCTGGCCGACCAGCACCGGCGATTGTTTTCGATTAAGGGAGTAGGGAGTAAGGGAGTAGGGGAATAAGTGAAAAGGGAGCTTGAACAAAGTTTCGGCCTTACTAGCCTATTCCCCTATTCCCCTATTCCCCTATTCCCCTATTCCCCTATTCCCCTATTCCCCTATTCCCCTATTCCCCTATGCCCCTATTACGTAACCACCGTCGGCGCATCGCGTCCGCTGCGCTTCTTCACTTCGGCGATCTGCTCGGCAGCGTCGATCAGCGCGGCGAGCGTTTCCTGCGTATCAAGATTGTGCTTGGCGGTGTCCGCTTCGTAGCGCTCGATATAGATGCGGATGGTGGCGCCTGAAGTGCCGGTGCCGGACAGGCGAAGCACGACGCGCCCGCCATCGGGGAAATAGATGCGGATGCCCTGATGCTCGCTGACCGAATGGTCCACCGGGTCATGATAAGCGAAATCATCAGCTTTCTCGATCTTCAGACCGTTGACCGTGGTGCCCGGCAGGCTCGAAAGCTTGGCGCGCAGGTCAGCCACCAGCTTTTTTGCGATATCTGAATCGACCGCCTCATAGTCGTGGCGGGTGTAATAATTGCGCCCGAAGCGCGCCCAATGTTCCTCGACAATGGCCTTCACGCTTTCCTTGCGCACGGCCAGAATATTGAGCCAGAGCAGCACGGCCCATAGACCGTCCTTCTCGCGCACATGGTCGGAACCGGTGCCGGAGCTTTCCTCGCCGCAGATCGTGACCTTGCCATTGTCCAGCAGATTGCCGAAGAACTTCCAGCCGGTTGGCGTTTCATAGATGCCGATGCCGAGCTTTTCCGCCACGCGGTCGGCGGCGGCGCTGGTCGGCATCGAACGTGCTATGCCCTTGATGCCGCCCTTATAACCGGGTGCCAGATGCGCATTGGCGGCGAGCATGGCGAGCGAGTCGGACGGGGTGACGAAAATACCGCGTCCGATAATCAGGTTGCGGTCGCCGTCTCCATCGGAGGCTGCGCCGAAATCCGGTGCATTGTCCGACATCAGCAGATCATAGAGATCTTTTGCGTAGACGAGATTCGGATCGGGGTGATGCCCACCGAAATCCGGCAGCGGCACGAAATTGACGACGCTGCCGTCCGGCGCACCCAGACGGCGCTCGAATATTTCCTTGGCGTAAGGCCCTGTCACGGCATGCATCGCATCGAATTTGAGCCCAAAGCCGCCCTTGATCATGGCGCGGATGGCGTCGAAATCGAACAGGCTTTCCATCAGCTCGGCATAATCGGTCACCGGATCGAAAATGACGATCTCGGTGTCACCCAGCTTGGTGCTGCCGAGCTTGTCGATATCGATATCGGCCACATCGGCGATTTTGTACTGGTCTATCACCTTGGAGCGAGCGAAGATCGCATCGGTGATCTTTTCCGGTGCCGGGCCGCCATTGCCGATATTGTACTTGATGCCGAAATCTTCCTTCGGTCCGCCGGGATTATGGCTGGCCGAAAGCACCATGCCGCCAAATGCCTTGTATTTGCGGATCATGTTGGATGCGGCTGGCGTGGAAAGTATGCCGCCCTGACCGACCATGATGCGGCCGAAGCCGTTGGCTACCGCGATCTTGATGAGCTTCTGGATCACTTCGCGATTATAGAAGCGTCCATCGCCGCCGACCACAAGCGTCTTGCCCTCAAAACCTTCCAGCACATCGAAAACGGACTGAATAAAGTTTTCTGCATAATTGGGCTGCTGGAATACGGGAACCTTCTTGCGCAGGCCTGATGTGCCCGGCTGCTGGTCCTGAAAAGGCGTGGTCGCAATCGTCTTGACGGTCATATCTTTCCCGTTCGATTCAATGGTTTCAAGCGGTTAACTTGTCGGCATTTGCGGTCATTGCAAGACAAAATAGATCAAACTTGTCATTGGTAAATAACAAACCGTGTGCGTGTTTTACAAATTCTGGAGATTAACCTGCATCCTTGAACAGCACGCTCTGGTCGAACAGATACCGGTTGGAGAGCGGCAGACTTGCGGCGCCCATGGCCTTGGCGTGGACGCCCACATTGCCCTCGATGATCTCCGGCGCGCTGAGGCCTTGCAGGTCGAGGCGGGAGAGTTCGGCCCGCGTCGCTTCGACAATGCGATGGCGAACGCCTTCCGGCAACCATCCATCGATGATGGCCGCAGGAAAATCGATGATCGACGCAGCCGCCACCGCCGCATGGGCAAGCCCCCGCGCGGCAAGTGCGATCCAGGCATCGAGCGGTTCGCCGAAATTGTGCCAGCTTTCGGGCGATAGCCAGAGATCGTCGGACGAAATATTTCTCTCCTGCAACAGCCGCTCCAGCACGAAAAGCGAGGCGGTATCGATCAGCTGCAATGTCGCGCGTCCATCTTCGGCGCTGCGCATGCGCATCGGCATGGAACCGAGCGCACCGGCATTGCCTGTGCGTCCCGGATAAAGCGTGTTGTTCAGCACCACGCCGCCACCAATGAACGAGCCGATGAAGAAATAGACGAAATCGGTGAATTCCGGCCCGCGCCCGAAGGTGAGTTCCGCGCCACAGGCCGCCGTGCCGTCATTCTGAAGAAACACGGGGAACGGAAAGACCGCGCCGAAATCGTTGACGAGATCGGCATCGAGCCACGCATTCATGTCGGCGGCGGGCGCGCCCACTTCCTCCACCCAGTTCCAGAGTTCAAACGGCAGCGCGATGCCGAGGCCCGCAATGCGATCGCGCTTGTCCGGATCAAGTGCGGCGGTGAAGGCGGTAATGCTGTCAAAGGCGAAACGGCGGATTTCGTCGGGCACCGGCCAGCGATAGGTGATATGCCTGCGTTCGCGGATCGCGCCCAGAAAATCCATCAGGATGATTTCCGCGCTGCGCCGCCCGATCTTGAGGCCGAAGGAAAAAACGCCGTCCGCTGCAAGCCGCATCGGCATGGAGGGCTGGCCGACGCGCCCACGCACGCGCTCGCCTTGCGTAATCAGCCCGTCTTTTTCCAGCGCGCGGATGATGACGGAAACAGTTTGCGCCGAAAGTCCGGTCAGGCGTGCAATATCGGCTCGGGCCAGCGCGCCATGCCTGCGCACAAGCGCCAGAACCAGCCGCTCATTATAGGCGCGCACGCCGATCTGGTTGGAACCGCGATTGATACTCGCGCCCGGTTCGGCAAATTTCTGCATGGCAGGGCCGGGCGAGCCTGCCGGGCCGCCCCTTGGCTCGGAAACGTCCTGTTCCGGATGATGCCTGACCATTTTCTCTCCCAGATCCCACGCTTAACACCCAGTTGCATTCTTCGTGATGCCGGTCTGCATCGAGCAATTTCCTGTGCTTCGGTGCTCACGTACTTTTAAGTACGCTCCGCTCCGGTGCTCGAAAATCACTCGTTTCGCCACGGCCTGACGAATTTGCAACTGTAGTGTTCGGGCACGGCGAGGTTCCTAACCCATTCATCGCAGGAGAAAAAGCCTCATTCTGTGGGATATGAAATAAAAACAAAAGCTTAAGCAGCGAGATGCGCGCTTTTTTCAGCGTGGCGTCGCGTCTTCCTCGGCTCTCTCCTCCCGGGGCGAGAGTGACACAGTACATTAATAAATCAAGTGGATTTATTAATTGACTCTGTTTCGAAGCCGTGTTTTGCTTCAACCATGCCGGGGGAAGAAGGACCGGTTTCACTCTGGGAGGAGTTCATGAAGAAGACAGTTCTGTCGGCGGCCTTTGCTGCCTTCACGCTTGGTGTTGCCGCACTTCCAGCGCATGCTGCCGATGTCGGCGCGTGCCTCATCACCAAGACCGACACCAATCCCTTTTTCGTCAAGATGAAGGAAGGCGCTGTCGCCAAGGCCAAGGAGTTGGGCGTCAATCTCAAAACCTATGCGGGCAAGATCGACGGCGATTCCGAAAGTCAGGTCGCGGCCATCGAAACCTGCATCGCCGACGGCGCCAAGGGCATTCTCATCACCGCTTCCGACACCAAGGGCATCGTGCCGACGCTGCAAAAGGCGCGTGACGCGGGTCTTCTGATCATCGCGCTCGACACGCCGCTGGAACCGGCGGATGCGGCAGACGCGACTTTTGCAACGGATAATTTCCTGGCCGGAGAACTGGTCGGAAAATGGGCCGCAGCAGCGCTTGGTGACAAGGCCAAGGATGCGCGCGTCGCCTTCCTCAACCTGACCGCATCGCAGCCAAGCGTGGATGTTCTGCGCGATCAGGGTTTTGATGTCGGCTTCGGCATCGACCCGAAAGACAAGAACAAGCTTGGCGACGAGGACGATCCGCGCATCGCCGGTCGCGACCTGACCGACGGCAACGAAGAAGGCGGTCGACGCGCCATGGAAAACCTTCTGCAGAAGGACCCGAACATCAATGTCGTGCACACGATCAACGAACCTGCCGCCGCTGGCGCTTATGAAGCGCTGAAGGCTGTGGGCCGTGAAAAGGATGTGCTGATCGTTTCCATCGATGGCGGCTGCCCCGGCGTGAAGAACGTTGCGGCTGGCGTGATCGGCGCAACCTCGCAGCAATATCCGTTGCAGATGGCGTCGCTCGGCATCGAAGCGATCAAGAAATTTGCCGATACCGGCGAAAAGCCAAAGCCGACGGAAGGCAAAACCTTCGTCGATACGGGCGTGACGCTGGTGACGGACAAGCCTGTCGATGGCGTTCCGTCCATCGATACCAAGACTGCGCTCGACAAGTGCTGGGGCTGATCTTTTGAAATATCGGTCCGGCGGATCGTCAGATTTGCCGGACCGTTTTGCAGCTGAAAGCAGGAGATAATCATGAGTGAGCCAGAGGCGGCTTCCGCTGCACAAAAACCGTCGATGCAGGCGTTTGAAACGACCCTTTCGCAAAGCGCATCCGACGTGGCCTCCTTTGATGCGGGTGACCAGTCGGCGCTTTATCGGATGCGGAATTTCCTGCATCACAATCCGGCAGCCGTGCCGCTGATCGTGCTGGTCCTGTCGCTGGTGGTGTTTGGCGTCACATTGGGCGGCAAATTCTTCTCCGCCTTCGCGCTCACGCTCATTCTCCAGCAGGTCGCCATCACCGGCATCGTGGCCGCAGCGCAAACGCTGGTTATCCTCACCGCCGGTATCGATCTTTCGGTCGGCGCGATCATGGTGCTGTCATCGGTGGTGATGGGCCAGTTCACCTTCCGCTATGGCCTGCCAGCCGAGCTTTCCATCGTGCTTGGCTTTGCCACCGGCGCACTGTGCGGCTTTATCAACGGCTTTCTGGTGGCCTATGTCCGCCTGCCGCCCTTCATCGTCACGCTCGGAATGTGGCAGGTGATTCTGGCCACAAATTTCCTCTATTCGGCCAATGAAACCATCCGCGCGCAGGAAATAACCGCGCAAGCGCCAATCTTGCAATTCTTCGGCGAGAGCATTCGTGTCGGTGGCGCTGTCTTCACCTATGGCGTCATCGCCATGGTGCTTCTGGTGCTGCTGCTCTGGTATGTGCTGAACCACACCGCCTGGGGCCGCCATGTCTATGCCATTGGCGACGATCCGGAGGCGGCAAAGCTGTCGGGCGTTTCGGTCAAACCGATCCTGATGTCCGTCTATGTTCTGGCCGGTATCATCTGCGCTCTGGCCGGTTGGGCGATGATTGGCCGCCTTGGCTCCGTGTCGCCGACCGCAGGCCAGTTCGCCAATATCGAATCCATCACGGCTGTGGTGATCGGCGGCATTTCGCTCTTCGGCGGGCGCGGCTCGATCCTCGGCACCATGTTCGGCGCGCTGATCGTCGGCGTATTTTCGCTTGGCTTGCGCCTGTGGGGTACCGATCCGCAATGGACCTATCTCCTGATCGGCGTTCTCATCATCGCCGCCGTCGCTATCGACCAATGGATCAGAAAGGCTGCCGCATGAAAACCTCGGCTACACCTGTTCTCTCGGCAAAGGGTCTGGTCAAGCGTTACGGGCGCGTTACCGCGCTCGACCATGCCGATTTCGATCTCTATCCGGGCGAAATCCTCGCCGTTATCGGCGACAATGGCGCCGGTAAATCCTCGCTGATCAAGGCGCTATCTGGCGCGATCAAGCCCGACGAAGGCGAGATCAAGCTCGACGGAAAACCGGTCAGTTTCCATTCGCCGATGGAAGCACGCCATGCGGGCATCGAGACGGTTTATCAGAACCTCGCTTTGTCGCCTGCGCTTTCGATTGCTGACAATCTGTTTCTCGGGCGGGAAATCCGCCGCAAGGGACCGCTCGGTTCGCTGTTTCGCATGCTCGATCGCGGCGCGATGGAAAAGATCGCCCGCGACAAGCTGACGGAGCTGGGCCTGATGACCATCCAGAATATCGGTCAAGCGGTGGAAACGCTGTCCGGCGGCCAGCGTCAGGGCGTTGCCGTGGCGCGCGCTGCCGCTTTCGGGTCCAAGGTCGTGATCATGGATGAGCCGACGGCAGCGCTTGGCGTCAAGGAATCGCGCCGCGTGCTGGAACTGATCCTCGACGTGAAGGCGCGGGGCATGCCGATTGTGCTCATCTCGCATAACATGCCGCATGTGTTCGAAGTGGCCGACCGCATCCATATTCACCGGCTCGGACGTCGCCTGACGGTGATTGACCCGAAGGAATATTCCATGTCGGACGCTGTGGCTCTGATGACGGGTGCAATGCGACCGAAGGCCGAAGCTGCCTAACTCCCTTGAGCGGGCTGCACGAATCGGGACATCTGTCCGCACGACCACGAAACGGAAATCGGACATGACGCCTATTGACCGCGAAGCCTTGCCTTCAGAAATTCTTGCGCGGCTTTCGAAGGTGGATAGCCGGCTGATCGTCGCCATTGCGGGTCCTCCGGGCGCAGGCAAATCCACCATCGCGGAAGAACTGCGCGTGGCGCTCAACAAGGGCGCTGATGGCCCATCCATCGTCGTGCCGATGGACGGGTTTCACCTTGATGACGTGATTCTCGATCAGCGCGGGTTGCGCAGTCGCAAGGGGTCGCCGCCGACCTTCGATTGCGCCGGTTTTGCCGCCCTGTTGGAACGGCTGAAACATGCACGCGACGAAGTGTTCATTCCTGTGTTCGACCGTTCGCTGGAGCTTTCCCGCGCGGCGGCCTCAGTGGTCGGGCCCGAGCATCGCGTGCTTCTGGTTGAGGGCAATTACCTGCTGCTCGATCAGGAACCATGGTCGGGACTTGCGCCGTTTTTCGACATGACAATCCGTCTCGATGTGCCTTTTCCGGTGCTGGAGCGGCGGTTGATCGACCGCTGGCTCTCTTTTGGTTTCGACGAGGAGACGGCGCGCAGCCGCGCATTGTCCAACGATATTCCGAACGCTAAGCTTGTCGTGAGCCAATCGCGCCAAGCGGAATTTGTGGTCGCGACGGATGGGCGATAATGGGGAATTGCTGTTTTCAAGGCTTGCGAGGATGCGCATGCGCCTGCATGATGGGGAAAAATCGTAGCATCCTGCAATTTCCGATCGGAATAATCCCCAATGACCGATTATGTCTTCGCGCCGCGCCCGCAGCCTATTCTGCCCGTGAAGGGCACGGACGCAGCTTTTCCCGTGCATCGCATCTATTGCGTCGGTCAGAATTATGCCGATCACGCCATCGAAATGGGCGGCGATCCGACCCGCAATCCGCCGTTCTTCTTCCAGAAAAACCCTGACAGTCTGGTGATCAATGGCGGCGATTTTCCCTATCCGCCCAAGACCGAGGATGTGCATCACGAAATCGAGCTTGTGGTCGCATTGAAGACTGGCGGCATCGATATTCCGGTCGAACAGGCGCTGGATCACGTTTATGGCTATGCGGTGGGCATCGACATGACGCGGCGCGACTTGCAAGCGGTCGCCAAGAAGGCCGGTCGCCCGTGGGAAGTCGCCAAGGCATTCGAGCATTCCGCGCCATGCTCTGCCATCGCGCCAGTATCGGATGTCGGCCA
The DNA here is from genome assembly GCF_030067775.1 of Ochrobactrum sp. SSR. Classification (NCBI taxonomy): domain Bacteria; kingdom Pseudomonadati; phylum Pseudomonadota; class Alphaproteobacteria; order Hyphomicrobiales; family Brucellaceae; genus Ochrobactrum; species Ochrobactrum sp. SSR. The sequence continues at coordinate 1,665,522 of NZ_CP125969.1, read as the reverse complement.
TCCGCAGTCGGCATCGATTTCGCTGTCCATCAATGGCGAGACGCGCCAGTCTGGCGACCTCAACCAGATGATCTGGAAAGTGGCGGAAACGATCTCCTATCTTTCGTCGCTCTTTGAGCTGCAACCGGGCGATCTTATATTTACAGGCACCCCCGCAGGCGTCGGCCCCGTGCAGCGCGGCGACCACCTTGTGGGCAAGGTGGATGGTGTCGGCAGCTTGTCGGTTACGGTTGCCTGATTTTCTATAAAGCGCATCCCGAAAAGTGGGAACCGGTTTTCGGACAAGATGCGCGCTAAAGCAAAGGACTACAGCGCATTCCGAAAAGTGGGAACCGGTTTTCGGTCAAGATGCGCGTTAAAGCAAAGGACCAGAGCGCCGATCTGATTCAATCAGATCGAAATGCGCTCTAAGCGGAGGAGACAGAATGAGCACCTATCTTCCCGATGACGTGCATGATGCTTTGGAGCGCGTCATCGCTGAAAAGCACCCGGGTCTGAACCTGACAGAAGCCATAACGCTGATTTTGCGCAAATGGCTGGTCCATGAAGGCTATCTGCCCGCGGTGCCAGAACACGGCACACCGCCGGAAGAACTGAACGCGACCAATGATGATTAGCGCGTTCGATACCACGCCGAAGCAGCAAAGCCGAGGCGACAAGTGACGATGGCCAAGCATTCAAAACAGGGGGCGGGTCGCAAGGCGGCGCTCGGCAAACGCCTTTTGATTCTCACGATTCTGGCCATTTTGCTGGTCATCGCGCTCATCTGGATGAGCATTTATCTGTTCGATCCGAATGGTGGACTGGACTTCGACGATCTTGGAATATTTGCATTGGATTTCAATGTGATAGATACGATGCTGCCGCGCATTCTCTGAGCGCGTTAATCCTTTTGTTACCATTTGAAATATTCATTTTGGCGCGACCCAGACGTTTAGCGCTTCCGTTTTTCGTCTTTTGCATGGTACAGAACTGTCATCGACCGAAAGAATATTGACTGCAACGGGCTTCCTGGAGGCCGTTAAGCCAAGAGGATCTGGATGGCATTCGAGGACATCAAGGCGGAAATTGCGCTGCTGTTTGAGCAAATGGTGAATCAGCCGCAGGACGCCCATGAAATCCGCGAAACGGTTCGCGAAAAGCTGAATGCGCTCCGTGCGAACGGTTTGCCGCTGCCTGACGATCTGGTCGAGCTTGAAAAACGCATCGAAAAAGATTTCGATTCCTGAGAACGGGTCCAGCCATGCGTTTCGCGCTTTTTTCTTCTATATCCGCTTCCCTTCTCGGCAAGGGTGTCCTGCTTTTGGGCTGCGCCGTGGCGCTGAGCGCCTGCAACACCACCAATGACGGCAAGCCCGTGAAAACGGCGCTGATTTCCCCAACGGATGCTGCAACGCAGACCGCTGCACCGGGCGCCCCACAGGCGACTGATGCGAAGACTGTTGCCGTGGCCGCCGCTGGCACTGCCGTTCCCGGCGCTGCGGCTTCCCCTGCACCAGTCGCCAATGCCGCTGTCGGCGCGACCGCAACGGCCATGGCCGCTGGTCCGGCTGCAACGGGCGGTGCTGCCGCGATTGCCGCTGCCACCACGACGGACGGCGCTGCTGTTCCTGGCGTACCGGCTGCTGGTGTCGAGGCTGTTGCTTCTGCCGAGCCGGTTCTGCCTGCCGCGGTTCCTATTCCGGGCGAACGCGGCGTTTCGCAGCCGATGATGGCCTATGCAGGGGCACGTGCCGCCGCTTCGCCTGCCTCGGTTGCCGCCAATATGGCGTTTGAAACGCCGGAGAGCGCGCCGAAAAATCTCGATGCGCTGATTGCCAAATATTCCGTCGCTTATGATGTGCCTGAGCGTCTGGTGCGCCGCGTCGTGCATCGCGAAAGCCGCTTCAATCCCGGTGCGCGCAACGGTCCCTATTGGGGTCTGATGCAGATCAGCCATCCGACCGCACGCGGCATGGGCTATACGGGTGCGCCGAAGGGCTTGCTCGATGCCGAAACCAACCTGAAATATGCCGTTCGCTATCTGTCGGGCGCATATAAGGTTGCGGGTGGCAATGAAAGCCAGGCCGTGCGTTTCTATGCACGCGGCTATTATTACGATGCCAAGCGCAAGGGCATGCTGGAAGAAACCGGCATGGACGGCGGTTTCCGCAACGGTCCGACCCGCGATGCCGCGGCTGCCATCGAACCGGTGTCCCTGCCAAGCGGTTCTTCGGCGCCGCTGCCGGGTGTTGCACCGATCCAGGCGTCCTACACGCCAGCACAATAAGCTTCTCCCGGCGGCGCTTGGTCGCCGGTTTAATTCCCCATATCGACTGGCGCATCGGCCCAAAAATCGGAATCGATTTTTGGAAAGCACAATGCGTTTAACTGTCATCTTGACGCTGCAAAGCGAAGGTAGTTCCCTGTCCGAAGACCGGACAGGGCGAAGATTATGAAGCTGCCACATTCCATCAAATGGCATTACGACAAGGCCGAACTCTGGGCGGATGGTGTTATCCATGTGCTTGGCGTGGCGCTGGCTTTCGCCGGTGCGGTTGCCATGCTGATCTATTTTCTGCCGAACAGTTCCGCAACGACCTCGATTTCGTCCAGCGTCTATCTGGCAAGCCTTCTGGGCGCGCTTGGCATTTCGGCGGTCTATAATATCTGGCCCGTCTCGCCGACCAAATGGTTCCTGCGCCGGTTCGATCACTCGGCCATCTATCTGCTGATTGCCGGAACCTATACGCCCTTCGCCATGCATATGGGGGATCGCGCCGTGCCACTTTTGCTCTTCGTCTGGGGCGTGGCTTTCGTCGGCATCATGCTGAAGCTTTTTCTGCCCGGTCGTTTCGACCGGCTGTCGATCCTGCTTTATCTGGCGCTCGGATGGAGTGGCATCATGGTCTACGACACGATTACTCAATCGCTGCCGAAGACCGTGTTCTGGCTGATCGCGGCGGGCGGCATTGTTTATTCGCTGGGCGTGATCTTTCACGTCTGGCAGCGGCTGCGTTTCCAGAACGCCATCTGGCATGGCTTTGTCGTCGTCGGGGCGATGCTGCATTATTGTGCGGTGTTTTTTGTCGGTGCCTGGAACTGAAATTCTCAATGGAAGTCTCGCGACTTCGGCATGATCCGCACATTTCTCGGGTGATGCGCCATTTGTGACGGCGCGACGAGGCGTTGCGCCTCGCGCCCGCTCAGATCCATCAGGGCGCTGGAGCGGTCTTCGATCCTGGCCGCCACCAGATGCACCACACCCTCCGGGCTGCGCTGGATGCGGCCTTCGATGCGGATCAGGCGTGCGCCCATCACCTCACGGCGAAACGCTTTCATGATTTTCGGCCAGACAACGATATTGGCAATGCCGGTCTCATCCTCGATGGTGAGAAACACAACACCCTTCGCGCTGCCGGGGCGCTGGCGCACAGTCACGACGCCCGCCACTTTCATCCGGCGACCATCGGCACCCTCCTGCACGGCGCGACAGGTGGAGACACCTTCTGCCGCCAGCCCTTCGCGCAAATATTGCAGCGGATGCCCTTTCAGCGAAAGCCGGGTCGTCTCGTAATCGGCAATGACATGTTCGGATGCCGCCATTTCGGGCAGCTTCGTGCGCGGCTCTTCCGCCAGTTCGCTGGTGGCGGCGGCCCGGAACAGCGGCAGGGTTTCGTCATTGGGCAGGCGGCGCACGGCCCAAAGTGCTGCGCGGCGGTCGATATCGAGCGAGCCGAAAGCATCGGCATCGGCCAGCGCGGTGAAGGCGCGCCGGTCGAGGCGCAGACGGCGATGCATGTCCTCGATGGTGCGATAAGGCTCATGCCGGTCGGCAAGCAGTAGTTCGGTGTCACGTTTTGAAAAACCGTCGATCTGGCGAAAGCCGAGCCGCACAGCAGGGCGCGGACCGGGAATGTCTTCCAGAAGATTATCCCACGCACTGAAATTCACATCGACGGGCAGGACCGTCACGTCATGTTCGCGCGCGTCACGCACGATCTGCGCTGGCGCATAAAAGCCCATCGGCTGCGAATTGAGCAGGGCGGCGGCAAAGACTTCCGGGTGATGATGCTTGATCCACGCGGAAATATAGACCAGATGCGCAAAGCTGGCCGCATGGCTTTCGGGGAAGCCATATTCACCGAAGCCCTTGATCTGGTTGAAACAATTCTCGGCAAAGCTCCGGTCGTAGCCGCGATTGACCATGCCGTCGATCATCTTTTTCTCCATGGTGTGGATGGTGCCCATCTTGCGGAAAGTCGCCATGGCGCGGCGAAGCTGGTTGGCTTCGTCGGGCGTGAACTTTGCCGCTTCGATGGCAATGCGCATCGCCTGTTCCTGAAATAGCGGCACGCCTTTGGTCTTGTCCAATATCTGTTGCAACTCGTCCGGTGGGCCGTGTTCGGGGGCTGGTGACGGCAAGATGTTGGGCTCCTGTCCGCTTCTTCGTCTCAGATAAGGATGCACCATATCGCCCTGAATCGGGCCGGGACGCACGATAGCGACCTGAATGACCAGATCGTAAAACTCCTGCGGTTGCAGACGCGGCAGCATGTTCATCTGAGCGCGGCTTTCCACCTGAAACACGCCGAGCGAATCCCCCTTGCAAAGCATGTCGTAGACGGCCTTGTCTTTGCGCGGCAGGGTGGCGAGGGTCTGCTTTTGACCGCCATAAAGCTGCGGCTTGTGCTGATGAATGAGGTCGAAAGCCTTGCGAATGCAGGTGAGCATGCCGAGTGACAGCACATCCACTTTCATCAGCCCCACTTCATCGATGTCATCCTTGTCCCATTCGATGAAATAGCGGTCTTCCATGGCCGCCGGGCCGATGGGCACGGTCTCGTCCAGACGGTCGCGTGTGAGCACAAAGCCCCCCACATGCTGCGACAGATGACGGGGAAAGCCGATCAGCTCAATGGCCAGTTCCACTGCGCGCCGGATGACCGGATTGTCGGGGTCGAGACCCGCCTGGCGAATATGCTGCTTGTCGATGCCGCCGCCGGATATGCCCCAGACCGTATTGGCAAGGGCTGCCGTCACATCTTCCGTCAGGCCCAGCGCCTTGCCGACATCGCGGATCGCGCTGCGGGATCGATAGCTGATGACAGTCGCGACAATCGCCGCACGGTCGGTGGTGTAGCGTTCATACACATATTGCATCACCTGCTCGCGCCGCTCATGCTCGAAATCGACGTCGATATCCGGCGGTTCCTGGCGCTCGGCAGAGATAAAGCGCTCGAACAGCAGGTCCACTTCGGTTGGGTCCACGCCGGTTATGCCAAGACAGAAGCAGACGACGGAATTGGCCGCCGAACCGCGCCCCTGACACAAAATTTCTTTTGAGCGGGCATAGCGCACAATGTCATGGACGGTCAGGAAATAGGCCGCATATTGCAGCTTTTCGATCAGCGCCAGTTCCTTGTGGATCAGCGCCTGCACCTTTTCCGGTATGCTACCCAATCCGTAGAACTTGGCAGCGCCCTCCCAGGTAAGGTCGTGCAGATGCTGTTGCGGTGTCTTTCCCGGTGGCACGGGCTCGTCGGGATAATCATATTTCAACTCGTCGAGCTGGAAGGTGATGGGCGCGATGAAATCGGCGGTCGCGGCAATCGCCTGCGGATATTGGCGGAACAGCCGCACCATTTCCTGCGCTGGTTTCAGATGGCGCTCGGCGTTTTTCTCCAGCAGCCGCCCGGCGGCAAAAACCGTGCTGTGATGGCGGGTTGCCGTCAGCACATCCTGAAGCGCGCGGCGGTTGGGGTGGTGATAGAGTACGTCATTGGTGGCGAGAAGCGGCACACCGGCATCGGCTGCAAAGCGGGCGATGCGTTCGGCCCGGCGTCCATCATGCCCCTGATGTGGCATGGCAAGCGCCAGCCAGATGCAGCCTTGTGCCGCCGTGGCGATTTCCGACAGACGCGCCGGAAAGGCAGGGTCATCCTCTTCCGGGGGCATGACGGCGATTTGAAACTGCCGGGCGCGAAACAGCAGATCGGCCCAGAGCAGATGGCATTCACCCTTGATGGCGGCGCGCCTTTTGCCTTCGGTCAGAAGGCGGCATAATTGCCCATAGGCAGGTCGGTCACGCGGATAGACGACCATATCCGGCGTGCCGTCGATGAAGGACAAGCGGCAGCCGATGAACAGCCGGAAATTGCTTTTGTCGCGAAAATCCTTCCAGGCGGCATGTGCCCGCACCACACCGGCCAGCGTGTTGCGGTCGGCAATGCCGATGCCGGAAAGGCCAAGATCGCGAGCTTGCAGCACCAGTTCCTGCGGGTGCGACGCACCGCACAGGAACGAAAAATTGCTGGCGACAGCCATTTCATAATAAGCGGGTTTTTTCTCGATGTGGGGCATCAGGCAAACAACCCATGCAGGAACCAGCGCGGATGATTGGCGCCGTCATAAAGACCTTCGCGGAAAATCCAGAAACGCTGGCCGTTCACATCTTCCACCCGGTAATAATCGCGCAGTTCCGGTACGTCATGACCGAGAGAAAGCCACCATTCCGGTTCGATCCGCTCTGGTCCTTCGGCAAGGCGAATATGATGGCGGACCCGTCGCCACAGGAAGAATGAGGGTGGGCTGTCCGGCACTTCCGCCACGCTTTCGATCAGCTGCGGCGGGCGAAACAGTTTTATGGGGCGCGCTGGCGGGTCACCAGCCAGCGTTGGGCTGCTTTCATAACCGGTCTGGTTTGCGCGGCTGCCATGCAGGGCAGGGCGCAGGCCAAAAGCGCGCTCCGGCATATGCGTATCGCGTGCGAAAGGCACCAGCACGCGGTCCGGCCCCAGACGCGCCGAGAGACGGTCGATCAGCTGGCTGAAGCCGGCATCATCTTCCTCATGCTGGTCCAGCCCGGTCTGGCGTTGTGTGACCGCAGCACTGCGCAAGGCGGCAAGCCTGATCATGTCAAAACCGAAACCGGCATCCAGCGGATCGGTGAGGGCATTAAGCCTTTCACGCGCAAGACGCAGAAAAACCCTGTCATCGCGCAGAGGCTGGCCGGTTTCAATGCGGATATGGCGTATCTCGCCATCGACCCGGAAGAAGGATGCTTCGATCAAAAGCGCGCCTTTGCCTTCCATCTCAAGCCGGGCGAACAGCTCCTGCGCCAATTCCTGCAAGATGCGCTCCACCAGTTCCATGGCGGTCAGAGGCTCGGACTGGCGGCGCTCTGCCGTTGCGAGCGGCACCATGCGTAGCGGCGAGATGGGCGCGCGCTCCTGCCGTGTCAGGCGACCGAGACGGGTGGCGAGATCGGGACCAAAGCGCGCGGTGAGTGCTGCACGCGGCAGCGCCATCACATCGCCGATGCGTTTCAGGCCCGCGCGCTTGAGGCCGGTTTCAGCGGCATCGGCCAGTTCAAGCGCGGAAAGCGGCAGGCGCGGCAACACGGCATCGGCCTGCGCCTTGTCGAATACGCCGCCTCTGGTGCCACGGGCGAGAAGCCGCGCCGCAAAACTGTTATCGGTAATGGCTGCCCGCACGTGCAGACCAGCGCGCTCGATGCGCTGGATCACATCGGCATGCATGGCGACCAGTCCGCCGAACAGATGCGCGCAGCCGGTAATGTCCAGCATCAGCCCGTGCGGCGGATCGAAGGCGACAAGTGGCGTATAGCGTTCGCACCAATGGGCCATTTTGTTGAGCAGGGCGGCATCGCGCTCCGGCGCGGCATTGGCGACATCAAGCCTTTCCACACGCGCCCGCGCATCGGTCAGCGCCATGCCGGGATAAAGCCCGAGCTTGGCGGCCTTGACGTCGATGGCCGTCAACCGAAGCGCATTGGCGGTGCGCTCGGTAATGACAAGCGGCAGTGCGTCGGACGCTTGCCCGGAGGATGCATCAGATCGCCCGGCGCGGTGCAGCCTGTCCGTCGGCAGGAACGGAAACCACAGCGCCATGAACGCCATGGTGGATGCCGACGCTGCCGCTTCCTTCCCGTTCTCTGATGCCGAATTCAAGGGTTTCATTGTTCCATTCCATGATCCACTGGCCGCATGTGCCATGACGGTTGCGCTCCAGAATGGCCAGAAAGGCCGGTTTTCCCGGCGCATTGGCCCCGCTGGAGCGAGAAGGCGCAGGCGCGACACGCCATCGGCTGACGGCAGCGCTTTGCACGCCGGTGCGATGACTTCGAAGCAGGATGACCGGCAGTTGCGCTGTCTCCGCTGCCAGCAGCAGGCGACGTGAGGGTGTCAGGTCGAGGCATTTCGGCTGGCCGGTTATCGAGGCAACGATGCCGGAGACGAGATGCGAAGCCTTGCCGCCGGTTCCTGCTTCCAGCACATCATTGGCCGCCTTCAGCACATCCTGCGCATTCGGACAGCGCACGATCAGCAACCGGTGCGGGGCGATGCCGAAAGCATGCAGCCCCGGCGGGTAGAGCCCGCCATATTCGCTTGTCGCCGTTTCCTCCTCGATCCAGATGATCGGTCGCTGCTTTTGTGTGGCGCGCAATGCCATGGCGAGCGCAAAGCCGGTCGCCGCCATATGCGCACCGGGATTTTCCGCGAAAACCTCATGCAAGGCATCGCCAGCAAGCCCATGCGGAAAGGCCGCGTCCGCCGCCGCGTGGCCCAGCGCGAAACTGTTTTCGCGCCCGAAACCGGCAGCTGTATCGCCAGCAAAATTTCCTTGCGGATCGTTGCCTTCAATGGCGGTAACCATGCGCCGCAACGTCGCGATGTCGATGCCGCTCACGTCAAAAATCCTGTAATCTGTCTGTGTTTGTTGGCGCGGTTCCGGAGACAGGAACCGTCATTGTTCTCTATTTGTTCTAGTATTGAATCGACTCTGAAAAGAGTCAAGCAGGGAAACGTTCGATCCCTGTGGGCGCGTCGGATTCTTCAAGGAACAAGAAAATTCAGGACAAAGAAAAACGCCCTCCGATGAGAAGGGCGTTTCCAAAACGGTAGACCTTAGGCCGTTGAGATTCTGGCGCGGTGAGCCGAAAATGGTGGGCCTCGAGAACCGGCGCGCAGCGTACTTAAAGGTACGTGAGCACCGGAAGCGCAGAAAACTGCCATTTGCAGGCCAGCAGAGCCTGAAGATCAATACCTAACGGCGGTCACGGGCAGCCAGCGTACGCAACCGCAGCGCGTTGAGCTTGATGAAGCCTGCTGCGTCTTTCTGGTCGTAAGCGCCCTGATCGTCTTCGAAGGTCACGAGCTTGTCGGAATAAAGCGACTTGTCCGACTCGCGACCGATCACCATCACATTGCCCTTGTAGAGCTTGAGGGTGACTTCGCCTTCGACGTTCTTCTGGCTGAGATCGATTGCGGCCTGAAGCATTTCGCGCTCCGGCGAGAACCAGAAGCCGTAATAGATCAGCTCCGCATAGCGCGGCATCAGCTCGTCCTTGAGGTGAGCAGCGCCACGGTCGAGCGTGATCGATTCGATGGCGCGGTGGGCCGCCAGCAGGATCGTGCCGCCGGGCGTTTCGTAGACGCCGCGCGACTTCATGCCGACGAAGCGGTTTTCCACGAGGTCGAGACGACCGATGCCGTTGTCGCGGCCATATTCGTTTAGCTTGGCAAGCAGCGTTGCAGGCGAAAGACGCTGGCCATTGATCGAAACGGCGTCGCCCTTTTCAAAGCCGATCTTGATGATCGTTGCCTTGTCGGGTGCTGCTTCCGGCGAAATGGTGCGCATATGCACATATTCGGGTGCTTCGAGTGCTGGATCTTCCAGAACCTTGCCCTCGGACGAGGAGTGCAGCAGGTTGGCGTCGACGGAGAACGGCGCTTCGCCCTTCTTGTCCTTGGCAACCGGAATCTGGTGTTGTTCAGCGAATTCGAGCAGATGCGTGCGGCTCTTGAACGACCAGTCGCGCCATGGAGCGATGATCTTGATGTCCGGGTTCAGCGCATAAGCGGAAAGCTCGAAGCGAACCTGATCGTTGCCCTTGCCCGTTGCGCCATGCGCAATGGCGTCTGCGCCGGTCTTCTTGGCGATCTCGATGAGATGCTTGGAAATCAGCGGACGGGCAATCGACGTGCCGAGCAGATAAACGCCTTCATAGACGGCATTGGCGCGGAACATCGGGAAAACGAAATCGCGCACGAATTCTTCGCGCACGTCCTCAATGAAGATTTCCTTGATGCCCAGCATTTCCGCTTTCTTGCGTGCCGGTTCAAGTTCTTCGCCCTGACCCAGATCAGCGGTGAAAGTCACGACTTCCGCGCCGAGTTCCGTCTGAAGCCATTTCAGGATGATCGAGGTGTCGAGACCGCCCGAATAGGCGAGCACGACTTTCTTAACGTCTTTCCACTTGCTCATAGTCAACTTCCGATACGATGGATGACCCATTGTCCGCTCGGGGAGAGCATCCGCAGGGCTTGGGAATTGGATGTTGCTGTCCTTTTATCAGTTGCTAGGCGACGTGCAAGCCGGATGGCTGCGACTTATCGAAAAGACCCGAGAATCCAGTAGCGGCGAGATTTGATTCGCGTTAGCTTGCCGCGAATTTTCGGAGCTTTTCGCATGTCGTTCCTGACAAACCTGACCTTCATTCCCGAATGGACCATTTTCGTCCAGTTCGCGATTGCAACCGCCATTCTTTCCATCACACCCGGCCCGGATATGACGCTGTTCGTCGGACGGGCCTTGTCTGAAGGCAAGGCAGCCGGTTTCGCCTGCATGGCTGGCGCAAGCACCGGCATCGTCATCCACACCACCATGGTGGCGCTGGGGCTTTCGGCACTGATTATCGCGTCTCCAGCTGCCTTCACCGTGCTGAAGGTTGTGGGTGCGGGCTATCTCGTCTGGCTCGCCGTACAGGCAATCCGCAAGGGTTCGGCGTTTTCGCCGGAAAAGAACGGCGGTAAGAAACATACGCTGGTTCAGAACTGGGCAACCGGGCTTGGCATCAATCTGCTCAACCCGAAGATCATTCTGTTCAACATGACCTTCCTGCCGCAGTTCGTTTCCGTAACGGACCCGCATGCAATGGGCAAATTGTTCTTTCTCGGCCTGTCCTTCATCCCGCTGGCGCTGCCCTTCACCATTCCGATGGTGGTCGCAGCCGACCGGTTTGCGGGCCTCCTGAAGAAGAACCCGACGGTCACGCGCATTGTGGATTGGTTGTTTGCGGGCGTGTTTTCGGCTTTCGCCCTGAAAATCATCACCGCGCAGGCGAAATAACCTGATATCTACCCAGCCGGGCGGTCGGAAAGCCGTCCGGCATTGCGGCCTGCAATCAGCCAGTAGATGAAGCCGCCGACAATGCCCGCACCGACGAAGGCTGCAATCCAGAGCGGCATTTCCGGCCAGTCGTCCGATCCGCGAAACGGAATAGCGGTTCCCGCGGCTCCTAGGCCGATGATGGCGCCCACAACGCAATAAAACACCGACGAGCGATAACCGCGTGCTTCGGCAAGCAGAATGACGATGGCCGCTGGCAGGAAGCTGATGCCGCCTGCCAGCATGGCCACGATGAAACCGCCGACGAAAACGCTGCTCCAGAAGCTGGTTGTGGCCCAAAGGCTGGCGGCTTCCGTATTGCCTGCCCCGGCCATCATCGCGAAATCGTCCATCAGCGCATCAACGCCGATGCTGCGAAACAGGATTGCCGCCAGAAACCAACCGGTTGCCAGCAAGCCGCAGCAATAGCCAAAAAGAATAACGACGAAGCGCATTATGTAGTCGAATGTATCGTTCATGCGCGCTCGCTTTATCGGGTTATTCGCCCCGTTTATTCGCCGTGTCCGGCGATCATCATGGCTTCCAGCGCAAGGCGTTCGCTCTTGCGCATGCGTTCCGATTCCGACTTCAACTGACCGCAGGCGGCGAGAATGTCGCGACCACGCGGCGTGCGGATCGGCGAGGCATAACCGGCTGCATTGACGTAATCGGCAAAGCGCTCGATCTGTTCCCAGTCCGAGCACTGATAGTTGGTGCCGGGCCATGGATTGAACGGAATGAGATTGATCTTGGCCGGAATGCCCTGCAACAGCTTCACCAGAAGCTTGGCATCTTCCAGGCTGTCGTTGATGTCCTTCAGCATCACATATTCGAATGTGATGCGCTTGGCATTCGACAGGCCGGGATATTCGCGGCAAGCCTTGATGAGCTGCTCCAGCGGATATTTCTTGTTGATCGGCACCAGGATGTCGCGCAACTCGTCGCGCACGGCATGGAGCGAAATCGCCAGCATCACGCCGATTTCATCGCCGGTGCGGTAGATTTCAGGCACCACGCCGGAGGTCGAAAGCGTGATGCGACGCTTGGAAAGCGACAGGCCATCACCATCCGAGGCGATAATGAGAGCCTTCTTCACTTCCTCGAAATTATAGAGCGGCTCGCCCATGCCCATCATCACGATATTGGTGATCTTGCGGCCTTCGGCGGGCACCATGGCACCGTCGGGCGTGTCCTTGTCCGGGAAATCGCCGAGCCGGTCGCGGGCGGTCAGAAGCTGCGCCAGAATTTCTTCCGAAGTTAGATTGCGCACCAGCTTCTGCGTGCCAGTATGGCAAAACGAGCAGGTCAGCGTGCAGCCGACCTGGCTGGAAACGCACAGCGTGCCGCGACCTTCTTCGGGAATATAGACGCTTTCGATCTCGACCGGGCGGCCAGCGCCCCGCGGCGGAAATCGGAACAGCCACTTGCGGGTGCCGTCCTGCGAAATCTGCTCTTCGACCACTTCCGGGCGCGCAATGGTGAAATGCTGCGCCAGCATGGCGCGCAAATCCTTGGAAATATTGCGCATATCGGCGAAATCGGAAACGCCGCGCACATAGAGCCAGTGCCAGAGCTGGCTGATGCGCATCTTCACCTGACGTTCCGGCACGCCAGCCTTGACGAGCGCTTCGGCCATTTCCTCGCGCGACATGCCGATGAGCGACGGCTTTGCGTCCAGATTGGCGCGCACATGGCGGGCCAGCTGGTCGCGCGTATCATCAATGGTAAGATCGAACGAAATAGACATCTGTTTTCAACTGTTAAGGGGCGACCGCGATGTCGCGCGCCGATCAATTTGGGCCCGATTGCCCTTATTGCGAGGATATATGGGCTCTGTCATCTGCATATGCGAGCCTTGTTTCGCGCGCTCTTAGCATAGAATAAGGCGTCCGTCATCCCGTTCGATCATCCCGGCTGTTATGCAGAATTGCCGGAACAGGCACGAAGAAAAAAGCCGGAGCACAGGCTCCGGCTTTGAAAAAGCAGTCCGTATCCGACGAAATGTCGCTTACTTGCAGTTCTGGATCGCGGCAAGCGCTGCCGAAACACCCTTCAGCGAATAGGTGTAATTGGTCTTGGTGCCGCGCTTCGACTGCGCCTCGACCTTGAGATCCTGACCGGACTTCATGGCTGCGATGAGCTTCGGCTCTTCGGCGGCGTTTTCCATCCAGCCCGACTTGCCGTTCACGAACATGGTGAAGCGGTTGCTGCCGACGCTGACGGTAACCTTGGCATTGGGGTTCAGATCGTAACCGGCCATGAACTGCGGCTCGAACGAGATGTTCTGGCCCGGCTTCTGGCTGATCAGGAAGAAATTGTCACCGTGATCGACCGAGGCGGGAGCCTTCACAGTCGGAACGGAGAGGACATAGCAAACCTTGCCGTTGCCAGCCTTGTAGCTATAGGCGCCCCAGGCGTCGAACTGTTTAATCTGGGTCGGTGTCTGGGCGAGGGCCGAGCCCGCCATTGCAATCGTAAACACCGAAGCCGCGACGATCGATTTTCCAAGCATGGTCTTTTACCGGTTCTCTTTCGTTTGCTTCAAACTCGAATATCGGGATGCCGCCGTTCAACACGCCGCCCCGCTCAGTTGCCGATTAAAGTGCCTTAATCTGGGTTACCAAACGGTGAAGTTTTGAAAGAAAACTTGAACGAGCAAGGGCTGGTAGCCATCCCGCGCTCAACTTCAATGCAAAGAAAGCGGCTGGAATATGACGGAAAGCATGTCTCCCAAAAGTGGGAACCGGTTTTGGGATAAAGACATGCGTTTGGAAAATAAGGGAGTAGGGGAATAAGGGAATAGGGAATTGTTTTACTTCACAATTAAGCGAGCATCCTTACTCCCTTACTCCCTTACTCCCTTACTCCCTTACTCCCTTACTCCCTTACTCCCTTACTCCCTTACTCCCTTACTCCCTTACTCCCTTACCTTCTTCCAACGCCTGACGCGCCGCGAGCCGATGCGCGGGCGTAATATGCGTGCGCACGGCGGTGAGCGCCGCCATCAGCACGGCGACGTCGTCGGTAAAGCCGATGCCGACCAGCATGTCGGGGATAATGTCGAAGGGCAGCACGAAATAGGCGAGCGCCGCCATCAGGGTCATACGCACGCGTGTCGGCGTGTTCTGGTCGAGCGCGCAATAATAGGCGGCCACCACTTCATCCATGAAGGGCACCATGCGACCGGCGCGGCGCGCGGCCTTCCAGAAACCTTGCTTCACCCGTTCGCTGCGTTTCTTGAAATCGCTTTCGCTGCCGGGTTCAAGGATTTCACCAATTTTGACGCTATCCATCGTCGTGCAAACTCCTGTCAGTCAGATGTCGGCGTGAACAGAGCCGAAAATGACACGACCGAAAATGGGGGCAATCGACCCGGTTTTCAAGTTTTTGCTCGTTCAGGGCAGGGAGCATCCTGCAAGAACCATCAGCTACAACGGCCATGCCAAATCAAAGGAATATAGGTCCGGCCAGCCCAAGGTCAGTTTTGGGCTGGGTCAGCTTGTTGATCTGATTGAATGGAGACTGTTCATGCATCTTACCGGCTATGGAGAGAACTTTGTCCGTGCTGACCGGACAAGTCAGTTCTATCGCGGAAACCAGCTCGCATCGGCGCAGGATTTGAGCGACCACATCAATGTCGATGTGAAAGACAATGTTTGCTACGACGCGACGGCCTATATGCGCTTTCTTCTGGGGGCGGGCATTTCGGAGCATACCTTGCGCGGAACCTCCGGGCAGAACTGGATTCCGCTGCTGAATTTCCGTGCCGGAGAGCAATGGAACGGCTATTCCGCCATTACCTATGGCCGCGCCATCGGCTTCTACGATGTCCGGGCCGGGCATATTTTCCATTCGGCCATTGCAGTCGGCGATGTCTTTATCCGCAGCATCAATGGCGGCGCGCTCGGCCAGAACTGGGGCGATCGCGTCGATCTGACCAAAGCGCTGCCCTATTCGTGCCGAAACCGCGACGGCAGCTTCACTTACCAGAAGAAGAATATTATGGTTTATATTTCAAAGGTTTAAGAGCCTGTTCCAAAAGTCGCCCTGTGTGGCTGCAAATGGCAATTTTCTACATGCCGGTGCTCACGTACCTTGAGTACGCTCCGCTCCGGTACTCGAAAATCACCATTTTCGCACACACATGCCGCGTTTTGATTCAGGCTCTAAGGCACAGCTATCGCGTTCATCTTGCGCGCCATCTTGATGTCCAGCTCGGTAACGCCATTTTCGCTATGGGTCGCAAGCGTGACATCAACGCGATTATAAACGTTGAACCATTCTGGATGATGGTCGAGTTTTTCGGCATAAAGTGCCGCCCGTGTCATGAAGCCGAAGGCAGCGCTGAAATCCTTGAACTTGAAGCTCTTGGTGATCGCCTCGCGATCCTCCAACTTCTGCCAGCCATCCAGTTCGGCCAACGCCTGTTTCAGTTCGTCTTCGGTCAACCGGTTGCGTGCCATCATCTTTCGCCTATGTTGCGGTTCTCGAACTAACTTATCATGAGCGCGAGGGTTCCGTGACCATAGAGAAACCGACCAGCATTCTTTTCATCTGCGCGGGCAATATCTGCCGTTCGCCGCTCGCCGAAGGCGTGATGGGGCAGGTGCTTGAAGCACGCGGCATTCGCGATGTGCTGATCGATTCGGCGGGCACCAACGGTTATCACACTGGCGAAGCGCCAGATGAGCGTTCGGTGCGCGTGGCAGCCGTGCACGGGCTTGATATTTCCGCGCAGCGTTGCCGTCAGCTGACTGCGGGAGATTTCAGCCGCTTTGATCTCATCCTCGGAATGGACCGTTACAACATGCGGATGATAGCCGAGCGCAAGCCCGGTAATGCTGCAGCCCGTATCGGATTGTTCACCGAGATTGCCGAGGGAAAGCCGGTTGAAATCCCCGATCCCTATTATGGTGGCATCGGGGATTTCGAGCTGGTTTACCGGATGGTTCTGGCTTCCTCGAAAGCATTGGCCGACCAGTTCTGGCTGGAACGGGCCACCAAAGGCCAAGCTTCCTCGACGATGTAAGGTCCGCCGCCCACGGAATCGCGCGACGACATCAGCACGAAACGCCCCACCTTGAAGGGTAGCGTCGCGAAATTGCCGCGTGAGGACAGGTAATGCACCACATCATCGATGCGGGCATTCCGAAGACGCGCCAGGGTCACATGGGGAGTGAATTTGCGCGGATCGGCGGGAATGTGAAGCCTCTGGCAGATGCGTTCGATTTCCGCCTGCAATGCGTTGAGTTCAGGCGAGGGGGATACACCCGCATAAATGCTGTGCGGCTTTTTGGAGCCGAAAGCATTGACGCCTGACAGGTTGAGCATGAATTCGGGTCGCCGTACGCGGTCGAGCGCATTGGCGATCTCGTCGGCCACATGGCCTTCCACATCTCCGATAAAACGCAGCGTTATGTGGTAGTTTTCGACATCAATCCAGCGTGCGCCGGGGAGACCGCCTCGCAATAATGACAGCGAGAGCGCAGCATCGCGCGGGATTTCGAGGGCAGTGAAAAGACGCGGCATAAGGCATCCTCCTCGAAGCGTTCTGTGTCAGAGCGCTATGCGTCGTGGACGCATAAAGGACACTCTAACCTAGAGAGTCAAAGCATCGTACCTGTCAGAAGTCGATTCGGCTAAGTCGATGCATTCGTAGCGAATCATCGTTTGGTTCCCGGGGCAAGCTGTTTATGCCCCTAACGGGTTTCAGCCTCCTGATGTCCCCTTGTTTTGCACATCGGACAGGCTTTTTTCGATTGTCGGCATAAAGTTTGCCACCATGGCTTCAACACCCTTTTCATTGGGGTGCATGCCATCCTCGAGCAAAAGCTCCTTCTTGGTTGCTACGCCGTCGAGGAAAAACGGGTAGAGCGGCACGCCATATTTCTGCGCCAGCTTCGGATAGATGGGGTTGAACTTGGCGGCATAGTCCTTACCCATATTGGGCGGGGCCATCATGCCTGCCAGAATGACGGCAATGCCGCGCTCCTTGAGACGCGCCAGCATGTCGTCGAGATTCTTTTCCGTGATGTCGGGCTGGATGCCGCGCAGCGCATCGTTAGCGCCGAGTTCAAGAATGACGAGATCGGTTCCATCGGGGATAGACCAGTCGATGCGCGACAGGCCCCCGGTAGTCGTGTCACCCGACACGCCTGCATTTTCGATTGAAACCTCGACGCCCTTGTCGTTGAGCGCTTTTTCAAGCTGCTGCGGAAAGGCGGCATTGGCGGGCAGGAGATAACCGGCCATCAGGCTGTCGCCGAAGCCCACAACCTTGACCTGCGAAAGCTGCTCGGTCGGCAAGGCGTCTTCAAGGCCGGTCGGGTCTTCCTGCGTCGGCTCCTGCTGGGCATAGACGCTGCCCGCAAAAACCGATCCGAGGATCGCAAAAATCGAGAGCCATGCCGGAATTGAGAGTTTGAAACGCATCGTTGGCAACCCATATTCGGTAAAGGGATGAGCGACAGCTCACGGGATTGAATCAAATCTTGGCGCAACATAGGTTCAAATTTGTGGCGCGCTTTTCGGTTCTACACATACATATAGGAAGAAAACCGCGTGACGGAACAGGCTGTTGGCCCGATTATCGAACTTGAGAACGTTCATCTGACACTTGGCCATGCCGCCTCGTCGGTGCATGTGCTGAAGGGTGTCTCTCTCCATATTGCGCAAGGCCAGTCGGTTGGTATCGTCGGTCCATCCGGCTCGGGCAAATCCACACTTCTCATGGTTCTGGCTGGGCTGGAGCATGTTGATAACGGAACTGTGAAGATCGCGGGCGAGACGATCAGCCAGATGAGCGAGGATCAGGCCGCCGCTTTTCGTGGCGCCAATATAGGCATCGTCTTCCAGTCGTTTCACTTGATTCCCAATATGACGGCGCTGGAAAATGTGGCGGTTCCGCTGGAACTGGCTGGCCGCCGCGATGCATTCGAAGTCGCGGAGCGCGAGTTGAAAGCGGTTGGGCTTGGCGAACGTCTGACGCATTATCCGTCCGAACTTTCCGGCGGCGAGCAGCAGCGCGTGGCGATTGCCCGCGCCCTCGCGCCATCGCCGAAAATTCTGATTGCCGATGAACCGACCGGCAATCTCGACACCACAACGGGGCGTCAAATTGCCGATCTTCTCTTCGCCAAGCAACGCGAAAACGGGCTGACCATGGTGCTGGTCACGCATGATCCGTCGCTGGCGGCGCGCTGCGACCGCGAAATTCCCGTCCGGTCCGGTCGCATCGAAGAAACCGCTGAAAAGGCCGGTGCGGTGCTTGAGAAACTGGCGGCGGACGCATGAGCCGAATGAAATCTTTTTCTCTCGCTCTCCGTTTTGCGCTGCGCGAAATGCGCGGCGGGCTTGCCGGTTTCTATATTTTTCTGGCCTGTATCGCGCTTGGCGTGGCGGCCATTGGCGGCGTCAATTCCGTGGCGCGGTCGGTCAGCACCGGCATTGCATCGGAAGGCCAGAGCATTTTGGGCGGCGATGTCAGCTTTGCACTCAATCAGCGCGAAGCAACAGCGGAAGAACGCGCCTTCATCGGAAAACAGGGCAGAATGGCCGAAAGCGCGACAATGCGCTCCATGGCCCGTATGCCCGATGGTTCCGACCAGTCGCTGGTCGAGGTGAAGGCGGTCGATGCCGCCTATCCGCTTTATGGCACG
Organism: Ochrobactrum sp. SSR; assembly: GCF_030067775.1. Taxonomy (NCBI): domain Bacteria; kingdom Pseudomonadati; phylum Pseudomonadota; class Alphaproteobacteria; order Hyphomicrobiales; family Brucellaceae; genus Ochrobactrum; species Ochrobactrum sp. SSR. The sequence goes on along the minus strand of NZ_CP125969.1, from coordinate 1,646,692 downwards.
CTGAAGGCCGCACCGGAGCAGTCGCTGGCCGATATGACGGCCATCAAAGGCGATATTTACGGCGCTGCCGTCAGTCAGGATTTCCTCAACCGCATGGGACTTTCGCTTGGCGCAAAGGTGCTGCTTGGCTCGCAAACCTTTGAACTGCGCGCTGTGATCGAAAGCGAACCGGACCTCTTGTCGTCCGGCTTCAATTTTGCACCGCGGTTTCTCGTTTCGCTCGATGGTCTGCGCGCGTCTGGTCTGATTCAACCCGGCAGCCTTGTCGATCATATCTACAAGGTCGCACTGCCCAACGGAGCACCTGACTCGGCGATTGCCGAGGTGCGGCGGCAGGCCGCCGCCGATTTCCCGGATGCCGGATGGAATATCCGATCCCGCGCCAATGCTGCACCGGCGCTGAGCGCCAATATCGAACGCTTCTCCCAGTTTCTGACGCTGGTCGGCCTGACCGCGCTGATCGTCGGTGGCGTTGGTGTCGCCAATGCGGTGCGCGCCTATCTCGACGGCAAGCGCGGCGTGATCGCGACTTTCAAATCGCTCGGCGCCCCTGCACGCTTTGCGGTTCTGGTCTATCTCGTGCAGATCATGGTGATCGGCCTGATCGGCATCGTGCTTGGGCTCATTCTGGCGGCAATCATCCCTTTTGCCGCCGCACTGGCGCTCGCCAATTATCTGCCGGTCGCCGGTGGCGGCGGCTTCTTCCCCGGCGCGCTGGCGCTTGCGGCAGTCTTCGGCCTCATCACCACGCTTGCCTTTGCGATCATTCCGCTTGGGCGCGCTCGCAATATTCCCGCGACTGCGCTGTTCCGCGAGCAGGGCTTTGAGCAGCGCGGCCTGCCGCCCCTGCTATATCTCGGTCTTGCGGTTCTGCTGATTGCGGCTCTGGCCGGATTGGCGCTCTATGTCGCCTATGATCGGCGGATCGCGGCGATCTTCATCGTCTCGGCCATTGCCGCTTTCGGCGTGTTGCGGCTTGTGGCCGATGGCATACGCTGGCTTGCCCGCCGTGCGCCGCGTGTGCGCTCGACCGCACTTCGACTTGCGGTCGGCAATATTCACCGCCCCGGCGCGCTTACCCCTTCGGTGGTGCTTTCGCTCGGCCTCGGCCTCACGCTGATGGTGGCGATTGCGCTGATCGACGGCAATCTGCGCCGTCAGGTGACCGAGAATATCCCGGCACAAGCGCCGGATTTCTTTTTCGTGGATATCCAGAACCGCGACATTGGCGATTTCACCAAGCTGGTAAGCGGCATCGTGCCGGACGGCAAGCTCACCTCTGGTCCGATGCTGCGCGGGCGTATTGTGGCTTTCAATGGCACCAATGTGCGCGATATGACCATCCCGCCGGAAGCCGCCTGGGTGCTGCGTGGCGATCGCGGCATAACCTTTGCCGACAAGGTGCCGGAGAATTCGACGCTGAGTGAGGGCGAATGGTGGCCCGCCGATTATAGCGGTGAGCCACTTGTCTCCTTCGCTGAACGGGAAGGCAAGGAACTGGGCCTGAAGCTTGGCGACACGGTGACGGTCAATGTGCTGGGCCGCAACATCACCGCAAAGATCGCGAGTTTCCGGCAGGTGCAATGGGAAACACTGGCGATGAATTTCGTCATGGTGTTCTCGCCCAACACCTTCGCCGGTGCGCCGGCGACATGGCTTGCGACGCTGACCATTCCGGACGGCAAGAAAAACCTCGCGCCCGATGTACTGCGGCAGGTCACCAAAACCTGGCCCGCCGTCACGACGGTTAGCGTGACGGACGCGCTTAACGTCGCCAATGATCTGATCGGTCAGCTGGCGACAGCCATTCGCGCGGCGGCTTCCATTGCGCTTGCTGCATCGGTTCTGGTGCTGGGCGGGGCGCTGGCTGCGGGCAACCGCGCCCGGGTGCACGACGCTGTCGTCCTGAAGACATTGGGCGCCACACGCGGCACGCTGATTGCAGCCTATATCATGGAATATATGCTGCTCGGCCTTGCAACAGCGCTTTTCGCACTTGCCGCTGGCAGTGTGGCGGGCTGGTATGTCGTGGTGGAGATCATGAAGCTTAAAGCGCAATTCCTGCCCGATGTGGCGCTGATGACCGTGGTGGTTGCGCTGGTGCTGACCGTCGGTTTCGGGCTGGCCGGGACATGGCGTGTGCTGGGACAGAAGCCTGCGCAGGTTCTCAGAACAATATGAGTTATTTGTAATGCGGAGAGGGCGCAAAGCCTAAGCTATTGGAACCTATGGAGAATGCAGCCCGATTTTTCAAACCTGCCCTCGCGTTTTTTTACAGGCGGTACTTGTACGTGAGGGCCATAATCCCCATAATGTCAGGCAGGCATGCTGGAGTCCCGCCAGCGGCGCCCGGCGGCGGCTCGCCGGAATGAGCGCCCCGACACCGGACGGGACATGGCAAGAGGATTTAAGTCATGGCTGACTTTCGCAATATTCAGGCGCAGCAGAGGCCGGTAGGCGGCGCTCGCGCCGATGCAGGCATCGATCAGGGTTTGCGCAGCTATATGCTGGGCGTCTACAACATGATGGCTATCGGTTTGGCCGTTACCGGCCTTGCTGCATTCGCCGTTGCGGCACTCGCAACGACGACGGACCCGTCCGCAGCCGTCGCGCAGCTTGCCAATGGCAAGATGCTCACGGGCCTTGGCGTCGCGCTCTACACTTCGCCGCTGCGCTGGGTGGTGATGCTTGCGCCGCTGGCGGCAGTGTTCTTCCTGAGCTTCCGCATCGAACGTCTTTCGGTCTCGACCGCTAACGCCGTCTTCTGGGGCTATGCAGCTCTCGTCGGCCTGTCGCTGTCGTCGATCTTCCTGGTCTTCACGGGCCAGAGCGTCGTTCGCACCTTCTTCGTGACGGCTGCGTCCTTCGGTGCGCTGTCGCTCTACGGCTACACGACCAAGCGTGACCTGTCCGCTATGGGCTCGTTCCTGATCATGGGCCTGTTCGGCCTGATCCTGGCTTCGGTCGTCAACATCTTCCTCGGCTCCACCGCGCTGCAATTCGCAATCTCGGTGATCGGCGTTCTGATCTTCGCAGGCCTCACCGCCTACGACACCCAGTCGATCAAGGAAATGTATTACGAAGGCGATGCATCGGATACGCAGGGCCGCAAGATCGTGATGGGCGCGCTGCGTCTCTATCTCGACTTCATCAATATGTTCACCTTCCTGCTGCAGTTCATGGGCAACCGTGAATAGTCGCTGGATCAGGTTCTGAATGAAAAGGGCAGCGGAAACGCCGCCCTTTTTGCTTTTGTCCGGTCGCTTCCTGATGCATTCTGGAAATGTGTAAAATCATTTCTCCGGTTCTGCCTCATGCCCATCGTCCGCGATTTTCACCCCACCGACATCGATGCCATCACTGCAATCTATACCGAAGCCGTGTTGAACGGCTCCGGTTCCTACGAGGTCGAGCCGCCGTCGCGCGAAGACCTGCGCCAGCGCTTTGAGGGCTTCGTCGCGCAGGGTTTCCCTATTCTGATCGCGGAAGAGGATGGTGTGGTTCTGGGCTATGCCTATGCCAGCTATTTCCGCACCAGACCGGCCTATCGCTGGCTTGCGGAGGATCTCGATCTATATCGCGCCCGAGGCCAAGAAGAAGGGCGTGGGCAAGCTTCTCCTGCGCGAACTGATCGAACGGGCCGCCCAGCTCGGCTTCCGGCAGCTTTTGGCTGTCATCGGTGATGGCGAGAACAATATCGGCTCGGTGCGGCTGCATGAAAGCATGGGTTTCGTGCATTGCGGACGAATTGAGGGCTCCGGCTTCAAGCATGGGCGCTGGCTGGATACGGTGCTGATGCAGCTGCCGCTCAATGGCGGGCGCACGCTGGAGCCGGGAGCACCGCCGCTTTCATAAATCAAATGGCGGGTCAGTGCCCCTTCGACAGGCTCACCCTTCGACAAGCTCGCCCTTCGACAAGCTCAGGGGAGGGCGTTGCAGACTACGCTCCCCTCATCCTGAGGAGCCGTTGAAAACGGCGTCTCGAAGGATCGAAGGATTGAGGAACCGAAGGCTAATCAGGCCTCGACGAGTTTCAGGCTCTTGTCGAAAACGCGCAGCACGCGGTCCAGTTCATGGCCGCGCTTCATGATCAGTCCGCTTGCAGCGATGACCGCGTAAGCGCCTTGCTTTTGCGCGAGCTTGGGATTTTTCTCGATCCGGAACAGCGGAACCTCGCTGGCGCGTCGGAAGATGGAAAAGACCGCCCGGTCGCTCAGATGGTCGATAGCGTAGTCGCGCCAGGCACCGGCGGCGACCATGCGGCCATAGATGTTCAGGATCTTGCCAAGTTCATGCCGGTCGAAACTGATGGCGGTGGGAACCGGCCTTGCGCGGTCGAGAGAGACGACCTTTGGCGACGCGGACGCGTTGGACGAGGATGATGAATCCTCTGCGCTTGAAATATCCATGTCCTTCCTTTCAGCCCTGTGGGTGGCGAAGCGGCAGGTGCGTTTGAAACGCATGACAGGAGGGTGATGCTTTTGTGAAACAAATTCAAGTGCGGGAAGGCGCGGCACCGTTCAAATGAACGGGATTTCCCTCATAAAACGCTGGATTTTGCACGCGGGCCGCTGTGCATTAGCTGTTCACGAAAAACGAAAGTCTGTCGGCAATGGTGATCGTTGAACACATTTTCGCCTTGTCAGCTTCGCATTCCAGCCTGATTATGGCTTCAGCATCTACGTGTTGCCTGAGACGGTTCGGTTCGGGTATGTCCGACCCCAAGCCCCCCGCCCAAAGGACTGCCCGAGCCGAACCAACTTTTTCGTCCGACCGAGCCGCAACACCAGATATTCCCGCAATATGACAGCTAACCTCACACCATCCGGCCCGATGCCGAATGGATAATGGCTTGCGGCCGAATGCCTGCGATCAGAAGCCGACCGGCGCTTTCTGCTTGAACATGGCTGCGCCATGAATGCGCCCGAGCGAGTTGTCGTCCCGGGTTTCCTGAAGAATGACCGCGCAACCGGAAACATCCTTACGCTTCAATTCAGAAGCAGGGAGCTCGATTTTCAGCGGCTTGCCATCCCACATGCCGATCGTGTTGATCTCGCTCACCGTGTTTCGGTAGGTGATATCCTGACCGGCATTCTCGCCTTCGGTGATTGGGATGGTGACCGCATCGCGGAAATAGAACAGAACGACATGCACCGGCGACTTTGGCTTTTCGCCAGCCCCGATCTCGATGGACAGGCGACCATCGTCGAGCCGGTTGATCGCAACCGGCACTGTCAGCTTGTCGGCGGCGACCTGTGCCTTGATGGCGCCCGCATCGCGCCCATTGACCTCCGCCTGACCATTGATGATGGCCTGCGGCGTATAGATCATGCGCGCGTTGAAGGAGTTACGGTAAGCATTCTGGCGGTCGGTATTATCCTGAGTGGCAAGCGTGTCGCGCCACCCCATATAATCCCAGTAATTGACGTGGAACGACAGCGCCAGCACGCTGGGGTCATCGGCGAACTTGGCAAAATTATCGTCCGCCTTCGGGCAGGACTTGCAGCCCTGACTGGTGAAAAGCTCTACCACCGCGGTTTTCTTGGGCGCTGCTTCAGCCGATGCAGAACCCTGCATGGAAACGCAACCGGTGAAAGCCAGCCCCAGAACGGCGCAGACATTGCGCCAGCCCGGCAGGGAATCGCCGGTCAGCCATGTGGCTGTTCCATAGAATGAGGGCTGAACGGTCACTTTGTATGATCCTGCATTAATTGACGATGACATCTATTATGTAGGAATTACGCCGATCAATGGGAATTCACGTTGCGGTGAGATTCAGCGGCGAGTGTGCTCTATTTGCGTCAGAAACGAAAAGGCCGCCGGATTGCTCCGGCGGCCTTTTTGTTTCAGTCGGGCGCTGATTAAGCAGCGAGATCGCGCAGAACGGTCTGCAGAATGCCGCCGTTCTTCATGTAGTCGAGCTCGTCCAGCGTATCGATGCGGCAGATGAGCGGAACCTTCTTCACCGAGCCGTCGGCATAGGTGATGGAAGCTTCGACCTTCTGACGCGGACGCACATCGGCCAGACCTTCGATGGTGACGATTTCGTCGCCCTTGAGGCCCAGCGTCTGCCAGCTCGTGCCTTCCTCGAAGACGAAAGGCACAATGCCCATGCCGACGAGGTTGGAACGGTGGATACGCTCGAAAGACTGCGCAATCACGGCCTTCACGCCAAGCAGGTTGGTGCCCTTGGCAGCCCAGTCACGCGAAGAACCATTGCCATATTCGACGCCTGCGAAGACGACGAGCGGCACGCCCTCGGCCTTGTACTGCATGGCAGCATCATAGATCGAGGTTTCTTCCTTCGACGGGTAGTGGATGGTGTAGCCGCCTTCACGTCCGTTTTCGCCCAGCATGTGGTTGCGGATACGGATGTTGGCGAAGGTGCCGCGCATCATCACTTCATGGTTGCCGCGACGCGTGCCGTACTGGTTGAAGTCGGCAACGCCAACGCCATGGTCGATGAGGTATTTACCGGCAGGCGACTGCGCCTTGATCGAACCGGCAGGCGAAATGTGGTCAGTCGTGATCTTGTCGCCGAAGAGGCCAAGAATACGAGCACCCTTCACGTCGCCGATCGTGCCAGCCGACTTGCCCATGCCGACGAAGTAAGGCGGGTTCTGCACATAGGTCGAGTTGTCGTCCCATGCATAGGTCTGGCCCGCAGGAACCTGAACGGCCTGCCAGTTTTCGTCGCCCTTGAACACGTCCGCATATTTCTCCGAGAAGATTTTGCGGGTGACGTTCTTGGCGATGAAGTCCTGGATTTCCTGAGAGGAAGGCCAGATGTCGCGGAGGTATACCGGGTTGCCGTTCTGGTCTTCGCCAAGCGGCTCCTTGGTCAGGTCCTTGGTGACCGTACCGGCAAGAGCATGAGCGACGACAAGCGGTGGCGAAGCAAGGTAGTTTGCCTGTACATCCGGCGAAACGCGGCCTTCGAAGTTACGGTTGCCGGACAGAACGGCAGCCGCGATCAGGCCCTTTTCGTTGATGGTCTTGGAGATCGGTGCCGGCAGCGGACCGGAATTGCCGATGCAGGTCGTGCAGCCGAAGCCGACGAGGTTGAAGCCGAGCGCATCGAGATCCTTCTGGAGACCGGCGGATTCGAGATAGGCGGCAACGACCTGAGAGCCGGGCGCGAGCGAGGTCTTGACCCAAGGCTTGGTCTTGAGGCCCTTGGCGACGGCGTTGCGGGCCAGAAGACCGGCAGCGATCAACACGCTCGGGTTCGAGGTGTTGGTGCAGGACGTGATAGCGGCAATCACCACATCGCCATGGCCGAGGTCGAAATCTTCGCCTTCGACGGCATAGCGCGTGGTCTGGCCGGTGGTCTTCTTGTATTCGTTTTCGAGCGAGGTCGCGAAACCGGAGCCGATGTTTTCCAGCGGAATGCGGCCTTCAGGACGCTTCGGACCGGCCATCGAGGGAACAACGTCGCCCATGTCGAGTTCGAGAACGTCGGTGAAGACCGGATCGGCTGCGCCCTTGTCGCGCCACATGCCCTGCGCACGGCAGTATGCTTCAACCAGCTCGATGCGATGTTCATCGCGACCAGTGGTGTTCATGTAGTTCAGCGTTTCGCTGTCAACCGGGAAGAAGCCGCAGGTTGCGCCATATTCCGGCCCCATGTTTGCGATGGTCGCACGGTCGGCCAGCGTCATGTTTTCGAGGCCTTCGCCGAAGAATTCGACGAACTTGCCGACAACGCCCTTCTTGCGCAGCATCTGCGTGACGGTGAGCACGAGGTCGGTCGCGGTGACGCCTTCCTTGACCTTGCCGGTCAGGCGGAAGCCGACGACTTCCGGCAGAAGCATGGAAACCGGCTGGCCGAGCATGGCAGCTTCAGCTTCGATGCCGCCCACGCCCCAGCCCAGAACGCCAAGGCCGTTGACCATGGTGGTGTGGCTGTCGGTGCCGACGCAGGTGTCGGGATAAGCGACGGTTTCGCCGTCTTCTTCCTTGGTCCAGACTGCCTGGGCCAGATATTCGAGATTCACCTGATGGCAGATGCCGGTGCCTGGAGGAACAACGCGGAAGTTCTGGAACGCCTGCTGGCCCCACTTCAGAAAGCGGTAGCGTTCGCCGTTGCGCTGATATTCGAGGTCCACATTGGCCTTGAATGCGCTTGGATTGCCGAATTCGTCAACGATGACCGAGTGATCGATGACCAGATCGACGGGCACGAGCGGGTTGATCTTTTCCGGGTCGCCGCCGAGCGCCTTGAGGCCGTCGCGCATGGCTGCAAGGTCGACAACAGCTGGAACGCCGGTGAAATCCTGCATGAGAACGCGGGCCGGGCGGTAGGCGATTTCTGCACCGGCTTTGCCGCGGTCGGCCAGCCACTTGGCGACAGCTTCAATATCCGACTTCTTGACGGAGCGGTCGTCCTCGAAGCGAAGCAGGTTCTCAAGAAGAACCTTCATGGAGAAAGGAAGCTTGGAAACGCCTTCGAGGCCGTTCTTTTCGGCTTCGGTCAGGCTGTAATAGACATAGTCTTTACCGCCGACGGTGAGGGTTTTGCGACATTTGAAGCTGTCAATGTGTGACACTGCGTTCGTCCTTATGCTACTGGCCGGAAAACCAGGACGAACGCCTAGGCTAGCGTTTCAAGGACGCGCCAAGGTGCGGGTGCAGTCATTTCCGCTGTCCGTCCCGAAGCCTGGGTCCTCACGGGCGCCAGGTGTTTGAGATCGGCCAAAAATGGTTTCCACGCCGACCGCTGGCGTGGTAGCCCTCATATAGAGAGTTTTCTAAAACGATTCCAGACTGAATTTCGTGAATTCGCTGCCTTGCGGCGAAATGTTGCGATCCTTCCGTTCGTTCCCGAAACTCTGGGAGACGGTTGGTTTTTGAGGAGAGAAAATGCGGCTTGAGGCCGAAAATCTGGGTGGCGAACGGGGTGGCGAGACGATCTTCTCCAACCTTTCTTTCACGCTCGATGGCGGGGAGGCGCTGGTGGTCACCGGCCCGAACGGGTCCGGCAAATCCACCTTGCTGCGAATCATCTGCGGTCTGCTCGCGCCGGAAGAAGGCCGCATCGCACTGATCGAGGACGGCGCATCGCTGCCCGTGCAGGCGGCCTGTCATTATCTCGGCCATCAAAATGCGATGAAACCGGCCTTGAGCGTGCGCGAAAATCTTTTGTTCTGGCAGCGGTTTAACGGCGCGGGAGCGCTCGACATTGATGACGCGCTGGAAGCTGTCAACCTGCCCGGCGTCGAACATCTGCCTTTCGGCTATCTCTCCACCGGGCAAAAGCGTCGCGTCTCCATTGCCAAGCTTCTGGTCAGCCATCGCCCGCTATGGATTGTCGATGAGCCGACCGCCGGTCTCGACAAGGCGTCGGAAACCCGTTTTGCCGTGCTGATGCGCGACCATCTGCAACAGGGCGGCATGATCATTGCCGCCACGCATATTCCGCTGGGGCTGGAAGGTGCGAACACGCTCGATATGGCCAGATTCTCGCATGAGGCGTTTTGATGCTGGCGCTGTTCCTTCGCGACATGCGCCTGAGCTTTCGCGCGGGCGGCGGTGCGCTGGTCGGCATATTGTTCTTTCTCGCTGTTATTTCGGTGATGCCATTCGGCGTCGGCCCGGACCTCAATCTACTGGCGCGGATCGGTCCGGCCATGCTGTGGATCGGTGCGTTGCTGGCGACGCTGCTCGGCCTCGACCGGCTGTTTCAGGCCGACCGTGACGATGGCTCGCTCGATCTGCTGCTGATCGGCTCCGACCGTCACATGCTGGCGCTCACGGTTCTGGTCAAATGCGTCGCCCATTGGGCGGCGAGCGTTTTGCCGCTGGTAATCGCCTCGCCCATGCTCGGCCTGTTCATGAATATGGATGCGGCGGCAATCGGTGCCACAACCCTGACGCTTCTGGTCGGCACACCCGCCATCGCCTTTGTCGGTGCGGTGGGTGCGGCGCTGGCGGTGGCTCTGCCGCGCGGCGGACTGCTTGTTTCGGTCATCGTGCTGCCGCTCACCATTCCGGTTCTCATTTTTGGTGTATCTGCTTCTTACGGAGCGACGGTAGACAACGCCCCCTTTCTGGCTCCATTTCTGGTGCTTGCCGCACTGACGCTGTTTTTCGCTGTGCTGGGACCGCTGGCCGCGAGCGCGGCGCTGAAGAATTCGGCGGATTGAGCATGATCCCGAAAAGTGGGAACCGCCTTCGCGGGGAAAACAGTCCACTGGACTGTTTTCTGATCCCGCTACGATCGGAATCGGATCATGCTCGACCGATTGACGCAGTTGAGCGCGGTCAATTGAACGGCATGAGGGGGGGAGGTTAAGTATAGGTCATGACGAAAGACGCCGTGAAAACCGCAAGCTGGCTCGATATGGCCAATCCCACACGCTTCCTCGCTTTTGCGGGCAAGGTTTTGCCGTGGCTGGCGGGGCTTGCCGTTCTGTTCCTTGCCGCCGGTCTCGGTATGGTTTTCCTGTCGCCGGACGATTACCAGCAAGGCCTCACAGTCCGCATCATGTATATCCATGTGCCTTTCGCATGGCTTTCCATGATGTGTTACTCGATCATGGCAGTGTCGGCTCTCGGCACACTGGTCTGGCGGCATCCGCTGGCCGATGTGTCGATCCGCTCGGCTGCCCCTTGGGTGCGGTTTTCACCGCATTGGCGCTTGCCACGGGTTCGCTATGGGGCAAGCCCATGTGGGGCACGTGGTGGGTGTGGGATGCACGCCTGACCTCGGTTTTCGTGCTGTTCCTGATGTATCTCGGTATCATCGCGCTATCGCGCGCCTTCGCCGATCCGGCCAAGAGTGCCAAGCCGGTGGCGGTGCTGACGCTGGTGGGCTTCATCAACATCCCGATCATCAAATTCTCGGTCGACTGGTGGAACACGTTGCATCAGCCAGCTTCCGTTTTCCGCATGGGCGGGCCGACCATCGATGGCTCCATGTTGCGCCCGTTATTCGTGATGGCGATTGGCTTCACGCTGCTATTCCTTGCGCTGCATATGATGGCGATGCGCAACGAAATATGGCGTCGCCGCGTGGCTTCGATGAAGAAGCTCGCCGCCCGCAACGCTGATCGCAAACGCGGCAAACAAATGCAGGAGGAGGGCGCGGTATGAGCAATCATCTCGGCTTCGTCATGGCCGCTTATGGCATCACCATCGCGGCGCTTATCCTGACTGTCGGCTGGATATATATCGATCAGCGTATCCAGAAGAATGAGCTGAAGCGGCTTGAGGCGCAGGGCGTGCGCCGCCGCTCGTCAAAGGCGCCGGTTCAATGACGGAAACGACACAAAAGCACGCCGCGCCGAAAAAACGCGCCACATGGGCAGCGCTGCTTCCATTGCTGGTGTTTGTGGGGCTTGCAGCCGTCTTCGCCGTGCAGCTTCTGTCAGGCAAGGATAGCTCGGCCATTCCATCTGCTTTGATCGGCAAGCAAGCGCCGCAAACCAATCTCCCGGCGGTCGAAGGCCTGATGCGCGATGGCGTTCCGGTGCCGGGCCTCAACAGCGAAGATTTCAAAACGGGTCCGGGGGGCAAGCTGACACTGGTGAATGTCTGGGGATCGTGGTGCGTTCCCTGCCGTCAGGAGCATCCGCTCCTGATGGAAATCGCCAGGGACAGCCGCATCCGTCTGGTGGGCCTTAACTACAAGGACCAGCCCGAAAACGCCCGCCGCTTTCTGGGCGATCTCGGCAATCCCTTTGCCGCTGTCGGCGCCGACCGCGTGGGTCGCTCAGCCATCGAATGGGGCGTCTACGGCGTGCCGGAAACCTTCCTCGTCGGCCCGGACGGCAAGATCATTTATAAGCATGTCGGCCCGTTCACGCCGGAGTCGGTGCGGGATGATCTGATGCCTGCGGTGGAAAAGGCCTTTCAATAATCATCGACCTTACAACGTCGTGGTTTATGGACGTTGCTGCGCTGCTCTTTTCCCTCATCCTAAGGAGCTGTTGAAAACAGCGCATCACCCTGAGCTTGTCGAAGGATCGAAGGGCTGAGGGAAAAACGCACATCTCCCCCTCAGCCCTTCGAGACGGTTCCCTTCGCAAGCTCAGGGCCCCTCCTCAGGATGAGGGGGGCGAAGCAACAGGTTTACAACGAGCAGATTATGAAAAAGCCCCGCATTTGCGGGGCTTTTGCTTTTCTTTTGATAATCAATCCGGCAATTTCCGCACCGCACCCTTGGCGGCGCTGGTTGCCATGGAGGCATAAGCCTTCAGCGCAGTGGAAATCTTGCGCTTGCGATCTTCGGCGGGCTTCCAGCCCGTTGCTTCCTGTTCGGCGCGGCGTTCGGCCAGCGTTGCATCGTCCACGGCGAGGTGGATCTTGCGGTTCGGAATGTCGATATCGATGATATCGCCTTCGCGCACCAGACCGATCGTGCCGCCTTCGGCTGCTTCCGGCGAAACATGGCCGATGGAGAGGCCCGACGAGCCGCCCGAGAAACGACCGTCGGTGATCAGCGCGCAGGCCTTGCCCAGACCCTTCGACTTCAGATAGCTGGTCGGGTAGAGCATTTCCTGCATGCCGGGGCCGCCGCGCGGCCTTCATAGCGGATCAGCACGATATCGCCAGCCTTGATCTTGCCGTTCAAAATGCCGAGTACCGCCGTATCCTGGCTTTCGAAAATACGCGCCGGGCCGGAGAACTTAAGGATGGAATCATCCACGCCTGCCGTTTTCACGATGCAGCCGTCTTCCGCCAGATTGCCGTAAAGCACGGCCAGACCGCCATCCTGACTAAACGCGTGTTCCTTGGAGCGGATAACGCCCTTTTCGCGGTCGGTATCGACGCTATCAAAGCGGCGCTCCTGGCTGAATGCCACCTGCGTCGGCACGCCACCCGGTGCCGCCGAATAGAACTTGTGCACCATTTCGCTGTTGGTACGGGTCACGTCCCAATGATCCAGCGCCTTGGCAACCGTCTGGCTGTGCACGGTCGGCAGATCGGTATTGATCAGGCCCGCTTTGTCGAGCTGGCCGAGAATGCCCATGATGCCGCCCGCACGGTGCACATCTTCCATGTGAACCGTATTGTTGGCAGGGGCGACCTTGCAAAGCACCGGCACGCGGCGCGACAGGCGGTCGATATCGGCCATGGTGAAATCGATTTCGGCTTCCTGCGCGGCGGCGAGAAGATGCAGGACCGTATTGGTCGAACCGCCCATGGCGATGTCGAGCGTCATGGCGTTTTCAAACGCCGGGAAGCTTGCAATCGAGCGCGGCAGCACGCTTTCGTCGTCCTGCTCGTAATAACGGCGGGCGAGATCGACGACTAGATGGCCGGCTTCTACGAAGAGGCGCTTGCGGTCGGCATGGGTTGCGAGCGTCGAGCCGTTGCCCGGCAGTGACAGGCCAAGCGCTTCGGTGAGGCAGTTCATCGAGTTTGCGGTGAACATGCCCGAGCACGAACCGCAAGTCGGGCAGGCGGAGCGTTCAATCGTCTTGACCTGCTCGTCGGTATAGTGATCGTCGGCAGCGGCGACCATGGCGTCAACCAGGTCGAGCTTCTTGATCTGGTCGTCCCAGACGACCTTGCCCGCTTCCATCGGTCCGCCCGAAACGAACACGACCGGAATATTGAGGCGCAGCGCGGCCATCAGCATGCCGGGGGTGATCTTGTCGCAGTTGGAAATGCAGACCATCGCATCGGCGCAATGGGCATTGACCATATATTCGACCGAGTCGGCGATGAGTTCGCGCGATGGCAGCGAATAGAGCATGCCGTCATGGCCCATGGCGATACCGTCATCGACCGCGATGGTGTTGAATTCCTTGGCCACGCCGCCAGCACTTTCGATTTCGCGCGCGACGAGCTGGCCGAGATCCTTGAGGTGAACGTGGCCCGGCACGAACTGTGTGAACGAGTTCACCACAGCAATAATCGGCTTGCCGAAATCCTCATCCTTCATGCCGGTGGCGCGCCATAGGCCGCGCGCACCCGCCATATTCCGGCCGTGGGTGGTTGTTCGCGAACGATAAGGAGGCATTTTCTGACCTTTTAGGAATTATTCTAACTTTATAATGCGGTATGACAGAACCACCCACAGCAGGCAAAGCGCAAATTGCCCCATATTGCCAGAAGCGGGACCATTTGCCGGTTTACGGACAACGAAAGGGGTTCTCTCGTGCGCCAGCTTTCGCAGGCGCAATTGACCCCAATCTAGCAGGTTCTTGTTATAATGCAAAAGAATTTGAGCTCAAAACGTAACGAAATTGCTTGAACTCAATTTGCTGCTGTCGCCATGGCTGTGTCGAGGAGGGCATTTGCCATCTTCATACGCTGTTCCGCATCGGCGCGAAACTCTTGTGGCAGGCGGTCTGGATGATTGCTCGCGGCAAAGGAGCGACGCAGGCGTTGAAGCTCAGCGCGCGTCAGACCGGGGCGAAGGTTCAACTCTCGCCGTATCGCGTCGGGCGACTGGTTTTGCATGCGCTCAGCGATTGCTTGCCGTTCAGTCTCTCGCTGGTCGCTCTCGGCCGACTTTTCCTCAAAATAGAAAAGCGGCGCAAGATCGATTTCCGGGCGTGAGGGTGCGGCACTATCGCCCAACCCTGCCGAAAAGAACGCCGATGCAAGATTGATCTGCGACCGGCGAACGGCCTCTTCCTGACCGGAATTCGCCTCGGTTTCTTTCAGGACAGTCGCAAAATCCGGGAACGCCCGCCGCATCGGTCTCAGCGCACCGCGCCGGCTGAAAGGGCGGTTGCCAGCGTGCGGGTCAGTATGGTGGGCGGGATCGGCTTCTGAAAGACCGGCACTTCAGGATAGCGCGCCGCAAGCTCGGCAGGCAGCCCGCCGCCGGTATGGATGACGACGAATGTGTTGCGGCTTTTCAGCCGGTCCAGGATAGGTTCCACATTGCCGTCAATCAGATTGACATCGAGGATGGCGGCATCGACTTCATTACGATTGATGAGATCCATGGCCTGCCGGACAGTGCCGACCGGACCGACAACCGTTCCGTTCGCGTCTTCCACAGTCGCGGCAACGTCGAGAGCGACGAAAATTTCGTCCTCCACAACCAGTATGCGTCGCTGTTCAAGATCGTTCATCACTGTCTTTCACCTCTGCGGGAGCCCACTGAGCGAGGCCCGCGCTTCCATACAGAAAATGCGCGAACACAGAAGGTAGTTCCCTTCGCCGCATGATAATTCACTTATGGTGAATCAAATCTTTACCGCCGGAAGGGTGCTCCAGAAGGTAATTAGCCGATAATCAGAATGCCGTGAAAGTCAGCGTTGTCAGGGACCGCACGATATGCGGGATATTGAGCACATTGTCGTTGATGAACTTGCCGATATCGTCGCCCTCGGCGATATAGATTTTCGCCAGCAGGTCGAATTCACCGCTGGTCGAATAAAGCTCGGATACGATCTCGCGCTGAAAGAGAGTGTCGGCAACCTCATAGGTTTTGCCGGGAGCGCACTGCAGTTGCAGGAATACGGGCTTCATGTCTCTACCTTTCGCATCGATGGCGGCGTTCGAGGTTTCAAACACGGTCGGGCTGGCGAAATCAAGAGCCATTGCGGAATGAGGGCTTATCAATCGCTGCAAATCCTGTTCGAAACCCGACTGACGGCCCGGCCAAAAGCTGTGGTCAAAAAGAGCATTGGGTCATAATTGCTCTGGTAATATATCAATTTCAGGTGATGATCGGCTTTGCGTCCCAAATCGCTGTTATAGTCCCGCGCTTCGCATCGGGAACAATTTTCGACATATATCGATGCATTTCGAGGAGTATCCGAAAGTCTCATGAAGTTTATGTCTGTTTTGTCCCCGGCCTTTGCCCTCGCTTGCCTTGTTTCCCTGGTTTCGATGGCATTGCCTGCTTCCGCGATGAATGCGTCCGAGAAAGCGCAGCTCGAAAAGCTCGATCCGGTAACCCGTCTGGAACAGCGCTGCGATGTCGAGGCCATGGAGCGGATTACCCGCGAACAGAATAAATTTTCGGTCGATAAGGTGCTGGCCTATGCTTTTTCCGATCCGGTGACGAAGAAGAATTCCATTGCGGCAGACGGTGCTGCCTTCCGCAGCCGCGAGCACTGGTACAAGCTCGCCTTTACCTGCAAGACGGATGATGAACACATCAATATAACGTCTTTTCAATATGATATTGGCGACGAAGTCCCCGCCGACCAGTGGGACAAGCACTATCTGGTGCCGTGATTCAATAAAATCGCTGTATTTATAAATAACTGATAATCTTTGCGTCAAAGATTACAGCGCGCGGCATTCTTTCATTGCGCTCGTTCAATATTCCGAAATAATTGGGATTGCCAGCTGGGGCGATGTGTGGTCTCTCAATACATCAATTATTGCTAAACTTATAATAATAATCGGTTTTCCGGATATGACACTTAATCTGACCATTGCATTTATTGTTGTCGGGTTGCTGCTTTGGTATTTCAAATGCCGCAAGCTTGGGTTTGTTTCGATTGCCGTCGGCATCGTTCTGTATGGCGCAATCGCGTCGGCCATCCTGCCCGATTATCTGATGAACCGCCTGCAGTCGTCCTATTCATCGACGCTGCAATCCTCGCTTGAAGACAATACCGCCTTTATCGTCTTCGGCATGGGCACGCAGACCGTCATGGAACGCGGTGAAAAAGTGGTCGAACCGCTCGCCTTTTCCTATGGGCCGATCCTTGCTGCCGTGGGCATGAACCATCACTGTATCGAGAGCGCCCTGAAGTGCACCTTCATCGTCAGCGGCGCAGATGTGGCCGGGACCGGTGTGACCGAGGCGGCATCGATCGCCGGGCAATTGGTGAAGGCCGGTATTGATCCCGCTTCCATCCTGTTGGACGAAAAGAGCCGGAATACTTGGCAGAACGCCAAAAACACCGCAGCAATCCTGCGTGCGATCAAGCCCGCGAAGATCGTGCTGCTGCAAGCAGCGCCGATCATCAAGCGTGACTTGCTCTATCTGGCACATTTCGGCGTGAAGCCCGAGCCGGTCGCAGCCGGGTTTCTGACGGCGGCGCATACCAACATGTCTTCGGCGGGACTTTCTTTTCTGGTGACCGATTTGGCCCTGCATGAAGCGATAGGCGTCTGGCGCTATGAGTTCTATAACTACATGGGATGGAATGAGCCGAAACAGCCACCGCTTGCGTTGGGCAGCGCTGCGCCTTCGGCAGTTCTCGCGCCTGCCCATTGAGTTTATGATGCTACCGCCCGACGCGTTTTGATAGGGCGCTGGAAAAAATATCCCCGAAATAACCCCAAAAGTGAGCAGATTTTTCGAAGCGGTTTTAAATTTCGGTGAGGTTGTGGCATCCTGTCGTCAAAGACCTCTGATACTGTCCTGACCAATGGCTACGAGGGATACCCGTGGGGGGCCCAAAGGAAACAATGGAGGCGGTCGTGAAATTATCGAGACTTTCGCTCACTTTGGCGGCATTGGTGGCAGCGGCCTCGCTGGCCGGAACCGTTCAGGCGAGCCACGCGGATCAGACGCTTCTGAACGAGTCCTATGATCCGACGCGTGAGCTCTACAAGGATTACAATGCGGCCTTTGCGGCGCATTGGAAGAAGGAAACCGGCGAAACCGTCACCATCCGCGCATCGCATGGCGGTTCGGGCGCGCAGGCCCGTTCGGTGATCGACGGCGTCAAGGCTGATGTGGTCACGCTGGCGCTCGAAAGCGATATCGACGCGATAGCGTCGCGCACCGGCAAGATCGACAAGGAATGGCGCAAGCGCCTTCCGAACAATTCGTCGCCTTATACATCAACGATCGTTTTTCTGGTGCGCAAGGGCAACCCCAAGGCCATCAAGGACTGGGGTGATCTGGTGAAGGACGGTGTGGAAGTCATCACGCCGAACCCGAAGACATCCGGCGGCGCGCGCTGGAACTATCTTGCCGCCTGGGCCTGGGCCTACAAGCAGTATGGCGGCGACGAACAGAAGATCAAGGATTACATCGCTGACCTGTTCCGTCACGTGCCGGTGCTTGATACTGGCGCACGCGGCGCGACGACCAGCTTCGTGCAGCGCCAGCTCGGCGATGTGCTGCTGGCCTGGGAAAACGAAGCCTATCTTTCGGTTGCCGAATTCGGCGAGGATGCGTTCGATATCGTTGTGCCGCCGCAGTCGATCCTAGCTGAACCCCCGGTCTCTATCGTTGACAAGAACGCCGAGGAGAACGGCACCACCAAGCTGGCGCAGGCCTATCTCGAATATCTCTATTCGCCGGAAGGTCAGGCTATCGCAGCCAAGCATTTCTACCGTCCGTCGAAGCCGGACCTCATCCCGGCTGACCAGCAGCGCAAGCTTCCAGACCTGACGCTGGTAACCATCGACGATCCGATTTTCGGCGGTTGGGCCAAGGCGCAGCCTTACCATTTCGGTGACGGCGGTACGTTCGACCAGATCTACAAGCCTGGCAAATAAGGGGCAGACAAAAGCACAGTCAGCCGGTCAGAACCGAAGCTGATATTTGCAGCCACTGAAAAAGGGAACAAAACAACAGCATGTCTTCGCTCCCTGCACGGGCCAGAGCAGGGTCGCACTTTCGCAAGCCGAGCGTCATTCCAGGTTTCGGACTGACGTTCGGTTTCAGTGTTGCCTATCTGACCCTTCTCATTCTCATTCCGCTGGCGGCCCTCGTGCTGCGCTCCAGCGAGATCGGTTTCTCCGGCTTCTGGCGGCTGATCACCGATCAACGCACGTTGAAATCGCTGGAAACAAGCTTTGGAACGGCATTCATCGCCGCGCTGGTCAATGTCGTGTTCGGCGTTATTCTGGCCTGGGTTCTGACCCGCTATCGCTTTCCGGGCCGCCGTTTCATCGATGCCATTGTCGATATTCCCTTTGCGCTGCCGACAGCGGTTGCCGGTATTGCGCTGGCCGCCATCTATGCACCGAATGGCTGGATCGGCAGCCTGTTTGCGCCCTTCGGCATCCGCATCGCCTTTACGCGCATCGGTATCGTGGTCGCGCTGATCTTCATCGGCCTTCCTTTCGTGGTGCGCACGGTGCAGCCGATCATGGAAGAAATCAGCCGTGAGGTCGAAGAGGCTGCGGCGACGCTCGGTGCCACGCGTTTCCAGACCATCTGGCGGGTGCTTCTGCCCAGCCTTCAGCCTGCGATCCTCACCGGCTTTGCTCTCGCCTTTGCGCGTGGAGTGGGTGAATATGGCTCGGTCATCTTCATTGCGGGCAACACGCCCTATGTGTCGGAAATCGCGCCACTGCTGATCGTCGTCAAGCTGGAGGAATATGATTACGCCGGTGCGACGGCGCTCGCCACCATCATGCTGGTGCTTTCCTTCGCGATGCTCTTGTTCATCAATCTCATTCAGGCGCGTTCGAGAAAGAAATACGGCTATGGCGAATGAAACAACAGGCACTGGCCGCGCCAGCCGCACTGGCCGCGCCAGCCGTAGCGCCGTGACGGAAAGCCGGACCACGCGCATCATCCTGATTGCGCTGGCGCTGGCGTTTCTGGCGCTCTTTCTGATCCTGCCGGTGATTGCGGTTTTTGTGGAAGCCTTCCGCAAAGGCCCGACCGAATATCTCGAAGCCTTGCTGGAGCCGGACGCCTGGTCGGCGATCAAGCTCACCTTGACGGTTGCGGCCATCGCCGTGCCGCTCAATCTGGTTTTCGGCGTGGCCGCCGCATGGGCTATCGCCAAGTTCGAGTTCAAGGGCAAGGCACTGTTGACCACGCTGATCGACCTGCCGTTTTCGGTGTCGCCGGTCATTTCCGGTCTGGTCTTCGTGCTGCTGTTTTCCAGTCACAGCCTGCTCGGGCCGTGGCTGGAGCAGCATGGGATCCAGATACTCTTCGCGGTGCCCGGGATCGTTCTGGCGACGGTCTTCGTCACTTTTCCCTTCGTGGCGCGCGAACTGATCCCGCTGATGCAGGAGCAGGGAACCGGGGACGAAGAGGCGGCGATTTCACTTGGCGCTAATGGCTGGCAGACATTTCGCTATGTCACGTTGCCGAATATCAAATGGGGCCTTCTCTATGGCGTTCTGCTCTGTAATGCCCGCGCCATGGGTGAGTTCGGGGCGGTATCCGTGGTATCGGGCCGCATTCGCGGTCTCACCAATACGATGCCTTTGCACGTGGAAATCCTCTATAACGAGTATAACTTCGTTGCAGCATTTGCGGTGGCTTCGCTTCTGGCTCTGCTTGCGCTTCTGACGCTGGCGATCAAGACAATCCTGGAGCTGCGCTATAGCGATGAGCTGGCGGGCAGCAACGGGCACTGAAGGCAATTTGGAAAGCTGATCCGGGTGGTTGAAACCGGGCTCGGCTTCAAGGATAAATGGCCGCGAAGCGGCAGGGGAAGGATAGGGAATGGAAGTTCGTGTTGCCGACGTGCGTAAGGAGTTTGCCCGTTTTCCGGCTTTGCATAATGTGTCGCTGGATATCCGGTCTGGCGAACTGATCGCGCTGCTCGGCCCGTCCGGTTCGGGCAAGACGACGCTGCTGCGTCTGATCGCCGGGCTGGAAACACCGACGGAAGGCACGATTTTCTTCGGTGAGGAAGACGCCTCGCAGAAGAGCGTGCAGGAGCGCAATGTTGGTTTTGTGTTTCAGCATTATGCGCTGTTCCGGCATATGACGGTCGCGGACAATATCGGTTTTGGCCTGAAAGTGCGCCCCGGTTCGACCCGTCCTGCCACCAGCGAAATCCGTCGCCGTGCGCTGGAATTGCTCGATCTGGTGCAGTTGCAGGGGCTGGAAAAGCGTTATCCCGCCCAGCTTTCCGGTGGTCAGCGCCAGCGCGTCGCGCTTGCCCGCGCCATGGCCATCGAGCCGAAGGTTCTGCTGCTCGACGAGCCTTTTGGCGCGCTGGATGCGCTTGTGCGCAAGGAATTGCGCCGCTGGCTGCGTGAAATTCATGACAAGACCGGCCATACGACCGTTTTCGTCACGCATGATCAGGATGAAGCGCTCGAACTGGCCGACCGCGTGGTGGTCATGAGCCAGGGACGGATCGAACAACTCGGCACGCCCGATGAAATCTATGACAATCCGAACTCGCCTTTCGTCTATGGATTTATCGGCGAGTCCAGCACGCTTCCGGTCCGGGTCGAAAATGGCGAGGTCTGGCTGACGGATCGCAATATCGGCCTCACCGCCGAGGGCGCGGCAGAGGGCGAGGCGCAGCTCTATTTCCGCCCGCATGATGTGGAACTGCTCGACGGTTGCGGCGGCTGCATCGCAGGCACGGTTGTGGCAAGCCGCCGCTCCGGCGGTAAGCGGCGTGTGGAGCTTGAAGTGGGCGGTGCGCGTGAGCGCATCGAGATCGAAATTCCTGCCGAACACCCGGCTGCGGAGAAAAGCCGCATCGCGTTTCGTCCGCGCTACTGGAAGCTGTTTCCGGCAGGCGGACCGGAAAAGGCTTCGAGTGAAACTTCGGCGAAGATTGATGCCTGAATCGCGGTTTTTGACTGGCTAAGCAGACTAAAAGCGGCCTCCGCACGATGATTCTCGCGTGGAGGCCGCTTTTTTTGTTGTTCTGGACGAGAATGGCGGCGCGCGTTAAAATGGCTGCGACCGTACCCAGGGTGGTATTTTTTATAAATTCAATATGTTAGGGTTGTATTCAACGAGTTGATCCATAACGCAACATTACTACCGGGAAAGAATTGTGCGTTGCGATTTAAACGGTTTGAATATCAGCACAATCCGCCGTCGCATTTTGGCCAAATGCGGGCGACATGCAGGGAACCGATTACGGATACTGTCGTTTCCCTACATTGAATTGAAATGAATTTAGTATCCACCGCCGCAGATAACTCATCCCTTCGGAAAGGCTGTTAAGGCAGATGCCGGAATCGTCTTCGTCGCACTCCCATTCAACCTCAACCGAGAATAAATCGTCAAAGCCGCCCAAAACGAATAGTCCGATGGAGCCGAAATCCACTGGGCAGGGCGGTTCTGATCAGATTCCGCCGGAACAGCCATCGCCGATCCGCGCGCTTTACAAGACGGAAGATGAGCTGCGCGTTCTGGCGAGCACCGTTGCCCGCGGGGAAGACATTCCGCTGCCGGGCTATCTGGCGTTTCCGTTCGATCAGCGCCTGTCCGAAAACGGCAAGCTGATCCTGCATGCCTATCGCGCGTCCGACGCCGCGTCGCGTGCCGGTGAGACGATTACGCCTGCCGCGCAATGGCTGCTCGATAACCATTACCAGATCGACAAGAATGTCCAGCAGGCACGCCGCGATCTGCCGCGCCGATTCATTCGCCAGTTGCCGCCTTACAAGGCTGTCGAAGGCATGCCGCGCATTTTCGCGCTGGCCTGGCTTTATGTCGCCCATACGGACAGCAATTTCTCGCTCAAAACCCTGACGGCCATCGTAAAGGGCTTTCAGGAAGTCGAGCCGCTGAAGATCGGTGAATTGTGGGCGCTGCCGTCCGCTGTTCGCTATTTCCTGATCGAAAATGCGCGCCGTCTGGCTCTGCGTGTTGATCGTGCGCGCCTGATGCGCAATCTCGCCAACACGGCCGCAGACCGCATTGTGGTCGCTGCCGACGGCGCGGAACTCGATGCGGTTCTGGCGCAATATGCGCAGGCCGCCCGCGACAGCACTTTCGCCACGCATCTTCTCTATCGTCTGCGTTCCGCCTCCACCGACACGACGGCTGCCGCAAGCTGGCTCGAACGGATTCTGGAACAGGAAGGCAGCAACCCGGAAGACGCCATCGTCGAGGAACATGCACGCCAGTCCACTGGCGGCGTGACGATGGGCAACGTCATTCGCAGCCTGAAATCCATCGACGACGTGGATTGGGAAACCTGGTTCGAAACGGTCAACGAGGTCGATGCGATCCTGCGCGACCACAGCGATTTCGAACTCTTGGATTTCCGCTCGCGCAATGCCTATCGCGTGACGATTGAAAAGCTCGCCCGCTATTCGGATATGAGCGAAATCGATATCACCTGGGCAGCGCTCAAGCTTGCCGAGGAAGGCCAGCGTGCCGAGCAGGCCGGTCATCCGGAAGCCGAAGGCAAGGGCTCCATCGCCTATTATCTGTCGGGCGACGGTCGCAGCGATCTTGAGAAAGTCTGTGGCTACAAGGCGCCGTTCGGCGTCAAGGCGCTGCGCTTTTATCGCGGGCTTGGACTTCTTGGGCTATTCATCCCGACGGCGATCTTCACGATCCTGATTCTGCTGCTCGTCAATTACTGCATGAGCCGTGCCGGTCTTTCGACCGATCTGCGCCTGCTGTTCACGCTGCTGGCGATCTTCCCGGCGATGGATGCCTCCTATTCGCTGTTCAATGCGCTGGTGCCGTGGTTCGTACAGCCGACGCGCCTGATCGGATTCGAATATAAGGAAGGCTTGCCTGAAGAAGCGCGCACGCTTGTCGCGGTGCCGACCTTCATCACCTCGCGTGATTCCATCGACGAGCAGATCCGCAATCTGGAAGTCCATTATCTCACCAATCCGCGCGGCGAGATCTATTTCGCGCTGGTCAGCGACTGGGTGGATGCGAAGCAGGAAATCAAGCCTGCGGACATGGAAATCTATGACTATGCGCGTGAGGAAATCGCTAAGCTCAACGAGCATTATACGGGCGGCGACCAGCCGCGCTTCTTCCTCATGCATCGCCGTCGCCTGTTCAACGACAAGCAGAATTGCTGGATGGGTTGGGAGCGCAAGCGCGGCAAGCTGCACGAGCTGAACCTGCTTCTGCGCGGCGATCAGGATACGAGCTTCTTCCCGCCGGATGAGCGTCTGCCGAAGGAAATCAAATATGTGATGACGCTGGACGCCGATACGCGTCTGACGCCGGAATCCGTCACCAATCTCGCTGGCAAGCTCAGCCATCCGCTGAACCGTCCGGTCATCGATGAAAAGACCGGCAAGGTTGTTCGCGGTTATGGCATTTTGCAGCCGCGCGTGACGCCGTCGCTGACGACGGGCGACGAGGCATCGTTCCTGCAACGCGTCTTCTCGGTCAATCGTGGCATAGACCCTTATGTCTTCGCGGTTTCCGACACCTATCAGGACCTGCTGGGCGAAGGCACATTTACCGGTAAGGGTCTTTACGACATCGACGCCTTTGAGGCGGCGCTGAAGGATCGCGTGCCGGAAAACACGCTTCTTAGCCACGATCTTCTCGAAGGCGGCTATGCCCGCGCTGCACTCGTCAGCGATGTTGAAGTCGTGGAAGATTATCCGACCGGCTATAATGTCGATGTGTCGCGCCACCATCGCTGGGCGCGTGGCGACTGGCAGCTTCTGCCATGGCTGTTTTCCACCAATCGCGGCGTCAGCGCCACGACGCGTTGGAAGATGGTGGACAATCTGCGCCGTTCGCTGAACCCGATCCTGTGGTTGCTTGCCGCCGTAATCGGCTGGAGCGTGCTGCCGCTTGGCGTTGCTGCCGTCTGGCAGGGCTTCCTGATCGTCAGCATGTTCGTCGCGCCGACTTTCGGCATCGTCACCAATCTGATCCCGGTGAATATGGATTATTCGCTGAAGGGACATGCGCAATCGGTGCTGACCGATATTGCACTGGGCACAGCGGATGTGGCGCTACGCACCACCTTCATCGCGCATTCGGCCTTCCTCATGGCCGATGCCATTGCGCGCACGGTCTATCGTCTGTTCGTTTCGCGCCGCAACCTCCTGGAATGGCGCACAGCGGCGCAGGCCAAGACCTCACCGGACACGCTGCTGTTCTATTTCCAGCTCATGTGGCCAGCCATGGCCATTGCTGGTCTGGCGATGTTCGTGCCTCTCGCAGCCGAAAGCCATGCCGCGCTGATCGCCGCTCCCTTTGCGGTGATCTGGTTCGTCTCGCCGCTGATCGCTTGGCTGGTCAGCCGTTCGGCCAAGCCGCAGGACACGCTCGAAGTTCTGTCATCCGACAAGTCTGATCTGCGCCGTTATGCGCGCCGGACTTGGCGTTATTTCGCCGAATTCGCGAATGATGAAAACCATCATCTGCCGCCGGATAACTTCCAGGAAGACCCGCTGCCGGTGCTGGCGCAGCGTACCTCTCCGACCAATATCGGCGTCTATCTTCTGTCGATTGTCGCAGCCCGCGATTTCGGCTGGATTGGCTTCGACGAAACGGTGGAGCGTGTCGAGGCGACCGTCAATACGCTGGAGAAGATGGAGAAGTATCAGGGCCATCTCTACAACTGGTATGAGACCAACACGCTGACGCCGATGCGCCCGCTTTATGTGTCGGCGGTGGATAGCGGCAATCTCGCCGGCCATCTGGTGACATTGTCTTCGGCGCTCGAAGAATGGGCCGAAGCGCCATCCGTCTATGTGCAGGGCGACCTCGACGGTATCCTCGATGTCAACGACATCCTTGAGGAAACCATCGCGAGTATCCCGGACGACCGCCGCATCCTGCGTCCGCTGCGCCGCCGTCTGGAAGAGCGTATCGCCAATTTCCGCCGCGCCGTGCGCACCATCAAGGAAGAGCCGGAAACGGCATCCTTCCGCACGATCAACCTGTCGCTTTTCGCCAATGATATCGTGCGTCTGATGGAAGAACTCGACAGCGAGATCGAGACGCCCGCCAGCGCCGAGGCCAAGGAATGGGCGCGTATTCTGGTCGATACCTGCCAGGCGCACACCGATGACGCCATGGGCGAACGCGACACCGACGCGCTGCGCGAGCGCCTGCGCGATCTCGCAACCCGTTCGCGTCAGCTGGCCTTCGATATGCAGTTCGGCTTCCTTGAGCGGAAGGAACGTCGCCTTCTGTCGATCGGTTTCCGCGTGCAGGAAAACGAACTGGACGAAAGCTGCTACGATCTTCTGGCTTCCGAAGCCCGTCTGGCGAGCCTCTTCGCCATCGCCAAGGGCGACGTGCCGGTCGAGCATTGGTTCAAGCTGGGCCGTCTACTGGTGCCGGTGGGCTGGAAGGGCGCTCTGCTCTCCTGGTCCGGCTCGATGTTCGAATATCTGATGCCGCCGCTGGTCATGTCCGAGCCGCTCGGTTCGTTGCTCGACCAGACCAACAAACTCGTGGTGCAACGTCAGATCGACTATGCGACCTCGCGCGGTCTGCCATGGGGTATTTCCGAAGCGGCGTTCAATGCGCGTGACGCGCATATGAACTACCAGTATTCCAACTTCGGCGTGCCTAATCTGGGCTTGCAGCGCGGCCTGTCGCGCAATGCGGTTATCGCGCCTTATGCGAGCCTGCTTGCGTCGCAATATCAGCCAGCGGCTGCCGTCGCCAACCTCAAGCGTCTGGCCAAGCTTGGCGCGCTGGGCCGCTATGGCTTCCACGATTCCGTGGACTTCACCCCGTCGCGTGTTCGCGAAGGCGAAACCTGCGCGGTCGTGAAGAACTATTATGCCCACCATCATGGTATGGCGATCATCGCGGTCAACAATGTGATCTTCGAAGGCCGCATGCGCGAGCGTTTCCACTCCGATCCGGTGATCGAAGCCGCCGAACTCCTGTTGCAGGAAAAGGCGCCGCGCGAAATCCCGATGATTTACGCCAAGACAGAAAATCCGATGCGCGTGGATTCGGGCGGTTTCGACGATGCACCGATGCGCATCATCGACAAGCCGTTCAAGGCGCCGCGCACCACGCATATGATGTCGAACGGCCAATATGCGCTGATGGTCACGGCCAATGGTTCCGGCTACAGCCGCTGGCACAATTGGGATATCACCCGTTTCCACGCCGATGCGTCGGAAGACCTTCAGGGTTCCTTCCTGTTCCTGCGGGATATGGAAAGCGGCTATTGGTGGTCGGCGACCGGCGAGCCGGTGCGCAACCCGGAAGAAGAAACCAAGACCGTCTTCACCGAAGACAAGGCGGAATTCTACAAGACCGCCGGCGATATCAAGACGGTCATGGAAGTGATCGTCTCGTCGGAATATGACGGTGAGGGCCGCAGGCTCGACATCATCAACACCTCGGCGCGTGACCGCATCATCGAAGTCACGTCCTATGAGGAACTGGTGCTGACCGACAAGGACAGCGATGCCGCCCATCCGGCCTTTGCCAAGATGTTCGTCGAAACCGAAATCGCCGATAACGGTTCGACCATCTATGCCAAGCGCCGCAAGCGCGCGCCGTCCGACCCGGATATCCATGTTGCGCATTTCGTCACCGATCTGACTGGCGCTGTGCGTGAAACCGAGGTCGAAACCGACCGCCGCGCCTTCATCGGTCGTGGCCGCAGCCTGCGTGATGCGATTGCCTTCGAGCCGGGTGCGAAATTTAGCGGCAGCCAGGGCTGCGTGCTCGATCCGATTGCATCGGTGCGCACCCGTGTCCGCGTACCGGCACACAAGAAGGTGAGCCTCGTTTTCTGGACCTTCGCCGGTGGCAGCCGCGATGCGGTGGAACATGCCGTGGCGATGCATCGCCATCCGGAAAGCTTTGCCCGCGAATATTCGCTGTCCTGGACCAGCTCGCAGGTGCAGCTCTACCATATTGGTATCAAGCCGGCGGAAGCTGCCGATTACCAGAAGGTCGCGGCCTATCTGCTCTATCCCGAGCGGACCTTGCGCCAGCCGCCGGAAACCATCGCCAGCGGTCTCGGCAAACAGTCCGATCTGTGGCCGATGTCGATTTCCGGCGATTATCCGATCTTCGCATTGCGGATCGACAACGAAGCCGATCTCGAAGTGCTGCGCGGCGTGTTGCGCGCGCAGGAATATTGGCGCTCGAAGGGCCTCACCGTCGATGTGGTGGCGGTCAACGAACGCGCCTTCTCCTATGCGCAGGATACGCAGCGCGCCATCGACTGGATCGTGGAAGGTTTCCGCGCCCGTGGCGGCGGGCAGCCGCATATCTTCGCGGTGCGCCGCGACCAGATGAGCGACGAAAGCTACAACACGCTCCTGGCTTCTGCCCGTATCGTCATGCATGCGCAGAACGGCTCGCTGGCCGAACAATTGCGCCGCAGCGAGGAAATCACCGTCGATCTCGCCGCCCGCGATGCCAAGTCGGCGACCAATGGTCAGGCGGCGGCACAGGGTCTCGGTGCTGCCGGACTTGCGCCTGTCGCCATCGAACGTGGCGTCGGCGGTACGGAAGAACGCCGTCCGGTCGTCAAGCCGAAGGTCACCAATCGTCCGGCTCCGTCGGGCGACGATCTCCAGTTCTGGAACGGTTATGGCGGTTTTGCGGAGGATGGCAGCTATGTGGTGCGGGTCAATGGCCTCACCAACACGCCCCATCCGTGGATCAATGTCATCGCCAATCCGTCCTTCGGTTTCCATGTCTCGGCGGAAGGTTCGGCCTTCACCTGGGCTGGCAACAGCCGCGACTATCAGTTGACCCCATGGGCCAACGATCCGGTCACCAACCGTCCGGGCGAGGCGATCTATATCCTCGACCGCGAAACGGGCCGCACCTTCGCGCCAACGTCGAATGTGCTGCGCGACGAGGCGGTGACTTACGAAGCCCGCCACAGCCATGGCTACAGCACTTTCGCCGCACAGCATGGCGAACTGGCGCTGGAACTGACCCATATCGTCGATGCCGACAAGCCGGTGCGCCTGTCGCGCCTGACAGTGACCAACAAGGGCCGCTCCAAGCGCAAGCTGCGCGCTTATGGTTACGTCGAATGGGTGCTGGGCAATGCCCGCGCCAAGAACGTGCCGTTCATCGTGCCGTCGCATGATGATGAACTGGGTGCGCTCTTTGCGGGCAACCCGTATCATCCCGACAAATCGGGCCAGATCGCCTTCTTTGCAGCGACTGAAAAGCCACAATCGGTGACGGCTGATCGCAGCGAGTTCATCGGCACCACCGGTTCGGTGGACAGGCCGGAAGTCGTGCTTGCAGGCAAGGCGCTCTCCAACACGGTGGAAGCCGGACGCGATCCGTGCGCGGCGCTTGCGCTCGACATCGAGGTCGGTCCTGGCGAAAGCCGCGAATTGGTGTTCCTGCTCGGCAATGCCGCCGATCAGGTGCAGGCGAAAAAGCTGATTTCCGACGCCCGCACCGCGTCTTTCGAGGACAAGCTGCAGGCGGCGAAGAACCAGTGGGAAACGCTCTTCAATCGCGTGCAGGTGAAGACGCCTGATCCGGCCTTCGATCTTCTGGTCAATGGCTGGTTGCCTTATCAGGCGATTGCCTGCCGCATCTGGGCGCGTGCCGCTTTCTATCAGGCCAGCGGCGCCTTCGGCTTCCGCGACCAGTTGCAGGACACGCTGTCGCTGCTGCTCGTCGATCCGACGCTCGCCCGCGCGCAGATCCTCAATGCCGCATCGCGCCAGTTCCCGGAAGGCGATGTCCAGCATTGGTGGCTGCCCGCCACGGGTGCCGGTGTGCGCACGCTGATTTCGGACGATGTGGTCTGGCTCGGCTATGGCACCTCGCTTTATGTCGAGACGACGGGCGACCGCTCGATCCTCGATGAAAAGCTGCCATTCCTCGTCGGACGCAAGCTGGAGACAAGCGAACATGATGCCTTCTATGAGCCGGAAATCTCCAAGGACACGGCAAGCCTTTACGAGCATTGCGCGCTGGCGCTCGACCTTGCGGTCGACCGCACCGGCAAGCATGGTCTGCCGCTGATCCTCGGCGGCGACTGGAACGACGGCATGAACCTTGTCGGTGTGAAGGGCGAAGGCGAAAGCGTGTGGCTCGGCTGGTTCCTGGCCTATACGCTGCGCCAGTTCATCCCGATTGCCGAAGCGCGCAAGGATAATGTTCGCGTTGATATCTGGAAAGCGCATCTGGACAGCCTGACGGCGGCGCTCGACCGCGACGGCTGGGATGGCGAATGGTATCGTCGTGGCTTCTACGACAATGGCGCGCCGCTTGGTTCGAAAGACAGCGACGAATGCCAGATCGACGCCATCGCGCAATCCTGGAGCGTGTTGTCCGGTGTGGCAGATCCAAAGCGCGCCGAACAGGCGATGGCTTCGCTCCAAAAACGTCTGCTGGATGAGGAGGGCGAACTGCTTCGCCTATTCACGCCGCCTTTCGACAAGACCGTGCAGGAGCCGGGTTACATCAAGGGCTATCCGCCCGGCGTTCGCGAGAACGGCGGTCAGTACACCCATGGCGCAACCTGGGCCATTCTGGCGCTGGCCCGCATGGGCAAGACAGCGGAAGCCTGGCGTCTGTTCTCGCTGATCAGCCCGGTCAATCATGGCCGCAACCCGGACACCTACCGTGTTGAACCTTATGTGATCGCAGCCGACATCTATTCCGTCGAGCCGCGTCGCGGGCAGGGCGGCTGGACCTGGTATACGGGTTCGGCAGGCTGGTTCTACCGCGTGGCGACCGAGGGTATCCTCGGTGTGACAAAGCGTGGAGACAGGCTGCATCTTGATCCGGCATTGCCGCCGGAATGGGACGGCTATGAAGCCGAGCTTCGCTTCGGCGAGGCGCTCTACCGGGTCAAGGTTGTCGCTGGTGCTAAGGATAAGGCGATCAAGCTCAACGGACGCAAGGTCGGCAAACCGGACGAAGGCGTGCCGATCAAGCCGGATGGCGAACATGAAATTGTGGTAGAGCTTCCCAAACAGAAGTGAACCGATTAAAAAGGCGGGTGAAAACCCGCCTTTTGCACGACTCAGGCTAAGTAGAATTAGCCCTAGTGCCATCGGATACTTGTTGTTTGCTGGAGGCCGTGATGGCCAGAACTGATATCGCGCGCCGCGTCTATAACCATGCCTGGAAGCTCGATCCTATTATCCGCAGCCTGCTGGATACGGATTTCTACAAGCTACTGATGCTCCAGATGATCTGGGGCCTCTATCCCAAGGTGGACGCGACCTTCTCGCTCATCAATCGCACGACCTCTGTGCGCCTCGCCGACGAGATCGAAGAAGGCGAGCTGCGCGCGCAGCTTGATCATGCGCGCACGCTGCGCTTCTCCAAAAGGAAATGATCTGGCTGGCGGGTAACACCTTCTATGGCCGCAAGCAGATTTTCCAGCCGGAATTCCTGGCATGGCTGCATGATTTCCAGCTGCCGGAATATGAGCTTCGTCGCAAGGACGGGCAGTACGAGCTGCATTTCCACGGGCCGTGGTCTCACACATCGATGTGGGAAATTCCAGCGCTTGCCATCATCAACGAACTGCGTTCGCGCGCGGCGATGAAGAACCTCGGGCCGTTTTCGCTCGATGTGCTCTATGCCCGCGCCAAAGCCAAGATGTGGAGCAAGGTGGAACGGCTGCGCCTGCTGCCGGATCTGAAGATTTCCGACTTCGGCACCCGCCGTCGCCATTCCTTCCTGTGGCAGCGCTGGTGCGTGGAGGCGCTGAAGGAGGGCATCGGCGATTCCTTTACCGGCACCAGCAACGTGCTTCTGGCGATGGATACCGACCTTGAAGCGCTCGGCACCAACGCGCATGAATTGCCGATGGTGCTGGCCGCACTCGCCAAGACCGACGAGGAACTGCGCAGCGCGCCCTATCGCGTGTTGCAGGACTGGAACCGTTATTATGGCGGCAATCTGCTGATTGTTCTGCCGGACGCTTTCGGCACCGCGGCCTTCCTGCGCAATGCGCCGGACTGGGTTGCCGACTGGACGGGTTTTCGTCCCGACAGCGCCCCGCCCGTCGAAGGCGGCGAACGCATCATCGAATGGTGGAAATCACGCGGAAAAGACCCGCGTGAAAAGCTGCTCATTTTCTCCGATGCGCTGGATGTCGATACGATCGAAGACACCTATCGCCATTTCGAAGGTCGTGTGCGCATGAGCTTCGGCTGGGGCACAAACCTCACCAATGATTTCATGGGTTGCGCGCCGAAGAACATCGAAGGGCTGAATGCCATTTCGCTGGTCTGTAAGGTCACGGATGCCAATGGTCATCCGGCGGTCAAGCTTTCCGACAATCCGCAGAAAGCGACGGGCGACCCGAAGGAAGTGGCGCGATATCTCAAATTCTTCGGCAATGAGGAAAGAGTGGAGCAGCTCGTCAGAGTTTAAACGTCAGCGGATATTCGGGTTCTGGTGGCCTGCAAATACCGCTCTTCTGCGCTTCCGGTGCTCACGTACCTTTAAGTACGCTGCGCGCCGGTTCTCGAAGAACGGCATTTTCGTCTCACCATAACGCCGAATCTCCACTGACGTTACGAGCCGCGTTTTACCGCTATTCCATCAGCCGTGCTGTGCCGGAAAGGCGGATTGATCCGCCGCGTTCCGTGCCGATCTGGGCGCGAAGATGCGACGGACTGCCCATATCCTCGCCCTGAAACACTTCGATCTCGCCGCCATGCGGCCAGCCGATATCGCGCAGATAGGCGGCAAAGGCCGCCGTGGAAGCGCCCGTCGCCGGGTCTTCATAGACGCCACCAGCGGCAAACGGGTTGCGGCTATGGAAGCGTTGCGGCGTTTCCGAATGGATCAGCAGGATGGTCGTCCAACCCTGCCGCTTCATCATTACACGGCCACGCGCCAGATCATAATGCATCGAAGCAAGCTTCTCGCGTGAGCGCAGCGGCAACAGGATATGGTCCGCGCCCGCATGGATCAGCGCCGGCGGAATGCCCGGCGCGAGATCGTCCTTGTCGTAGCTGAACAGCGAGAGTGCCTGCTCCACCTCAACCTCTGCGGCGGCACGGTTGCGCGTCGGCGGCGATTGCAGGCTGGCGGCGAACAACTCGCCTTCCTTGCGACCGTCCACGCTGATGGTGCTGTTATTGAGCTTCAGGTTGAAATGTCCGTCGCCCATGCGCATGGCCAGCGCTGCACCGAGCGCAATGGTGGCATGGCCGCAGAACGGCACTTCCATTTCTGGTGCGAAATAACGCACGCGCCAGCTTTCGCCGTCCGGCGCGGCGAAAGCCGTTTCAGAAAACCCCACCTCCTTGGCGATTTTCTGCATTTCCTCTGGAGAGGGGAGGCGGTCCGCAATCAGCACACCTGCTGGGTTGCCGCCCTGATTGCCTTGTGAGAAGGCTGCGATGCGCAAGACGTCCACTGAATTGTCCTTCGCCATATTCGATTCTCTCCCACCCACTCCCTATAGAAGGCGGGAATTGAGTCGGGTCAATGGCGTAGGTTAGAAGGCGCTGTCTTATCTGTAGATGACGGAATCAATCGCGCATTTCTGCGGCCCATGGCGGGTTTGCGCCCGCGCGGGAAACGGTGACGGCAGCAGCCCGGACGCCGAGCGCGACGGAGGCGTGAATCTGGTCGTCGTTCAGAGTTGCGATGGCCGCCTTGTTGAGCAAGCCCTGATTGTGCAGGCTGACGAGAATGCCCGCATTGACCGTATCGCCCGCGCCAACCGTGTCCACGACATCAACTTTGACGCCCGGCACACGCACCGTTGCATGGGCCGTATAGGCATCGGCCCCATGGGCGCCCTTGGTGATGACAATCAGCTTTGGACCGAGCTTCAGCCATTCGGCGGCGATTTCGTCATGGCTGCCATGTTCACCAAACCAGTTGAGATCTTCGTCCGACAGTTTCACGATATCGGCCAGCGCGATCATGCGTTTCATGCGCGCCAGATGCTTCTCGCGGTCGGTGATGAAACCGGCGCGGATATTGGGATCGAGGAACATGACCCGCTTTTTAGCTTCACGGGTCATCAGCGCTTCATAGACGCTGCCGCATGGCTCGGAAATCAGGCTGATGCAGCCAAACAGCATGGCGTCGATGCTTTCATCCACGAAAGGCATGTCGCTTTCGGAAAGCATGCGGCCAGCCGTATTCTCGTCGTAGAAAGCATAGCGCGCCTGACCGTCCACGAGGCGGACGAAGGCAAGCGTCGTCGGGCGATCCGAAATGGCGGCAAAGGAATAATCGACATTGGAGCGCGCCAGCGTGTCACGCAGCACTTCGCCGAAGAAATCCGAGGAAATGCCGGAGAAGAAGCCTGTCGGCACGCCAAGTCGACCAAGCGCTATGGCCGAATTGAAAACCGAACCGCCCGCAAAAGGCACGAAGGCCGTTTCGCCGGTCGCGGCTTCGCGTGGCAGCATGTCGATCAGGGCTTCACCGCAACAAAGGATCATGGTTCGGTCTACTGTTGAATTGGGTTTTAAATCGATTGAAGACAGCTAAACAAAAAGCGCAGTGTTTTTCAACAGCCGCGCTTTGCATTTGTTAGACGTGCTGGCCGCCATTGATATGGATTTCCGATCCTGTGACATAGGATGAAGCCTCAGTGCACAGGAAGTAGATGGTTTCCGCGACTTCCGAGGTTTTGCCAAGGCGGCGCATGGGCAATTGTTCCACCAGCTTTTCTGTGCCCGGCGACAGGATCGCCGTGTCGATTTCGCCCGGCGCAATGGCGTTGACGCGGATGCCGTAGGGGCCGAAATCCGAGGCCATTTCGCGGGTCAGCGAGGAAAGCGCTGCTTTCGACGTGGCATAAGCGGTGCCTGCAAAGGGGTGAACACGGCTGCCTGCAATGGAGGTCACATTGACGACCGAACCCTGCGCGGCTTCCAGTTCCTTGAACAGACCACGCGCCAGCATGATCGGGGCCATGAAATTGACCTGAAACACGTCGCGCCACACGGCCATCGGCGTTTCAATCGAATTCAGGCGGCGTCCGCCCTGTGCTTTCGGCGAAATGCCTGCATTGTTGACGAGCGCATGCAGCTTGCTGCCATTGGCTTCAAGGCGACGGCGGATTTCGGCAATCGCCTTGCCGACGTCTTCCTGATCGGCCAGATCGACCTTGATATGGTCTTCCGGTCCGGCGGGCCATGGGCAATTATCGGAAAAATCCTGCCGCGAGCAGGTAATCACGCGCCAGCCTGCACGCGAAAAACGCTTGACGGTCGCATGGCCGATACCGCGGCTGGCGCCGGTCAGAACCAGTGTCTTGCGCTCTTCGTCAACCTTCGGGGTTTCAGATGGGGACGCGTCTGTTTTGGTCATTTGGGTCATGGAAAACCTCGCTCTCAAATCTTGAATAGACCATGCCGCTCAAGATTTCGAGGGGAATTAGCAATTGCGTGCAGAAGGTGCTTCACTTGATCGCGACTGCGGGAGCGGACTGTCATCCACTCCCGCATTTCTTGCAAATCTCTACTGCGAATTGCCCATGATGATGTCAAGCAACGTGGTGGAGCCACCCAGCCGTCGCTGCGGCTGCTGCACCGGCTGGCCACCGACCTCGCCGGGTGGCATCGGGCGGTAGGTGTCGTTATACCCGCCGGATGCGTTGCCCTGCGGCCCCGGCGCATTCACAGGATAAGCGCCTTCCGGTGCAGCCTGCTGGATGTCGTTGCGCGTGGTGGTTTCCGGCGCTGGCGGCCAGTAACCATCGTCGCCATTTCCAGCCATCGGCTGATCGCCATAGCCGCCCTGTGGCATCATGTTGGGATCGTAAGGCGCATTCGGGTCCATGCCGTCGCTGCCGCCGGGTACGACATTCTGGATGTCGTAATGGCCGGGCAGTTCGGAGATGGGCACGCCCTTGTGCGCTTCCTGCATAAAGCTTTTCCAGGCGGCAACGGGCAAGGTCGAGCCGAAGACGCGCTTCATGCCCTTGCCATCGTCATTGCCGAACCAGACGCCAGTGGTGAGATTGGATGTGTAGCCGACGAACCATGCGTCGCGGAAATTCTGGCTGGTGCCGGTTTTCCCCGCTGCGGGCCAGCCGCCAAAGGCCGCCTTGCGCGCCGTGCCGTCCTCGACGGTTCGCCGCAACATGGCATTCATCATCCCGACATTGCGCTCGTCGATGACACGCGGGCCAATGGCGTCATCTTTCTGGTAAAGCACCTTGCCATCGGCATCCGTCACCTTGGTGATGAAATAGACCGGCGCGCGATAGCCGCCATTGGCAAAAGGCACATAGGCATCGGCCAGTTCGAGAAGGGTCACTTCCGAGGTGCCAAGCGCCAGCGAAGCGTTGGGCTCAAGCTTCGATTGCACGCCAAGACGGTGCGCGGTATCCACCACGGTCTGCGGGCCGACTTCCATCACAAGCTGGGCGGAAACCGAGTTGAGCGAGTGCGACAGCGCGGTCGCCAGCGTCACTTCGCCCATATATTTGCCGTTGTCGTTGCTGGGCGTCCACTTGCCGATGCGCACCGGCGCATCGTTGCGCACCGAATCCGGTGTGCGGCCCTGTTCCAGCGCCGAAAGATAGACGAACGGCTTGAAGGAGGATGCAGGCTGACGGCGCGCATCGGTCACGCGGTCAAACTGGCTGGCGGCATAATCGACGCCACCGACCATGGCGCGCACCGCGCCAGTGCCGTCGATGGAAACGAGAGCACCCTGGCTCACATTCATTTTCTTGCCGCTTTGGGAAATCTGGTCCTTGATCGCGTCTTCGCCTGCCGATTGCAGGCCGAGATCGATGGTCGTTTCCACCGTGATATCGGTCTTTGCCTCACCGATCAGCGCCGGCAATGCCGACACGACCTTGTCGGCGACATAGTTTTCCGAACCCTGCCAGAAGGATGGCGCGCGGGTCGGCGGTTCGCTTTCGGCGATCGCCAGTTGCCTGTCGTCGATCATGCCTTCTTCGCGCATGGCACCCAGCACCAGCTTGGCGCGGGCGGCGGCGGCTTCCGGATCGCGGGCGGGCGACAGGCGGGACGGGGCTTTGAGAAGGCCAGCCAGCGTGGCGGCTTCCATCAGGTTCACATCCTTGGCCGACTTGTTGAAATAGCGCCGCGAAGCCGCGTCGACGCCATAGGCGCCCGAACCGAGATAGACCCGGTTCAGATACATCTCCAGAATCTGTTCCTTGGTGTATTTATGCTCAAGCCACACGGCGAGCATCACTTCCTGTACCTTGCGTTCCAGCGTGCGGTCAGGTGACAGGAACAGGTTTTTGGCGAGCTGCTGTGTCAGCGTCGAACCGCCCTGCACGGCGCGGCCTGAAACAACATTGGTCACAATTGCGCGGGCAAGGCCGATCGGGTCGATGCCGAAATGCGAAAAGAAACGCCGGTCTTCAATGGCGACAACCGCCTTTGGAATGAAGGCCGACATTTCATGCAGACCCACAGCCTCGCCACCTGTGGTGCCGCGATTGGCAATCAGCTTTCCGCTAACATCGACAATGCGCACATTGGGTGGACGGTCGGGAATTTCCCAATCCGTCGTCGGCGGCATCTTGGCTGCAAAATAGACGAGCACACCGGCAAGGCCGATGCCGCCCCACAGGCCGAGCACGAAGCACCAGTAGATCGCGCGGCGCAGAAAGCCGAAGAAGCCGCGCGGCTTCGCCTTGCCGCGGCGTGCTGCACGCGGTTCGCGATCCCGGGACGGGGCCCGTTTGCGTTGCTGCGAGCGCGCCATACGCTCCTCCTCATCGACACGGAAATCGTCCTCGTCAGTCCTCTTCTCTTCTTTGCCGAAAGAGGGGTCGATGCGTCCGTTCCTGTCGTCTCGCGATGCCATAGTCTGCCTAAGTTACCCACCTGCGCGCCGGTCCGTTATGCGTGCGAACCGATCATTTTCCAAAATTAATCTGCATTGCCGTCATGTTATTCAGCCAATGCGAAGAAGGGTCTACCCGGTGCAGGGTAAATGCGGCGGTTTAAAGGGACGTAAATCGCCGGTTAATAAAAAGCCCGCCATGCGGCGGGCTTTTCCAGTTTTACGAACAGCTTACTCGCTGCGAGGCTTTTTGCTATAGCCGCCTTCGGACTTCTTCGGGCCTTTTTTGAAGCCGTCACCGCGAGGCTTGTCACCCCAGGATTTTTCGCCACGCGGCTTGTCGCCCCATGACTTTTCCCCACGTGGCTTGTCGCCCCAAGGCTTGTCTCCGCGCGGCTTGTCGCCCCAGGATTTCTCGCCATAAGACTTTTCAACACGCGGCCTGAAGCTCTTGCTTTCGCGGCGTCCGGCATCTTCACCGGCGCCAGCAACCGCAGGACGGATCACCAGACCCTTTTCGCCCGTGCCGCGCTCGGCAACCGACTGACGGAATTCATCGGCCTTCGATGCGGCGATTTCAAAGCGGGTTTCGCCGTCGAGGATCTTGATCGAGCCGACATCGCGCTTCGACACGTCGCCAGCCTTGCAGATCAGCGGCAGCAGCCACTTCGGATCGGCGCGGTGCTTTCGACCAGCCGAAACCGAGAACCAGACGCCATCGAAATGCGCATTGCGGTCGAAGCGTTCGCCCGGTTCGCCGCGTTCTCCACGATCAAAACGGTCGTTACGCTCGAAACGATCGCCGCGGTCAGAACGTTCGCGCGGTTTCTTGCCGCCAACCGGATGAACCGGCGCGTCCGACACTTCTTCCGGTGCAGGCGCCAGCGACAATTCGCGATTGAGATAGGCGGCAGCCAGCTGTTCCGGCGTGTAACGCTCCAGAAGCGCTTTCAGCACGTCCTGATGTTCTTCCTCAACCGGCTGGCCAAATGCCTCGGCATTGAGAATGCGTTCGTTGTTTTTGGCCTGAACGGCGGCAATGCCCGGCGCAGGGATGGTCTGCGCGTCGAGCTTCGCCATATGCAGAAGGCGCTCGGCGGAACGGCGGCGCGAGAACGGCACGACCAGCACGCAGGTGCCCTTGCGACCGGCGCGACCGGTACGGCCCGAACGGTGCAGCATGGTTTCAGGATTGTTCGGCAGATCGGCATGGATAACCAGATCGAGATTCGGCAGATCGATACCGCGTGCGGCAACGTCGGTCGCCACGCAAACGCGGGCGCGACCATCGCGCATGGCCTGCAGCGCATTGTTGCGCTCGGCCTGGCTCAGTTCGCCCGAAAGCGCCACCACTGCAAAGCCGCGATTGGAAAGGCGGCTTGCCATGTGCTTTACCGCTTCACGGGTTGAGCAGAAGATGATCGAGTTCTGTGAATCGTAATAAAGCAGCGTGTTGATGATCGCGTGGTCGCGCTCATGCGGCGGAACCGGCATGGCGACGTAATCGATATCGGCGTGCTGGCTGGTTTCGCTCTGCACGGTGAGGCGCAGCGCATTGTTCTGGAAACGCTTGGCGAGCTGCGCGATGGGCTTCGGCACGGTTGCCGAGAACATCAGCGTGCGGCGGTCTTCCGGCGCTTCACCGAGGATGAATTCGAGGTCTTCGCGAAAACCCATGTCGAGCATTTCGTCGGCTTCGTCGAGCACGACGACGCGCAGCGCAGACATGTCCAGCGCTGAGCGGGTGATATGGTCGCGCAGGCGGCCCGGCGTACCAACGACGATATGGCTGCCACGCTCCAGCGCACGGCGCTCGGTGCGGATATCCATGCCGCCAACGCAGGATGCAATGCGCGCGCCGGTATCGGCATAAAGCCATTCCAGCTCGCGGCGCACCTGAAGCGCCAGTTCGCGCGTCGGCGCGATGATCATGGCAAGCGGCGCACCCGCTTCGCCGAAGCGAAGCTCGTCTTCCAGAATGGTGTTGGCCATGGAGAGACCGAAGGCAACGGTCTTGCCGGAACCGGTCTGGGCGGAAACGAGAAGGTCGGAATCAAGGGTTTCAGGCGCCAGCACGGCGTTCTGAACGGCGGTGAGGGTATTATAACCGCGAGCGGCAAGAGCTCCGGACAGGGCCGGAGCGATGGTTTCGGGCAGAGACATGGACAACTTTCACAAAAGCTTCACAAGTCGCAAACCCATTGGCCGTAAACCTAACGTTCACGGCTCCCCTGGCGACCACCGAAGCAACAGAATTGCCGCTTCCCTATAGGGTTCAGGTCGCGAGGTCAACCATGGCTGGCGACATGGCAGCCCTGCGCCCGGCGTATGCCAATTAACCGACTTACCGCGGGGAAGTTTTCATTTAATATATAAACGCCATTAACAATAATGATTGGCTATCAATTCGTGTTAATAAAAGTAATTGCGAGATAAAAATGAGAAAATTATTGGCTGTTTCAGCTTTTTTAATCGCTGGTTTGATGTTTTCTGTCAATTACAGTGTCGCAAGGCCGATTTCGTACTGTGCATCTGTAATTCCTCCCAAGAGTAACCCCAATGAATATGATGATTTCAGAAATGCAAAATTCCAGCTCGACCAATATTTGAAGGGGAAGGGGCAGAGGCCCACGGTCTTCAACAATAACGAGGGAATTCTCCCGAATGTGCCTCGTATGACCTATTTTGAGTTCGATCTCGGCAAGGATCGATACGGTCGCCGTGGAAGGCACCGGGCCATTATCGGTTATGATGGAAGTGCAAATCGCACCTATTATTATACGGATAATCACTACAGGTCGTTCTGTATGATCCGTTAAAACGCGGATTTAAAGCAAAGCCGAGCCGCAACTGTTTGGCAGTGACGGCTCGGTAAATATTTTAGTGGGCCTCGTCCCAGTTATGCGCTGCGCGCGCATCGACATGCAGCGGAACCGTCAGAGATACCGCCGGAAGGGCCGCATTCTCCATGATATGACGCACCAGCGGAATGGTTTTTTCCACTTCATTTTCGGGTACTTCGAAGATCAGTTCGTCGTGCACCTGCAATAACATGCGGGCGGCGAGCTTTTCTTTTTCAAGCGCATCTTCCATGCGAATCATGGCGCGGCGGATAATGTCGGCAGCCGAACCCTGAATGGGCGCGTTGATGGCAGCGCGCTCGTTGAAAGCGCGGATTTGCGGGTTGGATGCGCGGATATCCGGATAATGGGCACGGCGTCCGAATATGGTTTCGACATAGCCATTTTCACGCGCAAAAGCCTTGGTCGCTTCCATATAATCCTTGATGCCGGGGAAGCGCTCGAAATAGGTGCGGATATATTGCCCGGCTTCCTCACGCGGGATGGAAAGCTGGTTGGCGAGACCGAAAGCCGAAATGCCATAGATGATGCCGAAATTGATCGCCTTGGCGCGGCGGCGAACCTCCGACGGCATGCCTTCCACCGGCACGCCGAACATTTCCGATGCGGTCATGGCGTGAATATCGACGCCATCGGCAAAAGCCTGTTTCAATTGCGCAATATCGGCCACATGGGCCAGCACGCGCAGCTCGATCTGGCTGTAATCGGCGGAGATCAGCTTGTTGCCCGGTTCCGCGATGAAGGCCGTCCTGATTTTGCGACCTTCGGCGGTACGCACCGGAATGTTCTGCAAATTCGGCTCGGAAGAGGAGAGGCGGCCCGTCGACGTGGACGCCATTGCGTAAGATGTGTGGACGCGTTTGGTCTGCGGATGGATGAAACCGGGCAGCGCATCCGTATAGGTGGATTTCAGCTTGGTCAGCTGGCGCCAGTCAACGATTTTGCGCGGCAGGGGATGACCTTCAGCAGCGAGGTCTTCAAGCACCTGCGCCGAGGTGGACCATTGGCCGGTCTTGGTTTTGGAGGCGCCGGGCAGGCCCATCTTGCCGAACAGAATATCGCCGAGCTGCTTCGGCGAGCCGATGGTGAATTTCTCACCGGCCAGTTCGTAGATTTCATCTTCGTAAGCGGCGGCAGCCTGTGCCAGATCGCCAGACAGGCGCGACAGCACCTGACGATCCACGGAAATGCCGCGTTCTTCCATGCGCGCCAGCACATCGACCAATGGACGCTCCAGCCGCTCATAGACCGACATGAGGCCCTCAGCAGCGAGGCGTGGTTTGAGGACTTGCCACAGGCGCAGCGTCACATCGGCATCTTCAGCCGCATAGGCTGTCGCGCGGTCGATATCGACCATGTCGAAGGTCACGGCGCTTTTGCCGCTGCCTGCAACATCCTTATAGGCAATCGGCGTATGGCCGAGCCAGCGTTCCGAAAGCGGGTCCATGCCATGGCTGCCCGTACCGGCGTCGAGCACATAGGAAATCAGCATCGTATCGTCAAAGGATACGGTGTTGATCCCGTGACGGCGCATCACCAGCCAGTCATATTTCATGTTCTGCGCGATCTTGAGAACGGAAGCATCCTCAAGCACGGCTTTCAGCGCTTCAAGGGCCTGGCCGAGCGGTATCTGCCCATCGACCATGCCGCCGCCGAGCAGATCGCCCTGACCGGATTTGTGCTGAAGCGGGATATAAGCCGCCCTGGTCGTGCTATTCTGGCCGGGGAGAGCCAGCGAGAAGCCAACGAGTTCGGCCTGCATCGGATCAAGCGAATTGGTTTCCGTATCGAAAGCCATCACGCCGGTTTCGACCGCTTCGGCCAGCCAGAGCTTGAGCGTGGCAATATCGCGAATGCAAGTGTAAGCGCCGGTGTCGATCTTCTGCGCAGTGGCATTCGCGACGCGCTTATCGGCCAGCGCCTGCGGGGTGTAGCCTGTCGCAGCGGCAGGCTCGCCCGTCGCCACAGCGACGACCGTGACGTCCGCAACACTCGTCACGACGACATCGACATCGGGGCCATGCGCATCCGCGCCCCATTGCGTCTCGACATGGCACGGCTCCACGGCGGAAGCATCCGTATCGGTCGCTTCGGCCACGCGGCGGGTCAGCGAGGTGAACTCCATGGCCTTGAGGAAGCCGATCAGCTTCGGGCCGTCTTGCGGTTCCAGAACCAGACCGTCGAGATCGACATCCAACGGCACATCGGTCTTGAGCGTGACCAGCTCGCGCGAAATCTTGGTCTGGTCCGCAAAGGCGATAATATTTTCGCGGCGCTTGTTCTGCTTGATTTCCGAGGCGCGGGCGAGAAGCGTGTCGAGATCGCCGAATTCTTCCAGCAATTGCGCTGCCGTTTTGGGGCCAATGCCCGGAATGCCGGGCACGTTATCGGTGCTGTCGCCGGTCAGCGATTGCAGGTCGATCATCTTTTCCGGCGGCACGCCCCATTTTTCGATCACTTCGGGGATCGAAATCTGCTTGTCCTTCATGCTGTCATACATCGACACGCCCGGCGTCACGAGCTGCATGAGATCCTTGTCGGAAGAGACGATGGTGACATCGCCGCCCGCCTGTTCGGCAAGGCGCGCATAGGTCGCGATCAGGTCGTCGGCCTCAAACCCTTCCTTTTCGATGCAGGGCAGGTTGAAGGCGCGGGTTGCCTGACGGATCAGGCCGAACTGCGGAACGAGATCTTCCGGCGGTGCGGTGCGATTGGCTTTGTATTCAGGATAAAGCGCGTTGCGGAACGTCTTCGACGAATAGTCGAAAATCACCGCGAAATGGGTCGGCACCACGCCTACATCGGTGTTGCGCGCATCCTTCAGCAGCTTCCACAGCATGTTGCAGAAGCCCGATACGGCGCCCACCGGCAAACCATCGGTCTTGCGGGTCAGCGGGGGAAGGGCGTGATAGGCGCGGAAAATATAACCCGAGCCGTCAACGAGAAAGAGATGATCGCCTTTTTTCATGGCTTAGAAGTAGATCAAAGCAGCCCTAAAGGGAACTGGCTCAATGTCAGGAGAAACAATGATCCACGCGAAAGAACCTCGTCACGGATCGATAACAAGTTTGTTACAGATTTGTAATCTTCCGTGCCCTTGAATAGCCACGATTGAAAACCAAATTTCAGTCATCGACAGTTCGTCGGTCGCCGGTTTTCTGACCCGTCCCCCGTTGGATACCGGATGTTGCGGCAGCCTCATTCCCCTCTCCGGGCTGCCGCTTTGAGTGTAGTGATATGGCCGCTGTGGTATCCCCTCACCGCAGCGGCCAAATCATTTTCGGGTGCCCGCTCTCAAACCGGGTTTCCTCCTGACGATGCTGGTTGTAGTGTGCCGCCAGTTTAAGACTCGTCAGGAAATTTTCATGTCCACGGAAACGTCTCAGCAATCGCTCGACAAAGTTCTCAGCCACCTCGACGCCAATCTCGATAAAAGCCTCGAACGCCTGTTCGAACTGCTGCGGATCAAGTCGATTTCGACCGACCCGGCCTATAAGGCCGACTGCCGTAAAGCTGCGGAATGGCTGGTCGAGGATCTGAAGACGATTGGCTTTGACGCCAGCGTGCGCGACACGCCGGGCCACCCGATGGTGGTTGCACATCACGATGGCGCCAAGCCCGATGCGCCGCATGTGCTGTTCTATGGTCACTATGATGTGCAGCCGGTCGATCCGCTGAACCTGTGGGAAAACGACCCGTTCGATCCGGCGATCAAGGATGTCGGTAACGGTCGCAAGA
The DNA here is from genome assembly GCF_030067775.1 of Ochrobactrum sp. SSR. Taxonomy (NCBI): domain Bacteria; kingdom Pseudomonadati; phylum Pseudomonadota; class Alphaproteobacteria; order Hyphomicrobiales; family Brucellaceae; genus Ochrobactrum; species Ochrobactrum sp. SSR. The sequence goes on along the minus strand of NZ_CP125969.1, from coordinate 1,602,880 downwards.
TCCTGACCGGTCGCGGCACGTCCGACGACAAGGGCCAGCTGATGACCTTCGTGGAAGCCTGCCGCGCCTATAAGGCGATCCATGGCAATCTGCCAGTCAAGGTGACGCTGTTGTTCGAAGGCGAGGAAGAATCCGGTTCGCCGTCGCTGAAGCCATTCCTTGATGCCAACAAGGCGGAGCTGAAGGCCGACGTGGCGCTGGTCTGCGACACCGCCATGTGGGACGCGGAAACCCCTGCCATCAGTGTGGGCTTGCGTGGTCTCGTCGGCGAGGAAATCGTCATCAAGGCTGCCGACCGTGATCTGCATTCGGGCTTCTTCGGTGGTGCTGCCGCCAATCCCATCCATATTCTGAGCAAGATTCTGGCCGACCTGCATGACGAAACCGGACGCGTCACCGTTCCGGGCTTCTATGAAGGCGTGGAAGAAACCCCGTCGCAAATCCTGCAATCCTGGGAAAGCCTCGGTCGCACGGCGGAAAATTTTCTCGGTCCTATCGGCCTGTCGGTCCCATCCGGCGAAAAGGGCCGCAGCGTTCTGGAACTCACCTGGGCGCGCCCGACTGCGGAAGTAAACGGCATCACCGGCGGTTATACCGGCGAAGGCTTCAAGACGGTTATCGCGGCGCAGGCTTCGGCCAAGGTCTCGTTCCGTCTGGTCCACAAACAGGACCCGGCGAAGATCCGCGAAGCCTTCCGCGCCTTTGTGCAAGAGCGTCTGCCAGCCGATTGTTCGGTGGAGTTCCACCCGCATGGCGGCTCGCCCGCAATCCAGTTGCCTTATGATTCACCGCTGGTTTCCAAGGCCAAGGACGCGCTGTCCGACGAATGGCCGAAGCCAGCGGTGCTGATCGCCATGGGCGGCTCGATCCCGATTGTCGGCGACTTCGACACGTTCCTCGGCATGGAATCGCTGCTCGTCGGCTTCGGCCTCGAAGACGACCGGATCCATTCGCCCAACGAAAAATACGAGCTGAACTCCTTCCACAAAGGCCAACGCTCATGGGCGCGTATTATGGCGGCTATCGCCGCCAAGTAGGGCTCGCATCATGGCGGTTATCGCCGCCAAATAAGGATAATAGAGAATGACCATCCGTTTTCATAAAAACGATCTGTCGAACCTCGATCACTATCAGGTCGATGCGGTCGCCATCGATACCGAGACGCTGGGGCTGAACCCGCATCGTGACCGGCTTTGCGTGGTGCAGATTTCGCCCGGTGACGGCACGGCAGACGTAATCCAGATCGAAGCCGGTCAGAAAAAGGCGCCCAATCTGGTCAAGCTTTTGAAAGACCGCTCGATCACGAAAATCTTCCATTTCGGCCGATTCGATCTGGCGGTGCTGGCGCAGGCTTTCGGCACCATGCCGCAGCCCGTCTTTTGCACCAAGATCGCATCGAAGCTCACCCGCACCTATACGGACCGCCATGGTCTCAAGGAACTGTGCAACGAGCTGCTGGACGTTTCTATCTCCAAGCAGCAACAGTCATCCGACTGGGCTGCGGAAATTCTCTCGCAGGCGCAGCTCGAATATGCTGCTTCCGACGTGCTCTATCTGCATCGCCTGAAGGCCGTTCTGGAACAGCGCCTTGAGCGCGATGGCCGCGTGAAACAGGCCGAAGCCTGCTTCAAATTCCTGCCGACTCGTTCGGAGCTCGATCTGATGGGCTGGCCGGAAGACGATATCTTCGCGCATAGCTAATACTGGGCGAAAAATCCGAAACCATCAAACGGCGGCTGTGGCCGCCGTTTTCTTTTGCGGGGCCTGATCAATATAGGCCCATGCCGGGCGGCGGAACAGAAACTGGCCATAGCCGGTCCATCGGATAAGCCCGTAAAGAATGACCGGCCCGATCACGCCGCTTGCGGTGGTCAGCAGCGATACTGTGCCGATATCGATGAAGCCGAGTTTCAGCAGCACCGTGCGCGCAATGGCCATTGGTAGGAAGAAGGCCAGATAGATCACAATCGAATGTGCGCCGAGCCAGCTTAAGGCCCGATGCAGCCAGTTGCGCGCGGACAGCAGGCTTAACAGCGACGAAATCGAGATAATCGCCAGCGCGCCGACCAGTCCCAGCAGTAGCGAGATAACGGGCAGATCGCTGATAGCGCCACGCCCGTTCAGAAGATCGCTTGCCGGCGCGATCAACGATGCGAGGCTTTCCGGCACCGGCATGAAGACGAGCTTATATTCGACAAGACCCCAGACGAGTAGCCCGGCAACGCCGACAAGAGGGCGCTGGCGCAGCCAGTCCGCAACCTTGAAGATGGCCGGTGCGACGGCATAGCCCGCGAAGAAATAGACGAAACGCGAGCAGAATTCGTCAATCATCACCCAGCCCGTATGCACGGGCAGGATTTCCAGCACAGCCAGCACCGTAAAGGTCACGCCCACTGGCACACGCTTCAAAAGCCGCGTCGCGATAAAGAAGATTGGCAGGATATAGATGAACCACAGCGTTCCAAACGGCTCGACGAAAGCCATGAGATAGGCCTGCACAACGCCTGAAATACCGGCTTCGCTGGCAATGCCCGGCGCCTTGAACGCAAACTGGATCGTGAGCCACAGAATGTAGAAATACAGGAAGTGCACAACCTTGCGATCGAGATAGCGTCGCCAGGGCCGGTCGATGACGAGGCTGAGAAACAGCCCGGAGATCATGAAGAAATCCGGCATGCGGAATGGTTTGGCGAAGGCAACCACATAATGCATCCAGCCTTCGGCACCCGCCGCCTTTTCGACGCCCAGCGTGGAATGCATCATAACGACGAAGATAATGCAGATGCCCTTGGCAATATCGACCCAGTCGATCCGTTCGCTGCCGCCCGCTATCTGCATATCAGTCTCCCACCTTTTAAGCCCGGTTTTCTATAACCCGATTGGATCGGGATTAATATAGGCCTGCACAGAGCGGCTCTTTCGGTGGTTTTTAACCGAATTTTAACTAGAGAAGGCGGTTTCACGGCTTCGTGTTCGGCTTTTTGCACATTTCGCTTGCTGTGGCTTCCTTGCTACAGACTTTTCTGAGTAGTCGCTTATATTAGGGGCAAGCTTGGTTCAGAAAATTTCCTTTGGAGGTTCATCATGAAGCTCAAGACGCTTCTTCTCGCATCCACCGTCGCCCTGATTGCTGCCACCGGCGCAAAGGCTGCTGACGCGGTTATCGAACAGGAACCAGCACCGGTTGTCGTCGCTCCGACCTTTACCTGGAACGGTGCTTACATCGGTGGTCAGGTTGGCTATGGCTGGGGCAAGTCCGACTTCAGCGGTGACCTTTTCACCTATGGCAATGTGAAGCCTGATGGCTTCCTCGGCGGTCTCTATGCCGGTTACAACTTCGATCTGGGCAACAATGTTGTTCTCGGTATCGATGGCGACATCACCTATAATGACGTCTCGAAGGGCATCGACATTTACGATGGCGATCTCGCAGTCGGTTCGTTTGAAAACAAGCTGCGCTGGTCGGGTGCCGTTCGTGCCCGTGCTGGTTATGCCTTTGACCGCTTCCTGCCTTACATCGCTGGCGGTGTTGCATTCGGCAATATCAAGAACAGCGGCGACATCGACGGTATCGGCTTCTCCGAAAGCAAGACGCTTACCGGCTGGACCATTGGCGGCGGTGTGGACTATGCCGCAACCGACAACCTGATCCTGCGTCTTGAATATCGCTACACCGATTACGGCGATAAGGACCTCGATTTCGGTGGACTGAGCGTCAACAACGACTTCAAGACCAACGAAGTTCGTCTGGGCGTTGCCTACAAGTTCTGATCCTTCGTTAAAGGATTGCAAGAGAAAGGCCCCGCATTGCGGGGCCTTTCTTTTTGCGGTTGTGATACCGCCAGATAAACAAAAGGCCTCTGCGAGCAGAGGCCTTTATTGTTGTCAGGGACCGAGCTGGATCAGACGTCCAGATTGGCGACGCTCAGCGCGTTTTCCTGAATGAACTCGCGGCGTGGTTCCACTTCGTCGCCCATCAGGCGCGAGAAGAGCGAGTCCGCGTCGGTCGCATCGGTCACCTTGACCTGCAGAAGCGAGCGCACATTCGGGTCAAGCGTGGTTTCCCACAGCTGTTCGGCGTTCATTTCGCCCAAGCCTTTGTAACGCTGTAGGGTGAGGCCCTTGCGACCCGTCGCGAAAACCGCATCCAGCAGCGCCATCGGGCCGGACAGCACGTCCGACTTGTCCTTGCGGCGCAGCATGGGCGGCTCGGCGAAGGTTTCGCTCATGCGGCCTGCCACCCGGTCGATCTGTCGGGCATCGGCAGAGCCGAGCAGCGCCATGTCGAGAATGGCGACATCCTTGACGCCGCGCACCATGCGCTCGAAGCGATAGCCACCATCGTCCATGACATGGCCGGTCCAGCCGCGCTCGGTTTCTTCCGAAATCATGTCGAGGCGCGTCGCAACCGTATCGGCAGAGCGTTGCGCCGTGGCATTGTCCTTCGAAGCGTCGGGGTTGAGCAGGCCAGCAATCGCCGCCTGTTCGACAACGCGGCGGTCATAGCGGGTGTGCAGGCCTTGCAGAAGCTGGCGGAGCGTGCGGGCATCGTCCACGACGGCGCGCAGATCTGGCCCGGCGCGCACTTCGCCGCTTGCCATTTCAAGGGCTGCTTCTTCAAGGCCGGTCTCGATGAGGAAGTCCTCGAAGGCGGCCTCGTTCTTGATATATTGCGAGGACTTGCCGCGCGACACCTTATAGAGCGGCGGCTGCGCAATATAGATATGGCCGCGCTCAATCAGCTCCGGCATCTGACGGAAGAAGAAGGTGAGCAACAGCGTGCGAATATGCGCACCGTCGACGTCAGCATCGGTCATGATGATGATCTTGTGATAACGCAATTTGTCGGCGTTGAAGCCGTGCGTCTCATCCTTGCCGATCGAGGTGCCGAGCGCCGTGATCAGCGTGCCGACCTGATCGGAGGACAGCATGCGGTCGAAGCGGACGCGTTCCACATTCAGGATCTTGCCGCGCAGCGGCAGGATCGCCTGGTTCTGGCGTGAACGCCCGCTCTTCGCGGAACCACCTGCCGAGTCACCTTCGACGATGAAGAGTTCCGACTTGGCCGGGTCGCGTTCCTGACAATCGGCGAGCTTGCCCGGCAGCGAGGTGACGCTGAGCGTGCTCTTGCGGGTGATGTCGCGGGCCTTGCGCGCCGCTTCACGGGCGGCGGCGGCCTGAATGACCTTCTCGACCACGGCCTTGCCTTGCGCCGGATGCTCTTCCAGCCAGATCGACAGCGCTTCGTTGACGAGGCTTTCGACCACCGGGCGCACTTCCGACGAAACCAGCTTGTCCTTCGTCTGCGACGAGAACTTCGGGTCCGGCACCTTGACGGAAAGAACGGCCGTCAGGCCTTCGCGGCAATCGTCGCCGGTGAGCTGCACCTTTTCCTTCTTGGTCATGCCGGAAGCATCCGCATAGCCCGTGACCTGACGGGTCAACGCACCACGGAAACCGGCCAGATGGGTGCCGCCATCGCGCTGCGGGATGTTGTTGGTGAAGCACAGCACCTTTTCGTGGTAGGAATCGTTCCACCACATGGCGACTTCAACCGTCATGCCGTCCTTTTCACTGCGGATATAGACCGGCTCGTCGATCAGCGGCTTCTTGTTCTGATCGATATATTTCACGAATTCGATCAGGCCGCCGTCGTAATGCAGTTCGTGTTCCTTGGCGTCCGCATGACGGTGATCGCTCAGCTTGATGCGCACACCGGAATTGAGGAAGGCCAGCTCGCGCAGGCGACGCTCCAGCGTGTCATAGTCGAATTCGACCATGCTGAAGGTTTCCGTCGAGGGCAGGAAGGTCACGGAGGTGCCGGTTTCGCCGTCGGCCACATCGCCCGTCACCACCAGCGGCGCATCGGCGACGCCGTGGGTAAAGCTCATTTCGTGAACCTTGCCATAGCGGCGGATCTTCAGCTTCAGCCAGACCGAAAGCGCGTTGACGACCGAAACGCCCACGCCGTGCAGACCGCCGGAAACCTTGTAGGAATTCTGGTCGAACTTGCCGCCCGCATGGAGCTGGGTCATGATGACTTCAGCAGCCGAAACGCCTTCTTCCTTATGGATGTCGGTCGGGATGCCGCGACCGTTATCGGTCACAGTGCAGGAGCCATCGGCATTGAGCGTCACGGTGACGAGTGTGGCATGGCCCGCCAGCGCTTCGTCGATGGCGTTGTCCACGACTTCATAAACCATGTGATGCAGGCCGGAGCCGTCATCCGTGTCACCGATATACATGCCCGGACGCTTGCGAACGGCATCCAGACCTTTCAGAACACGAATGGAATCCGCGCCATATTCGGCGGAGGCTTCGGAATTCATCTCGGGCGTATCGCTCATGAAAATCTTTCGAAAACGTGCTGCGAATGCAGCCTGATAGCCTGCTGCAAATGCAGCCTTAAAGAACGTGTCGAATCACACGACAAACATGGCTTTAATATAGGCGCTAACGGCTTATTTTCCAAATTTCACGCGCAAATTTGCCGGGGATTCCGGTAGTTTGGGCGGATATCGACCCCATATGGCAGATGCAGCCTCGATTGGGCTTCTGGAAGCGCCACAATTACCCCTTATATGTCATAAAACAACGGTATCTGGAACGCTTGGATGAAACTGCGATGACTATGCCGGAAGTGCTAGAACCCTTCGTGCCGCCCGCGCCGCGTCCGCGCGAAAAGCCGGTCGGCCGTTTCGAGATGATGCGCGTGGTTTACAAGAACCCGCTCGAATTGTGGGGTGAGCCTTCCTACAATGAGCGCTGGGTCGAGGTCAGCTGGCTCGGCATCAAAACCATCATCGCCAACGATCCGGGGCTGATCCGCCACGTGCTTGTGGACAACGCCGCCAATTATCCCATGTCCGCCATTCGGCAGCGCGTGCTGCGCCCGCTGCTGCGCGATGGCCTTCTGACGGCTGAGGGGCAGGTGTGGAAGCGTTCGCGCAAGGCCATGGCGCCTGTCTTCACGCCGCGCCATATTGCGGGCTTTGCGCAAACCATGCGCGACCGTTCACGCCTGTTCGTCGAGCGCTACAGGACCAACGGCACCGTCACCGATGTTGCCCATGACATGACGCTTTTGACCTATGATATTCTGGCCGAAACGCTGTTTTCCGGCGAGATCGCAGGCGATGCCAATGATTTCGCGCGCCAGATCGACAAGCTGTTTGAAACCATGGGGCGCGTCGATCCGTTCGATCTGCTGGGCCTGCCCGACTGGCTGCCACGCTTCACGCGTTTGCGTGGCCAGCAGTCGCTGGGCTTCTTCCGCGCGCTCGTCTCCGACACGATTGCCCTGCGCAAGGCGCGCATGGACAAGGGCGAGGCGGTGCCGAGCGATTTCCTGACGCTGCTTCTGCGCGCCGAAGGTCCGGAAGGCCTGAGCCGTTCCGAGATCGAAGACAACATCATCACCTTCATTGGCGCCGGTCACGAAACCACGGCCCGGGCGCTTGGCTGGACGCTCTATCTGCTGGCCAAGGCCCCCGAAGAGCGTGCGCGTGTTGAGGCGGAAATCGACGCCTTTTTCGAAAAGGGCGGGCGCGATCTCCCGCCGCATGAATGGCTGGCAAGTCTGCCTTTTACGCGCGCGGCTTTCGAGGAAGCGATGCGTCTTTACCCGCCTGCGCCATCGATCAATCGCGAGGCGGCGGAGAATGATCGCTATGGCGATCTGGCAATACCGAAAGGCGCAACGGTGCTTGTCATGCCGTGGGTGATCCACCGTCACCGCCTCTACTGGGATCAGCCGGATGCTTTCATGCCGCAGCGCTTCTGGCCGGAAAACCGCGACCGGCTCGACCGTTTCCAGTATCTGCCCTTCGGCGCGGGACCGCGCGTCTGCATCGGGGCGAGCTTTGCCTTGCAGGAAGCGGTGATTGCGCTGGCGACTTTGCTCGACGGTCACCGCTTCGACGTGCTGGAAACCACCAGACCGTGGCCGGTGCAAAAGCTCACCACGCAGCCGCAGGGCGGTCTGCCGATGAAGGTGGTGAGGCGATAGCAAAAAGCCCGGCCAAGCCGGGCTTTTCTGTGTCTTACAGCCGTTCTGCATGCCAGCGCAGATGGTCATCCATGAATGTCGAAATGAAGAAATAGGAATGATCATAGCCCTCGCGCATGTTGAGCGTGAGCGGAATGCCAGCTTTCTTGCAGGCTTCTTCCAGCAGCCACGGACGCAAGCCGTCGTTCAGGAAACCGTCTGCGGTGCCCTGATCGACCAGAAATGCCGGGAATTTGTAGCCATCCTCGATCAGCAACGACGCATCATAGGGACGCCATGCACGTTCTTCCGGTCCGAGATATTTTTCCAGCGCCGGTTTCGACCATCCGGCGGTCGATGGCTGCACGATCGGCGCGAAAGCCGAGGCCGACTTGAAGCGGTCCGGGTTTTTCAGCGCAATCGTCAGCGCGCCATGACCGCCCATGGAATGGCCGGTGATGGCTTGCCGCGCCATATCCAGCGGAAACTCAGCCGCAACCAGATCGGTCAGTTCCTGCGTGATATAGCTGTACATCTGGTAGTTCCGGGCGAAAGGCGCCTGCGTCGCATCGACATAAAAGCCTGCGCCCTTGCCGAACTGCCAGTTCTCCGGTTCGTCCGGAACGTCATTACCGCGTGGGCTCGTATCCGGGCAAATAACGGCAATTCCAAGTTCTGCGGCCAATTGTCGATATTCGCCCTTGTCCATCACGTTTTGATGCGTACAGGTCAGGCCGGACAGATACCAGAGCACCGGCACCGGACCATCCTTGGCCTGCGGCGGCAGGAAGACGGCAAAGGTCATATCGCACTGGCAGGTCGCGCTTTTGTGCCGGTAGACGCCTTGCGTCCCGCCAAAGCACTTGGCTGTCGAAATTGTTTCGAGGGTCGTTGTCATGTGAATTCCAGTTCCTGATTTTGCGCGCGGGCCGGGCTATTCAGCTGCCGAGCGCGACGGCGGCATTGACCGCTGCCGCGACGAGAATGGTGTTGAAGAAATAGGATACCACGCTGTGCATCAGTGTCAGCCGCCGCATGGCGGTGGTGGTGACGCCCGTATCGGAAGTCTGCGCGGTCATGCCGATGACATAGGCGAAATAGGCGAAATCCCAGCCCGATGGTTCCTGCGTGCCGGGAAAGTCGAACCCGCCGCGATGGCGGCTGGCGTGGCCGTTGTCGTCACCGGCTGGTTCCTGCGGTTGCCAGAAGGCATGGGCGTAGTGAATGGCCGTCATCATGTGGATGGTCGCCCAGCCGAGCGGCACCGATGCAAGCGTGGTCACCAGCGCCAATGCATCCGCGTTCGGCTGCCGGTTGAGCAGGATGAACAGCGAGGCCACTGCGACGATAACGGTTGCGAAAGTCACCAGAAAGATGATCCAGGCCGGTTCATCGGCGGCGGCGGCGTGCTTTTTGAGAAAAGCGGCGGTGAGCTTTGGGATGGCTGCAAGCGCCAGCACCAGATAAAGCACGAAGAATGTGTCCGCCCCGATCACCGGCGCCAGCGGACTGCCGAATAGCCAGGCGATGATAAAGGCCGCTGCGCCGCCGATGGCCGCAAGATAGAAGGACATATGGCGGCGCAGCAGAAACATCAGTTGCTCTTTTCCCGGCGTTCCAGCCGCATGTCCACATGCGGGATGCCGTCTTCCAGATATTCATCCGAAATGACTTCAAAACCGAACGAGCCATAGAATTTCTGCAAATGGCTCTGGCCACCGAGCTCAATGGCGATGCCGGGAAAATGCTGTTGCGTGAAGGCAATCGCTTCCTGCATCAGCCTTCGGCCAAGTTGGTAGCCCCGGTAATCCGGGGCCACGACCACACGCCCGATCTTGGCAGGTTTGCCATCACTTTCCGGCGGCAGAACCCGCAAGGCGGCTGCGAGTTCTTCGCCGTCAAGAATGCGCAGGTGGAACGCGCCAATGTCCTTGCCATCGATTTCGGGATAGGGGCATTTCTGCTCCACCACGAAAATATCCACGCGCAATTTCAGCAGCGCATAAAGCGCGCGCGGCGTAAAATCGTCCAGCTCATCCCAGCGGGATATCAGCGTTTTTTCGCTCATCAGTAGACAATCACCGAACGGATCGACTTGCCTTCATGCATCAGGTCGAAGGCCGTGTTGATTTCATCGAGCGGCATGGTGTGGGTAATCAGATCGTCGATGTTGATCTTGCCGTCCATGTACCAGTCGACGATCTTCGGCACGTCGGTGCGGCCGCGCGCGCCGCCGAAGGCGGTGCCTTTCCAGACGCGGCCCGTGACCAGCTGGAATGGACGCGTGGCGATTTCCTTGCCAGCTTCCGCAACGCCGATAATGATGGATTCACCCCAGCCGCGATGGCAGCATTCCAGCGCCTGACGCATGACATCGGTGTTGCCGGTGGCGTCGAAGGAATAGTCCGCGCCGCCATCGGTCAGGTCTTGAATGGCCTGAACCACCTTGTCATTGCCGATTTCACGCGGGTTGATGAAGTCGGTCATGCCGAACTTCTTCGCCATTTCGACCTTGGCCGGGTTGATATCAACGCCGATGATCTTGTCCGCGCCGACCATGCGCGCGCCCTGAATGACATTGAGGCCGATGCCGCCGAGGCCAAATACCACCACATTCGAACCTGGACGAACCTTTGCCGTATAGATCACCGCGCCGATGCCGGTGGTGACGCCGCAGCCGATATAGCAAATCTTGTCGAAGGGCGCGTCTTCACGCACCTTGGCGACGGCGATTTCCGGCAGAACGGTGAAGTTCGAGAAAGTCGAGCAGCCCATATAATGGAACACTTCGCCGCCATCGCAGGAAAAGCGCGTGGTCTTGTCCGGCATCAGGCCCTGACCTTGCGTGGCGCGGATCGAGGTGCAGAGGTTGGAGCGCTGCGACAGGCAGGTTTTGCACTGGCGGCATTCCGGCGTGTAAAGCGGGATGACATGGTCGCCCGGCTTGACGGAGGTTACGCCTGCGCCAACTTCGCGCACGATGCCCGCGCCCTCATGGCCGAGAATGGCCGGGAACTTGCCTTCGGAATCGAGGCCCGACAGCGTATAGGCGTCGGTGTGACACACGCCGGTCGCCATGATTTCGACCAGCACTTCACCGGCCCGCGGCCCGCCGATTTCGACGGTTTCGATGGTGAGCGGCTTTTTTGCCTCCCAGGCAACGGCTGCACGTGATTTCATGACGATGTTCCTTCTGGATCTGGAGCGCATCCCGACAATTTTGAAACTATCTTCCGACAGGATGGGCTCAAAAACAAATAGTTAGTCCGGTTTGGCGCCCTATTTCAGATAGGTGCGCAAAATCTGCATGATTTGATCGATCTCGGCGTCCGGGTCTGTCGCGACATCCCGCACAATGGTCTCACGCGCTTGCCCGAATGTCTCGCGGAAGTGACTTTCCAGAACTTCCGCCATCAGCCCGTTGGCCGCGCCGCGTAAAGCGGCGATTTGCTGCAACAGCGCCGCACATTCCGTGCCCGCTTCCACGGCGCGTTCCAACGCTTCCGCCTGTCCGCGAATGCGGCGAAGGCGGGTTAGCGCACGCTTTTTATCGTCCGGTGAATGCGGCATGAATCCTCTCGATTTTGCGAAAATCTATATACTATGGGGGAGTATGTCAATTGCTCCTGAAACGTCTTTTTCAGGAAAGGATCTGCGCGTGCGGCCAGCTACGCGCAAACCTTTCAGGCCGGTATCAGGCAGGTTTTTGCTGGCGCATATGGATCAGCGGGTAGGGGCGTCCCTGATCGTCGGTTTCGGAACGTCCGGTTTCGATGAAGCCCATATGCCGGTAGAAGCCGACGGCCTGAGCGTTCTGCTCGTTCACATCGACAGTCAGCGTGCCGCCATTGAGGGATTGCGCGTGGGCGATGAGCCGCTTGCCAATGCCCTTGCCGCGCTGGTCTGCCGCGATGAACAGGCTGTCGATCTGATTGTCGGTCAGCCCCATGAAGCCGACAGGCCTTCCGTCGTCTTCGATGACCCAGACTTCAGCATTAGGCAGATAATGCTCGGATACGAGGGTTTCTATTTCCCGGAAATCCTCGGGACTAAGAAAGTCATGCGTGGCGCGCACGCTGGCCCGCCAGATTTCAGTGAGAGCAGGCGCGTCGGTCGCGCTCGATAGGCGGATATGGGGCATGTGTGTTCCTGACAGAATAGGTGTGAAAGCACGCTCTTCTACCACCTTATCAGTTCGGACTTGAAGAAGCCGAGTTTGCTTTTCTCCCAGACCGTTCCGTGGGCCGGAAGAGCCGCGCTGTGCCTCTGCCATGGACTGTTGGAAACGGTGCTCCATCCCTTTTGCGCCATGCCGGGTAGGCGCGGCAGGATCAGAAAACTCAAATCATCGAAACTCTTGATGGTTTCGCACCAGATTGCCGCACCCACGCCCGCAATATGCGCGTTCTTGCCCCCGCCGGGCAGGGATTTGCCCGGATTCCAGTTATAATATTCCTCGACGGTCTGGGGCCGATAGGTGCGCAGTCCAAGGCGTGCCTTGAGCGCGTTCTGCGCGGGCAGAATGGACGCTTCCTTATAGGGCACGTCGAGATAGCTATGGGCAAAAGGCGTGAGCAGGATCGGAAGCTCGCGCTCCATCGCGCGGTTGAGGTCGTTCAAACTGTTCTGGACATTCTTGACGACCATTTTCTGCAACTGGAGTGCCTGTTGCGATCCCATCTGCGCGCCGAGTTCCATATTGGCATATTTGGGGTCGGTGGAAATCCAGTGCTGAACGACGATATCGCGGTCAAGTCCGGCCCGCATGGTTTCCTGACAGGCGATCGGCTTTTTCCCGGCCAGCACCGCCACCTTATGCTGATGCCGGACGAATTTCGTATAAAGCTGTTCCGTCATCCCGAAGGCTTCATCACCGCCGATATCGAGCCAGCGCCCGGGGAACACATCCGACAGATAGGCTATGATCTCGTCATAGACTTTGAAGCTATCGGGCAGATCGGGGTTGAGCCAGGCGCGATGCTGCACCACCCCCGGCGTCAGTTCGAAACGCTGTACGTTGCTGCCCATCGCCAGTTCCGGGTGCAGCCTGATCAGTGCCGCGGCATGGCCGGGCGCGTCCGAAGATGGAATGACGGTGATGTGACGTGCCTGCGCATAGGCGACGATTTCGTTGAGATCGGCGCGGCTATAGATGGGCTCGTCATCCGGCTGTTTGCCATCCGGTCTAGCGGCTTCAATGCGCCAGGTCTCATCATCGGTGAGATGAAGATCGAGCGCGTTGAACTTGTAGAACGCAATCAGATCGATGACAGTCTTGATCTCGTCCGTGGTGAAATAATGCCGGGCAACATCGAGATGGAAACTGCGCCATTTGTAATGCGGACCGTCCACGATGCGGACAGCAGGAATTTCGATGCCGCTGGCATCCTGTTGCGGCGCGGTGGCGAAAAGCTGCAACAGCGTGGTCAGGCCCATGGCTAGCCCTTGCGAACTGTTCGCCCTGATGACCACCCCGGTTTCGTCTGCGTGCAGAAAATAGCGCTCGTCCAGATCGTCCTGCTCGGCGGGCGAGAGGCCCGTCGACCGGGGAGCCTCTTTGATTTCCGGTGTCGGACCGATTTCCAGATGAATGGCGCCCTTCGGTGAATTCGCGCTGGAACGGGGTGCGTTTACGAGTTTTATTTCCGAGAAGGGTCGTATTGCTTCTTTGAAAACGCGAATACTGTTTTCAATGGCGGGATCGTCATAGGTGATCCTGGCGCCGCTCTCGACGCGGAATTTTCCGCTCAAATTCCTGATCCTGTGCGGGGTCGGGATAAGAGGAATGGCTGCATCCGTGTCCTTCGCAGCTGCATCGAAGAGGCCGGGAAAACCCGATGTCGCCAGACCGCCTGCGAGACTGGAAAGAATAAGTCCTTTTAAAAATTCCCTTTTGCTAATATTCATCCCGATTAATTCCCCAATGTTTTTAATTTTATAAATACTATGCGCAATTCTATGAATAAAATATACAGAAATACTTTTGTCGCGTCCTGTAGGACGCGGGGGCCTGTTCGGTCGGGTTCGAATATGGATAATGGCCAGCACTTGTGTGATAAGCACAAATGCTGCTGCCCCCTGATCGACGGATATTCTTTTGACGCGCCTGCCTGATCTTCCCGTTACACGCATTCTGCCGCAGCTGGTTGCGGCCATGGACACCCATGCAAGCGCGGTTCTGGTCGCGCCGCCGGGTGCGGGCAAGACGACGCTGGTGCCGATCCATATGCTGGATGCGCAGTGGCGCGGCGATGGCATGATCGTGCTTCTGGAGCCGAGGCGACTTGCTGCCCGCGCGGCTGCCCGTCGCATGGCCGAGCTTTTGGGCGAGGAGCCGGGCGAAACGGTCGGCTACCGGATGCGTCTGGAGAGCAAGGTCTCGGGCAGGACGAAAATCCTTGTCGTCACTGAGGGCGTCTTTGCGCGGATGATCCTTGATAATCCGGACCTCAAGGGTGTGGCGGCAGTGCTGTTCGACGAGTTTCACGAGCGCAGCCTCGATGCGGATTTCGGGCTGGCGCTGGCGCTCGATGTGCAGGCGGCCTTGCGCGACGATCTGAAAATTCTGGTCATGTCGGCAACGCTCGATGGTGCCCGCGTGGCCGCACTCCTCGGCGATGCGCCAGTGATTGAAAGCGAGGGCCGGGCCTTCCCTGTCGATATTCGTTATCGCGAACGAAAAGCCGACGAGCGGGTGGAAGACGCGATGGCGCGGAGCATTCGCGACGCGCTGGTCGATGAGACCGGTAGCATTCTGGCTTTCCTGCCGGGGCAGGGCGAAATCGAGCGCACGGTGCGCCTTCTGGAAGATCGCGTGCCGGCCCATGTGATACTCGCGCCGCTTTATGGCGCGATGGAAGGCCGCGATCAGGACGCGGCAATCAAGCCGGCACCGGAAGGCAGGCGCAAGGTGGTTCTGGCGACCTCGATTGCTGAAACCTCCATCACGATCGACGGCGTGCGCGTGGTGATCGACAGCGGGCTTGCTCGCCTGCCGAAATATGAACCAGCCACCGGCCTGACACGGCTGGAAACGGTGCGGACCTCGCGCGCAAGCGCCGATCAGCGGGCGGGCCGCGCCGGGCGAACGGAGCCGGGCATGGCCATTCGCCTCTGGCATCAGGGGCAGACGGCATCGTTGCCCGCCTTTTCTCCGCCCGAAATTCTGGAGGCCGATCTATCCGGCCTTGTGCTCGACAGCGCCGCTTGGGGCGTGACCGATCCGGCAACGCTTGCCTTTCTCGATGCGCCGCCGAAACCGGCGCTGAACGAAGCCCGTGCTCTGTTGCGCAGGCTTGGCGCGCTGGACGAGGCCGGGCGTCTGACCCCCGACGGAGAAGCCATGCGTCAGCTCGCTCTGCCTGCGCGTCTTGCCCATATGGTGGCCGAGGCGGGCAAGCGCGGCGAAGTTTTAAAGGCTGCCGAACTGGCGGTGCTTTTAACCGAGCGCGGCCTTGGCGGTAACGAAACCGATCTCGATACGCGCTTTTCGCGCTTTCGCAATGATCGTTCGGACCGTGCTCAAAGGGCCAAGGGTCTGGCAAAGCGCCTTGCCGCGAATGTGCCCAATCAGGGCGCGCCCGCTGGATCAGGCATCGGGCGCATGCTGATAGACGCCTATCCCGACCGGATTGCCAGAGCGCGCGGCCAGACCGGGCAATTCCTGTTGGCCAATGGTCGCGGCGGCGAGGTGGATAGCGCGATCAGCCTCAGTCGTGCCCCCTGGCTGGTCGTGGCGGATATGTCCGGCAAGGCGGGCCGTGCGCGTGTTCTTTCGGCTGCCGAAGTGTCGGAAGCGGAAATCCGGCTGGCTCTTGGCGAGCGGATCGAGAGCGGGCGACAGGTCGTCTATGACCCCGAAAAGAACGCGCTCAGGGCGCGTGAGGCCGTGCGCATCGGCGCCATCGCCCTTTCGGAAAAGCCGCTGGCCGCGCCATCGGGCAGCGCTGCCGATGAGGGCGTGATCGCCGCCCTGCGCGAACATGGGCTTGGCATTCTGCCCTGGGGCAAGGAAGCCGAAATTCTGCGTCGCCGTCTTGGCTGGCTTTATCGTGGCCTGGGCGATCCATGGCCATCCATGGACGACGAGCATCTGCTGGAGACGCTGGAAGACTGGCTGCTGCCCTTCCTGACCGGGGAAGCGCAACTCGACCGCATTCCGGGTCACGTGCTGAAAAACGGCCTGATGAGCCTTGTGCCCTTTGATCTTCAGCGCAGCGTGGATCAACTCGCGCCAACGCATTTCACCGTGCCTACCGGCTCGCATATTCCAATCCACTACGATGCCGAAGAGCCGGTGCTGGCCGTCCGCGTGCAGGAACTGTTCGGACTTGGTGTGCATCCATCTATCGCCAATGGCAAGGTGCCTTTGCTGCTGGAACTTCTGTCGCCCGCCCATCGCCCGATCCAGATCACCCGCGATCTGCCGGGCTTCTGGAAAGGATCATGGGCCGATGTCCGGTCCGACATGCGTGGGCGCTATCCAAGACATGTCTGGCCGGAAGACCCCGCCAATGCGGAAGCAACCCGCCGGGCAAAGCCGCGCGGAACCTAACATGACAGTTGCATTCTTCGTGATGCCGGACTGCAAAGAGCAATTTTAGGTTCTGCATTCGCATAATCTAATCCGAAAAGTCTGCAACTTTTCGGGATCATGCGAGGCTCCGGTGCTCACGTACTTTAAGTACGCTCCGCTCCGGTGCTCGCAAATCACTCTTTTCGCCACGGCCTGACGAACTTGCAACTGTCGTGCTAAAACGAAGCATTAATCGCCTGCGACCGGATAACGCAGTTCCGCTTGCATTCCAGTCTTCGCTTGCCCCATAAGGGGCAGGATAGAGGAACAGCAAAAAATGCACGCAGAGTTCGAGAACCGCGCTTCCAATCTTTCGCGTCGCCCGCGTTTGACCACGCTGGTTCGTGTGCGCTGGCTGGCCATCGCCGGACAGACGGCAGCCGTCATGCTCGTGGCGCTTTACCTGCAATTTCCCTTTGCGGTTGGCATCTGTTTTGCGCTGATTGCCTGCTCGGCCTGGCTCAATCTCTATCTGGCCTTTCGTTTTCCGACCAATCACCGGCTGAACCCGGAAGCGGCGAGCCTTGTGCTGGCCTTCGATATTCTGCAACTGGCGGGCCTGCTTTATCTCACCGGCGGGCTGCAAAATCCCTTCGTCATCCTGATGATCGTGCCGGTCATCATTTCGGCCACCTCGCTTTCAGCCCGGCATACGCTGGCGCTGGCTTTGCTGGTCGTCGCCTGCACATCCGTGCTTTCGGTGCGGCATGAACCGCTGCCCTGGTATCCGGGCGAGGTGCTGAACCTGCCGTTCCTGTTCGTGATCGGCATCTGGTGCGCCATCACATCGGCACTGGGCTTTACCGGTGTCTATGCCTATCGCATCGCGGAAGAAGCGCGCCAGCTGGGCGATGCATTGAGCGCTGCGGAACTCATTCTCCAGCGCGAACATCACCTCACCGCTCTGGATGGTCTCGCCGCTGCTGCCGCTCACGAGCTGGGAACGCCGCTCGCCACCATCGCGCTGGTGGTGAAGGAAATGCAGCGTTCCTATGCCAAAAATCCGGTCGATACGGGGCTTGGCGAAGACATTGCGCTTTTGCATTCGCAGACGCAGCGCTGCCGTGAAATTCTGCAACGGCTGACCAGCTTGTCCTCGGAAAACGAGGAGCATATGTCGCGCCTGCCATTGTCCTCGCTGATCGAGGAAGTGATAGCGCCGCATCGCAATTTCGGTGTCACCATCGACGTGGAGAAGGTGGAAGGGCCGAAGCCCGAGCCGGTCACGCGGCGCAATCCCGGCCTGCTTTATGGCCTCGGCAATCTGGTGGAAAATGCTGTCGATTTCGCGCGCGGCAATGTCAGTGTCACCTGGGGCTGGACCGACAATCAGGTCAGCGTGACCATTCAGGACGATGGCGAAGGTTTCAAGCCGGAAATCCTCGACCGCATCGGTGAGCCCTATATGACCAGCCGCGACAGCACCCGCAATGGCGGCGGCCTTGGCCTTGGCCTGTTCATCGCAAAAACCTTGCTGGAGCGTTCCGGCGCACAGATTGCGTTTCGTAATCGAAGCAATCCCGGGCAGGGGGCAGAAGTCAAAGTGGTTTGGCCGCGTTCAACCTTCACCCACGTCTGACGCAAAACCGCCTCGCAAAATTGTTTTTGCTCAACTTCTTGTGTTGTCTTTTAGAATTATTAATCAAATACAATGATTTATAGTCTGGCGTAAAATTCATGGCCGTAGAAATTGCTTCAACGATTCAATGGCTATTTGACTTTTTGACGCAGGGGTATCAATAAGGGATCAAAAATACAGGCAGGAAGCACCCGATGGACGACTTGAAGCAGGAAGACAGCGAAGCCATAGGCAACGACCCCACCCTCCTTCTGGTTGATGACGACAAACCTTTCTTGCAACGCCTGGCCCGCGCCATGGAAAGCCGGGGCTTTCAGGTGACCACAGCGGAATCGGTTGAAGAAGGCATCGCCGCCGCCAAGGCCGCAGCGCCCGCCTATGCCGTGGTCGATATGCGGCTGGGAGACGGCAACGGTCTCGACGTCATCGAGGCCATTCGCCTGCGTCGTTCCGATACGCGTGCCATCGTCCTCACCGGTTATGGCAATATCGCCACCGCCGTGAATGCGGTGAAGCTCGGAGCCATCGACTATCTGTCGAAGCCTGCCGATGCGGATGAAGTTTTCGCAGCCCTGACCCGCCGTCCGGGCGAAAAAGTCGCTCCGCCGGAAAACCCCATGTCTGCCGATCGCGTCCGCTGGGAGCATATCCAGCGCGTTTACGAGATGTGCGAGCGCAATGTTTCGGAAACCGCGCGCCGTCTCAACATGCATCGCCGTACCTTGCAGCGCATTCTCGCCAAGCGCGCGCCGCGCTGAGACCTTGCTTCGGCATGTGGCATTCGCTCTTTGAAAATTAAGAGTTTCTTAATTTAGTGAAAAATCCAGTAAAACCTCCGTGTTTTGCTGGATTTTTTTTTATTAGAGAGAATTTCAAAGGCCAATTCCCTATATTGTGCACCATTCCTAGTGGATTGTTCTAAAGTTGAATATAAAAATCTATAATAATAAGGCAATTAAGGCACATCCCGAAAAGTGTGAAACGGTTTTCGGATAAGATGTGCTCCAAAAACAAATAGTTAGAGCGGTCATGCGCCGCTCTAGGGCCATTCGGAGGAGAATGCTGCGCCCTGTTCCACCGCAGCCCGGTTCTCTTGTGCTCGAATGCGCTATCTAACATTCAAGGCAACACATGACTGCTCATACTGATGCACCTTCGAGCGCGACCGCCCGCCGGCGAGCGCTTATCGCCAGCTTGACTGGCA
This sequence comes from Ochrobactrum sp. SSR, assembly GCF_030067775.1. NCBI lineage: Bacteria > Pseudomonadati > Pseudomonadota > Alphaproteobacteria > Hyphomicrobiales > Brucellaceae > Ochrobactrum > Ochrobactrum sp. SSR. The sequence goes on along the minus strand of NZ_CP125969.1, from coordinate 1,583,535 downwards.
GCTCCATCGAATGGTTCGACTACTTTCTCTACGGCACAGCCGCCGCGCTTGTTTTCAACAAGCTGTTCTTCCCCAACTTCGACCCCGTTGTCGGATTGATGCTGTCTTATCTGTCGTTTTCGCTGACCTTCTTCATCCGTCCGCTGGGTGGCGTGATTTTCGCGCATATCGGCGACCGTATCGGCCGCAAGAAGACGCTGGTCATCACGCTGTCGCTGATGGGCGGCGCAACCGTTCTCATCGGTCTGCTGCCGACCTATGAGCATATTGGCGTCTGGGCACCCATTTTGCTGATCCTGCTGCGCATGGTGCAGGGGCTCGGCATTGGCGGCGAATGGGGCGGTGCTCTGCTGCTGGCCTATGAATATGCACCTGCCAATCGCAAGGGCTTCTTCGGTAGCGTTCCGCAGGTCGGCGTAACCATCGGCATGTTGCTGGCGACGCTTTCGGTCAGCCTGATGGTCACCCTGCCGGATGAATCCTTCATGGCCTGGGGCTGGCGCGTTCCCTTCGTGCTGAGCGCGGGTCTGGTTTTCCTCGGCCTTTGGATCCGTAACGGTCTCGACGAGACGCCGGAATTCAAGCAGGCGAAGGAAAGCGGCAATGTCGCCAAGATGCCGCTCGTTGAAACCCTTCAGAACCATTGGCGCGAAGTGCTGATCGCCGCTGGCCTGAAGGTCGTGGAAACAGCACCGTTCTACATCTTCTCTACCTTCGTGGTGAGCTATGCGGTGAGCACACTCGGCTTCGAAAAGAGCGGGGCGCTGAACGCCGTGATGATCGGCGCGCTGGTCGCTTCGATCCTGATCCCGACCATGGGTCTCGTGTCCGATTATGTTGGCCGCAAGACGGTCTATGTCGTCGGCTGCATCCTGCTCGGCCTGTTCATCGTTCCCTACTTCATGCTGCTCGACACCAAGACCGTCTGGGGCCTGACGCTGGCAACGGTTATCAGCTTCGGCGTTCTCTGGTCGCCGATCACCGCTGTTCTGGGCACACTGTCGTCGGAAATCTTTGCGACCAAGGTGCGCTATACCGGCATCACGCTCGGCTACCAGCTGGGTGCTGCGCTGGCTGGCGGTACTGCGCCGCTGATCGCCACCTGGCTGCTCGCCAAATATGAAGGCAGCTGGCATGCGGTCGCGGTCTATCTGCTGGTGACGGTGCTGATTTCTCTGGTCGCCATCATCGCGATCAGCCGCAGCCGTTCGCGCCAGTAAGCGCCTCTGCTAAAGCATTGAAAAGCGGGGAAACCACATCGGTTTCCTCGCTTTTTGTTTAAAAATCGCCGCCCGGCATTTCCAGTCCGGAAAGCTCGGCATAGGTGAGGCGCGCCGCGCCCGCCCGGGCAAAGCGCAGCATCAGCGCCTTGCGGGTAGCACCTGCCAGCTTGTGTTCAGGCGCATCGCGCAGGATTTCCGCGCCATAACCGTCAGAGAGAATGAAGCCGCATTCCTCCGGGAATATCTCACGCGGCACCGCCGGATGGGTGGCGAAAAACAGCCGGTCGCAATAGGCGCGATAGTCCGGCCATTTGCGATCCGCCTTCCAGTCCTCAATCGACGACTTAATCTCGACAATCCAGATTTCGCCCTTGCGGCTGACCGCAATCAGATCGGCGCGGCGGCCGGATGCAAGCGGCAGCTCCGGCAAGGTCGCAAGCCCCATATCCAGAAACAGGCGCTGCACACCACGGCGCACAAGCATGGCGTTGTCTGATTGCCGTCCGTCGGACAGCGGATGGGTCTGGTTGGGAATCACGATGGGCATGGCGGCATTTTGCGTGCGGTTTCAAAGCGAAACAACCGAAAACGCGCGATTCTTTGTGGCGATTTTTGAGTATTGGTCCGTCAAACAAGGCGAAAAAAGGCAGAAAAATGGCCTAATAAAGAATTTTTCAATTTACGGTTAACGTACAGTTAACAATACTGCCGCATCTTCAAGCATGAATGGGCGATTCGCTCCTTTTGACGGCACATTGATTCTATCTTGGGGGAATGCATGAATTCTCGCGTCCTTAAACTGACGGCGGCACTTTTTCTTGCAGGCGGACTTGCTGGCTGCTCTACTGTCGGCGGAACGTTCTACACAGCCTCTTACTCGTCGGTCACCGATGCTGGCTATGTGCTTCCCGCCATTCCGAGCGAAAAGATACCGGCGCAATATCGTCGCCAGATCGTGAAGTATCAGACCGATGAAGCCCCCGGCACCATCATCGTCGATACGCAAGCGAAGTTCCTCTATTACATCATGCCGGATGGCAAGGCGATGCGCTATGGCATCGGCGTCGGGCGTGAAGGCTTTGGCTGGTCGGGCACAGCCCGCGTTGCCATGAAGCGCGAATGGCCGACCTGGACGCCGCCATCGGCAATGATCAAGCGTCAGCCGGAACTGGCGAAGTTCCGCAATGGCATGGACCCGGGCCTCAAAAATCCGCTCGGCGCGCGTGCGCTCTATCTGTTCAACAAGGGTGGTGATACCGGCTATCGCCTGCACGGGACGCCGGAATGGTGGACCATCGGCAAAGCCATGTCGTCGGGCTGCATCCGCCTGATGAATCAGGATATCATCGATCTCTATGATCGTGCCGAACAGGGTGCAAAGGTCATCGTGAAGCAGTAAATAATACAATATCGGCGATACACGACATTAAAGTGGTGATCGTGTATCGCCGAACTTATTTTCAAATAGTTTAAAGTCTATTTTCAGAGCAGTGCGGGAAATATATCTGCATATTGCAGAATGACATCTGAAACGGAGTGCATAAAGTATCCATATGCCTCCTTTAGTTCTTCCAAGTCTGAACTGCCGATCGGTATATGAAACATCATGTCCTCTTTCTTGAAACATGAGTGAATCTATACTTTTTACGGGGCGCTGCAATCGCCATAGTTTGGTACACGATAAGTACCATGATATCGCTTATACTTAATATACGATATACGCCGGGACGGCGTTGAGCGCGGCGCTTTTATAAAAAAAACGCCGGTCTGGCGATCCGGCGTTTTTCAGATTTCAGTTTGTGAGACCGATCAGATCTGTTCGACCTGCTGCACTTCCGGCACGAAGTGACGAAGCAGGTTCTGGATGCCGTGCTTCAGCGTCGCGGTCGAAGACGGGCAGCCCGAGCAGGCGCCCTTCATGTTGAGAAACACGGTGCCGTTTTCGAAGCCACGGAAAGTGATGTCGCCGCCATCCTGCGCCACGGCAGGGCGAACGCGGGTTTCGATCAGTTCCTTGATGGTTTCGACGATTTCGGTATCGGCCTCATCGAAGAATTCTTCATCGCCATGGGCGGCTGCGGCGTCTGCATTGGCGTTGCCAGCCATGGCCGAGGCGCCCGACATGAAATGTTCCATGATCGTGCCGAGGATCGCAGGCTTCAGGTGCTGCCATTCGCCATCGTCCTTGGTGACGGTAATGAAGTCATAGCCGAAGAAAACGCCGGTAACGCCCGGAACGGCGAACAGCTTGGCTGCCAGCGGCGACGTGTTGCCGGCGGATGAAGCATCGCGGAAATCGGCGGTGCCTTCCGGCATGACCACCTTCCCGGGCAGAAACTTCAGGGTCGCCGGATTGGGCGTGGTTTCAGTCTGGATGAACATGCCAGTTCTCCGCTTTCAATTTTGGAACTGTTCTAATAATAGCGAAACCGCGCGGAAACAAGGGCTGTCGCTCTCAGGCGCGTTTCAGTTGCTATCAATATAGGGTGATTGCACAACAGTTGCAAATTCGTCAGGCCGTGGCGAAAAGAGTGATTTTCGAGTACCGGAGCGGAACGTACTTAAAGGTACGTGAGCACCGGAAGCCTCGCATAATCCCGAAAAGTTGCAGACTTTTCGGATCAGATTATGCGAACGCAAAACTCAAAATTGCTCTTTGCAGCCCGGCATCACGAAGAATGCAACTGTTGCGTCAGGTCACCGCATCAATGTCGTCATCGGTCAACCCTGCGGGAACAACGGTGACGGGGATGGGAAACTGGGCGCGGCCAGCCAGCGATTGCACGAGAGGGCCGGGGCCTTCCTTGCCGGAACCGGCAGCGAGAACCAGAATGGCAATGTCCTGGTCTTCCTCGATCAGGCTGAGCAGCTCTTCCGCTGTCTGGCCTTCACGGATGCTAAGTTCGGGTTCGATGCCCTGATCTTCACGTACGACGGCGGCGAATTTTTCCAGCGCGGATCGCGCTCGATCCTGCGCTTCGGCACGCATGATTTCGCCGACGCCCAAAATTTGCTGGAAATCGGAGTCATCAATAACGAAAAGCAGAATGAGCGAGCCGCTCGTGTTTTTGGCACGGCGTGCGGCATAGGCGACAGCGCGCCCGCATTCGGGCGTTTCATCGATGACGGCGAGAAATTTGCGTCGGTGACCGGATTCCCGGCTTAGTCGTTTGGATACCATGGCCGCAATTTGCCATCAGGATTGGCCGCCTGCAAGCCAGCATTCTTTGCTATGGCCCTGAACAGCAGGCAATTTCACAAAAACAAGGGCGACCGCAAAAAACCAGTCGCCCTTGGTGACGCTGTTGAAAATCAGTTCTGCAACCAGCCGATAATGTCGCGCACATCGCGCATGGTCTTCTCGGCGATCACACCTGCGCGCTCGCCGCCGTCCCGCAAAACGCTGTCGATATGGGCCGGATCGGCCACCAGACGGCGCATTTCATGGGTGATCGGCGAAAGCTTCGTCACGGCCAGTTCGGCCAGTGCCGCCTTGAATTCCGAGAACTGGCGCCCGCCAAATTCGCCAAGGATATCTTCCTTCGACTGCGAGGCGAGAGCCGCATAGATTCCGACCAGATTGTCCGCTTCCGGACGACCGGACAGACCATCCAGTTCCGATGGCAGGCCATCGGAATCGGTCTTGGCCTTGCGGATCTTCTTGGTGATCGTTTCTTCGTCGTCGATCAGATTGATGCGCGACAGGTCCGACGGATCGGATTTCGACATTTTCTTGGTGCCGTCGCGCAGCGACATGATGCGCATAGCCGGACCCGAAATCATCGGTTCGGTCAGCGGGAAGAAGCCCGAAACCTTCTCGTCGCCCACCTGCATATCCACGCCGATGCCAAGCGATGCAATACGGTCGGAATAGTCATTGTTGAATTTTTGCGCGATATCGCGCGTCAGCTCCAGATGCTGCTTCTGGTCTTCGCCAACGGGCACGGCGGTGGCGCGATAGAGCAGAATGTCGGCAGCCATCAGGCTCGGATAGGCAAAGAGGCCCAGCGAAGCATTTTCGCGGTCCTTGCCGGCCTTGTCCTTGAACTGCGTCATACGGCTCATCCAGCCGATGCGCGCAATGCAGTTGAACACCCAGGCCAGTTCCGCATGCTGCATGACACGGCTCTGGTTAAAGACGATGCTCTTCTGCGGATCAATGCCGGAAGCCAGAAACGCCGCCGTCACTTCGCGGGTGGATTGCAGCAGTTCAGCCGGGTCGGGCGACACGGTCAGCGCGTGCATGTCCACGACGCAATAAATGCATTCTTGGGTCTTCTGGACCTCGACCCACCGCTTGATCGCCCCCAGATAATTGCCGAGGTGGAGATTTCCGGTCGGTTGGACGCCGGAGAAGACAAGCGGTTTGAACGTGCTCATGGTTCTATCCTAAAAATGAACCCCTGCCGGTGGAGAGCAGGGGGCTTTGATGATGTGGCGTGTTTTCGCAGAGACGCAGAGGCGTTTCAAGGACAATTATGCGTCACTCTCGGGCTCTTTCTTGACCGCGCCGCGTTTGACATTGCGGCGGATCATGCCGGTATTTGCACCGCCGAGACCGAAGGCGAGGCCGAAATAGACAATCATCGCGGCAATCACCATGGCGCAGACTGTTCCGGCTCGAACGACAAAGGGCGCAGCGGAAGAAAGCTCATAGGCGAAATGGCCGATGGCATAATGAATGCCAAACGCCATGACGCCCGCCGCGATCAACAGGCGCGGAATGCGGGTGAGAAGCGGAATATCCTGTCCCCAATGGCCGCGTTTCACGAGCGTTGCAAACAGCAGAACGGCATTGACCCAGCCAGCCACGATTTCTGCTGTGGCGATGCCGGTCGGGCCGAGACGCGGGAACAGCGTGATGGCAAGCGAAACATTCACCGCGACGGAAATGGCCGCGAAGATCATCGGCGTACGCGTATCCTCGCGGGCGAAGAAGCCCGGAATAAACGCCTTGATCAGCACGAAGGCGGGCAGACCAAGACCGTAGATCGCCAGAATGTTGGAGACGACGATTGTGGAATCGGGGCTGAATTTACCGCGCTCGAACAACAGCCGCACGATGGGTTCCGACATGACGAGAAGCGCTGCTGCTGCGGGAAGCGTAAGAAACAGCGTGAACTCGACCGAGCGGTTTTGCAGGTTCGAGGCTTCCTTCATGTGGCCACCACGCAAGGCGCGCGACAGTTCCGGCAACAACACGGTGGCAACCGCAATGCCCACGACGCCCAGCGGCAGCTGATAGATGCGGTCGGCATAGACCAGTGAGGAAACAGCTCCTTCCATGCCGGAAGCGATGTTGGTGTTGATGAGCAGGTTGATCTGCGTGATGCCCCCGGTGATTGCGGCGGGCAGCGCCAACACCAGCAGCCGCTTGACGTTGGCAGTCAGGCGCGGACGGCGAAAGCCAATCTTGATGCCCGCATTGCGCACCGCGAGCCAGACGATGGCGAGCTGCACCAGACCTGCCGCCATGACGCCCCAGGACAGGCCGTAGCCGACAGTCAATGGATCATGACCGCGCCACCAGGCAAAGGCCAGAACGCCGATCAGGATGATGTTGAGGAAGACAGGCGCTATCGCTGCCGCGAAATAGCGGTGCAGCGAGTTGAGCATGCCGCCCATCATCGCCGCCAGCGACATGCAGGCGAGATAGGGGAACATGATGGTGGCGAGCCGCACCGTGTTGTCGAACTTCACCGGATCGTCCATGAAGCCCGGCGCAATGACGGTGCGCACGATGAAGGGCATCGAAAGTTCCATCACGATGGTGATGAACAGCAACACCGTGAACAACACGCCGAACACTTCTTCGGAGAAGCGGCGGGCGCCGTCCATGCCGTTCTTTTCGATTTCCTTGGCGAAAAGCGGCACGAAGGCCGAGTTGAATGCGCCTTCGGCGAAAAGCCTGCGGAACGTGTTCGGAAAGCGGAATGCTGCGTTGAAAGCATCGGCCACCGGGCCGGTGCCGAGCGCTGCCGCCATGAACATCTCGCGGGTGAAGCCGAATATGCGGCTCATCAGCGTGCCGGATGCCACCGTGGCGAACTTTTTGACCAGACTCATGCTTTTGAGAAACCTAACTTATGCTGCCTGCGACGAGCGGCCATTGGCCTTGCTGCCGTTTTCGCCGCTGAGCAACGCAAGAACCTTGCGCCGGATATTGCCCTGGCGGGTGGCGTTTGAAATCTTGTGACCCACGAGGTCCGTTACATAAAAACTGTCGATGACCTTTTCGCCGAAGGTCGTGATATGCGCCGAAGCGATATCCAGCGAAAGGTCGGAAATAAGGCCAGTCAGTTCCGACAAAAGGCCGGGACGGTCCAGACCTTCCACTTCGATGACGGTGAACTTGTTCGACAGCGTGTTGTTGATCTCAACACGCGGTTCCACGGTGAAGGCCTTGGCGTTCTTCTTCGGCTTGGTGCGCTTGGCCAGCACGTCGGGCAGATGCGCCTTTCCGGAAAGCACGTCTTCGATAACCTTGCCCACGCGCTCGGCGCGGCGGCGTTCATCCTCATCCAGATCGAATTCGCGGCTGATCAGGATCGTATCGAGCGCGCGTCCGTCGCCGGTGGTGAAAATCTGCGCATCGACAATATTGCCGCCTGCGGCAGCGCAGGCGCCGGTGATGATCGACAAGAGGCGCGGATGGTCGGGCGCAAGAACGGTGATTTCCGTCACGGCTTCGAAGCTCTGTGGCTTGGCCATGGTGGCAAGCGCGCGGCCCGCCCGGTCGGCTTCGCGGATGAAATGGGCGTGGCGCACCTGATCGTCTAGGCTGACGGTCAGGAAATAATTGATGTAATGCAGGCCAAGATAGGCGTCGCGCTCAGGCGTTGGCCAGTCGGAAAGCTTTTCGGCCAGCGCTTCACGGGCCTGCCGGTCGCGGTCGGCGCGTGAAAGCTCGGAGAAACCGCCGGTCAGCACCAGTTCGGTTTCATAGAAAAGCGTGCGCAGAAGCTGGCCCTTCCAGCCGTTCCAGACACCGGGGCCGACGGCCTTGATATCGCAGACGGTCAGGATCAGGAGCAGCTTCAGCCGTTCCATGGTCTGCACCGTGTCGCCAAAGTCGATGATGGTCTTGCGGTCGTTGAGATCGCGCGACTGGGCCACCATGCTCATGGTCAGATGTTCGCGCACCAGCCATTCCACCGTCTCCGTCTCGGAAGGGGAGAGGCCGAAGCGCGGGCAAAGCTTGCGGGCAATGCGGGCACCGGCAATCGAATGATCTTCCGGGCGACCCTTGGCGATATCGTGCAGGAGAAGTGCCACATAGAGCAGATTGCGGTCGCGCTTGATCGTGGTGATCAGATGGTTGGAAAGCGGATGCTCGTTTTCCAGTTCGCCATGCTCGATTTCCGACAGCACGGCAATGCAGCGTAAGAGATGTTCGTCCACCGTATAGTGGTGATACATGTTGAACTGCATCATGGCGACGATCTTGCCGAAATCCGGGATGAACTTGCCCAGCACGCCGGATTCGTTCATGCGGCGCAGGATCAGTTCGGGATTGCGCGGCGATGTCAGAACGTCGAGGAAAAGCTTGTTGGCTTCGGGGTTCTCGCGCAGATCGGCATTGATAAGCTTCAGCGAGCGAGTCAGTTGCTGCATCGCTTCCGGGTGAAACTCCAGCCCATGCTTGTCGGCCAGCTGGAAGATGCGGATGATATTGACCGGATCTTCCGAAAACACGTCGGGGCGCGCGGTGTTGATGCGATGGTTTTCGGAGACGAAATAGCCATCGGTCGAAAGCTTGCGCTTGCGGCGCGAAAAGGTGAGGAAAATGCGGTTGAAGCCCGGCACATGCTTGGCCTGTTCCTCTTCCAGCGCGGCGCAGATGATGCGGGTCAGGTCGCCGACATCCTTGGCCACGAGGAAATAATGCTTCATGAAGCGCTCGACATGGTTCTGTCCGGGATGCGCGGTATAGCCAAGGCGCTGGGCGATTTCCGGCTGAATGTCGAAGGAAAGGCGCTCTTCCGCTTTCAGCGTGGCGAAATGCATGTGGCAGCGCACAGCCCAGAGAAAATCTTCCGCCTTGTTGAAGATGCGCAATTCGGCACGTGACAGCACGCCGAGCTTGACCAGCTCTTCCTTGGTTTTGACGCGATAGAAATATTTGGCGATCCAGAACAGCGTATGCAGATCGCGCTGGCCGCCTTTGCCTTCCTTGACATTGGGCTCCACCAGATAGCGCGTCTCGCCCGCCTTGCGGTGGCGTTCGTCGCGCTCGGCAAGCTTGGCCTGGATGAATTCGGGCCCGGTATCCTTGACGATTTCCTCATCGAAGCGGGAGACGAGCGCGGTGAACAGATCCTTGTTGCCGGTGAGAAAACGCGCATCGAGAATGGCGGTGCGGATCGTCATGTCTTCGCGCGACAGCCGGATGCACTCATCGATATTGCGTGTCGAGTTGCCGACTTTCAGCCCCATGTCCCAGAGCATGTAAAGCATATATTCGACGACCTGCTCGCCCCACGGCGTCTGCTTGTAGGGCAGCAGGAACAGAAGGTCGATGTCGGAACCCGGCGCCAGCCCGTTGCGCCCATAACCGCCGACTGCGACGATGGCCATGTTTTCCGCCTTGGACGGATTGACCATCGGATAGACCTTGGTGGTTGCAAATTCGAACAGCGCCTCAATCAGCGTGTCCATGAGGTAGGACAGGCGTCGGGCGCACAGTGTGCCGCCGCCATCCTTCATTAGCAGCCCTTCCGCATTGGCGCGGCCGCGCACCAGCGCATCTTTCAACGCGTGCAGAACCACCTTTCGCACCGGAAGGCTCGTATAGCTTTCGTCGGTCGAATCCGCCAGCTCATTGAGCTTGCGACGGAGCGTTTCGGGATTGACGATCTCTTCCAGCTTCAGGTCGTGTGCGCTCATGCGGCTTGCAGGTCCGGCTTTTCGGGAAAGGAATTGCGGTGACAAGACTATCCTATAGCGGCTTTTACAATGGATGAATATGCAAAAGGAAAGGCCGGGTTTCCCCGGCCTTTCTGTTTGTATTTTCTAATGTTCAATTGGTCGCGTTATAGGCCGCGATAGCCGCCATATTGACGATATCGGAATCCTTCGCGCCGATGCTGACGATCTGCGCCGGCTTGTCGAGACCGACCAAAAGCGGGCCAATAATGGTCGCGCCGCCCAGTTCCTGCAACATATTGGCGGCAATCGACGCCGAATGATTGTCTGGCGTTACGATGACATTGGCGGGACCCGACAGGCGGATGAACGGATATTGTTCCATCAGCTTGGGGTTCAGCGCCACATCAGCGCTCATTTCGCCGTCGAATTCGAAATCGACATGGCGCGTGTGAAGAATGCGCACCGCTTCCTGAATGCGGGCCGAGCTTTCGCCGCCCATATGGCCGAAGGTCGAGAACGCGGTGAGCGCAACGCGCGGCACATAGCCCATGCGACGCGCCATGCCTGCGGCTTCCACCGCAATATCGGCAAGCTCGTCGGCGGTCGGCTTTTCATGCACGGCCGTATCGGCGATGAACACGGTGCGACCGCGGCAGAGCGCGATGGAAACACCAACCACGCGATGGCCGGGCTTGGAATCGACCACGCGGCGCACATCTTCCAGGCCGACCGCGTAGTTGCGGGTCACGCCCGTCACCATGCCATCGGCATCGCCCAGCGCCACCATGCAGGCCGCGAAATGATTGCGGTCATTGTTGATGAGGCGGTGGCAATCGCGCGCCAGATAGCCCTTGCGCTGCAATTTCTCATAGAGATAGTCGGCATAGGCCGAATTGCGGCTGGAAAGGCGCGCATTGATGATCTCGATGCCGGGGCGGTCGAGGTCCATGCCTGCGGCTTTGGCAGTGTCCTTGATGCGCTCGTCGCGACCGACGAGAATGGCCGTGCCTAGCCCCTGATTCACATAGGAAACGGCGGCGCGCATGACCTGCTCTTCTTCACCTTCGGCAAAGACGATGCGCTTTGGCTGGCGACGCACACGCTCGTAAATCCCGCGCAGCGTCGAGGCGATCGGGTCGCGTCGCGCCGACAATTCGCTCTTGTAGCCTTCAAGGTCGGTGATGATGTGACCGGCAACGCCGGTTTCAATCGCGGCCTTGGCGACGGCTGCCGAAACGGAAGCGAGCAGACGCGGATCGAACGGCACCGGAATGATATAGCTCGGGCCGAAGCGCGGGCGGCTGCCCTGATAGGCGGCGACCACATCGTCCGGCACATCTTCGCGGGCAAGCTCCGCCAGAGCATTGACGGCGGCGATCTTCATCGCGTCGTTGATCGTCGTGGCGCGCACGTCGAGCGCACCGCGGAAGATGTAAGGGAAGCCAAGCACATTGTTGACCTGGTTCGGATAGTCCGAACGACCGGTGGCGACGATGGCGTCATCGCGAATGCGGGCGACTTCTTCCGGGGTGATTTCCGGGTCGGGGTTGGCCATCGCGAAGATGATCGGATTGGGCGCCATGGCGCGCACCATCTCTTCGGTCAGGGCACCCTTGGCCGAGAGGCCGAAGAACACATCCGCATCTTTCAGCGCATCGGTCAGCGAACGGCGATCGGTCTTGACCGCATGCGCCGATTTCCACTGGTTCATGCCTTCTTCACGGCCCTGATAGACGACGCCCTTGGTGTCGCATAGGATGATGTTTTCCGGCGCAAAGCCCATGGCCTTGATCAGCTCGATACAGGCGATGCCCGCGGAACCTGCGCCATTGCAGACGAGCTTGGTCGTCTTCATGTCGCGTCCGGTCAGATGCAGCGAATTGATCAGACCGGCGGCAGCGATGATCGCGGTGCCATGCTGGTCGTCGTGGAAAACCGGAATGTCCATCAGCTCGCGCAGGCGCTGCTCGATGATGAAGCAGTCTGGCGCCTTGATGTCTTCCAGATTGATGCCCCCGAAGGAGGGCCCAAGATAACGCACAGCGTTGATGAAGGCGTCGATATCGGTCGTATCGATTTCAAGATCGATGGAATCGACATCGGCAAAGCGCTTGAACAGAACGGCCTTGCCTTCCATGACCGGCTTCGACGCCAGTGCGCCGAGATTGCCGAGGCCGAGAATGGCGGTGCCGTTGGAAATGACGGCGACGAGATTGCCCTTGGCCGTATAGTCATAGGCGCGCGCGGCGTCTTCCGCGATGGCCTTGACCGGCACGGCCACGCCCGGCGAATAGGCCAGCGACAGGTCGCGCTGGGTGGTCATCGGTTTTGTAGGGTTGATTTCCAGCTTGCCGGGGCGGCCCTGCGCGTGAAAGTCGAGCGCTTCTTTCTCACTGGCTGTGGGTGTGCGTTCTGGCGTGTTGCCCTTCGGCGTCGAGACTGGCATGTTCCCTCCGGAATCTTGTGCGGTCGCATTCGATAGCGCCAGTCTGGAAATGTGTAAACAGCGCTTTTGGGAATAGTTATTCATTCAAAAGCGAACGAATGCGTAATTTAATAACTTTGGTCGTGCAAAACACGCAACAAAATAAGGTTTTATAGCATGGACGTGCGGGGCGAAAACGACAAGCCGGAAGCGGAAGAAAATGCCGCACAGGAAACGGTTGTCCGTCTCACGCCCATGATGGAGCAGTATATCGAGATCAAGGCGGCGAATGTTGATTCGCTCCTGTTCTATCGCATGGGTGATTTTTACGAGCTGTTCTTCGACGATGCGGTGGAAGCGTCGGGCGCACTTGGCATCACGCTGACCAAGCGCGGCAAGCATCTGGGCGAAGACATTCCCATGTGCGGCGTGCCGGTCCATGCCGCCGACGATTATCTGCAAAAGCTCATTGCCAAGGGCTATCGCGTCGCCGTCTGTGAACAGGTGGAAGACCCGGCGGAAGCCAAAAAGCGCGGCTCGAAATCCGTGGTGCGCCGCGACGTGATCCGTCTGGTGACGCCCGGTACGCTGACGGAAGAAAAACTGCTTGATCCGTCGGAGGCCAATTTCCTGATGGCGCTTGGCCGCACCAAGGGAGACGGCGCGCTGGCGCTTGCCTGGATCGACATTTCCACGGGCACATTCCGCGTGGCGGAAACGACGGAAGAGCGGCTTTTTGCCGATATCATGCGCGTCGATCCGCGCGAGCTGGTGGTGGCCGATACGGCGTTTCACGATCCCGAATTGCGCCCGGCTTTCGATCTGGTCGGCAAGGCGGTGTCACCGCAGCCGGCAACCCTGTTCGACAGTGCGGCTGCGCAGGCGCGCATCCAGCGCTATTACGATGTGGCGACGCTGGACGGTTTCGGCCAGTTCAGCCGCTCGGAACTATCGGCCATTTCCGGCGCCATCGCCTATATCGAAAAGACGCAGATTGCCGAGCGTCCGCCGCTGATGCGGCCGGAGCGCGAGCATGAAGGCGGCACGATCTTCATCGACCCCGCCACGCGCGCCAGTCTGGAACTGGTCCGCACCATGTCGGGCAATCGCGATGGCAGCCTGCTCAAATCCATCGACCGCACGGTCACTGGCGGCGGGGCGCGGCTTCTGGCGGAGCGGCTCACCGCGCCGCTGACCGATCCCAAGGCAATCGCATTGCGGCTTGATTCCGTGTCGTCCTTTCTCAGCGAGCAGACGCTTTGCAACGGAATGCGGGCAGAGCTGAAAGGTGTGCCCGACATGCCGCGCGCGCTGTCGCGTCTGGCAGTGGGGCGCGGTGGTCCACGTGATCTGGGCGCGTTGCAGCGCGGTTTTGAGGCAGCGGGCACGCTGGTCTCGCTGTTGGAAGGCGCGCTTTTGCCGGAAGAGCTGGCTGCGGCGCGGGATGCGCTCGACGCCATGCCTGCGGCTTTTGCCGTGCATATCGACCGGGCGCTGGCCGACGAGCTGCCGCTGTTGAAGCGCGACGGCGGTTTCGTGCGCGAGGGCTACAACACCGAACTGGATGAAATGCGCGCCTTGCGCGACCAGTCCCGCCGGGTGATCGCCGGTTTGCAGGCTGACTATATCGAGGAAACCGGCATCAAGTCGCTGAAGATCAAGCACAACAATGTGCTTGGCTATTTCATCGAAGTGACGGCGAATAATTCCGGCGCGATGACCGATACGGATGCCGCCAAGGGGCGCTTCATCCATCGTCAGACCATGGCCAATGCCATGCGTTTCACGACGACGGAACTGGCCGCGCTTGAAAGCAAGATCGCCAATGCCGCCGACCGCGCGCTTTCTATCGAACTCGCCATCTTCGAAGAACTGACGGCGGAAGCCGTCTCTCATGCCGATGCGATCCGCGCTGCTGCAGCCGCACTTTCGGTGTTTGACGTTTCGGCAGCGCTTGCCGTGCTGGCCGAGGAACAGGGCTATTGCCGCCCGATGGTCGATGACAGCCTGTCCTTCAACATCGTGGCCGGTCGCCATCCGGTGGTGGAACAGGCGCTGCGCCGTCAGGCGGCCAATCCATTTGTTGCCAATGATTGCGATCTCTCGCCGCAAAGCGACGCTGGCAATGGCGCGATCTGGTTGCTGACCGGGCCGAATATGGGCGGTAAATCGACCTTCCTGCGCCAGAATGCGCTGATCGCGATCCTCGCCCAGATGGGTTCCTTCGTGCCTGCCGGCGCCGCGCAGATTGGTGTGGTGGACCGGCTGTTCAGCCGCGTCGGCGCTTCCGACGATCTGGCGCGCGGACGCTCGACCTTCATGGTCGAAATGGTGGAAACGGCGGCAATCCTCAATCAGGCGGGCGAACGTTCGCTGGTCATCCTCGATGAGATCGGTCGTGGCACTGCCACCTTCGACGGGCTTTCCATCGCCTGGGCAGCGGTGGAATATCTGCATGAGAAGAACCGCTGCCGGGCTTTGTTCGCGACTCACTTCCACGAGATGACCGCACTTTCGGAAAAGCTGGAGCGGCTTTCCAATGTCACGATGCGGGTCAAGGAATGGGACAATGATGTCGTCTTCCTGCATGAAGTGGCCAAGGGGGCTGCCGACCGGTCCTATGGCGTTCAGGTGGCACGGCTGGCCGGTCTGCCGGAAGCAGTCGTCAACCGCGCGCGTGATGTGCTGCACCAGTTGGAAGCTGGCGAAACATCCGGCAAAGCCGACAAACTGATCGACGATCTGCCGCTCTTCTCCGTTGTGCTGCAACAGGAAAAGCCGAAGCCGCAGGCATCGGCAAAGGACAGCGAACTGGCAAGGGCGGTGGCAGGCATCAGCCCCGACGAGCTGACGCCCCGTGAAGCGCTCGACCTGATCTATAAGCTGAAGGAACTGGCCGGGAAGGCGTGAGGGCTTTCTGAAGCCTCGCCCTTCGATCCTTCGACGGGCTCAGGATCAGGCTATGCTCCGCACCTCAGGGTGAGGGCGTCGAGTTTTTCTGCGAAGGGTATCCAGATGGTTTCCCCTCATTCTGAGGAGGCCCGTAGGGCCGGTCTCGAAGGGCGAGGGGAAATAGCTACAGACTACACGAAGCGGTTTGCTTCAGCGCCGTAATAGGTGATGTAGCGGCTGGAGATGCGCTCAATCGGCAGAATGATGAACACATCGGTTGTGCCGAAGGCCTCATCGATCACCGCGCCGTCGCCGATCATCGCGCCGAGACGCAGATATCCCTTGACCAGTGGCGGCATGGAGAACAGCGCAACCTTGTTGTTGATCGCTTCCTTCGGCATCAGGTCCATCGGCTGATAGCGATGCGGCAGTGCGCGCACATCCCAGTCGGACGTGGCGCGGCAATTCTGGTGCAGGAACGACAGGCCGAGTGCGTGGGCGGCAGGAACCGCGCCATGAAACGAAGCGCAGCCGAACATGACGTCAATCGAATGGCGGCGGCAATAGGCCCATGCGCCCTGCCACAGCAGCTCGACGGTGCGCTTTGAACGATATTCCGCCTTCACGCAGGAGCGGCCAAGCTCAAGCAGCTTGAGATTGGGGCGGGACAGCGCCAGGCGCTGCACGTCATATTCATCCGCCGAATAGAAACCGAGCGCCTTGTCGGCCTGATCGCTGCGCATCAGCCGGTAAGTGCCGACGATCTGCTGGTGCTCGGGGACCGGCAGGGCCGTGTCATAGACGAGAAGGTGATCGCAGATCGTGTCGAAACGGTCGGCATCGCGAAGCTCCACGGCCTCGATGGATTCCTTGCGCGCGCCCATTTCCTCGAAGAACACGCGGAACCGAAGTTCCTGCGCGGCCTCAATGGCCTCACGGGAGTTTGCAAGTCGCACTTCCAGCGAGCCGATACGTCCGAGAACGATCGGGTCTTCACCGGTTGCGAATAGCGCCTGTTGTGCTTCTAAGCCTGACATGACCGTATCATCAATGATTTGCTGGCCCATTCCAAGCAGTACTGTCATGATGATTCGCTCCTGATTTGTCTATTCACGTATTCCTGAACCTTTTCCCACCGATTAGGCAGTGGAATCGGCCTTCTCATTTATAGGTCGGCGGCGCAGCCTGAACTGCATCTGGCCGACGTACTAGAGAGCGAGTGCTACGTGAGGATGACAGAAGCGTGTCACCAATGTGTCATTTCGGCTGGGCGCCGCTTATCCCCTTCAAAAGTCTTTAAAATTACAGCCTTCACGTTATGCGAAAGCCCAATAACGATCAAGTTACCCGGGTGCCCGCAATATATTGGGCGTCATATGAGTGGCTTATCGGGCAGCGCGTTCGCGCCGCCAGCCGAGGAATTCTTCCAGAATGATCAGCGCCGCGCCGATGGTGATAAAGGTGTCGGCAAGATTGAAGACAGCAAACGACCATGTCGGCAGGTGGAACAGGATATAATCCACCACATAGCCATGCATCACGCGGTCGATCAGATTGCCGATGGCGCCGCCGATCACTAGTGCAAAACCATAGCGCGCAAAGACGCGGTCATGCGCATTGGTCCACCAGAGATAAAGCACGAAGACGATGACCGCAGCTGTCAACGCCACCAAACCCCAATCGTGCAGCCCGGCGAGCATGGAGAAGGCGATGCCTTCATTATGCGTGCGAAACAGCGCCAGAAACGGCAGCAGGTCGATCTGCTGGGCGTAGTCCATGCGGGTTTCGACCAGATGCTTGACGCCCTGATCAATCAGAACCGTGAGAATGACGACGAAAAGCGAGGACAGAACCGCGTGGCGCTTCATGACTAACCTCTTTCGTCGAGGGTAAGCGCCTCACGGCGGATTTCATAGAGCATGACGCCGGTGGCGATGGCGAGATTGAGCGAATCGGCGCGGCCTGCCTGCGGAATGCGCGCAAGCTTGTCGCATGCATTGGCGAGATTGTCCGGCAGGCCCTGCTGCTCATTGCCCATCATCAGCACGACAGGCTTGTTGGCATAGGGAATGGTGCGGTAATCGACAGCGCCCTTCAGATGCGTGCCGACGATCAGACCGGAGAAACCCTTGCGCCAGTTGAGGAAGTCATTTTCCGTCGTCTTGTAGAGCGGTACGGAAAAGACCGAACCCATGGTGGCGCGCACGGTTTCGAGCGAATAGGGATCGGTGGTGTCACCGATCAGGATGACGCCTTTTGCCCCGACAGCATCGGCGGTGCGGATGACCGTGCCGAGATTGCCCGGATCGCGCACGCGGTCGAGCGCGATATAGACATCATTATGCTTGGGCCTGAGGCTCGCCAAATGCTGGTATTGCTGTTCGAAAACGCCAACCACCACCTGGGGATTGTCGCGGCGGGTGATCGCGGCAATCACCTTTTCGGTCACTTCCAGCACCAGTCCGCCCTTGGCGAAGGTGCGGGCGGCGACCTGCTCGACCATTTTGTTGCCCTTGCCTGATTTGGCGAAAACCAGCGTCTTGATGCGCCAGTCCTGCTCCAGCGCGTCGATGACGAGCTTCAGCCCTTCGGCGAGGAACACGCCCTGCTGATCGCGGAATTTCTTCAGCGCCAGCGAGCGCAAATCCTTGACGATCGGGTTGGTCAGGCTGGTGACTTCCTTCACCTGACCGACTTTGGAGTGCCCACCTGAATGATCACCGCGCGAACCGCTGTTTCTGGAAAAATCGTCGTTACGGCTCATTTGGCTACCCAGCGGCTGAACATGGATGTTGAAAGCGCGCGCCCAGCAGAACGCTCACGCAGAATAAGTTCGCCCGATTCGACTGTGCCGCCAAGGCCGGTGAAGCGGTCGCGCATCAGCTCATGAATCGCGAAAAACGATGCGCGGATCGAATAGGCGGTCAGGATCACGGCGAGCGGCTTCGGCGTCAGGATCGAACGGCACGTATCGACCATGGCGGGCAGATGCTCGAACAACTGCCAGACTTCGCCGCTCGGTCCGCGCCCGTAGGCGGGCGGGTCAAGCAGGATAATGTCGTAGAAACTGCCACGGCGTTCTTCGCGCGCCACAAATTTCATCGCGTCTTCGCAAATCCAGCGGATCGGCTTGTCCGACAGGCCCGCCATTTCCTGATTTTCGCGCGCCCAGATGATGGCTTTTTTCGACGCGTCCACATGAGTGACTTCCGCACCGGCGCGGGCTGCAACCAGCGAGGCAACGCCCGTATAGCCGAACAGGTTCAGCACCTTCACGTTGCGTCCGGATTTCACGCCATCGCGGATAAGGCCATCCATGAAAGACCAGTGCGCGGCCTGTTCGGGAAATACGCCGACATGGCGGAAAGAGGTGAAGCGACCGTGGAAGGAAATGCCGTCATGCTGCATCGGCCATGTTTCGCCGAGCGGCACTTTCGGGAACGCCCAGCGTCCGATGCCTTCCTCGTCCGTATTGCCGGTGAAGACCGCATCGGCCTGATCCCATTCCTTTTGCGGCAGGCTGGGCAGCCAGATCGCCTGACCTTCCGGGCGAACGATGCGGTAGGGACC
The DNA here is from genome assembly GCF_030067775.1 of Ochrobactrum sp. SSR. Classification (NCBI taxonomy): domain Bacteria; kingdom Pseudomonadati; phylum Pseudomonadota; class Alphaproteobacteria; order Hyphomicrobiales; family Brucellaceae; genus Ochrobactrum; species Ochrobactrum sp. SSR. The sequence continues at coordinate 1,564,557 of NZ_CP125969.1, read as the reverse complement.
GTATTGCTCAAGCTTCAGCCCGTTGCCGCTGTCGAGCAGCGCATAATCGGCGGACGGTTCTGTTTCGAGGATGACCGCGAGTTTCTCGCCCGGGCGAGGGCCGGTATAGGGCTTGATTTCGCGCTGCGGGGCGGCGGGACGTTCGCGTTCTTCGGCGGCTACCGGCTTTGGCGCTGCCTTGGCAAATTGCGGACGCGGCTTTTTGAACGCCTGGCCTTTACCCGGATTGGCGGATTCAAACTTGTTTTCATGACGCGGCGCATCATGCTTCGCGCGTTCAAAACCGCGATCCTGTTTGCCACCCGACGGCTTTTTGCCTTTTCCCTTTGGCGCTTTCACCCGAAACTCCAATCACAGTGATTGCGGTCTAGGTAGGATAAACAAGGCCGGTGTGGAAGGGGAAAACGACGTTCTTTCCCGTGCGCAGGCCTTTTCAGGACCGGAAAACCCGGAAGTTTCGCTTCCGGGCTTGCGAAGAGGGGGCGTTTCAGGTGTTCGCGACCGATGTGTTGCGCCTCTCGGCGGCTTCTGCACGTTCCAGCAGACGGGCTGCTTCCTGCTTGCTGTCACGGACGCGGCGACGGTGCTTGCCCTGCGTCAACCAGGTCACCGCAGAGCCGATCACCACGCCGACGAGCAGCGCGCCAAACAGCCAGACGAACAGCGGCGCGCTGTAGGACAAGGCCGGATTGCCCGGATTGAAGGGATCAACCGTCAGGACCGTGGACGCACGATTGGCAACCGACAGCGCGATCAGAATGACCGCGAGCGGGACCAGAATGACGATTGCGACAATACGTTTTGCCAGCATGATCTTCTATCAGACGGCGCCGTTGAGACGGTCGCGCAGCTCCTTGCCGGTCTTGAAGAAGGGAACCCACTTTTCTTCCACATCCACCGTTTCGCCGGTGCGCGGGTTGCGACCACTGCGGGCGGGGCGGTTCTTGACCGAAAAAGCGCCGAAGCCACGCAGCTCGACGCGGTTGCCGTCCGCGAGTGCATTGGTGATCTCGTCGAAAACCGCGCCGACGATGTTTTCGACATCGCGCTGAAAGAGATGCGGATTGCGGCTGGCGATAATCTGAACGAGTTCCGATTTGATCACGGCTTTACCCCTGTTTCCTGTTATGTGCTGTCAGGCCTTGACGCCGGACATTGTTAGTTTGCTGAATTTGCATCTGGCGTTCCGTCAACGTGCCAAACCGAGAGAAGTCCGTCAAGAAAGATGCGATCCTTTGCTATCCCCTTGAGCATACTATCGGCTTCCTGCGGCAGACCGATCAGCCGCGCACCGGCATGGATGATGAGATCGCGCAGCGAAAAACCCGTTTCGGAGTTGACCGGCTTCCATTCAAGGCGTGGCAAGGTGGTGGAAACGCCCTTGGTGCCAAGCCAGGCCACGGCTTCGTCCTCACCGCCAAGCCCATCGATAAGTTTTTTCTCCAGCGCCTGACGGCCTGTGAAAACCGCGCCATTGGCGAGCGCCAGCGCCTGTTCATGCGTAAACGAGCGGCGCTTTTCCACAATGTCCACGAACCAGGCATAGGAATCCATGATCATGTTGCGGATCATGCCCTTGGCTTCGTCGCTGGCCGGGCTGAAATAATTGGGTTCCGCTTTCAGCGGCGCGGATTTGATGGTTTCGACTTTGACGCCGATTGTGTCGAGAAGCTTGGAAAGGTCGGGATACTGGAACAGCACGCCGATGGAGCCGATGATGGAGGTCTGCCGCGCCACGATATGGTCCGAAGCGCTGGCGATCATATAACCGGCAGACGCCGCCAGCGTGCCGACCTGCGTGACGACCGGCTTTTTCTCGGCGATCTTGCGCACGGCTTCAAAAATCGCTTCGCCGCCCACCGTTGTGCCGCCGGGCGAATCGAGAACCAGAATCACGCCCTTCACCGCATCGTTCTTGGCGATCCGGTCGAGACGCTTCAGAAGCTCCTCATTCTCGAAAATGGTGCCTTCGATGCGCACCTTGGCGATATGCGGCTGGGTGAGATTGGCGCCGCGCATCGACCATGAGGCGAAACCGGCGATCAGAACGGCGAGCAGAAGCAGAAAAGCCACGCGCCAGACGGTCAGCTTGCGGCGCAGCTTTCGTCTTTCGATCAGTGCCTCGGCGTCCTGGGCCATTTTTGTCCATCCAATCGTCTTTATCAATATGACCGGCCCCGAGGGGCGATCCTGAAAACTCTGGCGATCTTTGTGCCCCCAATTCAGTCGGGCGGCAAGAGCTTCGATCTTGCTACAGATTTCAAAGAGATAGTGCTGCACAACTGCATTGTCATGACATGGGGACGAAAGATTCTGTCTTTGGTCGAAAAACCGGGCTCATTTGCAAGTTTAGCGGCCCTGCGACGCGCTGTAATTCAAGAGCAATTTGTGGTATCAAAGAGTTGATTAGCATTCTACCTAATTAAGGTAGGTGCTGATTGTGATGAAATATCAATGGGGTAGACGTGCTTGTCTTTCATTATGAGGCAGGTGCGATATTTTGTGTCGCCTTCTTGCTATTGAGCATCCGATCAAATTATCCCAAATAAACCATATTAAAATGAAAAAGCGCCTATTGATTGCAGGGAATGGACCTTACATCGGGCGTGCGCCTGTCTTCTGGGTGGGTGTTTCTCGACCGTAAGTTTATTGACCGGAAGTTTCTTGAATTGAGTGCCGTGGATTATCTGAAGGACGTCATGACAACCGACACCACAAACAGCCCCGTTGCGCAGACCGCAGCCCCTTCCGGGCGCGGCAAGGGCGGCGTGCGTTTTGGTGCGTCCCAGAAGGCCGAGTCGCTTTTTCATGCCGCGCAGCGCCATTCGATCCGGGTGCGGGTGTTGAAAACCGCCCTGCCGGTCGCGGCCGTCGCGCTTGCGGCGGTGTTTTCCTGGTACACATTTCTGGCAACGCCAGCGACCCCGATCAAGGTCGAGATGAATACGGGCGGCGAGAACGGCAAGCTCGTCATGGCCAGCCCGCATCTCAACGGTTACACCAAGGACAACAAGCCCTATTCGATGACCGCCTCCAAGGCGACGCAGGATGCCAAAAATAGCGGCGTCATCACCCTGGAAGGCATTCAGGCGGAACTGCCGGTCGGTGAAAGAGGCACGGCAAAGGTCGAGGCGGCCTCCGGCATTTACGATAATGCCAATGGTCGTTTGCAACTTGATAAGGACTTTGTCGTAACCACGAATGAAGGTTTGCGTGCGGTGATGCGTTCGGCAGATGTCAATCTGAAGAGCGGGCAGATCACAACCGACAAGCCGGTCGATATTCGCAGCGGAAATACGCATATTCTGGCCGATACCATGCAGGTCAAGGACAACGGCAAGGTTCTGATTTTTGAGAACCGCGTTCAGATGACCGTTGACGGCAGCGTGGTTTCGGGAAACAAGGCGCCCTGACCGGGTGCAAAAGAACGGCATATCCGGCGTTCAGCCCCATTTTCGGGCCTGGCGCGGATTTGTTTTTTATACGCATTTTGCAAAGCCTTATGTTCCCATTTGGCGTCAAAGTGCTTAATGTTGCATCTGGAGGCAGGTTGTTTACATCATGACGCCTGCATTCGGGGACTGAATTTATGGAACGTGAGACGGGCAAGATGATCAAGGGCACTATGGCTCGCACGATGCGGGCAGGATTCGCAGTTCTGGCGCTTGGCATCGTTGCCGCTCCTTTTGCCGCTTCCGCACAGGAAGCCGCAGGCGGCGCAGTGAACGGCCTCAAGCTTTCCAACAGCAAGGCACCGGTCAAGATCGATGCCGACAAGCTGGAAATGCGCGACAAGGAAGGCGTTGCGGTTTTCACCGGCAATGTTTCTGTGGCGCAGGGCGACGCGCTGTTGAAGGCAGGTCTGATGACTGTCTATTACAACAAGGCGGCCAAGGACGGCGAAGCCCCGAAGGAACCGGCAAGCGCCGGTGTCGGTGGCCTTGATTCGTCGAGCATCGATCACATCGATATATCCGGCAAGGTTTACCTGAAGTCGGGCACGCAGGTCGCGACCGGCGATACCGGTCGTTACGACGCAAAAAACCAGATCATGATTCTCGAAGGCTCGAAGGTCGTTCTGACGGATGGTGACAATGTCGTCACCGGTTGCAAGCTGACGGCGCATCTCGATACGGGCCGCGCCAATGTCGAAAGCTGCAAGAGCGGCGCGAACAGCAAGGGCCGCGTGTCGATCATCATGGCGCCGAAGGATCAACAGCAGGGCGGTGCCGCGCCCAAGCAGAACTGACCGGAGCACGTGTGGGATTGTTCTGGAACAAGAAAGACGGCGAGCCGCAAGCGGTTGCCGAGAGTGTCGGCTCTTCGGGTGAACCTCATGGCGCCATGCCAGCACAGCCGGGCAAGACGGCGCGCCTGAAGGGCACGCTGGTCGCGCGCGGCCTCTGCAAGAGCTATCGTGGTCGTCAGGTCGTCAATGGCGTGTCGTTCGGCGTGCGCGCTGGCGAGGCGGTTGGCATCCTCGGCCCCAACGGTGCGGGCAAGACCACCTGTTTCTATATGGTGACGGGTCTGGTTCCAGCCGATGCCGGTTCTATCGAAATCGACGGTTTCGACGTGACATCCATGCCGATGTATCGCCGTTCGCGTCTTGGTATCGGCTATCTGCCGCAGGAAGCCTCGATTTTCCGTGGCCTTTCGGTCGAGAACAATATCAAGGCCGTGCTTGAAGTGGTCGAAAAGGACCGCAAGAAGCGCGCTTCCGAACTCGACGCGCTGCTCGAAGAATTCCATATCGCGCATCTGCGCAAGGCGCCCGCCATCTCGCTGTCGGGCGGTGAGCGCCGCCGTCTGGAAATTGCCCGCGCGCTTGCCTCGCGCCCGAATTTCATGCTGCTCGATGAGCCTTTCGCGGGCGTCGATCCCATCGCGGTTTCCGATATTCAGCAGCTGGTGCGCCATCTGACCAGTCGCGGCATCGGTGTTCTCATCACCGACCACAATGTGCGTGAAACGCTCGGTCTGATCGATCGCGCCTATATCATCCATGCCGGTCAGGTGCTGACTCATGGCCGCCCGGCCGAGATCGTCGCCAATCCTGACGTCCGTCGTCTCTATCTTGGCGATCAGTTCACGCTCTAAGTTTTCCCTGACGACACAATAATCTGGCCCGAAAGCTTCGGCTTTCGGGTCTTTTGAAGCTGGCTCCGTTACAGCCGCTCTAAAAAACCCGTCAATATTGCGACTATTTTCCTCATTTGTCCCAAAACTGCACATTCTGAATTGACAAGCAAGGTTCATACCAGTTTTGATCGGGAAGAAGCGCCGGTCAGAAAGATCGGCTGAAAATAGCGGCTCAGGGTTCGGTCGACCAGTCGTTCGCAGGGGGAATTAACGCGTCGTATGGCTCTGTCGCCTAAGCTCGATTTTCGTCAGTCACAATCGCTGGTGATGACGCCTCAGCTGATGCAGTCGATCAAACTGCTGCAGATGACGCATCTTGAGCTTGAACATTTTCTCGATCTGGAAATCGAAAAAAATCCGCTGCTGGACAGAATAGAGGCAGCAAATGATGATTTTTCCGGCGCTGACGCGGCGCGGGATGATGACCGTTCTGCCGCAAGTGATGATGGAACGGATGATGGGGCCTTCGACGAAGCGCAGGCGGATTGGTTCAAGACCGACGCGCCGGACGCAGCTGAAAATCTCTCCACCACCTTCGACAGCTCGCTGGAGAATATCTTTCCCGATGATCCGGGGCGCTATGACGAGATCAATCCAGACCTTGCCGCCCAATGGAAATCGTCGACCCTCGACGCCTATAGTGGCGGCAGCGGTGGCGGATATGATCTCGATCAGGTGACGGCGAGCCGGGTCTCGCTGGCTGACTTTGTGGGCGAGCAGATTGCCCTGACCTTTCCGAAAACCTCCGACCGTTTCATCGCGATGGCTCTTGCCGATGCGCTGGACGAAAGCGGCTATCTGCGGGGCGATATTATCGGTCTGGCGCAAAATCTCGGCGTCGAGACCTCGGAGGTCGAACGAGTGCTGGCGATCCTGCAAAGCTTTGATCCGCCTGGAATTTTTTGCACGCGATCTGCGCGAGTGCCTTGCGATTCAGCTGCGCCTGAAAGACCGCTTCGATCCAGCCATGGCAGCGCTGGTGGACAATCTCGACCTTTTGGCGCGACGGGATTTTGCGACGCTGAAAAAGCTCTGTGGGGTTGATCAGGCTGACATTCTCGACATGCTGTCTGAAATCCGTACGCTGGACCCGAAGCCCGGCGCTTTGTTCGAGGTGGCGGTGGCCGACGCCATCGTGCCGGATGCGGTGGTGACGCCGTCACGTGACGGAGGCTGGGCGATTGAACTCAATCCGGCGGCCATGCCGAGGCTTATTGTCAACAATGAATATTATGCGGAAGTCAGCGGATCGGTAAAGGCTGAGGAAAAGACGTTTTTGGCCGATTGCATGCAGACGGCAAGCTGGCTGGTGCGCAGCCTCGATCAGCGCGCGCGAACCATTTTGAAGGTGACGCAGGAAATTGTGCGCCAGCAGGACGGATTTCTGCGTCAGGGCGTGACCCATCTCAAGCCCTTGAACCTGCGCATGGTCGCCGATGCGGTGGGTATGCATGAATCCACCATCAGCCGCGTGACCGCCAACAAGTTCATGGAAACGCCGCGCGGCGTGTTCGAATTGCGCTATTTCTTCACGGCTTCCATCGCCTCTTCGGAGGGCGGTGACGCCCATTCTTCTGAAAGCGTGCGGCATCGTATTCGCCAGATGATCGACGCCGAAAAGCCCGATGATGTGCTGTCTGACGATGCAATTGTTGATGCGTTGAAGAAGGACGGTGTGGATATTGCGCGCAGAACGGTCGCAAAATATCGGGAATCGATGAATATTGCTTCATCGGTTCAGCGCAGGCGTGAAAAGAAAGCCAAGCTTTCTGTTTCTTAGAACGCATCCCGGAACGCGAAGCAGTTTTCGGAAAAGATGTGTGTCAAAACAACTGTTTAAACCACCGGTTCCCCGGCGGCCTGGAATAGACGATTGTACCTCCAGAGCGTTTTCGACCAGTTCAAGCCCCAAGAGAATGCTCTGAAATTTTGAACTTGAAGCACCGCACGATCAGAAAAAATCGATGATGATCGTGAGAACCGGCAGCGTTTCGAGTTGGGCTACTGGCAGGAGGACCAATTGACAAGCGCCGTTTCAATCAATAGAAGCCCCGCTCGCGCTGCGACGCTGGCCCGAAAAAGCCGGAATTCTTCGGTTTTGCGGCCTTATGCGTATGTGGCACGAAATATGCATCGGCTTTTTCTGAAAGAGAATGCGGATGTCCGATTGCTTAAAGGAAAGGCAGTTTAGCAGAAAGGGCAACGATCACGCGTTTGGGGCGTTGCATAAGACAAGGGATGTTCGGGGTGCCGTTTGACCGGTTTTAAACCGGAAAAGCGTGGATTTCGAAGGTGTTTCAAGGCTCTGGCCGGCGATCCGGATCAAGGCTGAAAAACCCGTAGGATGAAAGCCATCTTTGATGACGGTTCGCTTTGCGCTTCGCTTGCCTTGTGATTAGACTAAGCCCTGTGGTGTAACGCAAATGAGGTGTGCCAATGACTCTGCGTGTATCTGGAAAGCATATGGACGTCGGTGAAGCTTTCACAACCCGGATCGTGGATCGGGTGAATGAAACGGTCGGCAAATATTTCGATCATGGCTTTTCCGGGCAGGTAACGGTCACGAAGTCCGGTTCACGATTCAGTGCGGATTGTACATTGCACCTCGACAGTGGTGCGACGCTACAAAGCACTGGCGATGCGCAGGATCCGCAGCTGGCTTTTGATGCGGCAGCGGACAAGATCGAAACCCGCCTTAGGCGCTACAAGCGCCGTCTGAAGTCGCGTACGGCTACCCAGCCAAATGCGATCTATGACGACGTGGCATATCGTGTTATGGCACCGCTGCCGGAGGAAGAGGAGGAGCTTCCGGCCGATTATGCGCCAACCATTGTGGCGGAAACGTCCGTCGCCCTGCGCACCATGTCGGTGGCTTCGGCGGTGGTCGAGCTTGATCTGATTGAAAATCCCGTTCTGGTTTTCCGGAACGCGGGCAATGATGAAGTAAACATCGTCTACCGTCGAGCGGACGGCAATATTGGCTGGGTTGACCCATCGACGGTTACCCGCCAGGCCGCGCCTCGCGTCTGACGGCAAACCCGAAGCGCACGTTACGCGTTATCGCCAGTGAAGGGCGAGCCCATTTATGGGTGGTTGCGTGCGCTTCCCAAAACCGGGCCGCAAACGGTCTGATTGAAGAAGGAACGGAGAGAATGGATCTTAGTGATCTGATTCAGCCGGGGGCGATTATCCCCGCGCTGAAAGCCAGCTCCAAAAAGCAGCTTTTGCAGATTTTGTCTGAAAAGGCTGCGGAACTGACCGGTCTCCCTGAGCGTGAAGTTTTCGAAACAATTCTCCAGCGTGAACGCCTCGGTTCAACCGGGGTGGGCAGCGGTGTGGCCATTCCACACGGCAAGCTGGCGAATATCGGCAAGATTGCCGGCATCTTCGCGCGCCTTGAAACGCCGGTTGATTTCGAGGCGCTGGACGATCAGCCTGTCGATCTCGTTTTCCTGCTGTTGGCTCCGGAAAATGCCGGGGCCGATCATCTGAAAGCCTTGTCGCGCATTGCGCGTATGCTCCGCGACCCGGATATGGTCGCCAAGCTGCGAGGCACCCATGATGCACAGGCGCTCTATTCATTTTTGACAGCCCAGCCGGCGTCCAACGCCGCCTGAGCCACTGAGCATAATCCGACCGGCGTGAACGCGGCTCGACAGATTGTGCTTCAAATACAAGAACTGGAGCGCCGGATTTGTTCGTACCGGCGCTTTTCAAAAGGAAGTGTGTAACGGTTTTGCGTTCAGAAATGCCAGAAAGCAAATATACGGAGCGGTTCTGACGATTTCGTCAAAACAGAAGCATTCCGGTAAATCATTTGGTAACGCCGTCACTCGGACAGAGTGGCGGCTTTTGTATTTCAGCGTCATCGCTAGTATTATTATACTAATATAATATATGGATTATGCAATTGATGGCATTCGTGTAAACGGAATGTGTAAATTTCATAACCAGGACAAATTACATGAAGAAATATATTTCAATATTTATTGTTACGATTGTGTTTTCCGGTTCCGCCCTAGCTGAAGAAACTAAGGCGGAGTGCGTAGAGCGTGTCGTCAAAGAATGTACCGCGAAGCACGGGAGCGATTTACTAGAATTCAATCCTAATTATCATAATTGTCTAATGGAAAATCTGCCTCTCTGTCCCGGATTTGGAAAGTAATTTAGATTAATTATACTAAGGAAGAATAAATTGAGAAAAGTAATTTTTTGCATTGATTTCGTTTCTATCTATTTCAAATGCTGCTTTGGCTGTGGACAGGATGGCGTGCATCAATAAAGCGGTTGAAATGTGCAATAAAAGACATTCGGATCAGTTTTCGCAGGAACATCGTGACTGTGTCAAACATATCGGCACTCTGTGCTCGGTTGAGGCAATACAATTGGGCACATCAAAGTGAAGGCCTTCCGGTTCCGCGCTGGCTAATGCGAGGGAGGCTTGCTTCAAGAATGCCCAGGCGACTTGTAAGCAAGCGCTTATCGAAGCTCAACACGGTAAGCAGTCTCAATTTCTCGAAGCAGTATCATGACTGCTTCAAGCAAGAACAACTCAAGTGTCAGTAGATTGAGAAGTCGCGCCCGGCTGATGCCGGCAATGGCGCAATGAGGACGATAGCAGCTTCCTTACAAGGCGGGCCGCTATCGCCACATATTCGACAGGGCTGCCATTTTAGTTGAGCAGCACCGTGCGTAATTCGTGTTCATGGGCGCCTTGCAGCGCGGTGGCGCGGACATCGGAGAGCACGATAGGCTCGCCGCTTGCGCCAAAGAGGGCCCAGAGCTCAAGGCCCGGCTCGATTGGTGGGAGGGCAGGGAAGCTGCGAGCAAGGTCGTCGGAGCGAATCTTGCGCACGTAGGCAATTTCACCTTCGCCCAGATGAGCGAATTCATTTTCGGTGAGAACCTGTTGTCTGTTCATGGTCTTAGCCTCCATTTGAGCGGCACACCATTCACGGCTATGCCGCACCAGAGCTTCACGATAGTTATCATAGCCTTAATGACTGAACGAAACCTGAACGTTTTTCAGTCTTTCACAGCTATGTTGATTTTCTTGATCAGCCGTTCCGGTTCCGGTCGGTCGAGATCGACAGCGAGAAGACCGTTTTTCAACTCGCAACCCAGCACCCGCATACCATCGGCCAGCACGAACACACGCTGAAACTGACGCGCCGCGATGCCGCGGTGCAGATATTCGCGTTCGGTGTCGTCGGTCTGTCGACCGCGGATGACAAGCTGGTTGTCTTCCGTCATGACGTCGAGATCGTCGCTGGCAAAACCTGCCACGGCAAGCGTGATGCGCAAGCGCTCAGAGCCTGTTTCGCCGCGCAGGCGTTCGATATTATAGGGTGGGTAGCCATCGCCGGATTTTGCAATCCGTTCGAGTGTCTTTTCCATCGTGTCGAATCCGAGCAAGAGAGGGCTCGAAAACGGAGTCATTCTTGTCATTGCATCAGTCCTTGATGAGAAGCGACCGTTATGAAGAGAACCCGTTCGGCGTATCTCTTCGCTAACTGATATGGCTTGTGAAAAGCCCGACTTCAAGGGCCAATGCCGGAATCCCCCTTCGTTCTATCGTAAAACGACGATGGGGAGGGCGATACCCGCCACTGTTGCGGGGCGGGCAGTGTCAAACTTAGCATATCGAGAAATGTGTTCTACCGTCTTGCTTCGGCAAGCGCTGCGCGAAAAGCGGTGGCGAAATCCTCACGGTCGTCGGGGTTCAGAAAGCTGCCGATGGCGACATGCTTGTCGCGGCTTTCAACGCTCATATCCGTGATGCCGATGTCCGGCTTTCGCGCCACGCGAAAGCGTGTCCAGAACGGATTGAACTGATGTGCGGTCAGTTTGCCGGATGGTGCGTATTGGCGGATTTGCAGGGCTGCACGCGAAACGGAAATCTCTTCGCGGGCCTGCGCCGCGCGATAATTCCAGCGAAATGCCAGATAGATCAACAGCACGTCGAGGCCGAAAAAGCCGAAGATCGGCCAAGCGCCGATGGACCAGAACAGAATGCCGACAGCAATCCAGCAGGCGATGAGGGCTGCCATCAGAACGGTAAAGCCCGTGCGCCCCAGCGAGCGATAGGGTCTCAGCAAGGCTTCAAAAATAGGGGTCTCGAACCTGTCCGGTTCCGCGCCGTCTGGATGGTGCATGGGTGTCTGAGCCTTTGAACGCCGCCTGCGTCAAGCTGCGGGTTGTCTTCCAGGAACAGACCTCAGTATAGAGACAGAATGCAAAAGGCCAAAATCAAATCGCCCGTGACTGTTTCCGCCGCCCCGCCAGCACGGCGTCCACGCCGCGTGGCTGGTACGCTCTATACGGCTGATGAGATTCACGAAATCTTTCGCCGCTTCTCCGTGCAGCGCCCGGAACCGAAGGGCGAACTGGAGCATGTGAACGCCTTCACCCTGCTGGTCGCGGTGGTGCTGTCGGCGCAGGCGACGGATGCGGGCGTCAACAAGGCCACGCGCGGCCTGTTTGCGGTTGCCGATACGCCGCAGAAAATGCTGGCGCTGGGCGAGGAAAAGGTCGGCAGTCACATTCGCACCATCGGCCTTTGGCGCAACAAGGCGAAGAATGTCATCCTGCTTTCGGAAGCACTGATCCGCGACTATGGCGGCGAGGTGCCAGGCGACCGTGACGAGCTGGTCAAACTGCCGGGCGTCGGGCGCAAGACCGCCAATGTTGTGCTCAACATGTCGTTCGGCCAGCCGACCATGGCGGTGGACACGCATATATTGCGTATCGGCAACCGGATCGGTCTGGCGCCCGGCAAGACGCCGGAAGCGGTCGAGGCGATATTGGTGCGGGTGATACCGGCGGAATATATGTTGCACGCCCATCACTGGCTGATCTTGCACGGGCGCTATACCTGCAAGGCGCGCAGGCCCGAATGCGAACACTGCGTCATCGCCGATATCTGTAAGTCGCCGGAAAAGACCTGCGACGTGCCCGCCGCACTGGTTCCGCTTCCGCCTCAGGCTTAAGTTCTGACAGGCTTTGCGGCCTCGCGCTGCGATATGGCCTTGTGCAGATGCACCATCATAGTTGCCGCAAAAAGCGGGGTCAGAAGATTGACCAGCGGAATGGCCATGAAACCGGCGATCAGCAAGCCTGCCAGAAAGACCGTCACGCCATAATGCGAGCGTAGCGCCCTGGCTTCCGCTTCGGTGCGATGGCGCATGGCGGCGAATTCGAAAAATTCGCGTCCGAGCAGATAGGCGTTGATGACGAAAAAGGCGATCAGGTTGATCCCCGGTACGAAAAGCAGAGCTAGCGCCAGCAGGTTGCCAAGGATCACCACGCCGAGGAATTTCAGCGACGTCACAATTGAACGTCCAAGCGGCAGGGCATTGCCCGCAGGATCGTTCGGATAATCCGTGCGCTCGACCACTTCCGCCACATCGTCGAGGAACAGACCGGCCACAAGAGCGGTCACCGGCGCGATCATCAGCGCCAGCACAAGCGCAAGCCCCAGTCCCGCCGCGACAGCGGCGACGATTCCGAGCCAGCCTGCCCATGCGGGCATGCCCGGCAGCAATTGCTCCATCCACGGCCAGGCATAGGTAAAAAGATTTGACGAATGCTGACCCAGAGACCGGCCAGCAGCAAAAGCGTCAGACCCAGCGTTTTCCAGAAAACCGAGCGAAACTCCGGCGTCAGCAGGCGGGAGAGGGCTTTCAAGGCAGCATCTATGATCATTCTTTTTCCGTTTTGCGCCCGTTTTGGCTGTGGACGAACTGAAAATAGGAACGAGCCGTTGGCTGTGCAAGCCGGACTACCCACATCCCGGGATTGGCGCGGGGTAGCCAAAAGGGCGGCAAAAGGCTAAACCCGCACGCGCATATTTGCATAAGCGTATCAATTCCACGATACGCAGCTGGCGCCAAAGCCTCCTCCTGCCATATCGAGGGCGGGCTGGAGAACTGAAAAAAGGGGAGCTTCTCGCGCTCATGGCCACATTCGACGTTCTTTGCATCGGCAATGCCATTGTCGATATTCTGTCGCGTACGGACAACTCATTTCTCGAAACCAACGGTATCGTCAAAGGCGCAATGAACCTGATCGATGCCGATCGTGCAGAATTGCTCTATAGCCGCATTGCAGGTCCGGCGACTGAAATGTCGGGCGGCAGCGCGGGCAACACGGCGGCAGGCGTCGCCAGCCTGGGCGGACGCTCCGCCTATTTCGGCAAGGTAGCGACTGACCATCTCGGACGTGTCTTCGCGCATGATATCCGCGCGCAGGGCGTGGCCTTCGATACGCGTCCGCTGGAAAAGGGGTCGCCGACCGCCCGCTCGATGATTTTCGTGACGCCGGATGGCGAACGCTCGATGAACACGTTTCTCGGCGCTTGCGTCGAGCTTGGACCGGAAGACGTCGAGACCTCCAAGGTCGCCGATGCCAAAGTCACCTATTTTGAAGGCTATTTGTGGGACCCGCCGCGCGCTAAGGAAGCCATCGTGATGGCGTCAAAGATCGCGCATGAGGCGGGCCATGAAATGGCCATGACGCTCTCCGATCCGTTCTGCGTGGACCGCTATCGCGAAGAGTTTCTCGACCTGATGCGCCAGCGCACGGTCGATATCGTCTTCGCCAATGAAGACGAAGCCAAATCGCTCTATCAGACCAAGTCGCTCGAAACGGCGATTGCCTCAATGCGGATGGATTGCAAGCTGTCGATCATCACGCGCTCGGAAAAGGGCGCTGTCATTGTGACGCCTGATCAGACGCTCGAAGTTCCAGCCATCGAGATCGACGAACTGGTCGATACGACCGGTGCAGGCGATCTTTATGCGGCGGGTTTCCTCTATGGCTATACCAAGGACCGCTCGCTGGAAGATTGCGCACGGCTTGGCTCGCTTGCCGCCGGTCTCATCATCCAGCAGATGGGCCCGCGTCCGCTGCTCAGCCTTGAGGCTGCTGCAAGTCAGGCTGGCCTGATCTAGCACTACAGTTGCATTCTTCGCCATGCCGGGCTGCAACGAGCAATTTCCTGCGCGCCGGTGCTCACGTACCCAAAAGTACGCTCCGCTCCGGTGCTCGAAAATCACTCGTTTCGCCACGGCCTGACGAATTTGCAACTGTAGTGCTGGTCTCTATTCGGACCGAATGATCCGGTCGCGCTGGAGTTCTTCTTCGGTGCGGCCGGGACGGCTTTTATAAACCGGCAGGTTCCAGCCGAAATAAAGCGCCCCGCCGCGCACGGTAAAACTGGTCAGCGCTGCGACCACCGCCGAGAAGAACGGATCGACACCAAGGCGCGCCAGCCCGACATAGAGGCAGGCGCCAGCCAGTGCCGCCGTGATATAGATTTCCCGCCGCATGATCACCGATGGCTCTCCGGCCACCATATCGCGCAGGATACCGCCCAGCGTGGCGGTGAAAATGCCCGTGACGATGGCAACCGGCGCGCTGACGCCAAGCGCAAGCCCCTTGGCGGCACCCATCACCGTGTAGGCCGACATGCCGATGGCATCGAGCCAGAGCAGCACGCGATAGCGTGATTCCACCCTATGAGCGGTGAAATAGACCGCGAAGGCGGCCAGTGTGCCCGCCAGCAGATAGATCGGTTCCTGAACCCAGAAAACCGGCGTGCTCAGCATCAGATCGCGCAGCGTTCCGCCGCCGATGCCGGTGATATTGGCAAGAAAGATGAAGCCCACAATATCGAGCTGCCGCCGCGAGGCTGCAAGCGCGCCTGTTGCCGCGAAGACGAAAACACCCGCAAAGTTCAGAAACTGCACGACGGTCACGCGGGCTCCCCCAGCAAGATATATGATGCGATTTTCTATTGCTCTGCGCGCCTTGGCAATATGTGTGTATGAGCGCAGGTCAGCAGATACAAAAAAAGCGGCGGATAAACCGCCGCTCTGATCGTCTAACTCAGTAGATAGGCTTTATCAGCTGTTGGCTTCCGCGCCGCCATTTTCGGCAGCAGCCTTGGGGCCACCCTTGGATACGCCGACCATGGCCGGGCGCAGCACGCGGTCGCCAATGGCGTAACCCGCCTGCACAACCTGCACGACGGTATTGTTCGGCAGATCCGGGTTCGGTACCTCGAACATGGCCTGATGGAAATTCGGGTCGAATTTCTGGCCTTCCGGCTCAAGCTTGGTAACGCCGTGGCGTTCCAGCGCCTGCAGCATGGCGCGTTCGGTCATTTCCACGCCTTCGGCCAGCGACTTCAGGCTGGCATCGGCTTCCAGCATTTCGGCAGGAATGGTGTCGATGGCGCGGCGCAGATTGTCGGAAACCGACAGCATGTCGCGGGCGAAATTGGTCACCGCATAGGTGCGGGCATCCTGCACGTCGCGCTGGGTGCGCTTGCGCAGGTTTTCCATTTCGGCAGCAACGCGCAGAACCTGGTCCTTGAGTTCCTTATTATCGGCTTCGAGCGCGAGAATACGGTTTGCGGTTTCATCGACCGCATTGTCCGCTTCGTCTTCCGCAACTTCGGCGCTGGCTTCCGCCTTGCGCGCTTTCAGGAAATCGGCGGCAGCCCGGTTCAGCGCCTCACGATCCCGTGGATTGTTGATGTCGCGCTGCTCAAGATCGGGGTTCTCGGTTTTGTTCTTTTCGTCAGACATAATGCTTCTTCCGTCTTGAATATCTTCTGGGGCGGATATCGAGTTTCAGGCCATTAAAATCAAGGCTTAATTTCTGCTGACCCGGTAAGATTGACACCTCACCGCAACAGCCGCGACACGATCTGTGCCGTATAGTCCACCATCGGCACGATACGCGCATAATTGAGGCGGGTCGGGCCGATGACGCCAAGCGCCCCGACCACGCGCTGTTCGCTGTCGCGATAGGGTGCGACCACAAGCGACGAGCCGGACAGTGAAAACAGCTTGTTTTCCGAGCCGATGAAAATGCGCACGCCCGAACCGGTTTCGGCCAGATCGAGAAGCTGGACCATGCCGTCCTTGGTTTCCAGATCGTCGAAGAGATGGCGCAGGCGCTCGATATCTTCCTGCGCGTGAATGTTTTCGAGAAGATTGGCGCGCCCCCGCACGATCAGCCGTGACGGCTGGTCGGAACCGGTGCCGCCCCAGACGGCGAGGCCCTGTTCGACAAGTTCCTGCGAAAGCTGGTCGAGTTCCTGACGGGTTTCCTCCATCAGCACTTTCAACTCGGCCTTGGCTTCGGAAAGCGTATGGCCGTGAATATGCGCGTTGAGGAAATTGGACGCTTCGACCAGCTGCGATGCGCTGATGCCGACCGGCAGATTGATGACGCGGTTTTCCACATCGCCATTCTGCATCACCAGCACGGCCAGCGCGCGGGTTGGTTCCAGCCGCACGAATTCGATATGTTTCAGCGCGCCTTCGGTCTTGGTGGCGAGCACGAGACCGGCCCCCCGCGACAGGCCCGACAGGACCTGACTTGCCTCGGTCAGCACGTTTTCAACCGAATTGCTGTTTCCGGCGGCGCGCACCTGCGCCTCGATGGACGAGCGCTCGCCGGGCGCCAGATCGCCGACTTCCATAAAGGCATCGACGAAAAAGCGCAGGCCGATCTGCGTCGGCAGACGGCCCGCCGACACATGCGGCGCATAGATCAGGCCCAGATGCTCCAGATCGCTCATCACATTGCGAATGGTGGCGGGCGAGAGCGAATGTGGCAGAAGACGGGACAGATTGCGCGAACCGACCGGGTCGCCGTCGTTGAGATAGCTCTCGACGACCAGCCGGAAAATTTCGCGCGACCGCTGGTCGAGCGAATTCAAAAGCTGATGTTCAGGCGATTTCATCATGATAGAGCGGCGAACCTGTTGATTGCTTGCCTTGAATATAAGGTTGCTGCGCCAAGCGTCAAAGGCTTTAGCCTCACACTGGCAATCCTCTCAACATATCTTTGGCCCCGGAACGATGTGAAATGCCTTTCTATTTGTGCCCGGGGGGCCTAAAAAGCCGCACGGAAAACTTTGAATCCCAAAAAACTCGATCAAGGAATTTACTATATGCGTCCATCCAAGCGTGCTGCCGACGAAATGCGCGCCGTCTCTTTCGAGCGCGGCATCTCCAAACATGCGGAAGGCTCCTGCCTGGTCAAATTCGGCGACACCCATGTTCTGTGCACGGCAAGCCTTGAGGAAAAGGTGCCGGGCTGGATGCGCAATACCGGCAAGGGCTGGGTTACGGCGGAATACGGCATGCTGCCGCGTTCGACCGGCGACCGCATGCGCCGTGAAGCAGCCACCGGTAAGCAGGGCGGACGTACCCAGGAAATCCAGCGTCTGATCGGACGCTCCTTGCGCGCTGTTGTCGATATGCAAGCGCTGGGCGAAGTGCAGATCACGGTGGACTGCGATGTCATTCAGGCCGATGGCGGCACGCGCACGGCAGCCATCACCGGCGGCTGGGTGGCCCTACATGAATGCCTGCGCTGGATGGAAGCGCGCCAGATGGTACGGGTCGAGAAGGTGCTGAAGGACCACGTTGCGGCTATTTCCTGCGGCATCTATGAAGGCGCTCCTGTTCTCGATCTCGATTATGCGGAAGATTCCGTCGCCCAGACCGACAGCAATTTCGTCATGACCGGCGCAGGCGGCATTGTTGAAATTCAGGGCACCGCCGAGGGTGCGCCTTTCTCGGAAGAAGAGTTCCTGAACCTGATGAAGCTGGCGCGCAGCGGTGTGGATCGTCTTGTGTCGTTGCAGAAAATGGCGGTCGCTTAAGAGCCTCACTCAAAAAAGCGTATTTGCAGCCGCACAAGACGACTTTTGGAACAGGCTCTGATAGGACAGTGTCTGCTCCATCTGAATAAGGAGACCTGATCCATGCGCGCTGCACGTATTCTTGAAACGGCTCTCTATGTTCGCGACGTCGCCGAGGCGGTAGAATTCTATCGCGACACAATGGGGCTGGAGCCGGTGGGCCAGCTTAGCGAGCGCAACGCTTTCTTCCGCTGCGGCGAGGGCATTTTGCTGCTTTTCAAGGCGGAAGAAACCTTGAAGCCGCCTTTGCCCGGCCATCTGCCTGTGCCACCACATGGCACGACGGGGCCGGGTCATGTAT
This sequence comes from Ochrobactrum sp. SSR, assembly GCF_030067775.1. Taxonomy (NCBI): domain Bacteria; kingdom Pseudomonadati; phylum Pseudomonadota; class Alphaproteobacteria; order Hyphomicrobiales; family Brucellaceae; genus Ochrobactrum; species Ochrobactrum sp. SSR. Next base: position 1,546,390 of record NZ_CP125969.1, on the reverse strand, counting down.
GTTTTGCCGCAAGTCGTGCCGAGATCGACGACTGGCGGGAACATCTGCAACAACATGGCGTCGCCATTGAGGCCGGTTTCGATTGGCCCAATGGCGCACATTCGATTTACTTCCGCGATCCATCCGGCAATTCGCTGGAGATCGCCGAACCCAAACTATGGAACTGAAAATGAGAACGCTGGAAAAGGGCAAGCTGATTGTCGCCTCGCACAATGCGGGCAAACTGAAGGAATTCGACGGGCTGATCGGCCCGTTCGGCTTCGATGTCAGCTCGGTCGCGGCACTTGGCCTGCCGGAGCCGGACGAGACCGGCACCACGTTTGAGGAAAACGCCTATATCAAGGCGCTTGCAGCGGCTGAAGCCACCGGCTTGCCCGCATTGTCCGACGATTCCGGCCTGATGGTCGATGCGCTGGATGGCGAGCCGGGCGTCTATACCGCCAACTGGGCCGAGACCGAAGACGGCACGCGTGATTTCAACATGGCGATGCGCAAGGTCGAAGATCTTTTGCAGGAAAAGGGTGCGACGAGCCCGGACAAGCGCGGCGCGCGTTTCGTCTCCGTCATCTGCCTTGCATGGCCGGATGGCGAAGCGGAATATTTCCGCGGCGAAGTGGAAGGGGTGCTGATCTGGCCGCCACGCGGCACGACCGGCTTCGGCTATGACCCGGTGTTCTTGCCGGATGGCCATGAGAAAACCTTTGGTGAAATGTCCGCCGACGAGAAGCACGGCTGGAAGCCGGGCGACGCTTCGGCCCTGTCGCATCGCGCCCGCGCCTTCAAGCTTTTCGCCGAAAAGGCGCTCAACGTGGAGCCGGCTTCCGCGAAATGAACAGGCTCTTTCCCCCTTTGCAGGCGAAAAATGCTGCCAGCATGATCCCTATCGCGCGGGTAAACGGGGAAAATGCGTTCGGCGTCTATGTGCATTGGCCGTTCTGTCTGGCCAAATGCCCGTATTGTGACTTCAACAGCCATGTCCGTCATAAGCCGGTGGATCAGGCGCGGTTTTCTGAAGCGTTTCGCCGCGAGATGGAAACGCTGCGCGAGCGCACCGGCCCACGCACGGTCACCAGCATTTTTCTGGGCGGCGGCACGCCCTCGCTGATGCAGCCCGAAACAGTGGGTGCGCTTCTCGATAATATTGCGTCGCATTGGTCTGTCGCACCCGACATCGAAGTGACGCTGGAAGCCAATCCGACCAGTGTGGAAGCCGACCGTTTTCGCGGCTATCGCGCCGCAGGCGTCAATCGCGTGTCGCTCGGCATTCAGGCGCTGAACGATCCCGATCTGCGCCGTCTGGGGCGTATGCATTCGGTCGATGAGGCAAAGGCGGCCATTCGCTTAGCGCGTGAGATTTTCCCGCGCCTGTCCTTCGATCTGATCTATGCGCGTCCGAACCAGAGCATTGAGGCATGGCGCGAAGAGCTGAAGGAGGCCATCGGACTGGCTGCCGATCACCTCTCGCTCTATCAGCTGACCATTGAGGAAGGCACGCAGTTCTATAATCTCTGGAAGGCTGGGAAGCTGACCACGCCGGAGCCGGACCACGCCGCAGCGCTCTATGAAGAAACGCAGCGGGTGACGGCAGAGCATGGACTTCCGGCCTATGAGATTTCCAATCACGCAGTGCCGGGGCGCGAGTCGCAGCACAATCTGGTCTATTGGCGCTATGGCCAATATGTCGGCATCGGCCCCGGCGCGCATGGGCGTTTCGTGGAAAATGATGTTCGCACCGTCACCATGACCGAAAAGCACCCGGAAACCTGGCTCGATCATGTCGAACGGCGCGGTCATGGCATTGTCGAGGAAGAATATCTCGATGGCGGGCAGGAGGGCGACGAGTTTCTGATGATGGGGCTTCGTCTGCGCGAAGGCATCGATCTCGATCGATACAAGCGGCTGTCGGGCCAGAGCGTTGACCAGAAGCGTCTGGCGAAACTGATTGCCGAGGGCATGATCGAGCCGATGGGCGGTAGCATCATTCGCGCAACACCGGACGGTGCGCTGGTGCTGGATGCGCTGGTGGCCGATCTGGCCGCATGAGGGGTAAGCAATGACTGAGGATATGGGCGACGCACGGCGCGATTATGTGGTGGGTGGCACAGCCATGCGCGCCCGTCCGCTGGAACCCGCGCTTTATATCGTCTCGACGCCGATCGGCAATCTTGGCGATATGACGCTGCGCGGCATCGAAACGCTCGCCGCAGCCGATGTTTTGGCCTGCGAGGATACGCGTGTGACCCGTGTTCTCCTCGACCGCTACGGCATTTCCCGCCGCCCGATCAGCTATCACGAGCACAATGCCGCCGAAGCCGGAGAAAAGCTGATTGCCGCGCTGTCAGCGGGCAAAAGCGTTGCGCTGGTGTCGGATGCGGGCACGCCGCTCGTTTCCGATCCGGGCTTTCGTCTGGTCGGCGAAGCCCGCGAGGCGGGTATTCGTGTCGTTCCCATTCCGGGTGCTTCCGCCGTTCTGGCCGCACTCGCCGCTTCGGGCCTGCCGACCGACGCCTTCATGTTCTGCGGCTTCCTGCCTTCAAAACACGGGCAAAAGCAGACGAAGCTCGAAAGTCTCAAGGGAATCGACGCAACGCTGGTCTTCTACGAATCGCCAAATCGGACAGCGGCGACGCTGGCCGAAATGGCCGAAGTGTTCGGGTCGGATCGTCTGGGCGCGCTCTGCCGCGAACTGACCAAGGCCTATGAAACCATTCGCACTGCTCCGTTGGGCGAACTGGCGAAGGAATTCGACGGTGAGGATCGCATTCGCGGCGAAGTGGTTCTGCTGGTCGGCCCGCCGACAGGCAACACAATTCCGCAAAGCGAGGAAGACATCGACAAGCTGCTTCTGTCGCTTGCCGCCGAATTGCCGCCATCCAAGGCTGCAGGCGAGGCGGCGCGCATGACAGGCGGGCAGAAATCGGTTCTCTATCAGCGTCTTATGCAACTGAAATCGGATCAGCGATGACAGACCTCCGCGAGAAAAAGCGCGTTGCTTTCTTTCGCGGACATAGCGCCGAACGCTTTGCGGCGATGGTGCTTCTTTTGAAAGGTTTTCGCATTGTCGCGCGGCGCTATCGGACACGGCTCGGCGAAATCGATCTGATCGCCCGACGGGGTAATCTGGTGCTGATCGTCGAGGTCAAGGCGCGCAGCAGTCTCGAAGCAGCGCAATTGGCCGTCACGCCGCAGGCCATGCGCCGTATCGAAGCCGCAGCTGATCTCTGGCTGCAACGCCAGCCCGACCTTGACCGTCTGTCTCTTCGTTTCGACCTGATTGCCGTGCTGCCGCGCCGCTGGCCAAAACACGTTCCGGCCTTCTTCTCGAGTGGCGCTTATCGATAAGCCTATGTAAATCCTATAAAAATTGTGGGATATATTTCCGGCCTTACGGGAAATTAAAATCCCGCAAACGGCTGTTTTGAGAAAAAGTGATGCTCGCCATCATTTTCGCGCGCAAGCCCGTTTCTTATAAATCTCCCGCTCTCCATGGATAATGGCGCCAACTTTCACAAGACGCATTTCCGCACGCGAAAACGGTATCCGCGTTCGCTGGAAATGCTCTCAAGGATGGCATCGTGTCTCTACCGCAAAAGCGTTTACTGGCTGATTTTCCTGCCTTCTTCCGGGTGTCGGAAGAGGTGGTTGTCGTCGTTGGCGGCGGCGAGGAAGCTTTGAACAAGGCGCGCCTTGTGGCGCAGACATCCGCACGCCTTCGCATCGTTGCCGAGGAAACGGAACATCATCTGGCCGAGTTCATCGCAAGCCATGGTGTGCAGCATGTGGCGGCACCTTTTGCGCCGGAACATATCGAAGGCGCGAAGCTTGTTTTCGTGGCAACCGGCGACGAAGCGCAGGATCGCGCCATTGCCGCTGCGGTCAAGGCGCAGAAGATCCCGGTCAATGTCGTTGACCGTCCTGCCCTTTGCGATTTCCTGACGCCTGCCATCGTCAACCGCGCGCCACTGACGATTGCCATCGGCTCGGAAGGAAGCGCTCCGGTTCTGGCGCAGATGGTTCGTGCACGTATCGATGCCGCCTTTTCGCCGCGCCTTGGCGAGCTTGCGCATTTCGCCGAAAGCTGGCGTCCGCTGGTCGAGCGCGCATTGCCCAAGGGGCTGGCGCGCCGCAGCTTCTGGCGCGGCTTCTTTTCGGGCCGTGTTGCCAGCGCCATTGAAAATGGTGATCGCGCGGAAGCGTATAAGGCTGCGAGCGACCTGATCGAGCAGCGCGACAATGCCGCCGGTTATGTCTGGCTGGTTGGTGCCGGACCGGGTGCTGAAGACCTGCTGACCTTGCGCGCCCACCGCGCTTTGATGGAAGCCGATGTCATCGTGCATGATGCGCTGGTGCCGGAAGGCGTGATTGCCATGGGCCGCCGCGATGCCGAACGCCTCGCCGTCGGCAAGCGCAAGGGCTGCCATTCCAAAAGCCAGGAAGAGATCAATCGCCTGTTGGTTTCGCTGGGGCGGCAAGGCAAGCGCGTTGTGCGGCTGAAATCCGGCGATCCGCTGGTGTTCGGACGCGCAGGCGAGGAAATGGCGGCGCTGCGTGCCGCTGGTATCGGTTTCGAAATCGTGCCCGGCATCACCTCGGCCTTTGCCGCCGCTGCCGATATGGAATTGCCGCTGACGCTGCGCGGTGTCGCCTCGTCGCTGGTGTTCACCACTGGTCACGATATGACGGGCGATGTGCTGCCGGGCTGGGCCAAGCTTGCCGTCTCCGGCGCAACCATTGCCGTCTATATGGGCTCCACGGTCGCGGCATCGGTTGCCGCACGCCTGATTGGTGCGGGCCTGCATGAAGATACCGCCGTGGCGGTGGTGGAAAATGCGAGCCGGCAGGACAAGCGCCTATTCCACGGCACGCTGAAGGATTTGCCGGATCTGGAAAGCCGCAAGGAGCTTTCCGGCCCGGTCATGGTGATCATTGGCGATGCGGTCGCCGGTGCCGCAATCGACAAAGCCGAAGCGTTGGCCCTCAAGCCGGTTTCCGTCGCAGCCTAAACCCGCAGGATGCGCGGTTAACAAAAGTTTGGAGTTTGGAAATGGTCGTAAAAGTTCTCACTGCAAACCGGCTGATCGACGGGCAGGCTGTGTGGCTCGGTGCCGATGGTTCGTGGCAGGAGACCATCGACGGCGCGCTGGTTGCACGCCACGCCGAAGCTGTGACGGCGCTGGAAGACGCGGGCAAGGTTGCAGCGAAAGCCAATCTGGTTGTCGATGTGAATGTGATCGATGTTGAGGAGCGCGAGGAGGGGCTTTACCCGATCCGCCTGCGCGAGCGGATCCGCCTTTCCGGCCCGACCATCGTGACCTTTGGTGATCTGCCCCTCGACAAGCCTGCTTTGAAGCGCGCCTCGTAATATCTGTTGACGCATTTCCGGACGCAAAACCGGTTCCCACTTTTGCTGGAAATGCTCTGATCTGGATTTAGACTATGTATCGTTATGATGAATTCGACCGCGATTTCGTTGCGGCCCGCGTTGCCCAGTTCAAGGATCAGGTTGAGCGCCGCCTGACCGGAGAGCTGACGGAAGAACAGTTCCGTCCGCTGCGCCTGATGAATGGCCTTTACCTGCAATTGCACGCCTATATGCTGCGCGTGGCGGTTCCCTATGGTACGCTGTCGAGCCGCCAGTTGCGAAAGCTTGGTCACATTGCGCGCGTCTATGATCGCGGCTTTGGCCATTTCACCACGCGCCAGAACATCCAGTATAACTGGCCTGCGCTGAAGGACGTGCCGCGCATTCTGGAAGAGCTGGCGGAAGTCGAGATGCACGCCATCCAGACCTCCGGCAATTGCATTCGCAACGTGACTGCCGATCACTTCGCAGGCGCTGCCGCCGACGAAGTGGCCGATCCGCGCCCCTTCGCCGAAATCCTGCGCCAATGGTCGTCGCTGCATCCGGAATTTTCCTATCTGCCGCGCAAGTTCAAGATCGCCATTGTCGGCTCGGACCATGACCGCGCCGCCATTCAGGTACATGACATCGGCTTGCAGCTGAAGAAGAACGAGGCGGGCGATCTGGGCCTTGCTGTCTATATCGGCGGCGGTCAGGGCCGCACGCCGATGGTGGCGAAGAAGATTCGTGACTTCCTGCCCATCGAGGACATGCTGACCTATGTGACGGCCATCGTGCGCGTCTATAATCTGCATGGCCGTCGCGACAACAAATATAAGGCGCGCATCAAGATCCTCGTCCATGAAACGGGCGTTGAAGAACTGACCCGCGAGATCGATGCTGAATGGGAAGAAATCCGCAATGGCGAGCTGAAGCTGCCGCAGCGCGATATCGACTCGATTGAAAGCTATTTCCGCATGCCGAAGTTGCCGCAACGGCCGGAAGGCTGGGAAGTGCTGGCTGTTACCCAGAAGGCCGATGCGGAATTTGCAAGCTGGGTGGCGCGCAATGTCACGCCGCACAAGAACCCGGATTATGCGGTCGTCACCATTTCGCTGAAGCCCATCGGCGGTATTCCCGGCGATGCGAGCGCCGAGCAGATGGAACTGGTGGCGGATATTGCCGAAACCTATTCTTTCGACGAAATCCGCGTCAGCCACGAGCAGAATCTGGTCCTGCCGCATGTGGCTAAGGCCGATCTTGCAGCCGTCTATGATCTGCTGCAATCGGATGGGCTGGTGACGCCGAATGCCGGTCTCATCACCGATATCATCGCCTGCCCCGGTCTCGACTATTGCGCCCTTGCCAATGCGCGCTCCATTCCGGTGGCGCAGCGCATTTCCGAACGCTTCGGCGACCAGCAGCGTCAGCTCGAAATCGGCGATCTCAAGATCAAGATTTCCGGCTGCATCAATGCCTGCGGCCATCACCATGTCGGTCATATCGGCATTCTGGGCGTCGAGAAAAAGGGTGAGGAACTCTATCAGATCACGCTTGGCGGTTCGGCGGACGAGCATTCGACCATAGGTGAAATCACCGGTCGCGGCTTTTCGTCGGAAGAAGTGGTGGATGCCATCGAAACGGTGGTCGATACCTATCTCGCCTTGCGTGAAAGCCCAGAGGAAAACTTCCTGGCCGCCTATCGCCGCGTTGGCATGGAACCGTTCAAACGCGCGCTTTATGGAGAAATAAGCCGTGCAGCTTGATGCTGAAGAAAGTGCTGCCGCCGAAGCCCGCCTTCTGGAGGCAAGCCACGGCGCGTCTACCCCGCAGGAAGTGATCGCGCTCGTCACGCGTGAACTCTATGACGGGCAGATCGCGGTTGTGTCTTCCTTCGGGGCGGAATCGGCTGTGCTTTTGCATATGATTTCGGAAGTCGATCCGGCGACACCGGTATTGTTTCTCGATACGGGCAAGCATTTCCGGGCCACGCTCGATTATCGTCACGATCTGGTGGACCGGCTGGGGCTGACCGATGTGCAGGATATCCTGCCGCTTGAGGACAGTCTTAAAAGCGATGATCCGTTTGGCGCGCTGTCGATGACCGATAAGGACCGCTGCTGCTTCATCCGCAAAGTTGAGCCGATGGCGCGCGCCGTCGCGCCCTATCGCGCCTGGATGACGGGCCGCAAGCAGTTTCAGGCATCGACACGCGAAAGCTTGCCGGTGTTTGAATCGGTCGGCCCGCGCATTCGTATCAATCCGCTAGCGCGTTTGCAGGCAGCAGACCTCAAGGCCTACGCTGAAAAGCACGATCTGCCGCCGCATCCTCTGACTGCGCAGGGCTATCGTTCCATCGGCTGCATGCCTTGCACGCGGCCCGTGAACGACGGCGAAGACCAGCGTGCCGGACGCTGGGCGGGATCAGAAAAGACAGAATGTGGCATCCATCTGACTGGCCTTGCCGACAGCCTTAAAACATTGGGAGCCACCGAGCGGAAATGAGCGATATCAACGAAACCAAACTCTGGTCCTCCGATGGCTTTCGCGAAGACGATTATGTCTTTGCCGACGATCTTGAAGCTGCGGGCGATGCCCCGGCGATCATCATTCCGCTCGCCGTCTGGCTCGGCCTAGATGAAGAGCGCCGCCGCGCCTCCAACCGCCGCATCGGCGTTTCGGTTGCGCCGGGCGAAGCGATTGAACCGCTGTTGAATGATCTGGGCAGCCTGCCGCTGATCGCCTTGCAGTTCCCGGCTTTCAACGATGGTCGCTCCTATTCCAAGGCCGAGATTCTGCGCCGCGAAGGTTTTGCGGGTGAGTTGCGCGCCGTCGGCGATGTGCTGATCGATCAGGCGGCGCTGATGCTGCGCACCGGCTTCGACAGTCTTCAGGTGACCAACAAGGTCGCCCAGAGCCGTCTTGGCGAAAACCGTCTGGTCGATACACCCGGTTACTATCAGCCGGGGCGCGGTTCCATTCCGGCGGAAGGTGGGTTCGCCTGGCGGCGGGTAAAGGCTAGTTAGACACATCGCTCAAACTTGCCATTTTTTTGGCTGTCTTGATGCGCTAGATACGCCTTGTCATTTACAGGAGTCGATGCGTGATCCGGCACATTGTTTTCTTCAGCGTCAAGCAAGGTCAGGATATCGAGACAGTCAGAAAAGGGCTGGAGCAGCTTGCCACCATCCCGCATTCCGAAGTCTTCGAAGTTCTGCCGAATTCCAGGGTCGATCCGATGTGCGACCGCATCGATCTCGTCGTCTATGCCGAGTTCAAGGATGAAGAAGCGCTTTTCGCTTTCAAGAAACATCCGACCTATGACGCCACGACGCAACTCGTGCGCCCGATGCGCGAATTGCGTTTTTCCGCTGATGTTGTCACTGATAAAGAGTAGTTACCACTCCGCCTGTGGTCGTTCCTGAAGTGGCAGGCCGCCGAATAGATCTGGCTCGCTGGAGATTTTGGCGCGCTCGATATTGAGAAGCTTCAGTTTCGTCGCCGTGCCGCCCGCCGCCGAAAACCCGCCGACCTTGCCGTTGGAACCGAGCACCCGGTGACAGGGCACGATGATCGGAAACGGGTTTTTGCCAAGTGCATAACCGACCGCTTGCGACAGGCTCACGTCACCAAGTCGTCTGGCAATCGCGCCATATGTAGTGGTTTCGCCCGCCTTCAGTTCGAGAATAATCTCGTAAACCTTCCGGTTGAGGTCGGGGAGCGATTCGAACGCTAGCGGCGTTTGCGAGAAATCCGGCGATCCGCCGTCGAGAAGCGCGCGCACTTTTTCGATGGCTTGCGTTACAAAGGCTGGCACATCGGCCTGAGCATCGGAAAACTGTTCGCCCACCCGCTCACCAAGGCGGTAACGGGTTTCTTTCTCGTCCGTATCGCCGATTTCGACACCAATGACTTTTGCACCGCGCCAGGCAATGCCGCACGGGCCAATCGGCGTCTCAAAGATGGTGATTCCGGACGGTTCCATACGTATCAATATAGCACGGATTTCGCGACGAACGGCGACTGGAAACGATAAGTTGCAACATTTGCAGCGTATGGCGCTGCGAAATGGTTGAAGAACGTTCCGAATAATGATTGTGTGAGCGGGAAGGTCAGGATCGTGGCATGAGAGATTCCATGCCCTTAAATGGCCAAACGGGTCGATATAAGTTTCCGTCGCAGTTTTCGCGAGATCGGAACCGAGGAATTTAAATGGACGATTATGAGCGTTATGCCACGGGGTTAATGATCGTTTTCGGCGCGCTGATCATCGGCGGGCTGATGGCGGCAAACCTTTATCATGGCGACAAGCCGGGTTTTCTTTTCGCGCTTGGTGCAGCGGTCGTCGGCTGGTTTTCAGCTTTCGCCGTTCTTTTCGACAAGCCGCGCGTTTATGGCGTGATGATTGCCGTTGCAATCGGCCTTGTCGCGGCTTCTATCGGTGCCTACGTCACCTGAGAGCCATCAATATTTCGAAGCAATTGAGAGAAAAGCCCCGCAATGCGGGGCTTTTTCGTTGGTCGCGGCCTTATAGATAAGGCGAATAGCACTGGCGGCGCGGCCCGTAATTGGGTTGGAACGTATTGTCATAGGCGCGGTATGACCGATAGCGGCTGTAGCACCAGCGGGTATGCGGGTTGCGGCTGCGGTAAGTCGGTGCCGGACGGTAGGCAGGACCCGGACCCCAGTAACGCCGGTCATGTCTGTAATAGGGCCGGTAACGCGGACGGTCGTAGCGCCAATAGCGCCGGTCGTCGCGATAATCGTAATATTGCACCGTTTGCGCAGTAGGTGCCGATGCCTGAGCCGGTGCCGTGGTAGGGGCCGCCATCAGCGAGGGCTGCGCCGCATTGGCTGTCCCGGCAGCGGCGGACAGGCCCATGCCCAGCGACAGACACGCGGCAAAAACGGAATAACCAAACCTTTTCATAGGTCTCTCCTAATCAAAGCAATCGTTTATGTGCGTATTTTTGCTCGCCCATTGTGGCGGAGCGGTGGCTTTCACCAGTCACGATTTCTTCTGTGCTGCAACAGACCAGGGAGGGAACACAGAGCTGCCTGCAGCCCAAAGCGAGCAGTTTATAGCGGGTACATATAATGCTTCGAGAGCTGAACAATAATTGACATAAAGATATGTTTATGTCATTAAGCGACCTCCTGCGATTGTGCATATCAGAATACAGGCGGTACTCTTATGGCGTCTTCCCTCGACGATCTTTTCGGTGCAACGGCGGCTCAGCCCGATGGTTCGGAGGTGCTGGCCGCGCTGACCAAAGCGGCGCGCGAGCGTATTCTGATCCTCGACGGGGCGATGGGAACGCAGATTCAAGGGCTTGGCTTCCATGAAGAGCATTTCCGCGGTGAGCGTTTCGGGGCCTGTGATTGTCAGCTTCAGGGCAATAATGACCTTCTGACGCTGACGCAGCCAAAGGCCATTGAGGAAATCCACTACGCCTACGCCATTGCGGGCGCGGATATTCTCGAAACCAATACATTCTCCTCCACGACGATTGCCCAGGCCGATTACGGCATGGAAGAGCAGGTCTATGAGCTGAACCGCGACGGTGCGCGCCTTGCGCGTCGCGCTGCCTTGCGCGCCGAGCAGAAGGACGGTCGCCGCCGTTTCGTCGCGGGCGCTCTTGGACCGACAAACCGCACTGCATCGCTGTCGCCGGATGTCAATAATCCCGGCTTCCGCGCCGTCACCTTCGACGATCTGCGTGTTGCCTATGCCGAGCAGATCCGGGGGCTGATCGACGGCGGTTCCGACATCATCCTGATTGAAACCATCTTCGACACGCTGAATGCGAAGGCCGCCGTCTTCGCTTCGGAGCAAGTGTTCGAAGAGAAGGGCATTTTCCTGCCGGTGATGATTTCCGGCACGATCACCGATCTTTCCGGCCGCACCCTGTCCGGCCAGACGCCAACGGCATTCTGGCATTCGCTGCGTCACGCCAAGCCGTTCACCATCGGCCTCAACTGCGCACTCGGCGCCAATGCCATGCGCGCGCATCTGGACGAATTGTCGAATATCGCCGATACGTTCATCTGCGCCTATCCGAATGCCGGTCTGCCGAACGAGTTCGGCCAGTATGACGAAACGCCGGAGGCGATGGCTGCCCAGATCGAGGGCTTTGCCCGCGACGGCATGGTCAATGTGGTTGGCGGTTGCTGCGGCTCCACGCCGGACCATATCCGCGCCATTGCCGAGGCTGTTGCAAAGCACCCGCCGCGCAAACCTGCCAAGGTTGCCCCACTGATGCGCCTTTCGGGCCTTGAGCCGTTCACGCTGACCGAGGACATTCCCTTCGTCAATGTCGGGGAACGCACCAACGTGACGGGTTCCGCCCGGTTCCGCAAGCTGATCAAGGCCGGTGACTTTGCCGCCGCCCTTGATGTGGCGCGCGATCAGGTCGCCAATGGCGCGCAGATCATCGACATCAACATGGATGAGGGCCTGATCGACTCCGAAAAGGCGATGGTCGAATTTCTCAATCTGATCGCCGCCGAGCCGGATATCGCCCGCGTGCCGATCATGATCGACAGCTCCAAATGGGAAGTGATTGAGGCTGGCCTGAAATGCGTTCAGGGCAAGCCGGTGGTCAACTCCATTTCGATGAAGGAAGGTGAGGAAGCCTTCATTCATCACGCAAAGCTCGTCCGTGCTTATGGTGCGGCGGTCGTGGTCATGGCGTTCGACGAAACCGGACAGGCCGATACCGAAGCGCGCAAGATCGAAATCTGCAGTCGGGCCTACAAGATTCTGACCGAGCAGGTTGGTTTTCCGCCGGAAGACATCATTTTCGACCCGAACATCTTCGCGGTGGCGACCGGCATCGAGGAACACAATAATTACGGCGTCGATTTCATCGAAGCGACCCGGAAAATCATGGCGACCCTGCCGCATGTCCATGTGTCGGGCGGCGTGTCGAACCTGTCCTTCTCGTTCCGCGGCAATGAGCCGGTGCGTGAGGCGATGCATGCCGTGTTCCTCTACCACGCCATTCAGGCGGGCATGGATATGGGTATCGTCAATGCTGGTCAGCTGGCGGTCTACGATGCCATTGATCCGGAGCTGCGCGAGGCCTGCGAAGACGTGGTGCTGAACCGCCGCTCCGACGCGACCGAACGCCTGCTGGAGATTGCCGAACGTTTCCGCGATTCAGGCTCGAAGGAAGCCAAGGCGCAAGATCTGGCCTGGCGCGAATGGCCGGTGGCAAAGCGTCTCGAACATGCGCTGGTCAACGGCATTACCGAATATATCGAAGCCGATACGGAAGAAGCGCGTCAGGCTGCCGAACGGCCGCTGCACGTCATCGAAGGCCCGCTGATGGCCGGTATGAATGTGGTTGGCGATCTGTTCGGCGCGGGTAAGATGTTTCTGCCGCAGGTGGTGAAATCCGCCCGCGTAATGAAACAGGCTGTGGCCGTCCTCCTGCCTTACATGGAAGAGGAAAAGCGCCGCAATGCCGAAAATGGCATTGAGGGCGGCGAGCGTCAGAGCGCCGGCAAGGTGCTGATGGCGACCGTGAAGGGTGACGTGCACGATATCGGGAAGAATATCGTCGGCGTCGTGCTGGCCTGCAATAATTACGAGATTATCGATCTCGGCGTCATGGTGCCTTCGCAGAAGATTTTGCAGGTGGCGCGTGAAGAGAAGGTCGATGTCATCGGCCTTTCCGGCCTCATCACGCCATCGCTCGATGAAATGGCACATGTGGCCGCGGAAATGGAACGCGAAGGTTTCGACATTCCGCTTTTGATCGGCGGGGCGACCACGAGCCGCGTCCATACGGCGGTGAAAATTCATCCGCGTTACGAGCGCGGCCAGACGGTCTATGTGATCGATGCCAGCCGCGCGGTCGGCGTCGTATCCAGCCTGCTGTCGCCGGAAGCCAAGGGCAATTATGTCGATGGCATCCGCGAGGAATATGCCAAGGTTGCAGCCGCCCATGCGCGTAGCGAAGCGGAAAAGCAGCGCCTGCCGCTTGCCCGCGCCCGCGCCAATGCGCACAAGCTCGACTGGGACGCATTTGCACCGGTGAAGCCAAGCTTTACCGGCACGAAGACATTCGACGATTACGATCTGGCCGAAATTGCGCGCTATATCGACTGGACGCCATTCTTCCAGACCTGGGAGCTGAAAGGGCGCTATCCGGCAATCCTTGAGGACGAAAAGCAGGGCGAGGCCGCGCGCCAGCTCTGGTCTGATGCGCAGGCTATGCTGACGAAGATCATCGACGAAAAATGGTTCACGCCGAAAGCCGTGGTTGGTTTCTGGCCCGCCAATGCGGTCGGCGACGATATCCGGCTGTTCACCGACGAGAGCCGGAAAGAGGAGCTGGCCACCTTCTTCACGCTGCGTCAGCAGCTTGGTAAGCGCGATGGCCGCCCGAATGTCGCCATGTCCGACTTCGTGGCGCCCGTCGAGAGCGGAAAGCAGGATTATGTCGGCGGCTTCGTCGTCACGGCGGGCATCGGCGAAGTGGCGATTGCCGAGCGTTTCGAGCGGGCCAATGACGACTATTCCGCTATTCTTGTGAAGGCGCTGGCCGACCGTTTTGCCGAAGCCTTTGCGGAACTGATGCATGAGCGCGTGCGCAAGGAATTCTGGGCCTATGCGACCGAAGAAACCTATACGCCGGAAGAACTGATCGGCGAACCTTACAAGGGCATCCGCCCGGCTCCGGGTTACCCGTCACAACCCGACCACACCGAAAAGACCACCCTGTTCCGTCTGCTCGATGCAACGGCGGAGACGGGTGTGGAACTGACCGAAAGCTATGCCATGTGGCCGGGCTCGTCGGTTTCGGGCCTCTATATCGGCCACCCGGAAAGCTATTATTTCGGTGTCGCCAAGGTGGAGCGCGATCAGGTCGAGGATTATGCAAACCGCAAGGATATGAGCGTCGGGGAGGTGGAGCGCTGGCTCGCGCCGATTCTCAATTACACCCCCGGCAATGTTACGGACGAAGCGGCATAGCCGACGCAGCTGTCACAACCTCAAGAAGAAGGGCCTCGCACGTTGCGAGGCTTTTTTTGTTTGCAATATTTCTTATCCCACGATGGCATAACTGTTTAAAAACAGAGGTTTTGCGAAATTCACGCTGCTTTTTGGAAGCAATCCTTCTGGAGAGAGTTACAGGAAAATGCTATTTAAGGCTGTGCGTTCGAAATTTTGTGAGCGTTAAAGTTGTATTGTGCGAAGTTATTGAAAACAAAATATTAGGATGGCAGCAATGAAATGGGAATTGTTATGCGATGCCATGCAGTCCGCCGGTAATGCGGACAAATTGTTTGAATATGTAAAAAAAATATGCCCGCGAAATCGGCTTTGATCATGTTTCTTATGTCATGTCGGTTCCGTCCTTGAATGGGGCGGTCAAATGGGTGCGTTACGAAGATATGCCGAAAGGCTGGACTGCACTCTATGCCAGCAAAAAATATGTTGAGATCGATCCCCTTGTCCGGCTCGGCCTGCACAGCATCGACCCGCTGGTCTGGTCGCCGAAGCTTTTTGCCGAAACGCCGCAATTATGGGCTGATCTGCAAGCGTTTGGCTTGAAGGTCGGTATTTCACAACCATGCTGGGCGGCACAGGGCGTGTTTGGAATGTTGACATTCCTGCGCAGCGGCCAGCCGCTGACTGCAGCCGAAGTCACAGCCCTGCGGCGTCAATTGCAGTTGGTGACCAATCTCCTGCATCTGTCGATGTTCGAACTGGTCAATGTGCCGCGGCTGAATTGCGCCAGTGAAGTCTGTCTGACGGCACGGGAGCGTGAAATCCTGCGTTGGACGAGTGAAGGAAAAACCGCCGAAATTATCGGGGCAATCCTCAATATTTCGACCCGTACCGTCAATTTTCATATCAGCAATGTACTGACGAAGCTTGTTGCAGTGAACAAGGTTCAGGCAGTCGCCAAGGCGCGTACCTTCGGCCTGCTCTGATCCACTCTAAGCCCCACGGCGGTTTGGCCCCTTGGGTGCTTTCAAAAATCTCCCTCCAAAAACCGTTCCATCCTTATCGCGCGCGGCAGAAGATGCCCGACGGTGGCCGCTCTTTTTGAGCAAGAATTTGCCCGGCGTGAACGCTCCAAAACTGCTAAATATCACAATTTTAGTAGGATTTTCCGACATTTACGCCAAATTTCACTTTTTGTCGGCGGCGCAAGTTTGTTCCGGCCTTGTGCGAAAGACTGCAAGTTTTTGGCGCAGGCAATCGCTAATACGCGAAAGCATTCTTTCACTTTTCGGCTTCTTTTCACGACAATGCGCGCAACTTAGCCAGGGTGCCGATTTCGCTCCGTCAGAACCGTAATCCTGCTTTCTCGTCTCTATCCGGTTTCCGGGAGTTAATGTCGTGCATCATGCATCCCTGACCAAGAATTTGACGCATCTGCAACGTCTCGAAGCAGAAGCGATCCATATCTTTCGCGAAGTCGCAGCAACCTTCTCCAATCCGGTGATGCTCTATTCGGTGGGCAAGGATTCGTCGGTCATGATGCATCTGGCGATGAAGGCGTTTTATCCCGCACCACCGCCCTTTCCCTTTCTCCATGTCGATACGACCTGGAAATTCCGCGAGATGATCGAATTCCGCGACGCACAGGCGCGCGAAAAGGGTTTCGAGCTGCTGGTACATATCAATGAGGATGGCGTGCGCGAGGGCGTCGGCCCATTCACCCATGGTTCGAATGTCCATACCCATGTCATGAAAACGGTCGGTCTGCGGCAGGCGCTCGACAAGTACAAGTTCGATGCGGCTTTTGGCGGCGCGCGTCGCGATGAGGAAAAATCCCGCGCCAAGGAGCGCATTTTCTCATTCCGCAATGCGCAGCATGGCTGGGATCCGAAGAACCAGCGGCCTGAAATGTGGAAGATTTACAATACGCGCGTTGCGGCTGGTGAGTCGATCCGCGTCTTCCCGCTCTCCAACTGGACCGAGCTCGATATCTGGCAATATATTCTGCAGGAAAACATCCCCATCGTGCCGCTCTATTTCGCCGCCCGCCGTCCGGTGGTGGAGCGCGACGGCATGCTGATCATGGTCGATGACGACCGCATGAAGCTGCGCGATGGTGAAAAGGTGGAAGAGCGGCTGGTGCGTTTCCGCACGCTTGGCTGCTATCCCCTGACCGGGGCGATTGAATCCAGCGCCTCCAGCCTTTCGGATATTGTCGAGGAAATGCTGATCGCCCGCACGTCGGAACGTCAGGGCCGTGCCATCGACCGCGATGAAGCCGGTTCCATGGAAAAGAAAAAGCGCGAGGGCTATTTCTGATGAATGCCGGGTTGAAGCCTTCCGTCACCAGCGCAGCGGTGACCGAGTTTCTGGCCGATCAGGAGCGCAAGACGCTCTTGCGGTTTCTCACCTGCGGCTCCGTTGATGACGGTAAATCGACGCTGATCGGGCGTCTGCTCTATGACACCAAGCTGATCTTCGAAGACCAGCTTGCAGCGCTTAAGAACGACAGCCGCAAATTCGGCACGACAGATGACGATTTCGACTTCGCGCTTCTGGTTGACGGTCTGGAGGCCGAGCGCGAACAGGGCATCACCATCGATGTCGCCTATCGGTTCTTTTCCACGCCGCGCCGCAAGTTCATCGTCGCCGATACGCCGGGCCATGCGCAATATACGCGCAATATGGCGACGGGCGCTTCGACCGCCGATCTGGCAGTGGTGCTGATCGATGCCCGGCAGGGCGTGCTGACGCAAACGCGCCGCCATTCCTTCATTGCCTCGGCGCTCGGCATTCGCAATATCGTGCTTGCGGTCAACAAGATCGACCTTGTCGATTTCTCGCAAGAGGCCTTCGACCGCATCGTTGCCGATTATATGAGCTTCGCCAAAGATCTCGGTTTTGCCAGTATCCAGCCGATCCCGCTTTCGGCCCGCTATGGCGACAATGTCACCAGCCTGTCGCCGCGTATCGACTGGTATGATGGCCCGCATCTGCTCGAACATCTGGAGACCGTACGCATCGATACGGAAGCGGCAGCCAGGCCATTCCGCTTTCCGGTGCAATATGTGAACCGGCCCAATCTCGATTTTCGCGGTTTTTCCGGCACGGTCGCCTCCGGTTCGATTGCGGCAGGCGACACGGTCGTCGTAGCTAAATCCGGCAAGCAGTCGCGGGTAAAGCGCATCGCGACCTATGATGGCGATCTGCCCCGCGCCTCGGAAGGACAGGCCGTCACACTGGTGCTGGAAGACGAGATCGAAGTTTCACGCGGCAATATGCTGGTCGGCGCGGAAGCACGGCCGGAAGTGGCGGATCGTTTCGCAGCCAATATCGTCTGGTTCGGCGAGGACGCCTTGCAGCCCGGACGGTCCTATCTCCTGCGCACCGAAACCGACCAGACGCCGGTGACGGTCAGCGAGATCAAATATCGGACCGATGTGAACACATTCGCCCGTGAGGATGCGGCCCATCTGGACCTCAACGAGATCGGCTTGTGCCACCTCCAGACGGCCGACCCGATTGTGTTCGACGCTTACGCCGAGAACCGCGTTACCGGCGCTTTCGTGCTGATCGACCGGGTGTCCAACGCGACAGTTGGTGCCGGAATGATCGACAGTGCGTTGCGTCAGGCGACCAATGTGCATTTGCAGGCTCTCGACCTCGACGGAAAGACACGGGCCGCGCAGAAATTCCAGAAGCCAGCAGTGCTGTGGTTCACCGGCCTTTCGGGGTCGGGCAAGTCCACCATCGCCAACCGGCTGGAACAGCGCCTGCATGCGCTGGGCAAGCACACTTATCTTCTCGATGGCGACAATGTCCGCCACGGCCTCAACAGCGATCTTGGTTTCTCCGATGCGGATCGGGCGGAAAACATCCGTCGCGTCGGTGAAGTGGCGCGGCTGATGGCCGATGCCGGGTTGATCACGCTGGTTTCGTTCATTTCCCCGTTCCGCTCGGAGCGCGATACGGTTCGCGCGCGGCTGCCGGAAGGGGAGTTCATTGAAATCTTCGTCGATACGCCGATTGAGGAATGCATTGCGCGTGACCCAAAGGGTCTTTATGCGCAGGCGCTGCGTGGCGAAATCAAGTCCTTCACGGGCATCGATTCGCCTTATGAAGCGCCAGCCTCGCCGGAACTGCGCCTCGATACGACGGGGCGCAATGTTGACGAACTGGTCGCGGAAGTAGAAAAGTATCTGGCCGAGCGTGGTATCATCGGCAGTTATGGTAGCGATTCCTGGTCGATCTGAGCGATGAACATTCCAGCCTCTCCCAAAGCAGACCCGAATGGCGCAGCCTTGCTCGCCGTTTTTGAACAAGCAGCGCTTGAGGCTGGCCGGGTCATCATGAAGCATTATGTCGATGGCTGCGCCGTCGAACATAAAAAGGATGAATCGCCCGTCACGGAAGCAGACCGCGCCGCCGAGGCGATCATCCTTGCCGCACTTTCGTCGGTCGCGCCCGATATTCCGGTCGTGGCCGAGGAGGAGGTTTCCGCGGGCCGCCTTCCATCCCATTTCGGACGGCGCTTTCTGCTGGTCGATCCTCTGGATGGCACGCGGGAGTTTCTGCTGCGCAACGGCGATTTCACAGTCAATATCGGCCTGATCGAAGATGGCGTGCCGGTCACGGGCATCGTCTATGCCCCGGCGCGCAATCTGCTTTTTACCGGCACGGGCAACCGCGCCGAGGAAGCGGAAACCACTGCGGATCACAAGATTGCCCGCCGGCGTGCAATCCGAGCGCGGGAAGGTGCCGCGGAACGCATTGCCGTGTGCAGCCGTTCGCACAACACGCCCGAAACCCAGCGCTTTTTGCAGGCAAATCAGATTTCCGGCCATGTTTCGGTCGGTTCGTCGTTGAAGTTCTGTCTGATCGCGCGCGGTGAGGCGGATATCTATCCGCGCTTTGCCCCGACCATGGAATGGGACACGGCGGCTGGCGACGCTGTGCTGCGTGCCGCCGGCGGCATGACCGCCACCCTTGACGGCAAGCCGTTCGCTTATGGCCAGCGCGCCGGACAGGGCGTGAAGGGCTTCGCCAACCCGCATTTCGTCGCCTATGGCGCGGGCTTTACGCCCGTCTTTCCGGCGGAAGTGCTCTGATCCTGTGACATTTATGAGCAGGTTTGAGTGTGGCGGCAAAAAAACTGCGTCATGCACTTGCGGCATCAAAAATGCAGCGTTATAAGCCGCCTCAACGGTTGCGCCACTGGCTGCGACCGACTGGTTCGGAGTGTAGCGCAGCCTGGTAGCGCACCTCGTTCGGGACGAGGGGGTCGGAGGTTCGAATCCTCTCACTCCGACCATTCAGATGCTGGAAGCTGTTCCCGATTTTTCCAGAAACTCTTCCCTTCGCACATATTTTTCTATTGATGGCGACCGAAAACCGACATGCGCATGAATTCGCCGTCATATTCGGCAAGCGCCACCAGACGCGCGCGATCCAGAATCTCGACCCGGTTGGAACGGAACAGCACAAGCCCTTCCTCGCGCAGATCCCGCAACATGCGATTGAGGTGGATCGGCGTCAGGCCAAGCGCATCGGCCAGCTGATATTGCGTCAGCGGACAATAATAGGAATCGGGATCATCGACGCAGCTGGCCTTGACCCGGTCAGACAGTTCCAGGAGCAGATGCGCGGTGCGGACATAGGCGCTGCGGCGTCCGACATTGGTGAGATGCTCGATCAGCATGGCGCGCTGTCGTGACAAAAGCTCAATGAAGATCATCGCCAGACGCGGCACGCGCCGAATGGCGCTTTCAAGCGAAGCCACTGGAATTTCAATGACTTTCATCGGCGTAATGGCCGATATTGTATTGTAGCTATAGCCGTCGGCGGTGCGAAGGCCGATGAAATCGCACCGCATCGGAAAGTCGATGATCTGCCTTTGCCCGCCGGACAGGTCGCGATAGACACAGCCCCAGCCGGACACGACCATATGCACGTTTCTGACGCGCTCGCCCTGTTCGATGATGATGGTATCGGTGGTAAAACTGTTCTCGGTGACGACAAGCGAAGCCAAAGCACCAATGGCATGTGCGTCGAGGTCCGCCAGAATCGGCGAAGATTCCAACAAGTCGATCAGCGCCCCCACGGAAGGTGCCGCGATGCCTCTACCACTATGCATAACACTTCCGCACTAAACGAAAGATATAGTTTTATATCTTCCTATTGTTTAAGTCGCTCTTACGGACAAGATAAATTTTCGTACTTGCTAACATAAATTAATGACACGATTGCTGCGAGGTAGCAATATTGGGCCATTGGATGGGGGAATTTCGTTAATATAAGTCATAAGCATAATTTAAATACCGAACCTGTGACGGCGGGAACGGCGGATCACTGTGTAGGAGTAAGTAACCTTCGTGCCGGGGAGACGCGCCGATGTTGGATGCAAGGGGTGCCAGCCTGTGGGCTGTACCGGAAGATAGAGATAATGGAGCGGTCGGTGTCGGCGTTCTGCCGAACAGTGATCGCCATCTGCTGCTTGTGTGCAAGAGCAATCTGGAGCGGGAGTGCCTTTTCAACGGGCTCCTGATGAATGGGCTGAAAATGCCGGTGACGTGCTATGCGTCCATCGAGCAGGCAAAGCTTTTCAGCGGAAGCGCCGTCATTCTGCTGCATATCGGGGCCAAGCGGCTTGCCGATCCGTTCTTTTCCGAAGAAATTCGATCTCTCGTGGAGATGTGGGCGCCATCGCCGATTGTGCTTCTCGCCGAGCGGGAGGAATGGGCGCAGGTCGTGCGGGCCATGGAAATTGGCGCGAGGGGGTATATTCCAACCTCCGTCGATGTCAGGGTCTGCGTCGAGGCGATCCATCTGGCGAGCGCGGGCGGCATGTATATTCCAGCCTCCATGGCTGTCAAAGCGCCGCCGCCCGATATTGACGAGGATGCGCTGGGCGAATTGCTGACGGCGCGCGAAATCGAGGTGGTTCATGCGATTCGTATCGGTCGCTCCAACAAGGTGATCGCTTTCGAACTCGGCATGAGCGAAGGCACCGTGAAAGCGCATGTTCATAACATCATGCGCAAGATCGGCGCCGCCAACCGGACCGAAGTGGCCTGCAAGCTGCACAATATGTACAATAACGGCCTGGGAGACGATTGAGCGGTTTCAGACGTCCAGCATATGTGCAAGGCGGTTGCTTTCTCTTCGAAAACAGAGACATTACAGGCTCGCAATTCTAACAAACTCAGCGCGGGCAAAAAATGCAGCTTACCCCTCGTCACAATGCAATTCTGGAACTCGCCCGCCGACAGGGGCAGGTTCTGGTGGACGATCTGGCCGCGGCTTTTGACGTGACGCCGCAGACCGTGCGCAAGGATCTCAACGATCTGTGTCGCGCACGGCTGCTGCGCCGCATCCATGGCGGCGCGCTCTATCCGTCCGGCGTGGAAAATATGGAATATGAGGCGCGCCGCCGGATCGCCGCCCGCGAGAAGGAATCGATCGGCAAGGCCGCAGCCGATATCATTCCGGATGGCGCATCGCTGTTCATCAATATCGGCACTACGACCGAAGCGGTCAGCCATGCCCTGATCGATCACAGCGAGCTGATGGTCATCACCAACAATATCAACGTGGCCAACACGCTGCGCGTGCACACCTCTATCGAAGTGGTCATCGCCGGCGGCGTGGTCCGCTCGTCCGACGGCGGTATTGTGGGCGAGGCGGCGGTCGATTTCATCCGCCAGTTCAAGGTCGATTACGCCATCATCGGTGCGTCGGCGATGGATGAGGACGGCGCGCTGCTCGACTTCGATTTCCGCGAAGTGAAAGTCGCACAAGCGATTATCGCCAATGCGCGCCACGTCATTCTGGTGTCCGATTCCACCAAGCTGGAACGCACCGCACCGGTGCGCATCGGCCATATTTCGCAGATCAATACCTTCATCACCGACCGTTGCACCTCGCAGCAGCTGCGCGATCTTTGTTCAGAACATGAGGTTGAGCTGATCGAAACGCTCCCCGTCTGATCCAAAAGCCGCCATGCCGGGCTGCAAATGGCAATTTCTGCGCTTCCGGTGCTCACGTACAAAAAAGTACGCTGCGCTCCGGTTCTCGAAATCACCATTTTCGCCACGGCCTGCCGTTTTTTGATCAGACAGTCAGCGAGAGAAGTCAAAGCGCGGCGGTTTCGTTTATTTTCGCTTTGCTTTCATATTAAATAGTTTTATATTCGCTTTGGTGTTTCTGAGGCGCGTGCTGTCACGCGCCTTAAAATGAATGTTCGAGCGTCTGTCTGCTGCAAGCGCTCTGAAACCGCTTTTAAGGTTTGCCATGGCGCAGGAAGACATATTCGACATTTTCGTTATTGGTGGCGGCATCAATGGATGCGGCATTGCGCGTGATGCGGTCGGGCGCGGCTTTTCCGTCTTCCTGGCGGAAATGAACGATCTGGCGAGCGGCACCTCATCCCGTGCCACCAAGCTGATCCATGGCGGCCTGCGTTACCTGGAGCATTACGAGTTTCGTCTGGTGCGAGAGGCGCTGATGGAACGCGAGGTGCTGTGGGCGAATGCGCCTCATATCATCCATCCGATGCGCTTTGTGCTGCCCTATCACAAGGGCGGCGTGCGGCCCGCGTGGTTGTTGCGGCTGGGCCTGTTCCTCTACGATCATCTGGGCGGGCGCAAGAAACTTCCGGCGACACGCACATTGAATATGCGCACCGACGCCGCCGCCAAACCGCTGAAGCCGCTTTTCACCAAGGCATTTGAATATTCCGACTGCTGGGTCGATGATGCCCGTTTCGTGGCACTGACTGCGCGCGATGCTTCCGACCGTGGCGCGTCGATCCGTACGCGGACCAGAGTTGTGGCGGCGCGCCGCGACAGCCAAGGCTGGACGGTGACAGTCGAGGACACGGAGACCGGGCGTCGCGAAGAAATTCGCGCCCGCCTGCTGGTCAATGCCGCCGGTCCTTGGGCCGACAAGGTTTTGCAGGGCGTCGAAGGCGACAGGCAATTGCACAATGTTCGTCTGGTGCAGGGCAGCCATATCGTGGTGCGCAAGAAATTTGCCGATCCGCGCTCCTATTTTTTCCAGAACAATGATGGGCGCATCATCTTTGCAATCCCGTATGAAGATGATTTTACCCTGATTGGCACCACCGATCAGGATTACAAGGGTGACCCCGCCAAGGTAGCGATCACCGAGGCTGAAACCGACTATCTCTGCGCGGCGGCAAGCGAATATTTCGCCGAGCCTGTGCGGCGCGAAGATGTGGTCTGGACCTATTCCGGCGTGCGTCCGCTCTATGATGACGGCGCCAGCAAGGCGCAGGAAGCAACGCGCGACTATGTTCTGAAGGATGATGCGCCAGCCGGTCTTGCGCCGCTGATCAATGTATTTGGCGGCAAGCTGACGACGGCGCGCAAACTTGCCGAACACATGCTGGAAAAAATCGAGCATCATCTGGGCAAAAAGGGCGCGCCGTGGACCCATGCGGCAGCGCTGCCGGGCGGGGATTTTCAGGAAGTTGCTTTCGAAAGCGAGTTGCGGAAAATACAGTCGGCTTATCCATTTCTGTCGCCAGACCATGCGCGTCGCCTGTTCCGGCTCTACGGAACGCGCGTCCATCACCTGCTTGGCAAGGCCGCATCGCTTGCCGATCTTGGTCGCCATTTCGGCGCCGATCTCTATGAGGCGGAAGTCACCTATCTCATTGAAAATGAATGGGCTTGCACGGCAGAGGATATCCTTTGGCGGCGCACAAAACTCGGCCTTCGTCTGAATGCGGCAGAAGTAGAGGGAC
Organism: Ochrobactrum sp. SSR; assembly: GCF_030067775.1. Taxonomy (NCBI): domain Bacteria; kingdom Pseudomonadati; phylum Pseudomonadota; class Alphaproteobacteria; order Hyphomicrobiales; family Brucellaceae; genus Ochrobactrum; species Ochrobactrum sp. SSR. The sequence goes on along the minus strand of NZ_CP125969.1, from coordinate 1,522,321 downwards.
TGAATAATTACCTGCAAGACGAAGAAAAAATGCAATCCCGATTTGTTGCTGGCGCTTAATCGCAATCAAATGTTTGTAATTTTCAATTATTCTTTGACGTGATAGTTTACTAATGTACTTAAAGACTTTTATACTTGAAAATTTTAAAACAGTACTTTATGAATGCGGTGCGGATGCTGATCGTTTCCTCCCGATACCACTCGGACTGGTGTATTTTTGTCCGGGTGTCATCACTTAGATTGGTTCCGCACCGTTCATGCAATCGTCTCTCACGAGGCGCATACCCCTGACAATACATACCTCCCATCAGTTGACCTTGCGGCCCGGCGGCTATCTCCGCCGGGCCGTTTTCTCGTCGTTTCGATGATGCGCTTGCCAGTTGTGGGGGAAAAAGCCATTATTCATTGACGAGCATTCCGGCAAGACTGCGCAGCGGTCCTGCATTCGGGCATGTTCAAGACGAATTCAGCGGTTCCAGCCTTCCTGGGAGGAGAAAGATGGGTGCACCGCAAGAAAGGGTTCATGCGGACCGTATTCTGTCCGCAATCCACACCGGCGGGTCTGCCCGCTCGGCACTGGTGGCGTCGTGGCAGCGTTCTGCCGAACTGCACAAGCTCGATCCTGCCGCCCCCGGTGCGGTGCGCACACTTTCAGAAGGTGAATTCCGCACCGCGCACGAGCGGGTGGAGCGGCTGGTCAGCGTGGCGCAGGCCAGCATGGATCGCCTTTACCTGGCGGTCGGCGGTGTCGGCTGCTGCGTGCTTCTGGCCGATAGCGAAGGCGTGCCGGTCGAGCGGCGCGGGGCGGCCAGCGACGACGACACCTTCTATCGCTGGGGCCTCTGGACGGGCGCGGTATGGAGCGAGGAAAGCGAAGGCACAAACGGTATCGGCACCTGTATTGTCGAACAGCGCGCGCTGACCATTCACCGCGACCAGCACTTTCATTCGCGCAATGTCGGACTGTCCTGCACGGTGGCCCCGATCCACGATCATCAGGGTCGCCTCATGGCCGCGCTCGATGTTTCATCCTGCCGCTCCGATCTGACGGAAGCCTTTGCGCAGCTCATTTCGGTGGCGGTGATCGACGCGGCGCGCCGGATAGAGGCGGAAAATTTCCGGCAGGCTTTTCCAAAGGCGCGCATCATGCTTGCGCCCAGCGTGGACCGCAGCGGCGGCGCCTTGATCGCGGTCGATAAGGACGATCTGGTAATCGGCGCGACACGGGCTGCGCGTCTGGCGCTCGGCCTTGACGATGCGGCGCTGGCGGGCCCGCTGCCTGCTGCCGATATTCTCGGCTGGAATGCCGATCCGCGCGAGGATATGGCAGAGTCGGAACGCGGCGTCATCCTGCGGGCGCTGGCCCGCGCGGAAGGGAATATTTCCGCCGCCGCAGGGCTTCTGGGCATCAGCCGGGCGACGCTGCATCGCAAGCTGAACCGTCTCAAGATCATTCGCCCTCATTGAACTGCTGGCAAAATCATCTGACGCAACTGTCTCAATATTGCGACACATGATCTTGCGAGCATGGAATGGCGGGATGACTCTTCCCCGCTATCGCGCGATCCTCCCTGTTGAAGCGCTGTAGGAGCGGCGTTAACTCGGGAGGAAGTCATGAATAAGGTTGAATTCAGCCGGACGGTGAAGCCGGCTTTTGCCAAACGTTATGGCAATTTCATCGGCGGCAAATGGGTCGAACCCAAGTCGGGTCGCTATTTCGAAAATACCTCACCGGTCAATGGCCAGGTTCTGTGCGAAGTCGCGCGTTCCGACGCGGCGGATGTTGAAGCCGCGCTCGATGCCGCTCATGCCGCCAAGGAAGCATGGGGTCGCACAAGCGTTGCCGAACGCGCGCTGATCCTCAACCGCATTGCTGATCGCATCGAGGAAAACCTGCCTGCGCTCGCTGCCGCCGAAACATGGGACAACGGCAAGCCGATCCGCGAAACCACCGCTGCCGATCTTCCGCTGGCCGTCGATCACTTCCGCTATTTCGCCGGTGTCATTCGCGCGCAGGAAGGCGGCATTTCGGAAATCGACCACGACACGGTCGCCTACCACTTCCATGAACCGCTGGGCGTTGTCGGCCAGATCATTCCGTGGAACTTCCCGATCCTGATGGCGGTGTGGAAACTGGCCCCGGCGCTGGCCGCTGGCAATTGCGTGGTGCTTAAGCCCGCAGAACAGACCCCGGCCTCTATCCTCGTCCTGATGGAACTGATCGGCGATCTGCTGCCAGCAGGCGTGGTCAATGTGGTCAATGGTTTCGGTCTCGAAGCAGGCAAGCCGCTGGCATCCAGCCCGCGCATCGCCAAGATCGCTTTCACCGGCGAAACCACAACTGGCCGCCTCATCATGCAATATGCCAGCCAGAACCTCATCCCGGTCACGCTGGAACTTGGTGGCAAGTCGCCCAACATCTTCTTCAAGGACGTCGCAGCCGAAGATGACGACTTCCTCGACAAGGCCATCGAAGGTTTTGTCATGTTCGCGCTCAATCAGGGTGAAGTCTGCACCTGTCCGAGCCGTGCGCTGGTTCATGAATCGATCTACGACAAGTTCATGGAAAAGGCGCTGAAGCGTGTGGAAGCCATCGTGCAGGGCGATCCGCTCGACCCGGCAACGATGATCGGCGCGCAGGCATCGAGCGAGCAGCTTGAGAAGATCCTCAGCTATCTCGATATCGGTCGTCAGGAAGGTGCTGAAGTGCTGACCGGCGGTGAACGCAATGTCCTGCCGGGCGATCTGGCGGGCGGCTATTACGTCAAGCCGACCGTGTTCAAGGGCAACAACAAGATGCGCATCTTCCAGGAAGAAATTTTTGGACCGGTCGTGTCTGTTGCAACCTTCAAGGACGATGCGGAAGCGCTCTCGATTGCCAATGACACGCTCTATGGTCTGGGTGCCGGTATCTGGACCCGTGACGGTACACGCGCTTATCGCTTCGGTCGCGCCATTCAGGCGGGCCGCGTGTGGACCAACTGCTACCACGCCTATCCGGCCCATGCGGCCTTTGGCGGCTACAAGCAGTCGGGCATCGGTCGCGAAAACCACCTGAAGATGCTGGAGCATTATCAGAACACCAAGAACATGCTCGTCAGCTACAGCCCGAAAAAGCTAGGTTTCTTCTGAGGTCTGAATATCGCGCGTTGCAATGCGGAGAAGATGTCTCCGCATTGCGTCTAATCAAAGAGCATTCCCGTCTTCCATGTCAGTATTGCGTTGGAAGAACGGTATCAGTTCACCCTCCCAAGGGGACTGTCGAAGGGGCCTGGGCGAAAATGCCCGGGCGACCCTTTCGGCCCATAAGTGTCACGCGGCTGGCTGGACGCGGCAACAGGGTGCACCATATTTCCGACTACATTTCTTCCGTCCCGTCTCGGGGAACAGCTTGAAAGAAACTCAATTCGATAACGAAGGAGAGACTTTATGGCCAAGACAATGAAAGCGGCAGTGGTACGAGAATTTGGCAAGCCGTTGACAATCGACGAAGTGCCGATACCTGAGCCGGGACCGGGTCAGATTCAGGTTGCCATTCAGGCTTCCGGCGTCTGCCATACCGATCTTCATGCCGCCGAAGGCGACTGGCCGGTGAAGCCCAATCCACCATTTATCCCGGGTCATGAAGGCGTTGGTTTCGTGTCGGGCGTGGGGGCTGGCGTCAAGCACGTGAAGGAAGGCGACCGCGTTGGCGTTCCATGGCTTTACACGGCCTGCGGTCATTGCCGCCACTGTCTCGGCGGCTGGGAAACACTCTGCGAGGAACAGCTCAATACCGGCTATTCGGTCAATGGCGGCTTTGGGCAATATGTGGTGGCCGATCCGAATTTCGTCGGCCATTTGCCAAAAAATATCGATTTCAACGAGATCGCCCCGGTGCTTTGTGCTGGTGTCACCGTCTATAAGGGCCTCAAGGTGACCGACACCAAACCGGGCGACTGGGTGGTGATTTCCGGTGTCGGCGGTCTTGGCCATATGGCGGTGCAATATGCCAAGGCCATGGGGATGAATGTTGCGGCCGTCGATATCGACGACAAGAAACTCGACCTTGCCCGCAAGCTTGGTGCGACGGTGACGGTCAATGCCAAGACGAACAAGGACCCGGCAGCTTATATCAAGAAGGAAACCGATGGCGGCGCGCAAGGCGTACTGGTGACGGCAGTTTCGCCGATCGCCTTTGAACAGGCGCTCGGCATGGTGGCGCGCGGTGGCACGGTATCGCTGAACGGCCTGCCGCCGGGCGATTTTCCGCTGTCGATTTTCAACATGGTGCTGAACGGCGTCACCGTGCGCGGGTCCATCGTCGGCACTCGCCTTGATCTTCAGGAATCGCTCGACTTCGCCGCCGACGGCAAGGTCAAGGCAACCATCCGCACCGAGAAACTGGAAGATATCAACTCCATCTTCGATGACATGCGCAAGGGCAATATTGAAGGCCGTGTCGTGATGGATCTGACGCAATAAAGCGTGCAGGATAGGCTCTGTAAGTTCCGAGCGGGCGGACCTGTTTCGCCCGCTTGCATGCGAGGGAGGAGAAAATGTTGCAAGAAAACCCGCAAAGGGGCGAGCAGGACAACGGCAAGGGGCAAGTCAGCGCCACCCCCGACGCTCTCAAGCTTATTCGTGAATTGCAGGCTGAATATGGGCCGATCATGTTCCATCAGTCGGGCGGCTGCTGCGATGGTTCTTCGCCAATGTGCTATCCGCAGGGCGAATTCGTCATTGGCGATACGGATGTGAAGCTGGGCGAGATTGGTGGCGCGCCGGTCTATATCAGCGGCCCGCAATATGAAGTCTGGAAGCACACCGAACTCATCATCGATGTCGTACCGGGGCGCGGGGGCATGTTCTCGCTCGATAACGGGCGGGAGGTGCGTTTTCTCACGCGATCCCGCATATGTTCCGTTCCCTGAAAGCTTTGGCCTTTTCGTTATCCGGCGAACAAGCTATTTACATAGGCTCTTCGGGGAGGAAGTCGATTCTACATGGCCGCAACGGGTAAAAGAGCGACGATACACGATGTGGCGCGTCTGGCGGGCGTGTCGATCAAGACCGTTTCACGCGTTTATAACGACGAACCGAATGTGCGCGAGGCGATCCGCGAAAAGGTGCGCGAAGTGGGGCAGGAGCTGCGCTATCGGCCCAATGCGGCGGCACGCAATCTGGTGGAGCGCCGCTCGCATCTGATCGGCCTTTTCTTCGAAAATCCCAGTTCCAGCTATGTCGCCGAATTGCAGATGGGCGCGCTGGAACGCCTGCGCGGCACGCGCTATCGCCTGCTGATTTTTCCGGTCGAGAACCGCGCCGATATTCGCGGTGCACTGATAGAAACCGCCCATGCATCGGGCCTCGACGGCATCATCGTGACGCCGCCCATGTCGGACGATCCGGAAATTTTGCAGGAACTTTCCGCTTCGGCCATGCCCTTTGCGCGCGTGGCGGGCGATGTCAACGTACATCCAACCGACAGTATTTCAATCGATGACGAGGCCGCAGCCGTCGATTTGGTGAACTATCTTCTGAAACTCGGTCATCGGAAGATCGCCATCATCATCGGCGACCCGACCCACCGCTCCGCCGAATTGCGGCTTGCCGGATACCGGAAGGCGCTGGACGCGGCGGGGATCGAGCGCAATCCGGATTATGAGGCGCAGGGCGGGTTCAGTTTCGCCAGCGGTTTGGTCGCCGGAAAGAAGCTTCTGTCACTCGAAAATCGTCCAACGGCGATCTTCGCGTCCAATGATGATATGGCGGCAGCCGTGGTGCAGATGGCGCATGACCACAAACTGTCTGTTCCGGGCGATATTACCGTGGTCGGTTTCGACGACAGTTCGATTGCCAGCATGGTATCGCCGCAGATCACCACCGTGCGCCAGCCGATTTTCGAAATGGCGCGCGGGGCGGCGGATATGCTGTTGAACCATATCGAAAATGGCCAGATTTCGCCTGCCCGGAAGATCGATTACAAGCTGATCATTCGTCAGTCAGCCGGCAAGGCCCCCGTATAGCTCTCAGCTTTGGGATGGCACGGGGAAAAACCGGTCTCGCGCGTAACTGCTGCCGAAGATCATGTCATATTGCAGCATCTGGTAATCGCGCAGCAGGGGCGCAAAAGGCGGGCGCTGTTGCCAGCCTTCATCGGCATTTTCACCGCTATCGAACACGGCATGCGCATCGACGACGCGATACTGGTCATGCAGCTGGCGCAGGAAACCGGTGTAATAGGGATGCTGCATCCCGACCATTTCGAGTATCTGCATCGGCAGGAATGCCGGGCTGATCGTGCCCGTACCGCGTTCCGCGCCGCGCTTGTTCGACCACAGCACCAGCGGCGTTTCATGCTGGAGAAGCATGTCGCGAGCAGGCGCGATGCGGCTTGCAACACGTTCCTGCATGAAGCCGGTTTCCGTATAGACGGGCCCGAGTGGCGGCAGGTGATCGCCGAAGAATACAAGAATGGTCTCGCGTTCGCGCTTTGACGCCCAGTCCATCAGACGTGCGAGGCTGGCGTCGGCATCCATCGCGCCTTGTGAATAGGTGCGGATCGACTGGCGCACAGCGTCGCTGGCATCGGCCTGCACGTCGAGCTTCGAATCCGGATAGCGGTTGGCCTCATAGGGACCGTGGCCTTGCAGCGAAACAGCAAAGAAGAAGAACGGATCTTCCTGCGCATCCGCCTCGCGAATGATCTCGCTGGTCAGCGCGTCGTCCGAGGCGAGCATGCCGCGCTTTTCCAGCGGTGGCATGTTTTCTTCGGACATGAACTTGTCAAAGCCCATATTTTCATAGACGGGACCGCGGTTCCAGAACCACTGGCGATAGGGGTGGATAGCCCGGGTTGCATAGCCCTGTTCCTTGAAGAAGCTCGCGAGCGAAGGCAGCGGACGCCGGACATATTGCTGATAGGGAATGCTGCCGGAAGGCAGGAATGCCTTGGAAAAACCGGTCAGCGCTTCGAACTCGACATTGGCGGTCATGCCGCCAAATTCCGGCGAGAACACATGGCCGGATTGTTCAGCGCGCACGGTCGGGATCGGATCAGCACTGAACGCCACGCCCGGCAGGCGGGTCGGGTCCCAGAAGGACTCGCTCATGATCATGATGACGTCGGGTTTGCCGGTTTCAAGTGCTGCGGGAATGAGCTGCGCGGGCGGCTCGATCGAGGCAATTGCTTCCGGCGAATAGCCTTCCGGCGCAAACACGGTTGCCATCGGCACATTCAGGATGAAGGCCATGGTGAAACCATTATGCGCGTAATTTTCCTTCTGATCCCACATGATGGGCAGAACGCGCAGGCGGTCACGCGCCAGCGAAAAGCTGGAATAATCGGAAATGAAGGCGAACCACGCCAGCAGCGGCAGCGCGAAGGCCAGACGAAGCACGCGGCCTTTCCACGGAATGCGGTCGAAACGACGCCACCAGAAAAGGCTCGCGGCAATCAAAAGTGCTGCGCTGGCAAGCAGGAGAAGGGCGATGCCGACAGCGCTCCACGGGCGTTCACGCACCAGAAGCGGCAGCAGATCGACGATCTGGCGGGCATAGAGAAAATCGCTCGGATAAAGCGGGTCGCCGAGATAAAGGCTTTTCTCCCGCGCAGTGGCGGCGGCGATCAGCGCCAGCGGCCCCACCACGAAAAGCCCGTAATGGATGCGCCCGAAAATCGCGTCGCTGGCGGTCAGCACCACAACGAAGAAGGCAACCGTCGTCCATGCAGGCTTGTGCGGCGTGCGGAAAAACGCAATCGTTTCGGCAAAAGAACCGCGAAAAATCCATTCAACGGAGAAAACCAGAAGAACGGACAGAACAATGGAAGCAAGAGCAACCCAGGCAACACGCACAGGCCAGGAAACATGCGAAGCGCCGAAAATGGCAGCATCGCTCCAGCGACGTTCGCCCGCGTTTTCCACTACTCCAGACATGCCTTACTCGCTACCATTTCTTCCTGTGAGAAATTTCGTGTCACATTTCTGTCATGGAAATGTCAAGCCACGGTTGAGCGGCGGGTGATACCGGACGTGATCTGAACGCACAATGAATGGAAAAAGCCCAATAAAAATAGGGCCGGAATTGCTTCCGGCCCTATTCTTCAAGTGCTGACGATAATCGTCGTTTAAATGACGTCCTCAAGCCCCTTGGTCAGTTCCAGCGCCTGCCGTTCGAACAGGCGGCGATAGATGCCGCCCGGCTTCCGGATCAACGCGTCGTGGTCGCCTTCCTCGATGATGCGACCCTTGTCGAAGACCAGCAGCCGGTCGAGTGCGCGCACCGTCGAAAGCCGGTGCGCGATGACAAGCGTGGTGCGCCCGACCATCAGGCGTTCCATCGCCTGCTGGATTAGCACTTCCGATTCCGAATCGAGGCTGGACGTTGCCTCGTCGAGGATCAGAACCGGCGCATTGGCGAGAAACGCCCGGGCGATGGCCACGCGCTGGCGTTCGCCGCCCGACAATTTTACGCCGCGCTCACCCACCAGTGTCGCATAGCCCTTCGGCAGCCGCATGATGAAGTCATGCGCGCTGGCAAGGCGTGCCGCTTCCTCGATCTGACTTTGCGTCGCGCCGGGGCGGGCATAGGCGATGTTTTCCGCCAGCGTGCGGTGAAACAGGATCGGCTCCTGCTGCACGATGGCGATCTGCGAGCGCAGCGACGCCTGCGTCACGTCGGCAATGTTCTGCCCGTCAATGCGGATGGCGCCGTCATTAACGTCGTAAAGCCGCTGTATCAGCTTGACGAAAGTGGTCTTGCCGGAGCCGGAATGGCCGACAAGGCCAACCCGCTCGCCCGCATCGATCTTGACCGAGAAGTCGCGGTAAAGCGCGGCTTCATGGTTGCCATAATGGAAGGTGACGTGATCGAAGGTGATCTCGCCCGCGCCGATCCTGATGGCGGGCGCGCCAGACCTGTCGGCAATGCCATAGGGCTGTGCTTCGATCTCGACCAGTTCCTCCATGTCGTTGACCGACCGTTGCAGATTGCGGATATGCATGCCGACATCGCGCAGATAGCCCTGTAGCATGAAGAATGCCGTCAGAACGAAGGTGATATCGCCTGCAGTGGCCTTGCCCTGGCTCCACAGATAGAGCGCAAAGGCAATAACAACGCCGCGCATAACCAAAAGGTTCGCGCCCTGGATGAAGCCGTTCAGTGTGCCGATCAGCCACGTGCGGCGCGTGCGACTGCGCCACTTGGTAACGACCTTCGAGAGACGAAGATCTTCGCGGCTTTCCGCGCCGAATGCCTTCACGACAGCGTTGCAGGAGATGGCATCGGCCAGCGAGCCGCCCATGCGCGTGTCCCAGCTATTGGCCAATGTTGCGGCAGGCGCAACGAAGCCGAGCGAAATCACAATCGTGCAGACGATGAATAGCACAGAGCCGATTGCAACCAGCAAGCCCATCAACGGCCAATACCACGACAGCAACGCAACGGAGCCAAGCAGCATCAGCAAGGATGGTAGCAAGGCGATGATCAGCGTGTCATTGAGCAGATCGAGCGCCCACATGGCACGCGAAACCTTGCGCACCGTCGATCCGGCAAAGGCATTGGCGTGCCAGTCGGTCGAGAACCGCTGCAACTTGTGGAACGAACTTGCCGCCATGTCGCTCATGATCTTCAAGGTAAAGTCGGTGATGACATAGAAGGTCAGCTGGCGGGTGATCAGCGCCAGCGCGCCGAGTGCAAGCAAGATCACCAGTGCTTCGATTGCACTGTTCCAGGCGCTGTCGCCGCTTAGCGAAAGCGCATCCACCAGCCGTCCGGAATAGAGCGGGGTCAAGACATCTGCGGCTGTTGCAAGCAGCATGCCGATTATCATCAGCGCCAGCCGCAAGGGCTGACTTCGCCAATGGCTGAAAGTGTAGCCGAGGACATTGCGGAACGCAGGCCCCCGGAAATCGAGACGAAACCGAGTCATATCCATATTACCAGCCTGTGCTCGCGCGCAGAAACTGGCCCTTGATTGAGAAAAACAAAACGATCGGCACCCGGAGGAGCCGCGAACAGCGATGGTTTGGAAAGATGCTCCGAAGGAGCGGACAGGTCAGCCTGCCGGGTGGGCCGCGGACCTAGCGGTTAGAAGCGCCCGCGAAAACACTGGGCACCATTGGGAACGGGTAATGGACACGCATCTCATACCTCCTGCCAGTGTTTCAGATGGTTGCACAATAAATGAGCAAACCCATTTGCCAAGGCCCAAAATGCAATTTCTGGTCTGCAAGGGGCGGGGTGTGGCAATTTTGCAAGTTTTCGAATTTCTGAATTTTAAAAGTAATACTTTTCAATTTTTCTGTTACAAGCGCTTGCGCCCTTGCATTCGCCTGTTCGCTGCGCGAATGAAGGTCAGATATATCAGTGCCGCACGGCCGATATCGGGAATTCACGGGAGAGTTACATGACAATTCATCAGAATCTGATCGCTGGCGAGTGGGTTGGCGGCGACGGCATTGCCAATATCAATCCGTCCGACACCAACGATGTAGTGGGCACCTATGCCCGCGCCACCGCCGATGACACCAAGGCTGCGATTGCCGCTGCAAAGGCCGCTTTCCCGGCCTGGTCGCGTTCCGGCATTCTGGAGCGCCACGCAATTTTGCGTAAGGCTGCCGACGAAATTCTGGCGCGCAAGGACGAGCTTGGCCGTCTCCTGTCGCGCGAAGAGGGTAAGACGCTGGCCGAAGGCATTGGTGAGACCATCCGCGCCAGCCAGATTTTCGATTTCTTCGCAGGCGAAGCCTTGCGCCTTGCCGGTGAAACGCTGCCTTCGGCGCGTCCGGGCATCGGCGTTGAAGTCACCCGTGAACCGGTCGGCGTCGTCGGCATCATCACGCCATGGAATTTTCCGATCGCCATTCCGACCTGGAAGATTGCGCCCGCGCTCTGCTATGGCAACACCATCGTCTTCAAGCCAGCCGACCTCGTGCCGGGCTGCTCTTGGGCGATTGTCGATATCCTGCACCGCGCCGGACTGCCGAAGGGCGTTCTCAACCTCGTCATGGGCAAGGGCTCGGTTGTCGGTCAGACCATTCTGGACAGCGCCGATGTTCAGGCCGTGACCTTCACCGGCTCGACCGGCACGGGCAAGCGCGTTGCTGCCGCCTCCATCGAGCATAACCGCCGTTTCCAGCTGGAAATGGGCGGCAAGAACCCGGTCGTTGTTCTGGATGATGCCGATCTCAATGTCGCGGTGGAATCCGTCGTCAATTCAGCCTTCTTCTCGACCGGCCAGCGCTGCACGGCATCCTCGCGCATCATCGTGACGGAAGGCATCCACGACAAGTTCATTGCCGCCGCCATCGAAAGGCTGAAGGGCGTCGTGGTCGATAATGCCCTGAAGCAGAGCACGCATATCGGCCCGGTCGTGGATGAAAGCCAGCTTCAGCAGGACATGGATTATATCGAGATCGGCCGCAAGGAAGGCGCGAAGCTTGCCTTTGGCGGCGAACGCCTCAACCGCGAAACGCCGGGCTTCTATCTCCAGCCAGCACTCTTCACCGAGGCTACCAACCAGATGCGCATCAGCCGCGAGGAAATCTTTGGCCCGGTCGCTTCGGTTATCCGCGTCAAGGATTATGAAGAAGCGCTTGCCACCGCCAACGATACGAACTTCGGTCTGTCGTCGGGCATCTGCACGACGAGCCTGAAATATGCGACCCATTTCAAGCGCAATTCGGAAGCGGGCATGGTGATGGTCAATCTGCCCACCGCCGGCGTCGATTTCCACGTGCCATTCGGCGGGCGCAAGGGTTCGAGCTACGGTCCGCGGGAGCAGGGCCGCTATGCCGCCGAGTTCTACACGACGGTCAAGACGGCCTATACGCTGGCCTGATAAAGCATGTCTCCCGAAAGTGGGAACCGGTTTCGGGATAAAGACATGCGTAAAAACAAAAGCTTTAGCGGTCTGAGAGAATGCGAAAACCGGCGGTTTCCCCGCCGGTTTTTTATGCGGCTTTTTTAGGCCATGCGGCCAACTTGCGGGCGAAATGCGATACCGTGCCATGCAGCAGCATGGTGAAAGCCGCCAGTACAAACAGGCAGGCGAACATCAGATCCCCCTTGGCGCGACCATTGGCGAGCAGCATCAGATAGCCGAGACCTTTCGATGCGCCGACCCATTCGCCCACCACCGCGCCGATGGGCGCATAGACGGCGGCAAGACTGAGGCCCGACGCCAGCGATGGAAAGGCGGACGGGATGCGGATGCGAAACAGGATCGCCATGCGTCCGGCCCCCAGAATTTCCGCCGCGTCGATCAGGCTCGTTTCGGTGCGCCGCATGCCGTCGAAGAAGGTCGAAACGATGGGGAAGAAGATCATCAGCACCGTGACCGCAATCTTCGATGCGGGACCGTAGCCGAGCCACAAGGTTAAAATCGGGGCGAGTGCGAAGATCGGGATCGCCTGACTGAATACCATGGCGGGCATGACAAGCCGCTGCGCCAGCGGCGACATCATCAGGCAGATCGCGGTGGCGATGCCGACCGCACTGCCGAGGACAAGGCCGCCCAGCACTTCGCCGATGGTGGCGGCGGCGTTCTCAGCAATCAGCCCGGCATTGCCGATCAGCGCCTGCACCACTTCGAGCGGGCCGGGCAGGATGAAGCGCGGCATCTGGCCGATGCTCACCACCGCTTGCCAGATGGCCAGCGCCACCGCCGCCGACAGCAAGCCGTCGGCGATGCGCCTTGTGCGGGAACGAGTCGAAATCGTGGCGTCCAACTAAGCCGCCTTCATCATTTTGCTGACGCAGTTTCGGACGGAAAACCGGTTCCCACTTTTCCTGAAACTGCTTTCAACCCCATCGACCAGAAATCGGCTTCGAGCCTGCTTGCGGTTGCAAAAATCTGGCAGAGCCTTGGCCAACGCGGGCTTTTCTCGAAGTCGTCGCCGATGCGGTCTTTGGCGGCCTGATCGAACAGCTTGCCGACCGTGTGGCACATGTCCTGATATTCAGGCCCCGCATAGGTGTCGATCCACTCCTGATAGGGTGTGCCGGGCAGGGCGGTCACGGCGAGGTTGAGGCCGATTTCACCATAGCCATGCGCGCAGGGCACAAGCGCGGTGAGAAGATCGAGGAAGTCGCCGGCCTGCCCGCAGTCGAGCACATAGCGCGTATAAGCAAGGTTTTCCGGCTCTTCCTTGGTCGCGTAAAGCTCGTCTTCGCTGATCCCCTCGCGGGCGCAGATGCTGACATGCAGCGGCAGTTCCATATGGGCAAGGCCGTGCATGATATCGGCGCAGAGCCGGGTTTCCTGCAATGTGTTGGCCTTGACCACGCCGAGCGCAAAAGCGCGGGCATAGTGGTGCAGATAGACATAATCCTGACGCAGATAATGCAGGAAGGCGGCTTTCGGCAGCGTGCCGTCGCCCATTCCCCGCACGAATTCATGCTCGATATAGGGCTTCCAGTCGGCAAGGGTCGCGGCGCGAAGCCGCGTGAACAGTTCGGATGAATAATGCGGCTGTGGCTGGCTCATGACTTGCTCCCTTCGGCGTTGACGTCGATGGCGAATTTCTCGACCGGCAGGATGGAAGGAATCAGATTGTTCTCCTTGAGATAGGCCTCGTAACGCTGCCAGCGACCATAATCGAGGCTTGCAGGCGCGCGGGAAAAGCGCGCTACGGTGTCTTTCCAGGCGCGCTGGTTCAGCTCGTCGTTGAGTTCGGTGCTGTAGGATGAAAACAGCTCAAAGCCCTTTTCCGGGTGATTGACGATATATTGCGCTGCCTTTTCGGTGGCTGCGAGGAAGCGCGAAATCTTACCCTTTTCCGCTGCATCCAGTTTGTCGGAAGCAGCGACATAGACCAGCTCGTCATAAACCGGCACGCCTTCTTCCTCGACGAAAAAGCATTTGCCGGGCACGCCTTCGACAGCCATCTGGTTCAGCTCGACATTGCGATAGGCCCCCATCACCGCATCGACCTGCTTCGACATCAGTGAAGGCGCCAGCGAGAAATTCACATTGATGAGTTCAACGTCGGAGAGTTTGACGCCATGCTGGCCGAGAATGGTGCCAAGCAAGGTTTCTTCGGTTCCGGCGACCGAATAGCCGATCTTCTTGCCCTTGAGATTGGCAATGGCATTCACCGATCCGTCATCGCGGGTCATCAGGCAGTTGAGCGGCGAGTCGATCAGTGTCCCGACGCGGATCAGCGGAAGGCCTTCATGCACCTGAAGATGCACCTGCTGCTGATAGGAAATGGCAAGATCGGCCTGTCCTGCCGCCACCATTTTGGTGGGCGTCGACGCGTCGGCAGGCGCGACGATTTCCACGTCCAGCCCGGCATCCTTGAAATAGCCGAGCTTGTCGGCAACGATGATCGGGCCGTGATCGGGGTTCACATACCAGTCGAGAATGAGCTTCAGCTTGTCGTCAGCATGAGCCGAAGTGGCAGCCGTGAAAGCGAGGCCGAACAGGGCGGCGAAGACGGTCTTTTTCATAATGTCTGCTCCAGAGCATGGTCAGCATAAGCGCGCGTGGTTTCGATCCACTGGCGCAGGCGGCTTTCGGGGTCGGCATTCAGGGTGATGTCGGTGACGACGGACACGATATCGGCGCCCGCATCGAAAACGCCCGGCGCGCGCTCGACGCTCATGCCGCCGATGCCCACCAGCGGAATGTCGCCAATGCGCGCCTTCCATTGGCCAAGACGGGGCAGGCCCTGTTCGCGCCATTTCATCTTTTTCAAAATGGTCGGGTAGATGGGGCCAAGCGCGATATAGTCAGGCTTTACCGACAAAGCGCGGTCGAGTTCGGCCTCATCATGGCTCGAAACACCCAGTTTCAAACCACCGGCGCGAATGGCGTCGAGATCGGCATCGTCAAGATCTTCCTGTCCGAGATGGATGAAGTCGCAGCCTTCCTCCAGCGCCAGCTTCCAGTAGTCGTTGACGATCAGCTGACAGTCATGGGCAAGGCAGATTTCTCGTGCGGCGCGGATTTCACTGCGCAGCTCCGCCTCGGTCTTGTCCTTGACGCGCAGTTGCACCAGCTTGACGCCGAGCGGCACCATGCGCTCAAGCCATTTGGCGCTGTCGAAGATCGGATAGAACGGATCGAGGGCCATTACAAAAATGCCTTTCCGAGAAGAGGGGTGGATGGCGCGGCCATGTCTCGCGCTTCGATGGCGTCTGCCTCGAAAGCGAGCCGCCCGGCTTCAACCGCTAGCGCGAAACCGCGCGCCATGGCGACGGGATCGCCAGCCTTGGCTACAGCGGTGTTGATGAGCACGGCGTCATAGCCCAGCTCCATCGCCGCCGCCGCGTGGGACGGCACGCCGATGCCAGCATCGACCACCAGCGGAATATCGGGGAAATGCGCCCGCATGGTCTTCAGCGCATAGGGGTTGTTGAGGCCACGGCCCGAGCCGATGGGCGCGCCCCAGGGCATCAGCACCTTGCAGCCAGCCTCGATCAGCTTTTCCGCGACGACGAGATCGTCATTCATATAGGGAAAGACCTCAAAGCCATCGTCGCAGAGAATGCGCGCGGCTTCCACCAAGCCGAACGGGTCGGGCTGCAATGTGTCGTGGTCGCCGATCACCTCCAGCTTGATCCAGTTGGTGCCGAAGATTTCGCGCGCCATCTTGGCCGTGGTCACCGCTTCACGCGGCGTGTGGCAGCCTGCCGTATTGGGCAGAACGGCCACGCCCAGTTCGCGGATCAGCGCCCAGAAGTCCTGTCCGGCCCGTGCCTCACCGCTTTCACGACGCAGCGACACGGTGACGATCCCGGCCCGCGAGGCGCGCACCCCATCGGCAAGAATAGCGGGCGATGGATATTGCGCCGTGCCAAGCAGCAGGCGGCTTTCAAACGTTTTTCCGTAGAATTCGAGCATCTCAGCCTCCCTGCATCGGGGCCAGAACTTCGATGCGGTCGCCAGGCGACAGGGTCGCGGTTGCGCGCTCATCGCTGGCCACGAATTCACCATTCAGCGCGGTTGCGACCACCGCTTCGTCCAGTTCGATTTCGGCGAGCAGCGCCGCCAGATTGGCTGCTGCCGTGGTGATGACTTCACCGTTCAGCACGATCGTCATGCATAGTCCTCCACAAATTCGGGCTTGGTTTCGGGCGTGGTCGCGCTCGCAACCGCCATCCGCGCTATCGCCGGCGAGAGCAGGAAGCCGTGGCGGTAAAGCCCGTTGACATAGATGGTTTTGCCGCGTCGCCTTACGCGGGGCAGATTGTCGGGAAAGGCGGGGCGCGCATCGACGCCGGTTTCGAGAATCTCCGCTTCGCCGAAGGCCGGATGGAGGGCGTAAGCAGCGCTCAAAAGCTCCAATGTCGAGCGCACGCTGATGCCACTGCGCTGATCGCTTTCGATCATCGTCGCGCCGATCATGTGCACACCGTCGCCGCGCGGCACGATGTAGAGCGGAATGCGCGGATGCAGCAGGCGCACAGGCCGCGAAAGGTTGATGTCACGCGAGCGGACAACCAGCATTTCCCCCTTCACACCGCGCAGATCGGGAAGGGCGTCACGGGCGCTGAGGCCGCGTGCATCCACCACGATATCCGCGTCGATCTTCGCTTCATCTGCGTCCGTATTGAGGTGAAAGACGACACCCTTTCGTTGCAGGTTTCCGGCCAGCTCAACGAGTGTCTTGCGCGGATCGAGATGCCCTTCGCGCGCGAAGAACAGGCCCTGCCGGAAACGCTCGGCCAGATCAGGTTCCAGTGCATTGATGCGTTCATGATCGATTGTGTCGAAGGCTTCCGTCCGGCGGGCGAAACGGCGCAACTCGCTGGCATCGCGGTTGTGCGACAGAACCAGTGTGCCTTCGCGTTTGACGCCGGAAACATGTTTTTCCCACCAGCCGATGGATTCCTGACCAAGCCGCACCACAGGCTCTTCGGCGCTTTCGCCCTCGCACCATGGCGCCAGCATGCCGCCTGCCAACCACGAACAGCAATCGGAACCGATCTGCGGGCTGCGGGCAATCACTGTGACGGCATGGCCCTGATCGGTGAACTCTGCGGCGGTGGCAAGACCGGCGACACCCGCTCCGATGATGGTGACGCGCATCACGCAATCTCCTCCACCCGGATTGTCCAGAGGTCATGGAAATGATGCACCGGCCCGTGGCCGTGTCCGATCTTCAATGTGTCGGCGGCGCGGATTGCCCCTTGCAGATAGGTATGTGCGTTCAGAACGGCTTTCTCCAGCGGCAGGTTTTTGGCAAGCTCTGCGGCTATGGCCGAGGAGAGCGTGCAGCCTGTGCCATGGGTGTTACCGGTCAAGATACGCGGTGCTTCAACCCGCAGCGTCGGCTGATCGGGGCGCACCAGCAGATCGACGCATGTTTCGCCTTCCGCATGGCCGCCTTTCATCAAAACGGCTTTCGCGCCGAATTCGAGCAAGGCGCGTCCTTGTTCCTCGGCGTCCGCATCGTCGAGCGCCAGACCGCAGCCGAGCAGGCAAGCCGCTTCTGGCCGGTTGGGCGTCAAAAGCGTGGCCAGCGGCACCAGTTTCTGGCGCAAAAGCGCAATGGCGTTTTCGCTCAAAAGCCGGTCGCCCGACTTTGCCACCATCACCGGATCGACAACGACGGGACCGGAAAAATGCGCAAGGCCGCGCGCGATAGCGTCGATGGTTTCAGGCACGGAAACCATGCCGATCTTCACTGCCGCAACATCGAGATCGCTGAAAACAGCGTCGATCTGCCCTGCGACGATAGCGGGCGGGATATCGTGCACCGCGCTTACCGTGCAGGTGTTCTGCACGGTCACAGCCGCAATGACGCTTGCGCCATAAACGCCAAGTGCGGAAAATGTCTTGAGGTCGGCCTGAATGCCAGCGCCGCCACCGCTGTCGGAACCGGCAATGGTTACACAGATGGGCACAGAACGCATCTGGCCATTGTTGGTTTTGCTTCGGGAGAAACTATGTTTCTGGTTCATCGTGTCGTCTCTCATTCCGAACGGAAAGATGAGACGCCATGAACCTTTATGGAGCGTAAGCTCCTGTGGGGAATGAACCCCGTCCGCGACGCGTCAAACTCCGTTCCCTACGCAGGTATTACCCGGATCAGGTTCAATGGGTTAACGCGAGAACGCGCCTCTCAGCCTCTTTTGAGGCACCCCAACGAATTTTGCGTCCATAGGCATAGGCCGGAAGTTTTGAGTGGTCAAGCAATGTCTTCGCTGGTCGGGAAACAGTGTTGTCCCGTGTCTTGCACTGTGACTCGGCGCGATGAAAACGCCATCATCAGAAAAAACTTATATGAGCCTATTTTTCATATATGGTTTGTTAAAACCATTGGTCGTAATCTAGTTGCGGGGAAGTGTGTCTGGGTGGCGGTCCCCGCTTGTTTGTTTGTGAGCCTGTCTCATGAACACATGCGGAATATGATGTTCCAGTGAGAGGTTTTGTTGGCTAATTAAAACGACGGCATGTGTCGGCTTGGGCGAGGGGAATAAGAATGGCGAAGCGGAAAGCCGGTCCGGTACAGGCGGGAAGCTCCATGGCGAGCACGCCCCAGCAGGATTTCCGTATTCTGTTCACCACCCATCCGACGCCGATGTGGGTCTATGATCCGCAAACATTGGGCTTCATCATCATGAATGATGCCGCCTATGCGCTTTACGGCTACACGCCCGATGAGCTGCCCGGCATGACTGTCCTGGATATTCGTCCGCATACCGAGCGCGAGCGCATGCTGAGCGCTGTCCGGGATCGCAGCGATCTGGAGCGCCCGGAGCGCTGGCAGCACCGGCGCGCCGATGGCGAAATCATCGAAGTACTGACCTATGGACGTGAGGTGCAGTTCGATGGCAGGGAAGCGATCCTCGCCATCGTGCAGGACCGGACCGAACTGGCCAAGGCCAACCGGCAGGCGATCCATGCCCAGTCGCTGCTCGACAGCCTCGTCAGCAATCTGCCCCTCGGCGTGTTCATCAAGGACATGCAGGATGATGGCCGCTATGTCCTCTATAATCAGGCGGCGTCGCGGGCGAGCGGCAAGGCGGTCGATGCGGTTGTCGGCTTTACCGATGCGCAACTGATGTCGGATCTGGAACGCCGCCAATATGCGCAGCAGGATCGTCAGGTGATGAGCAAGGGCGAGGCGCTCAGCGTCGAATATAAGTCCCAACATGACGACGGAACGCAGCGCATTCTGCGTGTCATCAAGAGTTCCATTCCGCCGGTTGAGGGCGGCACGCCGCGTTATCTGATCGGCCTGATCGAAGATGTCACCGAACGGCGCGAAATCGAGGAACGCATGGCCCATATCGCCATGCATGACAGTCTGACGCGCCTGCCCAACCGCGCCGCTTTCTCCCATCATGTGGAGGAACTGCTGAAAAAGCGCGGCGATGCGGAGCCTTTTGCACTGTTTTGTATCGATATCGATCACTTCAAGAGCATCAACGACAATATCGGCCATCAGGCGGGCGACCAGCTTTTGCAACAGGTTGCCGAGCGTTTGCGCCAGATCACCACGTCCGACCAGTTCATCGCGCGGCTTGGTGGCGACGAATTTGCCGTCATCTATCGCAGTGGCACCGTCGGCCAGATCGCCATGTTTGCAGACCGGGTGCTTTCGGCCTTTCAGGAACCGTTCCGGCTGGGTGACAATTCCGAATTCGTCACCTGCAGCATGGGCATCGCGCAGGCGCCGCTGCATGGCGACAATTCCGACGTGCTGATGCGCAATGCCGATCTGGCGCTCAATGCGTCGAAATCAGGCGGCAGGCGCACATTCCATTTCTACCAGCATTCGCTGCGTCTGGCCGCCGAAAAGCGCCACATCATGACGAGCGAGCTGCGTCAAGCCTTGCTGTCCGAACAGTTCGAACTGCATTACCAGCCGATCTTCAATCTGGAGAGCGGACTGATTTCCGGCTTCGAAGCGCTGATCCGCTGGCGTCATCCCGAACGCGGCATGGTATCGCCTGCGGAATTCATTCCGCTTGCCGAGGAAACCGGATTGATCGGCCCGATTGGCGATTGGGTGCTGCTGGCTGCCTGCCGCGAGGCGGTTTCCTGGCCGGAAGATATCAAGGTCTCGGTCAATCTGTCGCCGGTCCAGTTCAGCCAGACCTCGCTTCTGCGCTCTGTCACCGATGCGCTGGATGCGGCCCGCCTGTCGCCGAACCGGCTGGAACTTGAAATCACGGAATCGGTGTTTCTCTCCAACAGCAAGCACAATATCGAATTGCTGTTCGAGTTGCGCCGTCTGGGCGCCCGCATTGCTATGGACGATTTCGGCACTGGCTATTCCTCGCTCAGCTATCTGCGCTCCTTTCCGTTCGACAAGATCAAGATCGACCGCAGCTTTGTGTCCGGCATCGAAGCGGATACGCGCGATCTCGCCATCATCCAGGCGGTGGCGACACTTGGCGCCGGCTTCAATATCGTCACCACCGCCGAGGGCGTGGAAACAGCGCAGCAGCTGGAACGCCTGAGAACCGAACGTTTCGGCGAAGTGCAGGGCTATCTGACCGGACGCCCGATGCCAGCCAGCGATGTGCATGCCTTCATCCAGAGCAATAACGGCAATGGTCTTGCCATGCCCGCAGCCCATAACCGCCTGCCGGTCTGACCCGGAAACTCCAGAAAAAACGCTGCCGCAATTCCGCTTTCAAAAAAGCGCTTGACCTTCCAACGGTGGGAAGGACTACTTATATGGCAATTCAGAAATCTAGCCTCTGTTGGAGCGCATCCCGAAAAGTGTGAAACGGTTTTCGGACAAGATGCGCGCCCGAAGGCTGAAAAGGGACCGCTAAAGGTCTCGAAGAGGATTGCCATGAACAAGCCCGTCGATCACGAATCCATCAGCTTTCCCGTTCCCGTGGAAGGCATGAGCTGCGCATCCTGTGTTTCCTCCGTCGAAAAGGCCGTGTCGAAGGTTGCGGGCGTCGACAAGGTTTCCGTCAATCTGGCCACCGAGCGCGCCGACGTAACCTTCAAAGGCGCGCCGGATCTGCCTGCCGTTATCGATGCCATTCGCAAGGCGGGCTATGAGGTTCCTTCCGGCAGCGTCGATCTTGCCATTGAGGGCATGAGCTGCGCTTCCTGCGTCAGCAAGGTCGAAAAGGCGTTGAATGCGGTGCCGGGCGTGACGCGGGCCAGCGTCAATCTGGCGACCGAACGCGCGCATGTGGAACTGGCGGGTGGGGTCGAGACATCCGAACTCGTCAAGGCCGTCGAGAAAGCTGGTTACGAAGCGCGGTCGCTGAACGATAGAAAAGATGAAGCGCCAGCCGAAACCCAAAGCGAAAAGCGCGATGCCGAAGCTGCGGAACTGAAGAAGAGCGTTCTGCTGGCCGCCGTCCTGACGCTTCCGGTCTTCGTGCTGGAAATGGGATCGCATCTCATTCCCGCTGTCCATATGTTCGTGATGGACCGGATCGGCATGCAGAACAGCTGGTATCTGCAATTCGTGCTGACCACGCTCGTCCTGTTCGGCCCCGGTCTGCGCTTCTTCAAGAAGGGCATTCCGGCGCTGCTGCGCGCCACACCGGATATGAACTCGTTGGTGGTCGTCGGCACGCTTGCGGCCTGGGGCTTCTCGCTTGTCGCAACCTTCCTGCCGGGCGTTTTGCCAGCGGGCACCGTCAATGTCTATTTCGAGGCGGCGGCGGTTATCGTCACGCTGATTCTGATCGGGCGCTATCTTGAAGCGCGCGCCAAGGGGCGCACCAGTGCGGCCATCAGCCGTCTGGTCGGCTTGCAGGCCAAGTCGGCCCGCGTGGTGCGCAATGGCGAGACGATCGATGTGCCGCTGGAAGACGTGCGCGCAGGCGATATCGTGCAGGTGCGGCCCGGCGAGAAAGTGCCGGTCGATGGCGAGGTGGTCGAAGGCTCGTCCTATGTCGATGAATCGATGATCACCGGCGAGCCCGTCCCTGTCGCCAAGGACGAGGGCGCGGAAGTGGTCGGCGGCACCATCAATAAAACCGGCGCTTTCACCTTCCGCGCCACCAAGGTGGGCCGTGATATGGTGATCTCGCAGATCATCCGCATGGTCGAGGATGCGCAAGCCGACAAGCTGCCCATTCAGGCCAAGGTCGACAAGGTGACGGGCTGGTTCGTGCCCGCCGTCATGGCCGCCGCCGCGCTGACCTTCGTGCTCTGGCTCGCCATCGGAGGGACGGCCATGCTTGGCTACGCGCTGGTCAATGCCATTGCGGTGCTCATCATCGCGTGCCCTTGCGCCATGGGCCTTGCCACGCCGACCTCCATCATGGTTGGCACCGGTCGCGCCGCCGAGTTCGGCATTCTGTTTCGCCGGGGCGATGCACTGCAAACCTTGCGCGATGCATCGATCATCGCCGTCGACAAGACCGGCACGCTGACCCAGGGCAAGCCTGCACTGGCGCATTTTGCAACGGTAGCCGGTTTCGACAGGCAAGAACTTCTGGCGCTGGTGGCAGCTGTCGAAGCTCGCTCGGAACATCCGATTGCCGACGCCATTGTGACGGCTGCAAAGGAAGAGGGCCTGAAGCTTGCCGATGTCTCGGCTTTCGAAGCAGTGCCGGGTTTCGGCCTCAAGGCGACCGTCTCGGGGCATGAAATCGCTATCGGCGCTGATCGCTATATGGCCAAGCTCGGCCATGATGTGGCGGTGTTTGCCGAGGATGCGAAGCGCTTTGGCGATGAAGGCCAGTCGCCGCTTTATGCCGCCGTTGACGACAAGCTTGCGGCTATCCTGACGGTCGCAGACCCGATGAAGGAGACAACGCCTGCCGCCATCGCCGCTCTACACGAACAAGGGGCTCACCGTGGCGATGATTACCGGCGACAATCGCCGCACCGCGCAGGCTATCGCCAAGCGGCTCGGGATTGATGAAGTGGTGGCGGAAGTGCTGCCCGACGGCAAGGTCGAAGCGCTGAAGCGGCTTTCGGCTGGTGGCAAGCGCATCGCTTTTGTCGGGGACGGCATCAACGACGCCCCGGCGCTGGCAGCGGCAGATGTGGGCATCGCCATCGGCACCGGAACGGATATCGCGATTGAAAGTGCGGATGTGGTGCTGATGTCGGGCGATCTGCGCGGTGTCGCCAATGCCATCGCCATATCCAAGGCGACGATCCGCAATATCAGCGAGAACCTCTTCTGGGCCTTCGCCTATAATGTGGCGCTCATTCCGGTCGCCGCCGGTGTTCTCTACCCCTTCACCGGCACTTTGCTGTCGCCGGTTCTGGCAGCGGGCGCCATGGCGCTGTCGAGCATTTTCGTGCTCAGCAATGCGTTGCGGTTGCGGCGGTTCAAGAGTCCCCTCGGCTGACCAAAACCGCAATTCAAACTAACTCCCAAGCAAAGGCGGCTCTCACGAGTCGCCTTTTTTCATTTCCTCTGGATTTATTTTATTTCTGCCTAATGTTTAATACAGGCAGAGAGTGTCGCGGCGTCTGAAACGCAGCGGCGCTCCCACCCATCAGGACTTCTCGCATTCGATGTGTTCCGTGCGTTTCGGCTCAGGCACGGCGGGTCTGCAGTCACACTTGAAGGGGTAATATTTTGCTGATTTCCTTGACATCCATCGTCCTTCTGCTGGTCGGGCTTGCGCTCGGCTGGGGCGGTATCGAGCTGATCACCCTGGGGGGCAGCTGGTACTACATCATTGCGGCTGTCGGCTTTTTGCTGACGGCCGCTCTCCTCTTGAAAAGAAGCGCTTCGGCCCTGTGGCTCTATGCGCTGATCGTGCTCGGGTCGCTCGGTTGGGCCGTCTATGAAGTCGGTTTTGACTGGTGGCAGCTTGGCGCGCGTGGCGGCATTATCGTGCTGCTCGGCCTGTGGCTTTTGACCCCTTGGATCAGAAAGCCGCTCAATGGCGGCAAGGGCGGCGGCGGACTGCCGCTGACGGTCGCGAGCGTCATCGCGCTGGCCATTGCCGGCTATTCCATGACGCAGGACCCGTACAATATTTCGGGCGACCTGCCGACAGAGACGGTTGCGGCGACGCCGGACCTCGGCGGCAATGTGCCGGAAGGCGAATGGCACCAATATGGCCGCACGCCTTACGGCCAGCGTTATTCGCCGCTGGCGCAGATCACGCCAGACAATGTGTCCAAATTGCAGGTGGCCTGGCAGTACCAGACCGGCGACGTGAAGCAGCCGCAGGATGTTGGCGAAACCACCTATCAGGTGACGCCGCTGAAGATCGGCGATTCGCTTTATCTCTGCACGCCGCATAACTGGGCGATTGCGCTCGACGCCGCGACCGGCAAGGAAAAGTGGAAGTTCGACCCGAAGGTCGGCTTCAACACCGACCGCCAGCACCAGACCTGCCGTGGCGTGAGCTACTGGAAGGACGCCAATGCGACCGCTGGCGCGAAATGCGCCGAGCGGGTCTATCTGCCGACCTCGGATGCTCGTCTGATCGCGCTCGATACGGCGACCGGTGAAATCTGCACCGATTTCGCCAATGGCGGCACGCTCGATCTCAGCCATGGCATGAAATATAATCCGGCCGGTTACTATTACTCGACCTCGCCTCCGGCTGTGGTCGGCGACAAGATCATCGTCGGCGGCGCCGTCAATGACAATTACTCGACGGAAGAACAGTCGGGCGTCATCCGCGCCTTCGATATCCGCACGGGCCAGCTTATCTGGAACTGGGATTCGGGTAATCCGGACGTCACGACACCGCTGCCGGAAGGTCAGTTCTACACGACGAATTCGCCCAATAGCTGGTCGGTGTCTAGCGTGGACGAAAAGCTCGGCCTGATCTTCGTTCCGCTTGGCAATCAGGTGCCTGACCAGCTCGGAATGGGGCGCAGCGAAAATGTGGAGAAATATTCCTCCTCCATCGTCGCGCTCGATGTGAATACGGGTCAGGTGAAGTGGGTGCGCCAGACGGTCCACCATGATCTGTGGGACATGGACGTTCCGGCGCAGCCGGTGCTGCTCGATATCAATGGCACGCCTGCGCTGGTCGGCCCGACCAAGCAGGGTGACCTCTATGTGCTCGACCGCCGCACCGGCGAGCCGATCATTCCGGTCAAGGAAATCCCGGCTCCGACCGGCACTATCCCGGAAGATCATTCGTCGCCGACGCAGCCGATCTCCGATCTGACCTTCAGCCCGCCTGCATTGCGTGAAAGCGACATGTGGGGTGTGACGATGTTCGATCAACTGGCCTGCCGCATCAAGTTCCACCAGCTTGCCTATGAAGGCCGCTACACGCCACCTTCGCTGAAGGGCACCATTGTCTATCCGGGCAATTTCGGCGTCTTCAACTGGGGCAGTGTGGCGGTCGATCCGGTGCGTCAGGTAATGTTCGGCATGCCGACCTATCTGGCCTTCACCTCGCGCCTTGTCCCGCGTTCGGAAATTCCACCGAAGGGACAGGATGAGAAGGGCAGCGAACAGGGCCTGAACCGCAATGACGGCGCGCCTTATGGCGTCTTCATGGGACCGTTCCTCGGCCCGCTCGGCATTCCGTGCCAGACCCCGCCATGGGGCTATGTCACGGGCGTCGATCTGCGCACCGGCAAGACCGTCTACAAGCATCGCAACGGCACCATCCGCGATATGGCGCCGGTTCCGCTGCCGCTGAAAGTCGGCGTACCGGGCATAGGCGGACCGATGATCACGGCAGGCGGCGTTGCCTTCCTCGGTGCCGCCGTGGACAACTATCTGCGCGCCTATGACCTGACAAATGGCAAGGTTCTGTGGGAAGCACGTCTGCCCGCGGGCGGACAGGCGACACCAATGTCCTACACGGTCGGCGATCAGCAATTCGTGCTGATGGTGGCCGGTGGTCATGGCTCGATCGGCACCAAGCCGGGCGATTACGTTATCGCCTATACGCTGCCGAAGAGCTAACTCCCAACGGAAGTTGCAACAAAAACGCCGGGAGAAATCCCGGCGTTTTCTTCTGAATATGTGGGTTGGTCAGACCTTGCTGTGCAGCAATTCGCCCTTGCGCGCGGCAGGTCGTTTGCGCGGCTCGGCGACGTTTGCCGCGAGCTGGTGGATGATCGGGCAGTCGGGACGGTTATCGCCATGGCAGTTTTGCGCCAGATGGCGCAGCGTGTCGGCCATTTCCTGCAGTTGGAGCATCTTGGCTTCCAGTTCCTCGACATGAACGAGCGCAACCTTCTTCACATCGGAAGAAGCGCGGTTGCGATCACGCCAGAGCGCCAGAAGTTCCTTGATCTGCTCGACCTGAAAACCGAGATCGCGGCTGCGACGGATGAAGCGCAGCGTCTCGACATCTTTTTGCGTGTAGACGCGATAGCCGGAACCTGTGCGTTCGGCAGCCTCGATAAGCCCGATGGTTTCATAATGGCGGATCATCTTCGCCGATATGCCCGATGCTGTGGCTGCCTGCCCGATATTCATTCCGTTCCTCATCCAATGGTCATTTACGACGATATAGGAATGCAATGCGGCTATTCAAAGGGGGCTGGTGCGGTTCAGGCGTCGGTTCCGGCCTGTTTCATGAGAAAATGTTCAAGGGCCTGAAATCCGTCGAAGATCAAAATGGCCAGCGCCGCGACGACAAGGCCGCCTTGCAGCACGAAAGCAAGATTGTTGGAGATGAGACCGGCGATGATGACTTCGCCAAGCGTCCGGGCGGCCACTGTCGAGCCGATGGTGGCGGTGGCAAGGCCGATCACCGCCGATAGCCTTATTCCGGCAAGAATGACCGGCATGGCAAGCGGCATTTCCACTTTGACCAGACGCTGCATTCCCGTCATGCCCATGCCGCGCGCCGCTTCCACGACAGGCGCAGGCAGGGTGGTGAGGCCGGTCAGCGTGTTTTCAAAGATCGGCAGCAGCCCATAGAGAAACAGCGCGATCAGCGTCGGCTTGTCGCCGAAACCGAAGATCGGCACGGCGAGCGCCAGCACCGCAACGGGCGGAAAGGTCTGGCCGATATTCACCAGACTGCGCGAAAGCGGCAGAAACTCCGCGCCCTGCCGTCTGGTCACGAAGATCGCCATGGCGACGGCCACCAGCGTGGATATCAGGGTCGCCAATGCCACCAGCCCCAAATGCTGCAAGGTCAGCGTCATCAGATTGGCGCGGTCATAGATGACGGGCGCGCCATCGCTGACCAATGGGCGGAAGACGGGTTCGAACAGATTCGGCTGCATCAGAAAGAGCAGCAGCATCGCCAGAAGCGCCAGCCGTGGAATGATGGAAATGAACAGCCTCATGCCGGGCGTTCCGCTTTTCGCAACAGCTTTTCCAGTGTGACGCGGCCAAGCGGTCTGCCGTCTGCGTCCAGAACCGGCAGAGCATTGCGACCCGACCATAAAAGCTCGGCCAGCGCATCGCGTTGCGAGGCGGAAACCGGCATGGCGTCGCCGCTGGCATCACCCGGTTGCAGGACCGTCTTGAGATCGGTGAGCGAGAGCAGGCGGAAAGGGCGTTCGCCGGTGCCGACCAGCCTTTCGACGAAGTCCGTCGCGGGTCGCGCCAGAATTTCCGCAGGCGGGCCATATTGCAAAAGCTTGCCGTCATCCATCACCGCAATATGGTCACCAAGCGAAATCGCTTCCTCCATATCATGCGTGACCAGCAGGATCGTGGTGCCGAAACGGCGCTGGATCGCCTTCAGGTCTTCCTGCGCCTTGGCACGGATGACCGGGTCGAGCGCGCCGAAAGGTTCATCCATCAGCAATATGTTCGGCTCCGCCGCCAGCGCCCGGGCGACGCCGACGCGCTGCTGTTGCCCGCCGGACAGTTCCTGCGGATAGCGGTCGCGATAATCCGCCGGTTCAAGCTGAAACAAATCGAGCAGTTCATCGACGCGGGCATCGATACGCTGTTTCGTCCAGCCGAGCAGAACCGGCACGGTGGCGATATTTTCTGCCACCGTGCGATGCGGGAAAAGCCCGTGCTGCTGGATCACGTAACCGATCCGCCGCCGCAAGGCGTGCCCCGGCTCGTCCATATTGCTGTGCCCGTCGATGCGGATTTCGCCCCCGGTCGGCTCGACAAGACGGTTGACCATGCGCAGCAGGGTTGTCTTGCCCGAACCGGAGGTTCCGACAATGGCCGCGATACTGTGCGGCTCAACGGAAAAGCTGACCGCATCCACGGCAGCCCGGCCATTATAGCGCTTGGTGATCTGGTCGAACTCGATCATGGCGCGGTTCCTTTCCCGGCGATTTCAATGGCGGCGTCGAGCAGAACGGCAGCACCGAAGGCCAGCAGAACCGTTGGCAGCGCGCCAAGCAGCACGAGGTCCATGGCCGTCTGTCCGATGCCCTGAAAGACGAAGGTGCCAAAACCGCCACCGCCGATCAGGGCGGCAATGGTGGTCATGCCGATATTCTGCACCATCACGATGCGGATGCCGGTGAGGATCACCGGAAAGGCTAGTGGAAATTCGGTTTTGAACAGCCGTTGCAGCCGCGTCATGCCCATGCCGCGCGCGGCATCGCTGACCGGTGCTGGCACCTGCGCGAGCCCGGCCACCGTATTGGCGACGATGGGCAGCAGCGAATAGAGAAACAGCGCCACGAAAGCGGGAGCGGCCCCAATGCCGCGAATGCCGAGGCTTGCTGCCCATGGCGCGTTGGCCGCAAGCCAGCCGAGCGGTGCGATCAGAATGCCGAAGAGCGCCATGGAGGGAATGGTCTGCACGATGTTGAGGCTGTTCAGCACCAGTCCGCGCAGCCTTGGCACACGGTGGCAGACGAGGCCAAGCGGAATGCCGATGATCGTCGCTGCGACAAGCGAGCCGAGCGCCAGTTCCACATGACGGCGGGCTTCGTTCCAGAAACTGTCGGCGCGGCTGAGATATTCCTTCATGAAGGACAGATTGTCCCAAAATCCCGAGGCGAGCAGCGCATAGAGGAGAAGGGCTGCGAGTATCAGCAAACCCACCCGCATGAGCGGTCGCACTTGCAAGCGCACTAGAGCATCGGCAACCGAAATGCCGCTGGCAAACAGCAGCAGCCAGAAGCCGGATGCGGGTGAAACGCGGGCATAATTATTGCCGTCGGGTGAAAGATGTGTTGCCGCGAGCCCGATCGCGATCATGATAGCAGCAAGGCCGGCAAGGTTTGCGCCAAGCCGCAGTCTGGCTTTGGCCGAGAAGAGGCCAAAAAGCAGGACCGCTGCCATTATGCCAAGCAAAGACAAGGCTTCGGCCATCGGCAAGGCGTCGAGCACAAAGCGCGGCTCGCCCTGCACGATGCGGTTGGCGCGGAAATTGGCAAAGGGCAGCAGCAGCCCGGCAATGGACGAAACCGCGATGACGAAGCCAAGCTTGTCAACATGGCCGAACAGGCCATGCGAGGCCTTTTCAGCATTCGCCGAATTGGAATGAGGGACTGCGATTCTATCCGGCAACGGGTCGCCTTTATCCGCCTATTTCAAAAAGCCGTTCTTCTTCAGGAAGTCTTCGGCGACCGCCTTGGCCGGTTCACCGCCCAACTGCACGCGACCGTTCAGTTCCTGCAGCGTGGTCAGGTCGAGCTTTGCGAAAACCGGCTTCAGCAGTTCTTCGATCTTCGGGTTCTTTTTCAGCACGTCCTCGCGGATGATGGGTGCGGGCTGATACACGGGCTGCACATGCTTGTCATCTTCCAGCACCACCAGCCCGGACGGCGCGATGCCGCCATCGGTGCCGTAGACCATGGCCGCATTCGCGCCATTGGTCTGGTTGGCGGCGGCGGCAATGGTCGCCGCCGTATCGCCGCCGGATAACGTGATCAATTGGTCCTGTTTCAGCGTGAAGCCATAGGCGGTTTGGAAAGCGGGCAGGGCGGCAGCCGAATTCACGAATTCCGACGAGGCGGCCAGAATGACCTTGCCGCCACCGGACGCATATTTGCCGAAATCGCTGAGGCTCGTGAGCTTGTTTTCGTCCGCCACATCCTTGCGCAGTGCAATGCCCCAGGTGTTGTTGGCGGGCGAAGGCGACAGCCAGACAATCTTGTTGGCGTCGTAATCGAGCTTCTTTGCCGTCTCAAACGCCTTGGCCGGGTCTTTCCAGAGCGGATCATCTGCCTTGTTGAAGAAGAAGGCCGCATTACCGGTATATTCGGGGTAAATATCGATCTCTCCGGCCACGATGGCCTTGCGCACCACTGGCGTCGCGCCGAGCTGAATACGGTCGGTCGTCTGAATGCCGTTGGCGTTGAGCATGGCGAGAATGATGTTGCCCAGCACGCCGCCTTCCGTATCGATCTTGGATGAAACGACAACCTGTGATTGTGCTGGATTTGAAAGTCCCGTCGCGCCCGCAATCAGGGTGACTGCGATGGCTGCGCCCTTCAGAAGACCTCGGTATGACATATTCCTCGTCCCATATTGCTTAATTGTGTTCATGATAAACTATAGCGCGACCGCAAAAAGGAAACCTTGGTGGAACCGGCTCCTGACAGCTGTCTGTCAGGAGGACTGGCGGGCAGGAAAAAAGCCATCGTTATTGCGCGGGGCGTCATGTCGCGAAATGGTGCGCATGTCGTATTTATGGCGTCTTTTGACGCAAGCCTGCTGTCGGGTTTTCACAGGACACAATAGAAATATCATCAAAGGCTTCGCATGTGCCGTCAGGGTGCTTGCAGCCGCGAAACTGGTGGTTGTTCATGTCCCGCTTTTCTGCAGCTTCTATTATCAAAAACGCGCTTTCCGGTAACAAGAACTGGGACCCGCAATGGCCCAATGCCGAACCCAAGGCCGAGTATGATGTGATCATCGTCGGCGCGGGCGGTCATGGTCTGGGTGCCGCCTATTATCTGGCCAAGGAACACGGCATCACCAATGTCGCCGTGATCGAAAAGGGCTGGCTCGGCGGTGGCAATACGGGGCGCAACACCACCATCATTCGCTCCAACTATCTCTATGACGAGAGCGCGCATCTCTACGAACATGCGGTGAAGCTGTGGGAGGGGCTCAGTCAGGACCTCAACTACAACGTTATGTTCTCACAGCGCGGCGTCATGATGCTGGCGCATACGGTGCATGATGTGCAGAGCTTCAAGCGCCATATCCATGCCAACCGCCTCAACGGCATCGACAATGAATGGCTGTCGAAAGAAGAAGCCAAAGAATATTGCCCGCCGCTCGATATTTCGCCCAATGCCCGCTATCCGGTGGTTGGCGCAACCTTGCAGCGTCGCGGCGGCGTGGCCCGTCATGATGCGGTGGCCTGGGGCTATGCGCGCGGCGCGACCCAACGCGGCGTGGATATCATCCAGAATTGCCCGGTTCTATCGATCCGTCGTGATGCTTCTGGCCGTGTGACCGGCGTTGAAACCGCGCGCGGTTTCATCAAGGCCAAGAAGGTCGCCGTTTCGACCGCTGGCAACACCTCGGTCGTCATGGATACGGCTGGCGTGCGCATGCCGCTTGAAAGCTTCCCGCTGCAGGCGCTGGTGTCCGAGCCGGTCAAGCCGATCTTCCCCTGCGTGGTCATGTCCAACACCGTCCATGCCTATATCAGCCAGTCCGACAAGGGCGAGCTGGTGATCGGTTCGGGTACGGATCAGTACACTTCCTACAGCCAGCGCGGCGGCCTGCCGCTGATCGAGCATACGCTGGCGGCGATCTGCGAAATCTTCCCGATCTTCACCCGCATGCGTATGTTGCGCAAATGGGGCGGCATCGTCGACGTCACCCCGGATCGCTCGCCGATCATCGGCAAGACGCCGGTTCCGGGTCTCTATGTCAATTGCGGCTGGGGCACGGGCGGCTTTAAGGCAACGCCGGGTTCGGCGCATGTCTTTGCCCACACCATCGCTCGCGACGAGCCGCACTGGATCAACGCGCCGTTCACGCTCGACCGTTTCAAGACGGGTCGCCTGATCGACGAAGCGGCGGCTGCCGCAGTTGCGCACTGAGGAAATATCGACATGCTTTTGATCCGTTGCCCTTACTGCGACATGGAACGTCCGGAACTCGAATTCGCCTATGCGGGCGAAGCTCATATTGCGCGTCCTGCCGATCCTTCGACCTATTCCGACGATGAATGGCGCGATTTCCTGTTCATCCGCTCCAACCCGCGCGGGACGCATTTTGAACGCTGGCGGCACATCAACGGTTGCGGCCGCTTCTTCAATGCGGTGCGCGACACGGTGAGCGACAAATTCGTCATGACCTATAAGGCCGGTGAGCCGCGCCCTGTATTGGCAGAAACTCCCGCTGCGGAGACAAAATAATGACCGACATGCGTTTGAATAATAAAGGCCGCATCAACAAGGCGAAGCCCGTGCGCTTTTCCTTCAACGGCAAGACTTATAGCGGCTTTGAGGGCGATACGCTTGCATCCGCGCTTCTGGCCAATGGCGAGCATCTGGCGGGCCGTTCGTTCAAATATCACCGTCCGCGCGGCATTCTTTCTGCCGGATCCGAAGAGCCGAATGCACTGATGGGCGTTTCGCGTGGAGAGGGCCGTTACGAGCCGAACACCCGCGCCACGGTGCTGGAGCTTTATGACGGGCTGAAGGCGGAAAGCCAGAACCACTGGCCGTCGCTGAAGCACGATGTCGGCGCGGTCAACGACGCCTTCTACATGTTCTTCTCGGCAGGCTTCTACTACAAGACCTTCATGTGGCCGAAGAGCTTTTGGAACAAGGTCTATGAGCCTTTCATCCGGGGTGCTGCCGGTCTCGGCAAATCGCCGTCCGAAGCCGATCCCGACAGCTATGCCAGCCGTTATGCCTATTGCGACGTGCTGGTGGTGGGCGCCGGGCCTGCCGGTCTTGCCGCAGCCCTTGAAGCCGCCAAGAGCGGCGCGAAAGTTTTCCTCTGCGACGAGCAGGCGGAAATGGGGGGCTCGCTCCTGTCCGAGCCGGAGCCGGTCATCAATGGCCGCACCAGCTGGGACTGGCTGAACCAGACGCTGGCAGCACTGGGCGCGATGGCGAATGTCACGCTTTTGCCGCGCACCACGGCGATTGGCTATTATCATCAGAACATGGTCGGCCTTTGCCAGCGCCTGACCGACCATCAGGCAAAGCCCGCCGCCAATGCCCCGCGTGAGCGCATGTGGCGCGTGCGCGCCAAGCAGGTTGTGCTTGCGCAGGGTTCAATCGAAAAACCGCTGGTTTTTGCGGGCAATGACCGTCCGGGCGTGATGCTGGCCGGTGCCGCACGCACCTATCTTAATCGCTACGGCGTCAAGGTCGGCGAAAAGGCTGTCGTTGTTACCTCGCATGATTCCGCCTGGCTTGCGGCCTTCGATCTCGCGGTTGCGGGCGTCAAGGTACCGGCCATTATCGATGTGCGCGATCAGGTCGCCGACAGTCTGGTGAACCGCGCAAAAATGCTCGGCATTGAAACGCTGACCGGCTGGACCGTCAGCGATACGGCGGGTCGTCATCGTGTTTCCTCCGTTCGTGTCAATCCGGTCAAAAACGGTTCGGTCGGCGCGGCGCGCACCATTGCCTGCGATGTCGTGCTGATGTCTGGCGGCTGGAATCCGAGCGTGCATCTGTTCTCGCACACCAAGGGCTCGCTCATCTGGGATGAGGAACGCCAGATCTATCTGCCGGGCGAACGCACGGAAGAAAGCCGCTGCGCCGGTGCCGGTAACGGCAATTTCGATCTTCAGGCTGCGCTGCGCGAGGGTGCCGTCAGCGGTGCGGCTGCGGCAAGCGATGCCGGACACAAGGCGAAACCCGCCGAATATGCGGTGGCGGGCGATTTCGTCTGCGCGGGCGTCAATTGCCGTGAGCTGCCGACAGATCGCGATCCCGGCAAGGCAAAGGCCTTCATCGATTTCCAGAACGACGTGACCGCCAAGGATATTCGTCTGGCCGTGCGTGAGGGTTTCCGCTCCATCGAGCATATCAAGCGCTACACCACCAACGGCATGGCGACAGATCAGGGCAAGACCTCGAACATCAACGGTCTCGCCGTTGCGTCCGATGCGCTCAGCCGTCCCGCACCGCAGGTCGGCCTGACGACCTTCCGTCCGCCCTATACGCCGACGACCTTTGGCGCTTTCTGCGGCTACAATCGGGGCAAGCTGTTCGACGTGACGCGCAAGACGCCGATCGATTCATGGGCGGAAGAACAGAGCGCTGCTTTCGAGCCGGTCTCGCTGTGGCGTCGCGCCTGGTATTTCCCCAAGGCGGGCGAAGACATGCACAAGGCCGTCGCGCGCGAATGCAAGGCCGTGCGCACCAGCCTTGGTATGTTCGATGCATCGACGCTCGGCAAGATCGAAGTGGTCGGCCCGGATGCAGCCGAATTCATGAACCGCATGTACACCAATCCATGGACGAAGCTCGGTGTCGGGCGCTGCCGTTACGGTCTGCTGCTCGGTGAAGACGGCTTCATCCGCGATGACGGTGTCGTCGGCAGGCTGTCGCAGGACCGTTTCCACGTCACCACCACCACCGGCGGCGCGCCGCGTGTGCTGAACATGATGGAGGACTATCTCCAGACGGAATGGCCGGACCTCAAGGTTTCGCTGACCTCCACGACCGAACAATGGGCCGTGGTGGCGCTGAACGGACCGAATGCGCGCAAGCTCATCGAGCCGATGGTCGAGGGGCTGGACCTTTCCGACGAAGCCTTCCCGCATATGTCGGTGGCGGAATGCAAGTTCCTCGGCGTACCGGCGCGTCTATTCCGTATGAGCTTTACCGGCGAACTCGGCTTCGAAATCAATGTCCCGTCGCGTTACGGCCTGGCTTTGTGGAAGGCGCTTTATGAAGCGGGCCAGAAATACGACATCACGCCCTATGGCACCGAAACCATGCATGTCCTGCGTGCAGAAAAGGGCTATATCATCGTCGGTCAGGACACCGACGGCACGGTGACGCCGGACGATGCCGCGCTCGGCTGGGCCATCGGCAAGCAGAAGCCGGACTTTGTCGGCAAGCGTTCGCTGGCGCGCCCGGACATGCTGAAGAAGGATCGCAAGCATCTGGTCGGCCTGCTGCCGAAGGACCCGAAGCTGGTGCTGGAGGAAGGCGCGCAGATCGTCGCCGATCCGAAACAGGCCGTGCCGATGACCATGCTGGGCCATGTCACTTCGTCCTATTGGAGCGAGACGCTGGGCCGTTCGTTCGCCATGGCGCTGGTTGCTGGCGGCAAGGATCGCACGGGCGAAACCATCTATATGCCGATGCCGGATGGCAGTGTGCATGAGGCGGAAATCACTGGGCTCGTCTTTTATGACCCAGAAGGCAAGAAGCTGAACGGATAAGGATCGCATCATGCTGCAACAGACCAACCCTTTTGCGAGCCGCGCGGTTGCCATTCCGGGCAAGCTCGATATCCGTCCGGCTGCTGATGGTGCGCGCTTTGTCCTGCGCTTCAAGCCGGAAAAACTGGCGCTGGCGGAAAAGGCGCTTGGCGCAACAATCCCCGCCAAAATCGGCGGACTTGCGAAAACCGGCGAGATCGCCATTGCCTGCATCGGACCGGATGAATGGTATATCTGGGCCGATGACGGCAAGGCCGCGGAGATCGTCGCGGCCTTCGCGAGCCTTTACGAGACAGAACCACATGCGCTGGTCGAGGTAAGCCATCGCGAGACCGGCATCGACATCACCGGGCCGCAGGCCGAGTGGCTGCTCAATGCCGCTTCGCCGCTCGATCTGGCTTCGATGGCGGCACCCGGCGCTGCGCGCACCATCTTCGACCGCGTGCAGATCATCCTCCTGAAATGGGGTGCGGATCACTACCGGGTCGAAGTGTGGAACTCGCTCGCCGATCACGTCTGGACGCTGCTCGAAACCGCAAGCCGCGAAGTCGAACTCGAAGTCTGATCGTTCGACTTACGCCTTCACTTTCAATTCTCAAAAACGCCGTCCGTTTCGGGCGGCGTTTTTGTTTTTAGGGCAATTTCAGTCTTGCCTTCTATAAATCCATATGTGAAGACTATATTCACATAAGAAATTCATGAGGAGGGAATTTCCCGATGCCGGAAAATGAACTGCCGCTGAGCGGGCTCGTTGTTGTCGATATGAGCCAGTTTCTGTCGGGGCCTTATTGCTCGCTGCGGCTGATGGACCTTGGAGCGCGGGTCATCAAGATCGAGCGCCCGGACGGCGGCGACCTGTCGCGCAGGCTTTATCTGAGCGATACGGAGATCGGTGGCGATTCAACGATTTTCCACGCCATCAATCGCGGCAAGGACAGCCTGGCGCTCGACCTGAAAAATCCGGATGATGTGGAAGCGCTGAAGAAGCTCATCACCAAGGCCGATGTTCTGATCCAGAATTTCCGTCCCGGCGTCATCGAACGCCTCGGGCTTGATTATGAATCCGCCAAGGCGATCAATCCGCGCCTCGTCTATGCCTCCATCAGCGGCTATGGCGAGGAAGGTCCTTGGGTCAAGCGTCCCGGGCAGGATTTGCTGGCGCAGGCGCGTTCAGGCCTGATGTGGCTCAATGGTGATGAAGGGCAGGGACCGGTGCCGTTTGGTCTGGCTGTCGCCGACATGCTGGCAGGCGCTGCCGTGGCGCAGGGCATTCTCGCTGCACTGGTGCGGCGCGGCATTTCCGGCAAGGGGGCGCATGTGGAAACCAGCCTTTTGGAAGCGCTGGTCGATTTCCAGTTCGAAGTGCTGACCACCCATCTCAATGACGGACGCCGTTTACCAAAACGTTCCGATTTCCGCAGCGCGCATGCTTATCTCTCCGCACCTTACGGGGTCTATCAAGCGGCGGATGCCTATCTCGCCATTGCCATGACGCCGATCCCGAAACTGGCGGCGCTGCTGGAGGCCGACACGCTGGCGCCCTATGCCGACGATCCGTCGAGCTGGTTTACCAAGCGCGATGAAATCAAGCGCCTGATCGCCGACCGCATCGCCCAGAAGACGGTGGATGAATGGCTGGCCATTCTGGAACCGGCGGATATCTGGTGCGCCCGCGTTCTCAACTGGGAAGAGCTCTTGGCCAGCGACGGCTTTTCGGTTCTCGACATGCTGCAGACCGTCACGCGTGAGGATGACGTGTCCATCACCACCACCCGCTCGCCGCTGCGCATCAACGGGAAGCGGCACAAGGTGGAACGAGCAGCGCCGCGCGTCGGTGAAAACAGCAAGGCAATTCGTGAGGAGTTTGGTCTATGAGTGCGATCAAGCTGAAAGGCATGACCTGGAGCCACCCGCGCGGTTACGATCCGATGGTTGCCGGCGCCACGCAATGGCTGAGCGACCAGGGCGTCGAGATCGAATGGGAAAAGCGTTCCTTGCAGGATTTCGAGACCTTTCCGGTCGAGGAATTGGCGCGCAATTTCGATATGATCGTGATCGATCATCCCCATGTCGGCCAGATCACCAAGGAAGGCTGCCTGCTGCCGCTCGATGTGCCGGGCCGCGAAGCCGAGCTGGAGGCGCTGGCCGACGGTTCGGTCGGGCAGTCCTTCCCAAGCTATAAATGGCAGGGCCATCAATGGGCGTTTCCGCTCGATGCGGCCACGCAGGTTCAGGCATGGCGTCCGGACCTGATCAAAAAGCCCGCCACAAGTTGGGCCGAAGTGCTGGAACTGGCGCGCGCGGGCAAGGTGCTTTTGCCATTGCGCTCGCCGCATTCGCTGATGTGCTTCTATACATTCGCTGCCAATAACGGTTCGCCTTGTGCCACCGAGGGCGCGTTGATCCACCTTGAAGACGGCGTGACGGCTTTTGAACAGCTTCGGGAAATTGCTGCGCTGGTGAAGCCGGAATGTTTCAGCATGGACCCGATTGCGGTGTTCGAAGAAATGGCAAAGCCCGATTCCGGCATTGCCTGCGTGCCCCTGATCTATGGATATGTGAACTATGCCATGCCGGGTTTCCGCGACCGTCTGATCCGTTTTGCCGATATTCCGGCAGGCGTGAAAGGTGTTGCGGGTTCGGCGCTGGGTGGCACGGGCATTGCCGTTTCGGCCTTTACGAAGCACCCGCAAGCCGCCATCGACTTCGCCTATTGGATAGCAAGCGGCGCGGTGCAGAAGGGGCTTTATGCCGCCTCCAACGGCCAGCCCGGCCATGCGGAAGCATGGGAAGACGAGGGTGTGAATGCCGCTACATCAGGCTTCTATCTCGATACGCGCGCAACGCTTGAAGGGGCGTGGGTGCGCCCACGCCATGACGGCTATATGCCGTTTCAGGAAGCAGCGTCAGAGCGCATCAACAAGGGGCTTCAGGGCCATGAACCGGCAGAACAGGTGATCGCCGATCTGAACCGGCTGTTCCGCGAAAGCTTCTGACGGCTTGTATTGATCGACCTCTCCATCCCCTCATCCTGAGGAGCCTCCTGAGCTTGCGAAGGAGGCGTCTCGAAGGGTGAGGAGCCAGGCACTGTGTTTCTTCTCGTTTCCTATCCCTCGATCCTTCGAGACGTCTCCCCGAGCTTCGCTCAGGGAGCCTCCTCAGGATGAGGGTCGAGGAGAAAGCTATTCTCGTCTACTTAAAGGTTCCAGATACGGCGCGCGTTCTCAGACAGAAGGCGCGCTTTTTCGTCCTTGCCACAGCCTTCAAGCAGGGTGTGGGTCGTCGCCACCCATGTCGAAAGTCCGGCATCGATAGAGCTTGCAAGCGTGCAGACCGGCCAGTCGCTGCCCCATACCACTCGGTCCCAGCTGAACGCCTCGATGACATGTTCGACATAGGGGCGGATGGTTTCGGCAGTCCAGCTTTCAGCATCGGCATAGGCTACCACACCGGAAATCTTCGCTACCACATTCGGCCTGCGGGCAATCTCGGTGATGCCTTTCTGCCAGCTTTCCAGTGCGCCCGACTTGATGTCCGGCACGCCGCAATGGTCGAGCACGAATTGCAGGCCCGGCGCCAGATCGGCAAGCGCGATAACCTTGTCGATCTGATGCGGCAGGGTGCAGAGATCGAAGGTCAGACGCGTATTGTCCATGCGCTTGAGGTTTTCGCGGAAAAGCGCGCCTTCGGAAAGCTCGTCCGGCACGACATGCAGAACGCGGCGAAAGCCTTTGACAAAGGGATCAGCAAGCTGGCGCTCAAGATAGGCGGCAAAGCCGTCTTCTTCGGGGCGGCAGGATGCAATCGCGCCTTTGATGAAGCCGCCATTTGCGATGGAAAGCGCCCGAATATGGTCCGTTTCGGCCTGAATCGCTTCGGGCGCGACATCCACTTCCATATGCAGGGCGGCGGCGATGCCGCAGCGTTCCGCCTGCTGCCGGTAGGTGTCGAACAGAAAATCCCGATCAAGCGCTGGCACGTCGCCTAGCCATGGATAGGTGAGCGCGCTTTTGTCGATCAGGTGCAGATGGGTATCAATCAGCATAGAGATTCCTCCTATCCCGATATTTTCAAAAAAGAAGATAGTTTTCAAATAAGAATTTAGGGCGTGGTCCGACCCGGACGGAACCAGCCCTAATCGAGTGTGGAAAGATCTGCGCCCACCAGCTTGGACAATTCCTGCACCGTCTTTTGCAGCAGCGTGATGGTCTGGGTAATGTCGGGCGAGGCACCGGAATTGACCAGCGTGACATAGGGGCAGGTCAGCGCCGCGATGCAGGTGCCGTCTGGTCCGAGAATGGGCGCGGAGAGGTTATAAACGCCTGCAACCTGGGCACTTGGCATCATTTCATAGCCGCGCTCACGGATCTGGTCGAGCCGCTCATAGAAGCTTGGATCGAGATCGACGGTCTCGCCATCCTTGCCATATTCAGCGATCATCATCTTGCGCTCTTCCGGCGAACGGAAGGCAAGCAGCACATGGCCGGAACCCGTGTCGAACAGGCTGATATGCGAGCCGACGCGGATCGAAATGCCCCAATAGTCCGGCGCTTCCTGCTGGGCAATCACCACCACGGAACCGCGGTCGAACACGGCAAGCTGGTTTGCCTGCTTGGAACGGTCGGCAAGCTCACGCATGAAGGGCGTTGCGAACGAGGCGAGGCGGCGCACCGGCGCGTGCAACTGGGCAAGGCCGAACAGTTTCAGCGTCAGCGAATAGCGGTCACCCTCTAGCTTGGTGACATAGCCGCGTTTCACCAGCCGGTCGAGCATGCGGTAGAATTCGTTCGGGCTGCGATCCAGATGCTTGGCGATCTCGGCCTGCGTCAGTCCGCCGTCCACGCCTGCCAGCAATTCGAGGATATCAAGGCCCTTGTCGAGCGCGGGCGCGCGGTAGCGGTCATCGGTTTCCAAATGCGTTCCCCCAAGGTGGCTCTTCGTGAATTTCGTCATTCATATACAAACATTTCCGACTGCGAAAGTCGTATATCGGCGATAAAACGCCTTGACCGTTCTTGAATACTATGTTTGCATATAAATACAACCTTCACAACCGGGGGTGCGGGCAGGGAGTGCCCGTTTTAGGAGGAGAAGTGATGCAAAGTTTCAAGGCGCACATTTTGGCAGGTGTGGCGTGGCTCGCCGTGGGGATGGCCCCGGCAGTTGCAGCCGATCTGCCCGGCAAGTTCGAAGGCGTGACGATCAACGCCAAGCTGATCGGCGGTCAGCAATATGAGGCGCTCTATTCGCGTATCGGCGAATGGGAAAAGGCGACTGGCGCCAAGGTCAACATCCTGTCCAAGAAGAACCATTTCGAGCTGGACAAGGAAATCAAGTCCGACATCGCTTCGGGTTCGATCAACTGGTGCGTCGGTTCCAACCACTCGTCTTTCGCGCCGCAATATACCAGCCTCTATGTCGATCTGAACTCGCTGCTTCCGAAGGAAGAAATCGACGGTTTCGTGCCATCGGTCATCAAGGCGTCCACGCTTGACGGCAAGCTGATCATGCTGCCGCGTGCGCAGTTCGACGTTTCGGCACTCTATTATCAGAAGAGCCTCTTCAACGACGAAGCCAAGAAGAAGGCGTTCAAGGAGAAATACGGCTACGACCTCGCACCGGCCAAAACCTGGAAGGAAGTGTCGGATCAGGCAGTATTCTTCGCCGATCCGCCGAATTTCTACGGCACGCAGTTTGCGGGCAAGGAAGAAGCCATCAATGGCCGCTTCTATGAAATGCTGGTCGCCGAAGGCGGCGAATATCTCAAGGACGGCAAGCCTGCTTTCAATTCGGAAGCCGGTGTTCGCGCCCTCGACTGGTTCGTCAATCTCTACAAGGCCAAGGCTGTTCCGGCTGGCACCACCAACTATCTGTGGGATGAGCTGGGCGCTGGTTTTGCTTCCGGCACCATCGCGGTCAACCTGGATTGGCCGGGCTGGGCGACCTATTTCAACGATCCGAAGTCGTCGAAGGTCGCTGGCAATGTCGGCATCGCTCCGGCGCCAACCGGTTCTTCCGGCAAGCGCACCGGCTGGTCGGGTCATCACGGCTTCTCGGTAACGGAAGCTTGCGAAACCAAGGAAGCCGCCGCCTCGCTCGTCTGGTTCCTGACCAACGAAGATCCGCAGAAGCAGGAATCGGCTGCCGGTACGCTGCCGACCCGCACCGCTGTCTGGGATTACGTGATCGAGCAGGCCGCTTCCGACCCGTACAAAAAGGAAGTGCTGTCGGTGTTCCAGGAAACGGCAAAGACCGCTTTCCCGGTTCCGCAGACCCCATCCTGGATCGAAATCTCCAACGCGGTCTATCCTGAGCTTCAGGCTGCGATCCTTGGCGACAAGACCTCCCAGCAGGCCCTCGATGACGCTGCCAAGAAGGCAACGCAGATTCTTGAGGATGCAGGCGAGCTCTGATCCTGCCTGAACAAAATCATGGGCCCGCCCTGAAGCCTTTTTGGGGCGGGCCTTTTTTGCCAGTGGCGGCGCTGAGGCAGTTCCGCTGTTCGCCCGTTCCACTGTTTGCCAGTCCACTATTTGGAAGCGCAATGTTCAAGAGACTTTCCCCGCCGGTCCTGCTTCTGCTTCCGGCCTTCATCATTCTCGCAGCGGTGGTTCTGTTTCCTCTCGCGCTGTCGCTTTATTCGAGCTTCACGCCGTTCCGGCTGACGCGCCCCGAGAGCCTGTTCAACTTCATCGGTTTCCGCAACTATCAGCGCATCCTGACCGACTGGGTGTTCTGGGCGGCCTTCATTCGCACGGTGGTCTTCCTCACCATTGCGCTCAATCTGGAAATGCTGCTCGGCCTCGGCCTTGCCATGCTCGTCAACAAGGCGACGCACGGCCAGCGCGTGTTGCGCACGCTGATGATGTTCCCGATGATGTTCTCGCCGGTGCTTGTCGGCTTCCAGTTCAAGTTCATGTTCAATGACAATATCGGTCTGGTCAACAATGCGCTGCAGTCGCTGGGCCTGACCAATACCGCCATTCCATGGCTGATCGACGGCAATCTGGCGCTGATCGCCATCCTGCTGGCGGAAGTGTGGATGTCCACCTCGGTCTTCGCGATCCTTATTCTCGGCGGTCTTCTGTCCATGCCGCAGGACCCGGTCGAGGCTGCGCGCGTCGATGGCTGCACGCCGTGGCAGACCTTCCGCTACGTCATCTGGCCTTATCTGATGCCGTTTGCCTATATCGCGATGACCATCCGTTCGCTGGATGTGGCCCGCGCCTATGACATTGTGAAGATCATGACCGATGGCGGCCCGGCGCGCCGCACCGAACTGATCTGGACGCTGGTGGGCCGCACGGCCTATGCGGATGCGCAGATGGGCATGGCCAATGCCATGGCCTATGTCGCAATCCTGCTCTCGATCCTCTTCACCGTCCTGTTCTTCCGCAAACTTGCGTCCGCACGCACGCAGATTGGAGCGGAGTGGTAATCATGGCAACAACAACACTTTCCAACAGCCAGCATCGTCTGCTGCGCCGTTTCAAGAAAATCGCCTATCTGGTCGGTCTGTTTCTGGCGATGACCGTCATTTGCCTGCCCGGCCTGTGGATCGTGCTTTCGTCGCTGCGTCCGCCGGTCGAGATCATGGCAAAGCCACCGGTCTGGATTCCGCAGGAAATCACGTTGGAAGCCTATCGCGCCATGTTCTCGGGCGCAGGTGCGGGCGGCATTCCGGTCTGGGATTATTTCCGCAATTCGCTGATTATCTCGATCACCTCGACCGTGATTGCGCTGATCATCGGCGTATCTGGCGGCTATGCCTTCGCGCGCTTCCGCTTCTGGGGCAAGTCGGCAACCTTCCTCGGCTTCATGCTGACGCGCTCGGTGCCGGGCATTGCGCTCTCGCTACCGCTCTTCATGGTGTTTTCCCGCGTCGGCATCATCGACACGCATTTTGGCCTCATCCTGACCTATGTGGCGCTGAATGTGCCATTCACGATCTGGCTGATCGACGGCTTCTTCCGTCAGGTGCCGAAGGATCTTGCGGAAGCCGCCCAGATCGACGGCTGCACGCGCTGGCAGGCTTTCTGGCAGGTGGAGTTTCCGCTGGCCGGTCCCGGCATCGCGACGGCTGGCATCTTTGCCTTCCTCACCTCGTGGAACGAATATGCGCTGGCTTCCCAGCTCACCCGTTCCGTCAATTCCAAGACCCTTCCTGTCGGTCTTCTCGATTACACCGCTGAATTCACCATCGACTGGCGCGGCATGTGCGCGCTGGCGGTCGTGATGATTATTCCGGCGCTGACCCTCACATTCATCGTCCAGAAGCACCTTGTTGCTGGTCTGACGTTCGGCGCGGTTAAAGGTTGATAGAACAATGGCTCAGCTTTCCATCAAAAATCTCGTCAAGCGTTACGGCAATGTCGGCGTGGTGCATGGCATCAATCTCGAAATCGCGGACAAGGAATTTGTAGCACTTGTCGGTCCGTCCGGCTGCGGCAAGTCCACAACGCTGCGCATGATCGC
Organism: Ochrobactrum sp. SSR; assembly: GCF_030067775.1. Lineage (NCBI taxonomy): Bacteria > Pseudomonadati > Pseudomonadota > Alphaproteobacteria > Hyphomicrobiales > Brucellaceae > Ochrobactrum > Ochrobactrum sp. SSR. Next base: position 1,478,780 of record NZ_CP125969.1, on the reverse strand, counting down.
GGGTCTGGAATCCATTTCCGGCGGTACGCTGGAAATCGGCGGCAGGCAAGTCAACGATCTGCCGCCGCGTGACCGCAACATCTCGATGGTGTTCCAGTCCTATGCGCTTTATCCGCATATGTCGGTGCGCGAGAACATGGGCTTCTCGCTGAAGATCGCCAAGCAGCCGCAGGCGGAAATCGACCGTCGCGTCAATGAAGCCTCGGCCATTCTCGGCCTCGAAGCACTGATGGAGCGTCGCCCAGCGCAGCTTTCGGGCGGCCAGCGCCAGCGCGTCGCCATGGGCCGCGCCATCGTGCGTAATCCCGAAGTGTTCCTGTTCGACGAACCATTGTCTAACCTTGACGCCAAGCTGCGCACCCAGATGCGCACCGAAATCAAGAAGCTGCACGCCAAGGTGCAGTCCACGGTCGTTTACGTGACGCATGATCAGGTCGAAGCCATGACGCTGGCCGACCGCATCGTCATCATGCGCGATGGTCATATTGAACAGGCCGGAACCCCGGATGAAGTCTTCAAGCGCCCGGCGACGCAGTTCGTTGCCGGTTTCATCGGCTCCCCGCCGATGAATATGGGCGAGGCGACGGTGACGGGCGGCGATCTGGTCTTCGCCAATGGCGACCGCCTGCCGCTGCCTGCACAGTTCCAGGGCAAGGCCAAGGATGGTTCCAAGGTGACGTTCGGTCTGCGCCCGGATGATGTCTTCCCGAAAGGTCATGGCATTTCCACCAGTGACGCCGTGTTTGAAAAGGACATGCGCGTTTCGATCACCGAGCCGCTCGGCAACGAAACGCTTGTCTTCGTGGAATTCGCGGGCAAGGAGTGGGTGGCGCGCATGCTGAACCCGCGTCACCTGCAACCGGGCGAAACCATTACCATGCAACTCGATCTGTCGCAGGCGCATCTTTTCGATGCCGTAAGCGGCAAGACTTTGGCTATCTGACCATGGCACGTATTGAAAAAGTTGAACTGCGCATGGTTGACCTTCCGCCGAAGGTCAAGCGCACCGACGCGATCCAGAGCTTCGTCAGCCAGGAAACGCCGATTGTCACCATCACCGACAGCGACGGCGCGGTCGGCACCGGCTACAGCTATACGATCGGCACCGGCGGTTCGTCGGTCATGCGCCTGTTGAGCGACCATCTCGTGCCGCTCATCATCGGCGAGGATGCTGATTGCATCGAAGCCATCTGGCGCAAGCTGGAATTCGCAACCCATGCCACGACCATCGGCGCGATCACCGCGCTGGCGCTGGCTGCGGTCGATACCGCACTCTGGGATCTGCGCGCCAAGAAGCAGGGTCTGCCGCTGTGGAAGCTTGCGGGCGGGGCCAAGGAAAGCTGCCCGCTCTACACGACCGAAGGCGGCTGGCTGCATATCGAGAAGGAAGCGCTGGTCGAGGACGCGTTGCAGGCCAAGGCCAAGGGCTTCACCGGCTCCAAGGTCAAGATCGGCAAGCCGCACGGTTCTGAAGATTATGCGCGCCTGTCCGCCGTGCGTGCGGCGCTGGGCGACGGCTTCGAGATCATGACCGATTGCAATCAGGGTTTTACGGTTGATGAAGCCATTCGTCGTGCCGAGCGCCTGAAGGAGCTTGATCTGGCATGGATCGAAGAACCGCTTCCGGCGGACGATCTCGACGGTCATATCCGCCTGACGCGCTCCACCCCGACGCCGATTGCGGTGGGCGAGTCCATCTATTCGATCCGCCATTTCCGCGAATATATGCAGAAGGGTGCTTGCTCCATCGTGCAGGTGGATGTGGCGCGCATTGGCGGCATCACGCCCTGGCTGAAAGTCGCCCATGCGGCGGAAACATTCGACATTCCAGTCTGTCCGCACTTCCTGATGGAACTGCATGTCAGCCTCGTTTGCGCGGTGCAGAACGGTCGCTATGTCGAATATATTCCGCAGCTCGACGACCTCACCACCAAGGGCATGGAAATTCGCGACGGTCGCGCCATTGCCCCGTCCGAGCCGGGTATCGGCATCGAATGGGATTGGGATGCAGTGCGTAGCCGTTCGATTTCCGAGTTTACCCGCGAGATCGTGAGGTCGTAATGGCACAAAGAATGGGCATGGTGATCGGACTCAATGCGGAAAAGATCGCAGAATACAAGAAGCTGCACGCCGCCGTGTGGCCGGAAATTCTGGCTCTCATTACCGAGTGCAACATCACCAACTATACGATCTTTCTGAAAGAGCCGGAAAATCTCCTGTTCGGCACATGGGAATATGTCGGCACCGACTTTGAGGCCGACATGAAGAAGATGGCCGATAATCCGAAAAATCAGGAATGGTGGTCCTTCTGTATGCCCTGCCAGAAGCCGCTCGAAACCCGCAAAGAGGGCGAGTGGTGGGCCATGATGGAAGAGGTGTTCCATCATGACTGAGGCTTTCGATCCGACGCAGTTGCGCCAGTGGTGGGCAAAGCCCACCAAGCCAAAACCCATCGTGATCTTTGGCGCGGGCAGCATTGTCGGCGACGCGCACCTGCCCGCCTACAAGAAGGGCGGCTTTCCGGTTGCCGGTATTTTCGATCCCGATCTGGACAAGGCGCGGGAGCTTGCCGACCAGTGGGGCGTTAAGACTTTTGCCAGCGCCGAGGAAGCGATTGCCGTCGAAGGCGCGATCTTCGATCTGGCGACGCCGCCATCAGCCCATGCGAAAATCCTGTCGCAATTGCCGAAAGGTGCGGCTGTTCTGATCCAGAAGCCGATGGGCAGCGACCTCGCCGCCGCGACGGAAATTCTCAAAGTCTGCCGCGCGCGTAATCTGAAGGCGGCGGTGAATTTTCAGCTGCGTTTCGCGCCGATGATGCTCGCGCTTTATGACGCCGTCGATAAGGGCTTGCTGGGCGAAGTGGTGGATTTTGACGCCTGGCTGGCGCTTGCCACGCCATGGGGTCTGTGGCCTTTCCTGAAAGGTCTGCCACGCATCGAAATCGCCATGCACTCGATCCATTATCTGGATTTCGTCCGCGGTCTGCTGGGCGATCCTCTCGGCGTTCACGCCAAGACCATTGGCCATCCGAACCACGACGTAGCCCAGACGCGCACGGCTGCAATTCTGGATTATGGCGACCGCGTTCGCTGCGCGCTGTCGGTCAACCACGATCATGATTTCGGGCGCAAGTTTCAGGCCTGCGAATTCCGCATCTGCGGGACCGAGGGTGCGGCCTATGTGAAACTGGGCGTCAATCTCGACTATCCGCGCGGCGAACCGGACGAGCTTTGGATCAAGTCGAAGGGTGCCGAAGACTGGGTTTCCGTGCCGCTTGAAGGGGCCTGGTTCCCGGACGCTTTCCTCAATCGCATGGCGCAGTTGCAGCGTTTCGCTTGCGGCGAGGATGCCGAACTCCTCGGCTCGGTCGAAGATGCCTGGCACACCATGGCGCTTGTCGAGGCCGCCTATCAATCGAGCGCCGCGCCCGCCACGCCGCTTGCTGCAAAACCGGAGGTCTGACCATGGCCGAGCAGAAAATATATTACGAAGATTATGAAATGAACCATGTGCGCCTCACCACGGGCCGCACGATTACAGAGACGGATTTCGTGGTCCATGCCGGGCATACGGGCGATTTCTTCCCGCATCACATGGATGCGGAATTCGCCAAGACCTTGCCGGGCGGCCAGCGCATCGCGCATGGCACCATGATTTTTGCCATTGGCGTCGGCCTCACGGCGACGTTGATCAACCCGGTTGCTTTTTCCTATGGTTATGATCGCTTGCGGTTTATTCGTCCGGTGCATATCGGAGATACGATCCGCACGCGGGTTACGATCAGTGCGAAGGAAGACGATCCAAAACGCGCCACTATGGGACGCGTGACGGAACGTTGCGAAGTGCTTAATCAGCGGGACGAAGTGGTGCTCGCTTGTGACCACATCCTGCTTGTCGAACGGAAGGCTTGAAAATGACGATACGCTTTGATGGAAAAACCGCGCTGGTGACAGCCGCAGCACAAGGCATTGGCCGCGCCAGCGCGCTGGCCTTCGCAGAAGCGGGTGCCAAGGTCTATGCGACCGACATCAACACCGATGCCCTCAAGGAAATCGAAGGCGTCAACGGTATCATCACCCGCAAGCTCAATGTGCTTGACGACGCGGAAGTGAACGCACTTGTAGCCGAAATCGGACAGGTGGACATCCTGTTCAACTGCGCCGGTGTCGTTCACGGCGGCTCCATCCTCGAAATGAAGGACGAAGACCTCGACTTCGCCGTCAATCTCAACGTCAAGGCAATGATCCGCACCATCCGCGCCGTGCTGCCGGGCATGCTGGAGCGCAAGGACGGCGCCATCGTCAACATGGCTTCCGTCGCATCGAGCGTGAAGGGCGTGCCGAACCGTTTTGCCTATGGCGTCACCAAGGCCGCCGTTATCGGTCTCACCAAGGCCGTCGCTGCCGATTATGTTGCCAAGGGCATCCGCTGCAACGCGATCTGCCCCGGCACGGTCGAAAGCCCGTCCTTGCAGGACCGTCTGCGTTCGCAGGGCGATTACGAAGAGCAGCGCGCGGCGTTCATCGCCCGCCAGCCGATTGGCCGCATCGGCCAGCCGGAAGAAATCGCTGATCTCGCCGTTTATCTCGCTGGTGCGACCTACACGACCGGACAAGCTTATAACATTGATGGCGGCTGGACTATCTAAGTTCGCCCCAGCTACCCCCAAAGGAGTAAACTCATGAAATTTCTTCGTTACGGTGAAGCCGGTCAGGAAAAGCCCGGCATTCTCGATGCCGATGGTGCGATCCGCGATCTTTCCGCCCATGTAAGCGACCTTTCCGGTGCGGCTCTTGCCCCCGATGCGCTGGCCAAGCTTGGCGCGGTCGACGTCAATTCGCTGCCGAAGGTTGAAGGCAATCCGCGCCTCGGCCCCTGCGTTGCAGGCACCGGCAAGTTCATCTGCATCGGCCTCAACTATGCCGACCACGCAGCCGAATCCGGCATGGCTGTGCCGCCTGAGCCGGTCATCTTCATGAAGGCCACCTCGGCCATCGTCGGCCCGAATGATGACGTTCTCATCCCGCGCGGCTCGGAAAAGACCGATTGGGAAGTCGAGCTCGGCATCGTCATCGGCAAGACCGCGAAATACGTTTCGGAAGACGATGCGCTGGATTATGTCGCTGGCTACTGCACGCTGCATGACGTTTCCGAACGCGCTTTCCAGATCGAACGCGCTGGTCAGTGGACCAAGGGCAAGTCCTGCGACACATTCGGCCCGACCGGCCCGTGGCTGGTGACGAAGGACGAAGTCGCTGACCCGCAGAACCTGAAAATGTGGCTCACCCTCAACGGTGAAACCATGCAGGACGGCTCGACCAAGACCATGGTTTACGGCGTTCGCTACCTCGTTTCCTATCTCTCGCAGTTCATGTCCCTGCAGCCGGGCGACATCATCTCCACCGGTACGCCTCCCGGCGTCGGCATGGGCATGAAGCCGCCGCGTTACCTCAAGGCTGGCGATGTTGTCGAACTCGGCATCGAAGGCCTCGGCACGCAGAAGCAGAACGTGCGCGCTGACATCTAGGCTTTGTTTACGCATGGTCCCAAAACCGTTCCCATGTTTTGGGATCATGCCCTGATCACGGATATATCATGACGAAAATCACTGACCTGCGCGTCTTCGATCTGCGTTTCCCGACTTCGCAAAGTCTGGACGGTTCGGATGCCATGAACCCGGACCCGGATTATTCGGCGGCCTATGTCATCCTCGATACGGATGATGCCTCGCTGAAGGGCCACGGCCTTACCTTCACCATCGGACGCGGCAACGACATTTGCTGTCAGGCGATTCTCGCCATGCGTCATCTGGTCGTGGGTGCTTCGATGGATGATTTCCTCGCAGCCCCCGGCAAGTTCTGGCGTTACCTGACCGGCGACAGCCAGCTGCGCTGGATCGGCCCGGACAAGGGCGCGATGCATCTTGCCACCGGCGCTGTCGTCAACGCCTTCTGGGACCTGGCTGCAAAGCAGGCAGGCAAGCCTGTATGGCGGCTTGTGGCCGACATGTCGCCGGAAGAGATCGCCGACATCGTCGATTATCGCTACCTGACCGATGCGCTGACGCGTGATGAAGCCGTCGAAATCCTGCGCAAGGCGGAAGCCGGCAAGGCCGAGCGTATTGCCACGCTCGAGGCGGAAGGCTATGCCTGCTACACGACCTCTGCCGGCTGGCTCGGCTATGACGACGACAAGCTGCGCCGTCTTTGCCAGGAAGCCATCGACGAGGGTTTCCACCACGTCAAGATGAAGGTCGGCCGTGATCTCGAAGACGATATCCGTCGCTTGACCATCGCGCGCGAAGTGATCGGTCCCGACCGTTATCTGATGATCGACGCCAATCAGGTCTGGGAAGTCGATCAGGCCATCGAATGGGTCAACAAGCTCGCTTTCTCGAAGCCGTTCTTCATTGAAGAACCGACCAGCCCGGACGATGTGGCAGGCCATCGCAAGATTCGCGAAGCCATTGGCGACGTGAAGGTCGCGACCGGCGAAATGTGCCAGAACCGCATCATGTTCAAGCAGTTCATAGCGGAAGGCGCCATCGACATCGTCCAGATCGATTCGTGCCGCATGGGTGGTCTGAACGAAGTTCTGGCCGTGCTGCTGATGGCCGCCAAGTTTGGCAAGCCGGTCTGGCCGCATGCGGGCGGCGTTGGCCTGTGCGAATATGTGCAGCATCTGTCGATGATCGACTATGTGGCCGTTTCGGGCACCAAGGAAGGCCGTGTGATCGAATATGTCGATCATCTGCACGAGCATTTCATCGACCCGTGCGTGATCAAGAACGCGGCCTATATGCCGCCGTCGCTGCCGGGCTTCTCCATCGAGATGAAGCCGCAGTCGATTGCGGACTATACTTTCAAGGGTTGAGCCAGTTTCAATGCCTTAACGAATACGAAAACGCCGCGCTTTGAAGCGCGGCGTTTTCTTTTACAGAAAGCGGATCATCAGGGCACCGGTAAGCAGGAGCACGGCGCCTGCGACACGTCCGGCGGTGATCTCTCGCACGGCGACGCCCATGAAGCCGATGCGGTCAGCAAGTAGACCGGCCATCAACTGCCCGGCCACGGCAAGGCCCATCACGGCTGCTGCGCCGATGCGCGGTGTCAGCAGGATCGATGCGGTGACATAGATACAGCCCAGCGCGCCGCCCGCGACGAACAGCCAGCCTGCGGGTACATTGAATGTGGGAAGGTTGCCGGTCGCCTTTGCGGTTATGGTCGAGACGATGGCGAGAATGACTGCACCTGCCAGAAATGAAATCGCAGCGGCAGTCGGTGGGGAGCCAAGTCCGCGCGCAAGAGCTGCATTGATCGGCGCCTGAATGGCGATGCAGGCACCCGAAAGAATGCCGAACAAGGTCCACAGCATAAAATATCCTCTCCTGAGTTTCCCATTTCTTCAAAGGCTGGACGCCAATGTTTCACCGGCGATCTTCGACCATCCGATGAAAAAACAACGGGTAAGAATGCGCTAAAATGCTATCGCACAAAGCCGTGACATTCGTGATCAATTTTCAGGGAAAATTTGCCAAATCAAAGAGATGAATGGTGCTGCGAGAGAGGATTGAACTCTCGACCTCTCCATTACCAATGGAGTGCTCTACCACTGAGCTACCGCAGCATTCTCTTGAGTGCGGCGGACTTCTGACACATCATTGCGCAAATCGCAAGCGACCAAATGCATTTCTTTTCACATAATGTGGAAATCTGCGTATAGCTGCGCTTCAAGCCGCTTTTCCGGCGCTTTTTCTCGTAGTAAACACGGCTCATGAGCGAAAAACCGATCAATCAGGAACGACAAAACCAGCTGGACCGCCAGAAAAAGCGGCTGGCCGATCAGCTGCGCGCGAATCTGATGCGCCGCAAGGAACAGTCACGCTCGCGACGCTCCGGCGAAGCGGATGAGCGCACCGACGGCATTGCCAGCGCCGGGAAAGAAGCGGGGCAAGAAAAGGAATAGGGCATCAGCCGACCAAATAAGAGTTCGCTTTAGCTTGGAAAGCCTTTCTTGAAGAGAAACGTCGGCTAAGGTAAAAGCGCTTTTCTGTTCTCGGTTGCCATTGTCGTTCAAAAGCGATTCGCGTTCGAACGTAATTCCGCCGCAAGACTCGTCATTTGTCATGTACCGCCGCCGCGCCGTTCAGGCAGCAGCAACAGCACATCCCGAAAAGGGTGAACCGGTTTTCGGATAAGATGTGCTTGAAAACAAACAGTTGGAGTGTCGATCCGATTATCCCGATCGAAACGCGTTCCAACGGCTTCAAATCGATTACCGGGGAGAAGCCCCGGCCCAGAAGGGGAAACAGCATGGATCGCATCAAAATCGTCGGCGGTAATAAGCTGAATGGAATCATTCCGATCTCGGGCGCAAAAAATGCCGCTTTGCCCCTGATGATCGCTTCGCTCCTGACCGACGATACGCTGACGCTCGAAAACGTGCCGCATCTGGCCGATGTCGAGCAGCTGATCCGCATTCTGAGCAATCATGGCGTTGATTATTCGGTCAATGGCCGACGCGAACACCAGAACGGCGCTTATTCCCGCACCATCCATTTCACAGCCCGCAACATCGTCGATACCACTGCGCCTTATGAGCTGGTCTCGAAAATGCGTGCGAGCTTCTGGGTGATCGGCCCGCTTCTGGCGCGTATGGGCGAAGCAACCGTGTCCCTGCCAGGCGGTTGCGCTATTGGTACGCGCCCCGTTGATCTGCTGCTCGATTGCCTGCAGGCGCTGGGTGCCGAAATCGACATCGAAAACGGCTATGCCAAGGCGCGTGCGCCGAAGGGCGGTCTTGTCGGCGGGCGCTATCACTTCCCGAAAGTTTCGGTCGGCGCAACGCATGTCATGCTGATGGCCGCTGTTCTCGCCAAGGGCGAAACGATCATCGAAAACCCGGCACGTGAGCCTGAAGTCGTCAATCTTGCCGACTGCCTCAATGCAATGGGCGCGAAGATCACGGGTGCAGGCACCGGCACGATCCACGTGCAGGGCGTCACCAGCCTTTCCGGCGCGCGCGTTCGCGTCATTCCCGACCGTATCGAAACCGGCACCTATGCCATGGCGGTCGCCATGACCGGCGGTGACGTGCTGCTCGAAGGCGCACAGGAAAGCCTGCTTTCCTCGGCGCTCGATACGCTGCGTCAGGCCGGTGCGGAAATCACCGAGACCAATAGCGGTCTGCGCGTGGTGCGCAATGGCCATGGCATCCATCCGGTCGATGTCACGACCGATCCGTTCCCAGGCTTCCCGACCGACCTTCAGGCACAGTTCATGGGCCTGATGACCAAGGCCAAGGGCACGTCGCACATCACCGAAACGATCTTTGAAAACCGCTTCATGCATGTGCAGGAACTGGCGCGTCTCGGCGCGAAGATTTCGCTGTCCGGCCAGACCGCGACCGTTGAAGGCGTGGAACGCCTCAAGGGCGCTCAGGTCATGGCGACCGATCTGCGCGCATCGGTATCGCTGGTTATTGCGGGCCTTGCCGCTGAAGGCGAAACCGTCGTCAACCGCGTCTATCATTTGGATCGCGGGTTCGAGCGTTTGGAAGAAAAGCTTTCGCGTTGCGGCGCGAATGTCGAACGCATCAGCGGATAATCGGCAAGGGCCGGAGCTTAAATCAAGCTCCGGCTTTTTCATTCTGGCACGCTGATTGATCACAGGCTTGAAAAGCCTGTCGATTTTTTCTGCCGACATGCAAAGTTATTGAGCAAAGTTGTCTCAAACCATTGAGCAAAGTTGCTTCGTGAACCAACCATGTCGCCAATCTGGATGCGATGTCGGGCGGTTGTTTTGAACATGACAGGAAATCGGTGCGGACCATGGATATGTTGAAGCTTGTGGCGTTGGATGAAGAGGATTTACAGGTCCTGTCCGCCCATCTTCAGGACGCGGTTCTCAAAGTCTCCGATCTGCAATTTATCGCCAAAGAGCAGCGCTTTTTATTGACGGCGAACCGTTTCGTCTGGGAAGAGGCGCGGCCGAAATTCCTGCGCAAGCCGCAATATCAACGCCGCCGCGCCGCTTTGCATTTCAACCGCGTCACTGCCGCCAAGGCCACTGGCATCGACCGCCAGAAGCAGGATGATGTCCTGTCGCTGCTGACGATCGGTTTTGTCCCCGGCGAAGCGCCTGCGGGCACAATAGAACTGACATTCTCGGCAAATGCCGCTATCCGTCTTTCGGTGGAATGCATCGAAGCGCAGCTGACGGATCTGGGCGCGGCCTGGGAAACGGAATCGCTCCCGCGTCACGGCGTATGACAATGTAACTTCGACGCATCGCGTCTGCTGCCATGCGGGCGGTTGCTCTTATCTGGACTATTTAAAGGAATAAAAGCGTGGTCACGACGCTCAGACAAACCGATCCGAACTTCGAACAGCAATTCGCAGCCTTTCTGTCCGGCAAGCGCGAAGTTTCGGAAGACGTGGACCTCGCAGCCCGCGAAATCGTCGAGCGCGTGCGACGCGAAGGTGATGCGGCGCTGATCGACTATTCGCGCCGCTTCGACCGTATCGATCTGGAAAAGACCGGCATTGCCATCACGGAAGCTGAAATCGACGCGGCTTTTGAAGTTGCGCCCGCATCCACCGTCGAAGCGCTGAAACTGGCGCATGAGCGCATTGAAAGCCACCATGCGCGACAGTTGCCCAAGGATGACCGTTACACGGATGCGCTTGGCGTCGAGCTTGGTTCGCGCTGGACGGCAATCGAGGCGGTTGGCCTCTATGTGCCGGGCGGCACGGCCAGTTACCCAAGCTCGGTTCTGATGAATGCCGTGCCCGCCAAGGTGGCGGGCGTCGAGCGCATCGTCATGGTTGTTCCCGCACCCGACGGTATTCTCAATCCGCTGGTGCTGGTTGCAGCGCGTCTCGCAGGCGTCTCGGAAATCTACCGCGTCGGCGGGGCACAGGCCGTTGCCGCGCTTGCCTATGGCACGCAAACCATCAAGCCGGTCGCCAAGATCGTCGGCCCCGGTAATGCCTATGTCGCGGCTGCCAAGCGTATTGTTTTCGGTACGGTCGGCATCGACATGATCGCTGGTCCGTCGGAAGTTCTGGTGATTGCCGACAAGGACAACAATCCGGACTGGATCGCTGCCGATCTGCTTGCGCAGGCAGAGCATGACACTGCCGCACAATCCATCCTCATGACCAATGACGAAACGCTGGCCAAGGATGTGGAAGCGGCGGTTGAGCGTCAGTTGTTGACGCTGCCGCGTGCTGAAACTGCCACGGCAAGCTGGCGCGATTTCGGCGCGGTCATTCTCGTGGAGGATTTCGAGGCGGCGGTTCCGCTCGCCAACCGTATCGCTGCCGAACATCTGGAAATCGCCGTCGCCGACCCGGAAGCGCTGCTGCCGAAAATCCGCAATGCCGGTTCCATTTTTATCGGCGCGCACACGCCGGAAGTGATCGGCGATTATGTGGGCGGCTGCAATCACGTGCTGCCGACGGCGCGCTCGGCCCGCTTCTCGTCGGGCCTGAATGTGCTTGATTATATGAAGCGCACCTCGCTTTTGAAGCTTGGCCCGGACCAGTTGCGGGTTCTCGGCCCTGCTGCCATCGAAATCGCGCGCGCCGAAGGTCTTGACGCGCACGCCAAGTCAGTCGCCATCCGGCTCAATCTATGAGGCATCATGACCGCTGGCGTTCCCAATGCCCGTCTTGTTGATGTCGAGCTCGATGAATCCATCGGGCGGTCGACGCCTGACGTCGAGCATGAACGCGCGGTCGCGATTTTCGATCTGATCGAGGAGAATTCCTTTCACCCGATTGGCGACGAGACCGGCGGTCCCTACAGGCTGAAGCTGTCGCTGATGGAAACGCGGCTGATCTTTGCCATAAGCCGCGAAAGCGGGGACGATGTGGCGACGCATATATTGTCGCTGACCCCGCTGCGCCGCGTGGTGCGCGATTATTTCATGATTTGCGAAAGCTATTATCAGGCGATCCGCTCGGCCACGCCAAGCAAGATCGAAGCCATCGATATGGGCAGGCGCGGACTGCATAATGAAGGGTCGCAAACCTTGCAGGCGCGGCTGAAGGGCAAGATCGAAGTCGATTTTGACACGGCGCGGCGACTGTTCACGCTTGTCTGCGTGCTGCATTGGCGAGGTTGAGCCTGCATGGTCGCCGTTGATGTTGAAAGCGCGCAGGATGATGGAGAGGGCGATGGCGGCCCGAAACAGAAACTGCCGTCATCCCTGCTTTTCGTCTGCGGCAAGAACGCGATCCGCTCGCCGATGGCCGAACTTCTTGCAAGAAAGCTGCTGCCGCCCAATATATATGTGGCTTCTGCAGGTGTGAAACGGGGCGAACGCGATCCATTCGTGGATGCGGTGCTTTCGGAAGAGGGTCTTTCGCTCGACGACCGCCAGCCGCGGGGCATTGAAGAACTGGCCGACGGCTATTTCGATCTCATTGTGACGCTGACACCGCTTGCCCACCATACGGTGCTGGAGCGCATGCGCGGTTTCTCCGTGGATGTGGAATATTGGCCGACACCAGACCCCACGCTGGTCACCGGCAGCCGCGAGCAGATCATGAATGCTTATCGCGATGTGCGGGATCGGTTGAAGACGCAGATTTTGCAGCGTTTCAGCCCGAAATAAGTTCACGGAATTCCGTTGTTCACAAATGCCGCCTAATCATATAGGTTCCGGCCAAATTTAGGATCAGAGTCCATTTTCGGACGCTTTTATCGAAGAAAGAAACAGGTATCGCATGGCGAAAGAAGAAGTCCTCGAATTTCCGGGTGTTGTTACGGAACTGCTGCCGAATGCAATGTTCCGCGTGAAGCTCGAAAACGAACATGAAATCATCGCTCATACGGCTGGCCGTATGCGTAAGAACCGTATCCGCGTTCTGGCTGGTGACAAGGTTCTGGTCGAAATGACCCCTTACGATCTGACCAAGGGTCGCATCACCTACCGCTTCAAGTAAGCTTATCACGCACGGGCAGCCGTTTCGGGGGTGTTCTTGACGACAGTTGCGCAACACAAGCTGGTTCTGGCTTCCGGGTCTCCTCGCAGGATCGAACTGCTTGGGCAGGCCGGTATCGAGCCGGATCATATCCAGCCTGCGGACATAGACGAGACGCCGCAGCGTGGCGAGCATCCCCGCTCGCTGGCGCGTCGTCTGTCGCGTGAAAAGGCTGAAGCGGCGTTGGCGCAACTGAAAAGCGACGCCAATTTCGTCAAGCCCTTCCTGCTCGCGGCCGATACGGTCGTCGCGGTCGGGCGGCGTATTCTGCCCAAGGCGGAAACCGCCGATGAGGCGCGTGAATGTCTGCGTCTTCTGTCGGGCCGTACCCATAAGGTCTTTACGGGCGTCTGCCTCTTTTTGCCGAACGGCAATCTGCGCCAGACCCTGGTGGAAACACGCCTGCGCTTTGAGCGCCTGTCGCGCCAGCAGATCGACGCCTATCTCTCTTCCGGGGAATGGCGCGGCAAGGCTGGCGGCTACGCCATACAGGGCCTTGCAGGCAGTTTTGTCGTCAAGCTGGTCGGCTCCTACAGCAATGTGGTCGGCCTGCCGCTTCAGGAAACCGTAAGCCTGCTGGCTGACGGTGATTATCCGGTCTATGCCAACTGGAGCACCGGAAAAGTTTAAGGTTCAGCCATGAACGGCAAGAAGGACATATCCGCAGCAGCAGGCGCACGCGTGACGCCGCTGCGCCCGACACGACCTTGCCCGGAATGCGGCAAGCCTTCGGCGCGTGACAGCTATCCGTTCTGTTCGCCGCGCTGCAAAAGCATCGATCTCAATCGTTGGCTTTCGGGAAGCTATGTCATCCCCGGCAAGCCTCTGGGCGACGAGGATGAGGGCGAGAATTAGGGTTTTTGGCGCTTTTTCTGATGTGAAATCAAAACATTAGAGAAACTGTGAGAAAAGCGCATAAAAAATGCGATACGGTGCTGGACAGCGCGAAATTTAATGCTATAACCCACCCACTTCCGGCGGACACCAACACCGCCACAAGCAAGACCAAGTGCTTGCGACAGGATGCCCGGATAGCTCAGTTGGTAGAGCAGCGGATTGAAAATCCGCGTGTCGGTGGTTCGAATCCGCCTCCGGGCACCACTTCTTCTCCAAGAAAGAATGCTGCATTTTAAGCGACAATGTTTGCGTGTTGCCGCTTTTCACAGCGGTTGATTGCATGATCTCTTGCGCGGATTGCCGACAATTCGTTATGTGGGAGTGTCGTGCAGCCGATTGGGACGGCGTTTCATTCGGATGCACCTAAAGGAAGCCGTCAACGCCTGTCTGCTTCATTCCGACAGAAGCGCGTTGCGGGTCTCAGGAGGGGTTTGTCCATGCGTTGGCTGTTCGGTGCTGTTTTGATCCTGATGCCGTCTCTGGCCCATGCTGAAGCCGATCAGGACCGCATCTCCTATGTATGCGACCACGACAATGTCATCGATGTCTTCACCTCGACCGACGACCCCAACCATATCCGGTTGAGCGCTTTCAGCCGCGACCGTCTTCTTGAGAAGGTGCCCTCCAGCTCCGGCAGCAAATTTGCGGGCGAGGGCTATGAAATTGCATTCGAGACCTTGTCCAAAATCGCCATCACGTCGCAGGGCGTCACATATCAATGCGTTATGGATTCGGTGGAATAGGGCGGGGGCCGCCTCACCGTCGCTGCGTTTTGCAGAGACGACGCCGGCAATCCGTTTTGCAATGGAATAAGCAAAAAAGCGAAGTCAGACCTGTCGATCAGTCTGTCGTGAAATCTTCGCTAAATGCTTGAAAAGAAATGGCGCACCCGAAAGGATTCGAACCTCTGACCCCCAGATTCGTAGTCTGGTGCTCTATCCAGCTGAGCTACGGGTGCTTGCCTTGGCGCCGCTCGCTGCGGCGATGGGCGGTTGATAATCGGACCCATTGCTAAATGCAAGCGTCTTGTGAGAAAAAAATGCCGTTCTGTGAAGATTTCTTGTCAAAGCCCGGATTTCCGGGCTTTTTCACCGTTGTTTTCCCTGGGGTTTTTCCCCAGTCACACGGTTTCTTCGCGCCGCGCTTGTTCTCTTTCGCGCTGTGCAGGCAAATCAGGCAGACGAATCTCGAAATGCGCGCCGATCGGGCGGTCTTCGCGAAGCTCGATACTGCCGCCATGGGCGCGAATAAGCTCCTGCGCGATGGCAAGGCCCAGTCCGGTGCCGTCGCTGCGGGTCGAACCCTTGAACGCCGTGAAGAGATTGTCGCGCGCCTTTTGCGGCAGGCCGGGCCCCGTATCCTCAACGCCGATGATCGCCGTGGTGCCGATTCGTCCAGATGAGAGCGTCAGGCGCTTCACCGCGGCGGCACCGCCGGTAGCGTCGCGCTCCATGGCCTGCACGGAATTGCGGCAAAGATTGCTCAGCACGCGGAACAGCTGTTCCGAATCGACATTCAGTTCGAAGTCGTCAGGAATGCGATTGTCGAACTCGATGCCGCTTTCGCTTTCCAGATTGAGGCTTTCCTGCACATCCGTGACGATGGCGTGCAGGTTGACACGGCGCGGCGTCGGCGGCGCTTCCTGCGAGCGCCCATAGGCGATGACGCTTTCCGAATAGCTGATGGCGCGGCTGAGTGTGCGGATCAGCTTCGGCGCGAAGCGCTTCACCATCGGGTCCTTGGCGTCAGACAGATGGTCCGACATCAATTGCGCGGAAGCCAGAATATTGCGCATGTCGTGATTGATCTTCGATACGGCGAGGCCGAGATCGGCCAGATGCTTCTGTTCCTTCAGCGTGCGTTGCAGATCGCTCTGGATGTGGGCAATCTGTCGTTGGGCAATGCCGAACTCGTCCTTGCGGTTTTCCGGCACGAGAATGAGCGCTGGATTGTCGGGCGTCGTTGCGAAATCGATCATGTTGCGATGCATGATGCGCACCGGGCGCAGCAGCATTTCATGGATGATGAGATAGATCAGGCTGGCGGCGATCACCGAAATAATCAGCGAAATGACGGCCACGTTACGGGCATAGAGCAACATGGCGCGGCGCATGGGCGCATCGGAGGTGACGATTTCAATCACGCGCCCCGGCGACGTGGTGGGCGAAACGGAACCGTAGATGCGCAATGTCCGGTCGCCACCGTGAAAAAGCGTGCTGAAGGCGTCCCAGATGGACGCCGCTTCGCTGACATTGTCGAGGTCGATCACCTGATCGATCTTGCCAGGCACTTCCGACATGGCGAGAAGGCGTGACGCGCCAGCTTCGCGCAGTGCAATCGCCTTGGTGCCGGTAACGAGCAGCACCTTGTCCTGAATGGCGCGCGGCACGTCCATATTGGCGCTTGCCGCCAGCACTTCGCTGACTGCGCCCACCGTATCGAGGCGCGATGTCAGCCAGCGCAGGCGCATATTGGCGATGGACGGCACGAAAATCAGAACTTCCGCTACCAGAACGGCGAGAACGATAAGCAGAAGCAATTTGCTGGAAAGGCGGTTCTGCCAGCGCAGCCGCGTAAATTGCGCCGGCGAGGTGCGATCCTCGGCGCTTCCGTCCGGCGCAGCGGTTTCTATCGGAGCAACGCCCGGAACTATGGTCTTTTCAACAACCGCCATAACCTGATTCCAAATAGACGGCGACTGGGGCTGTTGGCCGGTGCAGCGCGTCCGATATGTCTATGAGTCTCGATACTGCAATAAATATAGCTTCCTATATATGGTGGCGGGGGAGATTTCCAACAGGCTTTATTGTATCGATTTAAATGTGGTCGTCACTTGTTGGGTGCAAGGATTACCGAAATTTAATTCGACCTTCTTGGGAGGCGATGCAAAAAAGCAATATGGGGATGTGTTAGCTATTTCTCCATCGAATCCCTGTCATGGGCAGGCGGTAACCATCTTGCCGATAGGTTGTCGCGAATGGTCGGGCATTCGACGTGTCGTGCAAAAAAGTATATTTTTGAAAAGACAGGCCCGTCGGGCAGCGACGGGACGGGGCCTGCCGGAGAGCTGAATGAAATCGTGGAAGCAGATTGCACTCTGCCTGCTTATTGTTCTGGCCGCTGCGGGCGGCTGGAACGCCTATAAACAGAAGAACGCTGCGCCGGAAAACGCCGCCGCAGGCGCTGACACGCCCCGCACTCAGCAATCCGCTGCCCGATCCGGCGCGAGGGCGCCGCTGGTCGTCGTCGAACCGGCCAGCGAGGAAACGATCAACAATCGCCTGACCGTCATTGGTTCTGCACGTGCGCTTAGCACTGTTTCGATCACGCCTTATTCCAGCGGTTATATGAACAAACTTTTCGTCAAGGCGGGCGACCGCGTCAAGGTTGGCGACCCGATTGCAGAACTCGATTCGGATACCGAGACAATTGCCGTCGCCAAGGCTGAAACGGCCCTGAAAGATGCTGAGACGACCCGGCAGCGTATTGAGCGGCTGCGCGCCACCAACACCGCAACCGGTGTTCAGGCGGTCGAAGCCGAACTGGCCGTCGCCAATGCGCAACTTGCACTGAAGGACGCGCAACTTGCCTTGAACCGCCGCACGGTGCGCTCGCCGATTTCGGGTGTGGTGGGCATTCTGCCCGTCAATGCTGGCAACTATGTCACCGCGCAGACCTCCATTGCGCGCATTGACGACCGCTCGAAGATGCTGGTCGATATCTGGGTGCCTGAGCGTTTTGCGCCGCAGATCAAGGTTGGCCAGCCGCTGACGGCGGAAACGACGGCCTTTCCGGGGGAAACCCACAAGGGCGAAATCAACGCCGTGGACAATATGATCGATGAGGCGAGCCGCACGATGCATGTGCGGGCCGAGGTCGATAATTCCGAAGATCGCCTGCGCGCCGGCATGTCGTTCTACGTCACCGTGCTTTTCCCCGGCAGCCGGTTTCCGTCTGTCGATCCGCTGGCGATCCAGTGGGGCGCGGACGGCTCTTATATCTGGCGCATCGAGCAGGGTTTGGCAAAAAAGGTCGCCGTGCGTGTCGTGCAGCGCAATGCGACGAGCATTCTTCTGGACGGTCCGGTCAAGCAGGGCGACATGATCGTCACGCAAGGGGTGCAGACCGTGCGCGATGAAGCGCCCGTGCGCGTGATGGAGGAGCAGGGCACCGCCCGCGCCGAGCCTGCGCCTACCAAGCGCGTTGCCGGTTGAGGGCGCGCCGGTGAGCAACCATAAATCACCATCCGCCGAGCGGGGCGGTTCGACGGCGCTTTTCATTCGTCGTCCGGTCTTCGCCTTTGTCGTCAATGTTCTGATCGTCGTTGCGGGCCTTGCCGCTTTTACCGGCGTCGATATTCGTGAATTGCCCGATGTGGATCGTCCGGTGGTTACGATCAGCACGGATTTCAGCGGCGCGTCCGCCGAAACCATCGACCGCCAGCTGACGCAGGTTCTGGAAAACGCCGTTGCGCGTGTTTCCGGCGTCAAGTCGATTTCCTCCACCTCGTCCTTCGAGCGCAGCCGCGTGACGGTTGAGTTCAATGACGGTGTCGATCTCAACGTTGCCGCTGCCGATATGCGCGATGCGATTTCACGCGTCGCCAACACGGTGCCGGAAGAGGCCGATCCATCCCGCATCATCAAGGCGGATTCGAACGCCGATCCCGTGATGCGACTGGCCGTGACGTCGGACTCCATGTCGGTCGACGACATGACCGTGCTGATCGAAGATCAGATTCAGGATGTGCTGTCGGCAGTGCCGGGCGTGGCCGATGTGCAGATCAATGGCGACCGCGCCAAGATTTTTCGCATCGATATCAATCAGGCGCGCCTTGCAAGCTACGGGCTGACGCTGGCCGATGTCGCGACCGCGCTCAATTCCATGGGGCTGGATGCGCCAGCCGGATCGCTGCGCAGCTCCGATCAGGCCATCGTGGTGCGCGCGACGGCCAATCTGGAAAAGCCCGAAGATTTCGAGAATGTCTATATCAAGGGCCGTACACAGGTCCGAGATATCGCCACTGTCACGCTCGGCCCCGATGTGGAAAGTTCTGCCGTGCGTTCCAACGGCAAAATGGCAATCGGCCTTGGCATCGTGCGTCAGGCGCAGTCCAACACGCTCGATATTTCGCAAGGCGTGCGCGCCGCCGTTGCCAATCTTCAAACGACATTGCCGCCGGGCGTGAACATCGCCGTCACCAGCGATGATGCAAGCTTCATCAATGGCGCCATCCACGAAGTCGAGATTGCGCTGATCGCTTCGGTGATCATCGTGGTAGCGATCATCTTCATGTTTTTGTGGGATATTCGCGCCACGCTCATTCCGGCGCTCTCCATGCCGGTGGCGCTGATCGGCACCGTCGCAGCGATTTATCTTGCGGGCTTTTCCATCAACATCCTGACATTGCTGGCGCTGGTGCTTGCCACCGGCCTTGTGGTCGATGACGCCATCGTGGTGCTGGAAAATGTCGTGCGTCGACGCAATCAGGGCATGGGGCCGCGTGCTGCTGCCGTGTTGGGCACGCAGGAAGTGTTCTTTGCCGTCATCGCGACCACCCTGACACTTGCCGCCGTGTTTGTGCCGATTTCGTTTTTGCCGGGGCAGGCGGGCGGCCTGTTTCGTGAGTTCGGCTTCGTGCTGGCCATTGCGGTTCTGCTGTCGTCGGTCGTCGCGCTGACGCTGTGTCCGATGCTGGCCTCGCGCTTTCTGAAAGAGGGAAGCGGCGAGACGGAAGGTGCGCATGGACCGCTGTTCCTGCGCCGGATTGGCGGCGCGCTCGCCGGTTTCTATCGCAAGACGCTCCATGCCTGTCTGGCCGCGCCATGGGTGGTCGTGCTGGTGGCGCTGCTTTTCGGTGGCGCGTCGGTCGTGGTCTTTGGCACGATCCGTCAGGAACTGACGCCGTCGGAAGACCGCGCGGTGGCGCTGCTGCGCATCAATGGCCCGCAAGGCATCAGTGTTGATTTCCTGCAATCGCAGCTCAACAAGATCGAGGAAGCCATCCAACCCTTGCGCGACGATGGCGAGATTGTCACCACCTATGCCATTGCGGGTTCCGGTGGCTCCTCCAACAATGGTTTCATGGTGCTGACGCTCGCGCCATGGAAGGAGCGTCACCGCAGCCAGCAGGAGATCATGGCGGATATCACGAAGCGGGTGCAGAACATCACCGCCGTGCGTATTTTCTCGACGCAGCCGAACAGTCTTGGCATTCGCGGCGCGGGTAACGGACTGCAATTCGCCATTGTCGGCAGCGACTACGCCAAGCTTCAGCCTGCCGCGCAGGCCGTGGTTGCGGCGCTGGAAAAAGATCCGCGCTTCGTGCAGCCGCGCCTGTCGGTGGAGCCGACGCACCCGCAGCTTTCCGTCGAGATCAACCGTGAGCGCGCCTCCGATCTTGGCATCGACATTACCGGCCTTGCCAATGCCGTGCAGTCGGTGCTGGACGGGCGCAAGATCGGCTCTGTCTATGTCGGAGACCGCAGCTTCGACGTGAAGTTTGTCGCGACCACCAATCCGATCAACGATCCGACGGATTTGGAAAACATCTTCATGAAAGCGGCGGACGGTCGCTATGTGCCGATGTCGTCCATCGCAACCGTCGTTGAAAAGGCGGTGCCGCCGCAGCTCGACCGTGAAACGCGCCAGCGTTCGGTGGCCATCACCACAGGCCTGCGTGCGGATTTCGCGCTCGGCAATGCCTTCACGGCAGCGCAGGAAATCGCCGCACCGCTGCTGCCGCCGGGCAGCCATATCATTCCGCTGGCCGAAGCCTCGACGCTCAGCGAAACCTCCACCGGCCTTGCCATGGTGTTCGGCTTTGCCATCATCATCATTCTGCTGGTGCTGGCCGCGCAGTTCGAAAGCTTCGTCAGCGCGCTGATCGTCATGGCGACGGTGCCGCTCGGTCTGGGCTGTGCGGTTGTCGCGATGATGCTGACCGGCACCAGCCTGAATGTCTATAGCCAAATCGGCCTTGTGCTGCTGGTCGGCATCATGGCCAAGAACGGCATTCTGATCGTCGAATTCGCCGATCAGCTGCGCGACAAGGGGCTGAGCGTACGCGAGGCTGTCGAGGAAGCATCCAATATCCGCCTGCGTCCGGTCTGCATGACCATGATTTGCGCCGTGTTGGGTGGCGTGCCGCTGGTGCTAGCAAGCGGAGCGGGCGCGGAAGCCCGCGTGGCGCTCGGCTGGGTGATCGTCGGGGGTCTTGGCCTTGCAACCATTGCGACGCTTTATGTGACGCCGGTGGCCTATCTGCTGCTCGGACGCTTCACCAAGCCGAAGGTCGAGGAAGAAGCGCGTCTGCAACGCGAGCTTGTTCGGGCCGTGGCTCTGGAAGAGAAGCTGAAGTAAAAATACTGGCTACGCAAACAAAAACCCGGAAGCACGCTTCCGGGTTTTTTCATTGTGAGATGGCAATGATTATTTCTTCATCGCATCAGTGACCTTTGTGGTCCAGGCGCCTTCCGGCTTCTTGGTGATGACCGGATCGGAGCCGCCACCAAGCAGCGTTTCGACCGTGCGGTCGGCAGCGGCAACATCGAGCGTGCCGTCCGAGCCGTCGATCAGCTTGCCGATTTCCTTGACCATGCGCTCCTGAACTTCCTGCTTCTGCGCGCCGGAAGAATCATTGTCGAGAATGATTTCGGCGGCTTCATCCGGGTGTTCGGACGCATATTGCCAGCCCTTCATCGAAGCGCGGACAAAGCGTGCCAGCTTGTCGACCATGGCTGGGTCATCGAGGCTCTTTTCGAGCACATAAAGCCCGTCTTCCAGCGTCGCGACGCCCTGTTCTTCATAGGGGAAGACGACGAGCTGGTCGGCAGGAATACCGGCATCAATAACCTGCCAATATTCATTATAGGTCATAGTGGAAATGCAGTCGGCCTGCTTCTGGATCAGCGGATCGACATTGAAGCCCTGCTTGAGAACAGTGACCCCATCCTTGCCGCCCGTGGTCGGGATTTTCAGATGGTTCATCCAGGACAGGAACGGATATTCATTGCCGCCGAACCAGACGCCTAGCGTGCGGCCCTTGAAATCTTCCGGCTTGGTGATGCCCGTTTCCTTGCGGCAGGTCAGCATCATGCCCGACTTCTTGAAAGGCTGCGCGATGTTGACCAGCGGCACGCCCTTTTCGCGGGTGGCGAGCGCCGACGGCATCCAGTCCACCACCACATCCGCACCGCCACCGGCGATCACCTGTGGCGGGGCCACGTCCGGACCGCCCGGCTTGATCTCGACGTCAAGCTTTTCTTCTTCGTAGAAACCCTTGTCCTTGGCCACGTAATAGCCTGCGAACTGGCCCTGCGTAACCCATTTGAGCTGCAAGGTCAGCTTGTCGGCGGCCATGGCGGTCGTGCTCATGAGTGCCAATGCAAGTCCGGCTGTTGCAAGGCCTATGGATAGTGCCTTCTTCATGCTTGGTTCTCCTCTGGTTGACGGTCCCGCCTTATGGTGGCGGATACCGGATCTGCTTACATCTGCGTCTTTCCTGCAAAAGCACTTCGCGCTTTCGCCGGAAAGGCTTCACCCCCGCCTGTAAGAAGGGTGCCAGAATGTCACTTTGCGCTCGATCAGCGCGATCAGCCCATAAGAGAGCGATCCCGCCAGAGCGGCCACGAAAATCTCGGCCCAGACCATATCCACATTCATGCGCCCGATCTCAGCCGAGATGCGGAAGCCCATGCCGACAATCGGCGTACCGAAGAATTCGGCCACGATAGCGCCAATCAGCGCGAGCGTGGAGTTGATCTTCAGCGCGTTGAAGATGAAGGGCATGGCGGCGGGCAGGCGCAGCTTCACCAGCGTCTGCCAGTAATTGGAGCCATAGGTCTCCATCAGGTCGCGCTCCATCGATCCGGTGCTGGCAAGGCCTGCAACCGTATTCACCAGCATGGGGAAGAAGGTCATGATGATGACGACGGCAGCCTTCGACTCCCAGTCGAAACCGAACCACATCACCATGATCGGCGCGACGCCGACGATGGGCAGCGCCGCCGCCAGATTGCCGAGCGGCAACAGGCCCTTGCGCAGGAAAGGGATGCGGTCTGCGATGATGGCCGTGATGAAGCCAAGCCCGCAACCGGCGACATAACCGATGATGACCGCCTTCATGAAGGTCTGGCGGAAATCCGCCCAGAGGATCGGCACGGAATCGACAATCCGCGCCCAGATGGCGGAAGGTGCAGGCAGCAGCACTTGCGGTATGGCGAACAGCCGGACGGCTGCTTCCCACAGCACCAGCATGGCGATGCCGAACAGGGCAGGGACCGCGATGTCGAGAAGTTTCTGGCCCTGCGGGGTGCGGGCCTTGAGGCTGGAAACCCAACCCACAATCACCCACGACACCACAATGATGGCGATAACGGAGAGAATGCCGGTCATCATGCCGCCGCCCTTTCCGCCTTCGCGCCCATGCGGCTGTTGACGATGCGCGCTACCAGCCCGACCAGTGCGACCAGCACACCCGCCATCAATGCGGCGGCGATGAGCGCCGCCCAGATCTGCACCGTCTGCCCGTAATAAGAGCCAGCGAGCAAACGCGCGCCAAGTCCGGCCACGGCGCCGGTCGGCAATTCGCCGACGATTGCGCCAACAAGGCTGATGGCAACGGCAATTTGCATCGATGTGAACAGGAACGGCATGGCGGCAGGCCAGCGCAGCTTCCAGAACACCTGTGCGCGGGACGCATTATAGGTTCGCATGAGGTCGAGATGCATGACATCCGGCGACCGCAGCCCTTTCACCATGCCCACGGCAACGGGGAAGAAGGAGAGATACGTCGAGATGAAGGCTTTCGGCAGCAAGCCCGATATGCCGATGGCGTTAAGCACCACAATGATCATCGGTGCGATGGCGAGGATCGGGATCGTCTGCGAGGTGATGATCCACGGCATCAGGCTCTTGTCAAGCGTGCGCGAATGGACGATGCCGACCGCAAGCGCGATGCCAAGAAGCGAACCCAGCGCGAAGCCCAGCAGCGTGGAGGACAGCGTGACCCATCCATGATAGACGAGGCTGCGCTTGGACGTGGGCTTGACGTCGAAAACGGTCTTCCAGATTTCCTGCGCCACCTGATGCGGTGCTGGCAGAACCGGGCGCTCCTGGTTCATCGTATTGGCGACGAGCGTGGAAAACGAAACCTCGGTCCCGGCGCGCTCTGCCTGATCGCGCTCGAATGGCGCATTGAGAAAAACGGCCAGCCCATACCAGAGCGCGACGAACACGGCGAGAACCGTCGTCACGGGAATGAATTTGTCGTGCAGGAAGGCTTTCATTTGCGGCCTCCAGCAACAGCATATGGGCCGCGAGCTCTACTCATGGATATGCCCCAGCCGCAGGCCTTCGCGCACGCGATGGGCGATTTTCAGGAAAGCCTCCGATTCACGAATATCCAGCGTCCGATCCGGTCCGAGGTCGCAGTCGATGATTTCATGAATGCGGCCCGGACGCGGGCTCATCACCACGATCTTGGTGGAAAGAAACACGGCTTCCGGGATCGAGTGGGTCACGAAGATGACGGTTTTGCGCGTCGCGGCCCAGAGTTTCAGAAGCTGTTCGTTGAGGTGGTCGCGCACGATTTCATCGAGCGCGCCAAAGGGTTCGTCCATCAAAAGCATGTCGGGGTCAAACGACAGGGCGCGCGCGATGGAAGCGCGCTGCTGCATGCCGCCGGAAAGCTGCCATGGAAACTTCTTGCCAAAGCCGGTCAGATTGACGAGCGCGAGGTTCTTCTCGATCCGCGCCTGACGCTCCGCCCTGGAATAGCCCATGATTTCCAGCGGCAGGCTGATATTGTCCTCGATCGTGCGCCATGGAAACAGGGCTGCCGCCTGAAATACATAGCCGTAGGAGCGGTCGAGACGGGCATTGGCGGGCGTCATGCCGTTGACGCTCACCGAACCGGAGGTCGGCTGTTCGAGATCGGCGACCACACGCATCAGCGTGGTCTTGCCGCAACCCGAAGGACCGATAAAGGAAACGAACTCGCCGCGCTGGATCGCGAGGTTGATATTGGACAGCGCATGGACCGGCCCGTCATTGGTCTCGAAAACCAATGACAGATCCTTGATGTCGATTACCGTCTGCGCATTCTCCAAGCCCCTCTCCGGGGCCATGCTGTCATTCACATTCATGCGCGGTTCCCGAAGCTGAGCTAGAGCCATGTGTCAGACCCCTATCGGCATATGTTCTGCGCTGCGTTCCACCTTACGCGGAGCGACGATTTCCTTCCACTGCGACAGCGCCTTGTTCACCGCGCCGTTCGGCTCGCGTTCGATGAAGCGACCGTCGCCCGGCTCGGCGGTAACCTTGCCCTTGTTATAGGCAACGCGACCGCGAGAGAGCGTCACGACCGGCAGGCCCTTCAGCTCAAAACCTTCGAACACATTGTAGTCGATGGAGGAGTGCTGTGTCTTGGCCGAAACCTTTTTGGTGGCTTCCGGGTCCCAGATGACCAGATCGGCATCGGCCCCCGGCAGGACAGCACCCTTTTGCGGGTAGATGTTGAGGATCTTCGCAATATTGGTCGAAGTCACCGCCACGAATTCGTTCGGCGTCAGACGACCGGTGCGAACACCACGCGTCCACAAAACCGGAAGGCGCTCTTCCAGACCGCCGGTGCCGTTCGGAATTTTGGTGAAATTGCCGATGCCATAGCGCTTCTGCTCGGTGGTGAAGGCGCAATGGTCGGTCGCGACGCATTGCAGGCTGCCAGCCGCAAGACCCGCCCACAGGCTGTCCTGATTGACCTTGTCACGGAAGGGCGGCGACATCACGCGGCGCGCCGCATAATCCCAGTCCTTGTTATGATATTCGCTTTCATCCAGCGTCAGATGCTGGATCAGCGGTTCGCCAAACACGCGCATACCCTTCTGTCGGGCGCGGCGGATTGCTTCGTGGCTCTGCTCGCAGGAAACATGCACGACATAAAGCGGTACGCCTGCCTGATCGGCGATCATGATGGCGCGGTTGGTGGCTTCGCCTTCCACTTCCGGCGGGCGGGAATATGCATGGGCTTCCGGCCCGTTATTGCCTTCGGCCATCAACTTGGCCTGCAAATGGGCGACAACATCGCCGTTTTCGGCGTGAACGAGCGGCATGGCGCCCAGTTCCGCGCAGCGCTGGAACGAGGCGAACATCTCGTCGTCATTCACCATCAGCGCGCCCTTATAGGCCATGAAATGCTTGAAGGTGTTGATGCCCCGCTTCACCACTTCGGCCATCTCGTTGAAGGTGCGCTCGTTCCAACCGGTAATCGCCATGTGGAACGAATAATCGGTGCGCGCCTTGCCCGCCTTCTGGAACCATTCCTGAAGCGCGTCGAGGAGGTTGCCTTCGGAATCCGGCAGCACGAAATCGACCACCATGGTCGTGCCGCCCGCAAGGGCCGCCGCCGTGCCGGTGTCGAAATCGTCGGACGAATAGGTGCCCATGAAGGGCATTTGCAGATGGGTATGCGGATCGATGCCGCCGGGCATGATATAACAGCCGGTCGCGTCGATAATTTCATCGCCGGTCAGATTGTCGCCAACGGCAGCAATCTTCTCGCCTTCGATGAGAACGTCGGCTTTAAAGGTGCGGTCGGCGGTAATGACGGTGCCGCCTTTGATGACCTTGGATGCTCCAGTCTTAGCCACTGTTCGTTCCCCTTTTTGGTTTTGTATGAACACAGGTGCTGTATTGGATGGCAGTGAAATCAGCTTACAATTTCAGCAGTCTCCAATACGGCATGCAGAAGCACGTCGGTTCCCGCCGACGCCCATTCCTTCGAAATTTCCTCATCCTCATTGTGGCTCAACCCGTCGACGCAGGGGCACATGACCATTGCCGTCGGTGCAACGCGATTGACCCAGCAGGCGTCGTGGCCAGCGCCGGAAACAAGATCGCGATGGCTGTAGCCAAGCCGTTCGGCGGCATTGCGGATAGCTTCCACACAGCCCTTGTCGAAGGTGACGGGATCAAAATGGCCAGCCACTTCGATTTCGATGCCGATGCCCAGTTCCTCGGCAATCTTCGGCGCTTCCTTTTCGAAACGCGCCTTCATGCCGTCCAGCACATCCTGATTGGGCGAGCGGAAATCCACCGTGAACACGACCGTGCCCGGCAGGACATTGCGCGAATTCGGCGAAACATCGATATGGCCGACGCCGCCAACCGCATCCGGCTGATGCGCCATGGCGATTTCGTTGACGAGTTGCAGCATCTTGCCAAGGCCGAGGCTGGCATTCTTGCGCATCTTCATCGGCGTCGAGCCGGTATGCGCTTCCTTGCCGGTCAGCGTCACTTGCAGCCACCACAGGCCCTGACCATGGCTGACAACGCCGATATCCTTGTTTTCAGCCTCAAGGATCGGCCCCTGTTCGATATGCAGTTCGAACATGGCGTGAATTTTCCGTTTGCCGACCGGCTCGTCGCCTTTCCAGCCGATGCGCTCCAACTCATCGCCGAATTTTTTGCCCTTGGCGTCAGTGCGCTGATAGGCCCAGTCCTGATCCAGCACGCCTGCAAATACGCCGGAAGCCAGCATGGCAGGCGCGAAGCGGGTGCCTTCCTCATTGGTCCAGTTGGTGACCACGATGGGGCGCTTGGTGCGGATGTTCATGTCGTTGAGCGTGCGCATGACTTCGAGCCCGCCCAGAACGCCCAGAACGCCGTCATATTTGCCGCCGGTCGGCTGCGTGTCGAGATGGCTGCCCATATAGACGGGGTCGGCATCGGCGTCTTCGCCGGGGCGCAAGAAAAACATGTTGCCCATCGTGTCGACGGTCATCGACAGTCCAGCCTTTTCGCACCAGGACTGGAAAAGCTTGCGGCCTTCGCCGTCTTCATCGGTCAGCGTCTGACGGTTATTGCCGCCGCGCAGACCAGGGCCAATCTTGGCCATGTCCATCAGGCTGTCCCACAGGCGGTCGCCATTGACTCTGAGATTGCTGGTGAGCACCATGCGCTCGACCTCCTCATTGTATGGATGCGTTGGACGCTGCGCCAAATCTGCATAAGGCTCGTATCCACTCGCTTATAAGTTCCCGCGACCCGGCTCTTTGGCCACAATATTCTTGCCTGAATTGCAAAAACTTGACTAGTTGGTCAAAATGCAGGCTAGAAGAGCGTTCGAAGACGGTCAAGCGCTTTTGAAAAATTCTACACTGCCGAAAGGTGTCAAATGGCCACAGCCCCTTCAGCACCCCCATCTGCGGACCCAACCGCGCCCGAAAAGACGGAAGGTGCGACGCGTATTCAGGGCATCAATCGCCGGCTCATTCTCGACGCGGCGCTGGAAGTGTTTTCAAACTATGGATTTCGCGGCTCGACCATCGACCAGATCGCCGAGAAGGCGGGAATGTCGAAGCCGAACCTGCTCTATTATTTTCCGCGCAAGCAGAACATCTATGTCACCGTGCTGGAAGATACGCTCGCCACATGGCTGGAGCCTTTCGAGAATATCGACCCGGAGGGCGACCCGTTGGATGAATTGCGCCGCTATATTGCGGTGAAGCTGGAAATATCGGCCAAAAAGCCAGAAGCCTCGCGCCTGTTTGC
Organism: Ochrobactrum sp. SSR; assembly: GCF_030067775.1. NCBI lineage: Bacteria > Pseudomonadati > Pseudomonadota > Alphaproteobacteria > Hyphomicrobiales > Brucellaceae > Ochrobactrum > Ochrobactrum sp. SSR. The sequence continues at coordinate 1,450,336 of NZ_CP125969.1, read as the reverse complement.
CAATGAAATCCTGCACGGCGCACCAGCCATTTCCGATTTTCTGAAAGGGCATCTGAAGCAGCTTGTCGATGAGAAGGCAGCCGTCATTCATCGGTGGATCGCCGAAAAGCGCATCGCGCCGGTTGATCCTTATCATCTGATCTTCACGATCTGGGCGGTGACGCAGCATTATTCCGATTTCTCGGTGCAGGTTTCCGCCATTCTCGGTGACCGGACCCAGAAGCCCGGCTTTTACGACGAAACGGCAGCGGCGGTCAGCGCCATCATCCTTGACGGAATCCGCCCACGGGAAGAAGTTGCCGCATCATGAAAACGATTCGCATTTCAGCAGCCATCATCCGCGACGAGGCAGGCCGGTTCCTGCTCGTGCGCAAGCGCGGCAGCGCGATATTCTTCCAGCCCGGCGGCAAGATCGATGCAGGCGAACAGCCGGAAATCGCGCTTATTCGCGAGATCGAGGAAGAACTTGGCATTCGCATCGACGCCAGCCAATTGCGCTATGCGGCGAAGATGTCGGCCCCAGCCGCCAATGAGGTGGACGCCACCGTGGAAGCAGAGCTTTTCCATCTCACGCTGAAGGACGGTCAGGTGCCGGTCGCTTCCAGCGAGATTGAGGAACTGCTGTGGAACCCGCCCGGCGATCAGACCCGCCCGGTGGCGCTGCTGTCACAGAGCATTCAGGCGCGTTTCAAGGATTCGTGACGCGAGCGGTTCCTGTTAAAAAGGAATCGTGGAACCGCTCTATCTATTTGCTTTTACGCATTATCCTACGCATCGAAGCGGGACCATAAATCAGTCCAGTGGACTGATTTCCCCGCGTAGGCGCTACGCACTTTTGCTGGAAATGCTCTAGCTTGCAAAGCGCCGGGTTTCGCCCGGCGCTTTGTCTTTGTTGGATAGCGTTTATTCAGCCGCTTCCTTGACCGCCATCGGATTGTTCGGATGGGTGGTCCAGTTGGCGTAATCAGGCATGATCGGCGCCTTGGTGCGTGGATCGACGCCGCCGATCTGCTCCATGGTGATGCAGTTCTCGACCGGGCAGACATTGACGCAGAGATTGCAGCCGACGCATTCCTCGTCGATCACCTCGAAATGGCGCGCGCCATTGACGAGATTGGTGATCGCCTGATGCGAGGTGTCCTCGCAGGCGATGTGACAGCGACCACATTTGATGCAGAGATCCTGATCGATGCGCGCCTTGGTGACATAGTTCAGGTTCAGATACTGCCAGTCGGTAACCTGCGGTACGGCCATGCCGCGGAAATCGTCGAGCGTTTCATAGCCTTTCGAATCCATCCAGTCCGACAGGCCGTCGATCATTTCCTGCACGACCTTGAAGCCGTAGGTCATGGCCGCCGTGCAGACCTGCACCGTGCCGCAGCCGAGCGCGATGAACTCGGCTGCGTCGCGCCATGTCGTGATGCCGCCAATGCCTGAAATCGGCAGGCCGTGGGTTTCGGGATCTCGGGCGATTTCCGCCACCATGTTGAGCGCAATGGGCTTTACCGCCGGGCCGCAATAGCCGCCATGGCTGCCGCGACCGTCAATGGAGGGCACCGGCGACATGCGGTCGAGATCGACCGAGACGATGGAGTTGATCGTGTTGATCAGCGACACGGCATCCGTACCCGCCGCATGCGCGCCGCGCGCGGGCTTTCGAATATCGGTGATATTGGGCGTCAGCTTGGTGATCACCGGCATGCGGCTATATTGCTTGCACCATTTGACGACCATGGCGACATATTCCGGCACCTGACCGACAGCAGCACCCATGCCGCGTTCGCTCATGCCATGCGGGCAGCCGAAGTTCAGCTCGATGCCATCCGCGCCGGTTTCCTCGACCAGAGGCAGGATCGCCTTCCAGGCTTCCTCCTCGCAAGGCACCATGATCGAGGCGATGAGCGCGCGGTCGGGCCAGCGCATCTTGACCTCTTTCATCTCGCGCAGATTGACCTCCAGCGGACGGTCGGTGATCAGCTCGATATTGTTGAGGCCGAGCAGCCGCCGGTCGGCGCCGTGGATGGCGCCGTAACGCGGGCCGTTGACATTGACCACTGGTGGGCCTTCCGCGCCGAGCGTCTTCCAGACAACGCCGCCCCAGCCCGCCTTGAAGGCGCGCTCGACATTATAGGCCTTGTCGGTCGGCGGGGCCGAAGCCAGCCAGAACGGATTGGGCGATTTGATTCCGAGAAAATTCGTTGAAAGATCAGCCATGTCCTGAACCTCCTCAGCCTTGCTCGTTGCCAAGCTGGGTCGTTGCCCAATGATCGGATGGGATGTTTCTGTCCCGTGCGGATGCGCTCGCGTGATGTGCCCCGCCGGAAAGCACGGCTTCCGCAAAGCCTTCCACGGCCTGCGGACGCCGCGTCAGCGTGGCATGGATCGATTCAGCGGCAATCTTGCCCGCCTCTACCGATGCGACCGTCAGGTCCTTGCCGCCTGCAACGCAGTCGCCCCCCGCCCATATGCCTTCAACCGTGGTTCGGCCTTCCGCATCTGCGCTGATCCGGCCCTTGGCCATGCCGATACCGGAGCCGCGCAGCGGTTCTGGATCGAATGTCTGGCCGATAGCCTTGAAGACCTGATCAGCTTCCAGCGTCAAATATTCGCCCATGCCGACCAGCTTGCCGTCCTGATTGCCGGTATATTCAAAGGTCACCGCATGGACGGTGCCGTCGCCGCTGCGTTCCAGCGCATGGGGTTGCAGCCAGTGCCGGATGACGACGCCATGGATCTGCGCCAGTTCCTGCTCGTAGGCGCTGGCATTCATGCTTTCCTGACCGCGCCGATAGACGACGGTAACATTTTCCGCGCCGAGCTTCTTGGTCTGGATGGCGACGTCGATGGCCGTCATGCCGCCGCCGATGACGACCACATTGCGCCCGACGGGGAGGGCGGAGAGGTCCTTGGCCTGACGCAGATTGGCGATGTAATCGACCGCGTCGAGCACATTGGGCGCATCTTCGCCGGCAAGGCCAAGATCGTTCACGCCTGGCAGCCCCATGCCGAGGAACACCGCATCATGGCCCGCTTTCAGCGCTTCGATGGTGATGTCCTGACCGAGCGTCTGGTTGTATTCGATCGTGATGCCGCCGATTTCCAGCACGAATTCCAGTTCGCGCTGGGCGAAATTATTGACGGTCTTATAGGCCGCAATACCATATTCGTTGAGACCGCCGCCCTTCGGCCGCGCCTCGAACACGGTGACCTGATGGCCCTTCATGGCCAGACGATGCGCTGCCGAAAGACCGGCGGGACCAGCGCCCACCACGGCAATATGCTTGCCGGTTTCCGCTCCACGCTTGAAGGGCTGCTTGCCTTCGGCCATCAGAACATCGGTGGCATAGCGTTGCAGATTGCCGATCTTGACCGGCTTGCCCTCTGCCGTTTCGCGCACGCAGACTTCTTCGCAGAGCGTCTCCGTCGGGCAGACGCGGGCGCACATGCCGCCCAGAATGTTTTCGCTCAGGATTGTCTTGGCCGCACCGACCGGATTGCCCGCATTGATCTGCCGGATGAACAGCGGAATGTCGATGCCCGTCGGGCAGGCATTCATGCAGGGCGCGTCATAGCAGAAATAGCAGCGGTCGGATTCGACAATGGCTTCGTGCCGCGTCAGCGGCGGATGCAGATCGTCGAACACATGCGCATATTCACCGGCGGCAAGGCGCGCGCCGTGAATGTCAGGCGTGTGGCCCGTTTCTGCATCAATGGATGAACTGCCTGCGGATCCCCTCGTGGAAGGATTCATGGATCGCATCTCCCATTTTTATCTACAGTATTGGCCCAAAAGTCCGGATCGACCTTTGGAAATCACGATGCGTAGAAATGCTTCGGAGCGACCTTTGTGCGCCCTTGCGGACGCCTTGGTGCTCCATGCGACATGCGGGTTCCCTTTGCGCAATGCCGCTCATGTCCAGGCTGCAATCTTGCTGTTGCTTGCTCCGGTTATGGTTAGGATGACAGATTTTTTCGGAAGGTCAAATTTTTTTATCATCTGGTCAATTTATGATTCCCGAGCATTGCCAGCAAAAGTGTGAAACGGTTTTGCGTTCGGAAATGCGGCGCTCAAAAACTGTCAAGAAATAGGCGATGCGAGGCACCGCTTTTCAAGGCAGATAGATGGTTTGAAATTATGCTGTTCTCGCAGAGGCTTCGGATGCAGCTTCGGCAATATTGGCGAAGAAGCGGTCGGCCACTTTGCGCGCGACAGAACCGAGCAGCTTGGTGCCGAGCTGGGCAATCTTGCCGCCCGCATCGCCGCGTATGGTATAAGACAGGATTGTTTCGTCGCCATCTTCGGTCAGCATCACGTCGGTCACGCCATGCGCAAAACCGGCAATAGAACCCTCGCCATGGCCGGAAATCGTATAGGAGGCTGGCGGGTTCATGTTGGACAATTCCAGCATGCCGTGGAACCGGACTTTGACAATGCCGAGATTGACTTTCAACGCAGCGCGGATTTCGGTTGGCGACAGACGCTCGATATCCTCGCAGCCGGGAATGCAGTCTTTCAGCGTCTCGATGTCGTTCAGCGCATCCCAAACCGCCTGTCTTGGCGCTGCTATGCGTTCTTCACCTGTCAGGTCCATGCTTTGCTCCAGACGCGTGCTGCTATCAATGTAATTTGATTGATAAGATGTATATGGCAATCTATCCAAATAGGAAGTTTCGGTGATTTAATTGCCACAAACTTTCTTAAACTGCCCTAATATGCGGAATTAAATCGATTTGATTCGGGAGTAGCATCATGGCAAGAGACGCGACGAAGCTTGAAGCAACGGTCGCTAAGCTGAAAAAGCACTGGACGGAGAAAGCCCCGCACGACATGCGCGCGGCATTTCAATCCGATCCGGGCCGGTTCGAGCGTTATTCGCTGTCGCTGGACGATCTCTTGTTCGACTGGTCGAAATGTCGGGTCAATGACGAGACCATTGGGCTTCTGAAAGAGCTGGCGCTGGCCGCAGACGTGGAAGGCCGCCGCGCTGCCATGTTCGCAGGCGAACATATCAACAATACCGAAGACCGCGCCGTGCTGCATGTGGCCTTGCGCGACACATCGTCGAAGGAAGTGCTCGTTGACGGCCACAATGTGCTGCCGGATGTGAAGCAGGTTCTGGATCGCATGGCGGCCTTTGCTGACGGCATCCGTTCCGGCGCGCTAAAGGGTTCGACGGGCAAGAAGATCACCGATATCGTCAATATCGGCATTGGCGGTTCCGATCTCGGCCCGGTCATGGCGACGCTGGCGCTGGCGCCTTATCACGATGGTCCGCGCGCTCATTTCGTGTCCAACATCGATGGCGCACATATTGCCGACACGCTGGCTCCGCTCGATCCGGCGACGACGCTGATCATCATCGCCTCGAAGACCTTCACCACCATCGAAACCATGACCAATGCGCAGACGGCGCGCAAATGGATAGCCGATGCGCTGGGCGAGGCGGCGGTCGGCGCGCATTTCGCTGCCGTGTCGACGGCGCTCGACAAGGTTGCGGCCTTCGGCATTGCCGAAGAGCGCGTCTTCGGTTTCTGGGACTGGGTCGGCGGTCGCTATTCGGTATGGTCGGCGATTGGTCTGCCGGTGATGATCGCTGTCGGTCCCGAAAATTTCCGCAAGTTCCTCGCCGGTGCCCATGCCATGGATGTGCATTTCCGCGATGCGCCGATGGACAAGAACCTGCCCCTGTGGCTCGGCCTGATCGGCTACTGGCACCGAGCGATTTGCGGCTATGGCAGCCGCGCGATCATCCCCTACGATCAGCGCCTTTCGCGCCTTGCGGCCTATTTCCAGCAGCTCGACATGGAATCGAACGGCAAGAGTGTGACTGTGGACGGCAAGCCGGTTTCCGGCCCGACCGGTCCGGTTGTCTGGGGCGAGCCCGGCACCAACGGCCAGCACGCTTTCTTCCAGCTTCTGCATCAGGGCACCGATACGATCCCGCTGGAATTCATCGTGGCCGCCAAAGGGCACGAACCGGAACTCGATCATCAGCATGAAATGCTTTTGGCCAACTGCCTTGCGCAGTCGGAAGCACTGATGAAGGGTCGCACGCTCGACGAAGCCCGCGCCCAGTTGCAGGCGAAGAAGCTGCCGGAAAGCGAAGTCGAGCGGATCGCGCCGCACCGTGTTTTCTCCGGTAACCGCCCGTCGCTGACGCTGGTGCACGACAAGCTCGATCCTTATGCGCTGGGTCGCCTCGTCGCGCTTTATGAACACCGTGTGTTCGTGGAAGCGCAGATTTTCGGCATCAATGCCTTCGATCAGTGGGGCGTGGAACTGGGCAAGGAACTGGCCACCGAATTGCTGCCGGTGGTTTCCGGCAAGGAGACGGCAGGCACCCGCGACGCCTCCACGCAAGGTCTTGTCGCGCATCTGCACGCACGACGCAAAGCTTGACGGCATAATCCTGCGTAATAGAAATAATGTGGAGCCGGGTTTGTTGTACCAGACCCGGCTTCATTCGTATGAAAATGAAATGGGATGTGAAATGAAGACTGAGATCATCGAATTTGCGGGCGACGTACCGGGCAATGCCATCGAACTGCGTGTGCTGCGCTTTGCAGGCAAGGGTGGCGATGCGCCGACAGCCTATCTGCAATCCTCGCTGCATGGTTCGGAGCTGCCGGGTCAGGCCGCACTTCATTTTCTCATCCCGATGCTGAAAAAGGCTGGCGAAGAAGGCCGCATTCTGGGCAACATCACCGTGGTGCCACAGGCCAATCCGGTGGGTTCCAACCAGTGGCTGGCCTATCAGCATCAGGGCCGTTTCGAGATGTTCTCGGCGGTGAACTTCAATCGCGCATTCCCGCTGCTGCCGGATTTCGATACCTCGGAACTGCCCGGTCCCGATGCGCCGGAAGCTTTGGCCAAGCGGCTCAAGGCGACGCTTCTCAAGCTCGCATTGCCGAACGATATCGTGCTTGACCTGCATTGCGACGACGAGAGCGAAAATTATGTCTATATCGCGGAGGAATTCGTGGAGGACATGAAGGATCTGGCGGTCGCGCTCAATTCCACAGCGATCCTTGCATGGGACACCACAGCTGACGCTGCTTTTGAGGAAGCCTGCGCGCATCCCGTTCTGCAACTGCCGAAAGACAAGCGCGATATGAAGCGCCGCGCCGTGACCACGGTGGAATTCCGCGGCCTGACCGATGTTTACGCCGATATGGGCAAGGGCGATGCGGAAGGTCTTTATAAGTTTCTCGTGCATCGCGGCGTCATCCGCGACGAGAGCGTCAAGCTCGACCTCGACTATAAGGGCCTCATATCGCCGCTTTCGAACGTCGAAATGGTCCGCGCACCGCAAGGCGGCATGGTGTTCTTCCATGTCGAGCCGGGCGATCAGGTGGAAGCAGGCGCGAAGCTCGTCACGATTGTCACCGTGCCGGGCGAACCGGAACACGACATCGTCATGACCGCGCCGCAGGCCGGTCGCATCCTGACGCGCCGCTCGCTGCGTTATGTGCGCCGTGGCGACGATCTCCTGAAACTGCTCGGTGCCAAGCCGTCTTCCGTCAAGAAGCGTGCGGGCGCACTCGAAGCATGAGTGCGACGCCCTTTGCCGACCGCCTGAAAAACATCCGTGCCGTTCTTTTCGATAAGGACGGCACACTGATCGATTTCGACCGCACATGGTTTTCGGTTTCGTGGACACTGGCGCAGCGTTCTGCCCAGTGTTTGGGAAAGGGCGACGAGCCGCATGCGCGCTCCCTGCTTGATGCCGGTGGCTATGACTGGACGGCAAAGCGTTTTCGCGCCAATTCGGTGATTGCTGCGGGAACGGTGGAAGACATCGTCTCGCTCTGGCATCCGGAACTGGACGACGCTGACCGGCGCAGCCTGATCGGCGAATATGACCGCTATGCGGTGGCGGAGGGCGCGCGTTCGGCGGTCGCCATCGAAGGCCTGCGCGAAACGCTGGAAGCGCTGCGCGCCATGGGCTATCGGCTTGGCATTGCGACGAATGATTCCGAGGCGGGCGCCCATGCGACGGCCAGGGCGCTCGGCATTGAGGGCTTCTTTGAAGTGATCATCGGTTATGACACGGCAGCGCGCCCAAAACCCTTTCCCGATCCATTGCTGCATTTCGCAGAGAAGCTGGGGCTTCAGCCGCGTGAAATCGCCATGGTGGGCGATAATCTGCACGATCTCGAAACAGCGCATGCGGCGGATGCGGGACTGGCCATCGGCGTCCTGTCGGGCAACAGCCCGCGTGAGGCGCTGGAACCGCATGCCGATGTGGTGCTTCAGTCCATTGCCGGTCTGCCGCAACTGCTGAAAGCCATACCGTAAAGCTTTCCGTTTTCTGATCTTTCGTTCAGAAGAATTCATCGCAGTGACCCTTGCGGAAGCGGGGTCCTGCGGTAGCATGGCCGGATTACAACCTCATCCGAGCTTAAGTCCATGATCCTTATCGGCCAATATGATTCACCCTTCGTCCGACGTGTTGCAATCGCCATGCGCCTGTATGGCCTGCCATTCGAGCATTGGCCGTGGTCTACATTTGGCGACCGTGACCGACTGGCGGATTATAATCCGCTCAGCCGTGTGCCGACCTTGTTGCTCGACGATGGCGATGTGCTGATCGAAAGTGCGGCGATCCTCGATTATCTCGATGAGATTGCCGAGGCGGGAAAACCGCTGATCGCTGGTCACGGCATTGAACGGCGTCAGGCGTTAAAGATTTGCGCGCTGGCCACGGGGCTTGCCGACAAGGCGGTGAGCCTTCTCTATGAGGGGCTTTTGCGCAAGGAACAGTCACCAGTCTGGGTGGAGCGGTGCGAAACACAGATCGGGCGTGTGCTCGACGTTCTGGAGCAGGACTTTTCCGCGCGCGGTTCGCCGTTCTGGTTCGGTAACGATATCGGGCACGCGGATATCGCGGTTGCCTGTGCGCTGCGGTTTGTTGGCGAGGCCCATGGGCATCTCGTCGACGTCGAGAAATATCCGGCGCTGGCGACACTCGCCGGGCGCTGCGAGGCGCTCGCACCTTTTCAGGAAATCGTGCAGCCGCTTGCCCCGCCATCGGCCTGATCTAGAGCATTTCCAGCAAAAGTGCGTAGCGCTTTAGCGTGGGATAATGCGTAAAAACAAATAGATAGCGGTTGCCCGATTCCATTTTACCCGGGACCTCTCTAAAGAGAAAAGCCGGGGAGAAAACCCCGGCTGTTGATTTTTGCGATCAGTCGCGCAATTCGCGGCGCAGGATTTTACCCACATTGCTCTTCGGCAGGCTTTCGCGGAACTCGATTTCGCGCGGGCGCTTGTAATTGGTCAGCCGTTCGGCACAGAAGGCCTTGACCTCGTCTGCCGTCAGGTTCGGATCGCGGCGCACCACATAAAGCTTCACCACTTCGCCGGAATGCTCGTTGGGAACGCCGATGGCGGCTGATTCCACAATGCTCGGATGGCCTGCTGCGACTTCCTCGATCTCGTTCGGATAGACGTTGAAGCCGGAGACGAGGATCATGTCCTTCTTGCGGTCGACAATCTTCGTATAGCCGCGCTCGTCCATGAAGCCCATGTCGCCGGTGCGGAAAAATCCGTCCGGCATGATGGCGCGGGCGGTTTCGTCGGGACGGTTCCAGTAGCCTTTCATGACCTGCGGGCCGCGCACGCAGATTTCGCCGACTTCGCCGAGCGGAAGATCATTGCCGTCATCGTCGCGGATGGCAATTTCGGTCGAAGGCATCGGCAGGCCGATGGTGCCGCTGAATTCGGTCGCGTCCAGCGCGTTGGCGCTGGCGACCGGCGAGGTTTCCGACAGGCCATAGCCTTCGGTGATCAGGCAACCGGTCATGTCATGCCAGCGTTCGGCCACCGGGCGCTGCACGGCCATGCCGCCGCCAAGCGTCAGGATCATCGGCTTGAAATCCAGCGTCTGGAAATCGGGATTGTTCATCAGCCCGTTGAACAGCGTGTTGAGGCCGGGGAAGATATGGAACGGATATTTCTTCAGTTCCTTAACGAAGCCCGGAATGTCACGCGGATTGGGGATCAGGATGTTGCGCGCGCCAAGTTTCATGCCGTAAATCGCATTCACGGTCAGCGCGAAGATGTGATAGAGCGGCAGCGCGCAGACAAAGTTCAGCGCTTTCGGCCTGCCCTTGATGCGGAAGGCCACCTCATTCCACAGTTCCATCTGCTCGACATTGGCGAGAATATTGCTGTGGGTGAGCATCGCCCCTTGGAAATGCCGGTCGTGCCGCCGGTATATTGCAGAAAGGCGAGGTCCGAACCTTCGACGGGAACCGGATTGAACGACTTCGACCTGCCTTGCGCCAGAGCATCCTTGAAGCTGACATGGCCGGGAAGGTTCCAGGCCGGAACCATCTTCTTGACCTTGCGCACCACCAGATTGACGATGTGGCCCTTGAGCCCCAGCATATCGCCCATGGAGGCCACGATGATGGTCGACAGCTTGACGGCGGGCAGGGTCTTTTCAACGGTCGCAGCGAAATTCTCCAGCACGATCAGCGCCTTGGCGCCGGAATCATTGAGCTGGTGTTCCAATTCGCGCGGCGTATAGAGCGGATTGACATTCACCACGACGAAGCCCGCGCGCAGGACGGCGGCGATCGCGATGGGATATTGCAGCACATTCGGCATCATGATGGCGACACGGTCGCCCTTGACCAGTCCGCGCGATTGCAGGAATGCGGCGAGCGCCCGCGCATTCTCGTCGAGCTCTTTAAAGGTCAGGTCCTTGCCCATGCAGGTGAAGGCAGGATTGCCGGGAAACTGACGGCAGGCGGTAGCGATCATGTCACCAATGGACATGGCGCGGTTCAGCTCGAACTCATGGGGAACGCCAGCCGGATAGGATTGCAGCCAGTAGCGGTTCAACTGTCCGGGTGCAGGCTTGGCCTGCTGCGCCATGACGGTTTCGGTTGCAGATGCACTTTGCCCTGTCGCTTTTTTCGCCATTTTTTCTCCCCGGATCGCTCCGTCCGTTGCAGCTGGAGCGCCTGCGATCCCATCACCGGACCGGCGCTCTGATCGTTTGTTCGTGCACATCGCATCCGAAAGCCATTTCACAGTTTTCGGAATGTCTTCCAGCGGAACGTCATCCGCCCATCTCCCAAGCTGGCCCGTCCTCCCGGTCAGCTCCCTCCAGAATAATGTGGTCGAGTTTCCACTTCTTCGCAAGGCTTACATTGACGTAAACGTAAAATAATAAGCTGTCGAGTCTTCCTGAAAAACTTTAGCAAACACTGGATAATGGCCTGATCTCGGTGTCAGGGGGTGCGGGCTGTGCTGGCGGAAATGCAAATTTTGAGAACCGGAGCGTAGCTTTACCGTGTCTGACCGATCTCAGTCGTTCCGGCGAAGCGACTGGATATGTGTCCTCACAGCCCTGCTGCCGCCCGCCACCAGATCGAAATTCTTTTCGCTGCGCAGCCATTCGTTCAGCAGTCCGCTGACAATGGCGAGCAGGATCGGAGCCGCGGTGCTGGCTGTCCATTCCGGCGACAGCTCGCCGCGCCGTTCCGCAACGTCCAGAAGTCCGGTGAAAAGCGACAGCACATTGTCGCGGGCTTCCTTGATGCGCTCCACCACCGGGGCCATTTCGCCCACATATTCGCAGCGCTGGTTGATGATGGTGAAAATGACCTGCTGGCGCTCATTCGTCACGAACAGTTCCAGCGCCGAAACAATGGATTGTTCGAGCACATTGAGCGGGTTCGGATGATTGACGCTCGCCGCCTGCAGCATGATCTCTTCTTGTGGAAAGCGCGCCTGTCCGATGATGGCCTGAAATATGTCCAGCTTGTCGTGAAAGTGGAAATAGATCGCGCCACGGGTCACGCCTGCATGGGACGCGATTTCCATCAGCGATGACTGATTAACTCCGCGTTCCAGAAACATCTGCTCGGCAGCGATCAGTATGGCTTCCCGCGTTTCGGCGGCTTCGGCTTTGGTTCGGCGCATATTTGTCTCAATCTGCCGGAAAAGACTGGATTTCCTTGCTTTTTCGGCTGTACCGTGGATAAATCATTCGTGATCTACCTTTGAGCTTATTGACTATAGCATCGCAAATCGTGTTTACAAACAGATATGTATGTTTAATTGGCCGCACCTCATGGGCACCACCGGGGCGACAGCAAGGGCAACACCCATCATGACCATCCATCGTTCTATCCGGCTTTTTGCGGCGGGAGCCGCTTTTCTTGTTTTTGCAGGGCAGCCTGTTTTTGCACAGGCACCCGCAGGCGCACCGCCTGCGCAGGTTTCTGTCGTGACGATCAGACCGCACGACGTGCCCGTTACCTATGAATATGCAGCGCGCATCAGCGCCTATCGTAACGTGCAGGTTCGCGCCCGCGTCGGCGGCATTCTCCTGCACCGCAACTTCGTCGAAGGCACCGAGGTGAAGGCCGGCGAAGTGCTGTTCGAAATCGATCCGGCGCCCTATCAGGCCGAGCTTGAAAAAGCGCAGGCTCAGGTTGCGCAGGCGCAGGCGCAGTATCAGCAGTCCATCCGCGATGCCGAGCGCGCCGAACAACTGGTCCAGCAGAAGGTGCAGAGCACGGCAGTCCGCGATACGGCCTTCGCGACCCGCGATCTGAACAAGGCCGCTGTCGCCGCCGCGCAGGCGCAGTTGCGCACTGCCGAACTCAATCTGAGCTATACCAAGGTGACCGCGCCGATCAGCGGCATTACCAGCCAGGAACAGGTGTCCGAGGGCAGCCTTATCGGCACCGACGCGACATCGAGCCTTTTGACCTCGATCACGCAGCTTGATCCGGTCTATGTGAATTTCTCGTTCACCGACACGGAAGCCGCTGAAATCCAGCGGCTGCGCGCCGAACGCGGCGCGACGGGCGAGGATGCCGACCGTCTCAAGATCAAGATCCTGTTCGGTGACGGACAGGCTTATGACCATGAAGGCACGATCGACTTCACCTCGTCGTCGCTCGATACGGAAACCGGAACGCTCGGCGCCCGCGCCGTGGTCCAGAACCCGGATCGCCGCCTGATCCCCGGTCAGTTCGTGCGCGCCGTCATTCTCGGCATTCAGGTGAAAGACGCCGTGACGATCCCGAAGGCTGCCCTGATGCAGGGTCCGCAGCTGCAATTCGTCTATGTCGTGAACAAGGACGATGTCGTGGAAGTGCGCCCGGTCACGGTCGCGCGTGAACTCGCCGACGAATGGCTGATTTCCGATGGCCTCAAGGAAGGTGACCGCATTGTGACCGAAGGCGTCATCAAGGCGCATCCGGGCGCCAAGGTGCAGCCTGTCGAGGCGGCGGCTGCCGGCAACAAGGAAGCATCGTCGGCTGAAGCTGGCAAGGAACAGGCGGCAGGCAGCAAATGAATAAGTTTTTCGTAGACCGCCCCGTTTTCGCGGCGGTCATATCCATTGTGCTTGTGCTTGCGGGGCTTATCTGCATCCGCATCCTGCCGATCGCCCAATATCCGGAGCTGACACCGCCGCAGGTGGTGGTCACCGCGACCTATCCGGGTGCAAGCGCGGAAACGGTGACGCAAACCGTCGCCGCGCCGCTGGAGCAGCAGATCAACGGCGTCGAGAACATGCTTTACATGCAGTCCTCGAGCCTTGGCAGCGGCACCATGCAGCTGACTGTGACCTTCGCGCTGGGCACCGACCCGGATCAGGCCACGATCAACGTCAACAACCGCGTTCAGCGCGCGACCTCTTCGCTTCCGCAGGAAGTGCAGCGTCTCGGCGTGACCGTGGACAAGCGTTCCACCACCATTCTGGGCATGGTCGCCATGTTCGCGGAAGAGGGACGCTATGACCGTACCTATGTCGGTAACTATGCGCTTTTGAACGTCATCGACGATCTGAAGCGTCTGTCGGGCGTGGGCGATGTGCAACTGCTCGGCAATATCGATTATTCGATGCGTATCTGGCTGCGCCCGGACAAGCTCGCGCAGTATAATCTGACGCCATCCGACGTTCAGACCGCCATTCAGGAACAGAACGCGCAGTTTGCTGCAGGTCGCTTCGGCGATCAGCCTGATCCGCAGGCCGGTCCGTTCACCTATACGGCGACGACGCAGGGCCGTCTGCCGGATACAAAGGCCTTCGAAAACATCATTCTGCGGTCCAGCCCCAATGCGGCGACGTTGCGTCTGAAAGACGTGGCGCGCGTGGAACTTGGCACCGAAAGCTATCTCGTCGATAGTAATCTCAATGGAACGCCCGCCGTTCCGATTGCGATCTATCTGCAGCCGGGCGCAAACGCGCTCAACACGATGGAACTCATCCAGAACCGTATGGATGAGCTGAAGGCCAGCTTCCCGGCGGGCATCAATTATTCCATCCCGTTCGACACGACCAAGTTCATTAAGGTTTCGGTCGAGGAAGTCATCCACACCTTCATCGAGGCTATTATCCTCGTTGTCCTCGTGGTGTTCATCTTCCTGCAAAACTGGCGCGCAACGCTTATTCCCGTTATCGCGGTGCCGATCTCGATCATCGGTACATTTGCGGGCATGTATGTGCTGGGCTTCTCGATCAACCTTCTGACCCTGTTCGGTCTGGTTCTTGCCATCGGTATCGTCGTGGACGACGCCATCGTGGTGCTTGAAAACGTCGAACGTATCATGACGACCGAGAAGCTCTCGCCGCGCAAGGCCGCCATCAAGGCCATGGGCGAAGTGACGGGGCCGGTTATCGCGATTGTTCTCGTGCTTTGCGCGGTGTTCATTCCGGTTGCCTTCATGGGCGGTCTCGTCGGTGAAATGTACAAGCAGTTCGCCGTCACCATCGCGATCTCGGTGGTGCTGTCCGGTACTGTGGCGCTGACCCTGACACCGGCGCTCTGCGCGCTGATCCTGAAGCCGGGACATCATGAGCCGATCCTGCCGTTCCGCATCTTCAACCGATTCTTCGACCGGGTTACGGAAGGTTATACGGCGGGCGTTCGCTTCTTCCTCAAGCGCGTTGCCATCGGCCTTTTGATCTTTGCAGGTCTTCTGGGCAGCACGTATTTCCTGTTCCAGAAGGTTCCAAGTTCGCTTCTGCCGGATGAAGATCAGGGCTTCCTGTTCAGTGTCGCCATCCTGCCTCCGGCCGCCTCGCTGGAACGTACGACGGCGGTTCTCAATCAGGCGAGCGAAAATATCCGCAAGCATCCAGCCGTGGAAAACGTGTTTGCCGTTTCGGGTTTCGACCTCTTGTCGGGCGGTCTGAAGACCAGTGCGGGCACCATGTTCATCATGCTTAAGGACTGGAAGGAACGCACGACGCCGGATCTCGACGCGCGCAACCTGCCGGGCGCCATCATGGGCATGAATGCGGGGATCAAGGACGGCCTTGTGCTGGCCTTCAACCCGCCGCCGATCCTCGGCCTCAGCACGACCGGCGGTTTCGAACTTTATGTTCAGGACCGTACCGGCGGTGGTGTGGAATCGCTGACCAATGCCACGAAGCTGCTCACTGATGCAGCCGCCAAGCGGCCCGAGCTTGCAGGTGTACGCACGACATTCGATCCGAATGTTCCGCAATACGACATCCAGCTTGACCGCGAAAAGGCCAAGGCGATGGGCGTGCCGATCAACTCGGTGTTCACCGCCATGCAGGCGACCTTCGGCAGTGTCTATGTCAACGATTTCACGCTGTTTGGTCGTAACTATCAGGTCAATCTGCAATCCGAGGCAGAGTTCCGCCGCGATCCAAGCGATCTGAAACACGTGTTCGTGCGCGCCGACTCCGGCAGCATGATTCCGCTGAGTGCTCTTGTGACCGTCAAACGCATCGTCGGTCCCGACCAGCTCGAACGTTTCAACGCGTTCAACGCTGCAAAGGTCACCGGCAACCCGGCGCCGGGCTACACCTCGGGCGACGCCATCAAGGCGATGCAGGAAGTGGCGGCGGAAGTGTTGCCGCAGGGCTTCCAGATCGCGTGGACGGGTTCCGCCTATCAGGAAGTCACGACCAGCGGCACCGGCACGCAGGCCATGATTTTCGGTCTTCTGATGGTGTTCCTCATCCTGGCTGCCCAGTATGAGCGCTGGAGCCTGCCGCTTGCCGTTATCACGGCGGTGCCTTTCGCAATCTTCGGCGCGCTTTTGGCCACCCATCTGCGCGGACTGACCAATGACGTCTATTTCCAGATCGGTCTGGTGACACTCATCGGTCTTGCGGCAAAGAATGCGATCCTGATCGTGGAATTTGCCGTGCTGGAACGCGAGACGGGCAAATCCGCCTTCGATGCGGCATTGTCTGCGGCACGCCTGCGTTTCCGCCCGATCGTGATGACCTCGCTGGCCTTCATTCTCGGCGTGGTGCCGCTGGCAATCAGCTCGGGCGCAGGCTCGGCCAGCCGTCACTCCATCGGTACGGGCGTTATCGGCGGTATGCTGGTTGCAACCTTCGTTGCGACGCTCTTCATCCCGATGTTCTACAGCATCATCGCGCGCAAGCCGCCGAAGAAGCCTGAGGACGAGGATGATGCAATCGAGCAGACGCCATCCCATGATGCGCCGAATGGCTCGGCCGGCGGTCTCTGACCGCTAGCCCTGAAACCAAAAAAGCAAAAGCCCCGCTATCCGGCGGGGCTTTTCATTTGCTCAAAATCTTGTTTCACGAACATCCTCACCGGGATGTCCCCAATGGTTTACAGATCACGCCACAGCAGCCCCGGTCTCCTCAAGCCGGGTGAATTGCGTTCTGACCCGAAAACCGCTCAGTGCAGCAGCGAGCCGATGCTCTGGAACAGTGCCCAGCCGAGAAACGCCGCCGGTACGGTCAATGCTGCCAGCATGATCCCCAGAAAGACATATGCCGCTTCATTCGGCGAGCGTTTGGTTTGTTCCGGAGTTTTGTGCCATTGTGCGGGAACGCCATCAAACATCGTATAAATCCTCCTTCTCCCCATGACAGATTAGGGATCAGGCGGTTGTTTCTTCAAGTCAAAATAAATCGATGTATTTAAACTTATGTTTGTGGTAAAAGCGGCGCGTAACTGCTTGATATCGGTCGCTTTATCAACCTTTTAGCGGCTGAAATTTACCAAAAGTGCTTGATAGTAAACATTTTTACTTTATTACTGTAAGTATTGTTCTGTCGGAAGTTTCAAAAATTTGTGAAATCCGAAATCGTTGAGTCTATGCTCTGCGTCAAAATGGCACGCATGTTTGGCCCCCTGTGGGGAGCGTGTGCAGCAAATGCCGTCATTTGAAATGCGCATTTGGGCGTGGGGTGGCCGAAAAGTGTTATCCGGCTGATTCAACCCGGGCTCAGTAAAAGCTTGTCGGGAAATAACGCAGGTACAATTCGGTCAGGACGCCCTTTTGCTGCAAGGCTTGCAGCGCATTGTTGATGGCGCTGGCGATGGCGGCGTTCTCGCTCGTCACGGCGATGCTGAGGCCGGTTCCCAGATATTGCGGCGCGAGATAGGGGCCATCGGTCAGGGCGCAGCAATTGCCGCTTTCGGCATCATTGAGCCAGAAGGACAGCGCCATGCCGTCGTCGAACACGCTATCGAGCTTGCCGCCTTTCAGGTCGGCCAGCATGGCTGCGCGATCCGGATAGGGTTTTGCCAGCGCCTGTGGGAAATAGCTCTTGAGCAATTGCTCATGCGCGGTGCCCGCAACAACGCCAACTGATTTGCCGCGTGTTGCCAGCGAGGCGGGCTGGTTAAAGCTCTTGCTTTTTTGCGTCGCGAAGCGGGCGGGCAGGCGCATATAGCTGCGCGAAAACACGAAATCCTTCCTCCGCGCTTCGGTGGGTTGCCAGCCGCCGATGATCGCCTCCGCATCACTTTTCAGGACACGGTCTTCCAGCTCGTTCCAGGGGCTGCTTCGATCTGGCAGATATCCTCGATGCCGAGCTGGCGGCAAAGCGCCTTGGCCAGATCGACATTATAGCCGGAGAGCTGCCCCTGATTGTTGAGCGTGTTGAACGGCGGAAAATCCACTGTGGTAATGAAACGCAGCCGCGTGAGCCGTTGCAGCGAAGGCAGGGGCAGGCGTTCCCTCTGGTTGAGGAAATCCGGAGCAGCCGGTGCCGTCTGCGCAAACGCGGTCGGGCTCGCCGCCAGCGCGCCAGCTAAAATCATCAAGCTTGAAAGACACCGTTTCATGGGCAGGCTTCCTATCAGCTTCGGCATAATTTCGCGTTAACGCGCAACTTGCAAGAGTTGCATAGTGAATGGCGCTTAAAATAATGGTTGCATTTTTATAATATTTTTTTACTTTAAAATTTCAATAAAAGGCGAAGAGAAAGGTAGTAGTGCATAATTATATTCTACTATTATAAATCAATAAAATAAATATATCTGATTTATATTTGTCGAACGTCGGGGGGCGTTATGAATAACGGATCGATTGGCTTCGATCTGGAGATATGCGGCGCCATATCTGCCAGATTGCAGCGGCGCGGAGTTGCACGATGTTCGCTTATCGGGGCTTATAGCGAAGCCGTGCGCAACGGGACCACATTCTGCGCCGAACTTGTTCAGCAGCCCGGCATGACGGAAATTGCGGTTTTCGAAGCGATTGCAGACCTGTTGGGGCTGGAGTTCACGCAGGCAATATTGCCGTCTCGCGTGTTCATGTCGGATGAAGAGGGCTTGCTGCGGCTCACCGATGTCGCGCAGGTCACGACCATCGGGCCGGATGGCACGACATATCTCTATATTGCGCCGGCGGAGCATCGGATCAGGAGCCTGCTTGAGCATGTGCGTGCAAATCCGTCGCTGCGCAGGCGTATCCGCATCTGCACGCCTACACTTCTCAGGCAGATCTTGCGACGGCGATACCGCGCGCGGCTGATTGAACGGGCGCGGCAGATGACGCCGCAAACCCTTTCGGCAGCCCGCGTCTTGCATAGTTGGCAAGCCTTCGTCATTGCGATGGCGCTTTATCTGCTGATCGCCGCCCTCATCAACTGGCCGCTCCAGACTTTTCTTGCCATCCATGTCCTGATGACGCTGTTCTTCTTCGGCTGCGTGCTGATCCGGCTGTTCGCGGTGACGAGCGGCGGGCGTCTGTGCTTTGTGGAACTCTTCCCGCTGAAGAAAAGTGAGTTGCCGGTCTATTCCGTGCTCGTGCCGCTTTATCGGGAAAAAGAGGTAATCGGCCAGCTGATTGCCGCGCTCAACGGGATCCACTGGCCACGCAGCAAGCTGGAAATCAAGCTCGTCTGCGAAGAAGACGATGTCGAAACCCGCGCCGCGATAGAGCGCCACACTCTGCCTGCGAATTTCGAGGTCATTACCGTGCCGCCGGGTGGGCCGCGCACCAAGCCGAATGCACTGAACTATGCATTGCAATTTGTGCGCGGCGAGATTGTTGCGGTGTTCGACGCCGAGGACCGCCCGCATCCCGACCAGTTACGCGAGGCATGGCAGGCTTTCCGGCGCGACGGCGGGCAGCTTGCCTGCGTGCAGGCGCCGCTGATCATCGGCAATTTCCGGCATAATCTTTTGACGCGCATGTTCGCCTTTGAATATGCGGCACTGTTTCGCGGGCTTCTGCCATGGCTGGCCAGCCGGGGGTTGGTCATTCCGCTTGGCGGCACGTCCAATCATTTCCGCCGGTCGTGTCTCGAAGAGGTCGGCGGCTGGGATGCTTTCAACGTAACCGAAGATGCCGATCTGGGCATTCGTCTGGCGCGCTATGGCTACAGTATCGGCATAATCAGTCGAGGCACCATCGAGGATGCGCCTGAGGATTACGCTGTCTGGCGCAAGCAGCGCACGCGCTGGATCAAGGGCTGGATACAGACATGGCTGGTGCATGCCCGCGACCCTTACACGGCCTTGCACCAGCTTGGCGGCTGGCGCTTTGCGATCAACCAGATTTATACGCTTGGCATTATTGCTTCGGCGCTGCTGCATCCGTTCATGCTGGTGACGCTGATCGTCCTGGTCGTAAAGCTGCTCGCGCAGCCGCTGACGCCCGCCAGTCTCTGGCTGCTGGTACTGGATGTGGTGAATATTCTGCTGGCCTATCTCAGCTTCTATCTGCTCGGCGCAAAAACCATGGAGCCGACAGAACGCGGCGGTTATGCCTATCTGCCGGGAATACCGATTTATTGGGTGCTGATTTCGCTCTCGGCCTGGCGGGCGCTGTGGCAGCTGGTGCGCAAACCACATCTTTGGGAGAAAACGCCGCACAGGCCGAGTATTTTTTACTTGGATGCCGTCGACTGCGTGATGAATGCCGAACCGCGCCCGATAATGGACTGATCTTCCGGGCCGATGGCGTCGAGGTCTCGTCCGTCATAGGGGAGGGTCAAAAGGATACGCCGGATGGCGGCCAGTCGTGCGCGCCGCTTGTCGTTGGAGCGCACGATGGTCCATGGCGCATAGCCGCTGTCGGTGCGTTCCAGCATGGTGTGGAGTGCTGCGGAATAATCATCCCAGCGCGAAATACCGGCCACATCCATCGGCGAGAATTTCCAGCTCTTGAGCGGGCTGTGGCGGCGCTCGTGAAAGCGTTTCAGCTGCATTTCCTGCCCGATATCGAGCCAGAATTTGAACAGGTGAATGCCGTCCGTCACGATCATCCGTTCGAAATCGGGCGTTTCGGTGAGGAAGATTTCAAGCTGCGCAGGAGTGCAGAAGCCCATCACCGCTTCCACGCCAGCCCGGTTATACCAGGAGCGGTCGAAGGTGACGAATTCGCCCGCCGTGGGGAAATGCGCCACATAGCGCTGGAAATACCACTGCCCGCTTTCGGTGGGGGTGGGTTTTGGCAGGGCGACGTTGCGCGCGGTACGCGGGTTCATGAATTCGCGGATGGTGAAGATGGTGCCGCCCTTGCCAGCCGCATCGCGCCCTTCAAAGACGCTGATGACGCGTCCGCCGGTCGATTGCAGCCAGTATTGCAGTTTGACCAGCTCGATCTGCAGGCGTTCGAGCGTCGCCTCATATTCATCGCTCTTCATGCGGGATGAATAGGGATAGCCACCGGACTGCAGCGCCTGATCGTCAATCCAGTTGGGAAGCTTGGGATCGTTGATATCGAACTTGCGGGTTTCGCCGCCGATTTTCAGCTTCAGCGGCTTATCAATAGCTGGGATATCGCTTTTCTTGTCGTTCTTTTTGTTAGCTGTCTTCGAACTGTCACCCACGGCAATTCCCTTTCGTTTATATCAATCCATGATATGGGCAGATAAGAAGTTGCGTAAAGACGTCGCTGTGGATTTTGGGGCAGATCTTCGGCACGCCTGAGGGACAAGAATGAGTGAAAACAACCGCCATACCGAGGATGCCAAGACCGCCCAGACGGCGCAGGTTCAGGAATCGTCGATTTTTGCGCCGCTAGGCAGGGTAAAAGGCGTTCTCATCGTCAGCATGGTTCTGGCGGTCTGCGTCATGGCTCTGGAACTGCCATTCTGGTTCCGGGCTGCGCTTCTGGCTCTGGTGGTGCTGGGGGCGGTGTGGGTCGCGAATGAAGTCGGTAGTGGTGAACCCGAAGCGGCTCCGGTCAAGGACGAAGACCACAGCGAAATGGCCGGTGTTTCCGGCGAGCGGCTGGCCGATCTGCTTACTGATCCGATGATCGTTTTCGACCATGGCGGCACGGTGCTGTTCGCCAACGCGGCGGCGCTTGAAGCCTTTCAATCGCTGGAAAGCGGAACGGCGCTCTATCTGCGCTTCCGCGCCCCGGAAATGCATGCGCTCATTCAGGGCGTTATTGCCGATGGCGAGCCCCGCAGCATCGAATATTTCGAGCGTGTGCCAATCGACCGCTGGTACAAGGCCATGGTCAAGGCGCTGCCGGATATGGACGGGCGGCCCGAACTCTTCGTGCTCATCTTCCGCGATCAGAGCGAGACGCGCCGCATCGACCGCATGCGGTCCGACTTTATCGCCAATGCCAGCCATGAATTGCGCACGCCGCTCGCCTCCTTGCGCGGTTTCATCGAAACCTTGCAGGGTCCGGCGCGCAATGACGTTGCCGCCCGCGACCGCTTTCTCGATATCATGCAGAAGCAGGCCGAGCGCATGTCGCGTCTGATTGACGATCTCCTGTCTCTGTCCCGGCTGGAAATGCGGGCGCATCTGGCGGTCAATGAAAGCGTCGACCTGACGGCTGTTATCAACCATGTCACCGACACGCTGACCCCGCTTGCCGCCAATCTGGGCGTGGCCATCGAACGCAATCTGCCGGATCGTCCGGTGCTGGTCACGGGTGCCCGCGACGAGTTGATACAGGTGTTCCAGAACCTTGTCGAAAATGCCTGCAAATATGGGCAGGGCGGCAAGAAAGTCATCGTCAAGCTGGAGACGGATGAAACCGGGAGCGCGCCGGAAGTCGTGGCTTCGGTGCAGGATTTCGGGCCGGGCATCTCTGCCGAACATCTGCCGCGTCTGACCGAGCGGTTCTACCGCATCGATGTGGAAACCAGCCGGGCGCAGAAGGGCACCGGGTTGGGGCTTGCCATCGTCAAGCATATTCTGGCCCGCCATCGCGGACGCCTCGTCGTCCGCTCGCAGCTTGGCGAAGGCTCCACCTTCATGGTGCGCCTGCCGAAGCGCGAGGGCTGAGCGTTCAGCGCGAGAACCGGCGCAGCAATTCCCATTTGAGCGGGCGAAGCCGCTGATAAAGTCGGGTGGAGCGCAGCGATCGTAACAGTTGCTGGCTTGCCAGAGACAGTTTCCCGCGCGCTGTCCGGGCGGCAACATAATCGCGCAAGGGGATCGTGCGATCTGCGAAATCCTGCTTCCACGGCTCATTGCCGAAGCCGAGATCGAAACAGGCGTAATTGTCGGTTTTCAGCGCTTCGATCAGGCGCAGGATCAGCACCTTGCCAGGCGAATATTTGTTCCAGACACCATCTTCGAAAGTGGTGATCATTGCACAATAATGCCCGTTGCGCGTGACGCTCCACATGGTGGCGACCACCTCGTCGTCCATGGTCAGGGCGGAGAAATGCAGGGCGTTGCGGGCGGCGAGCGGTTCCGTCACCAGCTCGAAGAACTGGCGCTTTTCGGGATGAGCGTCGAAGCCCGGCACGCGGGTTTCCACGAAGCGCCGCTGCTTCTGCCGCAACATGGCGTCGAGAATGGTGGCGCGTTCTTCCGGCGTGCGCGTGACGAGAAAGCGATAGCGGCCTGCCTGACGCAGCGCCTTGGCGCGCTTTTTCAAGGTGCGCAGGCCGCGGATCGATGCTTCGATATCGGGCTGTGCCCGGTCGAGCGTGATCCATTGCGTTGCCTCATCGCAATCGCGGTTGGAAATATACCAGAACGGATTGGGGCGGCCCTCGATGCTTTCCGGCATCTTGTCGAAAGCCGCTATGTCGAAGGGCGGCAGAGCGGCGATAATGGATTGCAGCAGCGCCTCCGCACTTGCGGCATCCCATGTCTGCCCATGGTCGAAAAGGATCGGCGCATTGTAATCGGCCACACCGTCATCGGTGAAGGCGAGGACGCGCGCGCCATGTTGCTGCTGGATGTAAAGGGGGACAAAAAGGACCGGGCGCCGGTCCTGGTCGCGCACCTCGACCAGACAAAGCTGGGCCTTGCGGGCTTGGCCATAACTCGCTTCCCAGGCGCGCAAAAACGTTTTCGACTGAAAGACGAACAATGCGCTGCCGCTGCTGTCATTTGCATCGGGCCAGTCTTCGGATATATCATCAACGCGACTGTGTACTTCTATTTGAAAATTGGCATTCGACATCAGTAGCCTTGAAATATCTGTTTGCTTTGCCGGTTGATAAGCTTATCCGCCAATATGCACTGACGATTCGATATTGGCATAGCGGTGTTTAGTTTATTTGAAACTAAACGGAACTATGAAACTTTGGAAAACATCCAAGAAGTGTATGTGCTTCAAGCGATGACTGTCGATAACCAACCGGTAGCGGGCAAGGCGGGGTAATGTCAGTTTCGATCATCATCAAGACTTTGAATGAAGAACAGCGCATCGCCGCCGCGATTGAAAGCGCGCTTGCAGCCTTGCCGGACGAACAGGTCGAAGTCATCGTCTCCGATAGCGGTTCGACAGATCGCACGGTGGAGATTGCCAGCGCCTATCCGGTGCGGGTGGTGCAGATCGAAGCGCCTGCGCGGGCGAGCTGCGGTCTGGGGCCGCAACTGGGCTTTCAATATTCCACGCAACCTTTCGTCGGCCTGATTGACGGGGACATGATCATCGAACCGGATTTTTTTCCGGCAGCCCTGCAATATATGGCCGACCACCCCGAAGCCGGTGGCGTCACCGGCCATGTGGTGGACCAGATTCTGGAAAGCCTTGAATTTCAGCGGCGAGCCCGCAGGCATACGCCCGAAAAGCAGGCTGGTAACATCGACCGGATGAATGGCGGCGGGCTCTACCGTCGTGCCGCAATCGAACAGGCAGGCTATTTCTCCGACCGCAACCTGCATGGCCATGAGGAGTTTGACGCGGGCGTGCGGCTGCGTACCCATGGCTGGAAATTGCACCGTCTCGACCGGCCATTCGTGCAGCATTTCGGCTATTCGATGAATGCCTACAAGCTTCTGACACGCCGCTGGAAAAGCAAATATCTGCGCGGCACGGGCGAGGTGCTGCGCGCGGCAGTCGGGCAGCCGCACTGGAAGAACGTTATAAAAGAACTGCCGGAATTGCGGCTCTGGGGCGCGGTCTATGTCTGGTGGCTGTTGGTGTTCGCCGCGCTATTGCTGGGTTTCGTCACGCCTTGGGGGCCTGTCGCAGCCCTCGTTTTCGCGCTGTTGCCTTTCGTGCTGATGTCGATCCGCGAGCGCAGCGTTTCGCTTGGCGTCTACGCGGTTGTTGCGTGGATTTTCCACGCAGCCGCCATGCCGCTCGGCTTCTTCCAGTCGCGCCGAAAGCCGCAGGACTGGATCGAAAGCCGAGTTGTGAAAGAAATATCGAAAGAGCCTCTCAAAGAGACGACATGAGAAAGCCGCGCGCCGCTTTCCTAACCTGCCTTGCCGGTCTCGGCGCTTTGGCGTGCTGGCCGGTAACGGCTGGCGCGGAAGAGTGGATGCCGGTCACCGAAACCCGGCTGGAAATGGCACCGGGCAGCCCGCTGGACTTCTCGTCCTTTCTGCCCAACCCTGCGATCGATGAGCAAGGTCGCATCGTCGCCAATGCCGCCGGGCGTCTGGTCCGGGCTGCAAAGCCGGATGAGCCTCAGCGCCTGTTTTGCGCGTCGCTCTCCTGGCGATTGCCGTCAGCCGGGAAAATTGACCACGCCTTCATCGACCGTTATGTGCGGCAGCTGCGTCTCCATGGCTACAATATTGCGCGGCTGCATTTCCTCGACACCGACCTGATGCTGGGTCGGGATGGTGACTTCAACTTCGACCCACAGGCGCTGGACCGCATTCGCTATCTGATGGCGGCGTTGAAACGCGAAGGCATCTACTTGACCATCGACGGGCTGACGGCGGAAAGCGGCGCGCTCGGCGGCAAGGATATCAACCGCTGGGGGCCGGAAGGCAATCTGAAACGCCGCATCTATGTGGACGACACCGCGTTCGACCACTGGTTGCGGTTTCAAAAGGAAGTCTATGCGACGGTCAATCCCTATACGGGGCTGGCCCCGCTGCACGACCCGGCGCTGGCGCTGATTGTTCCCTTCAATGAGAATGGCATTGAATTCACGAGTTTCCTGCATGGCAGGCCAGCGAGCGGGCCGTTCTGGCCGGGATTTGCCCCGGCTTTCAATGCGTTTTTGAAAAAACGTTATACCGGCACGGCTGCATTGTCGCGCGCCTGGGGCGGTCTTGCCGCTGGCGAAAGCCTTGAAGCGGGAACGGTGCAACTGCCACAAAGCCGCTCCGGCGGCGGTCGGCGGCTGCATGATTTTCAGGCTTTCGCCGTCGAGCGGGAACAGGCGCTGGCCGCGCGCTTTGAGGCTGCCTATCGGAAGCTGGGTTATAAGGGGCTGATCGCACCCTATAATAACTGGTTCACGGTCCAGACCGCGCTGTCGCGCATGCCGCAACAAGCGGTCAGCGCCAACAGCTATCACGACTGGACCGGCTCAATGGAACAGGGAACGACGATGAAGCAGAACAGCTCCATCGGTGAGGCCGCTTTCTATGTAAGCGAGCTTGCGGCGGGGCGCTGGATCGGGCGTCCGTTCTTCGTTACCGAATATGAACATCTGTTCTGGAACCGCTATCGCTACGAAGCCGGGCTGGTCTTTCCGGCCTATGCCGCCTTGCAGGGCTGGGACGGCATTTGCCGCCACGGGCAGGGGCCGGTCACGCTTGGTTTCGACGAGGCGGAGCCGCTTCGCCAGCGCATCGTGCCCTATACATTTGCGGTCGATCCGGTGGCGCGGGCGGGCGAAACGCTGGCCTCGCTGTTGTTCCGGCGTGGCGATGTCAAAACGGCGCCTTTTACCGTTCCCTTCATGATACAGGGCGAAACCAGCTTGGGAGATTCGCTTGAGGCGCGTGAGCCGGAAAGGCTGAAACCGCTGGCGCTGGTCGGCGGTATCGGACTTTTCGCCTCCGGTCTGCAATGGCCGGAAACCGTAACGCGGGGCATCGAGATCAATTATCGCAATGTCGCGCTGGATAATGTTCTGGGGCGTTTGAAACAGGCAGGCTTGCTTTCGCAGGACAATCCGACCGATCCCTATCGTGGCATCTTCGCCAGCGCGACCGGGGAACTCCTTCTGGAACGTGACCGCAGCCGCATGCGGGTGGTGACACCCCGCACCGAAGCTCTGGCCTTTGCCGATCTGAAGGACAGTCTGACGCTCGGGGTTGTGACACTTGGCAATGCCGAAGAGCGCGGCCTCGTTTCCGTGTCGGCGCTCGATGAACAACCCCTCGCGACCAGCGAAAAGATGCTGGTGATTTTTGCCACCGATGCGCGCAACACGGATATGCGTTTTCGCGACAGCGCGCAAAAGGTGATCGAGGATTGGGGGCGTCTGCCCGTTACACTGCTGCGCAACCGCGTCGATATCCGGCTTGCAGGCGCCGCATCGGTCTGGAAACTGTCCGCCATCGGCCTTGACGGCAAGCTTCATGCGCCCGTTGCGACCGGCGAGGGCGCAGTGGAGTTTCGTCTCGATAACGGCGCCAGCGCCAATGGGCCGACGACATTCTTCCTGCTCGAACGCCGGTTCAGCCGCTAGAGCATTTCCGGTTAAAATGGAATCGTGGAGCCGATCTATCTATTTGTTTTTACGCATTATCCTGCGCAAAACCGCTTCGCACTTTTGCTGGAACTGCTCTAGCTAGAACCTCACTGGAAATCGGTTACAAGCCTGCTCCAGCTTTCTCCCGCGAGTCCGCCGACAAAGATATCGTTGTGGTCGAGGGCGTTCAGCACATCTGGATTGGCGGTCACCACACAGACATTGGCTTTCAGGCGGAAGAACATCACCGATTGCTGCGACAGCGCGCCGAGAAAGTGCGGGTCTGCACGGCCTTGCGCCGCGATATGCCCGGCCTCCTGCAAGTGGGACAGCATGACTTCGACCACGGCTTGCTCGCGGTTTTTCGGCGCCAGAATGCTGAGCACTTCGGCAATCCCGTTTGGCCGGGCATAATAGCAGAAGAAACCCACCGGCTCGCCGCTCGTGCCGGAAACCGAGCAGGAACGGAGCGCACCGGCGGCGCGGTTGTCGCGGGCAAGGTTCAAGACCCAGTGCAGGTCCTGTTCCGTCCATGCCGGATAGGCGTCATAGGTCGGCAGGAAGTGACGGATCAGGCCGATGGCGTCGCTTTGCTCAATGTCCTGCACCGCCAGCTTGCCATTGGTGGAATTGCGCAATTTGGGCAGTGGAACGAGAGGGTCCAGAAGCTGGCCGACCTTTGCCGCAGGCCAGCCGCGCAAGGCGGCGCGGCGTTCGGCGACGAACTGGGCCACATAACTGGCAGCGCGGAAAATCCGGGTCCAGGCAAGGCCATGGGTATCGAGCGTGATGCCACCGACCGCGCTGAAATGGCGGGTGCTGACGGGTGCTGCACTGTCGCTGAAGGAGAAATCATTGGGCCGGGAGCGCAAGGTCAGCGTCAGTTCCGCTGCGCCGCGTGGTGAGCTGCCGGGGCGCATCATATAGGCGCAGAGCAGCCTTCCCATGACGATCTTGCCGTCGACATGATAGGGGATGGGCAACACGCAAAGCGTACTGTCGATCTCGCCCTTACTGTCCTCATGCACGATGCTGCACAGATCGGCATCGTAATAGGGGTTTTCGAAGAAAACTTGCTGGAAATAGCGGTCGAAACTCTCGTCGTTCGAGGTGGCTTCGGGTCGGAAGACCTGTCTGAACAGGTCGCGCACCGCTGGTATGTCGTCGACACGCATGGACCGGACCCGATGTGTCCTTGTATCCGCGACAGATGTGAACCCCACTATACCCTGCCCCTCTGCCCGGGCGGACCGGGCTTAAACTTGAACCTCTTTCCTTGCAGCAGCCTCGCGGCTTCTTTTGACGAGATAGAAGACGCAGCACCACGAAGCCAACACGATACATATTTCAATAAAGTAAATGGCGGTGAACGTGCCGGTGATCGGGGCGTACCAGGTGGCTGCCGCCAGAAGCGGCGCACCCAGAATATTACCGACATTCAGCACCGCCGTGCGATAGGCGTGCTGGCTGGCAGCACCGAGCAAATCCACTGCAATCGACCACAGAGCGACGAAGATCGTGATCCAGCACAGTGTGCGGCAGAAGGCGATCAGCGTCGTATATTCCTGGCCGAACAGAAGAGGGAGATAGGGCGCGGCGATGAAGATGACCAGCGAGGTCAGCGTTCCGATCAGAAGCGAAGCACCGAGCAGACGCAGCGTGATCGGCAATGCGTGGTGAATGCCGTTGGCGCTGGCTTGCGACAGGCGCGGATAGACGAGACGGTTCATAGCCTCGATGGTCAGCATGCTGCTGTCCACGATACGGCGGGTTACGCCATAGCTGCCGACGATGCTGGGTGCGACAAGCGCGCCGAGGATGAGAAGGTCGGCATTTTGGCGAATAGCGCGAAAAATGAACTGCGAGGCGAACATGATGCCGAGCCGGATTTCCTCGCGCACGATTCGATATTGCGGCGCGCCGAGCCGGCGCAAAAACCACACATAGATCGCCAGCACCAGCACATGGCAGCCGAACTGCCAGTAGGCCCACTGCACCACGGTTGAAATATCGAAGACGAGGCAGGCAATGACTGCGGCCAGCGTGCGCGCCACCGCAAAACCGACCACCGACAGGTTGGCCGATACGAAGTCGGTATGGGCGATATAGATCTGTTCGACGAGAAGAATGGCGCGGACAAGCACGATATTCGTGACGAGCAGGAAAAACATGCCGAGATAATTGCTGGCGAATTCCGGGACGGATTCAAGCCAGAACGGCAGCAGGATCATGCCGATCACCACCAGCACGACGCCGCTTGTGACGATCAGGATGATATTGTGCCCGAGCATGGCGGGATAGATGGCCCGGTTTTGGGCCACGCGCCGCACGAGACATTCGGCTCCGCCAAGTCCGCAAATGTAATTCGCTATGGCCGTGATCGCCATGACGGTCACGAAAAGCCCGAACTCGTGTGATCCGAGATACCGTGCCAGAATGGCAAAAGTCAGCAGCTGCGCCACATTGGCTGCAAACAGACTGCCACTCGATGCGGCATAGGACAACAAGGTGGGCCAGTAGCGTTTCAACATTTCTTACTGCGGATTTAGGGGGTAATCTGTGTCGGGCATTGTCTGCCGATGTCGGCTTTGCGCCTCGGTCCAGCCCGGCATGGCTTTTGCGGAAAGGTTGTTTCCCTCTCCCGACTTACTCAATATTGTCTTGATCTGCGGTTATTGTGCTTATTGCACATGTAGCGTTGAAATATGAACCCTAACTGAACAGGTCATGTATTTTCCAGTTTTATCGCGTATTGCTGCCCGATAGTTGTGATTAACCAATTTTTTTTAATCTTCTCATATAAACAAGGCAAAGGCGCTTTTTGCGCGACGGGGCAACAAGAGGGCGATCAAAGGCCCAACCATAGGATCGATCAATGTACACCTTGCGTGACCTTGCTTCGAAGGCTCAGCAACCGGCTGCTCAAAAGCGCGGTGCAGAGACGCTCGAGCAATGGAACCAGGCTTTGGCGCAGAACCATGCGCCGTCATATCCAAGGCCAGCGTCCGTTTCCGATGCACCTGCATCCCGTCCGGTGGAGCAGGAGACGGGGTCTTACGGCGGCGGGCTCATGCTGCCGGAAATCGATCTCTGGGCGGCACTTGAATGGGTGCGCGCCCGCTGGATATGGATCGTCATTCTCGCGCTTGCCGGTGCACTGGCGGGCCTTGCCTATGGCATGACGGCCAAGCCGCGCTATACGGCCTATACGGATATGCTGGTGCCGCCATCCGGCTTGCAGCTTTTGCCCAACGATATCTATGCTCAGAGCCTTCAGGCTGACAGCCAGATTCTCGACATCGAAAGCAAGATGAAAATGCTGGTCTCGGGCAATGTGCTGCGTCGTGTCGTGCAGGATCTCAACCTGCAAAGCGATCCGGAATTCGTACCGCCGCCTGCCAGTTTCGATCTGCGCGCGCTGGTTGGACTTGGCAAACCGAAGGGTGCATCCGACGACACGCTGACGGCGGTGCGCGCCTTGTCGCAACGCATTGTCGTGAGCCGGCCGGAGCGGTCCTATCTCGTGACCATCGGTGTCTGGACTGATAATCCCGAAAAATCGGTCAAGGTTGCCGATACTCTGGCGCAGTCGTTTCAGGAAGAAGTGGCCGAGGCGGATGCCGATGGCGCAGGTCGCGCTGCTGCGGCCTTGTCGGAACGCCTGACCTCCTTGCAGAAAGCCGCCACCGATGCGGAAGAGAAAGTCGCCGCTTTCCGCCGCGCACATGGTCTCCAGACCACCGGCGGCGAACTGGTCAGCGCGCAGTCCATGGCGCAGATCAACACGAAGCTGGTCGATGCCAAGGCGCGCCAGACCGACGCCAGCACCCGCTATAACGAGCTGACTCGTGATACGGGCAGCCCGGTTGGCCCGGCAAGCACGCTGCAATCGCCGACCATGACCAATCTGCGCAGCCAGTATGCGACGCTGAAGCAGCGTTACGATGCGCTGACCATGACCTATGGCCCGCGCTATCCCGAGCTTATCAACACGCAGCGCCAGCTCGACGGGCTGGAACAGCAGATCGCCAATGAACGCTCGCGCATCCTGCAATCGGCAAAGGTCGATCTCGATCAGGCCAATGCGGTTGTCAATGCGCTCAATGCGCAGGCCGCGACGGCGCGCTCTGCGGTAGCGCTGGATAATGATGCGCAGGTGCAGCTGTCCGACCTTGAGCGCGACATGACCGCCAAAGTGTCCATCTACAACACGTTCCTGACGCGCTCGACGGAAACGCATCAGCGCCAGCAACTCGACGCCACCAATATCCGCGTGATCTCGACGGCGATCCCGCCCGTCAGCCGCAGCTGGCCGCCGCGCACCGTGTTGCTCGGTGCAGCCGGTGGTTTCGTGGGGCTCGGTCTCGGCGTGGCGCTGGCGCTGGCGCTGGGTTATCTTGGCGCCTGGCGGAGAAATCGGGAGAGCCGTGTCTGACCTCGCTTCCCATCGGCGTGTGACGGCCCCTGTCCCAGTCAAAGCATCGCCCCGCGACCTGACGACGGTATCGTCATCGCTGGGCGTTGCCCTGTTTCTGATCATGTTTCTGTTCATGTGGGTGGGGATCAGCCCCTATCCGACTTCCAGTGCTGAACTGGGCACTGCTGCCTCGGCAGGGCAATCGAACCTGCTGAACCAGCTGCTGACGCTGGGACTGACCGCAGGCTTCATCGCTTGCGGCCTGAGCAGTCCCTTGCGCCAGACCATTCTCCAGCCGCGGACGCTTCTGGTAACGCTGTTCATCTGGATGTTCGTGACGGCCCTTGTCTCGGCGCATCCTTCGATCGCAAGCCGCAAGGTGGTGCTGTCGGTATTGATGGCGCTCAATGCCAGCATATTCCTGCTTTTGCCGCGCTCCGCCACCCAGATGGCGCGGCTCCTGCTGATCGGGTCGTTCATCACGCTCGGCTTTGCCTATTTCGGCGTTATCTTCATGCCGAGCCGGGCCATCCATCAGGCAACAAATGTCATCGAGCCGATGCTGGCGGGCGCATGGCGCGGACATTTTCCGCACAAGAACGCTGCTGCTGCTGCATTGGTGCTGCTCAGCTTCTTCGGCCTTTATGGCTGGCAAATGGGGTATCGCAAGGCAGGCGGGCTGGTCGTGGCGCTCTGTGTCTTCTTCCTGCTGCACACGGGCGGCAAGACATCGACGGCCATGCTGCCCTTCATTGCCATCATATCGCTGATCTTCACGCATTGGCGCTGGACACGCATTCCGATCTCGATCGGCGGGGTGGCGGCGTTCAATTTCGTCGCCATTGGAGCTGCGGTTTCGGACCCCATCCGCCAGCTGATCACCAGCATCGGCATTGACGCGACATTTACCAACCGCGCCGATATTTGGCGCATAGCCTTTTCGGCAGTCGCTAAAAAGCCGATATTCGGTTACGGGCTGGACTCTTTCTGGAAAACACCGGAAATGGTCTATGCCGGGGGAGGCGGGGCGACATGGGCAGTCGCAGCCTTCAACGCGCATAATGCCTATCTGGATATGATGATCAATGCGGGCGTTTTCGGCCTGATCCTGATGCTGATCTGGCTGATGATCCTGCCGCTAAGTTATATCAAAGCAGCCGAAGCGACGGGGAACGATCCGGCATTGACGCTTCTTTTCAGCCGTTTGTGGTTGTACGGCCTCTATGCATCCTGCATGGAAAGCACGTTTTTCCAGAATGGCAGCGCGGTCTGGTTTTGTTTGATGATTGCCGTTTTCGGCATGCGCCTTCAGGCGAAGGCGCGACTTGTAAGTTAAGCTTTTTTGGGGCAAAGGCTTGGTAAAGACAATGGGACAGGAAAAATTGGGGGAGCAGGACAGATTGGGCTGGGCGCGGGCACGTCTGGACCGGCTGAACAACCGCCTGCATGACGCGCTGAGCCGCAGTTTTCCGTTGCGGCCCTTTCCACTGCCGAAGGACCGGCGGATCATCAGTTTCACATTCGACGATGTTCCCGACAGTGCTGAAAGCACAGGCGCGAAGATACTGGAACGCTACGGCTTTCATGGCACCTTCTATATTGCCGGTGGCCTGGTCGGCTCCGTCGAAACCCACCGGCAGCTGATCACCGAAGACGGGCTCCGCAGGCTGGCCGAGGCCGGGCACGACATTGGCTGCCATACATATGCACATTGGAATGTGCCTTCGGTCGGCGCGCGCGATCTGGCGGCCGATCTTGACCGCAACCACGCTTATCTGCACGGGATCGAACCGAACCGGGTCGGGCGGCGCAATTTCGCCTATCCCTATTGCGCCTCGTCGATGCGCTCGCGCGGCCTGTTTGCCGACCGCTTCGCCACCTGCCGCAGTGGCGGCGAGCGGATCAATCGCGACGCGGTTGATCTCGCCTTTCTGGAAGCCGTCGAGATAAGGCAGCCGGAGCAGCATTCGCAGCAATTGACCCGCTGGATCGACGATCTCGTCGCAAATCCCGGCTGGTTGATCTTCTATACGCATGATATCAGCGACAGGCCGACGCCTTTCGGTTGCACGCCGGAAACCTTCGAAAAGCTGGTTTCCCATGCGGCACAAAGCGGCGCGGAGGTTTTGTCGATACGCGATGCGCTGGCTCATATCGGAGCAGAGGAAGGTGCTCCCTGATGAAAGCTGCCGATCCGGATCACCGCCTGCTGGCAATCAATAATTATTTTTACCGTCGCGGCGGGGCCGAAGCGGTTTTTCTCGACCATATCAAGCTCTTTTCCGAGATTGGATGGGAGACGGCTCCCTTTGCCATGCAGCATCCGGACAATTTCGCCTCCGACTGGTCGTCCTATTTCGTGTCGGAAATCGAATATGGGCGCGAGAGCGGCCTTCTCACCAAAGTCGCGCAGGCAGGCAAGATCATCTATTCATGGGAAGCGCGCGACCGCATCAAGGCGCTGATCGAGCGCTTTCGCCCGAACGTCGCCCATGCGCATAATGTTTATCATCACCTGTCGCCGTCGATCTTTCCGGTGCTGAAAGCGGCGGGTATTCCCACCGTCATGACCGCGCATGATCTGAAGCTCGCCTGCCCGGCCTATAAGATGCTGTCGCATAACCAGATTTGCGAGCGCTGCAAGGGCGGGCGCATCTACAATGTCGCAGTCCATAAATGCATCAAGGATTCGACGGCGTTGAGCGGGTTGGTTCTGGTCGAAACGGCGATCCATCGCACGCTCGGCCTTTATCGCAACACGCTCGATCGCATCGTGGTACCGAGCCGCTTCTATATTTCGAAGCTGATCGAATGGGGCTGGCCGGAGGAAAAGCTGGTCTATATCCCGAATTTCGCACAGACCGATAATCTCGAACCCTTCGAGCATGAAGGCGACTATTTCGCCTATGTGGGCCGTCTGGCCCCGGAAAAGGGCATTGGCACGCTGATCCGCGCAGCCGCAATTGCCGGCCAGAAACTGGTGATTGCAGGCACCGGCCCGGAAGAGCAAAGTTTGCGGGCGCTGGCGGCTGAAACCGGCGGCGATATTACCTTTGCGGGCTATGTCTCGGGCGAGCGGTTGCACAGGCTCATCGGCGAGGCCAAGGCGCTGATCCTGCCGTCGGAATGGTATGAAAATGCGCCGATCAGTATTCTGGAGGCCTATGCGCTTGGCGTGCCGGTGATTGGCGCCGACATTGGCGGTATTCCCGAAATGATCGTGCCGGGCGAGACCGGCATGGTGGCCAGAACCGGCGATGCTGAAGACCTTGCCCGCGTCATGAGCGAAGCCGCCAGTCTGCCCCCGCAGGCCCGGCGCAGGATGGGCCGTCTTGGCCGCACCTGGGCTGGTCGGGAGTTCTCGCCGGAGGCTTATCGGAACCGGACACTGGAACTTTACGCGGAACTGGGAGCGCTTTGATGGAACAAAGGGCTAAAAAAGCGACGTGTTATGATGCTCGGCCTGCGCGGCGTACCCAATGTGCAGGGCGGCGTGGAGCGACATGTCGAAGAACTGGCCCGTCTTTACATCGCCAAGGGTTGGGATGTCGAAGTGGTGGGCCGCAGCCCCTATCTTCCCAACAAACAGCCCTATGTCTGGGAAGGCGTGAAAGTCACGCCGATCTGGGCGCCGACGTCGATGAAGTTCGAAGCCATCGTGCATACCCTTCTGGGCGTGCTGCGCGCGGGTTTCACACGGCCCGACATTTTGCACATTCACGCTATCGGCCCGGCACTAGTGACGCCGCTTGCGCGTCTGCTCGGTTTGCGGACGGTCGTGACCCATCACGGCTTCGATTATAACCGTCAAAAATGGGGCCGCCTGGCGCGCACGACATTGAAGCTTGGCGAAAAATGGGGAATGCGCTTTGCAAACGCCCGCATCGCCGTCTCCAACGATATCGCGAAAACGGTCGGGCAACGCTATAACGTTCCCGTCACCTTCATCCCGAATGGCGTCACCCTGCGCGAGCCGAGCCGTGATCCAAGCTGGCTGGAAAAGCATGGGCTAGTTCCGAGCCGCTATATTGCGCTGGTCGCGCGCATCGTACCGGAAAAGCGCCAGCTCGATCTGATCGAGGCATTCGCCAAGCTCTCCGATCCATCGCTGAAACTCGCCTTGATCGGCTCGGCGGAATATACCGCCGACTATGCGGGAGAGGTGCGCACCCGCGCCGAGGCCGTGCCGGGCGTCGTCCTGACCGGGGCATTGCAGGGGGAGGAACTCTCCGCGCTTTTCAGTCAGGCTGGACTTTTTGTGCTGCCGTCGAGCCATGAAGGCATGCCCATCGCACTTCTGGAGGCGATGGGCTACGGGCTCAATGTGCTGGCCAGCGACATCACGGCCAATCTGGAAGTCGGACTGCCAGACGACGACTATTTCCCGCTCGGCGACATCGATGCGTTGAAAACCGCGCTACGCCGCAAGAGCGACAACCCGCTGACGGCAGAACAGTCGCAGCAACTCATCGACTGGATCGCCCGCGATTACAGCTGGGACGGCATCGCCGATCGCACGCTGAGGGTCTATGAGGAGGGGAATAGGGGAGTAGGGGAATAAGGGATTAGGGCAGTAGGGCAGTATGTGAAGGAATAGGGCGGCAGGCAAAGAAAAAGGGAGCTGCCGACGATATCGTCAAGCATACTCCCCTATTCCCTTACTCACCTATTCCCTTAGATCAGCGTGCCCGGCGTCGTTCTGCCGTCGGCTGGAAAGCCAGGCGGGAGTGGTAGCTGCAATAAGGGCTGGATTCACCCGATTCACTGCCGCAGAAGTGGAAATCTTCGTTCAGCGGGTCGCCGATCGGCCACTTGCAGGTACGCTCGGAGAGCTGCAATAAAGTGAGGCGGCGCGAGATCGGCACCACCACATTCGAAGCCGGCTTGACGACGGTTTCCGTCACCACTTCGGCTGCATATTCCATCTGCAGTGCCGTTGCGCCCACTGTCTTGGTGACAGTTGCCGTGCGCATCGTCGTCGTATGGGCCGTATGCGTGCTGCCGCCCGCATGCTGCGTTACAGGACGCGGCGCTGCTGCAACCGTATTGACTTTCTTGCTGCGCGGAGCAGCGGTCGTCGTCTTACCGCGACCCGAAAGCTTCAGACGGTGCACTTTGCCGATCACTGCATTACGGCTCACACCGCCAAGCTGTGCTGCGATCTGGCTTGCGCTCAAGCCTTCGCTCCACAGTTTCTTCAGTAGTTCAACGCGTTCGTCTGTCCAGTTCATCGCCCTGGGCTCCAATCATTTTCGTTATCCGGAATCCACCAGTGTTCCCGGATTGCTCCAGGCGCAAACACCATATCTATCCGGGTGACTAGGTCCGCCGCACGAAATGTAGCTTTTTTCTTTAAAGAGAAACTACAATACCGGATGACTCCATGACAAGGGATAGCCCTGTCAGGCAGATTCCATTTTTAAGGTTTTCCCCAACTTGGGTGGCAAAGACGGTTTTTCTTTGGTCCCGTGGTGCATTTTTGAACACCTTTGAGAGAGAAGCCGCTGCACGCGCCGCGCCGTGGAAACTGGGCTCTATATATAGGCGGGATGTCGGTAGCGCTAGCCCGCTTCCGGAAATGTTGGCGACAAGTCCGGCATGCGCGCTGAAAAAGTGCGGGCAACGCCCGTACAACGGGCAAAAAATGCATCAACTCATGCGTAAAGAAGCGCGATAATCGAGCCTTAGTTTGATTGACATTTTTTTTCGCGAGCGCCAATATACACCCAGAATAATTATGCCGCCCGGTGGGCGGCTTTTTATTTCGGCAGGTTCGTCATGCGAAGGGCGCATGATCGACGTGCCAAAATCCTGTGATAACTGGCCGGAGAGAGGGCCGGAATATCGCTCAAAATGGCAAGGCTGACAGTCCGCTTTCTGCGGATATGCAGCATTAGAAAGGCTTATGGAGGCCTGATTGCAATGACCGACGCTACGACCGTGCAACCGCTTTACGACACCTATAATCGTGCGGCTCTGCGCTTCGAGCGAGGTGAGGGCATCTGGCTGATCACCGAAACCGGCGAGCGCTATCTCGATTTTGCGGCTGGCATTGCGGTGAACTCCCTTGGCCATTCCCATCCGCATCTGGTCGAAGCCCTAAAAAATCAGGCAGACAAGCTGTGGCACCTGTCCAATCTTTATGAAGTTCCCGGACAGGAAAAGCTCGGCCAGCGTCTGGTCGACAACACATTCGCCGACAAGGTCTTCTTCACCAATTCCGGTGCTGAAGCGCTGGAATGCGCGATCAAGACCGCCCGTCGCTATCATTTCGCCAACGGTCATCCGGAGCGTTTCCGGATTGTCACCTTTGAAGGCGCGTTCCATGGCCGCACGCTTGCGACCATCGCTGCCGGTGGCCAGGCCAAGTATCTCGAAGGTTTCGGCCCGAAGGTCGAAGGCTTCGATCAGGTGCCGTTCGGCGACGAGGCGGCCCTTCGCGCCGCCATCACCGATGAAACCGCCGCTGTCCTGCTTGAGCCCATTCAGGGCGAGGGCGGTCTGCGTGGCTTCCCGGAAGAATTCATGCGCCTTATCCGTCAGATCTGCGACGAAAAGGGCCTGCTCCTGATCCTCGATGAAGTGCAGACCGGCGTTGGTCGTACCGGCAAGCTTTTCGCCCATGAGTGGTCGGGCATCACGCCGGACATCATGGCTGTGGCGAAGGGCATCGGCGGTGGTTTCCCGGTTGGCGCCTGCCTTGCAACGGCTGAAGCCGCCAAGGGCATGGTTGCCGGTGTGCATGGCACCACCTATGGCGGCAATCCGCTGGCCATGGCGGTCGGCAATGCCGTGCTGGACGTCATTCTGGAAGAGGGTTTTCTGGAAAATGTTCAGGCCACCGCGCTTGTCATGAAGCAGGGCCTTGCGTCGATCATCGACCGGTTCCCGAATGTGGTGTCCGAGGTGCGCGGTCGCGGCCTTTTGATGGGCATCAAATGCGTTGTGCCGAACACCACGCTCATTCAGGCGCTGCGCGACGAGCATTTCCTCAGCGTCGGCGCTGGCGACAATGTCGTGCGTCTGCTGCCGCCATTGGTCACGACGCCGGAAGAAGCCCGTGAAGCGCTGAACCGCATCGAAACAGCCGTGGAACGGCTTTCTGTCGTAAATCCGATCAGCAAGACGGCGTAATCATGGCTCAGGATAACGGTATCAAGCACTTTCTCGACCTGTCTTCTGTTTCAGGAAGCGAATTGCGTTCCATCCTCGAAGACGCCAAGGCGCGCAAGGCGCGGCTGAAGGCGGGCGAGATTGAAAAGCCCTATGCCGGCAAGGTGCTGGCGATGATTTTCGAAAAGCCATCGACCCGCACGCGCGTGTCGTTCGATGTCGGCATGCGCCAGCTCGGCGGCGAAACGCTGATGCTCACCGGCTCGGAAATGCAGCTCGGTCGCAGCGAGACTATCGCTGATACGGCAAAGGTCCTGTCGCGCTATGTGGATGCGATCATGATCCGCACCACATCGCATGACCGCATGCTCGAATTGGCCGAATATGCCACCGTTCCGGTCATCAACGCTTTGACCGACGACACCCACCCTTGTCAGATTATGGCCGACGTACTTACATATGAGGAACATCGCGGCTCGATCAAAGGCAAGACCTTTGCCTGGATGGGGGACGGCAACAACGTCCTGCATTCGCTTGTGGAAGCCGCGGCGCGGTTTGACTTCAACGTCAATATCGCGACGCCGGAAGGCAGCGAGCCAAACCAGCACTTCATTGACTGGGCCAGGGCAAACGGTGCGGACATCATGTCCACGACAGACCCGGAAAAAGCGGCAAGCGGTGCGGATTGCATCGTGACCGACACCTGGGTTTCGATGGGACAGGAGGACCGTGCCCGTGGACATAATGTGTTCATGCCCTATCAGGTCAATGCGCGGCTGATGGCGAAAGCCGACCCGAAGGCGCTCTTCATGCATTGCCTGCCCGCACATCGCGGGGAGGAAGTGACCAACGAAGTGATCGACGGGCCGCAATCGGTCGTGTTCGACGAAGCCGAAAACAGGCTCCACGCCCAGAAGGCCATTCTGGCCTGGTGCCTGCAAGGCGCGTGATTGGAGTTTTCTGTGGCTGAGAATACCAGCAACGATTATATCGAAGCCGAAAACGGCCATTCGGGTCCCAAGCTCGATCTGGGTGATTTCGGCTTTGCAGGCGACGACGCCGTCGTGCCTTTCCAGGTGGAAGGGCTCGATGTGCGCGGTCGCGCGGTTCAGCTTGGCACGAGCATCGACGCCATCCTGAAACGCCACGAATATCCGGAAGAAGTGGCCCGCCTGCTGGCGGAGGCGACGGTTCTGACCGTTCTGCTCGGCACTTCGCTCAAATTCGAAGGCAAGTTCATCTTCCAGACCCAGTCCGACGGTCCGGTGGACATGCTGGTGGTGGATTTCAGCACACCCAATGCGGTGCGCGGCTATGCGCGTTTCGATGAGGATCGCCTGAAGGACGCCATCGCCACAGGCAAGACGCAGCCTGAAGAGCTGCTCGGTCGCGGCACATTGGCCTTCACGGTGGATCAGGGCGCCTATATGCAGCGCTATCAGGGTATTGTGGCGCTGGACGGCTCGACGCTGGAGGAAATTGCCACGACCTATTTCCGTCAGTCTGAACAGATCCCGACCGATCTGAAGCTGAGCGTCGCCAAGCTGGTCGAACGGGGTGCCGATGGCAAGCCGGTCGAGCAATGGCGCGCAGGCGGTCTGATCATCCAGTTCCTGCCGGAATCGGAATTGCGCGCGCGTGTTCCCGATCTGCCGGGCGGCGACGGTGACGAGGAAGAAGCCGTGTTTCATCCGGTGGATGATGCCTGGGATGAGGCGCGGTCACTGCTCGGCACCATCGAAAGCTCGGAACTGACCGATCCGCAGGTCGGCTCGGAACGCCTGCTGTATCGCCTGTTCCACGAGCGCGGCGTGCGCGTCTTCAACGCCATCAAGGTGGCGGATATATGCTCCTGCTCGCGGGAGAAAATCCAGGGCGTCCTGTCGGGCTTCTCGGCAGAGGAAATTCAGGACAGCATCGAAAACGGCAAGATTTCGGTGTCCTGCGAATTCTGCTCGACGCATTACGAGTTTGATCCGGCGCAGTTCGCCAAGTAATCAAAAAAGGCGGTTCAGAAGAACCGCCTTTTTTGTTTCCTGCTCTAATTCAGCGTGCGGCGCTGTTCCGGCACATCCAGCGAGAAAGCCGGAATATCCACTTCGAATGTATTGCCCGTCGGGTTCTGCATCTGATAGCGCCCGACCATGACGCCGGATGATGTGGTCAGCGGACAGCCGGATGAATATTGGAACGAGTCGCCCGGATCGAGCACCGGCTGTTCGCCGACGACACCGGCCCCGCGCACTTCCTCGACGCGGCCATTGGCATCGGTAATCTGCCAGTAGCGCGAGCGCAGCTGCACCGTGTCGGAGGAATTATTGGCAATGGTGATGCGGTAGCCCCAGACATAGCGGTTGTCTTCGGGAGCCGACTCGTCTTCCAGATAAAACGGCTCAACCGTTATTTCGATCCCCTGCGTCACCGCCCTGTACATCGCATCCGCCTTTGTCATGTGCCTGTTGCCCACCTATCGCCAAAGTTGCGTTGGAGGTCAACGTGGCGCGGCAATCTCGACAGGGCCAAAGCGGGCGGTTTTCTGCAATCGGATCGTTCTTGTGGTGGATTGCAGCGAAAAGGTCACATTTTTTTAAGACGAAACACCGTCTTTTGCATGATCCGGAGATGCTTCGGCACAAGAAAATGCAGAAAATAAACGGATGACCCGGCCTGACGGAATCAGGCCGGATCATCCTTTTCTTTATTTAGCGAACGGCTGCCTTCAGCGCCTCTTCGACGTCTTCCAGAAGATCGTCGGTATCTTCAAGGCCAACCGAAATGCGCAGCACGCCATCGGAAATGCCAAGCTCGGCCTTGGCCTCATCGCTCAGGTTCTTGTGCGTCGTGGTGGCCGGATGGGTGATCAGGCTCTTGGCGTCGCCCAGATTGTTGGAGATGCTGAACACCTGCAACGCATTTTCGAATTTGAACGCGGCTTCCTTGCCGCCTTCCAGTTCGAGCGCGATCAGGGTCGAACCGCCAGTCATCTGCTTGGCGATCACATCTGCCTGCGGATGGTCGGCGCGGCCCGGATAAAGGACGCGCTTGACGCCCGGCTTGCCTGCGAGAACATCGGCAACGGCAGCCGCCGACTGCGTCATCTGGCGCACGCGCACGGACAGCGTTTCCAGACCCTTCAGCATAATCCAGGCATTGAACGGGCTCATGCCGGGGCCGGTATGGCGATAATAGTCCTGAAGCTCGGTTTCGACCCATTCGCGGTCGGACAGCACGATGCCGCCAAGGCAGCGGCCCTGACCGTCAATATGCTTGGTGGTCGAATAGACGACGATATGCGCGCCAAGCTCCAGCGGCTTCTGGTAAAGCGGGGTCGCAAAGACATTGTCCACGATCAGCTTCGCGCCTGCTTCATTGGCCACTTCGGCCACGGCGGCGATATCGATGATTTCGAGCGTAGGGTTCGACGGGCTTTCGAGGAACATCACCTTGGTGTTCGGACGAACAGCGGCTTTCCAGTTGGCGATGTCCGAGCCGTCGATGATCGAGATTTCCACACCATAGCGCGGCAGCAGGGTCTCGACGATATAGCGACACGAGCCGAACACGGCGCGCGCGGAAATCACATGATCACCCGCCTTGACCTGACACAGAATGGCAGCGGCGACGGCAGCCATGCCGGAAGCCGTGGCACGGCCTTCCTCGGCGCCTTCCAGCGCGCACATGCGCTTTTCGAACATGTCCGTGGTGGGGTTGGCGTATCGCGAATAGATGAAACCCGGATTTTCGCCCTTGAAACGCGCTTCGGCGGCTTCGGCATCGGGATAAAGGAAACCCTGCGTGAGGAACATCGCTTCCGACATTTCGGCGAAACCGGAGCGGAGCGAACCGGCGTGCACGAGCTGCGTTGCGGGGCGGAACTTGCGGGTAGTCTCAGTCGTCATTTTTCCAACCTGTCAAAAGCTGGTCGGCCGGGACGCCCAAAAGCGTTTAGTGGCATCTCGGCGGCCAATAAAAAACCGGCCCAAAAGGCCGGTAACGAACCGCGGCCCTTTTTAGCGAATTCTTTAACGTGGCTGCAAGCCGGCCGGCCAAATCACCACGGAACACATTTTCCATATGCCTGTTGCGCAAGGTCGTCAATGCCACGATAGCGAGTTTTGAGGAAAAGCCTGCCTCGTTGGCTCACGATTGGGTTCGATTCCTGCGGAAAACCCCGTTTCTCCGGGCGTGAAGGGTTGGCATTGGGCCTTCGAGTGGTCAAAGGTCTTTTGAAGAATTGCTCAGACTATGGAGTACGAGGTCGATGGCGCTAAGAGATGCGGGAATTCTGGCGGATGCGGATATCGCTGCGCTGTTCGAAAGCGGTTTGCTGGCTTCGCCGCGCCCGCTGGATACCGACCAGATTCAGCCTGCGAGCCTCGATCTCCGCCTTGGCGCAAAGGCCTATCGCGTTCGCGCCTCCTTCATGCCGGGTCCCGGCACACCGGTTATAGATAAGCTCGAACGGCTCAAGCTGCACGAGATCGACCTGACCGCAGGCGCGGTTCTCGAAACCGGCTGCGTCTATATCGTGCCGCTCTTGGAAAGCCTTGCGCTGTCGCCCGAACTGTCGGCATCCGCCAATCCGAAAAGCTCGACTGGCCGTCTCGACATCTTCACCCGCGTGATTGCCGATGGCGCGCAGGAATTCGACAAGGTGCCTGCCGGTTACAACGGCCCGCTTTATCTGGAAGTCAGCCCGCGCACATTCCCCATTGTTGCGCGCACCGGCTCGCGCCTGTCGCAGATCCGTTTCCGCAAGGGCCGCGCCCAGCTCGATGAGGCGGAACTCGCCGCGCTGCATAATTCCGAGACGCTGGTGGCCGCTGAAATGCCGAACATCTCCGGCGGCGGCATTGCGCTTTCCGTCGATCTTTCCGGCGGCCCGGACAAGTTGATCGGCTATCGCGGCAAACATCACACGGGCGTTGTCGATGTGGACAAGCGCGCCGCCAATGATGTGCTCGATTTCTGGGAGCCTATCTATGATCGCGGCGCACGCGAACTCGTGCTTGACCCGGATGAATTCTATATCCTCGTCTCGCGAGAAGCCGTGCATGTGCCGCCGCTCTACGCCGCAGAGATGACGCCGTTCGATCCGCTGGTCGGTGAGTTCCGCGTTCACTATGCGGGCTTCTTCGATCCGGGCTTTGGTCACAGTGCGGCTGGCGGCACGGGCAGCCGCGCGGTTCTCGAAGTGCGCAGCCATGAAGTGCCCTTCATTCTGGAACATGGCCAGATCGTCGGACGCCTTGTCTATGAGCATATGCTGCACCGTCCGAAGGCGCTTTACGGCACCGATCTCGGCTCCAATTATCAGGCGCAGCAGTTGAAGCTTTCCAAGCATTTTCGTTGACTGTATGAGCCTGCTCCGCGCAGATAGATGAAGTGCGGAGGAAAGCGACGAACGTGGCCAACGGAACAGGACCGGAAACAAGCCGAAAACAGGATGCCCCGGCGGATGCGTCGCCGCGCAGGCTGTCGGTTGGCATTGTCGCGCTGCCGGGTTTTACGCTGACGGCGCTCAGCCTGTTTCTCGATCCCTTCCGCCTCGCTGCCGATGATCGTGACAAGAGCCGCCAGATCCGCTGCGCCTGGAAAATCTGCACGCTGTCGGGCGATCCGGTTGCGTCCAGTTCCGGCATGGTGATCGAGCCGACAGCTCCCATCGGCGAACTCGACGAATGCGATTATGTGGCGGTCGTTGGTGGGGTGCTTGCCCAGTATCGTCCGCGCCAGCAGGCATTGATCGATCTCATCAAGCGCGCCGACAAACGCGGCAAGACCGTGGTGGGGCTTTGCACCGCCGCTTTCCTGCTTGCCGAGGGCAGCTTGCTCGAAGACCGCAATTGCTGTGTGAACTGGTTCCACCGCGACGATTTTCTCGATCTGTTCGACGGCTATACCGCCGATACGACCAGCCTGTTTCACCGCAGCGGGCGGCACTATACCTGCGCGGGTGGATTGGGTGCAGCGTCGCTGGCGCTTTCCATCATCCAGAACGAAATTTCCGAGGAACTGGCGCGTAAAAGCGCATCGATCCTCATGATCCCTTACGAGCTGGTACGCTCCGAACAGCCAGCGCTTAGTTTCAATGGCGTGCGCTCGCCGATGATCCGCAAGGCCATCCGCATTTTCGAGGAAACGCTGGAAGACCCGGTGCCCATGATCGATGTGGCGCGCAGGCTCGGCATTTCGGTGCGGCAGATGGAGCGCGGCTTCCGGCTGGCGCTGGAACGCACAGCCTTCGAAGTGCGCGAAGAACTGCGCGTCAAGAAGGCAAAGGAACTGCTGGCCGAGACCGGATTATCGCTTCTGGAAGTGGCCGT
Organism: Ochrobactrum sp. SSR; assembly: GCF_030067775.1. Classification (NCBI taxonomy): domain Bacteria; kingdom Pseudomonadati; phylum Pseudomonadota; class Alphaproteobacteria; order Hyphomicrobiales; family Brucellaceae; genus Ochrobactrum; species Ochrobactrum sp. SSR. Next base: position 1,405,439 of record NZ_CP125969.1, on the reverse strand, counting down.
CGCGAGTGGCTTTACCGATACGCGCAGCATGAACCGGTCCTTCTCGCGCCAGAAGCAGAAGGCTCCACGCGATTATCGTAAGCAAAGATAGATGCAGACGCTCAAAACTTGCGGATGTCATCATCTCCGCTTATGTCTTGCGCGATGAATCTGTCAGCATGGCGGAAAATTGAGACGCAGGAGATTTGCATGTCTGATGGTGTAAACCGTTTTCTTGGCGATACGCCTGCACGCATCATCGTCAAGCTGGTGCTGATTTCGCTGGTGGTTGGCGTGGTCATGAGCGCGTTCCACTGGACGCCCTACGATATTCTCTGGGGCATTCGCGATTTCTTCCTGCGCCTGTGGAATATGGGCTTCTCCGCCGTCGCCCGTTTCGCGGATTATCTCATTTTGGGCGCAGCCGTTGTCATCCCTGCCTTTATTTTGCTCCGTATCCTCAGCTATCGCAAATAGCAGATATTGGAAGCAGGGTTATACATTCGGACGATGCAGCAAAAACAAGGATTTATGCTTTCCCGGCGCGGCTTTCTGGTTCTCGCCGGGGGCGCGGTTTCGCTCTCCGTCTTGCCGTTCGGCGCAGCGGATGCAGCGACGAATGTGGTGAGCGCGGGTGATCCCACCGCGCTGTTCAACACCATCCGCAAGGCAAACGGCCTCTCGCTCATGGCGACCGATTCCAAGCTGGAACAGGCCGCGCTTTTTCAGGCGAAGCGCATGGCAAGCTATGGCAAGATCGGCCACAGCGTCGGCTGGGGCAATGGTTTTGTCGCGCGGTTGCGTCAGGCGGGCATTCGCGGTCCTGCGGCTGAAAATGTCGCCTCCGGCCAGCCCAATACCGAAGCCGTGTTCGACGCCTGGATGAAGTCGCCCGGCCATCGCAAAAACATGCTCGATCCCACCTTCAGCCATTATGGCCTGGCCTGGGCCACGCCGGAAAACAAACCCAATCGCATCTATTGGGCAATGATGCTGGGCCTCTGATCTCTATAACTCCTGACATAAAGCTGTCAGGGGCTGCGACAATCTATGGGCCGAATTCTCTGTAGTTTCGAGCGATTCCAGAGTAGACGTTCTCGAATTACAGGTGTGAATTCGGGGATAGTGGTTATGGATCAGTCGCAGCGCGTTGGAAGCGTTACGAGGCCGTTCGATGTGACGCATCGCATGGTCATGCTGATCGCCATTCCCATGACGCTTGCCGCCATCACGACGCCGCTGCTGGGGCTCGTCGATATGGGCGTGGTCGGGCAGATGGGCAAGGCCGAACTGATCGGCGGGCTGGCCATCGGCGCGCTGGTGTTCGATTTCCTGCTGTCCATGTTCAATTTCCTGCGCTCCGGCACAACCGGTCTGGTGGCGCAGGCCATGGGTGCTGAAGACGCCATCGAAGAACAGGCAATCTTCTGGCGCGCCATCATTATCGCGGTGATCGCGGGCGGCTTGATGATCCTCTGCCTGCCGCTCATTCTGGCCGCGGCCTCCAGCTTCATGCATCCGACAAGCGCGACACAGGAGGCCATGGCGACCTATGTGTCGATCCGCATGCTGGCCGCGCCGGTGGCGCTCATCAATTATTCGGTGCTGGGGCTGGTTCTCGGACGCGGACAGGGCCTGCTTGGCCTCGGCCTTCAGGTTCTGCTCAACGGCATCAATATCGTGCTCTGCATTATCCTCGGTCTGGAACTCGGCTGGGGCGTGACAGGCGTTGCCTGGGCCACGGTCACCGGCGAAACCGTCGCGGCGATTGTCGGCCTCTTTCTGGTGGTCCGGCATTTCCGCAAGGACGCGACCAAGCGCCCGAGCCGCCAGCGCATTTTCCAGAAGGAAGGCATTCTGCGCATGTTCGCGGTCAATCGCGATATCATGATCCGCTCCTTCCTGCTTCTGACCGCTTTCGCCTTCTTCACACGTGCGGGTTCCGATCTCGGGCCGGTGACGCTCGCAGCCAATGCCGTGCTGATGAATTTCTTCCTCGTGGCAGGCTTTTTCCTCGACGGCATGGCCGCCGCCGCTGAACAGATCGTCGGGCGGTCGATCGGTGCGCGCTACAGCCCGGCCTTTGTGCGCGGCACTAAGCTCACCTTTGTGTGGGGGCTGGTGATGGCCAGCATCATCGCCTTCGCGCTTTTGGTTTTCGGAGATCCAATCATCAGCCTCTTGTCCAAGGCCGAGGATGTCCATGCCGAGGCGCTCAAATATCTGCCATGGGCGGCACTCACCGGTATCACCGGGCTGCTCGCCTTTCATATGGACGGTGTCTATATCGGGGCCACATGGTCGCGCGACATGCGCAATATGATGTTTCTGTCGCTGGCCTTCTTTATGGCCGTGCTTTACGCGGCAAAGCCCGCGATGGGCAATCACGGGCTTTGGCTGGCGCTTAATCTGTTTCTGTCGATACGTGGCATCACGCTTCTGGCGATGCTGCCACGCCGCTATCGGCTGGAATTCACGAAATAATCACGCAGGCAACGGACGCGCTGCCCAGTCTTTTGTGTCGCGGTCGCGCAGTTCGGCAATATTGGCAACGCCTTCGCGTTTAACCGCTGCCGAAAGCCCGCGCAGAATGTCGCTTGGCAGGCCGGGGCCGCGATAGATGAGGCCCGTATAAAGCTGTACCAGATCAGCCCCAGCCTTGATCTTGGTCAGGGCGGTTTCGGCGCTATCGATACCCCCAACGCCGATCAGCGGCATGTCAGGCCCCACACGCTCGCGCATGCGGGCAAGAACCACGGTGGACCGTTCGAACAGCGGTGCGCCGGAAAGCCCGCCGGTTTCGTCGCGGTTTTCAGCACTTTTCAGCCCGGTACGCGACAGGGTGGTATTGGAAACGATGATGCCGTCCAGTTTCTGCTCGGTGGCCTCGACGGCAATGTCGTCCAGTTCCTCATCGGCCAGATCAGGCGCGATCTTGAGGAACACCGGACGCTTCAGCGTGCACATGCTGCCTTCCTCGTTGCGCGCTTCCAGCACACGGCTCAGAAGCTCGCGCAGACTGTCGCGCGCCTGGAGATTGCGCAGGCCCGGCGTGTTGGGCGAGGAAATATTGACGGTGAAATAGCGCGCCAGCTGGTAGAACCGGCGAATGCCCGCCACGTAATCGGCGATGCGATCTTCCGCATCCTTGTTGGCACCAATATTGACGCCGACAATGCCGCTCTTGCCTGCGCGCTGCGACAGGCGCTTGAAAGCCGCCTCGTGGCCTTCATTATTGAAACCGAGGCGATTGATGACGGCCCTGTCATCCACAAGACGGAAAATGCGCGGACGCGGATTGCCGCTTTGCGGGCGCGGCGTGATGGTGCCGATTTCGGTGAAGCCGAAGCCGAGCTTCAAAAGCGCATCCGGCACTTCGGCATTCTTGTCATAGCCAGCGGCCATGCCGAGCGGATTGGGAAACTGCAATCCCGCAACCTTGACCGACAAAGCGGGGTCGCTCGGTGCGCTGCAGCTTACGAGCCCGGTCTTCAGCCCGGCAATGGACAGGCCATGCGCCTGTTCTGCGTCGAAAGAGAAGAGGGCGCGTCGGCCGAGAGTTTCAAAAAGTCCGCTCATTCGTCTTTCAGCTCCGGGAAAATATGAAGTCCATTGTCGTCGAGCAGCAAGGGCTCGACAGCCACGACCGCATCAAGCGGCAGGTCCGCATAGAGATGAGGGAAAAGCGCACCACCGCGCGAGGCCTCATATTTAAGGTCTTCACCAAGACGGGTCGCGTCCACGCTCACAAGAACCAAGTTGTTCTGGTTCGCGAAATGCTTCGCAGCGGTTTCGCGCACCTGTGTTGCAGTAGAGAAATGGATATAGCCATCGGCAATATCAACCGGTGCACCCGAAAAGCTTCCCGCCTTTTCCGCTTGCGCCCAGAGTTCGCGCGGGGCGATCTTGTAGATGATCTTGGTCATGGCTGTCCTCTAGACCGAAATTGTCAGAAAATCAAAGACCGTGATGTTCGATTTTCGTCGCAAAGCTCCCATATGATGACAGGAAGCCAAAGGGAGATCGGATTATGTCGAACAAAAACACCTTTTTCGCCGCACGTCCCGTCATGCGCGGTCTGGCGGCGGTGGCTCTGGTCGCGCCGGTTCTGGCCGCATCCGGAGCGGTGGCGCAGGAAAATGGCCGCTATCGTCTGGAACAGACCGAAACCGGCTATGTGCGCCTTGATAGCAAGACCGGCGCGATTTCGGTTTGCACCGAACAGTCGCAGGGCCAGATGATCTGCAAGATGGCCACGGAAGACCGCGAGGCTTATGAGAATGATCTGGCGGATTTGCAGGGCCGCGTGAAGGTGCTGGAAGACCGGCTGGCGGCCATCGATCAGAAGGGCGGCGGCAATACCGCTTCGGGCCTGCCGAGCGAACAGGAGTTCGAACAATCCATGAGCTATATGGAACGCTTCATGCGCCGCTTCATGGACATAGCCAAGAGCTTCGACAGCGAGCCAGAAAAGCCCGCGGAGACGACACCAACACCGCCCGGCGGACGGACGTGATCGCTCGTGGATAATAAAAAAGGCGCCAAATGGCGCCTTTTCTGTTTCTGTCGTTACGCGGCGTAGCGTTTCGTCGCTTCGATCAGCTCATGAACGATGCCCGGCTCGGTCACGGCGTGGCCGCTATCCTCGACGATCTTGAGGTCGGCTTCTGGCCACAGCTTCTTCAGCTGCCATGCATTGATGAAGGGCGTGCAGATATCGTAACGGCCATGCACGATGACGCCCGGAATATGCCGGATGCGTTCGACATTGCGCAAAAGCTGGTCGTCGGAATCGAGGAAGCCGCGATTCTGGAAATAGTGGCATTCGATGCGCGCAAAGGCGATTGCATATTCATCCGCGCCGAAGGCATCAACGCGGGATGGGTCCGGCAGAAGCGAAATGATTGAGCCTTCCCAGCGCGCCCAGCGACGGGCGGCTTCCAGCTGAACTTTCGGATCGCGGTCCGTCAGGCGCTTGTAATAGGCGGCAATCATATCGCCGCGCTCGGCTTCGGGAATATGCTCCTGAAAGGCTTCGAAGTGATCTGGAAAAATGATGCTGGCACCGTTGGTATATGTCCAGTCGATTTCGAACCGGCGCAGCATGAAGATGCCACGCAGCACCATTTCCGACACGCGTTCCGGGTGCGTTTCAGCATAAGCGAGGCCGAGCGTCGAACCCCAGGAGCCGCCGAAAATCTGCCATTTGTCGATGCCGAGATGGGCGCGGATATGCTCCATATCGGCGACCAGATCCCAGGTGGTGTTTTCACGCAATTCGGCGTGCGGCGTGGAACGACCGCAACCGCGCTGGTCGAACAGGATGATGCGATAACGCTCGGGATCGTGCAGGCGACGCATGGCAGGCGTGATGCCGCCGCCGGGGCCGCCATGAATCATGATCACCGGCTTGCCGTCCGGGTTGCCGCACTGCTCGACATGGATGCGATGCAGCGGGGACACCTGCAGCATCTCTTCCTTGAAGGGTTCAATCTCGGGATAAAGCATATTGCGCGTCATGAAAGGCCTTCTGGTTCCCACCCTCTGCTTCACGTGTCTGGCGGGGCCGGTGTTTCAATTTCCGGCGCAACCCTACCACACAATGGGGCAACATGGCGGCAATGAGAAATGCGAAAACACGTTAGCAACGTGATTTTTGGTTGCTCCGCATAAAAATAGGCATAAAAACTTGTTTGGTAGCATTGGATGCACCGCACGGGGAGGAACCACTTGAAATTGGCGCGCGAGGCACATGCACTTTATCATCGCTGACGATCACCCGCTTTTTCGCGGCGCATTGAGACAGGTTCTGTCGGGACAATCCGAAAACGTCGAGATTGTCGAAGTTGGCGATTTCGATGCCGTCAGGAAACTGGTTGCCGAACGCGACGATATCGACCTTCTGCTGCTCGATCTGACCATGCCCGGTGGTGCAGGCCTGTCAGGGCTGGTTGCGCTGAAGGCGCTCCAACCGGCTTTGCCGGTGGTGATCGTATCGGCCACGGATGACGCCGCCACCATCCATCATGCGGTGGAACTTGGCGCATCGGGCTTCATCTCCAAATCTGCCAGCATGGAAACCATCGGCGAGGCGGTTCGCGCCGTGCTTGCAGGCGATATCTGGACGCCGGAAGGCATCGATCTCGATCACCCGAAGGATCCGGAAATCGAGGGGCTGATTGCGCGCCTGCGCACGCTCACACCGCAGCAGACCCGCGTGCTGACCATGCTCGCCGAGGGTCTTCTCAACAAGCAGATCGCGTATGAGCTGAGCGTGTCGGAAGCAACCGTCAAGGCGCATGTCTCGGCCGTGTTGCAGAAGCTTGGCGTCGATAGCCGCACTCAGGCTGTCATCTTGCTGTCGCGCATCGGCAGTGACGTTATCAGCACATGATATGGTTATTGCGCAGCCGTCTGTGACGAGCTGCCGTCCTGTCGCGCATGATAAAAATGCGACAGCAATGAGCGCAACGCCGCCGGGCGAAGCGGCTTGTTCAGCAAGGTGATGTTTTCATCCTCGGCGCGCTGGCGCACTTCCTTGGAACGGTCGGCGGTCAGCAAGATGGCGGGTATTTCCGTCTCGAAATGCTCCCGCGTGAAGCCGATCATGTCGATGCCGTTTTCATGGATCAAATGATAATCGGCGACGATGACATCCGGCGCGGTGCTGCGATTGGCGCAAAAGGCTTTCAGCGCCGCGCCGTTGCGCAGCGTGGTCACGTTGCAGCCCCAGCCCGAAAGAAGCGTTTCCATGCCGGACAGAATGTCGGCATCATTGTCGATGCACAGCACATCGAGGCCTGTCAGTTCCAGCGCGCGCGCATGGCCACGACGGCTTCTGGTTTCCTCTACCGGCACCGGCTCGTTTGAAACCGGAATGCGCAGGGTGAATGTTGTGCCCTTGCCCTGAACCGAGCGCACCGACAGCGGAAATTCCAGCAGCCGGGCGATGCGGTCGACGATGGACAGGCCAAGTCCCAGCCCTTCCGCCTCGCGCATACCTTCATCAAGGCGGGTGAATTCGCGGAAGACGAGTTTCAGCTTGTGCTGCGCAATGCCGATGCCGGTGTCCAGCACCTGCAATTCGACAAAAGCGCCCCGCCGCCGGACGCCAAGCAGCATGCCGCCGCTGCGGCTATATTTGATCGAATTGGAAACGAGATTCTGGATCAGGCGGCGCAGCATGTTGCGGTCGGTTTTCACCACGATGCTCGACGGCACCACGCGCAGTTTCAGCGCCTTCTTGCGCGCCAGCGGCGTGAAATCCGTGGCGATCTGGCTCAGCAACCTGTCCAGCCGGAACACCGAGACTTCCGGTTTCAGCGCGCCTGTGTCGAGGCGCGAAATATCCAGCACCATGCCCAGAATGGCTTCCACCGCCTCCAGCGAGGAATCGATGTTGCGGGCAAATTCGCTGGTTTCCGAACGCCCAAGTTTCTCCGACAGCGCGGTGGAATAGAGGCGCGCGGCGTTGAGCGGTTGCAGAATGTCGTGGCCCGCGGCGGCGAGAAAGCGCGTCTTGCCGAGATTGGCCTCTTCGGCAGCGGCCTGCGCCCGCGCCAGTTCCTTGTTCACATGGGTCAGTTCCGCCGTGCGGTCGGCCACGCGCTGTTCCAGCATTTCGGCGGCCTTCTGGCGCATCAGATCGGCTTCGACGGCAGCGGTGATGTCGGTATAGGTCGCGACGATACCGCCATCCGGCATCGGATTGGACTGGATTTCCAGTGTCTTGGCCGTCGATTTCATCTTCAGGCGCGCGGGCTTGCGGCTGGCCGTCAGTGAATGGATGATGCTGTTGCGCGCATTGAAGGCGATGTCTTCGCGGCGGATCAGATGCTCGACGATTTCCGAGACCGGGATACCGACCTGCATCACCTCGTCAGGCAGGTTGAGCAGGGTGCGGAACTGGCGGTTCCAGAAGGCCAGCCGAAAATCCTTGTCGAAAACCGTAATGCCCTGTTCCATCTGGTCGAGCGCGATCTGCAACAGGTCGCGATTTTGTTGCAGGGCGGCGGAAGCGTCATCGAGAAGCTGGCGCGCATCACGCCCTGAAGCATCGTTGCGTTGCAGAAGCAGCGACAGAACGAGCCGTGCCGAAGCGGTGCCAACCGCCGTGCCAAGCAATTGTTCGGCATGGCGGATCAGGGGCGTGTCAACGGTCATGCCCGGATCGAGCCTGCGCTGTTCATGCCCTTCGAACCGCAGGAAGGCGCGCTCGACACGTTCGGAGCCGAGATAGCGCGCCATGGTGGCTTTCAGTTCCGCCACGGTGACGGTGGTGCGGAACCGTCGGAGCGTCGGCGTCGCGATGAAATAGCGCGGCAGGAAGATGCTGGCCTGAATGCGCTCCAGCGGCGTCGAGGCGCGCGAGAGCGAACCCAGAATATAGAACAGCGTGTTGGCGGTGAGGCTCCAGATCACGCCATTGGTCAGCGGCAGCGCATCGGTGCCAAACAGCGCTTCCGGGCGCAACGCGGTGAAACCCAGAAAGCCGTCGCGCAAAATGGCGGCATCTTCCGGCGCCATGGTGGGCAGCAACAGCGTATAGGCCCATACGAGAAAGCCCGCCGACAGCCCCATCATTGCGCCGCGCCCATTGGCATTGCGCCAGAACAAACCGCCGATAAAGGCCGGAACGAATTGCGCAATCGCCGCAAACGATACGAAGCCGATAGAGGCAAGGTGAATATTGTTGGACGTGAAGCGATAATAGGCGAAGGCGAGCGCCAGAATGGCGATGATCGTCACACGCCTTGTATTGAGAATGACCTTTGTCAGGTCGGGCTGTTCAGCCGGGTGACGCTTGGCCATGCTGCGGATGAAAAGCGGCAGCACGAGATGGTTGGAAATCATGATCGACAGCGCCACGCAGGCGACGATCACCATCGCCGTTGCAGCGGACAGACCGCCAAGGAAGGCGATGAGCGCCATCCAGTGCGCTTCGGCGGCAAGCGGCAGCGCCAGCACGTAAAGATCGCCACTGACCGTGGTGCCAAGCGTCATCACGCCGATCAGGGCAATCGGAAACACGAAGATATTGATCAGCACCAAATAGACCGGGAACAGCCAGGATGCGGTGCGCAATTCCTTTTCGCTGCGGCTTTCGACGACCGTAACGTGGAACTGGCGCGGCAGCATGATGATGGCCGCAGCACTCAAGGCGGTTTGTATGATCCAGGTGCCGATGGAGGTCTGGTAGTGGAAGGCTTTCAGCGCATCGGTGGACTGGGAAATCTGGTCGATGAGCTGCGAGGGCGAGCCGAACAGGAAGAACGTGCAGGCGAGCCCCACGGTGAGAAATGCGCAAAGTTTGATGACGGATTCCACCGCAATGGCGAGGATCAACCCGTTCTGGTGTTCGGTCGCATCGGTGTGGCGCGTGCCAAACAGGATCGCGAAGACGGCGAGCACAGCGGCAACCGCCAGCGAAATATCGCCGAAGATGAAGGCAGGCGGCGCGACGGCGCGGCCATAATGGTCCATCACCAGCCCGACGCTGCCCGCAACTGCTTTCAGCTGCAAGGCGATATAGGGGATCGACCCTACGGCGGCGATACAGGTGGCGAGAGATGCCACGCCAAAACTTTTGCCATACCGCGCCGCCAGAAAATCGGCGATGGAGGTGATGCGCTCCGCCTTGGCCAGCCGCACGATATGGCGCAGTAGCCGGTTGCCGAGCGTGAACACCAGGATCGGCCCGATATAGATTCCGAGAAATTCCAGCCCGCGCTGTGCGGACAGGCCGACAGAGCCGAAGAAGGTCCAGGACGTACAATAGACCGCAAGGCTCAGCGCATAGACATAGGGACGCGGCGCACTGTTCCAGCGTGAGGCTCTGCGGTCGCCGATACTGGCAACAGCAAAAAGCAGCAGCAGGTACAGGAAGGCAGCGCCGATGATTCCCCAGCCTTGCATAGGCGGCTTTATTCCTCTTCAGTTTATCCAAGTCTGTCTGACGCAAGCACTTTCATGTTCTGCGTGCAAGAATATTGATGAAAAAGCGGATGTTTTACCCGTCGATATCCGCGTTTATCTTTTCTTTGAAGTTTTTCGAATACAAACTAAGCGAAATACAGTTTGATAGAACCGTTCTTCGAGCCTCCCCCTGTCAGGAGCGGTCCTATCGTTCACCGTCGGAGCGATCTGACGCCATATTAATTGACGAACGCACCGCAGCAACGACGGCCCGGTTATGTGGAATGCAATCGTGAGGGAGACTGACGAATGTTGAAAGAATTCAGGGAATTCGCTCTCAAGGGCAATATGGTCGATCTGGCCATCGGTGTGATTATCGGCGGCGCCTTCGGTGGCCTCGTCAATTCCATCGTCAACGATATCATCATGCCGATCATCGGTCTGATCACCGGCGGTATCGATTTCTCGAACATGTTCATCCAGCTTGCCGGCGAGCCGAAGTCCACGCTTGCCGCCGCCCGTGAAGCCGGTGCAACCGTTGCTTACGGTAACTTCGTGACCCTGCTGATCAATTTCCTGATTATCGCCTGGGTGCTGTTCCTTGTCGTCAAGGGCATGAACCGCATGAAGAAGAAGGAAGAAGCAAAGCCTGAGCCGGAAGCTCCGCGCGAGGAAGTGCTGCTGACCGAAATCCGCGATCTTCTTGCCAAGAAGGCCTGATCGGGATTTTTTCTTTGCGTTACAAGACGGAGCCTGCAAGGGCTCCGTTTTTGTTTTGGCATTCATCAATACCGATGATCGGATCATCACAAAATGCCGAGTGATTTTGTGCTCGCGTCTTGCTAAGGCCGATAGACATAGAGCAAGTAGCGCAGGATCATCATGACACTTTTAGCCAGTCTCCGCCGTGAAGCAGCGCAAGCGCCAGAAAGCGGCATTGTCGCCGTTGCCAATCATGGCAGGGGCCGCGAAGGGCTCATTCCGTTATGGGTGGGCGAAGGCGATCTGCCGACGCCGGATTTCATCCGCGATGCGGCGCAGAAAAGCATTACCGACGGCGAGACCTTCTATACATGGCAGGCCGGTATTCCCGAACTGCGCGAGGCGCTGGCCCGTTACCATGCGCGTCATTTCCCGCTGGCCTTGAAGCCTGAGAATTTCTACGTCACCGGCTCGGGCATGCACGCCATCGAAATGGCGCTGACGGCGACGGTCGGTGCGGGCGAGGAAGCGATCTATCTGTCGCCGGCCTGGCCGAATTTCGTCGGCGCGGCTGGTCTTGCAGGTGCGGTGCCCGTCGCGGTGGAACTGGAATTCGGCGCGAATGGCTGGGTGCTCGACCCGGAGAAGGTCGCCGCCGCCATCACGCCCCGCACCCGCGCGCTGTTCATCAACACGCCGTCCAACCCGACCGGATGGACCGCCGACCGTGAGACGCTGCGTTACATCCTTGATCTGGCGCGCAAGCACGGTCTCTGGATCATCGCCGACGAGATCTACACGCATTTCTATTATGGCGGCGGTCACGCCCCGTCTTTTATGGAAATCATGGAGCCCGACGACCGCATCATCTTCGTCAATTCCTTCTCCAAGAACTGGGCGATGACCGGCTGGCGCGTGGGCTGGATGACGGTGCATCCTTCCGTCGGTCCGGTGATCGAAAACATGATCCAGTATTCGAACTCCGGTGTGGCGCCATTCATGCAGCGTGGCGCGGTGGCGGCGCTCGATCAGGGTGAACCCTTTTTCGCCATGCAGGTGGAGCGTGCCCGCGCCACCCGCGACAGGCTTTGCTCGACCTTGCAGGCAACCGGCAAGGTGCGCCTGGCCCCGCCGGAAGGCGCGTTCTATCTGTTCTTCGGCGTTGAAGGCGTGACGGATTCGGTCAAGGCGGCCATCGATATTATCGACCGGGCCAATGTGGGCCTTGCACCGGGCAGCGCCTTTGGGCAGGGCGGCGAGGCGTTCTTCCGGCTATGTTTCGGTCGCGCCCCGCATCAGATTGATGAGGCCGCAGCACGGCTCGTGAACTGGATCGAGCGACTTTAATCTAAAACAAAGGCCGGTGAAAACCGGCCTTTTTCATTCAGCTATTTGCGAAGCGCTTATCCGCCCGCCTTGGACACCATCAGCGGCACGACGCGGTCGGAACTGGCCGTCTGCGGGGCATCGGTTTCGGCAAAAGGAATGCCGAGCGTGTTCCAGACTTCCAGCAGCGCGTCCTTCAGCCCGTCGATCAGCGCATCGTCATGCAGCGGCGACGGCGTGATGCGCAGGCGTTCGGTGCCGCGCGGCACAGTCGGATAGTTGATCGGCTGGATATAGATGCCGTGGACATCGAGCAGCCGGTCGCTGGCCTTCTTGCAAAGCTCCGGATCGCCGACCAGCACGGGCACGATATGCGTGTCCGAAGGCATGACCGGCAGGCCCGCTGCCGACAGTACATCCTTGGCCTGCTGCGCTTGACGCTGCTGGCCGTCGCGTTCGATCTGCGAGGTTTTGAGATGGCGGATCGAAGCCGTTGCAGCCGCTGCCACCGATGGCGGAAGCGCGGTCGTGAAGATGAAGCCCGGCGCATAGGAACGCACGGCATCGATAATGGCGCGTGAGCCGGTGATATAGCCGCCCAGCGCGCCGAAAGCCTTGGCGAGCGTGCCTTCGATGATGTCGATGCGGTGTGCCAGACCATCGCGGTCGGTGATACCGCCGCCGCGCTGGCCGTACATGCCAACGGCATGAACTTCATCGATATAGGTCATGGCATTATACTTGTCGGCGAGGTCGGCGATCTCTTCGATCGGTGCAATATCGCCATCCATCGAATAGACGGATTCAAACACGATCAGCTTGGCGCGTGCCGGATCGGCGGCCTTCAAAAGCTGTTCCAGATGCTCGACGTCATTGTGGCGGAAAATCTTCTTCTCCGCACCCGAGCGGCGCACGCCTTCGATCATCGAGGCATGGTTCAGCTCGTCGGACAGGATCAGGCAGTTCGGCAGCAGGCGCGCAATGGTCGAAATCGAGGCTTCGTTGGAAATGAAGCCGGAGGTGAAGACGAGACCGGCCTCCTTGCCGTGCAGGTCGGCCAGTTCGGCTTCCAGCTCGACCAGCGGATGGTTGTTGCCGGAAATGTTGCGCGTGCCGCCTGCGCCGGAACCGGCATTGCTTGCGGTGTCGCACATGGCCTTGATCACATCGGGATGGTGTCCCATGCCGAGATAATCATTGGAACACCAAACGGTGATTTCACGGGCCGTGCCATTGTTCCGCCAGATCGCGCGGGGGAAACGTCCGACGATGCGTTCAAGGTCGGCGAAAACGCGGTAACGCTTCTCGGCGTGCAACTGATCAATCGCGTCTTCGAAAAACCGGCGATAATCCATCATGCGCTCCTTAGAGGGCAGCGCGTCCTTCAGGGCGCACAAAACTCGCTCTAACTATTTGATTCGACGCACCCTGTTTCCGAAAAATCGCTCCCGATTTTTAGGCCGATGCGCTTGTCTTTGCCTTAACTAGCGCTTTTGGCCGTTAAGGTCCATGGCGCGGTCGCGGGCAATTTGCCACGTTTTATTGAAGCAGCATTGATCAGGATCAAGCAAATGCAGCCAGAAGGGCAAAATGGCTGAAACGATCATTCACGCATTCGTATCGTCGCATCACACAGCGTGATTCTTGCTGACATGGAATTGCCTGGAATGAATAGCGATATAGTGTTTATTAGCGCTTCCTGAAAGACATCCCCCGTATGAAGTCGGTTTTGCCGCCAATGCACTATCCAGCGTCAAAAGAAACGGATTGGGCCGCCTATTGGCGCGCCTCGTCGGCCCAGCACTTCAAGCTGCGCTGGCGTCATGCGCGGCTGTCGGTGCCCAGAAGGCGCGGCAAGGCCAATCTGATCGCCTCGGCTGGAAGTTTCGCGGCTTTGCTGCCGGATGATCTGCCGCTGATTTGCGTGGTGCGCAATGCCGGCGCCTATCTGAATTCGTTCCTGCGCTATTATCGTGCGCTGGGCGTCACGCGTTTCATCGTCGTGGACGACAAGTCGGATGACGGCACGGCCGAAATTCTCGCCAATGCCGCCGATGTCGATCTGTTCGTTTCCGACGTGCGCTATGCTGAGGCGGATCGCGGGCGCGCCTGGCGCGATGCGCTGTTCAATATTTACGGTCGCCGCCGCTGGTATCTCTCGGTGGATGCCGACGAGTTCTTCGTCTTCCCGCGTATGGAACAGCGCAGCTTGCGCGATTTCATCGGGGAACTGGAAGCGCATGGTATCCGGCGTTGCCTCGCGCCGATGATCGACATGTATCCCGCCGGTCTTCTGCGCGATGGCGTTTTTGTCGATGACGGAACGAAATATCCTTTCGAAGTGTCGTCGCATTTCGACGGCGACGGCTATACGGTCAAGCAGGAGCGTTTCGGCGTTGCCGTGCGCGGTGGGCCGCGCCAGCGCCTGTTCGGGCGCAGCATGCGCCTGTCCAAATTTCCGCTGATCTGGGTAGACCGCAAGACCGATTATCGCCGCGGCAGCATTCACGGGCCGGGCCCTTGCTTCCGCAATTATCTGCCGGTCACCGGGGCGCTTTTGCACTATCGTTTTTCGTCGCGCTCGGTCGAGGAGTTTCAACGGATCGCGAAAGAGGGCGGCCATGCAGGCGGCTCGGAACACTACAAGGCCATCGTCGGCAACGAGCGGTTTTCCGACGACCTTTCGCTGGTCTATTCCGGCTCGGTTCACTATACGGGACCGGAATGTCTGGTCGAACGCGGCTTCATGGTGGATTTGCAAAACCTGACGAAGCCGCCCTGCATGGAGCGGGCCAAGGCAAGCTGAAACCGGTTATGTTTCGGCTCAGGACAGGGCGATCTTCCGCAGGAATTGCAGCCATATATCGTTACGCCGGATCGTCAGGCGCGGAATGCCGAACGGGTCGTCGGTGGCTTTTGCGCGGCGCTTTTCCGTGGTGGTGGCGTATTTATACCCGGCCTGCGCGACGATCTCGCGTGTTCTCGCAGTCTCGCCGCCATAGGGATAGGCGAATGATATGACTTCCTGACCAAGCAAGTCCTCGATCTTTTCGCGAGATTGCCGGATCTGCACTTCAGCATCCGTATCGTTTGCGGTGCTCAGATTGATGTGATCGAGCGTATGTGACCCGACTTCGTGACCGAGGGCCGCCCATTCCCGCATTTCGGCGACGCCCATGCAATCGGCCCGCGCCACGCCGATTTTCTGATCCCAGAGATTGAAGCCACCGATCTGGTTCGCGACGAAATAATTCGTGGCGGTAAAGCCATGTTCCTGCAAGATAGGCAGAGCATTGCGGAAGACATTGTCAAACCCATCATCGAAGGTGATGACCGCGACTTTCCCCTCTTTGCCACCATAGATATAGGGCAGCGCATCCTTCAGCGACAATCCCTGATAGCCGAGGCGCTTGAGCCAGGCCATCTGGTTGCCAAAACGGTCGGGATGCACGGTCATGCTGCGAAAAGGCGCCTTGTGCCGGGGCGGAACATCGATCTGGTGATAAAGAAGAATTGGTACGGACACGATAATCCTCGATCTTGTATGTTCAGTCGGTCGCGCGAAATATTGTTTTGTCGCTAAATCTTTAAAAATAAATAATTAAATCAGTTTTTTCCTGAATGGAATTGCTAACTCTTGCGAGAACGATTTTTGATCTTCCAGCGATAAAGCGGTCGCAGGATTTCCCGCTTCAGCTTATCGGGCAGGGATCGGGATTTCTGGATGGTGCTGCCGCCCAGACGCACCGACACCTCGCGCACGCCGCCGGGCAGGACGGAAAGCGGCTTCAGTCCCGTCACCCAGTTCATCTGCGCCGTGGTGTCGACCGGCCGGTCGAAAGTTTCGGTCGCGGCCAGCAGCCGTCTCGCCGCGTCGCGCCCGACAAGCTGGGCGACCATGCCGAGGCCGACCGGTACGGGCAGGATCACGCGCACGCCATCGATATTCAGCACTTCGCGGCCTGTTTCCCGCTCGCGGAAAGGAAAGCGGATGAAGCTGTCATGGTCGACAAGCTGCAACGCGGCCTGAAAAGCGGCGGCAAATTCCGGCGTCAGCTCCACGTCATCTTCCAGCACAAAACCGGCGTCGATCTTCTGATCGACGATGGCCTGCCATGCCTTGCGATGCGAGAGAAAGCAGGCAATCTCATTGGTGCCCAGCGGAAAGGGATAGTGGGGCTTGTGCACCGAGCGGCGATAAACGCGCTGGATGGTTTCTCCATCAAGCACACGCCCGTCAATGGCGTCGATCACCTCGGCCCGCATGGGCAGGTTTTCGATGAGATGCGCCACCTGCGGCTGGCGATCGCTCGCCCGCTTCAGATGGATGATGAAGGCCTTCACGGCCCTTTTCGGGCCGTCTGGTTTTTGTTGCGTGGCGGGCTTTTGCGATCCGCCTTGCGCTGGAGAGTCATGACGCGTTTCGTTCATGGTCTCTATGTAGCGTGGAGCCGACGAAAAAGCTTCAGGATTTTTGCCGGAAAGGAGCGGCGATCAGACCGGCTTCCAGCCCGGTTCCACAAGATCGGCTTCGGCGCGCCACAGATCGGCATAATCGACATTCTGCCAGTCTTTGAACCAGGGACCGCCACTGGTGTAATGCACGACTTTCGGCAGGCCGTGTTCGGGCTTTTCGTTCCAGCCTTCAAGCCAGTTATACTCGGTCGGCAAGGCGCCGATTTCATCATCGGCAGCCCATTGCATGCGATGCAGAAAAGCGCCTGTTTCGCGGTTGACCAGTTCCGGCGTCAGCTGCTGCGTCGAAGGATGCGCGCAATTGAACAACATGCAGGACGACCAGTTCTTGCGCGGATAGGTGGTCTGCACCTTGCCATCCATCTTGACGCTGTCTTTCGGCTGATAGTCGTGCTGCACGCAGTAAACCGCCTTCGACGGGTCGTTATAGGCCTGCAGCCCGGCAATATCGCCGAGAAACAGGAAGTCGCAATCGCAAAACAGCGCCCAGCCCTTGTAGCCGGCAAGCCAGGGCGTGAAGAACCGCGAATAGGTGAATTCCGTGGACGCCAGCGGGTCGATGTCACGCGTATAGACGCCCTGATCGACCAGATCCTGCAACTTGATCGGTACGATCTCCAGCGGAATGGAAGAATGTTTCAGCGCCGAGGCCCTGGCGACTTCATAGGCGATCGGTTCGCGGGAGTCCCAGCCAATAAAAATGCGTAACGGTTCAGTCATTCAAATACTCCTTTTAACGAGATTTGTGGCGAAGGCCCGAGCAGGTCGGGCTATTCGATGATGCTGATGCGCCCGGAAGCCACTTGTCTTTCGACCCAGCTGCGCTCGTCGCCCCATGCGTGGCGTTTCCAGCCTTCCCAGGTGAAACCGCACAGCTTCACGTCCCAGCTTTCGGCGGGGCATTTGCCCAGCATGTGCCAGATGCCGAAAAAGCCGGTGCTGGGAAAAACCTTGCTCAGCTGCTCCTCGCTGACGCCCAGTTCCTTGCAGCCAGCCATATAGAACTGCGGCGGCATGATGCGGATTTCCTTGCCCGCAGCGCCCACGACTTCGATGGTTTCGGCGGTCCAGTCGGAACGACGCCCCTTGAGACGCGACAGGATATTCGGCTTGGGGTGATAAAGACGCATGATGCTCGGGTGATAGGCGAGCATGACTTCCTTCGCGGCCCGGAAGGTCGGGGTTTGCACGAAGCCCGGATCGCGCAGGCGGCGCTGCATCGGCTTGCTGGAGGTGGCCAGTATCAGGAGGTCGGTCCGCGTGCCGCTCATGCCGATCGATTGCTTGGGCTCGTTGAAACGCACCACGAAATCTGCAGCATCAACCTCGCGCGACAGGTCGCGGGGTAAAGGGGCATTACCGACTATAATGAGAGTTTTCTTCATTTTTACCGGCGGGAATCGACTTGAAAGACGTTCTGCTTCCCGTCTAACCGGAATTTTTATATTTTAAAAGCATTAGCTAATTTAGATAAAAAAGAATGTTGGCTGATTTGCAGGATTTCCCCAATCACAATGCAGCCATGCAGTATCTGCACTTCTCAAACGCGTTTGAAAGGCGGAAGCTCATTTTTGGGAGGAAGATAAAAACAAGGGGATACCGCCATGAGCCTTCCAATCAATCTTCGTACCCAATTCAATCGCTGGATGCAGTATTGCGAAAACCTGCGCGAGCTTGAAAGCTGCAGCGACCGCGAACTGAGCGATCTCGGCCTCAGCCGCAACGACATCCGCCGCGTGGCGCGCGAAGCCGCTTACGCCGCAGCCTGACAATGCGGGCAAAAGGAGCCCATCGCGTTCGGCATGAAACCGGACGCGGGCTCCAGTCGCGGTGGAATGTTAGCCGTTAAACATCTCCAGGCTTCTTGAAGCGGACGTGAATATCGTCGCCCGCAAGATCGAAACCGGCATAGTTGCGCTGGAAGGCGATCAAGGCGTCATTGACGCCCTTGGAATAATCGTCGTCCTGCACTTCGATATGGTGCCGGTAGAGGATCCTGTCGCCTTTGTAGAATATAACCTGACCTTCCATCATAGCCTCCTTCTCAGCTGATAAGCATCAAGACGGAACGCCGCCGGATGGCGCGTAAAGTCGGTGTATCTATTTGAGATAGGCGACGACCCGCGCGCTTCAAGGGGTTTTTGACGTTCCACCGCTTGCAAGTGTCAGCCAGGCCCGCGCCGCATGGGACAGAAACGCGCCTTTGCGCCAGATCAGAGCCATGTTCCAGTTCATGTCCGCATCGGTGATTTTCTGAATGCGGACGCCGGAATGATGGCGTTGCTCGGCGATCATCAGGGGCAGGAAGCCGACGCCCATGCCCGCTGCCACCAACTCGACGATGAAATCGATCTGACTGGAACGCACCGCGACATTGGGGGCAAAGCCATGCTGCTGGCAGGCATCGAGGATGATATGATTGAGTGCAAAGCCGCTTTCAAAAAGAATGAAAGGCAAGCCTGCGATCTGGTCCAGCGTCACGCCGTCGCCTTTGGCGGCCTCATGGGTCGCGGGCAGCAGGGCGACGACCGGCTCGCAGCGTACATCCTGCCACTCGAAACTGTCCTCAACAGGCAGAAGCGAGGCGGCAAGCTCGACATCACCCGCCAGCAACAGCTCTTCCAGGCGGCGGCTGCCATGCTCGACCAGCTGAATGTCGATATCCGGGTGAAGCTTGGTATAGGCGGCGAAAACCGGCGCAAACAGCACGCTGGAGCCGATGGGCGGCAGGCCGAGGCGCAGCAGACCGCGTTTCAGGCCGCGCAATTCGCCCAGTTCCGCCAGCATATCGTCTTTCTCGGCCAGCATGGCGATAGATCGGCGATAGACGATTTCGCCCGCAGCCGTCAGGCGGGGCGGGGAAGCGTCGCGGTCGAGAAGGGCAAGGCCCAGCTCTTCCTCCAGCTGCTTCACTGCCTTGCTGACGGTGGACTGGGTCGCGTGAATGGCTCTGGCCGCGGCGGAAAACCCGCCCTGCCGCACCACCTCCACAAATGCCTGAAAGCTCCTCAAGTTCATGAGCTATTCTATATCGGAATAGCTGCAATGAAATCAATTCATTTCTAGAATAAGCCATGACGGCCTATATTGTTGTTCACAAGAGACCGAATTCAAACGGGTCAACGCCCGGGAAGAAGCCAATGAACGCCTCCAAAAATGCCCGTACTCTCGCCGTCCGCTTCCGCTATGCGCTGCACCACAGCCGCATGATGCAGATTGCGACGCTGGTCGGCTTCTGGCTGGCGGGTGAAGCTTTCGTCCGCGTGGTTGGCCTGCCCCTGCCGGGTGGCATCATCGGCATGGCGCTGGTGTTGGCGCTTTTGTTGAGCGGGCGCGTCAGCCTGTTCAGCATGAAGCGCGGCGCGGAATGGTTTCTGGCGGAAATGCTGCTGTTCTTCGTGCCCGCCGTTCTGGCGATCCTTGAGCATCGCGAACTGATCGGTGTGCTTGGCCTCAAGATCATGGCCGTCATCCTGCTCGGCACGCTGACGGTGATGAGCGTCACCGCATTGACGGTAGACCTCTGCTATCGCTGGAGCCTCCGTTATGCTGCCAAGTAACCCCTTCGTGGCAACGCTGTTCTGGTCGGCGGCCACGATCCTGCTTTATCTCGCGGCCAAGCGCGTTTATCGCCGCTTTCCCCTATGGTGGCTGACGCCTTTGGCCGTCACGCCGCTTCTGCTGATGGGGCTGGTTGTCGCGCTTGATGAAAACTATCGCGGCTATTTCGGCGCCACCCACTGGCTGGTGGCGCTGCTCGGCCCTGCAACGGTTGCCTTCGCCATTCCCATCTATCAGCAGCGCGCGACCATCCGCCGGTACTGGCCGGTTTTGCTGGCTGGTGTGCTGGTCGGCAGTTCATCGGCCATGGCTTCGGCCTGGGGGCTGGCGCATCTGCTGGGCTTGAACGAGGCGATCAGCCTCAGCCTGATGCCGCGTTCGATGAGCACGCCGTTCGCCATGACGGTTTCGGGCGACATTGGCGGCACGCCGGACCTGACTGCCATCTTCGTGGTGCTGACCGGTGTTTTCGGCGCGGCGCTTGGCGAAGTGATGCTCAACTGGCTGCCGCTGCGCTCCGCACTGGCGCGCGGCGCACTGTTCGGCATGGGAGCGCATGGCGCCGGTGTGGCAAAGGCCCACCAGATCGGCAGCGAGGAAGGTTCCATCGCCGGTCTCGTCATGGTGCTGGTTGGACTGGTGAATGTACTGGCTGCGCCGATGATTGCACATTTCCTCTAAATCGCTGATTATAAATATAAATCTTCCTTCAGAAGCGCCCGTTTTTGCGGGCGCTTTTGCATTTTCCGCAGATGCCTTTTTCTTGAGCAGTGCGGAATTTGCATAACTGACATGCATTATTGGCCGTTGTTGTATAAAGTACAGCGGGTTAGAACTTGGCCATCGAGTTCACTCCTCCTCCCAGAACTCGATACCGGAATACGGCACTCCTCCTCCCAGCCGTATTCGAAGATCAGGCCGCGCATCCTCCTCCCGCGCGGCCTTTTTCTTTTTGTGAGCCTCCCCAAAATCTGCACAAGCCAAACGCTCCATCCGTTGACAATCCGTCACCGTATAGCCCCATGGGCAATCCGCACTGGCTGTACTATCTCTCGTGCAGCTTTATTAGGACGGGAGATCGCAATCATGACCAGTGGCATCCATCATCTCACGCTGATCACGCACAAGGTGCAGGCGAATGTCGATTTCTATGCGGGCTTTCTGGGTCTGCGTATCGTCAAGCGGACGGGCGGCTTCGAGGATGCCGAGCAGCTGCATCTGTTCTATGGCGACCGCTCCGGCACGCCCGGTTCGCTGATCACCTTTCTGGTCTGGGAAGACGGCTCCAAGGGCCGGGTCGGTCACGGGCAGGTCAGCGAAATCGCGCTTTCCATCGACCGCACGGCCATCGGCTTCTGGCTGGAGCGCGCGTTGCGTTATCACGTATCGTCCGAGGGTCCGGTGCAGGAATTTGGCGAGCCGGTTTTGCGGCTGCGCGATCCCGATGGCGTGATCGTCAAGCTGGTCGGCAGCGATCTTGCGGCCAATGACCCGTGGTCCGGTGAGGGCATTCCGGCTGAATTCGCCATTCGCCGGATACGCTCCGCCACCATCCTGTCGGAGCAGCCCGAACAGACCGCCGCATTCATCGAGCGATATTTCGGCTTTCGCCATCAGGGGAAGGAAGAAACCATCGACCGGCTGGTCTCCGATTCCGGTGACGCCATCGATGTGCGCGATGCGAGCGGCTTCTGGCCCGGCATTCCGGGGACCGGCATTGCCGATCATGTGGCGTTTCGCGCCCGCACGACCGACGATGTGACGACGCTGGAAAAGGAGCTGTCCAAGCTCAATTCCAGCGAGGTCAATGTGCATGACCGCAAATATTTCACCTCGCTCTATGTTCGTGAGCCGGGCGGAACCCTGTTCGAATTTGCCACCGACGCCCCTGGTTTTACCGTGGATGAGCCGGTGGAAACATTGGGGCAGCTTCTGTTCGTGCCGCCGGGCAATGAGAAACAGGCCCAGGCAATCCGCGCCCGCATGCCGCAATTCGGCCTGCCGGGTGAGGAGCGGGTGATCTATCGCGATCTGCCCTTCGTCCATCGAGTTCACCTGCCGGAAGATCCGGATGGCAGCACGCTGATCCTGCTGCACGGTTCGGGCGGCAATGAGAATGATCTCATGCCGCTCGCCCGGCTGGCCGCGCCGCGCGCCACGCTGATCGGTGTTCGCGGTCGCAGCACGGAGGAGGGCATTCAGCGCTGGTTCCGCCGTTTCGATCAGAAGCGGTTCGATCAGAAGGACATCCGGTTCGAAGCGGAAGCCTTTGAGGCTTTCGTTGAGGGCGCGATTGCGGCCTATGACATCGACCCGGACCGACTGGCCTTTATCGGCAATTCCAACGGGGCAAACCTGCTTGCGGCCTTCATGCGGCTTCATCCGCATATCGTGCGCAAGGCGGTTCTGCTGCGCCCTTCGGAAGTTCTGGAGGAACAGCCGGACGCCGATCTCTCCGACGCTGCCGTTCTTCAATTGAACGGCGCAGCCGATCCGTTCGGCGATGCTTCGGGCGCATTGGCAAAGGCGCTGCGGGATGATGGTGCCGATATCGATGTTCACGCCATCGAGGGCTGGCATGGCCTGACCGACGACGATACTCGCCTCACAGGCGATTGGCTGAAGCAGAAACTCTGAATGCCTCGTCGATCAAACGAAAAAAGGGCCGCCGGATTTCTCCGGCGGCCCTTTTTATTTGCTTAGTCCAGCGGCTTGAGGCCTTTTTCGATGGCTGCGCGCTTGCTTTCGAGGAAAGGCGGCAGCGACAGGCTTTCGCCGAGGCTCTCCAGCGGTTCATCGACGGCAAAGCCCGGACCGTCGGTTGCGATTTCGAACAGGATACCGTTCGGTTCGCGGAAATAGAGCGAACGGAAATAGTAACGCTCGACTTCACCGCTGGACGGCACCCTGAGCGACCGCAGGCGTTCGACCCATTCCTGCATGCTTTCCTGATCCGGCGTGCGGAAGGCGACATGGTGCACCGCTCCCGCACCCTGCCATGCTGTCGGCAGGTTGGGCTGCACGGCGACATGAAGTTCGGCAGCCGCGCCGCCCGGTCCCATCGAGAAGACATGCACATGGCCTTCGCCATCGGGCGAGGCATAGTCGCCGGTCTCGCTCATGTTCATCAGCTTTTCGAGCACGATCCTGGTCGGCGCGAGGTCGGGGACGCTCAGCGTTATCGGGCCGAGGCCACGAATCTGCCTCTCGGCGGGTACGGGGCTTCTGTCCCAGCTATGGGCGTCGCCCGCGCCGCCATCGTCGGTCAGCCGCAGACGCTGGCCTTCCGGGTCTTCGAAATCGAGTACGGCGCGACCGGCCACTTCAAAAATATCGCCGGCTTCGATGCCCTGTTCGTTCAGGCGCTTGCGCCACCAGTCGAGGCTTTCGACGCCATTCACGCGCAGGCCCGTGCGGGCCACGCTGTTGGTGCCGCGGCGTTCGCGCTCGACCGGCCAGTCGAAGAAGGTGATGTCGGTGCCCGGCGATGCCAGACCATCGGCATAGAACAGATGGTAGGCGCTGGTGTCGTCCTGATTGACGGTCTTCTTGACGAGCCGCAGCCCGAGCGTATCGGTGTAGAAGCGCCGGTTGGCCGGTGCATTGGCGGTGATGGCCGTCAGGTGGTGCAGTCCGGTAAGTTCCAAAGCCATAACTGCCTCCTTTGTTCAGGGAGTTGCGTTTGCTGTTGGTCCCTATATCGTCCGTTGGGGCGTTCCGGAAAAGTGCTGGTTGCTGAACAGTGTGTAACCGATAAGCCGCAGCCGTGGCCTGATCGTTCGGTGGTGGATAAAAGGGGCTTGGCAGAGCTTGGCCCGTCAAGAATATATTAACCTGCAAAATTCGCAGTGTAAAAGAAACGCGAATTCATTGACGTGGCGTGTCTGGCCTTTCAGAAATCAGGTCTGATTTCGGTGCGAAGCGGTGGCGTAAAGGGAGCTTGGTTTTGCAGAGCATGTTTCGTCGGGCTGTGCCTGCATTGCTTGTTTTGGTGACGCTGCTCGCAGGTTGCGCCAGTCGTCCTGAAGGCGTGCTTGTGCCGGTGGGCGAGGTTACATCGCCCGGAACGACCAAGGTTGATCTGCTCGTCGCAACCACCCGCCGCCCATCTGACAATCCCGGCATTCTGTTCTCCGGCGAGCGCGACAAGCTTGTCTCGATCAATGATATCGTCGTATCCATCCCGCCGGAAAAGAACCGCAAGGCCGGCGAAGTGCAGTGGCCAAAGAAGCTGCCGCCCAATCCGCAGACCGATTTTGCCACCGTCAGTGTAACACCGCTCAAGACCGATGTTGAGAAGGCAGGTTGGGTTCGCCCGCACCTCACCAAGAGCCGCCGCGTGATGGTGTTCGTGCACGGCTTCAACAACACGTTTGAAGATTCCGTCTACCGCTTTGCCCAGATCGTGCATGATTCCGGGGCCGATGTTGCGCCGGTGATCTTTACCTGGCCGTCGCGCGCCAGCGTGTTCGACTATAATTACGACAAGGAAAGCACCAACTATTCCCGCGACGCGCTGGAACAGATCCTTCGCGCCATCGCCCGTGAGCCGGAGGTGAAGGACATCACCGTGATGGCCCATTCGATGGGCAGCTGGCTGACGGTTGAAGCGCTGCGCCAGATGGCGATCCGCGACGGGCGCGTGAATGCCAAGATCACCGATGTCATTCTGGCTTCACCCGATCTCGACGTCGATGTGTTTGCCAAGCAGTTTCTGGCGATGGGCAAGGACCATCCGCGCTTCACGCTGTTCACCTCGCGTGACGACCGCGCGCTTGCACTGTCGCGGCGCATTTCCGGTAATATCGACCGCCTCGGCCAGATCGATCCGTCCATAGAGCCTTATCGTTCGGGGCTTGAAAAGGCGGGCATTACCGTCATCGATCTTACCAAGCTCAAATCGGGTGATCGCCTCAATCACGGCAAGTTTGCCTCAAGCCCCGAGGTCGTGCAGCTGATCGGCCAGCGCCTTGTTGCAGGCCAGACCATCACGGATTCGCAGATCGGTCTCGGTGATCGTCTGGGCGCCGTGGCCATCGGCACGGCGCAAGGCGTCGGTACGGCGGCCTCTCTCGTGGTCACAGCGCCGATTGCCGTGTTCGATCCGAAAACCCGCAAGACCTATGACGAGCAGATCGACCGTTTTGGTCGCGCTGTCGGCAATACGGTGGGAGCGGTGGCGACCCCGACGCAATAAGCGGCTTGGTGCGCCTTGCCTTCGCTGTTGTCATATTTGAGTTGACGCTGTAGGACTCGCGGCCATCAGAAGATCGGCCCGCGAGGAGGAACGCGTATGCAGATTATCCGCACCATCGAGGAATTGCGGCAGGTTCTGGCGCCTGCGCGTCGTGCGGGCAAGCGCATCGGCTTCGTGCCGACCATGGGCTATCTTCACAAAGGCCATCTGGAACTTGTACATCGTTCCCGCGCCGACAATGACTTGACCATCGTGTCGATCTTCGTCAATCCGCTGCAATTTGGCGCGAATGAAGATCTCGACAAATATCCGCGCGATCTGGAGCGCGATGCGGCTCTGTTGCGCGGGGCAGAGGTCGATTACCTCTTCGCACCAGCCGTCAGCGACATGTATCCGCGCCCGATGCAGACGGTGGTGGATGTGCCGACGCTCGGCAATCAGATGGAAGGCGAGGCGCGTCCCGGCCACTTCGCCGGGGTCGCGACGGTGGTGAGCAAGCTCTTCAATATCGTCGGTCCCGATGCCG
The DNA here is from genome assembly GCF_030067775.1 of Ochrobactrum sp. SSR. NCBI lineage: Bacteria > Pseudomonadati > Pseudomonadota > Alphaproteobacteria > Hyphomicrobiales > Brucellaceae > Ochrobactrum > Ochrobactrum sp. SSR. The sequence goes on along the minus strand of NZ_CP125969.1, from coordinate 1,379,757 downwards.
CCTATTTCGGCGAAAAGGATTTTCAGCAACTCGTCATCATCCGCCGCATGGTGGAGGATATGGCCATTCCGGTGCGCGTCGTCGGCGTGGAGACGGTGCGGGAGGATGACGGGCTCGCCTGTTCGTCGCGCAATGTCTATCTGACGCCCGCTGAGCGTGCTGCCGCCATCATCGTGCCGAAGGCGCTTGATGAGGCTGAGCGGCTTTATCGCTCCGGTGTGGATGATCCCGATGCGCTGGAAGCGGCAATTCGCGCCTATATCGCCACGGAGCCGCTGGCGACGCCGGAAGTAGTGGCGCTGCGCGACCCCGAAACGCTGGAGCGCCTGACGGTGGTGCAGGGGCGTCCGGTGCTGCTTGCGCTGTTCGTGCGGCTTGGCACGACGCGGCTCCTCGATAATCGTGTCATTGCGCATGTCGCGCAGGAACAGGCGGCCTGACATGAGCGCACCCGTCAAACAGAAGCGACTGACGCCCAAGGCCATTTCAGCCCTGAAGGGCGAGCGCCCGATTGTCAGCCTCACCGCTTATACGACACCGATTGCGCGTCTGCTCGATCCGCATTGCGACCTGCTGCTGGTGGGGGATTCGCTCGGCATGGTGCTTTACGGCATGGATTCCACCCTTGCCGTGACGCTCGACATGATGGTCGCCCATGGGCAGGCGGTGATGCGCGGAGCCGAGACGGCCTGCGTCATCGTCGATATGCCGTTCGGTTCCTATCAGGAATCGAAGGAACAGGCGTTTCGCAACGCCGTTCGCGTGATGCAGGAAACTGGCTGTGATGGCGTCAAGCTCGAAGGCGGCGAAGAAATGGCCGAAACGGTCGATTTTCTGGTGCGGCGCGGCATTCCGGTCTTCGGCCATGTCGGTTTGATGCCGCAACAGGTCAACACGGTCGGCGGTTTTCGCTCGCTCGGACGCGGCGACGAGGAAGCCGACCGCATCCGCCGTGACGCGCAGGCCATTGCCGATGCCGGCGTGTTTGCGCTGGTGATTGAAGGCACGGTGGAGCCGCTGGCGCGCGAGATCACCGGTGCCCTTGCCATTCCGACCGTCGGCATCGGTGCGTCGGCGGCTTGCGACGGGCAGATACTCGTCTCCGACGATATGCTGGGGCTGTTTCAGGATTTCACGCCGCGCTTCGTGAAGCGCTTTGCGCAACTGGCGCCGCAGGTGTCCGATGCCGCAAAAGCCTATGCCGAGGAGGTGCGCGCGCGCACATTTCCGGGGCCGGAGCATGTTTTCGGGGCCAAGAGCAAGGCGTAGGCGCTGAAAGCTGTGGCCGGTAACGCACAGCGCCTTGTATTCGTTGGTCAATCGCGTTCAATGTCGGAACTGTTTTCCGGAGTTGCCGTGACCGACGATATTGCCCATACCGAACTGATTGCCGTGCTGGCCGCCGTGACCAGCGAACAGCCGCGCGTCATGACCGTGCGGCAGGGGCAGGCTCTTCCCTCTGGCCCGTTCGAAAGCGAGCATCGTTCGTTGCAATCCGGTCTGCGCGCCTGGGTGCAGTCGGAAACCGCACATCCGGTCGGTTATCTGGAGCAGCTCTACACTTTTGCCGACCGTGACCGTCACGCACAGGGCGAACGCATCATTTCGATCAGCTATCTCGGCCTTGTGCGTGAGAGCGATGCGGCGGCAGGGCAGGCCGGCTGGCGCGGCTGGTATGATTATCTGCCGTGGGAAGATCACCGTCAGGGCGAACCGGCCATCATGGAGCATCTCAACAATGCGCTCCTTGTCTGGGCCTATCGGGCCGAAACGCCGGAACTGACCGCGCAGCGCATGCGGCGTATCGCCTTCACCTTCGGCTTTGAAAATGGCGAGTGGGGCGGGCGCTGGAACGAAGACCTCGTGCTGCAACGCTATGAACTGCTGTTCGAAGCCGGTCTGGTGGCGGAAGCTGGGATGAAGGAAGACGAGAACGGTCGCTCCATGTTTGCCGATCATCGCCGCATCCTTGCCACGGCCATTGCGCGACTGCGCGCCAAGATCAAATATCGCCCGGTGGTGTTCGAATTGATGCCGGACAGTTTTACGCTTCTGCAATTGCAGCGCACGGTCGAAGCGCTGGCCGGTCTGCGCCTGCACAAGCAGAATTTCCGCCGCCTGATCGAGCAGCAGGATCTGGTCGAGGAAACCGGCGAAAGCGATAGCGAAACCGGCGGTCGCCCGGCAAAACTCTTCCGTTTCCGTTACTCGATTGTCGAGGAACGCGCCCTTTCCGAGCGCCATCTGGCTGGAGCCAAGCTGCCAATCTCCCGCGATTGACAATATACTCGAATCGAGTATAAGTTCATAAACATGAAATGCTCAGATTGAGTATAATGGGTAGGCTCGGGAGGCCCAACCATGAACGATCATGTTTCCGTTTCGCAACTCTATGACCGCGTGGCCAAGGTGCTACCCAAGGCGGAGTGGCTGGGCTTCGAAGACGATGTCGCAGCCATTCTCGAATTGAAGAAAAAACGCAATGCGGTGATCCTTGCGCATAATTACCAGACGCCTGAAATCTTCCATTGCGTGGCTGATATTGTCGGCGACAGTCTGGCGCTGGCCCGCAAGGCTGCGGAGGTCGATGCCGATGTGATCGTGCTGGCGGGTGTGCATTTCATGGCCGAGACGGCGAAGCTGCTTAATCCCGGCAAGACGGTGCTGATCCCCGATATGGGCGCGGGCTGTTCACTGGCCGACAGCATCACGCCGGAAGATGTGGCGTTGTTGCGGCAGGCGCATCCGGGCGTGCCAATCATCACCTATGTCAATACATCTGCTGCCGTGAAGGCGGCGTCCGACATTTGCTGCACTTCCGGGAATGCCAAGAAAGTGGTGGAGTCGCTTGGCGTGCCGCGTGTGCTGATGATCCCCGACGAGTTTCTGGCGCAGAATGTGGCGCGCGAAACCAATGTCGAAATTCTCGCCTGGCATGGCCATTGCGAGGTACATGAGCGGTTCACGCCCGACGATATCCGTGAATTGCGTGAAAGCCATCCCGGCGTGGTGGTTCTGGCCCATCCCGAATGCCCGCCGGAAGTGGTGGCGGTCGCCGATTTTGCCGGTTCCACAGCGGTCATGTCGGACTATGTCGGCGAGAAGAAGCCGCAGCGTGTCGTGCTTTTGACCGAATGCTCGATGAGCGACAATGTCGCCGTCGATCACCCGGATGTGGAGTTCATCCGCCCGTGCAATCTCTGCCCGCATATGAAGCGGATCACGCTCGCCAATATTCGCGACGCGCTGGAAAACAACCGTCATGAAGTGACCGTCGATGCAGCATTGATGGAGCCTGCCCGGCGTGCCGTCGAGCGGATGCTGGCGGTATGAATACGGCCCCGGTCCTCGTCATTGGCAGCGGCCTTGCCGGTCTGATGACGGCGCTGACCTTGTCGCCGCAGCCTGTGTTGCTGGTGACGGCGGGAACCCTCGGCCTTTCCGGATCCAGCACGCTGGCACAAGGCGGCATTGCCGCGAGCCTTGGCGCGGATGACAGCGCGGCGCTGCATCTGGCCGATACGATTGCGGCGGGCGACGGCCTGTGTGACGCAGGCGTGGCGGCAGAAATTATCGCGGCAGGCGCGGACGTGGTTGCCGCGCTGGAAGCCCATGGCGTACACTTCGACCGCACGGCGGACGGTTCATTTTCGCTCGGGCTGGAAGCCGCCCATAGTCGCCATCGCATTGTGCATGTGGATGGCGATGGGACCGGCGCTGGCATTATGCGCGCCTTGATTGCGAAAGTGCTGGCGACGCCTTCGATCAACGTCATGGAAAACACCCGCGCCTTGCGGCTCATCCGGCAGGATGGCCGTGTCGCCGGCGCTTGTCTTGAAAATGTCGGTCCGGTTGCAGCGCGCGCCGTGGTGCTGGCGACGGGCGGGATCGGCGGACTTTATAACGCAACGACCACGCCGCTCGGCAATCTCGGCCAAGGGGCCGCTCTGGCAGGCCGTGCAGGCGCTGTGCTGGCCGATATGGAATTTGTGCAATTCCACCCGACCGCGCTAGCCGTTTCCGCGCCGCGTCTGCCGCTGATCAGCGAAGCGGTGCGCGGGGAGGGCGCCAATCTCGTCAATGATCGTGGCGAGCGCTTCATGGCGGATATTCCGGGCCGCGAGCTTGCGCCCCGCGATGTAGTGGCGCGCGCCATCGGCAGCGAGATCGCGCAAGGGCGCAAGGTCTATCTCGATGCGCGTACAGCTCTGGGCGCGCGTTTTGCAACCCGGTTTCCCGGTATCGATACGCTTTGCAAACAACATGGCGTCGATCCGTCCCGCGATATGATCCCGGTCAGACCCGCCACGCATTATCACATGGGCGGCGTCAAGACCGACGCTGACGGTCGCACCAGCTTGCCCGGTCTCTGGGCTGTGGGCGAGGCTGCCTGCACCGGCCTGCATGGCGCCAACCGGCTTGCCAGCAATTCACTGCTTGAAGCCGCCGCCATGGGGTTGCGCGCCGCCCGCGCGATTGGCTGTGAAGAGGCGGTCGCCGTGCGGCATCCCGTGCCGGTCAGCCTGCCGCAGAGCGCGGACGCTGAACCCGTGCGGCACATTGTTTCCCGCCATCTTGGCCTGCTGCGTGATGAAGAAGGTTTGCGCTCTGCAATCACCACCCTTCTCCCCCTCGCGGAGACCGACGATGCCGCAGCCGTGGCGCTGGTCGCTGCGGTTGCGGCATTTGACCGGTGCGAGTCGCGCGGCAGCCATGCCCGCACCGACTATCCCACCAAAAGCACGGATTCAGGCCGCAGCTTTTTCACCTTTCCGGTCGCTTTCGCACTGGCTTGCGAAATCGCCGCGCCTCACCCTGTTACAAGGACTGCATGATGAACCTGCCGCGCTTGTCTCCGCTTGTCGTCGAACCGCTGGTGCGCGCCGCACTTCTGGAAGATCTGGGGCTCGCTGGCGATATCACCAGCAATGCGGTGGTGCCGGAGGATCACCGTTCGGCCATGCTTTTCAGCCTGCGCCAGCCGGGCGTCATTGCCGGGCTGGATGTGGCCGAAATGGCGTTTCGTCTGGTCGATCCGGATGTCAAATTCGAACGTTTGGCGCGGGACGGTCAGTCTCTTGAGAAGGGGGCGGATGTTGCCCGCGTTTCCGGCTCGTCCCGTTCCATTCTGGCGGGGGAGCGCACGGCGCTGAATTTCCTCGGTCACCTCTCCGGTATCGCCACAGCCACCGCCGGCTTGGTGCAGGCGGTCCAAGGCACCAGGGCCTCCATCGTCTGCACGCGCAAGACAACACCGGGGCTGCGCGCCTTGCAGAAATATGCAGTGAGGGCAGGCGGCGGCATGAACCACCGTTTCGCGCTTTATGATGCGGTGCTGATCAAGGACAATCACATCGCAGTTGCTGGCGGTGTGCGTGAGGCCATCGAACGTGCCAAGGCCGGGGCCGGTCACATGGTCAAGATCGAAGTCGAGGTCGATACGCTGCAACAGCTTGATGAGGCGATGGCTGTCGGCGTGGATGCGGTGCTGCTCGACAATATGTCGCCTGCGCAATTGCGCGAGGCGGTGTCGGTGATCGACGGGCGCGCGATTTCGGAAGCGTCCGGCGGGATCACGCCGGAAACGGTGGCGGCGGTGGCTGCCAGCGGCGTTGAGCTGATTTCGGTCGGCTGGACCACGCACAGCGCGCCGAACCTCGATATCGGGCTCGATTTCGAAGAGCTGAAATGAAAATGGGAGGCAATCGCCTCCCTTTTTTCGTCTGCATGGCTGCGAAACTTATTTTTCGACAAAAGCCTTTTCGATCACGAAATGACCGGCTTCGCTCTGGCTGCCTTCCTTGAAACCGCGCTCTTCGAGGAGCTGCTTGGTTTCAGCCAGCATTTCCGGGCTGCCGCACAGCATCACGCGATCGTCTTCCAGATTGAGTTCCGGCATGTCGATATCGGTGAAAATCTGGCCCGAGCGAATGAGGTCGGTGAGGCGTCCGCGGTTCTTGTAAGGCTCGCGGGTGACGGTCGGGTAATAGATGAGCTGCTTTGCCGCCATCTCGCCGAGGAATTCGTCCTGCGGCAATTCGTTGGAAATGAAATCCGTATAGGCCAGTTCCGCCACCTGACGCACGCCATGAACGAGAATGATCTTCTCATAGCGCTCATAGGCTTCCAGATCGCGGATGATCGACAGGAATGGCGCAAGGCCGGTGCCGGTCGAGAGCAGCCACAGATTCTTGCCGGGCTTGAGATTGTCATAGAGCAGCGTGCCGACCGGCTTCTTGGACAGGATGATCTGGTCGCCAACTTTCAAATGCTGGAGCTTGGAAGTCAGCGGACCGTTCGGCACCTTGATCGAGAAGAATTCCAGCCCGTCTTCGTAGAGGCTCGAGGCAATGGAATAGGCACGGGTGAGCGGCTTGCCGTTCACTTCGAGGCCCATCATGATGAACTGGCCGCTCTGGAAGCGGAAGCCCGGATCACGCGTCGTGCGGAAGGAAAACAGCGTGTCGGTCCAGTGATGGATATCGGTGACGGTTTCCTGATTAAAGTTGCTGCTCATCTTCGGAACTGTCTCTGTTGTTCTCCGGCACCACGCTTGGGAGGACGGCGCCTTCAGGATTGGGTCGGTTGGTTTGGTCTTTATCGGTCATTGCTGCGGCCCGCCCGCATGGATGCAACTCCGTGGAGTTTGCATCCTGAGCAGGCAGGCCGCTTTGATCGCAATCAATATAAGCGCGTCAGGCTGCCTTCAGGGTGGCTTCCGCGAATTCGTAGTTGGCCAGCTTGTCGAGGAAGTTCGTTACATAGTCAGGCCGACGATTACGGAAATCGAGATAATAGCTATGCTCCCAGACATCAAGCCCTAATAGCGCCTTGCCTTCGCCGGTTGCCAGCGGATTGGAGCCATTTGGCGTCTTGGTGACCTTCAGCTTGCCGTCATTGGCCAGAACCAGCCACGCCCAGCCCGACCCGAACTGGCCGACAGCCGCCGTCTTGAAGGCTTCCTTGAACTGGTCGACGCCGCCAAAGTCTTCAACGATCTTCTTTTCCAGCGCGCCGGGAAGGCGTCCGCCATTTGCCGACAGGTTCTGCCAGAATAGATCATGGTTCCAATGCTGACCGGCATTGTTGAAGACCGGAGCGAGATCGGCCTTGTCCTTGGCAAAGAGCACGATTTCCTCAAGCGACTTGCCCTTGAGCGCATCGTTCTTCTCAACGAAGCCATTGAGCGCCGTTACATAAGCCTGATGGTGCTTGCCATGGTGCAACTCAAGCGTTTCGGTGCCCATGCCGACGCCTTCAAGAGCGTTGGTCGCATAGGGAAGCGGAGGCAGGGTAAAGCTCATTTTGGACTCCTTCATACAGAACGATCTTGATAATTCCGGGCGGTTCGCTTAATTTAACAAGATAATGCTTCTTTAAATCGAAAACAGGCAATATGTCAAGGAATGACTTTCTAAATACGGACGTTTCGGGAGCACGTTCACCCGCAGAACGCGTGATGCTGGCGCTGAAGATGCGCGGTGCGCAGACGGCTGCCGCAATCGGTGAACATCTCGGCACCACCGGCGAGGCGGTGCGCCAGCAGTTGGTGCGGCTGGCCGAGAAAGGTCTCGTCGCGCCGCATTCCGTTTCGCAGGGCGTTGGCCGCCCGTCGCAGTTCTGGGATCTGACGGAAACCGGCAATAAGCGCTTTCCCGATACCCATGCCGATCTGACCGTGCAGCTTCTGCATTCCGTGCGCACCATCCTTGGTGAAGACGCGCTGGAAACGCTGGTTGCGCATCGCGAGACGGAAACCCGCCGCCAGTATCATGCGCGCCTCAAGGACATGGAGTTCGACGAGCGCGTCAAGGCGCTTGCAGATATTCGCTCGACCGAGGGCTATATGGCCGATGCCGAGCGGCGGGCGGATGGTTCTTGGCTTTTTGTCGAGAACCATTGTCCGATCTGTGCCGCCGCCGATGCCTGTCAGGGCTTTTGCCGGGCCGAGCTTCAGGTGTTTGAAGCGGTTCTGGGTCCCGATGTTTCGGTTGCCCGTACCGAGCATATTCTGGCCGGGGCGCGGCGCTGCGCCTATGTTTTTACCCCGGCCAGTCTTTCCTGATCAGCACGATGCCACTTGCGGCTGTCTTGCGCTGCGCACCAAAGCCAGCGCGGACAGGAATGCCAGCGCCGACATGATGGCAAAGCCGGAAAACAGCCACATGGCGGCATTGGCGGTGCCTGCAAAGCCGCCGGGATTGCTGAGGCCAGCCATATTGGCGACCATGCCCGCCAGCGCGGCGCCGAGCGCCGTGGTGAAAAGCTGGACAGTCGTGACGGATGCCGACGCTAGATTCTGGTCATCCGCATCGGCGCGCTTGAAAATGCGCGTCAGAAGATGCGGCCATGTCATGCCCACGCCAAAGCCGATGACCGCCAGCGCCAGACAGATTGGCAACAGGCTTGCCCATTGACCGTCGCTGCCGACGGGAACCAGCGTGGCGAGCGTGGCCATGCCCGCTATGCCCATCAGCGGCGCGGCGATGATCACCCGGTCAACCCGGCCTGACGAGACGCCCGAAGATCCGATGGAACCGAGCGTCCAGCTTCCGCCCATGATGGCGGCCAGATAACCGGCGACTAAGGGCGACTGGTTATGCAGCACCTGAAAGAACAGTGGCACGAACACTTCGGCGCTGGTGACCGAGGCGCTGAGGAAGGCGAGCGTCAGATAAAGCGCGCCGAGCCGGCGGAGACTGAAAGACCCCTTGGGCAGAATGCGCCGTGACGAATTGCGTTCGATCACGAAGAGCAGGACCAACAGCACGATAGCCAGCGCGACGCCTGCCGCATTCATGACGGCATTGACCGAAATGCTGGCGGCGGAGACGGCAAGGACAGCCGCCGTCAGCAAAATGAGCTGAGGCCAGGCCAGTGGTGCGCGGCTGCCTGCATCGCCGGAGGCGCGCGGCAGCACGACCATGGCCATGATGGCAAAAATGCCGATCACCGGTGCCAGCGACCAGAAGGCAGCGCGCCAGATGCCAAGCTCGGCGAATATGCCGCCGATGGCCGGACCAACGAGGGTTGCAACGCCCCACATGCCGGAGACGAGACCGATGGCGCGGGGCCAGAGGTTTTCAGGGAAAACGATGCGGATCATCGCATAGGAAAGCGCCAGCATCATGCCGCCGCCAAGGCCCTGCACCGAACGCCCGGCCAGCATGACCGGCATGGATGGCGCGAGACCGCAGGCGAGCGTCCCGGCGGCGAAAATTATTGCCGCCAACAGATAGGCGCTGCGCGGACCTGCCTGCGAGAGCAGGCGCGGAACGAGCGCAGAGCCGAGAATGGAGGCCGTCACGAACAGCGCCGTGTTCCAGGCGTAATAATCCATGCCGCCAATATCGGCGACGACCGTGGGCAGGATGGTGGTGGCGATGAACACGTTGATGGCGTGCAATGCGACACCGCCGACAAGCGTGAGCGACCGGATGGCGTTCTTACCGGCAAACAGGTCTCCCCAACCGGCGGTCTGGCCGCTAGCGGATGTTTGGTCCTGCATGATTTTTCCCTTACACAACTGAATAACCGGACATGGAGGCCCCAAAATGCCCATCTGTCCGAACTGCATGCCAATCGCTACGCCCGCCCCTTTAATTTGTCAAGAAGATGCTTGTTTAATTATCAGGGAGATATTTCGGGCGATGATAGAGCGGTCAATCACGCGCAGGAAGCCGGGCCAGCGCACAAAGACTTTCAATCAAAACAAGGGAGAAGCGTGTAAGGGGTTCAAATTCTGGCGAAAAGCTCTATATCAGGGCCAACCGTTGAAGGCTGATAGCCAAGATGGAAGCGATCCGCGACAGCTTGTGGGGAAATTTTTCCCCGTGGTGCTGTGGCGGATTTGTGTTTCTGTCACAAGCTTCCTATAAGCCTTTGAATAATTCCAGAAGAAGCGTCTGACGCTTCTTCCCAACGTGGCGACCAGCCTTGCTGGACAGGCCAGATTTCCCCATTGGACGACCCGAAGACGAAGAGCCATGATCCAGACGCCTTATTACCTGATCGACAAGACCAAGCTGAAGCGCAACATGGAAAAGATCGCCTATGTGCGCGAGAAGTCCGGCGCGAAGGCTTTGCTGGCGCTGAAATGCTTCGCGACATGGTCTGTGTTTGATTTCATGAGCCAGTATATGGACGGCACCACCTCGTCCTCGCTCAACGAAGTGCGTCTTGGCCACGAGAAATTCGGCGGCGAAACCCACGCCTATAGCGTTGCCTATGCCGATCACGAGATCGATGAAGTCATCGCCAATGCCGACAAGATCATCTTCAATTCCATCGGCCAGTTGGATCGCTTTGCCGATAAGGCGGCGCATATCAAGCGCGGCCTGCGTCTCAATCCGGGCGTGTCGTCATCGAGCTTCGATCTTGCCGATCCGGCGCGTCCGTTCAGCCGTCTTGGCGAGTGGGATGTGGCGAAGGTCGAGAAGGTCATGGACCGCGTGACTGGCTTCATGATTCACAACAATTGCGAAAATTCCGATTTCGGTCTGTTCGACAAGATGCTGACGGAGATCGAAGACAAGTTCGGCTCGCTTCTGCACCGGGTTGAATGGGTCAGCCTTGGCGGCGGCATTCATTTCACCGGCGAGAATTATCCGGTCGATGAGTTCTGCACGCGCCTGAAGGCGTTTTCGGAAAAGTTTGGCGTGCAGGTCTATCTGGAACCGGGCGAAGCCTCGATCACCAAGACCACAACGCTGGAAGTGACGGTTCTCGACACGCTGTTCAACGGCAAGAACCTCGCCATCGTGGATAGCTCCATCGAAGCCCATATGCTCGATCTTTTGATCTATCGCGAAACCGCGAAGATGGAGCCGAATGAGGGCAACCACCGTTACATGGTCTGCGGCAAGTCGTGCCTGGCGGGCGATGTTTTCGGCGAGTTCAATTTCGGCCATGAACTGAAAGTTGGCGACCGTCTCTCTTTTGCGGATGCCGCCGGTTATACGATGGTCAAGAAAAACTGGTTCAATGGCGTGAAAATGCCTGCGATTGCCGTGCGCGAATTGGACGGCACGGTCAATGTTGTCCGCGAATTCACCTTCGCGGATTTTGAAGGGTCGCTTTCGTAAAGATCCGGTTGCGGCTTCAGGCTGCAACGAACTCATGTGTTCCGAATGAGAAGGCAATCGGGACGGTCAATAGATGGCGGGAAACCGCTGGAAGAGGAAGCATCGACAGAAAATGAAGAAGAACGTTCTCATTATCGGCGCCGGGGGCGTGGCACAGGTTGTTGCACATAAATGTGCGCAAAACTCTGACATTTTGGGCGATATCCATATTGCGTCCCGCACGGTTGAGAAATGCCGCAAGATTATCGATAGCGTGCATGAAAAGAAGAGCCTCAAGACCGAGGTGAAGCTGGAAGCGCATGCGCTGGATGCTCTGGATGTTGAAGCCACCAAGGCTTTGATCCAGAAGACGGGTGTTCAGATCGTCATCAATGTCGGCTCGGCCTTCCTCAATATGTCGGTTCTTCGCGCCTGTATCGATACGGGCGTTGCCTATATGGACACGGCCATTCACGAAGATCCGAAGAAGATCTGCGAGACGCCGCCATGGTATGGCAACTACGAATGGAAGCACCTCAAGGAGTGCGAAGAGAAGGGCATCACAGCCATTCTCGGCATCGGCTTTGATCCGGGCGTGGTCAATGCCTATGCGCGTCTGGCCGCTGACGATTATCTGGATGATGTGAAGTCGATCGATATCGTCGACATCAATGCCGGTTCGCATGGCCGCTGGTTCTCGACCAATTTCGACCCGGAAATCAATTTCCGCGAATTCACCGGCACGGTCTATTCCTGGCAGAAGGGTGCGTGGCAGTCGAACAAGATGTTCGAAGTTGGCCACACGTTCGATCTGCCTGTCGTCGGCCCGAGCAAGGCCTATATGACTGGCCATGATGAAGTGCATTCGCTGTCCAAGAACTACCCGAATGCGGATGTCCGCTTCTGGATGGGCTTTGGCGATCACTACATCAACGTCTTCACGGTGCTGAACAATCTTGGTCTCTTGTCCGAACAGCCGGTCAAGACTGCTGAAGGTCTGGAAGTCGTGCCGCTCAAGGTGGTCAAGGCTGTGCTGCCCGATCCGTCGTCGCTGGCGCCGGATTATACCGGCAAGACCTGCATTGGCGATTTCGTCAAGGGCACCAAGGACGGCAAGGAAAAGGAAGTCTTCATCTACAACGTTGCCGATCATAAGGACGCTTACAACGAAGTGGGTTCGCAGGGCATTTCCTACACGGCTGGCGTTCCCCCTGTGGCTGCCGCAATCCTGATCGCTTCCGGCGAATGGGATGTGAAGAAAATGGTCAATGTGGAAGAGCTGAACCCGAAGCCTTTCCTCAACATCCTGAACCATATCGGCCTGCCATCCCGTATCAAGGATGAGAATGGCGACCGCGCGCTGGACTTCGCGTGAGGTTATAGCTTTACACAATAAAAAACCCCGCTTTGGCGGGGTTTTTTTTATTGCGTGCTTCATGCTTTGCACTGTCTCCTTCGATCCTCATCCTGAGGAGGCCCGTAGGGCCGTCTCGAAGGATCGAGGATATTCTGGAACCCTGAATTTCGGCGGCATAGAGTTGGGGATGTGGGAGAATCCGATCTGTGTTCAACTCCACTGTGTTTACAACAGAGGAGGTCTTCGATGAAAAATACAGTGATAGCCTTATCGGTCCTGACAGGAATTCTGGGTGGCGCCATGGGCGCATCCTGGGCCGGCGGGCAGGCCAAAGGTCTGTCTAGTCCTTTCCACGTATTGCCATGCTGGAATTGTGGACCTCGGCGCTAAACCAGTACCGCTCTATTCGAACGAATCCGGCTATTCGCCCCGGGGCCAGGTGTCCGACAACCGATACCCCCGGGAAACGGATCGCTCGGATCGAGCATCAGCTGCGCGGTGCCGGTCACCCATGCGCGACCGGAAATGATCGGACTGATGGCGGGCTTACCGCCAAGTTCCAGCGCTCTGTCCAACCGGCAATGAAATTCCGTACCCAGTACGGATTTGCCGATGAAGCGCTCGCCCACTTTCATCTGGCCCTTGGCGTGCAGCACAGCCATTCGCGCCGAACATCCAGTGCCGGTCGGCGAGCGGTCCAGCTTGGCCGGACGGATCGCCACCGTGTTCACGCCGGTCAGTACATCGCCGTCGCGCGTGACCGGCTCGGTGATCTGGCAAAACGAAATGTGGTTCCAGTCCTTTTCCGGGTGACGAAAACCGAGCTGCTCATTGGCGGCCTTGGTGATCCTCACGCCGATCTCTGCCAGTTCCCGCGCCTGACCCGGCTCGATCTTCATGCCGATCTCAGCCGCATCGATAATGACAAAGCTGTCGCCACCATAGGCCGTATCGACGGTGAGGGTGCCTAGTCCTTCGACCTCAAGCGCAGCATCCAGTCGGTCCGCGAAAGACGGCACGTTGCGCACGCTGATACGCTCGGCTTTGCCGTTGCGGCACTCCGCTTCCACCTCGATAAGCCCGCCCGGCGCTTCCAGCACCATGCGCGTTACCGGTTCCTGCATCGGGATGATGCCGCTATCAAGCAGCACTGTTGAAACGCAGATCGAGTTCGAACCCGACATAGGCGGCGTATCGGCAGGTTCCATGATGATGAAGCCCATCTGCGCGCGCGGATCTTTCGGCGGCACCAGCAGATTGACATGGCGAAACACCCCGCCGCGCGGTTCGTTCAGCACGAAATTGCGCAAGGTCTCATCGCTGGCGATGAAGCGCGACTGTTCCCACACCGTTTCACCCGGAGGCGGCGCGACACCACCGACGATGACGTCGCCGACTTCGCCCTCCGCATGACAGCCGACGATATGGATGACCTTGGTGCTGCGCATGGGAACCTCGCAAAATACAACACGTATATTCCTATCCAGACGCTGTGCCGGGTCAATCATTTATCGGACGATGGATGGCTCATTCGCGACGGAAAGAGAAAAGGATTTCTGACATTGGCAGGGGCAAAGTATTTCGTTTCATGATGTGTTGCTTATCCGTGCAGTTTTGATATTGATTGCACTGATTTTGTGCAGATCGATGCGCAACCCGCTTGGCTCCGGATCAGTTTCAGGAACATGCAAAACGTTCCCCATTGAAATTGAACAACCCGAAAAGCTGGGGCACCGTTGTTTTGAAAAGCAACGCGCGGCTCTTAGCCGGCATGGGACGGTCGATGATCGTATCGCGACGCCACTCTCTCCTCAGATTGACCCGGTCTCTGAGTCTTTGATGTCTCGGCGCGTGGTTTTCAGGTTTTGAATTGTCCGGCGGAGTGACGGCTCCCCGGATGATTCAGGGGAGTGGAATGTGAGCAGTACAACCAATGCGGGCTTTCATGAGCCCAATCAGAACAGCGTTCAACGCTGGGGCAGGGAACTTTCGGCGGCGCTGAAGCTCGGCTGGCCGCTGATCCTGACCAATGTTTCGCAAGCCGCATTGACGGCAACCGACGTGATCTTCATCGGGCGTCTCGGCAAGGATACGCTCGCCTCGGCGCTGCTCGCCACGAGCTTCTACCACACGCTGGTCATCTTCTCGATGGGGCTGGTTTCGGCGGTCATGCCGATGATCGCCATCGCGCTTGGCAAGAACCGCCATTCGGTGCGCGATGTGCGCCGCACGGTCCGTCAGGGCTTCTGGACGGCGATCATCATCTCGATCCCGATCTGGGTCGTGCTGTGGCATTGCGAGGAGATATTCCTGTTCCTCGGCCAGCAGCCGGATATTGCCGCACGCTCGACCGATTTCATGCACACGCTGCAATGGGCGCTGTTGCCCTATCTGTTCTACATCGTGCTGCGCTCGTTCTTCGCGGCGATGGAAAAGCCGATGTGGACGCTGCTGATTGCAGGTGCTGCGATCGGCTTCAACGCGCTTGCCGGATGGACGCTGATCTTCGGTCATTTCGGCTTTCCGCGCATGGAACTGCATGGCGCAGGTATCGCGACGACGCTTTCCAGCCTGATGATGTTTCTCGGCATGGCGGTGATCGCGCTGCGTCATCGCCGCTTCCGGCGCTATCACCTGTTCGGTCGCTTCTGGCGTCCTGACTGGCCGCGTCTGCGCGAGCTGTGGCGCATTGGCTTTCCGATGGCGCTGACCTTCGTGTTTGAAACCTCGATCTTCTATGCGGCGGTGGTCATGATGGGCCGGATCAGCCCGACCGCCATGGCGGCGCATGCGGTGGCGATCCAGATCGCATCGCTGAGCTTCATGGTGCCGCTCGGTTTCGGGCAGGTGGCGACCGTGCGGGTGGGGCGCGCTTATGGCGCGGGCAATCCTAAAGCCGTCGCCTATGCAGGCTGGAGCGCCTATGCGCTGGGCGTCGGCTTCATGATGATCATGGGCCTTCTGATGATCCTGATCCCGCGTCTGTTCATCGGCGTGTTTCTCGATCTGCACGATCCGGAAAATCTGCCCGTGATGGAACTGGCCGTCAGCTTTCTTGCGCTGGCCGCCCTGTTTCAGACGGTCGATGGCGCGCAAGCGGTCGCGGCGGGCATGTTGCGCGGCATGCGCGACACGCGCGTTCCGATGTTTCTGGCGCTGCTTGGCTATTGGGGCGTCGGCCTGCCGCTTGGCGCGCTGCTCGCCTTCAAGGTCGGCATGGGCGGTCAGGGCATTTGGCTCGGCCTTGCCGCAGGGCTTGGCATCGTTGCGGTGATGATGACCCTGCGCTGGCGCAGGCATCTGGCCCATATTTCCAGAACACTGGCATAAAACAAAAATGCCGCACGGCCTGAAGGTCGTGCGGCATAGTTGCATGCTGCGGATATCATACCGTATCCGCGTTCTCGCTTTTGCGATTACTTCGTCAGAGCAATAATGCGATCAAGCGCGCTGCCGAAACCCTTCAGGGAAATCTTGAAGGCGACCGGCTGGCTTGGGCTGAGCGCCGTCGCGGTCACGTTGATATTGGCACCCGCCTTGATGGCCGCAACCTGTTTGGGGTCGAAGCTGACCGGTGCAAGGCAACCCTGCGGAAGGCAGGTGGAAAATGCCAGATTCGGACCAGCGGCCTCATCAACCTTGATGGTTGCGCCTTTGCCGATATCAAGGCCGAACGGCATCAGGATGACGCCGTCGACCTTTCCGCCCGCCACATTGCGCAGCTCGACGGTCAAGACGCGCTGGCCGGTCTGAGAGCTGTTCTGCTCCTGGCGGATAGCACAGGTGGACGCGTCCTTCTGCGTCTGGCAGGAGACGGTCCAGTCCTGATAGGTTTCCTGCAAGCTGTTTGCACCGCCCGGAAGGGGGGCTGCAAAGGCAGGGGCTGCGAGAAGTGCTGACAGCGTGCAAGCAAGGCCGAGCGCGCGATGGTTTTTCATAAATATATTTCTCTCTAAAAAACAATCATCCGAAGCCTGCTGCTCAAAAGAGGCGGCTTTGGAGATTTATTGAGCATAAATCAGGAGGGCGTTCAACTGCAATCCCATCAAAATATCTTGTTTGCTCGAATAATCTTAAAAGGTTATCGAAGTCTAATATAGTCTTCACTGCAACGTTTGCTTGAAAATAGCGGGTTGGGCGTTGCAGTGAGCAGGTATCCAGCCAGCTTTGGCCTGATACCTGTTGCGGTTTACGCTTATCGCGACAGTTTCATATGACGGTTCACATCCTTGTAAAGCAGATAGCGGAACTTGCCCGGACCGCCTGCATAGCAGGCCTGCGGGCAGAAAGCGCGCAGCCACATGAAATCACCGGCTTCCACTTCCACCCAGTCCTGATTGAGCCGGTAGACCGCCTTGCCTTCCAGCACATAGAGGCCGTGCTCCATGACATGGGTTTCGGCAAAGGGGATCACGCCGCCCGGTTCTAGCGTCACGATGGTGACATGCATGTCGTGGCGCATGTCGTTCGGATCGACAAAGCGCGTCGTTGCCCAAACGCCATTGGTGTCGGGCATGGGCGAGGGGGCGATGTCGTTTTCGTTGAGGAAGAGCGGCTCCGGCACATCAAGCCCGTCCACATAGTCATAGGCCTTGCGGACCCAGTGGAAACGTGCGGTCGCGCTGGCCGTGTTGCGCAGGCTCCAGCCGCTTTTCGGCGGCAGATAAGCATAGCCGCCTTCGGTCAGCGTGTGGGTCTTGCCCGCGACGGTGACGGTGACTTCGCCTTCGACCACGAACAACACGCCTTGCGCCGTGTCGTCAAGCTCGGCGCGGTCGCTGCCGCCGCCGGGCTGCACTTCCATGATATATTGCGAGAAGGTTTCGGCAAAACCCGACATAGGGCGGGCGATCACCCATAGACGCGTCTTTTCCCAGAAAGGCAGGAAGCTCGTCACAATATCGCTGAACGTGCCTTTCGGAATAACCGCATAGGCTTCCGTGAACATGGCGCGGTCGGTCAGAAGCTGCGTCTGCGGTGGCAACCCACCGGTCGGTGCGAAATAAGTGCGGGTCATTGTCTGTTCCTGATCAATAAAGCGTTTCTGGCAGAATATCTTTCAGCCGGAGAAGGGCGATACGCTCGACTTGCGCGCAAGCGGTGGCGAATTCCGTATCGCGGTCATTGGCGACGCGGCGCTGGAACGTGCCGAGGATTTCCTGTTTGTTGCGCCCCTTCACGGCAATGATGAAGGGAAAGCCGAATTTCTGCGTATAGGCGTCGTTCAGTTCGGTGAAAGTCTGCTTTTCCGCATCGGTCAGTGCATCGAGACCGGCACCGGCCTGTTCGGCGGTGGATTCCGCCGTCAGGCGTTTGGCCTGCGCCAGCTTGCCGGCGAGATCCGGGTGGGCATTCAAAACGCCAAGCCGCTCCTCGGGCGAGGCGGCGCGGAAGATTCTCGTCATCGCAGCGGCAAGACCGGAGGCCGTGTCCTCAGCGGCACCGAAGCCGGCATCATAGGCGCGCTCGGCGATCCACGGCGAATGCTCGAAAATGCTGCCGAAACGGGCCACGAAATCGGCTTTGCTGGCTTGGGATGGCACTACATCGGCCACTTTTGGCTTATGGTGTTCGTGCCAGTGATTGGCAATGTCGATGCGCTTGGCAACCCAGACCTTGTCGTGGCTCTGGACATAATCGAGGAAACGTTCAAGGGCGGCTGCCCGACCCGGACGTCCGACCAGACGGCAATGCAGGCCGATGGACAGCATCTTGGGCGCGCCTTCTGCGCCTTCGCGGTAGAGCACGTCGAAGGCGTCCTTCAGATAGGTGTAGAACTGATCGCCGGAATTGAAGCCTTGCGGCGTTGCAAAACGCATGTCGTTGGCATCGAGCGTATAGGGCACAATCAGATGCGGGCCTTTCGGGCCCTTGACCCAATAGGGCAGCTCGTCCGCATAGGAATCGGCTGAATAGACGAAGCCGCCTTCTTCCATCACCAATTTCAGCGTGTTGTCGGACGGCTTGCCCTGATAAATGCCGAGCGGACGCGAGCCGGTGACTTCGGTGTGCAGGCGCACGGCTTCGCGGATATGCTCGCGCTCCACTTCTTCCGGCACGTCCTTGTATTCCCACCAGCGCAAGCCGTGGCTGGCGATTTCCCAGTCGGCTTCCTTCATGGCAGCGACTGCTTCGGGATTGCGCGCCATGGCCAGCGTCACGCCATAGACAGTGACGGGCATGTTGCGCCGCGTGAAGGCGCGCCACAGACGCCAGAAACCGGAACGCGCACCGTATTCGTAGATGGATTCCATGTTCAGGTTGCGCTGGCCGTTCCAGGCCTGTGCACCGACGATTTCCGACAGCAGGCATTCCGAGGATGCATCGCCGTCGAGAATGCAGTTTTCCGCACCCTCTTCATAATTGACCACGAATTGGACGGCTATATTGGCCCCGCCGGGCCAGCGCGGATCTGGCGTGTTGCGGCCATAGCCGATCAGATTACGTGGATAGCTCATGCCATACATCCCCTTCCAAACATCCCTTTGGGTTCTGTTATTTGGTCCATGATAATAAAGATTTACGCGCTGAATTCCCCTTCAAAATTTTGAAAGACATCCAATGAGAAAGCTCTTTCTTAATGCCGCATAAGGCGGAATACTTCACGATGGGAACAAAAGCGGGAACGCCGCCGGTCTGCCATAAAAATGTGCTTTCATTGCAAAAACAGCACTGGCAAACCGAGTAAAATCAGCAACTTGCGGCGGTTCGGCTGTTAATGGCCGGAGAATCACGCAAGCGGTCAGGAGTGCAAATGGGTCAGGGACATCACGGCGATGAGGGCAGAACAGGTCGGTTGACGACACATGTTCTCGATACGGTCAGCGGCAAGCCTGCTGCGGGATTGCGTATCGAATTGCGCAGGATCGAGAATCACACGCCGCACAGCATCAAGGAAATCCGCACCAATCAGGACGGGCGCAGCGGTGAGCCGATGCTGGCCAATGGCGACCTGCAACGCGGCTCCTATGAGCTCCTGTTTCATGTCGGCGAATATTTTGGCAAGGACGAAGACGGCGTGCCGTTCCTTGATGTGGTGCCGTTGCGCTTTGGTGTTTCCGATGAAAAAGCGCATTATCATGTGCCGCTTCTGGTTTCGCCTTTTTCCTATTCGACCTATCGCGGGAGCTGAGCAGGATGGTTCAGTCTGTGAGAAACAGAATATGTTTTCTTCTCAATGGCGAGCGGGTTGAACTCGACCAGGTTTCGCCAACGGAAACACTGCTCGATTATCTGCGTCTGGCCTGCAAGCTGCGCGGCACCAAGGAAGGTTGTGCAGAAGGCGATTGCGGCGCCTGCACGGTGCTGGTCGGCAAGATCGCGGGCAGCGAACTCGTCTATGAAAGCGTCAATGCCTGCATCCGTTTCGTCGGTTCACTGGATGGCTGCCATGTGGTGACGGTCGAGCATCTGCGCGGGGCCGATGGCGGTCTGCATCCGGTGCAAAAGGCGATGATCGACTTCCACGGCTCGCAATGCGGCTTCTGCACGCCGGGCTTCGTCATGTCGCTTTACGGGCTGTGGATGCGCAATCCGAAGCCCGCCGATCCGGCCATTGAAAAGGCGCTGCAAGGCAATCTCTGCCGCTGCACCGGCTATGAGGCGATCATTCGCGCCGCCCGTGCCATTTCCGATTACGGCAATACAACTGAAGACCCGCTGGCGGCAGAACGCGCCCATGTGCTGGAACAGTTGAATTCCATGCGCGACGGTTCGCGGGTCGAAGTCGGCGATGGCAAGGACCGTCTGGTCGTGCCTGCCGATCTCGACGATTTTGCCGCACTGCTGGCCAATGAGCCGAAGGCGACCGTGGTGGCCGGTTCCACCGATGTGGGCCTCTGGGTCACAAAAATGATGCGCGATATTTCGCCGGTGGTCTTTATCGGCCATCTGACCGAATTGCGGGCGATCACCGAGGACAAAAACGTCGTCACCATCGGCGCGGGCGTGACCTATACGGAGGCCTTCGCTTTCCTCGCCAAGCGCATTCCGCAGCTTGGGCAACTCATCAACCGCATCGGCGGCGAGCAGGTGCGCAATATGGGCACCATCGGCGGTAATATCGCCAATGGTTCGCCCATCGGCGACACCCCACCGCCGCTGATCGCGCTCAACGCAAGGCTGACGCTGCGCAAGGGCGATAGCCGCCGCACCATTCCGCTGGAAGATTTCTTCATCGCCTATGGCAAGCAGGATCGTCAGCCCGGCGAGTTCGTCGAGGCGGTGCATGTGCCGGTTCCGGAGGCAGGCAATCTCTTTGCGATCTACAAGGTGTCCAAGCGTTTCGAGGAAGACATCACCGCAGCGCTCGGCGCATTCCACATGGTGCTTGATGCGGCAGGCAAGGTCGCTTCCATTCGCATCGCCTATGGCGGCATGGCGGCGACACCAAAACGCGCCTTTGCCGTGGAAGCCGCACTTCTGGGCCAGCCATGGAGCGAAGATACAGTGGAGGCCGCAATCGGTGCCTATGAGCAGGATTACCAGCCCTTGAGCGATATGCGCGCCACAGCGGATTATCGCCTGATGGTCTCAAAGAATTTGTTGCGCCGCTTCTATGCCGAAACGCAAGGGCAAGCCGAACCCCTGCGCGCTCAGCATATCGAAGCGGTCTGAAGGAGGCAGGCATGAACAAACATCCTGCAAGCACGATCAAAGCCGCCGCTATCAAAGGTGGTGTCGCCACCGACCAGAAGCACGATTCCGCGCATAAGCATGTGACGGGCGAGGCGGTCTATATCGACGATATTCCCGAACCCGAAGGCACGCTGCATGTTGGCGTCGGCCTTGCGACGGTGGCCCATGCCAATATCAAGTCTATCGACCTTGCCGCCGTGCGTGCAGCGCCCGGCGTGGTCGATGTGCTGACCTGGCGCGACATTCCCGGCGAAAACGACGTCTCGCCGTCCGGCATGCATGACGATCCGATCTTCGCGGTCGATACGGTACAGTTTCACGGCCAGCCGATCTTTGCCGTGATCGGTCGCACACGCGATCAGGCCCGCCGCGCCGCGCGTCTGGCCAAGGTCGAATATGAGGAAATGCCGGGCCTGTTTTCCATTGCCGATCTCGACGGCGCAAAAGACCGTCTGGTCTTCACGCCGCTGACGCTCAATCGCGGCGATGCCCGCAAGGCCATCGACGAGGCCCCGCGCAAGGTCAAGAACCGCATGATGGTCGGCGGTCAGGACCATTTCTATCTCGAGGGGCAGGCTTCACTGGCCGTTCCCGGTGAAGATGAAGACGTCACCATCTATTGCTCCACGCAGGGGCCGAGCGAAACGCAGCATCTGGTCGCCCATGCGCTGGGCGTGCCGAGCCATGCGGTCACGGTTGAAGTGCGCCGCATGGGCGGCGGCTTCGGTGGCAAGGAAACGCAGGCCAATCAATGGGCCGCTATTGCCGCTATCGCCGCCAAGAAGCACAAGCGCGCGGTGAAAATCCGTCTCGACCGCGATGAGGACATGACCGCCACGGGCAAGCGTCATGATTTCATGATCGATTACGAGGTGGGCTTCGACGACCAAGGCAATATTCTGGGCGTCGATTATATGTTCGCGCTCAATGCCGGTTTTTCCGCCGACCTTTCGGGACCGGTCGGTGACCGCGCGCTGTTTCATTGCGACAATGCCTATTTCTTCCCGGCAGTGCATGCGCAATCCGCGCCGCTTTATACCAATACCGTGTCCAACACGGCGTTTCGCGGTTTTGGCGGCCCGCAGGGCATGGTTGGTGCCGAACGTGTCATCGAGGAAGTGGCCTTTGCGGTTGGCAAGGACCCGCTCGATATCCGCAAGCTCAATTTCTACGACGCGATGGGTACCGAGGGTGGCGCTCGTAACGTCACACCCTATCACCAGAAGGTGGAAGACTGCATCATCCAGCGCATTGTCGCGGAACTGGAAGAAAGCGCCGATTACGCTGCGCGCCGCGAGGCTATCCGTGAATTCAACGCCAAAAGCCGCACCGTGAAGCGCGGCATGGCGCTGACGCCGGTGAAATTCGGCATTTCCTTCACCAAGACCGAGTCCAATCAGGCCGGTGCACTGGTGCATGTCTATAATGACGGCTCGGTGCATATGAACCATGGCGGCACCGAAATGGGGCAGGGGCTCCATATGAAGGTGGCGCAGGTCGTGGCGGAAGAATTCCAGATCGACATCGACCGGGTGAAGATCACCGCGACCACCACCGCCAAGGTGCCGAACACCGCGCCGACGGCGGCATCGTCGGGTGCCGATCTCAACGGCATGGCGGCGCAGGATGCCGCACGCCAGATCAAGAAGCGGCTGATCCGTTTTGCTGCCGAGCAATATCGGGTGCCGGAAGATCAGGTTGTATTCCTGCCCAACCGCATTCGCGTTGGCAATCAGGAGATCAGCTTCAACGATCTAGTGAAGCAGGCCTATATCGGGCGCGTGCAGCTTTCCGCCGCCGGGCACTACAAGACGCCGAAAATCCACTGGGACCGGGCGAAGGGCAAAGGCCATGCCTTCTATTATTACGCCTATGGCGCGGCCTGTTCGGAAGTCTCTATCGATACGCTGACCGGCGAATATGTGGTGGAACGCACCGATATTCTTCACGATACCGGACGCTCGCTCAACCGTGTCATCGACATCGGCCAGATCGAAGGCGGCTTTGTGCAGGGCATGGGCTGGCTCACCACCGAGGAACTTGTCTGGGACGATAAGGGGCGGCTTCGCACCCATGCGCCATCCACCTACAAGATCCCGCTGGCGTCCGACCGGCCAAAGATTTTCAATGTGGCGCTGACCGACTGGTCGGAAGCCTATGAGTCGACCATCCATCGCTCGAAAGCGGTGGGCGAGCCGCCGCTGCCGCACGGCATGTCGGTGCTTTATGCGCTGTCGGATGCGGTGGCGAGCGTTGCCGACCACAAGATCAGCCCGCGTCTCGATGCGCCAGCCACGCCTGAGCGTGTGCTGATGGCTATCGAGCGGTTGCGCGCGCAAAAGGGGTAACACTATGAGCCGCGGCACGCTGGGCAGGCGGGACGATATAAGGGCATTCCTGAACCGTCGCCACGACAGCGTGCTGGTGGAGGTGGCGGACGTGAAGGGCTCTGCGCCCCGCGATGCCGGGGCATGGATGCTCGTCGCCCGCGATATGATCTTCCGCACCATCGGCGGCGGACAGCTCGAATATATGGCCATCGACCACGCCCGGAAAATACTCGCTGGCGGTCGCGATTCCCCGATGGATGTGCCTCTGGGCCCCGAAATCGGCCAATGCTGCGGCGGGCGCGTGGCTTTAAGTTTCAGACGCGTCAATCGCGGCCTCGCCGATGAACTGGTCGGCAAGATCGATGCGGAAATCGCCACCCGCCCGCATGTATATGTCTTCGGCGCAGGCCATGTCGGCGATGCGCTGGCCTATGCGCTGTCGCTGACGCCGGTGCGGGTGGTGCTGGTGGATACGCGCGAGGCGGAGCTTATGGCTGTTGACGCGCCGGGCGTCGAAACCTGCCTCGCGGCCATGCCGGAACAGGTGGTGCGTTCCGCACCGCCGGGCAGTGCGTTCATCATACTGACGCATGATCATGCGCTTGATTTTCTGATCGCCGCCGAGGCGCTGCAACGCCGCGATGCGATCTATGTCGGCATGATCGGCTCGAAGACGAAGAAGGCGACTTTCAAAAATTGGTTGAACCGCGAATTCGGCAGCGACGAGTTGTTTGAAGAGCTCATCTGCCCGGTCGGCGGTGCGGTCGTGAAGGACAAACGGCCGGAAGTCATTGCAGCCCTTGCGGCGGCCGAAGTGCTGACCGCCGTTTTGTGTGTCAATTATTCCAAGGCGCTGAGATGCTGACGCATTACGCCTAGTGATCTGATTCCAACATTTGCATCCCTCGGTTCACGCGCTAAGCAAATGTTGGAATCAAAAAGACCACTAGCAAGTATATGTATCTAGTGGATTTTTCGAATTTGACGTTTGAAACAGCATCTATGTCAGGCGGAATTCAAACGTCAAATTCAATTCACTAGAAAATGTTCAATTACCGCGCGGGCTCAACCAAGCCATCATATCCGTTATCGTTGAGCCAGCCACCCGTAAAGCCGGCTCGCTTCAATCCGTCGCGAATATAACTGTTCTTTTTCATCGTGTCCCATATCAGGCGGCTGTAATAATTTTCAATCATGAGCACGATCGGTCCCTGATCAATACCAATATATTGATAACCCACCCATCCATTTACATATGGAGACTTGTTTACGGTGAGGTTGAAAGCGTCGAAGAAGCCATATTTACCATAAACAGGCCTGTTTCCAACGTTTATATTCTTCATATGTTTTAATGTGGGAATGACAATATCTGGTGCAAATGCGATGGAGCCACCTGCTGCCGTAGGCGCAATCGTACCATCGTCAGAAACGATGGTGCCGCCGGCATCTGTATAAGCATCCGCAGGATTGATAACGCCCAGACGCCCGGCGCCACGGGCAGTATAGCCGAAATAGCGCTTTCCCTGTGCGTCCCAGTAAGGTTCGCCACCAGAATCATTGGCAGGGCCATCGCATGCTGTAAGCCCCCACACATTTTCGCCATATCCCTTGAAACCCAGTGGATTGGCGACCGCATAGGCTTGCTGATGATAGGTCGCACGGCAGCTGTTCTCGAAATAGTCCAGCCCGTTTTCTTTGTTCCAGTCGTCCTGGATGCCTTTAAAATCAAGCCAGATATGGCTGTATTGGTGGCCAAACATGGGCGCGAAACGAAGCAGGGTTTTGTCCTGATAAGAGCATATTTGCCGGTAATAATTACTGGTCCATCCCTTTTTCCATGCAGACGGTGGAAGCGAAAATGTAGGCGCGCCCAGTGCAAGGATATATAATATCATTGCTTCATTATAGCCGAGCCACGGGGCTGACACAAAAGAGCCCCCCGATTCCGGCAGCCAGCCCATGGCAATTGTCTTTTTGTCGGCTCCACCCCGCATCCAGCTCCAGTTTACTTTTGAATAGATCTGACCGGAGAGGTTGCGAATAGCTTTCTCTAGCGGGTCAGAAGGGTTGGAATAGTAGGCTTGAGCAAACAGCGCCCCTGCAAGCAGCAAAGCGGTATCAATGGATGATAATTCGCAGGTGTTATAACGGGTGCCGCTGTCCTTGTGCAAGAAATGGTAGAAAAATCCATTGTAACCCGTGAAGCCGCTCGTACCGTCGCCCTGAGGTGCGGTGGCAAAAAAAATGAAGGGTATTATACGTTCGTTCTGCGGCCTCATGACGAGCAATATATCCGCGCTCGACACCGACAGCGTAGGCTGTAAGGGCAAAACCCGTGGCTGCGATGCTTGTGAAATCCTGATCGAGATGCCCTTCCGAATTGCGATCGGGGATAAGGCCGTGGGGACTATTTTGCCCACTCTCCCAGAACCATTGGAAGGTGCGCTTCTGGATGTCTTCAATTATTGGGTCGCGATTTGAAGCATCAGGTGAAATATTTTCTCTCAAAAAAAATAATTCCTTGAAATTTATTCACATTTTCTCTGAACCGTTGGATTTACGGGTTGATACTCATGGAATTTTTAAAATGAGTATTGTGTAAAATGTATTATTTTGAATTTATATTTCAAATATATTTGAAAGCTTTATCCGATTAATTGTCAATTCGAATAGTGTGGTCGCTTATTGTTGCGTGGATTAGATACTCTTGCCGCTTTGATGGCCGTTACTATCACGGGATTTATGGTTCATCATCCAGAACAGGAGATTTTGAACGGGCGCGGCCCCTGATAGTATGGAGAAGCTCCGCCGTTCCGCTTTCATCGGAACGGCTCGGAGAGACTTTGGTCAAGTGCGTGTGGCGACCGCACCTCCGCAGAGGCGATGCATGAACATCTTTGCGCTTTGCTATTTAGCCAGCGCCTCCCGTATCAGCCGCTGGCAGCGCTCCGTCATGAAATCGATGATCAGACGCACCTTCGGGTCCTGAAAACGCTTGTGCGGATAGATCGCCGCAAGCTGGATCGGTGCTGGCGGCGTGCTTTCGAGGAGCGGCACCAGCCGTCCGTCGCGGAGATATTCCTTCACCTCGAACAGCGGCTTGTTGATGATGCCGCGCCCGCCCAGCGCCCATTGCGTCAATACGTCGCCATCATCGGAATCATAAGGTCCGGTGACTTCGAATTTGCGAAGACCTTCCGATGTTTGCAGCGACCAGTAATATTCCTTCGACCCCGGAAAACGCAGCAGCAAACAGTCATGCGTGTCGCCGAGCAGCTCTTCCGGTGATTGCGGAATCCCATGTTTTTCAAGATATTGCGGGGCGGCGCAGATCACGCGCTCACAATTCAGGATGCCGCGCATGCGCAAGTTGGAGTTTTCCAGAACACCGAGTTTGAAGGCGACATCCACGCTTTCGCTCATAATGTCGATCTCGTGGTCAGATAGTCGCAGGCGCACTTCGATATCCGGATATTTGTCGTGAAACTCCGGAATGCCCGACGCGATGAGCCTGCGGCCAAGCCCCAAAGGCGCGGTGATGCGAATCGAACCCTTGGGATTTTTCGCAAGTTCCGCGACGGCTGCTTCCGCCTCATCGACCGCTTCGAGGATTTTCAAAGCGCCGTCATAGAATATGCGGCCATGCTCGGTCGGCGTCAGCTTGCGCGTGGTACGGTTGAAGAGCCGGACGCCAAGATGCTTCTCCAACTCCTTGATTCGATTACTCGCAACCGCCGGAGAGGCGCGCTGGTCGCGCCCGGCGGCAGAAAGATTTCCCAATTCGACAACGCGCACGAAAACGCGCAGATTATCAAGATAAGACATGCGTCCCCTCCACGATTGTCTAGTTTTTTTTGAAAGTGATGGTCGTGTTGTGACGTTCCCTCGGACGCAAAGCTTTGGCACATAATGAGATAACGAACAATGGGGCGAACAATGGGAGTGCCTGATGTATGATTTTGCCGTAGCCTGGGACTGGCTGGGCTTCGCAGCGCGGTGGCTGCATGTCATTACCGCGATTGCGTGGATCGGCTCGTCTTTCTACTTCATCGCGCTTGATCTCGGTCTGCGCCAGCGTCCCGGCTTGCCGGTTGGTGCGCATGGCGAGGAATGGCAGGTCCATGGCGGTGGTTTCTATCACATCCAGAAATATCTGGTTGCGCCAGCCGAAATGCCGGAACATCTCACTTGGTTCAAATGGGAATCCTACGCCACCTGGCTGTCGGGCTTCACGCTGCTCTGCATCGTTTATTACACGGGCGCCGATCTCTATCTGATCGATCCGAATGTACTCGACGTGTCTGTTCCGGTCGCCATCGCGATTTCCATCGCCTCGCTGGCCTTTGGCTGGGTCGCCTATAACACCATCTGCAAGCTGATGCTGGGCAAGAGCGATACGCTTCTGATGGTCATGCTCTATGCGGTGCTGGTGTTCGTGGCCTGGGGCTATACGCATCTGTTCACCAGCCGCGCGGCCTTCCTGCATCTGGGCGCTTTCACGGCGACGATCATGTCGGCCAACGTGTTCATGATCATCATCCCGAACCAGAAAATCGTGGTGGCCGATCTCATCGCCGGTCGCAAGCCCGATCCGAAATATGGCAAGATCGCCAAGCAGCGCTCGACGCATAACAACTATCTGACGCTGCCGGTTCTATTCCTGATGCTGTCGAACCACAATCCTCTGGCTTTCGGCACGCAGTATAACTGGATCATCGCTTCGCTGGTGTTCCTGATGGGCGTGACCATCCGCCATTGGTTCAACACGCAGCATGCCCGCAAGGGCAAGCCGACCTGGACCTGGCTGGTGACGGTCATCCTGTTCATCGTCATCATGTGGCTTTCCACCGCACCGAAGATTCTGACCGGTCAGCCGGAAGAACAGAAGGTTTCGGCCTTGCAGGAAAGCTTCATCTCGGACCCGCACTTCGGCAAGGTGCGGGATACCGTTTTAGGACGCTGCGCCATGTGCCATGCGGCGGAGCCGGGTTGGGAAGGCATGATCACGCCGCCGAAGGGCGTGACGCTTGAAACAGACCGGGATATCGCCGCCCATGCGCGTGAAATCTATTTGCAGGCCGGTCGCTCCCATGCCATGCCGCCCGCCAATGTGACCGGAGTGACCGACCAGGAGCGCCAGCTTCTCGCCTCCTGGTATGAATCCGCTACTGCTGGAGCAAAGTAACAATGACCAGACTTCTCATCCGTGGCCGCGTGCTGACCTTTCGCGATGAGCCGCAAAGTCTCGATGACAGCGCGTCCTATCGCTATATCGAAGATGGCGCCATTTTGGTCGAAGACGGACGCATTGTGCGCCTTGGGGAGTATGCGCAAGTTAGCGCGGAAGCGGGCAGCGATGTGAAGCTGGCCGATCATCGCCCGCATCTGATCCTGCCGGGCTTCATCGATACGCATATCCATTATCCGCAGACCCAGGTGGTCGCGTCCTATGCCGCCAATCTTCTGGAATGGCTCAACACCTATACATTCGTGGCCGAACAGAAATTCGCCGATGAGCAGCACGCGGAATTCATCGCCGAGCGTTTTCTGGACGAGCTAATCCGCCATGGCACCACCACGGCTGTCGCTTATTGCTCGGTGCATCCGCAAAGCGTCGACGCCTATTTTCGTGCCTCGCAGCATCGCAATATGCGCATGCTGGGCGGCAAGGTGATGATGGATCGCAACGCGCCGCCCGCTTTGTGCGACACGGCGCAATCCGGCTACGACGACAGCAAGGCGCTGATTGCGCGCTGGAACGGCAAGGACCGCCTCGACTATGTGATCACGCCGCGCTTTGCCATTACCTCGACGCCGGAACAGCTCGAAGCCAGTCAGGCGCTTGCCCGTGAACATCCCGAATGCTTTATCCAGACGCATCTTTCGGAGAACCACGACGAAATTGCGTTTACAAAGTCGCTGTATCCCGATGCGCCGGATTATCTCGGCATTTACGAGCATTACGGCCTTTTGGGAAACAAGACGCTGCTTGGCCATTCCATCCATCTGGAAGAGCGCGAAGTGGGTGTGATGGCGGAAACCGGCTCGGTGGCGGTGTTCTGCCCGACCTCGAACCTGTTCCTCGGTTCCGGCCTGTTCGACCGTGATCGCCTGAAGGCGTCGGGCGTGCGCATGGCTGTGGCAACCGATGTCGGCGGCGGCACCAGCTTTTCCATGCTGCGCACCATGGACGAGGGTTACAAGATTTTTCAGTTGCGCGAACAGCGTCTGAACCCGTTCCAGTCCTTCTACATGATGACGCTTGGCAATGCTCGGGCGCTGTCGATGGAAGACAAGATCGGCACGCTGGACGAAGGCACGGAGGCCGATATCGTGGTGCTTGATTCAGCCGCCACATCGCCGATGCGTCTGCGCATGGCGGCAGGCGCAACGCTGGAACAGGAGCTGTTCCTGCTGCAAACGGTCGGCGACGACCGCGCCATTGTCGAAACCTATGTGGCGGGGAGGCCGCTCAAGACGGAACTGTAAAGTACAGATGTAGCCTGACGATTTTCGCCTAATCCGTCGCTTCGCTTCCCCCTCATCCTGAGGTGCGGAGCGAAGCGAAGCATCATCCTGAGCCTGTCGAAGGATCGAAGGACGAGGGCAGGCGCTGGTTCGTTTTCCCTCAGCCCTTCGAGACGCTTTCCTTCGACAAGCTCAGGAAAGCTCCTCAGGATGAGGGAAAAGAGCAGCGTGGCAACATAGAATTCAGCCCAAAATAATCGTGTTCAGAGCTCTTCCGGTCGCTTGCCGCCAATGGCGCGGGTCAGCTGATCGGCGGTCGCGCGGATGAGCGGCCCCACCTCTTCGAGCTTCTTCTTTGGCAGACGCACCGCGGGGCCGGAAACGGAAATGCCAGCAATGCCCTCGCCATATTCGTTGAAAATCGGGGCGGCGATGCAGCACATGCCGAGCGTGTGTTCCTCGTCATCGATGGACCAGCCGCGCATGCGTGTCGCCTGAATGTCTTTCAGAAGCGCAGGCAGGCCATCCAGCGTGCGCTGGGTGAAGTGCTCAAGCGCTTTTGCTGAAAGCGCGCGGGCGATTTCGCCATCCGACCAGGTCGACAGAATTGCTTTGCCGATGCCCGATGCGTGGATCGGTCCGCGCCGTCCGGGACGAAAGAAGGCGCGCATCGGCGCATGGCTTTCAATCTGCGAGATGAACACCACATCGCCGTCGTCCTCGACGCCGATATTCGCGGTCTCGCCGCTCGTCTCCATGAGTTGCTTCAGATAGGGGCGCGCCAGCGTGCCCAGCTTGCGGAAGCGGCGAAAGGCATTGCCGATTTCAAACGCCTTGACACCGATGGTCCAGTCGCCGCTTTCCAGATCGTGTGAAACCATGCCGTGATTGGCAAGCGAGGATAACAGCCGGTGCACGGTGGAAGGTGCCATGCCGCTCGCATCGGCGAGATCGGTCAGGGTCGAGCCGTCATTCTCGGCGATCAGCGCCAGAAGTTTCAGGCTACGGTCCAGAACCTGCACGGACGAGGGCGCGGCATTATCCGCCGCCTTGCGGCCCCGCTTCGCCTTGGCCTGTTCCATCTGCCCGCCTCCGATTCTGCTGTGATCATTCACTATCCTATCGCCGCATCCGCGAAAAGGGCCGCCGATTATCTCCATTCCGTTGAAAATCTTTATTTCCATATAATGGTATGCATTTCCATTTTTTGAAAATAGGATTTGTAAATGGAAGATGTTTCCGTAGGAGGATAGGGCGATGGCCAGAATGCGTGCAGTCGATGCAGCCGTGCTTGTGCTGGAGAGGGAAGGGATCAATTGCGCTTTCGGCGTGCCGGGTGCAGCCATCAATCCGTTTTATTCGGCCATGAAGGCGCGCGGCTCGATCCGCCATGTGCTCGCCCGCCATGTCGAAGGCGCATCGCATATGGCCGAAGGCTATACGCGGGCAAAGCATGGCAATATCGGCCTGTGCATCGGCACCTCCGGCCCGGCGGGCACGGATATGATCACCGGCCTCTATTCGGCTTCCGCCGATTCCATTCCGATCCTCTGCGTCACAGGGCAAGCCCCCCGCGCCCGGCTCGACAAGGAGGACTTTCAGGCAGTCGATATCGCCAAGATCGCGGCCCCGGTCACCAAATGGGCGGTCACGGTCATGGAGCCTGCACTGGTGCCTTTTGTTTTTCAGAAGGCGTTCCATGTCATGCGGTCGGGCCGTCCCGGTCCGGTGCTGATCGATCTGCCGATTGATGTGCAGATGGCCGAAATAGAGTTCGACATCGACACCTATCAGCCGATGGAGGCCTATAAGCCAGCCGCCACGCGGGCGCAGGCCGAAAAGGCGATTGCCATGCTCAACGCGGCGGAACGCCCGCTGATCGTTGCGGGTGGCGGCATCATCAATGCCGATGCATCGGATTTGCTGGTCGAATTCGCCGAGATCACCGGCATTCCGGTCATCCCGACCCTGATGGGCTGGGGCGTCATCCCGGACGATCACCGTCTGATGGCGGGCATGTGCGGCCTCCAGACCTCGCATCGCTACGGCAATGCCAATCTGCTGGCCTCCGATGCGGTCATCGGCATCGGCAATCGATGGGCCAACCGTCACACCGGCAATGTCGATACCTATAAGAAGGATCGCACCTTCATCCATGTCGATATCGAACCGACGCAGATCGGGCGCGTCTTTGCACCAGATTTCGGCATCGTGTCCGATGCGGGCAAGGCGCTGAAGCAGTTGCTCGACGTTGCGACCGAATGGAAGGCGGCAGGCAAGTTGCGCGACTGGTCCGGCTGGGCGAAGGAATGCGAGGGCCGCAAGCGCACCATGCTGCGCAAGACGCATTTCGACCAGACGCCGCTGAAACCCCAGCGTGTCTATGAGGAGATGAACAAGGCTTTCGGGCGTGACACCTGCTATGTCACCACCATAGGTCTCAGCCAGATCGCCGGCGCGCAGTTCCTGCATGTCTACCGCCCGCGCAACTGGATCAATTGCGGTCAGGCCGGTCCGCTCGGCTGGACCCTGCCTGCGGCGCTGGGCGTCCGCGCTGCCGATCCGGATCGGCCTATCGTGGCGCTGTCGGGCGACTATGACTTCCAGTTCATGATCGAGGAACTGGCGGTCGGCGCGCAGCACAAACTGCCCTACATCCATGTCGTCGTGAACAATTCCTATCTCGGCCTGATCCGTCAGGCGCAGCGCGGCTTCAATATGGATTTCGAGGTCAGCCTTGCCTTTGACAACATCAATGCGTCCGGCGATGCGGAGAAGGGCTATGGCGTCGATCATGTGGCGGTTGCCGAAGGTCTCGGCTGCAAGGCGATCCGGGTGCGCAGCCCTAACCAGTTTGCGGAAAGTTTCGAGCAGGCCAAGGCGCTGATGCAGGAGCATCAGGTGCCCGTCGTGATGGAATTCATTCTGGAACGCGTCACCAATATTTCCATGGGCGCCGACATCGATCAGGTGGTCGAGTTCGAGGACCTGGCCGAACGCGGCGAGGATGCGCCGACCGCGATTGCGGCATTGCTGGA
Organism: Ochrobactrum sp. SSR; assembly: GCF_030067775.1. Lineage (NCBI taxonomy): Bacteria > Pseudomonadati > Pseudomonadota > Alphaproteobacteria > Hyphomicrobiales > Brucellaceae > Ochrobactrum > Ochrobactrum sp. SSR. The sequence continues at coordinate 1,346,864 of NZ_CP125969.1, read as the reverse complement.
TTAGCGGCGCGATTTTTCCCCCGGCTTCACTCCTCATCCTGAGGTGCGGAGCGAAGCGAAGCATCATCCTGAGCCCGTCGAAGGGTCGAAGGGTGAGGGCAGGCACGGTGCGTTTTCCCTCGCCCTTCGAGACGCCTCCCTTCGACAAGCTCGGGAGGCTCCTCAGGATGAGGGAAAAGAACAACATTAGAGCAATTGGAGAAGTGTGAAGCGGTTCTCCGCAATTGCGTAGAAAAACAGAGGAGGCGGAAATGCCAAGATTTGCAGCCAATCTCACCATGCTTTTCACCGAAGTGCCGTTCATGGATCGCTTTGCGCTGGCCGCCAAGGCCGGGTTCGCAGGCGTCGAATATCTGTTCCCTTACGACTTCAACCGGCATGAGCTGAAAGCAGCGCTGACCCGCCACAATCTGGCGCAGGTGCTGCACAATCTGCCCGCCGGCAACTGGGCAGGCGGCGAGCGCGGTATCGCCGTCCTGCCGGATCGTGTGGATGAGTTCCGGCGCGGCGTGGCGGATGCCATCGATTACGCCACGACGCTCAACTGCTCGCAGGTCAACTGCCTTGCCGGGATCGCGCCGCAGGGCATCGACCCGGACGCGCTGCGGGCCACCTTTGTCGGCAATCTGCGGCTGGCGGCGAAGGAGCTGGGAAAGCACGGCATCCGCCTGCTGATCGAGCCGATCAACCATTACGACATTCCAGGTTTCTATCTGAACACTGTGGAGCAGGCGGTTTCGATCATCGACGAGGTGGGCAGCAACAACCTGTTCATTCAGTACGACCTTTATCACCAGCAGCGCACGCGCGGCGAACTCGTCGCGACCTATGAGCGCTACAAGCCGCTGATCGCGCATGTGCAGCTTGCCGACAATCCGGGGCGCAACGAGCCCGGCACCGGCGAGATCCATTATCCGAACGTCTTCGAGGCACTGAAGAACGCCGGATACAAGGGCTGGATCGGCTGTGAATACAAGCCGAAGACCACCACCGAGGAAGGTCTGGGCTGGTTCAAACAATATGAAGCCGAGCGTCTGAGCGCGTAAATTGCATAGGGAGATAGAGAATGGCCAAGATCGGCTTTATCGGACTGGGTATCATGGGCAAGCCGATGGCGCAGCATTTGCAGAATGCAGGCCACCAGCTTTTCACCTCGAAGCATAGCCAGCCGCCGCACAAGGACCTGATGGATGCGGGGCTGACGGTTCTCGATACGCCCAAGGCGGTGGCTGCGGAATGCGAGACGACCATACTCATGCTGCCGGATACGCCGCAGGTGGCCGAAGTCCTTTTCGGGGAAAACGGCGCGGCGGAAGGTCTGGGCAAGGGCAAGACGCTGATCGACATGAGTTCGATTTCGCCCATCGAGACCAAGGAATTTGCGAAAAAAGTCCGCGCCACGGGTGCGGAATATATCGATGCGCCGGTTTCGGGCGGCGAGATGGGCGCGAAGAACGCCAGCCTCTCCATCATGGCGGGCGGCGCGCAGGCAAGCTTTGATGCGGCGCTGCCGCTTCTCAAGCTGATGGGCAAGAACATCACGCTGGTCGGCGATTGTGGCGATGGCCAGACCACCAAGGTCGCCAATCAGATCATCGTGGCGCTCAACATCGAAGCTGTTGCCGAAGCGCTGGTCTTCGCCTCGAAGGCGGGTGCCGATCCGGCCAAGGTGCGCGAAGCGCTGATGGGCGGTTTTGCTTCCTCGCGCATTCTCGAAGTGCATGGCGAGCGCATGATCAAGCGCACCTTCGATCCTGGTTTCCGCATTGCCTTGCATCAGAAAGACCTCAATCTGGCGCTTCAGGGCGCGAAGGCCTTGGGCGTCTCGCTGCCCAACACGGCCACGGCGCAGGAGCTGTTCAATTCCTGCGCGGCGCACGGCGATGATGGTCTCGACCATTCCGGTCTGGTGCGCGCGCTGGAGCGGATGGCCAATCACGAGGTCGCCTGAGCTTCGGGCATGACCTTTTCTCTGGAGGGGAGAAGGTGGAGCTGGCCGCTTTGGAGGAGGTGGCCGGCTCCATTGATTTTATTTGCGCGGCACGAAATAGTGCTGCCAAACCAATAATCAAAATCGGGAATCCCATGACTGCCCCAAGCGCCATCGCCGATCCGAAGAAGTTTTTGACCAGCCTTTTCGATGCGGCTGTTGCCGCAGCCGATCCGGAACTGGTGATACGGGCAAACCTGCCCGCGAAGCCCAAGGGCCGCACGATCGTCATCGGCGCGGGCAAAGGTTCCGCGCAGATGGCGGCGGCTTTCGAAAGGGCGTGGGACGGCCCGATTGAGGGTCTTGTGGTGACACGCTATGGCTATGGCACGCCCTGCGAACGCATCGAGATTATCGAGGCGGCGCATCCGGTTCCAGATGATGCCGGGCTTGTGGCATCCAAGCGCCTGTTCGAAGCCGTATCGGGCCTCACGGAAGACGATCTCGTGGTGGCGCTGATATCAGGCGGCGGCTCGGCACTGCTGCCATCACCGCCGGAAGGGCTGACGCTGCAAGACGAAATTGCCGTCAACAAGGCCTTGCTGGCGTCGGGCGCGCCGATCTCGGCCATGAATGCCGTGCGCAAGCATCTTTCGACCATCAAGGGCGGACGCCTTGCCGCCGCCGCCCATCCGGCCAAAGTTTTCTCGCTGGTGGTCTCGGATATTCCGGGCGACAATCCGGCCTTCGTGGCTTCTGGCCCGACTGTACCGGATCAAACCAGCCGCGACGATGCGCTCAGGATCATCGAACGCTACCGGCTCGACTTGCCGGAGGCTGCGCTCAAGCATATTCGCGGCGAAGGCGCACATGCACCGAAACCCGATGACGCGGTTTTCGCGCAAAACGAGGTGCGGGTGATTGCATCTGCCGCCGTATCGCTGGAAGCGGCAGCGAAAGAGGCTGCCCGCCACGGTGTTGAAGCGGTGATCCTGTCGGACGCCATGGAAGGGGAATCGCGCGAGGTGGCGCATGTCCATGCGGCAATTGCGCGGGAGGTGGCCGAACGCGACCGCCCGTTCAAGAAACCGGTGGTCATTCTGTCCGGGGGCGAAACCACCGTCACCATTCGCGGCAAGGGTGGCAAGGGTGGGCGCAACAGCGAATTCCTGCTGTCCTTCGCGCTCGATATCGACGGCTATGGCAATATCCATGCGCTGGCCGCTGACACGGATGGCATTGACGGTTCGGAGGACAATGCGGGTGCTTTCGCCGATGGCAGCACGGTGTCGCGTCTGCAAAAGGCGGGCGAGGATGGTGCGGCGCGCCTCAACAACAATGATGCCTGGACGGCGTTTGACGCCATCGGCGATCTGTTCATACCGGGACCGACCGGCACCAATGTCAACGATTTGCGCGCGATTCTTGTGACGGAATAGTGTCGTCGTCGAGCAGGATTCGACTAGCCGCGCCATCGAGATCTTCATATTGGCCGTTTTTCAGCGACCACAGGAAAGCGGCAAGTCCCAGTGCACCCATGAACAGCGCAACGGGGATCAGAAACAGAAGCCCGCTCATTTGTGTGCTTCCTTGATGAAGGCCACAGGCGCTGCCGTTTTCTGCGCCTGTTGCTTCTGCTTTCCCGCTTTCAGGCGTAGCGCATTGCTGACAACCACGATGGATGATAGCGACATGGAAAGAGCCGCCACCAGCGGCGTGACATAGCCGAAAATCGCAATCGGCACGGCGATGATATTATAGCCGATGGACAGCGCGAAATTCTGTCTGATCAGCCGGCCAGCCTCCTTCGAGACGGCGAGGGCCAGCGGCACGGCGGCGAGGCTTGTCCGCAGGAACACAAAGTCGGCGGCATTGCGCCCGATATCCGCTGCAGTTGCAGGCGCCATGGAAACATGGGCCGCGACGAGGGCGGGCGCATCGTTGAGACCATCGCCCACCATCAGCACCTTTCGGCCTTCGCCGGAAAGCTCCTGTACAAGCCGGGATTTGTCGGCGGGCAGCACTGCGCCGCGATAATCATCGACGCCGAGATAATCCGCGAGTTGTCTGACGGCGGGCAACCGGTCGCCGGAAATAATGGCGAGCTTCAGCCCATCCTTTTTCAGCGCGGCGATGGCGGCGGCGGCGTCTTCGCGCGGGCTGTCCTCGAAACGGAAGGTTTCAACCAGCATACCGTCGATGGAAAGGCAGGTTTCCGGGCCGTTTGCGGCGGTTGCATCGGCCAGGCCGCCCACCCATTCGGATTTGCCGAGACGATAGAGCTTGCCGTCGATTTCCGCCTCGATCCCCGAACCGGAAAATTCCTCGATCCGGGTGAAGGCGCTCATCGGGCCCTGACCGGAAAACTGCGCCAACGCCCGCGACAGCGGATGGCGGGAATAGAGCGACAGTTCGGCGGCGATTTCCAGATAGCGCGCATTGACGCTTTCAACGCCGATCAGTCGCGGCTGGCCGAGCGTGAGCGTGCCGGTCTTGTCGAAAATCGCCGTGTCGATCTCGGCCATGCGCTCCATGGCGGAGCCGTCCTTGATCATGATGCCGTTCTCGAACAGGCGGCGCGCCGCAACCACCTGCACAATCGGCACCGCCAGCGCCAGCGCGCATGGGCAGGTGATGATCAGCGTGCAGATGGCGATATAGATCGAGCGATACCAGTCGCCGCCCGTGTAGACCATCCAGCCTGTAAATGCGAGGAAGGCGATCGTGTGCACCATCGGCACATAGAGTTCCGAGGCGCGGTCGGCGAGGCGGCGATAATAGGCGCGTCCGCTCTCGGCCACATCCATCAGGCGCACCATTTCGGCAAGGAAGGAATCTTTCGCTTCCGCCGTCGCCCGGATGATGAGTGGCGTGGAGAGGTTCAGCGTACCGGCGCGAATATCTGAACCGGGGCCGACCGGCACCGCATCGCTTTCGCCTGATGCAATGGCGCAATCGAGTTCGGAGCGGCCTTCCTCAATTCTGGCATCCACCGGCACACGCTCGCCCGCCGCCAGAATGATGCGCATGCCGGGGCGGATTTCATTGACGGGCAGATAGTTCCGCTCGCCATTATCGCCGATCACCACCGCGCCGCGACTGCCAAGCTGCGCCAGTCCGCGCACGGCGGAGCGGGCGCGGGCGCGCATCATGTAATCCAGCGTGCGACCGATCAGCAGGAAGAACAGAAGCGTCACGGAGGCATCGAAATAGGCATGATGACCGTGGTTCATGGTCTCATAGATACTCATCGCAAAAGCGAGCGAAATGGCGAGCGCTATCGGCACATCCATGTTCACTCGCCTGTTGCGCAGCGCATTCCAAGCGGAAACATAGAAGATACGGCCCGAGAAGATCAGCGTCGGCAGGGCGATGAGGCCAGAGACCCAGTGGAACAGATCGCGGGTTGCCGCATCCGCGCCCGACCAGACGGCGACGGAAAGCAGCATGACATTGCTGGAGGCAAAAGCCGCAACGCCAAGCGCGATCAGCAGGCGCGTGAAGGCGGGGTCCTTCTCCTGCGCCATGTCGAAAATATGCGCTTCATAGCCGAGCTTCCGCAGCGGATCGACGACATTGGGCGGCGTTTCGCCGTCCTTCCAGCGGATCGCGACCCGGCGCGCCGTCAGGTTGACGCGCACATAGGCAACGCCCGCAATCTGGCCCAGCGAATCTTCGATGGTCTTGATGCACAGGCCGCAGTGAACGCCCGGCACCGAGAGGTCGAGTTGCCGCAGCCCGTCGCCAAGCGCGCGGCTGGCGAGCTGCATTTCATCCGGAGAAACACGCTGGATGACAGTCGCGATCTGTGCATTCTCGACGCAGCAGCTCATAGCATTTTGCCGTTTTTGATCAGGACACGGATGATGTGGCGATACGGGTCTTCCAGACCGGCATCGGCATTGATTTCCATGACCCATGCGCCATCGGTAAGCGCGATGCTGGCGCCGAGCACACCTGCTTCGTCGCCAGCGGTGAGCGCGGCCTTGGTATCGTTCACATCGCCCACCGGACGCTTGAACTCCACGGTACCGCCAGTCACTGCAACCGGCTGGCCGTTGCGGTCGAGCAGACGATAGGTCAGCACGCCATTTTCATAAGACGGTTTCGACTGCCATTGCAGAGCGGCCTGCTGCTTGCCGGTCTCGGCCTTTTCGTTGAACTCCTGGCTTGCGACGTAGGAATTGGCGACGACCAGCCCGCTCCAGCTGTTGATGGCGAAATAGGCCATCGTCACATTGACGGCGATGATCACCCCGAAGAACGCCACCATGATGCCCAGCATGTGCCAGCCGGTGAAAGTGCCCGACGAATTTGCGGATGCTGTCTTGGTTTCTGCCGACATTATCGTCCCTCCGGAGCCATGAAGGTTGCCTTGTAGCGGGCGTGTTCCGCGCCGTCCGCATCGCGCACTTCGATTTCATAATCCTGGCGGTGATCGGTGATGGCGCTGTGCGGCAGGGTCACGAAGACGCGCAATGTCTTCAGCCGGTCGGGTTCGACGGGCACGGCATAATTGCCGTCTACGTCTGCCGTCTCGTCCTGTACGGTCAGGGTCGCGCCGGGCAGACCTTCGATGGAAAGCCGGAAGGTGCGCGGCGTCGGGATCATGTTCAGAAGCTTGACGGTATAGCCGTTGCGGATTGAACCGTCGGACAGAAGCACATATTGCGGGTTGCGATCATGCAGGACATTGATACCGATGCGCTGGCGCATCGACAGCGAAATGACCAGCGTGAGGCCGATCAGCGCCCAGACGATGAAATAGAACAGGCTGCGCGGACGCAGCACCTTGCCCCACGACAGGTTCTGCACCTTGTGGGAAAAGCGGTTCGGCGCGTCATAAACCCGCGCGGGGGTAATGGGCATCGTTCCGTTGTCGGTCGCCAGCGCCATATTGGCGTTGTAGTCGGCCAGCGTCGCATAGGAGATGAGGCCGCGCGCCTTGCCGACCTTGTCCATAACGGAATTGCAGGCATCGATGCATAGCGCGCAGGTGATGCATTCAAGCTGCTGGCCGTCGCGAATGTCGATACCCATGGGGCAGGCGGCGACACACGCATTGCAATCCACGCAGTCACCGACGGCTTCCCCGGTGGCGATTGCCTTCTTGGCATGGCGCGAACGCGGCTCGCCACGCCAGTCATTATAGGTGACGGTCAGCGAATTCTCGTCCAGCATCGCGGCCTGAATGCGCGGCCATGGGCACATATAGGTGCAGACCTGCTCGCGCATCAGCCCGCCGAGCACATAGGTGGTGGCGGTGAGAATGGCGACGGTGAAATAGGCGACGGGCGCCGCCTGTCCGCTCACGAAGTCGAGGAGCAATTTCGGCGCATCGGCGAAATAGAAAATCCACGCGCCGCCGGTCAGCACCCCGATCAAAAGCCAGATCGAATGTTTCGCCACCCGCTTCCAGATCTTGTCGAAAGTCCATGGCCCCTTGTCGAGCTTCATGCGGGCGTTGCGGTCGCCTTCGATGGCGCGTTCCACCACGAGATAGAGATCGACCCAGACGGTCTGCGGGCAGGTATAGCCGCACCATGCGCGGCCTGCGACGGATGTGACCAGAAACAGGCCGAGGCCCGCCATGATGAGCAGGCCCGCGACGTAATAGAATTCCTGCGGCCAGATTTCGATGAAGAAGAAATAGAAGCGGCGATTGGCGAGGTCGATCAGCACGGCCTGATCGGGCGCATAAGGCCCGCGATCCCAGCGCAACCACGGCGTGAGATAATAGATGCCCAGCGTGATGAGCATGACGAGCCATTTGAAGCGCCGGAACTCACCTCGAACGCGCTTCGGAAAAATCTTGACCCGCGCCGCATAGAGCGATTGCCGGGTCTTGGGGGAATTCACTGCCTGAACGTCGATGCGTTCGACCTGCTCTGACATTTTATGCTCCGTGAGAGGAGAAGGGAGTAGGGGAATAGGGGAGTAAGGGAGTATGAAAAAAAGGGGCGCGACGTTGCGGGCCTTCACAACCAAAACATACTCCCCTATTCCCCTGCTGCCTTACTCCCCTCTCTTCATTCTCCCCCGCCAAGCGAGTGCACGAATATCGCCAGCTGCTTGACGGTCGTGTCGCCGAGGCGCGGTTCCCATGCGGGCATGACGCCGTGTTTGGGGTGTGATACCTGACGGATGATCGCGTCTTCGCCGGAACCGTAGAACCAGATCGCATCGGTCAGGTTCGGCGCGCCGAATTCGCGGCTGCCCTTGGCGTCGGCACCGTGACAGACGGCGCAGTTTTCCGAGAAAACCTTCTGGCCTGCCGGGACCATCGACGGGTCATGCGGTGTGCCGGTCAGGCTCACCACATAGGCCGCCACATCGCGAACTTGCTGCGGTTCCAGAATGTCGGCATAGGCGGGCATTTCGGAAGTCCGCGTATCCGCGTCGTCCTTCGAGCGGACACCATGACGGATGGTCGTCAGAATTTCGTCGATGGAACCGCCCCACAGCCAGTCATCGTCGTTGAGGTTCGGATAGCCGGGCGCGGCCTGCGCGCCGGAGCCGTGGCACTGCACGCAATTGACGCGGAAGGCAGCCGCGCCGCCTGCAACGGCGAACTGGCGCAGATTTTCATCGGCCACAATCTCGTGCACATCCTTGGTCTTGATCTGGTCGAGAATGCCTTGTTTTTCTGCCGCCACCTGGCGCATGTCTTCCTGCAACGCGCCGCGGCTCGACCATTGGGTCAGCCCCGCAGTCGAGCTGGAAATCAGTGGCCATGCCGGATAGGCGATGGTGTAGCCGATGGCGAACAGGATGGTGGCGTAGAAGGTCCACAGCCACCAGCGCGGCATCGGATTGTCGAGTTCGCGGATGCCGTCCCATTCATGGCCGGTGGTGGAAACACCGCTGACGTCGTCAATATGCTTATCAGTCATTTGCGTCATCCTTGAACGGAATGGCTTTCACCTCGTCGGCGATCTTCTTGCTGCCGGGACGGAAGACATAGAAGACGGTGATAACGAAGAAGACCGTCATGCCGAGCAGGCCCCAGCTGTCGGCGAAGTGGCGCATGGCGTTGTAATCCATGGGAAGCTCCTATCGCGCTTTGGGGGATTGATCGTAGGTCGAGAAATCGACCAGCGTGCCGAGCATCTGGAGATAGGCGACGAGTGCATCCATCTCGGTCAAAGCAGCCGGGTTGCCGTCGAAATCGCCAAGTTTTGCTTTCGGATAGCGGGCTTCGACGCCGGATGTATCCGCTTCGGGATCGGCCTGTGCCTTGAGGTCGGCCAGCGCATTGTCGATCATGTCCTGCGTATAGGGTACGCCCACCGCGACATTGGCCTTAAGATCGGCGGCAATGGTGTCGGCGCTGAGCGGCGTATCCTTCATGAAGCCATAGCCCGGCATGACCGATTCCGGCACCACGTCGCGCGGGCGGATCAGGTGCTGGACGTGCCACTCGTTGGAATAGCGGCCACCGACGCGGGCGAGGTCTGGCCCCGTGCGCTTGGAACCCCACTGGAACGAGTGGTCATACATGGATTCCGCCGCAAGGCTGTAATGCCCGTAGCGTTCCACCTCGTCGCGGAAGGGGCGGATCATCTGGCTGTGGCACAGATAGCACCCCTCTCGCACATAGATATTGCGCCCCGCAAGCTCGAGCGGTGAATAGGGTCGCATCCCTTCCACCTTCTCGATGGTGTTTTCGAGATAGAACAGCGGCGCGATTTCCACGATGCCGCCAATCAGCACCACGGTCAGCGATCCAACCAGCAGCAGCGTTGCGTTCTTTTCGATTACGGCATGTTTTTTCAGAAAGGACATGTGTGTTCGATCCTTATTCCGCAGGCTGCATCGCTGATGTCGGCTTGGCCGGTGTTACGCCGGCAATCGGCGCTTCATCGCGCAGATTTCCGCGAATGGTCTGATAGACGTTCCAGGCCATGACGAGACCGCCCGTGAGGTAGAGCAGGCCGCCAGTCATGCGGATGACGTAGTAAGGGAACATCGCCGCGACCGTTTCTGCGAAGGAATAGACGAGGAAACCCTGGTCGTCGTATTCGCGCCACATCAGGCCCTGCTGGATACCCGCAACCCACATGGCGGCGGCGTAGAGCACGATGCCGAGAATAGCGAGCCAGAAGTGCCAGTTGACCATGCGCACCGAATAGAGGCGTTCGCGGTTCCACAACTTCGGAGCCAGATAATAGATTGCGCCGAAGGTGATCATGCCGTTCCAGCCAAGCGCGCCGGAATGGACGTGCCCGATGGTCCAGTCGGTATAGTGCGACAGCGAATTGACCGCCTTGATCGACATCAGCGGACCTTCGAAGGTCGCCATGCCGTAGAAGGCGATGGCCGCCACCATCATGCGGATGATCGGATCGGTGCGGATCTTGTCCCATGCGCCCGAAAGCGTCATCAGGCCGTTGATCATGCCGCCCCAGGACGGCATCCACAGCATGATCGAGAACACCATGCCCAGCGTCTGCGCCCAGTCGGGCAGGGCGGTATAGTGCAGGTGGTGCGGACCAGCCCAGATATAGAGGAAGATCAGCGACCAGAAGTGGATGATCGACAGGCGGTAGGAATAGACTGGACGGTTCGCCTGCTTCGGCACGAAATAATACATCATGCCGAGGAACGAGGTGGTGAGGAAGAAGCCGACGGCATTGTGGCCGTACCACCATTGCGTCAGCGCATCCTGAACGCCCGAGAAGGCGGAATAGCTCTTGGTGCCAAGGAAGGAGACCGGCACGGCAAGGTTATTCACGATATGCAGCATGGCGATGGTGATGATGAAGCCGAGGAAGAACCAGTTGGCCACATAGATATGCGGCTCCTTGCGCTTCAGGACCGTGCCGAGGAACACGACCAGATAGGCGACCCAGACGATGGTGAGCCAGATGTCCACATACCATTCCGGCTCGGCATATTCGCGGCTCTGGGTGATGCCGAGCAGATAGCCGGTGGCGGCCATAACGATGAAAAGCTGGTAGCCCCAGAACACGAACCAGGCCAGATCGCCGCCGAACAGACGGGCGCGGCAGGTGCGCTGCACCACATAGAAGGATGTGGTGATGAGCGCGGTGCCGCAGAAGGCGAAGATGACGGCGGAAGTGTGCAGTGGGCGCACCCGACCGAAGTTCAGCCATGGTTCCAGATTGAGATCCGGGAAAGCCAACTGGGCTGCGATAACGACGCCGACGAGGAAGCCGACAACGCCCCAGAACACCGTGGCGATCACGCCGTAGCGGATCGGGCCATCCATATAGACGGACTGGTCCGTCTTTTTCGGCGTCAGACCGTAATCGGCATTGCGCATCAGAAGAATGGTGAAAATGGCGAGCACGACGAACAGAATCCACATATGGGTTCTGAACAGCTCGTCATGGGAAAATCCGGCCAGAAGCACGGCAAAAAGCGCTCCCAGACCGGATAGGACTGTTCCAGCGGCGTAGTTCATGAAATCCCCTCGCAGCGCGTAACGAAGACCGCCCGTCAGGGGCAGTTGTAGCGACAGGATGTCTATCTGCGCTCGGTGGCGTGCTGTCATTGATCCTAATCAACGACGATTTTCTAGGGAGGGAAGTGGTCCCGGAGCTTATGTCACCGGGACGATCATAGAGGCGCGAAGACCACCATCGGAACGGTTGACCAGAGCAAAACTGCCGCCCATGCGCGTCACCGCCATGTGCACGATGGCAAGCCCAAGGCCGCTGCCATTATCCTGCCGGTGCTTGCCACGGAAGAAGCGTTCCGTCACATGCGGCATTTCATTGTCGGGAATGCCGGGGCCGCTGTCTTCGACGGTGAGGGTGAGGCGGTCGTCCGCGACGGTAAAGCCGCAGCGCACGAAGCCATCCACCGGGGAATGCAGCACGGCATTTTCGATCAGGTTGCGCGCGGCAAGCGTGAAGAGATGTGGGAACGGCATCTGCACAAGCGGCATCCCCTCCAGCAATTCGATGGCGACGCCGCGCTGCGCGCCGAGCATGCGCATATCGGTGGCGATGGTGTGCAGAAGCTTGCAGGCCGGTTCCGGCACCGGTGTCTCGGCTTCGTCGCTGGTTTCAAGCGCCGCAAGATCGAGCAACTGACCGACCAGCCTGCTGGTGCGGTCCACGCCCGCCGCAATCTGGCGCACCGCATTGGCGCGCACGGCTTTGTCCTTTGCGCTTTCGGCGATTTGCGCCTGCGTCTTCAGTCCGGCGAGCGGCGTCTTCAGCTCATGGGCGGCGAAGATCGCGAAGTTGCGCTCGCGCTCGCGCGCTTCCTCGACGCGGTGGAACAGCCCGTTCAACGCCGTCACGACAGGGGCTATTTCTTTGGGCAGATTGTCTTCCGGCAGCGGGCGTAAATCCTGTGCCTGTCGCTTCGACAGAACGGAGGCAAGGCTGCTCAACGGGTTGAGCCCGCGCCGCACGCAAAGCCAGATCATGCCTGCCAGCAGCGGTAGTACCAGAAGGGCAGGCACGGCCAGCCCCGTCACCACCGTGCGCACCAGCCTTTCACGGACATAGAGACTGTCGCCAACCATGACGCGCAGACCGAGCTGCGTGTTTTCAACCGCAAAGACCCGCCAGCGCTCACCGTCGACAACGGTGTTGGAAAAGCCGTTCGCCACATTGGTCAGCCGTGTGATGGGCGCGCTTTCCGAGCGCCCGACCAGCTTGCCGTCCAGCGCCCAGATCTGGCAGAAAAGCTGCCGGTCATAGTCGGAAAATTCCGGCATGGGTTTTAGCGAAAGCTGGCCGCCATCGCCGTTCGGGCCGACTTCGACACGGTGATCGCTCAATAGTGAATTAACCATGCGCGCGGCTTCCATCAGACGCGCATCCAGAACCTTTTCCAGTTGCGCCTGCGTGGTGATGTGAATCCACACCACCGCAACCAGCCAGACGATACAGGTCACGCCGATCAGAATGCCGGTCAGACGGCCACGGATCGAATTCATGCGCAGGCTCCCGCCAGACGATAGCCGACCCCGCGCACCGTCTCGATGAAATCGGAGCCAAGCTTGGATCGCAGGTGGTGGACATGGACCTCCACCGCATTGCTCTCTACTTCCTCCTGCCAGCCATAAAGCGCTTCTTCCAGCGACGATTTCGAAAGCGTCGCATTGGGGCGCTCCATCAGCGCGCGCAGGATCGAGAATTCGCGCCGCGTCAGCCGCAGCGGTTCGCCGTTAAAACGCGCCGACATTTCCGCCGGATCAAGCTCGACGCCGCGCCATTCCAGCACGGCATTGGCGCGACCAGCCCCCCGCCGCGCAATAGCGCGCACCCGGGCGGCCAGCTCATGCAGATCGAACGGCTTGCCGACATAGTCGTCGGCACCGGCGTCCAGCCCGGCAATGCGTTCCGGCACCTGATCGCGGGCGGTCAGAAGCAGCACCGGCGTATCGTCACGTCCGCGCCGCATGGTTTTCAGAATGTCGAGGCCGGACCCGTCCGGCAGCATGAGATCGAGCACGACAGCATTGTAATTCTGCGCGGCGAGGGCTGCTTCCGCATCGCCACAGGTCGAGACCGCATCCACGGTGAAACCGGCAATGCCAAGACCGACGGACAGGCCGTCGAGCAGGATTGCATCATCTTCAACCACCAGAATGCGCATTGGTCTTCCTGTTTTCGCCTTGTTTGTCGTTTTAAACCGCCCGGGCTTGTCGGCAACCCAGCTTAAGGCTGCCTTAAGGTGGCGGCGTCATTCGCCTTTTACAGCATAATCAATTTTCTACGAATCAGTTCGGAAAACCGGAATGCGTCTTTCTGCGAGCCTTGCGTGTTTGGCTCTCCTGATCTTCACGGCGTGCTCGTCTGCCTTTGCCGCAGGCCCCTTGCCGGTGAACGAAGCCTTTCGTCTCGGCGTGACGAAAGATGCCGACGGACGCCTCGTGCTTGGCTGGACCATTGCCGAAGGCTACTATCTCTATCGCGATCATATTGCCGCGAAGGACGACAAGGGCAATGCGCTCGATGTCGATACACAGCCCGGCATTGCCAAGGACGATCCGAATTTCGGCAGGCTTGAAGTCTATTATCGCTATGCCAGCGCCAGCGTGAACGCGCAAACCGCGCCGGTGGAAATCACCTATCAGGGCTGTCAGGAAGACGGCATCTGCTATCGGCCTGAAACACGGACGGTCGATCCGGTGACGCTGGCGGTTTCCAGCCAGATGGGAAATCTGGCGAAATCATTCGGGCAGAGTTCGGCCTTTACGCAAGCCGCGGTCCCGCCGACCCCTGGCGCACAAAGCAAGGCCTTTGCGCTCGCGCCGGAAAAGGGCATGGTCGAAAACCTGCTGGCTGAGGGCGGCACGGGCTTTGTTATCGCGGCATTTCTGGCTTTCGGGGTGCTGCTGGCCTTCACGCCTTGTGTCTTCCCGATCTACCCCATTGTTGCCGGAACACTGGCGCGCGAAGGTGAAAAGCTGACGGCAAAACGCGGCTTCGTCCTGTCCTCCGTCTATGTGGTCAGTCTGGCTTTGGGCTTTGCGCTGGTGGGGGCAATCGCTGGCTGGTCGGGGCAGAATCTGCAAATGGTCCTGCAATCGAAATGGACAGCGCTTGCTCTGGCCGGGCTGTTCACGCTTTTGGCCCTGTCGATGTTCGGCCTGTTCCAGATCCAGCTTCCCAGCCAGTGGGTGAGCGCGGTTTCCGCGCAGACTGGCCAGCGCACAGGCTCCAAGCGCTCCGCCGTCATACTCGGCTTTTCGTCGGTGCTGATCGTCGGTCCTTGCGTGACCGCACCACTGGCGGGCGCGCTTCTCTATATTGCACAGACGGCCAATATCGCGCTGGGTGCGGGGGCCCTTTTTGCGCTCGGCATCGGCAAGGGCCTGCCGTTGATCGCTTTCGCGACCCTTGGCGCGGGCACCTTGCCGCGCGCAGGCGCATGGATGGAAACCGTGAAGCAGATTTTCGGCTTCGGTTTTCTGGCAACCGCCATCTTCATGGCCGCGCCGCTTCTGCCGTCAGGCGTGGACATGGCACTTTGGGCGATCCTGCTGTTCGGCGTGGCAAGTTTTGCCTTTCTCAAAGTGCCGGGGCACAGCGTGGTGGCCCGCACGATTGGCGCGGCGGCCTTCGTCTACGCAACCATTCTGATGCTCGGTCTTGCCTCGGGCGGCAGAGATCCGTTGCAACCGCTGGCCGCATTCGCTAACCGTGGCGACAACCAGAATAGGACCGAGCTGCGATTCGCGCCGGTCGATACGGTTTCTTCCCTTCAGGAGAAGCTTGCGACAGTGGAAGGCTCGCGCCCGACACTGGTCTATTTCACGGCGGATTGGTGCGTGAGTTGCTCCACCGTGGAAAAGCGTGTGTTGCCGGATGCCGATGTGAAGAAAAGCCTGAACGGCTATCAGCTCATCAAGGCTGATATTTCCGATCTCACCAGTGGCAATGCCGACCTGATGGCGAAGCTGAAAGTGGCTGGCCCGCCGACGATGATTTTCTTCGACAAGGCAAGCCGCGAGCGGGAGGGACGAGACTGGTGGGCGATGTCACGTCTGCCACCATTGCCCGGTCGGTTGGTCTCACAGCCGATGGCCGGATGTAATTGCAGAAACAAGGATTGAAGATGATGCCGGGGGCTTGGACTATTATGAAACGCGGGGACGATAGATATCGTATTGCAGCGCGACTGTTGCGCATTGCCACTGTCGCTGCGCTGCCACTGGCGGCAGCCGCCTGCACGACCACTTCCGCCGAGCAGCCGGTCGCGGTTGTTATGCCCGCGCCGATGGTTCAGCCGGTTGTGGCAGAACCGCAGCCGGTGCAAGTCGCGGCCGTTGCGGAACCGGAAGTACAGACGGCGCGCAGCGAATATGAAGTGATGTATGGTGCCGTCACCGACGGAAAGAACTTCATTCCCGCGCTCGACGTGAACAAGATTGCCGAGCGCAACCTGCGCAAGCAGGTCGATTACGCGACCGACCATCCGGTGGGCACCATCATTGTCGATCCCTATGCGCGCTATCTTTATCTGGTGCAGCCGGGCGGCAAGGCCATGCGCTATTCGGTTGGCGTCGGCCGTGCAGGGCTGACCTTCAAGGGCGAAGCCAAGGTCGCCTATAAGTCGCAATGGCCGCGCTGGACCCCGACCGCCAATATGATCAAGCGCAATCCCGATCATTACGCGAAATATGCCAATGGTCTGGAAGGCGGCATTCGCAATCCGCTTGGCGCCCGCGCGCTCTATCTCTATCGCGACGGCAAGGACACGCTCTACCGCATCCATGGCACCAACGAACCGTGGTCGGTCGGCAAGGCGGCGTCCTCGGGCTGTATCCGCCTTTTCAATCAGGACATTCTCGATCTCTACAAGCGCGCCCCGACGGGCGCCCGCGTTGTGGTGCTCGACAAGTCGCAATCCGGTACGGGAGTGAGTGCATGATAAATCGTCGTCAGATGCTGGCTGTTTCAGCCGGAACCGTTGCGACGCTCGGCCTTTCGGGCGTGCAAGGTCTGGCACAGGCCGTTCCGACCGTGGCCGAGGTTCTTTACGACACCGAAATCCCGGTTCTCGGCAACCCGAATGGCAATGTCACCATCGTCGAATATTTCGACTATCAGTGCCCTTATTGCAAAAAGGGCCATGGCGAACTGATGCGCGTCGTCAAGGATGACGGCAATGTGCGATTGGTGCTGAAGGACTGGATCATCTTTGGCGAAACGTCAGCCTATGCGGCGCGGCTTGTTCTGGCGGCGGAAAAATCCGGTAATTACGCCAAGGCGATGGAAGCCATGATGGCCACGCCGGGCCGTCTGACCAAGGAACAGGTCGATGCAGCCTTGAAGAAGGCTGGTCTGGACGCGGCCAAGCTTCAGGCGGCCTATAAGGCGGATTCCAAGCGCATCAACAACATACTCGAGCGCAACATGAATCAGGGCGAAGCGTTTAATTTCAGCGGCACCCCGTCTTTCGTCATCGGCACCAAGCTCTATGGCGGGGTCATGAAGCAGCAGGAACTGATCGCAGCTATCGCGGATGCGCGTAAAGCGTGATGCGAATTTGAAAGCAAGCAGCGGAGTGTGAGCGCCCTTGTAAGCTTCTATGTCTGGTTCATATAAAGAAGGAACACGGACATGAACCTTATGACACTCGCAAAGCACGATCCCGATGAAAGCCGTTGGCAGAAGGTGCTCGGACGCGACAAGGCGTCGGACGGCGCCTTCGTTTATGCCGTGCGCACCACTGGCGTTTATTGTCGCCCGTCCTGCCCGTCGCGGCGAGGAAAGCGCGAAAACGTGCAGTTTTTCGACCGCTGTGAGGATGCGGAGCGGGCAGGCTTTCGCCCCTGCCTGCGCTGCAAGCCGCATCTGACTGAAACGCTCGCGACGCAGAATAATGCGCGCCATGCCGAAATTGTAGCCGCTGCCTGCCGCTATATAGAGGCGGCGGAAGAAGTGCCGTCCCTGGAGGAAATCGCAGATGCGGTGAAGACCAGCCCCGCGCATTTCCACCGCATTTTCAAAGCCTTCACCGGGCTGACGCCAAAAGCTTATGCCGATGCGCATCGCGCCCGCAAAATGCGTGTGGCGCTCGACGCGCCGGAAATCCGCGTCACCGATGCAATCTATCATGCGGGTTACAATTCCAGCAGCCGCTTCTACGAAGCCTCAGACCGGATTCTCGGAATGACGCCAAAGGCTTACCGGCAGGGCGGCAAGGATGCCGACATTCGTTTCGCCATTGGCCAATCGGCGCTTGGCGCAGTGCTTGTGGCGGCGAGCGACAAGGGCGTCTGCGCCATTTTAATGGGCGACGACCCGGAAGCACTGATACGCGATCTGGAAAAGCGCTTTCCGAGAGCCAATCTCATCGGGGCCGACCGCGACTTCGAGGACATGATCGCGCAGGTGGTCGGCTTTGTCGAAGCGCCGGGCATTGGTCTCGATCTGCCGCTCGATCTGCGCGGCACGGCATTCCAGCAGCGTGTCTGGCAGGCCTTGCGGGAAATTCCGGCAGGAAAAACAGCAAGCTATACGGATATTGCCGAACGGATCGGCGCGCCGAAAGCCGTTCGCGCTGTTGCGCAGGCCTGCGCCGCCAACAAGATCGCCGTCGCGGTGCCCTGCCATCGTGTCGTGCGCAATGATGGCGGACTGTCCGGCTATCGCTGGGGTGTCGAGCGCAAGCGCGACCTCCTGAAGCGGGAGCGTGAAGCATGAGTGGCGATCACGAAACGGCGGCGGCTAAAGTCGCCGCCTATGACTGGGAGAAGATCGGCGCCGAACTCGACACATTGGGTACGGCTATTCTCCCGAAACTCCTCTCAGATAGCGAATGCCACAATTTTGCCACGAAATGGCATGATTCCGCCGCATTTCGCACCACCATTTCCATGGCGCGGCACGGTTTTGGGCGCGGCGAATACAAATATTACGCCTATCCGCTGCCTGCCTTAATTGCGGGCCTGCGCGAAAATCTCTATCCGCAGCTCGCGCGCATCGCCAATGCGTGGAGCCGGAGAATGGGCAGCGACACGCGCTATCCGCCGACCCACGACGCCTTTCTGGAAGGCTGCCACACAGCCGGTCAGTTACGTCCGACACCGCTTCTCCTGCAATATGGCGAGGGGGATTATAATTGTTTGCATCAGGACCTTTATGGCGACATCGCCTTTCCGTTGCAGGTGGCTATCCTCCTGTCAAAGCCGGGCGAGGATTTCTCGGGCGGCGAATTCGTGCTCACCGAGCAACGTCCGCGCATGCAGAGCAGGGCGGAGGTGGTGCCGCTTCAACAGGGTGACGCGGTTATCTTCGCCGTCAATGACCGCCCGGTACAGGGCACGCGCGGCGACTACCGGGTCAAGATGCGGCACGGCGTCAGCCGTATCCGCTCCGGCATGCGACATACGCTGGGCATAATCTTTCACGATGCGCGATAGGCCGACATAAGGGGTTGAACCGAAACGCGTATTAGCCTTTGATCGCGCAAAGGATTGAAGGAGTCGACCATGAGCGTGACCATTTACGGTATCAAAAACTGCGACACCATGAAGAAGGCGCGCACATGGCTGGAGGACCATGGCATCGACTATGGTTTTCACGATTACAAGAAGGAAGGGCTGGATGCGGCAACGCTCGACCGTTTCCTTAAAACCGTCGCATGGGAACAGCTTCTGAACCGCGCTGGCACGACCTTCCGCAAATTGCCCGAAGATGTACGCCAGAGTGTCGATGCCGCCAAGGCGCGGGCGCTGATGCTGGAACAGCCCTCCATGGTCAAGCGCCCGGTGCTCGACAGGGACGGCGTGCTGACGGTTGGTTTCAAGCCGGATCAGTATGAGGCGTTCTTCAAGGCTTGAGCTGCCGGGCTTCTGCCATAAGTATCTGCGGATAGGCCTGCCCAAGCGGAGAAAACCCCATGCATCAGCGCGTGAACAAGGTTGTCCAGCAATGGTCGGTGAGCTGGCGCGATGCGCTGATTGCTTCCATTGGTGGGGCTGTGGCGTGGCTGATCTGCCAGTGGCTTCTCGGTCAGCCAAGGCCGGTCTTCGCCATGGTCACGGCGGTGATCTGCCTTGCGCCCAACCTGCCAAACCATGGCAAGCAGGCCATCGGCGTCATGGTCGGCGTGACGACAGGGGTAGCCGCGGGAGAATTGTCGCTGCTGCTGCCGGAAACCGTTCTCGTCGTGCATATGGCGGTGGTGACCTTCATCGCCATGGTGCTGGCAACCTCGTTCGGCATGGCGCCGGCAATTGCCATCCAGTCCGGTGTTTCGGCCATTCTGGTGCTCGCCATGGGGCCGCAGGTGGCGGGTGTGACGCGCCTGATCGACGTTCTGGTGGGCGCAGGTGTCGGGCTTCTGTTCAGCCAGATCTTGCTGACACCGGACCCGGTGCGGCTGATCGACCGGGCGGCGCGGGGCCTGCTGGACCGGCTGGCCAACGGGCTGAAACAGGCGGCCATCGCGCTCGATAAGGAGGATGCGGCACGCGCCCAAAACGCAATCAACCAGTTCACCTCCGCGCATCGCGCGGTAATCGCGTTGGGTGACGGCATTGCGCTTGCGCGCAGCAATGCGCGCTGGTCGTTGCGCGGGCGGTTGGCGGCGCGCGAAGTGACAGAAATGGCCGGGCGTTATGACCGTCGCGGCATTCGTCTTTATGCTTCAGCGCTCTTGTTTGGCGAAGCGCTGGGTAATGCGCTGCGCAAGAAGGAAGCGCCTCCGCCGCCATGGGTCAGCGAGGCGTTGCAGATCATCATCGCCAATTGTTCGCTGGATGAAGGCGTGGCGCCGCAGCGCATTCCGCCCGTGCCGAAGGAAATTCCCTTCGGCTGGCGCGATTGCGTGCACCGGCTGGAATCGGTGCAGGATACGCTGCTGCACTTCCTGCATTCCGGGGTTCCGGACAGCGTGCCGGTGGTGAGGGGATAGAGGAGGGCAGTAGGGGAATAGGGGAATAGGGTAGGCACTCGGTGCTCCGAAGAAAAACGCTTGCGCTGAATAAGCGCCCGCGATCCTCTTCCCTTACTCCCTTACTCCCTTACTCCCTTACTCCCTTACTCCCTTACTCCCTTACTCCCTTACTCCCTTACTCCCTTACTCCCCTTGATCGCTGCCATCAGAAAAATTCAATTGTGCGGCTGCATTTGAGGCGTATTTTCCCGCGCATGACTCAGTTCTCTCCCAAGTCGAACTTCCTTAAGTCTGCCTTCTTCCGTTCGGATTTTTCAATGTCATCCTCACTAAAATCCGCTCAACATCAGACGGCGATCCGTTATGCGCTGGGCGGTTTTCTCGCCATGGCCTCCGCAATGGGGATCGGGCGTTTCATCTATACGCCGATCCTGCCGGGCATGATGGCCGATCTTGGCTTCAATGCCGCCGATGCGGGCTTCATCGCTTCCGCCAACTATATCGGCTATCTGCTCGGCGCTGTTGCCGCAGGCTATGGCTGGTCGGCAGGCATAGAGCGCGCCAGCGTGATCACCGGCCTGATCATCAGCGCCGCACTTTGCGCCGCCATGGCACTCTTCGACGGCGTCTGGATGTTTGCCGCGATCCGCTTTGCCGCCGGTTTCGCCAGCGCCGTGACCATGATCCTCTGCACGGCCATCGTGCTCAGCCATGTGACCGCCGCCGAGCGCAGCGGGCTTGGCGCGTTGCATTTCGGCGGCGTGGGCAGCGGTATCGCCATATCGGCGGTGCTGGTGGCGGCCATCCGTTTTTCCGGCCTCGGTTGGCGTGCGGACTGGATCGGCGCGGCTTTGCTCACGCTGGTCATGCTGGCGGCAGTGGTCTTTCTGGTGCGCGAGGGACCGCGCGGCAACGGCGGCAACGCGCGTGAACCGGCTTTGCCGAAAAGCTTTGCCTTCAACGCGCTGGCGCTCGCCTATGGCATTTTCGGCTTCGGTTATGTCATCACCGCCACCTTTCTGATCGCCATCGTGCGCGCCAATGATGGCGGGCCGCTGATGGAAGCAGCCGTGTGGATCGTCACCGGCCTGACCGCCGCGCCGTCGATCTGGCTGTGGTCTCCGGCGGCGAAGAAGTTCGGCCTGTTCAATGCCTTCGCGCTGACGGCGCTACTGGAAGCCATCGGTGTCGCCGCAAGCGTCGTCATCGCCCCGCCTGTCGGTCCGCTGGTCGGCGGTGCGCTTCTCGGCATGACCTTCATGGCGCTGACTGCTTTCGGTCTCCAGATCGCGCGGGTTCTGGCTCCCGCCTCGCCGAAGCGGGCACTGGCGCGCATGACCGTATCGTTCAGCATCGGGCAGATTGTCGGGCCACTGGTCGCCGGTTACATGGCGCAGCGTTCTGGCTCCTTCACCTCGGCCAGCCTTGCCGCCGCCTTCTCGCTGGTGGCAGTCGCCGTCATCGGCGTGCTGGCCGGTCAAAAGGCCAAGTAGCACTGCAAAATTGGGAATCTAAAAAAAGGTTTCTGTCAAAATCTTACAAACATTTAACTGGCAAAGGCGCTGCAAGAAGCATTCTATGGGGCGATAACCCCATAGAATCGGGACCGCTTTCGTGTTCGTATCTTTTTTCCCCCGCCCAAAACTGTTTTTTCCATCTGTCTTTCTTTGGAGTCTGCTGGCCGTGTTCGGCTGGTATATGGGGGGCGAAAATCTCGGGCGTCTTTTCGGCCTGCCGCCCGCCGCGCCGGACGCCGCGCCGATCATCGGCGCAAGCCTTTTCTGGTCGGCGCCGTTTCTCTGGTTCTACATTTATTTCGCCGTGGCGACCTTTGCGTTTTACGCTTTCTGGGCGCTGTTTTCACCGCATCCATGGCAGCGCTGGTCGATCCTCGGTTCGGCACTGATCCTGTTCACGACCTATTTTTCGGTGCAGGTGAGTGTTGCGGTGAACGCCTGGTACGGACCATTCTACGACATGGTGCAGAAGGCGCTGTCGACGCCGGGTTCGGTGACAGCCGCCGATTTTTACTGGGGGATGGTCGAATTCGCTGGCATCGCCTTCATCGCGGTCACGGTGAGCGTGCTCAGCCTGTTCTTCGTCAGCCATTATATCTTCCGATGGCGCACGGCGATGAACAATTACTATATGAGCCACTGGCCGCGATTGCGTCATATCGAAGGCGCCGCGCAGCGCGTGCAGGAAGACACGATGCGGTTCTCCTCCACGCTGGAACAGCTGGGCGTCAGCCTTGTGAAATCCGTGATGACGCTGATCGCCTTTCTGCCGGTCCTGTTCACCTTTTCGGAAAAGGTCAATGAACTGCCGATCATCGGCGCTATTCCGCATGCGCTTGTCTGGGCGGCCATTTTGTGGGCCGCCTTCGGCACCGGTTTTCTGGCGCTCGTCGGCATCAAGTTGCCGGGGCTGGAGTTCAACAATCAGCGCGTGGAAGCAGCCTATCGTAAGGAGCTGGTCTATGGTGAGGATCACGAAGACCGCGCCGCGCCGGTGACGATGCAGGAACTGTTCCGCAATGTCCGGCATAATTATTTCCGGCTTTATTTCCACTACGTCTATTTCAACGTCGCCCGCATCTTCTACATTCAGGCGGATAATATTTTCCCGACCCTGATCCTCATTCCGTCCATTGTGGCAGGCAAACTGACCCTGGGCCTGATGAACCAGATCTTGAACGTCTTCGATCAGGTGCGCGGCTCGTTCCAGTATCTGGTCAATTCCTGGACAACGATCATCGAGCTTCTGTCGATCTACAAGCGCCTTCGCGCCTTCGAGGCGACCATCCATGGCGAGCAACTGCCGACGCTGGATCGTCAAAATCTGGAAACGCCGCAGAGCGTTTAGGGAAGTCCGCCAACACCTCATGCTAAAGAGCGCCAACACCCTCATGCTGAGGAGGCGCGTCAGCGCCGTCTCGAAGCACGAGGGTTTGGAAAAACGCCGGTTACGACCGGTTCTGAATGGTCGAGCCGGTGTTCTTGTCGAGGTTGTTCAGATAATCGCCATAGGTGGTGCATTTGACGTCGGCCTTGGTGCAGACCTCGGAAACAAGTCGCTCCATGGCGCGCCAGTATGCGCCGTCATTCATCAGCACGAAATGGAAGCCAAGCTGCAAGGGAATGCGCTCGCCGTCATATTGCTTGTCGAAGGCGGCGCGAAACGCCTTATAGGCGCGCTCTTCGAACGCTGCCGACTGGTCAGGTGTTTCCTTAGCCTTGGAATGGCGGACATAGAGATTGTAATCCATGCCGACGATCGGTCGCTTTGACGGGCCTTCCGGGATCAGCGGCAGACCGAAAGATGCGAATTGACCGGCGATCTGCGGCAGTTCCGGCCCGCGTGTGACGGATGATGCCTGATAGCGGAAGCCATTGGCCTTGAGTGCGTCCTGCACCGGCTTCGAAGCGGCGAGATAGGGCGCGCGAAAGCCGTTGATGCCGTTGAGAGCGAGGTTGCGCCAGCCTTCCGGTTCGCCGTCGATGCCGTTATTTTTGTAGGCGTCGGCCACGATGCGGCGAAACGCGCCGATTTCCTTGTTCCAGTCGGCGGTGGACCAGCTCGTGCCGTCGAAATGGCCGCAGCCGTGGCTGGCGATCTCGTTGCCCTCCAGATGCGCCTGCCAGATATTGCCAAGCCGGGTCACGACTTCATCGCGGGTCTGGGCAAAGCCGACATTGGACGCGCCCGCCTTTTTGTGCGGCGGCTGATAGCTGGCGCGGTCCTTGCGGGTCATCAGAAAGACGCAGGACAGGAAATAGGTGAAACGAGCGTTGTTTTTCTTCGCAAGCTCGCGCGAGCGCGTCCAAAGCGCATTGTCATGCGCGCCGTCGAAGGAAATCAGCACATATTGCGTTTTGCTGGCCGTTGTTTCCGGTGATGTGGCCCCGGCAGGCGCACAAAAAGCCGCCGAGAGGGAAAGAGCGAGGAGAGTTTTGGGGAAGAAAACGCGCATTGCCATCAAATACCGGGAAAATCCAAGGCCGGGAAGGGGCCAGTGACCCGGCTATCCCTTGAATATGGCGAAGGTCGGACCGAAATTCACTTTTACGCAGGGCTCGCTATGCTTATTTCGCGGACGGGTCTTACATATGGCGACAATTCCGACTAAAAGCGCCAGAACAGCTATTTCGTAAATCAGATTCAAGAACAATGGCAGGTCCATGGCAGACGACAGTTTCATTCGCGAGGTAAACGAGGAACTCCGTTCGGAACGGGCGAAGCAGGTCTGGAAGAATTTCGGCCCGATCGTGATCGGTGCTGCCGTTGCAATCGTTCTGGGCACTGCCGGCTGGGTCGGCTACCAGCACTGGACCGACAGCAAGGCCTCTGCTTCCGGCGACAAGTTCCTTGCGGCGCTTGACCTTGCATCGGCAGGCAAGAACGATGAAGCACTTGCTGCGCTCGACGATCTGGAAAAGACCGGCTATGGGTCTTATCCGGTTTTGGCGCGCCTGCGTGCGGCCTCCGTCCTTGCCAGCAAGGGCGATGCGGCTGGCGCCGTGAAGGCGTTTGACGATATCGCTGCCGACAATGCCGTGCCGGGTACGCTGCGCGATGTGGCGCGTTTGCGGGCGGGTTATCTGCTGGTCGATAGCGGTTCTTATGACGATGTCGCCAAGCGGGTTGAAACCCTGTCTGCCGATGGCAATTCGATGCGCTCCAGCGCGCGCGAAGCCCTTGGCCTCGCAGCCTGGAAGGCCGAACGTTTCGACGATGCGGTCAAATTGTTCAAGCAGATCGCCGATGACGGTATGGCGCAGGCCAATATCCGCCAGCGCGCCAATACGATGCTGGACCTGATGCGCAGCGCAGGCGTTGCGGCACAAAGTTAAACAAAGGCTACCTTCGGGGCTGGTCTTGAACCGGCCCTGTTTCTTTCTGGAGTAATTTTCGTTCATGGGTTTCACTCTCGCAATCGTCGGGCGTCCCAATGTCGGCAAGTCCACGCTGTTCAATCGTCTCGTCGGCCGCAAGCTGGCGCTGGTGGACGACCTGCCGGGCGTCACGCGCGACAGGCGCATCCATGACGCCAAGCTCTACGACCTCAAGTTTCAGGTGATCGACACGGCTGGTCTCGAAGAGGCCGCCAATGACTCGCTGGAAGCGCGTATGCGCGCCCAGACGGAAGCCGCCATCAGCGAAGCCGATGCGGTGCTGTTCGTGGTCGATGCCAAGAACGGCCTGACGCCTGCCGACAACACCTTTGCTGAACTGGTGCGCCGGTCCGGCAAGCCCGTGGTGCTGGTGGCCAACAAGGCCGAAGCGCGCGGCGCGCAGTCGGGCCTTTATGACGCCTTCCAGCTTGGTCTCGGCGAACCGTGCCCGATCTCCGCTGAACATGGTCAGGGCATGCCCGACCTGCGCGACGCCATTGTCGAACTTCTGGGCGAAGAACGCGTCTTCGCCGACGAAAAAGAAGCGGAAGGCGCTGACGAAGTCTTCACGCCAAAGGCGGTCGGCGAGCTGATCGGCGACGACATTGAAGATCCGGATGAGGAAGTCATCCCGGCCTATGACGCGACCAAGCCGCTGCGCATTGCCATTGTGGGACGCCCGAATGCGGGCAAGTCCACGATGATCAACACCATGCTCGGTGAAGACCGCCTGCTGACTGGCCCGGAAGCGGGTATCACCCGTGACTCGATCTCGGTCGATTGGGAATGGCACGGTCGCAAGATCAAGCTGTTCGACACTGCCGGTCTGCGTCGCAAGTCGCGCGTGCAGGAAAAGCTGGAAAAGCTTTCGGTTGCCGATGGCCTGCGCGCCATCCGCTTTGCCGAGGTGGTGATCATCGTGCTTGATGCGACGATCCCCTTTGAAAAGCAGGATTTGCAGATCGCCGATCTCATCATCCGTGAAGGTCGTGCGCCGGTCATCGCCTTCAACAAGTGGGACCTGATCGAAGACCGTCAGATGGTTCTGGCCGATCTTTACGAAAAGACCGCCCGTCTTCTGCCGCAGGTGCGCGGGCTGCGCGCCGTGCCGATTTCCGGCGAACGCGGCCAGGGTCTCGACAAGCTCATGGAAAATGTCGTGAAGACCCATGAGATATGGAATCGCCGTATTTCCACCGGCCGCCTCAATCGCTGGCTGGAAAGCGTGATTGCCCATCAGCCGCCGCCGGCTGTTTCCGGTCGCCGCCTGAAAGTGAAATATATGACGCAGGTGAAGACCCGCCCGCCGGGCTTCGTCGTCTCCTGCTCGCGTCCCGACGCGATGCCGCAATCTTATGTGCGTTATCTGGTCAACGGCCTGCGCGAAACCTTCGATATGCCGGGCGTGCCGATCCGCCTTGCGCTGCGCACCTCGGACAATCCGTTCGCGGGCCGCGCCAAGAAGAAGCGATAAGCATCATGTAAAAAAAGCCCGGAGTGATCCGGGCTTTTTCTTTTGGCATTACTGTGCAGACGGCATCATGCCTTTGGCAGCACAAATTCCACACGCCGGTTCTGGGCGCGTCCATCGGGGTTGTCCTTACCCTTGATGTCGTTGGGAGCGACAGGTTCGCTTTCGCCACGCCCTTCCGGCTTCAGGCGCGCCGACGGCACGCCATTGCCGACTAAAAATTCGACAACCGCTCTGGCCCGCGCTTTCGAAAGCTTGAGGTTATAGCTATCGGAGCCCTTGGAATCCGTATAGCCGACAACCTGCACGGTGGAATCCGGTGTGCTGTCCAATATCTTGACGACACCACCCAGTGTGGACTTGGCCTTAGCCGTCAGCTTGGCGCTGTCGAAACCGAACAGGATATCGCTCGAGACAGACAGGACGACGCTGTTGTCTGTCTCGCGCATCGTGATGTTGCCGCTCTTCTCGACAATCTGTTGCGCTGCGGCCGAAAGGCCGCGTGCGTTGTCATCCGTACCGCCGGAAGCCGAAACCAGATCGCGGATTTCCGGCACAAGATCACGGATATAGGCGTTCTTATCCGTATTCAGCCCTGCATCCTGCGCTGTTCCGACCGACGGCAGGCACAGCGCAGCAAGGCCGATCAGACCGAGACGGGTCAATCGATGGATTGTAGCCATTGGCTGTTCCCCCTATTCGGCGGGAACGGCGAATGGTCCGAGCGGCTCGACCCCCTTGATATAGAGCGTCACCTTCTGATCTTTCGGTGGTGCCGGAAAAACGCCGTGCCAGACGCCGACCACAGGCCCCTTGCCGAACAGTGAAACGGAGGTTGGCGTGAGCGGCTTGCCCTCGGAGTCCTTCAACAGCAGATACTTCTTGTCGCCGGCGAGAAGGTAATAATCATTCTCGTACTCCTTGTCTGACATGGAGCTGTAAAGCGTCGAGGAAACGTTGTCGCCTTCCGTGGCGTTCTTGAAACGAACCTTGACGGTTAGCTTGTCGCCGTCGCGGATGGCGCCGCTGACCTCGGCGGTAACCTGACCGCTGCTGTGATAGCCGGTGGCGAGCGGCTGGCCCGCTGATTCTTCAGCCAGCGCTCCAAAGGGCAGGGCGCTTGCAGACAGCAAGACGGTGGCGAGAAGTGTACGTGAGAGAAACGCCATGAGTATCGCTTTCATTTGTTGGACAGCCTGGAGCATTATGCAGTCGGAAGAAATCACCCGGCGTCGCATTCATGCGGTGAGAACAAATAAGGGAGCAGTTCTGGCGGTATTATGAGAGCAGGTTTGATCGGATTATGCTCTAAAAGGTGAACCACTCCGGATGCGGGGCTGAAACCTAACAGTCTGAAAACAAAAAATTCTATAAATTTTCAAAAAAACCTACAATCTTTTACTTCAAACTTCTTTTCCGTTCGTTACATGATGGGTTGGGCCGGTGTTTCAGGTATTTTTTTTCGCGCCGATCTTATCCGTTGGCATCAAAACGCACATTAACGGGTTGAGCTTGGTCGTCGCGGCTGCTAATCCGCCCGCTCCCCGATTTTCTCCCAAAAGGTGCCACGATGACGAAGGCTATTGAGAGCCCATTTGATGGCGTGACATTAGGCATCGATTTCGGCACCACCAACACGGTTCTGTCGGTTGCAAGCCCCGATGGCACCGCGGCTGTGCTGAGCGTCGTCAAGGATGGCGCCGACGTGACCGGCTATCGCTCGATCCTCTGTTTCTGGCAAGATCGCGAAACCGGCGAGCGCACGGTGGAAAGCGGCCCATGGGCGATGGATGCTTTTGTCAATGCGCCGCATTCAACGCGCATGTTGCAATCCTTCAAGACCTTTGCGGCGTCAAAATCCTTCACCGATACGCCGGTCTTCGGCAAACGGTTCAAGTTCGAGGATATTCTGACGACATTCCTCGAAACGGTTGCCGCGCGCCTCGGCGACAGGTTGCCGCCAAAGGGCAATCGCGTGGTGGTCGGGCGTCCGGTTATTTTTGCAGGCGGCTCGCCGGACGAGCAGCTGGCCATGCAGCGCTACGAAAAGGCGTTTCGCGCCTTCGGCTTCACCGACATTCACTATGTCTATGAACCGGTGGCCGCGGCTTATTTTTATGCGCAGGAATTGAAGGCGGATTCGACTGTTCTGGTGGCCGACTTTGGCGGCGGCACGAGCGATTTTTCCATCGTGCGCTTCGAAGTAGGTAAGGGCGGTCTTTCCTTCACGCCGATGAGCCAGACCGGTCTTGGCATTGCGGGCGACACATTCGACTACCGCATCATCGACAATGCGGTTTCGCCATTGCTCGGCAAGGGCACGGAATACAAGTCCTTCGGCAAGCGCCTGACCATGCCGAACCATTATTACGCAAATTTCGCGCGCTGGAACACGCTGTTCCTGATGAACTCGCCCGCGACGATCCGCGACCTGACCGAGCTTGCCAAGCAGGCGGTCGAGCCGGAAGCGCTGGAGCATTTCATCAATCTGATCGAGAATGATTACGGCTACGAAATCTATCGCGCCGTTTCGAACCTGAAGGTTCGCCTCTCATCCGAGCGCATCGCGGAACTGCATTTCAAGGCGGACGATTTTGAAATTCGCTCGGATATCACCCGCAACGATTTCGAAAACTGGATCGCCGAGGATGTGCGCCAGATCGAACAGTCGGTGGATGAAGCCGTGGAAAAGGCCGGACTGCAATCCGGCAATATCGACCGCGTTTTCCTGACGGGCGGCACGTCCTTTGTGCCGGCCATCCGCACCGCATTCGAAAGCCGCTTTCCCGATGCGGCCGTGACCAGCTCCAACCAGTTCGATTCGATTGCCACGGGTTTGGCGCTGATCGGACAGGACGCCGATATCGACCGCTGGTCGGTGAAGTGATTGCCAAAGGCGCTCTGTTCTGACAAGCGCTTTAGGATGCAGTTGCCGTATCGGCAAAACAGCTGGCGATCTTTCCATTCGCGCCAAGCTTTTTGGCCCATTTGACCAGATCCGGCACTTCACTCCTGTCGGCCATGCCGCCCCAGACGTCTTTAAGCTGCGGTGTCTTGCCTGAAAGGTCGAAGAAGAAATAGCCGGGGTCGGCGACCGGAACATCGGCATAAACGACTGCCCATTCACCGCTTTGCATGAAACTGTCGATTTTGACCGCAGTTGGCTTCACCTTCTTGCGAAGGCTTTTGGCAATCAGGGCCGAGTAATCGGACCGCTGTTGCTTGGTCAGGCTCGTGGTAACCCCGTCGCAGGGCGATTTGGCGAAGGCGCTCCCCGGCGATGCCAGAAACGCCATTGCAATGAAACCATTGATGCAGGCCGTCTTGAAGATTGCGTTCATCATTCCCCTCCGAACGATTGCTGTCGAGTGCGCTTGATAGAGCTTACTTAAATCCCGGAAAGCCATCCAGTCGCCACTGACGATCCGGCTTGCGGACCGATGCGGAAAACATGCGGATCTTACCTTTTATTTGGTCCTTGAGAACAAGGCCGACCGATGGAAAGCGGCTGTCATTCGCGTTGTCCCGATTGTCCCCCATAATATAGTATTCATTATCCGCGAGTGTCTTTGCGTCGATATTATCACCGAAACTATTATTGACCATGTCCAGCAGTATATAGCTTTTGCCTTTCGGTGTTGTTTCCCGCACGAAACGACATTGATAATAAGTGCTGGATTCTGTCTCTTCGGGGCACCCCCCATCGAGAGTCGATGAAATTGGTGTCATCTTAAGCGGTTCACCATTGATAATTGGTATCCCGTCCTCGATCTCGATTGTTTCTCCAGGCAAGCCTATGATCCGCCCGAGGAATACCGTATCCACAAGCTGGCCGGGGCCGCCCAACAAGCTTTTCGATATATAGTGGACCTTGTAGGCAACGAGATCGCCCCGTTCCATGGTTTCGGTCGACGCATAGCTGGTGGTGGCGACCACATCCCCCGGACCAAAAGTGGGCATCATGGATGAGCTGGTCACTCTGAGGTTCATGACTTCCGCTGAAGCAGCATAACATCCAACTATGCTGATAAGGCCAGCCGCAAACATTTGGAAAAAGTCCATTCTGCCTCTGTTTGAATATCACGTGCCAATGACGTTCGCTGGTTCCTGTCGGTAATCTTATGCAGGCATTTTTTGCCAAAGGGCTTTTATCCCTGCCATACCGTTTTGACCATTGCCACTCAAAAACGCAATGAAAACAATCGTTGGGCGGACAGTGTTAATTCAAAATTAATCAATATTTTCAAAGGGTAAACAAGACATCGTTAACGATCCATCAAGGTTAATACTCCATTATCGGCTTCGTTAAGCACATCCCGAAAAGCGTGAAACGGCTTCGGAACCTGTGCGCGAGAACTGAAGTCTGTGTGAGTGGAGTGTGCGGTGCGTCTTGTGTCGATACGAGCGCTGTTTGGCCGACGGAAGGCCGTTGCCGAGCCGGTATGGCATTATCCTGTCACGGGCTATTGCCCGGAGGATGGTCGCTATTATGCCGTGCGCGCGAAACCGCGTCACATCGCCCGCAGGCCGCAGCGTCTGATCCCGCTGGTCCTCACAGCCTTCGCCTATCTCTTCAATTCCAATGCGATTGCCTTTCAGGATATGGCGAGCCTCGTGCCGTCTGCTGATCTCGGCACGCATCGCTGGACGGCTTTTGTCGCCAAGGCTCCCGTTGGTTCGGTGCATCAGGCGGAAATGCCCTTTGTCGATGCAACGACCGTCACCGGCAGCATCGCCACCAACGGCATCGAAGTGCCGGGCATCGGTCGTGTAGCGCTTTCGGGCGGCAAGAAGACCGCGAAGCTCGGCCCGGATGATCCCAACCCGGACGAAAACCGCATCAACCGCGCCGACAAGACGGGCCGTCTGGTCTCGGTGCAGCCAAAGGCGCCCGCCAAGGCGTTCACCGCGGGCAGCATGTTCGACAAGATCAGCATGATCACCCGCCCGCCGGAAAAGACCGACACCAAGATGGCCTTTTCCAGCAAGCTTGAAGGCAAGGAAATCGACATCACCATGGCCTTCCATGCCGTGAAGCCGCCAAAGCCGCGCGCAGAAATGCCGGTGCAACTGGCCAAGCTGATCAACAATGACCAGCCGGATGTGCTGGCCCTGGGTTATGCACCGTCTGCGCCTGATTATGGAAAAACATCACCCTTTGAGAGTATCCTGAAACCAGACCCGAGCGAGGGGCGTTTCGTCCCGCCCATCGGACAGGAAGATCACGACTGGGCGGCAACTCCGTTGCCGCCTTCGGCATTTAGCAAGGGCGAACAGAAGTGCCTCGCCGAAGCCGTTTATTACGAGGCGCGTGGCGAAACGGTCAAAGGGCAGGTGGCTGTGGCGCAGGTCGTGCTCAACCGCGTGCGCAACCCGGCCTATCCGGGCACCATTTGCGGGGTGGTCTATCAGAACCGCGATTGGCTGAATGCCTGCCAGTTCTCCTTTGCCTGCGACGGGCAGAAACATCGTGTTACCGAGATGCCGCAATGGCGCATGGCGCAGCAGGTGGCGAAGACGGTGTCGTCCGGTCAGATATGGCTGCCGGAAGTGGGCTCGGCCACGCATTATCATGCAACCTATGTGAAGCCCTTCTGGGCACCCACCATGAAGAAGCTGACCAAGATCGGCCTTCATGTGTTCTACCGCACCTATGGCGGCGGGTGGAGCTGACAAGCATTTCCAGCAAAAATTGCGAAGCGACTTTGCGTTCGGAAAAGCGTAGGGAAGAAGGCATTTCCAGCAAAAGTGTGAAGCCCGCGGCGGCAAGCCCGCTGGACTGCCCACTGATACAGCTTTGATCTATCCGGTATCCACCCGCAAAGGCCCGCTTTAGCAGAGCTTGCTGCGGCTTCGATTTCATAAAATATGCGCGAATAAATGTCTGGCGTGTCGATCCGGCCCGCCTGCGCGTAGCTATTCTTATTATCTAAATTAGATGTAAAATAATATATAGATAAAGTTACTTCATATTTAACTTTATTAGTGTATATATGAATATTTTGTAATATAGACATGATATTTTAAAATAAATATAAGATAGGAATCATCGGAGTTTGTTCATCTTTTTTGATGTGTGAGGGGTAATGAAAGTTTTAAATAAGAATTTGGCGTATTTGCTTATTGGTACATCTTCTTTATTAGGCGTTGCACATATTGCGATGGCGCAGCAGCTGGAGCTTGATCCTAACCCTGCACCCATTTTGGTTGAGGGGGCTGGCTGGGTTAGGTCTGTTGCCCAAGGCGTTTCTGCTGACGGCAGTGTGATTTTTGGGTACGTTGCAGATACGACTGGCGGCGCTACTACTGCTTCAGTCTGGGATAGCAAAACTGGAAAACTGACTGTCCTCCAAAATTTGGCTTTGGACGCAGGTCGTCCGTTTTCTGCGAATGGTGCGTCTGCTGACGGGAAGGTTATTTTTGGCGGCACGGTCGACGCCCAAGGTGTGCAGCGCCCTCTGGTGTGGTTGAATGAAACGTCGACGCCAACTGGTCTTGACGCTCTCGATGCCAATAGTACGGCGGTCGCCCATGCAATTTCGGCCGACGGAACGACGATTGTCGGATCCTCGAACAGTAATGGTGCTTTGAACAACGGTCATGCCGTTCTTTGGTCGCGTGTTAACGGTGCCTATTCGATCCTTGATCTTGGAACATTGGGTGGCGCTACTTCCGCCGCGGCTGCCGTTTCCCACGATGGATCGGTGATTGTCGGTTCGGCAGATTTGGATGCGACACATAACCATGCTGCGGCATGGTACGACATAGATTCGCATGCGGTGGATCTTGGGACTTTGGGTGGTAACTCCAGCGCACGCGGCTTGTCTGCCGATGGAACCGTAATTGTTGGACAGTCGAACCTGGCTGGTGGAGATTTGCGCGCCGTGGCGTGGTACGGCAAAAACGCGAATCCGGTGAATCTGGGCGTTTTGAATGGCGGATCGAGCTCTTTTGCCCGTACTGTGTCCGCTGATGGCAGTGTCATCATCGGGGGGGGCAACGTATTCATCAACAGCTGATACCCATGCCGTAGCGTGGTATAATCAAGAGACAACACCGACCGATCTGGGCACTTTAGGGGGCAAGGCTTCTGACGCAACTGCCGTTTCAGCGAATGGGGGGTTATCGTTGGCCATGCGACGAATGAGAGCGATGCAATCCACGCCGTGGTTTGGATTGGCGGTGCGACATCGCCGACAGACCTTGGGACTTTGGGGGGCAAGGCTTCCTATACGAGCGGCGTCTCTGCTGATGGGACTGTGATCGTCGGTTACTCTTATGGCGCCGATACTGTTCCACATACCGCGCTCTGGAAACTCGTGACGGTAACGCCGCCCGATCCTAAGCCGAACCCCACTCCGACCCCTGATCCGGACCCGAACGCGAATGGGAAGCCGACACCAGCACCGGAACCAACGCCCACGCCTGTCGGCATCGATGTCACCAATACGGTGCAGACGGTTGCCGCACTTGCCAATGACACCTTCTCGGTCGTCGGCTCGCAAGGCGCCATTGTTGGCCGGCTGATGGGCGGCAGCAGCAGCGGTCAGGGCTTCAACGACTTCTCCGGCGCCGGTCTCGGCATGGCGCGGGGTGGCGAAAGCTGGTACGGCATCTATTCCGACGTTGGCCGCGCAGGCGACAGCAAGGATGTGCTCGGCTGGATGACGCTCGGTCACGCCTTCACCGATAATTTCTCGGCAGGCGCAACCATTGCCCATACGTTCTGGCAGGACATGCCGGACAATTTCGACCGCACCAACAATAATCTCGGCGGCGGTATCTATGCGCAGTGGAAAGACCGGACCCAGAGCGGAACCTGGTATATGCGTGGTTCGGCTGCGATCAATCGCTATGATGTCGAGCGGACGCGTCAGGTGCTGGGCTATACCGAACCGGGCAGCGGTGACAGCACCGTCAATGGTTGGGGCGTACAGCTGGAAGCAGGGCAGTCGTTTGATCTCGGCAACAAGGCATCGTTCGGTTATTACGGCGGCTTGGACTATACCGACCTGAAAATGGACGGCTATACCGAATCCGGCGCTCATTTCCCATTCACCTATTCGGATGTGAAGTCACAGCGCACCACGGCCTATCTCGGTCTCAATTACGGCATGGCGCTGACCGACAAGGTCAACTGGTCCGTCAATGCCGAGATCGAGCAGGATTTGTCGCACAAGGACCCGAGCGTAATCGCCAGCGCCGACTATATCGGCTCGTTCAAGTTCGATTCCGATGCGGCGCATACACGCGGCAGCCTGTCGACCACGGTTTCCTATGCGTTCAGCGATGCCGTCAGCATCGGCGTGACGCCTTATGTAAACCGCACGGTCAACAAGGATACGGCCTTCGGCGCGATCATCGGCCTTTCTGGCAAGTTTTAAGCTTTGCCGGGCAAGGAACGGTTCTGCTTGGCATGAAGCGTTAGAGCCGACGGCAGATCGGCTTCGACGTGCCGTTTAGCGAAACTGTCATTATGAAAACAAACAGGCGGGAGAGGGCAACCTCTTCCGCCTGTTGCGTTGCGCCCGTTCTTGACCCAGCTTTCCCTGTCTGTGTTTCACTGCTCGACAGCAAGCACTTGGCGCAGTGCGCTCTCACGCGAATCCAGGGCAAGTTTGATCGTTGATCGCGGCGGAAACCGGATGGCTGAAGCAGGGCCCGCGTTTCATTGGCGCTGGAGCCGCTCCGGCTGCGATACGCTGGGGATAGTGGCAACGAAAAAGTGAAGGATTCGCGCCACATTCTTGGACTTTGGGCGGAAAATGAGTCGCACCATTAGCTATCCAATTGTTTTTTATGAATAAAAAACCTTCTGGAGCAGTGGCTTCACCGCCTTGACTAGCGGGCGGGGTGTCAATATGTTGCGCGCAACTTGGAAATGGGGTTTTGAACCTGCCTTTCTTGAAAAAAGGAGCTGCCAATGGCACGGGGAATTGAGCCCGAAAAGCCATCCGGTGCTGTCAAGGATGGGCAAGGGCAACCTGCTTCCGGGGAGCTGGATCAGCGTTTGAACCGTCTTGAGGCCGAATTGGTCAAGAAGGGCATGTTCAAGAAGCCAGCTTCCGAGGAGGAGCGGTCGGAGACGGCAAGTTCGGTCGCGCAGGCCATGAAGCTTTCCAGCGAGTTTATCGCTGGGATCGTGGTGGGTGCGGTGCTTGGCTGGTTCATCGATCGTGTCGCCGGCACGTCGCCTTGGGGATTGATCGTATTTCTCCTACTGGGCTTCGCAGCGGGTGTCCTCAATGTGCTTCGTTCCGTAGGTTATGTCGCCGATCAAGGCGGCATTAAGACTAACGCGGAAAAGAGTGACAGGAAATAAGACTTGGCGGACTTTACGGTAAAGTTCGTTCAAGTGTAAGTGATAAGCGGGCCGGATGCATGTCGGGCCCCGAGACTGAAACGCCTTCGGGTAGACCAAGTCGCCTCAGGGCAGACTAAATCGCCTTCGGGCAGGCCAAATCGCCTTCGGGCAGGGAAGACAGACGAGGTTAAGGTGGCGAACGATCCGATCCATCAGTTCCAGATTTCTCGGTGGATTCCCATCGATGTAGGCGGCGTTGACCTGTCGTTCACGAATGTTTCGGCTTTCATGGTCGCAACCGTCGTGGTCGCTTCGGGCTTCCTTTATCTGACATCGTCGGGCCGCGGTCTTATCCCGACCCGTCTGCAGTCGGTTTCGGAAATGGCCTACGAATTTGTGGCGACAAGCCTGCGGGATTCGGCTGGTTCGAAGGGTATGAAGTTCTTCCCCTTCGTCTTCTCGCTGTTCATGTTCGTGCTGGTCGCGAATTTCATCGGTCTCTTCCCGTATTTCTACACTGTCACCAGCCAGATCATCGTGACGTTCGCTCTCGCGTGCCTGGTCATCGGTACGGTCATCGTCTACGGTTTCTTCAAGCACGGTTTCGGCTTCCTCAAGCTGTTCGTGCCGAGCGGTGTTCCCGGCATCATCGTGCCGCTGGTTGTCGCCATTGAAATCATCTCGTTCCTGTCGCGTCCGATCAGCCTCTCGGTTCGTCTTTTTGCGAACATGCTTGCAGGCCACATCACGCTCAAGGTTTTTGCCGGCTTTGTTGTTTCGCTGGCCGCTCTTGGGCCCATCGGCGTCGGTGGCGCGGTGCTGCCGCTCATCATGACGGTTGCGATCACCGCACTCGAATTCCTCGTAGCCTTCCTCCAGGCCTACGTGTTTACCGTTCTCACCTGCATGTACATCAACGACGCAGTACATCCGGGACACTGAGTTCAAACCGGCGGGCGACCGCCAGAACTGAAATCCGCGCTTATATTTCAATCCAGAAGGAGCTTAACATGGAAGCGGAAGCAGCAAAGTACATCGGCGCCGGTCTCGCCTGTTTCGGTATGGCCGGTACGGCTCTCGGCCTCGGCAACATCTTCGGCCAATACCTCTCCGGCGCTCTGCGCAACCCGTCCGCTGCTGACAGCCAGTTCGGCCGTCTGGTGTTCGGTTTCGCCGTTACGGAAGCTCTGGGCATCTTCTCGCTGCTCATCGCGCTTCTGCTCCTCTTCGCCGTCTAATAAACGGTTCAAGAGTCTGGCCTGCCGCGATCTGTATCTTGAAATGCAGCGCGGCTGGCCTTTGCATATGACGTTCGAGTAGGCATGATCCCGGAAGACGGGAACCGGTTTTCGGATCAGATCATGCTCGATTTAAGGGGAAATCTGGATGTTCGTGTCCACGGCGTTTGCCCAAACCGCCACCGAATCGCAACCGGCACCAGCTGCTGGTGAGCACGGCGCAGCTGATGCTGTGCACACCGAAACCGGGGTCGCGCAGGATGCCGGACACGGCAGCGGCGTATTCCCTCCGTTCGATTCCACCCACTACGCCTCGCAGCTTCTGTGGCTGGCGATCACTTTCGGTCTTTTCTATCTGTTCATGTCGCGCGTGGTTCTGCCGCGCATTGGCGGCGTGATCGAAACCCGTCGTGACCGTATCGCCCAGGATCTCGAGCAGGCTGCCCGTCTCAAGCAGGATGCCGATAACGCCATCGTTGCTTATGAGCAGGAACTGGCCCAGGCCCGCACCAAGGCCGCTTCCATTGCAGAAGCTGCTCGCGAAAAAGGCAAGGGCGAAGCAGACGCCGAACGCGCTGCTGCCGAAGCTGCGCTGGAAGGCAAGCTCAAGGACGCCGAAGAGCGTATTGCTGCGATCAAGGCCAAGGCCATGAGCGACGTCGGCACCATCGCCGAGGAAACCACGGCTGAAATCGTCGAACAGCTTCTGGGCACCAAGGCCGACAAGGCTTCGGTAACAGCCGCTGTCAAGGCCGTGAACGCCTGAGGAGAGGACAATGGACGCTACATTTTGGGCACTTGTTGGCCTCATCATCTTCCTGGCGATCCTCGCCTATCTGAAAGTTCCGGCCATGGTTGGTCGTTCGCTCGATGAGCGTGCCGATCACATCAAGAAGGAACTGGAAGAAGCCCGTACGCTGCGCGAAGAAGCACAGCAGCTTCTGGCCGAATACCATCGCAAGCGCAAGGAAGCCGAAAAGGAAGCAGGCGATATCGTCGCCGCTGCTGAACGCGAAGCCAAGGCTCTTCTCGAAGACGCCAAGCGTGCGACTGAAGAATATGTGGCCCGCCGTAACAAGCTGGCTGAACAGAAGATCGCAACCGCTGAAGTCGACGCTATCAATGCCGTCCGCGCTTCGGCTGTCGATCTCGCCGTTGCCGCCGCTGGCAAGCTTGTCGCCGACAAGGTTGACACCAAGGTTTCCGGCGGTCTGTTCAAGGACGCACTGGTTCAGGTCAAGTCGAACATGAACTAAGGTTCTCGCGACCTTTTGAGTTTTGAAATGCCGCCTGAAAGGGCGGCATTTTTGTTTTAATAAGGCCTCGGAGAGGGTGCGCCAATTCGGCGGTGCATACCAGTGGAATGGATGAGCCATTCAGGGACATGCCGAGTATTCGAAAAGAATGGAGCTACCGGGGGCGATGGATGACATAACCGGCGCGATCTGGTTGATCGCCGCCAGTGGCGCCTGATAAATCCACCAGGATTCGATCGGTGCAGCTTCCGGTTTTGCGCTCGCATCTTTTCGGACCGAGCCGGATAAGGGCTCATTCCTGCGGACTGATTTCCGTTCAGGCGTTTCGCATCTACACGATGCGCTTAAGTGTGAGGCTCAAAGCGTCCCTTGATCGGTGCGAAAGTGTAACGGTGCAGGCCGGGGATGGGGCCGTCGCTTTCAATGGCGGCGCGGTGGCGGGCGGTTGCATAGCCTGCATGCACTTCCATGCCGTAGATCGTGTGAACGCTGCCTGCGCGCTCCATCATGCGATCCCGCGTCACTTTGGCGACGATGGAAGCCGCAGCAATCGACACGGAGCGCTGATCGCCCTTCACGAGGGCGGAACCGGGGCAGGGCAGGCCGGGCGGTACATCGCGCCCATCAATCAATGCGTGGCATGGCTGTAAGATCAGCCCGTGTACGGCGCGACGCATGGCTTCCAAAGCAGCTTTCCGAATATCGCTGACATCGATGCTGCGGGCGCTGAGACTTGCAACAGAGACGCTTATGGCCTTCGCCAGAATAGTCTCATAGAGCGCATCGCGCTTGGCTGCATTGAGACGTTTGGAATCGTCTAGCCCGTCGGGAACGTCGCTTGCGTCCAGCAGCACGGCAGCAGCTACGACCGGCCCGGCGAGAGGCCCGCGCCCCGCTTCATCGATGCCGACAATATGGCGAAGCCCACGCGCCAGCAGCCTCGCTTCTTCAGAGAAGTCGGGCACGAGTGGGATGTCGAATAGAAGAGGAGAATCAGAAGCCGTGCTTTTCATGAGGCGGCGATTTTCGCATTGCCTCCGATTCTCCGCAAGGTCCTGCCAAGAGGAATGGTGGCGGGAAGCAGGACCCGATCCGCCTGACGGGACAGGCGGAAATAGATAGTGTGTTAATCTGTATTGGGTGTGGCCATCAAAACAATGACAACTGCTTGCCGCCTTTCTGGACGGGTTCGAACAGATCGGTACGCAAGTGTTTGCGCTGGCTGTTGAAGCCGAGCTTGCGGGCGGCGATTTCAAACCGGCGGCCGATCTGCCAGGCATAAGGGCCGGTGCCGCGCATCCGCTTGCCCCATTCGGCATCGTAGTCCTTGCCGTCGCGCATCGAGCGCACCAGCGACATCACATGCCGGTAACGGTCGGGATAATTGCGCAGCAGCCAATCCTTGAACAAGGGCGCTACTTCCAGCGGCAGGCGCAGCAGTACATAGCCAGCCTCGCGCGCTCCTTGCGCATAAGCCGCGTCGAGAATGCGCTCGATCTCGTGATCGTTGATACCCGGAATGACAGGTCCCATCATGACCGAAGCCGGAATACCTGCATCGGTCAGCTTGCGGATTGCCTGAAGGCGCAGGCTCGGCGTCGAAGCGCGCGGCTCCATCGTGCGGGCCAGATGCGCGTCCAGCGTCGTCACCGATAGCGCGACCTTGGCGAGACCCTTTTCAGCCATGCGGCTCAAAATGTCGATATCGCGCACCACAAGCGCCGATTTCGTTACGATGCCGACGGGGTGGTTGGCCGCTTCCAACACTTCGAGAATTTCGCGCATGATGCGCCATTTCTTCTCGATCGGCTGGTATGGATCGGTATTGGTGCCGATGGCAATCGTCTTGGGCTGATAGCCAGCCTTCGCCAGTTCGCGTTCCAGAAGGCGCGGCGCGTCCGGCTTGGCGAACAGGCGGGATTCGAAATCGAGACCAGCCGACAGCCCCATATAGCTATGGCTCGGGCGGGCGAAACAATAGATGCAGCCATGCTCGCAACCGCGATAAGGATTGATCGAACGGTCGAAGCTGATATCGGGAGAATCGTTGCGGGTGATGATCGTGCGCGGCTTTTCCACCTGCACATCGGTGTTAAAAGCGGGCAGCTCTTCCAGCGTCGTCCAGCCGTCGTCGAAATCCTCGCGCGTGGTCGGCTCAAAGCGTCCCGTCGGATTAATGCCCGCACCGCGTCCACGCCGACGGCTGTGATCGATCCGCAGCCCCGCTTCGCCGACAAGCGCGTTGGCATGCTCCGCACGGCCAGTGCCGAATGCGGCCATGTCTGCCTGCTTGATGATATCTGCGTGCTGGATAGCTGCCATATTCATCTCCCTGCGGAGCTTCAAAGCATGTCCGGCAAAGCCTCTGACGGCTTGCATGCGGCAACGCTTCTGGTAATTGTCCGACTCTGTCTGATGAATCTATTCCTATCCGAAGAGTAAGAACAAATCAAGAACATAGTTCGTTCCGCTTTCCGTTCACGCGCTGTTGATATAAGAAGCGCGCATGCTGTCCGTGATTATAGAAACGCAGAATTCCGAAAAGCCTCTGACCCACACATTGTCGGCGCTTGTGCCAGCGGTGGTGGAGGGGCTTGTTCGTCGCGTTCTGGTGATCGACAAAGGCTCGTCGGATGAAACCGCACTGGTGGCGATTGGCGCCGGATGTTCGTTCAGCGATGGCGCGGATAAGGCGGCGGCGTTAAGCGAGATCCGCACGCCCTGGGTTCTGGTTCTCGCGCCGGGCGCTATTCCGCAGGATGGATGGGAAGAAGTTGCGCGTCGCCATATGGAAGGCACAAGTGATCCGGCGCGGTTCACGCTGGCCGGGGAGCGCGGGCTTGGCGGGTTGAAGGCGGCAGTGTTCGGCAAGGGGCCGACGCTCGATGCCGGGCTTCTGGTTCGGCTGGATATGATCAAGCCTCTGATTTTGGACGGGATGGCTTTTGCTGGGCTTCCGCGTCAGATGAAGCCAGTGCGGCTCAAGCATGGCATTCATCCGCCCACGCAGGATTGAAGCGGTCCCTAAGAGCCTGTTCCAAAAGTCGTCCTGTGTGGCTGCAAATGGCAATCTTCTGCGTTCCGGTGCTCACGTACTTTGAGTACGCCCCGCTCCGGTACTCGAAAATAACCATTTTCGCACACACGTGCCGCTTTTTGATTCAGGCTCTAAACAGCAAAAGGCGAAGCAGGAGCTTCGCCTTTTTTGTAAGATAGCAGCTTTCGCTTCTATCTTGATTAGTTCTGGTAGCTCGAAGGCGAAGCGTCGCCAAAACGATGTGCAGAACCGTCCTGATAGGTCGAACCCGACTGGATC
Source organism: Ochrobactrum sp. SSR (assembly GCF_030067775.1). Classification (NCBI taxonomy): domain Bacteria; kingdom Pseudomonadati; phylum Pseudomonadota; class Alphaproteobacteria; order Hyphomicrobiales; family Brucellaceae; genus Ochrobactrum; species Ochrobactrum sp. SSR. The sequence goes on along the minus strand of NZ_CP125969.1, from coordinate 1,305,118 downwards.
GTCGCGGTTGCGGTGTGGTCAACGGTCTGAGAAGCAACCGGGGTGCGGTCGTTTGCATAGAGGTCGGCCGGTTCGCCGACATGCGGGTTTTCTGCGAAAGCAGCACCGGCGCTAAGGGCAACGGCAACGGCAGCAAGAGCAAGCTTTTTCATTTTCATATTCCTTTGAAGATCGCCCTTCGGATGGCACCCGAACCAATCGGGAAGCAAGTAAGGGCACCCGGGTGGCTCAGGCACCATCCTTCGGGGAGATAACTGTTGAAGCCGGATCGTTTGAGGCCCGGCCTTGGGCGTCAGCGTTCGAACGCGACGCCCGTTATGCAGCAGGCTTTGGCCTGATTAGTTCTGGTAGCTCGAAGGCGAAGCGTCGCCAAAACGATGCGCGGAACCGTCCTGATAGGCCGAACCCGACTGGATCGTCGCAGTTGCGGTGTGGTCAACGGTCTGCGAAGCAACCGGGGTGCGGTCGTTTGCATAAAGGTCTGCAGGTTCGCCAACATGTGGGTTTTCTGCGAAGGCAGCACCGGCGCTAAGGGCAAGGGCGGCAGCAGCAAGAGCAAACGTTTTCATTTTCATATTCCTTTTCGTTTGCCGCACGAACGACACCCAATCACTGGGTTCTGTCCGGGGCGTCCCGGGTGGCCGAAATGCCATCCATCAGGGAGGGGAAATCAATCGCCGGGATTGCTTGGGAGGATTCCGGCAGGGCGGGCGTCAGCGGCGTTTTCAGCGCGACGCCCGTTATGCAGTCAGGCGTAGGCCTGATTAGTTCTGGTAGCTCGAAGGCGAAGCGTCGCCAAAACGATTTGCAGAACCGTCCTGATAGGCCGAACCAGACTGGATGGTTGCGGTTGCGGTGTGGTCAACAGTCTGCGAAACAACCGGGGTGCGGTCATTTGCATAGAGGTCTGCAGGTTCGCCAACATATGGGTTTTCAGCGAAGGCAGCGCCGGCGCTCAGGGCGAGGGCAGCAGCAGCAAGAACAATCTTTTTCATTTCCTATCTCCTTGGAAACTGGAGCGGCGTTTCTTTTCGTCGTTCCGATGCAGCTGAAATGGGTGACAATGGGCAAAAGTTCCAGTCACGAAAATGTTTTGTTAATCACACATTCGTGCTCGTTAATATTTGGAAACAATCGAAAATAGGAAAAATATATACGTAAAATCAACAGTTTGATTGATATACCAGCAATCACGTGACTGTTATATGACGCTTTTTGTTCATAAATCGCGAACAGAGTGTCCGTGTTTATTGTCCAATAAGAGTGAACAATAGCTGGCTTTTGAATAGGGTGTTACTGACTATCGAAGGAGAATGGATTTCTGCGGGCTGCACGCAAGCGCAAAGCAGGCAGAATCAATATCGGAGGAGGCGGGTTACAGCTGTGTGAGGGTTACGATGCAGCTGTGCCGGTCGCGATGACAAACCAGTCCGGCTTTTCGGCTCTCATGCGGGCTGCGGCCTTTTGCAGGGCGTCTTCGTCGGCGAAGATTGCAAAACAGGTCGCGCCGGAACCGGACATCTGGGCGTATAGCGCATCGCCCGCCCGTAGCAGCGCAAGCTTGTCGCCGATTTGCGGAGCAAGCGCCAGGGCTGGCGACAGGAGATCATTGCGCGTCGTGCCAAGGTAATGGCAGAGCGCGCCGAGTTCATTCTGGTCGGGCGGCAGCAAGGCGGGATTGTTCCGCTTGTCGAGGGCGCGAAACACATCGGGCGTGGCAAGCGCCGTGCCGTCATTGACGAGCAGCAGGGGCAGGGCCGGAAGGCCCGTAACAGGTGCAAGGTCTTCGCCAATGCCGCGCGCCGTCAGCGGCGTGCCATGCGCCGCACCATGCAGGCACATGGGCAGATCAGCGCCAAGCGCCAGACCGAGCGCGGCGAGCCGGTCGAAATCGAATTGGAGGTTCCAGAGCGTGTTGAGGGCAAGCAATGTGGCCGCCGCATCGCTGGAGCCGCCGCCAATACCCGATGCTATGGGCAGGTTTTTTTCAAGATGAATGGCAACGGGCGGCAGATCGCGCCCGGAATGCGCGCGCAATGCATCGCGCGCCTTGAGCACCAGATTGCCGCCATCGAGGGGAACCGCCGAGGCGAAAGGCCCGCTGACCGTAAACCGGTCTTCCGGAGCATCGGCAACCGTTATCGTATCGCCATAGTGCGCAAAGACCACCAGCATGTCGAGCAGATGATAGCCATCGTCGCGCCGTCCGGTGACGTGCAGCGCGAGGTTGATTTTCGCAGGGGCAAGACGGGTAACAGACCGGCTGTCAGCAGGCCGGGCGCGCAACAGGGTGTCGGTCATCGGGGTTTAAGCGGATCAGTCTTTCTTGACGTAATATTCGCCGGTTTTCGGGTCCTGCACCAGCGTGCCGTTGGCACGGTTCTGCGCTTCCTTCTCGGCCTGACGAACGCGCTGCGACACGCGTGTGGCTTCACGCTTGAACGAGCGGTAGCCATACCAGGCGGCGATGATGATCAGCAGCAGAAAAATGAGCTGTGGCATGACCAAATTCCTTATGTGTCGTGTTGGGCGCGCGCTTATCGCACCCTGTCATTTCTGACATCTTATCACGAGAAACCGTGATGTTTCAAAGACCATAGCGTCCCCAAAGCGCTTTTTCTTCAGCAACGGAGAGCAGGCCGTCGCCGAGATGGGCGGCAATTTCCGCCGGTTCCAAGCCGGAAAACGCCGATGAAAGCGCCATGCCGACGCCCGGAACCTTGCGGCCAAGCAGTCCGCGCTGGGGCTGGATCAGCTGGAGCTCCACCTTGTCGCCATAGGTCTTGCGCAGGAAACTGCGCATGTCGCCCAGCCCGTCGATGAGGCCGAGCTGCAAGGCTGTCGTGCCGGTCCAGAACAGGCCGGTGAACAGGTCGGATTCCTCGACAAGCTTGTTGCCACGCCGTTCCTTGACCATTTCGATGAAGGTGTCGTGGATTTCGAGTTGCAGCGATTTCAGCCGTTCGATGTCGGCCTTCTTTTCCGGCTGGAACGGATCAAGCGTGACCTTGTTGCTGCCGGCGGTATAGACGCGCCGCTCCACGCCGATTTTCTTCAGCAATTCCGGAAAACCGAATGACGCGGACACCACGCCGATGGAGCCGACGATGGAGGAGGGGTCTGCGATGATCTCGTCACCGGCCAGGGCAATCATATAACCGCCGGATGCGGCCACATCCTCAACGAAGATGAAAACCTTTTTCTGGTGTTCGGAGGCGAGATCGCGAATGCGGCGATAGATCAGGCGCGACTGCACCGGTGAACCGCCGGGAGAATTGAGCGAAATCGCCACGGCTGGCGCATGCTTGTTGCTGAAAGCCTTTTCCAGCACGGCGGCGGTCGATGCCAGCGATAGCGACGGGCGCAGCGCTGAACCCCCACTCATGATGGCGCCATGCAGGCGCACGACGGGAATTTCAATTGCGGCATTGCGAAAGCGGCGCGGAACAAGGCGCGTCAATAAACCGGGCAAGGCAAACTCCAAACTGGATCAACTGTTGGTTGCCAATGTAGGAACCAATCTGGGAAACACAAAGAAAACCCTCCGAAAATTTATATCTTCGGAGGGTGAGTAGGATCATTTTTTCGCGGGTTTTGCCACGATCCGCAACAGTCCGTAGCCGAATATGGCCGAGAGCGCCGAACCGGCCAGAACGCCAATTTTCGTTTCGGTCTGCATGAGATCGGACGGGAAGGACAAAAGCCCGATGAAAATGCTCATGGTAAAGCCGATGCCGCACAATATGGCGACGCCATAAAGCTGCGCCCAGCTGGCGCCCATCGGCTTTTGCGCAAGGCCGGTCTTGATGGCGAGCCAGGCTGCGCCGAACACGCCAAGCTGCTTGCCAACAAAAAGCCCGAGCAGAATGCCGAGTGTCAGCGTGTCGCCCATCACCGAGGCATCGAGCCCGGCAAAGGAAATGCCCGCATTGGCAAAGCCGAAGATCGGCACGATGAGGAAGGCGACCGGTTTTGCCAGCGCATGTTCGAGGATGTGCAGCGGTGACGTCATGTCATCCGGTTTGCCGGGCGCAGGTTTCAGCGGCACCATCAGCGCTGTCACCACACCGGCGACGGTGGCGTGAACGCCGGAATTGAGCACGAAGAACCACAAAATTGCGCCACCGATCAGATAGGGCAGCAGCTTCATCACGCCCATGCGGTTCATCGCGAAAAGCGCAATCGCAGTTATGAAAGCCCCGCCCAGATAGGGCATCGAGATTTCGGCTGTGTAGAAAATGGCGATGATGACGACGGCGGCCAGATCATCGAGAATGGCGAGCGTCGCCAGAAAAACCTTGAGGCTCGACGGTACGCGTGAGCCGAGCAGCGACAGGACCCCGAGCGCAAAGGCGATATCGGTTGCGGAAGGCACCGCCCAGCCCCGCACTTTTTCGGCATCGTGAAAATTCAGCGACGCGAAGATGATCGCAGGCAGGATCACGCCGCCTGCTGCGGCAATGCCCGGTAGCATCCGGTTTGGCCAGCTTGCAAGCTGCCCGTCGATGAATTCGCGTTTGATCTCCAGCCCGACGAGCAGGAAAAACACCGCCATCAGCGCATCATTGATCCAGTGCGCAAGGCTCAATGGGCCCATATAGACGTGAAGCGCATCGAAATAGATTTGCGAGAAGGGTGAGTTGGCCACGATGAGCGCAAGCGCTGCCGCTGCCATCAGCACCAGGCCACCGGCAACCTCGCTATCCAGAAAGCGTCGCATGAGAGATACGGGGCGAGCGGAATTTGGACTGTGGTTCATCGGTCTCCTTAAAGAAACTGTTAGGTGCTTTGCGGCGCATCCACTTCGTAGAGCACAAGATCGCGGTCGGTGATGCCGAGTGTCGGCCATGTCGAACGCCAGGCGGCAATGTGCCCGGAGGCAAAATGTTTGTCCAGCGAAGCCCGGTCCAGCCACAGCTCTTTTACATGGATAAGACCCGGATCGAGAATGTCGGCGGCATAGGAATAGTCGATGCAGCCAGCCTCGGCGCGGCTGGCTTCGATCATTTGCTGCATGACAGGGCGCGCCTCATTCAACTTCGCAGCAGGCAGCCGAACGGTTCCGACGATAAGCAGCACGGTTTATTCTCCCCGGATCAAAGAAGCGCGGTCTGGCCGTTGTTGATGGCATTGGCGCGGGGTGTGAAACCGTTGCCGCTGTCGCCATGCAGGACGAGTGGCGGCATGAACGAGAGACCGGCGCGGCTGCCCCGCGTGCCGGTGACGACGATACGGATTGCCGCTGCGTCACCGCGGGGGTGCACCGGCACGATGCGCAAGCCGCCGAAGCGCCCGGTGAGCGCTTCCAGAATGAGCGCAATCGAGCCCGGTCGCGCTATGATGGCGATGCCGCCGCCCGGCCGGACGATGGCCGCCGCCGTGCGCACCCATTGTTCGAACATGCCTTCGGGCATGACATGCGCTTCCGCCTTGAGCGGATCGGGCGTGCGCCGGTCCGCCGCTTCGTTGAAAGGCGGGTTCATGATGGCGAAATCGAAGCTGTTATCGGCAAGACCTGCCGCAACACGCGCTTTTCCGGTCAGCGCCACATCCGCTTCCACAATCGCGAGGCGGTCTGCCAGAGCTGTATTCAGGGGATGCGCGATGGTCTTTCTGGCAAAGCCGACCATCAGGCCAGAGCGTTCGACAAGGGTAATGCGGCTTGCCGCGCATCGGGCCGCAACCGCAAGCCCGGCTGCACCCGCACCGCTGCCAAGATCGGCGAGGCGTCCGGCAAAGCCGTCCGGCACCGCGCTTGCAAGGATCATCGCATCGACGCCGGAGCGATGCCCTTTCATTGCCGGTTGCACGAGATGAAAAGCGCCGCGATGAAAGACATCCAGCGTTTCTTCAATCTCGTCTTCGGTCGTCAGGGTCATTGATCGCGCAGTTCGTGTTCAATCTCGGCATCGATCAGGATTTGCCGCGCTTCGTCCAGCTGATCCTCACTGACCAGAAGACGGCGCGGCAGTACGCCTAACGACCCCTCGATAATGCTCATATTGGTGTCTGCGATGAAATAAGCTATTCCCGCTTCCTTCATCAAGGCTTCGGCGAAAGACAAAAGGACGGAATCGTTGGTGCGGATAAGTTCGATCATTTACCTAGTTTGGAGCCAATGCACCGCATTGACAACAGCTTCCGTCAATGTTGAACAGGCAGTGAAGGCACGGAATGCGTCTTGAGCATTCCGCCGCGCTTAAATATGGTGGCGGCCCCATCAAGGAGTAATGGCATTGGGTGTGGTTCTGAATCTCGACGACAAGAAAAAGCAGACAGGATCGGTGCAGCCGCTTGTCGACCTGACGAAGGCCGATATGGCGCGCGTAAACGAAATGATCCTGTCACGCGCCGGTTCCGACGTCGAAATGATTCCCGAAGTCGCCAATCATCTGATCTCGTCGGGCGGCAAACGCCTGCGCCCGATGATGACGCTCGCTGCCGCCCGCATGTTCGGTTACGACGGCGACGGTCATGTGCGTCTCGCAACCGCTGTCGAATTCATGCATACCGCAACGCTTTTGCACGATGATGTGGTTGATGAAAGCGATCTGCGCCGTGGCAAAAGCACCGCCCGCATGATCTGGGGCAACCAGGCCAGCGTTCTCGTCGGCGATTTCCTGCTCGGTCAGGCTTTCAAGATGATGGTCGATGTCGGCTCGCTCGACGCGCTTGACGTGTTGGCGACCTCTGCTTCGGTGATCGCCGAGGGCGAAGTCATGCAGCTTGCCGCTGCCAAGAACATGGAAACCACCGAAAACGAATATCTGGCGGTCATCAAGGCCAAGACGGCGGCGCTGTTTTCGGCGGCTGCCGAAGTCGGCCCGATCATCGCCGGTGTGCAGCGTTCGGATCGCGCAGCCTTGCGGGATTACGGTCTCAATCTCGGTCTCGCTTTCCAGCTGGTTGACGATGCGCTCGACTATGGTGGCTCGGCTGCCGATCTGGGCAAGAACACGGGCGACGACTTCCGCGAAGGCAAGATCACGCTGCCGGTGATTCTCAGCTACCGTCGTGGCACCGATGATGAACGCGCGTTCTGGAAGCACGCCATCGAGGACGGTGCCAGCGACGATGCATCGCTGCAAAAGGCCATCGGCCTGATGACCAAACATGGCGCGATTGCCGATACCGTGCAGCGTGCGCGCCACTTTGGCGAGATTGCCCGCGATGCTCTGGCGCCGCTGAAGGCCTCGCCGGAAAAGGATGCCCTCATCGAAGTCATCGACTTCTGCATCAGCCGCGTGAACTGAGTTCGAATATTTCGAACGGGATCGATCAGGAAAAGCACCCCATCACGGATGCTTTTCTTGCCCCCTCATCCCAAAAAGGCCATGCTTGAAGTGCCTTTTCCGGTGAGGAGACGGCTTGTCGGTTTTGGATACGGTCGGCGATTCGTTGCCGATGGCACAGGTGGGAATGTGAGAAGAGGATTGGGCTTCATGCGGCATGGAATGAAAAACGGCCCGCTTTACGGTTTGCTTTTTTCGCTTCTGGCGGGAATTGCAATGCCTGCCAGCGGCGCATGGGCCAAGGCGGCAGCCGATCCCGCTCCCGTCGTCACGCCTGCTGTTCGGGCCGGTTCCTTTGCTGGCGCCTATCTGGCGGGCCGCACCGCCGAAGCCGATAACAACCTGTCCGCCGCCGCCGATTTCTATCGTCAGGCCATGGCTTTCGATCCGGGCAACAGTCAGGTCAAGCAGGACCTGCTTCTCGTTCTGCTGACCGAAGGCCGCTTCAAAGACGCCCTGCCACTTGCTTCCGAATTGCAGAATGTGCCGGATATCGAGCGTTTCTCTCGCGTCGCCCTTGCCATCGACGCTATTTCCAAAAAGCAGTACCGCAAGGTCGGACCGCTTTTGATGCTGTCCATGCAGTCCGACATGGACCGGCTTGCGACAGGCTTCATGAATGCGTGGGTCAAGGTGGGGCAGGGCAATCCCAAGCAGGCACTGGCCGATATCAAGAAGATGGAAGGCCCCGAATGGTATGGCCTGTTCCGCACCTATAATTCTGCTTTGATCGCCGATCAGGCCGGGATGAAGAAGGAAGCGGCGGAATTCTACCAGCAGGCCTTCGATGACCGTCCCGGCGGCAGCGCTGCGCCCGACACCTATGAACGCATCATTATGGCCTATGCCTCGTTCAAGCTGCGTCAGGGCGACAAGGCCGGGGCCATCCAGATCTTGAAGGATGGCGAGGAACTGCTGAATGGTCGCATGACGCTCACCGAACTGCGCGAGCAGGTCGAGGCGGGGCAGAAAGTTGACCGCCTGATCGAAACGCCGCAGCAGGGCGCTGGTGAAGTGCTTTATACGCTCGGCACCGCGATCAACCGCAGCGGTGCAGAGGCATTTGCGAAGCTTTATCTGCAACTCTCGCTGCCGCTGCGTCCGGGCAATGATGCGACCCTGTTCCAGCTTGGCGATATTTCGGCCAAGCTGCGCCGTCCGGAAGCGGCAGTGGAATATTATGCGCAAGTGCCGGAAAAATCGCCCTATCGCCGCGATGCCGAAATGCAGCGCGCGCTGAACCTTGCCGATAATGACAAGTCTGCCGAGGCCATTGAGCAGTTGAAGACGCTTCTGGGCCGCGACAAGACCGACATCCGTACCTATCTGGCGCTGGGTGGCGTTTACGCGCAGGACAAGAATTTCGCCGAAGCCGCCAAGATTTATGACGCGGCTGTCGAACAGATCAAGACGCCGGAACGCAAGGACTGGCCGGTCTTCTACCAGCGCGGCATCGCCTATGAGCGTCTGAAGCAGTGGGACAAGGCGGAACCGAGTTTCAACAAGGCGCTGGAGCTTTATCCCGACCAGCCGCAGGTGCTGAATTATCTTGGTTATTCCTGGGTCGATATGGGCATCCATCTCGATCGTGCGCTCGACATGATCAAGAAGGCGGTCGAGTTGCGCCCGCAGGACGGTTACATCGTCGATCCGCTGGGCTGGGCCTATTACAAGCTCGGTCGTTACGACGAAGCGGTGGTGGAACTGGAAAAGGCTGTTAAGCTGCGCCCGGAAGACCCGACGATCAACGATCATATGGGCGATGCCTATTGGCGCGTTGGTCGCCAGCTTGAGGCGACGTTTCAGTGGAACCATGCGATTGCAGGCAAGCCGGAGCCGGAAGAACTCGTCAAGATCGAGGAAAAGCTGAAGAAGGGCCTGCCCGACGTTCCGGGCCAGTCTTCCGCCGATGCGACCAAGCCAGGCGAGAAAAAGCCGGACCAGCCGAAGCCGGAAGAACCGAAGCAGGACACGCCTGCTGTCGCGCCTGCACCAGCTGCGCCCACACCGGAAAAGCCGACGACGGATTAAAAGCGGCAGATAGGTCCGGTTTCAGGGCGATAGGACACTGAAACCGGCAGTCTGTGCTTGACCCTGCGGTGCTGATGTATGATCTGGCAGGATTTTTATCCGAAAACCGGTTGCCACTTTTCGGAAATCCTGCTTAGACCGGGCCATCATTTCAATAACGAGGCCCAGCCCGGTGTCTAATTCGTCCAGCATGTTGCCCGCACATATGCATCCCACCCGTTCCTTTCAGGGTCTGATCCTGACGCTCCATCACTATTGGGCGGAACATGGTTGCGCTATTTTGCAGCCTTACGACATGGAAGTGGGTGCGGGTACGTTTCATCCGGCAACCACGCTGCGTTCGCTCGGGCCGAAGCCGTGGAAAGCCGCCTATGTGCAGCCGTCGCGCCGTCCCAAGGATGGCCGCTATGGCGAAAATCCCAATCGGCTGCAGCATTATTACCAGTATCAGGTCATCATCAAGCCATCGCCGCCGAACCTTCAGGACCTTTACCTCGGTTCGCTGAAGGCCATCGGCCTTGATCCGACGCTGCATGATGTGCGTTTCGTGGAAGACGACTGGGAAAGCCCGACGCTCGGCGCCTGGGGGCTTGGCTGGGAATGCTGGTGCGACGGCATGGAAGTGTCGCAATTCACTTATTTCCAGCAGGTCTGCGGCATTGAATGCTCGCCGGTCGCCGGGGAACTGACCTATGGTCTGGAGCGCCTCGCCATGTATGTGCAGGGCGTGGACAATGTCTACGACCTCAATTTCAACGGTCTCGAAGGCGACGAAAAGGTTACCTATGGCGATGTGTTCCTGCAGGCTGAGCAGGAATATTCCCGCTACAATTTCGAAATGGCCGATACCGAAATCCTGCATCGCCACTTCATTGATGCCGAGCGCGAATGCGAAGCCATTTTGAAGGCGGGCAGCACGGGCGAGGGCTCTTTGCACAAATGCGTGCTCCCCGCCTATGACCAGTGCATTAAGGCATCCCATGTTTTCAACCTGATGGATGCGCGCGGCGTGATTTCGGTCACCGAGCGCCAGAGCTACATCCTGCGCGTCCGCAATCTCGCGCGTCAGTGCGGCGAGGCATTTCTGCTCACCGATGCAGGCGGCTTTAATTACAAGAATGAGGCTGTTTAATGCCTGACTTACTTCTCGAACTCTTTTCCGAGGAAATCCCGGCCCGCATGCAGCGCAAGGCTGCCGGCGATCTGAAAAAGATGATCACCGATGGTCTGGTCGAAGCCGGTCTTACCTATGAAGCCGCGACCGCTTACTGGACGCCGCGTCGCCTGACGCTCGACATTCGCGGCCTGACCGTGCGTTCCAAGGACGTGCATGAGGACATCAAGGGCCCGTCGGTCACAGCACCGGAACAGGCCATTCAGGGCTTTCTGCGCAAGGCCGGTCTCACCGATGTTGCGCAGGCCCATGTGCATTCCGATCCGAAGAAGGGCGATTTCTATGTCGCCCATCTGACGAAGCCGGGCCGCCCGGCGGAAGAAATCGTCGCCGAGCTGGTGCCGCAGACGATCCGCAATTTCCCCTGGCCGAAATCCATGCGCTGGGGCGCGGCTTCGGCAAAGCCCGGTGCTTTGCGCTGGGTGCGTCCGCTGCAATCGATCCTGTGCACCTTCGGCCCTGAAACCGAGGAAACAGTGGTTATCGAATTCGACGTCGATGGCATCAAGTCCGGCAATCTGACCTATGGTCATCGTTTCCTGAGCGACGGTCAGGCGATCAAGGTGCGCCGCTTCGACGATTATGTCGAAAAGCTGGAAAAGGCTTTTGTGGTGCTCGACGCCGAACGCCGCAAGGAAATGATTTCGCAGGACGCGCATAACCTTGCCTTCGCGTCGGGACTCGAACTGGTCGAGGATGAGGGGCTTCTGGAGGAAGTTTCAGGTCTTGTCGAATGGCCGGTCGTGCTGATGGGCGAATTCGAGGAAGAGTTTCTGGCGATCCCGCCGGAAGTCATCCGCCTCACCATCCGCGCCAACCAGAAGTGTTTTGTCACGCGCAAGCAGGGCGAAACGGAAGCGCTGTCCAACCGGTTCATTCTGGTGTCGAACATCGCAGCCCGCGATGGCGGTACGGAAATCGCATACGGTAACGGCAAGGTGGTGCGCGCACGTCTGTCGGATGCGCTCTATTTCTGGCACACCGATCAGCATGATCTGCCCGACCTCGACAAGCTCAGCGCCTCGGCGGAAAAATTCGGCCTCGATTTGAAGAAGCCGCTCGATCAGCGCATGGCGCGGCTGGACGCGTTGAACGTGACCTTCCATGCCAAGCTCGGGACGCAAGGCGCTCGCGTTGAGCGTATCCGCGAACTGGCTGCGCAGATCGCGCCGCTGGTCGGTGCCGATCCGAAGCTTGCTGCACGTGCGGCAGTGCTGGCCAAGGCTGATCTGACCACCGAAGTCGTGGGTGAATTCCCCGAGCTTCAGGGCGCGATGGGCCGCAAATATGCTTTGCTTCAGGGCGAGGATGCAGCCGTCGCCGCAGCGGTTGAAGAACATTACAAACCACAAGGCCCGTCCGATGTGGTGCCGAAGAACCCGGTCTCGGTTGCCGTGGCGCTGGCCGACAAGCTCGATACGCTGGTCGGCTTCTGGGCCATTGACGAAAAGCCGACCGGTTCGAAAGACCCCTATGCGCTGCGTCGTGCCGCCCTTGGCGTGATTCGTCTTCTGCTATCGCAGGACTGGAAATTCCCGCTGCTGCCGCTGTTCCGTTCGGCCTTCGCCGCGCTGAAAGAAGGCGTGGTCCAGCGCAAGCTGCGTGAATTCGAAGCCAGGCTTGCAGGTGAAAAGTCTGGCGATGTCGATGGCGAACAGGATGTCGACAATGCACTGCGCAACTATGAGACGGAAGTTCGTGCCGAAGCCGACCGCAGCGCCGAACCGGTGCTGGCCGATCTTCTCTCCTTCCTTCACGACCGTTTCAAGGTGCATCTGAAAGACGAAGGCGCACGTTACGACGCTATCGACGCCGTGCTGACGCCGGAAGCCGACAACCTGCTTTTGGTCGCACGCCGCCTGGAAGCGCTGATCGTCTTCATCAATGAGGAAGACGGCAAGAACCTGCTGGCTGGCACCAAGCGCGCCGCCAATATTCTGGCAGCGGAAGAGAAGAAGGGCACCAAAGTCGCGAGCAGCGTCGATGCTTCGCTTCTTAAGCTGGACGAGGAAAAGGCTCTGTTCGACGCGGTCAATCTCGCATCGAGCGAAACCGAAACGGCCATTGCCCGCGAAGATTTTTCGGGCGCGATGCTGGCGCTCGCCAAGCTGCGCGGTCCGGTCGATACGTTCTTCGAAAAGGTGCTCGTCAATGACGAGGACGAAAATGTTCGCGCCAACCGTCTGGCTCTGCTCGACCTGATCCGCACGGCCACCGGCAAGGTTGCGGATTTCTCCAAGATCGCTGGCTGATAGCCAGCCTATACGAAATAAAAATGGCGCCGGTTGGCGCCATTTTTATTTGAGGATTATTGAAGGCTGGGTCTGAGCGTCAGCGAACTGAGGTCCACTTCTCCCGATGCGCCTGCCCACGGATCGCCGACGACGCGCACGGGCTTGGCGGGGTCGAAGTCTGGCATCTTCTGTTCGGTCGGGATGATAGCGGGCTGTTCCTGCACGTCTTCCGGCAGCGGCTTGCCCTGCATGCGCGCCATATAGGCGCGGGCGCGCTTGCGCCGTGCTTCGATTTCCTTCAGCGCTTCGGCTTCAGCCTCTTGCCGCTGGCTGCAAGCGCCGCAGACAGGCAGCCCGTTGGCGCCCATCCGGTCATAGCCGATATAGTCGATGGAACCGACCGCATAGGTCGTTCGCGCAAGTTCCGCCCCGTGGGCCGATGGAACAGCGGGCAGTCCGGCGACAGTCAGTGAAATGGCGATAAATCGCGATAACATTATTCACCTCAAGCATGGATAGTAACATCCTGCCGCAAAAAAGCTAACAAAACGCAATTTTCCGGGTCGCGTTGCCATAAATGTGCACGAGGCAAACCGCCTGTTTGCTTGCGCAGGGCTTCGCGCTTGTGTAGGCAGAAGGCGCTCATATCTATGCGTGCATCTTGTCCGAAAACCGCTTTGCACTTTTCGGGATGCACTCAACTTGGACGCCCGAGAGGCGGAAAACCAGTGTCAGATGTAATGAAATTCGATGATGAGGCAGTTCAGCGCGCGGTGGAAATCCTGCGGCGCGGCGGTCTTGTCGCCATTCCCACCGAAACCGTCTACGGTCTTGCCGCCGATGCCTCGCACGGCGAAGGCGTGGCCGGTATTTTCGCCGCCAAGGGTCGCCCGCAGTTTAACCCGCTGATTGCTCATGTCAGCGGCATTGCCATGGCAGAGCGCTATGTTACCTTCGATGCCCTGTCGCGCAAGCTGGCGGAACTGTTCTGGCCCGGCCCGCTGACCATCGTGCTGCCGCTGAAAGACCAACAGGATACCAGTCGGCCCATTCATCCGCTGGTGACGGCGGGACTGCCGACGCTCGCCATCCGCATGCCGCATGGCCGCGTGCAGGAGGTCATCACGGCGCTGGACAGCCCTGTTGCGGCACCGAGCGCCAATACCTCCGGGCGTATCAGTCCGACAAGCGCCAAAGCCGTCGCGGACGATCTTGGCGACAAAATAGACCTGATCCTCGATGCCGGTCCATGCGGAGTGGGCGTGGAATCCACCATCGTGAAGGTCGAGGGCGGCATGGTGCGTCTGTTGCGCCCCGGCGGGCTTGCTGCAGAGGACATAGAAGCAGCGATTGGCACAAAGCTGGTGCGCACCGAACAGACCGAGGCCATTCAGGCGCATATCATCGCGCCGGGCATGATGGCCTCGCATTATGCACCGGATGCCGCCATGCGGCTTGCGGTTGGCGATGTGCAGCCGGGCGAGGCGCTGCTGGCTTTCGGGCCGTCGCGGGTGGCCGGAGCCGAGACGGCAAAGGCCGTACTCAACCTCAGCGCCGATGGCAATCTGCGCGAGGCGGCCAGCAATCTGTTCGATTTCATGCGCAAGCTCGACGCCATCGGCGCCAGCACCATTGCCGTTGAACCCATTCCCTTTGACGGTCTCGGCGAGGCCATCAATGACCGTTTGAACCGCGCTGCCGCACCGCGCTAGATTTCAAAGGACCAATATGGACACCGGATTGATCGAACGTTTCGCCGCCATCGTGGGCGAGAAGAACGCACTCACCGCGCCAGAAGACATTGCGCCCTATCTGATCGAGCAACGCGATCTTTATAAGGGCAATTCGGCGCTGGTGTTGCGTCCCGGCTCCACGGAAGAAGTCGCGGCGATCATGAAACTCGCCAGCGAAACGAAAACACCGATTGTGCCGCAGGGCGGCAATACGGGCCTCGTCGGCGCGCAGACGCCGGATGAGAGCGGCACGACGATCGTGCTGGCGCTTGGCCGCATGAACAAGATACGCGCGCTTGATACGGTGGGCAATCTGGTGACCGTCGAGGCAGGCGTCATCCTGAAAAACCTTCAGGACGCGGCCGAGAAGGCGGGCCGCCTGTTCCCGCTGTCGCTGGGCGCGGAAGGTTCGTGCCAGATCGGCGGCAATCTCGGTTCCAATGCAGGTGGTACGGCGGTGCTCGCCTATGGCAATATGCGCGAGCTTTGCCTCGGTCTCGAAGTGGTTTTGCCAACCGGCGAAATTCTCGACGACCTCCGCTATGTGAAGAAAGACAATACCGGCTATGACCTGAAAGACCTGTTCGTGGGTTCCGAAGGCACGCTCGGCGTGATCACGGCGGCGGTTCTGAAAATCTTTCCGCAGCCGAAGGGCAAGGGCGTCGCCTATGCCGGGATGCGCAGCCCGGACGACGCGCTGCGCCTGTTCCAGCTCGCGACCGAACATGCAGGCCCGTCGCTGACCGGGTTTGAGCTGATGCCGCGTGTCGGCGTCGAGTTCACGGTGCGCCATGTCGATGGCGCGCGCGATCCGCTGGAAAGCCCGCATGACTGGTATGTGCTGATCGATATTTCCTCCACGCGCTCGGAAGAAGATGCGCGCACCACGCTGGAAACCATTCTGCACGAAGCTTTTGAGGCGGATATTCTTCAGGATGCGGCGATTGCCGAAAGCGTCGCGCAGGCGCAATCCTTCTGGAAAATGCGCGAGGAAATGTCCTGGGCGCAAAAGCCGGAGGGCGGCTCGATCAAGCACGATATTTCCGTGCCTGTTTCATCCATTCCGGCCTTTATCCGCGAAGCCAATGCGGCGGTGCTGGAGATGATCCCCGGTGCACGCATTGTCTGCTTCGGCCATATCGGCGATGGCAACCTGCATTATAACGTGTCGCAGCCGGTCGGCGCGGACAAAAAGGAATTCCTCTCCCATTGGGGCGCGCTTAATCACCGCATCCACACGATTGTCACAAGTTACAGGGGGTCGATTTCTGCCGAGCATGGCATCGGTCGCCTGAAGCGGGACGAGCTTGCGCATTTCAAGCAGCCTTTCGCGCTCGACCTGATGCGCCGCATCAAGACGGCCTTCGACCCGGCGGGGATTATGAACCCCGGCAAGACCCTGTAAAACAAACCAAATTGCTACTTGAATGACGGGCGGTTTTTCCGCCCGTTTTGCTATCGGTAAACGCATATTAGGAATAATTTCCGAATTCTTACACCTGGTTGCATTCTGATAACCAAAGGAAAAAGCAGGGAAAAGTTAACCCAACTCCTTAAGGCCATCGGTAACAAACGCGGTCTATTCTCCATCTCAACGAGGGCAGAAAGCCCAATCAAAGAGAAGCTGGAATAACCGGCTCTCGACAGAGACAGAGAGACAGAGGCGTTGACAATGATGAGCAAGGGACTGAAGCCAGACTGGGCAGGCCGTGAACTGCGGCTCGATCCGTTTCACTTTCCGCAGGTGGTGAGCTACGCATCGCACGACGGCAATACCGACGTCACCTTCACCATCAACGAACGGGGCGCGGTCATCCGGCAGGTTCTGCCGTCGAGCGGCCTGCCCATGTCGATTGCACTGCCGATCCATGCTTTTGTCGGTGTTGTCGCCCGCGCGGTCGAAGACGAATATGGCGAAATCACCGTCACGCTGGAACTGATGCATCAGGACCCGCAGCTTTCCGTGCCGCTTCTGGTGGCGCATGACCTGACCGATGTTGCCGCCGACTGGCGCGCCTGGGCGGCTGCGTTCAACCTGCCGATGATGCTGGTGGAAGAAGACGGCGTCGCCCGTCCGCTTTACGAAAGCACCGGCCCGGTGCGCACCAGCCAACCGCAGGCCCGCCGTCAGGGGCACGAGACGCGCCGTCGCCGCCCGCGCTTCCTCGCCCGCCGCAAGGCTGGCACGCTGGGCGTCCGTCTGGTGATCGAAGGCAAGGAAATCATCGCCCGGAATTGACCGCAGCGGAAAAGTTGAACGGGCGAGATTATTCACATTGTCGTGTGATCACGATCTCGTCCCATTCTGCCGCTAGGTTTAGGAGACTGCTTCATTTTGAAGCTAAATTAATTGGCTGACCTCCAGACAAAGCCACCCGGATGGGTTTCCCCATCCGGGTTCTTTTTTATCGATCAGAGCCGGGATTTACTTCTTGCGGCTGAGAAAGGCCATGATGGCCTCACGCGCTTCATTGGAGGTCAGGCGTTCGCCGAAAAGCTTCGCTTCCCGCGCAATACGATCCGCGATGTTTTCGGCGGGCATGCGCATGAGCGACCGCGCGATCTGCATGGCCTCCGGCGGCTTGGCGGCGATTTCTTCCGCAGCCTTCAGCACTTCCGCTTCCAGCTCTGCGCTTTCCACGATTTTATAGACGATGCCTGCTTCAAGCGCTGCTTCCGCGCTGAAACCATGACCGAGCGCCAGAAGGGCAAAGGCCTTCTGATGCCCCATCAGCGGTGGCGCGAGCAAGCTGGAACCGGCTTCCGGCACGAGACCGAGATCAACGAATGGCGTGCGGAACAGCGCATGTGACGTTGCAAATGTCAGGTCGCAATGGAAATGGATCGTCGTGCCAATGCCAATCGCAAGGCCATCAACGCCTGAGACGACCGGCTTTTTGGCGCTCGACAGGGCATAGAGAAAATCCAGAATATCCTTGCCCATATCGCCGCCGCCAGCCGCTGCGGCCATGAAATCCTGCATGTCGTTGCCGGATGAAAACGCGCCCGGCACACCAAGAAACACATGGACGCGCACCGCGTCGTCGGCGTCGCCATCCTTCAACGCCTTGGCCATGGTGGCATACATGGCGCGGGTGATGGCGTTTTTCTTGTCGGCCCGGTTCAGTCGGATAATCTGCACCGCATCGCGACGTTCGACGAGAATATGTTCGCTCACGTTCAAGCCTCCAGTGCGGATTTAGCGGCGGCGAGGCTGGCTGCGCCGGTGATGACGGTGTCTTTCAACGACGATACTTCGGCCAGCATGTTCTCGGCGAAGAAACGGCAAAGAACGGCGCGACCCTTATCGTCGCCTGCAAGCGGCTGCGCGGGCCAGATAAGCGCCGCCGGAAGTAAGCGACAGCAGACGCTGATAAGGCGTTGCACCGGCAAGTGCCGCCTCTGCGCCACCCTCGGCAACTGTCTTTTGCAGCCAGTCGGTCGCTTCACGCGCTTCGGAGAGCGCCTTTGCAAGACGTGCGCCGGTTTCGCCCAGTTCCGGGCGGTTGGAGGCAACTACCTTGTCGGCATCCTGCTGCAATTCGGCAAGGAAACCCTTGATATGCTCGCCATTTCCAAGCGGCAACTTGCGCATCACCAGATCGATGGCCTGAATGCCGTTGGTGCCTTCGTAAATCGGCGTGATGCGCGCATCGCGCAGCAATTGGGCCGCGCCGGTTTCCTCAATGAATCCCATGCCGCCATGGATCTGCACGCCGAGCGACGTGACATCCACGCCAACATCGGTGGCAAAACTCTTGGCCAGCGGCGTGAGCAAACCGGCACGGTCGGCCCAATGCTGTGCATCCGCACCTTCGGTCGCATGGCTCATGTCGATGGCATGGGCGCAGGCATAGGTGATGGAACGGGCGGCCTGCGTCAGCGCCTTCATGGTCAAAAGCATGCGCTGCACATCGGGGTGTTCGATGATCGGGCTCATACCCTCCTTGGGATTCGCACCGATGGCGCGGCCCTGCTTGCGCTCCTTGGCATAGTTGAGCGCCTGCTGGTAAGCCGCTTCCGCAACGCCAACGCCCTGAATGCCGACCAGCAGGCGGGCATTGTTCATCATGGTGAACATGCAGGCGAGGCCGCGATTTTCTTCGCCGATCAGATAGCCGACCGCGCCCTGTTCCTCGCCTTTCACGAAACCGTCGCCATAGATCATGGTGCAGGTCGGCGAGGCGTGAATGCCCATCTTGTGTTCAAGACCAGAGCAGAACAGATCGTTGCGACGACCGAGCGAACCGTCTTGATTGACGAGGAATTTCGGCACGAGAAACAGCGAAATGCCCTTGGTGCCCGCAGGCGCATCGGGCAGGCGGGCCAGCACCAGATGCACGATGTTATCGGTCAGGTCATGTTCGCCATAGGTGATGAAAATCTTCTGGCCGAAAATGCGATAGGTGCCGTCATTGCCGCGCTCGGCGCGGCTGCGCAGCGCGCCAAGGTCGGAACCGGCCTGCGGCTCGGTCAGGTTCATCGTGCCCATCCACTCGCCGGAGATAAGCTTTTCGAGATAGATATCCTTCAATTCCCTGGAGGCATGCTTTTCCAGCGCCTCAATCGCACCCGTGGTGAGCGTCGGCCCGATGGCGAAGGACAGCGAACCGGCATTCCACATTTCATTGACGGCGACCGACATCATGGTCGGCAGACCCTGACCGCCATAGTCCGGCGTGCCCGTCAGCGAATTCCAGCCGCCTGCAATCCAGTCGCGGTAAAGGTCTTTCCAGCCCGGCGCGGTGGTGACGACGCCGTCCTTGACGGTCGCGCCATGCCGGTCGCCGGGGATGCGTAAGGGCTCGACACGTTCAGCGGCAAACTTTCCGGCCTCTTCGAGAATGGCTGCGGCCAGATCGGCGGAAAATTCGGGAAAGCGGTTGTCGGCCAGCGCTTTTTCAAGCCCCGCAACCTTCATCAGCGTATGGGAAATTTCAGAAACCGGCGCGCGATACATCTTTCCTCCACATCGTGCTCATCGAGGCCCCTCCTCGGAAACCCCGGCCTCCGATCTGCAAGCGTGCAGAGGGAGTATCAGTCTTCTTCAACACAAGAGCTATCGGCTTATTACGTAAACGTCAATATTTTCTCGCAGCCTATTGCATGATGAAAACAGGCTCCAATCGCATCCTATCTGTCAAAAGGATGCGATCATGCCGGTGCTGTCATTAAAACTATTTGCCGGAACGTTCCCGCTCCACAGCACGCCAGCCGATATCGGTGCGATAAAAACCTTCCGGCCAGTCGATCTTCCTGATGGCGTCGTAGGCTTTCGCCTGTGCTTCCTCGACAGTGCTGGCGACTGCGGTGATGTTCAGCACACGACCGCCATTGGCAATGAGATTGCCGTCCTTTTCAGCAGTGCCTGCGTGGAAGACCTTGACACCATCGAGACCGTCAAGCGCGTCGAGACCGCGAATGACGCTGCCCTTCTTTACATTGGTCGGATAGCCTTCCGCAGCCATAACGATGGTCAGCGCCGGATCATCTTTCCAGTCCGGCGAAACCTGATCCAGCTTGCCGTCGACGGCGGCATCGATCAGCGCCAGCAAGTCGCTGTTGAGGCGCATCATCAGCACCTGACATTCCGGGTCCCCGAAACGGGTGTTGTATTCGATCAGCTTTGGGCCGTCCTTGCCGATCATCAGGCCGAGAAACAGGATGCCGGAGAAGGGCGCGCCGATTTCCGCCATGCCGCGCATGGTCGGCTCGATCAGTTCGCGCATGGTGCGCTCAACGATTTCCGGCGTCATGACCGGAGCTGGGGCATAAGCGCCCATGCCGCCCGTATTGGGGCCGGTGTCGCCATCGCCGACACGCTTGTGATCCTGCGCCGAGCCAAGCGGCAGCGCCGTTTTGCCGTCGCATATGCAGAAGAAGCTTGCTTCTTCGCCGTCCAGAAATTCTTCCACCACCACTTCGGCCCCGGCAGAGCCGAACGCGCCTTCGAAGCAGGCATCGACCGCATCCAGCGCTTCATCGAGCGTCATGGCGACGACCACGCCCTTGCCTGCGGCCAGACCGTCAGCCTTCACCACTATGGGCGCGCCCTGCTGGCGGATATAGGCCTTGGCTTTCGGCGCATTGTTGAAACGGCCATAGGCCCCGGTCGGAATATCGAAGCGGGCGCAGAGATCCTTGGTGAAACCCTTGGAGCCTTCCAGCTGGGCTGCCGCCCTGGAGGGGCCAAAGACGCGGATGTTTTCGGCGCGCAGATCGTCGGCAAGGCCTGCAACCAGCGGCGCTTCCGGTCCGACGATGACCAGATCGATGGCCTTATCCTTGGCGAAGGCAATAACGGCCTTATGGTCGCTGACATCGATATCGACCAGCTCGGCTGCTTCCGCGATGCCGGGATTGCCCGGCGCGCAATAGAGTTTTGTCAGTGACGGAGAAGCGGACAGTTTCCAGGCCAGAGCATGTTCACGACCGCCAGAACCGATTAAAAGAACTCTCATTGCTTGCTCCGTCTTCGTCGGGGTTATAGTGATGGCTGCATATATCAAGGATTTCGCCATGTCACAGCCCGAACTACACGGATCGATTCAGTCACGCAATGCGCAAGGGCGCGTAAAGGACGCTCCGTCGGGCCATTGGGTCTATAAGTTGTTGCCGCAGTCGCTTTGGCCCTATGCGCAGCTTGCGCGCTGGGATCGCCCGATTGGCTGGCAGCTTCTGTTGTGGCCGTGCTGGTGGTCGGCGGCACTGGTGGCGGGCGCCGGTGCGCAGCCCGGTGACGGCGCATGGTCGGTCGTGCCTTCGATCTGGCACCTGTTTCTGTTTCTGGTCGGCGCCATCGCCATGCGCGGCGCGGGCTGCACCTATAATGATCTGGTCGATCAGGATATCGACGATCAGGTGGACCGTACCCGTTCACGCCCGCTGCCTGCCGGGCAGGTGACACGCGGTCAGGCCAAAGCCTTTCTCGTCCTGCAAGCGCTGGTCGGGCTTGTCGTGGTGCTGCAATTCAACTGGTTTTCGATTGCGCTGGGCATTTTCTCGCTTTTGATCGTCGCTGCCTATCCCTTCATGAAACGCATTACCGACTGGCCGCAATTTGTGCTGGGTCTCGCCTTTTCATGGGGTGCGTTGATGGGTTGGGCTGCGGTCGAAGGATCGCTCTCGTTGCCACCGGTGCTGCTCTATATCGGCGCGATCCTGTGGACCATCGGTTACGACACGATTTACGCCCATCAGGACAAGGAAGACGACGCGCTGGTCGGCGTGCGTTCCACGGCGCGCCTGTTCGGGAAGCACACCAAGACCGCGCTGATGATCCTTTATGGTGGCGCTATCGGTTTCTTTGCCGCCGCTTTTGCGGTGGCGCAGGTGCCGATGCCGGCACTTGCCGGATTGCTGGCCGCTGGCGTACATCTCTACCGCCAGATCATCGTGCTCGATATCGACAACCCCGACCAGTGCCTGAAACTGTTCAAGTCGAACAATATCGTCGGCTGGCTGATCTTCCTCGGCCTCGTTTTCGGCAGCCTCTGGGTGGCGATCAAGCCGATTGTGTAATTGAGGGGCAGGCGTAAACGCGCGACCCTCATCCTGAGCTTGTCGAAGGGCCGCCCCTTCGAGGCTTCGCTACGCTCCGCACCTCAGGGTGAGGGCGGGGGTAGCAGCTTTTCTTTCTCTTACGGATAAAGCCGGTCCTTGTTCCAGTCCCCTTCCGGCACGGGCCGGGTAAATAAGACGCGGTCGTGCAGGCGGAACGGGCGATCGTGCCAAAACTCGATCGAGACCGGGCGAATGCGGAAGCCCGACCAGTATGGCGGGCGTGGAATGTCGCCGATGGCATATTTCGCGGTATATTCCGCGACAGATTTTTCCAGCGCGAAACGGCTTTCCAGCGGGCGCGACTGTTTTGAGGCCCATGCGCCGATACGGCTGCCGCGTGGACGCGAGGCGTAATAAGCGTCGGCTTCGGCATCGCTGACTTTCTCAACCGGCCCACGCACGCGCACCTGACGGCGCAGCGTCTTCCAATGGAAGCACATGGCAGCCTTTTCAGCCGACAGGATTTCCTGCCCCTTCTTGCTCTCATAATTGGTGTAGAAGACAAAGCCGTGTTCGTCGAAATCCTTCAGCAGTACCATGCGCACATTGGGCAGCCCATCAGGATCGACGGTGGCAAGCGCTACGGCATTGGGATCGTTCGGTTCGGTCTTGCCTGCATCGGCCAGCCACTCCGCAAAAAGCTTGAAAGGCTGGGAAGACAGGGTGAAATCGTCGCTTGAGCTGGTCATTTCCACTATTCTCGAATGATTGTGGTGATAGGCGGGGTCGGAACGGGAATCCCGACCTGAAAAACTGGCGCGAGCTTCCTCCATAAAGCGCGTCTTGTCCACCTCCTGGTCAGGGACAGGGGCGGGGTTGAATGCATATGCCGCATCACAAGAATGGGCGTGGATTTTTCTGCCCGTCGGCTGAGGAAACCCACAGAGTTGCTGTTGTGCATTGGTATGGTTTTGTTTACCTTGCCAGCTCATCGCTTGTTAACCCACCACCGCCATAATCGCTGCATCCATAGCGTGTAAAATTGAGGACGTAGCGTTTGGCTGCTGGAACTGTCTGTCACCAGAAACATATCCGCTCTGCCGTTGATTTTGCTGCGGCCCTGCGCAATGCCGTGATCGGCATGACGCTGTTTTCGCTGGCCGGTTGTGCCATGGGTGGCGTCAGCATCGACAAGGCCGTTCCTGATTCGACCACCATCACCGGTTCGGTGCAGCAGCCGACCGTGCCGGATTCCAGTACGCTTTCCGATCAGTCAACAGTCAAGAACGTGGTTTCCGCTTTAAACTTCACGCAATGGGGTAAGAAGCCGGTGCCGTGGACCAATCCGGATACTGGCAGCCAGGGCACGATCACGACCGTTGCCGAGAGCAACAAGAACGATCAGCTCTGCCGTGAATTCGAGACCTCACGCGAAGCTTTTGACGGCGTTTCCATCTATCGCGGTGAAACCTGCATGCAGCGCGGCGGCCAGTGGACTGTCACGGCATTTGCACCGATCTGACAATATGCGCAGTCTGACGTCGGTACAGACTGGAACTTTTCTTGCCTGATGCGCATATTAGGCTCAATTGAGTCTTACCACTGACTTCACAGTCATTTTCCTGAATGAGGAACTATATGCGCGATCCCTATAGCGTGCTGGGCGTCGCCAAAACGGCGAAGCCCGAAGAAATAAAATCGGCCTTTCGCAAGCTGGCCAAAAAGCACCATCCGGATCAGAACCAGGATGATCCAAAGGCGCAGGAGCGCTTTGCGGAAGTTAATCAGGCCTATGAAATCGTCGGCGACAAGGATAAGCGCGGTCAGTTCGACCGTGGCGAGATCGATGCCGAAGGCAAGCCCTTGTTTCAGGGTTTCCAGGGCGGCGGTGGTTTCGGCGGTGCACATGGCGACCCGTTTGCGGGCTTCCGCCAGGGCGGCGGCAACAGCCATTTCGAATTCCGTTCCGGTCCCGGCGGTCAGGGCGGCGGCTTCGGCGGCGCAGAAGATATTCTGAACGATTTGTTCGGCGGTGCTTTTGGCGGCAGCGGACGGCAGCGTGGCCGCGCGGGCACCAGTGCCAAGGGCCAAGATCTGTCCGCATCCATCGACGTGACCCTGTCGCAAGCGGCAGGCGCGGAGAAAGTCGAGGCGATTTTCCCGAATGGCAAGCATCTCAACATCAAGCTGCCGAAATATGTCGAGGATGGCCAGACCATCCGCTTGAAAGGGCAGGGCGAGCCGCTGATGGGCGGAACGCCCGGCGATGCGCTTGTGACGATCCGCTTCAAGCCGCATCCGCGTTTCCGTCTTGAAGGGCGCGACGTGCATGTGGATTTGCCGGTCAATCTCAGCGATGCAGCCCTTGGCGGCAAGGAAGAGGTCGAGACGCTTGATGGGCGTATTGCGGTGAAGGTTCCCGCCTGGTCGAGTTCGGATCGGGTGCTGCGCCTGAAGGAAAAGGGCCTGCCGCTGAAAGCGGGCGGGCGCGGCGACCTTTATGTTCATATCCGCATCATGCTGCCGGAGGGCGGTGACAAGGAACTAGAAGAATTCCTCCAGAAGCGCCGCGAAGGCTGATATTGTTCTCCCGAAGCGGAAAATCGCTTTGGGAGGCAATAAGGCCACACAATAAGAATTGATGCGATTCTGATCGATTGAATTGCTTTTCAATCGATCAGAACTGTTTTTTCTGTGGTCACGCGGGCCAAAATGCGGGCCGGGTGTTGTAGCTTTGCGGCAGTAAAGTGACAATGCCCGGCTTTTTCGCTGCAATTGCTTGAAGGTGATGCAAGCCTGTGCGATAGGGCAACAAGTTTATAGTTTTTCAATGAGGACCCTTAATGACCGCACAGTCTGGTTTGTTGCAGGGCAAGCGTGGATTGATTCTGGGCGTGGCCAACAACCGCTCCATCGCCTGGGGCATTGCCAAGGCCGCCCGCGATGCCGGCGCAGAACTCGCATTCACCTATCAGGGCGATGCATTGAAGAAGCGCGTCGAGCCGCTTGCCGAAGAACTTGGCGCTTTTGTTGCCGGTCATTGCGACGTGGCGGATGCCGCGAGCATCGACGCTGTTTTTGACGCGCTTGAGAAGAAGTGGGGCAAGATCGACTTTCTGGTGCACGCCATCGGTTTCTCCGACAAGGACGAACTGACCGGCCGCTACCTCGATACGTCGGAAGCCAATTTCACCAATACGATGCTGATTTCGGTTTATTCGCTGACCGCAGTTGCCCGCCGCGCGGAAAAGCTGATGGCTGATGGCGGGTCGATCCTGACGCTGACCTATTACGGCGCCGAGAAGGTCATGCCGAATTACAACGTCATGGGCGTTGCCAAGGCTGCACTCGAAGCAAGCGTAAAGTATCTCGCCGTCGATCTCGGCCCGCAGAACATCCGCGTCAACGCGATTTCGGCAGGCCCGATCAAGACGCTGGCCGCTTCGGGCATTGGCGACTTCCGCTATATTCTCAAATGGAACGAGTATAACGCGCCGCTGCGCCGCACCGTGACGATTGAAGAAGTGGGCGATGTTGGCCTCTACTTCCTCTCCGACCTGTCGCGTTCGGTGACGGGTGAAGTGCACCACGCTGATAGCGGTTACCACGTCATCGGTATGAAGGCGGTGGACGCGCCGGACATTTCAGTCGTCAAGGACTGATACGATCCTTTTGAAATCCCGAAAAGTTGAGACGCTTTTCGGGATTTTTTCTTTGTCTTTCCCGGACCGGGAAAGTTATCCCTGTTTTAGCGCCTGATCCAAAAGCCGCCATGCCGGTCTGCAAATGGCAATTTCTGCGCTTCCGGTGCTCACGTACCCAAATGTACGCTGCGCTCCGGTTCTCGAAATCACCATTTTCGCCACAGCCTGCCGGTTTTTGATTCAGACACTAAGAGAAAGAGGAAACAGCCGGAACGGCTTCGACAGCTGTTTTCGACTGGCAACGCTTTAGAGGTAAGGCTTTGGCCCGGGAGATCATCTACTTTTCGCGTCACGGCGAAACGGACTGGAATGTTTCGCAGCGCATTCAGGGGCAGCTCGATATTGACATCAATGCCCATGGACGCACCCAGGCTGATCGCAATGGCGATATGCTGAAATCGCTAATCGGTGATGGCGCAGGCTTCGATTTCGTGGCAAGCCCATTACGCCGCACGCGCGAGACGATGGAACGCATCCGGCTGCGCATGGGCCTTGATCCTTATGATTTCCGCACCGATCCGCAATTGATGGAAGTGAATTTCGGCGACTGGCAGGGCTTCATGATGGAAGACATTGCCAGGGAGAGAAACGATCTCATCGAAGCGCGCGCCCGCGACAAGTGGAATTTCATGCCGCCGGGCACCACCGCTGAAAGCTATATGAGCCTGTCGCAGCGCATTGGCCGCTGGGTGGAGGCCGTGGAATGGCCAACCGTTTGCGTGACGCATGGCGGCTGCATTCGCACGCTGTTTTATCTCTATGGTGATCTGGACGGCCACGACGCCGCCAATCTCTCCATCCCGCAGGACAAGATTCTGAAGTTCGAAAACGGCAAGCTGGAGTGGGTGTGACAAGCCGCTGATGGCGGCTATGATCGGCAGCAGAATTGCGCTCACATAGCGAAAAGGTCACATGATGCCGTTCAAACACTTTGCCGTCATTGCAGATATTCATGGCAACAGCGATGCGCTGGCGGCGGTGCTTGCTGATATTGACGCGCAGCGCATCGAAACAATCATCAATCTGGGCGACCATCTGAGCGGACCGCTTGCTGCACGCGAAACAGCCGACATGCTGATTGCCCGCGATATGATCTCCATTCGCGGCAACCATGATCGCTGGCTGGTTGAACAGCCCATTGACGAAATGAGCCAGTCGGACCGCGCTGCGCGGGAGAAGATAGATGAGACGCATCTGGAATGGTTGCGCGCCTTGCCTGCAACGCGCGAGCTGGCCGATGGTCGCATTTTCGCCTGCCACGCCACGCCGACGAGCGACACATGCTACTGGCTCGAGACTGTGACTGAAAGCGGCGATGTCGTTTTGCAATCGCGGGCGGTGATAGAAGCGGAAGCCGGGGATATTTCCGCGTCGCTGCTGTTGTGCGGACACACGCATATGCCGCGCATTTTGCGCCTGAGCGATGGCAGCCTGCTGGTCAATCCCGGCAGTGTCGGTTGCCCCGGCTATGACGATGATCAGCCGCGCCCGCATGTCGTGCAGACCGGCAATCCCAATGCATCTTATGCCGTGATAGAGGAAGGCCCGTCCGGCTGGCTCGTGACGATGCGCAGCATTCCTTACGACACGTCGCGCATGGTGGCGCTTGCGGAGAAGGCCGGGCGTCCGGATTGGGCGCGCGTGGTGCGCAGCGGCTGGTTTCACCCATGAAAAGAGCGGCTTTTCAGCCGCTCGTCAAACCTGCCAACTGCCCATAGCCAGCGCTTACGGCGCTTCCTGAATGTCGGTGATGAAGCGGGTATTGTCGACCATATCGTAGATGATGATGACCTTCATGCCCTTGTTGATGGCGCTGTAATCGAATTCGCCGGGCAGTTTGTAGGTCTTGCCGTCATCGAGCGAAAGCGTTTCGCTGTCCTTGTTGATGGACGTGATCTTGCCTTCGGCATCGTCGGCCATGGCGACTGTTGAAAACAGCGAGGCGAGAATGAGGATCAATCCGACCAGATACTGCATGGTTTTCCGTTCCTTTGCCCGCTCTTTCGCCCGGTTTCATTGTCGTGAAGCAAGACTTCACCGAGATCGACACGACGTCGCCATTTGTCTATTAGCGACTTGCTCTTTGTTGCCCTCAATCTAGCGTGTCGAATGTGTCAAAAAAAATACCGGAACGGGATGATCCGAAGGAAATTTCGGGTCGGCGGTGGCCATGATTTGACCGATCCCGAAAAGCTCAATAAAACGCCCGATGAAGTAGCTGGTATCCTGCCCGTCAGGGTTCGCCTCCGGGGCGTTCCGGGGTCATTTTAGTCAGGCGTCGCGCATGTCTCATAATAGTTTCGGTCATCTGTTCCGCGTAACCACCTGGGGCGAAAGCCACGGTCTGGCGCTCGGTTGCGTCGTGGATGGGTGCCCGCCCGGCATCACCTTCACCGAAACTGAAATTCAGTCCTATCTCGACAAGCGCAAGCCCGGTCAGTCCAAATATACCACCCAGCGTCGCGAGCCGGATCAGGTGCGCGTGCTATCCGGCGTTCTTCTCGGCGAAGACGGCGTGACCATGACCTCCACCGGCACACCCATCTCGATGATGATCGAAAACACCGATCAGCGCTCCAAGGATTATGGCGAGATCGCCCGCCAGTACCGTCCGGGTCATGCCGATTACACCTATGACGTCAAATATGGCATTCGCGATTATCGTGGCGGGGGCCGCTCGTCGGCGCGGGAAACGGCGGCCCGTGTGGCGGCTGGGGCCATTGCGCGCAAGATCGTGCCGGGCCTTGAAGTCAAGGGCGCGCTGGTTGCCATGGGCGTACACGGTATCGACCGCCGCCGCTGGAACTGGTCGGAAGTGGACAACAATCCTTTCTTCTCGCCGGATGCCGGGTCGGTTGAATTGTTCGCGGATTATCTCGATGGTATTCGCAAGAGCGGATCGTCGGTCGGCGCGGTGATCGAGATCGTGGCCGAGGGCGTGCCCGCCGGTATCGGCGCGCCGATCTATGGCAAGCTCGATCAGGATATTGCCAGCCTGCTGATGTCGATCAACGCCGTGAAGGGTGTCGAAATCGGCAATGGTTTTGAAGCTGCGCGCCTGACCGGCGAGGAAAATGCCGATGAAATGCGGATGGGCAATGACGGCACGCCGCTGTTCCTGTCCAACCATGCCGGCGGCATTTTGGGGGCATCGCCACCGGCGCGCCGGTGGTGGCGCGCTTTGCGGTCAAGCCGACGTCTTCCATTTTGACGCCGCGCCGCTCCATCGACAAGGACGGCAAGGAAGTGGACGTGATGACCAAGGGACGTCACGATCCATGCGTGGGCATCCGCGCCGTGCCGATTGGCGAGGCCATGGTCGCTTGCGCCATTGCGGATCATTATCTGCGTCACCGCGGCCAGACTGGCCGCGTCTGAGGAAAATACGGCCAAGGCAGGCGGATTTAACAGAGGTGTATGTCGATGAGCTATAATCAGAAGCAGGTTGTGGATGCATTGCGCGCTTTCGAGCGCGGCGAGATCGTCGTCGTCATGGACGATGATGGCCGCGAAAACGAAGGCGACCTGATCGTTGCCGCCGTGCATTGCACGCCGGAAAAGATGGCCTTCATCGTGCGCCACACATCGGGCATCGTCTGCACGCCGATGCCGCGTGAGGAAGCGAAGCGCCTCAATCTCGCGCCGATGGT
This sequence comes from Ochrobactrum sp. SSR, assembly GCF_030067775.1. Classification (NCBI taxonomy): domain Bacteria; kingdom Pseudomonadati; phylum Pseudomonadota; class Alphaproteobacteria; order Hyphomicrobiales; family Brucellaceae; genus Ochrobactrum; species Ochrobactrum sp. SSR. The sequence continues at coordinate 1,275,797 of NZ_CP125969.1, read as the reverse complement.
CGCCGAGAATGAATCCGCCCACACCACCGCTTTCACGGTCACGGTTGATTATCGCCATGGCACGACCACCGGCATTTCGGCGGAAGACCGCACGCTGACGGCGCGCAATCTGGCGAACCCGAATGCAGGTGCGGATGATTTTGTGCGTCCCGGCCATATTTTCCCGCTGATCGCGCGCGAAGGCGGCGTTTTGATGCGCTCGGGCCACACCGAAGCTGCCGTCGATCTTTGCAAGCTCGCCAATCTGCCGCCCATCGGCGTCATCTGCGAACTGGTCAATGATGACGGCTCAGTCATGCGCGGCCCCGATGTGACCGCTTTCGCCGAAAAACATTCGCTGCACCGCGTGACGGTGGCAGACCTCATCGCCTATCGCCAGCGCAAGGAAACGCTGGTCAAGCGCGTCGGCGATGCGGCGATCAAGACCTGCGCCGGCAATGCCCATGCCTATACTTACGAACTGCCATGGGAGCCGATGCAGCATGTGGCGGTGGTGTTCGGCGACATTCGCGATGGCGAGGAAGTGCCGGTGCGCCTGCATCGCGAAGACGTGCTGAACGACGTGTTCGGCAAGGGTGGCAGCAATCTCGACGCGATCATGGAGCGCATGGGCAAGGAAGGCCGGGGCGTTCTGGTCTATCTGCGTGAAGGTTCGGTCGGTGTTCGCGCCGATCATCACGATGCGCGCGCCCGCGATAATCTGCCAGGCGAGCATGAAAGCCATGCGGAAGCCCGCGCCCGTGAAGAAGAATGGCGGCAGATCGGCCTTGGCGCGCAGATCCTCAAAGATCTGGGCATCACCTCCATCGTGCTGCTGGCCTCGCGCGAACGTCACTATGTCGGCCTCGAAGGTTTCGGCATCGGCATTGCCCGCACCGAAATCATCTGAAGACTGCAGGCAGGATATGCACAGGGCCGTCATGGTCATGTGCTCGCCTGATGCTATAGTGGACGCATGACGACACGGCTTTACTGGCATCCGATCTATCTGGAACATCTGACACCGTCCGGGCACCCCGAGCGCCCGGATCGCATTCGCGCGCTGATGAGCGAGCTGGAAGGGCCAGATTTCTACCGGCTCGACCGGGTCGAGGCATCGAAGGCGAGCGCAGACGCGATCCTTCTCGCCCATCCGGAAGAGCATCTTGACGCGGTGCGCGCCAAAATCCCGGAGCCGGTCGAGGATGAAGAAGCGCCGCAGCCCGTCGTGAAGCTCGACGGCGACACCTATGTCAGCCCGAAAAGCATGGAGGCAGCGCTCACCGCCATCGGCGCAACGATGGGCGCGGTGGATGACGTGTTTTCAGGCGCCGCCAGCAACGGCTTTGTCGCTGCACGCCCCCCGGGCCATCATGCCGAGCGTGAGCGCGCCATGGGCTTTTGCCTGTTCAATTCGATTGCCATTGCGGCTCGTCATGCGCAGCGCCGACACGGTGCCGAGCGGGTCGCCATCATCGATTGGGACGTGCATCATGGCAACGGAACGCAGGATATTTTTCAGGACGATCCAAGCGTTCTGTTCTGCTCCACGCATCAGTTTCCGCTCTATCCCGGCACGGGCGCGAAGGATGAAACCGGCGTCGGCAATATCGTCAATGCGCCGCTATCACCCAATACGGGCAGCCGCGAATTTCGCGAAGCATTTAATAGTCGTGTATTGCCCGCTTTGGACAACTTCCGGCCAGATTTGATCCTTATTTCGGCTGGCTTCGATGCTCATTTTCGCGATCCGCTGGCCGAGATCAATCTCGACGAGGCGGACTTCGACTGGGCGACCGGCAAACTCATGGAACGGGCGGAACGCTTCTGCGATCACCGGCTCGTGAGTGTGCTGGAGGGTGGATATGATCTAGAGGGCTTGTCGCAGTCCGCATCTACGCATATTACGCGGCTGTTGAAAGGATGAATCATGGTAACCGAACCGTCCAACGCCGATATTGCGGTCATGAGCTTCGAGGATGCCCTCAAGCAGCTTGAAAAGATCGTCGATGATCTGGAGCGGGGCGATGTGCCGCTGGAAGAATCCATTCGCATCTATGAGCGCGGCGAAGCGCTGAAGAAGCATTGCGACACGCTGCTGAAATCGGCGGAAGACAAGGTCGAAAAAATCCGCATCGGCCGCGATGGTCAGCCTGTCGGCACGGAACCGCTCGACGCGGAATAGTTAGAACAGCGCCCTGAGTTGAGAGACATAGGGCGCGAGCACGCCGCTCAGCAAATAGGGGCCAAGGCCCCAGCAGAGCGTCCACCCGGCAGCGCCGATCACGTTTGCAGCCAGAAAATGCAGCGGGTTCATATTCATGGAGCCCGCGACAATGCCGTTGAGCTGGCGCAACAGCACGACGAAGCGCGCCGTCGCGACCACATAAAACCCCTTGCTGTCGAACAGCTTTTCAAATTGATCGAGCCTTTCAGGCGTGAGCTTGACCAGATGGCCATAGCGCAGGATCAGCTTGCGCCCGCCGAAATGCCCGATCAGATAGCCGGTGCAATCGCCCAGTACCGCGCCGATAAACACCGCCAGCAGCACGGCTTCGATATTCAGCGTGCCATGCAGCGCCAGAAGCGAGCTTGCGATCAGCGCGCTTTCGCCGGGAAGCGGCGCGCCGAACGACTCGAAATAGACGATGACGAACAGCGCCAACGCGCCATAGGCCGTGATGTAGGGTTCGAGAAAGCTCATAAATTCAACATCTTTGCTGAGAAACCGCTGGTCCTGAAACGCAAACGGCTCCGGCGCGGACCGGAGCCGGAAACATATAAATCAAAATATCAGCCGATAGAACGTTTGCCGGTGATGGCGTGATAGGCCCAAAGCACGATGACTGCGCCGACAATGGCGATGATAAGGCTGATCGGATCGAATGCGCCGGTGACGCCGCGCCCGAACAGTGAAGATGAAAGCACGCCGCCGACGATTGCGCCGACAATACCCAATGCGATGTCAAAGAAGACGCCTTGACCGCTTTTATTAACGATTTTGCTGCCGACGAAGCCAGCAATCAGGCCGAGTATGATCCAGCTTATTACAGACATCTTATATCTCCCGAAGCGCAGATAAACATTTGTTTCGCGCTCGCGGAAAATTTTCATATTTATTGCGCAGAGGCAAGTTAATATGCTTGTCAAAACGAGAAATCGTTTTAACTTCAACTTACCGCATGCACGTCAAGCTGCATGGGATAACAGGGAGTATTGCGTCATGGGTAGTTACGACGATAACTCAAACGGTTCGCCGATCCCCGGCGGCAGTCTTGCCAAGCCAATCATGATTGCACTTGGCGCGTTGCTGGTTGGCAAGATGCTCGGCGGCAGCAAGGAAGAACCCGCACCGACGCAGGCGCAGCCGGTGCCTGACCAGTCTCAGGCTGGCGGCGGTTTGGGCGATCTTCTCGGTGGCCTGCTTGGCGGCGGCGCAGCCGGTAATGCTTCGGCTGCACCGTCTGCGGGTCAGGCTGGCGGGCTTGGTGGTGGATTGCTCGGTGGCATTCTCGGCGGGCTTGGTGGCCTGCTTGGTGGCGCTGCTGCGGGCAACGCATCGGCAGCACCTTCCGCGCCGGGTCCGCTCAGCGGTGGCCTTGGCGGCCTGCTGGAACAGCTGAATCAGGCAGGTCTTGGTGAAAAGGTTGAATCTTGGGTCGGCCAGGGGCAGAACCACCCCATCGAGCCGGGCCAGCTTGGCGATGCTATTGGCCAGAAGACGCTCAGCGAAATTGCACAGCATGCAGGCATTGACCAGCAGGAATTGCTGAACCAGCTTTCGCAGGTTTTGCCGGGTCTGGTGGACAAGCTGACCGCCAACGGTCAGGTGCCGGACACCAACGCGCTTTCCAAGCTGTTGCAGGGTCGCTAAAGCATTTCCAGCAAAAGTGCGTAGCGGTTTTGCGTAGGATAATGCGTAGGAAAAAGCTGTTTCCAGCAAAAGTGCGTAGCGCCTACGCGGGGAAATCAGTCCACTGGACTGATTTCTGATCCCGCTTCGATGCGTAGATAATGCGGCTCTGGAAAAGCGTGGAGCTAGCGCCATATTGATGAATGCGGACCGCACCGGCCTGCCGGTGCGGTTTTGTTTTGAACAGATTTGATCGGCTGGTTTGCGGCTGATCCGGTTGGAAAGGATGTCTCATGAGCTTTTTTCCCTGTCCCGATCCGGTGCTTGGCGACAAGACGACAGTGGATGCGATTGAGACGCTGGTAATTCCGCGCACAAGCGACATTGGCGGGCTGGAAGTGCGCCGCGCGCTGCCAACCGTTCGCCGCAGACTGGTGGGGCCGTTCATCTTCTTCGACCGCATGGGGCCGGCAGTGCTGCGCGATGGCGATGCGCTCGACGTGCGCCCGCATCCTCATATCGGTCTTTCGACGGTGACCTATCTGTTTGATGGTCATATCCGTCATCGCGACAGCCTCGGCACGGAAATGGTGGTGCGGCCCGGCGATGTGAACCTCATGACGGCGGGGCGCGGTATCGTGCATTCCGAGCGCTCGCCCGAAGAAGAACGAAATGGGCCGCTCTCGATTTCCGGCGTGCAGACATGGCTGGCGCTGCCCGACGCGCTGGAAGAAATCGACCCGCATTTCTATCATACCAATGCGCCCGATCTGCCGTTGATGACGGATCCCGAATTTGACGGTCGCGTGATCATCGGTTCGATGCATGGGCTGAAATCGCCGGTCATCCAGCATGCCGATACGCTTTATGCCGATATCCGCATCAAGCCGCATGGCCGTTTTCCCATCCCGCCGACAGCGGAAGAACGCGCGATCTATACGCTGAGCGGCAATGTGGGCATCGGCGGCGAAGTGTTTCCGCCCGACCGGCTTCTGGCCTTCCGCCCCGGTGACGATATCGTCGTGCAGGCCGGGCCTGAAGGCGCGCATATCATGCTTTTCGGCGGTGCGGCGCTTGGCTCGAAACGTTACATCTGGTGGAATTTCGTTTCATCCTCCAAAGAGCGCATCGAGCAGGCCAAGGAAGAATGGCGCACGGGTCGGTTTGATATCGTGCCGGGCGACGAACAGGATTTCATCCCCTTGCCTGAATGATGGCCTTATCGTGCTAGATTGGGCATATTGGCCCAGATCGGCCTGCGCTGCTTGATCTGGCCGCGATGCTGCTATACCGACGACCAATCCAGATAAACCAACAACAGGTTGTTTCGATGTCCCGACCCAACACCCCATTGCTCGACAAGGCGCCGACCCCGGATCGCCTGCGCGCTTTGCCGGAGCAGGACCTGCCGCAACTGACGGCAGAACTGCGCGCCGAGCTGATCGACGCCGTGTCCACCACGGGCGGGCATCTGGGCGCGGGACTGGGCGTGGTCGAGCTGACGGTCGCGCTGCATCATGTCTTCGACACGCCGCATGACCGCATCATCTGGGACGTTGGCCATCAGGCCTATCCGCATAAGATCCTGACCGGTCGTCGCGACCGCATTCGCACGCTGCGGCAGGAAGGCGGCTTGTCGGGCTTCACCAAGCGCGCCGAGAGCGAATATGATCCGTTTGGCGCGGCGCATTCCTCGACGTCGATTTCAGCCGGTCTCGGCATGGCGGTGGCCAGCGATCTTTCCGGCGAAAAGCGCAATGTCATTGCCGTCATCGGCGATGGCTCCATGTCGGCTGGCATGGCCTATGAAGCGATGAACAATGCCGGTGCGCTGGATGCGCGGCTGATCGTGATCCTCAACGATAACGACATGTCGATTGCGCCGCCGACCGGGGCGATGAGCGCCTATCTGGCGCGCCTCGTTTCGGGCCGCACCTATCGCAGCGTCCGCGAAGCCGCCAAGCAGGTAGCGCAGAAACTGCCGAAATTCCTTCAGGACAAGGCGCGCAAGTCGGAAGAATATGCCCGCGCCTTCTTCACCGGCGGCACGCTGTTCGAGGAGCTGGGTTTCTATTATGTCGGGCCTATCGACGGGCATAATCTCGACCATCTTTTGCCCGTGCTGAAAAATGTGCGCGATACGCAAAAAGGCCCGGTGCTGATCCATGTGGTGACGCAGAAGGGCAAGGGCTACGCGCCTGCGGAAGCTGCTGCCGACAAATATCATGGCGTCAACAAGTTCGATGTCATCACCGGCAAGCAGGCGAAGCCGCCTGCGAATGCGCCGAGCTATACCAAGATTTTCGGCACAAGCCTGATCGAGGAAGCGCGTCACGACGACAAGATCGTGGCGATCACCGCCGCCATGCCGACCGGCACCGGGCTTGACCTCTTCGGCGAAGTGTTCCCGAAGCGCACCTTCGATGTGGGCATTGCCGAACAGCACGCCGTCACATTTGCAGCCGGTCTCGCCAGCGAGGGCTTCAAGCCGTTCTGCGCTATTTACTCGACCTTCCTGCAGCGTGGTTACGATCAGGTCGTGCATGATGTGTCGATCCAGAACCTTCCGGTTCGCTTCCCCATCGACCGCGCCGGTCTGGTGGGTGCCGATGGCGCCACCCATGCAGGCTCCTTCGATACGGGTTTCCTCGCGGCTCTGCCGGGGTTTGTCGTTATGGCGGCTTCCGACGAGGCTGAACTGCGCCATATGGTGCGCACCGCCGCCGAATATGACGAAAGCCCGATTTCCTTCCGCTATCCGCGTGGTGACGGCGTCGGCGTCGATCTGCCGGAACGCGGCTCGGTGCTGGAAATCGGCAAGGGCCGCATCGTGCGCGAAGGCACCAAAGTGGCGCTGCTATCCTTCGGGACGCGGTTGCAGGAATGCCTTGCCGCCGCCGATGAACTGGGCGCTGCCGGACTTTCGACGACAGTTGCTGATGCGCGCTTTGCCAAGCCGCTCGATCACGATCTGATCCGTCGTCTCGCCCGTGAGCATGAAGTGCTGGTGACGGTCGAAGAGGGTGCGGTAGGCGGCTTTGCCTCGCATGTGCTGCAATTCCTCGCCACCGATGGTTTGCTGGATCGTGGCCTCAAGGTTCGTGCGCTGACGCTGCCCGATCTATATCAGGATCACGGCAAGCCGGATGCGATGTATGCCAGCGCCGGTCTCGACCGTGCCGGTATCGTGCACACGGTCTTTTCGGCGCTTGGCCGCGAAGATATCGCGACACCGTTCCGTGCCTGATTTCAGGGCCTGATCCTATGAGCGTGCCATCTGCCGATAGTCGTCCGCGCCTTGACCAGTTGCTGGTGGAACGCGGATTGTTCGCCACGCGCTCGCGCGCCCGCGATGCGATCCAGCGCGGCACGGTCAAGGTGGATGGCAAAGCCGTCACCAAGCCGGGCCAGACCGTGGCGCAGAACGCGGCAATCGCGGTGGACGACCCGGCCAGCGCCTATGTCTCCCGCGCCGCGTTGAAACTGATTGCGGCGCTTGATCATTTCGACCTCGATGTGACGGGGCGCACGGCGCTCGATATTGGCGCATCCACCGGCGGCTTTACGCAGGTGTTGCTGGAGCGCGGTGCAAGCCATGTCATCGCTATCGATGTCGGCCACGACCAATTGCATGACAGCCTGCGCGCTGATCCCCGCGTCACCAACAAGGAGGGCGTCAACGCCCGCGCGCTGGAGCTTATCCATCTCGATGGACGCGACATCGACTGCGTTGTCTCTGATGTCAGTTTCATCTCGCTCAAGCTGGCTTTGCCCCCGGCATTGGCCTTTGCGCAAAAAGATGCTATCTGCGCGCTTCTCGTGAAGCCGCAATTCGAGGCAGGACGTGAAGCCATCGGCAAGGGCGGCATTTTGCGCGACGCGGCAGACGGCGAACGCATCGCAGAAGAACTCAAACTCTGGCTTGAGACGCAGCCTGGCTGGCGCGCGCTCGGCCTTTGCCCGTCGCCCATCGAAGGTGGTGATGGCAATCGTGAATATCTCTTGGCAGGAAAGAAAGACCAATGACGACGCCAGTAACGGGGCAAGTTAATATCCGCTCGATTGGTGCGGGCGGCGATGGCGTCGCCAATCTTCCCGATGGTCAGATCTATGTGCCTTTCACCCTGCCGGGCGAAGTGGCCAATGTGGCGCGCGACAAGAACCGCGCGACGCTGATGGCCTTGCTGGAAGCCTCGCCGGAACGGCAGGACCCGGCCTGCCAGCATTTCGAAGCCTGCGGCGGTTGTGCGCTGCAACACTGGCAGGATGAGCCTTATCGCCTGTGGAAGCGCGAACTGGTGGTCGCGGCCCTGAAGGGCAGGGGCATCGACGCAGAGGTTGAACCGCTGGTGGCCTGCGCGCCGCATACGCGCCGCCGCGCCGTTTTTGCCGCGCGCAAGACGGAAAAGGGCGTTCTGCTCGGCTTCAATCGCCATCTCAGCCACGAAATCATCGATATTGTCGAATGCCCGGTTACTGTGCCGGAAATCATTGTGCGCCTCGACGATCTGCGCGATGTCGGCGCTTTGCTGGCGCCCGGTTCCAAACCGTTCAAGCTGGCGGCAACACTGACGGCATCCGGCCTCGATCTGGCGGCAAGCGGCTGCGGAGTGCTGGATGACGACCAGCGCCGCTCCCTGACCGCGCTGGTCATCAAGAAAGGCTTTGCGCGTCTTTCCCACGAGGGCGAAATCATCGTCGAGCCGAAAAAGCCACTGATCCATTTCGGCAAGGTTCCGGTGCCAGTGCCGCCCGGCTGCTTCCTGCAAGCGACGGCTGAAGCCGAGGAAACCATGACGGCGTTGGTGCTGAACCATGTCGGCAAGGCAAAGCGTGTGGCCGATCTCTTCTGCGGTGTCGGTACGTTTGCACTCAGAATCGCAGAGAAAAGCGCTGTCCATGCGGTGGAAAGCGACGCTGCCGCGCTGGCGGCGCTCGATCGTGGCGTGCGCCATGTGCAGGGCTTGAAGCCTGTCTCGGTCGAGCGGCGCGACCTGTTCCGCCGTCCGCTGATGCCGAAGGAATTGCTGCCATACAACGCCGTGGTCTTCGATCCGCCGCGTGCGGGTGCCGAAGAACAGGCGCAGGAACTGGCCAAGTCCAAAGTGGAAAGGGTGGTTGCCGTGTCGTGTAACCCGGTGACGCTCGCCCGCGATCTCGCCATTCTGGTAAAGGGTGGCTATCGCATCCAGCGCGTCACGCCCATCGACCAGTTCCTGTGGTCGCCGCATGTGGAAGCGGTTGTGACACTGGTGAAGAAATAAAGCAGTAAATGCCGGGCCGAGCGCCCAGCATTTTTATTTCTATCGTCAGGCTTAGTTGGCCAGTCCGTCGAAATTCGTCAGAATGGTGGTCCAGCCTTTGATGTGGCCGTCGCGCGCTTCGGGGCTGCGGAATTTGACCTGCTTCAGCGTGATGTCAGTGGTGTTCGGGTCCACTTCCTTCAGGTCGATCGTCACCACGCTGTCGTCCAGCGAATGGGGCGAATTCCACGTGAATGCCAGATGCGCATGGGGGTCGATTTCGAGATAGGTGCCCGAATGCGGCACGTCGCGGTCGACCATGTGCATCAAAATGGAGAAGCGACCGCCTTTCACCGCATCCGTGGTGACATCGGACGGACCGGTGCTGTCGCTTGATGCGCGCATGAATTTCGCCAGCGTTACGGGCGAGAGCCATGCGTTGAAAACCTTCTCCCGGGGAGCGGCGATCCTGCGATTGACTGTCAGTTCAAGCTCACTCATTTTCCTGTTCCTTCGAAACGAGTACATCCTCCAGCGCCGTCAGGCGCAGTTCCCAGACAGACTTCAGTTCCGCGAACCAGTTTTCCACTTCCCGTACTGGTTCCAGTTCAGCGGCAATGAAATGCTCGCGGCCCAAAGTCTTGCGGGTGACCAACCCTGCTTCCTCCAGCACCTTGATGTGCTTGGAGACCGAGTTGAGCGACATGTCGAAATGAGCGGCGAGCGCAGTCACTCTTGATGGCCCCTCCTGTACGAGCAGCGTCAAGATATGCCGTCGCGTAACGTCTCCGACGGCTTTGAGAATATGTGACAGAGCATCCTCGTTCATTATTCACCCGTAAGGTTGAATGTACGTCATCCATGGAAATAGTCAACCATATGGGTGAACGTTTTTCAATGGGCTGTGGTGGCAGTTGCGTGCTTAGAGCGCGTTTCGATCTGAATGAATCAGATGAGCGCTCTAAGCTTCTATATTTCAAGCATAATCTTATCGATCCTCGTTTCACTCCGGGCGGATTATGCTTTAAAAACAAAACCATCTGTACGGGTGGTACAGATGGTTCAATGCAAAACGAATAAGAAGGCCGCCCTTGCGAGGGGGAGGGCTCACATCTTTTCGATGATTTCGGGATCGCCTTCGCGCGGCTTGCCATTGGCGGCGATGATGGCCGGCACAATGTCTTCCGCCCGGTCGATGACCAGCGGCTGCACCTGATGGGCGGTATGGAGAAACCCTTCTGCGCGCATGTGGTCGAGCAGCGACAGCATAGGCTGCCAGAAATTGTTGATATTGGCGAAGACCATCGGCTTGCGATGCTTGCCGAGCTGTCCCCAGGTCATCATCTCGACGATTTCCTCGACCGTGCCGATGCCGCCGGGCAGTGTGACGAATGCATCCGACTTCTGGAACATCAAGTGCTTGCGCTCGTGCATATCGTCAACGACGATCAGTTCGGTCAGCTGTTCCGCCTTTTCGAGGCTTGCTTCCTTGTCGAGCAGGAAAGTCGGGATGATGCCGGTGACTTCGCCGCCAGCTTCCATCACGCCCTGCGACACCGCGCCCATGATGCCGCGTGTGCCGCCGCCATAGACAAGGCGCAGGCCATGCTCGGCAATCGAGCGGCCAAGCGCCAGTCCCGCTTCGCGATAGATGGGGTTCTGGCCCATGGAAGAGCCGCAATAAACGCAAATGGATCGAATCTCAGACATAGTGCTTTTTTGGGCTTTTGCTGCGTAAGCGTCAAGTCGGGCGTCACGCCGCAGTGGCGCAAAAACCGTTCATGTCCTGTACATTCAGCGCCGGTATTCTAAGTCTTATTTTGCAAATCAAATCGGAGTGAATTTGAAAATGTTGTCACCAATGAAATTGTCCGTCGCGCTTTTTGCACTGTCCCTGACCGCCTCTGCGGCATCGGCTGCTGAAATTACCATCAAACTGCCGGACGATACGGCGGTGACGACCAATTCAGTTCTTTATAAATGCGGCGAAAAGGACGTGTCCGTCACCTATTACAATGCCGGTGATATTTCGCTGGCCGAGCTTGAGCTGGATGATGAAACCGTCGTCGCTTCCAACGTCATTTCTGGCTCAGGCGCGAAATATGCCGGTGGCGTTTATGTCTGGTGGACCAAGGGCCCGGAGGCTAGTCTCTACAATCTTATGGACGACCCGGAGCAGGAAAAGCCTACAAGCTGTGCAGAACAATAAGCAAGCTAAGAAAAACCCTCGTAGCTTTCGCTAATTCGGTGCAGATTTGTTGTGGGGGAAGCCAAAAGCTATAAACCCGTTCTAGAGAGCATTTCCAGCAAAAGTGCGAAGCGGTTTTGCGTTGGATAATGCGACAGGGGAAGAAGTTAGCATTTCCAGCAAAACTGCGTAGCGGTTTGTGTTGGATGATGCGCAGAAAAAAAATAGATAGCGCGGTTCCAAAGTCTCCGTTTTAACCGGAAACGCGCAAGTCTCTGGCGTGGGTTTCGAAACGAAATGCAGAAGAACAGCTTTGGATTGCTCGGCGCTGGCGTGATGGCGGTTATTGTCGGGCTCGGTCTTTATTGGAACGCGAAAAAGACAGAGCCTGATACAACTAAGGCCGGCGTTTCTGCGCCCGCCGCTTCCGGCGGCGAACAACAGGCAGCACAGCCGCAAACGCCCCAGACGGAAACACCCCCAGCGCAATCCGCTGCGGCTGCGCCAAAGGCCGATAAGCCGACCACCCCTGCCGAACAGGCTGCCGTTGAACCCGAACAGCAACACCAGACGCCGATCTTCGACGTCTTGCGCGTAGAACCGGACGGTTCCGTGGTGATTGCAGGCAAGGCCATGCCAAATTCGGATGTCGAAGTCGTGGCGGGTGCCAGTGTTCTCGGCAAGGCCAAGGCAGGCCCCAATGGCGATTTCGTCGTGGTGCTGGACGATCCTTTGAAGCCGGGCGATCATCAGCTGGTGCTGCGCGCCTCGGGGCAGGACAAGGTTGCCACTTCCGCCCAAACCGCCATTGTCTCCGTGCCGGATTCAAAAAGCGGACAGGTTCTGGCGCTGGTTGAAGAGCCGGGCGCAGCAAGCCGCCTGATCACCAAGCCCGAAGCGGCTCCCGCGCAGCCCGCCGACAGCGCCTCCGGCCCGTCGAATGGCGCGGCTACAGCGCCGACACCGGGCGAAAGTTCGCAGGCCAAGCCTGCGGAGGAACTTCCGATTGCCATCGAAGCGGTGGAAATCGAAGGAGACGCCATCTTCGTGGCAGGCAACGCCAAGGGCGGAAACCGCGTGATCGTCCATGCCAACGATATTCTGATCGGCTCCAGCGCCGTTTCGCCGGAAGGCCGTTTCCTCGTGCAGAGCACGCAGCCGCTGGCTGTTGCCGATTACATCATTCGCGCCGATCTTCTCGACAATGCCAATCGAATCGTCGCAACTGCGCGTGTGCCGTTCCGTCGCGAGGCTGGCGCGAATATTTCGGCGGTCGCCCCCGCCGCCAGCGGCGCTGCGCCCGCGGAAGCCGGTGCCGAGGACAAGGCCGCGCTGCAAAAGGTCGATGGTTCGGTGATCATCCGCCGCGGCGATAATCTGTGGACGATTTCCAAGCGCGCTTATGGCAAGGGCACACGCTACACGACGATCTATCTGGCCAATCGCGAGCAGATCAGGAATCCGGACCTCATCTGGCCGGGGCAGGTGTTCCACATGCCCAAAGAGCCACTGGGCGATGAGGAAGTGAAGCGCCAGAGGCAAGAACGTCAAAACTGACCGGTCTTCATTATACTCAACAATCACGATAGCTTGTTTTTACATTCACGGCGTTTTTTGGAAAAGACGCCGTGAAATCTTGTGCTTTAAAGTATAATCGTTTATCGTCGATATACGATGAAGATTTCCATGAATGATCAGCCCGCAGCCGATCTCGGCACGATGGCGAAAGGCGACGAGGATGCCGCGCGGATCTATGCCGCGCTGGGGCATCCGGTGCGTATCGCCATCTTACGGCAGCTGATCCTTGAGGACGCCTGCTGCTGCAAGGACATTGTCGGCAGGCTGGATCTCGCCCAATCCACTGTTTCGCAGCATTTGAAGGTTCTCGTGACCGCAAGGCTGATCGACTATCGACCCGAACGCCAGTCTTCGCGCTACAGCGTCAACTGGCAGCAAATCAATGCCATTCGCACCCACCTTGCCGCATTTGCCGGTGGTTGTTGCACGTTATGATCTGACCCGAAAGAACGCCTGATGAGCTCCTCCAAAACGGTTTCTGCCGAATCCGGCGAAACATTCAAGACCCTGCGCAATCTCTGGCCCTATATGTGGCCCGAGGGCAGGCCGGACCTGCGCATGCGCGTGGTGTGGGCGACGTTCTATCTGGTCATTTCGAAGATCGTACTCATTCTCGTTCCCTATTTCTTCAAATGGGCGACGAATGCGCTGAACGGACAGCTGCAAGCGCCGGGCTATGTGCCGCTCTTCCTGACCGGTGCGGTCATGCTGGTGGTGGCCTATAATGGATCGAGGGTCGTGCAGGCCGGTCTCAACCAGCTGCGTGACGCGCTGTTTGCCAGTGTCGGCCAATATGCTGTGCGTCAGCTCGCCTATCGGACGTTCGTGCACATGCACCAGCTTTCGCTGCGCTTTCATCTGGAGCGGCGCACGGGCGGCCTGTCACGCGTGATCGAGCGCGGTACGAAGGGCATCGAAACCATCGTCCGCTTCACCATTCTCAACACGCTGCCGACCATTCTGGAATTTGCGATGACGGCGGTGATCTTCGCCGTCTCCTACGGCATTTCCTATCTGGTCGTCGTCGCGGCGACGGTATGGCTCTATACGTGGTTCACCATCAAGGCGAGCGACTGGCGCATCAACATTCGTCGCGAGATGAATGATTCCGATACGGACGCCAACACCAAGGCCATCGACTCCTTGCTGAACTTCGAAACCGTGAAATATTTCGGCAATGAGGCGATGGAGGCCAAGCGTTTCGATAGCTCTATGGCGCGTTATGAAAAGGCTGCGACCCAGACCTGGACCTCGCTCGGCTGGCTGAACTTCGGTCAGGCGGTGATCTTCGGTGTCGGCATGGCGATTGTCATGGTCATGTCGGCGCTGGAAGTGCGCGCTGGGACGCAATCCATCGGCGATTTCGTATTCATCAATGCGCTCTTGATGCAGCTTTCCATTCCGCTCAACTTCATCGGCTTCATCTATCGCGAAATCCGTCAGGGTCTGACCGATATCGAACAGATGTTCGACCTGCTCGACGTGAAGCAGGAAGTGAGCGACAAACCGGGCGCCAAGCCGGTGCAGGTCGACAAGGGCGCAATCCGCTTTGATGACGTGCATTTTGCCTATGATTCCAATCGCCCGATCCTCAAGGGCATCAGCTTCGAAGTTCCGGCGGGCAAGACGGTGGCGATTGTCGGGCCTTCGGGCGCGGGCAAGTCCACGATTTCGCGGCTGCTGTTCCGCTTCTACGATATCCAGTCGGGCTCGGTGACCATCGACGGGCAGGATGTCCGCGATGTGACGCAGGAAAGCCTGCGTAAGGTTATCGGCATGGTGCCGCAGGATACGGTGCTGTTCAACGACACCATCGCCTATAATATCCGCTATGGCCGCACCGATGCGACCGAGGAAGAGGTGGAGAAGGCAGCCGAAATGGCGCAGATCTCCCGTTTCATCCAGCATCTGCCGGACGGCTATAAGTCCATGGTCGGCGAACGCGGCCTGAAGCTTTCAGGCGGCGAAAAGCAGCGCGTGGCGATTGCGCGCACGATCCTGAAAGCACCGCCGATCCTGATCCTCGATGAAGCGACCTCGGCGCTGGACACGGCGACCGAGCAGGAAATCCAGTCGGCGCTGGATATCGTCAGCCGTGGCCGCACGACGCTGGTTATCGCGCACCGCCTTTCAACGGTGATCGGCGCGGATGAAATCATCGTGTTGAAGGATGGCTTGATCGCCGAGCGCGGCACGCATCGCCAGCTTCTGAAGCACAAAGGCCTTTATGCTTCGATGTGGGATCGCCAGCGCGAGGCCGACGAAGCCGAAGAACGCCTGCGTCAGGTGCGCGAAAGTGACGAATTGGGCGTCGTTGTGCGCGGTACGCCTGCGGCGGAGTGATCACGCCACCTGACAGTCGTGCATAAATTGCGAAATGCATTTTGAGATTCTGGAAGGGATGCGCTACATACGGCGAAACGCGAGGAACAAGCGATGAGCCTGACTGACACTATCCGCAACACTTTCGTGCCGATTCACCGTGAAGGCTATCCGTTCATAGCGGGCTTTTTCGTGGTTTCGCTGATCCTTGGCTGGTTGTGGGACCCGCTGTTCTGGATCGGCATGGTGCTGACGGTTTGGTGTATTTATTTCTATCGCGATCCCGAGCGCGTGACACCGATGGACGACGATCTCGTCATCAGCCCGGCTGACGGCAAGGTATCCTTCGTCGGCCCGGCCATTCCGCCTGCGGAGCTTGATCTCGGTTACGAGCCGCTGACGCGCGTTTCCGTGTTCATGAATGTCTTTTCCGTGCACATCAACCGCTCGCCGGTTCGTGGTCAGATCGTTAAGGTCGAGCATCGCCCGGGCAAGTTCCTCAATGCCGAACTCGACAAGGCCAGCACCGAAAACGAACGCAACAGCGTTCTGATCGAGAGCCCGCATGGCAAGGTCGGCGTGGTGCAGATCGCTGGTCTGGTGGCGCGCCGAATCGTGTGCTGGTCCAATCAGGATGACGATCTGTCGGTCGGAGAACGTTTTGGCCTTATCCGCTTCGGTTCCCGCGTCGATGTCTATCTGCCCGCCGATGCGACTGTTCGCGTTGCAGTTGGTCAGACGGCTGTTGCCGGTGAAACGGTGCTTGCCGATTATGGCAGCAACCGTAGCGAACCCGTCGTCCGGATTGCGTAGCCGATGGGAACACCTTTTCCGCCTTTTTGAGCCCAATGGCCGCGTGGAGTCATCCCGCGGCCCAAAGCTGTCGCAGATACCGCTGCGTATTGTTATTCCGAATCTCATTACGGTTTTGGCCATTTGCGCTGGTCTGACCGGGATTCGTCTTGCTTTCGAAAACCGCTTCGAGCTGGCCGTCGCTATGGTGCTGGTTGCGGCATTTCTCGACGGCATCGACGGACGTGTCGCGCGCATGATGAAAGGCTCGTCGAAATTCGGCGAGCAGATGGATTCATTGGCCGATATCGTCAATTTCGGCGTTGCGCCCGCGCTGGTGCTTTATGCTTTCATGCTGGATCAGGCGCGTTCCTTCGGCTGGATCGCCGGTCTTCTCTATGCGATTGCCTGCTGCCTTCGTCTTGCGCGCTTCAATGTGATGCTGGAAGACCCGAACCGGCCTGCATGGCAGAGCAATTATTTCATCGGCGTGCCTGCGCCCGCAGGCGCCATGCTGGTGCTGCTGCCGGTCTATCTCGGTTTTCTCGGCCTGACGCCCTCGCGCGGGCTGGCCTTCGGCGTCGCCATCTATACGGTAGCCATCGCGTTTCTGCTGGTGAGCCGCCTGCCGGTTTATAACGGCAAATCGGCGGGCAGCCTCGTGCGCCGCGATATCGTCATGCCGCTGATCCTCTGCGTGGTCGTCTATGTGGCGTTCCTGATGAGCTTCACATGGCAGACGCTGAGCCTGACAGCTCTCGCCTATCTGGCTTTCCTGCCGTTCAGCCTTGCCGCATGGAACCGCCGCGAGGCAGCGGATCGGGGAGCGGCGGAAGAAACCGCGACCGCGAACGAGGAAGAAAAGCCGTCAGCGTCAGAAGAAAACTGACGGCAGCTTTTCCAGAATGAACGCAACGCGCTCCTCAACCGACGTTTTCGGCAGGAGCGCGATTTCATATCCGAACCGGCGATAGGTTGTTTCCATCGCCGTGAAGGTGCGCACAGCCTCGTCGAAATCCTGCTTGCGCTCGGCATCTTGCCCAAAAATCTCCGGCCATGGCGGGGCGAGAAACACTGTTTTGTTATAACGAATCTGCTGTGCTGCCGCTTCCATATGCGGCGGTACGGGCAAGTTGCAAAGCGAAAGATAGCCGATCACATCCGGCACGCCGCGATCAAAGAAGACCGGCCCTGTTTGGTCTTGCGCCAAGCGGTATGAGCGTATTTCCCACGATAACATGAGCTCGGCGAAGAGAGCGCGGTCGCCCCAGGGCAGGGCCGTGCCGCCAATGGCAACCTGATCCTGAATGATGGCGCGTCCGGCCTCCACGGTGCGGGCGTAGCCGTGCTGTTCGAGTGCGTCGATCAGCGTGCTCTTCCCCGATCCGGGTCCGCCGCTGATGACGTGAAATCGGGCTTGGTTGTCAGCCATTCTGTTCTCCAGACAAATGAAGTGAGTTGCGGCGTGCGAAAGCGCATGCCGGTGACGATGGATTTCTTTGGGAGGGGAGAGGGAAAAAGCCCGCTAAAAAAGGCCGAAGACAAGGCAGCGAGGGGGCAAGTATTTGTAAAATAACGCTGGCCTTGCTAATTGGCAAGGCCAGCCAAATAGTATTAGGACGGCATGTGATAGTCGAGGAAGCGGTCCTGCCGCACGTCGAACAGCTTGCCCGTGACATTGAGCGCCGGATCGGCAAGCTTCACGATTTTTTCGGCCACTTCCTGCGGTGTCGGCAGGGTGTCAGGGTCTTCGCCCGGCATCGCCTGTGCGCGCATGGCGGTGCGGGTTGCGCCGGGATTGACCGAGTTGATGTTCAGCGCCATCTGCCTGGTCTCTTCGGCCCAGCTGCGGGCCATGACCTCGACAGCCGCCTTGGAGGCCGCATAAGGCCCCCAGAAGGCGCGGCAGCTATGCGCAACGCCGGATGAAAGCAGAATGGCGCGCCCGGCATCGGAAAGACGCAGCAGCGGATCGGTAGAGCGGATCAGCCGCCAAACGCTCGTCACGTTGACATTCATGACCTTCTCGAAGGTCTTTGCTTCCACATGGCCGATCGGGGAGATGGTGCCCAGCACGCCCGCATTGGCGACCATGATATCCAGCTTGCCCCAGCGCTCGTGGATCGAGCCGCCAAGGCGGTCGATGGCTTCCATGTCGGTGATGTCGAGCGGCACCAAAGTCGCGTTGCCGCCGAGCTTGCGAATGTCGTCGTCCAGCTCTTCAAGGCCGCCGACAGTGCGCGCCACGGCGATCACATGCGCGCCGCGCTTTGCCAGTTCCAGCGAAAGAAAATAGCCAATGCCGCGCGATGCGCCCGTTACCAAGGCCAGCCGGCCCGTAAGGTCGATTGTCATTCCGTCCCCAATGACTTTTATGAAGAGATTGGAGCGGCCCGGAGGCCGCCCGTTCGCGAATATGCGTCAGCCGTTGCTCGCAAGCAGCGACAGCGTGTGGATGTTGCTTTCGCCTTCCTGATCGAGAAGGCGGGTCGGGTAGTCACCCGTGAAATAGTGATCCGTGAAGGCAGGCGCCTTCGGATCACGAACCTTGCCGCCGACAGCCTTGTAGAGACCGTCGATGGACAGGAAGGCCAGCGAATCCGCACCGATGTAACGGCACATGGATTCCAGATCTTCATGCTGATTGGCCAGAAGCTTGTCGGCATGCGGTGTGTCGATGCCGTAGAAATCCGGATGATAGATCATCGGGCTTGCCACGCGAATATGCACTTCCTTTGCACCCGCATCGCGCATCATCTGCACGATCTTGACCGAAGTGGTGCCGCGCACGATGGAATCATCCACGAGCACAACACGCTTGCCTTCGATCATGGCGCGATTGGCCGAATGCTTCAGCTTCACGCCCAGGGCGCGAATCTGCTGCGTCGGCTCAATGAAGGTACGGCCCACATAATGATTGCGGATGATGCCATATTCGAATGGAATGCCGCTTGCCTGCGCAAAGCCGAGCGCCGCAGGCGTACCGCCATCGGGCACCGGCACGATGACATCCGCTTCGACACCGGCTTCACCGGCAAGTTCGATGCCCATGTTCTTGCGCGCCACGTAGACGCTGCGTCCGCCGACGACCGAATCCGGGCGGGCGAAATAGACATATTCGAACAGGCACAGGCGTTCCGGCTGCGGGTTTTCCGCCTTGATGGACTGGGTGGTGATCGAGCCGTCCTGCTGGATTTCGCAGACGATCACTTCGCCATTTTCGACGTCGCGAATATATTTCGCGCCAATGATGTCGAGGGCGCAGGTTTCCGAGCAGAAGATCGGCTTGCCGTCCAGTTCGCCCATGACGAGCGGACGAATGCCGATGCTGTCACGCGCAGCGATCAGCTTGGTGCGGGTCAGCGCCAGCATGGCGTAACCGCCCTCAACCTGACGGATCGCATCCACGAAACGGTCGGAAGACGAGGCGAAACGCGACCGGGCGATCATATGCAAAACGACTTCCGTATCGGAAGTCGCCTGGAAGATCGCACCCGAGGCGATCAGCTGTTTGCGCAGCGAAATGCCGTTGGTGAAATTGCCGTTATGGGCAATCGCAATGCCGCCGACTTCCAGTTCCGCGAAAAGCGGCTGCACATTGCGCAGGATCGTTTCGCCGGTGGTGGAATAGCGCACATGGCCGATGGCGCGGTCGCCGGGCAGGCGGTTCAGCGTGGCGGCGTCGGTGAAATGGTCCCCGACGAGGCCCATATGGCGTTCGGAGTGGAAGCGGCGATTGTGATAGGACACAATACCGGCGGCTTCTTGCCCGCGATGTTGAAGGGCGTGCAGACCGAGCGCTGTCAGCGCTGCGGCGTCTTCATGACCCAAAATGCCGAATACACCACACTCTTCATGCAGGGTGTCGTCATCCAGCATAAAGGAAGTCTCATCATGCGACTGTTGGAACATTGTCCGCAAGGCCTTTCGATTGCGGGTTGTTAAAAACAACATTTACATGAAAGGACGCCGTTTTGAAAGCGATCCCTTGAACCCGCGTCAGTTAAGCTGATCATATAGGCCTTTATTGGGGCCAAAAACAGATGAAACCGGCACAAGCCGGTTTCAATTTTTTAAGTCAGATTGTGATTATTGCTGTGCAGGCGCGTCATCCGGGACAGGCGCTTCTTCCTGCTCGCCAGTGGCCGGAGCATTGTTCTGCTGCGGCTTGAACTTGTCGACCATCTTTTCCGGGTCAGCCGGCAGGAGATTGCGCAACTGTTCGCCGAAGGAATCGAGCATCGGCTTCGATTTGGCGTTGGTGATCCATGCAGGCTGGTTATCCGGCACCGCCCAGTTGAAGAACAGCATGGCGACGACCATCAGAAGCACGCCGCGGGCCGCACCGAACAGGAAGCCCAGCGTGCGGTCGAGCGCGCCGATGCGGCTGTCGATGATGAAATCCGCGATCTTCATGGTGATCAGCGAAACGATGATCAGCACCACGAGGAAAACCGCAGCCATAGCGGCGATCATGGCCAGCGTGTCGTTATTGATATAGGGCTTTATGTAGGGCAGCACCGGCTTGTAGAACAGGAATGCAGCAGCGGCGGCAGCGGCCCAGGATACCAGCGACAGCACTTCGCGGGAAAACCCGCGCACCATCGCCAGAACCGCTGATACCAGCGTTATTCCGAGTAGAATTCCATCAAGTATGGTTATCGGCATTCTGGCCTGTCCTCAGTGTTTCGCGCATGCGTTCCGGTGCGCAGGGCAGTCAAAGACGCGGAAGCTTAACATCCGAAGGTTGACAGAATCTTCCCGCGTTAAGCCCCTGAATTATTACTTCTTTCCGGCACCCGATGCTGCAATGCGCGCAACGAGGTCGGGCAGGGCGGCGGTTTCCATGAGACGGAAGCTGCGATCTTTCCAAAGTTCGCCGCTGCCGCTTGGCACTTCCGCCTGCCGGAAGCCGAGTTTCTCCGCTTCCTTCAATCTCTGTACTGCATGCGTCACCGCACGAACAGCACCGGAAAGGCTGATTTCGCCGAAATAAACACAATCTGGCGGAAGGGCAATACCGGCCATGGAGGAAACAAGCGCCGATGCAACCGCAATATCGGCAGCCGGTTCGCTGATCCGATAGCCGCCCGCGACATTCAGATAGACGTCATGCTGGCCGAAGCGAACGCCGCAATGCGATTCGAGCACTGCGAGGATCATGGCGAGACGCCCGCCATCCCAGCCCACCACCGCGCGGCGCGGCGTGCCGAGCGAGGAGGGCGCGACAAGGGCCTGAATTTCCACCAGAACCGGGCGCGTGCCTTCCATCCCGGCGAAAACCGCTGCCCCCGGCGCTTTTTCGTTGCGTTCGCCCAGAAAAAGCTCGGACGGATTGGACACTTCACGCAAGCCGCCATCGGACATTTCAAAAACGCCGATTTCGTCGGTGGGGCCAAAGCGATTTTTCACCGTGCGCAGGATGCGGTAATGATGCCCGCCTTCGCCTTCGAAATAGAGAACACCATCGACCATGTGTTCGACCACGCGGGGACCGGCAATCTGGCCGTCCTTGGTGACATGGCCGACCAGAACAACCGCAGCGCCGGTCTGCTTGGCGTAACGGATCATGGCCTGTGCCGAGGAGCGCACCTGCGTGACCGTGCCAGGGGCAGAATCCGCCATGTCGGTCCACAAGGTCTGGATCGAATCGATGATGACGAGATCGGGACGTTTGCCGTCGGAAATGGTGGCGATGATGTCTTCGACATTGGTTTCGGCGGCAAGTTCCACTGCCGATGTGGCGACGCCGAGACGCTGCGCGCGCAGGCGGATCTGCGCGACCGCTTCTTCGCCTGAAACATAGACGATGCGGTGGCCGCGATTGGCAAGGGCTGCTGCCGCCTGCGTCAAAAGCGTTGACTTGCCGATGCCGGGATCGCCGCCGATCAGCAGCGCCGACCCGCGCACGAAGCCGCCGCCGGTTACACGGTCGAGTTCGCTGATGCCGGAAATAATGCGCGGGGCATCTTCAATGTCGCCGGACAGCGAGGTCAGCGCCACGGCGCGGCCCTTGCGCTTCGACAACATGGCGCCCGGACCGGAACCGATACCGCTATTGGTGCCTTCCTCGACAAGCGTGTTCCACTCGCCGCAGGAATCGCACTTGCCCGCCCAGCGCGTATGCACTGTGCCGCAATTTTGGCAGATGAACTGAATGCGCGCCTTGGCCATCAGAGACGCGCCTTTTTCGAAGAGATATTATTCATACTGTTCGGGAAGATAGGAACCCTCGGCCAGATCTGCAAATCGCGTGAATTCGGACTGGAAGGCGAGCTTGACCGTGCCGGTCGGTCCGTGGCGCTGCTTGGCGATGATGACATCGGCAGTGCCGCGCACTTTTTCAAAATGCTGCTTCCATTCTTCGTATTTCGGGTCGAACTCGTCGCGCGGTTCGAGGTTCTTGACGTAATATTCCTCGCGGAACACGAACAGCACCACGTCGGCGTCCTGCTCGATCGAGCCCGATTCACGAAGATCGGAGAGCTGCGGGCGCTTGTCGTCGCGGCTTTCCACCTGACGCGAGAGCTGGGAAAGCGCGATGATCGGAACGTTCAGTTCCTTGCCGAGCGCCTTCAGGCCGGTGGTGATTTCGGTGATTTCCTGCACGCGGTTCTGTGCCGAGGCCTTGGACGAGCCGGTCATCAGCTGCACGTAGTCGATGACCAGAACATCAAGGCCGCGCTGGCGCTTGAGGCGACGGGCGCGGGCGGCCAGCTGCGCGATGGAAATACCACCGGTCTGGTCGATATAAAGCGGGATTTTCTGCATCACCTGCGAGCAGGCGACCAGCTTTTCGAAATCGGTCTCGGTGATATCACCACGGCGGATTTTCGAGGACGACACTTCCGTCTGCTCGGAAATGATACGGGTGGCGAGCTGTTCCGCCGACATTTCGAGCGAGAAGAAGCCGACTACACCGCCATTCTTGGCTTTCACCGTTCCATCGGCCTGTTGTTCGCCCTCATAGGCATTGGCGATGTTGAAGGCGATATTGGTGGCGAGCGAGGTTTTACCCATGCCCGGACGTCCGGCGAGGATGATCAAGTCGGACGGCTGCAAGCCGCCCATCTTGCCGTCAAGCGTGTGAATGCCGGTGGAGATACCCGACAGGTGGCCATCGCGCATGAAAGCGGCATTGGCCATGTCCACTGCGGTGGTCACGGCGTCCTTGAACGGCAGGAATCCGCCATCGTAACGACCGGTTTCTGCCAGTTCGAACAGGCGGCGCTCGGCGTCCTCGATCTGCTCCTGCGGCGCGTTGTCGACCGGCGCATCATAGGCGAGATTGACCATGTCCTCGCCGATCCCGATCAGCGCTCGGCGGGTCGCCAGATCGTAGATCGCGCGGCCATAATCGGCAGCATTGATGATGGTGACGGCCTCGGTGGCAAGGCGGGTGACATATTGGAAGATCGAAAGATCGCCGACCTTGCCCTCGGGCAGAAAGGTCTTCATCGTGACCGGATTGGCCATCTTACCGACGCGGATCAGATCAGTGGTGATTTCGTAGATACGGCGATGCAGCGGCTCAAAGAAATGGGTCGGCTTCAGGAAGTCCGATATGCGGTAAAAGGCATCGTTGTTGATCAGGATTGCGCCCAGCAATGCCTGTTCCGCTTCGATATTGTGTGGTGCTTCCCGATAGAGTGCGTCCTTCTGATCGCGCACATCCTCGAGTTTGCGTACCGCCGCTTCCGCCATGATTCTTGATCCTGTCCCTGATGCTGCCAGCTAACCGTCATGTGATGCCAAACGCAACGCGGCTTCGGATGATTCCTGCTGGAAGGGATAAGCTATACCATGATTCACACTGATTCACAGTTTGCGCCTGTGCATGAGCGCTATGTTCTTGACGGGCGTTGCCGCTAATAGCAGTGGATATTACTCTGCCTCCCGATCATCAAATTCACCCTGTCCACGGTCGTGCCAGATCCCGATGACAGGTTCTTCATGCAAAGGTTCATTCATGCGGCATCGTCTGATCGCAGCCGGGCTTTCCTGCCTTGCTTATCTCGCTTCGTTTACGGCACCGGCTACGGCTGCCGAGCCGATCAAGGTCAAGGTCTTCATCGCCGCCATGTTCGAAATCGGACAGAATAGCGGTGATCGCGCCGGTGAATTCCAGTGGTGGTATGACCGTTACTGGAAAGACGCAAAGCCCATCGAAGTGAAGGGCGCGCTGAAGCCGGTCTATTGCAACAATGACGGCGTTTGCGGCTCGGTGCTTGGCATGGGCAAGGTCAATTCCTCCTCCAGCATGCAGGCTATTCTGCTCGATCCGGCCTTCGATTTCTCGAAGAGCTATTATATTCTGTCGGGCGTCGGTGGCACGCCGCCATCGCGCGGCACCATCGGCGATGTCAGTTGGGCGACCTGGCTGGTCGATTACGATCTCGGCCATCGCTGGGCGCCGGAAGAAGGCAAGCCCGGCGAGCCGGTTTTCATGCCGCGGAAGGGTTATGAGGATTACCGGGTCTTCAAGCTGAATCCAGATCTGATCGCCGCCGCGCTTCGTCTCGATTCGAAGGTCGAACTGCTTGATCTGCAGGACGCTCAGAACTATCGCATGCGTTATCCCGACAAGGCCGCACAGGCCAAGCCGTCGCTCAAGACAGGCACGCATATGACCGGCGATACGTTCTTCCACGGGCCCGGCCTGTCGAAAGAGGCGCAATATATCGCGCATCTCTACGGTGCGGATGATTATCTGGTGACGGAAATGGAAGCGGCTGCGATTACGCTGGTCATCAAGCGCCAGTTCGGCACGGATCGTATCGCCAGCCTGCGCGGCTCGGTGAACTTCGATCAGGGCAACCCGAACGAAACCACCTTGCAGCATCTTGATCCAGCGCCGGGTCAGACGGCAGGCGGTTTTGCGGAGACGGTGCAGAACATCTATCTCGCCGGTTCGCCGCTGGTCGATGATATCGTTACCCGTTGGGACAAGTGGGAAACCGGAGTGCCGAAGGCCGACTAAAACAAGGATCAGTGCCGAAGGCCGACTAAAACAACGATGAGTGCCGAAGGCTGGCTAAAATTAGGACCAGTGCCGAAGGTCGAGTGAAAATGCAAAAGGGCTGCCGGAGACGGCAGCCCTTTTTGTGAACCGGTGCTCGCCGGATCAGGCGTTCGCGCTTTTCTTGACGGCGCGGGCCTCGCTATTGGCCCCCTTTGGCGCGCTGTCGAGCCGCTTGAGGCGCTTTTCTTCCGCTTCGATATAGTTGCGCGTCAGCGGAACGGATTCCTGCCGGTGCGCGATCTGGATGTGGAACACCATCATGTTCTGCCAGCGGAAGGCGCTTTCCGATGCGGCCAGATAAAACTCCCACATGCGGCAGAAGCGTTCGTCATAAAGCGCCTTGGCCCGTTCGCGATTGGCCATGAAGGCCTCACGCCAGGCTTTCAGCGTTTCCGCATAATGCAGCCGCAGGATTTCGATGTCGGTGACATAGAGCCCGGCCTTTTCGATATGCGGCAGCACTTCCGACAAAGCAGGAATGTAACCGCCCGGGAAGATATATTTGCGGATGAACGGATTGGTCGCGCCCGGTCCATCGGCACGCCCGATGGCATGCAGCATGAACACACCATCCGGCTTCATCAGTCGCGCCACATGCTGGAAATATTCCGCGAAATGGCCGACACCGACATGCTCGAACATGCCGACCGAAACCAGCCGGTCGAACTTGTCTTCGATATTGCGATAGTCGGTCAGCTCGAACTTGGCGCGGTCGGAAAGTCCTTCATCGGCGGCGCGCTGGTTGGCGATGCCGTGCTGTTCTTCCGAAAGGGTCACGCCGGTCACATTGGCCTTGAGATGGCGGGCGAGATAAAGCCCCATGCCGCCCCAGCCGCAGCCGATATCGAGCACCTTGTCGCCTTCCTTCACCAGCATTTTCGCGGCGATATGGCGCTTTTTTGCAAGTTGCGCTTCGGCAAGCGTTGCATTCGGTGTTTCGAAATAGGCGCAGGAATACTGCTTGTCCGGGTCGAGAAACAGGTCGTAAAGCTCGCCCGAAAGGTCGTAGTGACTTTTGATATTGTCGGACGAGCGCGCAATCGTGTTCATCTGCTGGAAGCGGCGGAACAGGATGCGCAGTTTCGCCAGCGCCTTCATCCACGGTTCTGTCGCGGCGGTCGGCCCGGTGTTTTCGAACACGATTTGAAGCAGCGTGTAGATATCGCCGTCCAGAAAGTCGATCTCGCCGTCCATGAAACATTCGGCGAGCTTCAGTTCGGGGTCGAGCGCTACGGCGCGCTCGGCGTGCTTTGTCTTGAAGTGTATATGAACCGGCACCCCGGTCTTGTCGCCATACTGCGAACGCGCACCACTAGAATCGGTGACCGTCAGGTCTCCGGTTTTAATCATATGCGAAAGAACAGTACGCATCATTCCATACATCGGCCCCATCTCCTTTTATGGAGTGAGACAGGCGTAGCATCCATGCGGTTGCATGGCAGGCGGCTTGTGTATCCTCTTCTCGAGCCACACTGTCATCAGATTTTCAGGCAGTTTCCGTAAGGTCTACCGGCCCTGGGAACGCTGTCTTAAGCAACGCGGACGTTTCCGTCTGCACCCTCTCCAATACATTACCATGGAGAAGAATAGGCAGTTTTCCCATTCTGGAAAGAGAAAATGCCCGGCGGAGGCCGCCGGGCATGATCATTTAAAGTTTACCACCATTGGAATGCCTGCTGACAAAGCTGGCTTTTCCGGAGGTAAGTGTAACAATTAAGCCTGGTCTTCAGCTTCTTCGTCTTCGTCGAAGATTTCTTCCGAAAGCGGGGCTTCTTCGATGCCGTAGATGGCTTCGATCGAGGTGAGGTCTTCACCCTTTGCCTGACGTTCAGCTTCCTCGTTCGAACGAGCGATGTTGACGGTCACTTCAACCTGAACTTCCGGATGCAGCGAAATCGAAACTTCGTGCAGGCCGATCGTCTTGATCGGATGGTTCAGTTCAACCTGGTTGCGGTGCAGGGTGAAGCCGTTTGCGGTGATGATGTCGGCGATGTCGCGGGTCGAAACCGAACCGTAGAGCTGACCGGTTTCACCAGCCGAACGCACAACGATAAAGCTCTGGCCATTCAGCTTTTCAGCAACGGCGCTGGCTTCGTTCTTGCGTTCCAGGTTCTGGGCTTCGAGCTGAGCGCGCTGGCCTTCGAACTTCTTCTTGTTGGCTTCGTTGGCACGAAGAGCCTTGCCCTGCGGGAGCAGGAAGTTACGGGCATAGCCGTCCTTGACCTTGACGGTTTCGCCCATCTGGCCGAGGCGGCCAATGCGTTCCAGAAGAATGACTTCCATTGGAGTTTCCTTTCGAGTGTTTTAATCCGGGTTATTGTTTGTCATTGCCCGGAATTTTCGAGATCGGCGCGCCACGCGACGTATCGAAAAGTCCGAGAACCATGAAGACGAAAAGCAGAAATGCGAAAAGAATGATCGCAAAATAGGCAAACCACAGCGCCATCGGGCGCCATACCTTGCCGCGTGTGCGCATATGCATGATGGCAAGGCCCGCCATCATGAAGCCTGCGCCGAGCGAGCCGACCACGACGGTTGCCACCAGACCGGCGGCGCCCGACAGGAAAGCGACTGCAAGTGCTACTGCGAAAACGATCAGCGCCGTGCGCGGCATGCGCAGCGTTGCGGGCCAGTCGTCACGCGGACGGCGCAGGCGGCCCGACATGGCAGTCAGACGCAGCGCCAGATAGAGATTGCCGACCAGAATGGCAAGACACGTGGCGGGCTGGATCGCCGGAAGGGCGAACATCAGCAGCGCCGACATGGTGTTGCGCATTTCATCGCTGGCGGTGAATTGCGGGTCGGCTTCGGCAACGCGGTCGATGACCGCATTGGCAAGCTCGCGCGCCATATCCGGGCCGAAGCCCAGAACAGCGCCGATGATGATGAAGGAAACCGCCACCATCAGGGCAAGGCGGAAAACGATATCCGACAGCGGATACCAGACCATCACGCCTTTCGGTCCGCCCAGTTCTTCGGCGGGGCGCGCAAGGCCGGACAGATATGCACCGATGGCCGCAGGAATATAGCTCGTCAGCGCCATCAGGAGGGCCGCCATCGGAACGGCGAAAACGCCGACCGCGATAGTTGCTACGGCTGCTGCGACAATACCGGCGGTGGAACCCCAGCCGAGTGCTGCAACGAAAATGGGAAGCGGTGTCAGGAAATACAGAACCATCGCCATGCCCGACTGGACAATGACGCCGGACGACATCAGTGCCGAGGCAAGCCCCGCCAATATGCCGACACCAACTATGGTTCCATTGAATTTCATCAGTTTCGCTGTCCTGCCCCGGTCTTGCCGGCTCGTGCAGTTAGAGGCAAATGCCCCAACTTGGGTTTTCAGTACGCTCCGTTGCGCCCATCGCAAGGGAGGAAAGGGTCCGGGAGGCAAACTCTGATGAGATGCCTCCCGAAAATCTTGTCTTACTTCACAACGTAAGGCAGCAGGCCGAGGAAACGGGCGCGCTTGATCGCCTTGGCGAGTTCACGCTGCTTCTTCTGGCTGACAGCCGTAATACGGGAAGGAACGATCTTGCCGCGTTCGGAAATGTAACGCTGCAGAAGCTTGATGTCCTTGTAGTCGATCTTCGGTGCGTTTGCGCCGGAGAACGGGCACGTCTTGCGACGGCGATGGAAAGGACGGCGGGTCGGGATCTGATTGATATCAACCATGATTATGCTCCTTCACCAGCTTCGTTGTCGCGCGGGCGACGTGGGCCGCGATCACCGCGATCGCCACGATCACCGCGGTCGAAACCACCTTCACGGCGGCGCGGACGGTCATCACCATCACGCTCGCGACGGTCGTCACGGCGGGTCAGCATAGCCGACTGGCCTTCTTCGTGTTCTTCAACGCGAATGGTCATGAAGCGCAGGACGTCTTCATTGATACGCATCTGACGTTCCATTTCAGCAACGGCAGCAGCCGGAGCGTCGATGTTCAGAAGCGTATAATACGCCTTACGGTTTTTGTTGATACGGTAGGTGAGGGGACGCAGACCCCAAGCTTCAACCTTACCGACCTTGCCGCCATTAGCTTCGAGGACACCCTTGTACTGTTCGACGAGAGCGTCGACCTGCTGCTGGGAAATGTCCTGGCGGGCAAGAAGCACATGTTCATAAAGAGCCATTGGCTTTGCCTTTCTTCGTTATATCACGCCGACACCAGCGGCTAAGCCCCTGCGACTTCTCTTTTGCCGGAAACCGGTGAAGAAAGGACGCGTATTTGAGACGGTCGAGAGCGGAGACACGGGAGGCAGAAGCGCTTATGACTTCCAACGTGTTATCCGGCTTTTAACGGCAAGAAGACACGGCCCTCCGTTCAGCCCCCAGCTGGTGCCGAGCAATGAACGGGCGGCTATTACGTGTTTTTCCCCTTGTTTGCAAGCGCGATATCCCCGAAAAACCGACAAATGCTTGACTTTTCGCCCAAGGCTAAGGCACATCGCGCCAAATTGTGCATTTCATTGCAGGCATGGCGGCGAAAACGGATACCGGTTTCACCTTTATCATATGCATAGAACCAGAACGAGGCATCAATGGCGGTAGCATTTACCTTTCCCGGACAGGGCAGCCAGGCGGTAGGCATGGGCAAAGCCCTGGCCGAACAGTTCGCGGAAGCGCGCGCCGTCTTCGACGAAGTGGACGCAGCGCTTGGCGAAAAGCTGTCCGCCACCATGTTCGAAGGCCCGGAAGACGTTCTGACGCTCACCGCCAATGCCCAGCCCGCGCTGATGGCCGTGTCGATGGCCGTCCTGCGCGTCATGGAAGCGCGTGGCTTCTCGCTGAAGGAAAAGGTTTCCTATGTGGCCGGTCATTCGCTGGGCGAATATTCCGCACTTTGCGCTGCCGGCACCTTCTCGCTTGCCGATACGGCGCGCCTCCTGCGCATTCGTGGCAATGCAATGCAAAAGGCTGTTCCGGTTGGCGAAGGCGCGATGGCTGCCATCATCGGTCTGGAGCATGGCGATGTGGAAGCAATCTGCACGGAAGCCAGGGCTTCCGGTTCTGTTCAGATCGCCAATGACAATGGCGGCGGCCAGCTGGTAATTTCCGGCTCCAAGGCTGCGGTCGAACTGGCGGCAAAGCTTGCTTCGGAAAAGGGCGCAAAGCGCGCCATCATGCTGCCGGTTTCCGCACCCTTCCATTCGACTCTGATGGCTCCGGCTGCTGAAGCAATGCGCGAAGCGCTGGCCAGTGTCGAGAAGCACAATCCGGTTGTCCCGCTCATCGCCAATGTGCGCGCCGCGCCGGTGACGGACGCCAGTGAAATCGCCGATCTGCTGGTTGAGCAGGTGACGGGTCAGGTGCGATGGCGCGAGACCGTGGAATGGTTTGCCGCCAATGGCGTGACCTCGCTTTATGAAGTAGGTTCGGGCAAGGTTCTGACCGGTCTGGCGCGCCGCATCTCCAAGGATGTGTCGGGCGCCGCTGTTGGTTCGGCTGAAGAAATCGAAGCAGCGCTTGCTGCTCTGGCATAAAAGCTCATTAGCTAAAAGGATCCGATATGTTTGATCTGACTGGCCGCAAGGCTCTCGTAACCGGTGCGACCGGCGGTCTGGGTGAAGCGATTGCTCGCGCTCTCCATGCACAGGGCGCTATTGTCGGCCTGCACGGTACGCGCGAAGAAAAGCTGAAGGAACTGGCTGCCGAACTCGGCGATCGTGTTTTCATCTTCCCGGCCAATCTGTCGGACCGCGAAGCCGTCAAGGCGCTCGGCCAGAAGGCGGAAGAGGAGCTGGGCGGCGTCGATATTCTGGTCAACAATGCCGGTATCACCCGTGACGGCCTGTTCGTGCGCATGAGCGATGAAGACTGGGATGCCGTTCTGAATGTCAATCTCACCTCGGTTTTCAACCTGACGCGTGAGCTGACCCATCCGATGATGCGCCGCCGCAATGGCCGCATCATCAACATCACCTCCATCGTCGGCGTGACCGGCAACCCGGGGCAGGCGAATTATTGCGCGTCGAAGGCGGGCCTCATCGGCTTCTCCAAGTCGCTGGCGCAGGAAATCGCAAGCCGCAATGTGACGGTGAACTGCATTGCGCCGGGCTTCATCGAGATCGGCCATGACCGACAAGCTGAACGACAAGCAAAAAGAAGCGATCATGGCCAATATTCCCATGAAGCGCATGGGTGTTGGCGCCGATATTGCCGCTGCCGTGGTCTATCTCGCCAGCGATCAGGCCGGCTACGTGACGGGTCAGACGCTGCATGTCAATGGCGGCATGGCCATGATTTAAGTGTCTGATCCAAAAGTCGCCATGCCGGTCTGCAAATGGCAATTTCTGCGCTTCCGGTGCTCACGTACCCAAATGTACGCTGCGCTCCGGTTCTCGAAATCACCATTTTCGCCGCGGCCTGCCGCTTTTTGATTCAGACATAAACCCTCGGCGATCCCCGATTTATGGTATAAAATGCCTTAATACATGGGGCGTGACGGGAAAAGGCGCTTTGCCTTGCTCAAGAAGCATGGTAATGCGCCCATCGAGAGTTGTGGCATTTCGTAGAATTTGCCGCGATCCTGTTCCGAAAGGAATATCCACAGGATGACTGTCCGGGCGGCTTCGCTCGAAACTGGCAGTCATCTTAGAACTTGATTACAATCCTGCATGCCGCTAACCAAGGCAGAGCAACAAACAAACAGGTCGAGGTTCCGACATGAGCGATACCGCAGAGCGCGTCAAGAAAATCGTTGTTGAACATCTGGGCGTAGATGCCGACAAGGTCACGGAAGGCGCAAGCTTCATTGATGATCTCGGCGCAGACAGCCTCGACACCGTCGAGCTGGTCATGGCTTTCGAAGAAGAATTCGGCGTTGAAATTCCTGACGACGCTGCAGAAACGATCCTCACGGTCGGCGACGCTGTGAAGTTCATCGACAAGGCTTCGGCCTAATCAGGACCAGAGCTGAGGGCTGGGCTCTTCGGAACCCGGCCCTGCCTGTATTCTGAGCTCTATTCCGACATTGCCGGATGCTGCGCCTTTTAAATGAAGGTTGCCTCGCATCCGGGAATGGTCGGGAATAAAGCGTGTAGAAAATACAGTGTACAGACATGTCTGTACGGGCCGTTTCGGCATCCAAGTGAATTTGCCGGCATGCCGGTGTCGGATCGTTTCGACAGGCTCTTGCGGCAGACTCCGATTTAACGATTGGAGCATCATCCCTTTCAAAGTCAGGCCCGGACATTGCATCTGCCGGTGAAAGCCTGCGGGTCGATGCTCGTGACATAACAGTTTTAAGGGGTGGATATGAGGCGTGTCGTCATCACCGGTCTCGGTCTGGTGTCACCGCTTGCAAGCGGTGTGGAAGAGTCCTGGAAGCGGCTTCTGGCTGGCGAAAGCGGGGCTCGCCGCATCACGGAATTCGAGGTTGACGATCTGGCCTGCCAGATTGCCTGCCGCATTCCGGTTGGCGACGGCACCAACGGCACGTTCAATGCCGATCTCCACATGGAGCCCAAGGAACAGCGCAAGGTCGATCCGTTCATCGTCTATGCCGTCGGCGCGGCCGATCAGGCACTGGATGACGCGAACTGGCATCCCGAAAGCGATGAAGATCAGGTGCGCACCGGCGTTCTGATCGGTTCTGGCATTGGCGGCATCGAAGGTATTGTCGAAGCGGGCTACACGCTGCGCGACAAGGGCCCGCGCCGTATTTCCCCGTTCTTCATTCCCGGTCGTCTGATCAACCTGGCTTCCGGCCATGTGTCGATCAAGCACAATCTGCGTGGCCCGAACCATTCGGTCGTCACCGCCTGCGCAACAGGCACGCACGCCATTGGCGATGCCGCCCGCCTGATCGCTTTCGGCGACGCCGAAGTGATGGTTGCCGGTGGCACGGAATCGCCGGTCAGCCGCATTTCGCTGGCGGGCTTTGCTGCCTGCAAGGCGCTGTCCACCAAGCGCAACGACGATCCGACCGCCGCATCGCGTCCTTATGACGATGACCGTGACGGCTTCGTCATGGGCGAAGGTGCAGGCGTTGTGGTTCTGGAAGAACTCGAACACGCGCTGGCGCGTGGCGCGAAGATCTATGCCGAAGTGATCGGCTACGGCCTTTCGGGCGATGCATACCATATCACGGCTCCGACCGAGAGCGGTGAAGGTGCGGAGCGCTGCATGGTTGCGGCTCTCAAGCGTGCTGAAATCACGCCGGACCAGATCGACTACATCAACGCCCATGGCACATCGACCATGGCCGATACGATCGAACTGGGCGCTGTGGAGCGCGTGGTCGGCGATGCGGCTTCGAAGATTTCCATGTCCTCGACCAAGTCGTCCATCGGCCATCTTCTGGGTGCTGCCGGTGCTGCCGAAGCGATTTTCTCGACGCTGGCCATTCGCGACAATATCGCACCTGCGACGCTCAATCTCGACAATCCGGCTGTCTCGACAAAGATCGATCTGGTGCCGCACAAGGCACGCGAACGCAAGATCGACGTGGCTCTTTCGAACTCCTTCGGATTCGGCGGAACCAACGCTTCGCTGGTGTTGCGTCGCTATTCCTGACCGGCATTTCTGGCCGGACAGACCAAATCTGATAGGAATAAATAAAAACGCGGGGATTTCTCCGCGTTTTTGTCAAAATATAACCGGATGCGATATTTAAAATCGCTAATAGTGGTTAGGGTGAGCACGCTCGAATTGACGGAAGGCTTCGGCCTGAGCGGATTTGGGCATCAAGTGCGGAGAGCCGCTCGGGACAGGTCGTTGACGCCTCTTGGCGGCAAGGCCGGTCAAGGCTACAGGACCGAGGTGACGGAGTGAATTCAGAGGTACAGCCCGGGGCACAACCCGGAACCAACTCTGCTGAAGAGCAAGCCAAGGCTGGCAAGCCGGAGACGCCAACGGAAGCGCCGGCGGAAACGGCTGCGGCCACAAAGCCGTTTGTTCCCAAATCTGCGTCGGAAGCTCTGCGTCCTGAACCCGGCACGCCGCCGCCACGCAAGCGTTCGCGCCATGCGCGCAGCCAGATCGTCGTCTTCATGAATTTCATGCTGTCGCTGGTCGTGCTCGCTTTGCTGGGCGCGTCGGCGCTGTTTTATTTCGGCAAGATGCAATTTGACGGGCAGGGCCCGCTGGCAAGCGAGACGACTTTCGTGGTCAAGCGCGGCGCGGGCATTTCCGAAGTCGCCAACAGCCTCGAAGCCCGCGATATCGTCAGCGATGGACGTATTTTCCGTTTCGGCATGCGCGCCTATGGTCACGAAAACGACCTCAAGGCCGGTGAATATGCCATTCCAGCGGGTGCAACCATGCGCGACGTGATGAATATTCTCATCAGCGGCAAGTCGATCATGTATCCGCTGACGGTGCCGGAAGGGCTGACGGTCAAGCAGATTTTCGATCGTATTTCGTCTGATCCGATTCTGGTCGGCGATATGCCGAAAGACATGCCGCCGGAAGGTTCGCTCTTCACCGACACGTTGCATTTCACGCGTGGCACCACGCGGACCGAAATCATCGACCGCATGATCGCTTCGCAAAAGAAGCTGGTTGACGATATCTGGGCGAAGCGCGGCCCCGACCTGCCGGTCAAGGACCGCAATGAATTCGTGACGCTCGCTTCCATTGTCGAGAAGGAAACGGGTATCGCGTCGGAACGTCCGCATGTTGCTTCGGTTTTCGTCAATCGTCTGAACAAGGGCATGCGGCTGCAATCGGACCCGACGATCATCTATGGCTTGTTCGGTGGTGCGGGCAAACCGTCCGACCGTCCGATCTTCAAGTCGGATATCGAAAAGCCGACGCCCTATAACACCTATGTCATCAACGGATTGCCACCGGCGCCGATTGCCAATCCGGGCAAGGCAGCGCTTGAGGCTGTCGCCAATCCGCTTGATACGCAGGACCTGTTTTTCGTAGCGGACGGCACTGGCGGACACGTCTTCTCGAAGACCTTGCAGGAACACAATGCCAATGTCCGCAAGTGGCGCAATGTCGAACAGCAGAACAGTGCCGGTGGCGCTGCTGGCAGCCAGAAGGTTGCGCAGTGATCTGACTGCCAGACATATCTGTGTGTGATTCGACAGAGCCGGTTGCTGAAAAGCGCCGGCTCTGTATGTCTAAAGGAATGCAGCATTCCGCGTATTGGAGT
Organism: Ochrobactrum sp. SSR; assembly: GCF_030067775.1. NCBI lineage: Bacteria > Pseudomonadati > Pseudomonadota > Alphaproteobacteria > Hyphomicrobiales > Brucellaceae > Ochrobactrum > Ochrobactrum sp. SSR. The sequence continues at coordinate 1,240,715 of NZ_CP125969.1, read as the reverse complement.
GCATGATTGAGTTTCGGTGCACGGCCGGCGAACTATCGCTTCCGGGCTCAGGTTGAGGGGAAGGGACGCATGGCGCTCCAGAGCATGACCGGATTTGCGCGCTATGCCGCGCAGCATGACGGTGCCAATGGCGAAGCGCGTATCGTTTGGGAAGTGCGCTCGGTCAATGGCAAGGGGCTTGATCTGCGCCTGCGTCTGCCGCAGGGGCTGGAAGCGGTCGAGCATCCGGTGCGTTCCATGCTGGCGCGTCATTTTTCCCGCGGCAATTTTCAGGCGAGCCTGAGTGTCGAACGGACCGACGAGCAGGCCAATTTCGTCATCAACCACGCCATGCTGTCCGAGGTGCTGAAACTCGGTGCCGAATTGCAGGAAAAGCACGGTCTGACACCTGCTAGCGTCGATGGTGTTCTGTCGCTGCGCGGCATGATCGATCAGGCGCAGGTCTCGGAAGACGACGATGCCCGGGCAGGACTGGAAGCAGCCGTCGTGGCAACCTTTGAAGGCGCGCTGAAGGCCATTGCCGAGGCGCGGGCGCAGGAAGGCAAGGCGCTGTTCACGATCCTGTCGGGCCATGTCGATACGATTGGCCGTCTCACCGAAGCGGCGCGTCAGGATCCGTCGCGAAGCACGGATGCCATCAAGGCGCGGCTCGCGACGCAGGTTGCGCTGCTGCTTGACGGCCCGCGTGAACTGGATGAGGCCCGACTTTATCAGGAAGCGGCTTTCCTTGCGACCAAGGCGGATATTCAGGAAGAGCTGGACCGGCTCGACACCCATGTCGCCTCCGCACATCAATTGCTCGCCGATGGCGGGCCGGTCGGGCGCAAGCTCGATTTTCTTTCACAGGAATTTAATCGTGAAGCGAATACACTGTGTTCCAAATCGAACGCGGCGTCGATCACGGCCATCGGGCTGGAACTGAAAGCGGTCGTCGATCAGTTTCGCGAACAAGTACAGAATCTGGAGTAAGAGTAACATGGCCATCACTTCAGTTGAAAATGGCGTCGCGCGCAGAGGCTTGATGGTGGTGATTTCGTCGCCGTCGGGCGCTGGAAAATCCACGATTGCCCGGCTGTTGCTGGAAGACAAGAAGATGGACCTTTCGCTGTCGATCAGCGTGACGACGCGCCAGCGCCGTCCGAGCGAGATCGAAGGGGTGCATTATCACTTCAAGACCATTCGCGAGTTCGAGCGTCTGCGCGACAATGACGAACTGATCGAATGGGCGGAAGTGCACGGCAATTTCTACGGCACTCTGCGCGAAACCGCCGAGATTGCACTGGCCGATGGTCAGGATATGCTGTTCGATATCGACTGGCAGGGCGCGGACCAGCTTCAGGCCAAGATGCCCGCCGATGTGGTGTCGATCTTCATCCTGCCGCCAACGATGCGCGAATTGCAGCAACGCCTCAACCGCCGTGCGGAAGACACGCCGGAAGTCATCGAGACACGCTTGCAGAATGCCCGTTTTGAAATCCAGAAATGGGTTAAATACGACTATATTGTCATCAATGAAGACCTCGACCGCTCCTTTGCGGCGATCAAGTCGATCATTGAGGCCGAGCGCCTGCGTCGCGACCGCCGCCCCGGCCTGTTCGATTTCGTGACAGGCCTGCTCGAAGAAGAGCCGGGCATCTGAGCATTCTGCTGAACAATAAAGCCGCCTTTTGAGGCGGTTTTATTTTTGTGGATGCCAGACTGAAAATTGCCAGGCGAGGGGCACGCTTCGCGGCGTTTCCCACATCTTCACCGCAATGCGGGGCAATTCTTCTATGCGCGCATGTCGCGGGGCGGGGCGCCGTAGGCGCGGCGATAATCGCGGCTGAACTGCGTCGGGCTTTCATAGCCGACAGCAAAAGCAACCGATGAAACCGGCACTGCGGTTTCGCTCAACTGGCGGCGCGCTTCCAGAAGCCGCAACGCCTTTTGATATTGCAGCGGCGTGGTGGCCATGACGGATTTGAAATGCTCGTGAAAGCTGGAAGGGCTCATTCCGGCAATATCCGCCAGCTCTTCCGTGCGGATCGGATTGTTCCAGTGCTGCTTGATATGGGTGATTGCTTTAGCGATGCGGCTTGCCGGGCTGCCCGGCTGGGCAAGCTGACGCAACATCGCGCCGTTGCGGGTCAGAAGCACGCGGAAATGCAGTTCCTTGCGGATCATCGGCTCAAGAACGCGGCGTTCCAGCGGCTTGTCGCGCAGATCGAGCAAACGCGTCATGGCATCGGTCACGCCTGCATCCGCCCTGCCGGTGGCCACGGCTTCGCTACGCGCCGCCGCGATCATCTCCGGCTCAATCTCGCCCTGAAGGGCGCGCAAAATCTCCAGATCGATCCGGCAAGCAAGGGCTATATAGGGATTATCGGGGCTGGCTTCGACAATGCGCGCACCTGTGATCAATTCGTGCGAGACGATCGCCGTCATGCCCGCATCGAAACGAACGGCCCGTTCGCCATGCAGGATTTCTTTGGCGCCCTGGAGGACCAGGCAAATCATCGGCTGATACATATCGGGCCGAATGGCCGATATGGCCGGGGAGCAGACCACGGTTACGCCGTCGATGCCGGTCGGCGCAGGATAAGGCCCCACCCCAGTTTCGCGGGCAATTTCGATGCAGCGGGCTGCGAGATTTGAAGCGTGTTCGGACATGGAAAAAGCATAGCAAGCCTTTGTTTTCCGTGACACAGAAATCGGAGCCTTCGGAGAAATGGGCATGTTTCATGGAGAATGTGGCAGGCCGAACGAACGGGAAAGCGGCAATATAGAAACCAGAATTCGTTGAGCGAAAGGAAACTGACATGACGATTGCACTCATCACAGGCGGTAGCCGGGGCCTTGGCCGCAGCGCAGCGCTGCATCTGGCCAGACAGGGAGTCGGCATCGTCCTGACCTATCAGAGCAATGCGAAGGCGGCGGAAGAGGCGGTTTCTGAAATTGCAGCCGAGGGCGGCACCGCCATTGCCCTGCCGCTCGACACGGGGAAGGTGGCAAGTTTTGCTGCTTTTGCTGAAAAGTTGCAGCAGGCGCTTCAGGAAAAATGGGGCCGCACAACCTTCGACTATTTGGTGAACAATGCCGGTCATGGCGTTCACAAGCCATTTGCCGAAACCACGGAAGAAGATTTCGACGGTCTGGTGAATGTGCATCTGAAAGGCGTCTTCTTCCTGACGCAGTCCCTGCTGCCGCTGATCGAGGATGGCGGCAAGATTTTGAACGTCTCGACCGGTCTCGCGCGTTTCGCGCTGCCGGGCTATTCGGCCTATGCCACCATGAAGGGCGGCATCGAGGTTCTGACCCGCTATCTCGCTCGCGAGCTTGGCCCGCGCGGCATTGCGGTGAACGCGATTGCGCCGGGCGCCATCGAAACGGATTTCGGCGGTGGCGTGGTGCGCGACATGCCGGAAGTCAACAAGATGGTGGCGAACTCCACGGCCATGGGTCGCGTGGGACGTCCGGATGATATTGGCGGTGCAGTAGCGGCCATTCTGTCGGGCGGCACGGGCTGGATCACCGGCCAGCGCATCGAAGTGTCCGGCGGTCAGAATATCTGACGATCTAGTTTAGCCTTATCGAAATGCGGCTGGTGTCATGCACCAGCCGTCTGAAGGCTTCCAGAAAAGGCTTGCCTCCGAGCGTGCGCAATTCGCTCAGCGCTTCTGTGTTTTTAAACACAAGCTCGCATTCGCCAGGCCAACCTGGCCCTTGCCATTGCACCGCATCCCAGAAAGAATCGAGCGTATAGCCGAAGGATTGCACATCCTGCGCCGGGACCGCGGCAAGGTAGCGTCGCCAGAGTTCGTCTGGCGTTGTCACACCTGCGCAGTCGATTTCGTAAACGGGCACCATCAACCGAGCAGGATCAAAAGTCCGTCCACCATGCCTAATAGCAGGATGAGCGCGCCCATCGTGATCGCCGTGATGATGAGCATGCGCTTTTGCCGGTTGCGCTTGTCGGGCTGCTTCCCTGTCCAGTCATATGAAGAACCAGGCATATGCATCTCCAGATCGGCCTATATTTTCTATAAGCCTTCAGAGAGCTTTATAAACGCCTTCTGTGCGGTTTATCAAATGCGCCGCGTTTCTGGCTAAACGACGGTCCTCAGACCGCCGTACCGCCGACGGTGACCTGATCCATACGCAGATGCGGCTGGCCGACGCCAACAGGAACCCACTGGCCGCCCTTGCCGCAATTGCCGCTGCCGGTATCGAGCTTCATGTCGTTGCCGATCATAGAAATGCGCTGCATGGCATCCGGACCGTTGCCGATCAGCATGGCGCCCTTGATTGGCGCGGCAACCTTGCCGTCCTCAATCATATAGGCTTCGGTGCAGCCGAACACGAACTTGCCGGAGGTGATGTCCACCTGCCCGCCGCCGAACGAAACGGCATAGATGCCTTTCTTCATGGAGGCGATGATCTCTTCCGGCGTCTTGTCGCCCGACAGCATATAGGTGTTGGTCATGCGGGGCATCGGCGCATGGGCATAGGATTCACGGCGTCCGTTGCCGGTCGCCTCCATGCCCATCAGGCGGGCGTTCTGCCGGTCCTGCATGTAATTGACCAGCTTGCCGTCGTCGATCAGCACCGTGCGATTGGTCGGCGTGCCTTCATCGTCGATGGTCAGCGAACCGCGACGCTCGGCAATCGTTCCGTCATCCACGACGGTCACGCCCTTGGATGCCACTTGCTGGCCGAGCAGCCCGGCAAAGGCCGAGGTCTTCTTGCGGTTGAAGTCGCCTTCAAGGCCGTGACCAACCGCTTCGTGCAGCATGACGCCCGGCCAGCCATTGGCGAGTACAATGTCGAACGTGCCCGCCGGGGCAGGGATCGCTTCCAGATTGACCAGCGCCTGCCGCAGAGCTTCGTCGGCTGTGTGCTGCCAGCTTTCAACAGTGATAAATTCGCCAAAACCCTTGCGCCCGCCCAGCGTATGCGAGCCGGATTCCTGACGGTCGCCGCTGCCTGCCACGACCGAAACGGTGAGCCGCACCATGGGGCGGATATCGCGCACGAAATGGCCGTCGGCGCGCAGGATTTCAACCTGCTGCCATGAACCGGCCAGCGAGACGGAAACCTGACGAACTTTCGGGTCCTTGGCGCGCAGATAGCCATCGATCTGCTGCAAAAGCTGCACTTTCGCATCAAAGGTCGGCGAGCCGATGGGGTTTTCGTCGGTATAGAGATGGCGATTGGTGCCCGCCGGTGCAGCGGCATAGGAACCGCCATAGCCCTTGATGGTGGCGGAAACCGCATCGGAGGCGCGCTTCAGCGCGGCCATCGAAAGGTCGCCCGCATGGGCATAGCCGATGGCTTCACCGGCAACCGAGCGCAGGCCAAAACCCTGATCCTGATTGAAGGAACCGGTCTTGAGACGGCCATTGTCGAAAACGAGCGCTTCAGCTTCGCGATATTCGATGAAGAGTTCGCCGTCGTCGCTGCCCTTGAGGCTTGCGGCGACGAGGCGTTCGATATCGTCACGTCCGGTATCGAAACTGTCGATCAGGCTTTTCATAAAAACAAATCCTGCAGCATGGGTCTGCTGCAGGATGTAAGCCTTAAAACGGTTGAGAACAACCACGCGATGAAGAACTGTTGAGATTCTGGTGATGGTGAGGCGAAAACCGTTGGCCGCAAGAACCAGAGCGGAATGTACTTAAGGGTACATGAGCACCGGAAGCGCAGCGGGATGCGGTTTGCAGCCCGCCAGCGCCGGAATATCGATAGTTCTTAGGGCAGGGCGTCGAAGCCTTCACCAAACCCCTTCAAATCCACGGGAATGCCGACGCCTTCTTCCGGTGTCTGGAAGACGATGAAGGTTGCGGCCTTGCCGGAACGCAGCGTCTTCAACAGCTCGTCTTCGAGAATGACTTCCGCATAGCAGCCGTCTTCGAAGCACCGCACGAAATAGGCGCGGCCAATATCCTTGCCGTCGACGTTGAGGCCGAGGCCGTTCGGCAGCAGAACGCCGAGCGGGGCCAGCACGCGCAGAATGCGCGCCTTGTTATCGGCGGTCTTCAGAACCACGACCGAAAGGCCGAGTTCCGGACGCTTGGCGGCAACCACATTCTGGATTAGCGCGCATTGCTCGGTCTTGGCGCCAGCGGGCGTATCGCAAAGCACAGCCCAAGCGCCGTGCTGCGACTTCAGCTTGCCGCTTTGCTGCGGGTTGGACGGGGCCGCCTGCGACTGCGCAGCCGGGGCCTGATCCGGTGTCTGCAACGGCGCGGGCGTATTCTGCGCGGCGGACGGCAGGGTTGCGGCTGCGAGCGACAGGCTGACGCCAGCGGCAAGAGCCATCAGGCGCTGAAGAATCGGGCGGTTGGCAAGCATGCGGACAGTCATGAAATCTCCAGATCGAATCCCTGATCGAATCAGTGGGACGTTAACGCGCAGCATCAGCCATGAAAAGCAATCAGAGACGCGATTATCAGTCATCGTCAATCATAGCTATCATTGCAACGGTGATATCGCCTGTTGGATCGATTGTCACGTAGCACGTGCGGCGAAACCTCTTTTCAAATCATGGCTTCATTATGAGATTTACAGGTTTTTCCCAAGTTTTTGCCGGTTTAAGGATGCGCAGGCATAAGGCTAGAAATCCGGGCGGAATTGGGAGTGGTTCCGTCGGCGGGCAAAAGCTGCGCGCAAAAATGCCGCACAGGAACATATTCGCCTTCCTTGCGGTGTGCGTTAAGGTGTGATTTGAACGCCGACGGGGGATGCGGCCGTCATTTGCGTCCGGCGTCCAGCCTGAAAGGGCGAAAAGGGAGAGAGTTCTGGTGGATAAGATTGTTGCCACAACGAAGGGCGCCGTCGTTGGTGCTCTTGCAGTGCTGTGGATGACCGGTGCCGCTTTTGCGGATCAGCCGCGTCCATGGGAATGGAGATTTCAGGACGCTGCAACGGGTATTGCCGAGCAGATTCATTGGTTTGAGCGCTATACGCTCTGGTTCATTATTCCGGTTACGTTGCTGGTTCTGGCGTTGCTGGTTATCGTCGTGCTTCGCTTCCGGGCGAGCGTCAATCCGGAACCATCGAAGACCAGCCACAATACGATGATCGAAGTGATCTGGACCGTTGGTCCCGTGATCATTCTTCTGTTCCTGGCTGTGCCGTCGTTCCAGCTTCTGACCGCGCAATATTCGCCGGAAGACCCGTCCCTGACGGTCAAGGCAACCGGCTACCAGTGGTATTGGGGCTATGAATATCAGGTCGACAATCCGGTCAGCTTTGACGCCCTTCTTCTGAAGGATGCAGATCGCGCCGCCGCGGGCAAAGAGGATAAGTCCCGCTATCCGCGCCTTCTGGCCGTCGACAATGAAGTGGTTGTTCCGGTCGGTGAAACCGTTCGCCTTCTGGTAACCGCCGCCGACGTGATCCATTCCTGGACCATTCCCGCCTTCGGCGTGAAGATGGATGCCGTTCCCGGCCGTATCAACGAAGCCTGGTTCAAGGCTGACAAGGAAGGCCTCTATTACGGTCAGTGCTCGGAGCTTTGCGGCAAGGATCATGGCTTCATGCCAATCGCCGTGCGCGTTGTCTCGAAAGAGCAGTACCAGACATGGCTCGCCGCTGCGGGCTCGGATCTGAACGGCGCGAACAAGGCGCTGCAGGCTGCCGTCGAAGGTGGCGCAAACAATAAAGTGGCTGCGGCGGGTCTCTGATCCCGAACGCCAAACTGTTGAAAAACGGGAGCGAATTCCATGGCTGGCACAGCAGCTCACGAGGGTGCCCATGACGACCACAAGCCACACGGCTGGGTTCGTTGGGTTTACTCGACCAATCATAAAGACATCGGTACGCTGTACCTGATCTTCGCAATCATCGCCGGTATCATCGGCGGCGCGCTGTCCATCGCGATGCGCGCCGAACTGCAGGAACCGGGCATTCAGATTTTCCATGGCCTTGCGTCCATGGTCTACGGTGTCGAGGGCGATGCCGCACTTGATGCCGGCAAGCAGATGTTCAACGTGTTCACCTCGGCGCACGCGCTGGTCATGATCTTCTTCATGGTCATGCCTGCGCTGATCGGTGGTTTCGCCAACTGGATGGTGCCGCTGATGATCGGCGCGCCGGACATGGCGTTCCCGCGCATGAACAATATTTCGTTCTGGCTTCTGCCGCCTGCGCTGATGCTGCTGATGATCTCGCTGTTCATGCCTTCGGCACCGGGCGGCTGGGGTCCTGGCGGCGGCTGGACACTGTATCCGCCACTTTCGACGAGCGGTCAGCCGGGTCCGGCAATCGATTTCGCCATTCTGGCGCTGCACATTTCGGGTGCATCGTCGATCCTCGGTGCAATCAACTTCATCACCACGATCCTGAACATGCGCGCGCCGGGCATGACGCTGCACAAGATGCCGCTCTTCGCGTGGGCTGTTCTGGTCACGGCATTCCTGCTTCTGCTTTCGCTGCCGGTTCTGGCAGGCGGCATCACCATGCTGCTGACCGACCGTAACTTCGGCACGACCTTCTTCGCGCCGGATGGCGGTGGTGACCCGATCCTCTACCAGCATCTGTTCTGGTTCTTCGGTCACCCGGAAGTGTACATTCTGATTCTGCCGGGATTTGGCATCGTCAGCCACATCGTCTCGACCTTCTCGCGCAAGCCGATCTTCGGTTATCTCGGCATGGCCTACGCCATGGTCGCCATCGGTGTCGTCGGCTTCGTGGTCTGGGCGCACCATATGTACACGGTCGGCCTGTCGCTCGACACGCAGCGCTATTTCGTGTTCGCCACGATGGTCATCGCGGTTCCCACAGGCATCAAGATCTTCTCATGGATCGCGACCATGTGGGGTGGTTCGATCACCTTCCGCGCGCCGATGCTGTGGGCAATCGGCTTCATCTTCCTGTTCACGGTCGGTGGTGTGACGGGCGTTCAGCTCGCCAATGCCGGTCTCGACCGTGCACTGCACGACACCTATTACGTGGTGGCACACTTCCACTACGTTCTGTCGCTGGGCGCTGTCTTTGCGATCTTCGCGGGCTGGTACTACTGGTTCCCGAAGATGAGCGGCTACATGTATAACGAGTTCACCGCGAAGCTGCATTTCTGGGTCACCTTCATCGGTGTGAACCTGATCTTCTTCCCGCAGCATTTCCTCGGTCTCGCTGGCATGCCGCGCCGTTACATCGACTATCCGGATGCCTATGCAGGCTGGAACATGGTGTCGTCCTACGGCTCCTATATTTCGGGCTTTGCCGTGCTGATCTTCCTCTACAATGTCTTCGAGGCATTCGCGAAGAAGCGTGAAGCGGGTGCAAACCCATGGGGCGAAGGCGCAACCACGCTGGAATGGCAGCTTCCTTCACCGCCGCCGTACCACCAGTGGGAACAGCTGCCGCGCATCAAGTAATCGCGCGAAGGGCATGAGCATTTCCAGCAAAAGTGCGAAGCGGTTTTGCTTAGGATAATGCGACAGGGAAAAGTGAGCATTTCCAGCAAAAGTGCGAAGCGGTTTTGCTTAGGATAATGCGATGGGTAGGGGGAGGTCTGTAAAAGGCTTCGCCCTTTCCAACAAATTGTGCTAAAGGCGGGCGACATTCTGTTCCGCCCATCGCGTTATGACCGTACTGGCAGGTTTGGCCTGCCGACAATTGCACGGCATTTCCGGCAGGAACGGATGTTCTCCGGGAGGGACAAGTTGTGTTGGTTGTCGAACTGTATCGAACAAGATGCGGTGGTCGGACCGGTGAATTTGAGGTTGTTGAAGTCTAATGTCGCTGGTGGAAAAAAACGTAAGCGCTTCAGGTCCGAATGACGCAGTCGCGTTCTCGGAAGCAACGGCGCGGGACTATCTGGTTCTGCTGAAGCCGCGCGTGATGTCGCTTGTGGTGTTCACGGGGCTGGTCGGGCTTGTCCTTGCTCCGGGCACGATGAACCCGGTTCTGGCTGCCATCAGCATTCTCTGCATCGCGGTTGGTGCGGGCGCATCCGGCGCGCTGAACATGTGGTACGACGCCGATATCGACGCGGTGATGAAGCGCACCCGCAACCGCCCGATTCCCGCTGGTGTGATTGCACCCAATCAGGTTCTGGCTTTTGGCCTCACGCTGTCGGTCTTTTCGGTGCTGACGCTGGGCCTGATGGTCAATTGGCTGTCGGCAGCGCTTCTGGCCTTCACAATCTTCTTCTATGCCGTCATCTACACGATGTGGCTCAAGCGCTCGACGCCGCAGAATATCGTCATTGGCGGTGCTGCGGGCGCGTTCCCGCCGATGATCGGTTGGGCTGCGGCAACGGGTGAAATCACCTGGGACAGCGTCGTGCTGTTCATGATCATTTTCCTCTGGACACCGCCGCATTTCTGGGCGCTGTCGCTGTTTTCGACCAATGATTACGAAGCCGCGCGCATTCCGATGATGCCGAATGTGAGGGGCGAGCTTTCGACCCGCCGTCAGGCGATGTTCTATACGCTGCTCATGGCGCCGGTCGGCGTGCTGCCATGGGTGATGGGCTTTGCAGGCCCGGTCTACGGCGCCGTCTCGGTGCTGCTGGGCGGAGCCTTCATCTATTATGCCTGGCGCATGTGGATGGCCGCATCGCAGCCGGAAATGCTGGTTGCCGCGCGCAAGCTGTTTCGCTTTTCGCTGGTGTATCTGTCCGGCCTGTTCGCGGTTATGCTGGTCGAGGCACTGACGTTGAAGGCGCTTCACGCCTTTGGAGTGTTGTAATGGATAAAACGGCAGAAAATCCGGTTCATGAGAAGCTGGAACTGGTCGTGCCGACCGAGCAGCAGAAGAAAGCCCAGCGCAACCGGTCCTGGGGACTGGCAATTGCCTTGGCGCTGTTCGTGCTGCTCGTCTATGTCGGCACGATAGCAAAACTGGGTGCCAATATTCTGGTGCGGCCGCTCTGACAAACAGTTCGGGTTAAGCTGTTTCGGGAGGGAAACTGGGAGGAGACCATGGCAGATCAGCAGAACAAAGACGATAAGCTCAAGCGGCAGCAGCGTTCCAACCGGACCATTGCGATTGCCTGCGTGTCTTTCTTCGTCTGCATGATCGGTGCGGCCTATGCGTCCGTCCCGCTTTACACGCTGTTCTGTCAGGTCACGGGCTATGGCGGCACGACGCAGCGCGTTGAGCAATATTCCGATACGATTCTCGACAAGACCATCAAGGTGCGTTTCGACGCCAATACGGCTAATGGCCTGCCTTGGGATTTCAAGCCGGTGCAGCGCGAAGTGACGGTGCGTATCGGCGAAACCACCATGATCAAATATGAAGCGCGCAACCTGTTCGATGAAGCGACCTTTGGTCGTGCGAGCTTCAATGTCTCGCCGGGCCGGGCAGGCGCCTATTTCAACAAGGTCCAGTGCTTCTGCTTCACGGATACCACGCTGAAGCCGGGCGAAGACATGGAAATGCCGGTGGTTTTCTTCGTCGATCCGGAGATCGTCAACGATCCCGATCTGAAGGATGTGAAGACCATCACACTTTCCTACACATTTTTCCCGATCGACAAGCCGAAGCCGGTTGCCGATGCAAAGGCAGCAACGAAGCCGGATGATGCGGTGAGCAATGGGGGATAACGGGACGCGAGTTCCGGGGCGGCACATAATGCCGCAAAGACAAATGCGAAGACTGGTTTTATTGTCGGAATCGAACCGTTGGTAAAACCGCTTGAATATTGACGGTATGCGGCATCTGGTCAGGGAGCCATCTGACGCAAAACATAGTCGCGCTTGCTTGTGTCCCTTGGCGGATTTCAGCAGGCAGGCACGAGAGAGGAGCCCCTCAGGGGATTACGGGGAGAGACATGGCGGACGTACACGAGAAGAACCACGATTATCACATCATAGCGCCCAGCCCTTGGCCGTTCCTGAGCTCGATGGGCGCTTTTGTGCTCGCAATCGGCGGCATCGCCTGGATGCGTTACATCAATGCGGGTGAGGTGCCGTTCTTCGGCCTGAACCTCGTCACGCCGTGGATTTTCTTCATCGGCCTCGCAATCGTGCTGTACTGCATGTATGGCTGGTGGGCGGATACCATCAAGGAAGGCAAGGAAGGTCACCATACCCGCGTCGTGTCGCTGCATCTGCGCTACGGCATGATCATGTTCATCGCTTCGGAAGTGATGTTCTTCGTGGCATGGTTCTGGGCCTTCTTCGATGCAAGCCTCTTCCCGAACGAAGTTCATCAGGTGGCGCGCGCCACGTTTACGGGCGGCGTCTGGCCTCCGAAGGGCATCGAGGTTCTCGACCCGCTGCACCTGCCGCTCTACAACACTGTGATTCTGCTCCTGTCGGGCACGACGCTCACCTGGTCGCACCACGCGCTGCTGCACAATGACCGCAAGGGCATGATCACCGGCCTCGCTATCACCGTGGTGCTGGGCATTATCTTCTCGTTCGTGCAGGCCTATGAATACATGCACGCTCCGTTCGCGTTCAAGGACTCGATCTACGGCGCGACCTTCTTCATGGCCACCGGTTTCCACGGTTTCCACGTGATCATCGGCACGATTTTCCTTCTGGTCTGCCTGTTCCGCGCAATCGGTGGTGATTTCACGCCAAAGCAGCATTTCGGCTTTGAAGCTGCCGCCTGGTACTGGCACTTCGTTGACGTGGTCTGGCTGTTCCTGTTCTTCGCCATTTATGTCTGGGGTGGCTGGGGCGCGCCAATGCACGCCGGCTGATTGGCCGTAATCTGAGTTTGAAGGCGGCCCTGGCAACATGGCCGCCTTTTGTTTTGAAACACCGTCAAGATCTTGGAGCGCGCGATGCCTGATGCCAATCTCTATCCGCCGGTCGATCCGATCAAAAGCGGTATTGCCGGGCGCTGCCCGCGCTGCGGCGAGGGCAAGCTGTTCAACGGTTTTCTGACGGTCGCGCCGCGTTGCAATGCCTGCGGGCTGGATTATGCGTTTGCCGATTCCGGCGACGGTCCGGCAGCTTTTGTGATTCTGATCATCGGCTTTATCGTCGTCGGGCTGGCGCTTTGGATGGAAGTCAATCTCGGCCCGCCTCTCTGGGTGCATTTCATCCTTTGGGTGCCGCTGGCGATCATTCTAAGCCTCGTCGCGATGCGATGGATGAAGGGTATTCTCATCAATATGCAATATCGCAACAAGGCCGCGCCCGGCACGATACAACGAGGTGCCGATAGCCATCCGGATACCAAAGAATGACAGAGCGTCAGGCATCGCGCCGCTTTCCATGGGGCGTTCTCATCGCATCGGGTATCGCGCTCGTCATCCTTCTGGCGCTTGGCACCTGGCAGGTGGAGCGGCTCTATTGGAAGGAAGCGCTGATCGCTTCCACCAATGAGCGCATCAAGGAACCGCCGCTGCCGCTGGCGGAGATGGAAAAGCTCTATAAGGAAAAGAGCACGGTCGAATATCTGCCCGTGACCGTTTCCGGCACCTTCATGCATCAGGGCGAACGGCATTTCCTGTCCACCTATGAAGGTGCGGCAGGCTATAATGTCTATACGCCACTGATGCTGGAAGACGGACGCTTCGTGCTGGTCAATCGCGGCTTCGTTCCCTATGAGAAGAAGGACCCGGCCACCCGCGCCGATGGCCAGTTGGACGGGCCGGTGAGCATAACCGGGCTGGCGCGCGACCCGCTATCCGCAAAGCCCGGTTTCTTCCTGCCCGAAAACGATATCGCCAAAAATATCTTCTACTGGAAGGACTGGGCGGCGATGGCCGAAAGCGCCGATCTGCCGGATCTCAATCAGGTTGTGCCCTTTTTCATCGATGCCGACAACAAGCTCAATCCGGGCGGGCTGCCCATCGGCGGCGTGACGATCATCGATTTTCCCAACAATCATCTGCAATATGCTGTGACGTGGTACGGCCTCGCTCTGGCGCTGATGGGGGTTGTCGGAACGTGGCTCTGGCGCTATCGAAAATCGCCAAGGGGTTGACATTGGCCGCGTTGCGGCCCAACTCGGAGGCTACAGATCTTAAGTATTTCGTCACGCCGAACCTGCGAGCTTCTTCATGACCGATCAGCGCCCCCCACTGGAAATTCGCCTTTGCGGTCCGCGCGGCTTTTGCGCTGGTGTTGACCGGGCGATCCAGATCGTCGTGCTGGCGCTGAAGAAATACGGCGCGCCGGTCTATGTCCGCCATGAGATCGTGCATAACCGCTATGTGGTCGAAGGGCTGCAATCGCGCGGCGCGATCTTTGTCGAAGAGCTTGATGAAATCCCGGCGGAGCATCGCGATCAGCCGGTGGTTTTCTCGGCCCATGGGGTTCCGAAATCCGTGCCTGCCGATGCGGAATCGAAGAACCTCTTCTATCTCGATGCGACATGCCCGCTGGTTTCCAAGGTGCACAAGCAGGCCATGCGCCATCAGCGGCTTGGACGCCATGTCATCCTGATTGGCCACTCCGGCCATCCGGAAGTCATCGGCACGATGGGCCAGCTGCCGGAAGGCGCTGTCACGCTGATCGAAACGGTCGAGGACGCCCGCAACTGCCATTTTGCTGATGAGGATAATCTCGGTTTCGTCACGCAGACGACGCTCTCGGTGGACGATACCGCAGGCATTATCGAGGAATTGCAGGCGCGCTTCCCCAATCTTTCGGCTCCGGCTGCGGAATCGATCTGCTATGCCACCACCAACCGTCAGGATGCGGTTCGCGCGGCAGCGCCCGGCTGCGACCTGTTCCTGATTGTCGGTGCGCCGAATTCGTCCAATTCGAAACGTCTGGTCGAAGTAGCGGAAAAGGCGGGCGCGCGCATGTCCATGCTGGTGCAACGCGCGGCTGATATCGAGTGGGACAAGATCGGCGATATTTCGGTCGTCGGTCTTTCGGCGGGTGCTTCCGCCCCGGAAATCATCGTTGACGAAATCATCGCATCGTTCCGCGACCGCTTCGATGTGCGCATCGAACTGGCGGAAACGGCAGTGGAAACGGAAAACTTCCTTGTGAATCGTGAAATTCGCGATGTGGAACTGACGGTGCAGGATATGGCATTCGTCAATGGCGAGAACAAGGTTGTCGGCATTCCGAAACTGGCGCCCAAAATAATGCCCAAGGTCATATAGGGGAAATAAGCGGCATGGCCGTCTATACTGATATCAACGAAATCGAACTTGGCGCATTCCTGCAGCAATACGATATCGGCACGCTGACGTCCTATAAGGGCATTGCCGAGGGCGTGGAGAATACCAATTATCTCCTGCACACGACCTCCGGTTCCTTCATTCTGACGCTTTATGAAAAGCGCACCAACCGCGAAGACTTGCCGTTCTTTCTGGGCCTGATGCAGCATCTGGCCCGGCATGGCGTGGATTGCCCGCAGCCGGTGATACGCAGCGACGGCGAAACGATCGGCGAACTGGCCGGGCGCCCGGCGGCCATCGTCACCTTTCTGGAAGGCATGTGGATGCGCAAGCCGACGGTGGCGCATTGCGAGGCCGTGGGCGAGGGACTGGCGCGCATGCATCTGGCAGGCGAGGATTTCGCCATGCGCCGCCGCAACGGTCTGACGCTGCCCGACTGGCGCCCGCTGTGGAACCTGTCGCGCGAACGCGCCGATACGGTCGAACCGGGGCTGGTCGAAGAAGCCGAAGCCGATCTCGACTTTCTGGAAAAGCATTGGCCGGCCGAACTGCCGCACGGTGTGATCCATGCCGACCTGTTCCCGGACAATGTCTTTTTCCTCGGCGACAAGCTGTCGGGCTTCATCGATTTCTATTTCGCCTGCACCGATATTCTGGCCTATGACGTTGCCGTCTGCCTGAATGCGTGGTGCTTCGAAAAAGACTTTTCCTATAATCGCACCAAGGGCGCAGCGCTGTTGCGTGGTTACACATCGATCCGTCCGCTTTCGACGGCGGAAGCCGATGCGCTGCCGGTCCTCTCGCGGGGGGCTGCGGTGCGCTTCATGCTGACGCGGCTTTATGACTGGCTGACCGTCCCCGACGGCAGCTTCGTCATGAAGAAGGACCCGATGGAATATGTGCGCAAGATGCGCTTCCACCGCCAGATCGTTTCGGCTGCCGAATATGGGCTGGAACCGCAGGGAGTGGCTGCGTGAAGCGGATCGAAGCCTATACGGACGGCGCTTGCTCCGGCAATCCCGGCCCCGGCGGCTGGGGGGCGGTGCTGCGCTGGAACGGCAATGAGAAAGAGCTGAAGGGCGGCGAGGCCGAGACCACCAACAACCGCATGGAGTTGATGGCGGCAATTTCGGCACTGTCGGCGCTGAAGGAACCTTGCGAAGTCGATCTCTATACGGACTCGGTCTATGTGCGCGACGGTATTTCCGGCTGGATTGAAGGCTGGAAGCGCAATGGCTGGAAAACAGCGGCCAAGAAGCCGGTGAAGAATGCCGAGCTATGGCAATTGCTGGATGAGGCGCGCAAGCCGCACAAGGTCAACTGGCACTGGGTCAAGGGCCATGCCGGGCACCCGGAAAACGAACGGGCCGACGAACTGGCCCGCGCCGGTATGGAGCCGTTCAAATATGGCGGCCACAAATCTTTGAAGGTGCTTTAGACATCATTCTGGATACTAAAAAGGGCGGTTTTCACCGCCCTTTTTTGCATTGGATCAAAGCTGTTCGAGAATTCCGGCAGCAGCGGAGGTCACGGCCTGACCGGCCTGTTCCTCGATATTGAGCGTCTTGACCACGCCATCTTCGACGATGGCCGAATAGCGCTTGGAGCGAATGCCAAGGCCGCCCGCGGTGGCGTCGAGTTCAAGGCCTGCTGCCTTGGTGAAAGTGGCTGAACCGTCTGCGAGATAAAGAATCTTGCCTTCGCCGCCGGTGCTCTGCGCCCATGCGCCCATGACGAAGGCGTCATTGACGGCGACGACCGCAATCTGATCCACGCCCTTGGCGAGAATTGCATCGCGATTGTCGAGATAGCCCGGCAGGTGGTTGAGGCTGCAGGTCGGCGTGAAAGCGCCCGGAACGGCAAAGAGGACGACCTTCTTGCCTTTGAAGACTTCGTCGGTCGTCACTTCCTTGACACCGTCCGCAGTCTTGACCTTGAAGGTTGCTGCGGGAAGCGTGTCGCCAACTTTGATCGTCATCTGTTCTCTCCTGAGGGCAGGGGATAAATCGCCGTCTGATCCGCTGCCTGATTTTAAAACTGTCATTGCCGCACTGCGAAGCGCAGGCAGCGACAGTTAAACCGATAACGGGGCGCTCGACAATTTCAAAACGTTGATATTGCCATCAAAAAGGGCGAGGGCGCACACGACTTCAGTCGAGCGTGACCTGTCCCGATACAGCCTTGCCGTTCTGCACGACGGTATAGTCGACTGTTGCATAGCGCGCATTGCCCTTGATCGTAACGGTGAAGTTGCGATTGCCGGACGCCACCGGATCAGACAGGCGAAGCTTGTCGCTGGCGACGAAAAGCTCGGCAGGTGCTTTGGGATCAGGCACGGCCACGGTGAAGACGGCCGTGTCCTCATCGCGCTTCACAGCGCTGACGCCGAAAGTGGGGGAGGCCGTCGCCGGAAGCCGCCCGAAGGCCGTCTCCACAATGGTACGCGCGGCAATGGCCTGCGGCTCGGCGGATTCGGCATTTGCACTCACGGGGAAGTCGAATTCGGCCTGCACGGGGATGCAGATATGTTCGCAAACACCCAGAAAGGCATGGCCTTTGAGGCGTGTGTCATCGGGTTGCAGCTTGAAGATGATGGGGAGCGAAACCGGCTTCTTGTAGCCGATGCCGTCGTCATCTCCACCGAACCGCACTGGCGCGGGATAGTCGATCTGTGCGTTGGCGTTGCCATCAAGATTGATCTGTGGCGGCACACCGGCACTGCCCGGATTGCGCCAATAGGTTTTCCACCCCGGCTGCAACTCGATTTGCAACGCGCCGCGTATCTCGCGCTTTGGGCCCGCTTCAGCTGAAACCGCACCATCTTCGATGATGACGCGGACGCGCCCGCCGGGGGTGTCGGTCCAGGCGGACGTTGAAGCGTGGGCGGGCAGGGCCGAGGTGGCCAGCAGGCCAAACGCAAGAATATTCAGACGTGTTTTCATTGTTCAAAAATGAAATGAAATCATGGTTGCTTCAAGTCCAACATTGTTGGGAGCAATTATATTTTTGCGTCCGTCGAAGACAATTCTGCGACGCCCATTGTTATTTTCTGCAGGCTTGCTACCTTCATCACTATGACCACGATGCGGAAGCCAAACCACGAGCAGGGGTTCTTAAACGGGCAGTTCCTGCTGGCCATGCCCGGCATGAGCGACGAGCGTTTCGCCCGGTCGGTGGTCTATATCTGCGCCCATTCGGACGAGGGCGCGATGGGCTTCATCATCAATCAACTGCAGCCGATCGGCTTCCCGGATATTTTGCGCCAGATTGGCGTGATCGATGAGGATGAACTGATCATTTTGCCAGAGCGCACGCAGCATATGATGGTGCGCAATGGCGGGCCGGTAGATACCTCGCGCGGTTTTGTGCTGCATTCCGACGATTACATGGTCGATTCCACCATGCCGGTCTCCGAAGATGTCTGCCTGACCGCAACGGTTGATATTCTGCGCGCCATTTATGGCGGCAAGGGCCCGTCACAGGTTTTGATGGCGCTGGGCTATTCCGGCTGGGCGCCGGGGCAGCTGGAAGCAGAACTTGCCGACAATGGCTGGCTCTGTTGCGATGCGCCGCTCGACATGCTTTTCGACAGCGACATCGAAGGCAAATATTCCCGCCTCATGATGCATATGGGCATCGACATGTCGCGACTGGTTTCCGACGCGGGGCATGCGTGAGTCAAGGAGTAGGGGAATAGGGCAGTAAGGGAGTAGGTCAAAAAGACTTGCTTCGGCTGACCCGATTCAGTTTTTATTCCCCTATTCCCCTATTCCCCTATTCCCCCTAATCTCACGCTGCCGCTGCTTCCAGCTGTTCCTTGATCATACGGGTGGCGTCTTCGCGGCTGGTCGGCTGGCCGAACATGAAGCTCTGCACATATTCGCAGCCCATCTGGCGCAGCTGGAGCGCGTCGCTTTCGCTCTCCACACCTTCCGTCACAACCGCCAGCCCCAGATCATGCGCCATGCTGACGATGGAACGCAGCAGGGTGGTCTTCTGCGGCTGGTCGCCCTTCACGAAGGAGCGGTCGATCTTGATGATGTCGAACGGGAAGCGCGTCAGATAGGCTAGCGACGAATAGCCGGTGCCGAAATCATCCAGTGACAGGCCGATCCCCATCGTCTTGAGCCGCGCCAGCACATGGGCCGACTGCTCGGGATTTTCCATGAGGACGGATTCGGTCAGCTCCAGCTTCAGGCTGCCCGGATTGAGGTGGATGCGCGACAGTACGGACCGGACATCGTTGATGAGGTCTTGCCGGATGAGTTGCGTGGATGACAGGTTGACCGAGACGAACAGGTCGAGTTTCGGGAATTGTTCCTGCCAGGCGAAGAGGTCTTCGGCGGCGCGCTGCATGGCGAAAAGGCCAAGCTGCACGATCAGTCCAGAGTTTTCGGCAATCGGAATGAATTCCGACGGCGAGATTGCGCCACGGCGCGGATGTTCCCAGCGCATTAGCGCTTCGAAACCGGCGATGGTGCCTTCCTCCAGTTTGACGATCGGCTGATAGGCCATGCTGATTTCGTCGCGTTCGAGCGCGCGGCGCAGATCGGATTCCAGCTGCAGCTTGTCGCTGCCGATGGCGCGGAAGGCTGGGCGGAACGGCTCGATCCGGTCGCCGCCAAAGCGCTTGGCCTGATACATGGCCAGTTCCGCGTCCTTCACGAAATCTTCTGCCGTGGTGGCGGTTTTCGTCCATGTGATGAGGCCGACGGAGGCGGTCAGGACGATCTCGCGCTTGGCGTAGGCAATGGGCGCGCGGGTGGCCTGACGCAGCGCTTCCGCAAAGGCCGCGATACGGCCGGGGTCGCTCTCTGATGCAAGCAGCAGCCCGAACTGGTCGGAAGACAGGCGCGACAGCGTGTCCTGCGGCTTCATCAATCGCGCCAGACGGCGCGAAATGGTCAAAAGGATTGTATCGCCCGCCGACATGCCCAGACTGTCATTGACCTGCTTGAAGCGGTCAATATCGATCATGAACACGGTCGGGTGCAGATTGCTCTCGCCGCGCGCCATGTTCATCACATTGCTGAGGCGGTCGAGGAAAAGCTCACGGTTGGGCAAGCCGGTCAGATTGTCATGTACGGCATCGTGCAGCAGGCGCTCTTCGGCCTTCTTCTGCTCGGTAACGTTGACGAGCGTGCCGACGCAACGCACGACTTCGCCGTCCGAGCCGATCACCGGGCGGGCGCGCAGCGCATACCAGTGGTAATGGCCGTCATTGGCGCGCATACGGAAAATCTGGCCGATGCGTCCGCGGCGGTTTTCCAGAATGGCGTCCAGCGTCGAACGGAAACGATCCCGGTCGTCGGAATGCATGACGGGCAGCCAGTTGCGCACCGGTCCCTGCAAGCTGCTTGCCGAATTGCCGAGCTGGTTGGCGATATCGGGCGTCGTAACCACGCGGTCGCGCGGCACATCCCAGTCCCAGACGATATCGCCCGCGCCGATGACGGCAAGCGCCTGGCGTTCCATGTCGGACAGCAGCCCTTGCTGCAGCGCACCGCCCGCAAAGGCGTGCTGCATGACGGTAAAGCCGATCAGAAGCACAATCAGCACGAGGCCGCCGCCCAGCGCTGGCTGGACAATATCGTTGTCGAGACGGCCCGTGACCGCCATCCATGCGCCGAGCAGCCATATCAATGTGAGAAGCCAGGCGGGTATCAGCATGACCGCCCGGTCATAGCCCTTCACCGCGAGATAGCCGATAATCGCCACACCGGAAACGACGGTCAGTGCGAGCGAGATGCGGGCGATGCCCGAGGCAATCGGCGGATCGAAAACCGCAACGCCTGCAAGCGCCAGCAGGCCCAGAACCCACGTCACCGCGCCATAGCTGAAATGGTCGTGCCAGCGGTTGAGATTGAGATAGGCGAACAGGAAGATCACCAGCGAGGCGGCAAGCGCCACCTCTGTGCCCGCGCGCCATATCTGCTCATTGCCGGGTGTGATTTCCATCAGCTTGTTCCAGAAGCCGAAATCGACGCAGATATAGGCGAGAACCGCCCATGCAAGCGCCGCCGTGGCTGGAAACAGCGAGGTGCCCTTGACGACGAAGAGAATGGTCAGGAACAGCGCCAGCAGGCCTGAAATGCCAAGCAGGATACCGCGATAGAGCGTATAAGAATTGACCGTGTCCTTATAGGCTTCCGGTTCCCACAGATAAAGCTGCGGCAGATTATGCGAGGAAAGCTCGGCGACGAAGGTGACCACGCTGCCCGGATTGAGCGTGATGCGGAACACATCCGCATCGGCGCTTGGCTGGCGGTCGAGCGCGAAGCCTTCGCTGGGGGTGATCGACGCAATACGCGGCGAGCCGAGATCCGGCCAGATAATGCCTGAACCGACAAGACGGAAATGCGGCGCGACGATCAGGCGGTCGATCTGCTGGTCGGTCGGATTGGCGATGGAGAAAGCGGCCCAGTCGCCGGAGGCATTGCTGTTCTGATCGGCCTGCACTTCGATGCGGCGCACAATGCCATCGGGGCCGGGCGCGGTAGAAACCTGAACGCTCTCGCCCTTGTTGCGCAGGAGTTCGACGGCGCGCGACAGATCGAGAGCGGTGTCGTCCTTGGAAATCTTGATCGGTTCGATGGCAGATGCATGAACGGTCGAAAAGGCCAGAAAGACGATCAACGCGAGAAACCGCGCGGCGTTCTGGAATAGCTTTTCAGAAAAACCGCTCACGAGCGTTCAACCTTGCCATTGATCATGCGGCCATCCAACATACGTTTGTCGCTTTCTATGAGGGCGAACAGCAGGTGGTCCTGCCAGAAGCCATTTATCTTGAGATAGGAGCGCAACAGTCCTTCTCTCTGAAATCCGGCTTTTTCGAGAAGCCGGACCGAACGTACATTATGGGGAATACAGGCAGCTTCAATCCGGTGCAACCGCAGTTGGTCGAATGCAAAGGGGATAACCAGAGAGAGCGCCTCGGTCATATAGCCTTTACCCGCGAAAGGAGCGCCGCTCCAATAGCCGATCATGCCGTTCTGTCCTACGCCGCGCCGGATATTGCCGAGCGTGATACCGCCGAGAATGCGATTATCGCTGTTGCGGAAAATGAAGAAAGGATAGCCGGTTCCGGCAGAAATTTCTTCCTGAAAACGCCGCATGCGATAGCGGAAGGCGCTTTTCGTCAGGTCATCGTCGGGCCAGGTCGGCTCCCACGGGGTTAGAAACGCCCGGCTTTGCTCACGCAGATTTGCCCAGCCCGCGAAATCACCCATCATGGGCTCGCGCAGATAAATGCGCTGTCCACGCAGGATCGTCGGGTTGTTGCGCCGAAACGACAGGCCGATCATCGGAGTTAGGGGAGTAGGTGAGTAGGGGAATAAGTGAGTAGGAAAAACGAAATCTTCACGGCCACATACTCCCCTATTCCCTTATTCCCCTACGGCCTTAAACAGCTATCTTTCTCGTATGCGCATTGGTCGACAGCGCATCGGTGAGGTCGCCGAAGCTCATCAGGCGGCCAACGGGGCCGACACCCGCGATGGTCGGCTTGCTGTCGAGGAACAGGCGACCTGCAAGGTCCGTCAGGCGTTCCGGCGTGATCAGGGAAAGGCGTTCCATCAATTCGTTATTGTCGACCGGGCGGCCATAGAGCAGGAACTGGCGGGCCAGCTGGCCTGCGCGGCTGGCTGCACTTTCCTGCGACATCAGAAGGCTGGCGCGATATTGCGCCCGGGCGCGATTGACTTCCTCGATACTGATCGAATCCGCCGCCTTGTGCAGCTCGTCAATGATGACCGGAACCAGTTCCACCAGTTCATCGCGACCCGTGGCGGCATGGATGCCGAACAGGCCGGTATCCGAAAAGCCCCAATGGAAGGCATAGACCGAATAGCACAGGCCGCGCTTTTCGCGCACTTCCTGGAACAGGCGGGAAGACATGCCGCCGCCCAGCACCATGGACAGAAGCTGCGAGGCATAGAAGTCGCGCACATGATAGGCGCGGCCTTCAAAGCCGATTAGCACCTGCGCATCCATCAATTCGCGGTTTTCGCGGAAGTCGCCGCCGACATAGGTGGCAAGCTCAAGCGTCGGGGCCGTGTTATGGGCACGGAAACCACCGAGGCGTTTTTCAACTTCCTTGACGAAAGCATCGTGGTCCACGCCACCGGCAGCCGTTACGACCATGCGGTCGGCGCTGTATTGCTCGTCCATATACTGGCGCAGATCGGCGGAAGAGAAGGACATCACCGTATCCGGCTCGCCAAGAATGGCGCGGCCGATGGGCTGGTGACGATAGGCTGTTTCGGTGAAACGGTCGAAGACGATATCGTCCGGCGTGTCGTGCGCCGCGCCGATCTCCTGCATGATCACCTGCTTTTCGCGCTCCAGTTCGGCTTCGTCGAACTTCGATGCGGTCAGGATGTCGGAGAGGATATCAATGGCGAGAGGCATGTCATCGCGCATCACGCGCGCGTAATAGGATGTAGTCTCGACGCTGGTTGCGGCGTTGATCTCGCCGCCCACATCTTCGATATCCGAGGCGATTTGCCAGGCAGAGCGGTTTTCCGTGCCCTTGAAGGCCATATGTTCGAGGAGATGGGCTATTCCGTGCCGGTTGGCGGCTTCGTTTCTCGCGCCGGCTTTAACCCAGATTCCAAGCGCCACGCTTTCCACATGCGGCATGGTATCGGTGGCTATCGTCAACCCATTGGGAAGACGCGTTACTTCAACACCCATAAGCGAACTGCTCCCTGCATTCCCCGCTCTGACTTTTCATGGGCCCGATCCGGTTCGGGGTCGGGCTCAAATTTCCTTTCCGGAGCCTCAGGCGTGGGCTCTGGAATGGCGGCTTACATATTCTTCTACGATTTTCAGGTCGTTGTGAAGAACTGTGAAGCTTTCTTTTCGTTGCATCAAGTCCGACAGCCATGCCGGGAGCTGCGGTTCGACACCGCATGCAGCCTTTACGGCATCGGGGAATTTGGCCGGATGCGCGGTGGCGAGCGCTACCATCGGTGCTGCGCCGGACACATTTTCGCGAGCCACTTTTACGCCAATGGCCGAATGCGGATCGAGAAGATAACCGTCATCAGCCAGCACCGACTTGATCGTTTCCGCCGTTTCCGCAACCGTCGAGCGGCCTGCGGAGAATTCGGCGCGGATCGCCGAAAGCGGCTTTTCGGAAATGGTGAAGCCGCCCGATTGCTTCAGGCTCTGCATAAGGCCGCGCACGGCAGCATCATCGCGGTCATGGGCCTCGAACAGCAGACGTTCGAAATTGGACGAAATCTGGATATCCATCGACGGCGAGGTGGTCTGGGCCACACCGCGCATTTCATAAGCGCCGGTGTCGAGCGTGCGCGACAGAATGTCGTTGTCGTTGGTTGCGACGATCAGGCGTTCGATGGGCAGACCCATGCGCTTGGCCACATAGCCTGCGAAAATATCGCCGAAATTGCCGGTCGGAACAGTGAAGGACACCGGACGGTCCGGCGCGCCGAGGCTCAGCGCAGCGGTGAAATAATAGACCACCTGCGGCATGATACGCGCCCAGTTGATCGAATTCACACCCGAAAGCGACAGCGCATCGCGGAAGGCGAGGTCGTTGAACATGCCTTTGACGAGGTTCTGGCAGTCGTCGAAATTGCCTTCGATGGACAGCGCATGAACATTGGCGAAGCCCGACGAAGTCATCTGGCGCTGCTGCACCGGCGAGACGCGGCCATTCGGGAACAGGATGAAGATGTCCGTGTTGTCGCGACCGCCAAAGGCTTCGATTGCCGCACCGCCGGTATCGCCAGAGGTTGCGCCGACGATGGTGGCGCGCTCGCCACGGCTTGCCAGCACATAGTCCATCATGCGCGCCAGAAGCTGCATGGCGACGTCCTTGAAGGCGAGCGTCGGGCCGTGGAAGAGTTCGAGCACGAATTCATTCGCGCCGGTCTGGACGAGCGGACACACGGCATCATGACGGAAGGTGCCATAGGCTTCGCGCACCATGCGTTCGAAATCGGCCTGCGGAATTTCGCCACCGGTGAAGGGCGTCAGCACGGCCAGCGCGATTTCGACATAGGATTTTCCGCGCAGGCTGCGGATTTGTTCTGGAGAAAACTGCGGGTATTCCTGCGGCAGATAGAGGCCGCCATCGCGGGCAAGTCCGGCGAGCAATGCATCGCTAAAACCCAGGACCGGGGCTTCGCCGCGTGTGCTTACATATTTCATTTCGTCAGGCCTTCATTCCAGATATCTGCCCAGATCGGCTGCGCATGTCTCATTCGACGCGCATCTTATTGGGATGCGTTTCAAAGCTGTGCAAATGCAATAGGGCGTCCATAAAAAAGCCGCAAGAAATTAAAACATCCCGGAGGGGGTGGGGTTGCTCTTCGCGGCAAAAAACGGGAAAACGTCATCGCGCACTGTTTTGTGCGCAGTGGTATAAAGCATTTCCAGCAAAAGTGCGAAGCGGTTTTGCGTTGGGAAATGTGGCGGCGGAACAAATTGGGGTGGTCCGGCGGTTTCAATGAAATCGGCGCGCTCTCAAACAAACGAATTAATGCAGGGAAGCCCGGTTTATGCAGAAAGCATCACAGAATCGTTCATCGTTGTTTCCAGTCTTTGCAACGGTTTTGCTCGCAGCGCTTGCGGGTTGCACGACCAGTGGCAGCGAAAAGCCTGGCGATATGGCGGCTGAAGGTCCAAAGCGCATCAGCGCATCTGAGCTTCGCGCCTATTGCCCGACGGTGACGCTGCGTGACGGAACCGCCTTCTTCAGCACCTATGCCAAGGGCGGCGACAAGGACCCGGCACAGGTGGTCTATCAGGCATCGCTGACCGATGTGACGCGTTCGTGCCAGTATGGCGACGGCAACATTACCATCGATGTGGCTGCCGCTGGCAAGGTTGTGCCCGGTCCGAAATATAAGAGCGGCACCATCACCATGCCGGTGCGTGTGGCCGTGCGTCAGGGTGATCAGGTGGTCTATTCCAAGCTGCACAAGCAGGCGGTCACCATCACCAACGGCGATACCGCGACCCAGTTCGTCTTCAACGACAAGGGCATTTCGCTGCCAATGCCGGACAAGCAGAATATCCAGATTTTCGTCGGCTTCGATGAAGGCCCGAATCCCAAGTAATTTTCGCAGCGCCTGATAGGGCGGAGCGCTTATCGGAAAACCAGATGCGCGGGGCAAAACCCGCGCATTTTTTGTTGCCTGCGCGCGATATTGGTACAGTCGCGAACGTCGATATATTTGCGAGCTCTAATACAAAAACAAAACTGCCAATAAATTAATATTGTTCCCAAAAGATGCGGTTCGTGTAATAGTCATATCGTTTTTATATGTTTATATTGATGCTGTGGGTCTGTGCTTATATTTAATATAGCTGCTTATGCGGGATAAGCAGTATAGTCCCTGCCACAGATCGTTTGCGAGGTATCAAGGGCGGATGGTGCGCAGGCGGAGCAGTGGCGGGAGCCTTTTCAATCCAGTTCCTCTTATCCTTGTCTTGCTGCTTCTCTGTGGAGCGGTCGCCGGGCATTGGGTTGGCGAAAAACTACGAAGAATGGGCGATGAGCGGCAGGTAAATGCCTATATGGAGGCATTGCTTTCCTATGCGGGGCGGCTGATCGACTCGGCGCACAATACTCTCGATCAGGCAGAACAATCGCCCTACAGGGTTTGCTCCGCCGATGAGCGGGTCTATCTGCGCAGAATTCTCTTCAAAGCCTACCAGATCAAGGATATTGGCCGGCTGATCGATGGCCGGTTGAACTGTTCGACGCTGCTGCCGGATCTGGCGCGGCAGGAACCGCGCTCCACGGCGGATGCGCTGCTGCCTGACGGAACCTACGTCTATGCCGACCGCCCGCTGGTTACGCCGGGAACCTATGGCCCGGTGATGGGCAAGGGTAACTCCAATGTCGTTCTAAGCCCGGCGGCCTTCGATTTCATGCATACGCCGGGCTATGCCTTCGCCCTGTTCATGAGCGATCAGTCGCGCGAGAATTTCGCTCGCTTTTATGAATATCCGGCCAATGCCGATCTTGAGCCGCTATCAGGCGGGAAGATCCGGGATTTTGTCGAAAAGCATGACCAGCTGAACGCCTATGCCTGCAGCCCGGACAAGCTCATCTGTCTCACGCTGAGGACGGAGATCGACCGCACAAGCCTGCATGCGCGGCTGCGATCATTTCTTTCCATTGTGCTTGGCATGTTGGCGGCTGGCAGTCTTGGCCTTGGCTGGCGCGTCTATAATAATCGCGACCGTTCGCTGATGACGCTCCTGTCCAGAGCGCTGACAAAAAAGGAACTGGAGGTTGTCTACCAGCCGGTAGTCAATGTTGCCAGTGGCGCGATTGTCGGTTTTGAGGCTCTGATACGCTGGGAGATTCATAAGGGAGACTTTGTTCCGCCGGATGTTTTCATTACGCGGGCGGAGAAGAGCGGGCTGATCCATCGCATAACGCTTTATGTAATCGATGCAGTGATCAGCGAAATGGGCGAGCTGTTGCGCGCCAAGCCCGGCTTGCGCATCAATATCAACATAAGCGCCCGCGACCTGCATGACATGGAATTCGCCAACCGGCTGGAGGCGCGGCTGGTGAAAGCGTCCATCGACCCGCAGCAGATCGGTCTGGAGCTGACCGAGCGTACAGCGGTGGATTTTGCGAAGGCTTCCGGTGCGATCCATCATCTGCGCGAGAAGGGGCATCGCATCTATATCGATGATTTTGGAACAGGCTATTCCAGCCTTGCTTATCTCGGCGCGTTGAATGTGGATGCGATCAAGATCGACAAGACGTTCACACGGACGGTCGACAATGGCAGCACGGTTTCGATCGTTCCGCAGATACTGGCCATGGCGCGGCAGCATTGTCTGGACGTGGTTGTGGAAGGTGTGGAAACGGAGGCGCAGGCGCTCTATTTCGCCAGGGAAAGTGCGGGCGACAGCGCGCCGGTCAAGGCGCAGGGCTGGTATTTCGGCAAGCCGGTCTCTGCGATCATCGCGCGAACGCTGGTGGTTGCAAAACCCGCAAAACCCGTAAAACGCCGGAAGACGACCCGAAAAGGCTCGTTTCTGGGCATTGGCGGCGAGCCGCGTGGTTAGATAGGCTGATGTCTTACCGCATTCTGTGAATATCCTAAAAGCAAAACGCGCTTTAGCTAAAATTCGAATTAAATTCGACAGCGATGTTCAAACGAAAAGCAACGAGTCTGCGCTAGTCTGCACCCATGAAACAGAAATATGAACGTATTCTCGAACCGACGGATACCTGGGCGATCTTCGAGACGTCTACGGGTGAGCCTGTCATGATGGGGACCCGGCTGCTGATCGGTCTTGCCGAGCAGGAAGCCGAAGAGCTGCTGGCCATCCTCAACGTGCCGCCGAAGGGGCGCAGCAAACGCTCCGCCGCCTGAGTGTCTGTTCCAAAAGTCGCCATGCCGGACTGCAAATCGCAATTTGAGTTTTGTATTCGCATAATCTGATCCGAAAAGTCTGCAACTTTTCGGGATTGCGCGAGGCTCCCGGTGCTCACGTACCCAAAAGTACGGCTCAAGCTCTGGTTCTCGAAATCACCATTTTCGCCACGGCCTGTCGCTTTTTGATTCAGACACTGAAGCAGTGCGGAAGATGGCCCGAACGTTCGGGCTAACGCGATATTTAGATCAGATCGGACGGTACGCCGGAACCTTGTGTGTCAGGCGTCGGTCCAGATCGATAGCGCGTTGATGACGCTCGCCAGATCCTTGTGACGGTGGATCACCGTCTCGGCCCCTGCGTCGGTCAGACGGTCGGCATGGCCCGGATAGGTGTGCGCACCACCCGTAAAGCCGATGACCCGCATACCGGCGGCACGCGCGCCATGGATGCCGTGCACGGAATCCTCGATCACGATCACATTGCTTGGATCGACATCGAACTGCTTGGCCGCATAGAGGAACACATCCGGCGCGGGCTTGGTCTTTTTGGTGCCGACTTCCTTGGCCGAAAAAATATTCGGTGCAAAGAGATCGTAAAGCTCAACGCGCTTCAGCATGGTTTCCAGCCGTGCGCTGGTCGAGTTGGAGCAGATGCATTTCGGCAGCTTCAATGCCGAAACCACTTCCACAATATCATCGACAGCCTGCACCTCGTTCTTGAGGCGCTCATCGAGAATGCTTTCCGATTTATCGATCAGCGATGCGGAAAGCGCTATGCCTGCCTCGCGCTCGACCGTCAGCAGGATGTCCTGCCAGGTGAGACCGGCGAAACGTTCGGCCAGTTCGTCGGCGGAAATCTGAAAACCGGCATCGGTCAGAAGCACGGATTCGACTTCCGCAGCGATGATTTCGGAATCCACCAAAACGCCATCGCAATCGAAAATGATGAGGGACGGAGCCGCCATGTGGGTAGCCTTCTTATCGGGAGGAGGACGCATTCACACTTGCGGGAACGCATCGGGAATATTGAAGGATCAGCTACAACTTTATAGCCCTAGCGTCAAACTTCACCGGAGACTTCGCGCCGTCTGCGGTCCAGCTCTTCGCTATAGCGCCTGAGCGTATGCGCTTCACTCAACAGGCCCATGACCTTGCGTTCCTGCGCATTGTTGACCACGGCGAGCGCTTCGCTTTCGGAACGGTCAAACCGCACGACAGCTTCCTTGGCGTTCATTTGCGGCAACAGGAATTCATCCTGATACTTCAAAAGCTCGCTGATGCTGTGGTTTTCCGAACTGTCGAAACTGTCGGCATAGACTTCCGGCACGGGGATCATGCCGACATAGCGTCCTGCGTATCCACCGCGATGACCCGCTGGGTAGAACCAAGCGGGAAATCGTGGCGGAAGGTTTCGATATCCGTGTCGATCAGCACGGTGCGCACATCGTGACGCATCATGCGGCTGACGGTCAGATTGCGTATCCAGCCAATATCATGCGCCGAGCGGATCGCTTCGCCGCGCAGGTGGAAGCGCCAGGTGGCGAAGGAGTAGCCGAAGGTCTTGCGGACCATCAGCGAGGAGGACACGACGGCACCGAGCACCAGCATGGAAATCGGAAAATCGCCGGTCAGTTCCAGCGCCAGAAAGGTCATGGTCATGGGGCCGCCGACGATGGCGACGGCGAGTGATGACATGCCGATCACCGCATAGACTTCCGGCGCAAGCGTCAGGCTGGTTGGCAGCACCACGCCCGCGACCGCTGCGAAAAGCTTGCCGGTCAATGCGCCCAGAAACAGCGATGCGAAGAACAGGCCGCCGCGAAAGCCGGAGCCGATGGAAATTGCCGAGGCCAGCGATTTCGTCAGGATCAGCAACAGCAGCGCCGAGATTGTAATATTCGCATTCAGATCGAGATGCAGCGCGCCATGGCCAGAGGCCAGCACCTGCGGCGAGAAGAAGGCGATCAGACCGACGATGGCCCCGCCGATAGCCGGTGTCAGGACATTGGGCAGAAAACTGCGCCGGGTGATTTGCTCGACGAATGTTACGCCGCGCATGATCAAAATGGCGATCCCTGCCGAAACAAAGCCCAGCAGCAATGCGGGCACGTAGTCACGTGGGGTGATGGCGTCGATGTTGCCGATATCGATCAGAAAAGGTGTGCCCCCAATGGCCTGCGTCACCAAAGTGCCGACAATCGCCGCGACGACCACCGGGGCCAGTGTGGCGATGGAATAAACGCCAATGATAAGCTCGAATGCATAAAATGCGCCGGTGAGGGGCGCGTTGAACGCGCTGGCAATGGCCGCTGCCGCACCGCAGCCGACCAGCGTGCGCAAGTCGGCCCGGCGCAGTTTGAGCGCGCGCCCGATGCGCGATGCGAAACCGCTGGCAAGCTGCGTATAAGCGGCCTCCAGGCCAACCGAAGCGCCAAAGCCGTTGGAAATCAGGTTTTGCCCGACGAGAATAAAGCTATCGGTGAGTGACAGGCGACCGCCATGCAAGGCATTGGCTTCGATGGGATCGACGATGGGGCGCTTGCGCCAACGCGCCAGCACCCAGATGATAATCCCCATAAGAATGCCGCCAGCCAGCGGCGCGATGAAGGCGCTGGGATAAAGCTGCGCCGCAGAACTGAGCTTTTCGCCGGGTTCCAGCGCAAACAGCGCCTGATGCATCCATTGCGATATGCCGCCGATGGCCGCAACGGCAAGGCCGGAGACGATGCCGATCACCACACCCGCGATGACGAGACCGATTTCGCTGCCGCGCACAACGGCGCGCATGCGGAAGGGAACGAAGAAAACCCTCAAATAACGGTTATGGCGCAGTTCTGCGAAATTCATATGCAAAAACCTGACAGGCGCGGATCGGTCGGCTCAGTTGCTTCGAAGGCTGATTATTCGCAAATCATAGCCGGAAAGGGATAACCAAGCCTTATTGGAGACGACGCATTACCCGTCGGCCTTTGCATTTCGATGACGGCGTTAAGATGGCAGTCATGAAATTGTTCCGCATCGTTTGAAAGGAAAAAGCCCGGAAAGCCGGGACTTCGTTGCCTTTTTAAGAAAAGGTTTACGATTTCAATACCTTGGCGTTAACGCCATATTTACCCTACCCGGTAACCATAAGGACAAGTTTTCGCGTCCACAGGTAATCGAGTATCCCATGTCCCTAGTACGTCTTGCCCATGAGTTGCCCATCGAGGCCCCGCGTACCGCCTGGCTCGACTCCATCATCAAGGGTGATTGCGTTTCCGCTCTGGAGCGCCTGCCGGATCATTCCGTCGATGTCATCTTTGCCGATCCGCCCTACAATCTTCAGCTGGGTGGCGATCTGCATCGCCCGGATCAGTCGATGGTCAGCGCTGTTGACGATCATTGGGACCAGTTCGAGAGCTTTCAGGCTTATGACGCTTTCACCCGCGCCTGGCTTTTGGCCTGCCGCCGCGTATTGAAGCCGAATGGCACGATCTGGGTTATCGGCTCCTATCACAATATTTTCCGCGTCGGCACGCAGTTGCAGGATCTGGGCTTCTGGCTCCTCAACGATGTCATCTGGCGCAAGACCAATCCGATGCCGAACTTCCGCGGGCGTCGTTTCCAGAACGCGCATGAGACGCTGATCTGGGCATCGCGCGACCAGAAGGGCAAGGGTTACACGTTCAATTATGAAGCGATGAAAGCCGCCAATGACGATGTGCAGATGCGCTCGGACTGGCTGTTTCCGATCTGCACGGGTTCCGAACGCCTGAAGGACGAGAACGGCGACAAGGTTCATCCGACGCAGAAGCCGGAAGCGCTTCTGGCCCGCATCATGATGGCTTCGAGCAAGCCGGGAGACGTTATTCTCGACCCATTCTTCGGTTCTGGCACGACCGGCGCGGTGGCGAAGCGCCTCGGACGCCATTTTGTCGGTATCGAACGCGAACAGACCTATATCGACGCCGCAACCGCCCGCATTGATGCGGTGGAACCGCTCGGCAAGGCTGAACTGACCGTCATGACCGGCAAGCGCGCTGAACCGCGTGTGGCTTTCACCAGCGTGCTGGAAGCAGGTCTCTTACGTCCGGGAACGGTTCTTTGCGATGCGCGCCGCCGCTTTGCAGCGATCGTTCGCGCTGACGGCACGCTGGCCGCCAATGGTGAAGCCGGTTCGATCCATCGTATCGGCGCCAAGGTGCAAGGGTTCGACGCCTGCAATGGCTGGACCTTCTGGCATTTTGAAGAAGAAGGCGTGCTGAAACCTATCGACGATCTGCGCAAAGTCATCCGCGACGAGATGGCAGCAGCAGGCGCCTGAGCATAATTCTCATCGGACGGCCTCCAGCAAAGTCTGATCATGGAGCGCCCGAAGCGAATGCTTCGGGCGCTTTCGCTTTGTCAGAAACTTAATCCGAGAGATTTCAGGTCGGCGGCGAGTTTGGGCGCACCGGTGAAATGAACGGCCTGCCAGCCGGCAGCCTTGGCGCCGTCAACATTGTGTAGCGAGTCATCGATGAAAAGCGTTGCCGCCGGGTCGAGGTCGAACGCTGCGACGTGCGTATCGTAGATTTCCCGGTCGGGTTTCAGCATCTTCACGTCGCCCGAAACGGTGACACCCCGGCTTTCCGTCAGGAAAGGAAACCGGACCTGCGCTTCGCGGAACGTGTCGGAGGCGAAATTGGTCAGCATGGTGACATCGTTCCCCGAGGCGATCAGCCCGCGCAGAATGGCGACGCTTTCATCATAGGCATGCGGCACCATGCGCGACCAGTTCTGCCGGAAAGCCAGAATCTGCTCGCGCCATTCCGGGTGGGTGTCGATCAACAGCGCTTCGGCATCCTGCCAGCTGCGCCCGCGATCCTGTTCGACATTCCACGGACCCGTGCAGACCGTTTCCAGAAACCAGCGCCGCCGCTCGGTGTCGGGAATGATGTCGAGATAGGCCAGTTCCGGATCGTAATGGATGAGAACCTTGCCGATATCGAAAACGACATGTTTGATTGGAGAGATCACGTTTTCGTCCTTTTGGGTTTGCCAGTCTGCTTGAAGGCATCCGGCACCGCCGCTGCAATGGCTTTCTTCATCACGGTGGGCAAAGCTTCTCCGGCGAGCTCGTCCGGCGCTGACCACCAGCCATTTGCGGCCAAACGCTCGCTCACATTCTCGGCGCGGTAGACCGAGAGGCGCAATTCGAAATGGGTGAAGACATGGGTAATGCTGCCCGCCGGAATCCAGGATGCCGGAAAGGGGGCCGCATTTATGGTCGCGTCGCCATCGATACGCGCGGTCCACGCGCTGCCCGGCACTTCCGTCATGCCCGCCAGCAGGCCTTGGCGCTCACGCTTTTGCAGAAAAATCGCCCCATCTCCGTTGATTGCAATGAAAGCCGCACCAGTGCGGATCGGCTTTTCCGCCTTGGGCGCCTTGACCGGAAATTCCTCCGGGTCGCGGGTGGCGAGTGCGATGCAATTATCGTTGACCGGGCAGATCGCGCAGGCCGGTCGGCGCGGCGTGCAGATCGTTGCGCCGAGATCCATCATCGCCTGTGCAAAGTCGCCGGGGCGGTCTGACGGCGTCATCTCGGCCATCAGGGCGCGGATTTGCGGTTTGGCGGCTGGCAGCGGCGTGTCGATGGCATAAAGCCGCGAAATGACGCGCTCGACATTGCCGTCCACCACTGCGGCATTTTCGCCGAACGCGATCGCGGCGATAGCTGCCGATGTGTAGTCCCCGATGCCGGGCAGTTCCTTCAATGCTGCGGCATTGTCTGGAAATTTGCCGCCATATTGCGTGGCAACGAGATCGGCGCATTTCTTGAGGTTGCGGGCGCGGGAATAGTAACCAAGCCCGGCCCATGCGCGCAGAATATCGTCTTCGCTGGCGTTCGTCATGGCGCGCACGTTCGGCCAGTGTGCGACGAAAGCGGTGAAATAGGATTTCACGGCCTCAACGGTCGTCTGTTGAAGCATGATTTCCGAAAGCCAGACCCGGTAAGGATCGGGCCGTATGCCGCGCGTCTGTTCTGAGGGCGTCACGCGCCAGGGCAGAACACGGTGATGGCGATCATACCAGCTCAAAAGCTGGCCGCTGCGTGTGGAACCGCTTTTGGCTTGAGGCGAAGCAGTGATCGGGCGGGCGGTGGAATTCAAAGTCGCAGCGGCTTTCTAAAAAATGTCCCGTTTTCTGTAGTTGATAGAAAAAACAGCGATAGTGTAAAGCCAAACATTGTCAGCACTTGGCAAATGGGTCTGGCGCGTTACAAATCCTCCCATCGCGCTTTTGCCGTGGAAAGAGAATCAGTGATTAATTCCGTACCGGTTTATGTCATCAATCTCGCGCGTTCGCGAGACCGATGGGAGCGCCTGCAACAAAGCGCTGACGCGTTTTCGCTCGATCTGCGGCGCGTCGAGGCTGTGGAAGGCAAGCTGTTGCAGCCGGACGAGCTTGGCGATTTCGATGAGGCCGGTTTCCGACGCTGCCATGGCAAAATCGCCATGCCTGCCGAAATTGGTTGCTATTTCAGCCACATTCGCGCGCTTGAAGTCATCGCTGCGGCCCCGGAACCCTTTGCCGTTCTGGTCGAGGACGATGTCCTGTTTACGACCGCTTTTATGCCCTTCGTTGAAAAAGCGATCCGAATCAGCGGTTGGGATGCGATCAAACTGGTCAATCACCGCACGGCGGCATTCCGGTCATTCCGTCAAGTCGATGACGAGTTCGCAATCGGGCGTTGTCTGCATGGACCGCTGGGAAGCTCTGCGGCTTATATCGTGACACGGGAAGGGGCTGCGAAACTGCTGGCTGGGATACGCCCCATGCGGGTCCCTTACGATGTTGCACTTGAACGAGGATGGGCTGGCCATTACGAGATTTTCACTACCGACAAACCGGTGGTGGAATTCTCCAACGTTGCTGTATCGACAATTGCACAGGGCCGTTCAGCTTACGCTAAAAAGCGATTGCCGCCATACAAAAGGCTAACTACGCTTTTTTTCAGGACTGCCGATTATGTCAGGCGAATCGTTTATGCACTTGCGAAGAGGAATCTCAGAGAGGCAACCGATTGAGTTATTTCAAAAAATCCTTTTTAGTTCGCCGCAGGGTAGATCCCTGGATTTTGGGCGTGGCCTCAGCGGCGATGCCAATCCGGGTCGGCCTCGGCCCTTTGATTTTATTCGTTTTTTCCTGCATCGGAATCTATATGGCTTGCGGCCGCCATGCGGTCGCGCGGCTCCATTGCAAGAAATTCTATATTTTCATTCTGCTTTATGCGGCCTGGTCGCTTGGGCTGATCCTGTTTCGCGGCGAACCCTTCAACGATAACCGTCAGATCGGCTATACGCTGCTGATTGCGGTTTTCGCCTTTGCAGGCTCCGGCATGGCTTTGATCCGCGACCCGCTGCGCGCCTATGTGCTTGGCGCGCGTGTCGGCGTCCTCGTCGCCACTATTGCTGCGCTGTATCTGGCGGTCACCGCTGGCGGACGTATCGGGATCGGCGGCAATCAGGCGGTTTTTGCCTTTGTTGTGGGCGTCTCGGCCATCTCGGCAGCGATACCTTTGCGCCAGGCATCGCGCTATCTCCCGAACGGGCCGCACTGGCTCGTGCTTGGTCTGGCGGCGGTTTTAACCTCGGAAACCCGGGCCGTGATCGTGGTTCTGCCGTTCTTTGCGGCGATTGAAATCATTTTCTTTCTGAAGCGTTTCAGCATCCGCCAGCAGGGGAGTGTTTACGCCGCGCTGGGCGTTGCTTTGGCGGCGCTGGTTGTCGTCGGTCCTGTCGGCGACATCATTTCGAAGCGCTTTTCTGGCATGATCGAGTATTACGACACCGGTGACAGCAAGCAGTGGGAAGACAAGATTTCTGCCGATATTCGAGAGGTGCTGTGGAAAAGCGCCAGCAAGATCATCGTGCAGCATCCGATTGCGGGCGTCGGTTCCTATTCCAAAATGAATGAGGTGCGGACGGAAGCGGGCGAACAGGCTCCGATACTGGCCGGGTTCCGCCATGTGCACAATACTGTTCTCGACGAATTGCTGAATGACGGTATCATCGGCCTGATCTTCATGACCGGTGCCTTCCTGTCCATTTTGGTCTATCTGTGGCGAACCGCAGATAGCTGGGCAATGCGCAGAGCCCTGATTTATTTCGCGGTGGTCAGCGGCAGTTATGGCATGCTGCACAATCCGCTACTGCATGAAGTCACGATTTCGTCGACCATGTTCTTCCTTGCGGCGCTGAATGCAGCCGCGTCCCGTCGGGTCATGGCCGCACGGCGCGCCGGACTTGAAATGTGCGTATTCGGAAAGAAGTCGATTGCATGAAAACGATAGTAACGGGGGCCGCCGGTTTCATCGGATACCACACGGCACAACGCCTGTTGGACGAAGGCTGGCAGGTTGTCGGCATCGATAATGTCAACGACTACTATCAGGTCGAGCTGAAGGAAACGCGGCTCGCCAAGCTCCACGCGCGCGACGGCTTTCGTTTTGCCAAAGCCGATATTGCGGATGCGGAAGCGATCAAGAGTGCCATTGGCGCGGATAGGGATGCCGATGTGATCGTGCATCTCGCCGCGCAGGCGGGCGTTCGTTATTCCATCGAAAACCCGGCTGCCTATGTTTCGGCCAATGTCATGGGGCAGGTCAATATTTTCGAGACCGCGCTGAAGCTCGAAAAGCGCCCACCCGTGGTCTATGCCAGTTCGTCGTCGGTTTATGGCGCAAACGAGAAAATTCCTTTTTCGGAAAGCGATCCGGTCAATCATCCGGTATCGGTCTATGCCGCCACGAAACGCTCGGGCGAATTGCTGGCTTTTTCCTACAGCCATGTACACAAGCTGCATTCGACGGGCTTGCGCTTTTTCACGGTTTACGGCCCCTTTGGACGACCGGATATGGCGCCATGGCTTTTCACTTCGGCGATCCTGAAAGGGGAGCCCATCCGCGTTTTCAACAATGGCGAGATGCAGCGCGATTTTACGTTCGTGGAGGATATCGTCAGCGGCGTTGTCGGCGCCGTGAAACGCATTGTGGAAAAGCCGGAGGAAACCGCGCCGGTCTATAATCTCGGCAACAACCGCCCGGTCATGCTCAATGATTTCATTGCGGCAATCGAGAAGGCGACGGGTAGGGAAGCGATCCGTAAGCTTGAACCGATGCCTGCCGCAGACGTTCCACGCACCTATGCGGATATCACGCTGGCCGCCCGCGATCTGGGTTTCAGCCCCAAAACGACGCTCGATGAAGGTATTCCTTTGTTTGTGGAGTGGTTTCGCGGCTATAATGGAGCGCGATGAGCGAGCCAAAATCAAAACGCGGATTTCGACCGCTGGCAGATATGACCTCGGGTCTGATGGACCCGATGCTCCAGAAACGTGCGGGCATCAATCTCTCGCTCCTGCAATCCTGGGAAGATATCGTCGGCCCAGCCATTGGCGCCACATCGCGCCCGTTGCGTATTCTCTGGCCGCGTCGCCTGCATGAAGATGACCCATTCAAACCTGCGACCTTGATCATCGCTTGCGAAGGTTTTGCCGCCTTACAGATCCAGCACGAGACCGGAGAAATCATCAGTCGCGTCAATGGCTTTCTTGGCTTTTCGGCCATCGGGCGCATCCGCATCGAGCAAAAGCCGCCCGCTATACCGGCCAAGCGCCGGGCCAAGCGGCTTGCTCCGCTGGCCCCTTCGGAAGAGCGCCGGATCGACAAGGCAACGGACGGAATTGAGGATGATGCCTTGCGGGCAGCACTTGCACGGCTCGGTAAGAATATTCTGGCGGAAAAGCGCAGCTCTGGCAAAAAGACGGATTAAGAGACTGAATCAAAAAGCGGCATGTGTGTGCGAAAATGGTGATTTTCGAGTACCGGAGCGGAACGTACTTAAGGTACGTGAGCACCGGAATGGAGAAAATTGCCATTTGCAGCCACACAGGGCGACTTTTGGAACAAGCTCTAAGAAACTCCCACAATTGCAAAAACTCTTAATTGCGATACAAGCCGCCATAAATTTGATGCAAGCCTTGGGCAGTTTGCAGCGAGTCGAAGCAAGAACCGGGCTAGTCGTTCTGAATATGGAAACAATATCGGCGCTCTTCTGACTTTCATGTGAACGATGCGGGTCTGGCGAATATTTCTCGGCCGCCTTAAATTATATATCGAACAACCAAATGAAACAGGACTGGATGATTCGGATGCCTGCCGTACTTAATCGCAGACACGTCATTTCTCTCGCTGGATCGGCTGCTGCCGGACTGGCTTTTGCAGGAGCTTCTGCAACGGGCGCTCTGGCGCAGGACCGTGCCCCGGAAGGCACTGTCGATGCGGCGAAGATCGCCGAGCCGGGCAAGCTCAAGGATATGGTCTACGGCAAGGCCGATGCACCGGTGACGATCATCGAATATGCATCGCTGACCTGCCCGCATTGCGCCGAATTCACGATCAATACTTTGCCGAAGATCAAGGAAAAATATATCGATACAGGCAAGGCGCGGCTCATCTTCCGCGAATTCCCGTTCGATCCGCGCGCAACCGCTGCGTTCATGCTGGCGCGCTGCGCTCCGGAAGATCGCTATTTCCCGATGGTCGACGTGTTCTTCAAGCAGCAGCAACAGTGGGCAACCGCCGAAGATGGTGAAGCTGCCCTGCTACAAATCGCAAAACTTGCCGGTTTTACACAGGAGTCCTTCAAGGCTTGCTTGACGAACCAGCAAGTTCTCGATGATGTGAGAGCCACGATGGAACGTGGATCGAAGGATTATGGAGTCAATGCGACGCCAACCTTCTTCATCAACGGCCAAAAATACGCTGGAGCCCTTTCGGTTGACGAAATGTCGGCAATCATCGACAAGCTTCTCTGACCCGTTTTCCCGGATGAAAAGCGGACGCATCATTGCGTCCGCTTTTGTCGTTTCTGGAATGGGCGATAAAACTGGAGGAGCTTGCTGATGCGCTTCTCCAAACTGCGCTTGGTCGGTTTCAAGTCCTTCGTCGAACCCATGGAGTTCGTCATCGAAGGCGGGCTGACCGGCGTTGTCGGGCCGAATGGCTGCGGCAAATCCAATCTGGTGGAAGCCTTGCGCTGGGTGATGGGTGAAAACTCATACAAGAACATGCGCGCTTCCGGCATGGACGATGTCATTTTCTCCGGTTCTGCCACGCGCCCGGCGCGCAATACGGCGGAAGTGACGCTTTTCCTCGACAATTCCGACCGCACGGCTCCCGCGAGCTATAATGACGCCGATGAGTTGCAGGTGTCGCGCCGTATCGAGCGCGAGGCAGGCTCCGTCTATCGCATCAATGGTAAGGAAGCTCGCGCCAAGGATGTGCAGTTGCTCTTTGCGGATCAATCGACCGGCGCGCGTTCGCCGTCCATGGTCGGGCAGGGGCGCATCGGCGAACTCATTCAGGCCAAGCCGCAGGCGCGCCGCGCGCTTCTGGAAGAAGCTGCCGGTATTTCCGGCCTTCATACGCGCCGCCACGAAGCGGAGCTACGCCTGCGTGCTGCCGAGGGCAATCTAGATCGTCTTGACGATGTGGTCGGCGAGTTGGGTAGCCAGATCGAAAGCCTGAAGCGTCAGGCGCGTCAGGCCAACCGTTTCAAGGCGCTGTCCGCCGATATCCGCCGTGCGGAAGCCGCCTTGCTGCATCTGCGCTGGAGCCAGGCCAAGGTGCAGGAAGGCGAGGCGCAAAGCGCCTTGTCGGCTGCGACCGCGACTGTCGGCGATATGGCGCAGGCGCAGATGAACGCGGCCCGCGATCAGGCGATTGGCGCGCATAAGCTGCCGGAACTGCGCGAGGCCGAAGCCAAGGCCGCTGCCGCCTTGCAGCGCCTTTCAATTGCCCGCACCCAGCTGGACGAAGAGGACGGACGCATTCGCGCCCGCCGCGCCGAGTTGATGAAGCGGCTGGAACAGCTGACTGCCGACATTGCTCGCGAAGAGCAGATGGTGCGCGAGAACGCCGATATTCTGGCGAAACTGGAGGAAGAAGAGCAGGAACTGGTCGCTTCCAACGAAGCATCGGGCGAGCGCGACGAGGAATTGCGTGCGCTGTTCGAAGAGGCGGAAATTCGCCTGACCGATAGCGAAGGCGCGCTGGCGCGGGTGACCGCCGAACGGGCGGAAGCGACCGCCGAACGGGCGCAGATCGAACGCGCTTTGAAGGAAACGCAGGATCGCCGCGACCGGCTTGCCGCGCAGATGGACGCCATCGAGCGCGATATTGCCGCTGTCGTCCAGCAGATCGGCGGTCTGTTCGACCCGGCTGAAAAGCGCATCGTGGTTGATGCTTGTGCGGATGCGCTTGCTGCGGCTGAAGAAGCGGTTGTTGCGGCAGAAGAACTGGTCGCAGGCGCACGCGAAGTGGAAGCGGCGAGCCGTCAGCCACTGAACGAAGCGCGCACCGAACTGAACCGCATCGAGACCGAAGCACAGACACTGGCGCGTATCCTTAATGCTGGCGAGACCGGCCAGTTTCCGCCTGTGGTGGAAGAGCTGCGTGTCGAGAAGGGCTATGAAGTCGCACTTGGCGCGGCGCTTGGTGAAGACCTCGACGCGGCAAGCGACGAGCATGCGCCCGTCTACTGGGCTTATAATCCGGCGCCGGAAGCCGATCCGGCCTTACCGCAAGGGGCAACGCCGCTCGACCGGCTGGTCGATGGGCCGCAGCAATTGCGCCGCAGGCTGGCCCAGGTTGGCGTTGTGTCGGACAATGATGGTCAGCGTTTGCAGGCGCTTTTGCGTCCCGGCCAGCGGCTGGTGAGCAAGGCTGGCGCACTGTGGCGCTGGGATGGCTATACGGCAAGCGCCGATGCGCCGACACCGGCAGCACAACGTCTGGCCCAGAAGAACCGCCTGAGCGAGCTGGAGCAGGAATCGGTTGCCGCCCGCAAAGGCGTCGATGAGGCCGAACAGGCCGTGCGCCGCGCTGAAGCTTCGGTGCGCGAAGCCGTCGAACATGAGCGTGTCGCCCGCGATCAGTGGCGCACCAATCAGCGCAAACTGGATGAGGCGCGTGAAGCGCTGGCGGTCGCCGAGCGTGCGGCAGGGCAGCTTGCAACCCGCCGTTCGGCTCTGGACGAATCCAAGGCGCGACTGGAAGAAAATCTGGAAGAAGCGCAGATCCGCGTCGCGGAAGCAGAAGATAGGCTCGGTGAAATGCCGGATCTGGAGGCCATCGCGCAACGCCTTGCGGCGCTGACGAGTGAAGTTCTCTCCGACCGCACGGCTTTGGCCGAAGCACGCGCCGCTTATGAAGGGCTGCGTCGTGAGGCCGAAGCGCGGTTGCGCCGTCTGGACATGATTGCGCTGGAGCGACGCAACTGGATTTCGCGCGCGGAAAATGCCGACCGGCAGATTGCGTCGCTAAACGACCGCCGCGCTGAGACGGCAGACGAGGCGGAAGGTCTGGCCGAAGCTCCGGACGAGATCGAGGCGCGCCGCCGGGCGCTGTTGAACGAGCTTTCGCTGGCCGATGATCGTCGTAAAGAAGCCGCTGATATTCTGGCTGCGGCTGAGACCGCGCAGGCCGAACTCGACAAGGCTGCGACGCTTGCCATTCAGCATCTGGCATCAAGTCGCGAGCAGCGTGCCCGCGCCGAAGAACGTCTTGCCGCAGCCGAAGAGCGGCGCAAGGACGCGGAAGTCCGTATCGTTGAGGCGCTCAACTGTGCGCCGCATGAAGCGATCCGCCATACCGGGCTGAAGGCCGATGATGCTATTCCCGACCCCGATCAGCTGGAACGCCAGCTGGAGCGGCTCAAGATCGAGCGCGAGCGGCTTGGCGCGGTGAACCTGCGCGCGGAAGAGGAAAGCCAGGAGCTTTCGGACCGTCTCGACGCGATCGTATCCGAGCGCGAGGATGTCATCGAGGCGATCAAGAAATTGCGCCAGGCGATCCAGAGCCTGAACCGCGAAGGACGCGAGCGTCTGCTGGCTGCCTTCGAGGTGGTGAATGTGCAGTTCCAGCGCCTGTTCACGCATCTGTTCGGCGGCGGCACGGCGGAACTACAACTGATTGAAAGCGACGATCCGCTGGAAGCCGGGCTTGAAATTCTCGCCCGTCCACCCGGGAAAAAGCCACAGACCATGACGCTGCTTTCAGGCGGCGAGCAGGCGCTGACTGCCATGGCGCTGATCTTTGCGGTGTTTCTCACCAACCCCGCGCCGATCTGCGTGCTGGACGAAGTGGACGCGCCACTCGACGACCACAATGTTGAGCGCTATTGCAATCTGATGGACGAGATGGCGGCTTCAACCGAAACTCGTTTCGTGGTCATCACGCATAATCCGATCACCATGGCGCGTATGAATCGTCTGTTCGGCGTCACCATGGGCGAGCAGGGTGTCAGCCAGCTTGTTTCGGTCGATCTCCAAACGGCGGAACGCCTGCGTGAAGCGAGCTGATCACGCTTCGTATTTTTCGGGATGTGCTTCAGACCTGACGTCTATTCTTCTTCCACGTCTTCATCGTCGTCATCGGATTCGATGACTTCCCAGATGAAGGCGTGAAGGCGGTCTTCAATACTCTTTTTGGAAGCGCCTGCCGCTTCCATTTCACGTTTGATCCGGAAGAACCGATCCTTGTCGGCCTGGGATAAGTATCGCGCTGCGGCTTCGAGGGCTGACAAGGATGTGGACATGGGCTGCTCTAATTTTCACTCCATACTGCGAGTTCATTACCCGCCGGATCAGTGAAATGAAAGCGGCGTCCGCCCGGAAATGCAAAGATCGGCTTGACGATGGTGCCGCCAGCTTCGGTCACGGCTTGAAGCGCGGTTTCGAGCCTCAGCGCATAAAGCACGGGTAGCGGCTTCGATGTCGCTTGCGGGTCGGCGTCAAAGCCGCCGTCCAGCCCCTCGGAATAGGCCGAATAAGTGGGACCGTAATCGGTGAACGACCAGCCGAATGCCCGTGCATAAAAGCTTTTTGTCGCGTCGAGTGAGCCATTGGCGGCGGGCATTTCCAGATAATCGAGTTTGCCAG
Organism: Ochrobactrum sp. SSR; assembly: GCF_030067775.1. Lineage (NCBI taxonomy): Bacteria > Pseudomonadati > Pseudomonadota > Alphaproteobacteria > Hyphomicrobiales > Brucellaceae > Ochrobactrum > Ochrobactrum sp. SSR. The sequence goes on along the minus strand of NZ_CP125969.1, from coordinate 1,197,341 downwards.
TTGTGCGCATCATCATCTCCAAGTGTTCATTATTTGTTCTTATTTTTGAGGCAACTGAGAAGGAGAGTCAATCGTCCAGTGTGGACCTCAACTGTTGAATCGTTTCGATTGTCGCGCCCCAACTTTTTCGTTGGCGCAGATAAGGTGATTGCATAAGCAACGGGGAAGAGGTTGCGACTGCCTCAGGGGTTCATGAACCGGTCGTGTTCTGGCAGCTCGTCCTTGAGACGTTTTCTAAAAGTTGTGTGGCTTTTTATTTTGCCGTTGTCGCTCTCCCCAATCGCTTTTTTCAGCTTTCACGAAGCCGCGCCACGAATTCTTCGAAACAGTGATTGAGTTTCACATCGGCGACCTCATTTGCGCTAGTCCTGCCTTAGCGGTTCGGCCGGTTTAACTGTAACTTGTTTTATACGTTCGATCAGCATCTCTATTTATCCATCGTTACGAGAAAATACGAAATTTAGATCAATTTACGCCTTACGCTTATTCTAGCCAGACATAAGGGTCGAATTTAACTAATCTAAAAAAAGATAGTAAAAAGCGTTTGTCTGTGCAATTATCCAAATCGACACTACCGAAATTCCAACCTGATTTTCGTCCCGGAGTTGGGAGCTGACTTTTGGCAAGCAGCAGGATTGGGTTGGTTGGCACGTTTGTGCGGTCAGGAGTTAATCGTGGCAATCATGTTCGTCAGAGCACAGATGATCAGCAGAGGGGCGGGCCGTAATATTATCTCCGCGGCTTCTTATCGGCATCGCACCCGGATGAGAGACGAACAGACCGGAATCTCATTCAACTATCGTGGTGGCGACGATGATCTGGTCCATGAAGAGCTGGCTTTGCCGGAAGATGTTCCGGGTTGGTTACGGTTGGCGATAGATGGCAAGACCGCCGCGGGTGCGAGCGAAGTGTTGTGGAACGCCGTCGATGCATTTGAGACGCGGGTGGATGCACAGCTTGCTCGTGAGCTGATTATTGCGCTCCCAGAAGAACTGACGCGGGCGGAGAATATTGCCCTGGTGCAGGAGTTCGTCCGGGACAATCTGACTGTGAAGGGTATGATTGCTGACTGGGTCTATCACGACAAGGATGGTGATCCCCATATTCACCTGCTGACTGCGCTCAGACCCCTGACAGAAACGGGTTTCGGTCCCAAATATGTGCCGGTTCTCCGACCGGACGGGAAACCATTGCGTGAGGTAAAGTCGAACCGCCATAACGGGGATATTGTTTATACGTGTTGGGCTGGCGACAAAGAAACGATGAAGGCGTGGAAGGTTGCTTGGGCAGAGACGGCGAGCCGCTACTTGGCTCTGGCTGGCCATGATATTCGCCTTGATGGGCGCTCTTACGCTGAACAGGGTCTGGATGGAATTGCCCAGAAACATCTTGGGCCAGCAAAGACTGCAATGGCTCGCAAGGGCGTGGAGATGTATTTCGCGCCGGCCGAACTTGCGCGTCGGCAGGAAATGGCTGATCGACTGCTTGCTGACCCCGGACTTCTTCTCAAACGCCTCGGCATTGAGCGTTCGACCTTTGATGAGAAGGATATCGCCAAGACATTGCATCGTTATGTTGATGATCCGGGCGATTTTGCCAATATTCGCTCACGGCTGATGGCGTCTGAAGATCTAGTACTGTTGAAGCCGCAACAGGTGGATCAGCAAACCGGCAAGGCAAACGAGCCCGCAATTTTTACCACCCGCGAGATCCTGCGGATTGAATATGACATGGCGCAGTCAGCTGAGGTTTTGTCAAAGCGCAAGGGCTTTGGAATTGGTGCTGCGAAGATTGAAGCGGGCATCCAAAAATTCAAAACGGCGGATCCGGGCAAATCTTTTAAGCTTGATCTAGAGCAGATTGACGCCATTCGTCATCTTACTGGCGACAGTGCCATCTCCGCCGTGGTCGGGCTTGCGGGCGCTGGCAAGTCGACGCTTCTTGCCACTGCCCGTATTGCCTGGGAAAATGAGCGCAGGGATGTCTTCGGAGCAGCCTTATCCGGTAAAGCTGCGGAAGGATTGGAGGATAGCTCTGGCATAAAATCGCGAACCCTTGCCGCTTGGGAACTTGGCTGGGAGAATGGTCGTGATCTTCTCAAACGCGGAGACATCTTCGTAGTGGACGAAGCCGGCATGGTGTCTTCTGAGCAGATGGCACGCGTGTTGAAGGCGGTTGAGAATGCCGGTGCAAAAGCCGTTCTGGTCGGTGATGCGATGCAGCTTCAGCCGATCCAGGCCGGTGCAGCCTTCCGGGCAATAACGGAGCGGATTGGTTTCGCCGAGCTTGCCGGTGTCCGCCGCCAACGAGAAGCCTGGGCACGCGATGCCTCCAGGCTTTTTGCGCGGGGCAAGGTCGAAGAGGGGCTCGATGCCTATGCTCAAAAGGGGCACATAATCGAAGCCGAGCGACGCGCTGAGGTTATAGAACGTCTTGTTGCCGACTGGAGCGATGGGCGCCGAGAGGCGATCGCACAGTCGCGGACGGCAGGGAAAGATGGAAAGCTGCGCGGCGACGAGATGCTGGTGCTCGCTCATACCAATAAAGATGTAAGGCGCTTGAACAAATCCCTGCGCATCGTCATGCACAGGGAGGGTGCTCTGACAAACGCTCGTGAGTTTCGCACAGAGCGCGGCGTTCGAGAATTTGGCTGCGGCGACCGGGTCATCTTTCTAGAAAATGCCCGCTTTGTCGAAACGCGCGCAAAGCATCTTCGTCCGCAATATGTCAAAAACGGTATGCTCGGTACTGTCGTTTCCACCGGTGGCAAAGGTGGGCGTCCGCTGTTATCGATCCGTCTCGACACTGGCCGGGATGTGGTGCTCAGCGAGGACAGCTATCGCAATATCGATCATGGCTATGCTGTGACCATCCATAAATCGCAAGGCGTGACCGTTGGTCGGACATTTGTGCTTGCTACCGGCATGATGGATCAGCATCTGACCTATGTGTCCATGACCCGTCATCATGACCGCGCCGATCTTTATGCGGCGCGGGAGGATTTTGAGCCAAAAGCGGAATGGGGCGGGAAATCGCGGGTTGATCATGCAGCCGGTGTTGCCGGCGAACTGATTGCGACCGGTATGGCAAAGTTCCGGCCACAGGATAAGGATACGGATGAAAGTCCCTATGCTGATGTGAAGATAGATGACGAAACCGTGCATCGGCTCTGGGGCGTCAGTTTGCCCAAGGCGTTGGCTGACGGAGGTGTATCAAAAGGTGATACCGCACTTCTCCGAAAAGACGGCGTTGAAATCGTCAAGGTCAAAATCCCTGTCACAGACAAGGAGACCGGCCGGAAGAGTTTTGAGGAACGCGAAGTCGAGCGAAACGTCTGGACGGCAAAGCAGCTCGAAACTGCTATTATACGAAGTGAGCGGATCGAGCGCGAAAACCATAGGCCGGAATTGTTTGGGCAACTGGTTGAACGTCTTGGCCGTTCAGGCACAAAAACCACGACGCTCGATTTTGAGAATGAAGCTGGTTATCGGGCGCATGCGCATGACTTTGCCCGTCGGCGAGGTATCGACACGCTTGCCGGAGTTATGGCGAGCATAGAAGAGCGTGTCGGACAAAAGCTGGCGTGGCTTGATGACAAGCGCGGACAAGTGGCAAAGCTTTGGGAACGGGCCAGTGTGGCGCTCGATATCATGATCGAACGCAACAAAAGCGTTTCCTATAACGAACAACGTTCGCAGCAGCTTGCAGCACGACAACCTGAAACATCAGAGCAACGAGGCAACAACGGACCTCATCTTCTTCCCCCAATAACCCAGTTCGCCCGCAGCCTCGAAGAGGATGCCCGACGTGCGCAATTACATTCAGATCGCTGGAAGGAGCGGGAGGTCATTCTTCGACAAGTGTTGGGGAAGATATATCGAGATCCAGATGGTGCGCTGGCAAGGTTCAATGCACTTGCCTCCAACAGGCAAATAGAACCGCGAAGCCTTGCTGAGGATATTGCCGCTAAACCAGAACGTCTTGGCCCGATCCGGGGATCGGGTTCTCTGTTTGACGGTCGCGTCGCTCGGGATGAACGCAAGGCCGCGCTTGGCGCTCTTTCTGAACTTGTTCCGCTGTCGCGTGCGCATGCGACAGAATTCCGTCGTCAGGCGGAACGCTTTGGCAAGCGCGAAGAGCAACGTCGCGGCTATATGGCACTGTCGATCCCTGCACCCTCGCAGCAGGCAATGGCCCGCCTTATCGAAGTCGAAGCGGAGCGCAAGCGCGGTGTAACAGATGCCTATAAGACGGCCTTTTCCCATGCTGCGGGGGACCATCAGTTGGTCCAGCAAGTGAAGGCGATCAATGAGGCGTTGACCGCGCGCTTTGGCTGGTCGGCCTTTACCGACAAAGCTGATGCCGTGGCTGAACGCAATATCCTCGAGCGCATGCCGGAGAACCTCAATTCAGATCGGCGCGAGAAACTGACGCGTCTTTTTACCATTATACGCCGTTTTGCCGAGGAACAGCGTCTTGTCGAAACTAGGGACCGCGCGAAGGTCGTTGCAGTTGCCAGCATCGAGCCAAGCGCGAAAACAAATGCCGTGTTGCCGATGCTGACAGCTGTGACGGAGTTCAAAACGCCAATAGAAGATGTGGCAAAGGAGAGGGTGCTCACAGCCAATCACTACCAATACAATCGCGCAGTCCTTACTAAAACAGCATCCAACATCTGGCGTGATCCGGCAGGTGCCGTCGACAAAATTGAAGCCTTGATTATCAAAGGTTTTGCGGCTGAGCGCATCGCGGCGGCGGTTGCTAACGATCCCGCAGCCTATGGGGCATTGCGTGGTTCTGACCGCATCATGGATAAATTTCTGGCATCTGGGCGTGAACGAAAGGAAGCCCTTTTGGCTGTCCCGGACGCAGAAAGCCGTGTTCGGTCGTTGGGTGCATCTTACGCGACGGCGCTGAGCAACGAGACCAAAGCGATTACCGGGGAGCGCCAGCGCATGGGAATTGCCATTCCAGGTTTGTCACCTGCAGCCGAAGTGGTATTGCGTGAGCTCACAAAGACAATGAAGAAGAAAGGCACAGATCTCAAAGCGGAAGCCGGACTACTCGGGGCCAATATCATACAGGAATTCACCACTGTCAGCCGGGCGCTTGATCTGAGGTTTGGGCGTGATGCGATCCTGCGCGGCGAAACGACCGTTACCAACAGTGTGGCACCGACGCAACGCCGAGCATTCGAGACAATGCAGGAAAGCTTGAAGATCGTACAACAGACGGTTCGCATGCAGGCAAGCCAGCAAATCGTGGCCGAACGTCAGCGTCGTGCGCTCGAACGAGGGATAACGTATTAAGTTTGACGTCAATAGCTTTGCTGAGCGGATTGCATTGACGCCCGCAGTTCCCACGCTTGATCAACTTGAGGTGAGTTATATGGCGTAAAACAGGCTTGGTGCTTGGACTATTTTTCCAGACCGGCTTTCACGTAGTATCGATATCGCTTGTTATTCTGGTTGTAAAAGGCTCAATGATTTCCGTCGTGTTGCCAGTTTTGCGTGATGGCCGGAATTTTGCTGACTGCGTTTCGGTTTCAAAAGTGCCTGAAGCGCAAGCTCGGCAAGTATATCCTATGCAAAGATTGTGTAGCGATAGCCGACGGCCACGTGGTCATGATCTTTACTTTAAACAGACAGAGTGTGTGGCTGGCCGAATAGTGGCACTTCGTTGCCCCGCTTTAGAGCGAAAATCGCAGCATCCTTGTAGTGAATTAGCGCGCGCGATCCCCAACGTTTCTTTGTGATGATTTCTGTGGTGGGTTCTTTGGGCTACCCACCACACCATTTAGTCAAATTAAATTTTCTCCTCCAAAAGGAGGGCAGACGTTCGTGGTTTCGTGAAGCACACTGCTCAATCTTTCAATTGCCGGAGGAAAATCGGTGTCTTTTTCCCGCTCAGTTGCTGATGAAACAAATTTTTTCAAGAAACGTGTCTCCCCACTTTCGCTTGGTGCTGGAACCGGTCGAGCGATGGCTCATCACGGAGAAATACTTCAAGGGGTTTTTTCTGACGATGCGGGAAGCCTACACAGAGCGTTGATTACGTTGCCGTGTCCGGCGTTGGAATCCGTGGTTACGTTCTGGCCTGATGACGGAAATGAGATCCGCACGCGTCCAGCAGGCATGAGCAAAGCTGCCCGCGCGGCGCGCCTGACCTTGGACGCGTTGGGAAAACCGGAAAAGGCGGGATGTCTCACGATTGAAACGAACATACCGATCAGTCTAGGTTTTGGATCATCGACTGCGGACGTTGTCGCAGCAATAAGAGCGGTTTCAGTTGCTATGGGCGTTGAACTCCGACGCGCGCTTATATGTCGTTTGGCTGTGGCGGCTGAGACCGCTAGCGATTCTATCGTTTTTGGCGAGCATGCTGTTTTATTCGCCCACAGGGAAGGGCACGTCATGGAATTTTTCCCAGGCGAATATCCTCCCTTAATGGTTGTGGGTTTTATTTCGCCAGATGATCCACCCGTAGATACGTTAACGTTCACACCCGCCCGTTACGATCGATCCGAGATCGAGAGCTTCCGGGTGCTCCGTGGTCTTGCCCGCAAGGCGGTCCTTGATCAGGATGTCGGCTTGCTTGGCCGTGTCGCAACAGCAAGCGCCCGGATAAATCAACGACATCTCCCGAAAAGGCATTTTGATGATCTTCTCAAGATCGGGGAAAATAGCAACGCACTCGGCGTGCAAGTGGCCCACAGTGGAAATTTGATGGGCCTTCTGATGGATGCCAATGATCCGGAAGTTGATCTAAAGATTGGCGCAGCAGTGGAGGCGGCGGCCGAGCTGGGATTTGCAGGCTTTCATCAGTTCTCCGTCAACAACGACGTCGAGATTCTCGGGGCAGTGTCATGAATTCGGGGTCTTTTCTTCATGATTACGAAACACCCCAGATGATTGAGTTGAGGCCGAATTTCTATTTGGCTCAATTTCGTTTGATGAAACTGCTGCCGGCCCACTACATGCTGAATCGTGCAGAGGAAAATGGTTTTCTAAAGCCCGGCGGTCACATCGTTGAGACGAGTTCAGGAACGTTTGCATTGGCATTGGCGATGCTCTCTGCGATCCGTGGTTATCGCCTTACAATTGTTAGCGCGACAAGCCTCATGGATGGTTCATTCAAGGAACGGCTCGAGCAGCTTGGCGCCGTGGTGAGGATGGTTGACGATCCGAGCCGAACAGGCAATCAGGAAGGTCGTCTCGCTGAGTTACATCGCGTGCTTGGCGAGACACCGGACGCTTTCTGGCCCCAACAATACGACAACCCTGACAATCCGGCGGCCTATTCGCGTCTTGCGGAGGTCATTGTAGATCATCTGGGTCACGTTGATTGTCTGGTCGGGTGTGTCGGTTCCGGCGGATCGCTTTGCGGCGCGACCCACTATCTACGTCGGATTTACCCAGATATGCGCGCGGTAGCGGTTGATACGAACAATAGTGTTCTCTTCGGACAAGAAGCCGGGCCGCGTCTGTTGCGCGGACTTGGAAACAGTATCGTGCCCAAAAACCTCGATCACGGGTTAATCGACGAAGTGCATTGGGTGGGAGGCTTACAAGCCTTTGCTGCTACACGTGAACTTTATCGAACCCATGCAATCTTTGTCGGCCCTTCCGGCGGAGCTTCTGCGCTCGTTGGAAATTGGCATGCAAGTGGCGAGCCTAACAAAACCATAGTCGCCATTACGGCTGACGAAGGTTATCGATACCAGTCGACTGTTTTTTCCGATACCTGGTTGAATATTCAACCGGGATGGACATCCGTTGTAAAGCAGGAGCCGACGGAACTTACAGCAATTGCGTCGGCCAGCGAGCGCGATTGGACTTACATGAACTGGTCATTGCGCCAACTGCAAGGCTGACCGTTCCCTTTCATTTAGAAAGTAGTGGCTTAGCCAGCCGCACACCCGTACCGCCACCATTTTCAGGAATGAAAATGACGCCTGCTTTTTCAAGTGCTTTCTGAATTGTTAGGACGTTTGAAACGGTGCTTCGTAGCGTTCCCGCTGTTTCCATCCTTTTGATAGTCTGTACGGATAACCCGGTCGCAGCAGCGACGTCGTTTTGCGTTAGCCCCAACAAGGCACGAGCGGCTTTAATTTGTCCTGCGTCGATCATTTGTCACTTTTCGTATATTATGTGGTACTTTTAGTTTGATTTTGTGAGTCTAAAACGTTATACTTAACGTACATTGGGAGAGCTTTGCAGTCTAATGCAAAGCGCACACGACATTATCCTTTGTCGAAAGTAGCTGATATGCCAGATACGGAACTTGAGCAGCTCATTGCTGCTTACATTGACGCGCGTACCGTTTGGCTTGCCACGGCTGGCCCGGACGATGAGCTCATATCCGCGGGGGTTAAATTCGACGCTTTCGAACATGTGACCGATTCACTTATTCGACATCGCTGCATGACACTCGGGACCGTACGACTGAAGGTTTCATTTGTTCTCAAGACTCCTGATCTTTTCACGGCGATTAAAGATGATGGTGACGCTCGGTGCGCTCGCTTCCGATCTTTTCTCAATTCGCTAGTTGGGCCTGATGCGTGGCTAAAGTAGACAATTCCTATTGTTGATATTGTTATTTTTTCGGCAAATGCAAAGCGACCGAAAAAATGGACGACAATCGATAACGGTTACATTAGAGTGAACATAAGGCAGTGACGCGCTGCCTTGGGGCGTGCAAACCCCTCACGAAAGCTGGTGCCTGCTGCTATGGCACCGTACTCCTTGACCTTATGGTCGGGGAGCCTGTGGCTTATGCAACAGGCCTCCGGCTAAAGGCCACAGGGCCGTTTCGTGACGGTTTGCAACTCCCCGATCACCAAGGGGTCAATGAGCATTGAAGCGGGGGCGTACCGCGAATGCTTCAATTGGAAACCGTGGAAATGGCTTTTACCGAACACGAAGCCGCGCATGGCTTTACTTTCTATACCTACACCTATGGTGACGATCCGCGACACTGCGCGCGGCAGTTTTACGGATCACAAGATGAGGCACGTGAGGATCTCGTAGACTTCCGAACGTCATTGATAAAAGATCAGGATCGAGATCGACCGATACCAGACATGAAGATCGTTCAGCTTCGTACTCGACCCGTAACCCAAAAAACCTTGATTGATCTCTTCAACGGTATGCACGGCGATCTGGGCGGTTTTATCAAGTCTCGCGAGATTGTTGAGGTGGTCACCGAGCCGCAACTTGCATTTCGGGGGTAACATTGCCCGGAGAACACAATTCGGCGGCTGGTACTGATCGAATGGAAACTTGCGGCCAATTTGACACGGGATCGGAGCGCTTAAGGCCTCGGTCGGCGCTCTCGTTGCTGCTTTGAGCTAGTGGCTTTACTTAGGCTACAACACCTAACACAGGTTTGCCAAATGTGAGGCCATTCACCTTTTCCACGATTCCACGCGCGTCGATACCGAAGTGCCGATATAGGTCGCCAATCGTTCCCGTCTGCCCGAAATGCTCGACGCCAAGGGGAATTGTCTTATGACCGTTAACCGAACCGAGCCAGGACAAGGTCGCGGGATGTCCATCGATGACCGTAACGACTTTGCAGTGTGCTGGGACATCTTTCATGAGTGTTTCTATGTGGCTCTCAGCTTGCGTAAGACCACGGGCACGAGCACGTTGCGCAGCGGACCAGCCCGCATGAAGCCGGTCGGCAGATGTTATCGCCAACACACCAATATCGCGACGACTCTCACCGATGATGCCGGCAGCTTTGATAGCCTCGGGCGCGATCACACCCTGATAGGCGATGACCACCTCGCAATTTGGTCCTGGTTCCCGCAGCCAATAGGCACCGTCAATCGTGCCCTGTTTGAACCTATCGTCCAGACGCTTGACCGGTTGCTCGATGGGGTTGGTTGAAAGCCGTAAATAGACCGACCCACCGGTTTCATCTCTTAACCAAGTCCTCTCATCTGGGTCGCCGCTTCCGTCTCTCTGCATGTAGTCGAAAGCCCATGTCATGATAACCGCAAGTTCGTCTGCGAATGCAGGCTCAAAAGAGGCGAGCCCGTCCTGGGACATCCCAATCAATGGAGATCCAATCGATTGGTGGGCACCGCCCTCGGGCGCCAAAGTGACACCAGAGGGCGTTCCCACGATCATGAATCGTGCATCCTGATAGCAGGCATAGTTCAACGCATCGAGGCCGCGCGCAACGAATGGGTCATAGACCGTACCGATAGGCAACAAACGTTTGCCGAAAAGTGAGTGTGATAGGCCGGCTGCACCCAGCAGTAGGAAAAGGTTCATTTCCGCAATGCCCAATTCGATGTGCTGGCCAGCCGGTGTAAATTCCCATTTTGCGGTTGAAGGTATTTACTGATCAATGAAAGTGTCAGGACGCTTTTCGCGGGCAAACAGCTTTCGCCGGTTGACCCATGCCCCGAGATTGGTTGTTCCCGTCACGTCAGGTGACATAGTCACAATTCGCGCTGCAAGTTCTGAATCGGACTTCGATAGTTCATCCAGTATTTTTCCGAAGGCCGTCTGGGTCGAGATGTCTCCTTCGTTTCCTGCTGGGATAGCGGGAACCTCGATTTGAGCATCACGGTAACGACGCTGGCCGCTGGCAAAAAATGGCATGGTGTCTAGAAAATCCTGCAGCTTTTTTGGGTTTGCAACAGTTGCCCATTTATCCCATTCTTGCCCTTGTGAAATACCCATAAACGCTTGCCAATCGGCCATTTGGGCCTTGTTCATGAGGCCGCCATGATTGTCCTTGTGCCCGGCGATGGGCGTACCCCATCCCTTTATTGTGTAGGCGAGAAAGCAGACCGGTCGGTCGTGATCGATCGCGGCGAATGTATCTGCCATGGTGCTCACGCAATTGCCGCCAAGATTTTCCATCAGTTCGGCAAGTTCAACATCGTTGCGCCGCTCGATTAGCGCAGTGACATTGCCCTGATCGCCGAGATCGTTCATGAGATGTTTGCGCCAAACGGCGCCGCCCATGAAGGTGAGCGCGGAATAAAGCTGATTTGGACAGTTATCGATCCATTCGCGAAGGCGTTCGCCGCCCGGTTCGTCAAAAGCTGCGCGTTGCAGCACACCATACTTAATCTTGACCACATCCCAGCCAAAGGCGCTGAAAATGCCTTCGATCCGCCGGAACAAACCTTCACGGACGATACCGTCTAGCGATTGTCGATTATAATCAATAATCCACCAGGTGTTGCGTAAGTCGTGTTTCCAACCTTCCTGCAGGCATTCATAAAGATTGCCTTCATCCAATTCGGCATCCCCAGCCAGCGCGATCATACGGCCAAGAACGAGGTCCGTGCTCCAGCTCTTTGCAGCGATATAGTCTTGTATCATCGAGGCGAAAGATGTGATCGCGACACCTAGCCCCACCGATCCGGTCGAGAAATCAACATCATCGATATCTTTGGTGCGACTGGGATAGCTTTGTACTCCGCGGAAACCGCGAAAGTTCTCCATGTTCTGTCGTGTTTGGTTGCCCATGAGGTACTGAATTGCGTGAAAGATTGGTGACGCATGTGGTTTAACCGCAACGCGGTCTTGCGGGCGCAACGCAGAAAAATAAAGTGCGGTCATGATCGATACTAGAGAAGCTGACGACGCCTGATGTCCTCCCACCTTAATTCCATCCTCCTTTGGGCGGATGTGGTTTGCGTGATGGATCATCCAATGTGATAGCCACAGCAGCCGTTGTTCGATCGTCTTGAGATGTTGGTGCTTCATATTAGCTCTCTCATTGCGGTCACATGCCATTGGCTCGCGGAATTCGAGCCGCGCGTAAGTGAGTTGGGAAAGTGATTGAGTACTTAGTGACGCCGTGACATTTGGTTTCTGTCACGGCGGGTTTCTCACGAGGGCCGACGGACGAGCCAAACCCTGACGTTCTTGAGTAGAGGTACAACCAGGATAGTCAGCGTGAATAGGATCAGGCAGATACTGATCGGGCTTTCGATGAAAATTGACGGGCTGCCTTCGCCAAGAATAAGACTCTGTCGCAGATTTTCCTCAAGAAGCGATCCAAGCAGGAATGCCAGCAGGAGAGGCGCCATATCGAAGCCAGCCCGACGTAATCCATAGGCTACAAATCCACATCCGATTACGACGCCGACGTCGAACATGCTATTGCTCAGGCTGAACGCCCCTATCACGCAAAACAAGACGATAAGGGGAGCCAGGACTGTCTGAGGAACTTTTAGCAAAAGGACAAAAATGCGGATCAGAGGGACGTTGAGAACGACGAGCATGGCGTTTCCGATCAACATGCTGGCCACGATACCCCAGAAAAGTTGCGGATGCTCGGAGATAATCTGCGGCCCGGGAACGACATTTTGCATCAGGAGCGCTCCCATGATGATGCCGATTACTGCATTGGCAGGAATGCCGAGACATAGCATAGGAATGAAGCTCGCCTGTGCAGCAGCATTGTTGGCACTTTCTGGCCCAGCGACGCCTTCTATCGCCCCTTTGCCAAACCGCTCAGGTGAGCGGGAAAGTTTTTTCTCCATGAGGTAACTTGCAAATCCGGCGACGAGCGCACCGCCACCGGGCAGCAGGCCTAGGAAAAAACCGAGAACTGTGCCGCGCGCGATTGGTCCGCCTGAGGCTTTCCAGTCGTCACGATTCGGCAGAAGGTCGCGTATTCGATAAGAGGGCATTTTAGTTGTTTCGTGCGCTTCTTTACGCTGGATGAGCATCAAAACCTCGCTCATTCCAAACAGGCCCATGGCCAGTATGGCGATATTGAAACCGTCGCGCAGGTAGCTGATTTCAAAGGTGAACCGCTCTTGTCCAGAAATTAGATCGACGCCGACAGTTGAAAGAAGGAGACCCAGCGCCACCATCGTCCACGCACGGATACGCGGTCCCTCACCAACGCTTGCGGCAAGCACGAGACCCAACAGGACAATTGCTGACTTCTCGACCGGCCCGAATGCGAGGGCAACTGTTGTGAAGGCTGGACCAACGATTGCGATTGCCAGTGTTGCGGAAATTCCTGCAATAAAACTCCCAAATGCACTGATGCCTAGCGCAGCACCGGCTCGGCCTTGTTTGGCCATCGGATAGCCGTCAAAGCACGTCATCACGCTTGAGGCCTCTCCGGGAACCCGCATTAGGACGGAGGTTATAGAACCACCATATTGCGATCCGTAATAGATACCAGCAAGCAGGATAATTGCGCTTGTTTGGTCGAGTGCCATGGTAATGGGCAATAACAAGCTAACCGTTGCCGATGGACCCAGACCAGGAAGAACGCCTACGGCCGTACCCAATGCTGCGCCCAAAAAAGCCACGGCGATATTGGTTGGCTCGAGCGCAATGCCGAGGCCCATGATGAGTTGGGAAAGAGAATCCAGCATCACAGTCTCCAGACGCCATGTGGTAGGGGAACGGAGAGAAGGATTTCAAAAAGAAGCCAGGTTGCTATAGCCACGACGGCTGCAAAAAATCCGGATATTTGCCACCTTATCCGTTCAATGAACAGCAAAACCCCTGCGAGGAATAAAAACGCGGCCGCTACAAAGCCGAGAAATTCCAGGAAGATGCAAAAAAGAGCGAGTGATACGCAATAGGCGAGGACACGGTGTATCTCGATTGGATCTTCATTGGATGAAATTTGCATGGTGCAAAGAAAACTGGTGATGATCAGCAGTAGTGAGGCCAGAAAGGGAAAAAGCCCTGCTCCTGGCTCACCGTTTTCCCAAAGACGCATGCTTAGGCCGCTCGCTGCAGCACCAAGGCCGATTGTGGAAAGCGTGTAAGGAACGAAACGAGACAGGTTCATAGGTGGACCCCCATCGCTTCGATCTGATGTCCTATACTGGTATATCCTTCTTTGACCATGTGGGTGAATTCTTCGCTTTTTTTGGAACATCGCATAGCCATTAATCAGTTTTAAAAAATCGGCGTACATTGGACTTGCGACCATTTCCCCAATCGCGCCTTCCCACCAGGAGACGATTTCGGAAGGTAGACCTACGGGACCGAAGAGGCCGTATGATGCGGGGATTGCAATGGGATAGCCCCGTTCTGCAAAACTGACGATACCGTCCGGGCTTGCTTTTGGGTTTGGGCTGGTTTCGGCTAATAGTCGCACTGATCCGGCTGCCAGATGAGGTCCGAAATCCGACGAAACGACCATGTCGATGTGCCCCCCAAGAAGTGCAGTTACAGCATCGGCTCCTCCTCGAAAGGGAACGAATGTCGCTGTCGCTTTCTCCTGGCGAAACGCTGCGTCGGTCGCAATATGCGCAAGTCCTCGCGGCGCCGCAGTCGCCCATTTCAACTTTTTTGGATTTTTGCGGCAAAAATCCAGCAATTGGTCCCAGGTTTCGAACGGACTGTTTCTACGGACGAAACACGGAACGGAAATGCCCGCATAGCTTGCAATAAAGGTAAAGTCACTTGTCGTGTCGTATGGTACCTTTTGCAGATGAGGTGCGACTAGCACTGGACTGGCCGAGTACAACGACAGGATTGAGCCGTCGGATGTTCCCCTGCGCACTTGGTCGGTTGCGATTGTTCCTCCCGCGCCGGGACGGAAATCCGGCATGGCAATGAGACCACGATTTTGTTTAACGTAGTTTGTCACGACACGAGACGCGATATCGCCCGCACCACCTGCTGCAAAACCGACGATCAGCATTGGATTATTAGCGGGGTAAGCTTTCGAAGCTGACCATGCCAAATGTGGGCCTGATCCAATAAATAAGGCCGTCATGGCCAGAAATTCCCGTCGTCTCATGTTCGTTCCCTTTCAATTTTAATTGTTGGGCGACTTGCGTATGAGTATTTCCTTGCTAGTTGGCGAAATGCCTGAAGGCATCATCGATGTTGGTGAAGCGTGGGTGAACCTTGCTTGAAACAGATTTGTCGATGTCTTTGAGGCCAGAGGCGGTGACAATTGCGACGACACTTTCGTCTTCTCGGATTATGTTTTGACGTCGTGCTGTCGCAACAGCGGCCACAGGCATCACGGAGGAAAGCTCAAGGAATGTGCCCTCAGTGGCGGCTATTCGCTCTTGAAACGCAATCAGGCCGTCATTGCTGACTGGAACGGCGATGCCGTTTGAAGCGCGTAGTGCATTGAGAGCTTGATAGGTGCTCCGTGCTGCTCCGACCGAAATGGCGAGTGCGTTGAAAGAAGTGGGCATGTCTGGAATTTGATCTGCTTCCGTTTCAAGCGCTTTAGCGAGAGAGCCATGCGCTTCCGCTGCAAGAAGCCTTGGCACCCTGGAGATCATTCCGCATGTCATCAACTCACGAAAGCCGAGCCAGGCACCCGTAATTGCGTCTCCGTAGCAGACTGGAAAAGCACACCAATCCGGCACGTTCCCATGGAACTGTTCGATAATTTCGTAGGCGAGGGTTTTGTAACCCTCGATGCCGATCGGATGGCTGCCGACTACTGGATGCCTATAGGGCGATGTCGCAAACCAGCCGTAGCGTCTGACGCCTTCGGCGAGAAACGGCCAGCGGTCCTGCTTGTTTTCAAAGGGTACGATTTTTGCGCCATACTTTTGGATTTGAGAGAGCATGGGGCCCGCAGAACCGGCAATGGTGGCAACGACGCATTCCAGGCCCGCACGCGCAGCATAGGCCGCCAGCGATGCGCCGGCGTTTCCGCTTGAACTCGTTGCGACGACGGATGCACCTGCCTCTACTGCGGCGGTAACAGCAACCGTTGAAAACCGATCCTTGTGTGACCAGGTCGGATTGTAGCCCTCATTCTTGATGAAGAAATTGGGCGCGCCGATTACGGCCCCAATTCGTTCGGAGCGAAGGAGTGGCGTTAAACCTTCGCCAAGCGAGACTGCTCTACTTTCATCGAAAGGGAGCCTTTCAGAATAACGCCAAAGCGACGGTAGATCGGACCTCCCATTGTCTATAAATGTTGCCGGAAATGGTGCGCGATAAAGAACTCTCAAATTTGAAGAAGCGGTGTGCAGACATGACGGGCAACCGCGGGAATCGATTGGTAGATCGATTGGAAATTCGCTGCCGCATCGATAACAGGAATATGCTACTATCTGGTGCGTCATCACAGCACCAAGAGGTTGTCGCCGTTGTTGGTCAGCATTTCCGCGCCGGTTGAACGGACGACGAGCATGTCCTCGACTTGAAGGCCAACATGTCCCAATTCGTAATAGGGCGTCTCGATACAGAGAACCATTCCCTCTTCGAGAATATCGGCGCTACCGGCAGAAAGAAGCGGAAGATCATATCCATCCAGGCCGATTCCGTGCCCAACGTGACTGCGTTGGTAGTGAGGAATGCCCTCCTTGCGGACCGTATCGACAACAATGTCAAAAATTTTCGACGCTACAATGCCCGGACGAATTTGCTCTATGCCGCGCTGAACGCCACAATTCAAAGCATTGTATTTTGTTTGAATGTCCTGTGATGGTTCGCCGAAGCTAACATTTCGTGCAATGTCTGCGCGATAATGCTTAAAATGGCCCCCGACATCGAAGCGGATTATGTCACCGTCTTTAAGACGGCGATCCGAAGGCTGGACGTTCATGAGCGCGCTACGCTCTCCAAAGCCGATACACCCCAAAACAGGAAAACCATCTTCCACAATCGTCTGGCAATGAAATGCTCTGGCGAAATCCCGTTCTGTCACGCCAACGCCTGCGACACCGAGCGCAGCTGCAATGGACCTTTCGGTAATTGCGCCAACGGTCGCGAGCCGCTCGATTTCTTCTGCGGTCTTGACGGCGCGTATCCATCTAAACAGCGCTGCGGCAGTAACCCAGATGACGCCGGGTAACTTGCTTTGAAGTTTTTCCATGTCACCGGGCAGCAGTCCGACTTCATCGATACCGATGCGCGCCTTAGTCAATTTCAGTGAACGGATTTCCGCCACAAGAGCATCGAGCGCATTGCCCTCATCGGGCTGTTTGAAGAGCTTTTCCTCTCTCAAACTTACAGTGTCGAGTTTCGCCGATGGAGCTATATCGACGGTGAAAGACCCAAACCGGCGAACTTTTGTTTGCACATGCTGATCAGCAAGAAGATCAAGTGTAGATGTTCCTGTTATGACAATCGAAGACGGGGTAGCGGATTCCGATGTGAGAAGCGCAAAGGCCTGTGGGCCGCGCCTGATCCACTGTGGCAGACACCAAAATCCGCTGGAATATAGAACGTTTTCTGGTGAGGTGGCCACAATAGCGGCCAGGGCATGCTTCGCCATCATGGCGTGGAGACGCTCTTCATGTAACAACATTAGGTATCTCTTCCTCCTCTGAAATATACTTTCCCTCGAAGCCCAATCCCTTCGATACGCGGTGCGCAGCTGCAGTGACGCTTCGTGCGACATCGCCGATTTTAACTTTTGGATAGACCGCGCGTGGAAATGCGATGCTGAGAGCAGCTGTTACAAAGCCGGCAGCATCATAAATCGGAGCGCCAACCGAGATGACGCCCTCCAGGTTTTCCGAGATGGCCGTGGCATAGCCGAGCGAGCGGCCCAGACGCAGTTGCTCGACCAATTTATCCACGTCCACGACTGTTCGTTCGGTGAGTTGTTTGAGCGGTTCGCGGCCAAGTAACTCCGAAATCATCGTGTCGCTCATGCCGAACAGCAATGCTTTGCCAAGTGCAGTGGAATGCAACATCATCGCTTCACCGGGATGAGCTCTAATAACGACCGGGCTGTCGGACTGTACGGCAAGTACATAGATGCCGACCAATCCTCGCCTGACACCGAGGAAGCCGTTGAAACAGCCCCCGGCCGCTAACTCCTTGAGCTCCCTTTCCGCGAGCGCCATCAGCCTGTCTCGTTGGAAAACATGTTGCGCGAGCCCAAGCACTGCATACCCGATCTGATAGCGGCGACCATTTTCCTGTTCCACATATCCTTGCGCGGCCAATGTGTTCAGAAGCCTTTGGGCGACAGATGGGGTCAATTCTAGCCGTCGAGCAATTTCTCGGACGCCCAGCGGTTCAGGAGTGTTCTTGAGCAGGCCCAGGATTAGCAAACCTTTTTCTAGTGAGAGATTGTTACTCATCAAGTGTTCCTATTATAAGAACAGTGTTCCATTTAATGAACATTAAAGTCCTCGGATCGTCTCGGTGTCAAGCAGAATGTTCACTATAGTGTGTCGTCATATAATGTACGCCCCTGCGACCGTCGCGGCATGGATATACGCTCGGTCATTGGACTCAACGTTCTGAGAATCCGGCGTGAACGCCGTTTGACGCAAGAAGAACTGGCGTTCCGCTTGACCTCGACGCGCGCTTATATAAGTGGGTTGGAGGCGGGTAAGCGTAACCCGACTATTTTGACGCTCGTACAGCTTTCCGAGGCGCTTGGTGTCGACCTCGATGATCTTCTGCGTCGCAATCAAAAGATTGATAAATAATAGAAAATTTACAGCGTCGTACCATTTTTTTCTCTGGTCTGTATGTTGCGATCAATGAGGCGTTCGGCGCTGATTTGCATGGCTAGGGATAGAGCTTCGATCGTATCGAGAGTGGGCGAGCATTCCTCACGCTCAAGCTTGCCAATGAAATTTCGGTCAAGTCCGGCGAACTCGGCCAGGCGTTCCTGTGTAAGGCCGGATTGCTGGCGACAGAGTCGCAAATTTCGCGCAAAGATAGCGGTTAATCTCATAATCAATAGCAATCCAGATTACGCGTTGTGTGGCCACCTATTATAATAATCAAACGCTCTTTACAGACTTGCAATTGCGATGTTTCAAAAGGTACTTCTAATAGTAGAAAGGCCGATATTCGACCGAATAGAAGTGAAAAATATGCTTCGGCGCTGTGGTCAATTAAGAAAGTGAGAGGCTGAACATATCCAGTCAGTTCAATTTCTGTATCGGCCGTCCAATTAGAGGCGAAACGGTTGCAAAGTGATGGAAGATATAGACTCTACACTCGAAGAGTACTGACTGAGCAGGAGAAAAATGTACTTTACTGGACGGCAGAAGGAAAAACACAATGGGAAATTTCTGTTATACTCGGCATTGCGGAAACAACAGTAAAAACGCACTTAAAAAAATTCGCGTATCAAGCTAGAGGCCTCGAACAAGACACACACGGTTGTCAAAGCCATTCGCCAGTCTGAGCTTCCGCTATTCGACAGGCTACATTGGCTGACCATTGAAGGTAAGCAAGCATCTACGATCGATAGCAATGATGATTTGAACGCAAGAACGGGCTCACGAGTACCAAGCCGGGGTGTCAGTCGCCCCCAATTGGCAAAAATCCTTCAAAAAGTCGACGAGTGGATTAAGGAGGCTCATACCCCAGTGGAACTTTTTGCTGCGTTGGATCGAGGCTGTAACGTTCTCGGGTTCGATGCAGTCATGCTTTCATGTCACAAGTCGACCAAAGAGGCGTTATTGCTTAACCCTACTTACTCCACCATCCCGCTGGATGTCATGAGGGAATATAAGCGCCAGAACTGGATTGAGAATGATGTCCTTCTACCTCACATCATTGGGGGCAGCCGCGCATTCATCTGGGACAGCACGTTCGATCGGTATCGAGACCCTCGTGGTCAGGGGTTTCTTCAGTTTCTAAAGCAATTCCGATTGGCAACGGGGATTTTAGTCCCGCTCGAAGATGAAGAGGGTTTTAAGAGTTTCGTGTCGTTGCACGCATATTTTCAGACGCAATTTGATCTCAACCTCATCGACGCGGTCGAGGCATTTGGGAAAAATGCGAAGAAAAAGGCAGATGAATTAGGAATATAGTCAGCTTTACGAGTAATCCAGATATTCTTATTGGAAAGGGATGTTCCATGCAGGAAACGAATGCGGAAGTCTTTATCCGTTCAATGGATCCAACGAGGGTATCCAGAAAAATAGAAGAAAAGGTCAAGCCCTTGTGCAGCTCCGTATTCCACGGAGAGTGTGCGACTTTCTATTCTCTATCCAATGGAAAAGCCGCAATCAAAACCGCAGATAATGGCATTGTAGTATGGGTTTCGGCGCGAAACATTGTCGATTTCTATGGTATTTTGACGGTCCTTTCCGGTTACATGTACTTAACCATAGCCACCTTAACCGAGATCGATTGGCAGCCGGTAAGTGGAGCTCCCTTTCAGGAAACTCTGTAGCTCTGCCAGGAGTTACAGATGAAAATAGATCGCAATGCTCTTGAGGAAATCAGCACGCCGGAAACGGGGCACCTGACGTTAGAATGTAGCGCTGATTTCACGCGTAATGAATTTGCAGAATTTATTGATATGACAAAATCTTTCTTAACTATTTTTTAACCTTGCTTATTCGAATAAAATAATTCAATTAAATGTTCCTTCAAATAAACTATTCGAGTATATCTATACATAAGCCAAAAGAATAGCTAATATAAGCTAATATGATATTGTCTTAACAGTTATTTTAGAATATTTCGGAAATAAATTTACAGAATGCATTAACGTATTTCGTCTAGAAAATTATGCATAGTCCTAATGGATTTGAACATAATTGTCTTTAATATTTCCTCCGCTTAGTTAAGCGATAGGAATACTGTTTACAATTTAAAGGGTAACAAAATTAAGTTGGACATCCTTTCGGGCCCTGCGTGGCTTCGACGCTGGAGTACGGCGGAGAGGCTTGCAATTGTCTACGAGGCGGACGCGACGGTCAGTCGTAAGCTTTCGCTGCAAAGCACATCTGTCTTAGCTTGACGTCTTGAAGTTCCGCGGAAGCAGGTCATCGAGGCGACTTAGGGGATGTCCACTTGCGATGGTGGTCAGCGTATCCTTAAGATAGACAAACGGTTCGACGCCGTTGATTTTAGAGGTCTCGTTCAGCGAAGCGATGCGACCCCAAGCGATACCGCCTTCGTCGTGACCTGTAAAGAGCGCGTTCTTGCGATTGAGAGCGATGGGTCGGATGAAATTTTCAACCCTGTTGGAGTCGATCTCCACGCGACCATCTGTCAGGAAGGTTTGCAGGCCGACCCATTGGTTATGGATATAGGAGAGCTTTTTCCCAGACGTGATTTGGCGGATACCTTGCAACGTTGTGCCTGAAGCCATTCACCGAAGGCCACCACCAGGGGCGCAGTACGGGTCTGGCGGGCCGACAGACGCTGTCCCACAGGGATGCCGCGCATATCGGCCTCGATTGCATAGAATTCGGCAATGCGGTGTAAGCCTTCGGCGGCGATCTCGGAGCCGTCCCGGTCGAAGACCTCCTTCAGCTTGCGCCTTGCATGTGCCCAGCAATTGGCCAATTGAACGGGACTGCCACCCTCGCGAGAGGAGCTAGTCTGCCGATTGTAACCCTGATAGCCGTCGATCTGTAGAATGCCATCGAAACCACTCAGGAAGGTTTAGGCATTCTCGCCCGCGCGACCTGGGGCATAAAAGTAGACGACGCTGGGCGGGTCCTCTCCGCACCGTGGTAGGTCATCGCGAGCCCGTGCCCAGATATCCGGGTTTTGTCGTTCCGCGTCCCGGATCCAGCACCGGCGCGGTGGTTTCATCCATAAACAGCTTTCCAGACCGCTTCAGATGGTCGGCCGGCCTTTCGACCACCGGCTTCAGGTGGAACGCTGCCTTGCCGACCCAATCGGTCAGAACGGCTCGGTGCAGATCAAGGCCTGCTCGTGCCAGAATCTGGCTTTGACGATATAATGGCAAATGATCCGCATACTTGCGGACCAGAACATGGGCCAGTGTTGTTTCCGTGGGCAGGCCACCGGTGATCAGGTGAGCCGGTGCCTGGGTCACCGCGTCGGTGCAAATTCGGCAGGCATATTTTGGACGCACTGTAACGATGATACGCAACTGCGCCGGTACGATGTCCAGCCGCTCGCTTCGGTCTTCACCGATCTTATGCATCACGCCACAGCCGCAAGGGCAAACCAGGCTGTCCGGTTCGATGATCTCTTCAATACGCGGCAATGTGGCAGGCAAATTGCCGATGATGCGTCTGGCTGCAGGCCTGGTTGTTCCGTCGCCTGCTTTGGCGGCACGCGTTTCCTTCTCTGCCTCCACTTCCGCAAGCGCGATAGACAGATCATCGAACGCCAGCTGTCGCTCGTCTTCTGACAGCTTTTCCGGCCGTTTTCCATGCAAGGCGTGGTTCAGTTCGGCAATCAGGTGCTCTTGTCGCCGGGTGATGTCTTTCAGCGCCGAACCTCTTCCATCAATGCCAGAACTGCCGCACGTTGCGCAGCAGGGATGGCGGAAAGATCAAGGGCGGGAGCAGTCTGCATCAGTCGAAGTTATCACCAGACGCCAGCAAAAACACGCGGATCCAGAGACTTGATTCATTCTGCCACAGCTGGCGCCCGGGCTTCCAACGCCTTGACCTTGCGCCAGTCGAGCCCAGAAAAAGCGGCTCAAACTGTGCATGGTTCAGTGCTATCACCCCGTCGCTGACGGCAGGCTAGGTGAAGCTGGTATCCTCCAGTCGCTTGTAAGCCATCACCAGCCCGGTACCGTCCCAGTATAGTAACTTCAATCGATCCGCCCGGCGTGAACGGAACACAAATACGGTACCCGTGAACGGATCCTTGCGCAAAACTGATGACACCAGTGCAGCCAGCCCGTGATGCCCCTTGCGGCAGTCTATGGGCTTCGTCGCAACCATGATCCGCACCCGGTTGGAAGGAAACATCATAGGTAAGTAGCCAACGCGTGCACGACCGACGCGATCCGATTCGCCAAAGCGCCTGCTTCCAGTCGAATGGTCACTGCACCCACCACGATTTCCGGACGCGTGTGAGCAGCGCCATCGACGCTCGACGCTTTCTCAACTGGGCCAACCATCAGCGTTGCAAATTCCACCGGATCGTCCAGCGCAGGCAATACCAGCCGTCTCCGTTTTGCAAGCGTCCGCCATGACGACACATGGTTCGAAAGCAAACCATGGCGGCGTGCAACTTCACCTACCGTCACGCCGGGCGTCGGCGTCTCGGCCACGATCCGCGCTTTCAAATAATCTGGCCACTTGCGGTTCCGGCGGCTTTGTCCTTCAACCGGGAGAACCTCCAATGTACACTCCTTGGAGAACATCCAAACTGATCATCACAACACTTCAATGAGATAATCAGCCCTATATCCGGAAGGTGGAGTGCAGAATGCGCTTACGGTCAGTTTGGTCGCGCGTCGTCATGGCATTGCGCCTAACCAGCTGTTCGCGGGGCACAAGAGGTGATGGAGCTGGACCCGTTTGCTCCATCGGTGTTTGCCTTCTGCAATCGCAGGCGTGACCGGGTGAAGCTCTTGTTCTTTGATCGGTCCGGGTTTGTTATGGTCCTGAAGAAGCTACCAGAAGATCGGTTCAGGTGGCCCCGCCGGGAAACTGCGGTGGTGACGCTGACGACAGAGCAACTCCACTGGATCCTCGATGGCATCGATATAGATGCGATGGTCCGCCATCCCGTGCGGCAGTATCAGATTGCTGGCTGAGGATGACAAATTGCGATTGACGCGCAGGGGCGGCGGTTCAGATGGGGTGGTTGCCGCCCTCCCGAGACGGCATCGCAATGTGCCAAGATGTGGTGTTGTGACCACTTAGCGGAAAGGACGGCAACCGTTATGAACGATATGATGATTGGCGTGGATTTAGCAAAGAATGTCTTTCAACTGCACGGTGCTTCGATGAGCGGGCAAGTCAGGTTTCGAAAGAAGCTGTCACGGCAGAACTTTTCCAAGTTCATGGCGGAACACCCACCGGCGTTGGTGGTGATGGAGGCCTGCGGCAGCGCGCATTACTGGGCACGTGAGATGGTTAGGCTTGGCCACGAAGTGAAGCTGATCGCGGCGCAATATGTACGGCCGTTTGTCAAGCGGCAGAAGAACGATGCGACGGACGCGGAGGCTATTGTAATTGCGGCCCAGCGACCGGAAATGCGCTTCGTGGAGCCAAAATCCGCGGATCAGCAGAGCCGAGCGATTCTGTTTCGGGCTCGAGAACGACTCGTCCATCAGCGCACAGAACTGGTCAACGCGCTGAGAGCATGCCTTTATGAATATGGCCATGTTGTTCCTCAAGGTCGTAACCACTTCAAGCGTATTGAAGAGATTTTGGACGGGCTAAACAGCGACTTGCCTGCGTTGATGCTTGATGAATGCCGCGACTTGTTGAAACAGATCGCTGAGAAGACGGCCCGCATCGACGAGCGGACCGCAAAGATCAAGGCATTGTCGGCTGAAGCTGACACGGCGCGGCGCTTGCAGACCATTCCTGGCGTTGGCCCTTTGACAGCCTTGGCGATAGAAGCCTTTGCCCCGCAAATGGAGAACTTCGGGCGTGGCCGTGACTTCGCCGCATGGCTGGGCCTTGTGCCACGTCAGTTCTCGTCGGGCGGCAAACAACGACTGGGACGCATTTCCAAGTCAGGGCAGTCTGATATCCGCAGGCTGCTGATTATTGGGGCAATGACACGTCTGAACTGGCTGGGGCGGAAATCCATACCCGAAGGATCGTGGTTGGCGCGCATGCTCGCGCGAAAGCCCCGAATGTTGGTCGCGATCGCACTGGCCAACAAGATGGCGCGCACGGTCTGGGCATTGCTGACAAAACATGAGGATTATCGAGTTCCGGCACAGGCGCCAGCAACATGATGAAGGTGTTGTAGGTAGCCTAATGTCGGAAAAAGGGGTGTGAGAAGGCGACGACCCGAATGGGCAAATGATCGAAAAGATATGGATCGGGAAAACCAGCCTTGAATCATGAGCAGAAGAGCTCGGGATTCAGATTTAGACCCGACCCGCAGATCACCATACCGGCCAGCGGCTTCTGTAAACGCCGTATCTACAGGCCTCACAGAAGACCGCACTCGATCACATGACCTTCGGTTCAAAGACTTCTTGCATCACGGGCGGCAACCACAGAAGATTCAAGAATCTGATGACGCGCACCGGCGAACCGAGCATTGCAGAACTGATGGCGCAATTGGCAGCCAATGCTGCCGAAATCGCCGCACTCAAAGCCGAGAAGGAAGCGCTCTCGCAGCGGGTCGTCAAGCTTGAAGAAGAACTGGCACTGGCAAAGCTGCACCGCTTTGCCCCCCGCAGTGAAAAGCACATTGATCGTCTCTTCAACGAGGCCGAAGAGGCTGCGGTCGAAGGTGGTAGCGAGGAAGACGATGACGTCGAGCTTCCGGATACTGGCTTGCCTGCGGCCGGGGGCGCTACGGGCAAAAACGGGGGCGCAGGCCCCTACCAGCAGACCTGCCGCGCGAGCGTGTCGAATACGACCTTGCTGACGATCAGAAGGCTTGCCCGTGCTGCAAAAGCCAAATGCATCGCATGGGAGAAGCCGTTAGCGAGCAGCTCCATATCGAGATCAAGGCAAAGGTCCTGCAGAACGTACGGTTCAAATACGCCTGCCGGCACTGTGACCGTACAGGGATTAACACGCCCGTCGTAATCGCGCCCATGCCCACGCAACCCCTGCCGGGCAGCATCGCCACCGCGTCGACGCTCGCCTTTGCTCTCGTCCACAAATACGTAGATGGCACGCCGCTCTACCGCGTGGCTCAGACATTCGAGCGTGCCGGCGTTCCGATTAGCCGTGGCGCTCTTGCGCATTGGGTCATCGGCTCGAGCGAGAAGCATTTACATCGCATCTACGATGCTTTGAAGCTGCGGCTGCAATCGCAGTCTCTCATCCATGGCGATGAGACGACGGTTCAGGTGCTGAAGGAAAAGGACAAGGAAGCCACCAGCACGTCGTACATGTGGGCGTACCGCAGCAGCGAGAACAGTGACGAGCCGATCGTGCTTCTCGACTACCAGCCCGGCCGCGGTCAGATTTACCCGCAGACCTTCCTTGGTGACTACCGTGGGATACTCGTCACTGATGGCTACACCGCCTGGCGCACATTGAATGGCGCAACCCATGTCGGATGCATGGCTCACTCCAGGCGGCGCTTCGTTGATGCTCTCAAGGCGAGAAAGAATGGTGGCGGCCCGCCGGAGCAAGCTCTCCGGTTCTTCGAACAGCTCTACCGGATCGAAAGGCAGGCGAGAGACAAGACCCCAGATCCGAGGGAGACAAACGCCGATTGCATTCGCCGTTTCCCCCAGCAGCACAGTCTGCCTATCCTGAACGCCCTAAAGGCGTGGCTCGACAATATCGCGCCAAAGATCGTGCCGGATACCAAGCTCGGCGATGCGGTGTCCTACACCCTGAACCAATGGAGTTACCTGACGCGTTACACCAGCGACGGCAGGATGCCGATCGATAACAACATTCTGGAACGCGAGATCAGAGTTTTTGCCACTGGAAGAAAATCGTGGCTGTTCAGCGATACCGCTGACGGGGCCAAGGCCAGTGCTGTGATCTACAGTCTGATGCTGACTTGCGCGCCTGTGGTGTCGACCCGCTCACCTGGCTACGCCACGTGCTTACTGAGCTACCTCAGCGCGAAGAAACGGCCGACATTGGCGACCTGCTGCCGTTCAACTTCTCCAAGGCAAATGCCCAATAAAGCTGCGTACCGCTAGAACCCGTGCGCGATTCCGCCTGAAGAGGCCGTCTAGGCGCATCGAAAATCGCGCTTACAGACAAGGAGACAATCGAGGGGGAAATTCTCAAGGAAGCCCTAGAAATCGGCAACGGTCCCAAAAAAGCATGCTGCACTCAGTCTCGCTGCCGAAGGACGTTTTGAGATAAAAGCGGTATGCGAGACGCCAGGTGTTGCCCTGTCGAATATCACCGCGCGACATCAACCACCCCAGTAAAACAGACGGCGGCTTGTTTTTCAGCTCGATGAGGATCAATGTCGTTAAAAATCGTTGATGACGGGATTGATCATGTCGGGTTCTGTGGCGGTGGCCAATAAAAAGAAAATAATGATTGCCTTATTTGTATTTGCTTTTTTAAGTATATTTTATGCATTATTTATGGAGGCGGTTAATATATTATACATATATATTACATACTCGCCCGTTCCGTTTTGGGATACGTGGGATAACATTACGTTAGTCCAGTTGGTCGGCAATTTTTTTTTCCCATCATAATGAACATCGGATAGTCCTGCCGAGGTTGTTTTTTATCCTCGATAGATATTTTGACGGCGGCAGGCAGATCATCCCACTATTTGGAACTCATATCCTCATGATCGGATATGGCGTTCTGATGGGGATTGTTGCGCGTTATCTCCTTAAGCTAAGCACTCTCGGAACTGTGGCCGTCAGCGCTTTGCTGTGCGGTTTATTTTTGAGTATGCAGCAGAGAAACATATTAGAGTGGGGTTTCATGGTGAGCTGGCCATTGGTGTATGTGTCAGCAATTCTTTCTTACGTTTTCGCGTTCGATGATAATCACAAAAAAAAACTCATTAATATACTCGTTCTTATTTGCATTTTTGTCGTCAATTTCCATGGCAAATGGCGCATTGACTCTAATTCCTGTGGCTGGGGTCACACTATTTACTGGAAAATGGCGACTTTTCCTGTTTTCGGTGATAGGCAGTGGAGCACTTTTACTATTGCACTTTTGGGGGTTAAAAGCGCAACATACATGTCTGCAGTCCGGTAACGTGATTGAGGTATTGAAATATACACTCGCTTATGTCGGCGGTCCTTTATATCTATTGCTTTTTTACGTTTTCAGCACAGCCCCGGACCCCTTGCGATATGGAGGAGAAGGCATCGATCCTGTTTTGGCGCTGTATGTCGGAGGGGCGCTGATCCTTGGATTTGCCATCCTAACGTTTCGCGTGTTGTTCGTTACCAAACGGCACATTCAGTTCACGTTAGTTGCTATTGGCGGTTTTGTCTTAGTTACGGCATTGGCGACATCGACAGGTCGCTTCAGTTATGGCTTGGCAACAGCCGTAGACGGTCGATACGGAATGGGCGGCGTCTTGTTTACAGTTGTCGTAGGGATGTTGTTCATTGACATCATTGTAAGCAGCGAAAGGTCTGCGAAACCGTATGTAGTGCTTGCAATGATTACTCTGATGTTTGCCACTGCGGCGCATCAAGTGCACATGGCTAAGCGTGATCGTGAATGGGCGAACCTTCGCAGAATGCCAGCGGCTGCATTGCTTGCTGACGTTAACGATAGCTTTGTTATGAAGTTAGTTTACCCATGGGAAAATGCATTTCCTTCTCTTCTGGAGGGAGTTCAGAAGGAAAGGCTAGGCATGTATTCGGAGAAATGGGCTGACTGGATCGGAAAGCCTTTGCCGCTTCCAGTTGTCGATGGAGCATGTTCTGGAGAGTTGAATACGAGTGAGCCGGTAGCAAACGTCCAAGGTGCGCTTCGTGTGAACGGCTGGGCGACTTATCCCAATGCAGGAATTGAGAATAAGCGTATTGTCATCCTCGACAGAACCGGTACGGTCGTGGGATATGGCTTCAATGGCTGGGTGACTGAAAAGGTGAGACCAGCTTTATCGGTTCTTGGTAGTTCCTTGGATGGGTGGTACGGTTATGTGGGCCCAGGCGCGGAGCAGCCGCTAAAACCGTTTCTGTTGATTAATGGTGGTCGCCAAGCTTGCCCCCTGCCGGGGTAATAGTTAGTGCCTTACGGTCGCACACCACTATCCACGATGGCCCTATCCTTTGCATTGTGACGGAGGGTAGGGTGTTGAAATCAAATACTTTCATGCCGAACATAGCTATCAATACGCCAGATCGTAATCGATCTATTTGGCGAGACACGGGCGGCTCGATTGCTTTCCCAATAATCAAGACGTTCGTCTACATCTTTGTCAATCTGGCGAACATATCGATTTCATCTTCCGGCGTTTTTGTAACGACATCGAGTCGGAATGGAATTAGATTTTCGTCAATCAAGGCTTGAATTTCTTTGGCAAAGCTTTCGGGCGTGAAAACCCAACAATGACAGTCCACGTATTCCAACAGTGCTTCTCTTGTCTTCGCCAAGGTATAGTCGAGAGTGTGGACTATGCATCCGTCCCGATCATGCCATCTGTAGCTATCAAAAACTTGGATCGGGGATGGCTTTGTCTGCTTCAGCACATAAGCAGCGAAAAAGTCCTTCTGCTCCGAGATCGACCTGCGGATATCGAATGTCTTTTTCTTGTTGGGGACAATCAAGGAAAGAATGCCGCCCGGCTTCAACACTTTGCCCACATCCTGAAGCCAAGAGATGATATCGGGCACATGTTCGATCACATGCGAAGCTAGTACATAGTCAAACCGAACATTTTCCGGAACTACATCGCTGATCGCTCCGCCGTTCGTCACAAAATCCACCTGAACAATGTTGTCAATGTTCACCGTCGGGGTATTGCGATGGTTTTCTCTTAACTGATCTGTTGAACAGTAGTCCGCGTAGTATACGGCCCCGACTTCTCTGCGGGCAATTGGATTGTCGAGTGCCCCAATTTCAAGTCCTGTTTGCGTAAACTGATTAATGTTCTGAAAAACTTGCTCTACACGAGAAATAGATCGTTCGACTAGCACGACACCCTCCCCAAAGGACGAACGCGAGCGTTGGTCTGCACCTCGTGCACGCGTCCGCTGCTATTACGCCACGCCACTTGATTAAACAAAAACAAGTCTGTCAAGCCGTCTCAGCGCGCGTTTTTTTCGCCATCAGCGAGGAAGCTGCGGTAGCAAAAACACGCTACGGCTAGTGCAGTAATAATCTGCCCAATACAATTATGAAACCATCCCGAAATCAGGCTATCTAGATGCCGTTGTCAAAAAGGCTTGACCGTGGGTGCGCGATTAGACAACGGCGTCTAGTTAGATGGTCGAGCGAATTTGAGAAAAGACCTCGGGCGCAAACTCGAACTGCCGAGCTGTACCTCTCCCCATGGAATTCTTGCCCAGAATTTCTTGAAGGATGCCGCGCTGCACAAGAGCGTCCATCGTCTCGATGACACCGCCGCGCGTCATTCCAGTGAAATTCATGACCTTTGCAAGGGTCAATGGCTCGTGGGCTTGATGCATCATGTAGAGGATGTTTACTAGTCCGATCTGTTTGATACGAGACTGCGGTGTTTCACCCACAAGCGGCTTTTCGAGAATTTCACGAATAGCGAATGCCGCCAGAGCTTGACTTTGTAACCGATCACTTAAGAAGCTGCTCATCGTTTTTTATCACTTTGTAGTTGTATGCGTGAATGTAGATGGCAATTCCGCTCGGCATCTATAGATTGGACAACCGCGGGAGGCTTTTAAGCATTACGGGGCTTTTTTTCCAAAACTGGCCCCCATGGCCATTTGGTTTCACCTCACTACCCCTCCAATCCCAAGTTTAGCGCAGTTGTCGATACATGGAGATGCAATGTTCAGGATATCGACGTCAATGCAGAAGCTCCAGTGGTGGTTGGCACGAGGCCACTCGTTTGTGTGCTCCAGCGGGGTCGGTTTCCGAAATCAGCTTGAGCTCATTTTGCCCGGAAGCTCACGATGGCACGGTACTCTATTTAGCACAATTAATTGAGGTCATTCTGACTTGATCAAGACCGTCGTGCTGCGGGTTCCACGAAATTGGTGTTCAAATACTAATTTAATGGTCAAAGAATCGGACGGAGCGGCGAACACGATGATATCGACCAGGTGCTGGAATTCTCAATAAATAATACGGTCCAGAGCTAGAATTGGACGGACGGTTTTTTGTTGCTGAAATTTACGACCCGTAATGTGTAGCGCCGCTAAAGCGAAGCGCTTGCCCCCTTTGGAAACCATCGCACTAAGGGAATTTTGCTGAGATCACGCATGCCGCCCCAAAAAGCCAATCTCCACGCGACTGCACGATGTTAGTGCCATCACGGTGCCCGGTTCACGGATGTCAGCTGGGATATTGTGGGTGGTCGCTTCGGAATTGAACTTAATCTTGAATCGTCTGGCCAAAAAAGCCAACTCGCTCCCCCACAGATCCCGCTCTAATCGATCCTATTGTCGCGGCCCGTGCTTTTTGGTTGGCAGCGGCCCTGTGGATCGCATAAGCAACGGGAGAAGCGGGTTCTAAAAGTTCTTGCGATCGTTGCAAGGCTTTCAAGAGCCGATCTTGCGTGAAGGGAGGCCATAATGGCGAAGTGGGTGTACACATTCGGCGACGGCAAGGCAGAGGGCACTGCGAGTGATCGCAATCTCCTCGGCGGCAAGGGAGCGAACCTGGCTGAGATGAGCAGCCTCGGTGTGCCCGTACCGCCCGGCTTTACGATTACCACCGAGGTCTGCACCTATTATTACGACCACGACCGCAATTATCCGTCCGAACTGGACGAGCAGGTGCGTGCAGCGCTTTCCCATATCGCCAGGGTGACGGGCCGCAATTTCGGCGATGCCGACAAGCCCCTGCTGGTGTCGGTTCGTTCCGGTGCACGCGCTTCCATGCCCGGCATGATGGACACGGTGCTCAATCTCGGCCTTAACGACGAAACCGTGCAGGCCATCGCCCGGGAAGCCGGTGACGAGCGTTTCGCCTATGACAGCTACCGCCGTTTCATTCAGATGTATTCGGATGTGGTGCTGGGCGTCGATCATGGCTTTTTCGAAGAAATTCTTGAAGACAAGAAGGCCGATCTTGCCGTCGATGTCGACACGGCGCTGACGGGTGAAGACTGGAAAGACGTCATCTCGCTCTACAAGGCCAAGGTTGAGGAAGAGCTGGGCCAGCCTTTCCCGCAGGACCCGCATGAGCAGCTCTGGGGCGCCATCGGTGCTGTTTTCTCCAGCTGGATGAATGCGCGCGCCATCACCTATCGCCGTTTGCACAATATTCCCGCGGCTTGGGGCACGGCGGTCAATGTGCAGGCCATGGTGTTCGGCAATATGGGCGAGACCTCGGCCACGGGCGTTGCCTTCACCCGCAACCCGTCGACCGGCGAGAAGAAGCTTTACGGCGAATTCCTCGTCAATGCGCAGGGCGAAGACGTGGTGGCGGGCATTCGCACGCCACAGAACATCACCGAAGAAGCGCGTATCGCTGCCGGTTCCGATAAGCCATCGCTTGAAAAGGTGATGCCGGAAGCCTTTGCGGAATTCCTCAAAGTCGCCGACCGGCTGGAACAGCATTATCGCGACATGCAGGATCTGGAATTCACCATCGAGCGCGGCAAGCTCTGGATGCTCCAGACTCGTTCAGGCAAGCGCACGGCTAAGGCTGCCCTGAAAATGGCGGTCGAAATGGCGGGCGAAGGACTGATCACCGAAGAAGAAGCCGTGCTGCGCATCGATCCCGCAGCGCTGGATCAGCTGTTGCACCCGACCATTGATCCCCGCGCCGAGCGTCAGATCGTCGGTCAGGGTCTGCCTGCCTCGCCGGGCGCTGCGACGGGTGCAATTGTCTTCTCGTCGGAAGATGCCGAACAGGCAAAATCGGAAGGCCGCAAGGTCATTCTGGTTCGTATCGAGACCAGCCCGGAAGACATCCACGGCATGCATGCGGCAGAAGGCATTCTGACCACGCGCGGCGGCATGACCAGCCATGCGGCGGTTGTGGCGCGCGGCATGGGCAAGCCTTGCGTTTCGGGTGCAGGATCGCTGCGCGTCGATTATCGCAATGGCACCATGCTGGCTGCCGGTCAGACCTTCAAGAAGGGCGATGTCGTGACCATTGACGGTTCGAGCGGGCAGGTGCTGAAGGGTGCTGTCGCCATGCTCCAGCCGGAGCTTTCCGGTGACTTCGGCCAGCTGATGGAATGGGCCGACCGCCAGCGCCGCATGAAAGTGCGCGCCAATGCGGAAACGCCGGAGGATGCCCGCACGGCGCGGTCTTTCGGTGCGGAAGGCATTGGCCTTTGCCGTACCGAGCACATGTTCTTTGACGGAAGCCGTATCGTTGCGATGCGTGAAATGATCCTCTCGGATAGTGAAGAAGGCCGTCGCGCAGCGCTGACCAAGCTTCTGCCAATGCAGCGTTCGGACTTTGCCGAGCTGTTCGAAATCATGAAGGGCCTGCCGGTCACGATCCGCCTGCTCGATCCGCCGCTGCATGAATTCCTGCCGCATACGGATGAGGAAGTTGCCGAAGTGGCCAGCTCCATGGGCGTGGATGCAGTGAAGCTGCGCGAGCGCGCCGAAAGCCTGCATGAGTTTAACCCCATGCTGGGCCATCGCGGTTGCCGCCTGGCAATTTCCTACCCGGAGATTGCGGAAATGCAGGCGCGAGCGATTTTCGAGGCCGCAGTCGAAGCAGGCAAGAAGACCGGCGAGCCGGTGGTGCCGGAAGTCATGGTGCCGCTGGTCGGCCTCAAGGCAGAGCTGGATTTCGTCAAGGGACGCATTGATGCCGTGGCGCAGGACGTCATGAAGGAAGCGGGCGTCAAGATCGACTATATGGTCGGCACGATGATCGAACTGCCGCGTGCCGCCTTGCGGGCAGCGGAAATTGCCGAGACGGCGGAGTTCTTCTCGTTTGGCACCAACGACCTGACCCAGACTACCTTCGGCATTTCGCGCGATGATGCGGCAGGCTTCCTCACCACTTACCAGCAGCGCGGTGTGGTGGAGCAGGACCCGTTTGTGTCGCTCGATGTGGATGGCGTGGGCGAACTGGTGCAGATCGCTGCCGAACGCGGACGCAAGACGCGCGACAAGATCAAGCTTGGCATTTGCGGCGAGCATGGTGGCGATCCGTCGTCGATTGCCTTCTGCGAAAAGACCGGCCTTGATTATGTGTCCTGCTCGCCGTTCCGCGTGCCGATTGCCCGGCTCGCCGCCGCACAGGCAGCCGTGCGCAAGGCGTAAAGCGAAAAGAAAGCGCTCCTGAAAAGGAAGGAGCGCTTTCGCTTTGGCAAGGAAAATCCCTATAATAACAAAGTGTTAATATGTCGGCCCCATTCAGTTGGGTCGGCACACTGGACAATATTGCCCGACGTATTAAAATCCTTCGAAATTTACACTTTCAGAAGAACGGGCCATGCGTCGTTTCATTTCTGCGGCGGGGGCCGCGCTTGTTTTCGCTTGCAGCACGGCAGGCGCTGTCGAGGTTTCACCGCAGGATGCGGCCCAACCGGAAAAGGTTCGGATCGTGGAGCCGCAGCTGCGCATCGCACGCGGCGGCAGTGCAACGCCGCAAGTGGCGCTGACGCTTGATGCCTGCATGGGCAAGACGGACCATCGCATTCTCGATACGCTGGTCAAGGAGCGCATTCCCGCGACGATCTTTGTGACCGGGCGTTGGTTGAAACAAAACGCGGAAGCCTTTGCGGTGATGAAAGCCAATCCCGACCTGTTCGCGATTGAGGATCACGGCGCTATGCATGTTCCGGCCATTACCAATGTGCCGACGATGTATGGCATCAAGACCGCCGGATCGCTGGATGCCGTGCGCTCGGAAATCGAAGGCGGATCGACGTTGATTGTCGGGGCTGGTGCGCCAAAGCCGCGATATTATCGCGATGCGACAGCCCGCTATTCGACCGATGCCGTGGCGCTCGCCACAAGCCTTGGCTACAAGATCGGCGGTTATTCGCTGAATGGCGATCAGGGCGCATCGTTGCTGGCGCCGACTGTGGCGCGGCGCATATCGGCGGCCCGCGATGGCGATGTCATCATCTCGCATATCAATCAGCCGACACGTTCGGCGGGCGAGGGCGTTGCCAAAGGCATAATGGCGCTGAAGGCCAAGGGCATGAAATTCGTGCTGCTGCGCGATGTTGAAACGTCGATGACGCTGAACCCGGTGCCTGCGCACAATCTTCAGGCAGGTGTTCCAGGCGTCAAAAAATCCACCCCGCCGAAATGATCAAGCGCCGTTGGTCTGCTCCTTCGGCGACAGGCTTTTCATGACGGCGGCATAGTTGCGGCCAAGGCTTTCGAAAAGCGCATTCTCGCCCTTCGGCGGTTCGACCGACAGGGTTGTGCCGTCATTGCGCAGCGTGACGAAAATCACCTGATCCTGCGGCTGCCCGGCAATGGCGATCGCGCCGATGCGCTGGGCTTCGCTGGTGTCGAGCGCCGGCATGTTGAACAGAACTTCGCCACCCACACGTTCTGCGGCCTTGGCAAGCGCTGCATCAAACCCCTCGATCAGCACGTCAATGGCCCCGAGCGCAAATTCCAGCTCGACGGCTTCGAGCGTCATCGTACTTGTTTCAAGACCCGTCTGGGCGCTTTCTTCGGCGCTGCCCGACCGGGTGGTGGTGCCAATCCCGTTGGCACTGTTTTCAGGCGCGTGGTTCATTCCGTCCTCTCCGACGAATCCGAAAAAAGCCCCCTAATAATCGATCATGCCCTTCATTAGTAGTTGCTGCAATGCTCTTTTGATTGATTTACCTCGCTTTTTTCTGTTAGGCGGCAATAGTGAGCCAAAAATAGCCTGCACTTCATGCGTTTTTAGTGTGCCATGATCGCGCAATACGTGTGCTTTTCAGGCAGTAAAGATGATTATGCAAAACTGTACAGCTGGATGTTTTGCCGGGTTCAAATCTCTCTGCTATTCATAAGCGTGGCTGAATGTTGTGGCCGTTTTGGGATTCTGCCGGAAAGTGCTTTGTATTTTTCGGGATGTGCTTCTGGGAACCTGGATGAGAAAACTTCGCTATCAGCGGCGACAGTCGCGTTCTGCGGTCTGGGCCTTGCGGTTCGGGGTCTTCGCCGCCGTATTGCTGGCGCTGGCTTTCGTGCTGCACCGCTTCTGGAAGCTTGAAACGCCTGATTTCGTCCTTGCCGCCGGGTTAAGCGGCGCTCTGGCCCTGCTGGCGCTGATCTGCGCAGCCAAGGGTTTTCGCAATCTCTGGGTCAATGGCGACAAGGGCGGGGCGCGATCCTTCACGGCCTGCGTGTTTGCCTGCATCGTGCTGGCGCCGCTCGGTTTTCTGGGCATTCTCTGGATCAGCTCGCCAGCGCTCTACGATATTTCGACCGATTTCGAGACGCCGCCGCAATTTCCCACCGACATGCCCGCCCGCCTGCAATGGATGAACCCGCTGACACCGGCGGTCAGCGGCGATGCGCTGACACAGCTCACCGCCTATCCCGATGTACTCGGCCGCCGCTATGAGGCAGCGCCCGACCGCGTGGCGCAGGGTGTGCAGACCGTGTTGAAGAGTTTCGGCTGGCAGGTAATCGTCAACGATGCGCCGTCGCCGGAGGAAAGCGCCACCCGCTTTGTCGCGACGGCGCATAGTTTCATTCTCGGTCTCAAGAGCGATATCGTTATCCGGCTGCTGGATGAAGGTGAAACCACCTATGTCGATATCCGTTCGCTCTCGCGCTATGGAAAACGCGATCTGGGGCAGAATGCGGCCTTCATCACCGAATTTCTTGGAAGCCTGGAAGGCGAAGTGAACAAGGCACCTGCGGACGTCGAATAGCGTTGTTTATGCAGGCTGGTAGATGTTGTCGAGCGATGGGTCGCCTTCGGTCACGATTTCCCCGCGCCCGACCAGATCTTCCAGATGCGCCAGCACCGACAGAGCTGCTGCGCCATGGAGGCGCGGATCGGTGTCGCGATAGATCGCCTTCACCATGTCGCCGATGGTGCGGTCGCCTTGCATGATGCGCTGAAAAACCGCGCGCTCGCGCATTTTGCGATGGGCCCGCAATCCGCGCACAAAGGCGGCGGGCTTGGTCACCGCACCGCCATGGCCGGGCAGATAGACATGATCGTCACGTGCCAGAAGCTTTTCGAGCGAGGCCATATAGTCGCTCATTGAGCCATCCGGCGGGGCGACGATGGAGGTAGCCCAGGCCATCACATGATCGGCCGAAAACAGGATATCCGTGCCTTTCAGCTCGAATGCCATGTGGTTTGCGGCATGGCCCGGTGTGTGAAGGCCTTGAAGCGCCCAGCCATCGCCTTCAACGGTTCCGCCATCGGCAAGCACGATATCGGGCGCAAAATCCGTGTCGGCACTGGCTTCTAGCACGTTCACTTCGCCCGCATGATAGGGGCGGGCGGGCCGGTGCGGGCCTTCGGCAACCGTTTTTGCACCCAGCTCGTTTTTGAGGCGCTCGGCTAGCGGCGAGTGATCACGGTGCGTGTGGCTGACGAAAATATGGCTGACGGGGCGTCCTGCAATGGCGGCAAGCAGAGCCTGATAATGGGCCTCATCGACGGGACCCGGATCGATGATTGCCAGCGTGTCCCGGCCAACGATATAGCTGTTGGTGCCATGAAAGGTGAAGGCGCTCGGATTGTTCACCGTCACGCGGACAATCCCTTTACTTAGCTCAACCGGCTTCCCATATTCAGGAGAGAAACTGCTGTCGAAAACGAGCGCCATGGAAGTCATTTCCAATTTATTTACGGTGTTATTGTCGAAACGGCATAGGCCTTATATAGTAGGATTTCAAACGGTAACTGCCTGATACGTCAAGAATGGACGTCAGAGGGTTGTGCGTTCGAAATTCGGAAATCCTATTCATCACGGTCAGGAGTTGGATATGCCGCACAGAGCAAAGTCACGCGTCGCTACCGCATCGCTCGCCGCCGAATCTCGTCAAACAAGACAGCTCGCCCGAATATTCTCCTTCCTTTCCCTTGGCCTGATCGGCGCGGCGCTCGTTGCGATTGCCGCTGGGGTGAAGGTTGATTTCATCTATATGATCATGGCGGTGCAGGCGGTGGCGCTCTTGGGCATTTCAGCGCTCTACGGCTTTTCAAAGAAAAAGTGAAACGCGCTCCCGCGCAAATATGCAGGGCTTATTTCACCGTGGTTGCGAGAGGCCGGATCATGTCCGGCCTTTATCATATCTGATTGAAACTGCTTCGCGATTGACAAGCGGCGCGGGACAACGCTTTGTCATACTCCAGTACTGTTTTTCGGGAGGCAAAGGTGAAGGTTGAGACGCTCGCGGTAGAGCCGCTGACCAAGCAAGCATTCGCGCCGTTCGGCGATGTCATCGAGGTTGAAGGGGCAGAGCGGCGTCTCATCAACAATGGTTCGACCGAGCGTTTTCATGATCTGGCGCGCGTCGAGGCAGAAGGCACGCAAGCGCGTGTACTCATCAATATTTTCCGCGGCCAGTCTTTTGAAGCGCCCATCGATATCGTCATGATGGAGCGTCATCCCTTCGGTTCGCAGGCCTTCATACCGCTGGAGCGGCGTCCGTTTCTGGTCGTTGTCGCTGAAGATGCCGACGGCAAGCCCGCACGGCCGCGTGTTTTCCTTGCCAAGGGCGATCAGGGCGTCAACTATCTCAAGAATGTCTGGCATCATCCGCTTCTGGCGCTTGAGCAGAAATCGGATTTTCTCATTGTCGACCGCGCTGGCAAGGAGGACAATCTGGAAGAATATTTCTTCCCGGATGTCGTTTTCTGCATCCAGTCGGCCAAACCAATCTGAATATTATTCGAGGGAAACATGGGCAGACTTTCCACACACGTTCTCGACACAGCGCATGGCAGCCCGGCTGCGGCAATGCGCATCGAGCTCTATCGCATCAGCAAGGGCACACCGGAACTGATCAAGCGCGTTGTCACCAATCTGGACGGGCGCACTGATGCACCGCTGCTGACCGGCGACGACATGCAGATTGGCGTTTACGAGCTGCAATTCCATGTGGCCGAGTATTTTGCAGGGCGCGGGGCCGATCAGGCCAATCCGCCTTTCCTCGATCTCATTCCGATCCGGTTCGCCGTGGCGGATGTGGACGGACATTATCACGTGCCGCTGCTTGTCAGCCCTTGGTCCTATTCGACCTATCGCGGCAGCTGATCCGCACTTATCCCCGCGTCGTTCGCCCGGACTAAGCTCCTCGTATCACCAAACATGAGGAGCCGAACATGGATGAAACGCCTAATCTGAAACTTCCCTATATTCTGCCCAGTCAGGCGCAGAAGCATGTCACGCATAATGAAGCATTGCGGCTGTTGGATGCGGTGGTGAATTTAAGTGTGAAATCGCGCAGCCTCACCGCCCCACCGGCAGCACCTTCCGCTGGCGCGCGCTATATCGTTGCACTGCCCGCCACAGGTGCTTGGTCCGGCAAGAACGGCATGGTCGCTTCGTTCATCGATGATGGCTGGCTGTTCATTCAACCGGCGATCGGCTGGCAAGCCTATGTCGAGGCGGAAGCGCAGCTTCTGGTTTTCGATGGAACGGACTGGAACCCCACCGGCGGCGGCGTGCCGGACGAACTGTCCGTATCCATGCTGGGCATTCAGGCGACGGCGGATGCGGTCAATCGTTTCTCGCTTTCGGCAGCGGCAAGCCTGTTCAACAATGCAGGCGCGGGACATCAGATCAAGGTCAACAAGCAGGCCGCGACCGACACGGCGAGCCTTCTGTTCCAGACCAGCTGGACCGGCTATGCCGAAATGGGCCTGAACGGCAGCAGCGATTTCAGCATCAAGGTGAGTGACGATCTGGGCACGTGGCGTCAGGCAATGCGTGTGGATCGCGCGACGGGCAATGTCGCAATCGGAAGCAATACACCGGTGACGCGTCTTGATGTCGATGGGCCGATCCGGCCTGCATCCTATTCGAAACTCACAATGCCTATCGCCGCGAATCACGGCGCGGGCGCCTTGATCTACGTTACGGATGCGTCGGCGGGCGCGCAGCTTGCCTATTCCGATGGTAGCGCATGGCGCAGCATCAGAACCGGCATCTTGATATCCTGAGTGGTATCTGTCTGGAAAATCGAAATTTTTCCAGACAGGTCGCCTTTTCCGACGCTTTTATGCCGCACCGGCGTACTAATCGCCTGAAACGTGTTCGTTAATCTTATGCAGGCTCAATTCATATGGTTCGTCTGGCGGACTCATGCTAACGGTTGCGGAATAATTCTAGGGGCTTCATCCGTCGGGTAAAAAGAGAGTTTTTTGCTGCCGACAGGAGCGGTATTTGTTTCGCTCTGTCTTGAGAGCAGGATAATGCGCGTATGAGTTTGAGATATCCTTGGCAAAGGCTCGCGCTTTTGCCACGACTGACCAAGCAGATTATTTTGATGCTGAGCGATTGCGTTCTGCTGTTGCTCAGCGCGTATCTGGCATTTGTCATTCGCCTGGGCTTTGTTTTTACGCCGAGCAAGGCACAACTTTTTCTGATTATCATCGCGCCCATTCTGACCGTTCCGGTTTTCATCCGGTTCGGACTTTATCGGGCGATCATCCGCTATCTTGCGGAACGCGCCATCTGGCCGATCTTTCAGGCGACCGCAGTGGCGGCTCTTTTTTGGGTCGCGCTGGTCTTTCTGATGGAGCTTTACGGCAATGCCGGTCTGCCGCGCTCGGTTCCGCTTCTTTATTGGCTTTTGAGCACGGTGCTGATCACGGCAAGCCGTTTCGGCGCGAAATGGTTGCTGCGCAATGCCGAAACCGGCCGGACTTATACCAGCTCGGCGCTGATCGTTGGCGTCGGAGAGCCTGCGCGCCAGCTGGCGACGGCGCTGCGCAGCCATAGCGATACGATGGTCGTTGGCTTTGTCGATCCGGCAGGGCAGCTCAAGGGCATGGATATTATCGGCCTGCGTGTCTATGGGGCTGAAGAAATGCCTGCCCTTATTGAAAATTACGGCGTCAAACAGGTGCTGGTATCCGAGCCGGGGCTCGATCAGAAACAGCGTCAGGACTTTGCCCGTCTGCTTGGCCGGCTTCCGGTCAATACGCGGATTCTACCGCCGATTGCCGATTTGAGCGCAGGCAAATATCTCGTTTCGGCGCTGCGCAATATCGAAATCGATGACCTTCTTGGTCGCTCGCCGGTGCCACCGGATGCAGAACTGCTGCGTGAAGTGGTCGAAGGTCGCCGCATCATGGTGACGGGCGCAGGCGGCTCTATCGGCAGCCAGCTTTGCCGGACCATCGTGCAGTGGAATCCCGAATGTCTGGTGCTGTTTGAATCGAGCGAGTTCGCGCTTTATCAGATCGAGCGCCAGTTGCGACAAATTGCGTCCTGCCAGATCGTGCCGGTGCTGGGGTCCGTGCGCGACCGCGCTTATGTCGAGCAGGCGCTGCGCAATAATCACATTGACACGGTCTATCACTGCGCTGCCTATAAGCATGTGCCGCTGGTCGAGAAAAATCCTCTCATCGGCATCTGCAACAATGTGTTCGGCACGCTCGACGTGGCGGAAGCGGCACTCGCATCCGATGTCGAGCGCATGGTGCTGATTTCGTCAGACAAGGCGGTTCGGCCAACGAATGTTATGGGCGCGACCAAACGCTGGGCCGAACTGGTCGTCTATTATTACGGCTTGCTGGCCGCACAAGCGGGCAAGGAAAAAGCCTTTTATTCGGTCCGTTTCGGCAATGTGCTTGGTTCGAATGGCTCGGTTGTGCCGCTTTTCCGCGAGCAGATCGCCAATGGGGGGCCGATCACCCTGACCCATGAGGATATGACGCGCTATTTCATGTCGATCAAGGAAGCGGCGGAACTCATCGTGCAGTCAGGCGCAATAGCCGAATCCGGCGACACCGTGTTGCTCGAAATGGGCGAGCCGGTCAAAATCCGCGATCTGGCCGAAAACATGATCCTGCTCGCCGGGCTGACCGTACGCAATGCGGAAAATCCTGCGGGCGATATCGCCATTGAAGTGACGGGTATTCGCGAAGGCGAGAAGATGTATGAGGAGCTCTTCTACGATCCTTCGCAGGCGCAATCCACACGGCACCCGAAGATCATGCGCGCTCCAAAGGGCAACAAGGCCGCTGTTGATGTGCCTGAAAGCCTTCAGCGCCTTCAGGCGGCCATGGAAAGCGGCGATGTGGACGCTGTTCGCAAGATACTCTTCAGCGTCATAGCTTCCTGAAGCGTCCGCGAAAATCCAGTAGCAGCACGAGCGTGGCCACCATTGCGACCAGCAGGAAAGCCCCGCGCGTGATCAGATGGTCAAGCGCCAGCAGCGCGACAGCACAGGCAATCAGGATAAGGTTGAGCAGGGCTATATGGCCGACGACCTTCAACACGCTCCAGCCTGCGCGTTTGGCGACCTGATAGGCATGTTTCGAATGGGCTTTCAGGATATTCTCGCCTTGGCTGAGGCGCATGATAATGGTCGAGCCCGCATCGAGAATATAATAAAGCGGCAAAATCAACGCCACGACGATATGCGTTTCGCGCGCCAGAAGAAGCAGGGCAGTGCCGGTGATGAGCCCGAGCGGCAGGCTACCTGTATCGCCGAGGAAAACGCGGGCAGGGGGGCGGTTGAAACATGCAAAGCCGAGTAACCCGCCCGCGGTCGCCGCGCTCAGTCCGCCGCTTTCCATGCCCGCAAGGCCAAGCGCTGCCAGCAGCGCAACACCCGCCAGCGGCAGCCCAAGCCCCGCGACGGTCATCAGATCAAGGCCGTCCATGAAGTTCGTGACATTGATGGCGATCAGAAGTGAGAATACGACCAATGCCGCTTCCAGCCAATGTGGCAGCACATCCGCCAGAAGGCGAAAATCGGGTCCCATACCGTAGAGAACGACACAGGCGGCTAAGAGCTGCGATCCAAGCCGAATAATCTCGGACAACTCGTAGCGGTCATCCAGCCCGCCAACAACCCACAGCAAGGTCGATGCGCCGATGAGGCAGAGCAACAGCCTGTTGGCAATTTCAAGATCGGATGCGAAAATCAGCAAAGTTGCCAGCGTTGCCGGTATCAAAGCCAGTCCGCCAATCTGCCTTGCGGCGACGGTGTGATTGGAGCGCGAATTCATCCGCGCGGCCAGAAATGTCATCGGCAGAAGGCGAGAAAGGATCACGAGACCCAAAACGCAAAGGACGGCACTGAATAGAAAAGAGATTGCTAAAAAAAGCATAGGGATACCGGCGGCAAATGAAGCTGTTACAGGGATTATCAGCTTTACGCGTCCGCGCAAATCCCTGCTTTGACTGACGGTGGAAGAAGTGAGCCGATTGGGTGATTATGGCGTTCGAACTGGTAGTTTGCGCATGTACGGGAAATTCGCGATTAGGCGATTGCGCTTGCCAAATGAAGCGGCTATAAGGCCGCGCAACCGATTGCTTCGGTTTGATTTGTTGGGGCGTAGCCAAGCGGTAAGGCACCGGTTTTTTGGTACCGGCATTCCCTGGTTCGAATCCAGGCGCCCCAGCCACTCAACGAAATTGGTTTAAATTTCACAGTTGTTCGGGCAGTTTTTTTTAACCTGTGAACTCGTCTCTCAACATAGTGTTTGCAGTGGTGACGTGTAGCGGGTGTGACTTATTGAAGCCTTATTCCATCGTCATTTCATAGTTCATAATAGTTGACTCTCCGAAAGCTATTCCTCTAGTACGCACAGCATGGGCACTATCTATTTGACTAGCCGCCCGAACAATTTCGGGGCATATTGCCCTTGAAACAGGATGACCATGAGCGTTGACTCTTTAGAGCGGCACATAAACTCGGAAATGGCCTCGGTTCCTCCCAAGGCAGGTGTATCGGCTGCATTGACCGATATCGGTGATGCTTTGTCTAAGTACCGACTGGCGCTGATTTTCGGCTGGCAGGACGTGGCGCAGCGCTATCGTCGGTCTCGGGTT
Organism: Ochrobactrum sp. SSR; assembly: GCF_030067775.1. Classification (NCBI taxonomy): domain Bacteria; kingdom Pseudomonadati; phylum Pseudomonadota; class Alphaproteobacteria; order Hyphomicrobiales; family Brucellaceae; genus Ochrobactrum; species Ochrobactrum sp. SSR. The sequence continues at coordinate 1,154,061 of NZ_CP125969.1, read as the reverse complement.
GGAGCTTTCTGGCTCACCTTGAATATGGCAGTATTTATCGGCGCATTGGGCCTGATATTCGGAACGCTGTTCCAGTCGGAGATGCGGGAGTTTCTTCCCTATCTATGCGCTGGCGTTATCATGTGGGGGTTCATTTCGACTTCCTTGTCGGAAGGATGCACGACTTTTAGCTCATCTGATGGCATCATTCTGCAGGTGCGGTTACCACTCTTTACGCACGTCATGCGGACGCTGTGGCGTAATGTTATTATCTTTGGCCACAACATTATAATTTTTCCGATTGTTGCGCTGATTTTGGGGCGCGGTCTCAATGATTATGCGCTGCTGAGCGTGCCCGGGTTTCTGTTGGTTTGTCTTAATCTCACTTGGATGATGTTGATTCTGGCTGTTCTGTGCGCGCGATTCCGCGATATGACGCAGGTAGTGGGCAATATCTTGCAGGTCTTTTTCTATGCTACGCCGATCATGTGGATGGTCAAAACTCTGCCGGGTCATGTTTCGCACGCTGTTATCGACTGGAACCCATTCTATCACTTGATCCAGTTGGTGCGCGCGCCACTGTTCGGTGAAGCGCCGGCGACTTTAAGCTGGGTTGTGGCTGGATGTCTGGCGATTGCCGGCTGGGGTCTGGCGATTGTATTCTTCGGCAAGTACCGCTGGCGCGTGGCTTATTGGTTGTAAATCCATGACTTTTATCAAACTTCAGAATGCGAGTGTAGAATTTCCAATTTACAACTCGTCGAGTCGGTCTCTGAAAAACCGCGTCTTGAGTGTAGCGACCGGTGGAAAAATAGAGCGACGAACAGATAGAACTGTTATTATTCGGGGTTTGGATAATGTGACGGTTTCGCTGAATGATGGCGATCGTGTTGGACTCATCGGTCATAACGGCTCTGGCAAGACGACCTTACTGCGCGTTTTATCTGGCATTTATACGCCGACGCAGGGGACCGCACTTATTCACGGACACACAATCTCGCTCATTAATATTAATTTGGGCATTGATCCTGATGCGACTGGCCGCGAAAATATTCGTCTGCGCTGTGCAATGATGGGTATGCACCCGGATGAGATTGCCGAGAAGATAGATGATATTTCGGATTTTTCCGGGCTTGGTGAGTTTCTGGATGTTCCTTTCAGGACGTATTCAACAGGCATGCAACTTCGCCTGGCTTTTGCCGCTTCGACATCAATCAATCCAGAAATTCTGATTATGGATGAATGGCTCTCGACCGGTGATGAAGATTTCAAGGTGCGCGCTAATCAGCGTATGCGCAATCTCGTTGACTCCACCAAAATTCTTGTTCTAGCTAGTCATTCTCGAGATTTGCTGGAAAAGAATTGCAATCGTGTGATCTGGTTGGAGCATGGTCGTGTTAAGATGGAAGGCAACACGTCTGAAGTTTTGGGATCGTATTTTTCTTAATCGACAACAGAAGCGAGAAGATAGCGATACCTTTTCATGTGACGTTTTTTCCACGACGCATATTTATTATCATAAAAATGATTGTCACTGTTGCTCCAGCCATAGTATCTGCTAGACGATGTAAATCGCAAGGGGGCGTTATTCTGCTTGCCTAGAGTGTGGAATTACAATGTTTAATGCACCGGTCCAGCAGCAGGCAGATATCAGCGGCAATAGTAACGATGAGCGTTTGCCGATTGTTGTTGACCTCGATCAGACGCTGATCCTTTCTGATACTCTCTATGAGACGGCGGCGATGCTGTTTTTCAAGCGGCCCTTGGCTTTTGTCCAGTGCCTGCCGCAGCTTGCGAAAGGCCGCCATTCGCTCAAAGCGGTCATCGCTTCAAAAGTCAATCTGTCCGATGCAGTGTTCCCGATCCGTGAGGATCTGGTTGAGTGGTTGCATAAACAGGCCAAGGAAGGACATGAACTGCATCTGTGTTCAGCTGCAGATCAATCCGTGGTGGATAGCGTTGCGGAGCATATCGGGATTTTCAGTTCTGCAATCGGGTCGGCACAAGCCAATCTGAAGGGGCCAGCCAAGGCCGATTATCTAAAGAAGCAATTCCCTCATGGATTTATCTATGTCGGCGATCATGCCGTTGACCTGAATGTCTGGAAGGAATCGAGTGGTATAGTTCTTGCCGGTACGAAGCCAGCAGTGACAGCGCGCGCGAAGGCGCTGGAAAAGCCTGTTATTGCAAGTTTTGATAATCCCAAGCTCAATCTCAAGGCGTTTCTGAAGGCAATTCGCGTCCATCACTGGTCGAAGAATGTTTTGATGTTTGTGCCGCTCGTTCTCGCACATGAGTGGACGAATATCGGTTTATGGCTGCACGCTATTATCGCTTTCGCATGTCTGCTCGCGGTGACCTCGGCGACCTATTTGTTGAATGACATCGCTGATGTTCATGCCGATCGCCATCATTGGACGAAGCGCAATCGGGCCATCGCCAGCGGAAGGCTGGCCATCAGGTCGGCGTTCCTGTTGGCTGTCGGATTGCTTGTTGGCGGCTTTGCGGTCGCCTTCACGATAACGCCCCGTTTTGGATTGGCATTGCTCGCTTATCTGGTGATCACGGGCGCATATTCGCTTGGTCTCAAGCGGGTTCCATTGCTGGATATGCTGATTATCGGTGTTCTGTTTACGCTCCGTCTGGTCATGGGGGTGGCTTTGCTCGCTGACCCCCACCCCGAATGGTTGCTCACTTTTGCTGTGTTCTTCTTCTTTTCGCTCGCTTCGGCCAAAAGGCATACGGAAATCGTGCGCGCTTCGCTTATGGGCGAGACGAGCTTGAAAAGCCGGGGTTATGAGGTTGAAGATGCACCCCTCACGCTGGCTATGGGGCTCGGCACCGCAATTGCTTCGCTTGTCGTGATGATGATCTTCATTTTGCAGGAACTTCTGCCAAGCAAAAGCTATTCGCACCCGCAACCATTGGCGCTTATTCCTCTGGTTCTCTCCATCTGGCTCGGGCGCATCTGGCTTTTGTCGCATCGCGGTAAGATGAATGACGATCCAGTCAGCTTTGCCATACGCGACCGGACGAGTATCGGCCTGGGTGTCGTCATAGCACTACTTTTTGTTGTTGCGCTATGAGCGGTTTCGTTCCCCGCAGCGATATTTGTTCCTGGGGTGGCACCATATTGCGCGAGCATCTGGTCGCGTCGCCAGCATGGCGTGACCAACTGCCCGATCTTGTCGCGAGCGCACAGGATTCAAACAGCAGTTTGCTTGCCTGTGGATTGCGCCGTTCCTACGGCGATAGCGGCCTCAATCCGGATGGAAGCCTGATCGATATTTCTGGGCTGGACAGAGTGATTGCGTTCGACCCTGCGACGCGTCTGTTGCGGGCCGAGGCTGGCGTTTCCTTCGATGCCATTTTGAATATTATCGTCAGACAAGGCTTCTTCCTGCCTGTTACACCCGGTACGCGCTTCGTTACGCTCGGCGGCGCTGTGGCAAACGATGTACATGGCAAGAACCATCACACGCATGGGACGATTGGCTGCTGGGTGCGCCGGTTGGGGCTACTTCGTTCCGATGGCAATGAAATTGAGCTGGCGCGCAATGACGATACGGGCCTGTTTGCTGCAACGATTGGCGGGTTGGGGCTGACAGGCATCATCACCTGGGTGGAGCTGGAAGTCATTCCGGTCGACAGCGCTCTGATGGATGCGGAGAATATTCCTTTCGACAATCTGGACGAATTCTTCTCGCTCTCTGCTGAAAGCGAGGCGGGCTATGATTATACGGTATCGTGGATCGACTGCCTATCGAAGGGCGACGTCCTTGGGCGGGGGATTTTCACGCGCGGCAATCACGCACGCACAGGGTCGCGACTGCTGGATCGCGGCAATACGCGGTTTACAATGCCGGTCAATCTGCCCGGATTTGCGATGAACCGCTATTCGATACAAGCCTTCAACGCTCTTTATTTCTGGAATGGTAAGCGAAAGAGCGGCAAGGCAATCATTCCAGCGCATCCGTTCTTTTATCCGCTTGACGCTATTGGCAACTGGAACCGGATGTACGGGCGTGGAGGCATGTATCAGTATCAATCGGTTGTTCCGCCGGCTGGCCAGCTGGAAGCAACACGCGAGATGCTGAATGCTATTTCTTCGAGCGGACAAGGGTCGTTTCTGGCTGTGTTGAAGACGTTCGGACGCAAGCCTTCACTTGGATTGTTGTCCTTTCCGCGCGAAGGCACAACGCTGGCGCTGGATTTCCCAAACCGCGGCGTTAAAACGCTCCGGCTCATGGAAAAGCTCGATGCGATTGTGCTAGAAGCTGGTGGAAGGCTTTATCCGGCCAAGGATGGGCGCATGTCGGCGAAGATGTTTCAAAGCGGCTATCCCGAATGGGAAACTTTTGCCGAACATGTCGATCCGGGCTTCAGCTCCCATTTTTGGGCACGTGTCGTGAAATAGAGCATTGCCTGCAAACGCGTCGCGAGGTGTCGCGTGCGGTAATGCGTTCGTTAGATGATTAGGGCGGTTCTAATATTCCGTTTGGAAAGAGCCGAATTAAAAAGGGGAAGGTCTTGCGCCTTATCGTTCTTGGAGCCACGTCGGCTATTGCGATTGCAACGGCACGCCTTCACGCAAAGGATGGCGCTGTTATCGTTCTGGTGGGCAGAGATCAGGTTCGACTTGACCAGATTGCCGCTGACCTTAAGATCCGCGGTGCGGAGCGCGTTGAGACTGCGATCACCGATCTCGCTGCTCCACAGGATGCGCAAGCGCAATTCGGCGGTTTTGTCGAGCAGATCGGTGGCGTCGACCAGATATTGCTCGCTTATGGTATTCTCGGTGATCAGGGCGCGGCGGAACGCGATCTTGTGGCTGCCGAAGAGATTTTGCGCGTCAATTTTAATTCGGCTGCTGCCTGGACTCTCGCCGCCGCCGATGTGTTTGAGCGACAGGGCCGGGGCACATTGGTGGTGATTGGTTCCGTTGCAGGAGATCGTGGCCGGCGGGCAAACTATATTTATGGTGCAGCCAAGGCCGGACTGGCAGCGTTGGTCGAAGGCATTGCACATCGCTTTGCCGATAAGGGGCCGCGTGCGGTGCTCATCAAACCCGGTCCGACCGTTACGCCTATGACCGAGGATATGGACCGGAGAGGTCTGCTCTGGGCGAAACCGGAACAGATCGCTCTCATTGCCTATAATCGGTCCAAACGCGGTGGGCCCATTGCTTATGCGCCGGGCTTTTGGCGGCTGATCATGCTGATCATTCGCAATCTGCCGAGCGCCATTTTCAATCGTATGGACATCTGATGCAGAAGATTGTTATTACCGGCGCCGCCGGGCTTGTTGGTCAGAATTTGATCGCACGGCTGAAATCGGTGCCGGGGTTGAAGATAATTGGTATCGACAAGCATCCAACCAATACGGATTTGCTGCGCCGTCTTCATCCTGAAGTCGAAGTGATTGAGGCAGATCTGGCGCAGGAAGGTGCCTGGCAGGACGCGTTTGCAGGTGCGGATGCAGTGGTTCTTAATCAGGCGCAGATCGGTGGTCTGGTTGAGAAAGAATTTGTCGATAACAATGTTACGGCGACCGAACGGATCGTCGATGCAATGCGGCGGCACAAGACGCCTTATTTCGTGCATATTTCGTCGTCAGTCGTTAACTCGCAGGCCGATGATTTCTACACGCGGTCTAAAACGACGCAGGAACATTTCATCGATACCGTTACAGACATTCCGCATGTCATTTTACGGCCAACACTTATGTTCGGCTGGTTTGACCGCAAGCATCTTGGCTGGCTGCGCCGGTTCATGGATCGGACGGCGGTGTTTCCCATTCCAGGTAACGGTGCGTTTATTCGCCAGCCGCTTTATGTCGGTGACTTCGCGGCTATCATTATTTCGGCATTGAATACGCGGAAGACCGGTACTTTCGATATTTCGGGTCTGGAGCAGATTAATTACGGCGATCTGATCAAGCTGATCCACAATACGGTCAAGCCGAAGGCGCGGATTGTCCATATCCCTTATGCGCTTTTCTGGTGGTTGCTATTCGTCTACGGAAAGTTCAGCAAAAATCCGCCTTTCACGACCAGCCAGCTCGAGGCGCTGGTCATACCGGAAACTTTTCCGGAGATCGATTGGCCGAAGGAATTTGCGATTACAGCCACGCCTTTGAAGCAAGCTGTTGAGGAAACTTACCTCAACAAGACTTATAGCACGATTGTTCTGGATTTCTGAGGTAGCGAAATGAGCCGGATTGTTATCATCGGTGCTGGTGCGATGGGGCTTGCGGCTGCGCACCGCGCGGTTCAGCTGGGCCATGAGGTCGATCTCATCGAAAGCGACAGCGTGCCGGGTGGCATGGCTGCCCATTTCGACTTTGGCGGGTTATCGATTGAGCGCTTCTATCATTTTGTCTGTAAATCTGACGATCCGACATTCAGCCTGATGCGTGAGCTTGGTATCGGCGACAAGATGAAATGGCGTCCAACCACTATGGGCTATTACATCAAGGACCGTATCCATCCGTGGGGCGATCCGATTTCATTGCTGAAATTCCCTTATCTAAGCCTCGTTTCGAAATTCCGCACCGGCTTGCAGATGTTCCTGACCACGAAGGCCAAGAACTTCAAATCCATCGAAGACAAAACAGCGCGTCAGTGGCTGGAACAGGGTTCGGGCAAGGAAGTCTACAATACGCTGTGGAAGCGTTTGATGGAGCTCAAATTCTACGAGCTTGCCGACGAGATGTCGGCGTCGTGGATTGCGACCCGGGTGCGCCGTGTCGGCAATTCGCGGCGTTCGATTTTCCAGGAAGAGTTGGGTTATATCGATGGCGGCACGCAAACGCTCGTTGACGCATTGGTCGACGCTTACGCGAAAAGAGGCGGACGCTTGCATCTTTCGACGCCTGCCGAGCGTGTAGAAACCAAAGACGGTAAGGTCACGGGCGTGGTCGCAGGCGGGCGTGTCTTCCCAGCCGACGCGGTCATTTCGACTGTCCCAACGCCATTTATCTCATCGCTTGTTCCTGATCTGCCGACAGCGTCGAAAGAACAATATGATGCCATCCGCAACATCGGCGTTGTATGCCTGCTCTTCAAGCTGAAGAAAAGTGTCAGCAAGAACTTTTGGCTCAACATCATTGATGAGAAGATCGAAATTCCGGGACTGATCGAGTTTTCGAACCTGCGCCCTGTTGATGATCACATCATCTACGTCCCCTATTACATGCCGACGACACAGCCGAAATGGCAGTGGAGCGACGAGCAGTTCATTGAGGAAGCGTTCGCTTATATTCGCAAGATCAATCCCAATATCAACCGCGATGACCTGATCGATGCGAGTGTTGGGCGTTTGCGTTATGCCCAGCCCGTCTGTGAACCGAACTTTCTGGACAAGCTGCCGCCGATTCAGACGCCAATCGGCGGCCTGCAAATTGCAGACACGTGTTATTACTATCCGGAAGACCGCGGTATCGCTGAAAGCGTTCGATACGGTCGTATGATGGCGGAAACCGTCAGCAAATGATCGCCGTTGCCAAGTCTCTTCTCGACCGTCCGTTTGTCCGCTTCGCCTTGTCGGGTGGCATCGCAGCGGCGGTCAATATCGGCTCGCGTGTATTGCTGTCGGAAGTGACCAACTTCTCGACAGCAATCGTCATTGCCTATCTGCTTGGAATGACGACGGCTTATGTTCTGATGAAGCTGTTCGTGTTTGACGCATCCGGCCGGAGTGTAGGGCAAGAATATCTTCGCTTTGCACTGGTCAACGCTGTTGCGCTCGTCCAGGTATGGGCTGTCAGCATGTTGTTGGCGAAATACGCGTTTCCGGCGCTGGGCTATAGCTATTATGCAGAAACGACCGCGCATGTAATCGGTGTTCTCAGCCCGATCGCGACGAGTTATTTCATGCATAAGTATTTTACGTTTTCGGTGGGGTGAGAAAAAATGTTGAATACTTCAGAGATTCGACAACCAGTCTGGTTTTGTATTGCTTTCTTTTTGACGCTGACGTTGGTTTTCTTTTTAAAATTCCAACCGGTCAATTTTACAGATGTTGGATTAGGGTTAGACCAAAGTTGGCGGGCCGCACTTGCATTTGCAGCTGAAACGGGGCTTCTTTTCGGTACGGATATAGCTTTTACTGCAGGGCCACTCGCTGGAATCCATAATCGACAGTTCGAACCAAATAACGCTTATCTGTTGGCATTTTTTTCTTTATTGGTCGTGATGTATGTCGCAGTTTTCTTTGCACTTCGGTTACGTTTCTGCAAAAAATGGATCGCAGTTATAGTGACATCCATCTTTTCCCTGTCGGTAATAGCAGGGGATACTTTTTTGTTTCTGGTTCCTCTATGTACGGCTTTATATGGGATTGAAAATCATTCGAGAAAAAATACTTTTATTGTTTTCCTAGGATCCTTTATTTCCGGTTTTTTATTATTGGCTAAGTTCTCAATATTTCCTTTGGCTGTGCCTATTATACTAATTCTGGATTTTATCCGTTTGCGGCGACGGCAAGCGCCTATTTGTTTGTTGATTTTCTTTTTGAGCTTCACCCTGGCATTTTATGTCGTTGGGCAGCCTTTGAAACAATTACCTGCGTTCATTCAAAGTAGCTTGCAAGTGTCGGCTGGCTATTCATCAGCCATGAGCTTACCTACCCATGTTCCAGATATTCTAAGCTGGATTTTCGTTGCGGCAATAATGCTATACTTTCTCGTAGCCGGTGTTTTTGTTTCCAATAATAGTGATCGCAGGGTTGTTCTTTCTGCAAAAGTAATCGTGATTTCATGGTTTCTATTTATTGCGTTCAAAGCCGGATTCGTGCGGCATGATCTCCATATGTTGATTTCGTGGAGTGCTTTGAATGCAGCTATTCTTGTGGTTCTGACAGGAGAGGTCGCGAAGCGAAGTCAGATTGGGATTCTTATCGCTCTTGCTTTGCTTAGTGTCATACCCGGACATGTCGCCTTGTATAGAGCTTTGGGCAAAATACCGTTTTCTGGTGTAATACGCTTGCCAAACGATATAGAGCGGCAGCTTGCCGGAATAGTGGCCTTTTCAGCCACTCCTGAAAGCTGGAAAAAGGAATTGGAGCGCCAGACGATTGCATCATTAGCAGCGATTAAAGCTCGTTATCCGCTTCCTCAACTGCCTGGAACTGTTGATATGATCCAGTCGGATCAATCTTTAGCTATAGCTAATGGACTCGATTATCGTCCTCGTCCTACTCTCCAAGAATATACTACTTATTCACCTGCCCTGATTGCCCGCAATCGTTCGTTCTTTGAAAGTGCTCGGGCACCGGATTTTCTAATTATGACGCCTGGTTCAATTGATCTCCGCCATCCTGCGTCGGCCGAAGGTGCTTTATGGCCGTTATTTTTCTCCAAATATGAGCCTTACCTCTACCGGCGCGATTATCTGGTCTTGCATCAACGTAATAGTGCGCTCAATCGCGTTGCTGGAGAAGGCACTATTGTCACCGCCTCGATAGGAGATGAAATCCCTCTGCCGAATACTCGGGCGCCAATTATGGTTTCAATCGCAATGAAGCCAACAATAATAGGTAAATTACTCGATTTCTTCTATCGCCCGCCACTCTCACAATTGTCGGTAGCATACGAGAATGGCACTGTAGAGAAATATCGTTTGATACCGGCAATGGCGAGCGAAGGCTTCCTCGTCTCTCCGCTGGTCCGGACATCAGATGATTATTTACTTGTTTCTACAGGACACTCTGATAACCCGGAATTGAACCATGCCAAGAGCATAAGAGTGCAGGTAGGCTTTGGCGGCAGCCTATCTTATGAGCCTCAGATGCAGATTAAGTTCTCGGAGCTAAACAACAACGTTCTTGCCAATGGCTATTCTGGCGATCTCGTTGATGAGTATGTCAAGCGCCAGGAAAGTCTATCACTCTTAATAAAGGCCAATACTCCGCTTGGTCAGGGAGTTGAACGGGTTCCGGAAGGGCTGCAGGCTCACGCTCCTTCACGCCTAAGATTGCCACTGGGAAATGCTCGGAAGTTAAATGCCAGTTTCGGCATTCGTGATGGAGCTTGGCAGGGGGTTGGGCAAACCGAAGGAGTTTGTTTTGATATTAGCACTGCATCAGAGACCCTGATGAATCGTTGCCTTAAGCCACGTGAAAATCAAAATGACCGCGGGGAGCAATTTGTGACGGTTGATTTGCCGGGAGACACGAATGAGGTATTCCTTCAAACGACATGCATGACAAATTGTGATTGGGACTGGAGCTTTTGGGGGATGGCAATACTTCGTCCATGAGATTTCGGGTGCGGTTCCTTAGTGCATCTCGGCCGGGGTGTCGGGCTGCGGAGTTTCGTATTTTTCACATTCTCGTGTAGACGTGGCGACAGTATCGATTCAACAGCGGGTAGCTCCAACACATCGCGCTTGTCTTTCAGCACAACGTTGTCTCGTGTTTTGAATAGGCAGAAATCTCCAGCGAACTTTCGCATAGTAGGGCTTTTTCATTATGACGAAATTGGGAAACTCTCTGACAATGTTGACAAATGGGTTGCGCTATTTGAAGCGTGGGGATTTGTCAGGTTTGTTGCGCCGTCTGAAATGGTACGCGCGCGAGAGGTCCAATATTAAGGTGCGCCGCCTATTAGCTAAGGAGAACGGCGCGGTTTGGGGGGTATTGTGCACACCGCACACCGAGTTTATTGCGAGAGCGATATCCGGGCGCCTCTTTGATAATGGAATTGGCAGCGAGGTGATAATTGGCGAGATAGATCAATTTGATCATGATTTTTATGTCGTTCTTTGTCCTCAAATGTTTAAGCAGTTGCCACCGGCAAACCGCCGCGCTGTGTTTCAGTTAGAGCAATCTGTTAGTTCTCGTTGGTTTAACAAGAATTACATTAGAATATTAAATGATTCATTTGCAGTTCTTGAGTATTCTCTTCAAAACGTCTCTTTTCTGGAGACCAAAAAGGTTTCGTATCCAAAAGTACATTATCTTCCGATTGGTGCAGTTGCGCTTGATGAGTTCGAAGGCAATGCTCTTTCCAAGAAATATGACTTTGTTTTTTATGGCGACAGTTTGAGTTCTGAGCGTCGCCGTAGATTTTTGGAGCAATTGCAAAAGAAGTACAATGTTAAGATATGTAACAATATTTTCGGGGAGGAGATGTATGAAATAATTCGGCAGGCAAAAGCCGTTATCAATATTCACTATTACGAAGGTGCGCTATTGGAGACGCCTCGCATTTGTGAGTGCATCTCGCTGGGGGTGCCGGTACTGTCTGAAAGTACCATAGATCAGTATGATTATCCCGAACTAGAAGGTGCTGTTAAATTTTTCGACGAGGGTTCCGTTGATCGGATGATGCAGGCTGCTGCGGAACTGCTTGATGATGTTGAAGCCTATCGAGCTTCAACCACAGATGCCGCGTTGTTGAGCGCTAAACGTTTCAACTTTATGTTTGATCGGTTCCTGGCTGCGATCGGGGCTGTGCCAGCGGACGCCATTCTCAAGTCGCCCATATATCTTTCAGCAGAAAGTGATTTTTTTGTTCTTTCTTTACCGGAAACGATTGAGCGGAGGAGGGCAATTGAATTCAATCGGCCGGATAACAGTGTGGTCTTCGATGGAGTGAGAAATGCGCTCGGGTGGATAGGTTGTGGTAGCAGTTTCAACATATTGGCGCGGCATGCTCTGAGTCGCAATCAGGAGAGAATGCTTGTTATAGAAGATGATGTTCTTCTACCTCCCGATTTTAATGAAGCCGTCGTTGAAATTCTTGACTACCTACTTGGGCGACGAGAACCATGGGATATATTTTCTGGGTTGATGGCCGATGTGCATCCAGATGCATCTGTTGTTTCTGTAGACTTCGTGAATGGGCGTAAATATGTGACAATTGATAAGATGACCAGTACCGTATTCAATATTTACAATAGGTCAGCTTTGAAAATTTTATCTGATTGGGATCCGACGGATACTGATGCAGTTAACAATACGATTGATCGATATATAGAGAAAAAAGACAATTTGAGGGTGGTCGTCTCTGTACCATTTATTGTTGGCCATAAAGAGGATGCAACGTCTACGTTGTGGGGGTTCGAAAATGTACGTTATGCTCCAATGATTGCGGAAGCGCAGCGGAAAATTGAGGCTTTGGCGCAAGATTGGTGCGATCTAAATAAATGAAAATAGAGAATGTTCATGCTGATTTCACTAGAGGTACTTAAATTACGTTGTTATTGATGAATTGCAGTGTATTTGAGAGTAAGCGGGTAGGCTACCCCACGTATCTTTCGTCGGTGTGATGGGCGATTTTCTGCATGAATCATGCGGAGAATCCTATGAGCGACACTGTGAATCAGCCCCGGACATTCGAGGTTTTGACGGCGGAACCCGTGCGAAGCCGACGGCGGCCGCGTGACTGGTCGGATGACGAGAAAGCGCGGATCGTGGCTGCGTCGTTGCAGCCCGGGGCCAACGTCTCGGCGGTTGCACGGTCTGAAGGACTGGATCCCTCGCAACTTTATGGATGGCGTCGTAAGGCGCTTGCATCTGGTGTTGTTTCACCGGTAACAGCGGGACCGGCCAGTCCGGCCAGGTTTGCACGGGTTGAAACGACGAGTAGCGCTTCGATCGATATTGTTGTCGCCGACATGGTAGTTCGCGTCGGTTCAGCCTTCGATCCGGATCACCTGGTGAAGGTTCTGAGGGCGGCTCGCAAGGCATGATTTCCAGCGGTGTGGTGGTTTATGTGTCCTGCCAGCCCGTCGACTTCCGCAAGGGAGCCGCTTCCCTGATGGCAGTTGTCCGTGATGGCGGTCTCGACCCGTTCAATGGAGCGCTTTATGTCTTCCGGTCAAAACGTGCCGACCGGGTCCGGATTGTGTGGTGGGATGGAAGTGGCGTTTGCCTTTATTCGAAAACGCTTGAGGACCGTGGCTTTTGCTGGCCGGGCCTGTCAGTTGCGAGGATACGTCTGGACCATTCCCAGCTCATGGCTTTGTTGGCCGGAATGGACTGGAAAAAGATCCGCCCGAACAGGACAAGACGCCCTTTGCTGACGGGGTGATAGCGCCTGCGGCAAGATGATTCATGATGCTGTAATGGTTGGGAAAACGGCCGCTTTTATGCTCTACTCAGCCTCATGGATTTACCGCTTCACGATCTGCCGGATGACGTTGACGCACTGAAAGCCATGGTGCTCGCGATGGCACGTGAGCAGGCTGAAAAGGAAGCCCGGTTGAAGGCTGCTGAAGCTGAGATTGCCCGGCTGGAGGCAGTGGAGAAGAGCGCCAACGAACGGATTGCCAACCTGACATCCATCATGAAGGTTTTGCAGCGCACCCAGCACGGCCGGCGCTCTGAACGATTACGCCTTGGTGTTAGCGATGAACAGGTATCGTTTGCTTTCGAGGAAGTGGAAACCGGTCTCTCGGCGATCCAGAGCGAACTTGACGATGCGGCCAGGGACAAGCCGAAACGGGCATCACGTCCGCGCAAGGGTTTTGCGGCCCATCTCGAACGCATTGAGGAAGTCATCGAACCGGAGATTCCAGCTGGTTGCGAGGGGCTGGAAAAGGTCCTGATCGGCGAGGATCGCTCGGAACGCCTGGACGTCGTGCCCCCGAAGTTCCGGGTTATCGTGACACGTCGCCCCAAATATGCATTCCGGAACCATGATGGTGTGGTTCAGGCACTCGCGCCTGCACATATTATCGAGAGTGGTCTGCCGACAGAGCGCCTGCTCGCCTATATCGCCGTCTCCAAGTACGCCGATGGCCTTCCACTTTACCGTCAGGAAGCAATCTATTTGCGTGATGGGGTCGAGATCAGCCGGAGTTTGATGGCGCAATGGATGGGGCATCTGGGCTTCGAGCTTCAGATATGCGCTGATTATATCCTGGAGCGGGTCAAGAAAGGTGAAAGGGTCTTCGCCGATGAGACGACCTTGCCTACCCTGGCTCCCGGTTCGGGAAAAGCCACTAAGGCATGGCTTTGGGCTTATGCACGCGATGATCGCCCCTATGGTGGGAGCAGTCCACCAATGGTGGCCTATCGCTTTGAAGACAGTCGGGGCGCAGAATGCGTGGCGCGGCATCTTGCCGGGTTCAACGGAATCCTGCAGGTGGACGGATATGGCGCCTATACGAGCATGATCAAGGCGCAAGCCAAGGCTGGGCGCAACGAACAGATACAGCTCGCAGGCTGCTGGGCACATCTGCGCCGCAAATTTTACGATCTGCACGTCAGCGGGATCTCGCAGGCTGCAACAGATACGGTCATCGCCATGACCAAATTGTGGAAGATCGAGGATGAGGTTCGCGGCAAGAATGCCGACATCCGCGCCGCGTTCCGTCAGGAACAGTCCGAAACCATTGTCGCCCGCCTCTTCGACCTGTGGGAAAAGGAACTGGGTAAAGTCTCGGGCAAGTCCAAAACCGCCGAGGCGATCCGCTACGCGTTCACCCGGCGCGAGGCTCTGGAGCGCTTCCTCACCGATGGCCGGGTCGAAATCGATAGCAACATTGTCGAGCGTGCGATCAGACCACAGACAATCACGAGGAAAAACAGCCTGTTTGCCGGAAGCGAAGGCGGTGGACGGACCTGGGCTACACTGGCCACGCTTCTCCAGACATGCAAAATGAACAGCGTCGATCCGCTCGACTGGCTATCCCAAATACTAAGCCGCATCGCTCAAGGCTGGCCTGTAACTGAAATCGAAGCCCTTATGCCTTGGAACTTCAAGTCTAACGCCATCGGCTGACCGCTTACATTTGAGATCATTATTGGTATTTTATTTGATGTCATACCCGGCAGGAAAGATATCTATTTTTACTGGAGGCGGTTTGTGTTCTTTTGGTTGAAATGGATTCGAATTGGACGATCAATACCACGAACTCGAGGCCGTCACATTTACTCCATTGCGTGCTGATTAATGGTATGACTTGAGTTGCATTGCACGGGCGTTCAGTGTTTATAGGAAGGCCAAATCCTACTACCAAAACCCCCCGGCAATGAGATTCAGCTATATGATCAAGCCTATTGCTTTTTATCTTCCTCAGTTTCATCCCGTGAAAGAGAATTCGGAATGGTGGGGGCCGGGTTTCACAGAATGGACGAATGTCGCGAAGGCGCGACCCAACTACGTAGGCCATTATCAGCCGCAGATACCGAGGGATCTGGGTTTTTATGATCTGCGTATGCCAGAAACATTTCAAGCTCAGGTCGAGCTTGCTAAAAAAAAATTCTATATTTGGTTTTTGCTTTTACTATTATTGGTTTTCTGGGCGTAGAATTTTAGAAAAGCCAATCGATGTATTTTTTAATTCGGGTATAGATTTTCCATTTTGCTTCTGCTGGGCCAATGAAAATTGGACAAAGCGATGGGATGGCGGGAATAATGAAATTTTGCTCGAGAACGAGCATTCTGTGGAGAACGACAATAGATTTATTGAGGACATCTTCGCGTATATGCGGGATGGTCGTTACATCACTTATGATGGAAGTCCTGTTATCGTGGTCTATCGGCCCGATATTCTAACCGATTCCAAGCGCACATTCGATCATTGGCGAAAGCGCGCGAAGGAAGAGGGATTTGCTGGCCTCTTCATCGTATCTGTGGCCTTTTTTGTTCGTCACCCAGCCGAATGTGGTGCGGATGCACTTGTCGAGTTTCCGCCGCATCAGTACCTTTCTAATTCGTTCATTCGGAAGATGCCGCATATCACCAATCCTGATTTTCGCGGCAATGTGATGGATTATCGTTCAGTCATGGCTGAATCCATCAATCGGAATCACGACGACTTCCTTTTCTTTCACGGCACAATGCCTTCTTGGGACAACACAGCTCGTCGACAGAATGATGGCTTTACGTTCGCAAACGCTTCGCCGGAATTATTTGAATATTGGTTGCGTCGTCAAAGCGTTAAAACAATGCATGACGACAAAAACAAAGAAAAATTCGTATTCATTAATGCCTGGAACGAATGGGCAGAAGGAGCTCATCTTGAGCCGTGTCTAAAATACGGGCACGAACATCTGCATGCCGTGAAACGTGCGGTTCAGGTAGACAGGTACACAACTCCTAATCTGCCGATGAGTTCAGCAATCGGCGCGTTGGCTGCGATAGATTCTTTTGAGAAGGAAGACGTCAAGTACTTTACGGAACTAGAATACTCATATCACGAAGCCTTGAATGAACTTGCACAGTTTAAGGGGGTAGAAGCTCCTTTAAAAAGTTCATTTGCCAGTGGTGTTGCTAGTGGCCTTCGCTCAAGACCTATTATTTATAAGTTTGCTCGGTCATGTTATCGAGCTTATAAAAAGATTGTCGGTTAATGGTGGGCGATAGTTTTGCAGTTATTGCGCATTTTGATCCAGACGGCAAAAAGTCAGACAACTGGGCCGTGTTACTGGACTGTATCTCGGACGTCTGTAGCTCGGGTGTCGTTGTCTCAACGGGCATTTGTGATGCGGATATCTCTGCTGCACGTGCTCGTGGTTTTCGGGTAATCCGGCGTGATAACGTGGGCTACGACTTTCTGAGCTATGCTGTTGGGGTGTCCGCGTCAAAGGATGTGCCCCCCCTTAACCACTCGCCTCATCTGCAATGACAGTCTATATGTTGCGGATCGGAGCACATTTGCACGTACATTGGATCAGGTTTTGTCTTCGCCCGAAGACGTTACTTTTCTGACAAAATCCAATCAGATCGCTACCCATGGACAGAGCTTTTGTTTTGCGATCAAGCCCGCTGTCTTCAACAGAGCCGCGTTTCAGGATTTTTTTTACTTTCATCAGGCCGCTTCCCACCAAGATGGAAATAATTCTTTCCTATGAGTTGGGGTTGACGCGAAAGCTGCAGGAACTGGGCATTCACTGGTCTGCTGTCATCGAATCCGACAAGCTTGCTAGTTTGAGGGCGGGCGAAGCGCCAAGCGAACTCAACCCAACTCAGTATTTCGCCGATGAGATCATACGTCAGTACGGTTTTGCCAAGATCGAACGCTTGCTCAATAACCCAAACAATTTAGAAAATTCGAAGCTCGTCGATCAACATGCGGAACAGTTCAAGCTATCACTTAGCAATCGCATCGCGGATAGACCCGTAAGTCGACCAAAAGCGATCGCAATTGTGCATTGTCATTATATTGAGGTGGTGGACGAACTGATCGATGCGCTCGATAATCTGGTTGACGGGTGCGAGATATATGTGACCTCTTCTAATTCTGAAGTTCTTACAAAATTCAAACTGGGCTGGAGAAGGACGAGAATCCATCTCCACGTTGTTGCTATCGAGAACTGGGGCCGGGATGTTAGGCCGTTTATTCATGTGCTTCAGCAGCTATGTATCGCGGACGATGTGCCAATTTTGAAGATTCATGGCAAACGCAGTCTCTATTCTCCCAGCGGCGATTCTTGGCGCCGGGATTTGTTGAAAAGCCTTCTGCCCGCTGATACGGAGCAAATTCTGGATCTTTTTGAAAGCGATCCGAAGCTGGCCATACTCGGTTCTCCAAACTCTTTCGTTAGTAATAATGAGTACTGGGGGGCAAACAGAGAAAAAGTGCGTGAGCTGTTACAGCTGCATGGTCATGAGCTTCGGGACGAAGACCTGGGTTTCTTCGCTGGGACCATGTTTTGGATTCGTTCGCAGTGCGCAAAGCGCGCATTCCTGAATGTCGATATTAACAGCTTTGAAACTGAAGGTGGGCAGCGCGACGGAACACTTGGACATGCTTTGGAGCGATCAGTTCCAATGCTGCTCCGTGCTGAAGGTTGGCACCATTTGGAAACGGATGCGTTGGAAGAGCTTACTCCTATGAACACTCTTGCGCGACGCGTCGTTTATTATTGATGGTTCATATATTTCGAACAGCTTCATTAGTGTTGCCGTGAGTGGACTCTGGCAATACTTATATTATGATGGAAGTTAGATTTGAAATTCATGGATTTTAAGTAGGTGCCAATAATCTTTCTTCTTTCGGGTTAGAGCCGAATCGAATAATTTCGAATTCCAGAGATTGATTATGTATTTTGTTGATGGCCAGAGAGGTAAGTAGGTCCTCTTTTCGAATGATTTAGAACTTAAGAATGGCTCATTTATGTGAATCAGTTATTGTTAGAATTTACTTATATGAAAATGGTCCCGATCAAAAATGTGCTTTCTCTAACGACAGTCGAGGAGTGAGCGTTTGGCAAAGTTGATGGAACGAAACATGTGGGCATCGAAGACAGATTATTCTAAGCTGTATTCTGCAGACTACTTTGGTAAATTGCAAGGAAGTGCGAGCTTTAATGGGAGCGCGTTCGAGCATGTTTTCTTCGAATTCTGTAAATCAAATGGCATTGCTTCGTTGGTGGACATTGGATCCGGTAGTGGCAAACTAAAGAACTCAGCTGAATCAGTGAAGATGAAGGTTTTTACCTGCGATTTTGATCCAGTAGATAAAGAAGCATTTCATTTTGATTTATCAATGTGTGACCCGAGCGCGGCGACGGATTTATATAGTCAGATTGTTGATCGAATTGGCTCAGCAGAATATATTGCTACATGTCTTGATGTTTTGGAACATATTGACATTGAAGATGTCTCCAGCGCGCTATGGAATCTACACTCGATAGTCAGCAATTTTTTAGTTGTTTCCATATCAACACGTCCTAGCAGTCGTGGAAACAAATACCATTCTACGGTTTTACCTCTTGGGACTTGGAAGCATCTGTTTGAGCTCTCCGGTTTTGAGATTCTTGACGCGCATTTTTGTTCAGAGGGGCGTCGGATTGTTCCGCTGGCAAACGACGATCCACAATTGAGAATTGTTTCTCATTGGGCCCAGGCAGATATATTTAAAGATCGATTGGATGGAGAGCCAACATATCTTTTAGTACGTAAAGCTCATCGACCGAATGACAGGGAGGATTGGCTGCATAAAGTAGAATCAGTACTTGATATTGCATATAGAAAGCAGAAACGAGCGGCATTCAATTCGGAACGTTTGCAGGCTATTGCTTTTAACATAAGTCACTTCCAGGATTTTTTGAATATTCGTCCTCTCCTTGATATTATTCCAAGGGGGCAGTGTTCCTCGCTGATACGTCAGGAAGCATTGAACGACGACGAAATGTCTCTAATTGTTAGTTTTTTTCAACGAAACGGTTGTCCCGTTATAATCTACCAAAAAAGTTGCCGATATTGATTGGCGATTATTATCTGTACGAACGCTCGTGTCTGCTGC
Source organism: Ochrobactrum sp. SSR (assembly GCF_030067775.1). Taxonomy (NCBI): domain Bacteria; kingdom Pseudomonadati; phylum Pseudomonadota; class Alphaproteobacteria; order Hyphomicrobiales; family Brucellaceae; genus Ochrobactrum; species Ochrobactrum sp. SSR. The sequence goes on along the minus strand of NZ_CP125969.1, from coordinate 1,134,881 downwards.
TGAATCATCTGCGGCGGTGAACCACATCCTGAGTTCTCAACTCGTTGAAGCTGCGAAATTACAGGGCATCAATACGGTGCTTCTGCAGCATGGGATTTGGATCGAGCCGATGCAAGATCGCGAGATTACTTTTGCGTCCGACATTGTTTTGACATGGGGAATGGAACACGAGCGTTTCTTCAACGAAGGACTTCATACAGTGGCGGGAGTTTGCAGGTCGTATGGGTCCCTAGGCAATATGCAGGTCAAGCCAGCTGGCTGCGCGAAGTTTGCTGATTCCTTATTAAAAACGAATCCCGAGGTGCTTCGTTGGCGTTTTGGCGTCGATATCTCCCGATTTGACGAGCACGTGCTGGTTGGAACCAACTTGAAATGGGGTCAACACCGGGGCGAGAGGTCGAATGTGTTGGGTGGCATTCAAGACATGATCCGATCCAGCCCCGAAAAGCTGTTCATAGTGAAACCCCATCCGTCAGAGCGACATTTTGAGTATGAACACCTGAGGGCGCCCAATACAATTATTTTAGATGATATTCTATTGAGCTGCATAGATCTGCCTGTTTCCAGGCTGCTCGGTGGGATTTCTACAGTCGTATCGTCCCTTTCAACGCTATTGCTCGACGGTGCAATTCTAGGGCGTCGTTGTATACAGTACGATACCGGAAATAAATTTGATTATAAGTTCTGTAAGCCAGTATCAGCAGATGATTTACATTTGGCGATCAAGAATCCTGCCGCTGCTTCGTTAGATTGTGACGAGTTCACTTCTTACTATAATGATGTGGGCAATGAACGGTTTTATGAAGCTTTTGCTGAAGCTGCCGGTACGCCTTCACCGCAGGCCGGCTCTGCTACTCGCTATACTGATCTCAAATCCGCTGAGGATGTCTGGATATCTCTTCGTTCTGCGAGCAAGAACACTGGCAGACTGGAGCGAATTACAGAGTCGCAGTCAGCTCGAATTGAAGAGCTTGAGCTCTCGCGGGATTCGTTATCGGCGCAAGTCGACACTCTATCGGAACAGGTTGGAACTCTTGAGGACGCTCAGCGTCTATTGATTATAGAGTCCAAGGAAGAAGCCGTACGGCTCTCCGAAGAGATTAATAGATTAACTGTTTCGTTGGACGCAATAAACAAATCCACGAGTTGGAGAATAACTGCTCCATATCGTTGGCTCGGTCGTTATTTGCTTAGAGTGACCGGTTCCCGTTGATGTACTCCGGTTAAACGCCACATTTCGATGTTAGTTTTTGACAGTTTCTACAGAGTTGAGAGCAAGAGTTTGTGCGTGAGGAAATGACGATATCTAACAGAACAGATTGTTGCTAGGCGCTTAGCATGAAAAACGGATCCTTTGATCTTAGCCGCGCTCGCTAGTCGTCAGCGTACGCGCGGTGTTTGAGCATCACCGGGGATAACTTTTATTTTTTCTGTCAGGTATCTGCTTCGATTTTCTCTGCTGTAGAGACTGTTACGGGCTGAAAGGTTGAGTGATTAGGTAATCTATAACCGCACGGTCCGGCACGAATGGCTCGACCAGCACATCATCGAAAGCATTGAGGAGGCACAAGAGTTTGCCACGCAGTGGCTATGGACCTACAACAATGAACGGCCCAACATGGGCATCGGTGGCATTACACCCGCACAGAAACTGAAAATGGCAGCGTGAATTCTACCGCCGAGCCCCCTTAAAAACGGGGGAATAACCATTACAACGTCAAAAAAAAGTGAAATCCATGACGCATATAGAATCTCAAACTCGACTTTAAAAACTGCCAAATATGCCAAGGTCCTTTCCGGGACGCGTGGCCGCCTGTGTGAACCACTTTAACGCTTGGAACATACGCAATATCTGTCACTTCGCCTGATCTGATCGATAGATCGAAATCTTCAAAATAAAGAAAATAATTCGGGTTGAAGCCTCTTGTCTTCTCGAGCACTTCTCCGCGAAACAGCATGAAGCATCCGCTAATTATCAGTGGATTCCAATATGTTTTGTTCTGCGTTTCCGAACGCATCTCATAGTGCGCTAGTCTTGCGTCGAAAAAGGTTTGGATTTTCCTTGGCGCAAAACCTCTTAAGACGAGATCCAAAATGGCGGGGTAACGCTTGCAGAGGTATTGGCGTTCGCCATCTGGCCAGTGAGCCAGGGGTGACAAAAGCCCACAGTTAGGATTGTTGCGCATGAAGTCGATGGAGTTGCGTAACGCCAGATGATCCATCTGGATATCAGGGTTGAGAACGAGGTGAAACTCTCCCACCTCAGCTAACGCCAGATTGTGCCCTTGACCAAAACCAACGTTTCCTTGCCCCTGGATCAATCGCGTTGGCCATTCAAGCAGACACGCATTGATAACAGATGATACCAAGTCGTCGCTTGAATTGTCGACGATAGTGATTGCAACTGATGGCAGGCCTAGGTTAGCGAGAGCGTCGCTTAAGGCGAAAAAGGTTTTTTTCAGCTCATTCAGGTCAGGGCGGTAGGTGACAATGGAAATTGTAAGTAACCATTTTTTGGTAGCAGTAGGCTGGATGCTGAATGTCATGGATTACTTAATTCCGCCAGATGAATTTGAAGATTTTAGGCTAAAAATTGAATGTTGTTGGTCTTTTTTTGGTAGACTATTTTTGTAAAGGATGAAAAAAGCCGATTTTACCGGTGATTTATTGAGATGATGCAGGTATAGACTTATGCGGCGATTTCAACTTCACACTGATCCCTTCCGGTCTTCTCGATGCTTATCAATAGAACGATTCGTTCACAGAGTTTCAAGTTTTAAGCACGTTTATCGGTTCGTTCTTCTGGTCAAATGAAAGTCAAGCCTCTCACATATTTATTCGCCATACCGATGTCAAAGTGCTAGGGCAATAGCCAGTATTCCAATGTTGTTAAGGGAAGTTACATGAAGGGCATTATCCTGGCTGGAGGAAGCGGCACACGGCTTTATCCTCTCACAATAGCCGTTTCCAAACAAATCCTTCCGATCTACGACAAGCCAATGATCTATTATCCGCTGAGCGTTCTCATGCTCGCGGGGATTCAGGATATCCTGATCATCTCGACGCCACAGGATTTGCCGCTATTCCAGAAGCTCTTGGGCGATGGCAGCGAGTTTGGCGTGAACTTCTCCTATGCCGAGCAACCGCATCCCAATGGTTTGGCCGAAGCCTTCATCATCGGGCGCGAGTTTATTGGCAATGACAGCGTCGCGATGATTCTCGGCGATAACATCTATTTCGGTGACGGCCTGTCCAAGCTCTGCGAGATTTCGGCAACCGCGACCAAGGGCGGTACGGTCTTCGCCTATCACGTTGACGATCCTGAGCGCTATGGCGTTGTTGATTTTGATAAGGCGACGGGCAAGGCTCTGTCGATTGAAGAGAAGCCTTCAAAGCCGAAGTCGCACTGGGCGGTTACCGGACTCTATTTCTACGACAATCAGGTTGTCGATATCGCCCATTCGATCAAGCCGTCCGAACGCGGAGAGCTGGAGATCACGACGGTCAACAATATCTATCTCGAGCGCGGCGAATTGAATGTGCAACAACTCGGACGCGGCTATGCCTGGCTCGATACCGGCACGCATGACAGCCTGCACGAAGCATCGTCGTTTGTGCGCACCATCGAGAAGCGCCAGGGAATCAAGATTGCCTGCCCCGAGGAAATCGGTCTGGAAAAGGGCTGGATTTCGGGCGATGCCGTGTTGGAACGTGCCGGAAAACTGGGTAAAACCGAATATGCGGCCTATTTGCGCCGCCGTGTAAACGAACTGGGAAATCAATAATGGAAGTCCGCTCGCTTGGTCTTGATGGAGTGTTCGAAATCATCCCCCGTAAATTCGGCGATGATCGCGGCTTCTTTTCGGAAACCTATAATGCCAAATCATTTGCCGATTCTGGTATCGACCTGACCTTCGTACAGGATAATCACTCGTTTTCGGCAGCGAAGGGCGTGGTTCGCGGTCTGCATTACCAATTGCCAACGCGCGCGCAGGACAAGCTCGTCCGTGTGATTCGCGGCGCCATTCTCGATGTTGCGGTCGATATTCGCAAAAGCTCGCCGACATTCGGGAGGTGGGTTGCGCTGGAAGTTTCAGCCGAAAAGTGGAACCAGATTCTGGTGCCTAAAGGCTTTGCCCATGGTTTCATGACGCTCGTTGAGAACACCGAGGTTATCTACAAGGTTACGGATTATTATTCGCCGGAGCATGATCGCTCGATCCGTTTTGATGATCCGGCTATCGGCATTGAATGGCCACTTCCTTCTTCGGGCGTCCAGCTTTCCGACAAGGATCAGAAAGCGCCGCTTTTCGCCGACGCAGAAGTTTTTGCTTGAGGAATGATATGAATATTCTCGTCACTGGCGGTGCAGGCTTCATCGGTTCGGCGGTATGCCGTCATCTGGCCGCTGATCCGAAGGTCAATGTTCTCAATCTCGACAAACTGACCTATGCGGGCAATCTCGCTTCGCTGCGTCAGATCGAAAACCACCCGAATTACAGTTTCCTGCAGGCCGATATCTGCGACGACAATCTCATTCTGGACACGTTGCGTTCGAATGATGTCGATATCGTCATGCATCTGGCTGCTGAAAGCCATGTGGACCGTTCCATCGACGGTCCGGCGGCTTTCATCGAAACCAATATTATCGGTACATTCCGTCTGCTTAATGCGGCTCTCGCTTACTGGCGTGAACTGCCGGAACCGCGCAAGTCGAACTTCCGCTTCCACCATATCTCGACCGATGAAGTGTTTGGCGATCTGCCGTTCGACAGCGGGATATTCACGGAAGAAACGCCCTATAAGCCGTCGTCGCCTTATTCGGCTTCGAAGGCTGCGTCGGATCATCTGGTGCGCGCATGGCACGAGACCTATGGATTGCCGGTCGTTCTCTCGAACTGCTCGAACAATTATGGTCCGTTCCATTTCCCGGAAAAGCTCATTCCGCTGGTGATTCTCAATGCGCTCGATGAAAAGCCGCTGCCGGTATATGGGGCAGGGGCGAATGTGCGCGACTGGCTTTATGTCGAGGACCATGCCCGCGCGCTGGCCTTGGTCGCGACGACCGGCAAGATCGGCGAAAGCTACAATATCGGCGGACGTTCAGAGCGCACCAACCTCAATGTCGTGGAAACGATATGCGCCATTCTCGACAAGAAGCGCCCACGTGCCAATGGCAAGAAATATCGCGACCTGATCACCTTCGTGACGGATCGTCCCGGGCATGACCGCCGTTACGCCATCGACGCCTCGAAGATCGAGCGGGACCTCGGATGGACGCCGCAGGAAACTTTCGAAACCGGCCTTGAGAAGACCATTCAGTGGTATCTCGACAATGGCTGGTGGTGGGAGCCGATCCGCAGCGGCACTTATGCCGGTGAGCGTCTGGGCGGTGGTGCGGCCAAAGCAGGTGCCGTATGAAGATGGTCGTCACCGGGCGGGAAGGGCAGGTCGTTCAGAGCCTTCTGGAAAAGGCTGCTCAGCACCCGGATCTCGAAGTGATTGCGTTGGGAAGACCGGAACTCGATCTGGCCGACCCCGCAACCATCCGCAAAGCGATTGTCAATGCCAAGCCCGATGTCGTCGTGTCGGCCGCGGCCTATACGGCTGTCGATCAGGCCGAGGACGAGCCGGAAATCGCCTTGGCGGTGAATGCGGCTGGCGCTGCTGCCGTTGCCGAGTCGGCGAAAGCGTGCGGCGCTCCGGTTATTCATTTGTCGACGGATTATGTTTTCGCGGGCAATAGCGACAGGCCCTATGTCGAGACCGATCCGACTGGTCCCCGCAGTGTCTATGGCAGTTCCAAGCTTGAAGGCGAAAGGCTGGTTGCTGCGGCCAATCCGCAGCATATCATTTTGCGCACGGCATGGGTCTACAGCCCGTTCGGCAAGAACTTCGTCAAGACGATGCTGCGCCTTGCAGAAACCCGCGATGGCCTGTCGGTCGTGTCCGACCAGTGGGGCAACCCGACGTCCGCGCTTGATATTGCCGAAGCGATTATCCGCGTGGCGGATCATCTGGCGGCAAAACAGGATTTCGCCGATTACGGCGTCTACCATCTTGCAGGCACGGGCGATATCAACTGGAGCGGTTTTGCGCGCGGGATTTTCGTTGAAAGCGCAAAACATGGCGGCCCGACTGCCGAAGTGACGGATATTGCTACTGCGGCTTATCCGACCAAGGCGGCGCGCCCTGCCAATTCACGCCTTTCAACGGAGAAGTTCACGACGACATTTGGCTGGTCCATGCCGCATTGGCAGGCTTCGCTGGCCGAGGTCGTGGCGCGTCTGTCGTAATCAATCAAGTCTGAATTTGAGAAACGCGGTGCGGTTGATGACCGTCACCGCGTTTTTTGCTTTGCGCAAATATGTTCCTTGTCTTATGCCTTAAGCACTGACTGAACTGTTAGTGGACAATCACCCAAAACGGTAAAGCTTTTCGGGTGTGATAGTGCGGTTTAGATTCAGTGAAAGCATGCGGTGTGGAGCGCCGCGCACAACATCGGTGAGGAGCATTCTACCGTGAGCAGCAATGAAACTTTCGCTTCGGGAACTTTTGTCGGGCGCGCATGGAGCCCGACGGCCAAAGGGCCGGTTCTGGTGACTTTGCGCGCAGGGCGCGTCATCGACATTACCACCAAAACTGCACCGACAATGCGTGACCTGCTCGAACTGGACGATGCGCTGGCTCATGTGCGTGCAACCGCCGGACAGGATGTCGGTACGCTGGAGACATTGTTTGCGGGCAAGCCCGGCGATGAAAATACCCTTCACCTTCTGGCGCCGAACGATCTGCAATCGATCAAGGCTTGCGGCGTCACCTTCGCTCGCTCCATGGTCGAGCGCGTGATCGAGGAACGTGCGGCTGGCAATCCCGACCTGGCGCTGAAAATCCGTGAGCGCGTCGGCGCAATCATCGGCGACAGCCTGCGCAACCTCAAGGCAGGCTCGGAAGAAGCGGCCCGCGTCAAGGCAGCACTGATCGAAGAGGGCGTCTGGTCGCAATATCTTGAAGTCGGTATTGGTCCCGATGCGGAAGTCTTCACCAAGAGCCAGCCGATGTCGGCTGTCGGCCATGGTGCAGAAGTGGGCCTGCACCCGATTTCGACCTGGAACAACCCGGAGCCGGAAGTGGTACTTGCGGTCAACAGCCAGGGTCAGGTCAAAGGCGCGACGCTTGGCAACGACGTGAACCTGCGTGATGTTGAAGGCCGCTCGGCATTGCTGCTCGGCAAGGCCAAGGACAACAATGCATCTTGCGCGGTGGGTCCGTTCATCCGCCTGTTTGACGAAACCTATTCGATGGAAGATGTGCGCTCGGCGGAATTGGCGCTGAAGGTCGAAGGACCGGATGGCTATGTTCTCAATGGCCGCAGCACCATGAAGGAAATCAGCCGTGATCCGCTGGATCTGGTTGCCCAGACCATCGGCAAGCACCATCAGTATCCGGATGGATTCGTGCTGTTCATGGGAACACTGTTTGCGCCGGTCGAAGACCGCGACACGCCGGGGCAGGGCTTTACTCACAAGATCGGCGATGTGGTGACCATCTCCAATCCGCAGCTTGGTGCGCTGACCAACACCGTGCGCCTGTCGACGGAATGCAGCCCGTGGCGGTTCGGCTCGTCGCATCTGATGCGTAATCTCGCATCGCGTGGCCTGATCTGATTTTATCGATTTGCGCGGCGGGTATGCCGCCGCGCACGTTACCTGAATGCTCAATAAGGGCTGTCGACGTTGCCCATCTCGACATAGACGGTCTTGATCTGGCTGTAATGGGCAAGGGCTGCAACGCCGTTTTCGCGCCCGATACCGGACTGCTTGTAACCGCCGAACGGCACTTCCACGGGCGTCAGGTTATAGGCGTTGATCCAGCAGGTGCCTGCCTTGATCTGGCCGATCACGCGGTGACCGCGCGCGATATCGGCGGTGAAAACACCCGCCGCCAGACCGAATTCGGTATCGTTAGCCCGTGCGATGACTTCATCTTCGTCCGAAAATTCCAGAACGCTCATGACCGGTCCGAAGATTTCTTCGCGCGCGATGGTCATGGTGTCGGTCACGTCGGTAAAGACGGTCGGTTCGATGAAGTAACCCTTATCGAAGCCCTGTAGCTTGGGAATGCCGCCGCCGCAGGCAAGCGTTGCGCCTTCGGCTTTGCCTTTTTCGATATAGGAGAGAACCTTGTCGCGCTGGGCGCTGTTGACGAGCGGCCCCATCTGGGTGGCTTCATCCAGCGGGTCGCCGATGCGAATCTTGCGCGTGCGCTCGACCAGCCGCTCGACAAAACGTTCGCGAACCTTCTTATGCACGAAGACGCGGGTGCCGTTGGAACAGACCTGTCCGGTCGAGTAGAAATTGCCCAGCATCGCACCGCCGATGGCGCTTTCGAGATCGGCATCGTCGAACACGATCAGGGGCGACTTTCCGCCTAGTTCCATCGTGACGTGTTTCAGATGTTCGCCTGCCTGCGCCATGATGCGTTTGCCGGTCGGAACCGAGCCGGTCAACGAGACCTTGGCCGTCTGGCGATGATTGACGAGCGCCGCGCCCACATCGCCGTAGCCCTGAACGACATTGAAGAGGCCATCGGGCAGCCCAGCTTCCTGATAGGCTTCCGCCAAAGCAAGGGCCGAGAGGGGCGTGTTTTCCGATGGTTTGAAGATGAAGGCGTTGCCCATGGCGAGTGCGGGAGCGGATTTCCACGCGGCGATCTGGATCGGATAGTTCCACGCGCCGATACCGACGCAAATGCCCAGCGCTTCGCGCCGCGTATAAGCGAAGGAACCGCCGAGTTCCACGAATTCACCGTTGAAGCCGGAAATAATGCCGCCGAAAAACTCCAGCGCATCGGCAGCCGAGGCCGCATCCGCAACCAGCGTTTCTTGAAGCGCTTTGCCGGTATCGAGCGTTTCGAGCTTAGAGAGCTTCTTGTTCTTCTCGCGCAGAATTTCCGCCGTCCGCCGCAAGATGCGACCGCGTTCGACGGGCTTCAACGCCGCCCATGCTTCCTGCGCCTTCATCGCCGCCGCATAGGCGCTTTCGATCACGCTTGGCGTGGCGGAATAAAGCTTGGCGATCTGTTCGCCGGTCGCCGGATAAATCACGGGAAGCGGCTTGCCGTTTTTGTCTTCCACGTATGACCCGCCGATGAAGTGCGAGGCCTTGGGTTGTGCTTTCATGGTGTGTTCCTTCGAAAAGAAGGGAATAGGGCAGTAGGGGAATAAGGGAGTATGTTTTGGCTGCGAACAACATACTCCCTTATTCCCCTATTCCCTTACTCCCCTAACTAGCGGTCCGACACCTGCCAGCGCGGATTGATCCACGGCTCCTGATTGGAGCGTGCCAGCGGTGTGCGGCCAAGGATATGATCGGACGCTTTTTCGCCGACCATGATCGATGGCCCGTTGAGATTGCCATTGGTGATGCGCGGGAAGATGGATGAATCCGCCACGCGCAAACCTTCAACGCCGATCACGCGGCATTCAGGATCGACCACCGCAAACGGATCGTCAACCGCGCCCATCTTGACCGTGCCGCACGGGTGGAATGCACTTTCGACATGCTCGCGGATGAAATTGTCGATTTCATCATCGGTCTGCACTTGCGCGCCGGGCTGGATTTCCGCACCGCGATAGGGGTCGAAGGCCGCTTGCCCGAAAATCTCGCGGGTCAGTCGCACGCAGTGGCGGAAATCGGCCCAGTCGTCTTCATGCGACATATAATTGAATTGGATGACAGGCTTTTCACGCGGGTTGGCGGAACGCAACGTCACGCTGCCACGCGACTTGGAGCGCATGGGCCCGACATGGGCCTGGAAACCGTGCGATTGCGCTGCGGCCTTGCCGTCATAGCGGATCGCCACCGGCAGGAAGTGATACTGAATATCAGGATATTCCACGCCCGCTTTGGAGCGCACGAAGGCGGCGGATTCAAAATGGTTGGTCGCGCCGTCGCCGGTTTTGAAGAACAGCCATTCGGCTCCGATCTTCGCTTTAGAGAACAGGTTCAGCTTGGAATAAAGCGTGATGGGTTGGGTGCATTCCTGCTGGATATAGACTTCCAGATGGTCTTGCAGGTTCTGCCCGACGCCGGGGCGGTCCGCTACTACCTCGATGCCGTGTTCTTTCAGATGCGCCGCCGGACCGATGCCGGACAACATCAAAAGCTTCGGCGAGTTGATGGAGGAAGCGGCGATGATCACCTCGCGCCGCACGTGGATGGTCGAGAAACTGCGTCCCGCCTCGATCTCCACGCCAACGGCGCGCTTGCCTTCAAGCACGATCTTGCGCGCAAGCCCCTTGACCAGCTTGACATTCGGGCGCTTCAGCGCCGGTTTCAGATAGGCATTGGCCGCAGACCAGCGACGACCATTATAGATCGTCTGCTCCATGGGTCCGAAGCCTTCCTGCTTCTGGCCGTTATAATCTTCCGTCACTTCAAACCCGGCCTGATGGCCCGCTTCGACAAAGGCATGAAACAACGGATTGTCGCGCTTACCGCGTTGGACATGCAACGGCCCGTCGGTTCCGCGCCAGCCTTCTTGCCCACCATGCGCGTTTTCCATGCGCTTGAAATAGGGGAGCACATCGGCATAGGCCCAGCCCTGCGCGCCGCTTTCCGACCAGAAGTCGTAATCGCGGGCATGGCCGCGCACATACACCATACCGTTGATCGAGGACGAACCGCCCAGCACCTTGCCGCGCGGCGTGACAAGGCTGCGCCCGCCAATATGCGGTTCCGGCTCGGTGGAAAAACCCCAGTCATAGGTTTCCATATTCATCGGAAAGGAGAGGGCGGCGGGCATCTGGATCAGAGGCCCGACATCCGGGACGCCATATTCAATAACGATTACCGAATAGCGCCCGTCTTCCGACAGGCGATAGGCCATGGCCGAACCGGCGGAGCCGGAGCCGATGATGACGAAATCCGCTTCCATGCTCATGTTCCCACCGACAGCTGAACTGCAATATAATCTTCCACCAATGCAATGGCGGATTGGGCGTCGGGCGCGTCGGCACCGAGCGCATGACGAATGTAAAGCCCGTCGATCATCGCGCCCGCACCTTCAGCAATGCGTTGCGCCCGCTCGCGGCCCGTGAGTTGCTCCAGCGCGAAGACCAGATTGGAATGCAGGCGGCGCGCATAAATGCGCAAAAGTCGCCGCGTGTCTTCCGACTGCTGGGCGTGCACATAGAATGTCAACCAGGCGGCGATGGTTTCCTGCGTGAACTGCGCAGCGGAAAAATTGACGGCGATGATGGCTGCAATGCGTTCGCGCGGCGTTTCCGTCAGCTTCACAGCCTCATTGAGATCGCGGCCCAGTTCGCGCAGCAAATGGCGCATCGTGGCGAGGATGAGCTTGTCCTTACCGCCGAAATAATGATGCGCGAGCGCAGGCGAGACGCCCGCTTCATGGGCGATCTGCGCAACGGTCACATCCAGCGAACCGCGTTGTCCGATGGTGCGTATGGCAGCGTCGATCAGTTCACGCCGCCGCAGGGGTTCCATCCCGATCTTCGGCATCGTCTCAATCCTTGTCCGATTTTCAGACCTGTTGAGCTATTTTATCTTTGATTGACTCATCAATCAATAAAAACTGTGCCTTGGTTTGGATGGCGCGGACCGAGCGGGGAGAAGGCTTGCCGGGGCGTTACGCGCCGCCTACATTCATGAAATGAGCAGAGCTTTTACAAAAGAACAGGATGATGCGCCGACCGATCTCGGCGAGCGTCCGATCAGTCCGCATCGCAATCTTGTCACGCCGACCGGCCTGAAGATGATGGATGACGAGATTGCGCGTCTCCAGCGTGAACTTGCAGAAGCCAATGTCGCCGGTGAACGCTCGGCCATCGCGCGCATATCGCGTGACCTGCGCTATTGGACGGTGCGGCGCGAAACGGCGGAATTGTCCGTGCCGGATACCGACAGCGATGTGGTGCGGTTCGGCATGACCGTGGAGCTGGAAAATCTGGACGATGGCAACAGCCGGACATGGACCATCGTGGGCGAAGATGAGGCCGATCCGTCAAGCGGAAAGATCTCGCATGTCGCGCCGGTCGCCATCATGCTGTTCGGTAAGCCTGCTGGCGATGTGCTGAAGATCAACGGCAAGGATTGGGAAATCGTGTCGATCAAGGCTCAAATTTAGTCTTCCACCACCACGCTGTGATCGCGGAAGAAGGCGGCAGCACCATTTTCGTCGATTTCACCGGATGCTATACCCATTGTAAAACTGTAGAGCAGACCGTCATCGGCGGTGAGCATATAACCGTTGATCGCCAGAAAGGTGACCGCGGTAACAATTGCCGTGCGCTTGTTGCCATCCACGAAAGCATGGTTGCGACCCAGTCCGAAGACATAGGCCGCAGCGATGTCGGCATGATCGGGATCGCCGTAGACAACTTTGTTCTGCGCCCACCCCAGCGCGGATTCGAGCGCGTTTTCATCGCGCAGCCCCTGCGCGCCTCCATGCCGCTGCAACTGCTCGACATGGATGGCTTCAACAACGCGACGTGACAGAAAATGCCAGCTCATTCGGCGAGCTTCTGCAAGGCGACCTTATATTTGTCCATGACTCTGCGAGCCGCTTCCATCTGCTGCTCGAAACTGTCGTCTACGGGTTCCAGCGAAAGACCGCTCTGCGTCTCGACGAGTTGCAGCTTGTCGCCGGTTTTCAAATTTAGCCGTTCGAGCACTTCCTTGGGCAGGATCACGCCTTCGGAATTGCCGATCTTGCGCAAAGTGACGTTCATGGCTTTTCTCCTATGTTATAACCGATGATATAACATATTTGCACTCTTGTCGAGAAGAGGGCTCAGAGCCAGCCTTTGCGGCGGAAATAATAGAGCGGCAGCAGGGCCGAGGCGACCATCAATCCGAGCGCCATCGGATAGCCCCAGGGCGATGTTAGTTCCGGCATGAAGGAAAAGTTCATGCCGTAGATGGACGCGACCAGCGTTGGCGGCATGAAGCCCACGGCGGCGACGGAGAATATCTTGATGATGGCATTCTGCTCAACCGAAATTAGTCCGACGATGGTGTCGAGCAGGAAGGTGACTTTGTTGGACAGAAAATCCACATAGGCAGTCAGCGATTGCATGTCGCGTTCCAGGGACTTGATCCAGGAGCGGGTTTCCTTTTTCCCGTCGCCGGATTGCTGGTTGCTGAAAGATAGACCAGCATGCGGCTTATGCCTGCAAGACTTTCACGCATGCGCGACAGAAAGGTTCCCTGACCGCCGATCTGGGTCAATATGTGCCGGAAATCCTGCGTCGTCATTGGTCGCGCCTTCGGCTGGCGGCGATAGATGGAGTGCGAAGCGGCGTCAATCTTGCCCGCCACACCTTCCAGAATATCCGCCAGGCGATTGGTGGTGGCTTCGGTGATGCCGAGCATGATCGAAAGCCCGGTGCATTTGGCGGAAATCAGCCCGTTACCCGGCTTGGTGGAGCGCAGAATATAGGTGGTGAAGGATTTGGGGTCGGCATAGCGCACGGTAATCAGGCGCGAGCCGTGCAATATGAAGGTCACCGGCGCGAGTTCGCGATGATCGAGATCGACGGCATGGAGGATGGGCACGGTGAGATATTGTGCGCCGTTTTCCATGTAAAAGCGGCTCGATTCCTCGATCTCGGTCATGTCTTCGCGGGTGGGGATGGCAATGCCGGTCCACGCCTCGACAATATGATCTTCATTGACGCCGGGTGTGGAAAGATCGATCCAGATCACGCTGTCCGGTAATGGTGTGCCCGGTTCGACTTCCGTTTTCTCAAGGTGATCTCCGGAAAGGCTGTAGAGCGTGATCATGCTGGCACCTGCTGGCTGCGAATGAAAATACAATCTGCGCGAAAATTGTTAGAGCATTTTGAAGCCAAATGAAAATATTTGGGCGCACGCAAGTGCGGGATTAGCCCGGACTGTGACAAGATAATCGCGCCTGTTGACAGGTTTAGCGCGCTCCGCTAATTCATCAAGTCATCCGATGAATTTGGCAAGCTCTATGAAGACGGTTTCACGCAAAAGCCTGACGGAAGCGGCGACGCAATCCATTCGTTCCGAAATCACGTCGGGGCGCTGGGCTGTGGGCGAGCAACTGCCGAATGAAGCCCAGCTTTCGGCGCGGCTTGGTGTCAGTCGTGGCACGGTGCGCGAGGCCGTCCGGGCGCTTGTGGCACAGGGCATGCTGGAGACACGTCAGGGCTCGGGCACCTATGTTCGTTCTAAGGCCGACACGGCGCGGAGTCTGAACCGCATACGCCATACAAGCTTGCGCGACCGGCTTGAAATGCGTGCGGCGCTGGAAGTGGAGGCTGCGCGCCTGGCCGCGCAACGCATAACGCCGCAGACGATTGCGCATCTGGAATCTATGCTGGCTTCACGCGGTCTGCGCGAGGAGACCGACCGGGCGACGTTCGTTGAGCGCGATTTTGCATTCCATGAAGCCATCGCCGCAGCTTCCGGCAACGATGCGCTGATCGAAGTTTATGGCTTCTTTTCCGCATCGATCCGCGAATCGATTGAAGCCACGCTGGATGGCGAACTGCCGGAACCGGATTATGAGGCGCATCGCCAGATCGTTGATGCCATCGCGACCGGCGACCCGGACAAGGCCAGCGCGACGGTTCGTCGTTTTATGGCGCCGCTGATTGAAGAACTGGAAAGGTTGCTCGCATCATGAGCCGCATCAATGCCGTGCCTCCCGCAGCACGGGTGGAGTACACCATGCCATCGCAGCCGGAACAGCTTGTTGATGCTGAAGCGGACAGCGTTCCGCCGCCCTCTGCGCCGCAAATGCCGAGCAAGGCTTCACGCATCCTGCTGGGGCTGAGCCTGGTGCTGATTGCCGCCAATTTGCGGCCGGTTTTCTCCAGTGTTTCGGTGCTTTTGCCGGAAATCATCGATGGAACCGGCATGTCGTCGCTGGCCGCGGGCGTGCTGACGACTTTGCCGGTTGTCTGCCTTGGCGCGTTCGCGCCTTTCGCGCCGCGTCTCGCCCAGCGTTTCGGCGCCGAGCGTGTGCTGCTGGCCGTGCTGGTTGTGCTGACCATCGGCACGGCGCTGCGTGGTGTCGGGTCTTTCTGGTCGCTCTATATGGGCGCAACACTCGCCGGGGCGGCGATTGCCATGGGCAATGTGCTGCTGCCAGGGGTGGTGAAGCGCGATTTTCCGAAGACCGCCGCGATCATGACCGGTCTTTACACCATGGCGCTTTGCGGTGGTGCAGCTTCGGCGGCGGGCTTCACGATCCCGATCAAGAACATGCTTGGCGGCTCGTGGAATCTCGCTCTGGCGTTCTGGGCCATTCCGGCGGCGCTGGTTCTGGTGTTGTGGCTGCCGCAGGCGCTGCGCAGCAAGCACAATGTCGCGCATTCGGGCTTCCGCGTCGTGGGCCTTTGGAAAGATCCGCTTGCCTGGCAGGTGACGCTTTTCATGGGGCTGCAATCGTCGACGGCCTATATCGTGTTCGGCTGGCTGGCGCCGATCCTGCGCGAGCGGGGTATGAGCCCGGCTGCGGCGGGCGGTCTGGTGTCGTTTTCGATCATGGCGCAGGTCGTGACATGCCTGCTGATCCCGTCCATTGCGGTGCGTCAGAAAAGCCAGAGCTTTATCAATGTCTTTCTCTGCGCCTGTGCATCGCTTGCGCTGATCGGCTTTCTCTATCTGCCGCAATGGAGCTTCTGGATACTGGCAATCATTCAGGGCATCGGGCAGGGCGGATTGATTGCCGCTGCAATGATGGTGATCGTGCTGCGCTCGCCGGATTCGCATACGGCGGCGCATCTGTCCGGCATGGCGCAATGCGTCGGCTACATTCTCGCGGCCATCGGGCCGCTGGTCGTCGGCATGATTCACAGCGCGACGGGAAGCTTTGCCGCAAGCGGCCTTTTCTTTGTGATTCTGTGGATCGGGGCCAGTATTAATGGCTGGCTGTCAGGACGCGCCCGCCATGTGGGGGCGAGAACGATAAACAAAGAGGCATAAACAAAAACCCCGGCATTGCCGGGGTTTTTTCATTACAGAGTGTTCGTTCTCAGACGAACTGGCCGAGACCCGGGATCGAGCCGATCACCGCATCGACCGGTGCATCGCCGGCCTTTTCCTTGGCGAAGCGGATGGTTTCTTTGGCGACGCCGGAAATTTCACCCATGCCGAGACCAGCGCCCATGAGCTGCGAGCCAAGGCCCATCACGCCACCCATCAGGTTGGACAGAAAGCCGCCGCCCTTGACCTGCGCAACGGCTTCTTCCGCACCCGGAATAGCGGCCAGAAGCTGCTGAACCTGATCCGCCGGGCCTTCCTTCTGAAGGAATGCGAGGATCATGCCGACAGACTTTTCTGCCGTCGCGGCATCGATGCCGACATTCGAGGTGATGCGTGCGATCAGTTCTTCCATGGAAACTCTCCCAAAAATCTTACGTTTACGTAATATGCATTCTCGCTATCGCTTTGCAAGCTTGTCCGGATCAAAAATATAGGGAAATTTTTCAGCTTTTGTGACAGCAAAACCGGTTCTCTCTGTGGAGCATGGGCTTTATCGTTGTCGCATGACGATGCGGCAGTTATATCTGAAAAAACTGCGCTGTGGATGTGCCGGTCGAAATGAGGAGCAAATCGCCTGATGACTGCTGACGATGCAATTTTCCTTGGCGCAAGCCGCAAGCCCGACGATTCCTACCAGCAGCCGGAATATCTGGCGCTGAAATATGGCAACAGGCACGGTCTGGTCACCGGCGCGACGGGTACGGGTAAGACCGTGACCTTGCAGGTGTTGGCGGAAAGCTTTTCCGCCGCCGGGGTGCCGGTCTTCTGTGCCGATATCAAGGGCGATCTGTCGGGCATTGCCGCTATCGGCGTTGCAAATGACGGCCTGAACAAGCGGGCCGAGGAAATCAAGCTCAAGCCTTACGAGCTGCGCGCATCGCCGGTCATTTTCTGGGATATTTTCGGCGAGCAGGGACACCCGGTTCGCGCCACCATTTCCGAAATGGGGCCGCTGCTGCTGTCGCGCCTGATGAATCTCACGGAAGCGCAGGAAGGCGTGTTGAATATCGCTTTCCGCCTCTCGGACGAAGAAGGCCTTCTGCTGCTTGACCTCAAGGATCTTCAGGCGATCCTCAAGGAAATGGCGGATCGTTCCGCCGAGCTTTCCGGAAAATATGGCAACGTCAACAAGGCGTCGGTCGGCGCGGTGCAGCGTTCGCTGCTGGTGCTTGAACAGCAGGGCGGGGCCAAATTCTTCGGCGAACCGGCTTTGACCATTGCCGACCTGATGCGCACGACGACGGACGGGCGCGGCGTGGTCAGCGTGCTTGCCGCCGACAAGCTGATGATGAGCCCGCGCCTTTATTCGACGTTTCTACTCTGGCTGATGTCGGAACTGTTTGAAGCGCTGCCGGAAGTGGGCGACCCGGACAAGCCAAGGCTGGTCTTTTTCTTCGACGAGGCGCATCTTCTGTTCGATGAAGCGCCGAAAGCGCTGGTCGACCGTGTCGAACAGGTCGTGCGTCTGATCCGTTCCAAGGGCGTCGGCGTCTATTTCGTGACGCAGAACCCGCTCGACGTGCCGGAAACGGTTCTGGCGCAGCTCGGCAACCGCGTGCAGCATGCGTTGCGCGCCTATACGCCGCGCGAGACCAATGCGGTGAAAACCGCCGCCGATACGTTCCGTCCCAATCCGGATTTCAAGACCTTCGATGCAATCACCAATCTGGCGACGGGCGAGGCGCTGGTCTCGACCTTGCAGGCCAAGGGCGTGCCGTCCATGGTGCAGCGCACCCTGATCCGCCCGCCATCGTCGCGCATCGGCCCGCTGACGTCGGAAGAACGCGCCAGGATCATCGCCGCAAGCCCGGTCTCGGGTCAGTACGATACGGTTGTTGATCGCGATTCAGCATTCGAGATGCTGGCGCGCAAGGCGCAGAACGCGACGGTCGAGCAACAGAAAGCCAAGCAGGAGGAAGAAGGTGGCGGCGGAATACTTGGCGACCTCCTCGGCACGGCATTGGGCACGGGCAAGCGCTCAGGTCGTCAGACCGTTGCGGAAACAGCCATGAAGTCCGTCGTGCGTACGGTCGGCAATTCGCTGGGTCGCGCATTGGTGCGCGGCATTCTCGGCAGTTTCAAGAAGTAAGGGAATAGGGGAATAAGGGAGTAAGGGATAAGATTTTCAGGCGGCAAAAACATACTGCCCTATTCCCTTACTCCCCTACTCCCTTAACTCACATCACCAGGATCTGAGACTTCGGCGGCACGCGATCGTAAAGATCGATGATATCCTGATTGAGGAAGCGCACGCAGCCCGACGAAACCGCTTTGCCGATCGACCACCATTCCGGATTGCCGTGCAGGCGATAGAGCGTGTCCTTGCCGTCCTGGAAGATGTAGAGCGCACGCGCGCCAAGCGGGTTCTTAAGGCCCGGAGCCATGCCGCCATTGGCAGCGCTGTACTGGACCAGTTCCGGCTGACGGGCGACCATTTCATCCGGCGGCGTCCAGCGCGGCCACTGGCGCTTGTACTGGATCACAGCGCGACCGGACCATGCAAAGCCTTCTCGACCGATGCCGACGCCATAGCGCAGCGCCTGACCATTATCGAGCACGAGATAGCAGAAGCGGTTGGAGGTATCGATGACCAGCGTGCCGGGCATTTCGCCGGTCGGGTCCTGTACGACCTGACGCAGATAACGCTTGTCCATCTTCTGGATCGGGATCGCCGGAAGCTGGAAGCCGCCATCGTTGACGGAAGCATACATCTGCTCCCAGCCGCCAAAGGACGAATCCACATTGGCCTGCGGCGTTCTGTTGATCGGGTTGCCGGACGCATCGACATCGATGATAGGAACATTCTGTCCCAACTGGGCGCAACCGGCGAGACCGGCAGCCGCAGTGGCAGTCATTGCCGTCAGGAAAGAGCGGCGGGTGAGGGTCGTTTGCATAAGAAAACCAGACTAGTGACGGGAGGGTTACGAATACAACAATCAGGGTTAACGAAGTGCGACCAAACCAGATATGGTAGAGGCGCCGTGGGTGGAAGGCACGGACTCGGGTAAGTGTTTCCCGAAGCCTGAAGATTTGACTGACCGGAAAACGCCCTAGAATTGTGGCGCCGAGCCGGTGTGAATAGGGCCTAAAAGTGGCGAAAAGCCCCCCGTTGCACGCGTGTTGCGCTCACGACACAATTTTGCGGGCAATCAGCCTATTTGGAAGAAGCCCGGTAATTCAAATTTTAGTGAAATATTCTTTTTCGCCGCTTGGCGTGTCAGCCAAGAAGCTGGAGACTCGGCAAAATCAGGGCAGGCGCGAACGCTTTATACTCGTCCGGTTGGCCCGAACGATTGATCCACACGCCGCGCATGCCGAACTTGACCGCGCCCGCCACATCCCAGCGATTGGACGACTGGAAGGAGATCGCGGACGGATAAAGCCGCCATTGCATGGTGATCAGCTCATAGGCCGAAGGCGAGGTCTTGTATTTGCGCACGGCATCGACCGAAATGACATCATCGAGAAGAACGTCGAGGGCCGCCGATTTCACGGCGGCTTCCAGCATGGCAGGCGAGCCGTTCGACAGGATGGCCAGTCGTGCGCCGCGATCCTTAAGATTTTTGAGCGCTGCGGGGACTTCCGGATAACAATCGAGTTTCCAATAGGCGTCGAGCAGGTCGTTGCGCAGCGACGGATCGACGGAAGGATAGCGCGCAAAGGCGAAATCCAGCGACTCTTCCGTCAGCTTCCAGAAGTCGCTGTAAGCGCCCATCAGGCTCAGCACCCATGAATATTCAAGCTGCTTGGCGCGCCACAGTTCCGAAAAGGCGCGCCCGTCGGGCCCGGCCTTGTCCGCATGCCGCCGCACCGCCGAATGGACATCGAACAATGTGCCATAGGCGTCGAAGACATAGGAACTAATTGTACCGGACACGGTTACCCCTTTATCGATGCGGCGATGCGGAAATCCTGAATGGGGTTCATCCTACTGTGATTTCAATAATATTTCATTGCCGCTCACGCGGTTGGGGCCTATGTAGAGTCCGCACGCAATTTTTCGGGTAGGCAACCCCATTGCCCGCCGCGCGTTGAGAGATAAAGAGGAGAGTTTCCAATGGCTTTCGAACTGCCCGCCCTTCCATATGACTATGAAGCACTTGCGCCTTTCATGTCGCGCGAGACGCTTGAACTCCACCACGACAAGCACCATCAGGCTTATGTCACCAACGGCAACAAGCTGCTTGAAGGTTCCGGCCTCGAAGGCAAGAGCCTGGAAGACATCGTCAAGGAAAGCTACGGCAAGAATCAGGGCCTCTTCAACAATGCCGGCCAGCATTACAACCACATCCATTTCTGGAAGTGGATGAAGAAGGGCGGCGGCGGCAACAAGCTGCCAGGCAAGCTTGAAAAGGCAATCGAATCCGATCTCGGCGGCTTCGCCAAGTTCCGCGAAGATTTCATCGCTGCTGGCGTCGGCCAATTCGGTTCGGGCTGGGCATGGCTCTCGGTCAAGGACGGCAAGCTGGAAATCTCCAAGACGCCGAATGGCGAAAACCCGCTGGTTCATGGCGCAAAGCCAATCCTCGGCGTCGACGTGTGGGAACACTCCTACTATGTCGATTATCGCAACCTGCGTCCGAAATATCTCGAAGCTTTCGTCGACAGCCTGATCAACTGGGATTACGTGCTGGAAATGTACGAACAGGCATAATGCCAACCCATTGATGTTATGGGAAAAAGCCCCGTCCATGCGGGGCTTTTTTTGTATGCATTCGGAATGGCGAGGCTTTTTTCTTCTTATTGAGCTGTCCAGTAAAATGCTCAAATTAAACAGTACTAATTCTATCATGTTTTTCACGTTATCGTGAAGGAATTGTATAAACCTCTGTAATGTGCGCGTTTTACTTTTCTTGATGGTGATATGTTGGGAACGATCGTTGCAATGGCAGAGATTGTATCGGATATTTTGCCAATAGATCGGTTTTGTTCAATGAAATGCGGAGGACTACATGCGCTTGTTTTTTCCTGCACTTGGTTCTGCGGCAGTGCTCGTCGCCAGTATCGGGTTGGCACAGGCCGATGCGATTGCTGATCGTCAGGCCATCATGAAGGATCTGGGCCGTTCGGTTGGCCAGATCGCGCCGGTGGTCAAAGGCGAAAAGCCGTTCGATGCAGCGGCGGTTCTGGCGGCGCTTGAGAAAATTGACGCCGACGCCAAAAAGCTCGATGTCGATACGCTGTTCCCGGCGGGGTCAGATCAGGGCGACACCGAAGCTTCGCCGAAAATCTGGGAAAACAAGGACGATTTCGTCAAGCATGTCGAAAAATTCCGCACCGATGCAGCCGCTGCTCTGGCTGCCAAGCCGCAGGATGTAGATGCGCTGAAAACGGCATTTCAGCAGGTCGCTGCCAATTGCGGTTCCTGCCATCAGGCCTATCGCGTCAAGAAAAACTGATCAGCTTTGCAAGACCGGCAGTTTCGTTTGATACCGAAACTGCCACAATGGAATGGGTAGGATGGTCCGCAAACTGGCATATGCCGCGGGCGCTGTGCTTGTCATTGGCGCTGCCGCCTTCTGGATTCTGACCACGCCGCAAAAAGTGGATAGCGCCGTTCTGGCTTCCATGAAGCCCGGCGATGCGGTGCGGGGTGAACAGGTTTTCTGGGCGGGCGGTTGCGCCTCTTGCCATGCGGCGCCGGGCGCTGCAGGCGATGCGCGCAAGGTGCTTGCTGGCGGGTATGAGCTGGTCTCGGATTTCGGCACCTTCGTCGTGCCCAATATTTCGCCGTCCGAACAGGGCATCGGCACCTGGACCATTCAGGATTTCGCCAATGCCATGCTCAAAGGCGTCGGAAAGCAGGGCGAGCATCTCTACCCGTCCTTTCCCTACACATCCTACACCCGAATGGAGCCGCAGGATGTGGCCGACCTCTACGCGTTTATGAAGACATTGCCGCCATCGGATAATGTCGCAGCACCCCACAAGCTTGGATTTCCCTTCAATATTCGCCGCAGCCTCGGCATCTGGAAGCATCTTTACCTGTCGGATGCGCCCGCCGTGGATATTGCCGATGCATCCGACCTCGTGACGCGCGGACAATATCTGACCGAAGCGCTCGGTCATTGCGGCGAGTGCCACACCCCGCGCAATCTGATTGGCGGGCTGCAAACCAGCCAATGGCTGGCGGGCGCGCTATCGGCGGAAACCGGCAGCGACGGTAAGAAGAGCGTGGTTCCGAATATCACCACCGGCGAGGGCGGTATTGGCGATTGGAGCGAAAACGATATCGCCTATGCGCTGCAAAGCGGCTTCACGCCCGACTTCGATTCGCTTGGGGGATCGATGACGGACGTGGTGTCCAATATGGCGCATCTGACCGAGGCCGACCGCGCTGCAATCGCAGCCTATCTGAAAGCCATTCCACCGCATGCCAATGGCTATAAGACGCAATAACAGGTTTAGGCGGTTTTGATTTCTTCCAATTCGAGTTCTTCGATCATGGTTTGCCGCATGACGAATTTCTGGATTTTCCCGGTAACGGTCATGGGGAATTGATCGACAAAGCGGATATGCGCCGGGATTTTATAATGGGCGATCCGCTGCTGGCAGAAGCTGACCAGTTCCGCTTCGTTCAGGCGTCCGTCCTGACTGAGCTTGACCCAGGCGCAGATAACCTCGCCAAACCGGCGGTCGGGAATACCGAAAATCTGCACATCGCTGATCGCCGGGTGGGTGAACAGGAACTCTTCGATCTCGCGGGGATAGATGTTCTCGCCGCCGCGAATGATCAGGTCCTTGATGCGCCCGACAATGTTGCAATAGCCCTCCGCATCGATGGTGGCGAGGTCGCCGGTATGCATCCAGCCCGCATCATCGACAGCGCCCGCCGAGCTTTGCGGATCGTTCCAGTAACCGCGCATGACGCTATAGCCTCGCGTCAGCAACTCGCCCTTTTCGCCGCGTGGAACAATCCGGCCATCTGCATCGACAATCTTGACTTCCAGATGCGGATGGATGCGGCCAACGGTTGAAACGCGCCTTTCCAGCGGGTCGTTGGTCGAGCTTTGAAAACTGACGGGGCTCGTTTCGGTCATGCCGTAAGCGATGGTGATTTCGCTCTGGTGCATTTCGCTGATCACCCGGCGCATGATTTCGACCGGGCACGGCGATCCGGCCATGATGCCGGTGCGCAAGCTCTGAAGATCAAAGGTTGCGAACTCGGGATGATCCAGCATGGCGATGAACATGGTCGGCACACCATGCAGTCCGGTGCATTGTTCATCCTGCACCGTCTGCAATGTCAGAAGCGGATCGAAACTGTCATTCGGGATCACCATGCAGGCGGCATGGGTCATGCAGGCCAGATTGCCGAGCACCATGCCGAAGCAGTGGTAGAATGGTACGGGAATGCACAGCCGGTCCTGTTCGGTGAGGCGCATGGCTTCGCCGACGAAAAAGCCGTTATTGAGAATATTGTGGTGGGAGAGGGTTGCACCCTTGGGACTGCCCGTGGTGCCGCTGGTAAACTGGATATTGATCGGATCGTCGAATTGCAGCTCCTCCGACAGCCGGCGCAGTTCGTCGCGCGCGGCCTCATCGCCTGCGACGGCAACCGCATCGAAATTCATCATGCCAGCGGTCTGTTCTTCGCCAAGCCGGATCACACAGCGCAGGGCAGGCAGCCGTTCCGCCACGAGATGGCCAGGCCGCGCGCTATCGATTTCCGGCACGATAGAGCGCAATATATCCAGATAATTGCTGGTCTTGAGCGATGGCGCGAGGATCAGCGCCGAACATTCGACCTTGGCAAGCACATATTCCAATTCATGCGTCCGATAGGCCGGATTGATATTGACGAGGATCAGGCCCGCTTTCGCCGTGGCAAACTGGGTCAATATCCATTCCAGATTGTTTGGCGACCAGATGCCGACCCGTTCGCCGGGGCGCAGGCCAATGGCGAGGAGCCCTTCTGCAAGGGCGTCAACGCGAGCGTTCAATTCTGCATATGTCAGGCGGATATTCTGGTGACGGACGACCACTGCTGCCCGGTCGGGATATTGCCGGGCGATGCGGTCGAGATGATTGCCAATCGTATCGCCGATCAGAAGCCGGTCACTCGCGCCATGAACATAGCTCGCCTGCTGCATAGTCGATCCTCCCAAATCGATTTCAGCCCCCCGATAGTGTTCTTCTCGTTCCCCTTATGCGGCCCCGCGCTTATCGTCCGACAATGATATTGCCATTTTATGGTGCTGCCAAAAATTGCAGTTTTTTGGGCGGCGTTTATCGCTTGATGCAGCGGGCAACTGTTGCCGGACCGGCATTGGTATATTTGCTCTGCATGGTATAGAGCCAGCCTTTGCACTCGGACAGGTTGGTGAAGCAGCGCATGCGATCGACTGGAACGATGCCGTCCATGCTGACCATGGGGGAATCGTCCACACCGCTGAACTGACCGAAAATAATGCCGCTGCCCTTTGGCGGCGCGCTGCAGCGCCGTCCCGCATATTCGCTCACGTCTTTCCGCACTTGCGCATTCGCGCCCGTGGTGGCGGGCACAAGGGCTGGAAGCGCCAATGCCAAGCTCGCCAGAAAAGTCACGCATCCGGTTTTCATGATGCAATCTCCATGACGACATTCAATCTGCGATAGTATAGGGCGTTGATTGTCAAACGTGTAGCTGCTTTTCATTTGCTCCAGCGAGATAAACCCCCTGGAGCGTGATCGTGTATCAACCTTCGAAGCCTGTAACCTTGCCCACGACTTTCAGCGCGAAAGCCTGCGTATAGGCGACTTCTTCCAGCCGCGAAAAACGGCCCGAAGCGCCCGCATGGCCGGCATCCATATTGATGCGGAACAGCACCGGGTGGTCATCGGTTTTCAACTCGCGCAGCTTGGCAACCCATTTCGCCGGTTCCCAATAGGTGACGCGCGGGTCTGTCAGGCCTGCAACAGCCAGAATGGCCGGATAGGCTTGCGCCGTCACATTGTCATAAGGCGAATAGGCGGCGATGGTGCGATAATCCGCTTCCGAGGCAATCGGGTTACCCCATTCCGGCCATTCCGGCGGGGTGAGTGGCAGCGTATCGTCGAGCATGGTGTTCAGCACGTCGACAAACGGCACTTCCGCGATAATCCCGCCAAAGGCTTCCGGCGCGAGATTGGCGACCGCGCCCATCAACATGCCGCCAGCGGAGCCGCCATGGGCGACGATGCGGTCATGACTGGTGAAACCTTCGCTGACCAAATGCTTGGCGGCGGCGATGAAGTCGGTAAAAGTGTTCGTCTTCTTGTCGCGCTTGCCGTTTTCATACCAGGCAAAGCCCTTGTCCTTGCCGCCGCGAATATGCGCAATGGCGTAGACGAAGCCGCGATCCACCAGCGACAGGCGCGATGTGCTGAAGCTTGCCGGAATGGTGATGCCATAGGAGCCATAGCCGTAGAGCAGGCACGGAGCCGAACCGTCCAGCCTGGTATCCTTGTGATAAAGGATCGAGACCGGCACCAGCTCGCCATCGGCTGCGGGCGCAAGGATGCGGCGCGTCACATAATCGTCGATATCATGGCCGGACGGCACTTCCTGCGTCTTCAGAAGCGTCCGCTCGCGGGTGCGCATATTGTAATCGAAGAGCTGTTCCGGCGTCGTCATCGACGAATAGGAGAAGCGGATGACCTCGGTGTCGTATTCGGCGCTGCCATGCAGGCCGAGCGAATAGGCTTCCTCGTCAAAGGCAATGGCATGTTCTTCGCCGCTCTTGCGATCCCGAATGACGATGCGCGGCAGGCCGTTGTCCCGCTCGATCCAGACGAGGTGATGCTTGTAGGCAGAGTGGGACAGGATCAGGCGGCCCGGCTTTTCCGTCACCACATCCACCCAGTTTTCCGGCTGCGGCGCGCTGGCTGGCGCTTTGCAGATCTTGAAATCCTTCGCGCCATCGGCATTGGTCAGAATGAAAAATTCATCGCCGCCCGGCGCAATGTCGTATTCCGTGCCGCTTTTGCGCGCCATGATCAGTTCCGGCTTGGCCGCCGGATCATTGGCGGGCAGCAGCCAGCATTCCGATGTTTCGTGGTCGTGAATATCGATGAAGATATAGTCGTCCAGCGCGGAGCCGCCGACGCCGAGGAAGAAGCCAGCGTCCTGTTCTTCAAAGATCAGTCGGTCTTCGGACTGGTCGGTGCCGATGCGGTGATAGAATACTTTCGATGGGCGATGGTTTTCATCAAGCCGTGTATAGAAAAAGCCTTTGCTTTCCGCATCCCACGTGCCGCCACCATTGGTATCGGTGACGATGTCCGAAAGTTCCGCCATGGTCGTGAGATCGCGAACCTTCAGCTTGTAGAATTCCGATCCCTTGTCGTCATAGCCCCAGATCAACAGATTGTGATTGGGGGCATGGTCTGCCGAAGCAAGACGGAAATAGGCCTTGCCTTCGCCTTCCTTGTCGCCGTCGAGCAGGATTGTTTCGGCACCGCCGTCGCGCGGCGTGCGGATGAAATAGGGCTGCTCGCCGCCGGTGCGGTATGAAACGCCGTAAGCATAGGGGCCATCCTTCAACGGAACCGACGAATCATCTTCCTTGATGCGGCCGCGCATCTCCGCGAAAAGCTCTTTCTGCAGGGCTTCCGTGTTCTGCATCAGGCTTGCCTGATAGGCGTTCTCGGCATCGAGATGTTTGCGTATTTCCGGGGAAAGAACCGACGGGTCCTTGAAGACGTCCTGCCAGTTTTCCGCACGAAGCCAGGCGTAATCGTCGGTGCGGGTGATGCCGTGGCGGGTGTCGCTATGCGGATGTTTCGGGGCGTGCGGAGGCTGTGGCGGGCGAGCGTTATGAGGCATTCTGAAATCCGATGAACATTGTTTCAAATTGTTGCGGATCGCTTTAACGACCCTTTGGAAAGGCGGATATTGAGGCATATATAGTTTCAGGCACGGTCGAAAGCGAGTTGATTTCAATGAAATATATTTAAGCTATGCCTTTTTCGCGCCCGATTTTAGAGGCAGTGCTGCAATCAGCAAAATGTGTTTGTTTCGCGAGGCCAGATCATAGCTTAAAGCAAAAACGGTTGCTAAACTTGGTCATGCAAATTATGCGAGCCTTGCTGAAAAACTATATGCGGTTGCTTTATCGTCAATAAACGATGCGCGCCATGATTGTGCCAGTGAGATTGCCGGGGTGCTATTTCCATGAAAAGGCTTTGTTTTCGTTCTTTTTATTTGTGGCTTAAAGAATAATAGGCTATTATTAATGTAGTTTCGCACAACAATTCTATTGCAAAAGATCATGATAGTTGTTAAGTGCGGTCATAAAAGAGCTAGGTAGAGTTCTGAGATACGCAATCCCGACTTCAGATGTGTCATCGATGCCGAAAGTTGCGGAAAAACAAAAACATAAGAAGTAAAAAAAGGAAAACCGATGGAAAATCTGGATACGCACGACGAAAGCGCAGAACTGCTTCTGAGCCTGACCGCGGATGTTGTCGCTGCTTATGTTGGCAATAATTCGATTCGTGCGGGCGAGCTGCCGCTGTTGATTGCTGATGTTCATGCCGCTTTCAAGCGTCACGTGGAACGTGAAGAAGCGCCGGTTGTTGTTGAAAAGCCGAAGCCAGCCGTCAATCCGAAGAAGTCGGTTCATGACGACTACATCATCTGCCTCGAAGACGGCAAGAAGTTCAAGTCGCTCAAGCGTCACCTGATGACCCATTACAACATGACCCCGGAACAGTACCGCGAAAAGTGGGATCTCGATCCTAACTACCCGATGGTTGCTCCGAACTATGCTGCCGCTCGTTCGCGTCTGGCAAAGAAGATGGGCCTCGGCCGCAAGCCGAAGGGCGCTTAATCAGCGATCCTGACGGCGCATCGCGAAGACCGTGAAGCGGTTTTCGGATATTAATGTGCCTGAAGCAAAAATATGGAGCGTGCCCTGACCTGCCATGAGCAGGCCCGGGCGCGCTCTTTGTGTTTTAGCACTGTGCTTCTCGTATTTGAGCTTTCGATTTGGACGCGACAAAGATTGTTTTATATCGAGATGGGCTTTTGCTTGTGATTGCTATCAGGCGCGGTCGTTCGAATGCGTCGGCGTTGACTATAACTCTTTCGCGGGCCGCGTATATGTGCAGCAACATCACGATCGGCTTTGCCTTCCAACCTGTCGAGCGCCTGTTTTAAGGCAATGTGGCGGTTGAGATCATAACTCCAGTGACCACTGGTGCCCTTGAGGCGTTCGCGTTCGATCAGTCGCGTGAGGCGGCGCGCTGCTTGCTGCTTTTCCGTCTCCGATGCCTGCACCAGCCAGTCGATATCGATTCCCGCCACGATTTGCAGGGCCACGCGCTGCATGGCGCTCATCCGGTCTTGCTCCCGTTCGGCGAGAAAGATTCTGCGGGCCTGTTCCAGCGCTGTTTTCATACGCCTTGTCCTCGTTTGTCGATACAAACAGGATCGGCGATTTCTGTATGGTGTGGATAATATTCCTAAAATCTGTGAATCTGTTTGACGGGCGGAGGGACGGTCGGTTTACTCTCGGTGTCGCCGATCTTGCGGATGGCTGTTGAAAAACGCTCTCTAAAGCAAATAGTTAGAGAAACCCTTGGGGTGGGCGGTCAGGTGGCTCAAGCCAAAGCGCCAGAAGCGTCATCCTCCAACGCGGTGCCGGACACTCCAAACTTTATCCCGCAAACTTATCCTCCCTTGCAATTTTCTCATTATAAGAAGATATTCCTATTCAGATGAGGGAAGATGAATGTCTTTGGAACTAACGGATGTCATTCATACGCGGGCAGATGCTTTTGATGCTTTGCGGTTGATCGCGGCACGACATGGGAGGCCCCTTCTTCTCGACCCCGTTGAGGGATTGCCAGATCGAAAGCGGCAGGAATACAGCGTCCAATTGTGCGAAACGCTGATTGATCTCCTCGTGGCGTCGTTCGGTGTGGATGGCAAGGAACTGCGTGCGCCAACCCGGTGCAGGCGCAATGTGGCGCGGGTCAGGCAGATCGGCATGTATGTGGCGCATACGTCCTTCGGTCTGGCCATGCGGGAGGTGGCCACCGGCTTTGCGCGGGATCGCACAACGGTGATGCATGCCTGCCATCTCGTGGAAGATATGCGCGATGATGTCGATTTCGACGCCATCGTGACCGCCTTTGAGCGCATCGTGAATTCGGCTTTTTCAACCTGGAGGATGGCGGCATGACCACACAGATCTCGACGTCCGAAATGCGCGTGATGCGGTTCCTCAAAACAGGTGCTTGCGAAATGCAGGATTCGGTTCGCGATTCGCATATGCTGCTGGTTGGCGAGCAGGGGACGATTGCGGTTGCCCGCGATGAAGTCGCCGCCATGTGCGGCGAAGGTTTGCTGCGGATGGACGGTCAGAAGCTGGCGCTCTCCGGTAATGGGCGTAGGCGCACGCAATCGACCAAAATCGCGCCGCCTGAGCCAGATCATGGCGGCGGGCGGGTGACGGCGCTGATTGAACTGGCATCGGGGGAGAAGGTCGAGGTCAATCTGGCGGAATCGCCGCTGGCCATGCTCTATCGCCGTAAAGGTCCTGACGGCAATGCCTTCATTTCGGAGGATGAGTTCCACGCAGGAGAACGCTTGCGGGCGGATTTCACGCGGGGTTCGCTGATGCCGTCGATCACGTCGCGCTGGGATATCAGCGTTGGCGGCGGCGGGCGCGGTGGGGCAGGCGGCATGGCGGAACTGACCGACATCGCACTTGCGAGCCGAATGCGGGTGGAGCGGGCGCTGGAGGCGGTCGGGCCGGAATTAAGCCGCGTGCTGGTCGATGTTTGCTGTTTCCTGAAAGGGCTGGAGCGGGTGGAGCGCGAGCGTCAATGGCCGGTGCGTTCCGCCAAGGTCATGCTGAAAGCGGGCCTCGCCATGCTGCACCGGCACTATAATCCGCCACGTGACAGTGATCGTCGCCGGGGCGTGGTGCTGCATTGGGGGGCGGATGACTACCGCCCCGCAGCGCGGCCCCAGATGCGTTGAGGCCGCACTCGGCAGTCAAACGGCCTTGCCTTTCTTTGCGAGGGACCCAGCGATAATCAGCTTTTGAATATCGCTGGTTCCCTCGTAGATGCGGCAGATCCGGGCATCGCGATAAATGCGTTCGACGGCGAAATCCTTGAGATAACCATAGCCGCCGTGCACCTGGATCGCTTCAGAGGCGACTTTTTCAGCAATCTCGGAGGCAAACAGTTTCGCCATGGCGGCTTCCGTCTTGCAGGGCTGACCTGCATCACGCAGCCTTGCGACATAATGCAGATAGCTGCGCGCCACTTCGATTTGCGTGTGCATTTCTGCCAGCCGGAAACCGACTGCCTGATGTTCGATGATGGCTTTGCCGAATGTCTGCCGTTCCAGCGCATAGGCATGGGCATGGTCGAAGGCCGCCTGCGCCAGCCCAAGCGACTGCGCCGCGATGCCAAGGCGTCCGAGTTCCAGCGTGCTCATCGCCAGAGCATAGCCGCCGCCGACTTCACCCAGCACATGGTCGTCGGCAACGAAGACATCGTCAAGCTGCACCTGACAGGTTTCCGAGGCCGCAAGGCCGAGCTTGTCTTCGATGCGAACGCAGACATAACCGGGCGCGGTCGGGGAGACCAGAAACGCGGTGATGCGGCGGCGCGGGTCATCGCTCTCGGTTGCCGCAAATATGATGGCGATATCGGCGGATTTGCCATTCGACATGAACTGTTTTGCGCCGGTGAGGCGAAAGCCGCCATCGACCCGGACCGCCTTGGTACGGATCGCAAAGGCATTGGACCCTGCTTCCGGTTCGGTCAGGCCAAAAGCACCGTTGAAGCGACCTTCCGCCAGCGGACGCAGATAAAGTTCCTTCTGCCGATCGCTCCCATGTACGCGCAAGGGAGTCGAAATGAGACCATTGTGCAGCGCCATCATCGCGCCGATGCTGCCATCGGCGGCGGCGATTTCTTCCAGCGCCAGAACATAGCTCAGATGGTCGGTTGCAACGCCGCCCCATTCCTCGGAAACCAGCATGCCGAGAAAACCCAGCTCTCCCAGTTCCTGCATTTCGGTGCGCGGAAAATAATGGTGCTCACGGTCGCGCATGGCTGCGGTTGGGGCCAGTTTTTCACGGGCGAAGCTGCGCGCACTGTCACGGATCATCCGTTGTTCGTCGGTCAGCAGGCAATCATGCGTCATGGTTGGGTTCCTTCAGAAGCTGCTGCGGTTGCAATGTCAGGCCGTGCAACACGCCGTCGCGCACGAGGCTTTCGATATCGTCGGCAGTAAGTTCCAGTTTTTCCTGCAATATGTCGGTGGCATGCGCGCCCAGTGCGGGTGGCGGTGTCGGGGCGGGGCAATCCATGCCGGAAAACTTGGCCGGCTGGCGCAGAACGCGCACCGGGCCGCTGGCGGACGTGACTTCCGGCAGGAGACCACGCGCGCGCACCTGTTCGCTGGCGGTTGCATCGGAGACAGAAAGCACCGGCGAGCAGGGCACGTCATGGGCCTGCAAGGCGTCGATCACCTGTTCGACACCCATTGCCGTGCTCCATGCTTCGATGATGGCCTTCAGCTCGGCATGGTTTTCGTTGCGTGCGGTTGCCGTGGCAAAGCGTTCGTCGGTCGCAAGCTGGGGTTCGCCCAAAGCTTCGGCCAGACCGGCAAATTGCTTCGAACTCAAAACGGCAATCGTCAGATAGCCGTCCGCTGCCGCAAAGACACCGAATGGCGCGCTCAAAGGATGGCGATTCCCGACCCGCTTCGGCGATTTGCTGCCATAAAGCTGCTGGGTCAGCGCCGCAGGCAGAAGATTGAACAGGCAATCATACATGGCGACATCGACAAACTGGCCCTTGCCGGTTCGTTCGCGGGCAAGAAGTGCGGCCAGCGCCGACCAGGACGCAAAAAGCCCGGCGGTCAGATCGGCAACGGATTCGCCGGTCATCATCGGCGGGCCATCCGGTTCGCCGGAAATATCCATGAAGCCGGTTACCGCCTGCACGACGAGATCATATGCAGGCAGATTGCCCATCGGGCTTTGCTGGCCGAAGCCGGAAATCGCCACATGGATGAGGCGCGGATTGTTTTTGGCAAGCTCGGCAAACCCGAGCCCCAGCCGGTCCATCACGCCGGGGCGAAAATTCTCCACGATGATATCGGTATTCTTTGCCAGTTGGCGGACAATATCCCGCCCGCGTTCCTTGCGCAGATCAATGGAGATGCTCTTCTTGTTGCGGTTCATCAGCAGGAACAGCCCACCGCCGTCGGTTGTGCCCGGCGTGATGTGCCGGTAATCGTCGCCTTCCGGACTTTCGATCTTGATGACTTCCGCGCCCAGATCGCCAAGCAAGGCCGTACAAAACGGCCCGGCCAGAACGCGCGTGAAATCCAAAACGCGAATCCCGTCGAGGCACGGCGCCCTTTCGTTGAACATGTTCGTATCCCCTTATTGTTTAATTTAAGGGGAGGCTAAACGCAGTTCAGTATCGGAAAAAGAATTGAAATCGAGCAGTCATTATAGGAAAATCCTCTAATGATATCGCTTCGTCAACTCCACTATTTCGTCACTGCCGCCGAGGCTGGCAGCGCAACGGGCGCTGCCGAAAAGCTCAATGTTTCGCAGCCCTCCATATCGGCGGCAATCCGCGATCTGGAACATGATCTGGGGCAACCGCTTTTCGAGCGGCGGCAGGCTAGGGGCTGGAGCTGACGCCTTTCGGCAGTCGCAAGCTGCAAGAGGCGCGGCTGCTTCTGGCTGGCGCGGAAGATTTTGCTCTATCGGGCAAGGGTGAGGGTGCGGCACGGTTGACGCTCGGTTATTTCAGCACGCTGGGGCCGGTCTGTGTTCCGGGCATATTGGGCCATTTGAAACAGGCGTTTCCCGATATGCGCGTGAAGCTGCGCGAGTTCGATCTGGAAGGCATGGCGCGGGCGCTGGAAAAAGGCATTGTCGATCTCGGCATTACCTATGATGTCGGTCTGCCGGAGACAGTCACATGGGAAACCATGCTGTCTTACGCACCGCATGCGGTCGTTCCGCCGGACAATCCATTGGCCGCGAAGCAGAGCGTGACGCTGGCGGAACTGGCGCGCTATCCGTTCATTCTTGTCGATCTGCCGCTCAGCCGCGAATTTCTGCTGGTGCCATTTTGGCAGCAGGGTCTGTCGCCGAATATCGTGCTGCGGACCACCTCGGTGGAGATGGTGCGCGGCATGGTGGCGAATGGTCTCGGCGTGTCGCTGCTTTTCACGCGGCCCGGCCACGATTTCAGCCATGATGGACGAAAAGTCGTGTGCCTGCCGATTGAGGATGAAACGCTGCGCCAGCGTCTGGTGCTGGCCTATCCGACCAGTGGTCCAACCACGCAAACGGGGAGGGAAGCGCTGCCCGCAATCCGCGACTGTTTTGCCGCACGGTCATTTCAGGCGGGGCCAGATACCCCCGATTGACAGTGACCGAACACCACCTTATCGCAAGGGAAAAGCCGGTGTGACCGGGCGGGGAAATTGGGGAGAATTTGCATGTCGTCGAATGTCCGGGATCGGCTGGAAACTATTCTGACGCGGCTTGAGGCCCGCCGCGATCATGAGCGTGTTTTCAGCAAGGTTTATGCGGAGCGGGCGCGGGCGGAAGCAGATGCCGCTGATGCACGGCTTGGAGCAGGGCAGGCCCTTGGTCCGCTGGATGGCCGCATTGTCTCGATCAAGGATCTCTTCGATGTCGCGGGCGAACCGACGCTGGCCGGGTCTGTGGTTCGGCGCACAGCCGCACCTGCGGTCCAGGATGCGACCATCGTGCAGCGGCTGCGCGAGGCGGGAGCGGTGATCGTCGGCAAGACGCATATGACTGAATTTGCTTTCACGCCAGTCGGTCTCAACCCGCATTATGGGGAGCCGGGCAATGCCGTCGATCCGACGCGCATTCCGGGTGGGTCGTCGTCGGGCGCAGCGGTCTCGGCAGCGGAAGGCACCAGCGAAATCGCCATCGGGTCGGATACGGGCGGTTCGGTGCGCATTCCCGCGGCGCTGAACGGCATTGTCGGTTTCAAGCCGACGGCGCGGCGCATTCCGTTGGATGGCGCTTTTCCGCTGGCGCCTTCGCTTGATTCCATTGGGCCGCTCACCAGGACGGTGGCGGATGCCATTTTGACCGATGCCGTGATGGCGGGCGAAACACCGATTCTGCCGGATGCGGTGCCGCTTTCCAGCCTGCGGATCGCCGTGCCGAGGGGCTATTTGCTGGACGCCATGGAGCCGGATGTGGCTGCGCATTTCGGGGCGTCGCTGGCGGTGCTTGAAAAGGCAGGCGTAAAGCTTGTCGATATCATGCTGGACGATTTGATCCAGCGCTGGCGAGAGGCAAGCAGCTCCGGGTCGATTGTCGGCATCGAGGCCAGCCGCATTCATGCCGACACTTGGCTGCGCGACCCCGACGCCAATGTCGATCTGCGGGTGAAGCGCCCGCTATCGGTGCGCCTGCACGTGCCGGATGAAACCTATCGCGCCATGGTGGAAACCCGAAATCAGCTGATCCGCGAGATGGATGAGCGGTTGAATGGCTTCGATGCATTCGCCACGCCCGCCACACCGATTGTCGCGCCGACGATTGCTTCGGTCAGTCACGACGAGGACGAATATGATCGTGTGGAAGGTCTGACGCTACGCGATACGCAGGTCGGCAATCAGTTCGATCTGTGCAGCATCACGCTGCCTATGCCGGACATGAAGCTGCCGACAGGCCTGATGCTGACCGCACGCGGCGACACCGACAAAAACCTGCTTGCAGCTGCTCTGTCGGTGGAAAAGGTACTAGGCTGAGAGCTTGGCCGCTTCCGCTTCACGGCGGATGCGGGCGACCATGGCGCGCAGACCGTTTGAGCGCTGTGGGGTCAGATGCTCGTCAAGGCCAAGCGTTTTCAGCACACTTTCCGGCTCGATGGCGAGAATTTCCGAGGCGCGTTTGCCGGAATAGAGCGCCAGAACGATGGCGACCAGACCACGCACGATATGCGCATCGGAATCGCCCAGAAATTCGATCACCGGATCTGCGCCGCTATGCGGCATGGTCTTGAGCCAGACCTGACTGACGCAGCCCTGAACCTTATGTTCTGCATCGCGCGCGTCATCTGGATAGGGCGACAGTTCCTTGCCGAGATCGATGACATAGCGATAGCGATCTTCCCAGTCGTCGAGAAATTCGAAGTCGGACATGATGCTATCGATTGTGGTCGTCATGATACTCGCCTGAAATGCCGTCTTTGGGGTGTTGTGCCGCTTATATAGTCATGAATGGTGGTAAGGTCACGGGAAAGATCAGTGTTTTGCAGGGATCGCGCCAGTCGTCCGGCGATCCAGTGCCCGCAAGGCTGCCGCACGAGAGGTCGGGATCGGGATATTGATCAAACCGCTTGTTTGAGGAGCGGCTTGCTCGGACAGGATTTCGGAGACTGTCGTTTCGGGTTTTTCAGCGACGGCTACGGGTTGCGGGTCAGCAGGCGTTTCGCTTTTGTTGCCGAAACGCTGGCTCAGATAATCGAGCATCTGGCCGCTGCCCTTGAGCAAACCGCTGCCCGCACTTGAAATCATCGACGTGCCATTCTCGCAGAAACTCGGATTGTTCATGCAGAGTTTGCCGATCTCAATCGCCGTTTTGCCATTGGCCAAAAGCTGATCCACGGTACTCGGCTCGCCACGCGTCTCAGCGATGGCAGCGGGCTTTTCGGCACTTTTGTTTTCCTGTTCCGCTGGGAAAAAGCGCGGCATTACAATGAATGCCAGCGACAGCCAGATAGCGGATTTGATGAGGAAACGGATCATGGCCTTGTTGCTGTTGCTCGCCTTCAGCTAATCGAACGATGTCGCCAATGTCCGATGAAATCGAAAAGATTCCGTAACCGCGCGATTCGCAATTCTGTGATGTGCGCAGTGGTAGGCGGAAGATTGTGCAATCTTCGCGCTTTCGTACAAGCAATCGCTACCCTCTGTTTACCATAGGTCGAAAAGCACGGCTCCCGCGATGCTTATCTGCATTCATGGGCCTCGTTTTATCGTTTCCTTAAAGCCTCACCTGCAATCTGAAGATCGCCGGGAATGTTCTTTTCCGAATGTTTCGGGCGGATGAGTATGTGTATGAGTTTGAGTGAGTAGCGCACGTTGAACGCCATTCTTTTGAAAGCAGCTAAGACCGTTCGCACTGGTGTGCAGACGCTCGGCCGTTTTTACGAACGTTTTTGCCGCCGCTGGGTGAACACGCCCGACGCGACGGCTATGCGTGTTGTCGGTTCGGTCGTTGTTGTGCCGCTGCTGCTTGTTGCTGCCGTTCTGGCTTCCGGTCTCGCATCCGGGCCGACTGAATTTGCCATTCTCGCCGCCAGCTTCGCCGGTATGGCGATGATTTTCTGCGCTCTCTCACTGATGGGATTGAGCGCCGCTCTCCTCGGAACATTGAATTTTGTCGCCTATGGCGCGGGACTTGCCGCCATTGGCATGGTCTCCAGTAGCGATGCCGCTCTGTGGCTGATGGCGGCTGCCTTGCCGCTGGAAATCTGGCTTGTCAGCCGCAAGCCTGCTGCCGCAATTGCTGGCGCTGTTGCAGCACTTGCCATTGTCGGCGCTTTTGCGATGACAAACGGCGGCGTGATTGCCGGTGGTTCGCTGGCCTCCGTCACAGTGCTGGTTCTTTATGCGGCAAGCCTTGTCGCGCGCAGCGTGGGTCTGGCCGTCAAGCCACAGAACAATGAAACCGCCATGCCGCAGGTTGCTATTGCCGAGGGCGACGTGCAGTTCGTACT
Source organism: Ochrobactrum sp. SSR (assembly GCF_030067775.1). Taxonomy (NCBI): domain Bacteria; kingdom Pseudomonadati; phylum Pseudomonadota; class Alphaproteobacteria; order Hyphomicrobiales; family Brucellaceae; genus Ochrobactrum; species Ochrobactrum sp. SSR. Next base: position 1,098,114 of record NZ_CP125969.1, on the reverse strand, counting down.
GGATGCAGAAGGCGTCATCGCATCGGTCGGCGACAAGACCGCAAAGCTTCTCGGCATGCAGCCAAAAATGCTGGAAACGACCGCTCTGGTCGACCGCGTCCATGTTGCCGACCGCGTGCAATATCTCTCGCTTCTGGCCGATCTGCGTTCGGGGATTGCATCGAAACGTGTCGATATCCGTCTGCGCTCCATCGAAGCTGGAAGCCCGGTTTTCCGTGCCTATCGTCTGGAAGGGCTGACTGCCGCTGGCGTAATCACGCTGGTCGGTCGGTCGCTGGAAGGCGAACAAAAGCTTCTGGATGAAATCGCAACCTTGAAGGCGGAGCTGGAATCGGAGCGCGTCGGCAAGGGCCGTCTGCTCGCCTCGGTCAGCCACGAACTGCGCACGCCGCTCAATTCCATCATCGGTTTCTCCGACATGCTGTCGCATGGGGTGGGTGGTCAGCTCGCCAATGAAAAGCAGCGCGAATATGCGGGCCTGATCCATCAGTCGGGGCATTATCTGCTGGAGTTGGTGAATGCGGTTCTCGACAATTCGCGGCTGGAAACCGGCACTTACGGGATTGCGCCGCAGAACTTTGCCTTCCGCGACGTGGCCGAAATGTGCACCTCGGTCATGCTGCCGCAGGCGGAAAAGAAGGGCGTTGCCTTCTGCCATCGCGTCGGCAACGGCGTTGGCGAACTGATGGCCGACCGTCGCGCGGTGCAGCAGATCCTGCTCAATCTGGCGGCCAATGCCGTGAAGTTCACCGAGACCGGCGGTTGCGTCACCATTGACGCCGCCCGTGTGGTGGCTGACGGTCGCGCTATGCTGGAAATCAGCGTTTCGGACACCGGCATCGGTATCGAGCCGGAAGATTTGCAGCGCATCGGCATGCCTTTTGTGCGCGCCGATAACAGCTATACGCGCGCTCAGGAAGGAAGTGGCCTTGGACTATCCGTGGTCAAGGGCCTCGTGGAATTGCATCAGGGATCGATGAACCTCAAGAGCTGTCCCGGCGAAGGCACGGTTGTGACCGTCCGTCTTCCGGTGACAGGTCCGCAATATCTCGCGGGAGATGACGAACAACAGGAACTTGGCACGGTGATCGATATGCACCGTCACCAGGGAGAAAGGCGCAATGACTGGCAGAACGACGAAGACCGGGAGCAGAACCCAGAGCGGATCGCAGAACCGCTCCACACGCAGACCCGCAAAACAGCGTAGTCTGGGGACACGGCTCCTCCAATTCTTCTTCAACTCGGCCTCGGCACTGGCGATCGTTGCCGGTGACTTTGTCGTGCGCAATCCGGTTCTGACCGGCGGAGCGACGGCCTTTCTCGTGGTAATGAGTTTCGTGTCGGCCAATGCGCTCTGGTATCAGCCGGAGGCGCATAATGCCGTGTTCTTCCGTACGAGACCTGATTTCGTTTTCAAGCCGACGCCACGCGCCGTTCTGCCCGGCACCGCCGCCGCCAGTCAGCAGGAAACAAAGCCAGTAGAAACGGCAACGGCTGACCCGCAGGCAACGGGCAAGACGACCACGCAGGGCGTGAGCGATGCCGACCTTTCGGCAGATCGCATGCCGGTCACGGCCACCGACGATATGCTGCCTGCGCTTGCGCCGAATGCCGATCTGGAGATTGCCCGTCTGCAACAGCGTCTTTCCATGCTTGGCGTCTATAAAGGCCCGGTGGATGGCTTTACCGGCCCGCAGACCCGCGAGGCTGTGGATCGCTGGCGCGCCTTGCAGCAGAAACTGGGCGTGCAGCAGGCCAGCGTTCCGGCGCAGGTCGAAAGCCCGGCGCCTGCGCAACAGGATGAGGTCGCCAAGGCTATCGAAGTCGTGGCTGTGCCGACGCCGCGCCCGCAACTATCCGCACAACCGGCTGTGTTGAAAAGCGAGACGCCGGCCAAGCCGAAGCCTGATCTTGCCGCCTATCAAAAGCCGGTTCAGAAGAGCGAACCGGCTGGCGCACCGGCAGGTCCGGCGGGGAAAATCTCTTCGCAGGATATCATCCGCGTGCAGGCCGGGCTGAAGGCTTTCGGCAATGATATGGTGCCGGTCAATGGCCAGCCGGGCAAGGCGACGGAATCAGCCATTCGCGAGTTCCAGAAGCTGTTCGGCATGCGCCAGACAGGCGAAATCGATTCCACGCTCATTGCCAAGATGCGTGAAATCGGGCTCATCAGCTAGAAGCATTTCCAGCAAAAGTGCGAAGCGGTTTTGCGTCGGATAATGCGAAAGAAAAGTAGTTACGCGGCCATGCGACTGACATCGGATTTCTGGGTTTCCGCATTGATCCGCCGAGTGCAGGGTGAGGGTGGCTTTGCCTATCTCGCCCGGCGCGGTTCGACGGAAGCAGGCGCGATATTCATCAAGGTCAGTTCGCGTTTCGGCACATGCGATCTTTATTCGCCTGCGCCGCAGACGTCCTATGAAGAAGACAATGATGGCGAGCGCAAGTTTCTGCGCATTCTCCACGATGCCGACGACATAGCGGCAGGCGACAGGATGCAGCGGGAAATCCGTTTTGATCCGGACCTGTGGCTGGTCGAACTGGAAGATGTGACCGACGCGTCTCTGTTCTTCACTATCGCGCAGGACGGCGAGACGTTCTGAACTTTACTTGGCGAACCTGCTATCCGCAGCCGGTCCATCGCTGTTGGCGGCCTCGGCCAGCGGTTCATCATCATGAGCCATTTCACGCAATTTACTGCGCAGCATGGCCGACATATCCTCGGCTTTCCAGCGGCGCACCAGCGCCATGGCTTTTTCCCGATCGATGGAACGGTAGATTTGCACGAATTCGCGCAGCCCGTCGCGATCGGTGTCGATGGTTCCCAGAACAGCGGTCATCACCAGAAAGCATTCGGCGGCGGGGAGGCCAAGCGCCTTCAAAGCAATCGGCAGATGCGACTCCGGCCATCTGCCGATGACGGCGTCAGCACGCTCGAACGACAGGTCGAGCGCATCGGCAAGCGCGTTGCGGAAAAACTGGCTGTCGATCAAAAGCGCCGTTTCGATCAGGCGGTCAGAGCCGATCAAGGTTCCCGCATTGAAGAAGGGCTGTTGCAGCGTGCGCGCGAGACGTTCCGAGCTGCCGCCGCTCATCAGCGGCGCTTTCGCTGCCGACAGATCGGGTATTTGCGGCTTTTCAAGCGGCTCGGCTTCGATATTCGCGAGATTGTCCTGCAGCGTCAGCGTGCGGTCGATCACCGGATCGGCGAAGCTGCGCAACACGCCTTGCAGCAGAATATCGCCGGACTGACGGCGGGCAATGGCGCGGGCATGGGCAAGCCCGTTCTGGCCGATGAGATCGATCAGGTCGCCCGGACGCAATAGCGGCGAACGCAGGAGAATGGGGGCCGAGATTTCCACCGGCTCGGCGGCAAGCGCGAGAATGATGCGGCGCGGGGCTTCTTCCAACTGGGCAAGGGCATTGGCTGCGTGACGCTTGCCGCGCGTGGTCGCGCACTGCAAAAGCGGCGTGACCAGATCTTCCAGCTGTTGCATGTCCTGACGACCGGGGCGCGTGATACCGGCGAACGCAGAAATCGCGGCCGCCAGAAGGTCGTCCGCTTTGCTCCCCGCTTTTGAATTCGACGGGCTCCGGTTGCCTGAAATTTCCTCCAGGGCGCGGAACTGATCATTTGTCACGCAGAATACTCCGGTAGGCATACACTCGCTGCCATCAAAGGTCCCCGCAATGGTCAGCACACCGGATAATAGGCATGAAGCCTTAGCAACTCATTAACCGTGCCGCAGAAGATCTGGATGCCTTTAGCTGCCCTCGAAGGGCGCGCACTGGGCGTCATCGAAGAAGCGTTGCACCTCTTTCTTCCAGGTCGCGTCGGGCATGAAAACACGCAACACGGCAGCCCCTTCGCCAATGTTCTGCTCGACGGCCAGAGATTGCGCATCAATCTGCGACCCGTCCGCCTTGAGGCTCGCCATGCCGACGGGATCGGCGATGATGAGATCAAGCTTGCGCTCATTGGAGACGTTATCGTTGATGCTGTAGAGATTGTCGCCATTCGGCGCATAGACCGACAAGGACCAGTAGGGGACAATGCCCGCCGTGGTCATATGAACCGGCCCGTCGGCCAGATCGAAACGGCAGGTCGCTTCCTTGACCAGCGGGTCGCTGTCGCCGACCGGGCCTTTGTTCTCGTCGAGAGCGAAGAAACGATAGGGCGTGGTGGCGCTTTCGATACGCGCCCACGCATTCGTGTCGGAATAGACCGGGACCAGCAACAGCACACAGATATGGACGATGGCTGCGCCGACGAGGCCGAGCAGGATGAGACGGATGATCCTACCCATGGCAGTCGTCCCCCGTGCGCACGAGTACAGGCATGACGAGATCGGACAGGCCCGACGAGCTTGCGGCGGGCGTGTCGTAAAGCGTCATGACGAGAATAAGGCCTCCACGGCCTTCCACCGGCAGCCAGTTGCCGGGGCGGGCATCGGGCCCAATGGTGATGGAAACACTGCCGTCGCTTTCATAGAGGACTTCTCTTGAATGAAGCGCTGCTTGCAGGCCGTCACGCGGCTTGATCGGAGTGAGGTTGGGCGTGGCCGGATAGATCGTCCAGAAACGGGCTGGCGGCGTGGCTCCGGTCAGGCGATAGGTGCAGCCGCGTTGCAAGTCGCGTCCGCTGCTGTCGCGGCGCGCAAAGAAGGGCAGCCCCTCTGCGGCGCCAAGCGCCAGATAGGCCTTGCGGGCGGCGCGGGCGCGCGAGTAGGGATCGGCATTCGCCGTCCCATCGTCGGGAAATGCGGTCCAGGCACCAACCTGCAATTCTCCAAAACCGTTGAAACGGTCGAGGATGAAATGGACGCTGAATATGCCCCCGCCGAGCGCAAGCGCCAGTACAAAAGCAGCTTTGAGAATGGTTTTAAGCATATATCCTCAAAGCACCGAAATCTTGGTCCGCTCGGCAATTTTCGGCAGAGGCGGTGCGGCCATGAAACGGTCGTGCAACTCCTTGAGAACCTTGGTTGCCATCGGAGAAAGAACCCGTGGCGGCGCTGCCATGGTTTCTTCCGGCTTGGCGTTGGCCACCTGTGGCGCAGGGTTTTTCGGCTGGGCGGGGAAAGGCGGCGTGACGCCGGGTATCGGCTTCAGTTCGACGTTTTGATGCGCATAGGACATCATGCGCTGCCATGCCATGGCAGGCAGAATGCCGCCGGTCAAATCCTTCATCGGCGTGAAATTGTCATTGCCGAACCAGACCGCCGCCGTGAAATTGCCGGTGAAGCCGACAAACCAGGCATCGCGATAGTTCTGCGTCGTGCCGGTCTTGCCGCCCACGCGGGTCATGGGCAGCGCGGCGCGACGGCCCGTCCCGCGCTCCGGCACCTGAACCAGCATCGAGTTCATCTCGAAAGCGGCCTTTTCAGACAGAGCGCGGTGCGGCTTTGGCGCATCGCGGGTGAAATCCCACAATACACGACCGTCCGAAGAAACGATCTGCGTGAAGGCGTGACGATTGCCCGCCATGCCACCATTCGGAAACACATTGAAGCCGGTGGCCTGATCCATCACCGTCATTTCGGATGTGCCAAGCACCATCGTCTTGTGCGAGGAGATCGGCGATTCCACACCCATCGCCTTGGTCAAGGCGACAATCGGTGCCGTGGTCAGATAATCCTTGGCGAGGCGCACCGGCACGCTGTTCAGCGAGCGCACGAGTGCCGTCGTCAGGTCGACCCGACCCGCGAAGCTGCGGCCATAATTGCGCGGCGACCAGTTGCCCCAGCTGACGGGCGCATCGGAGACGATGGTTTTGGGCGTCAGACCCTTTTCCATTGCTGCCGCATAGACATAAGGCTTGAAGGACGAGCCCGCCTGACGCAGCGCACGGGTAGCGCGGTTGAACTGGCTTTCGCCATAGTCGCGCCCGCCGACAAGCGCCCGCACCGAGCCGTCATTGGCGAGAACCACAGTTGCGGCCTCCGCAACATTATAGTCCTTGCCATATTGGCGCAGGTGATATTCGAGCGATTCCTCCGCTGCCCGCTGGATATTGCTGTCCAGCGTGGTGCGCACGATCAGCGTGTGCTGCGGCATCTGGCCTGCCACGCGCTTCACCTCATCGAAGGCCCAGTCGAGGAAATAGTCCGGGCTTTCATTCTTGGCGCGGTCGATGACACTCGCCGGATGACGGCGGGCGACGGCGACCTGACCTTCGCTCAGAAAACCGCTTTCCACCATATTGGACAAGACGACATTGGCGCGTGCGCGTGCAGCGGGCAGATTGACATGTGGCGCGAATTTGGCCGGTGCCTTGAACAGACCCGCCAGCATGGCGGCTTCCGCGAGCGAGACATCCTTGATGTTCTTGCCGAAATAGAATTCGGACGCGGCTGCAATACCGAATGTGCCGCCGCCCATATAGGCGCGGTCGAGATAGAGCTGAAGGATTTCCTTCTTGCTCAGATTGCTTTCCAGCCAGAGCGCCAGAAAGGCTTCCTTGATCTTGCGTTCCAGCGTTCGTTCGTTGGAGAGAAACAGGTTTTTTGCAAGCTGCTGGGTAATCGTCGAGCCGCCCTGCACAACGCCATTGGCGCGCATGTTCTGGCTGAGCGCACGGCTGAGGCCCCAGAAATCGATGCCATAATGGTCGAAGAAGCGCCGGTCTTCGGTGCCCAGTACCGCCTTGATGACATGATCCGGCAATTCATCGATGGGCACGGCCTGACGGTGGAGAATGCCGCGCTGGCCGATTTCATTGCCGTAACGGTCAAGGAAAGTGACGGCATAATCGTCCTGCGCGCGCCAGTCTTTCTTGGTTTCCTCAAAAGCGGGCAGCGCCAGCATCAAAAGCACGACAGAACCCGCGACGCCGAGCGTAAAACCCTCGTCCAGAACCTCGACGACAAAGCGCCGGAAACCGCGCACACGAAAACGGCGCGAAAAGATGGTTATGTTTTCCCACCATTCGCCGAGACGGAAATGCAGATTGTACAGGCCTGAATCAATCCAGGCGTCGAGTCCAATCAGGCGCGAAACCCGGAAGGGTTTCCGCTGCTTTTTTTCCGGAATCTTTGTCTGCCGTATGACGCATAAACTCTGACTTCGGCACTAGAGAATTGGGAAATGCACTGAACTTGCTCTTTTATTATAGCAAACTAATAGGCCAGGAGCCTAGTGGGTGGAAGTTGACGATTGGTTGCCAAAGGAGGGAGGAGCAAATTTTTAATGGCAATCGTGAAAAAGCAGCAGAAACATAATGTTGCCCGCTATTTTATAATTCGGCGCTTTGAGCTGAGGGTGAAGCGGATGTTCCGGGCAGATGTTATTTTCAAGTATATGCTTAAATATGGAATTTGCAGCCCATATCATAAAACAGGAAAATATTCGTTAAATAGGAAAAAAGTCCTTGACTGCGTAACGGTGCTTTGGTAGTCATTCGGTACGGTCGAAGAAGTGTAACCGCAGTCGCTGACTGCGGGATTAACTTGTCGAACCAAACATGTTCATAACCCCGAAGGCGCTCGCGCTTCCGGGGTTTTTATGAGCACAGGTGCCGCAGTTGGATATCACGACAAGACAGGCGTGGCGGATTTTGCTTGGTGGTGGTTGGCATCTCTTTATCCCGCTTTACGTTTTTTGCTTCCGTGCCGCTGCAAGCCGCGCTGATGGCGCTTGGTTCGCATAATGCTGCGGGCGTACGGGAAAACGACGTTGCTGGGCATTCAGCAGGCGCATTAAGCGTACGGGTTTATGCACCGAGTAACGGTCTAAGAAACCCCGCACATGCTGCTCGGAATTCCCTGTGACAACAACTAGCTCAATTTCGAATAGACTGTCGGTCTTCGTTCCGGCGGACGGTGCTGCCTTGGATGGGCATAAAGCCAAGGCTTTCAGCGCTGCAGGGGTGCTTTCGGGCAGAATTCTCGCCTTCCTTACTACCTAACGTTATCGCAGAACTCCCAGCGCACGACCCGCCGCAGCCATTTGCGTGTGCCCTGTTCTCCTCGACGAGAAGAGGCGCGCGGTTGTCTATAAGCCTCACAACAAGATTGGAGGTCGTTATGAGCACCCTGAACGACACTTTTTTTGCGTCCGACATCGCCTGGCTGTGGTTCTCCAAGGTGGCAGGTTCAATTGCAGGCGCGATTATATCTCTTTTCTATATGCCGCCGCATGGCAGACGAGAGGCGGCGGCCCGCTTCGTGGTCGGCATTATCTGCGGCATAGTTTTCGGTGGCGCTGCAAGCGTCAAGATCACGAAAGCGTTAGCGCTTGAAGCGGTACTTGGACGAACGGAACTAATGCTCATAGGATCGACTTCGGCGAGCCTTGCCTCCTGGTCGGCTCTTGGGGTGTGTAAGCGTTTCAGCGAACGACTTAAAAATGCGGCCCTACCGGGCATTTTACCTTCTGCAAGGAGCTCCAATGGGGAAGCCGGATGTTCGAAGCCAAACGCTCATCGCTAAGGCTGGATGATGTGAGATCGACCGCGGCTTTTTTGGGCTACAAAACATTTCTGGCTTAGACGGCGAGGGGTGAGTGAGCGTGGCGCTTTCAGCTTAGCTCTGCGCTAACGCGCAATATGCACATTACGTTCTCGCAATCGCTCTCGCTCGACTAAAATCCGTTCTCACCTATTTGGCGGCACGGGCGGGTTGATGCCGACAACTCGCTTGGCGAAGACATTCCGCTCGGCGAGGAACGCGAACATTACGCAGTTGAGATTTGGCAAAATGGCGTTTCGGTTCGTAGCGAACAGGTCGCTGTACCGTCCTGGACCTATGCCAAGGTAATTCGCGCCGCCGACGTCGACGCGGATGCGTTCCAGTCGGTGTAGCGATGGTCAGCACGAAATCGACGCTGGTGATACGGCTATACTCAATCTGGCGGCTGGCCTATAATTTCTGGAGAAACGACGTGACGGACTACAAATCCTAGTATTTTCCCCGCACGGTCAGGTCCCGATAATTAAGGGGCTGGCGGGCGCTATCGGGAGTGCGGACGGCATCTAGATCCCGAAGCACTAACAGATGTTTTACTGCAACTGGCGGCTGCAATCGCTGGAATTGTTACGATTTTTGGCGGTATCAGGGCAACATCGCGCATTTCATAATTTCACAAAGCGTGATAGCTAAGGGAAAATATTCTTTAAGATCTATAGCGGGAACAGGCTGTTCATGCATCGTTCAGCTGTCGCGCGCTATACAAGGCGGCATGATGAAAAAGAACTCTGCACTCAAAGTTTTCGCGCTTCTCGCGGTGAGTTTTGGCTTGTTGCCCGTCGGCGGCATTGCCGATGCTGGCGCCATGCCGATTGCTGCGCCGCAGACCTCCAATCTTCTGATCGCCGCTGCCAGCGACTGCGCCGCCGTGGGCGAACAGGTTGCGGCCAAACAGGGCGGACAGCTCGCCAAGGCCACCCCTTCCACCCAGAACGGTGCGCCGGTTTGCGTTGTCGTCGTGCTGGTCCCCGGTCGCGACGGTGAACGTCCGCGTCGCGTCGAAGTGGCTGTGCCCAATCGATAAAATTCCCGGCATGGGTTTTAGAGCCGGTTTGCGTTGTAAGAAGCAGACCGGCTTTTGCGTTGCATCTGATCCTTTGAAGGGAGACAGCCCGCTTGCGTATCCTGATTGTTGAGGACGACAAGGACCTGAACCGGCAACTTTCCGATGCGATGGTTGCCGCCGGTTATGTGGTCGATAGCGCCTATGACGGCGAAGAAGGTCATTTTCTGGGCGATACGGAACCCTATGATGCAGTGATTCTCGATATCGGACTGCCGCGTATTGACGGCATCAGCGTCGTGGAACGCTGGCGTCGGAACGGCCGTGCCATGCCTGTGCTCATGCTGACCGCCCGTGATCGCTGGAGCGACAAGGTTGCCGGTATCGATGCCGGTGCGGATGATTATGTCGCCAAGCCTTTTCATATCGAGGAAGTTTTGGCGCGGCTTCGTGCGCTCATTCGTCGTGCTGCCGGTCATGCCTCGTCGGAAATCGTCTGCGGTCCATTGCATCTCGACACCAAGACCTCCAAGGCCAGTGTTGACGGCGTGTCGCTGAAGCTGACCTCGCATGAATACCGGCTTTTGTCCTATCTCATGCATCATATGGACGAAGTGGTTTCCCGCACGGAACTGGTGGAGCATCTCTACGATCAGGATTTCGATCGCGATTCCAATACGATTGAAGTCTTCGTCGGACGCCTGCGCAAGAAGATGGGTGTCGATCTGATCGAGACCGTGCGCGGCATGGGTTATCGTATGCGCTCCGATACCGGAGCTGAACCGAAGGGGAACGACAACTGAAGCGTTTTCGCGTCATCCCATCGCTTCGCTCTCTCGCCGTTCGCGTCGTCACATTGTCGACGTTGTGGGTGATTGCCGCGCTGGTGGTGGTCGCGACCCTCATCGGCTCGCTTTATAGCGATGCCGCCCGCAGCAATTTCGAACGGCTTCTGACAGCACATCTATTCAGCCTTGTTGGCGCTGTCAGTGTATCGACGGAAGGCGTGCTTCAAGGACGTCCCGAACTGGGTGAACTGCGCTATTCAAGCCCGCTTTCCGGCTGGTACTGGTCGGTGGACCCGCTCGCACCCAATGTTAGCGGCAAGCTGGAATCGCCCTCGCTGATTGGGCGCATTGTCCCGGAAATGCCGATCACGCAGGCGCCTTTCGACAGTTCCTTCATGCGCAGCTATTCTTTGCCGGGACTCAATGGCGAAGAGCTTTTCATCGTCGAAACGGAAGTCGTGCTGGATAATGCGGGCCGGGTGGCCCGCTTCCGCGTGATGGGCAATCTCAGCGAAGTCATGAACGAGATTTCCGATTTCAGGACGAAGCTTGCCGCCTATCTTGCGGTGTTCGGTATCGGCAGCATCCTCATCAATGCAGCCATCATCCTGTTCGGCCTGCGCCCGCTCGACAAGGTGCGTCAGGCACTCACCGATATTCGCGAGGGGCGTTCATCCAAGCTCGATGCCTCACTGCCGATGGAAATTGCGCCGCTTGCCCGCGAAATGAATGCGTTGATCGAAAACAACCGCCGAATCGTCGAGCGGTCGAGAACGCAGGTCGGCAACCTCGCTCATTCGCTCAAGACGCCGCTGTCCGTGCTGGTCAATGAAGGCCGCGCCATCGGCGGCGATCAGGGCCGCGTCGTGCAGGAGCAGAGCGAGGCCATGCAGGTGCAGATCCAGCATTATCTGCAACGTGCGCGCATAGCGGCGCAACGGGACAGTGTGGTTTTCCGCACCTCTGTCGCGCCGGTGATGGAGCGCATGCAACGGGTGACCGCCAAGCTTAACCCTGCACTGCATGTCAGCTTGCGCAATGATCTCCCGCACGCGATCTTCGCCGGTGAAAAGGAAGACCTTGAGGAAATCATCGGCAACCTGCTTGAAAATGCCGGAAAATGGGCAAGCCGTCGGGTGAATATCACCGTTGGGGCAGCAATGGGCGGGCAACGGCAGTTTGAAATCGTAATCGAGGATGACGGGCCGGGACTTGAGGACGACAAGATCGAGGCCGCATTGAAACGCGGCAGCCGCGTGGACGAAACCAAGCCGGGCACAGGTCTGGGGCTTGCCATCGTGCAGGATACCGTTCGTGAATATGGCGGCCAGTTGCATCTCGACCGCAGCCCGCTCGGGGGCCTGCGTGTTCGCAGTGTGTTGCCGCTTGCCGAAGATTAAGGTTGTCTTTTAGGCTGAAACGGCGTCTTTGCTTTTTAGCATTTCCGTATGCAAAACAGGCTCACATTTTTGCGGGAAATGCTCTAAGAAATTGAAATTACAAGATCGCATGATGCGATAATATGCAAGCTCATTGGTTCATGAGGGCCGGTTTGTTATGATGATGGAATTGAGGTTTTCTTCTCCGGTTCTGGTCGTTCCGACCATGGTTGCGCTGTCGCTGGCCTTGGCGGCATGTGGCACATCGGGTGGTGGCAGAGGGCTGACATCGCTTGGCGGATCGTCGTCATCTGCAAAGCCGGAATCGAGCCTGCTCGCATCGCTGGGCAACGGCCTGCTTGGCAATGCGGCAAACCAGCTGAGCGCGGGCGACCGCAAAAAAGCGCTGGAAGCCGAATATCGTGCGCTTGAATATTCGCCAGCCGGCAAAGCCGTTTCCTGGAGCGGCGGTTCGAACTCCGGTGATGTCACTGCGGCACAGCCTTATCAGGTCGGCTCGCAGAATTGCCGCCAATATTCGCACACCTTCGATATTGGCGGTTCGCAGCAGACCGTGCGCGGCACCGCCTGCCGCAACACGGACGGCAGCTGGACGCCGCTGACCTGATCAACTCACGGGCGGCCTTTGCGGCGAATTGCCCTAGGCGGCCAGTTGTGGCAGGTAGAGGTTGGTTTTTCCCATGCCTACGCTTAAGTCGTAGCCATGGGATTTTGGTTGATTGCAGCATTATTGACGTTAGCAGCCACTTTGGCTGTCTTGTTGCCTCTAACGCGGCGCAAGCAGGCTTTTTTGCCTGCCGAAAAGAACGACCTTGAAGTTTATCGCGATCAACTGCGCGAGGTCGAATCCGATGCCGCGCGCGGCATGATCGACCCGCAAAGCGCCGAACAGGCGCGAATTGAAATTTCCCGTCGCATTCTGAGTGCTGAAAAGGTAAGTCAGGACGCTGTGAGCGCAGCGCAGGCCACAAAGTCGGGCCGCGTTCTGGCCTTGGTTGCCGTGCTGGCGGTCCCATTGATCGCCTGGGGCGTCTATCCGCTTTTTGGCAAGCCGGACGTGCCATCCATGCCGCTTGCGGACCGTCTCTCCGATAATCCTGATCGCGGTTCCGTTGATGAACTGATCGCGCGGGCCGAAGCGCATCTGGCGAAAAATCCCGACGATGCGCGCGGCTGGGATGTGCTGGCGCCGATTTATATGCGTCTTGGCCGTCCAGCGGATGCGGTGAATGCCTATCGTTCTTCCATGCGCATTGACGGCGAAAATTTCCCGCGCTTGCTGGGTCTGGCCGAAGGGCTTGCCGCAGTTTCCGGCGGCACGATCACCGCCGAGGCAGAAACGTTTCTGAACAAAGCTGTCGCGCTCGATCCGAACGATCCGCGTCCGCAATTCTATCTTGCGCAAGGCGAGATGCAGGACGGTCGCCCCGATGCCGCCGCCGCCCGTCTCAAGACCCTTCTGGACAAGGCGCCAGCTGATGCCCCCTGGCGTGGTCAGGTCGAACAGGCCATTGCGCGGCTAAGCAATCCTTCGGCCAACCAGCCGACAGAGCAAAAAGGCCCGTCATCCGACGATATCGAAGCGGCTTCGTCCCTGTCGGCGGAAGACCGTCAGACGATGATCGAGGGCATGGTTCAACGTCTTGATGAAAGTCTTCGCCAGAATAGCGGGGATGTCGAAGGCTGGAAGCGTCTCGTGCGCTCCTATATGATCCTGCATCGCCGCGATGCGGCGCTTGATGCCCTGAACCGGGGCATGACCGCCCTTGCGGAAGAACAGCGGACCGAACTTCGCAGTTTTGCATCCGGCTTGGGTCTAGAGGCACAGAAATGAGCGCGACCGCAGAAGAAAACGCACGCAAGCCGAAACCTGCTGGCAGTCTTGCCCGGACAATCGGCCAGAGAAAACGCAAGCGCCTGATGTTGATCGGCGGTGCGCTGGCGGTTCTGGCCGTGGCGGTTGGCTTGATGCTGATGGCCTTCAATCAGGACATCCGTTTCTTTCGCACGCCCGCTGATCTGACGGAACAGGAATTGACGTCCGGTTCTCGTTTTCGTCTGGGTGGTCTGGTCGAGGAAGGCTCGGTCAGCCGAGAAGGCAGCGAGCTGCGCTTCACCGTCACCGATACGATCAAGACCGTGAAAGTGGTGTTCGAAGGCATTCCGCCCGACCTGTTCCGTGAAGGGCAGGGTGTGGTGGCCGAAGGACGTTTCGGACAAGATGGCGTGTTTCGCGCCGACAATGTGCTTGCCAAGCATGACGAGAACTATGTTCCCAAGGATCTTGCCGATAGCCTGAAGGCCAAAGGCGTGTGGGAAGGTAAATAATTATGCCGGGAGACTGCCTATGAGTGTCGAGATCGGCCATTTTGCTCTGGTGCTGGCGCTGGCTCTGTCGATCGTTCAGTCGGTCGTGCCGGTGATCGGCGCCCGCCGACGCGACACGCAGCTCATGTCGGTGGCCGTGCCAACGGCGCTTGCGGTTTTTGCGCTTGTCGTCCTGTCCTCAGCGGTGCTGGTCCATGCCTATGTCGTGTCCGATTTCTCGGTCCTGAACGTTGTCGAAAACTCGCATTCGCAAAAGCCGCTTCTCTATAAGATCACCGGCGTCTGGGGGAACCATGAAGGCTCCATGCTGTTGTGGGTGTTCATCCTGACGCTTTTCAGCGCGCTGGTCGCGGCATTTTCCGGCAATCTGCCTGAAACATTGCGTGCTAATGTGCTGGCCGTGCAGGGCTGGATCGCTGTGGCTTTTCTGGCCTTCATCATCTTCACGTCGAACCCGTTCACGCGCATCCTTCCGGCCCCGATGGAAGGCGGCGATCTCAATCCGATCTTGCAGGATATCGGCCTCGCCATTCATCCGCCGCTACTTTATCTCGGCTATGTCGGTTTTTCCGTCTGCTTCTCCTTTGCTGTCGCCGCCCTTCTGGAAGGTCGTCTTGATGCAGCCTGGGCGCGCTGGGTGCGGCCATGGACGCTGGTGGCATGGGTGTTCCTGACCGGCGGCATCGCAATGGGTTCCTACTGGGCCTATTACGAGCTCGGCTGGGGCGGCTGGTGGTTCTGGGACCCGGTCGAAAACGCATCCTTCATGCCATGGCTGGTCGGCACCGCCTTGCTGCATTCCGCGCTGGTCATGGAAAAGCGCTCGGCGCTGAAAATCTGGACGGTCCTGCTGGCGATCCTGACCTTCTCGCTATCGCTGCTCGGAACCTTCCTCGTGCGTTCCGGCGTGCTGACCTCGGTGCATAGTTTCGCGACCGATCCGGGGCGCGGGCTTTTCATTCTGGCCATTCTCGCCATTTTTATCGGCGGTTCCCTGTCGCTGTTCGCGCTTCGCGTCCAGAGCCTCACCGCTGGCGGCATTTTCCATCCGATTTCGCGGGAAGGGGCGCTGGTCTTCAACAACCTGTTCCTGACCACGGCCGCTGCGACCGTTCTGATCGGTACGCTTTACCCGCTGCTGCTGGAAGTCATGACGGGCGAGAAGATTTCCGTCGGCGCGCCGTTCTTCAACATGACCTTCGGTCCGCTAATGATCCCGCTTCTGTTTGCGGTGCCGTTTGGGCCGCTTCTCGCCTGGAAACGCGGCGACCTTTACGGCGTGGCCCAGCGACTGATGACGGCTTTCGCCCTGGCGCTGGTTGTGGCCGGTATCGTGCTTTGGACCACTTCGGCCAAATCGCTGCTTGCGGCTTGCGGCGTCGGTCTCGCCGCCTGGCTGATTTTCGGTAGCCTTACCGATCTGGTACAGAAAGCCGGTATCGGCAAGGTTTCGGCAACGAAGGCCTGGGCGCGTTTCAAGGGGCTGCCGCGCTCCGTTTTCGGAACGGCGCTGGCGCATATCGGTCTTGGCGTGACGCTGCTCGGTATCGTGAGCGTGACGACCTTCGGCACCGAAAACGTGCTCATCATGCGTGCGGGCGATACGGTCAAGGTTCAGGACTACACGTTGCGTTTTGACGGGTTGCGGCCTTTGACGGGTCCGAATTTTACGGAAAATCGCGGTACGTTCACTTTGCTCGATTCCAGTGCGCGCGATCTTGGCCGGATAGAGCCATCCAAGCGCTTCTTCCCGGCACGCCAGATGCCGACGACCGAATCGGGCATTCGCACGCTCTGGTTCAGTCAGGTCTATGTGGCACTGGGCGATGAGCCGGGCGACGGTTCGGTGGTCGTTCGTATCTGGTGGAAACCGCAGGTCACGCTCATTTGGTATGGCGCATTGGTTATGATGCTGGGCGGCCTGTTTTCGCTGGCCGACCGCCGCTTGCGCGTCGGCGCACCTGCCTCCAAGCGAAAGACCTCGTCGCAGGAAGCGGAGGCCGCAGCATGAAGATGCGCAACCTCTTTGCCACGTGTGCCCTTGCCGTTGCTCTGGCCATTCAGGGAACGGCGGCGCTCGCCGTCAACCCGGATGAAGTTCTGCCCGACCCGGCGCTTGAAAAGCGCGCCCGCACCATATCCGGCGAGTTGCGCTGCATGGTGTGCCAGAACGAATCCATCGATGATTCGAATGCCGAGCTTGCCCGCGATCTGCGCCTTCTCGTCCGTGACCGCCTGAAAGCAGGTGATACGGACGATCAGGTGAAGGATTTTGTGGTTGCCCGTTATGGTGAGTTCGTGCTGTTGAAGCCGCGCCTGTCGGCCCGCACGGTTCTGCTCTGGGGATTTCCGGTCATGGTGCTTCTGATCGGCGCGGTGGCGCTCGTCTTCGCGTTTCGGGGGCGACGCAGGCTTGGCGAAGCGGCGCAGCCGCTTTCCGAAAGCGAAAAAGCTGAGCTTTCCCGACTTCTGAATAATAAATAATCCTCTATATTTATGAGCAAGTTTCTACCTTGCGCGCGCTCAACCTTACGAAACTTTCATGTTGCGGAAATTGAGCGGTAAGGTAGCTGTAGCTATCCTGCGCTCTATAAAGGATCTTCAGGGCCTCGTTTCCCGATGACGAGAACACGGGCCGATTACTGCTCGCAAGGAGAAATAGATGTCCAGAGCTAAGACTTCCCATTACCGCAAGAGCGTTGCAGCCGTTGCAGTTTGCGCTGCCCTTGCAGGCGCGTTTGTCGCGACTGGCCCGCTTGGCGCACTCAACGATGCCCGCGCGGAAGCCGTTCAGGTGACGCCGCCGCAGCAGACTGTCGGCTTCGCTGATCTGGTTTCAAAGGTACGTCCTGCCGTCGTCAGCGTCACCGTGAAGAAGAACGTTCAGGAAGCCGATAGCCGTGGCGGTCAGAATTTTGGTGCGCGCGGTTTTGACCAGCTGCCCGACGATCATCCGCTGAAGCGCTTCTTCCGTGATTTCGGCATGGAACCGCCGAGTGGCGATGCGCGTCCCGATGGTCGCCGTGGCCCCGGCAAGCGTCCGGGCCGTCCGGGTCATGAGCGCCCCTATGCACAGGGCTCCGGCTTCTTCATCTCTGAAGACGGTTATGTTGTCACCAACAATCACGTCGTTTCCGACGGTGACGCCTATACGGTCGTCATGGATGACGGCACCGAACTCGACGCCAAGCTGATCGGCACCGATCCGCGCACCGACCTTGCCGTGCTGAAGGTTGACGATGCCAAGCGCAAGTTCACTTATGTCGCTTTCGGCGATGACAATCAGGTGCGCGTCGGCGATTGGGTTGTTGCAGTCGGCAATCCGTTCGGTCTCGGCGGCACGGTGACCTCGGGTATCGTTTCGGCCCGTGGCCGTGACATCGGAGCTGGTCCTTACGACGACTTCATCCAGATCGACGCGGCTGTGAACAAGGGCAACTCGGGTGGCCCGGCTTTCAACCTGTCCGGTCAGGTCGTCGGCATCAACACCGCCATTTTCTCGCCTTCGGGCGGCAGCGTCGGTATCGCCTTCGCAATCCCGTCGGGCACTGCAAAGCAGGTTGTCGATCAGCTCATCAAGAAGGGCTCGGTTGAGCGCGGCTGGATTGGCGTGCAGATCCAGCCGGTGACGAAGGATATCGCTGCTTCGCTTGGTCTGGCCGAGGAAAAGGGCGCAATCGTCGCTGCACCGCAGAAGGATGGTCCCGCAGCCAAGGCTGGCATTCAGGCCGGTGACGTGATCACCGCCGTAAATGGGGAAACGGTACAGGATCCGCGTGATCTGGCCCGCAAGATTGCCGGTATCAATCCGGGCGAAAAGGCAGCCCTCAGCGTCTGGCGCAAGAACAAGGCTGAAGAAATCAGCATCACCATCGAGGCGATGCCGAAGGATCTGAAGCAGGCTGGCGGTACGACGGATGAAGACAAGGGCGGCCAGCAGAGCGAAACGCTCGACAGCTACGGCCTGACCGTGACGCCTTCGGAAGATGGTGACGGCGTGGTGGTTACCGATGTCGATCCCGATAGCGATGCCGCCGACCGTGGCGTTCGCTCCGGCGATGTCATCGTCAGCGTCAACAACCAGACGGTGAAGAGCGCCAAAGACATCAACAACGCCATCAGCGAAGCCTCCAAGTCGGGTCGCAAGGCTGTGCTGCTGCAATTGCAGAGCAACGATCAGAGCCGCTTCGTGGCCTTGCCGATCGATCAGGGTTGATGACCGGTATCCGTAGCGACTTCTGAACAATCGATGCCAGGCGGGTAACTGCCTGGCATCGTCTTAGAGCGCGTTTCGATCTGATTGCATCAGATCTGCGCTCTCAGTTTTTGTTTACGCACCTCTTATCCGAAAACTGTCTTACACTTTTCGGGATGTGCTTTATCTCCGAATGTAATTTATAAGTGGCGCCATGAAAATTCTCGTTATTGAAGATGACCGCGAAGCTGCTCGTTATCTGGAGAAAGCTTTCAGCGAAGCCGGACATTCGGCAGATATTGCCGGTGACGGCGAGACCGGTTATGCGCTGGCGGAAAACGGCACTTATGACGTGCTGGTCGTGGACCGTATGCTGCCGAAGCGCGATGGACTGTCTGTCGTGGCGGGCCTGCGGGCCAAGGGCATGGAAACGCCGGTGCTAATTCTATCTGCGCTCGGCGAAGTCGATGACCGCGTGACGGGCCTGCGTGCTGGCGGCGATGACTATCTGACCAAGCCCTATGCATTTTCCGAGCTTCTGGCGCGCGTAGAAGTATTGCAGCGCCGTTCCAGCCCACGCGAGGCGGACACAATCTATCGCGTCGGCGATCTCGAGCTTGACCGGCTTGCGCATACGGCGCGCCGTCAGGATGTCGATATCACGCTGCAACCGCGTGAATTTCGCCTTCTCGAATATCTCATGCGTCATGCCGGGCAGGTGGTGACCCGCACCATGCTGCTGGAAAATGTATGGGATTATCACTTCGACCCTCAGACCAATGTGATCGACGTGCATATTTCGCGTCTGCGCTCCAAGATCGAAAAGGGCTTTGACGGCCCGCTGCTGCATACGGTGCGTGGCGCCGGTTACATGCTGAAGGCCGGGCGTGCCAAACAGACCGCCGCCAAGGTGGACTGATGGGTCGGTTTTCCGCGCTTATGCGCACCACGGCGGTGCGCCTGTCGGCTCTTTATCTGCTTCTCTTCGTGGTCGGGGCCGTCGCATTGGTCTTTTACATGACCAATCTGTCGGCTTCGATCCTCACCGCCCAGACCCAACAGGCACTGGGCGAAGAGGTGGCCAGCATCGGCAAGAGCTATGCGCGCGGCGGTATTCCGCAGCTTGTGCGCAGCATCGATTATCGCTCGCGCCAGCCGGGCGCTTATCTTTATCTGGTCGCCGACCCAACGGGGCGCATTCTGGCAGGCAATGTCGAAAGCGTGGAACCAGGCGTGCTGGACACGGACGGCATTGTTGAGCGCGCCTTTGTCTACAAGCGCTATGGCGAACAGGGGGCAGAAAGCGATCATCGCGCCGTTGCCGTGGTAATTGCGCTGCCAAATGGCATGCGCCTGATGGTCGGGCGCGATCTTGGCGAGCCGGAGCGCTTCCGCGACATCATTCGCAGTTCACTCATGCTGGCGCTTGGCATTATGGGCGCGGGCGCGCTTTTGATCTGGCTCGTGGTCGGACGCCGCGCCTTGAAGCGCATCGATGACGTATCCAAAGCCTCGCAGCGTATCATGGATGGCGACCTGACCGGGCGTCTGCCGGTCAACGGCTCGGGCGATGAATTCGACCGGTTGTCGGGCAATCTCAATGTCATGCTCGGGCGCATATTGGAGTTGAATGAAGGGCTGAAGCAGGTTTCCGATAATATTGCTCACGATCTCAAGACGCCGCTGACCCGGCTGCGCAATCGCGCCGAGGAAGCACTGGCGGGCAAAAAGGCGGGGCCGGAATATCGGGAAGCTCTGGAAGATATCATTGGCGAATCGGATCAGTTGATCCGCACCTTCAACGCGATCCTGATGATTTCGCGTCTTGAGGCTGGTTATTCGACGGAAAACCTCGAAGACCTGCCGGTCGCGCCCATCGTGCGTGATGTGGCGGAGATGTATGAGCCGGTGGCGGAAGACGCGAATGGGAAGCTGACGCTTGGCGCTCTGGACGAGGTGGTGCTGCATATCAACCGCGAACTGGTGGGCCAGACAGTTTCGAACCTCGTGGACAATGCGATCAAATATGCCAGTTGCGAGGAACGCGAGGCAAATGTCTCGCTCGCCATGGAGCGCGATGCTAACTGGGTGCGGATCATCGTGGCCGATAATGGACCGGGCATCCCCGAGGAAAAACGCGAACAGGCGACAGAACGTTTCGTGCGTCTGGAGGAAAGCCGTACGCAACCGGGTTCCGGCCTCGGTTTGAGTCTTGCCAAGGCGGTCATGAAGTTGCACGGTGGCGCGCTTCGTCTTGAAAGCAACGAACCGGGACTGCGTGCTGTTCTGGAATTTCCGTTGCCGCAGGGCGAGGTGAAATAAGCATAATTCGATGAGGGGATCATGGCGGCTGACGATACAAAGGCACTGTTTTTCGAGAGAGACCTTTGTGCGCTGGTGCCGCTTGATCCTGATCGGGCGCGATCTTTCCTCGCCGATCTGATTGAACGGTCCCGCGAGGACGAACTGCCGAAAGTCGCCGCTCTGCTGGAAACGCAGAAAGCTTCGGCCTTCCTGTCAGCGGTACTCGATCTGTCGCCCTTCATTCGCGAAGCGCTGAACCGGCATCCATCTATTTTGAGCCGGATCGTTTCTGCTTCGCCAGAAACTGCATTGCACGACATTCTTGCGACGGTTTCCGTGTGCTGCATGGAGGAGGGCGCGAGCGAAGCTTCGCTTATGGCCGATCTGCGCCGCTTCAAACGCGAAGCGCATGTGCTGATCGCGCTTTGCGATCTGGCGCATATTTTCGACACCGAAGCCACCACCGGCTGGCTGACCGATCTGGCCGAGGCCTGCACCGGTGCTGCCGTGCGCTTTTTGCTGGGCGATGCGGATGCTGCGGGCAAGATCAAGCTGCCCGACAGGAACAAGCCCGACAAGGATTGCGGCTGGATCGTGCTGGGCATGGGCAAGTTCGGCGCCCGCGAGCTGAACTATTCCTCCGACATTGATCTGATTGTCTTCATCGACGAAACCAAACCGGCCATCGGCGATCCTTATGAATGCGTGGACACGTTTTCGCGTCTGACACGGCGTCTTGTCCGCATCCTTCAGGATCGCACGGCGGATGGCTATGTCTTCCGAGTTGATCTTCGCTTGCGTCCAGATCCGGGTTCGACGCCGCTTGCCATTCCCGTTGGCGCGGCGCTGCATTATTACGAAGGGCGCGGGCAGAACTGGGAGCGCGCCGCCATGATCAAGGCGCGGCCCGTCGCCGGTGATCGCGCGTCCGGTCGTCAGGTGTTGGCTGAACTCTCCCCTTATGTCTGGCGCAAATATCTCGATTATGCGGCGATTGCCGATGTTCATTCGATCAAGCGGCAAATCCACGCCCATAAGGGCCATGGCGACATTGCCGTTCGCGGGCACAATGTGAAACTTGGTCGCGGCGGTATCCGCGAGATCGAGTTTTTCGTCCAGACCCAGCAATTGATCGCTGGCGGACGCTTTCCGGAACTGCGCGGCAATCAGACTGTGCCGATGCTCGGCCAACTGGCGGAGCGCGGCTGGATCACGGAAAAAGCGCGCGATGCGCTGGCCAAGGAATATTATTTCCTGCGCGATGTGGAACACCGCATCCAGATGATTGCCGACGAGCAGACCCATATTCTTCCTGAAGACGACGAAGGCTTTGCCCGTGTCGCCCATATGATGGGCTATGCTGATCCGTCAGAGTTTTCCGATGTTTTCCTCGAAGCGCTCAAGATCGTTGAAAAGCACTATGCGGCCCTGTTCGAACAGGCGCCGGAACTGGGCACCTCGACCGGCAATCTCGTCTTCACCGGCGATGTGGACGATCCGGGTACGCTGGAGACGCTCGCCGCCATGGGCTATGAGCGCCCGAGCGACATCTGCCGTGTCATCCGCACCTGGCATTTCGGACGCTATCGCGCCACGCAGTCAGCGGAAGCGCGCGAGCGCCTGACCGAACTGACGCCTGCGCTCCTCAAAGCCTTCGCCGAGACCAAGCGCGCCGACGAGTCGTTGTTGCGGTTCGACAGTTTCCTGCAAGGTCTGCCTGCGGGCATCCAGCTTTTCAGCCTGCTGCAATCCAATCCGCGCCTGCTCAATCTGCTTGTGATGATCATGAGCGCCGCGCCACGGCTGGCCGAAATCATCACCCGCAATCCGCATGTTTTCGACGGACTGCTCGACCCGGCTATCTTTTCAGAAATGCCGACCCGCTCCTATCTTGAAGAACGGCTGCGCGTCTTTCTCGGGGCCGCGACCGACTATGAGGAAGTGCTGGACCGGCTGCGCATCTTCGCGGCTGAACACCGTTTCCTGATCGGCATTCGCCTGCTGACAAGCGCGATTGACGGCGTGCGCGCCGGCCGCGCTTTTTCTGATCTGGCCGAGCTGATGATCGGCAAAGCATTCGAGGCCGTGGAGGCCGAATTGCAGCGTCGCCACGGCAAGGTCAAAGGCGCGAAATCCGCGCTGCTCGCCATGGGCAAGCTTGGCAGTCGTGAACTGACGGCAGGTTCCGATGTTGATTTGATCTTGCTCTACGATCATGACACGGATGCTGATGAATCGGACGGTGAAAAGCCGCTCGCCCCGTCGCAATATTATATCCGCCTGACGCAACGCCTGATCGCCGCGCTGTCTGCGCCGACAGCGGAGGGCGTGCTCTATGAAGTCGACATGCGGTTGCGCCCTTCGGGCAACAAGGGACCTGTTGCAACGCATATTGAATCCTTCGGCAAGTATCAACGCACTGAAGCCTGGACCTGGGAGCATATGGCGCTCACGCGCGCGCGCCCGATCCACGGCGACGAGGATTTTATTGCGCATATCACGGCGGAAATCGACGAGGTGCTATCAACGCCGCGTGACGTGAAGAAGATTGCCAAGGATGTGCGCGAAATGCGCGACCTGATCTATCAGGAAAAACCACCGCGCGACGATTGGGATTTCAAGCTGAAACCGGGCGGCATTGTCGATCTGGAATTCATCGCCCAGTTTGCGGCGCTGGTCGGCAAGGTGACGAAGAAGCCGCGTCCGCTTGGAACGGAGGAGGTGCTGGCATCGCTCGACCCGGCCTATGCGGAACCAGCCCTTGCCGACAGTCTGGTTGAAGCACACCGGCTTTACACCAATCTCAGCCAGACCATTCGCCTGTGTCTAGGCGGCGATGCCCCGCGCGACGAGTTCATTCCGGGCATGATCGATCTTCTGTGCCGCGCCGCCGATATGCCCGACATCAAGCGTGTCGAACATCATCTGACCGAACTGGCGAAGGAAGTGCGTGCGAGCTTTGAGAAGCTCGTTAGCGTCTAAATTTACGCCGCGTGGATCGCGGTGCTGTGCCCGCTGATCTGAACCGCCTTGCGGTCGGGTATGCTGACCGCAACCACCGTGCCGACGCCTTCGGTCGAGCGGATGCGCAGCCAGCCGCCATGCAGTTCGGCCAATGAACGGGTGATGGCGAGCCCGAGGCCGGAGCCGCTATGGCTCTTGGTGAACTGGTTTTCAACCTGTTCAAACGGCTGGCCGATCTTCTTCAATGCCGATTTTGGAATGCCGACGCCCGTGTCCTGAATGGTCATGAACAGGGCCGATCCGGCCTTGCGGGCGCGCACTGTGATGTGCCCGTTATGGGACGTGAACTTGACCGCGTTGGACAGAAGATTGATCAACACCTGCTTGACCGCGCGGCGGTCGGCATAGAGCTGCATCGCATCTTCGATGCGCGTTTCGACCGTGATGTTCTTCTCGTCGGCCTGCAGCGAAATCATGCGTACCGTCTCATTTATGAGCGGGCAAAGGTCGATCTGCTCACGGTCGAGCGAGAAATGACCGGCTTCGATCTTCGACATGTCGAGAATGTCGTTGATGACATTCAGCAGGAAGTTACCGCTGGTGTGAATATCGTTGATATATTCCTCGTAGCGGTCGGAGCCGAGGGGCCCGAAGGTGCCCGCCTGGATCATCTCCGAAAAGCCGATGATCGCATTGAGCGGCGTGCGCAGCTCATGGGACATATTGGCGAGGAATTCCGACTTGGCGCGGTTGGCGGCTTCGGCGCGTTCCTTTTCCTGACCGTATTTGCGGGCAAGTTCGGACAATTCGCGCACACGGTCGCGCTCGCCTTTGCGGGCAATGGACAGATCGTGGATCGTTGCCATGAGGCGACGTTCGCTGTCCACCAAACGTTCCTGATGCAGCTTGAGCTGGGTAATGTCGGTGCCGATGGAAACGAGGCCGCCATCCTGCGTGCGGCGTTCGTTGACCTGTAGCCAGCGGCCATCGCTGAGCTGGCGTTCAAAGGTCTGACCGCCTGCGCGATTGTGTTCGTTGGCCATGCGGCGTTCGAAGGTGAACGGGCGCGTATGGGCGTCGACTTCATTGCGCGGCACGCCCGGCTTCAGCGTCCAGACTGGCAGACCCGCATATTCGCTGAACTTGGAATTCGCCATCACCAGACGGTTGTTGGAATCCCAGAGAATGAAGGCTTCCGAAATATTCTCGATGGCTTCGCGGATGCGCATGTCCGCTTCCGCTGTCGCTTCCGCAAAGCGGTGCTGTTCGCTGACGTCGAAGGCGATGCCGACCAGATGCAGGTCGCCCTCGGCGGCAATATCGGCACGCACACGCATCCACACCCACGACCCGTCCGCATGGCGCATGCGGAACACGCGGTCGACATGTGAGAAGTCTCCAGCGGCGGCTTGCTCAGCAAGAGAATAAAGGTCGCCGTCTTCAGGATTGATGATCGCAGCGACATCGCCAAAGGGCAGAACCGCGTCCTGCGCTTCATAGCCCAGCATTTCATACATGGAATGCGACCAGTAGATGCGCCCGCGCGCCATGTCCCAATCCCAGAGGCCGCAGCGTCCGCGCGCCATGGCCAGATCAATCCGGCGCTGGATCTGGTTGGACAGATCGTCGGCTTCGCGAGCGCGCGCTGCCTGACTGAAATAGGCGTAGAGAATGGCGAACATGACGCCGGTGGTGCCTGCAAAGAGCGTGACGTTGAGCGACACGGCGCGACGCCATTCGGCAAAGATCGTGTTTTCTGCTTCCGTCGCTATGACGGAATAGGGCGCTGTCAGTGGCTTGGACAAGGCGCCATAGGCGGCTTCGCCCTGCAACATCACTTTCAATACGCCTGCGCGCTCGGCAAAGAGGAACAGCGGTTGCGCTTCCGTCAGGATCGTATCGATCGGCTTCCCGGTCAAATCGGAGAGCGGGCCGGAGGCTGCGACCACCAACGACTGACCGTCCAGGACGGCAACCGTCATGCCGGGCGAGGAGAGGCCGCGCGAGCGAAATTCGGCAATCGTGTCCTGAAGGTCTTTGGCGGAAATCTGCGCGCCTGCCGTGGTGCCGTTCGCCACGCGCTCGATCATTTGCGCGAGATTGGCGGTCGCCGCCGACAGCGAAGCCTTGTGCTGCTGTTCGATATCGTCATGCCAGGCCAGCATGGAGAACACGCGGGCGACACCCAAAATGACGAGGAAGATGATGATCAGCGCGGGAACGAGGCGGCGCAGAATGGGTTCCATCGAGATAAACTTGCCATAGGCCGGACCCGCGAGAAGACGGACATGGCCAGAGACCTTGCCTTTCCTTCTCTTCCGACCGGATTCGCAATGCGTCCCCGCCGGCGCGCCATACGCGTCGGTGCTCGCCATCTGATGGTCCCTCGTGAAATGCCTGCGAGTGAAGTGATTCGGAATACGCCACCTCCGAATGCATTCAATGAATCAAAAGTGATTCGCGCTGTCCAGCGATTTCGTTAACGAGACGTAAAAAAGCCCGTTTGCTGCTGCTGATTTTCTTATGAATCTCAAGCTCTTAACTGGAATCAGTTCGTCAGCTGACGCGCTTAAATCCATGAAAAGACTCATGAAAAACATGCTCGCTCCGAAAGCTTGTCAGACAAGCGCTGGCGGGCATAGCTGTTCACCCTGCCAGCCGCGACGAGGCGGCGGGCAGGGGCGAATCATGCTGTTTCGATTGTCGCCAGCGAATCAGGCGAGAGTGCGGTCCACGATGTCGCGCAGGTCGGTGGAAAGCTTCGCCGTACCCGATATGCGGGCAAGAGCGGCACGGGCGTGTTCGCGCCGCGTTTCTTCGAGCGACCGCCACGAACGCATCGAGGTCAAAAGCCGCGCCGAGAGCTGCGGGTTTTCGGGATCGATGGCGAGGATCGTGTCGGCGAAGAACGCATAGGCCGCGCCGTCCTTGCGGTTGAAACCGGTCGGATTCGACGCCGAGAACGAGCCGATCAGCGAGCGCACCCGGTTGGGATTGTCGAGCGAGAACAGGCGATGGACGGCAAGCTTGCGCACCGTTTTCAGCGCATGGTCGCCGGGTCGGGTTGCCTGAACATTGAACCATTTGTCCATGACAAGGCCGTCGCCGCCGAAACGCTGTTCAAAGCCGGACAGGGCTTCCTGTGCTTCATCCGTATCGCCGAAGCGATGGACGAGAATCGTAAGTGCCGCGAAGCGGTCGGTCATGTTGTCGGCATCTGCATATTGCAGGGCGGCACGACGCTGGTTCTGCTCATGGCGACTCAGATAATCGAGCAGCGCATTGCGCAAGGAACGCTTGCCTGCGGCTTCCGCATCGGGCGTGAACGCGCCGGTCTCCTTGAGACCGTCGTAAAGTTTCGCGAAATCGGTCGCATAGGCCGATGCAATCGCGGCGATCAAATGGTCACGGCTGGCAAGGATAGCGTCGGGATCGACATTGTCACCCATTTCACGCGCCACGTCGCTTTCGCTTGGAAGCGTCAAGCAGAGTGCGCGGAACGCCGGGTCGAGCGTTTCGTCGGACGCGACGCGACCGACCAGTTGAACCACCTTGGCATTCAGCTCCGGCTGATAACCGCCGCGAACGCGCTTTGCGCCGTCGAGCAGGGCGCGGGTGAGAATGCTGGTCATGGCCTGCCAGCGCGCAACCGGATCGCTGTCGTTCAGCGCCAGAAATGTCAGGTCTTCCTCGGAGAGTGGTGAAGTGAGATTGACCGGCGCGGAAAAGCCGCGCAGCAGCGAGGGAACCGGGCGCGCCTTGATGCCGTGGAAAAGAATGGTTTCAGACGCATGGTGCAGATGGATGACATGGTCGTGCACGTCGCCACCTTCCACGGAAGTGGCCTCCATATCCTTGCCGTCTGGCCCAATGAGGCCGAACGCGATTGGGATATGCATCGGCTTTTTCACCGGCTGGCCGGGTGTCGCCGCCAGCGCTTGTTTCAAACGGATGGTGAAGGTTTCAGCCGCCGCATCATAATCGAAATCCGCTTCCACGCGCGGGGTGCCTGCCTGATCGTACCAGAGCGCGAAGTGCGCAAAGTCTTGCCCGGAAACGTCGGCGAAAACCTTGATGAAATCTTCGATGGTGGCGGCGTCACCGTCATGGCGCTCGAAATAAAGGTCCATGCCCTTACGGAACAGGTCCGGCCCGATGATCGTGCGGATCATGCGCACGACTTCCGAGCCTTTTTCATAGACCGTCGCCGTATAGAAATTATTGATCTCGCGGTATTCGCGCGGGCGCACCGGATGGGCGAGGGGGCCGCCATCTTCCGGGAACTGCTGCGCCTTCAGAATCTTCACCTCGGCGATGCGCTTTACCGGGCGGGAGCGCTGGTCGGCAGAGAATTCATGATCGCGATAGACGGTCAGCCCTTCCTTGAGGCAGAGCTGGAACCAGTCGCGGCAGGTGATGCGATTGCCGGTCCAGTTGTGGAAATATTCGTGCGCGATGACGGCCTCAATGCCGGCATAATCCACATCGGTTGCGGTCTCCGGATCGGCCAACACATATTTGTCGTTGAAGACATTGAGGCCCTTGTTTTCCATCGCGCCCATGTTGAAATCCGACACGGCGACAATGTTGAAAACATCGAGATCATATTCACGCCCGAACTTTTCCTCGTCCCATTGCATGGAGCGCTTCAGCGCATCCATGGCGTAAAGCGCGCGCTTCTCCTTGCCATGTTCGACATAGATGGCGAGATCAACCGGACGTCCCGAAGCGGTGGTGAAATGATCCTTCACGACGCCGAGCGAACCGGCAACGAGAGCGAAGAGATAGGACGGCTTCGGATGCGGATCGTGCCACACTGCAAAGTGCCGGTCGGCATTGTCTTCCGTCGCGCTGTTTTCAACGGGATTGCCATTGGCGAGCAGGATCGGCGCGGCTTCGCGGTCGGCTTCGACTCGCACGGTATAGACGGAAAGCACGTCGGGCCGGTCATAATAATAGGTGATGCGGCGGAAGCCTTCCGCTTCGCATTGCGTGCAATAGACGCCGCTGGAGCGATAAAGCCCTGACAGCTGGCGGTTGGTCGTCGGGTTGACGGCGGTGACGATTTCCAGCGTGAAACGCTCGCGGTCCGGCAAATCGCTGATGGTCAGGAGATCTGGCGTCGCGGCATAGCTGTTATCAGCAAGCGGCGTGCCGTTGATGGCGATGCTGACAAGCTTCAGTTCGTCGCCGTCGAGGACCAGCGGTGTGCCGGGCGCGGTGCCCGGGCGGCGCTCGATGGTTAACTCGGCGCGGACAATGGTGTTTTCCGGCTCCAGCGTGAAGTCGAGTTTTGTTTCCGGTATCGCGTAAGGCGTCGGGCGGTAATCTTCGAGACGAAATGTCTGGCCGGTTTCTGTACGCATTGCGGAACTCTTTCTGTGGACTTCAGAGCATTTCCAGCAAAAGTGCGAAGCGGTTTTGCGTTCGGAAATGCGTAAACACAAATGGATAGAGCGGTTCCGACGATTCCGTCTAAACAGGAACCGCTCTCATGCTGGATTCGTACCCGGCTTTTGCGCAAACGACAAGAAAAGCGCTTGCGTCAATTTAATTTCGCGATCACGCCAAGTCCGGGTGGCGGTTCTTTGCAAACAAGCTTAAGAAATCAATGTGGTCATAATATTCAGGCCACGCTTTTTACGCGGTACGTTTGGGGAATTGCATCGTGAACGCTCATGCGAGTGCACCTGTTGAGGCGGCAGGGCTGGACTCCAATCCGATGCTCGGCATTGGCCTCAAGATTGCTTCCGTTGCCGTTTTCGTCGGCATGTCCACCATGCTCAAGGCCGCTGACGGCGTGCCGCTTGGGCAGCTGATTTTCTTCCGATCCTTTTTTGCGGTGATTGCCGTTCTGCTCTATCTGCAATGGCGGGGGCAGCTTTCCGGCGCGTTTCGGACGCAGCACGGTTTCAGTCATTTCTGGCGTGGGCTGGTCGGCGTCTGTTCCATGACGATGAGTTTCTTTGCGCTGATGAAACTACCGCTGCCCGAAGCAATCGCCATCAATTATGCCTCGCCGCTGATCACGGTGATTCTCGGCGCGGTCATCCTGCATGAAGTCGTGCGGTTCTATCGCTGGAGCGCGGTTCTGGTTGGCCTGTTCGGCGTGCTGGTGATTATCTGGCCGCGAATGACGCTGTTTTCGCAAGGCGATGTCGGGCAGGACGAGGCGATTGGAGCGCTATCCGCATTGGGCGCAGCTTTCACCTCCGCCATCGCCATGCTGCTGGTGCGGCGTCTGGTGCAGACAGAACGCACGGCAACAATCGTGATCTATTTTTCGCTATCGGCAAGCGTCATTGCGCTGGCCAGCCTGCCTTTCGGCTGGGTCGTGCCGAGCTGGACACAGCTGGCTCTGCTTGTCGGTGCGGGATTTGCGGGCGGTATCGCGCAGATTTTGCTCACCGAATGCTAC
Source organism: Ochrobactrum sp. SSR (assembly GCF_030067775.1). NCBI lineage: Bacteria > Pseudomonadati > Pseudomonadota > Alphaproteobacteria > Hyphomicrobiales > Brucellaceae > Ochrobactrum > Ochrobactrum sp. SSR. The sequence goes on along the minus strand of NZ_CP125969.1, from coordinate 1,068,249 downwards.
CGTCATGCGCCGATGTCCACCATCGCGCCCTTTGAATATACGTCGATGTTGCTTGGCCTGTTGATCGGCTTCCTGCTGTTCGGTGATGTGCCGACGCTGGAAATGCTGGTCGGCAGCGTCATCGTGATGGCGGCGGGCGGGTTCATCATCTATCGCGAACACAAGCTCGCGCTCGAACCGCATAAGGTCAACGCGCCGCAAGGCCAGTAAAGATCAGTTCGTCGTTTCCTGTGGCCCTTCGGAACGCGGGTCGAGCTGCATGGTTTCCGGCGTGGACTGGCCGTCCGGTGTGTGGAACTTGTATTCGGTTTTCTGCTCGCTGATCGCGGGGCGCTGAAGCCTGCGAATACGCCAGAAGGCGTGCAGGCCATAAACGCCAAAGGCTATGGCCATGGTTACGAAGAAGCCGGAAGGGCCGATGGCATCCATCAGCGGGCCGGAAAGTGCGGGTCCGATCACACTGCCCACGCCATAGATGATCAGCAGTCCACCGGAGATTTTGACGAATTCGCTGGCGTCGGCATAGTCATTGGCATGCGCGACATTGAGGCTGTAGATCGGATAGATCACCGAGCCGAACAGGAACATCATCGCATAGATTGCATAAGGCGCGGTCGGGTGGAACAGCACCATGACCAGCGACAATGCGAAGCCGATAAGCCCGGCCAGAACCATGACATAGCGCCGGTCCACGAAGTCGGAAGCGCGACCGAGCGGATATTGGAAAATGGCACCGCCGATCATTGCGGAGGCCAGCATGGTCGCAATGCCGAAGGTCGAAAGACCGTTCATCTCGCCATAGATCGCAGCAAGAAAGTTCCACGTACCGGCGACGATACCGGCGATCAGCGAGCCGATGGCTGCGGCGGGTGAGCGGCGGTAAAGCCCCTTGATGTCGAGCGACACTTGCGTCAGCGGGTTCGGCGATTGGGCACTGGACAAGGCCGTTGGCAGCAGGGCGCTGGCATAGATGATCGCGCAGACGATGAACAGCGTCTGCGTCATCGCATCGCCGAAGGGCAGGATATACTGTCCGCACATAAGCCCGAGCATAGTGATGATCATATAGATCGAGAAAATGCGCCCGCGCGATTCATTGGTCACGCGCTCGTTCAGCCAGCTTTCGATAATCATGTAGCTGCCTGCGAGCGAGAAGCCCGCGACACCACGAAAGATCATCCAGGCCGCCGGGCTGACCACAAGCGCATGAAACAACAGCGCCATCGACAGCAAGGTCAACAAAGCGGAAAACACGCGCACATGGCCGACGCGGCGCACCAGATGCGGCACGACGATACAGCCGATGGTGAAGGCCAGCGAATAGCTTGTTCCCATCCAGCCAATGGTGGTTGTGGACCAGCCTTCCATTCCGCCGCGTAGCGGCAGAAGAATACCCGCGAGGCCACCGGCAAGCAGCATCAGGAACGTGCTTGCAAGCAGGGCGGCGATGGGCACGAGCTGGCCAGCCATGAAATACTCCGAAACGAAGAGTCTGGATTTTAAAACTACTTGTCGCCGTCAGGCGCTTTGGCAAGCGGCGAAATAGAACAAGTTTGCGGCATGTTGGTGACAAGCATTGCTCTCGTGCGAGAGGCGATGACACCGAAAGGCCGAAATATCAATTGCGTAATTCGTCTAGTTTCAACTTCACGGACAGAAAATCACGCCAGGCAAAACGCTTCTGTGCCGGTGTGCGCAGAAGATAGGCCGGGTGCAATGTCGGCAGCACAGGAATTTCCATGCCGGATGGCGTGCGGTGGATTTTCCAGTTGCCGCGAAGCCGCAATATGCCTTCGGTTGCTCCGGTCAGCGCCTTGCCAGCCGGACCGCCGAGTGCGACCAGTATTTTCGGCGCGGCAAGCTCGATCTGCCGTTCGATGAATGGGCGGCAAAGCTCGGTTTCCAGCGGCGTCGGCGTGCGATTGCCCGGCGGGCGCCAGGGGATCGTATTGGCGATATAAACGCTCTCGCGCTTCAGACCGATGGATTCGATCATCCGGTTGAGAAGCTGGCCCGATTTGCCGACGAAAGGCAGCCCTTCCATATCCTCATCCCGTCCCGGCGCTTCGCCGATGAACATGATGTCGGAGGAAGGATCGCCATCGGCAAAGCAAAGGTTCTTCGCGGTGAATTTCAAATTGCAGCCGTCAAATGCAGCAAGCTTCTCGCGCAGTTCGTCCAATGTCGCAGCTTGCGCCGCGGCCTCCCGGGCCAGAGCGATCTGGGCCGTATCCGGTACGTCGGCTGCGGCCTGAACAGGCCTGCTTTCTGGCGAAGGCGTGGCGGCGGCTGATGGTTGCTGCCAGTTTTGCGAACGGCTTTGCTGGTTGGGTTGCTGCTGCGGCGGGCGAGGGCGCTCTGTGGCCTGCATGTCCGGTCGTGGCGCGGCAGGCGCACGCTGCGGTTCGGCAAAGCGGTCAATCGGCGTTTCCGAGAGCGGCATGTCAACGCCCGCTTCCGCATAGAAGCGGAGCAAGCTTTCCATATCCAGTATCTCGCGGCCATCAGTCATTTTGTACCTCAATAGATGAGGTGGCGAATTTTGACCGCGAATGCAAGAGCGCGCCGCGCTTTTCACGATCAAACCGCCGACTAACCACCGGAAGCTTGCCGGGGAAGTGAAAACCACCCCGGTCGCGGCAAAAATCCGGCGCACTGATTTCAAACAATTGAAATTGACGTTTACGTTAAAGTAAATATGATTAAACGCAGTCAGACGCTGATTTTGGACAATTGGACGCATTTGCGACAGTGACTAACTCTGTAAGAGGTTAAGGCGAATGACGGGAACAGGTAAATCCAATCGGATGCCAATCATTACTGGCCAATGCGCTGGTTGATGGGTATTCGCAAGGGGATTATGCGTAAAAACAATTGGATGCATCATCTCGCTGTCGTAATGAGACGATGATGGCATACCGAACGGAGGGATGAATGTCCGAAGCCCCAGAACATGCGAACCAGGAGCTTCCCGAACGCGAGAGCATGGAATTTGACGTTGTGATCGTCGGCGCGGGCCCCGCGGGTCTTGCGGCGGCCATCCGTCTGAAGCAGGTCAATCCAGAGCTTTCTGTCGTGGTCCTTGAAAAGGGCGGGGAAGTCGGTGCGCATATCCTGTCTGGCGCGGTTGTCGATCCGGTGGGCATCGACCAGTTGCTGCCGGACTGGCGGGACGACGAGGGGCACCCTTTCAAGACGCCGGTGACGGACGATCATTTCCTGCTGCTCGGCCCTGCGGGTTCGGTGCGTTTGCCGAATTTCGCCATGCCGCCATTGATGAACAATCACGGCAATTACATCGTGTCGCTCGGCAATGTCTGCCGCTGGCTCGGTACGAAGGCGGAAGAACTTGGCGTCGAAATCTATCCGGGCTTTGCCGCAACCGAAGTGCTTTACAATGACGAAGGCGCGGTCATCGGTGTTGCCACCGGCGACATGGGCGTCGAGCGCGACGGCACGCATGGGCCGAACTATACGCGCGGCATGGCGCTGCTCGGCAAATATACGCTGATTGGTGAAGGCGCGCGCGGTTCGCTGGCCAAACAGCTGATCTCGAAGTTCAGGCTGGATGAAGGCCGCGAGCCGGGCAAATACGGTATCGGCCTCAAGGAATTGTGGCAGGTCGATCCGTCCAAGCATAAGCCGGGTCTGGTCCAGCATTCGTTCGGTTGGCCGCTCGACATGAAGACCGGCGGCGGTTCGTTCCTCTATCATCTCGAAGATAAAATGGTTGCGGTCGGCTTTGTGCTGCACCTCAACTACAAGAACCCGTATCTGTCGCCGTTTGAAGAATTCCAGCGTTTCAAGACGCATCCGGCGATCAAGGATGTTTTCGAAGGCGGCAAGCGCCTGTCCTATGGCGCCCGCGCGATTACCGAAGGCGGCTTCCAGTCGGTGCCGAAACTGTCCTTCCCGGGCGGCGCGCTGATCGGTTGCTCGGCAGGTTTCGTAAACGTGCCGCGCATCAAGGGCAGCCACAATGCGGTTCTGTCCGGCATTCTCGCCGCCGACAAGCTGGCGGAAGCCATTGCAGCCGGTCGCGCCAATGACGAACCGGTCGAGATCGAAAACAGTTGGCGTTCGAGCCTGATCGGCAAGGACCTGAAAAAGGTCCGCAACGTCAAGCCACTGTGGTCGAAGTTTGGCACAGTGGTGGGCGTCGCTCTCGGCGGTCTCGATATGTGGACGAACCAGCTGTTCGGCTTCTCGTTCTTTGGCACGCTGAAGCATGGCAAGAACGACGCGCAGTCGCTCGAACCGGCAGCAAAGCACAAGAAGATCGACTATCCGAAGCCGGATGGTGTTTTGACTTTCGACCGTCTGTCGTCTGTGTTTCTGTCGAACACCAATCATGACGAGAATGAACCAATCCATCTGCAAGTCCGCGATATGCAGTTGCAGACGACGTCGGAACACGATGTTTTTGCAGGCCCATCGACGCGTTATTGCCCGGCAGGCGTTTATGAATGGGTGGACAAGGACGGCAACTCGGCTGCGGACCCAAGCGCCAAGGATGTTCGTTTCGTCATCAACGCGCAGAACTGCGTGCACTGCAAGACTTGCGACATCAAGGATCCGAACCAGAACATCAACTGGGTGCCGCCACAAGGCGGCGAAGGACCGGTCTATGTAAACATGTAATGCGAAAAAGGCGGTCCCGGACCGCCTTTTTTATTGCAGATGAATGACAGCTATGTCGTTTCGGGCAGAAAGATCGTGGCTTCCATGAAAGTCACGGCATTTCCCCGCAGAATAACGCGATCCTCGTTCAATTCGCAGTCGAGCCACCCTCCGCGTGCCGACGCCTGATAGGCCATGAGCTTGTCGCGTCCCAACCGTGAGGCCCAATAGGGCACAAGCGTGGCATGGATCGACCCTGTAACCGGGTCTTCTGGAATGCCTGCGCCCGGAACAAAATAGCGGGACACGAAGTCCGGCTTTGCATCGTCCGTTTCTTGCCCGGTCACAACAAGACCGACCGGGCCGAGAAGGGCAATTGCGGCGAGGTCCGGCACAAAACTCCGCACGGCATCGGCGCTGCCGAGATCGACAAAGAAGTTTTCAAAATTCCGAAAAATGTGGACAGGCGGCTCGGCGAAGATATCGGCAATTTCGCGGGGCAAAGCGTCAATGGTTTCCGGCGACAGGCGGGGAATGTCTAGCCTGTAGCTATCCGTTTCCCTCGACACGCGCAGTTCTCCCACTCTGCTGTGGAAGACCAGCAGGGTGTCCGCCTTGGCCGTGGTGAACAAGACATGGGCTGTCGCAAGGGTAGCGTGACCACAGAAATCAACCTCATGCGCCGGGGCAAACCAGCGCAAATCCCATGCTCCATCGGGGCGAGGCTTGACGAAGGCGGTTTCGGCGAGGTTGTTCTCCTGCGCAATTGCCAGCATCAGTGCATCCGGTAGCCAATCGTCAAGGACGAGAACGGCAGCGGGATTTCCGCCGAAAAGGCGATCGGTAAACGCATCGACCTGATACATCTGCATGAGGAGTTCCTTCTATTGCAGCATGACGGACTGCGTTTCCGGTTCGTCTTCGTCCGGGCGCACCGGGGCTGGGACCGAAAAGTCCAGCCGAACGGGCAGGTGATCCGACCCGGCATCTTCGCGGGCTGCAGCCCTGGGCGCAACAATATCCGGGCTTGTGAAAATCTGATCGATAGGCAGGCCGAGAAAAGGCGCCAGCGACACCGGCAGGAACGACGGGAACCAGCTTCCCCCGATGCCTGTCATATGTGCGGTCTTCGACGCGGCCTCAATCCGGCGAACGGTATTGCTCCACGGCACGGCGTTCAGATCACCAGCGATGATCGTCGGCCCAGCCAACTCCCTTAAGCCCGGCTCTATGAAGCCAAGCTGATAGGGCTGCCAGCGCGGCCATGGCCATGAAAAATGCAGTGAAGCTACATTGATATGCGAGCCGCCGAGATCGACGGGGGCGATAGCGAGCACGCCATCACCGATGCAAACAGGTTGTGCGCCTTCAACGAAAGGACGGCGGGACAGTATACCCACGCCCCAAGTGCGGGGATCCTTACGGCAATGCAGGCGATAGGGATAAGTCCCTTGGAGAATATCGAGCCACTTCGTCCACTGCTCGCTGGCTTCCTGATAGGTGATGATGTCCGGCTTTTCGCGAGCGATCATTTGCAAGATGCGCTTTGGCTCCGGATTGTCCTCCCGCAGATTGATCTGAACGAGGCTATAGCGCGGCCCTGATGCTCCGGCTGAGGTTGCGCCTGCCGTACCGCTGAGAAAATCACGCGCCATGCCGAGCGTGGTGCTGAGCGCCATGATGGCGAACAGCAGCAACATCGCACCTTCGCGCCGCATCTTGGTGAACAGCAGCGGCAGAGCCAGCACGATCATCAGAACCGCGAGATGTGCCCGAAAATGCGAAAACGAATCGAGCGCCGGATGGACCGCACCGAGAAATCCCAGCACGAGCGGGATGGATACCGCTACAGCGGCAAGCAGCAACAGGAAGGGGATATTCTCACGGCTTTTCGACATGAGATGCCTTTAGGGATGGATTACGGCGTGATGATGGACGGAAGGCAGTAGGGGAATAGGGGAGTAAGGGAGTATGTTGGTGCTGAGGCCGCATTCCCAAAGACCTACTCACCTATTCCCTTACTCCCCTACTGCCCTAACCTCACTGGAACGCCGTCTCGTAGAAGCTTCGAAGCTTGCGCGAATGCAGCCTTTCATCCGGCATGGCGGCGATCTTTTCCACCGCGCGGATGCCGATGCGCAGATGCTGCGCCACTTGCCGCTTGTAGAACTCGGTCGCCATGCCCGGCAGCTTCAACTCGCCGTGCAGCGGCTTGTCCGAAACGCAGAGCAGGGTGCCGTAGGGTACGCGGAAGCGGAAGCCGTTGGCGGCGATGGTGGCCGATTCCATGTCGAGCGCTACGGCGCGTGCCTGCGAAAGACGCTGCACCGGGCCGCGCTGGTCGCGCAGTTCCCAGTTGCGATTGTCAATGGTGGCAACGGTGCCGGTACGCATGATGCGCTTGAGATCATAGCCTTCGAGGCCGGTGATTTCTTCGACCGCTTCTTCCAGCGCGACCTGAATTTCCGCCAGCGCGGGCAGGGGAACCCACACCGGCAGGTCGTCGTCGAGAACGTGATCCTCACGCATATAAGCGTGGGCCAGCACGTAATCGCCAAGCTGCTGGCTGTTGCGCAGGCCTGCGCAATGGCCGAGCATCAGCCATGCATGCGGACGCAGCACGGCAATATGGTCGGTGATTGTCTTGGCGTTGGAAGGTCCAACGCCGATATTCACCATGGTGATGCCGGAATGGTCGGAGCGCTGCAGGTGATAAGCTGGCATCTGCGGCAGGCGTCCCAATGGGGTGCCGCTGCTCGGCGCGGCTTCGCCCGCACGGGTAATGAGATTGCCCGGTTCCACGAACTGTTCGTAACCGCCGCCGCCCTGCGCCATCAAATCGCGGGCATAGGCGCAGAACTCATCCATGTAGAACTGGTAGTTAGTGAAGAGTACGAAGTTCTGGAAATGCGCCGGGCTGGTCGCCGTGTAGTGCGCCAGCCGGTGCAGCGAATAATCAATGCGCTGTGCCGTGAAGGGCGCAAGCGGCATCGGTTCGCCCGGCGCGGGTTCAAAGTCTGCATTGACGATCTTGTCGTCGGTGGCCGCCAGATCCGGCACGTCGAACAAATCGCGCAGCGGATGCTGGAAGGCGCTCGCGACCGAGGCCTCCACATAGGTGCCTTCCATGAAGGCAAAATGGATCGGGATCGGTGTGGACGATTTGCGCACCGTGACCGTCACGCCGTGATTGCGCATCAGCAGGCGGATTTGCTCGGTCAGATAATGGTCGAACAGGTCGGGACGGGTAATGGTGGCGGAATAATCGCCCGGCGTCGAAACATGGCCAAAAGCCAGACGCGAATCCACATGCGCGAAGCTCGACGTGGAAAGGCAAATCTCGGGGTAGAAGGCGCGGTATCGCTGGGCAGGTATTTCCCCGCGCGCCACTTTCTCGAAAGCATTGCGCAGAAAACCCGTATTGCGCTCGTAAAGCTTTTGCAGCGCGGCAACCGCCGCGCTCGCATCGGTAAACACCTCCGGCTCGACCGGCGACGGCGTTTTGATTTCATTGAGAAATGATTGTTCGATTCTGCTGTGTCATGGCTTAGTATAGCAGAGTCCATGACCATAAAATGAAGCAGATTATGCGGTGCGTTGCAGGCTGACATAAAGCACCAGGCCGACGCCACTCATCTTGGTGTGCTCGCCGATTTGCATATAGGCGAAGGTTGCCGCCGGGCCGGTGAAAATCGCTGTGAATAGGAATACGCGCAGCGCGATTGCGGCACTGGAACGAATGGTTCTGGTCATGGCTGTTTCCCCGTCTTGACCTGCATGGAAGCCAGCGGGCCGAACATCGTCTGGTCACGATAGCTATCGTGTTTCCTGTCTGCGAAGACGCCAGCGACAACCGCCAATCCGGCAATGAGCAGACAAACGATCGTCAGGCGCCTGAGCAACATGAAAGCCCCCAAAAGGTTCAAATCCGTCCTTGTTGTTGCCCAGTTTAGCGAGCGCGCCTGAACCGCAGCTGATACGGTCGTTCATGTGCGGTTCAAAAATATTGATGTTCCGTTAAATGCGCCGGATTGGTCTTGTGCCTGTCGAAATGGGTCTTATGTTTCCCATCATTGGAACGCGGGACGCCTCCCGCACAAATCTGTTGCACACACTCGAACGAGTTGGAGAAAGCCCATGGTTGAACAGACAAAGCCCATCGAGCTGTACTATTGGCCAACGCCGAACGGCGTCAAAATCAGCATCATGCTGGAGGAACTGGGCGTTCCTTACGAGGTCAAATATGTCAATATCGGCAAGGGCGACCAGTTCAAACCGGACTTCTTGAAGATTGCCCCAAACAACCGCATGCCAGCGATCATCGATCCTGAAGGTCCGGGCGGCGAACCGATCTCGGTTTTCAGATCCGGCGCTATTCTCCAATATCTTGGACGTAAGTTCGGTAAGTTTTACCCGACTGACGAACGCAAGCGCGTGGCCGTCGACGAATGGCTGATGTGGCAGATGGGCGGGCTCGGGCCGATGTCCGGGCAGGCGGGGCACTTCCGTCTCTATGCGCCGGAAAAGGTGCAGTATGGCATCGACCGCTATACCAATGAGGTCAACCGTCTTTATGGCGTGCTGAACCGTCAGCTCGAAGGCAAGGATTATATCACCGGCGAATATTCCATCGCGGATATGGCCAGTATCGGCTGGGTGAATGCTTTCAAGAACTACGAGCAGAACCTCGATGATTTCCCGAACGTGAAGCGCTGGCATGAAACCATGAACGCGCGTCCGGCCGTCGCGCGCGGTCTGCTTGTCGGTAAGGAAGAGCGCGAAAAATCCAATCTCGCTAACGACAAGGAAGCGCAGAAGATTCTCTTCGGCCAGAAAGCGCGCTAAACGCGGAATAAAAGGAAAGGGCGGCTGTTCAGGTCGCCCTTTTCGTTTGGTGACTGTTGTCGCCGCAATTATTGGCGCGTCAGGCTTTCGCTCTTGCAGATCAGACCGCCGAGCACACAGCCGGACAAGGAGAGCGTGTTGCCCTTCACCGATGCCTTGCCCGTATAAGTCTTGCCTTCGTCGAGCTTGTTGACTTCGCCCTTATAGCTGCCACCCGTGCCGGACATGGTGCCGATGGACTTGCCCTTGTATTCGCCGGTCATGACCGTGCCGCAGAATTTGTTGCCGCCGCAGGACGCATAGCTGATGATGGTGCCGTTCGGGCGCTTCCAGCTGCCCACAATGCCTTCCTCCGCCAGGGCGGGCGCGGCGAAACTGGCTGCAAGTGTCATTCCAAGAATAAGAGTGCGGATCATTCATTCCTCCCAATGTGCGCCAGTCCCGCTCCATCGGGATATGGCGCAAACCGCTTTATTCATTTGCCGTGGTCGCCGTAAACCGGGGCCTTTGCCTGATCGCAAAGCCTCGGATTGCGCCGGTTTTGCAAGACGACAGTGTTCTCCCCCAATCGCCATGACTTACGCAAACGTAAACGTAAACGAGATTTCGCAAGAGCGGAAGTGGAATTTTCACTCTCGCGGGAGCGTTGGTGAAGGGATTCTCTGCGCATGTGTAAACGTCGAAATGCACCAATCCGACGGACAGCGTTTGTCCTATGGTTATCATCCGGTTTCCATGCACCGAGCGGATTTGAATTGAATTTTTGGAAAAACCCAGCAATCCGCGAGGCTTGGATGTTTAACAAAATCCCAAGTTTACACCTTGTTGGGATTTTGTTGGTCAGACGTTAAGCATCTGGTTTAACGCGCATTTCAGCCCTGAGCTCTATTCTAGACATCATGAACGGAACGACAGAGACGGCGTTTTCAAAGCGGTAGCAACCGCCACGAAAGAAAGACCGGACGGTTCTCGGGATTTAACAGGGACAAAGAAAAATGGCACAGTTTCAGAGCTTTACGCAGCAGCAAAAGATCGCCTCGCAGGACCGCATTCTTCTGGAAATGGGCATGAAGTTTGCAATCGGACGTGATTGCGAGATCGACGTGGTCGCAGCCCATAAGTGGCTCAACATCGCTGCCATTCGCGGCAACGAGAAGGCCGCCCGGATGCGCAATCAGGTTGCCGCTACAATGAGCAAGACTGAACTGGCCGCAGCCCTTCGCGATGCACGCGAATGGATGACCACGCACTGATACTGCGAAAGTCATGACCGGAAACAAAAGCCGCCTTCGAAGGCGGCTTTTTTGCATCAGCTCATGCCGAGATAGCGGCCCGGCTTGTGATTGATCGCGATGATGAGGTTCATCGCCACTGCGCCCAGCAGGGACAGCGCCATGTTCTGCCACGGGATGAAGAACAGTGATGCCAGCATGATCACCAGATCAAGGCCGAGCTGAAACCAGCCCGCCCGAATTTTATAAGCGTCCTGGAGATAGAGCGCCAGAATATTGACGCCGCCGACGCCGGAGCGGTGGCGGAAAAGTGCCAACACACCCATTCCCATCAAGGTGCCGCCCATCAGCGCTGCAAACAGCGGATTGACCGTGCTGAAATCGACGCTCTGCGGTATAAGCCAGGCAAAACCCGACAACATGCCGACCGCAACGAAGGTGCGGATCGTGAATGGCCATCCCATGCGCCGGATGGCAAAATAATAGAAAGGCAGGTTGATCAGGAAATAGAGCAGGCCGAAATTTGTGCCCGTCGCATATTGAATGAGAAGGGCGATACCGGCGGTGCTGCCGGTCATCAACGTTGCATGGCTGTAGAGATTGATGCCGAGCGCGATGAACGACGTGCCAATGAGCATGGCCATCGCGTCTTCGTAGAGGCGATGACGGTCGTGGCTCATTGTATTGGGCACACCGGCAAGCGGAGCGGCGCTATCTGCGATATTGGCCACGTTCGGACTCCAGCAGCGAGAGCCGGAAAACCGGCTCAAAAGTCAAAAGCCGGATTGGGTCCGGCGCTCGTTTAACAGATGATTGCGCTGTGCCGATAGGGTCATTGTTGCAATGATCGTACACGAGCGTCAAGTCTTGGGAGACGCATGGAATATAGCAGTGCCAGAGCGCCTTGGCATCATTTGCAATATTGCTATTTTACGCCTGCCTTTATTGGCTCGCTACTTTTTATGGTCGGTTTGCTTTTGTTTTGTTTCGCGACGAATGCTGTCGAGAAAAGCGTCCACTTCGCGGGGCTCGCGTAAATGGCGCTTTATCAGGCGATTTGGGGCCTCTTCCATGAATTTCAGGGCGCGAATTCGCCCATTTTTGCGATAATCGACCACCCATTTGATGAAATCCCAGTCAAAACGCTCCGGGCAGTCTAAGCCCATATCCGGTCGGGTGCGGCCATGATATTTCACGATGCGCCAGATGATCCGCCAGAGGCGACGAGCAGTTGAAATATCGAGAAAGATGAGCATGTCGGCCCGCGAGGCGCGATAGGCCATGGTATGGCTGTGATTGCCCTCAAAAACCCAGGCCTCACGGTCCGCCGCTTCCTTTGTCAGACGCGCGATTTCATCCAGCGAACGCATCACCCAGCCGGGCTGCCAGTAGATGGTGTCGATGTGGATGACCGGCAGGTCCAGCATCTGGCCCAGTTCCCGCGCCAGCGTTGATTTTCCTGAACCGGCGCCACCGATAATCATGATACGCTGTGGCATCGTCCACCGTCCTTAATGCAGTTTCTGCTTAAATAGAAAGGGGTCAATTTGATGACGTTACTATGTCGTTACTATGAAGGCGGTAACCATAACGGGCCGAAAATGATCGTTAGAAAATTTGTATTGCCAGAGCCTGTAATATTAAGCAAACGATTGACAGTCAATTTTGCCAGGAGCAATGTTGGCGCGGAAAAGGAATGAACAGGAGCAACAGGTTGGGCCTGCGTTCTTCTTAATTCCGGCATATGCTGAGGAATATAGAATCCCTGCATATGCAATAGAGATTGGTCGGGAAGCATCAATCCGGTGTCTCGCGATCCAAGGGGCCGTATTCGATAGGGAGTGACGCAATGTCCATTCGAACCATCACAGCTTTGGCAGGCACCGCCATCATTATGGGTGCAGCGGCTTTTACCTTCTCGTCGCCTGCAAGCGCGTTGACGATGAAGGAATGTAGCACCAAGTATCAGGCCGCCAAAGACGCCGGAACGCTCGGCAATCTGAAGTGGAACGACTTCCGCAAAGCGCAGTGCGGCGACGACGATACCGCAGCTGCTCCGGCGGCACCCGCCGCAGCAGCGCCAGCCGCCAAGGCTGCAAAAACGGCAGCCCCTGCCGCTGATGACAGCGCCAAGGGCCTGACGATGAAGCAGTGCAGCGCCAAATATCAGGCTGCCAAGGACGCAGGCACAGATGGTGGCGTGAAGTGGAACGATTTCCGTAAGGCCGAATGCGGCGCCGGAGCCGATCCGATTGCGCTCAGCACGGATGGCAATAGCGAACCTGCTGCACCAACCGTCGCGGCTCCAAAGGGCGTGAAGTTCCCAACTGCCGTTTCTGCGAAATATTCGAATGAATCGGCTGGCAAGGCGCGCATGCACACCTGCCTTGAGCAGTATCACGCATTGAAGGATGCCAATGCACTTGGCGGCCTGAAGTGGGTGCAGAAGGGCGGCGGCTATTACAGCCTTTGCAATGCACGCCTCAAGGGCAATTCCTGATCTAAAGCATGTCTCCCGAAGTGGGAACCAGTTTCGGGAGACATGCGTAAAAACAAAAGCTTAAAATGTGTCGCGTGAATATGACTGAACGCGACACACTTTAAGAAAAAGGGGCCGTGAGGCCCTTTATTTTTGTCGTGAAAACCAGCCGGTCAGCGCAACACCGAGCCAGCCAAGAATCATCAGGCTTCCGCCTGTCGGCGCGGCAAGGGGAAACAGCCGATTGCCGGTGATATCGCGCATGAAAAGATCACCGCAGAAGAGTGCAAGGCCTACGACCAGAAGTGCGCCGCCGATCATGGCTGCGCGGCTTGCAGGTGCCAATAGGGCCAGCACGAGCAGGGCTGGCGCGTGCCCCAGAAGCAAAGGTGCTATGCTGCCGAGGTGGTTTTCACCCCCATGGGCAGCGCCCGCATAGGCAGCAATTGCTAGCGCGCCGCAAAGGCCACCGAGCGTGCTGAAAAGAACGTTATAGGGTCTGCCATTCAATAAACTGGACATGATGGCTCGCTGTTCAAACGGTTTCGGTGCTTTTGACGGACTGGCGGGCATCTTCCAATGCGCCGGGCAGGGCGGCTTCGAAGACATCCAGCTGCTCTTCGATTCCCACGCTCACGCGAATGCAGCGGTCGAGAACCGGTGCGCCGGGCTTACGCACGAAAACATCGCGCGCGATCAGTCCATTCATAATGGCGGAGGCGAAGGCTGCATCGCGTCCACAGTCAATAGCCACGAAATTGGTTGCCGAAGGGATGGCGCTCAAGCCATTGGCCGCGGCAATGGCAGCGATACGGTCGCGACCGGCATGGATTTTGCCGACAACGTCCTTGAGATAGGCCTGATCTTTCAGCGCTGCGATAGCTGCTGCCTGCGCGACACGGTTGACGGCGAAATGGTCGCGGATTTTGTCGAATGAGCGGATCGCTTCAGTGCTGCCGACGACATAACCGCAGCGAATGCCCGCCAAACCGTAAGCCTTGGAGAAGGTGCGCATGCGCAGAATATTTGGGCGATCTGTTTCGAAAGGTGGGAAGGCCGAATCCGGTCCGGTCTCGCAATAGGCTTCATCCAGAATGAGCATCGTCGTTTCCGGAAGCCCGTCGATGAATGACTGAATGTCGGCGCCTTCGTGCCAGGTCCCCATCGGGTTATCCGGGTTGGCCACATAGACGATGGCTGCATTCTCGCGCTTTGCAGCAGCGAGCAGGCCATCCAGATCCGATTTATCATTGCGATAAGGCACCGTCACTAACGCGCCGCCATAACCTGCGACGTGATAATTGAAGGTCGGATAGCCGCCGAGTGAGTTGATGACCTTGTCACCCTCTTGAACATACTGGCGAACGACCAGACCAAGTAGGGCGTCGACGCCAGCACCGGGCATGATATTCTCGGCTTTCAAGCCGTGATGCCCGGCGATGGTATGGCGCAGTTCGTAATTTTCCGGGTCACCATATTTCCAGACCTCTGCAGCTTCGCGCTGCATCGCTTCGATCACCGAAGGTGCTGGGCCGAAACTACTCTCATTGGCGCCAATGCGGGCCTTGAACGGTTTGCCGCGCTGCAATTCCAGCGTTTCGGGGCCGACAAACGGCACGGTTGAAGGCAGCTTTTCCACAAGAGGCGTGAGGCGGGGTGATCCCATGGCGATATCCAGTCAGCTTTCCGTCAGGCAATGAAGGCGGCTCGGTCGGGCGAGATGGTCCGCAACTGCTGCCGCATGGCCGTTCGTCCTCCCGATAATCAGGCATAGCAAGACCTGCCCGTCGGTTCCACCAGAATGGTGAGAAAGGCGTGTTTAGCGGTCCATTTGCTGGTTATTAAAATAGGTGATCAGGGTTGGCGGCATTCGTGATGTGGTCAACGCATCAATTTCATTTAGCTGAGAAAGCGCTGACGATCCCGGATTTTCAATCGGGTACTGTTGATGCGAGGTTTATTGCGATCAGCTGTGCGGCGTGTTCCGTCGTGTCGTTTTGACGAAGGCGGTCGATAAAGGTTCGAGGCGCGATAGTAGGAGGCGAGGACGCTTTTTCGGAGTGTGTTTTCAATCACTGGCCGGCTAAGGCGTGCCCGACGCAAAGCGGAAACCACAGAAGAATGCGTGGTCGTAAGGACTGAGGAATTCGCACCGCTCCATTAAGGAGGTGCGTTTCGGCTTCCGAACCGCAATGGCAGATGAGGCCGATATTAAGAGTTCCGCTTCCAGTGCTGTCGCGAGAAGAGGATGCAGTCAAATATGGAAGACATGTTTTAAGGCATTAAACCACAACTCTACGAAGGGCTGCGTCCGCGTGGAGTAATCCAATCGCGTTGTTTTTGTTTACGATTCTCGCACCGCAGCGTAATCGAAATCAGATGTGTCCCGATTTGTCCCTGTCGGCGCTCCAGACGTTGGCCGGAAATCCCTAGTGAATCTCCAGCACTTTCACACAGGAATCGAGATCATGCGTAGCCAGATGCGCATATCGCATGGTCATTTGCAGTGTCTGATGACCGAGCCACATCTGCACACGGCGGATATCGATCCCACCGCGAACGAGGCGCGAAGCACAGGTATGGCGCAGAATATGCGGTACGACCTGATCGTCAGTGCCCAGGCCGACTTCCATCTTGGCTTCGTTCCAGATCTGGCGGAACCGAACCTGATTGAGCATCGAGAATGGGCCTTTGAGGCGCTCATGTGCGATCTTCGTTGCCTTTGCAGCACGGCGGGTGAGGGGAACGGTACGGCTTCTGTTGGATTTGGTGAGCCAGAAGGTGACGCGATGGTCCTGCAAATCGTTCCAGGTCAAACCGATGGCTTCGCCAAGACGGCAGCCCGAATCAACCAGAAATACGGCAAGACGGAAACTGTCTTCGCAGCGCGATTTAATTGCGGCGAACAGGCGCTTTTCTTCTTCATATTCGAGGAAACGGATGCGTCCGACCCGTTCTTTCTGTCGGACGAACTCCGGCAGACTATAGATATCCCCCATTTTATGCGCCTTTCGCAGCAGCTTGCTCAGCGCAGCCATCTTTCTGTTGATGGTTGCATTGCTGTTGCCGCGCTCACGGAGCGTGCCAATAAGGGAATCAAGCATTTCCTGATCGAAACCTGAAAAGCGTTCGCCCTTCAGAATTTCGTCAATCTCGCCGAGAAACGACCTCACATTATACTTGTGCGAGCCGTCATCCCACAGAATGTTTATATATTTTCCCGTCAACTCGGCGATGGAGAATTTCTCTACGAGGCGATGGTTTTGGCTTCTGTCGGATGCGTAGTTCAGATTGTAGTCGATGATTGGCGCGTATTTGTCACCAGAACCGACTTTGGTTTCCCCAATAGTTATCATTTTGCGCCCCCCGGCATTCTCCGGGCTGCACAACTAATGGAATAATTTAAGAAGCACAAGATAAGTAGGCTAATTTTATGCAGAGACATGGTGCGATCCTTGTTTAAGGCCCCCCGTTTGTCCCCATCTTTCTGTTTCTCGGTAATTCCCCTCATCGCCACCGGCCGAAATCCCCATTTCGAGGCGGGTGGTTTCACAACTCTGTGAACAACGATTCTACGATTGCAGACGCCAGCGGTTTCCCGCTGGCGTCTTTCTGTTCAAGCTCGATCTGATTAGAACGAACGCTGGAAACGGACCATGCCGCCGAAAGCGTTGTCTTCGTCAACGACATTACGGTATTCGCCGCCGAACTTGGTGTAGGAAACTTCTGGCGTGATGGTGAAGCCAGGAACCAGTTCGTAAGCAACGTTGGCCGTAACTGCGGTCTTGCCCCAGTCGTCATGCGCGCCCTGAATGTTGATGACAGCCTTGTCGGTTGCCTTGAACTTCAGACCACCCCAGACAGCCCAATCGCCGCCCCACTGGCCGTACATCTGCAGCGGAGATTCTTCCGACGAGTACGCGCCCTGCAACCAAACCGAGAAACGGTCGGTGATGTTGACGTCGCCGCGAACCTTGGCAGCCCACTCTTCGATGACCGAGTCGTAAGCTACGACACCAGCGATCGAACCCCAGCCGCCTGCATATTTCAGGCCGCCAACAACGTGCGGCATGTAGCCGTCGATGGTGAAGCCGTCGTCACCCTGTTCAAGAGCGATCACAGCCGAGAAGCCGTTGCCACCGGTGAAGGTGTACGAGATCTTGCCCGTGCGATAGCCGCCAACTGCGACCACGTCATCGTTGATGACATCGCCGAGGTAACCGGTGAAGGTCTGGAATTCCGACTCATCGATACCGACCTTCAGGCCGCCGAGTTCGATATAAGCGAACTGAAGTACAACTTCAGAATCGGTGGTGCCGTATACGCCGTCTATACGCGAGTTGTTCGCGAGGTAGTTGAAGCGGGTTTCAGTGTAGGTCTTGAGTGTGCCGAGTTCGGTTTCCGAAGCGGTCGAGGTGCGGAGTGCAAAGCGAGCTGATTTGTCCCAACCTTCACGGTCTTGACCCGAATAGACGTTGTCGCCGCCCTTTACGTCGTAACGGACGTAACCATGGATGCGCAGGCAGGTTTCGGTGCCCGGGATGTAGAAGTAGCCAGCGCCGTATGCGTCGCAAACGCGAACATATTCAACGGCTTCGGGCTCTGGCGCGACGATTGCGTCGGCAGCCTGAGCGCCGGAAGCTGCAACCAGAGCTGCAGCGGAGCCGAGAAGAAGGCTCTTGATGTTCATTTCTGACCTCCAGTCAAGAATCGGAGGGAAACCAGAAAATACCTATAAATCAGTATGTTACGTATTTTCGAGATTCAAAGTGTCAAAAACGCTCGCATCGCACGGCCTGAATATGCGTCGAGAAACGGCTCAAAGAGACGATACTATCGATGATTTTGGGGAAGGAGTTGGAAAGCTGATTGCAGCTAGTGGCGGAGAGGATGGGATTCGAACCCACGAGACCCTTATGAGGTCTACTCCCTTAGCAGGGGAGCGCCTTCGACCACTCGGCCACCTCTCCGGTAAGGGCGAGATAGCCGGTACGCCGAGGCATTTCAAGCGATTTACGCAACAGCTGGTAAAATTTCCTGCGAATTACACGCATTATATATAAGGCAACCATGGTGCAGGCTTGATTTGCGGCGTTTCGGCTATGCGCTCTTCATTGGTCCGTCGCACAATCATGCCATTCAGAACATTAGAGATTCGGCCTCTCACAAGAGGAATCACCAAGTTACGGACATCCGCAGGACACTTTCTGTTCCCAGGTGGCAAATGGTGGAATCTCGACGCTGTTTTGGCGCTTAACTTAAAAAAAATCTACGTTTTCAATCGTTAAGATCGGTTAATTCGTGGTTAGGAATGTTAATAAACTCTAAAGAAGGGCCACCAAAGCTGACAATTTCGTGTCTTTTCTGCAACAACCATTCTGCATAGAGGGCTTGCCGGGGCGGGTAAGCCGTATTCGCAGTTGAAACGAGGGAACGGGCGAGTATCTTCACATCCAGAAGAAGGAGCGCTTCGGGGCGACTTTTTCACAAGGGGATGGGGACAGGTTGTCCTTCAGCCAAATCAAAATGCCCAGACCCGTTTTTAACTTTGACTGGAGGTCAGAAATGAACATCAAGAGCCTTCTTCTCGGCTCCGCTGCAGCTCTGGTTGCAGCTTCCGGCGCTCAGGCTGCCGACGCAATCGTCGCGCCAGAGCCCGAAGCCGTTGAATATGTTCGCGTTTGCGACGCATACGGCGCTGGCTACTTCTACATCCCGGGCACCGAAACCTGCCTGCGCATCCATGGTTACGTCCGTTACGACGTAAAGGGCGGCGACAACGTCTATTCCGGTCAGGACCGTGAAGGTTGGGATAAGGGCGCTCGTTTCGCGCTCCGCACCTCGACCGCTTCGGAAACCGAACTCGGCACGCTGAAGACCTTCACCGAAACCCGCTTCAACTATGCTTCGGCTAATTCGCGTGAAGACGGCGTTTATGGCTCGAACTCTTCCGACGTCGTTATGCAGTTCGCTTATATCGAACTCGGCGGCCTGAAGGTCGGTATCGATGAGTCGGAATTCCACACCTTCACCGGTTACCTCGGCGACATCATCAACGATGACGTGGTCTCTGCTGGCGCATACCGCACGGGCAAGATCTCGTACACCTTCACTGGCGGCAACGGCTTCTCGGCTGTGATCGCTCTTGAACAGGGTGCGGACAACGACGGTGGCTTTACGGGCGCTGGCGACTACGCAATCGACGGCTACATGCCACACGTTGTTGGCGGCCTGAAGTATGCTGGCGGCTGGGGTTCGATCGCTGGCGTCGTGGCTTACGACTCGGTCATCGAAGAGTGGGCTGCCAAGGTTCGTGGCGACGTCAACATCACCGACCGCTTCTCGGTTTGGTTGCAGGGTGCATACGCTTCGGAAGAAAATCCGGACCAGATGTACGGCCAGTGGGGCGGCGATTGGGCTGTCTGGGGTGGTCTGAAGTTCAAGGCAACCGACAAGGCTGTCTTCAACCTTCAGGGCGCGCATGACGATTGGGGCAAGACCGCAATTGCTGCTAACGTTGCTTACGAGCTGGTTCCTGGCTTCACCATTACGCCAGAAATCAACTACACCCGCTTCAGCAACGACTGGCGCGCCTATGACGGTGGCATCACCGAAAAGGACGCAATCGGCGGCACCATCCGCTTCCAGCGTTCGTTCTAATCCTTTACGGATTGGTTACAGGAAACCCGGCAGCTCAGCTGCCGGGTTTTTTTGTTGTTCTCTGATTCGAACGGCTCTTGCATTTGTGGAATGTCCTGTCTTTGTACGAACGAGCTATTGAAATGCGCCGCTCGGACGAAGCGGATCACAGACACGGAAGGTGAGGCGACATGAAAAGCTGGTTCTGGCCGGGGCTAACGTGGACCGCAACACTGACGGCGCTGGCGCTGTGGTTCGGCGTGGATCGTGTTCAGACCGATATTTCCAGCCGCACCTCCGAAGCGCTGGCGCCCTATGTCTGGACGGGTTTTGATATTGAAGGCCGCGATGTCACCCTGAAGGGCATCGCGCCCGACCCGGCAGCGCAAGACGCTGCACGTGCTGCATTGAGCGCTGTGTGGGGAGTAAACGATATCACCGACCTCACATCGGTTCTGCCGGCCGCGTCGCCTTATGTTTTTAAGATAGAGAAGAGCAATGACGGTTTGGTTTTCACCGGCTCTATCCCTGAAAACGCCTTGCGCGACCGGATTATGGAGGCTGCGGAAGCGGTTGCACCGGGCCTGTCGCTCGACGATGAAATGGCGCTGGCGCGCGGCAGCTGGCCACAATTTTCCGACGGTGTGCTGTTTGCGCTCTCTTTGACCAAGGGACTTGCCGGTGGCGAGATAACGATCACGGACGGATCGCTTTCGATAAAAGGGAAGGCGGCCAGTGCTGAGCAATATCGGTCGATGGCGGATATTTTGTCCAAGCCGCTGCCATTCGATTTGAAACTGGCGGCATCAGATTTGGTTGAGCCGTGATTCTGCGAATAAAATCTTCCGTTGCGGTAGGTTAATCCAGCGACTTTCCTGTTCGAAAATGACAGTTTCGCTGTTTCAATTTTTGCTTTCTTATTATGACTGACGGATTGGAATTGACCTATGAAACCCAGTGCAGGTTTTGATGCTTTATCTTGCTGAAACATTCTGGCCCGTTCTTCTCGCGGCGGTATTGATCGGGATCGTTGTCGGATGGCTGAGCGGTCGTAAATAGAGCCGCCATTGCGAGCTGTGCGGGCTTCAAAGCGAGCCTGGAGAATAAAATGCGCCGAATCGAGAGGTTAGGGCGCGTAGTACAGAATACGAGGGAAACCGATATGCCGTTGCTGATCATTCAACTGGCGATCCTTGTTGCAGTGGCGTTTATCGTCGGATGCGTTCTGGGCAGATTGTTCCGACGCAAGAACAAGGCCATGACCGACGAGGAACGCACAATCGTCGCGGCTGCGCTTTCGGCTCCAGCCGTGGATGAGAAGCCGGAGCCGGTTCAGCCCGCGCCTGTGAAAGAGGCGGTGACCGCGCCGCTCACGAAAGACAAGAAGCCCGTAAAGGCGAGCGCGCCGAAGAAAGCGCCTGTGCCGGATGCCGAAGTCGTTGGCGGGCCGCTGCCGGTGCAGCCGGTCCAACCGGAAGAACAGAGTGAGCCGGAAGATCCGGGCCGCCCGGAACTGCTGGATGCGCCGCGCGAAGGCAAAGCAGACGAACTGACCGCGATCAGCGGAATAGGCAAGGCTATTCAATCGATGCTGAATGGGCTTGGCGTCTATCATTATGACCAGATCGCAAACTGGTCGGATGAGGAAGCTGCATGGGTCGAACGTCACATCGGGTTCCCGCGCCGAATCGTGCGCGAAAACTGGATCGGCCAGGCAGAAAGGCTTGTGGAGACCACGATCAAGCCAGCGGCCAAACGGCCAGCCAGAGCCAGGAAGGCTCCAGCCAAGCCGAAGGCGAAGCCTACGAAAAAATCCGAAGCATAATCGGAACCGCTCTAGCGGCGCCCGTAAACCAGATCGGATTCGATATCGGCAGAACCGGTCAGGCGCGCTTTATAGACTTCGTAATTTTCCATCACGCGTTGCACATAATTGCGCGTTTCCGAATAGGGAATGCGCTCGATCCAATCCACGACCTCTTCAATCGACTGGCCGCGCGGATCGCCATATTTCTCGACCCATTCCGATGCGCGGCGCGGTCCGGCATTATATCCGGCGAAAGTCAGCACATAAGAACCGTTGAAACGGTCGAGCTGTTCACCCAGGAAATGTGCGCCGAGCGTCGCGTTATAGCCTGCGTCGCTCGTGAGGCGCGGTGCAGAGAAGGGCATGCCGTTGCGCGTTGCGACGCTCTTGGCGGTCGCAGGCATCAGCTGCAACAGTCCGCGTGCACCGGCCTTCGAAACTGCGCCGACATTGAACTCGCTTTCCTGACGCGCGATGGCATAGGCAAGCGCCTTGCCCGAGCCGCTGATATTGGCGCTGGCCGGAATGGCGCCGAGCGGATGCGAAAGCGCACCCACATCCAGCCCGCGCAGGGCTGCGGTTTTGCCGACACGCAGTGCCAGATAATGGTTCTCGTTGCGCTCTGCCATGACGGCCAGCAAAGCCAGTTCGCCGACACTGTCGAGTTCCTGCGAAAGCTGCGTATAGATGGATGTCGCCTTGGTGGCATAACCGATTTGTTCGAGACGTTTGATGGCTTGCACCGCATGGCGGTTGGCAAAGCGCGCGCGATCCGTCTCGGTCGGCTTCGGATAGATCAGTTCCGGCGCCTTTTCATCCAGCTTGGCTGCGGAAAGCTGGCCATAGAATGTCGTGCCGAAATGGGCCGAGCGACGATAAAAATCGCGCGCATTGCCGCCGCTTCCCGCATCCGCAGCGCGTCCGAGCCAATAATAGGCGCGGGACGCGGAAATTGGACGGGCGGAGATTTCGGCAATTCTGGCGAAATGCGGTGCGGCAGTCTTGGGTTGCTTGAGCGCGCGGAGCGCATACCAGCCAGCATGAAATTCCGCTTCGGCGGCAACTGTTGGCGATTCGGCAGCGTGGGCCGCGACTACCTTATAGGCCAGTTGCGGCTTGCCGAGATCGAGCAACTCGCGCGACAGAATACGCCGTTCGGTCCACCATGCGTCCGGATCGACCAGCATGGCTGCCTGACGCGGCGCTTTCAGCATCAACTCGGTCGCGTCATCATAGCGCTCAGTGCGACGCAGATAGCGAATCTTCAAAAACTGATAGGCCGCATTCGCCTGCCACGAACGGTCCACGGCGGCAATCGTCGCCGCTGCGGTGGGCGATTTCTGCGAGACGGCTGCAAAAGCATTATACAGCGACTGGGCTTGCGCGGGACCGGCAAGCAGTTTTGCCGATGCCATACGGTCATTATAGATCGCGCGCAGAAAACGCCGCTGATGGTCTTCCCGTGTCAGGATGCCGTTGAATTCCTTCAGCACTTTCTGCTCGTCTTCAGACGAGAGGCGCTGCGTTGCCCACCAGGGAGACAGGAGTTCGCGGGCTTTGCCGGGATTGCCGATACCGACATAGGCGCGAGCGAGCACGATCATGCCTTCGGTAGTCACCGGGCGACGGCTGCCAAATGCCGCCATGACGGTTCCCGCGGGCGGGATTTCCTTGAATAGGGCGCGTTCAGAATTGCGCTGAAGTGTGGAAATGCCGGGCCAGCCGGGCAGTTCGGCAGTCGCAGCGGCGATTTCGCTGCTGGTGACGCCTTCGACGCCCGAGGTCGCAATGGCCCAGGTCAGAATCTGCCGGTCGAGCGAACCGCGTGGCATGCCGTTGCGAAAGGCAACCGCACTTGCAACATCTTTCGAATAAAGCGCATCAAGCCCGCTTTTCAGCGTGCCGCCAATGGCCGCCGGATTTTCCACGCGGCTGAATGACGAGGTGATAACCGGATCGGGCGGGGTGGGACGCGGCGTTGGCGTCACGAGATTCATCGGCGACGCCGGAGACGGTGCTGCGGCAGGCGCAAACGGGCGCGCGAGTGGGGTCGGCACTTGGGTCGGCAGTGACGACTGCGCAAACGACGCTGACGGCTGCACGGCAACCGCAATAAGGCATCCTGCAAGCAGGGCTTTTCGTCTGATACTGATCGCTACGACTTCTTTAGACATCCGCACTCTGAAACAAAAATCCGGCCAGCCGGGACTTGGTTGCTGCAAAATATGTTAGCAAAATTCGGCTTTTGTTAGCCTTTCATTTCGCCCGCATATTTTGTCGTCAAGGATAGGCCCCAAGGAATGAAACTATGATTAATAAAAGCTTTATAAGATAGTGCAAACGGCGACGAAACGGCCATGCGGAATACCGGGCTTTACGGGCTGTCGGGATGAGCGAAGATAACATTGGAATAAAGCCGGAATTTTCGTCGCAAATCTGCCGTAATACCCCTGTTTTCCGCTTGCAATGTGCTTGCTCCATTCGTGCTGCAAGACTATTGTTCAACGCCTCCGCAAACCGCATATGAGGTCGAGCGCCCCTGCGGTTTGAGGTTCTGTCTATCTTTTTCAGGAGTTACTGATGCTGAAGGGCTCAATTACCGCGCTTGTCACGCCATTCGATCGTGAAGGAGCGTTCGATGAAAAAGCTTTTCGTGCATTCGTTGACTGGCAGATAAAAGAGGGCACCAAAGGTCTCGTTCCCGTTGGCACCACCGGCGAAACGCCGACGCTTTCCCATGACGAGCACAAGCGCGTCATCGAGGTTTGCATCGAGGTGGCCGCCGGTCGCGTGCCGGTTATTGCGGGTGCCGGTTCGAACAATACTGTCGAGGCGATTGAACTCGCGCAGCATGCCGAAAAGGCTGGCGCCGACGCCGTGCTGGTAGTTACACCTTATTACAATAAGCCGACCCAGCGTGGACTTTACGAACATTTCTCGCAGGTTGCGCGTTCGATCTCCATTCCGCTCATCATCTACAATATTCCGGGCCGTTCGGTCATCGACATGACGCCGGAAACGATGGGCGCTCTGGTGCGCGATCACAAGAACATCATCGGTGTGAAGGATGCGACCGGCAAGATCGAGCGCGTTTCAGAACAGCGTGGCACCTGCGGCAAGGATTTCATCCAGCTTTCGGGCGAGGATGCGACCGCGCTCGGCTTCAACGCCCATGGCGGGGTAGGGTGCATTTCGGTGACGTCAAACATCGCGCCGCGTCTATGCGCCGAGTTTCAGGATGCCTGCCAGGCTGGCGATTTCGCCAAGGCGCTGGAACTGCAGGACCGTCTGATGCCGCTGCACAAGGCGCTGTTCATCGAGCCGAACCCGTCTGGCCCGAAATATGCGTTGTCGCGTCTTGGACGCGTCGAAAACAGCCTGCGCTCGCCAATGGTGCAGGTCGAAGCTTCGACGGCGGAGAAGATCGATCACGCCATGAAGCATGCAGGTCTCATCAACTAAACAGGCATTCGCGTGGCTGCTCGTTAAAAGAATTGCAAGCTGCTGATTTTTACGCTCCCGCCGTCGCGGGAGCGTTTTCATTTTAAATGCAACACATTATATAGTGCAGTTATGAACAAGCCGAAGAATTCCCCTGCACGCAAGATCATCGCGGAAAACCGCAAGGCGCGCTTCAATTTCGAGATTTTGGACACGCTCGAGGCTGGTCTGGTTTTGACCGGCACCGAGGTGAAGTCCCTGCGCGCCAATCAATCGAATATCGCTGAAAGCTATGCCAGCTTCGAGAATGGCGAGTTCTGGCTGATCAACTCTTATATTCCGGAATATACGCAGGGCAATCGCTTCAACCACGAGCCGCGCCGTTTGCGGAAGCTTCTGGTGAGCAGCCGCGAAGCATCGCGCCTGTTCAACTCCGTATCGCGCGACGGTATGACGGTCGTTCCGTTGAAGCTCTATTTCAACGATCGCGGACGCGCGAAGCTGGAACTGGCCGTGGCGCGCGGTAAAAAGAATCATGACAAGCGCGAGACGGAAAAGAAGCGCGATTGGGGCCGCGAAAAGGCCCGCTTGCTCCGCGACCGGGGCTGATCGCATTCCAAAGAAAAAGAGCGCCGTCAGGCGCTCTTTTTGATTCAGGTAGAAAAGTGGATTATTCGTCGGGAGGGCTCAAAATTCATGCTGGTGCATGGATCGAACCCTGACCGATATCAATAATTCTCTTCGAGATCGTCGTCCTGGCGGCGTGGCGCGCGCTCCGAAGGATCGCGACCGATTTCAGCCTTCAGCGAAACAAGATCGATGAAATGATCGGCCTGACGGCGCAGTTCGTCGGAGATCATCGCGGGCTGGGTCGTCAGCGTCGAAACGACGGAAACCTTGCGGCCCTTGCGCTGCAGGGCTTCTGCGAGCGAACGGAAATCGCCGTCGCCGGAGAAGATGACGAAATGATCAACCGTGTCGGTGAGCTGCATGGCATCGACGGTGAGTTCGATGTCCATATTGCCCTTTACCTTGCGGCGACCCGTCGAATCGGTGAATTCCTTGGCGGCCTTGGTGACCACCTTGTAACCGTTATAATCCAGCCAGTCGATCAGTGGGCGGATCGAGGAATATTCCTGATCTTCAACAAGCGCCGTATAATAATAAGCGCGCAGCAAATAACCGCGCTTCTGAAACGCCTTCAGAAGCTTGCGGTAATCGATGTCAAAGCCCAGAGTCTTGGATGCTGCGTATAAATTGGCGCCGTCAATAAAAAGCGCAATTTTTTCACGAGAATCGAACATCGTGCAATATATCCACTCTACAGCCTAACGGGAGTGTGGACCGTCGACCGCGTATTCAGATTTGTTTCACAAACGTCGGCTGGCGAAATATTTCTACCAATAGCGTTTATAGCGTTTCTAAGGACATATTATAGAAAAACAAGCAACCATAGGTTGTTATTTTAGTGAGCTAATTTACCTAATGTAGCAATTTCGATATGGGAACGAATTTTGGTCTGCTTAATATTGTTCCATTTTGAAATGCGATGAGATATTATGCGGTATATCGTTAAAAATCGAGGGTATATGAACGGATTAAGGCTATTTAACGCCTGTAATCCCGCTTTGGCTTGTAATTTCGCCCGACAGGCGTTATGTGCTGAAAAAAAATCCGTTTAAAGTTCGAAAATGAAAGGGACCGTGTATGGCCCGCGTCACTGTTGAGGACTGCGTAGACAAAGTCGAGAACCGATTCGAGCTGGTTCTGCTCGCCGGTCATCGCGCCCGCCAGATTTCCCAGGGCGCTTCGATCACTGTCGACCGCGACAATGATAAGAACCCCGTCGTTGCGTTGCGCGAAATCGCCGACGAAACGCTTTCGCCGGACGATCTGAAGGAAGACCTGATCCACTCGCTGCAGAAGCATGTGGAAGTGGATGAGCCGGAAGCTGCTGCTCCTGCCCAGATCACGTCGTCGTCCGACGAACTGGCTGAAGGCATTGCCGATGCTGCCGAGGAAGACATTGTGTCTTTCGACCGCATGTCGGAAGAAGAGCTTCTGGCCGGTATCGAAGGTCTGGTCGCTCCGGAAAAGAACGACGACTTCTAATCCGCTATCGGGTTGCCTTTTTATACACGCGCTGCGGCTCATCAGGCCGCGGCGCGTATTTTTACGCGCGTGAACATAAAATGATCGCTGCGGCGGCTTGCAGGAAATTGATTTCTGTCTGAAATTAATCCTGTTGGCAGAAAGTCGGTGCTAAAGCTCGCAAAACACTCGATAATTTGCGAAGTTGTGCTCGATTGGGGTGTCATTGTTTTGCGGCGTGGCCGCGAACCGCCCGGCGTTGGTTTGAGGGAGTTGTCGTAGATGATGCGCCAGTATGAGCTTGTGGAGCGTGTGCAGCGATACAAGCCGGATGTTAACGAGGCGCTTCTCAACAAGGCATATGTCTATGCCATGCAGAAACATGGCAGCCAGAAACGTGCTTCCGGCGACCCTTATTTCTCTCATCCTCTCGAAGTCGCGGCCATCCTCACGGACATGCATCTGGATGAGGCGACGATCGCCATCGCGCTTCTGCACGACACCATCGAAGACACCACCGCGACCCGTCAGGAAATCGACCAGCTGTTCGGACCGGAAATCGGCAAGCTCGTCGAAGGACTGACCAAGCTCAAGAAGCTCGATCTGGTTTCCAAGAAGGCCGTGCAGGCGGAAAACCTGCGCAAGCTGCTTCTGGCCATCGCCGAAGATGTGCGCGTGCTTCTGGTCAAGCTTGCCGACCGTCTGCACAATATGCGCACGCTCGGCGTCATGCGCGAGGACAAGCGCCTGCGCATTGCCGAAGAAACCATGGATATCTATGCGCCGCTCGCTGGCCGCATGGGTATGCAGGACATGCGCGAAGAGCTGGAAGAGCTGGCCTTCCGCTATATCAATCCCGATGCATGGCGCGCGGTTACGGACCGTCTGGCTGAACTTCTAGAGAAAAACCGCGGTCTCCTGCAGAAGATCGAAAAGGACCTGTCCGAGATTTTCGAGAAGAACGGCATCAAGGCCAGTGTCAAAAGCCGCCAGAAGAAGGCGTGGTCGGTGTTCCGCAAGATGGAAACCAAGGGCCTGTCCTTCGAACAGCTGTCCGACATTTTCGGCTTCCGTGTCATGGTTGATACGGTGCAGGATTGCTATCGGGCGCTGGGGCTGATCCATACGACGTGGTCGATGGTGCCGGGGCGGTTCAAGGATTATATCTCAACGCCGAAGCAAAACGACTATCGTTCGCTGCACACCACCATTATCGGTCCGTCACGCCAGCGTATCGAACTGCAAATCCGCACCCGTGCGATGGATGAAATTGCCGAGTTCGGTGTGGCGGCGCATTCGATCTATAAGGATCGCGGCAGCGCCAACAATCCGCACGCGATCTCGACGGAAACCAACGCTTATGCCTGGCTGCGCCAGACCATCGAGCAGCTTTCCGAAGGCGATAATCCGGAAGAGTTTCTGGAACATACCAAGCTGGAGCTGTTTCAGGATCAGGTTTTTTGTTTCACGCCGAAGGGCCGCCTGATTGCACTGCCACGCGGTGCGACGCCGATCGATTTCGCCTATGCCGTGCACACCGATATTGGTGACAGCTGTGTTGGCGCCAAGGTCAATGGCCGCATCATGCCGCTGATGACCGAGCTGAAGAACGGTGACGAAGTGGATATCATCCGCTCCAAGGCGCAGGTGCCGCCTGCGGCCTGGGAATCTCTGGTTGCGACCGGCAAGGCGCGCGCTGCGATCCGCCGTGCGACCCGCTCCGCCGTGCGCAAGCAATATTCCGGCCTCGGCATGCGTATTCTCGAACGCGCTTTCGAGCGCGCCGGAAAGCCATTCAGCAAGGATATCCTGAAACCGGGCCTGCCGCGTCTGGCGCGAAAGGATGTGGAAGACGTGCTGGCCGCCGTCGGGCGCGGCGAACTGCCGTCCACCGATGTGGTGAAGGCCGTTTATCCAGACTATCAGGATACGCGTGTCACAACGCAGAACAACCCCGCCAAGACCGGCGAAAAAGGCTGGTTCAACATTCAAAATGCTGCCGGGATGATCTTCAAGGTTCCCGAAGGCAGTGAAGGCTCCGAGGCCGATAAGGGCAAGGATCAGGAAACCGCGACGAAGCCGGGCAAGCGTGCTCTGCCAATCCGTGGCACCAATTCCGATCTGCCGGTGCGTTTTGCGCCGGAAGGCGCGGTGCCGGGTGACCGTATCGTCGGCATTCTCCAGCCGGGCGCCGGTATCACCATTTACCCGATCCAGTCACCGGCGCTGACCGCCTATGACGATCAGCCGGAACGCTGGATCGATGTGCGTTGGGATATCGATGAGACGATGCATGAGCGCTTTCCGGCCCGCGTTAGCGTCTCGGCGATCAATTCACCGGGCTCATTGGCGGAAATCGCCCAGATTGTTGCGGCCAACGACGCCAATATTCACAATCTCTCCATGGTGCGCACCGCACCGGACTTTACCGAAATGATCATCGACGTCGAGGTGTGGGACTTGAAACACCTCAACCGCATCATTTCCCAATTGAAAGAAAGCGCGAGCGTCAGCGGCGCCAAGCGCGTGAACGGATAGGACCAAAATGAACACCGAAGGCGTGCTTGCCGTCTTCCGCGAAGCGGGAGCGATCCTCGAAGGCCATTTCATTCTCACTTCCGGCCTTCGCAGCCCTATTTTCCTTCAGAAGGCGCGTGTGTTCATGCATGCCGACAAGACGGAAAAGCTGTGCAAGGCGCTGGCAGAAAAGATCAAGACGGCCAATCTCGGTCCCATCGACTATGTGGTCGGGCCGGCCATTGGCGGTCTTATCCCGTCCTATGAAACGTCGCGCCATCTGGGTGTGCCGTCGGTCTGGGTCGAACGCGAAAACGGCGTTTTCCGCCTGCGCCGCTTCGATGTGCCCAAGGGCGCGCGCGTGGTGATCGTGGAAGATATCGTGACGACCGGCCTGTCGATCCGCGAAACCATCGACTGCATGAAAGAGCTCGGCATCGAGGTTGTTGCTGCGGCCTGCATCGTTGACCGGTCGGCGGGCAAGGCTGATGTTGGCACCAAGCTGATCGCGCTTGCGGAATATGAAGTGCCAGCTTACCCCGCCGATAATCTGCCGCCGGAACTGGCGGCAATCCCGGCCATCAAGCCGGGCAGCCGCAATATTTGACGGTTATTTCTTGCCGGGAAGTTCTTTAGAAACGTTGTATATTAAAAGACTTTCTGGCTGGATATAATATAAGTGTTGATGCCGCAGGGCTATTAAAGCTCTGCGGTGAGATTCCCCTTTACGTGGGGCCTTTTATTTACGTAATCTAGATGGTTGATAGAAGAGTCCGATCAGTTCTCGCCGACAGGAATCCATCGTGGCTGTAGCACCTTTAGTTTTCGATCCGAAATCGCCTTTTCGCGCGCCGTGCGGCATCTGTGTCGACTGCGATGTGCGCCGTATGGCGGTTTGTGCTGCGCTCGACGACGGCGATCTTGGTGCGCTGGAAGCGATCATGACGTCCAAAAGGCTGGATGCGAACGAGATGCTGGTCGAGGAGGGTGAGCTGAAGGGGCGGGTCTTCAGCCTGACGTCCGGTATGTTGCGCATCTATACCTCTCTACCGGATGGGCGCCGCCAGATTGCGGGCTTCCTGTTTCCCGGCGATTATCTCGGTCTTGCCGACGATGATGTCTATTCGCAGTCGGCGGAAGCAGTGGTGCCTTCGGTCCTGTGTGCCTTCTCCACGAAGGAAATGGAAAATCTGATGGAGCGCTTTCCAAAGCTCAAGGAAAGGCTGCACCAGATGACGCGGGCTGCACTGCGCACCGCGCGCGACAACCAGCTCGTGCTCGGTCGTCTTGCGCCGGTGGAAAAACTTGCGAGCTTCCTGCTGGTTCTGTCCTCCCGCGCCGAAAAGCGCGGTGAACGCTCCAATCCGGTGCATCTGTCGATGAACCGTACGGATATCGCGGATTATCTGGGGCTTACCATCGAAACGGTGAGCCGAAGCTTCACCAAGCTGAAGAGCCAGGGCCTGATCCAGCTCATCGACGCCAATACGGTCGAAATTCTGTCGCGCCGTTCGCTTGCAGCTGTTGCGGGCATGGATTTCGACGCACTTTAAAACGGTCTAAGGTCGATCTGTTGTAATCGCTCTAATTCTTTGTTTTAGCGTATATTCTGCCTGATCGAAGCTGGGCCTGAAATCAGTCCGGTGCGCTGATTTCACCGTATAGGCGTGCAGCACTTCTGCTGAAGATTCTCCAGCTCCCAATACTCTGCTCATTCATCGTCACCCGTTGATTCAAATCAATGCGGGGTGCCGCGTTGCCCTGTAATTTCTACCATAAAGATTGATGCGGCTACAAAAGGGACGGCCGCGCGGTAAATGGGGAGAAAGACGGGTGCTCTTGTGGCTGGTCACTGCAACCTTGGCTGTCATTCATGCGGTATATCGTGCCGCATCATGCCGTCCAGTCCTGCAGGTTGCAATTCCGGTTCAGGCATCGGCGTCTCCATTCGCACTGGCCGAACTTCGCCAGTCCGCGCGCCGCGCGAGGTGGGTGCGCCATGCATGAAGAAGCGATAAAGCGTTACGCTGCACTTGCTGTTCCGCGCTATACGTCCTTTCCGACGGCTGCCGATTTCGTTCCCTTCGCATCCGAGACTGCGCATCGCTGGCTTCGCCAGATTGGCCCGGGCGAGGGCACCTCACTCTACATCCATGTGCCTTATTGCAAGCAGCTCTGCTATTATTGTGGCTGCCACGCCAAGGTCGCCATACGCGACGATGTCGTCGAGAGTTTCTATCATTCGCTATTGAACGAAATCGAAACGGTGGGCCATGTGCTGACCGGCCGTCCGCGCGTCACCCATCTGCACTGGGGCGGCGGAACGCCTTCGATCCTGAATTCTTCCCAGTTTCTGGAAATTATCACAGCGCTGCGCTCGGTGTTCGAATTTGCGCCGACGATGGAGCATGCCATTGAGCTTGATCCGCGCTCTGTCACGCCGGACCTCGTCAGGACGCTGGCTTTCATGGGCGTCAACCGCGCCAGCCTTGGCGTCCAGGATATCGATAATCGTGTGCAAAAGGCCATTGGCAGGGTGCAGATGATGGAAACCGTGTCGGAAGCCACATGGCTTTTGCGCGGTGAGGGCATCGAGAAAATCAATTTCGATCTCATCTATGGTCTACCGATGCAGACGGTGGACAGTCTGCGCCGCACCTGCGAGACGGTTGCCGCGCTACGTCCGGACCGCGTTGCCTGCTATGGTTATGCACATCTGCCGCAGCGCCGCGCCAACCAGCGACTGATCGATGCGAGCCAACTGCCCGACGCTGAAGCGCGCTTTGCGCAGTCGCGAGTGGTGGCTGACTGTTTTTCCGCTCTCGGCTACGAGCCGGTGGGTATCGATCACTATGCCTTGCCGGACGATGCGCTGGCAGTTGCTGCCCGCAAGGGGCTGCTGCACCGCAATTTCCAGGGCTATACCACGGATCGAAGCCAGACCCTGATCGGTTTTGGGCCGTCCTCCATCTCGCAATTTCCGGGCGGCTATGCGCAGAACATTCCCGATATCGGGCAGTATCGCAAGACCGTCGATGCGGGCGAGCTTGCCACGGTGCGCGGCTATACGATGCGCGAAAGCGACCGGCTCCGTTCAGCAATCATCACCGCGCTCATGTGCAATTTTGAGGTCGATCTCGATGATGTGGCGCCGGGTATGGAGTTCTCTGATGAACTCGCCTTGCTGCGCCCGCTGGTCGCCGATGGTCTGGTCGAAGTGAAGGGTAGCCTCATCCGCGCTACCGAGGATGGCAAGCCGCTGATCCGCCTCGTCGCGGCGGCCTTTGATGAATTTCGCAGGGAAACGGTGCAAGGCTTCAGCTTCGCCGTGTGATCTGCATTTGATCGAGCGGTTCCAACGAACCGTTCTGGAGATGCCGCTGTACCGGGCCGTCAAAAGGTCAGTGGCATGGGAGCGCCGCCGTTGGGGGACGTGCGGCGCTCCCCCTCTTCGGGGAGCGCTTTTCAAGTTCGGGCTCAGGCTTTCGCTTTGCGGTTCTTTTCCAGCTTTGGCAGGAAGACGGTCAGAAGGCCGAGCAATGGCAGATATGAGCAGATCGTATAGACGAACTCGATGCCCTTGCGGTCGGCGACGATGCCGAGAACCGCGGCTGCGATGCCGGCCATGCCGAAGGCAAAGCCGAAGAACAGACCGGACACCATGCCCACACGTCCCGGAAGCAGTTCCTGCGCAAAGACCACGATGGCAGGAAAGGCCGAGGCCAGGATGAAGCCGATGATCACCGTCAGCACAGCCGTCATCTCAAGATTTGCGTAAGGCAAAGCCAGAGTGAAGGGCAAAACGCCGAGGATCGACACCCAAATCACTTTGCGCGTTCCGATGCGATCACCGATCGGGCCACCAAAGATCGTTCCCGCAGCCACAGCGCCGAGGAAGAGGAACAGCAGGATCTGCGAGGTCTGCACCGACACGCCGAAATGGTGGATCGTGTAGAAGGTGTAGTAGCTCGTCAGGCTCGCCATGTAGATATATTTGGTGAAGATCAGCAGCGCGAGCACGGCAACCGTGGCGATTACCCGGTTGCGCGGCAGCGGCAGCGTCTTGTCAGGCTGCGCCCTGCGGGCATTGGCCAGACGATAGCGATTATACCAGTTACCGACATACCAGAGCAGCAACATGCCCGCCAAAGCTGCGATCGAGAACCACGAAACGCTGATCTGGCCGAAGGGCAGCACGACGAATGCCGCAAGCAGCGGGCCGATTGACGAACCGAAGTTACCGCCCACCTGAAACAGCGATTGTGCGAAACCGTGCTTGCCGCCCGAGGCCAGTCGTGCAACCCGCGATGCTTCCGGATGGAAAACGGACGAGCCGAAGCCGACGCAGGCAGCGCCCATCAGCAGTACCGAATAATGATGCGCGGTCGCCAGCAGCACGAGGCCGACAAGTGTGCAACCCATGCCGAAAGACAGCGAATAAGGCATCGGCTTGCGGTCGGTATAGATGCCGACGAGCGGCTGCAAAATGGATGCCGTCATCTGGAAAGTGAAGGTGAGAAGACCAATCTGCCAGAAGGACAGGCTGTAATTGTCCTTCAGCATCGGATAGATGGCCGGAAGGAGCGACTGCATCATGTCGTTCAGAAAGTGGCCCATGCTTGTGGCCAATATGATGGTGAGGACCGTATTGTCCGCACCGCTGTTGGACGGCTGCTGCGCAGCACTCATGCTCATAATGCGACTCCTCGAACACATCCCGAAAAGCATCAGCGGTTTTCGGATAAGATGTGCGTTAAAATAAACGTGCAGAGCGCCGACCCAATTCAATCAGATCGAACGCATTTTATAAGAAGTATCCGTCTTTCGTTCCAACCTTCCCGCATATTGGAAAGAAAAGGAGCGTTTGGATGCCATTCCGAAAGGAGATTTCGTCAAGCGTACTCTCCAGTTCTCTCTTCATAAGCATATTGCTCGCCGCCCGCTTTCGTGATTTGGTCCATTACTTGTCAGAGTGGGCCAAGCTAAGCTGTTTAAGAACGAATTTGAGATGAAGCCGCCATCGCCATCACGTCTTTTCTTACCCGAGAGCGAGGAACTGCAAAGATTCCACGAAGACCGCGTGGCGATGCTGGAGACCATGACCGGGCCGGTAGTGGCGCTTCCGACGAAATATCCCGACGGCTATTTCGTACCGCTCCACAGCCATTCGCGTGCGCAGCTGTTGTGTGCTTCGCAGGGCGTCGTTCTGGTTACAACCAATGCCGGTCGCTGGATGATCCCCGGCGATCATGCCATGTGGATACCGGCTGGCATCGAGCATTCGGTCGAGATCGTTGGCGATGTCTATATGCGCTCGATCTATATCAGCACCGATGCCGTATCCGGCGTGCCCGACTATCTGCATGTCGTGGGGCTGACTGATCTGATGCGCTGCCTCATCATCGATGCGACCATGATCGACAGCATACCGGAAGCGGGCAGCCGCGACGCGCTGGTTATCGAACTGATCCTGCGTGATCTGCATACGCTGCCGCAAAGGTCGCTTGGACTGCCCATTCCGAACGACCCGCGCTTGCAAAAGCTCTGTCGCGACTTTGTCAAGAACCCGTCTTCGCGCGTCACAATCGATGACTGGGCGGACAGGCTTGCCATGAGCAGGCGCTCCTTTACCCGGCATTTCCAGCGTGAGACAGGGGTGAGCCTTTCGGTGTGGCGTCAGCAGGCCTGCCTCTTCGCCGCCGTTCCCCGGCTTTCGGAAGGGGAAGCCGTAACCAGCGTGGCGCTCGATCTCGGCTATGACAGTGTTTCGGCCTTTACGACAATGTTTCGCCGCATGCTGGGCGTATCCCCTCGTCATTACCAGCCGAAATCAGAGCTGGCGCCGACAGAATACCGCGATGCATGATCGATAGGATGATCTAATAAAAGCAATTGTTTCCGCTCGAGGAGAGCAGTATTAAGAGCCCATGTTGTTCCAACGCCGAAATCCGCTGACCCGACGCGAGCGCCTGAGACTTATGCTCTGGCCGCGTCGCTCCTTTTCCCGTTCTTTCAAGTACGGGGGCAAGAGGATTCTGCGCATCACCGCGTCGCCGCATGCGGTGGCGGCAGGATTGGCCGTGGGTGTCTTCTCGGCATTTACCCCGTTTTTCGGCTTTCATCTGATCATTGCGATTGTGCTTGCCTATTTTCTGGCAGGAAATATTGCAGCTGCCGCCATCGGCACCACGCTGGCCAATCCGCTGACTTTACCCTTCATCTGGGGCAGCACGTTCGAACTGGGCCGCTTCATCATGAATGGCAGTGTGGATGCAGCGCCGCCTGTGCATTTTGGCCGTGCTCTCGAAACGATGCATTTCGATGAAATCTGGACGCCGCTTCTGAAGCCGATGCTGTTCGGTTCGACAATTCTGGGCGCAGCCTGCGCCGTGCTTGTCTATTTTGTGACGCGCTATGCAGTCTCGGGGTTTCGCCGTCGTCGTCTGGAGCGACTGGCTGAAAAGCACAGGCTGCACGGCGAGCGGGGGCTGCAGCAAATATGATCGTCGGAATAGGCAGTGACCTTATCGATATCCGGCGTATCGAAAAAGCGCTTGAGCGGCACGGCGACCGCTTCCGCAATCGGGTTTATACCGAAATCGAACAGAAGAAATCGGATGGCCGCCAGCAGCGGGCTGCATCCTATGCCAAGCGCTTCGCCGCCAAGGAAGCCTGCGCCAAGGCACTCGGCACCGGCATTGCGCGCGGTGTGTTCTGGCGCGACATGGGGGTGGTGAACCTGCCTTCCGGCAAGCCCACAATGCATCTGACGGGTGGAGCCGCCACCCAGTTGCAGAAACTCCTGCCGCCGGGAACACGCGCTGCCATACATCTGACAATTACCGATGATTTTCCTCTCGCGCAGGCTTTCGTGATCATCGAGGCGTTGCCGGAATCGGCTTGAGCGGTTTTGGTAGGCCTACACGAAACTTGTTGGGATTGTGACAGGTAAACTCCTGCTCATAATCGTGCGAGAAAGCAGTGCGCGGATTGCCTCACGCAATCTTAGCGGTTATTAGATCGCGTTATCGCAAGCGGAGAGACAATGAGCGTGTCCAGCAAGAGTGAAACCAAGAAGTCCGGCGGCCTCGGCGAAACCATCAGCGTTATCGTGCAGGCGCTGCTGCTGGCGCTGGTGATCCGCACCATTCTTTTCCAGCCATTCAGCATTCCATCGGGCTCGATGCGCCCGACGCTTCTGGAAGGCGATTATCTGTTCGTGTCGAAATATGCCTATGGCTATTCGCGCTTTTCGCTGCCTTTTGGTCTCGACCTTTTTTCGGGACGTATCTGGAGCGCGGAACCGAAGCGCGGCGACGTGGTGGTTTTCAAGCTGCCGAGCGACACGTCCGTTGATTACATCAAGCGTGTGATCGGCCTGCCGGGTGACCGCGTGCAGATGCGCGGTGGTGTGCTTTATATCAACGACCAGCCGGTCAAGCGCGACCGCATCGGCACCATCGACAATCCCGATGTGACGGAAGAAAACCGTCCGGTCGAGGTCTATCGTGAGACGTTACCGGATGGCGTGACCTACGACACGCTTGATCTTGCACCCAATTCCATCGGCGACGATACCCGCGTCTTCGAAGTGCCAGCCGGTCATTATTTCATGATGGGCGACAATCGCGACAACTCCCTCGATAGCCGCTTCGGCGTCGGCTATGTGCCGTTCGAAAACCTCGTCGGTCGCGCCAATATTATTTTCTTCTCCATCGCGGACAAAGCCAGCCCGCTGGAAATCTGGAAATGGCCGACCGATGTGCGTTTCAGCCGTCTGTTCAGTTCTGTGAATGCTGCGCCCCACACGGCCGTCACCGGAAACTGAGATGGTTTCCGCAGGGCAGGCAGCATCCATTCTGGAAGAGCGCACAGGACACCGTTTTCTTAATTTGAAACGGCTGGAACGTGCGCTCACCCATTCAAGTGTACAGGCCCCATCGCGGGCGAATTATGAGCGGCTGGAATTTCTTGGCGACCGTGTGCTGGGGCTCGCTGTCGCAGAAATGCTGTTTGAGGCATTTCCCGAGGCTTCCGAAGGCGAATTGTCGGTGCGCCTCAATGCGCTCGTCAATGCCGAAACCTGTGCGGCGATTGCCGACGAAATCGGTCTCGCCAATTTCATTCACACCGGCTCCGATATCAAATCGCTGAACGACAAGCGCCTCATGAATGTGCGCGCCGATGTCGTGGAAGCGCTGATCGCGACGATCTATCTCGACGGCGGCCTTGAAGCCGCGCGCTCCTTCATTAAGCGTTATTGGAAGAAACGGTCGCTGGAGACCGGCGCAGGGCGCCGCGATGCCAAGACGGAATTGCAGGAATGGGCGCATCAGCAGGGCAATGTGCACCCGTCCTATTCGGTCCTGAGCCGCAGCGGCCCGGACCATGACCCGCTTTTCGTGGTCGAAGTTCAGGTGAAAGGCTTTGCGCCGGAAAACGGTGAGGGGCGCTCCAAGCGCATCGCCGAACAGAGTGCTGCAGAGGCTATGCTCTACCGCCAAGGCGTGTGGAAGCGCGACGAAACTATATGACGCAAGAACTCACGTTTTTTCAATCGAGATCGGTTATAATTGATCGATTGCGACAAATTTCGTTGTAATGACGACAGGTCGCACGGGAGGCGGGCGTGCCAAGGGGATCACGCTCTATAAAAATATCGTCTGGAAGGATGGACAATGAATAATCGGACGACACCGACAGAAAGCGAAACGGAAACCGGGCAGACCCGCTCGGGCTTTGTTGCGCTGATCGGGGCGCCAAATGCGGGGGAAATCCACACTGGTCAACCAGCTTGTGGGCACGAAAGTATCGATTGTCACGCACAAGGTGCAGACAACACGCGCACTGGTGCGCGGCATCTTCATCGAGGGTCCGGCTCAGATCGTTTTGGTCGACACCCCCGGCATATTCCGCCCGAAGCGCAGGCTCGACCGCGCCATGGTCACCACCGCCTGGGGCGGTGCGAAGGATGCGGATATCATCCTGGTTCTGCTGGACGCGCAGGGCGGTCTCAATGAGAATGCCGAAGCGCTTTTGGAAAGCATGAAGAATGTGCGCCAGAAGAAGGTGCTGGTGCTGAACAAGGTGGACCGCGTCGATCCGCCGGTTCTGCTGACGCTGGCACAGAAGGCCAATGAACTGGTGACCTTCGACCAGACATTCATGATCTCGGCACTGAATGGCTCGGGCTGCAAGGATCTGGCGAAATATCTGGCTGAAAACGTGCCGAACGGCCCGTGGTATTATCCGGAAGACCAGATTTCCGACATGCCGATGCGCCAGCTCGCAGCCGAAATCACCCGCGAGAAGCTTTACCTGCGCCTGCATGAAGAACTTCCCTATGCCTCGACCGTGGAAACGGAACGCTGGGAAGAGCGCAAGGATGGTTCGGTTCGTATCGAGCAGGTCATCTATGTCGAGCGCGAAAGCCAGAAGAAGATCGTGCTTGGTCACAAGGGCGAGACGGTGAAGGCGATTGGCCAGTCGGCGCGCAAGGAAATCTCGGAAATTCTCGAACAGACGGTTCACCTGTTCCTGTTCGTGAAAGTGCGCGAAAACTGGGGCAATGATCCCGAGCGCTATCGCGAAATGGGACTTGATTTCCCAACCTGACAATCAAAACTGACCTCTATGGAATGGCATGATGAAGGCATAATTCTGGGCACACGTCGTCATGGTGAAACCAGCGCCATTGTCGAAGTGATGACCCGTGAACATGGCCGACATCTGGGCATGGTGCGCGGCGGGCGATCCCGCCGCATGCAGCCGCTGCTCCAGCCCGGCAACCATGTCGATATCGGCTGGTGGGCGCGGCTGGACGAGCATATGGGCAGTTTCACTATTGAGCCGCTGGGCTTTGCCGCAGCCCGGCTCATTGAAACGCCTGTCGCGCTTTATGGCATCCAGCTTGCAGCCTCGCATTTGCGGCTCTTGCCGGAACGCGACGCCCATCGCGGACTTTATGAAACGCTGCGGCTGATCATCGAGCATTTTGACGATCCGCTCGCATCCGGCGAATTGCTGCTGCGGTTTGAAGTCATGATGCTGGAAGAACTGGGCTTCGGCCTAGATCTCAAGGAATGCGCCGCCACGGGCCGCCGTGAAGAGCTGATCTATGTCTCGCCGAAATCCGGCCGTGCCGTTTGTCGCGAGGCTGGCGCGCCTTGGGCCGACAAGCTTCTGGCCTTGCCTGCTTTCGTCAATGATACGGCGGTGCGTGCGTCGTCTTATGAAGACATCGACCATGCGTTCAAGATGACGGGCTATTTTTTCTTGCGCCATGTCTGGGAGCCACGCGCGCAGACGCCGCCCGATTCTCGTGGCGGCTTTTTGAACGCGCTTAAACGCGGACAGGCAGGTTGAAAACCTCGCCTTCAAACGCTTCTGCACCACGACCGATCAATTTGATCGCAGCAGCCATCCGACCATTACGTCCCAGAATCTCATCTGCAATCTCGATCAGGCGGATATTCGGCGTGGCGGAAGGCGACCGCTTCCGCAATTCGTTTGCCAGCCCTGCTTCGTCGCTTTGCGGATTGAGCGCTAGGGCCGCGATATAGGCGGCTGCGGTTGAACGGGAAATGCCCGCATAGCAATGGATGAGCAGCGGCGCGTTTTTGGGCCATGCGCGCACAAAGCCGAGCAAGGCTTGCACGTGGCTCGTGTCTGGCGCGACCATGCCTTCGCGCGGTTCGGTAATGTCGTTGAATGTCAGCACCAGACGCCGCATAGCATCGCTTTCCGGCAATGCAGGAACTTCCCCGCTAGTCAGCGTTACGACATGGCTTGGCCGGTGATGCTCAAGCTGTAGAGCCAGTTGGGAGAGGGGGCTGACGGCGATCAGCGTCATGAGCCGCTCTTGCGCTTTTCTTCCAGCAAGGCGAAGCGCGCCAGAAAATCATTCTGCACGTTTTGCGTCGGGCGTGGGGTCAGGTCCAGATTGGCTGGATCGAAGCCGCGCGGGCGACCGAAATATTTGATGGCTTCCCCTTCGCTGAAACCGGCCAGTCGCGTGGCTTCGAAAAACGCGGCAATCTGATCGGCGCGTTTTACCAGCGGTTTCAGCTTTGCGGACAATGTTGCAGGCAGGGAAAAGCGGTGGTGAATGGCGGTTTGCAGACGTGTTTCAATCAGCTTGTAATTGCCCCCATCACCGCCTTGAACGGCGAGATCATGTCGCCGATGACATATTCCGGCGCGTCATGTAGCAACGTCAGGATTTGCCATTCGACGCTTGCATCGGGCACGAGGCGATTGAATATCTTTTCCACCAGCAGGGAGTGCTGGGCAACGGAAAACGCATGCTCGCCGATGGTCTGTCCATTCCAGCGCGCCACACGGGCGAGGCCATGCGCAATGTCTTCGATTTCCACATCGAGCGGCGAGGGGTCGAGCAGGTCCAGCCTGCGGCCCGACAACATGCGTTGCCAGGCGCGCGCTTTGCCGGATGATTGATCCGCCGCCGCCATCAGGCGTTGCCTGCTTCGATTTCCGGGAAGCCGAACCGAACATGAGGCGGGAGGCTCAGTTCTAGCGGTGTTTCGCCAGCGAGCAGGGGCGTGCCTGCATCCATTGCGTTCTTGACGCGGTCGATGCGCACAAGCGCGATGCCGACGCCATTTGCAGAACTGCCGAGATTGCCGACTTCACGTCCGTCTGCCGTAATAGGTGTGCCGAGCGGCGGCAGATTGCCTTCCGACTTGGCGACCAGAACCCGGCGTCGCGGCGTGCCGCGATGCTGCATACGCGAGACGACTTCCTGTCCGATGAAGCATCCCTTCGGGAAGGTGACGCCGCCGATCTGGTCGAAATTGACGTCATGCGGAAACACATCGCTATAGGCAAAATCGGCTTCGCCTTCTGCGATACCATATTCGGCGCGCAGCTTCGTCCAAGCCGATGCGTCGGCATTTTCACCGGCCTGACCATAGGTGCGAAGCACGTTCAACTCAGCCGGAAAGCGGGAATCGCGTTTTGTTGAATCATCTTGTGAAGGAGAGGAATCAGTTTGCCAGGAAACGCTGACAAGTGGTTCCGGCAATTGTGTAATTTCCGCTTTGGCGCGCAGGCGATAGAATGTCATGCGCTTGCAGAAATCAGCTGCAATGCTTGCGGGCATCTCGAAGCGCAGGCCGTTTTCAATACGCGAGACAAGGAAATCGAACAGGATTTTCCCCTGCGGCGTCAGCAGCGCACCGGGTTTGGCTTCGTCTGAGCCGAGCTTGTCGAGAT
Source organism: Ochrobactrum sp. SSR (assembly GCF_030067775.1). Classification (NCBI taxonomy): domain Bacteria; kingdom Pseudomonadati; phylum Pseudomonadota; class Alphaproteobacteria; order Hyphomicrobiales; family Brucellaceae; genus Ochrobactrum; species Ochrobactrum sp. SSR. Next base: position 1,026,344 of record NZ_CP125969.1, on the reverse strand, counting down.
TGGTCGTGATTACGGCCTGCAAAAACTTTTCCGCGTCTTCGCCGGTGATGTGGACCAGTGCTCTGTTGGAAAGATTGATCGTTTCGGCTGCCGTTGTCATCGCTTCTTCCTTGCGTTTCGCGCCTTCGTTACGTAATCCCCATTGGAAAGGCTCGCAAGTCCCATCAGCAGCGTAGGAGAGCACAATGGCCGAGACGTTCGACACGATTCTGAAAGGCGCAACCCTCGTCAATCATGACGGCACCGGGCAGCGCGATATCGGTATTCGCAACGGGCGTATTGCCGCTATAGGCTCTCTGGGGCAGGCGTCGGCAGGCGAAGTGATCGTCTGCACCGGCCTGCATATCCTGCCGGGCGTCGTGGACAGCCAGGTTCATTTCCGCGAGCCGGGTCTGGAGCATAAGGAAGATCTCGAAACCGGTTCCCGCGCTGCCGTGCTGGGCGGGGTTACGGCTGTCTTTGAAATGCCGAACACCAAGCCGCTGACCACGACCGTCGAAACGCTGGAAGACAAGATCCGTCGCGGACGCCACCGCATGCATTGCGATTTCGCCTTTTGGGTCGGCGGCACACGCGACAATGCGAAGGACGTTGCCGAACTGGAGCGCCTTCCGGGCGCCGCAGGCATCAAGGTGTTCATGGGTTCCTCGACCGGCGATCTGCTGGTTGAAGACGATGACGGCGTTCGCTCCATCCTGAAAAATACGCGCCGCCGCGCTGCCTTCCATTCGGAAGACGAATTCCGCCTCAAGCAGCGCGAAGGTCTGCGCGTGCAGGGCGATCCGTCCAGCCATCCGGTCTGGCGCGATGAAATTGCCGCGCTGCAATGCACGGAACGTCTGGTGCGCATTGCGCATGAAACCGGCGCACGCATTCATGTGCTGCATATCTCCACGGCTGAGGAAATCGACTTTCTGCAAGCGCATAAAGATGTTGCGACCTGCGAAGCAACCCCGCATCACCTGACGCTTTCCGCCGATGAATACAAGACGCTGGGCAATCTCATCCAGATGAACCCGCCGGTGCGCGACAAACGCCACCGCGACGGCATCTGGAAGGGTATCGATCAGGGTATCGTCGATGTGCTGGGCTCCGACCATGCCCCGCATACGCTGGAAGAAAAACAGAAGCCTTACCCGGCCTCGCCATCCGGCATGACCGGCGTGCAGACGCTGGTGCCGATCATGCTCGACCATGTGAATGCGGGCAAACTGTCGCTGGAGCGCTTCGTTGATCTGTCGAGCCACGGCCCGAACCGTATTTTCGGCATGTCGCGCAAGGGCCGCATCGCTGTCGGCTATGATGCCGATCTGACCATTGTGGACATGAAGCGCCGCGAAACCATCACGCATGAACAAGCAGGCTCAAAAGCTGGCTGGACGCCTTACCACGGCAAGACCGTCACCGGCTGGCCGGTCGGGACAATCGTTCGCGGCATCAAGGTGATGTGGGACGCAGAAATCGTGAACCCGCATCAGGGCGAGCCGGTCGAATTTATCGAAGCTCTGCCGCGCGGATAATGGGTTTTCACGCCGTTCGAACGAATGGCGTGATTTGTCCCATCTTTGTCCGGCATCTATCTTTCGCTCCAGTCTATACGGCGTAAATTCTCTCCTATATTCACACCGTAGGAGAACAAAAATGTCCGCTCAAGATACCGTTCTGCTTGTCGTCGATGCGCAGGAATCCTTCCGGCACCAGCCTTATTATCGTGAGGCCGATGTGGCCGCCTATGTCGAGCGCCAGCAAAAGCTGATTGATGGCGCAAAGCAGGCGGGCATTCCGGTTGTGCAGATTTTCCACACGGAAGAAAGCGGCAACTTCGCCGAAGCATCGGGCCACGTCCGCACACTCGCGCCGCTCTCCTTCACGCCGGATGCGGTGTTCCGTAAGCGTCGTCACAGTGCGCTGGTCGGCACCGGTCTCGATGTATGGCTGGTAGCAAACGGTATTCGCCGGATGATCGTTTCCGGCATTCGCACGGAACAGTGCTGCGAAACTACCACCCGGCAGGCGTCCGATCTGGGCTATACGGTCGATTTCGTCGGCGAGGCGACCCTGACTTTCCCAATGACCGACGCAATGGGCCATGAATGGAGCGCTGCCGAGATCTGCGCGCGCACTGAACTCGTGCTGGCCAATCGCTTCGCCCGTATCGCCACGGTGGAAGAAGCGCTGGCTGGCCAGCAGGAACGGAAGGCCGCATGACCCAACCGACAGAAGGCAAGCAAATCATTCCCGTCTATGTCATCGTTCCGCCACGTCTGCTTTTGCTGGACGTGGCAGGACCGCTGGAAGTGTTGCGCAAGGCGAATCTCGATCAGGACAAGGTCGAATTTGCGGTGCATTATGTCGGGCCGCTCGGCACTGTTCACAGTTCCATCGGTCTGGCAGTAACTGGCGTCGAACCGCTGCCGGATAGCGTGCCGCAGGGTTCGCTGGTGATCGTGTCCGGTTCCACGGATATGCCGCTTGGCGGGTCGGTTGCCAGCCGCGATGAAGACGCCGTCTTTGAGAATGAAATTATCGGCTGGCTGAAGCGTGTCGTCTGCCCCGGTGTTCGGCTGGTCACGATCTGCTCCGGCGCCTTGCTGGCGGCGCGGGCAGGGCTGCTCGATGGCTATGTCTGCACGACGCACCATATGGCCATTACAGAACTGGAAAAGTCAGCGCCAACCGCAAAAGTGCTGCAAAACCGGCTTTTCGTTGAAGATGGCGAACGGCTGACCAGTGCGGGTATTACCGCCGGGATCGACCTGATGCTGCAAGTCGTGGCCGATTTGACCAGCCACGCAGTCGCCTTGTCGGTGGCGCGCTATCTGGTTGTTTACCTCCGGCGTAGCGGCGGCGATCCGCAGCTTTCGCCCTGGCTTGAAGGGCGTAACCACATGAACCCCGTCGTGCACCGTGCGCAGGACGCCATCGCAGCGGACCCCGCCGGAGCATGGCCCGTCGAAAAGCTTGCCGATGTGAGTGGCGCGAGCCCGCGCAATCTCTCGCGGCTGTTCAATGAACATGCTGGCATGAGCGTGACGGATTACGTCAACCGGCTGAAAGTTGGTCTGGCCCGCGAAATGCTGCTTAATTCAGGTCTCGATATCGAGAATGTGGCTGAAAAATCCGGCTTCGCCTCGGCGCGGCAGTTTCGCCGTGCCTGGCAGCGCATCTATGACCAGTCGCCAAGCCGCGCGCGTGGGGCAGTGGGGTGATTATTCCCCGGCGGTGAAAAAGCGCCAGCTTCCATCGGGCGCAATGCCGATGCTGTAGAAAATATAGCCGCCTGCCTTTTTCATGTCTTCGAAATCGCTGGCGGTGACGATCTGGAAAAGCTCGACGGTCTGCGACGGTGTCAGCCTGTCAAGCGGCATGGCGTAGAAATAGGGCCAGACATAAACCTCATCATCCGTTCCGGCATTCACATGCACATAACCTGTGCCAAGCAGGTCGGCGATGATGGCGAGGATTTCGCGGCCTTCCGCATCTCCAGCCAGCGATTTCAGAAATTCGATGACGTCTTCTTCGTGGTCTTCCAGCGAAAACTGTGTGCTGTTGTGGGCTTCGCCCAACAGCGGGCGCAACAGCTCGATATCGCCGGATTGTGCGGCGGCGAGCATTTTCTCGCGCATTTGCCGGACAGGCTGCGGCAGTTTGTCGAAATCGCGCAACACTTCCGGCATCGGTTTGGCAACCGGTTGGGCAGGGCTGGCGGGCACGTTCTGCGGTGTTGCAGAGGGCACCCGATGCGGCAGCGCATTGGGAAGCGGTATCGGCGACGAAGCCGGATGTTCGTCCGGTGCGGTGCGATAGGCTGGCAGTGTCAAGAATTCAGAACGATCCACAAACGCCAATTGATCCGCTGCCGCTAAGGCGGGCAGTGAGACGAGCATCATGCTCGCGACGAGCGCGAGCGGTCGGACGGAATTCCAGATTGCAGGATGCATCGGCGTTGTCGGAGGACGACTGGTGGGAACGGCCGGTTCTTGCCCCTCGACCGGCGACGTTATGGCTTAGCTATTGCAGGATGCGTGCTGGCAGGAAAGCGCCAGCTTCGATCTGTTCGCGCATCTTTTCGATCAGTTCGAGCGCACAATCGTCGCCAGCCTCACGGATCAGTTCCGTCAGCGCGGTTGTAAATGCAGCTTCGGCGAGGATTTCAGGCTCAATGCCTTCGGAAATACCGTCCGCCCAGGCCTCGTTCTGATATTCGATAGCCACGAGTTTCTTCTCGCGTGCGATCATCTCGTCCAGATCGGTCGGTGCATGTTCCATAGACTTCATCCTGGCTTTCGCCTTTCTGCCGTTTTGCGGATGTCTCACCGTGTTCCGGGAGCGCAATCCATTTGCGGCCTGCCTGCCTTCTTAAGACAGTGTTAACAGATTATACCGGATTTGAACGAGACTATTCTCCGCAATCCGCATAAGAGTGTATGATTGGTTAATTTCCATAGCGCGAGATGATCTCGTTCGACAAGCCTTCGCCTTCCTTCATATAGCGGTCTATCGCCGCAAGCGCGGAAGGGGTGCAGCTGGTATAATTGTCGCTGAAGACGCGATATCCGTGGTTGAAGCTCGAAACGATCCTCACCCTTTCGCCCTCCGACGGCTTCTCGGCGGCGATGATCGCGTCCATGCGGTCGCGCCATTCGCTGCCTGCTTCTCCGCACAGGTTACGCAGATAGTGCAGCGAGCCCAGAACCTCGGCAAGCCGCAACATCTTGCCCTCATAGGGCGCATCCTGCGCAAAAGCCGGACCGGCTGCGCCTGCCCACATCAACAATGCGAACCGGAACAGTTTCATGCCTTTCAATCGGAAACCCTCTCACATGAAATGCACTTGTTGCGTGAAATAGGGGCTGCTTCAAGGCAGATTGTCAAACAGGATGAAACGAGGCCGATCAATATCCCAAGCCATCTTCGCTTTCCGCAACGGAGCGGGCGACGTCGAGCGTGCTGTCAGTCACGCGGGCATGGGCCATTTCTTCCAACGTTAGCCAATGGATCGCGGCAGCGTCATCGCCGGCCTGTTCGCGCCCTGAAATATCCAGCGCACGAAAGACCGACAGGAAATAGCTTTTCTCATAGGCCTTGCCTTCCAGCGCCAGATCGACGGTGATGACGTGGGAAAGCGCGCTGACATCGAGCGCAGTTTCTTCCTTCAACTCGCGAATGGCGGCCTGTTCCGGCGTCTCGTCCGCTTCGATGCTTCCGCCCGGAAAAGCCAGCCAGCCTTTCCACGGCTCCTTGCCGCGTTCGACCAGCAGAAAGCGGCCATCGCGACGACAGATCAGCGAAACGCCATGAATATGAAGCGGAACGGGAATGATGGGGATCGTGGGCATGGAATAGCTATGATCGGCTTGCGGCGTTTTGGCAATCGCAAACCGGTCTTGACCACCAGCACAAAAACCTGAACATGGCCACCATGTGCGGACGCTTTTCATTGACGACAAGTCGGGAAGAACTCGAGATCTTTCTGGCTGCCATGATCTCGGAGGATTTTCCTCCTCGCTATAATATCGCCCCGACCCAGCCGATCCTGACCATAGTGGCGGGCGAAACGCCGTCTCTTTCCAGTTTTGTCGGCAACATGCCTCCGGTAGGCGGTAACCGCCCGGATCGGGTGGGCACGCTGGTGCGCTGGGGTTTTGTGCCATCATGGGTGAAAGACCCGAATGACTGGTCGTTGGTGTTCAATATCCGCTCGGAAACAGCTGCCGAGAAGAACTCGTTTCGCGCCGCGCTGAATCATCGTCGCGCGCTTGTTCCGGCTTCCGGCTTTTATGAATGGCGTCGCGAGGGGAAGAACAAGGCGCAAGCCTATTGGGTACGCCCACGCAATGGCGGCATGGTCGCCTTCGGTGCACTGATCGAAACCTGGAGTGGTGCCGACGGGTCGCAGATCGATACGGGCGGCATTTTGACGACAAGCGCCAATGCACTCCTGCGTCCTATCCATGAACGCATGCCGGTGGTGGTGCAGCCCGAAGATTTTGCACGCTGGCTCGACTGCAAGCGCTACTTGCCGCGCGAAGTGGCGGACATCATGCGCCCGGTGCAGGAGGATTTTTTCGAGGTTATACCCGTCTCGGACAAGGTCAACAAGGTGAGCAACGCCACGCCGGATCTGCAGACGCGTGTCGAAGAAACGATGGAAGCTCAGAAAGCACCGCAAAAGCGCAAGGCCAAAGCGGAACCCGAAGACAGTTCCGGCGGTCAGCTTTCAATGTTCTGACCGCGTTGCGCGACTTAATAGTGGTCGTTACCGCTTACTTGGCGAATTTTTTGGTGGCCAGTATAGACTGACGACGATTGTCGTTACGGCCTGCGCTGCTGCGCTTTGCTGCCGTCATCAAGGCGGCGACGAGCGCGGCGGGGCCAATTTCACGATACTTGTCGACCAGACGGTCCTGACGCGGTTGCAGTTCACTCTTAGACATTTTTACTTCCTTTCCCCGAAGCGTTCGGTCCCGAATGCTTCCAAAACCAACCGAACTTCGGTTACGCCTAAGTAATTTACACTCACTATTTTGTGATGGATTGAGACCGAATGAAGGCTGTTTGGGGCCGGTTTTGGGGTAATCCGGTTAACGCCCGTCAAGGATTATCGGGGTTGCAGAAATGCAACATTTTGGCGCTCTCAATTCCTGGCAAAATAATCACCCCCCAGCAAAAGCGCTTGACTGTCGTTCGCCGGACAGGGATAAGTGCTGCCATGAAAACGCCGACCACGAACATTTGTATTTGTGCGATCATTATTGGCTAGCAGCCTGCTGGCCCGGCCGTTTTCGTCTCCCTTCCATAAAACAGGATGATAACGCCCCGGCCAGATGGCTGCGATCCGTTGTGCATTGAATTCACTTGGATTTGCTGGTTTTTTTTGGGGAATGGTTCCATGGCTGATGCGCCGCAATTGCGTCTTTACAATACGCTGACCCGCACGAAGGAGGATTTTTCCCCCATCGATGCCGACAATGTGCGCATGTATGTCTGCGGACCCACCGTTTATGATTTTGCCCATATCGGCAATGCGCGCCCGGTCATCGTCTTCGACATTCTTTTCCGGCTTTTACGCCAGGTTTACGGTTCCGAACACGTTACCTATGCGCGCAACATCACCGACGTTGACGACAAGATCAATGCGCGCGCCGCACGCGATTATCCGAAGCTGCCTTTCAACGAGGCCATCCGGCGTGTGACGGAAAGCACCAATGCGCAGTTTCAGGCCGATGTGACGGCGCTCGGCAATCTGGCGCCGAGTGTTCAGCCGCGCGCGACCGAGCATATGGACGAAATGCGCGCGATGATTGACCGTCTGGTCTCCATCGGCGTCGCTTATGTGGCAGAAGATCACGTGCTGTTTTCGCCCTCCGCCATGAACGAGCGCGTCAAGACGTTCGGCGGTCCGCGCTATGGCGCGCTGGCGCGCCGCTCGCTCGATGAAATGCTGGCGGGTGCGCGTGTGGACGTTGCCTCCTACAAGCGTGACGAGATGGATTTCGTGCTGTGGAAGCCTTCAAAGGGAGGCGAACCGGGCTGGCCATCGCCCGCGGGTATCGAGACGCTCGGCCGTCCGGGCTGGCATATCGAATGCTCGGCCATGTCGATGGCCAAACTTCTGGAGCCGTTCGGCGGGGGACTGAAATGCGACGATCCGGACAAGAACCGTTTTGATATTCATGGCGGCGGCATCGATCTGGTCTTCCCGCACCACGAGAACGAAATCGCGCAGTCCTGCTGCGCATTCGGCACCGAGCGGATGGCCAATATCTGGATGCATAACGGCTTCCTGCAGGTCGAAGGGCAGAAAATGTCGAAATCGCTCGGCAATTTCATCACCATTCGTGACGTGCTGAATGGCGGCCTGCCGCAACTGGGTGCGTGGGACGACAACGCAATCCGTGATCGCTGGGTCGGTCTGGCTGCGCGCCTGTCGATGCTGCAAACCCATTATCGCGAACCGATCAACTGGACGGCACAGCGTCTGGCTGAATCAGCCGACGAACTGCGCCGCTGGTATGGTTTGCTGCGTGATGTAAAGTTTGCGGCGCCAGAGAAGCTCACCGCAATCGGTGAAGTGACGGAAGCCCTGTCCGACGATCTGAACAGCTGGGTCGCGATCACCGCATTGCGCAAGGCGTTCAAGAACAAGGATATTGCGACATTGGGCGAGGGCATGGCGCTGATGGGCCTGCTCGATCCTTACTTCGTGACGGCGGAGGATGTGCCGGTGTTCGCCAAAGCGAATGTCGATACGGATGCCATTGAGGCGCGCATTACGGAACGCCTGCGCTTCATCAAGGAGAAGAACTTCACGGAAGCTGATCGCATCCGCGATGCGCTTCTCGCGGAAGGCGTGCAGCTCAAGGATGGCAAGGATCCTGCCACGGGCGAGCGCATGACGACGTGGGATGTGGTAGGCTGACAGCGTTTTTGATTGGGGAGGACCACATGACGCTCGATAACAAGCCGATTTATACCGGCGGCTGCCAATGCGGCGCGGTGCGTTTCCGCGTCGACGGCGCTTTGGGTTCGGCCTCTATCTGTCATTGCCGCATGTGCCAGAAGGCTTTCGGCAATTTCTATGCGCCGCTGGTTTCCGTCGAGCAGGCAAAACTGGAATGGACGCGCAACGAGCCCAAGCGTTTTCGCTCTTCCAATCATGTGCAACGCGGGTTCTGCCCGGAATGCGGAACCCCGCTCACCTATGAAGCGCCGGATGGCATCGCGCTCGCCATCGGTGCGTTCGATGCGCCGGAGGAAGTGGAGCCGACCGTGCAATGGGGCATCGAAAAGCAGCTTCCTTATGTGAGCGGACTTGCAAACCTTCCCGGCTATGCAACCGAACGCGATCCGGAGAGCATCGAATTTGTCAGGACGATGATTTCCTATCAGCATCCAGACTACGACACAGATAATTGGCCGCAACGGTAACGTTGAACCAATAGAGACCCACCGACAGGCAGGCATTTATGGCACGCGAACGCATCTACATCTACGACACGACCTTGCGCGACGGGCAGCAAACCCCCGGCATTGATTTTTCTGTCGAGGACAAGAAGTCGATTGTCGCGCTGCTTGAGGAACTGGGCGTCGATTATGTCGAGGGCGGCTATCCGGGCGCCAATCCGACCGATACGGCTTTTTTCAAGCGCCGTCAGACGTCGCGGTCGAAATTTACCGCCTTCGGCATGACCAAACGTGCTGGTGTTTCCGCGTCGAACGATCCGGGACTGTCGAGCCTACTGCAGGCTTCCGCCGATGCTGTTTGTTTCGTTGCCAAAAGCTGGGACTATCATGTGCGGCTGGCGCTTGGCTGCACCAATGAGGAAAATCTGGAATCGATCACGGCATCGGTGACGGCTGCGCGTATGGCGGGCCGTGAGGCGCTGGTCGATTGCGAACACTTCTTTGACGGCTACAAGGCTAATCCGGACTATGCGCTGGAATGCGCGAGGGCGGCTTATACGGCGGGCGCACGCTGGGTTGTGCTGTGTGACACCAATGGCGGTACGCAGCCGCATGAAATTGCCGAAATCGTCAATGCGGTGAAGGCCGTGGTGCCCGGTGAAAGCCTCGGCATCCACGCCCATAATGACACGGAACAGGCCGTTGCCGTTTCGCTTGCCGCCATCGATGCCGGTGTGCGGCATGTGCAAGGCACGCTGAACGGTATTGGCGAGCGCTGCGGCAATGCCAATCTGGTTTCGCTGATCCCGACGCTGCTGCTCAAGCCATACTGGTCGGAGCGGTTTGAACTCGGCATCAAACCGGCTTCGCTGAAGGCGATCACCCGTATTTCGCGTGCGTTTGACGATATTTTGAACCGTCCGCCGACCGAGCAGGCGCCTTATACCGGCACATCAGCTTTCGCGACGAAAGCGGGCATCCATGCTTCGGCCTTGCTCAAGGAACCGCAGACCTACGAACATGTTCCGCCGGAAACGGTCGGCAACAGCCGTCGCGTCATGGTTTCGGATCAGGGTGGCAAGTCTAATTTCATCGCCGAGCTGGAGCGTCGCGGCATCCGCGTTGCGAAAGACGATGTCCGCCTCGATACGCTGATCACGCTGGTCAAGGAGCGCGAGGCGGAAGGCTATGCCTATGAGGGCGCGGATGCAAGTTTCGAACTTCTGGCGCGCAATATGCTCAATCCGCAGCCGGAATTCTTCAAGGTCGAGTCGTTCCGTTGTCTCGTCGAGCGCCGTTTCGATGCCAATGGCATGCTGAAGACCGTGTCGGAAGCGGTGGTCAAGGTGGAGGTCGATGGCGAAGTGCGCATGTCTGTCGCCGAAGGCCACGGCCCGGTCAATGCACTCGACATTGCACTGCGCAAGGATCTCGGTCGCTATCAGGCGGAAATCGAAGATCTCGAACTCGTGGACTTCAAGGTGCGTATCCTGAATGGCGGTACGGCGGCGATCACGCGCGTCCTGATCGAGTCGGGCGACGCCACAGGCGCGCGCTGGCGCACGGTTGGCGTTTCGGACAATATCATCGATGCCTCATTTCAGGCGCTGATGGATTCCGTGAATTTTAAACTTATGAAAAACCGCGCCATGGCCGGGCTTGCGGCTGCGGAATAACCGCCATCATTCACTAGGATTGATGCTTCAATCAGTTTAATTGAATGGATTTTATGTATTGAGAAGCGCATAGCAGTGGCTGAACAAGTCATCTGCTATGCGATTTATTCAAAAGCGGATTTGCTTTCGAGTGGAGAGAGACAATGACCGATGAGACCCTGTCCGATACCCGTCTTTCGGATGGGGCCAGAGGTTTTCTCATGGCGTTCGGCGCCTATGCGCTTTGGGGCGCATTGCCGTTTTATCTGAAAATGGTAGCCCATATTCCGGCTATGGAAGTGGTGTCTCACCGCGTCATCTGGTCGGTGCCGGTTGCTTTGCTGCTGCTGGTCGCGCTTGGGCAATTCAAGGATATTCTCAACGCAGTTCGACAGCCGCGTATGCTCGCAATGGCGGCGCTGACCGCAGCGCTTATCACCGCAAACTGGACCATTTATGTCTGGGCGGTCGCGCATGACCAGGTCATGGGCGCAGCACTTGGTTATTACATCAATCCACTGTTCAATGTGGTGCTGGGCGGCCTGTTTCTCGGTGAACGGTTGAGCAAGGTGCAATATGTCGCTGTCGGCCTTGCCGCGGCAGCTGTCCTGCTGCTCACGTTCAATGCCGGCGGCTTGCCTTGGGTGTCGCTCGCTTTGCCGGTGTCCTTCGGTCTCTATGGCTTCTTCCGGAAATCACTGCCGATGCAGCCATTGCAGGGCTTCACGCTTGAAGTGCTGATCCTGTGTATTCCGGCGCTCGCCTATGTGGCATGGCTCGGCTCGACTGGTCAGGACCATTTCTTCGCCGGTCCGGTTTCGAATGTCGGTCTCCTGCTGCTTGCCGGTCCGTTCACCGCCATCCCGCTTATTCTTTATGCGGGCGGTGCAAAACTTCTGCGCTACACCACGCTTGGGCTGATGCAGTATATGACGCCCACCATGTTGTTTTTCTTCGCGATTTTCATCTTCCACGAGCCGTTTTCGACCGTGCAGCTTGGCGCTTTCGTGCTGATCTGGGCGGGGCTTGCGCTCTACTCCTGGTCGACACTGTCCCAGCACCGCCGCAACCGCGCGCGGGACTGACCAGCAATCATAAATAATTTGTGATTTACCTCCGGTGGATAACCTCCACCGGAGGTCTTAATTTGGCCGCTCTATCAGCATCAGTTCCGCCGATATTTGCAGAGAACCTAGAGTATTGTCGGTATGGCCCCGAGGGCAGGATACTTCCATCGCAAGCTTGCGGTTGCGACGGTGAACCCATTGGGGTCCGTCTTTGCACCTGCTGGCACAAATATGAAGGCGGAACCGTTATCACATCGTAGCCTTGGGCCGGTGCGCTGGGTTCGCTTTTCCTTGCATACGCATATGCGCTTCTGTCTCGCGCTGGCCTCCGTCACGGTCATTGCCGGTGGCGCGATGATACTCGCGACCGGCGGGCTTGTGCGCCATGGTCGTGCCGCACAGCCAGCTTTTGCCAGCCCGACAAGCTTGGTTCGCCGGCATCGCGCCGCAGCCAAAGATGCGCGGCTGGTGCCCGCCGCGATTAATGACTTAAGCCATCGCGTGTCGCGCCGCATCGATATCGCGGAAGGCGTCGAGGATGGCGATGCGCGGCTTTATACCTATCAGCACGTGGTGCTGGATGTGAAAGGCCGCGACGCCAGGCGGCCCGCCATTGACGATACGATGGATGGAACAACAATAGCGGCCAAGTGTTGCGAACCGGCGCAACCGCTGTCCGAACTGGAGCGCGGCGTTCCGGTCAATGTCAGCCTTGCCAAGCCCGCCGCCCATGAGAAGGCGGATGTGCATGAAATCATCGTTGCGCCGCAATCGCGGGAACGAATAGAGGCGCTTTTGCAGGCCGCGGGGATCGCCGCCGAAGACAGTCAGAGATTGGAAGAAGCGCTGGCCCGCACCGAATTGCTTCCGGGCGACAATCTGGAACTGCTGGTCGACAAGAAAGACGGCAGCGATGCCGCCGCCCATGTTTCGCTGGCCCGCTTCAACCACGGCAATGCCAACAAGGCCGTTTATGGTCGGGCAGATGACGGTGTCTTTCATTCGACCGGTAATGAGCGGCTTTTTGCGCGTTTGTCCCGCGATGCCATGCTGAGCGCCTATCATCCATCGGCTCCGGCGGAAAACAGCAATGGCTCGATAGAAACGAGGCTGGTTCAGGCGGGCGCTCCACGAGAAATCGTGCGTGAAGTCGAGAAGCTTGCGGAACAGAACGGTGTCGTGCTGGAGAAGGGCGTCAATGCGCCGGATCTGATCGACCTTCTTTTCAGGAAAAGCGCAGAAACCGACCCGGAACTGGTATTTGTGGAATTCACCACCAACGGTAAAAGCAAGCGCCTCTACCGTCACGAAGGCAAGGGCGGCGCCACGGACTACTTCAACGAGGATGGCTCCTCGATGACCAAATATCTGATGCACAAACCTTTGCCGAACGGGCGACTGAACGATGGTTTCGGCTGGCGTATCCACCCGGTTCTGCACGTCCGCAAGCATCATAACGGTGTCGATTACGACGCACCGATAGGTTCGCCGATCGTGGCTGCGGGCGACGGCGTCGTGGAACTGATTTCATACCAGAAGGGTTATGGCAAATATGTGCGTATCCGCCATCAGGGCGGTTACAGCACCACCTATGCGCATCTTTCATCGGCCAAGGAAGGACTGCGCGTCGGCCAGCATGTCAAGCAGGGCGAAGTCATCGCCTATGTCGGCTCGACCGGCTATTCCACGGGTCCGCATCTTTATTATGAGCTGAAAGTCGGCGATCAATATGTCGACCCGCTGACCGCGCGCCTCAATGCCGGTGAAAAGCTCTCCGGTTCGTCGCTGTCGAGTTTCCGCGAGGAAATCGATCACGTCGGTCAGATCGTCGATGAAATGACGCTGCCGATTCTGAAAGACGGCTCAGACGCCAAGGACAAGACCGAACCGCATGACCGACCGGCCAATAGTCAAAAGGCGGGCCGGGTGGCTGGTGGCCACCATTAAATCACGTCATGGGCGATGGGCATTCGCCAGAGTGACGAATTCTTCGACGCTGAGCGTTTCGGCGCGGCGGGTGCCGTCAATGCCGGTCTTTTCCAGAAGGGCCGCACCGCCGATGGGTTTCAGGCTCTGGCGCAGCATCTTGCGCCTTTGTCCGAAAGCGGCCTGCGTCACCTGACCGAGTGCCGCCGCATTGCAGGGCAGCGGATTTTCGAGCGGAACGATGTGCACCACGGACGACATGACTTTCGGCGGCGGTGTAAAGGCCTGCGGTGGCACGTCGAACGCGATCCTGGATTTTGTCCGCCAGCCTGCCAGCACGCCGAGGCGTCCATAATGATCGCTGTCGGGTGTTGCCACAATGCGTTCTGCCACTTCGCGCTGGAACATCAGCGTCATGGAGGAATAGAACGGCGGCCACGGCTCGACCAGAAGCCAGTTCAAAAGCAGCTGCGTGCCGACATTATAGGGCAGATTGGCCACGATGCGCGGCTTGGGGCCATCGGGAAACAGTGTCTTGAAATCCTGCTCCAGCGCATCGCCGGAGATGATCCGCAAGCGGCCCGGATAATGGGCCTCTATTTCCGCCAGCGCCTCAAGGCAGCGTTCGTCGCGCTCGATTGCCGTCACGTAGGCGCCCTGCGCCAGAAGGGCGCGGGTCAACCCACCGGGGCCGGGGCCAACCTCGATAACTGGCTGGTCCTTCAGATCGCCCGCCTGACGGGCGATCTTGGAAGTCAGATTGAGATCGAACAGAAAATTCTGCCCGAGAGACTTCTTCGGCATCAGGTCATGCCGTTCGATGACTTCGCGAAGGGGGGGCAGATTGTCGATGCTCATGCCTTGGAACCTGTTGTATTTTTTGCCAGCTCATGCGCAAGCCGGATCGCTGCCATCAGACTGTCTGGTCGCGCTAAGCCCTGACCTGCAATGTCGAACGCTGTGCCATGATCCGGCGAGGTGCGGATAAAGGGCAGGCCCAGCGTCACATTGACGGTTTCGTCAAAGGCGAGCGCCTTGGCTGGTATCAGGGCCTGATCGTGATACATGCAGATGGCTGCATCATATGCCGCACGCGCTTGAGGGTGGAACATCGTATCGGCGGGCAGGGGACCGCGCACGTCGATGCCCTCCAGTTGCAATTGTTCCACTGCGGGGCGAATGATCGCGTCGTCTTCCTTGCCCATGGCGCCGCCTTCGCCCGCATGCGGGTTGAGGCCGGAAAGCGCCAGACGCGGCTTGGCAATCCCGAACCGCTCGCGCAGTTCATGCGCCGTGATGCGCGACACTTCGAGAATATTCTCGGTCGTGAGCTGGCGCGGCACTTCCACAAGCGGGATGTGAATGGTCACGGGGACGGCGCGCAATTGCGGCCCGGCGAGCATCATCACCGGCGTGATTGTCGTGCCAGCGTGATGGCTTGCAAGCTCTGCCAGAAATTCGGTGTGCCCCGGATGCTGGAATCCGGCTTCATAAAGTGGCTTCTTGGCAATCGGGCAGGTGACGACGGCGGACGTCTCGCCAGCGAGCGTAAGCGCGACAGCGCGCTCAATCGCTTCAACTGTGCCTGCGGCATTGTCAGTCAGTGGTTTACCAGCGCTTTCGCTGTGCTTGTTCACGAGCGGCAAGACGGGCAAAGCGCGTGCAAAAACCTCGCGCGATGCGGCAGCGTCTGCGACCGCTTCGATCTGGACGTCGAGATTGAGAAGCCGCGCGCGTGCTTCAAGCTGTGCAGGATCGGCCAGCAGCACAAAAGGGGGCAGGGACAATTCATCCCGTCTGAGCCAGACGGCCAGCGCGATATCCGGGCCGACACCGGATGGGTCGCCGATAGTAACCGCGAGCGGAAGAACAGACTGTGCGCACATGCTTCTGATTCCAAAAATAAAAGCTGGCAACCGGAAAATACCGTGCCAGCTCATATCATTGCCTTATCCTGAACGACAGCTGTGCTGTCGCCGGAATGTTAGCGATTAACGATGGTGGCTTTCTTGCGCAGCTCATCCAGATATTTGGTGGCAAGCGCGTCCGCCTTCTTTTCCTGACCTTCTGGCGTGTCCGCGCCCTCCATGGAGAAAACGAGCTGTGCGACGCGGTCATCGGAAAGCTGGCGCGTGGCGCAGACGGCGAGGAATTCGACGCCCTTTTCCGTGTCATGCGGCGGTGTCGTGCGGCCCACGCCAGCGGCCTTCACATCCTTCGACCATTCACCCGGCAGCTGCTGTTCGATAATGCGCCCAAGATCGCGGACAGTCACATCGATAATGCCTTTTGCCTGCTGGCGCGTCGCGTCGCAGCTCTGGAAGCGCGAACGAAGCGCATTGGCTTCCTGACGGCGCTTGGCGAGAAGGGCGGGCGACCGCTTAGAGGTCGGTACGACGAAGATGACCTGCTGCAGATGATATTCGGTCGCAACAGGCTTCTTGCCGCCGTCCTTCAGCATGCGCTGAACGGCATCCTGTTCGCTAACCATGCCTGTGGCACGAAAACGAGCGCTGACAAGGCGTCCCCAGCCCATCTGGACCATGATGTATTTCTTGAAATGGTCCGGCGTAACACCTGCCTGATTGAGCACTTGATTCAACTGCGCAAGCGTCATCTTGTTGCGCGTGGCAAAGCCCGCATAGGCCTGATCGACTTCCTGATCGGAAACGTTGATGCCGCGGCTCTTCATCTCGATGCGCTTCAGCATTTCGTCAGTCAGTTCCTGACGGGCGAGCTGGGCGGTATTGCCGCCCTTGCGCTGCAGCTTCAAAAAAGCTGCCCGGCGCTGAATATCGCCATTGGTGATCGCATTGCCGGAAACGACAACCTTGACCTCAGCTTCCCCAGCGGCAAAAGCCGAGGTGGGAAGCGCAACCGTGCCGAGCGCCGTCAGACAGACAGCCGCGCTTAACAGGGAGGCGAAAAGAGGTCTTGCAAACATCATCTTGTTTCCCGATTTCCTTACGGTCGGTGAACGAAACCCTTCACCGGATGTGCTCATTCGGTTCCGGATATGCTTGTCATCGAGCCGCAAGAGTATCGGAAACCAACTATATTGCTGTCTGTATAGAGGAGCCAGTGCGGCGAAACAATGACCCTCGCGCATTTTACAAGACGATTGGAGATTGTTTACTGAACGAAATCGCAAATTTCGGAAGTGCCGTTTTTTATTGGGAACAGCTTTGAGCAGATTTGATCGGAAACATAAGAATATGTTTCCGATCAAAAAATCTTAGAATGTCTGGTTGCCACTGCCGATATCGCCGAGCGTGCGCAACGAGATGTTGAAGCCGATGCCGTGCGAAGCCTTGTCCTCACCGGGATTACGCGTCTGCGTATATGCCATCATGTAAGTGAAGCATTCGTCATCATAGGCAAGGCCGGACGATGCACGGACGAGGGTATTCGACACGAGATCGTAAGTGCCCGAGCCGAAAACACGCCAGTTCGCATTGACCTTGGCCGAAGCGGTGCCGCTCACTTCCTGACGCAAATCATTATAGCCATAGGCTGGTTGTGGCGTGATATAGGCGTATTGCGCCGTGAGCGTCAGCTTTTGCCAGCTCTGCTGCACTTCCAGTTCACCGCGACGTACCGACAGGCTGTCCTTATCGAAGCGACCGCGTGCAGCCAGCGCCAGACCGGTCGAATTGGACGTGCCAATCATCGCAACATAGTCCGAACGTGCGCTGTCGAGACCCGAATCCGCACCGACATTCACGAAGTCGCTCGTTGCATAGGAATTCAGGCCGCCCAGCTGGAACGACTGCCCCGCCAAGGCGTAGAGCGCCCAATCGCTGTTGTTGAAGCTGCCGGAGTAGCGGAAGCCGAGATTGGCGCGCGTGCCGCCTTCAACGCGGTCATAACCAGAGAACTTGTCGCGCGAGAACAGGTTCGTCGCGTCGAAGACAAAGCTCTGTGCATCTTCGTTCGGCAATTCACCAGCATAACGCTCATTGTTGCGCACATAGATCTGCGCAATTGGTTCGAGGATATGCGTTGAACTGGTGCTCGAGAACAGGATCGGCCAGCGCAATTCGAGGCCCGCAGTCGCCATGGCGCGCAGTGCTTCGGAGCGTACGACGGCGTCTGTGTATCCAGCGGAGGAAAGATCGAGATTCGTATTGGCACCAATTGCATCGGCACGCAATGCGAGCAATGGCGTAATAACCAGGCCGGATGGCGTGATGTAGGTACGCTTCCATTCCGCTTCACTCGTTAAACGAGCACTTGTTCCACCAAAACCCGGTACACGAGGGTAGCGAGTACCCAAAGGCGTCACATTATCGTTGTCGCGATAAAGCGCTTGCAGATTGGTGTTGATGCTCAACTCGCCGCCATAAACAGATTCAGGCAGCGTATAGGAATAATCCAGACTTGGAAAAACCCAAGGCTGCTTCGAATGTATCTCGTTTGGATCGCCCGGCAGAAGGGACTCCTGCACATTGAAGCGATAGAAATTCAGATCGAAGTAATTACGGTTGTTGATACCGGTCAGGTAAATCTTCGAAACCTGCGTTCCGGCGTTATATCCTTCGATATTATAGGTGCGGCTGAAATTACGGTCGCTTTGGGCCATGACGTCCCAGCCGTAACGCCAACGGGAATTGATCTCGAAATCACCTTTCGAGGACACCATGCCGCGGTTGTCCACATCGCGATCAACCGTCGCGACATCAAACTCACCGGGTTTGGCCTGATGCATGCCTGCGATACGCAGGTTATAGGTGCCGTTTTCAAGGCGATGGCGCCACTCGGCTTCGGTCAGGAAGCCCTGCTTCGTGTAATAGGTCGACGAAAGGGTCACGTCGTAATTCGGTGCAAGAGCCCAGAAATAGGAGTTCTTGATGCCGAAACCGAGATCGTCCTTATAGGCAAAGCCCGGGAACAGGAAGCCGCTCTTGCGCTTGACCGTTGGGTCAGCCATTTCAAACGCCGGGAACCAGGCCAGCGGAATGCCGAGAAACTCGAACTTGCCGCGCTCGAACCGCACCGTCTTCGTGGTGCTGTTCCAGATGATCTTGCGGGCCTTGATTTGCCACAGAACAGGCCTGTCGGGGTCTTTCTTACACGCTTCGCAAGCCGTGTAGACGCCGTTATTGAATGTCGTGATTTCGCCGTTGCTGCGCTCAGCACTTTCGGCGGCAAAACGCGTATTATCCGTCGTCTCGACGCGCAGGCCATTGACGAAGCCGTCGCGGAAACTGTCGGTGACATCCATGTGATCGGAATAGATTTTGTTGCCGTCGCGTTCGACAACTTCCACATTCCCGGTCGCCGTCATGCGTCGGGTTTGCTGGTTATAGGTCACCTTATCGGCGACAAGGCGGTTGCCGTCATACTCGATCTTGACCCGACCCTGAGCGGTAACGGTGTTCACATCGCGATCATAGACAAGCTCATCCGCCTGCAGAAGCATCCGTGCATTCGGATCGCTCTGATAATTGGCTCCCAATGCGTCCTGCGCCGAAGCGGGCGAGGGCATGACTGCGACAGATATGAAAGGCAAAGCAAGGACGCACGCCAAGGCGGTCCCGCGCGAGAAGCGCGTGAGCAGCTGGGGCAATACCATGCGGGTGTTACTCAAACCCACTAACCATCCTCCTTATGCAACAAAAAGGAGACACCAAAGAATGTCGCAATAATCACAGGAACCCAGGCAGCTACAAACGGCGGGACGAATCCCGCATTGCCGAATGCTTTGACCAGTACCGAAACGACATAAAGCATGAAGCCAGCGACAACGCCACCCAGAATCATCGCGCCGGACTGGCCGAAACGCACAAATTTCAGGGACACTGTTGCAGCAATGAGCGTCATCGCCATCAGAAGCGCAGGCAAAGCCAGAAGTGACTGGTATTGCATGTCAAATGCGTTTGCTGAATAGCCGAATGAACGCGCGACTTCGATCTTGCGTCGTAGTTGGGTGAAGGGAATCGTATCGGGAGAAGCGAGCTTCTCTTCGACATATTCGGGTCGCAGCTGCGTGGGGATCGCAAAACTGTCCATTTTCTTGGGCTCTTCGCCGCGCGCGAATCGCGTCACGTCGGTAAGCTGCCAATGACCATCCATCAGCTGGGCCACGCGGGCGTCGTAACGCACGCTGATATTCTTCTGGCTGTCGAACTGGATGAATGTCGCGTCGGCCAGCCTCGCGCCCTGATCCAGAATGCTCTTCGCGCCGATGATGGTTTCGCCTTCGTCGGTCTTCTGGCGAAGCCATGGATCGCGCAGCGCGGAAACATCGGTCACTTTGCCGTTTTTCCATGTCGCCGCAATTTCCTCAGCCTTGGAGAAGCCATAGGCCGCCAGCGGATTGAGCACCAGAATCGTCGCGACGCCGAATAGCAGCGCGCCGAAGCAGGCGGGCAGCAGAAATTGCCAGGCCGAGACACCAACCGAACGCGCGACGACCAGCTCATATTTGCGGTTAAGCGAAATCAGCGTCGCCATTGCGGAAAACAGCGCCACGAATGGAATCATCTGCTGCATGATAAACGGCACGCGCATGGCGGAAAGGCCAAGCGCCGCCCACACCGTATAGTCAGGCAGATTGGAGAGTTTGCTGGCATTCTCGGTGAAGTCGAGAAGCATCGAAAGCGCGAAAATGCCGAGCAGAAAATAGAAGGTGATCTGCACGTAGCGCGTGAAGAAGTATCGACCGAGCGTCCAACCGATCATGCCTGACCTCCCGCATTGCCGCGGAAGCGGCCCGTCACGCGATCATAAAGATCGGAAACAAACTTCCGGAGACGGTCGAAGCTGTCGAGCAATCTGTCGTTCCACTTGTTGGGCAGCCCGATGCTGCGCCCGGTCGCCAGCGCAAAACCGGTGAAGAGCATGACGGCAATCGGCACGAAATACATCACGACAATATAGGATGCGTCCTTGTCTGCGCGATCCGAGGCGAAATACCCGGCCCAATAGACGAGAAGGGCGGTGCTGATGGCCGAAAACGATGCGGACACCCGTGCTTCACGATGCGAGCGGGAATCGCCGGCGAAAGCCAGTGCGATCATCGCAAAGACCACCGGATAGAGCCATTGTGTCAAACGGCGATGCAGTTCCGCCTTATAACGCAGCGGGCGCGTTTGCAGGATCGGATCGTTCGGGTCCGGATTGAGCAGATAGGACAGCGGACGGTCCTTGGCATAAATCACATAATCGTCGCCGGCAGAGGCAAACTGGCTGAGGTCGAAAGCATAGGAATCGAATTTGATGATCGAAACCGTGCCATCGGACACACTGCGGCGCTGCACTTCGCCATTCTGCATGAGCAGCATGTTGGCGCCGGTCTCCGTCGTGGCGATGCCACCGTCGGCTGCGTAATAGATGAGATCGAGCGACGGATCGCGGGAATCCGCGATGAACAATCCGCCAATGCTACCATCGGAACGGCGCTCGGCCACCTGAATATAGAGATTGTCAGCCAACTTGCGGAAGCTGCCTTCCTGCACGATCAGATTGACGAGGTCGGCGCTGGCATTGGCGATCATCGCGCGCATGTTCATGCGCGCATAAGGATCGACATAATTGGCGACGAGAAACGAAACGATGGAAATCACCGCCGCAAGCATCAGAATCGGGCGCATGACAGCACTGCGCGGCGCGCCCGATGCATTGATGACGACAAGTTCGGAGTCCTGGTTCATCGTCGAGAGCGTCTGGGTGATGGCGATGATCAGTGCAAAAGGCATCACCAGCGGGATGGCGGACGGGATCAGCAGCGAACTGAACTGAATGATCGTCTGAAAAGTCTGTCCGCTGGTCGTCAGAAAGTCGATGCGCTGAAGCACCTGCACCGTCCACGTAATGCCCACCGCCGCGCCCAGCACCGCGAGGAACATGATCGCCACGCGGCGCAGGATGTACAACTCTATCAATCGCATAGGTGGAGTTTACATCCCGGTTCCGTTGAAGGAGCCCATTCACCATTTTGGAACGGCACTCGCAATAATGAACTTAATCTAATGCCGCTTGGCTAAGATTGCCCGAATAAACGCAGTTAACAGATTACTAAAAGCGAAGCGCTGGCGCTAGCTGTTGTCTGTTAAAAGGATTGAAATGTCCGAGGCAACATGTTTCTGCGCAACAGCTGTTGGAATGACCGAGGGTGTGACCAGAATATCGATTGCATGTGATGGCGCTTCACCCAAGTTAACGCAAAACTGATAAGGAAGGGCTTGCACCCTTGCTGTTTCGCCATATTCGTCTCACATGAGTGATGAAAAGTCGCGACACAATCGTGTCATTTGTTCATCGGCCATCGGTTTGGAGTTATCATGTCTAAACGTCCTTCGATTTCTTTCAGCGCGTTTGAAGCACCCGAAAAAGGCGCAGCCATCGTTCTGGTTGCCAAAGGCGGAGGCTTCGCTGAAGAGGCGGCGCAGGCTGTCGGTGGGGCGGAAAAGATTGCGCGCATCCTCGAAATCTCGGATTTCACCGGCGCATTGGGCAAGACTGCTGAAGCAATCGAAACGACGGCTGGCGGCATCGACAAGATTATTCTCGTCGGCGTTGGCGAGCCGGGCAAGCTTGGCAATGACGACTGGCTGAAGATCGGCGGTGCGGCATTTTCGCGAATCGGCAAGTCCGAGCGCGCGACTGTCACGCTGGCTCTGCCGGAAACGACGATTGCGGGCGACGAAGCTGCCGATGTGGCGCTTGGCATGATTCTGCGGTCCTACAAGTTCGACCGTTACAAGACGCGCAAGAACGAGGAAAACGCCGAGCCGAAACACGCCGCGAAGATCACCATCAACGTTGCCGATACGCACAGCGCGAAGAAGGCCTTTGAAGTGGCTGAAGCCATTTCCGATGGCGTCATTCAGGCGCGCAATCTCGTCAACGAGCCGGCCAATGTACTCGGCCCGGTGGAGTTTGCCGAAGAAGCGGAAAAGCTTGAGAAGCTCGGCGTGAAGATCGAGATTCTCGGTGAAAAGGAAATGAAGAAGCTTGGCATGGGCGCGCTTCTCGGGGTTGCGCAAGGATCGGTGCGCCCGCCGCGTCTCGTCGTCATGGAGTGGCAGGGCGCGAAGGGCAAGGAAAAGCCCGTCGCATTTGTCGGCAAGGGCGTCGTGTTCGACACGGGCGGCATTTCGATCAAGCCCGCTGGCGGCATGGAAGACATGAAGGGCGATATGGGTGGCGCGGCAGCCGTAACGGGCCTGATGCGCGCGCTGGCCGGACGCAAGGCCAAGGTCAATGCGATTGGTGTGATCGGCCTTGTGGAAAACATGCCTGACGGCAATGCGCAGCGTCCAGGTGACATCGTCACCACCATGTCTGGCCAGACCATCGAGGTTATCAACACCGATGCGGAAGGCCGTCTGGTGCTGGCGGATGCGCTGCACTACACCAATGATCGCTTCAAGCCGCGCTTTATCATCAATCTGGCCACGCTGACCGGCGCGGTCATGGTTGCGCTCGGCCAGTATCATGCAGGTCTGTTCTCCAACGACGATGAACTCGCTGACCAGCTTTACGATGCCGGTCAGGCGACGGGTGAGAAGTTGTGGCGTCTGCCGCTCGGCGCCGAATATGACAAGATGATCGATTCGAAATTCGCCGATATGAAGAACAGCGCCGGTCGTTACGGCGGCTCGATCACCGCTGCTCAGTTCCTGAAGCGCTTTGTCGGTGAAACGCCGTGGGCGCATCTCGACGTGGCAGGCACAGCAATGGGGTCTCCGGCAAATGAATATAGCCAGACCTGGGCTTCCGGTTACGGCGTGCGTCTGCTCGACCGCCTTGTCCGCGACCATTTCGAAAGCTAAACTCTTTTTGAAACAAGAAGATGGGGCGGGAATGTGAATCATTTTCTCCGCCCCGCTTCGCAGACAGTTCTGGGAAGTGCATGGCAGAAATCCTGTTCTACCATCTGACGGAATCGACACTCGACGAAGCTCTGCCGGGCCTCGTCGAGCGATCGCTTGGGCGCGGCTGGCGCGTGACGGTGCAGACCGTCAGCGAGGAAAGGCGGGATGCGCTGGACAATCTGCTGTGGACCTTCTCCGACACGTCCTTCGTTGCCCACGGCACCGATGCGGAACCGAACCCGGAGCTGCAGCCTGTCCTGCTGACGACGACCGAAAACAATGCCAATGGCGCAACCGTCCGCTTTCTGGTGGAAGGCGCCGGGCTGGAGCAGGTCGGCAATTTCGAACGGCTTGTGGTGATGTTTGACGGTCACGATCAGGACCAGCTCGATATTGCGCGCGGACAATGGAAAGCCTTCAAGGCGGAGAACCACGATTTGACTTACTGGCAGCAGACGCCGGATCGCCGCTGGGAGCGGAAAGCCTGATGCGTCCGGTTTTTGTTGCGATGATCGTGGCGGGCGTCGGGCTTGGCTTGGGCTACCCGTGGTATATGCGCCATTTCACCGGCAGCGAGATCGGTCGCTGGACAATGCTGGAAAACCGGCAGAGCGGTTTCAAGGTGCAGCAAGTGCGCCTTGAAACGGGCGATGCGCCGGTGCGGGTCTTCATCGATGCCACGCCTTTGCCGGGCTATGTGCCTGCAGAACGCCGGTCCGCGCTGACGCTTGCCGTCAGCCGCGACGGCCAGCCGGTTCTGTCGCAGGGGCTTGATTTCGTTTCGAACAGCAGCTCCGTCAATACGGACCGCCCGCAGGACGGGACGCCGCTGCGCCAGAGTGCGGGCGATATTGATCCGGTCATCCCCGGCCAATATGCGTTTCGTCTTGTTCAGGGCAATACGGACGGCCTGCAAATATCGAAGGCCGATCTGGTTCTGCGCCGTGGAGCGGAAACACCGGACGAAACCTTTACCACCATCGGTCTGGTTTTGGGCGTGCTGGGCGTCTATGGCCTGATGCGCACCCGTCTGCGCCGACAGAGCTGATCCTATGCAGCTTGTCCGGCACCATTTCAGACCGTTTGCTTTTGCTTCTTTTGTCGGCTGTGGTGGCATTGTTTCCGCTTGAGCGGCTTGGCGTTTTCGGCTCGTCTTTTGAAGGATCGAGCGGATACGTCGCGGTCTATTTCGGATTTCCGATCCTGACCGTCATTTTCGCGGTTCTGGCAGTCCGCTTCGGGCCAAGACCGTTGCCGGTCTGGGCGCGCATCGCCGGATGGGTGCTGCTGGCGCTTGTGTTCGCTCTTGGATTTATCGGTTGAGCAATGGCGGATTAATCCGCCATCGCCTCTTCATATTCCGATGAAAGCTCCAGCCATTTTTCTTCCGCGCTCGCGAGCGCGGATTTCGCATCGCTCATATCCTTGTTGATGCGAATGGCTTTCTGAGGCTCTTTCTCGTAGAGCGCCGGATCTTCCAGTTGAGCGGCGAAAGCTTGAATCTGTTTCTGCAGTTTCTGCATCAAGCTTTCGGTTTCCTTGATCTTTTTCTGCAAGGGCGCCATGGCTTCACGCTTTTGCGCGGCAAGCTTGCGCTGCTCCGCCTTGTTGACCTTCGGCCCTTCGTCACGTTCGGAAGCCGGTTCACCCTTGGCGTCGGCCAGAACGATCTGGCGATATTCATCAAGATCGCCTTCAAACGCTTTCACGCCGCCCTCGCGCACCAGCCAAAGCCGTTCCATCGTGGCTTCGATCAGATGGCGGTCATGCGCGATCAGGATGACAGCACCGTTGAAGGCGTTGAGTGCGTGGACCAGCTCTTCGCGACTGTCGATGTCGAGATGGTTGGTCGGTTCGTCGAGGATCAAAAGGTTTGGACCGTGGAAGGTCGCAAGTCCCATCAGAAGACGCGCTTTCTCCCCGCCAGAAAGATCCTTGGCGGGTGTCAGCATCTTTTCCGTCGAAAGCCCCATTCGCGCCACGCGCGAGCGAACCTTTGCTTCGGGCTCGGTCGGCATCAGCTTGCGCACATGTTCGATGGCGTTGTCTTCCGGCACCAGATCGTCCAGCTGATGCTGTGCGAAAAAGGCCACCTTCAGATTGGGTGAAATGGTCAGCGTGCCGTTTTCAGGCTTCAACCGGCCCGCGATCAGCTTGGCCAGTGTGGACTTACCATTGCCGTTTGATCCCAGCAGCGCGATGCGGTCATCATTATCGATGCGCAGCGTCACATTGCGCAGCACCGGCTTGCCCGGCACGTAGCCGACATCGGCGTGGTCCAGCGCGATGATGGGCGAGGCGGCCTTCTTTTCCGCGTCGGGAAAGCTGAACGGCTGCACATGGCTCTCGACATAAAGGTCGATCGGTTTCAACCTCTGCAACGCCTTGAGGCGGGACTGCGCCTGCTTGGCCTTGGTGGCCTTGGCGCGGAACCGCTCGACAAAGGATTCCATGTGCTTGCGGTGCGCTTCCTGCTTGGCATGGGCCTTTTGCTGCAATTCCAGCATTTCATGCCGCTGCCGCTCGAACTGATCGTAATTGCCGCGCCAGAAGCTGATTTTCTTCTGGTCGAGATGCATAATCGAGGTCGTGGCCGAATTCAAAAGATCGCGGTCATGGCTGATGATGATGACTGTGTGCGGATAACGCTTCACATAGTCGACCAGCCACAGCACGCCTTCAAGATCGAGATAGTTGGTCGGTTCGTCGAGCAGCAGCAGGTCCGGTTCGGCAAACAGCACCGCAGCCAGCGCCACGCGCATGCGCCAGCCGCCGGAGAAGGCCGACGCCGGGCGCCGTTGCGCTTCCGCGTTGAAGCCGAGACCGGACAGGATCGCGCCTGCGCGCGCTTCGGCTGAATGGGCGTCGATATCGGCAAGCCGCGTGTGAATTTCTGCGATGCGATGCGGGTCGGTCGCTGTTTCGGCTTCCTCCAGAAGCGCGGTGCGCTCCTTGTCCGCCTTCATGACGATTTCGATCAGCGCTTCCTCGGTGCCGGGGGCTTCCTGCGCCACCTGACCGATGCGGGTGTTCTTCGGCACTGATACGCTGCCGGTTTCCGGCGCGAGATCACCGGTGATCACCCGAAACAAGGTGGACTTTCCGGTGCCGTTGCGACCGACGAAACCGGTCTTCGACCCAGCTGGCAGCGTCACGCTGGCATGATCGATCAGAAGGCGTCCGGCGATGCGGACGGAAATGTCATCGAGAATAAGCATGGACAGGCTTTTGCACGGCTCCGGGCGTTTCCGCAAGTATCAACATAGATCAGGCGAAGCGGCGACCGCCTTCCGTGCGCTGGAATTGCGAGAGATCAAGCGATGGGGCGCTGGTGCCGAGCCGCGTCAGAGCCGCATGGATCTGGCCGCGATGGTGGGTCTGGTGATTGAACAGATGCGCAAGCGAAGGCGCCAGTCGCTGGCTCATCGTGCGCATGTCGGAAACGGTCGTGTAGGTAAAGCGCCCTGCGAGCTTGTCGGCGTTTAACCCTTCGGTATAGCGGCAGATGCGCTCATCCTCGGCATGGCGCAGATCGCGCAGCGTGATGAAATTGTCGGTGATGATGGCGTCGAGTTGCTTTGGATGGTCGCCTTCGCCGGTAAAACGCTTCATCCAGATGCGGTCGGTAACCAGGAGATGGTTGAGCGTGCGATGGACCGAGCCGAAAAACAGGCCGAGATCCAGCCGGTATTCTTCATCGCTCAGATCGGCAGCGGCTGCATAAAGCAGTTCGTTCGCCCAGCGATTGTACCACGCAAACATTTGAAAATGCTGTTCCATGCAATCCCCCGCTATCTGACAGCCTGAATCAGAATGGCGTTATCTATGCCTTCAAATTTCTGCCGTCTCAAGCCGGTAAACGGGTGGCGATGCTCGCTAGCTCTTGGCAATCAGGCCTATCGACGGTATAGAGCCTCACTTTTCTAAAATTTCCCAGCAAACAAGGTGTCATAATGGCAATCGAACGTACCTTCTCCATGATCAAGCCCGACGCGACCCGCCGCAACCTGACCGGCGCAATCACCGCCAAGCTTGAAGAAGCTGGTCTGCGTGTTGTCGCTTCGAAGCGCGTCTGGATGAGCCTGCGTGAAGCACAGGGCTTCTACGCTGTTCACAAGGATCGTCCTTTCTTCGGCGAACTGACTGAATTCATGTCTTCGGGCCCGACGATCGTTCAGGTTCTCGAAGGTGAAAACGCAATCGCCAAGAACCGCGAAGTCATGGGCGCCACCAACCCTGCAAATGCAGACGCTGGCACGATCCGCAAGGAATTCGCCCTGTCGATCGGCGAAAACTCGGTTCACGGTTCCGACGCTCCGGAAACCGCTGCCGAAGAAATCGCTTACTGGTTCTCGGGCACCGAAATCGTCGGCTAATCCGATCCGCATGCATGAGAAAAGCCGGGCTCGCGCCCGGCTTTTTTTGTATCTTTTCTCAAATCAGATCAGAGATTTTGCGCCAGTGTCGCGATCTCTTTGCCTTCCTGATCGAGAAGGACGAGCTTGCCTACCGTATCAATCTTGTAGGATCGCGTTCTGGTCAATGTGTCGAGGAACTTGCGTTCCTGGTTCATGAGTGCGGGTGGACACTGCATGTAGGTCGATCCGACCTCGGCAAAGGAAATATTCTCGCCCGTCACCGTGGCTTTGCTGAAATAACGATTGCAGCCGCCCGAACCGCTGACGGATCCATCGGAGGTGACGGTCAGTGTGGTCTGGGCATTGTCGATCACGCCGCCACCCTGAATGTCTTCTGCCAGCCAGTCCTTGCCTTCAATACCGATGGACACGGCTTCGTCGGCGCTCTTGCGAACCATGACGACGCGCATTTCCACCGGAGCACCGGGATTGGCCGGATCGATGGTGTAATTCTGGTCATTGACGAACCAGAGCGTATCGCCAGCCGTGATGCGGGCCTGCAAGGCGTAGGTGTGGCCGGATTGAATCTGATCGGTGTCGAAATTAATCGCGAAGGGGATCGGCGATCCTTGCGCGGATTCAATGCGAGTTTCGGCAATCGTTGTGGACGGCGCATCGGCAAGCGAAATATCCGCAAGCTGCACGGTCAGCTTGGCCTCGGGGGGCAGGGCAATGCGCTCACGATACATGACCTTGCCACTGACAGTCTTTTCCGCAGCAATGCTGCTGGTCGGCATGGACGTGGTCAGAAACAAGGCGGCGCCACCAAGCGCGCCAAGACCGACCACAAGGGCCGCCGCAATGGAAAGAGTGCTTTTCAGTAGTTTTCGCATTCTTAAAGTCCGAAACCTGATTCCTGCACAGTCGGGGAGAATCCCCGTCGTGACAGTGTTGCCGTGCCCATTGCTCCGTTCGCGATCCATATCTGACGGGAGCCTGATTCACTCCGCTGACAGTAATGAAATCTTCATGTGAAAATTGTGGCAGCACAAGTAAATGCGACCCAAATTACCCTTTATTTTAGGGGTTTAAATAGTTAATTCGCACTTAAAGATAAACGCAGTTTTCAGCAAATAGATCAGCGCACTGTTTGGACGGCTCAAGTATCGCGCGACTTGCCCCATCGTTGCCGACTCAAATCGTCGTCTGCCTTGGCCTCTACCCACCCATCCGCAGTGCCATCGGCGAGGTGTTCGCGCTTCCAGAACGGTGCGCCGGTCTTCATGAAATCCATCAGGAAAGAGGCGGCCTCGAAGGCGGCGAGGCGATGCGCGGAAGCGGTCGCGACAAGGACGATATTGTCGCCGGGCTTGATGAGCCCATAGCGATGAATGACGGATATGCCGAGAAGCGGCCAGCGCGCCATCGCCTGTTCGGCAATGCGCCTGATCTCGGCTTCGGCCATGCCCGGATAATGTTCAAGTTCAAGCGCAGAGAGGCGGCCATTTTCGTCCCGGCAAAGCCCGGAGAAGGTGACTATGGCCCCGATATCCTTGCGCCCGTCGCGAAGCTTTTCCACTTCCGCCGCCGCGTCGAAATCATCTTCGCGAACGCTGACGAACAGCGGGCAAATTGGTTGCCCGCTCATCTCAGCCACCCGTCATGGGCGGGAAAAGTGCTACCTCGTCGCCGTCCTGAATGCATTCGTGGTGTTCGGCATGTTCCTGATTGATCGCCGCGCGGATAACGTCGCCATGTTCGAAAGCGGCTTCATATTCTTCGCCGTGGGTTCTCAGCTGGCTAATGAGTTCGCCGACCGTCACTTTCGGGGCAGGGAGGACGATGAGGTCCTCATCCTTGCCGATTTTCTCCCGCACCCAGGCGAAATAGACGACTTTAACGCTCACGAGCTTAATCCATCACGTGCTTCAGGCCTGCCTTGAAGTAATCCCAGCCCGTATAAAGCGTGAGGATTGCCGAAATCCACAGCAGGACAATGCCCAGTTCCGTTACATAGGGCATGATTTTATCACCGGCAGGGCCAGCGAGCAAAAAGGCCAATGCAACCATTTGCGCTGTGGTTTTCCACTTCGCAAGACGCGAAACCGGAACGCTGACTTTCAGTTCCGCCAGATATTCACGCAGGCCGGAAACCAGAATTTCGCGACACAGGATGATGATCGCCGCCCAGAGCGTCCAGCCGGCGATGGTGCCATCGGCGGCCAGAAGCAGCAGAATGGCGGATACGAGAAGCTTGTCTGCGATCGGGTCAAGCATGCGACCGATGGTCGAGGTCTGCTTCCAGATACGGGCAAGATAGCCGTCGAAGAAATCGGTGATGCTGGCCACGATAAACAGGCCAAGAGCGGTCCAGCGCGCGAAGTCGCTGGATTCGAGGCGCCCCTCCACAAAGAAGCACAACACCACAAGCGGCACGGCGACAATCCGTCCATATGTGAGGATGTTGGGCAAGGAGAGGGTATGTTTGTTCTGCATTGTTCCGCCGTAACGTTATTTTGTGCACATCAACAGGGATGACCAATAAAATCAACTCTTGTGCAGGTGTTCTGCTCGGACCTTATGACGCTGGCGCGCAAAAGCGCATCAAAATTGCGTCACCGGTCACGAAAATGATCGTGAATGGTGCGTGCCATTGCCTCCGATATGCCGTCGATCTGCATCAGGTCTTCCATCGCCGCACGGGAAACAGCCTTTGCCGTTCCAAAATGATGCAGCAATGCGCGTTTGCGCGATGGACCGATTCCCGCAATTTCATCGAGCGGGTTCTTGACCATTTCTTTCTTGCGCCGTGCGCGATGCGTGCCGATGGCGAACCGGTGCGCCTCATCGCGCATGCGCTGGATGAAATAGAGAACCGGATCGCGCGGCGGCAGGGTGAAAGGCTGCTTGCCCTCCACGAAAAACCGTTCGCGTCCCGCTTCACGGTCCACGCCCTTGGCGATGCCGATTGCATTGACCAGATTGGCGATACCTATCTCGTTGAGAATCTGACGCACAGCCCCCACTTGCCCCTGTCCACCGTCAATGAGAATCACATCGGGCCAGGCCGGGAAACTGTCATTTATTTCAGGCACTTCAGGGCTTTCCGGATCGGGTGCTTCATCCGGCGCGCCATGCTCCTTCACCAGCCTTGAGAAGCGACGCTCGATCACTTCGCGCATCATGCCAAAATCATCGCCCGGCGTGATATCTGTCGAGCGGATATTGAACTTGCGATACTGGTTTTTGACGAACCCTTCCGGTCCGGCGACGATCATGCCACCGACGGCGTTCGTGCCCATGATGTGCGAGTTGTCGTAAACCTCGATGCGGCGTGGCGTACGCGCAAGGCCGAATGTCTCTGCCATGCCTTGCAGCAGGCGCGCCTGCGACGAGGTTTCGGCAAGTCTGCGGCCCAGCGCTTCGCGCGCATTGGTCAGGGCGTGATCGACAAGGTCCTTCTTCTCGCCACGCTGGGGCACATTGACCTGCACCTTATGACCGGCGCGGGTGGAAAGCGCCTCGGCGATGAGCGACTGTTCTTCCACGGCCTCAGACAGAAGCACAAGACGGGGGCAGGGCTTGTCGTCATAGAACTGCGACAGGAATGCGCCCAAAACTTCCGCCGGGCCAAGCGAGCTGTCGGCTTTTGGATAATAAGCGCGGTTGCCCCAGTTCTGGCCGGTGCGGAAGAAGAAGACCTGAATACAGGTCATGCCGCCTTCCTGATGGATGGCGAACACATCGGCTTCTTCGACCGTCTGCGGATTGATGCCCTGATGTGACTGGACATGCGAAAGCGCTGCCAGACGGTCGCGATAGACTGCCGCATGTTCGAAATCGAGATCGGCAGATGCCGCCTGCATGGCGGTGGCCAGATGGTCTTTCACCGACTGGCTCTTGCCGGACAGGAATGCTTTGGCCTCCGAGACCAGCTCGGCATAGTCGGCATCGCTGATTTCGCCCGTGCAGGGGCCGGAGCAGCGCTTGATCTGATAAAGCAGGCAGGGGCGGGTGCGGCTTTCGAATACCGAGATCGGTGCAGGTGCGCAGCAGAAAGGCGCGTTGCAGCGCATTGATCGTGCGTCCTACCGCGCCTGCCGAGGCAAAGGGGCCGAAATAGTCGCCCTTGCGAGAGCGTGCGCCGCGATGCTTGAAAATACCCGGCGCGCGATGATCGCCCGTCAGCAGAATATAGGGAAACGACTTGTCGTCGCGCATCAGCACATTGAAGCGCGGGCGCAATCGCTTGATCAGATTGGCTTCGAGCAGCAGCGCTTCGGTTTCGGTGCGCGTGACGACAAATTCCATCATCGCCGTCTCGCGGATCATCCGCACGATGCGATTCGAATGGGCTATGCCGCGCGCATAATTGGAAACGCGTTTCTTGAGATTGCGCGCCTTGCCGACATAGAGCACGTCACCATCGCTGTTGAACATGCGATAGACGCCGGGATTGTTCGGCAGGCGCTTGACGAAGGCGTTGATGATATCCTGACCGCTGAGACCTGCCGTATCCGGCAGTCCATCGGACGAGTCCCACTGGATCTGATCGGCCATTGAAGGCGTAGCAACAATTTCGGAACCGGTGTCGTCGCTGTCTTCATCATCTTCGGCTTCCGCATCGCCAATGATAATACCGGCCACGTCCTGCTCGTCGTCGGACGGCAAGCTAGAGCCAGTATCGTCATGGTTTTTGCGGTTGCCGCTCATTCAGTGATTCCTGCAATGTCGGGGGTTTCCCATGCCAGATGCTGCCCGCCGTCAAGCGCGATCATCTGGCCGGTAATGGAACGATTCTCCCAGAAGTAACGCACTGTGCGCCCGAATTCCGGCAATTCTGGCGCACGTTGCAAGGCGACCTTGCTGACCTGTCGTTCAAAATCACCCGGTCGCTGCCGCTCACTCGGCAAGGTGGGCCCCGGCGCAATGGCGTTGACGCGAATGCGCGGGGACAATGCCTGCGCAAGCGTGCGGGTTGCATTCCAAAGCGCTGTCTTGGACAACGTATAGGAGAAGAAGTTCGGATTGAGCTTCCAGACGCGCTGGTCGATCACGTTGACGATCAACCCGTCCACTGCTTCCGGCAGAGCCTTGGCCATTGCTTCGGAAAGCATGACCGGGGCTTTGAGATGAATTGCAAAATGCTTGTCCCACAAAGCCATGTCGAGATCACCAACCCGGTCATCCTCAAACAAGGACGCATTATTGACGAGCAGGCGGATCGGGCCGATCTGACGCTCTGCTTGCGCAATAAGGCCGCGCACATCCTGCTCGGATGAGAGGTCGGCCTGAACGACGCAGGCCGTTCCGCCGCGCGCAATGATGGCATCGGCAAGAGCCTGTCCTTCTTCGATGGAACGGTTGCAGTGGATCGCAACAGGGAAGCCATGGGCTGCGAGGTCTTCGACAATCGCCTTTCCGATGCGCCGTGCGCCGCCCGTCACGAGGACCGGACATTTTGCAAGCTGGCTGACTTCCTGTTCGTTCAACACGGTAAACACTTTCTTATCGAGATTCTCTCGTGATTTTCATGCCATTTTGCTCGTCAGATTGCATCCATTAATAGCGGGAAATACGTCCGCTACTGACAAAATGCGAGCAATATCAGTTGCTTCTCGTAGCGAGGGAGTGAGTTGATTGCCCCGCAACAATCCGCACCTGCTCATATAGTCACAAAAGCTTGGCGTTGCGAGAATGCAACATCGCATTTTTGCCATTTTCTCGTCGGGTTTTCTTCACAGAAGCGGGCATTTCGTGCCGCAATTACCGACGATACCTCCTCCCCATCAGCACGGCATGGGCAACTTCGAACTCCCAACATGCTGCCCGCCCGATAAGGGACCGTGTCAAACGTAATTTGTGTAAGGAGAATGCTATGCGCACTCTTAAGTCTCTCGTAATCGCCTCGGCTGCGCTGCTGCCGTTCTCTGCGACTGCCTTTGCAGCTGACGCCATTCAGGAACAGCCTCCTGTTCCGGCTCCGGTCGAAATGGCTCCCCAGAACACCTGGGCTGGCGGTTATACCGGTCTGTACCTCGGCTACGGCTGGAACAAGGCCAAGAACGACATCGTCGGCACCGTAAAGCCTGACGACTGGAAGGCTGGCGCTTATGCTGGCTGGAACTTCCAGCAGGACCAGTTCGTATACGGTGTTGAAGGTGACGCTGGTTACTCCTGGGCCAAGAAGTCCAAGGACGGTCTGGAAGTCAAGCAGGGCTTCGAAGGCTCGCTGCGTGCACGTCTCGGCTACGACCTGAACCCGATCATGCCATACATCACCGGTGGTATCGCTGGTTCGCAGGTTAAGCTGAGCGGCAATGGCGACGACGAAAGCAAGTTCCGCGTTGGTTGGACTGCTGGCGCCGGTATGGAAGCCAAGCTGACCGAAAACATCCTGGGCCGCGTTGAATACCGCTACACCCAGTTCGGTAACAAGGACTATGACCT
The DNA here is from genome assembly GCF_030067775.1 of Ochrobactrum sp. SSR. Taxonomy (NCBI): domain Bacteria; kingdom Pseudomonadati; phylum Pseudomonadota; class Alphaproteobacteria; order Hyphomicrobiales; family Brucellaceae; genus Ochrobactrum; species Ochrobactrum sp. SSR. Next base: position 992,160 of record NZ_CP125969.1, on the reverse strand, counting down.
CGGTGGCACCACCGTTGGCAACAAGCTCGACACCCACGACATCCGCGTCGGTCTCGGCTACAAGTTCTAATTATCTGATAATTGAACACGGAAAACCGGGTAGGCAACTGCCCGGTTTTTTGTTGCCCGAATTTTCTTCGGGCAGACAGGCCCTCAATAACCTTCCTGCTGTGCGGTATCGACCAGCCATTTACGAAAAGCGGTCATCGCATCCGTTTCCGGGCGCGATTGAAGTCGGGCCAGCCAGTAGCTGCCCATGGTCACCGTTTGCGGGAAGGGCTGGACGATTGTTTCGGCGTGAAGCTGCCGGGTGAACATCGACGGCGGCGCAAGCGCGACACCTGCACCTTGTATTGCAGCTTCCATCATGGCCAGCGACGAGATCGAACATGATGCTTTTGGGCAGCGGCATGTCGCCGGTGACGCCAGCAGCAGCAAACCATTGCGACCATTCATCGGCCCGATAGGACCGCAGCAGCGTATGGCGAACGAGATCAGGCGGGTTTTTCAGCTGGCTGGCTATGTCCGAAATGCACAAGGGCGAAAGCGGCGCTTCCAGAAGGCAGGTTGCCTCGACACCGTGCCACGCCCCGGACCCGAACCGAATCGCAAAATCCAGTCCCTCAGCGGCGATGTCGACGCGGTTATTGTTGGTTGAAAGCCGCAAATCGATAAACGGATGCGTGGTCTGAAAATCGCGCAGGCGAGGGATCAGCCAGCCGACGGCCAAAGTTCCGACCACACCAACGCGCAGAACCTCGCGATAATGTCCGCCTTCAAAACGTTCCAGCGTCCCGGCAATGTTATCGAAGGCCTCCCGCAAGGTGGGCAGCAGCGTTTCACCTTCATGGGTGAGCAGCAATCCGCGCGGCAAACGTTCGAACAGGGTGACATTGAGGCGGCTTTCGAGGCTTTTCACCTGATGGCTGACAGCGGCTTGGGTCACGCATAATTCGATTGCCGCCTTGGTGAAGCTGAGATGGCGTGCCGACGCCTCGAAGGCGCGCAGTGCATTCAGCGGAAGATGAGGCCGGACCATCGCTATACCCAAATTTTTCTAATGCCAGAGGCAAGATAACGTCGTTTGTTTCGGACGTATAGCTCGCTTATATCGAGAGTGCCGAATAGACGGGTTTTGATTCAATTCACCTGCATCCGGTTTAACGCGCGTTATTTCACATGAGAAAACACCGATTCCTTCCGCATGTCTCCCACGCGGCAGGGAAATCGGTTCACAATGAGGATTGCGTATAAATCATGAGAAAAACTACCGTTTCCGCCTTGAGCATAACTGCCGTCGCCAGCCTGTTGTCCAGTGTATCAGTACAGGCCGCAAACGCGCCGAGCGAGAAAGAGATCAGGCATCTGGTCGATGAAACGATCAAGACTGTCATGGCCGAACACAAGATTCCCGGAATGGCCGTGGCGGTTACGTCTGGCGGCGAGACCTACTTTTTCGGCTATGGCGTCGCCTCTAAGGAAAGCGGACAGAAGGTGACCGAAGACACGATCTTCGAGATTGGTTCCGTCTCCAAAACCTTTACCGCGACGCTCGGCGGGTTGGGGCTTGCGGAGGGCGCGTTTAACCCGGGCGATCCGGCGACGAAATACGCTCCCGAACTGGCAGGCAGCAGCTTCGACAAGGTCTCTATGCTCGATCTTGGCACTTACACTGCGGGCGGCTTGCCCCTGCAATTTCCAGACAGTGTCACCGACCACAAGACGATGATCGATTATTTCAGGAACTGGAAGCCGGATTATCCTGCGGGCACACAGCGCCGCTATTCAAATCCGAGTATCGGTCTGTTTGGTTATCTCGCTGCTCAAAGCATGGGCGAGCCCTTCGACAAGGTGATGGAAACAAGGCTCATTCCGGCCTTCGGCCTGAAGCACACATTCATCCAGGTGCCTGAAAGCCAGATGAAGAATTACGCCTATGGCTATTCGAAAGCCAACAAGCCGATCCGGGTGTCTCCCGGCGCCTTCGACGCGCAGGCTTATGGAATCAAGACCACTGCGCCGGACCTGATCCGTTTCGTTCAGTTGAATATGGACAGCACATCGCTTGATCAGCCGATGCAAAAGGCCGTAGCGGCCACGCATACCGGCTATTACAAGGTCGGTGACATGACACAGAGCCTTGGCTGGGAGCGTTACGCCTATCCGCTGAGTCTGAAAACGCTGCTTGGCGGCAACACCTCCGATATGGCGATGAAATCGCACAAAATCGAAAAGCTCGCCCCACCTTTGCAGCCGTCGGACGACATGCTGCTGAACAAGACCGGTTCGACCGGTGGTTTCGGGGCCTATGTGGCCTTTGTGCCGGGCAAAAAGATCGGCATTGTGATGCTTGCGAACCGCAATTATCCGAACGATGCACGGATCAAGGCCGGTTACCGCATCCTGAAGGCGCTGGACGGCAATCAATAATCGCTGAAAATACAAACGCCCCGGATAGCGGCTGCCATCCGGGGCATTTGAAAGCTTGGCGCAGAACTTAGCCTTGCGGCAGCAAAGCCGCCAGTTCCGGATGCAGTTCCCGATAACGCTTGATCCAGCGCTTCAGCTTCGGACGTCCACGTTCCCATTTGCCATCGAAGCGCAGCGCGAGATAGCCCAGCACAGCAGCGACGGCGATATGGCCCGCATGCAGCTTGCCCGCCAGACGCGGCGGGGCCTCATTGAGCAGGTCGAGCGCACGCTCGGCCTTGCGCCATTGCAGATCCAGCCATGGCTGGTGGATTTTATCTTCCGGGCGCAGGCGGCGTTCATAGACATGCGCGAGCAGAACGTCGGCCAGGCCATCGGCAATGGCTTCATAACGCTCGGCATCGGTGCGCTTTTCCGCGTTGCGCGGGAAAAGCTTGTTGCCGGAAACGCGGTTCAGATATTGGGTAATGGCGCGGCTGTCAAAAACGGCCTTGCCGTCATCGGTAACAAGGGTTGGAATCTTGCCAAGCGGATTGGCGCTGATGAGGTTCTCCGGCTCCGCCGACGTGTTCACGACCACGCTTTCAAAAGGGACGCCTGCATAATGCGCGGCCATGCGCACCTTCGCGCTGTAAGGCGAGGCGGGTGAATAGAGAATCTGCGTCATGTGTGATTCCTGAGAATGAAGATTATTGGGTTGCCGGCATCATGACCGAACGGCTGCGGCAGGCGTTATTATTAACCTCCTGGCAGGCGCGATATTGGAGATCCTTCGTCATGCAGATGCGCACTTCCTGAAGATAATTGCGCTGGCAGGTGACAGAAATGCCGCTGGCCTTCATGCCCGGATTGGCTGCAAGGAAGGCTTTTTCGACCAGCATTGGGTCAACCCGGCGGTCACCGCTTACATTGCGAAGGCTGGGCGGAATATTGACCTGCTCATAGGCGTTGCGCAGCGTGTCGAAATAATCGCGTTGGGACAGACCCGAGCAGCTTCCGTGCTTGCGCCATTCATGGCCTATCAATCCAGCGGCCGGCATGATGTCCGACAGGCTGGAAATAATCTGGCGCGGAACATAACCGCCGCGGCTGCGCACATTGTCGAGCTGGCAATTGGTCGGATAGCCCCATTCATTTTGGGGCCAGAGACCATGGGCGACGAAGCCGAAAGGGCGCTGGTTGTTGCATTGCTGCTTGTTGGCGCGACGGCCTTCCGACGCGCAATAGCTCGGTGACCAAGAAAGCGACAGCACATAGAAGTCGAAATCGCCGGGCACATCGCCATTGTCCTGGTCGTCAGCAAGAGCTGCACCCGACAATATTGTCGTCGCCATCAGGGCAATCGAAAGCAAAGCGCTTGGGACAGCCGCCAGTCTTCGCAGCATGGAACCTCCGGTCAGGTCAGCGGAGGACGCGGCAGCTTGGCGCGTCGTAGACATACCAGCGGTCGAAGCCTTCAACGCAGAATTCCACGTTGCGACCGACCGATGCAAAACCCTGACCTTCTTCGACCAGATACCAGACGGAACGGTATTGGCCGTCACTCAATACGGCGGTGGCCTTGCAATAGGTGCGTTCGATTTCTGCCGGGTTGGTCTTCGGCTCATAACGGGTCAGCTGAACATCGCTCATCGCTGAAATGCCGACTTGCGGCAGTTCGGGAACGTGGCGCACCTGATAGCCGAAACGCGAGACCACCGAGCGCAGCACGCTCTGCTGGTTGCAGACGGTGTTATCGACCACGGCTGGTGCAGACTGAAGATAATCGGCAGCGCTGGCGGGCAGGGCTGCAAAAGTCACCGGCAGGACGGAGGCGGCGAAGAGGGCGGCCCGCGAAAAGCGACCGAAGCGATCCAGTTTGCCCGAGGTAAGTTGCATGTCTCTATCCTGTCCCAAAATGCGAACGCGAAGCGCGCGCTTATGTCTGTGATAGCCGAAGCTTTGCTTCGCGCAGTTTCTTTCAGCGCGCGGCAGCGGTCAAGAGCGATCCGTCTCGCCGCGTATCCACCGAACACTGAAATTGCTACCCTTTTCTTCGGCCAGCAGTTTCGTAAGGCTGGGAAGCACGGTTTGCATCTCACTTTCGAGTGTATAGGGCGGATTCACGACAATCATACCGGTGCCATCGAGGCGCGGTTCGGATGAGGGCGGGCGAATCGCCAGCTCGATCTGCATGATCTTCGGAATCCCGGTTTCATGAAGCCGCTTGGCGAAGCGCTCGGTTTCCTTGCGGTCCTTCACCGGATACCACAGCGCATAAGTGCCGCCGCCGAAGCGCTTGTGCGCCTTGGCGAGACCATCCACCATACGGTCGAATTCGCCTTCAATTTCGAAAGGTGGATCAACGAGCACGAGGCCGCGTTTTTCCTTTGGCGGAAGATGCGCGCCAAGCGCCAGCCAGCCGTCGAGTTCAATGACGCGCACCTGATAATCGCCGTCGAAGCGCTTTGCCAGTTTGGCCGCATCCTGCGGGTGCAGTTCCAGCGCTGACAGGCGGTCCTGCTTGCGCAACAAATGCCGCGTCACATAAGGCGAACCAGGATAGTGGCGGAGTTTTCCGTCCGCGTTCACCGCACGCACCGCATCGAGATAAGGCTTGAGCAGTTCCAGCACTGCCGGTTCAATCTGGCCTTTTTCGACCGCTTCGATGACACGGTGAATGCCGCCGGTCCATTCGCCGGTCTTGCCCGCTTCGACGCCCTTCAGGTCGTAAAGTCCGATGCCCGCATGGGTGTCGATGACGCGAAAGGCCTGATCCTTGCGCTTCAGATAGTCGATGATACGGGCGAGGATGACGTGTTTGACGACATCCGCGAAATTTCCGGCGTGATAGGCGTGACGATAATTCATGATCGCGCTTGTTTCACGGCTTTCCGCTTTCGGCAAGAGGATACCAATTTCCGATTCGCCACGACTGTCATAAATGTGACATACAGCGGTCACCAACCGCATCTTCACCTGAGTCGAGCTTGCAATGTCCGGTGGCGTCCTTCTGATCGTCCTGTTTGGCGCGTTTCTTCACGCGAGCTGGAACGCCATCGTCAAAAGCAGCGGCGACAAGTTTTTCGCTGCCGCCAGCGTGACCGGCGCTGCCGGTTTTATCGCCTTGTTCATCGTGCCATTTTTGCCGATGCCGAATGCGGTCAGCTGGGTCTATATACTGATGTCGACCGTCACCCAGACTTTCTATATGTCGCTGGTGGCGGCGGCCTATAAATCCGGCGATATGAGCGAGGCCTATCCCATCATGCGCGGCACGCCGCCTTTGCTCGTTGCGCTGGTCAGCGCGCCGCTGGTGGGCGAGGTCATGGGCTGGAAGAGCTGGCTCGGCATTGTGTTCATCTGTTCGGGCGTGCTGGCCATGGCGCTGGAAGCAAGGCGGCGCAATCGCGGCACCTCCAGTCGCACGGCCATTCTGGCGCTGACCAATGCCGGGTTTATTGCCGGTTACACCATCATCGACGGTCTTGGCGTGCGGGCGTCGGGTGCGCCGCTTTCCTATACATTGTGGCTGTTTGTCATCAATGCCGTGCCGTTGGCGGGCTGGGCGCTCTATCGCGAGCCCGACCGTTTTATCAGCTATATGCGCAATCGCTGGCGTCCGGCGCTGATCGGCGGCGTGGGGACGCTCGGTTCCTACGGGCTGGCACTCTGGGCGATGACCATGGCGCCGATTGCCGTGGTGGCGGCCTTGCGTGAAACCGCCATCCTGTTTGGCATGATCATTTCTGCGGTCGTGCTGAAGGAAAAGGTAGGGTTGCCGCGTTTTGTGGCTGCGGCACTGATTGTGCTGGGTGCGATTACGCTTCGTCTGTCTTAGAGGTCCTACGTTGAAAACATATTTCGCCGTGTGAGCGCTTGCGGTAATAAAGAAATATGAACGAGCAAATTTCCATATCCAATATCAAGATCGGTCATTCGGCTTGCCCGCATGACTGCCCGTCCACCTGCGCGCTCGACGTCGAACTTCTGGACGAGCGCACCATCGGTCGTGTGCGCGGTTCGAAGGACAACAGCTATACGGCGGGGGTCATCTGCGCCAAGGTGGCGCGCTATGCCGAACGCGTTCATCATCCAGACCGGCTGAAACACCCTTTGATACGCTCCGGCGCTAAGGGCGCGGGCGAATGGAAACAGGCGTCCTGGGAAGCGGCGCTTGATCTGATTGCCGAACGGTTTTTGAAAGCCGAAGCCGAATATGGCAGCGAAAGCGTCTGGCCTTATTATTATGCTGGCACGATGGGGCTTGTTCAGCGCGATTCCATCAACCGTCTTCGCTTCGCCAAACGCTATTCCAATCAGTTCGACAGTTTTTGCACCAATATGGCCTGGACGGGCTATTTCGCCGGAACTGGTAGCCTGATCGGCCCGGACCCGCGCGAGATGAGCAAGGCTGACGTGGTGGTAATCTGGGGCACCAATGCTGCCGCCACGCAGGTTAATGTCATGACCCACGCCGTGCGTGCGCGCAAAGAGCGTGGTGCCAAGATCGTGGTCATCGACATTTATGCCAATGCGACCGTGCGACAGGCCGATATGGGCATCGTACTCAAGCCCGGTACGGATGGCGCCTTTGCTTGCGCCGTCATGCACGTGCTGTTCCGCGACGGCCTCGCCGATTGGGATTATCTGGAGCGCTACACCGACGACCCGAAGGGGCTGGAAGCGCATCTGGCAACCCGCACGCCGGAATGGGCCTCCGTTATCACTGGGCTGACGGTTGAGGAAATCGAAGCCTTCGCGCATCTGGTCGGCAAGACCAAGCGGACCTATTTCCGCCTTGGCTATGGCTTCACGCGGCAGCGCAATGGCGCGGTGAATATGCATGCCGCAGCCTCTATCGCCTGCGTGACCGGGGCATTCCTTTATGAAGGCGGCGGCGCGTTTCACTCAAACGCCAGCATCTTCAAATTCGACAAGCGCGAGATTGAAGGCCGGGCGATGCAGGATAAGACCATCCGCTTCCTCGACCAGTCGAAGATCGGGCGCGTTCTTACCGGCGATCGCGAGGCGCTTTATGACGGCCCGCCCGTCATGGCGATGCTCATCCAGAACACCAATCCGATGAATGTGACACCGGAACAGCGTCTTGTCCGCAAAGGTTTTGCGCGCGAGGACCTGTTCGTCACCGTGCACGAGCAGTTCATGACGGATACGGCCAAGATGGCCGATGTCGTGCTGCCCGCCACCACATTCCTGGAACATGACGATATATATCGCGGCGGCGGCCAGCAGCACGTGGTGCTTGGGCCAAAGCTAATCGAACCTTTAGCCGAGGCGCGACCGAATATTTTCGTCATCAACGAACTGGCCAATCGGCTCGGCGTTGGCCACCTTCCGGGCTTTTCTGTCGATGAGCGCACGCTGATTGACAATATGAACGCCAACAGCGATCTGCCGCATTTCGACGAACTGAGAGAGCGGCGTTTTGTGGACAAGCAACCGCCTTTCGAAGAAGCGCATTACATCAACGGCTTCAAATGGCCCGATGGCAAATTCCGCTTCCGCCCCGATTGGACGGGTAGTCCTGCACCGGACCGTCCGCCGGAAGTCATGGGCCTGCAAGGCGAGTTCCACTCGATCCCGGAATTCCCGGATTATTGGGAAGTCATTGAGGTGGCGGATGCCGAGCATCCGTTCCGGCTCGCGACATCACCGGCGCATAATTTCCTGAACTCGACTTTTGCCGAAACGCAGACCTCTATGGCCAAGGAAATCCGCCCGGAACTGCTGATTCATCCGGACGATGCGGCGGAACTTGGCATTGCCGATGGCGAGCGGATCGAGATCGGCAATCATCGCGGCGAAGTGGTGCTGCACGCCGTGCTTCGCGCTGGTCAAAAACGCGGCGTGGTGGTGTCGGAAGGCATTTTTCCAAACACGTCATTCGAGCGCGGCGAGGGGATCAATACGCTGCTCGGTGCGGAGCCCGCCGCTCCTTATGGCGGTCTGGCGGTGCATGACACAAAGATCTGGATCAGAAAACTTGCGTAATAAAAAGCCGCGCCGAATGTCTTCGGCGCGGCTTTTCCGTAAAGCAGGCTAACGATTAACCGGCGTAGTTCAGCTTCAGCTTGGACACACCAACAGCTGCATTGAGGCCACGCTGGCCCTGAACCGAAATCGGCTGCAGCGAAATCGTCTTCCAAGAACCACCCGTCAGGATGTTCGTGCCGAAACCGATGCCGATGGCTGCATTGGCCGAAGCGCCGACATAACGGCCCTTGAGTGCGCCTTCCGGACGAACGGTCGGAGCCCAGACGGCCCAGGCGACAGTGCCGCCATTGATAAAGCCGACGTCAACGCCGAGCTTGGTGATCGTTCCGGTGTAATGTTCCAAAGGATTACCACGGCGCGCAGGGCGGAACACACAATCAACCTCCTGCTGGCTGCCGATGATCACACCGATCGCCGGGGAAATGTCGCAGGTCAGGGTGCCGACTTCCGAACGCGGCTGCGTGCGACCCGAAGCGGGAGGAGCTACGAAGTCTGCCGCGATGGCGGGAGCGGTGACAGCAATGCCGGAGATGACGGCCATTGCGGACAGGAAGGAAGTCGAAAAACGGAGAGACATGATCTTGTCCTCTTCTTGAACACATATTGAAAGAGACGGGGCTGCATAGGCTCGTCTCAATAACGGGGATTGCCGAAGCAAGTTCCGTTACAAATCTGAATTAGAGCTTTTTGCGGGAAATTAAAGTTTTATTAACAAAAAAACTTGGGGTGTGATGAATTTGTCGCGCATATGCGCGGAAGCGCCCTCAGGCGCTCACGAGCATCGCGTCGGCTAGAGACGCATCATCGTCCTTCTGGCCATTCGCAAACTGCCGCAGAACGAGCGGATAAATCCGATGTTCGGCTTTCAAAACACGTGCCGCCAGCGTGTCGGCAGTGTCGCCGTCGATGACCGGCACGGCAGCCTGAGCCAAAATGGGGCCTTCGTCCATGCCTTCCGTCACAAGATGCACGGTGCAGCCTGCAAGTTTCACACCGGCGTCGATAGCGCGCTGATGTGTGTGGAGGCCCGGAAAAAGTGGCAGCAGGGAAGGGTGGATGTTGAGGATGCGTCCTTCATAGGGCGCGATAAAACGCCCGGACAGAAGCCGCATATAGCCAGCGAGGCAGAGGAAATCAGGCTTCAGCGCAGCCAGCGCGGCGAGGATCGCATCTTCATGCTCTTCCTTCGACGCAAAATCCCTGCGCGTGAAAACTTGTGTGGCAACGCCAGCGGCTTCCGCCTTGGCAAGGCCGCCTGCATCTGCCTTGTCGGAGAAGACAGCCACAATCTCAACGGGGAAGTCGGGCGCCTGCGCAGCCCGGATCAGCGCCTCCATATTGGAGCCGCCGCCCGAGATGAAAATAACGGCCCGCTTGCGGCTCATAGTGCGAGCGTGCCCTTATAGACGACGCCGTCCTTTTCGCGTGCGATCATGCGACCGAGCGTGACGACCTGTTCGCCTTCAGCCACGAGGGCCGCGACCACTTCGTCAACCTTTTCAGGCGTGACGACGGCGATCATGCCGATACCACAATTGAAGGTACGCAGCATTTCATTGGCTTCCACGTTGCCGGTCTTGGCAAGCCAGGAGAAAACGGGCGGTACGGCGATGGCCGTCAGGTTGATTTCGGCAGCGAGACCTTCCGGCAGAACGCGCGGAATATTGTCGGGGAAACCGCCGCCGGTGATATGCGCCAACGCCTTGATACCATCCGAAGCGCGGATGGCTGCAAGCAGCGGCTTCACATAAATGCGGGTCGGGGTGAGTAGCGCTTCACCCAACGTCGAACCCGGCTGGAATGGCGCATCGGACTTCCAGCCAAGGCCGGACAGTTCAACAATGCGGCGCACCAGCGAAAAGCCGTTGGAATGAACGCCGGAAGAGGCGAGGCCAAGAATGATATCGCCTTCGGCAATATCGCCGCGCGGCAACAGCCGGTCGCGCTCTGCCGCGCCCACGGCGAAACCGGCGAGATCGTAGTCGCCGTCGCGATACATTCCGGGCATTTCAGCGGTTTCGCCGCCGATCAGCGCCGAGCCAGCCTGACGACAGCCTTCGGCAATGCCTGCAACGATGTCCACGCCCTGATCGGGCGACAGCTTGCCGGTGGCATAATAATCGAGGAAGAAAAGCGGCTCCGCACCCTGTACAACCAGATCGTTCACGCACATGGCGACGAGGTCGATACCAACGGTGTCATGCTTGTCAGCGTCGATGGCGATCTTCAACTTGGTGCCCACGCCGTCATTGGCGGCGACCAGAACCGGGTCCTTGAAGCCTGCCGCTTTCAGATCGAACAGGCCGCCGAAACCGCCGATCTCGCCATCCGCACCGGGACGGCGCGTCGAACGCACGAGTGGCTTGATCTTTTCAACCATCAGGTTGCCGGCATCGATATCGACACCTGCCTGCGCATAGGTCAGGCCATTATGGCCGTCGAGCTTGTTTTCCGAGGACATGGCCTGCTCCTGAAACTGGGTGCTATCCACTAGGGTCTAAACTCGATTAGGTTTCGGGCGCGGCGCGAGCTGGATTTTGTTTTAGAATAGGAGAAAAGACCGTGATGGAGTAAATCTCCATGAGGGCTTTTCGACGCATTCTGGGACAAAATCCACCGCGTTCCTTCGGAATATGACGGAAATCCCTCATCTTTTCGTCGCGAACACTTGATGGAGATACACTCCACCTTCGCGTTCGCTCCTAAAGCTGAGCGATTTTCGCTCATACCGCGCTCCAAATCCTAATCGAGTTCAGACCCTAGCGCGCAATGCCACGAGATGGCGCTGCCCGCAAGGTCAAGAAGCGGGAAAAGCGCAAAACTCTGCTGGATTCTGCCCAGTTTTTCGCATGATCGGTCGTCGTCGTGCCGATGACTGCGTTTGTCGCATGGCTTTGCATTTCGCGCGGGCCAGTCTACTCTTAGTACGAAATGAGCCGAGCATCAGCGATAAGATGCCGGTAATGCAATTCTGATATTGTTTTGCCAGCAGATATTTGCAGAGAACGGAACCATATGGTCAAGAAGCCGACGCCGACACGCCAGACAAGCGCCAGAACAGATACCAACCAGACGGCTGGCAGCAAAGTCATTCGCCAGACGGATGCCATCGCTTCGGATGGCAATATCCACGTCAATGTCGAAGTCGGCAGTTTGACGGGAACGACGGTGCGGCGTCAGGCGATGTTCTGGCTCGCGACAATGGCCTTGTTCGTTCTGTTTCTGGTGGTGTTCAGCTCGGTTCTGCTGCCTTTTGTGGCGGGCATGGCTCTGGCTTACTTCCTCGATCCCGTGGCTGACAGGCTCCAGCGTTTCGGCCTGTCGCGTCTGACTGCAACTGTCGTCATCCTGCTGGTTTTTCTGATTGCGCTCGTCGTCGGGCTGATGATCATCGTGCCAATTCTGGCGACGCAGCTTGCCGATTTCATTTCCAAACTGCCCGGATACATCACGCAATTGCAGTCGTTGCTCGCTAACGAAAACTCGCAATGGCTGAAGAAATATATCGGCATCGACAGTTCGGTCATTCAGCAAAATCTCAGCGCGCTGGTTCAGCAGGGTGCCGGTTTCATGACCACACTGCTCCAGTCCCTGTGGAATTCGGGGAAATCCTGATCGATATTGCGGGACTTTTCGTCGTCACGCCGGTCGTCGCTTTCTACATGCTTCTCGACTGGGACCGGATGGTCAATCGCATCGATTCCTGGGTGCCACGGGCGCAGCTTCACACGGTGCGCCAGATCGCGCGCGAAATGAATGCAGCGGTTGCAGGCTTCATTCGCGGGCAGGGCACGCTCTGCCTCATTCTGGGCACGTATTATGCCCTGGGACTGACCCTGACGGGGCTCAATTTCGGCCTGCTGATCGGCTTTTTTGCCGGTCTGATCTCCTTCATTCCCTATATCGGCTCGTTCGTCGGTCTGGCACTCGCCATTGGTGTGGCGTTGGTGCAGTTCTGGCCAGACTGGATCATGATCTGTGCCGTCGCGGCGGTGTTTTTCATCGGCCAGTTCGTGGAAGGAAACATCCTCCAGCCCAAGCTGGTTGGCTCGTCGGTTGGCCTCCATCCGGTATGGCTCATGTTCGCTCTGTTCGCGTTCGGTTCACTGTTCGGCTTCACCGGAATGCTGGTCGCTGTGCCCGCTGCGGCGGCAGTCGGGGTGCTTGTGCGTTTTGCCTTGAATCGCTATCTCAATTCACCGATGTACGATCCAGCCTTTCGTCGTCGCGACCCGGATGCGGGGCCGCTGATCGAGGCAGGCGAGAATGCAGGCCCGAATGCAGGCAGGGACAAATGAGACTGAACCGCAATCTGGACGGGTGTGCGGGAGGCAGCGATGCGTGACGCCCCGCGTCAGATTCCGCTGAATCTCGAACACCAGCCCGGTTATCACCGCGAAGACCTGATCGTCACGGGCTCGAACCGTGCGGCGGTTGACCTTATCGACCGCTGGCCGAACTGGGTATCGCCGGTTACGATCCTGGCCGGGCCTACCGGTGCGGGCAAGACGCATCTCGCCGAAATCTGGCGCGCAGGTACAGATGCGCTTCTGGTCGATCCCGCGCGGATTACCGATGAAATCGTTCAGGCTGCGGCAGAGCGCGCCGTGCTGATTGACGATATTGGCGGCGCGCCGTTCGATGAAACGGGGCTGTTTCACCTCATCAACAGCGTTCGCCAGCATGCCGCGCAGGGTTTCGGGCCGTCACTCCTGATGACGTCGCGCCTGTGGCCCGCGAACTGGAACGTAAAGCTGCCCGATCTCGCTTCGCGGCTGAAAGCGGCCACCGTGGTGGAAATCGCCGAGCCGGACGATCTTTTGTTGTCGGGTGTCATTCACAAGCTTTTTGCCGATCGTCAGGTCAGCGTTGAGCCGCATGTCGTGACCTATCTGGTCAGCCGGATTGAACGTTCGCTCCTGTCTGCGATCCAGATTGTCGACAAGCTCGACCGGGCGGCTCTGGAACAGAAAACCCGCATCACGCGGGCGCTGGCGGCGCAGGTGCTGGCTGATACGGATGGCCAAACGGGCGACAAGGCAGGCTGACGGTGAAGATTGTCGTCACGGGGGCAGGCGGGTTTATCGGCAGCGCGCTTGTGCAGCAGCTGTATGACGAAGGGCATCAGGTCACGCCCCTCTCTCGCAACGATCTGGCGAATGCGTATTTCTCCGGCACGGAGTCCGTTGTGCACTGCGCGGCCCTTGCCCATCGCACGGGCGCGGAACGACCGGACGCTGATGCTTTCGATGCCGTCAATCACCGACTGACTGTTGAACTGGCCGAAAAGGCGAAACAGGCGGGCGTGAAACGCTTCGTCTTCGTTTCAACCATCTATACCATTGCCGGAAATCCAACGCCGTTGACGCCCGACATGCCACTATCGCCGAGGGCAGACGACGATTATGGACGCGCTAAGGCGAAGGCGGAAGCGGCGCTGCTGGCGATGACCGGCATCGAGGTTGTCATTGCGCGTCCCGTACTCGTCTACGGTCCCGGTGCACGCGCCAATCTCCGGGCCTTGATGAAGCTCTGCGATAGTGCATTTCCGCTACCGTTCGGCATGGCGAACAACCAGCGCAGCTTCGTATCCTTGCAGAATGCCGCCCGCGCACTTGCTTTCCTATCGCAAGCTCCGGCTGAAAAAGTCGCGGGGCGGGTGTTCCATCTGGCTGAACCCAAACCGCGTTCAACCCGGCAACTGGTATCCATCGCCCGTAAGGCTATGGGGCGTCCGACGCGCCTTCTGCCCGTGCCGCCAATGCTGATGCGCCTGCTGCTGACGGCACTCGGCAAAAAGGGGCTCTATGAGCAGCTGTTCGGTGATCTGACAGCGGACACGTCGTCACTGACCGGCGCCGGGTTTGAATATCTTCCTGGCGATCCGCAGATTGCAGCCATGGCTGCGGAATTTAAAAAAAGCCTAATTCTTATCTCCAACCGCCTTGGGCGGGACGATGCGGGACTGCGTCTGTAGAGGCGCGCTTTTAGCGATCTCGGGCTTCTTCGTGACCGAGCCGGTGATCAGCGTTGCGCTGTCGGGCTTGTTGCGACCGCCGACAAGCTGATCTTCATGAACCCAGCCAATCATATTGGTCTTAGGCACGATGACGCGATGCCAGCGCCCTGTCTTGCCGTAAGAGCGCATCTCGCGTCCCTTTGCGACGGTGCCGATGGCTGCGGATTTGTCCCATGCATTCTTGTGAATGGTCAGCTGCGTCCGGGCGTAGACGACCGAAGGCGAATGCGCAGGCGTGTTGACGCCACGCGGCGGCATCATATGCGGGCCGGTCGGCGCTGAGGCGACGAGTTGATTGGTCGGGCGTGGCGGCTTCGGCGCTTGAACGGTGACTTGAGTTGGGGCTTGAGCCGCCGCCTGCTGAACGGGCTTCGGAGCGACAGGCGCTACGGGCGCTGACGGACGCGGTACAGGGCCGACGGCTGCACCATAGTCCTTGTCTTTGTCCTTCGACGGTGCGGTCGTTTCTGGAGCCTTCGCGGTAACCGTGGGCTTGCTTTCCGTACGGGGCGGGGTCGATGCAAAAGGATTGGTCGCGGAGCGCTGGAAAAGTGCCGTCAGCGCGGCTTGCGGGCTTTTGTGTTGCGACGTGGCCCATAGGCTGAAGGCGCCAAGTCCGAGAATGGCCGCCAACGCCAGAACAGGCGCAGACGAACCAGATCCGCCCTTGGAGGAGCGGGACCTCTTTTTCGGTGCAGCTTTTCGGGTGGGCTTCCGTGCAGCCATATGTCTGACCCCTGTTCGAATCGCGATGGCTAGACGCTAACAAGTCTTCCTTCGCATTTCGTTACCTGGCGCTTAACGGGCAAGGGCAGGCCACAAACGGAAAACGCCGCTTTCGCGGCGCATCCAATTCTTCGAGAAGAGGCTAATCAGTGTCCGGACGTCTTGCCGTCACAAGAAGTCTCGCCGGAAACCTTATCCTGTTGTTTCTGGTTCGATTCCTGCTCTTCAACTGCGTCACGCCACTGTGCCCATTCGCGTTCGTGACGACGATAAAGTTCATCGGAAACAGTCTGGATACTCATTTTGATCCTCCGTTCATCTGGCGATGCAGATAACACGGAGCTGCCCAGAACGTTGCATCACAAAGCGTAAGCACTTGAAATCTAAATCGGTTTATATGTTTATAACCTTTTAGAGGTCAGTTTTCCTCGACGGAAACACCGCCTTCTCCGATTTTTAACTCGATCCCGGCGGGTTTCGTCTCTTCGCGATAGACGTAAAAAGCCAGACCGGCGGCAACGACGATCAATGCGCCGATAATCAGATAAAGCCCGTTTCTGTTCACATTCAACTCCTTAACGTGAGGGGTAAGAATGGAACGCCCGAATGCGCCATCGGTTCCGATAAAGAAAACCCACGCGGCCATGCGCTCGCGTGGGTTGTTGCGGACTTGATCGGCAATCAGTGCGTTATGGCAGGCAGGGTTTCCGCCGGAACCATATGGGTAAATGGCGGCAGATAGGCCTGTGCCATCACGAGAAGACCGATGAGCGACGCCAGCGCAACCGAGTGGAAGAACACATAGCGCAGGATCTTCGACTCATGCCCGTACCACTGGGTTGCCGTGGACGCGACAACGATGGATTGCGCATCGATCATCTTGCCCATGACGCCACCCGACGAGTTGGAGGCAGCCATCAGTACTGGCGAGAGCCCGAGCTGCTCGGCGGTAATCTTCTGCAAGCCGCCGAAAAGAACGTTGGATGCCGTGTCCGAGCCGGTGAGGGCAACGCCGAGCCAGCCCAGCATCGCGCCGAAGAACGGATAGACCCAGCCGGTCTGCGCGAATGCAAGGCCAAGCGTGGCATCCGTGCCGGAATAGCGGGTGACATAGCCCAGCGCCAGCATGGCCGCGATGGTGATGAGCGAGAAGCGCACCACATAGGCGGTCTTGCCGTATTCCTTCAAAAGCTTGAACGGATTGAAACCCAGCACTAGCCCCGCCACGATGGCGGAAAGCAGGATGCCTGACCCGGTGGCCGACAGCAGATTGAGCGTATAGACCGCCGCTTCCGCATGAGCTTCGGCGACGACGGGCGGCACCTTGAACACCAGATTATGCAGATAAGGCACCTGCACTTTCAGCACCCAGAGTGAGTCGAGCCATGCACGGAACTGTGGCGTGCCCCACAGAAACACGAAGACTGACAGAATCAGCCATGGCAACCACGCACGGAAAACGATTCCGCTCGCATGTTGCTGCGGTGGCGTATAGGACGCGGCGACTTCGTCGGCATCGAGGCTGGTGGAAGTCCAGATGCGTTTCGGCTGCCATATTCTCAGAAATCCGGCGAGCGCTGCCATGGAACAGACGGCGGCAACCACGTCGACCAGCCACGGACCATGGAAGTTTGAAACCAGATATTGCGGAATCGCAAAGGCCACACCGGCAACCAGCAAGGCAGGCCAGACTTCCAGCATGCCCTTGCGTCCGGCAAAGGCCCAGATCAGCCAGAAGGGCACGATAACCGAGAAGAACGGCAATTGCCGCCCGATCATGCCTGATAGTTGCAGAAGATCGATGCCGGTCACGGCGGAAAGCGCGATGACTGGTGTTCCAAGCGCGCCATAGGCCACAGGCGCGGTGTTTGCGATCAGCGACAGGCCGGCTGCCGGGAGAGGGGCAAAGCCCAGTCCCATGAGCATCGCCGCAGTGACCGCAACTGGCGTGCCGAAACCAGCCGCTCCTTCAAAGAAGGCGCCGAAGGAAAAGGCAATGAACAGCAGCTGCAGACGGCGATCCGGCGTAATCCCGGCGATCGAGTCGCGCAGAATGTTGAATTGCCCGGTCTGTTCAGTAAGGCGATAGAGAAAAATGACGTTCAGGATAATCCAGCCGATGGGCAAAAGCCCGTAGGCCGCGCCATAGACGGCAGTTGCGCCTGCCTTGTCGGCGGGCATACCAAATCCTACAACGGCGATGATGAGAGCGGTCAGAAGACCGAGTATTGCTGCAGTATGAGCTTTCATATGGAGAAAGCCGATGCCGCCCAACAGGACGACAATTGGCAAAGCGGCAAGCAATGTTGACCAGAACATGCTGCCCAAAGGGTCGTATACTTGATTCCAGGGCATGGTTTCCTCCCTTCCTGGACTGAAAAACGTTCCTCTCTTCAATGCAAAATGCTTCACCGGTCTGTCTGCCGATGAAGAGGCAACTGACACCATCCTCTCCCCGGAGGTGCCTATTGCTGATTGTTGACTTCTTTAGACGATTGATTGGTAAACTTACTTTACCAGGACTGTCAATTCGGGCTCTTCTGCTACTTTAGGCATGGATATGCTGCTCGTGCAGGAGAAAAGACTGTGTTTGTTCAAATGACGTAACGTCAGGACTTGTTCTGATTCGGGAAAAGCATGCGCCAATACAGGCCGCTTTTTCGTCGTTATTTCAGCGCATATTGGAAGGCCTCTTTGAGAGGAGGCTGTCATGGTCACGCGCACATTGCCGCCGAAGGAATTCGAGGCACAGAATGTTCGTCAGGGCAGGCAGGGAACCCAGGTTCTGACCGTGTTGATTGTCAGTCTGATGGCATCCCTCGTCGTGTGGATGTTTGTCGGGCTGTTCGGGTAGAACCGGGCAGTTAGAGCGGCACTATCCTTTCATCGCCTGTCACTCATGACATGGCGGTGTGCGTCGTTGACGTGTATTGCGAGCGAAGGCTCAGTAGGACTGATACTGAAGCTTTCACACGAAAAGACATTGTCCAGATTTAAAAGAAACATCTATTGATAGAGCGGGGGAAGGCACTGCGAGTCGTCAATTTGCATTGACTTGGTTGTGATTACCCTGCCGGCGGCTGGGTCGGCACATCAATAAGGGAACCAGCCAAAGCAAATTGGGAGAACTTAGCATGCGTGTCTTGAAGCGTATCGTCGTGGCTGCTTCGGTGGCGACGATGGCAACCATGATCGGCGGACTGGCAACGACTGCTGCAAATGCCGAAGCACCGCTGAAACTCATCATCGGCACTGAGGGCGCCTATCCTCCGTTCAATTTCATTAAGCCGGATGGCACCCTGGCTGGTTTCGACGTGGATATCGCAAAGGCGCTTTGCGATGAAATGAAGGCCGAGTGCACGTTCATCACGCAGGAATGGGACGGCACGATCCCGGCGCTGCAGGCTGATAAGTTCGACGCCTATGTATCGTCCATGTCGATCACGGAAGAGCGCAAGAAGCAGGTCGATTTCTCCAATAAATATTATAACACGCCTCCCGGCGTCGCGGTTCCCAAGGATAGCGACATCAAGGGCGTGACCAAGGCGGACCTTGCAGGTAAGACGGTCGGCGTGCAGGTTTCCACCACCCATGCCAATTATGCCGAACACGCCTTCACCGACAGCACGATCAAGGCTTATCCGACCGCTGACGAATATCGCCTCGATCTGGCCAATGGCCGCCTCGATGCCGCCAATGATGACAGCGTCACGCTGGCCGAATGGCTGAAGACGCCGGATGGCGCCTGCTGCAAGATGGTTGGCACCTATCCGCCCGACCCGGAAATTCACGGTGTTGGCGTGGGCGTCGCCTTGAAGAGGGGACGTCCCGAATTGGTGGAAAAGTTCAATGCCGCCATCAAGGCCATCCGTGCGAACGGAAAATACAAGGAAATCAACGACAAATATTTCGATTTCGACGCTTACGGCTCGGAAGACTGATTCTATCCGCGAATTTGCACCGGCTTGCGATGCGCGGGCCGGTGCATTCAAGCGAGCTTTTGGCGGAGACAGGTCCAACTCTTGCGTCAACTGTTCGATTTTTTTATGAAAGTTTGAAAATAGCTCTTGCCTTAGGAAAGCGAATTCTCTAGGGAACTCAACGTCCGAGAGGGCCACGGAGCGTAGCGCAGTCTGGTAGCGCACCTGATTTGGGATCAGGGGGTCGCAGGTTCGAATCCTGCCGCTCCGACCATGTTTTCCCCACCATGATTGACCTGAAAAAGCAAGCTATCCAGTGCTTGGCTTGCGGCGCGTGTCTTTATCGCGTTGACATGGGTTGGTGGGTCTACTATTGCCTTGTTGAAATTCAGAGCCCTTTTTGGGGGCGGCAAGAGCATAGTCCAAGGTTCTTCAAATGGTTGCACGCATTTTCCGTCCAGCTAAGACTGCCATGCAGTCCGGTCAGGCCAAGACAGATCAATGGATCCTCGAATACGAGCCGGAAAGCCCGCGCACGGTCGAGCCACTGATGGGCTACACGTCGTCAGGCGATATGAGAAGCCAGATCCGTCTCGCTTTCGATAACCAGGAAGACGCCATCGCTTATGCAAAGCGCTATGGCATTGCCTATCGCGTTGCCGAGCCGAACGAACCGAAGCGCCGCAAAGTGTCCTATTCGGACAATTTCCGCTTCGATCGCACGATGCCCTGGACGCATTGACAGCTTGCCCGGTCTTGGTCATCGCGCTAGGGCCGGAATATGATCGCTCGGGCTTTTACTGAAGCCCGAAGCGCTCAAAATGTCTTCGACTTTTCAAAGACGTGGTCCCGTAGCTCAGCTGGATAGAGCACCGGCCTTCTAAGCCGTAGGTCGCAGGTTCGAATCCTGCCGGGATCGCCACCTTTCCCAAATTTCCGTTCCGTTCTGCCTCCATGCGTTCATCCCGTGGGAAATGTTGCGCGCATGGATTTGCACGCCGGTTCTTGGTCCTGAGGACTTGGAATACCGCGACGGTGAGAATCGCGCTTAAAGGCGCCGGTCTTCTCGTCGGAAAGGTTGTTATGAAGCTCGTGTTTCTCGCAGTATCGTTTGCTATTGTTTTTCTCACTCCGATTGCCTATGCGGCGCCAGACGGACAAGCGGATGGTTGTATCGTCGCACCCCCGCAGAAATGCTGCCCCAACAAGGACAAACCCAATTCTATGATCTGCTTCCCCTATACCGGCAGATCATAAGCCGGTTTGATCCCTGTCATTGTCAGTAAAACTGTCGATATCCGGTGGATAGAGCCCGATTGTCTTTCTTGTTTACAGCTTTCGCGTGTATTTCAGCAAAGCTTTAATAAGTGAAGAGGAGAGGGCATGCGTTATATTCCAACGGCGGTGGCCGGGTTCATCGGTCTGGTTTTGCTCAGCGTTATTCTGGGCTCATGGTACACGATCGACGAAGGCGAACGCGGTGTCGTCCTGCGATATGGCGCGGTCGCCGGGGTCGCGCAGCCGGGACTGGGTTTCAAGATTCCCTTGATTGATTCCATCGTTCGCGTTTCGGTACAGTCGAAGGCGGCGATCTATAACCAGATGGAAGCCTATAGCCGCGACCAGCAACCGGCGACCATGAATCTGTCGGTCAATTATCGCATCCCGCCGGATCGCGTCGAGGAAGTCTACGCCAATTACGGCGGCGAGGACGGCCTGCTGTCGCGTCTGGTCGAGCGTCGCGTTTTCGAGGAAAGCAAGACGGTGTTCGGCAAGTTCAATGCCGTGACTGCCATTCAGGAGCGTAGCCGTCTCAATCAGGAGATCGCCGAAGCCATCCAGAGTAGCGTGCGTGGGCCGGTGGTTGTCGATAGCGTCCAGATTGAGAATATCGACTTCTCCGACGCCTATGAACAATCCATCGAGCAGCGCATGCTGGCGGAAGTCGAAGTGCAGCGTTTGCGCCAGAATGCCGAGCGCGAAAAGGTGCAGGCGGAAATCACCGTCACGCAGGCCAAGGCGCAAGCTGATGCGCGCCGTGCGGAAGCCGAAGCGCAGGCCGATGCCGTGCGTCTTCAAGCCGAAGCGGAATCGGAAGCTATTCGTCTGAGGGGCGATGCGGAAGCAACCGCCATCAAGGCGCGTGGTGACGCGCTGCGGGATAATCCGGGTCTCGTATCGCTGACGCAGGCGGAAAGATGGAACGGCCAGTTGCCATCGACCATGTTGCCGAACAGCTCGATCCCGATGCTGAACCTCAATCCGCAGACGGTGTCCGAATGATTGAAAAATGGCGGGGCAATACCCCGCCATTTTTATGATCTCGTGGCCGGCTTAGCGCGGTTCGTTGCCGCGTGGGCGGATATAGGCACGTGGGCCATGACCGCCCGGGCGTCCGCCGTGCCAGCCGGGACGATCCCAGTTCCGGTTACGATAGCGATAGTCAGGGCGTCCCCAATAACCGCGACGATAATAGTAGTCATCGCGATCATTGAGCGCGGAGCCGATGGCCACTCCGGCGATCAGCGGAATGCCGATGAGGGCTGCGTTACGACCGAAATCATTGGAATAGCCGCTGCCGACCGTTCCTTCCTGAAACGCGATATAGCGTGACGACGACCAGCCATGGGTTCCGCCATAGCTCACCTGACACCAGCCATAACCCGAGGTGCAGCCGTGTACTGTCACCGGCGCGCCGCCCGGGATGGCGCCCATAGAAGGATAGCTGGTGCTGGGGCCGGTGCGGATATTGAGATTGGCGGTGGAGATGGCGTTTGCGGCCTGCGCCGCGCCAGCCGACAAGACTCCCAACGCCACAATGGCAGCTTTCAAAGCGAGTTTCATCGAACATCTCCCTGAATGAACACGATGAATGACGACAATCTTTTATGAAACGAGGCTGTCGGGCGAAAGTTCCTCTTTGGAACTTGGTAAACAGTCGGACGTCAGGGCAATCGGTGAGAAGAGCAATATACGGGACAAAGAAAAAGCGCCGGGATGTCCGGCGCTTTTGTATACGTTTGCTTGGTGGGGCCGGGCTTAACGCTTACAGCGCGCCACGTAGATTTTGCCATGACGGTTGCGGTATTCGCAATTTCCATTGCGCAGTTCGCGCACGAGCAAACCACCAAGCGCGCCTGCGCCTGCACCGATCAGAGCACCACGCCCGCCGCCGGCGATGCCGCCGATAATGGCGCCTGCACCCGTACCGATGGAAATATCTTTTTCAGTGGTGGTGCAGCCTGAAATTGCCATCAGCGCCACCAGTCCAAGTGCTACTTTCCGCATTTCTGTGTCCTCCGTAAGTGCAGTGATGCAATAAGAACGATTCGCCTTGAAATCGGTTGCTCGAAAATAAAGGAGAATTTGCAGCGAAAACAGTGGTTAGCGGCGATAGCGCAGAATGACCGCAATCGCCAGGACGGCCAGACCTATGGCGATGAAACCCTGAATAATGAAAACCGCATTCATCATGATATCGTCCTTTAGCGCTGATGGTTTTCCGTCAAACCATCGCGCATATGGTGCCACTGAAAGCACTTTGCGAAAAGTATAGAGCGCATTCCGGCTGCTGCAAGGTGCCGGGCCTGCGCTCGCACTCGATTATGCCCGTCAGATCGCGGCAAAGCCTTTTTCAAGATCTGCGATGATATCGGCAACATCTTCCAGACCAATCTGCAGCCGGATGACCGGTCCTGGATAATTGCCCTTGGCAATCAGGCGGTCGGCAACGCGCACCTGCAGCGCGAGGCTTTCATAACCGCCCCAGGAATAGCCAAGGCCGAAGATTTCCAGCGCGTTGAGGAAAGCATGGGCTTCCGCCTGTCCGCCTTCTTTCAGAACGAACGAGAAGATGCCCGACGAGCCGGTGAAATCGCGCTTCCAGATTTCGTGGCCGGGATGGCTTTCAAGGGCAGGGTGCAGAACCTGTGCGACTGCGGGATGGCTTTCGAGCCAATGGGCAACTTCCAGTGCGCTCTTGCGGTGATGCTCCAGCCGGATGCCCATGGTGCGCATGCCGCGCAGGACTTGATAGGTATCGTCGGGGTTGGCGCAAAGCCCAAGCGTGCCGTGGGTTTCGAGAAGCTGCGGCCAGCATTTCTCGTTGGCGGAAATGGTGCCGAACAGAATGTCGGAATGGCCGGATGGATATTTGGTCGAGGCGTGAATCGTAACATCCACACCGAAGTCGAGCGCCTTGAAATAGACTGCGGTTGCCCAGGTGTTGTCCATCATCACGATGGCGTCGCCTTTGTGGGCAGCTTCAACGATGGCCGGAATGTCCTGCATCTCGAAAGTGTTGGAGCCGGGCGATTCCGTAAAGACCACCTTGGTATTGGGCTTCATCAGAGCCGCGATGCCCGCGCCGATTTCCGGGTCGTAATATTCGACATCCACGCCCATGCGCTTGAGGATCGTATCGGCAAAATGACGGGTCGGATTGTAAATCGAATCCACCAGCAAAGCATGATCGCCGGAAGACAGGAAGGCCAGCAGTGGCACGGTCACAGCCGCCAGACCGGACGGAACGCAGACGGTTCCGGCAGAGCCTTCCAGTGCATTGATCGCATCGCAAAGCGCATCGCTGGTGGGCGTTCCGCGCGTGCCATAGGTATATTTCT
The DNA here is from genome assembly GCF_030067775.1 of Ochrobactrum sp. SSR. Lineage (NCBI taxonomy): Bacteria > Pseudomonadati > Pseudomonadota > Alphaproteobacteria > Hyphomicrobiales > Brucellaceae > Ochrobactrum > Ochrobactrum sp. SSR. The sequence goes on along the minus strand of NZ_CP125969.1, from coordinate 968,446 downwards.
GGTTGCCGGTCGCCATGGTCTCGGCATCCGGGAAAAGCACGGTCGAGGCGCGGACAACCGGCGGATTGACGAAGCCGTGATAGTCGCGTGGCTGATAGCCATCATGCGCCAGTCGAGTGTTTATCCCCAGTTTCGCCGTGTTGACTTGCTGCTTAGCCACGAAATTGCCTCCAGACCGTGTTGCATGCGTTCCGCCGGTTCTCTTTTAGAGAGCTCTGCATGGTCGTACCGTCTACCGGATGCGGCCAGATGCGGTTGGCAGAAAGATCAATGATTCCGCCGATAACGGAATGTTTTGAAGTTCATTCGATAAGCCGCGTCTGGGCTGGATGCAACCCTGTGGTCAGTGCTCGAAGTGCAAGATGCGATGCGAAAAGGGAATAATGGAATGTCATCACCGGATATGAAAAACACGCTTCTCAATCCGGTATATGCGGCCATTGAACTTATCCGCTCCTTTCTGCGTCCTGCTTATAAGGGAGCTCCCTATTCCTGGACCATGCAGATGACCGCAATCGTCGTGCTGCTGCCCTTCATCATCCTGATCCTCCACCTTTGGGACGCCGATATCGTTCGTGCGGCGGCTGGAAGCACCAATATCGTCATGGAAATCCTGCGAACCGTGACCGACGCGATCCGCACGCTGGTGTGGCTGGCGGTGGCGCTGATCGTCTGGCTCGTGACGGCTTTCATCTTGTCGCCCGGTTATCGGGGACAGATGCGCCCCATTCTCATGCGCTGGCACGGTTGGGCTACGCTGGTGCTGGCGTCCATCGTTGCGGGCAGTATTCCAACGGAAATCGGCAAGCTTGCCATCGGTCGCGCGCGCCCGTTTCTGCTCGATCAATATGGTGCAGCCTATTTCTCGCCGTTCAAGGGCGAGTTTCTCTATGAGAGTTTCCCGTCGGGCCATTCGATGATGGCGGGTATCATGATGATGTCGCTGAGCATTTTTCTGCCGCGCTGGCGCTTTCCGATTATCGTTATCGGTCTATTGTTCTGCATCAGCAGGCTTGCTGCCGGAGCGCATTTCCCGACCGACATTGTGGCAGGTTGTACGATTGGATTGCTCGCAACCTGGTGGGTGGCGCGCTACATGGCGACGCGAAATATTATTTTTTCACTGGATGATAAGCACACGCTCCCCACTGTGTGATTCTGGCCCTGACCGCGGCTGTTTTCGACGGCCGCGCTTGGGCTATGTTCATTTAAATAACTGTTATTACTCTATTTTCACTTTCGAGATTCCAGCAAGTGTCGAACCTCACACTTTGTTAGCCGCGCTACCCAGAAATTGGGAAACCGTGTAAAAAATTGAACCGCTGTTTCGGGCTTTTCCACGAAACGCGGATTTTGCCGCCGTTATTAACTTGACCAATGCCCAAATATCGCCTTCGATAAGGCGGTGAAGGCGACAGGCGCCGCTGTGCTCGAAAATTAATCAAGAGGCCGGATAAACCGGTCAGGGCGAGAGGCGGTCTGCTATGCAGCGTGGGGTTGAGGAGGAGCGCAACGCTTTTTCCGGAAAAACCTATGCAACAACAACGAGAGAGACGCACGGGCAGTTTGCCCGACGTTTCCAGGGAACAAAAAGGTTGCAGGCCAGATGAAAAATACAATCGTAATGGGGTTATTGGGTGCGGCAGCGCTGTTCGGCGCGGCTTCAGGGGCATCTGCCGACACGCTTTCGGATGTCAAGGCAAAGGGCTTCCTGCAATGTGGCGTCAACACCGGTCTTCTCGGTTTTGCTTCGCCGGACGACAAGGGCGAATGGTCGGGCTTCGACGTGGATTATTGCCGCGCGGTCGCGTCCGCGATCTTTGGCGATCCGACCAAGGTGAAGTTTACGCCGCTCAATGCCAAGGAACGCTTCACGGCATTGCAGTCTGGTGAAGTGGATGTTCTGATCCGCAACACCACTTGGACCATCAGCCGAGATACGTCGCTCGGCCTCGATTTCGCGGGCGTGAATTATTTCGACGGCCAGGGCTTCATGATCAATTCGAAGAAGCTTTCCGGCATCAATTCGGCGCTTCAGCTTTCCGGCGCTTCGATCTGCGTTCAGGCTGGCACCACGACCGAACTGAACATGGCCGATTATTTCCGCTCCAACAAAATGGAATATAACCCGGTCGTCTTCGAAAAGGTCGATGAAGCCAATGCGGCTTACGATTCCGGTCGTTGCGACGCTTATACCACCGACCAGTCCGGCCTTTATGCGATCCGCCTGACGCTCGCCAATCCGGACGATCACGTCATCCTGCCGGAAATCATTTCCAAGGAGCCGCTTGGACCAGCTGTCCGTCAGGGCGATTCCAAGTGGGCAGACGTTATCCGCTGGACCCATTATGCCCTGTTGAACGCCGAAGAATTCGGGATCACGAAGGCCAATGTCGACGAGATGAAGAACTCCGACAACCCCGAAATCAAGCGCTTGCTTGGCACCGAAGCCGATACCAAAATCGGCACCGATCTCGGCCTCGACAATGACTGGGTCGTCAAGATCGTCAAGGGCGTCGGCAATTACGGCGAATTGTTCGAACGCAATCTCGGCAGCGGCAGCCCGCTCAAGATCGCGCGCGGCCTCAATGCCCAGTGGACGAAGGGTGGCCTGCAATACGGCATGCCGATCCGCTAAGGACGACGGCTTTTGCATCTGACGTGGGGTGGGGGCATTTGCACCCGCCTCATGCCGGATTTGTCAGCTCTTTATTTCCCTGAGAACAGGTTTCCCTCGGGATCGGACCTGTTTCGTAGCAGGCATTTGAAATGGGCGTTTGCCCACAAGAGCGCATAGCATTTCGCTGGCCAGACATTTGAACCGGCCCGTCGCAAAAAAGTATGGTTCGGCTGCATTGACGTTTCGAGAATTACGCTTCCGTTTGGGAGCGCCGTTTCCGTTCCGAAAAATTTGCGCCAGAGCCCCAAGATACGGGAAACATATGGCTTCCTATTCTGCAACCGAACGCCATGATGGCGGTGGAACCTCACTTCTCTACGATCCGCGCGTTCGCGGCATCTTCTATCAGGTGATTGTGTTCGTCGCGGTCGTAGGCTCGATCTACTGGATCGTCGGAAACACGATCACCAATCTTCAGCGCGCGAATATCGCCTCCGGCTTCGGCTTTCTGAACGGTCGCGCGGGTTTCGATGTCAGCCAGACACTGATTTCCTATAACAGCGATTCCACCTATGGCCGGGCCATTCTGGTCGGTCTGGTCAACACGCTCTATGTGGCGGGCTTGGGCGTTATCACGGCCTCGATCATCGGCTTTCTTGTCGGTATCGGTCGTCTGTCGCGCAACTGGCTGATCCGCAAGATCTGCACGGTCTATGTCGAGGTGTTTCGCAACATCCCACCGCTGCTGGTCATTTTCTTCTGGTATTTCGGCATTTTGGCCACCTTGCCGAATGTGCGCGAGAGCATCAGCGGACCGCTGCACACCTATATCAATACACGCGGTTTCTTCATGCCCGCGCCGGTCTGGGGTGAGGGGGCGTGGCTGATACTGGCGGCGCTCGCATTGGGCATTGTCGGCTCTTTCGTGGTGGCGCGCTGGGCCAAGCGCCGGCAGATGGCGACGGGGCAGCCCTTCCATACAATCCGTGTCGCGATCGCTTTGATCATTGGTCTGCCGCTGCTTGCCTTCATCGCGGCCGGTTTCCCGGTATCCTTCGATGTCCCGAAACTCGGTACTTTCAATCTGACCGGCGGCGCGCAGGTCAAACCGGAATTTCTGGCGCTGTTTCTGGCTCTGTCTTTCTATACGGCGTCGTTCATTGCCGAAACGGTGCGCGCAGGCATTCTTGGCGTTAACAAAGGGCAGACGGAAGCCGCTTATGCCGTGGGCATGCGGCCCGGCCCGACGATGCGGCTGATCATCGTGCCGCAGGCGCTGCGCATTATCATCCCGCCGCTGTCGAGCCAGTATCTGAACCTTATCAAGAACTCCTCGCTGGCAATCGCCATCGGCTATCCGGATCTGGTCGCCGTTGGCGGCACGATCCTCAACCAGACGGGCCAGTCGGTTGAAGTCGTGGCGATCTGGATGGTGATCTATCTGGGCATCAGTCTGGTTACATCCGCCCTCATGAACTGGTTCAATGCCAAAATGGCGCTGGTGGAGAGATGACCATGGAAAATGCCGATCTCCAATATATCCGTACGCAAATGGTCGATAGCGAAAAGCCGCCGCGTTCCGTACAGGGCTTTTCGCACTGGCTGCGCGTCAATCTCTTCGCTTCTCCAACCGATGCGGCCCTGACGATCTTCGCTCTGTTTCTGCTGGTCTGGTTTCTGCCTTCGGCGATTCAGTGGCTCTTCATCAATGCGGTGTGGAGCGGAACCGACCGCACCGCCTGTCTGACCGTTGCGCAGGGCGGCGCACAGCCGGATGGCTGGTCCGGGGCGTGCTGGGCTTTCGTTCAGGCCAAGTATGAGCAGTTCCTCTATGGGCGCTATCCGATCGATGAGCGGTGGCGGGTCAATCTCACGGCGCTGATCTTCGTCGTGCTTTTGGTGCCGCTTCTGATCCCGAAGGTGCCGCAGAAGGCGCTCAACGCCATTCTGTTCTTCTTCGTGTTTCCGTTCGTCGCTTTCTTCCTGCTGGTTGGTGGCTGGTTTGGCCTGTCCTTCGTGGAAACGCCGCTTTGGGGCGGCCTTCTGGTGACGCTGGTTCTTTCCTTCGTGGGCATTGCCGTCTCACTGCCGCTCGGCATTTTGCTGGCGCTCGGTCGCCGGTCGCATCTGCCTGTCATCAAGACATTCAGCATCATTTTCATCGAGATGGTGCGCGGTGTTCCGCTGGTCACAGTGTTGTTCATGGCGAGCGTCATGCTGCCACTGTTCCTGCCGCCGGGAGTCACCTTCGACAAACTGCTGCGTGCGTTGATCGGCGTGGCGTTGTTTGCCTCGGCCTATATGGCGGAAGTGGTGCGCGGCGGACTACAGGCCATTTCGCGCGGGCAATATGAAGGCGCGGATGCGCTCGGCCTCAGCTACTGGCAGAAGACGGGTCTCATCATCCTGCCGCAGGCGCTGAAACTGGTGATTCCCGGCATCGTGAACACCTTCATCGGTCTCTTCAAGGATACGAGCCTCGTCTACATCATCGGCATGTTTGATCTTCTGGGCATTGTTCGCCAGAATTTCTCCGATGCCAATTGGGCTTCTCCACAGACGCCTGCTACCGGCCTTATTTTTGCGGGCTTCGTTTTCTGGATTTTCTGTTTCGCTATGTCGCGATACTCTATATTCATGGAACGACGGCTCGACACGGGTCACAAACGATAAAAAGAACAAAAGGGAATAATGGAATGAGTGCACAAAGCGCCCTCCCGCAATCCGAGCTCGGTGTCGATGTCGACCGCTCCAAGATGCAGGTTTCCAAAACCGATGTCGCCATCGAAATCACCAATATGCATAAGTGGTATGGTGAGTTTCACGTTCTGCGCGACATCAACCTGAAGGTCATGCGCGGTGAGCGTATCGTCGTGGCTGGTCCGTCCGGTTCCGGCAAATCGACGATGATCCGCTGCATCAACCGTCTGGAGGAGCATCAGAAGGGCAAGATCGTCGTTGACGGTATCGAACTCACCAACGATCTGAAGAAGATCGATGAAGTGCGCCGCGAAGTCGGCATGGTGTTCCAGCACTTCAACCTTTTTCCGCATCTGACCATTCTGGAAAACTGCACGCTGGCCCCGATCTGGGTGCGCAAGATGCCGAAGAAAAAGGCGGAAGAAATCGCCATGCATTATCTGGCGCGCGTGAAAATTCCGGAGCAGGCTAATAAATATCCGGGCCAGCTCTCCGGCGGCCAGCAGCAGCGCGTGGCAATTGCCCGTGCGCTGTGCATGAATCCGAAAGTCATGCTGTTCGACGAACCGACTTCTGCGCTCGATCCGGAAATGGTCAAGGAAGTGCTTGATACGATGGTGAGCCTTGCTGCCGAAGGCATGACCATGATCTGCGTGACGCACGAAATGGGCTTTGCCCGTCAGGTCGCCAATCGCGTGATCTTCATGGATCAGGGCCAGATTGTCGAACAGAACTCGCCGAACGAGTTCTTCGACAATCCGCAGCACGAACGCACCAAGCTGTTCCTCAGTCAGATCCTGCACTGATCAGGCCGATTGCCTTGCATTGAAAAACACCCGCCAGTGTCGCTGGCGGGTGTTTTCGTTGGAAACCATATTGCAGACAGGCTGCCGTTTATTCGGCGTGCGGCCCTTCGCAGAACTGGATGCGGTTGCCAAAGGGGTCGATCACGCCCATCACGCGCCCCCAGGATTCCGTCTCAATTCCCGGACGCATGAAGCGATAGCCGCGTGCAGTGATTTCCTTATGCAAGGCGTCGACGCCCTGCATGCGCACAAAAATATTGGCGCCGGGGCTGCCATCGCCGTGATGCTCGCTCAGATGCAGGGTCAGGCCTTCGCGTGACACCTGCATGTAAAGCGGCATATTCTCTGCAAATCGGTGCTCCCAGTCGAGGGTGAAGCCCAGAAAGCCGATATAGAACTCCTTGGCTTTTTCAATGTCGAAAATCCGAAAGACGGGGCAGGTTTGTTCAAAGTGGATTGTCATTTTGCAAAGCCTTTGCGACTGATAGCCCATTGAAGCGGGGAGGTATTTCGTGATGGATTTCCGGTGGGAAGAGATGCTCACGCCTGAGCAATATCGCGAATTTCATGCGTTTTACAGCAAGGAATGGTGGACACGCGAGCGAAGCTTCGAAGATGTCGTCCAAATGCTCAATCATTGCGATGTGCTTGTGTTCTGCTTCGACGATGCAGACAAGATTGCTGGCTTTGCGCGGGTGTTGAGCGATTTCACCTTCAAGGCGATGATTTTCGATGTGATCGTTTCCGATCATCACCGGGGACGAGGGCTCGGACAAGCCATCGTCAACCGTGTGTTGGGCCACGAAAAGCTGCAACGCGTGAAGAGTTTCGAACTTTATTGCCCGGACCGGCTGGTGCCGTTCTATGAAAAACTCGGCTTCGTCAGAGGTACATCGGCGCTACTTTTCAACCAGTCGTGATTCAATCCTCCACGAAATGGCGAAGGCGCTGCAAGGCATCGTCCCACTGCGTCGAAACGGCCGCCAGATAGGCGCGGGCATCGACAAGTGGAGCAGGATGCAGGCGGAAGTGACTTTCCCGCCCGATCTTTTCCCGCTGCACAAGGCCAACCTGTTCGAGAACGGACAGGTGCTTGGTCACGGCTTGCCGTGTGATGCTGCCATTCTGCGACAGCACCACGATGGAGCGGCTCTCACCGTCACTCAATGTTTCGATGAGCGCAAGTCGGGTCGGGTCGGCAAGCGCCCCGAAAATAGCGGATATTTCCATGGCGTGACGGGCTGGGCTTTCATTCATTTTTCGACATGGGCCTTGATGTTGCCGACCTGCTCCTGCCAGCCGCCATCGTTCATGCGCAGCGCCAATGGCTGGCGCTCGGCGGGCAGGGCATCGAAACCGCTTTCAACAACCGTCAGGCGGGTGCCGTTCTCGATCGGTTCAAGCTTGAATTCCACCAGCGTCGGCGGCTCCTTGGAATAATCGACATCGGGCTCGACTGCATAAGGATGCCAGGTGAAGGCAAAATAGTTCGGCGCATTCATATCCTTGACGAAGGATTCCCAGCGCACATGCTCAAAGCCCGGATAGGTGATGTGGCCGGTCGAAGCGGTGCCGACGACGAACGGGCCATCGATCTTGACGCGAAACCAGCTTCCAAACTCGTCATGGTCGGTCAGGGCGCGCCAAACGCGGTCAATGCCTGCGCGAATATCAACGGTTTTCTCAATACGATCTGTCGTGCTTGCAAGGGTCATGGTGTAAATCCTCCGTAATTGGCAACTCAATGGTTGCTAATTTACAGGTGCAGTAAAAATAAGCAACCAAAAAGTTGCATATTTATTCCGGGGAGGGTGCTTTGTCGGGCAAGGGGAACAGCGTGCGAAGCTTTTCTGCCAAGGCGCGATCTCCTTCGACGATCAGCAGACCGGCCTCCTCAAGCGCTGATAATGGCTGCCCGCCATAGATCGTTGCGGCGACCATGCGCGGTGCGCCTTGCAGCGAAAGATCGCATCGTTCTGGCTTACCACGGGCGATATCCAGCGCCTCATCATGCAGGTGGGCGGTGAAATCTTCTCCATCCAGCTGCAGGTGGATGGTCGCATTCATCCCATGCGCGCTTTCGCTATCCAACATAGTGCGCAGGGATAGCAAGAACGACACCGTTGATATCGGCAGGTTCGGATCGTGCATTGGCGAACGCGCGGCCCAACGACCGAGTGCTTGCAGGATAGGCTCGCTTTCATAGCCCCATTCGGTGAGTTCATAGACCTGCACCGAGGCGGGGGAGGCAATTTGGTCTTGTGGAGAATGCCCGCCAGTTCCAGCCCTTCCAGCCTCTGGGTCAGCACATTGGCGCTGACGCCCGGCAGATCGGCGCGCAAATCGCTGAAGCGCTTTGGGCCCAGCATCAGCTCTCGCATGACCAGCAGCGCCCAGCGCTCTCCAATTAAATCAAGGCCATGCGCTGCGGCGCACGCATCGTCATAGCTGCGCTTGGCGGCTTGTTTTTCGCTTTTAGTTATTTTTCCTAACTTCATAGTTGCTTAATATAACTTATCTGTCATTATGTTCAAGCAAACTTAATCCAGACATGTCCGTTAGAGGCAGAAAATGTCTGGCCCAGCGGCGATTAATGTTCGCAATGGAGACAGGGCCGCACCCTGCCAATGGAGGAAATGACATGCCGAAAATGATTTTCGTGAATCTGCCTGTGAAAGACGTTGCGCGCTCGACCAGCTTTTATGAAGCCATTGGCGCGCAGAAGAACCCGATGTTCTCGGACGAAACCGCGTCCTGCATGGTTTTCTCCGATACGATCCACGCCATGATCCTTGATCATGACAAGTTCAGCCAGTTCACGCCGAAGAAAATTGCCGATGCCACCGCGGTCAGCGAAGTACTGGTCTGCCTTTCCGCCGACAGCAAGGCCGAGGTGGATGATACGGTCGAAAAGGCCGCGAAGGCTGGCGGTCGTGCCGATCCAGCGGCCAAACAGGATTACGGTTTCATGTATGGGCGCAGCTTCGAGGACCCGGACGGCCATATCTGGGAGCTGATGTGGATGGATATGGAAGAAGCAGCCAAGGTCATGGGCTGACATCAAACCGGATAGACAGGGAGGAATTGACCATGTCTGGTCTCACCATTTGCCTGTGGTTCGATGGGCAGGCGGAGGAAGCCGCCAATCATTACGTCTCGATTTTTCGCGCCTGCGGGCGACCGGCTTCGATTGATGGCTTCATCCGCTTCAAGCATGGCCATCAGCAGAATGAAGAACAGGCGGTCACCGCAAACTTCACGCTCGACGGACAAAAAATATGCGGCCTCAACGGCGGTCCGTCGTTCAAGTTTACGCCAGCGGCTTCGTTGATCGTTCGCTGCAAGGATCAGGCAGAGGTGGATGCCTTCTGGGAAAAACTTCTGGAAGGCGGTTCGCCGATGGAATGCAGTTGGCTGACCGACAAATACGGTTTCGCATGGCAAATCGTGCCCGACATGTTGCTCGATATTCTCGAAAACGGTGCGCCCGATGTCCGTCAGCGCGTAGCGGACGCCATGATGAAAATGGTCAAGATCGATGTTGCGACACTGGAAGCCGCGCGCGACGCAGGCTGAGTTTCAACCGACTATCCGCGAATGGCCGCAACCGCATCATAGCCATAGAGCCAGTCCAGATCCTTCAGGAAAGTATCCGGGCGGCGCAAGGCAAACAGCATGTTGCGGCCAAGCGCCATTGGTCCGGTGGCGTGATAGGCAAAGCGGTTAAGCTGGCCGCGTTTGGCGACCGCCGCGATCCGTTCCTTGCGGACGGTTTCGAAGCGGCGCAGTCCCGCCGATTGATCGGCGGCATCAAGCGCTTCGGCAAGTGCCGCAGCATCCTCAATCGCCATCGCCGCACCTTGCGCGGCAAATGGCGTGACGGCGTGAGACGCATCGCCCAGAAATATGGTGCGGTTCGGCCCCAGAAACTGCGGTTCCGACATTTCGAAAAGCGGCCAATAGGTCCAATCTTCGGCAGTTGCCAGAACATCGCGAACCGGCTTGGCCCAATCCCGATAGGCGGCTTGCAGCTTTGCGCGGTCGCCTGTTCCGGACCAGTTTTCGCCCGCATTTTCACCTGCCGTTATGGCAACGAAATTGAAGAATGTCCCGGCTTTGACGGGATAGGCGATGAAATGAATCCTCGGGCCGAGCCAGGCCGATACGGCCTTGCGTTCGGGAAGGGCGCTCAGGAAAGAGGCGGGCAGGGCATTGGTTGCCAATGTTGCGCGCCACGCAACATGGCCGCTGAACCGCGCCATGTCATAACCGGCAATCGCGCGCTCGACCGACCAGACCCCATCGCAGGCGATCAGATAATCGGCCTCGATGGTCTCCGTTCCGCTTTCGCTTTTGACGGTCGCCACGATGCCCTTGTCGCGAGCGCTATGATCGAGGATTTCGCTGCTGAGACTGATCTGGATCGCCGGGTTTTCCGCGCAGGCTTGCAACAGGGCCGATTGCAAATCGGCACGATGGCAGACCACATAGGCATGATGCCAGCGCTTAAAAGCCTTGTCACCCAGCTCCATGGCAAGCAGGGGACGCGCCTTGCGACCGTCAACGAGGTAGAGCTTTTCAGGTGTTACGGTGTGGGAAGCCAAGCTGTCGGCGATACCGAGGCGTTCGATGTGACGCATGGCGTTGGGGGCCAGCTGCAGGCCCGCTCCGACTTCAGAAAGAGCGGAAGCTTTCTCGATGAGCCGGATGGTCCAGCCCCGTGCTGCAAGTTCCAGCGTCGCGCTCAATCCCGCGACACCAGCTCCTGCTATCAATATGTGGCCTTTGCCCATATCGGTCTTCTTGCCCAATGCTGTGCCGAGATGGGCTTTAACAGACGCCGATCAGGCCGCTTTGTCGGCTGGGGCGTCGTAGGTGCAGCCTGCCGGGACGGTTTCGTCGGCATGCAGCTTGGCATTGTAGCGATAAAGGGTCGAGCAATACGGGCAGACCACTTCGCTTTCGTCGCCCATGTCGAGGAAGACATGCGGATGGTCGAAAGGCGGGTTTGCGCCGACGCACATGAATTCCTTTACGCCGATTTCAATGGCATTATGGCCGGCGTCGTTCTGGAAATGAGGAATGATGTGATCGGACATAATACGCTCCGGGCTGTCGTTCGCGGTATATAGCACGCCTCAGACCAGCGCGCTCAAAACTCTGCTTGCGTTTACCCTGAAACGCTTGTTTCCGGAAGCGTTTTCATCAATTCTAGGGATATTTAAGTGATTTGCTATCAAACTGTCATGTGACAGCCATAGGCTTTGCGATGCGCCGGTTCGTTCCGGCAGATGCCGGATTAGGAAAAATGAACGAAAACAGTGTGTTGGCAAGCGAAACCCAGAACGGGGCTCATGAGATGACAGCTGAACCAGCCCGCACCTCCGATATCGGTTCGGACATGCAAAACGCTCCCGATGCTCACAAAGCTTTGAATGAAGATAAAATCGCGGAGCTGATGAACAGCGCGGATCGCTTCGTTAATCGTGAGTTTTCATGGCTCCAGTTCAACCGCCGCGTTCTGGATGAAGCCGCCAATATGCGCCAGCCCTTGCTGGAGCGCCTGCGTTTTCTATCTATTTCGGCCACCAATCTCGACGAATTCTTCATGGTGCGCATCGCCGGTCTTGCGGCGCAGGTGCGGGCCGGTGTGGCGCTGCGCAGTGCCGATGGTCGTACGCCACAGGAACAGCTCGATTTCGTTCTGGATGAAGTGAGCCGCTTGCAGGCCGAGCAACAGGGACGTTTCCGCATTTTGCGTGATGAACTGGTGCAGGAAAATATCGACATCGTTCGCCCGTCGGGCTTGTCGGATTCGGAAAAGGAATGGCTGGAAAGTCATTTTCTTGAAACGATCTTCCCGGTTTTGACGCCGCTCTCCATCGATCCGGCGCATCCTTTCCCGTTCATTCCGAATCTGGGCTTCTCAATTGCCTTGCAACTGGCGCGCCGCGCCGACAATCACCCGATGACTGCGTTGCTGCGCATTCCGGTGGCTCTGAAGCGTTTCATCCAGCTGCCGACAGACCAGCAAAACGTCTATCGTGTCATCACCATTGAAGATGCGGTGAGCCTGTTTATCGGTCGGCTGTTCCCTGGTTATGAGGTGCGCGGCGCAGGCACATTCCGCATCATTCGTGACAGCGATATTGAAGTTGAAGAAGAAGCCGAAGACCTCGTGCGTCTCTTCGAAACGGCGCTGAAGCGCCGCCGTCGCGGTCAGGTGATCCGTATCGAATTCGATGGCGAAATGCCGGAAGCCTTGCGCGTCTTCGTGGCGACGGAACTTGGCGTGTCGGAGAATCGCGTCAGTGTGCATGAAGGGCTTCTGGCGCTCAACATGATCTCGGAAATCGTTTCGATCCCGCGCGATGACCTGAAATTCGTGTCCTATAATCCGCGTTTCCCGGAACGCATCCGCGAGCATGGCGGCGATTGCTTCGCCGCGATTCGCGAAAAGGATATCGTGGTTCACCACCCTTATGAATCCTTCGACGTTGTGGTGCAGTTCCTGCGTCAGGCGGCGGCTGACCCGGATGTGCTGGCCATCAAGCAGACGCTTTATCGCACCTCCAACGACAGCCCGATTGTGCGTGCGCTGGTCGATGCGGCAGAAGCGGGAAAGTCGGTGACGGCGCTGGTCGAGCTGAAGGCGCGCTTCGATGAAGAAGCCAATATTCGCTGGGCGCGCGATCTCGAACGCGCGGGCGTGCAGGTGGTGTTCGGCTTTATCGAATTGAAGACGCACGCAAAAATGTCGCTTGTCGTGCGGCGCGAAGATCAGAAATTGCGCTCCTATGTGCATCTGGGCACCGGCAATTATCACCCGATCACCGCGCGCATTTATACGGATCTATCCTTCTTCACCTCGGATGCGGATATTGCCCGCGATGTGGCGCATATCTTCAATTTCATCACCGGCTATGCCCAGCCCGCCGAGGAAATGAAAATCGCCATTTCGCCCTTCACCTTGCGCGCGCGCATCATCAAGCACATTGAGGATGAGGTGGCGCATGCGAAGGGCGGGCGACCGGCGGCGATCTGGATGAAGATGAATTCGCTGGTGGATCCACAGATTATTGATGCGCTCTATAAGGCAAGCCAGGCGGGCGTTCATATCGATCTGGTGGTCCGCGGCATTTGCTGCCTGCGGCCGGGTGTTCCGGGCTTATCGGACAATATTCGCGCCAAGTCGATTGTGGGGCGTTTTCTCGAGCATAGCCGCGTTTTCTGCTTTGGAAACGGGCATGATCTGCCGTCCGACAAGGCGATTGTCTATATTGGTTCCGCCGATATGATGCCGCGCAATCTCGACCGCCGTGTGGAGACTTTAGTACCCATCACCAACGCAACAGTTCATCAACAAATTTTATCACAAATCATGTTTGCCAACATAATTGATAACCAACAGAGCTATCAGCTACTTGCGGATGGCACCTCTCGCCGGATAGAAAAAGAAGAAGGAGAGGAAGCTTTCAACGCGCAGGAATATTTCATGACCAATCCTAGCCTTTCGGGTCGCGGAAAGTCGCTGAAGTCTTCGGCCCCCCGCCTCATCGCGCATCGCAAGCGTGCGCAGGCGGAAAGAAAAACGACTGCATGAGCCCAGCTATAGCACAAGGCCGTCTGAAGGGTCTCAAGCCCATCGGGGTCATTGACATCGGCTCGAATTCGATCCGTCTCGTCATTTACGAAGGTATCGTCCGTTCACCGACGGTGCTTTTCAACGAAAAACTCCTTTGCGGTCTCGGCAAGGGGCTGGCCAAGACAGGCCGGCTAAACGACAAGTCCGTCGATATCGCACTGCGCGCCCTGCGGCGCTTCCGTGCGCTGGCCGAACAGGCGGGCGCGGTTTCTGTGCACGCGCTGGCGACAGCTGCCGCGCGCGAAGCGAAGAACGGGCCTGATTTCATCGCGCAGGCCGAGGCCATTCTCGGGCGGCACATTGAAGTACTGTCCGGCAAGGAAGAAGCCTATTATTCGGCGCTGGGGATCATTTCCGGCTTCCACAAGCCCCATGGCGTGGCGGGTGATCTCGGTGGCGGCAGCCTTGAGCTGGTGGCCGTCAACGATCACGATATCGGCGAGGGCATCACCCTGCCGCTCGGCGGCTTGCGCCTTCAGGACATGTCGGACGAAAAGCTGACGGAAGCTGCGAAGATCACACGCACGGAGCTTGCAAAGGCAACGCTGCTTGAAATGCATCAGGGGCAGGTTTTCTATGCTGTTGGTGGCACGTGGCGTAACCTTGCCAAGCTGCATATGACCGCGAAGCATTATCCCCTGCTGGTCATGCATGGCTACGAGATGGACCCGGTTGAGGCGCAGAGTTTTCTCAAGCGCGTCGCCAAGGGCAATATCGACACGATGCGCGGTATTGAGGCGGTATCGAAGAACCGTCGCCAGCTTCTGTCTTATGGCGCGACTGTGATGCTGGAAACCATCCGCCGCATGAAGCCGTCGAAGATCGTCTTCTCGGCACTGGGCGTGCGCGAAGGTTATCTCTACTCACTCTTGCCGAAGAACGAACAGAAACTCGACCCATTGCTGGCTTCTGCGGAAGAACTGGCGATCCTGCGGTCGCGTTCGCCGCGTCATGCGCGTGAACTTGCCGTCTGGACGACGCTTTCATTGCCGCAACTGGGCTTTGATGAAACCGAGGATGAGGCGCGTTATCGCGAAGCCGCATGTCTTGTGGCGGATATAAGCTGGCGCGCGCATCCCGATTATCGCGGTTCGCAGGCGCTGAACATCATCGCTCACGGCTCGTTCGGCGGCATCGACCATCCGGGCCGGTCCTATATGGCGCTTGCCAATTATTATCGCCATGAAGGTCTGATTGAAGACGAGATCGCGCCGGAAATCGTGCAGCTTGCCACACCGCGCCTGCGCGAAAGGGCCAAACTGCTCGGCGCGTTGCTGCGCGTCGTCTATCTTTTGTCGGCATCGATGCCGGGTGTCATTCCACGCCTCTATTGGCGTGAGGAAGAAAACGGCATTGCGCTGGTCGTGCCGGGCGATCTTGCCGATCTTGTTTCGGACCGCCCGGAAGGTCGCCTGCAGCAGCTTGCCAAATTGACGGGCAAGAACCTGTATTTTGCGATCAGCGACAAGGGAGGGAATAAGGGAGTAAGGGAATAGGGGAGTATGTTTATACAGCCCTTTTCACCTATTCCCCTACTGCCTTATTCCCTTACTCCCCTAATTCCACCGCCCGAATACGGCGGTTCTCGAACTTGATGCCGATCTTGCCGTCGATCAGGTCCAGTGCCTTTTGACCGAACACTTCGCGACGCCAGCCTTGCAAGGCCTGCACTTTCGCTTCATCGCCTTCGGCTGCAATCTTGTCGATATCATCCGAGCTGGCGACGATCTTGGCGGCAACGCCGTGTTCTTCTGTCACCAGCTTCAGCAGAACCTTCAGAAGATCGGCTGCAGCGGCGCTGCCTTCCGGCGAATGCGACGGCTTCGGCAGCTTCGGCAGGTCTTCCTTAGGGATAGCGAGCGCTGACTGAATTGCGGCGACCAGACCGGCAGCCTGCGCCGAGCGTTCCCACCCCTTCGGGATCGAACGCAGACGACCAAGCGCCTCGGCGTCACGCGGCTGCTGCTGCGCGATTTCGGCAATTGTATCGTCCTTGATGATACGGCCACGCGGCACATTGCGTTCGCGCGCTTCCCGCTCGCGCCATGCAGCAACGGATTGCATGATGGCAAGTTCGATCGGCTTGCGCACGCGGGCCTTCACGCGCCGCCATGCGTCGTCCGGATGCAGATCATAGGTCTCGCGGGCGGTCAGAACCGCCATTTCCTCGTTCACCCATTCGCTGCGGCCTTCTTTCTGAAGCTCTTCCTTCAGATAGAGATAGATATCGCGCAGATAGGTGACATCGGCCAGCGCATAGTCGAGCTGCTTGTCCGAAAGCGGACGTCTGCGCCAGTCGGTAAAGCGGGACGACTTGTCGAGATGCTTGCCGGTGACTTTCTGGACCAACTGGTCGTAGGAAATCGCATCGCCGAAACCGCAGACCATCGCCGCGACCTGACTGTCGAAGACAGGAGACGGGATGAGATCGCCAAGATGAAACACGATTTCGATATCCTGCCGCGCAGCATGGAAAACCTTGACGATTTTCTCGTCCGCCATCAGGCGGAAGAAGGGTGCAAGGTCGAGACCGGGCGCAAGCGCATCCACCAGCGCGGTGTGATCCGGCGAAGCCATCTGGATAAGGCACAATTCCGGCCAGAACGTCGTTTCGCGGATGAACTCCGTATCGACAGTGACGAAATCTGACTTGGACAGGGCGGATACGGCCTCTTCAAGGGCCTCGGTGGTCGTGATGAGTTGCATAAGTTTCTTTTAGACAAAGCGACATTGATTGTCCCGAAAGAATGCGCAAAAGCGATAGCATAACAAGTGCAAATCGTGTTTTTTGTCGATACGTTACGTCATGCGGTCCGAACCGCGCCACTTGTAGAGAGTGCAGACTTGACAAAACCCGGTCAAAATGCGCTTTTCCGCCAGAATTTGCAGCGCTTTGCCTGCACTGACTTATCTTACCAAAAGGCAGAAATCATGCACCGTTACCGCAGCCATACCTGCGCAGCCCTCCGTAAGACGGACGTCGGTTCGAACGTTCGTCTGTCCGGCTGGGTTCACCGCGTCCGTGACCATGGCGGCATTCTCTTCATCGATCTTCGCGATCACTACGGCATTACCCAGATTGTGGCCGATCCCGATTCGCCCGCTTTCAAGGTTGCCGAAACGGTTCGCGGCGAGTGGGTCATCCGCGTCGATGGTGAAGTGAAGGCCCGCGCAGGTGATGCGGTCAATGCGAACCTGCCGACCGGCGAAGTTGAAATCTTCGCGACCGAGATCGAAGTTCTGGCCGCAGCCAAGGAACTGCCGCTGCCTGTCTTCGGCGAGCCGGATTATCCGGAAGATATCCGCCTGAAGTATCGCTTCCTCGATCTGCGCCGCGAAACGCTGCACAAGAACATCATGAGCCGCACCAAGATCATTGCCGCGATGCGTCGCCGCATGACCGAAATCGGCTTCAACGAGTTCACCACGCCAATCCTGACGGCCTCGTCGCCGGAAGGCGCGCGCGACTTCCTCGTGCCGAGCCGTATTCACGAAGGCAAGTTCTACGCGCTGCCGCAGGCGCCGCAGCAGTACAAGCAGCTTCTGATGGTTGCCGGTTTCGACCGCTACTTCCAGATTGCGCCTTGCTTCCGCGACGAAGACCCGCGCGCTGACCGCTTGCCGGGCGAATTCTACCAGCTCGACCTTGAAATGAGCTTCGTGACCCAGGAAGAAATCTGGGAAACGATGGAACCGGTCATGCGCGGCATTTTCGAAGAATTTGCCGAAGGCAAGCCGGTGACGCAGAAGTTCCGCCGTATCGCCTATGACGACGCGATCCGCACCTATGGTTCCGACAAGCCGGATCTGCGCAATCCGATCGAAATGCAGGCTGTGACCGATCATTTCGCGGGTTCCGGTTTCAAGGTCTTCGCGAACATGATCGCCAATGATCCCAAGGTCGAAGTCTGGGCCATTCCGGCCAAAACCGGCGGCTCCAGAGCATTCTGCGACCGCATGAATTCCTGGGCGCAGAGCGAAGGCCAGCCGGGTCTTGGCTATATCTTCTGGCGCAAGGAAGGCGACAAGCTTGAAGGCGCTGGCCCGATTGCCAAGAACATTGGCGAGGAACGCACCGAAGCAATCCGTGTGCAGATGGGCCTCGACGATGGCGACGCCTGCTTCTTCGTGGCTGGCCAACCGTCGAAGTTCTACAAGTTCGCTGGCGATGCGCGCACCCGTGCAGGCGAAGAACTGAACCTCGTTGACCGCGACCGTTTCGAACTGGCCTGGATCATCGACTTCCCGTTCTACGAATGGGACGAAGACAACAAGAAGCTCGACTTCGCGCACAACCCGTTCTCCATGCCGCAGGGCGGTCTGGATGCGCTGGAAAATCAGGACCCGCTCGCCATCAAGGCCTATCAGTACGATCTCGTCTGCAACGGCTTTGAAATCGCCTCGGGCTCGATCCGTAACCAGCTGCAGGACGTCATGGTCAAGGCCTTCGAAAAGGTCGGCCTCAGCCAGCAGGACGTGGAAGAGCGCTTCGGCGGTCTCTACCGTGCGTTCCAGTACGGGGCGCCTCCGCATGGAGGCATGGCTGCCGGTATCGACCGCGTCATCATGCTGCTGGTCGGTGCAAAGAACCTGCGTGAAATCTCGCTGTTCCCGATGAACCAGCAGGCGCTCGATCTTCTGATGAACGCGCCTTCGGAAGTGACGCCAGCCCAGCTGCGCGATCTTCATATCCGTTTGGCTCCCCAGGCTCAGAAGAGCTAAGCTCTTTTTCAGAGAACAAAAAACCCGGCCTTTGAGCCGGGTTTTTTATTTTGGATCAAATCTCGGAAAAAAGCCCGGTGCATTCACCGGGCTTCTTCGATTTTAGTTGTTGGCGTCGATGCCGACCTTCAACAGCTGGATGATCTTCGTTGGATCGAGCGAGGCGGTTGCAACGATCGATGCGAAGGTGACCGGCTGGTCAGGCGAGGCGCTCAGCGTCAGAGACTTCGGATCGGAGAAATACTTGTCCGATGCCGCTTTCAGCTGCTGGGCGAAATCCGGGTTTTTCAGCTGCGTGGCCATCAGCGGAACCATCATCTTCAGCTGTTCGCCAAGCGCCTTGGCGTCCGAACCCTGCTGCTTGGCATAATAGGTCAGCAGCTTTTCGGTCAAAGATGCATCGTCAAAGCGGATGGTCAGGTTTTTGAGGTTCAGCTGTTCTGCGAGGCCGAGAATGGCAAGACCGGCGGCGTCCTTGTCGGCGTCCGACTTGGTCATCGCTTCCTGCGTCTTCTGCACGGCTTCGACAAAGGCCAGATCGTAACCGCCAAGGCTGCCGGTAATGTTGATCTTGCCGAGGTCCTGCGCATCAACTTCCATCTGATCGAGCGTGGCATCGCCCGACTTCGGCGACCACTGGCCCTTCATGTTGACGGCGGCCTGAAGGCTCTTCATGCCCAGCGGCTCAAGCGGGTTCTGGCCGTCCTTGCCGAAGGTGGCGTCAATGCTGGCGACAGTGGCGCTGTAGCCGATCTTTTCCGCCTTGTTCGACGTGTCGAGCGAGACATCGATGCCCTTCACCGTGGCGCCATCCGTGCCCGGCTTGCCGAAGGCGAGTTCATCGATCTTCATCTTGTCGTAAAGAACCATGCTGTCGAGCGGACCCTTGGCGGATTCGGCTGGAATCTGCAGGTTCTGCATCGACATGCCTTTGATGGAGGCCTGATCGTTCTTGCCGTCGGTGCTGTCGAGCGTGAGGTCGGGAACGACAACCTGTCCGATGGTGAAGCCGCCATCCTGTGCGTCCTGAACATCTTCAAGCGTCACATCGCCGACTTCCACGTCTTTCGGAGACAGCGTGGCAAGTTTGACCTTGGTGCCTTCGAGGACGATATTCGAACCGTCGGCCTTTACATTGGCAAAGCTCAGTTCACCGCCCTGCTTTTCGTAGAGGGCCTTGAGGCGCTCGGCGACGGCATTGGCATCCGCAGCCATGGCGGCGCTGCCGAAAATCAGCGAAAGCGCTGTGCTTGCAGCAAAAATGCGCGCCGCTGGCTTGATGTTGACGAAAACCTGCATTCGAAGCTCCTGGCTCATCTCTTGATTTGGGTGCGGCATTCATAGGCGCAAATGTTCTAATTTAACAACCAGATTTGCTAATCCTGTGGTTGCAGCACGAGAAAACTAGTTTCCGGTTGCTCTATAGTGTGTAAATGGCGGCGGATTTGCGACTGACGCTCTGTTGCACACTCCAATCTGGATTTGTGCAACTATGCAGTGGATTTTAAGCGCAGCCTTGCGCTTTGCGTGTCCTATTTGGCGCAGCCGCACTGTAATGTACTGGTTTAGTTCTCCTGAACGCTTGCTGACGAATCGCGCACTTGGTACTGAGAAGCATGGGAAAAAGTCTGATTCCGCCGGGCGACGGCGAAGAACACATCGAAAAGGTCGATCTTAAATCGGCCCTCGAGGAACGTTACCTCGCTTATGCGCTGTCCACGATCATGCATCGTGCGCTGCCGGACGTGCGCGACGGTCTCAAGCCGGTGCATCGCCGCATCATGCATGCCATGCGCCTGCTGCGTCTCAATCCCGATCAGGCCTATGCGAAATGCGCGCGTATCGTGGGCGATGTGATGGGTAAGTTCCATCCACATGGCGACGCGTCGATTTACGATGCGCTGGTGCGTCTGGCGCAGGATTTCGCGGTGCGTTATCCGCTGGTCGACGGGCAGGGCAATTTCGGCAATATCGACGGCGATAATGCCGCCGCCATGCGTTACACCGAAGCGCGCATGACCGAAGTGGCGACGCTGCTGCTCGAAGGCATCACCGAGGACGCCATCGATTTCCGTCCGACCTATAATGAGGAAGACGAGGAGCCCATCGTTCTGCCGGGCGCATTCCCAAACCTGCTGGCCAATGGCTCGGCGGGTATCGCGGTTGGCATGGCCACGAATATTCCGCCGCATAATGTGGCGGAGCTGTGCTCCTCGGCGCTTTATCTGATCAACCATCCCGATGCGGGCGTGGAAGAACTCATCACCTCGCCGGAGCAATATGCGGAAATCGAGCAGGAAGCGAAAACGGATCCGTCTGCACTTTTGAAAGCCAAGGTGCGCGGCCCGGATTTCCCGACGGGCGGTGTTCTGGTTGAAGAACACGGCAATATTGTCGAAGCCTATCGCACCGGTCGCGGTGCTTTCCGCGTTCGCGCGCGGTGGGAAAAAGAAGAGGGCAATCGCGGCACCTGGGTGATCGTTGTCACCGAAATTCCCTATCAGGTACAGAAGTCGCGCCTGATCGAGAAGATTGCCGAATTGCTGCTGGCCAAGAAGCTGCCGCTGCTTGACGATATTCGCGATGAATCTGCGGAAGATATCCGCATCGTTCTGGAGCCGAAGAACCGCACGGTCGATCCTGAACTGCTGATGGAATCGCTGTTCAAGCTGACCGAGCTTGAAAATCGCGTTTCGCTCAACATGAATGTGCTGTCGCACGGCAAGGTGCCGAATGTGCTGTCGCTGGGCGGCGTGCTGCGCGAATGGTTGGAACACCGCAAGGAAGTTCTGGTTCGCCGCTCGCAATATCGTCTGGCCGAGATTGAACGGCGTCTGGAAATCCTCGGCGGCTTTCTGATCGCCTATCTCAATCTGGATGAGGTTATCCGCATCATCCGCGAGGAAGACGAGCCGAAGCAGGAATTGATGCGGGCCTTCGAACTGACCGATGTTCAGGCCGAGTCGATCCTCAATATGCGCCTGCGTTCGTTGCGCAAGCTCGAGGAATTCGAGATCCGCAAAGAGTTCGACGCTCTGACCGTCGAGAAGACCGATTTGGAAGGACTGCTCGCTTCCGGCACGCGCCAGTGGAAGAAGATCAGCACCGAAATCAAGGCGGTGCGCGAGAAATTCGGCCCTGCTACCAAGCTCGGCAAGCGCCGCACGAATTTCGCGGAAGCCCCGACCCACGATCTTGAAGACATCCACAATGCCATGATCGAGCGCGAGCCTGTCACAATCGTCGTATCGGAAAAGGGCTGGCTGCGCGCGATGAAGGGCCATATGGCCGATTTCTCGACGCTTTCGTTTAAGGAAGGCGACAAGCTTAAGCTCGCCTTCCATGCGGAAACCACCGACAAGCTTCTATTCTTCACGACGGGCGGCAAGTTCTTCACCATCGGTGCGAATACGCTTCCGGGCGGTCGCGGCCATGGCGAGCCGATCCGCATTCTGGTCGATATGGAAAACGATCAGGATATTCTGACGGCCTTCGTGCACGATCCGTCGGCAAAGCTGCTGCTCGTTTCGCATGAGGGCAATGGTTTCATCGTTCCGGAAAACGAAGCCGTCGCCAACACCCGCAAGGGCAAGCAGGTGATGAATGTGAAGGCACCGGACGAGGCCAAAATTTGCACGCGTGTTTCGGGTGATTACATTGCGGTCGTTGGCGAAAACCGCAAGATGGTCGTGTTCCCGCTGACGGAAATCCCGGAAATGACGCGCGGCAAGGGCGTGCGCCTGCAAAAATACAAGGATGGCGGCGTGTCCGATATCCGCACTTTTGCATTTGCCGAAGGGCTGTCATGGCAGGATTCGGCAGAACGCACCTTTACGCGCAGCAAGGAAGAACTCATCGAATGGATCGGTGCACGCGCTTCCGCCGGCCGCGTTGTTCCGAAGGGGTTTCCACGTTCGGGTAAGTTCTGACAGGTATAGCACCACCCCTCATCCTGAGGAGGTGCCCTGAGCGAAGCGAAGGGAACCGTCTCGAAGGGTGAGGGGATAGGGATAGATAGAATCTGTAGGTTTTCCCTCAGCCCTTCGATCCTTCGACAAGCTCAGGGTGATGCGCCGTTTTCAACGGCTCCTCAGGATAAGGGAAAATGGCTCCTCCATTCGGGGGGGAGCAAGATCAGAAAACGCGACGTTACCCCTCAAACCGCTGCCAACCGCGAGGGCCGAGATGTTCCTGCGGTGTGAAGCGGATTTTGTACTGCATCTTGCGCGATCCCTCGACCCAATAGCCGAGATAGACATGCGGCAGGCCTGCGGCCCGCGCCCGCTCTATATGATCGAGAATCATATAGGTGCCGAGCGAGCGGTCATGCATATGCGGTGAGAAGAACGAATAGACCATGGAAAGGCCGTCGGCCATCACATCGGTCAGTGCCACGGCGATCAGCTCGCCATCACCTTTCGGGTCGATAAAACTGTCGGGGCCGCGACGGCGATACTCGATGATCTGCGTGTTGACATGGGTATCTTCAACCATCATCGCATAATCAAGCACGGTCATGTCCGACATGCCGCCTGAACGGTGGCGCGCGTCGAGATAATCGCGAAACAGCGCATATTGCTCGGTGCTGGGCTGTGCCTTGTGGACGCGACCGACCAGATCGCGGTTCTGGCTCCAGACGCGGCGCATATTGCGCGTCATCTCGAACTCTCCCGCCAGAATGCGCACGGAAACGCAGGCGCGACAAAGCTCGCAGGCCGGGCGGTAGGCGATGTTCTGGGATCGGCGAAACCCGCCTTGGGTCAGGAGATCGTTGATCTCGTTGGCCTTGTCGCCCACGAGATGCGTAAACACTTTGCGCTCCATCTGACCGTCGAGATACGGACAGGGCGAGGGTGCCGTCAAGAAAAACTGCGGAGACTGTTGCGGTTGATGGGTCATTCAATATCCACGAAATGGCAATACCGAAACCATCACGATATTGGACAAGGATCGAACCGACGGCGCAAAACGTCAAGTGGCATTTTGCGCAGCCGGCTCTGAATTTTTTTGAACTTAAGCCTGATAGGCCCCGATCTTAACGATCCGAGCGGATGACCGCTGTGCCGAGCAGGAGATCGTGCACCGTGCGTTTGCGGTCGAGAACCAGCGTTGCGAGCAGGATCAGCGGCGTCAGCACGACATTGAGACCCCAGAACAGCACCGAATGGACGATGGCGAGCATCGGGTCCACCGTGCCGCCTTCAAGCCGAACCAGCTTGAGATTCATCATCTGCATGCCCTTGGTGGCTTGCTGCGGGCCGCCCATGGTGCGCGACACATAGATCAGCGCTACGATGGGGAACATGATGCCATAGAGCATCCAGCCGATACCGAGCGTCAATATGCCGAAAAGCGCGATCACGATTGCTGCCGGGATACACAGCAGAAAGACAATGAGATAGTCGATGAGAAAAGCCATCATCCGGCGCGTACGCACGCCTTCGAAGAAAGCTCGGCTGTCGTAACGCGGAGCCATGATCTCGCCGTGCAGGATATGGTCGGACATTTTTCCTTCCAGTCGTTAAACAAGACAACCGGAATAAAACTCATGGAGTAAAAACCATGTCCGGCGTCGCTCCGCCTTCCGGGCGGAACGATACCAACATGGTAAATGAAATGGGCCGTTTCAAGGAACGCTGTCAGATTAGCCCTGCTGTTTCAGCTTTTCGGCGACCTCAATCGCGAAATAGGTGAGGATGCCGTCGCAACCGGCGCGCTTGAAAGCGAGCAGGCTTTCCATCATCACTTTTTCTTCGTCGATCCAGCCATTGATACCGGCGGCCTTGATCATCGCATACTCGCCCGACACCTGATAGGCATAGGTCGGTAGGCGGAATTCGCTTTTCAGGCGATGGATGATGTCGAGATAGGGCAGGCCAGGCTTGACCATCAGCATGTCCGCGCCTTCGGCAACATCCTGTTCGGCTTCGCGCACGGCTTCTTCCGGATTGGCTGGGTCGATATAATAGGTCTTCTTGTCGCCTTTCAGCAGGCCCTGCGTGCCGATGGCCTCGCGATAAGGGCCGTAGAAAGCCGAGGCGAATTTCGTCGCATAGGACATGATCGGAATATGATGAAAGCCGTTCTCGTCCAGTGCCTGACGGATCGCGCCGATACGGCCATCCATCATGTCGGAAGGCGCGACGATGTCGGCACCGGCCTCGGCCTGCGAAAGCGCGCCGCGAACAACCATCGCAACGGATTCGTCATTGACGATTTCGCCGTCGCGCAAAATGCCGTCATGGCCGTGCGTGGTGAACGGATCGAGCGCGGCATCGGTAATGATGCCGATTTCCGGCACTTCCTTCTTGATTGCCCGCACTGCACGATTGATCAGATTGTCGGGGCTGGCGACAAAGGCGCCGTCATCCGTCTTCACTTCGGCCTTTTCGCGCGGGAAGGGGGCAATGGCTGGAATGCCAAGCTTAGCGGCTTTCTCTGCCATGCGCACCGCCATATCAACCGAATAGCGCTCCACACCCGGCATGGCTTCCACAGGTTCGGAAACGCCGTTTCCATAGGTGAGGAAGAATGGCAGAATCAGATCGTCCACCGTCAGCTGCGTTTCCTGCACCAGCCTGCGCGACCAGTCGGCCTTGCGCATACGGCGCAAACGGCGGCTGCCGGTTACGTCATCGACATGCCTGCCGATATGAGGGGGGAGATATTTGGATTGACGGTCGCTCATTGAATTATTCCCGAGAATGGAAGCCGCGATGCAAATGCAATCAAAGGGCTGACTTCGGATGCGCACCGTTTATCACGGGAAAAGTGGTGAAACCAAGAAGATTGGCCCACTCTCGCCTGTGTGGGATTGACGCGGGGCGTCTCACTTTCTACCCATTTGGGGGAACGGGAGACAAGATATGCAGATTGACTTTGGCGGTGGCGACGAAATCGGCTTCGAACGCAAGGGAAAAGCGGGTCTGGTAAGGCTGACCCGGACCGCAGCGCTCAACGCGCTGACGCACAAGATGATTCTGGCGCTCGATCGGGCATTGCTGGCCTGGGAAAACGATCCCGAAGTCGCCTGCGTGATTCTGGAAGGCGAGGGCCGGGCATTCTGCGCTGGCGGCGATGTGGTGGCTGCCTACAAGTCTGGCCGCGAGGGAACGCCCGCTTACGAATTTTTCCGCGATGAATATCGGCTCAATGCCCGCATTGGCCGTTTCCCCAAGCCTTATATCTCGCTGATCAACGGCATCATCATGGGCGGCGGCGCTGGCATTTCGGTGCACGGCTCGCATCGCATCGTGACCGAAAACACCATGTTCGCCATGCCGGAAACCGGAATCGGTTTCTTTCCCGATGTTGGAGGAAGCGCATTCCTGCCGCATCTCCACGACAATTTCGGCTATTATCTCGCCTTGACGGGCAATCGTATTCGCTGGGGTGATTGCCTCCAGAGCGGAATTGCCACCCATGCGGTTGCAGCCAGCGATCTAAACGACGTGCGCGAGGATCTCATCGCGACGGCCGATATCGACGCTGCATTGACCCGCAGCCAGTATCCCGATTTCGAAACCCCGGCAGAAGCGCGGAATGTGATCAAAGAATGCTTTTCCGGCCCGACGCTTGCCGATTGCATGAACCTGCTGGACAAGGCCGCAGCATCGGGCAGCAAACCGGCGACGGATATTCTGAACGTGATCGCAACGCGCTCGCCGACCAGCGTGGCAGTGACCTTCCGGCAGATCGCCGATGGTCGCCCGCTCGATCTCGATGATTGCATGCGCATGGAATATCGCATTGCCAGCCGGATGCTGGAAGCGCACGACTTTTATGAAGGCGTGCGGGCACTTCTGATCGACAAGGATGGCGCGCCATCCTGGCAACCGGCTTCCATCGAGGACGTGAAACCGGAACAGGTGAACGCCTATTTCGTCAATCTTGGCGAAAAGGAACTGACGTTCTCATGAGGAATTGCTGATGCATATGGATGAGTTGCGCCAGCACACGCAACCGAGCGGCCTGGAATGGACATTTACATGGTTCATTCGATTGCTGGCGCTGATTGCGCTTGCAAGCGGCGTTTTCTATTGGGTGCGGCTCATCGGCATTCATCCGGGATTGCTCTGGCGGTTCGATCTGATGCCATGGATGTGGCAGACCGCCGTGGTCGCGCTGGCGGTATTAATGCCGGTTGCCGCAACGGGTCTCTGGATGCGGGCAACCTGGGGGCCCGTGCTTTGGTTCGTGGCCGCAATCGGCGAGATCAGCATCTATTCGGTCTTTGAACGGAACTTTGAAAGCAGGCCGTTGACGGTCACGTTCAACGCCGTCTGCATCCTCGTTTATATCGTGTTCCGCGTCCTGCTGGCGCTGGAAAAACGGCGGCAGGCAAAGGCCAGCATTCCGGTCTGATCGCGGGCGCAGGTAAGTAAACATTAAGCCTGAATTTGCATACCCCTTGGTAAGCTACTGTTAAGTCTGACTTTTAAGTCGAATTTTATGCATCTCGCCTAAAGTCCTCTCAGAACAGCGAGAAACATCGCTGCATAAAACAGGAAGAGAGCGGCATCGTGGATTTCCCGAATGCGGCTCCGACAGAGAGGCAAAGACAATGATGAATGCTCAGCGCAAAATCGACGCTCCGCTCTATGCTCCGGAAGCCGCACTCCGCAGCCTGTATCTGGAAGCCCTTCAACTAGTGGAGCGTCTGCACCGCCGTCTGCTCGATGTCGTAAAGGACGAATTCGACCGCAACGGTCAGCTCGACATCAACGCAACACAGGCACTGCTGCTTTTCAACATTGGTAATTCGGAACTGACCGCCGGTGAACTGCGCTCACGCGGTTACTATCTCGGCTCGAATGTTTCCTACAACCTCAAGAAGCTCGTCGAAATGGGCTTCATTCATCACCAGCGTTCGCGTGTCGACCGCCGTTCGGTGCGCGTCAGCCTGACCGACAAGGGCAATGAGATCGCCAATCAGGTTGCAGCACTTTACGAACGTCACGTCCTGTCCATCGAACAGGTCGGCGGAATTCAGGTTGAAGAATTCATGGCGATGAACAAGTCCTTGCAGCGTCTCGACCGCTTCTGGAACGACAGCATCGCTTACCGTCTCTGATAAATGGACCGGCCTTTGGGCGCGTTTGTTGCAGAACGGACACAACAGACCGGCATTTGCTGAGGTGGATGGGCAATAATGCTTCGATCTTGACGCGCGTGGCTTGCAAACTGGGCCGCGCGACATGATTAAGCCATAAAAACAGACATAAGCAGTCCTCAAGACTGTACGGGCAAGAATGTGCCATCTTCCAACAGGTCGGGAGATATAAGCGGGCGCGCATATGGTTGCGGGTCGGCTATCGCCTTGAAACACTGTTGCTGATATTCTCGGACGACTGCCGCCGACATTGACCTATGAGCGGCGCGCCTTTTTTGGGACCAAGCAAATGACCAAAACTGACAAGAATGCCGAAGCTTTCAAAGTGGACCGCCGCCGCTTCCTGCGCGGTGCTGCAACAGCTGGCCTTTCCGTGGCAGCCTCGGCTTTTGCGACCTCGTCCTTTGCACAGCAGGCTTTTAACGATGTGCTCGCGTCGCCGCGGCGCGGTAACTGGGATGACCAGTTCGATGCGCGCGCGACAGGCGGCCAGAAGGTTGCGACCAACCAGCCAGTTCTGAGCCAGCAGACTGTCGGCAATCTTCAAAATGCCATTGCACAATATAGCGATATTGCCGGTCGCGGCGGTTGGCCGACCGTTCCGGGCAATGCAAAGCTTCAGCTTGGCGTGAATGACCAGTCGGTCCAGTATCTGCGCAAGCGCCTCATGGTCTCTGGCGATCTGCCGCAGGGCGCTGGTCTTTCCAACGCCTTCGACACCTATGTTGATGCCGCAGTGAAGCGCTTCCAGTCGCGTCATGGTCTGCCGGCAGACGGCGTGATGGGCCAGTTCACCTATGCCGCGATGAATGTGGACGTGAATACGCGCCTCGGCCAGCTCCAGACCAACTTGCAGCGTCTTTCGCCGCTGGTCAGCGCCGGTATGCAGGAACAGCGTTTCGTGATGGTGAATATCCCGGCTGCGCGGATTGAAGCCGTCGAAAATGGCAGCGTCATGCAGCGCCACACCGCCGTTGTGGGCAAGATCGACCGCCAGACGCCAATCCTTAATTCGAAGATTCATGAAGTCATTCTCAATCCTTACTGGACGGCGCCGAAGTCGATCATCCAGAAGGACATCATTCCGCTGATGCGGAAGGATCCGCAATATCTGGCGAAAAACAAGATCCGGCTCTACGATCAGGCCGGTCAGGAAGTTCCGCCGGAAAGCATCGACTGGAACACGGACGACGCCGTGAAGCTGATGTTCCGTCAGGACCCGGGCAAGATCAACGCCATGTCCTCGACCAAGATCAACTTCCACAACCAGTATGCCGTCTACATGCACGACACGCCGCAGAAGAGCTATTTCAACAAGCTCATGCGTTTCGACTCGTCGGGCTGCGTGCGCGTGCAGAATGTTCGCGATCTGGACGTCTGGCTCTTGAAGAACACCGCTGGCTGGGATCGCCAGAACATCGAAGAAACGATCCGTACGGGCAACAACACGCCTATTCAGGTTGCTGATCCCGTGCCGCTGCACTTCGTGTACATTTCGGCCTGGTCGACGGGTGATGGTGTCGTGCAGTTCCGCGACGACATTTACAAGATGGACGGCGCAGCCTCGCTGGCGCTTGGTACAGACACCTGATTTTTCGATATTTCCGACTGAAAAAAGAGCCGCCTCGAATATTCGGGGCGGCTTTTTTAGTTGTTAAACCGATATCAAATCGGTTTGCCGCATTTTGGAACATGCTTTTCGCTTTGCGGCCATTGGCCTTGGGCATTCAAGTGTGATAATGCGCCTCATCCAATAGCTTTTACCGGCTGACCCGGAGGGTGTGAAAATGTCTCAAGCCAACGCCGCCGCCAAGAATGCGTTTTCCGACGCTTTCTTCAATGCAAGCCTCGAGGACATCGATTCCGAAATTTTCGGTGCAATTCGCAACGAACTCGGTCGTCAGCGCCATGAAATCGAGCTGATCGCCTCGGAAAACATCGTTTCGCGGGCTGTTCTCGAAGCGCAGGGCTCCATTCTCACCAACAAATATGCCGAAGGATATCCGGGCAAGCGCTATTATGGTGGTTGCCAGTATGTGGACGTGGTGGAAGAACTGGCAATCGAACGCGCCAAGAAGCTCTTCGGCTGCGAATTCGCCAATGTTCAGCCGAATTCCGGTAGCCAGATGAATCAGGCCGTGTTCCTGGCTCTGCTGCAGCCGGGCGACACCTTCATGGGTCTCGATCTCAATTCGGGTGGTCACCTGACGCATGGTTCGCCGGTCAACATGTCTGGCAAGTGGTTCAATGTCGTGTCCTATGGCGTCCGTCAGGACGACCATCTGCTCGACATGGACGAAGTGGCTCGCCTTGCCCGCGAAAACAAGCCGAAGTTGATTCTCGCTGGCGGCACCGCTTATTCGCGCATCTGGGACTGGAAGCGTTTCCGCGAGATCGCCGATGAGGTTGGCGCTTATCTCATGGTCGATATGGCGCATATTGCCGGTCTGGTTGCCGGTGGCCAGCATCCGTCGCCGATCCCGCATGCCCATGTCTGCACGACGACGACGCACAAGTCTCTGCGCGGCCCGCGTGGCGGCATGATTCTGACCAACGATGCGGACATTGCCAAGAAGATCAACTCCGCTGTGTTCCCCGGTCTTCAGGGCGGTCCGCTTATGCATGTTATCGCCGGTAAGGCTGTTGCCTTCGGTGAAGCGCTGAAGCCAGAATTCAAGCTCTATGCCAAGAACGTCGTCGACAATGCGCGCGCACTTTCGGAAGAACTGAAGTCGCATGGCCTCGATATCGTTTCCGGCGGCACCGATAACCATCTGATGCTGGTCGATCTGCGTCCTAAGAACGCAACCGGCAAGCGTGCGGAAGCCGCTCTCGGTCGCGCCAACATCACCTGCAACAAGAACGGCATTCCGTTTGACCCTGAAAAGCCGTTCGTCACCTCCGGCGTTCGCCTCGGCACGCCAGCCGGCACCACGCGCGGTTTCGGCGTAACCGAATTCAAGGAAATCGGCTCGCTGATTGCCGAAGTTCTCGACGGTTTGAAGGTCGCTAATTCCGATGAAGGCAATGCCGCCGTCGAACAGGCTGTGAAGGATAAGGTCGTTGCTTTGACCGACCGTTTCCCGATGTATGGCTATCAGGGGTAAACCTGATCGCCTGAATTTCAAAAGCCCCGTTCAACCCTGTTGAGCGGGGCTTTTTTGCCCGTCATACCCGGTGTGTCGCATTCGGTAGGTTGATTGGCGCAGATCAGCTATGATCTGTAGGAATCAGTCTTCGAAGAGTGAGTGAAAGAGTTCCATGCGTTGTCCCTATTGCCAATCTGAAGATACGCAAGTGAAGGATTCCCGTCCTGCGGAGGATGGTGCGGTCATTCGCCGGCGTCGTGTCTGCTCGGTTTGCGGCGGGCGCTTCACCACATTCGAACGTGTCCAGCTTCGCGACCTGATGGTCGTGAAGAAAAGCGGACGCCGTGTGCCTTTCGATCGTGACAAGCTGACCCGCTCCATCGAAGTGGCGCTGCGCAAGCGCGAAGTCGACAGCGAGCGTATCGAACGTGCGATTTCCGGAATTGTTCGCCAGCTTGAAAGCTCGGGGGAGGCGGAGGTGACATCCGACGAGATCGGTCGTCTGGCGATGGATGCGCTGAAGGGTGTGGATGATATTGCCTATATCCGGTTTGCATCGGTCTATCGCAATTTCAGCAAGGCCGTCGATTTCCATAATGTGATCGATGAACTGGCAGCTCCCGATACCGAGGACGATCTGGATAGATAGGCATGACTGCACTGGAATTTCCGCATTCCGACGTAACTTCGGACGATATCCGCTTCATGGAAGCGACAATCCGTTATGCCCGTCGTCACAAGGGGCTGACGGGCACCAATCCATCCGTCGGCACACTGATCGTCAAGGATGGCGTCATCGTCGGACGCGGCGTGACCGCACTGGGCGGCAGGCCGCATTCCGAGCCGCAGGCGCTTGCCGATGCAGGCGAGGCGGCGCGAGGCGCAACGGCCTATGTGACGCTGGAACCATGCGCCCATCATGGTCGCACGCCGCCTTGCGCTGAAGCGCTGGTGCGTGCCGGTGTGGCCCGCGTTGTCGTCGCGGCCACCGATCCGGATGATCGGGTCAGCGGCAAGGGTTTTGCCATCCTGCGCGAAGCGGGCATTGAAGTGGAGCCGGGCATCCTCGCCGAAAAGGCAGCCGACGATCTCGCTGGCTACCTGAATCGTTCTTCCAGGAAACGCCCGGAAGTGATTCTGAAACTTGCACTTTCCGCAGATGGCATGATCGGAAAAAAGGGCGAGGGGCAGGTGCCGATTACCGGCCAGGTGTCGCGCGCCCAATCCCACATCTTACGGTCGCAAACTGATGTTATCCTTATTGGTATCGAAACGGCGCTTGCAGACGATCCGGTTTTGAACTGCCGCCTGCCGGGGCTTGAACAGCGCTCGCCCATCCGCGTCGTGCTCGACGGTGGTTTGCGGTTGCCATTGGCTTCGAAGCTGGTTCAGTCGGCGGATGCGCAGCCGCTTTGGATTGCCTGTGCAGACGATGCATCGCCGGAACGGCGGTACGAACTGAAGGCGGCGGGGTGCCGCATTCTGGCGACCGAGGCGCATGATTGCCGGATTGCCTTGCCGGAATTGATGGACGACCTTGCCGCGCAGGGTATTGGTTCCGTTCTCGTGGAAGGCGGCGCGGGTGTGGCCAAGAGCTTTCTGGAAGAAAAGCTGGTTGACCGCCTGATTACCTTCCGCTCACCGATTGAAATTGGTGCTGCCGATGGGGTTGCCGTCCCCGGTCTTGAAACCCATATCGCAGAAGAATTCAAAATTCTCAGGCAGGCGCGTTTCGGTGACGATGCTTATGCGGAATATGTAAGGAAGTCTTGATGTTTACAGGCATTATTACCGATATCGGCAAGGTTGACCGGATCAAGCCGCTGAATGAAGGCGTGTTGCTGCGTATCGAGACCGTCTACGATCCCGAAACCATCGAGCTTGGCGCATCGATTGCGTGTTCCGGTGTTTGCCTGACCGTCGTTGCGCTGCCGGAAAAGGGCACCAATGCCCGCTGGTTTGAAGTGGAAGCATGGGAAGAAGCCCTGCGCCTGACCACCATCTCCACGTGGGAAAATGGAACCAATATCAATCTGGAACGCTCGCTGAAGCTTGGCGACGAAATGGGCGGGCATCTGGTTTCCGGCCATGTCGATGGACAGGCGGAAATCGTTGCACGCAAGGATGAGGGCGACGCGGTGCGCTTCACCCTGCGTGCGCCGGAAGAACTTGCGCCATTCATCGCCCAGAAGGGTTCGGTCGCGCTCGATGGCACGTCGCTGACGGTCAACGGTGTGAACGGTAATGAATTTGACGTTTTGCTCATCCGCCATTCGCTGGAAGTGACAACCTGGGGTCAGCGAAAAGCGGGTGACAAGGTGAATATCGAGATCGACCAGCTCGCACGCTATGCGGCAAGGCTTGCGCAATATCGGAAATAGGCTTACAGCCTAAAATTCCAGGCTGTAAAAGCATATCCCGATTTAAGCGTTGACCGCAGGTCTTGCGGTCCGCAAAATTTGTCATGGAGTTTCTCATGTCCGATCACGAGGCGCGCGCGCCGCATTTGCTTATTGTTGAAGCACGTTTCTACGACGATCTTGCCGATGCCCTTCTTGATGGCGCAAAGGCGGCTCTGGACGATGCGGGCGCCACCTATGACGTCGTGACCGTACCGGGCGCGCTGGAAATTCCGGCCACCATTTCCTTTGCCCTCGATGGTGCCGACAATGACGGCACCGAATATGACGGTTATGTCGCGCTGGGCACGGTGATCCGTGGTGAGACCTATCATTTCGACATCGTTGCAAACGAGATCCTGCCGTGCGCTGACCGATTTGGCCGTTGAAGAAAGCCTTGCCATCGGCAACGGCATTCTGACCGTCGAGAATGACGAACAGGCATGGGTGCGCGCGCGTCGTGAAGACAAGGACAAGGGCGGTTTTGCTGCCCGCGCCGCACTGACCATGATTGATCTGCGCAAGAAGTTCGGAGCGTGAATATTATGAGTTCTTCCGCAGAAGGTCGCCCGACACCAAACCTGCCGCGTACGGCGAACAAGCGTGGCGTTGCCCGGCTTGCAGCCGTGCAGGCGCTCTACCAGATGGACGTTGCCGGTACGGGCGTGATGGAAGTGGTCGCAGAATACGAAGCCTTCCGCCTCGGCAAGGAAGTGGATGGTACGCAATATCTCGATGCCGATCCGCAATGGTTCCGCGCCATCGTCGCCGGTGTTGTCGACAGCCAGCTCAAGCTTGATCCGATGATCCATCAGGCATTGACCGAGGACTGGCCGCTGTCGCGTCTCGATTCCACGCTGCGCGCGATCCTTCGCGCCGGTGCATGGGAGCTGACCTCGCGCAACGATGTGCCGACCGCCGTGATTGTCTCGGAATATGTCGATATCGCCAAGGCTTTCTACACCGAAGACGAGCCGAAGCTCGTCAATGCCGTGCTCGACCGCCTTGCCTTCGTTATTCGCGGTGAAAGCCGTGGGACCAAGCCGCGCCACTAAGAGCGGTTTTAGAGATTGATAAAAGCAAGAAGGGCTGTGAGAAATCACAGCCCTTCTTTCATTGTATGCTGGCAAAGAACGTCTTGACGTTTGTTAAACCGTTTCGCATGTTGGTCATGCGGCATTGAGAATGCTCGACTGCAAGGGAACTTTGTAATTATTTGATTTCAAGGCGTTAAGTTCCTGATGAAACTATACCGTTGAAGCCCGGTACGAAGTGGTGGCTTCAAGCACTTTCCATGCCGCTCTAATCGGCCCGGGGAGGGGTTTTCGGGCCTTCATGCGCATATGCCTGCCGTTAATTGCCGAGTAATCGGATGTTATCTGAGGTCAAGCTGACGGTAGCCGGCGCAAACTCAATAGGAGTTGGCCTTTATGCAAATGGGAGTGGCAGTTTTACTTCTCGTTATTGCCTGCGGCGTGGTTTCCGTTCTTTTCGCCTTCTGGTCGATCCGTTCGATCCTGGCGGCAGATCAGGGAACACCGCGTATGCAGGAAATCGCTGGCGCCATCCGCGAGGGTGCGTCGGCCTATCTCACACGACAATATTCCACGATTGCGATTGTCGGCGTCGTCGTGTTCCTCGCCGCATGGTATTTGCTGTCGTTGAGCGCCGCTATCGGCTTTCTGATCGGCGCAATCCTGTCAGGCGTCACAGGCTTTATCGGGATGCATGTTTCAGTGCGCGCCAATGTGCGCACAGCACAGGCCGCTTCCTTGAGTTCTAGCAGGCGGGCTTGAAATGGCTTTCAAGTCCGGTGCCGTTACCGGCCTTCTGGTGGCCGGTCTCGCGCTGCTTGGTGTCTCCGTCTATTATTTCATTCTCACTGTCTGGCTGGGCTATGCACCTGCCGACCGCACGGTTATCGATGCACTGGTGGCGCTCGGCTTTGGCGCGTCGCTGATTTCGATCTTCGCGCGTCTCGGCGGCGGCATCTTCACCAAGGGTGCGGATGTCGGCGGCGATCTCGTCGGCAAGGTGGAAGCCGGTATTCCGGAAGATGATCCGCGCAATCCGGCAACCATCGCCGATAATGTCGGCGATAATGTCGGCGATTGCGCCGGTATGGCGGCCGATCTGTTCGAGACCTACGCCGTTACCGTGGTCGCCACCATGGTTCTGGGCGCGATCTTCTTCAATGGTTCGGACGTGTTGTCGAGCGTCATGCTCTATCCGCTGATGATCTGCGGAGCCTGCGTGATCACCTCGATAGCAGGCACGTTCTTCGTCAAGCTTGGCGTCAACGGCTCCATCATGGGCGCGCTCTATAAAGGCCTGATCGTGACGGGCCTCTTGTCCATCATCGGGCTTGGTGTGGCCAACACGCTGACGATTGGCTGGGGCGAAATCGGCACTGTGGCCGGAAAGAGCATCACCGGCACCAATCTCTTCATCTGCGGGCTGATCGGTCTCATCGTGACGGGGCTGATCGTGGTGATTACCGAATATTATACAGGCACCAACAAGCGTCCCGTCAATTCGATCGCGCAGGCTTCGGTGACGGGGCATGGCACCAATGTCATACAGGGCCTTGCCGTTTCGCTGGAATCAACCGCCTTGCCTGCCATCGTGATCGTTGGCGGCATCATCAGCACCTATCAGCTTGCCGGTCTCTTCGGCACGGCTATTGCGGTCACGGCCATGCTGGGCATTGCCGGGATGATCGTGGCGCTCGATGCCTTCGGACCGGTGACTGACAACGCTGGTGGTATTGCGGAAATGGCCGGTCTCGACCCGGAAGTGCGCAAGTCCACTGATGCGCTGGATGCGGTCGGCAACACGACCAAGGCTGTGACCAAGGGCTATGCCATCGGCTCGGCGGGCTTGGGCGCTCTGGTGCTGTTCGCAGCCTATTCCAACGACCTTGCTTACTTCGCTGCCAACGGCCAGACCTATCCGTACTTTGCGGATATGGGGCCGGTTTCGTTCGATCTGTCCAACCCCTATGTGGTGGCAGGTCTGATCTTCGGCGGCCTTATCCCTTATCTGTTCGGCGGTATGGCCATGACGGCTGTGGGTCGCGCAGGCGGGGCCGTGGTGCAGGAGGTTCGTCGCCAGTTCAAGGAAAAGCCGGGCATTATGACCGGCAAGGAACGCCCGGATTATGCCCGCGCGGTCGATCTTCTGACCAAAGCGGCAATCCGCGAAATGATCATTCCGTCGCTTCTGCCGGTGCTGGCGCCGCTCGTCGTCTATTTCGGCGTGCTGATGATTTCGGGCTCCAAGGCGGCGGCCTTCGCAGCGCTTGGCGCGTCGCTGCTCGGCGTCATCGTCAATGGGCTGTTCGTGGCCATTTCCATGACCTCCGGTGGGGGTGCATGGGACAATGCCAAGAAGAGCTTCGAAGACGGCTTTACCGACGCCGATGGCGTGAAGCACCTCAAGGGTTCGGAAGCGCATAAAGCGTCGGTGACGGGCGATACGGTTGGCGATCCGTACAAGGATACTGCCGGTCCCGCGGTCAATCCGGCGATCAAGATCACCAATATCGTGGCGCTTCTGCTGCTTGCAGTGCTGGCGCATATGGCTTGATCCGTTTTCAAATCCTGAAAACAGAAAACCCGCCGAGAGGCGGGTTTTCCTTTGGATAAGATATTGCGGCGATCAGCTGCCGCCCGGTCCGCCTGCTCCCGCTCCGGGCACGGAGGTCGGAGCTTTGGAAACGCCCTGGATAACCTGGCCCAAGAAGGTCTGGTCCTTGCCGCCGGTTGGCGTGGTGCGCGATACGAAATCGAACAGCTTGCCGTCCTGCATGCCGTAATTGGCGATATTCTGAACCTTGCCGTCCTTGTCGAAATAGATTGCAAGAATCTGGCGATCAACCAGCTTCGGCTTCATGAACTGAGCCATGCGATGGCGCTTCTGCGAAATGTAATAGAACACTTCGTTGTCGAAGGTCGCGGTGGTCGACGGCGTGCCAAGCGCCAGCAGCACCTGCTCGCGGCTGGAGCCGACCGGCACCGAATCAAGCGCCTGCTGATCCAGCACATAGCCTTCCGTCAGCGTCTCGGACGGGTTCAGCGTGGACGCGGTGTTGCATCCGGCGAGGGCGGCCGAAAACAGAATTGCCGTACCAACCAGAAGAGCACGCTGCTTGCGTGCGCCTGTTGATGCGCCGGAACGCACAGTTGAGAAAATCCGCTGCAACAAAGACCTCTCCATAATTCTATTATCAGCGCGGCACTTTCGCCGTCGGGAGAACTTCGGTAAACCACCTTGCTTCTATATGCAACTGGAACGGTCGTACAGGGATGATTCTCCAACTTTTCCGCCGCAAATCGAAGGCCAATGAGGCTATCGTGCTTCGCGTTTACGAGGCGATCGTGGCAGCGGCGCGGCAAAAACGGTTTTATGCACAATTTCATGTGCCGGATACGCCACTTGGCCGGTATGAGATGTTGTCGGTGCATATTTTCCTGACACTGCACCGGATGCGCGGCGACAATCCGGCTCTGATGGCGCTTGCCCAGGAGGTGGCCGACGAGTTTTTCAAGGATGTCGACCACTCGCTGCGCGAGTTGGGAATCGGCGATCAGGGTGTTCCAAAACGCATGAAAAAACTTGCCCGCATGTTTTATGGCCGGGTCGCCACCTACGGCGCGGCGCTAGACACCGACGATGCGGAAGCGCTAGCAGCCGCGCTGACGCGAAATATTCGGCCTGATCTGGAATTTTGGCCACAAGCTCGCCATTTAGGCGAATATGTTCTGCGTTGTCGCGACCGGTTGCGCGCAATCGACGACAGCACTCTGGTGGCTGGCGAGATTTCCTTTATGGATGCCGAAGATCCAGCGCTCGCGCTGACGCATGATAATACTGAAGAGGCAAAACAAAATGACTGACAAGCCGGCGCTGACCTATCCCGTTCCGGTTCTGCACCTTCCCCAGAAGGGCGTGACAGTGACAATCGGCACCGATGAGAAAGAACGCGCCGCGCTTGCCGCCAGCCATGCGCTTGAGGCGGTGAACGCGTTCTCGGCTGAATTTCTGCTGACGCCGTGGAAAAAAGACGGCATTCGTGTGCGCGGTCGCATCGATGCGGAAATCGTGCAGGCTTGTGTCACCACGCTGGAGCCGCTGACCAATGTGATCGCGGAAGAAGTCGATACGATCTTCGTGCCGGAAAATTCGCGTCTGGCCCGGGTTCAACTCGACGAAAGCGGTGAAATGATGCTGGATGCAGACGGTGCCGATAGCCCGGAAACCTTTGTCGGCGACCGGATTGATGTGGGCGCGGTTGCCGAAGAGTTCTTCGAACTGGCTATCGATCCTTATCCGCGCAAACCCGGTTTGCCTGACGAAGCAGAACCTCAGGTCTTTGGCGATGCCGGTGATGAGGGTGACA
This sequence comes from Ochrobactrum sp. SSR, assembly GCF_030067775.1. Classification (NCBI taxonomy): domain Bacteria; kingdom Pseudomonadati; phylum Pseudomonadota; class Alphaproteobacteria; order Hyphomicrobiales; family Brucellaceae; genus Ochrobactrum; species Ochrobactrum sp. SSR. The sequence continues at coordinate 929,952 of NZ_CP125969.1, read as the reverse complement.
AGCCTGTTTCGCCCTTTGCAAAGCTGTCGGAATGGCGCGACAAGTCGTAATTGACGGTGATTTGCGCCGCGTTTGACAGAATATTGTTGTACGGTAACGCAAAACCACTATTTTCGCCGAAAGCCCTGTCGCGCCCCGAGCGCGGCCCGGGAGCAGGGATCGAACAGGAATAATCAAGAGTGGTAAAAATATCGATTGACGCGATGGGCGGTGATTTCGGTCCTGAAGTGGTCGTCCCCGGCGCGGCAAAGGCGCTTGAGCGCCACCCCGACATGCGTTTTATCTTTTTCGGTCTGGCCGGACAGGTTGAACCGGTGCTGGCGCGCTTTCCGAAGTTGCAGGCCGCATCCGAGTTTCGTGCCTGCGAAGTCGCCATCGGTATGGACGACAAGCCAAGCCAGGCGCTGCGCAACGGGCGCGGCAAGTCCACGATGTGGAAGGCCATTGAAGCGGTGAAGACGGGTGAAGCCGATGCCTGCGTTTCCGCGGGCAATACCGGTGCACTCATGGCCATGTCGAAATTCTGCCTGCGCATGATGTCGGATGTCGAACGTCCGGCGCTTGCAGGCATCTGGCCGACGCTACGCGGTGAAAGCATCGTGCTGGATGTCGGCGCGACGATTGGGGCCGATGCGCGTCAGCTGGTCGATTACGCCGTCATGGGCGCTGGCATGGCGCGGGCGCTGTTTGAAGTGCGCAAGCCGACGGTCGGCCTGCTGAATGTGGGCACGGAAGAGGTCAAGGGCCTCGATGAAATCAAGGAAGCCGGGCAGATCCTGCGCGATACGCCGCTGGATGGTCTGCAATATTCCGGCTTCGTGGAAGGCAACGACATTGGCAAAGGTAGCGTCGATGTCGTGGTGACCGAAGGCTTCACCGGCAATATCGCTCTGAAGGCCGCTGAAGGCACGGCGCGTCAGATGGCGACATTGCTCCGTCAGGCCATGAGCCGCACTTTGCTGGCCAAGATCGGCTATGTCTTTGCCAAGGGCGCTTTTGATCGCCTTCGCGAAAAGATGGACCCGAACAAGGTCAATGGCGGCGTGTTCCTCGGCTTGAGCGGCATTGTCATCAAGAGCCATGGCGGCGCGAGCGCCGAAGGCTTCTGCTCGGCAGTCGAAGTGGGCTACGACATGGTGCGCAATCGTCTTTTGCAGAAAATTGAAGCCGATCTGGCGCATTTTCACCACAGTCACCCGCATGTTTCGTCCAGTGAAGGCGGCGAAGCGGCCAGGTAATTATTTGCCCTGAACGGGCGCGGATTTCGACGGTGCGGGCAATAGCCCCGTTCCGTTCGCTTATGAGGACAGGAATAAAAAATGATACGATCTGTCGTGCGGGGTATCGGTTCGGCATTGCCGAAGCGGGTCATGAAGAACACCGATTTTGAGGGTGTCATAGAGACCTCGGACGAATGGATCGTGCAGCGCACGGGCATTCGCCAACGCCATATCGCGGGTGAGGGCGAAACCACGGTTTCGCTGGGTGCAGCCGCCGCGCGCGCGGCCATCGAAAATGCAGGCCTGCAGCCATCCGATATCGACCTTGTGCTGGTCGCCACATCGACGCCGAACAACACGTTCCCGGCGAGTGCGGTAGAAATCCAGCGTGAGCTTGGCATTACCTCCGGTTTCGCTTTCGATATGCAGGCCGTTTGCAGCGGCTTCATCTATGCGATCACCACCGCCGACCTTTATATTCGCGGCGGCATGGCCGAGCGCGTTTTGGTCATTGGTGCGGAAACCTTCTCGCGCATTCTCGACTGGACCGACCGCACAACCTGCGTTCTGTTTGGTGATGGCGCTGGCGCTGTTGTGCTGGAAGCTGCCGAAGGCAAGGGCCTGACCTCGGACCGTGGCGTTCTGGCTGCAAATCTGCGCTCGGACGGCAACCACAAGGAAAAGCTCTATGTGGATGGCGGCCCTTCGACGACGCAGACCGTCGGCCACCTGCGCATGGAAGGCCGTGAGGTCTTCAAGCACGCTGTCGGCATGATCACCGACGTTATCGAAGCTTCCTTCGCGGAAACGGGCCTTACGGCAGACGATATCGACTGGTTTGTGCCGCATCAGGCCAATAAGCGCATCATCGATGCTTCGGCCAAGAAGCTGAATATCGCCGAGAGCAAGGTCGTCATCACCGTTGACCGCCACGGCAACACCTCGGCTGCATCGGTGCCGCTGGCGCTGGCCACAGCCGTTGCCGACGGCAGGATCAAGAAGGGCGATCTGGTTCTTCTCGAAGCCATGGGCGGCGGATTTACCTGGGGTGCGGTTTTGCTGCGCTGGTAAGCCAATCGCCGCAAAACAGGCGCGTCGGGTCACGTTCGGAATCGGATCGGAAAAGAAAAGCAACAAAATTGATCCACCGCGAGGGAACTCGCGGCTTGACCGAGCCGCTTTTATTTGTGTAACGTCCTGTCACGTAAGGATATTATCTGTTCAAACGCTAACCAGGTGGGTTCGGTTATGGGAGGTAAAACGGTCACGCGGGCTGATCTGGCAGAGGCTGTTTACCGTAAGGTCGGTCTTTCCAGAACGGAGTCGGCGGCTTTGGTCGAGATGATTCTCGATGAGGTCTGTGACGCAATCGTCAATGGCGAAACAGTGAAGCTGTCGTCATTTGCCACTTTTCAGGTCCGCGACAAGAACGAACGTATCGGTCGCAATCCGAAGACCGGCGAAGAAGTACCAATTCTTCCGCGACGCGTGATGACCTTCAAGGCTTCCAATGTTCTCAAGCAGCGCATTCTGCAGGAACATCAGAAGCGCGAAACCAAGAGCAAATAATCCAGATCGATGCCGCCCCAGTTCCTTCGGGCGGCATTTGTTTTTCCAGATCAGGTGGCAAAAGCGGCGGCTTGCGCGTTCTGGGGCAAGACGATGATTGCTTTTGCGCTGCCGTCTTGATCCATCTCACATCGCGGAACAGGGCCTGCTTCGCCGGAAGGCGGTGCCGTCTCGCCCCATGTGCCCCCGCTGTTCCTCTGTCAGAAGCTGGCTGTTGAGCGTCATCCATGTGAAGGGATGCGCATAAAGCTCTGATATTATATAATGGAGATAGTGGAACGAATCATTTCGCTAATATTCGAATCCGGGAGCGCACAGGCTTTTCGGAAAGAGTTTCAGCGTGAAACGCCTCGGGTTTCAATCGGCGTTCGGACAGTATAAGTAGGCCACGGTTTTTGAAAACTGGTGGCATTCCGCCTTATTGTCACTGTCCGTGTATCGTGCGGACCGCAAGTGGATTTCAAAGCCTATACGGATCGCTCGGTGAGCGGGCCGTTGCTGCTGGAAAGGGCAGGTGGATGGACAAGAGCCCTGATGCATTCAGGACGATCAGTGAGGTTGCGGAGGATCTTGATCTTCCCCAGCATGTGCTGCGTTTCTGGGAAACGCGCTTTACACAGATCAAGCCGATGAAGCGTGGCGGCGGTCGCCGCTATTATCGTCCAATCGATGTCGAACTGCTCAAGGGCATTCGCCATCTGCTCTACGATCAAGGCTATACGATCAAGGGCGTGCAGCGTCTGCTGCGCGAAAACAATCCGCAGTTTATCATTGCTCTGGGCAATGGCGATGTGCAGGCCATTGAAGTCATCTCGCGCCAGAAGCAGGCTGCGGCTGACAAGCGTGCAGCGGAAGAAGCTGCCGACAATGAAATGGCCTTGCCGAGTGGCATCAAGGCGCCGCAGCCGTCACGCAAGTTGTTCGGCTTGCTGAAAGGCGAGGATGACGGCCCCATTGGCGCGGACGGTAAGCGACCGTCGAAGGACAACCGCTCGCTCTTGCAGGAAGCGCTTTTCGATCTTCTGGAGTGCAAGCGATTGCTGGATCAGGTTCGCTAGGATCGACAAAAGGGAGGCCGTGGCCTCCCTTTTTTATATCGTCAGCTGGACGAGAGTTTCAGGCCGATGATGCCCGCGAGAATGAGCATAACGCTTGCAACGCGGAAGAAACTTGCGGTTTCCCCGAGAATGAAGATGCCGACTACGAAAGCGCCAACTGCGCCGATGCCGGTCCAGATCGCATAGGCCGTGCCGAGCGGCAGGCTGCGCATGGCGATGGAAAGCAGCAGGAAGCTGCCGATCATCGTGACCAGTGTGATGATGCTGGGTGTCAGAAGAGAGAAGCCTTCCGACTTTTTCATGAAGAATGCCCAGACGACCTCAAGAATGCCGGCGATAGCCAGATAGACCCATGCCATTTGTATGCTCCATTTTTGGAAATGGGTAAAATCAAAGACTTAAACTGTTTCGATGAATCAGTTTCTCAAAGTCCCGGTGTGGTTGGTGTCCCAAGCAAAAAAACGTGCGAACCGCCAAGGCTGGCCAATTGGCCGCCAGTGTTTCTAGACCTGACGATGTGCTTGATGCTGTTTGGTTCGATTGGCCGTAACATAGGATGCTCCTATGGGGCCGTCCCCTATGCAAACAGTGGCGCGGGTCGTCCCGCGCGCCAGATAGATAGTGTCTCGCTGGTGCTGTGGCAAGATGCATGACGAAATTGCTGCCAACATTAACTTGATTGCTTCTGTCGTGGATCGGCTGTTGTTTTCGTTTATCCTGTCATTCTTACTCACAATTATGCCAGGAGATCGATCAATGACCATCTCAAGACGTAATTTCATTGTTGCAGCATCTGCTGCCGGTGCGGGGATGGCGCTTTCGCCGGTGGCCCTTGCCCAAGCAGCAGCCGAAACGGGCAGTTCAAACGTGCAAAAACCGTCGCAAGTTGAAAATCCAGGTTTCCATCGCTTCCAGCTCGGTGAATTTGAAATCACCACACTGTCCGATGGACGTCGGGCAGGCGAGGCACCAGAGAAAACCTACGCGATCAATCAGGACCCGAAGGAAGTCGCTGCGCTGCTTGAAACGAACATGCTGCCTGCTGACCGATTTGTGAACAGCTTTACGCCGGTGCTGATCAACACTGGCAAGGACCTCGTCCTATTCGACACGGGCATGGGTGCCGGTGCGCGCGCAAACGGGCAGGGCAAACTTGTCAGTGCGCTGGAAGCATCAGGCTATAAGGCCTCTGACGTTTCGCTCGTCGTGCTCAGCCATTTTCATGGCGACCACATTGGCGGCCTTATGGAAGACGGTAAGCCTGCCTTCGCCAATGCCCGTTATGCAGCCGGACAAAAGGAGTTCGATTTCTGGACCGACCCCGCACGACTGGATAGTCCGATGAAGGGTGGTGCCGAGCTTGTCAGCAAGAATGTGAAACCGCTGGCCGAGAAGATCACCTTTCTGGAAGACAACAGCGAAGTCGTCCCGGGCATTCACGCCTTGGCAGCTTTCGGTCACACGCCCGGCCATCTGATATTTCGCGTCGAATCCGGTGGTAAGCAGCTGATGCTGATCTCCGACACGGCCAATCATTTTGTCATCACCTTGCAACGGCCCGATTGGCATGTCGCTTTCGATGTGGACAAGGAGACCGCCGTCGCGACGCGCAGGCGCGTCTTCGACATGCTGGCGACCGAGCGCCTGCCTTTCATCGGATATCATATGCCTTTCCCGGCAGTGGCTTATCTGGAGAAGGACGGCGCGGGCTATCGCTATGTTCCAGAGTCGTATCAACTGCGGGACATGTAATTCCGGTCAGCGCCCCGGCGACAAGTGAGCAAGTTCAAGGGAAGTCAGGTTTGGACATGCGCAATTCTCTGAACAGGCGTCTAATGACGCCTGTTTTGCTAAAGGAAATTGCCATGAAAAGACTCATTTTAGCCGGCACCATAGCCACATTTCTCGTCAGTAGTTCCAGCGCTTTTGCGTGCTGGATGACTAGTGATCCAGATCAATGTTATGCAGTTGACTGCGATGCCAAACCCACTTGGTTTGAGAGGGTCATGTGTCATGGCGCGATTATAACTCAATCAGGTCCACATGACTGACGAGCCACGATCAAAAAGGCCTGCGTAGGTTTTAGCGCCCACCTGCGACCTCGATGAACGAGCCGGTCGTGTAGCCGGGGGCGTCGTTGAGCAACCAATAGATTGCTTCCGCGACTTCCTCGGCTTTTCCTGCGCGTCCCATCGGGGTTCCGGCACCGAGCGTTTTGGCCCGGTCGGGATTGCCGCCGCTCGCGTGGATTTCCGTTTCGATCAAACCGGGGCGAACCGCATTGACCCGGATGCCTTTCGGCGCGAGCTCCCGCGACAGGCCGATGGTCAACGTGTCGAGCGCGCCCTTGGCACCTGCATAATCCACATATTCGAACGGTGAGCCGAGCTTTGCCGCCATCGAGGAAACGATGACGATGGAACCGCCCGGTTGAACGCGGCGCGCTGCTTCACGTGCGCAGAGATAGGTGCCGTAGACATTGACATCGAACATGGTGCGCAGACGTTCCGCGCTCATCTCCGCGAGCGGCATGGTCTGCGCGACGATACCGGCATTCAAAACAACGCCTTGCAGCTTGCCCAATTCCTGTTCCGCGCGGTCGTAAATGGAAATAACGTCTTCTTCGTGTGAAATATCGCCTTGCAGCGCAATGGCTTTGGCGCCTGCACGTTTCAGACCGTCGGTAGTTTCCGCTGCTGCCGAGGTGTTTCCGGCGTAATTGAGGGCGATGGACCAACCGTCCGCGGCGCAACGCAATGCCGTTGCTCTGCCAATGCCACGGCTACCGCCGGTTATCAGGACGTTTTTCAAGCTCGAACTCCTCCGCATGATTTATGGTGGAGTTAAACCGGTTTGTCGCTCTCCGCAAAGCGGAGATTGTTCAGAAAAAACAATATGGGGAAGAAAATGGTCGGAGCGGCGGGATTCGAACCCACGACCCCTTGACCCCCAGTCAAGTGCGCTACCGGGCTGCGCTACGCTCCGAGCCGGGGAAAGCCTTAGAATGCAAAGGTATTTTCCGCAAGCCCTAAAAGTGGCAAAAAGGCAAAATGCGCACAATTGATATCTGGAAAACTACCAGTATCGCTTATGTTCGCGGGGCGAACAGGATGATGCAGGTGCCTGCCAGAGCCACGCATGCGCCGGTCATATCCCAACGGTCCGGCTTTGCGCCTTCGGCAATCCATATCCATAAAATGGAGGCGACAATGTAGATGCCGCCATAGGCCGCATAGGCGCGGCCCGCCGTATCGCTCTCGATCAGTGTCAGGCAGTAGGCGAAGAGCGCCAGCGATGCCATGCCGGGAATGAGCCAGAGCGGCGATTTATCGAGTTTCAGCCACGCCCAGAAAGCAAAACAACCGGCGATTTCGCAGATTGCGGCGGCGGCATAGATGATGAACTGCAAGCGGGCTCCTATGCTTGTGCTGGCTGGCGGACGACGGGCCGGGAATTTTGACGCCGGTATTTATATTCAAGCCCGGCGCAACCCCAGATGATCCCGAACAGCAGATAGAAATGCCGCCAATGATCGGTGTCGATAACATTGCCGATCAGCACATGCCCCAGATAGGTCGCATAAGCGCAGAGCAGATAAGGCTGCCACGGCCTGTTGCGGAAAAGCTGGCGAAAGCCGATGCCAAGCGTCATGAATGTCAGCGTGACGAAGGCCACAAAGCCGACCCAGCCATAATCGAGCGCGGCTTTGAGCCAGTTGTTATGCGTGTCTTCGCCGAACATCGGACCGAACTCCAGCGGGCCGATGCCGAGCGGATGCTGGGTGGCAAGCACCATGCCATACCAGTGGCGGGCAAAGCGCCCCATACGATCGGCGTCATAGCTTTGTTCGAGTTGGGCGCGCTGCAGAAAGAAATCGCCGATGCCGGGGATTTCGATGAGGATCAGCAGCCCGATCACCACAGCGGCAACCGCCAGCAAGGACAGCACGAGGAGGCGCAGGCGAAAGCGGTTATTGTTTGCTTGCAGATAGAGCGTAAGCAGAATCACCATGCAGGCGAGGGGCACCATCGCCCAGGCTGCGCGCGAAAACGAGAACAACACGCCGAGCGTCAGGATGGCGGCAGCAGGCAGATAGACCAGCATGTCGCGCGCACGTCCGGTGAGGATACGGTAGACCGTCCAACTCAACGGCAGAATGAGAAACGGGCCGAACACATTCGGGTCCTGAAACGCGCCTTTGGCACGCCCGTAGCGCGTGAAGAGATCGGCACCGGGGAATAGACTGAGATAGCCCGCAATACCGAGAAAGGCGGCGATCAGGCCGACAAACAGATAGGCCTTGAAGATCGTTTGCAGCCGCCGGTAATCCATCTCGATCATTGCGGCAAAGAAAACCGAAGTGAAGGCGAGGAACAGCGAAACGGCGATATAAAGCGGCGCGTTTTTGAGGTCGGCCATCTGCAAGGTCGACAGGACCCCGCCAAAGTTGAAGGCCGCGAGGATAGCCAGCAGAACGAGGTTAGTTCGGCTCAGGCGAAGTCCGAACAGCAGCGCAATAGCAATCAGCCCCGCCATATAAACTTCATAAGGCGCAGGTTCGCTCAGCACGAAACCCAGCAGAAACACGCCCAACCCAACTGCGAAGTTGACGATCAGGCGGTTCAGCGCCCGGCGTTGATGCGCCGTCGCGCCCTCAGGGGGCGCTGAATTGCGCATCGGCGCAACTATGGACGCTGCCTGGCTCAATAAGCGTTTTCCGTGTTGAGAAGGCGAACGGGTGTCAGGAAAAGAATCTTGAGATCGAACCAGAGCGACCAGTTTTCGATGTAATAAAGGTCGTATTCAGTGCGCATCATGATCTTCTCTTCATTGTCGATCTCGCCGCGCCAGCCATTGATCTGGGCCCAGCCGGTCACGCCCGGCTTGACGCGGTGGCGTGCGAAATAGCCATCGACCACTTCATTATAGAGAAGATTGTTGGAATGCGCTGCCACGGCATGGGGGCGCGGACCGACCAGCGATAGCGATCCGGCGACGACGTTGAAGAACTGCGGCAGTTCGTCGATTGATGTCTTGCGGATGAAGCGTCCGACGCGGGTAACGCGCGGATCGTTCTTCGTCACCGCATTGCGCGCCGTCGGGTCACACTGCTCGGTATACATCGAGCGGAACTTCCAGACGTTGATGACTTCATTGTTGAAGCCATGGCGCTTCTGCTTGAAGAAAACCGGCCCCTTGCTGTCGAGCTTGATGGCGATGGCGGCGCCAATCATGATCGGCGACAGCACCACAATGCCAACGAGACTGAAGGCGATGTCGAAAATACGCTTGGCGACCGAATCCCAGTCGTTGATCGGCTTGTCGAAAATATCCAGCATCGGCACTGAGCCGACATAGGAATAGGAGCGCGGACGGAAGCGCAGGTGATTGTTAAGCGCGGACAGACGAATATCGACGGGCAGCACCCAGAGCTTCTTGAGAAGGGCGAGGACACGCGCTTCCGCGCTGATCGGCAGCGACACGATCAGCAGATCGATATGCGCGATGCGCGCAAATTCGATCAGTTCGTTGATATTGCCGAGCTTGGGATAACCGGCGACCACGGGCGGCGAGCGCTTGTCGTCGCGGTCGTCGAAAATACCGCAAATACGGATATCGTTATCGGGCTGCTGCTCAAGAGAGCGGATCAGCGCTTCGGCATTGGGGCCGCCGCCAACGATCACGGCGCGGCGTTCCATAGTGCCATTGCGTGCCCAGCGGCGGATTTTCCAGGCAATGAAAAGGCGGGATATCAGAATGACGGCGATGGTGCTGACGGCCCAGATGAGGAACCAGCCGCGCGAGAAATGCGCCGAGACCTTGAAGAGAAAGCCAACCAGTGCAAGCGTGCCGAGCGTTGCCGCCCAACTGATGATCAGCCGCCGCAAATGGTGGGTGGGACTTCTGAGGATGTTGACCTGATAGCCGTCATTGATTTCCATCAGAGCGACATAAAGCACGCCGCCAGCGATGACGATCAGCGGGTAATAGAGCAGATAATCGCTTTGAAGCCCGACATAATAGCCAAGGCTTAATATGCCCATCAGGAAGATGAGGCCGAACTCAACCAGACGCACGACGCCGCTGAGCATGAGCGGCGAAAACGTGTCCCGCTGATATTGCGCGGCTATGCTGCGCGCCAGAGGGCTGAGTCCCACCGGTTCTTGCGGCTTCGAATCCTGCTTGGCGCTGGCTTCAATCGCCTTGCGTCCGAATGGAGAAAAAGCATCATTGTCCCGCACGATAATGTCTCGCTTATCAGTTTACAGGAGGATGTGTACCGTCAGATTCCTAAGAAATCTCTGAAACACGCAGGTATCGGACCTGCTGAATACTCAAGAATGTGTTTCACGGTAAATCAATTCTATAGAATGAGCCATGGACTGCACGCTGAAACGTTCACGAAGTCGTGAATTTTCGGGCATTTGCACATCGAAATCGCCGTTGTCGGCTCTGAGTTCAAGGATTTTGGCGACCAGCGCTTCCACGGTCGGCTCGAACAGGGCGGGAGATGCGGGGCCGAATATCTCTGGAATACCGCCGACGCGGCTGGCGATGACGGTTTTTCCGGCAGCGAGCGCTTCCAGCACGATATAGGGAAAAGCCTCCGCACGGGAAGGAACCACCATCAGGCGACCAAGGGCAAATGCATCGCGCGCCGCCATGCCGGGCAGAAACCGAATTTGTGCGCCAAGGGCAAGTTCGCTTGCAAGCGCCGTAAAGGTCGGCTTTTCAGCGCCATCGCCGACCATGGTGGCGCTGAGCGGCAGGTCGTGTTGATCACGCAGCTCTGCGATGGCGCGGATCAGGATATCCGGGCCTTTCAGATCGCGCATCGTGCCGACGAACAGAAGGTCGCTGGCATCGGGCGCGTCGGGAACGGGAATGAATTCGTCATCGGCCAGGCCGTTATAGACCACCGCATGGAGGCCATAAGGCCGTCCGACCTTTTCCTCATAGGTTCGCTTCTCGAAGTTGGAAACGAACATGACCGCATCGGTCATCGGGGCGAGAAGTCGCTCGACCAGAAAGACAGCGCCGCCGCGGCGTGTCTTCTGGTCGAAATGCAGGCTTCCGCCATGCGGTGAATAGATACGGGCTACGCGAGACCTAAAAACCCGTAGAACAGAGCCGAACAACCGGGCATAGACGCCGCCTTTGGCGCCATGCCCATGCAAAATGTCCGGCCGCAATGTCTTGACAACGCGGTATGCTTTGAACGCCGCCGCTGCGTCGCCGATACCAATATGGCGTTGCATGGCAATTCGATGCAGGCCAAGCGCAAGCTTGGGCCGCAATTCTTCTAGAAGCGCGTCCTCTCTAGGACCGCCTGTTGTTGCGTCGCAGACGAGCCCGACAAGGTGACCTTTTTCCGCCTGTACGCCGACCAGATCGCGGACATGGCGGAATAATCCGCCAGTGGGCTCGCGAAAGCAGTGGACGATACGCAGAGGGGAAACGGTGTTGTCATCAGCCATCAATCGCCATCAGAACAGACGTTCGCGGACATAAATCGTATCGCCGGGCAGGATCGGATCGGAGATCAGAACCCGGCCTGTCAGCACCTTGCCATTGAACTGGCGGGTGATATCGGCATTCTCCTGATTGGCGCGCGGGCTGAAACCGCCTGCGGCTGCAATGGCTTTTTGCACCGTCATGCCCGGCACATAGGAATATTGCCCGGCCGCGCCCACTTCGCCCATGACGAAGATCGGGCGATAGCGGTCGATTTCCACGCTGACATCCGGGTCGCGCAGATAACCGCCGCGCAGTTTCGATGCGATCAGGCCTTCAAGCTGCTTTGCGGTCTTGCCGCGCGCTGGAATGCTGCCGACAAGCGGGAAAGCCACGTAGCCTGCCTGATCCACGCTATAGGTGTTGGTCAGGCTTGCCTGTTCGAAAACGGTGATGCGCACGCGGTCGCCCGCATCCAGCATATAGGGCTGGTTCAGCGCTTCGTGAAAAGCCGGCGGTGCGGGGCGGTAGCTCGTGCAGGCGGATGACAGCGTCATCGCCGCAAGACCGAGCGCCGTGAGCAAAGCACGGCCTGTGCGCTTGTTGTGAATTGTCTTCGCCATCATGTCTCGCCTCGGTATCCCCGAAAAGCATCACCCGCATTTATGGAAACTGACCGGTGCCGAAGCGCGATCAGATGAATTCCTGTCACTGCGTTATCGATTGATTAGGGTTAATGGCTGGTAAAGATGTGCGGCGATGGTCAAAAAACTTTCCAGAAGAGGGCGACAGAGTAACGAGAGCATTTAAGCACTTTGAAATATATAGAAAACGATCCTGCGTGGTTTTGTCAGCGATGCCCCATGAAGAACGCAGAAAGTCGAGTGCTTAACTCTATGGTTACCTTAAGCGTTTACTTTTCCGGCCGGAAATGGGTATGCGGCCTGGATGGAATGACGATTGTCAATGATCGGCGGGCGCCCGCGGAGTAACGAAATGGCGGAAGTCGATTCGTCGTTGAAAGACGCAGACATCGATATAGGCGCGCTTTTTGGAAGCTTGCGCCGTAACTGGCTTTTGATTGTTGGTGGCGCTCTTCTCATGGCGGCGCTGGCGTGGATCATTTGTCTGCTTTTGACGCCGGATTACCGCGCAGAAACCCGCATCATTATCGAAACCCGCGAGTCCGTCTTCACGCGGCCCAATGGAGATAATCCTGCCGAGCGCCCGGTGCTGGACCCGGAAGGCGTGAAGAGCCAGATCGAGATTCTGACGTCTAACGATCTCATGAGACGTGTTTCCGACAAGTTGGATTTGCCGAACAATGAGGCATTTACTTCAATTGAAGTAAGGCCTTACAGCCGGATTCTGATTCTTCTCGGCATGATAGCCGATCCGGAGAAACTCTCTCCCGATGAGCGGGTTCTGCAGCGACTGCGTAAGCACCTGCAAGTGTATAATATCACGGGCTCGCGCGTTATCGCAGTGCAGTACACCTCTGCTAATCCTCAGTTGGCTGCACAAATCGCCAATACAGTCGCGGAAGAATATATCGCGCTACAGAGCGCGGCGAAGCTGCAATCGAATGACGATGCGACTAACTGGCTTGCGCCGGAAATCGAAGACCTGCGCACACGTGTACGCGATGCCGAGAAAAAAGTCGCCGATTACCGCGCCTCGCGTGGATTATTGACCGGGCAGACCAACAATACGATTGCATCGCAGCAGCTTTCCGAAGTTTCGACGGACCTGACGCGTGTGCGCTCTGATCGCGCCACGGCGGAAGCGAGGGCGGCAAGTGTTCGCAAGGCGCTTTCTGCAGGCACACCGGTCGATACGCTGCCCGAAGTTGTTGCTTCCGGCATGATGCAGCGGCTCGCCGAGCGCCGCATCGAACTTAACGCCCAGATTGCCGATTTGTCGACGACGCTTCTTGATGGCCATCCGCGCATCAAGGCGCTGCGCTCGCAATTGGCCGACCTTGATCGCCAGACCAAGGCGGAAGGGCGCAAGCTGCTTGCCAGTCTTGAAAACGATGTCACGACGGCAAAGCTGCGTGAAGACGAGCTGACCCGCGAACTGAACCGCGTGCAGTCGCAAGCCGCGCAGGCAGGCGATCAGGAAGTCGAGTTGCGCGCACTCGAACGCGAGGCGGCAGCGCAGCGCGAGCTTCTGGAAACCTATCTGACCCGTTATCGTGAGGCAGCTTCCCGTATTGATCGCAATTATGTGCCTGTCGATGCACGCATTCTGTCGGGCGACGCACCAGCGCTTCCCTATTTCCCAATGGTTTTGCCGACTGTTGCTGCAACCTTTGTGGCGGGGCTGCTGTTACTCTCGATCTTCGTGTTGCTGCGTGAACTGTTCAGCGGGCGGGCCTTCGTGACCGCCCATGGCCGACGCGTTGAGGCTGTCGAGGAAATCGAAATGCCGGTGATTACCGCTGCCGCCCAAGCGGCTGCCGTTCCGCCGACCCTTTCCGAGCAGGAAGTGCCGGTTGCTGCTCCGCGCCGGTCCTGGACAGTGCCTTTTATCACGAGATCGTCTGGCTCTGACGCACGGACGACACCTGCGCCATCGGCGAAGGAGACGACCATGCCTGCACCGAAGAACCCGAATGGCGTGGAAGCCATTGCCAATCGTCTGCTCGACGGTCGCGACAAGCGCATTGTTGTGGTTTCGCCCGAAGGCGACGAAGCGTCGGCAACGAGTGTGCGGCTGTTGCGCGATCTGGCCGACCGTGGCAAGCGTGCGCTTCTGGTGGATATGACAGCTCAGGGCACGGTGGGGAGCGCAATGCTCGACGGGCATAAACTGCCCGGCATCACCGAGCTTCTAACTGGCGAGAAACGCTTCAATGAAGTCATTCATAGCGACCGCTTTTCGCAGGCGCATGTCGTGCCGCTCGGTGCAGCAGACCCGGTTGAAGCCATGCGCGCCGTCGATCGTCTGCCGCTCATTCTCGATGCGCTCGAAACCGTTTATGACTTCGTGATCGTGGAATGCGGCCCATCTTCCTCTGCACAGATTCGCCGTGTTGCTGATAATGACGCGACGGTTGTGATGAGCATAGTCGATCCCGAGAACAATGATGTAGCGCTTGCCGCACTCGATCTTGATCAGGGTGGCTATGAAGATGTCGTCATTCTGATGGACGACAAGACCCCGCAGCCACGCGCATAATTCGATTCAAAAACAGCGTCTTAAAGCGGAAAGCTGAATCAAAATCGCAACTTATCTCCGGGCAAGCTTTGCCCGTATACGCTTGGCGAGCCGCCAGAGTCGGGGATTGCGCTTGATTGTGCTGGCAATAGCGCTGCGAGTGGATTGCAGCGCCACAAAGAGCCTGCCTTTTGCCGACAGCGGCAGAACAGTGTCGAAGATTTCAAGCTCTATATCGCACCAGTCGCGCTTGTAGGGCTCATCGCCCACACCGAAGCTGTAGACCGCATAACCGGCATCGCAACAGCGCTTTATGTCTTCGAAGAAGAGAAACTCGCCGGGGCTGGCATGCGCCATATCATCATCGGCAATGGCGGCAAATTCGGCAGTTGGTCCGCTATCGGTCAGGTTCTTGCCGACGATCGAGCGGATAATGCCGCCCACTTCCAGAAACCGCAATTCGCAGATGGGCGCTGGTGCCGTGAGAGCTTGCCCGTAGAGTGCCTTGAAAAAAGCCTGCACGGCTTTGCTGGCAAACGGGTCGCTTATGCCCATCTGCCGGAAACGTCCGGCTTTCATGGCGAAGTAAAGGTCGAGAACGCGGTCGGATTCGTCCTGTGTCTGCGGCTGTTCAATGCGCCAGCCGCCGGCTTCCTGATAGCGGCGCTCATGCTGGCGGTGCTTCTTCAATCTGCGGCGACGGTTGGTGCGATTAAGCACCGCGTCAAAACCACCATCAAGCGAGACCATCAGGACCGGATTCGGGTTTCGTTTCTGCCCAAGGGTAAAAAGCGGATTGTCGATATCATCAACGGCGTCAAGCTGGCGCGTCAGCGCCAAAGCGTCGATATCCGGTCGCGCCTTGCATATGGCGGCAATGAGCCGGTCCAGAGCTTTGCGGTTGACTGCGGATGACCGTGCTGCGGCCAACCATGGGAAATTACCGTTGGCATGGCTGCCGCCGGGATAGCGCGCGATCGTCATGCCCTTCTGGCGGATGACTTCCAACGGCAGGAGAAAAACCGGGCGTTCAGCATCGAAAATTCCGGCGACGAAACAGTCAGTGTTGACGCAACGATGCCAGCAATCAATCCAGGCGAAGGATTGCGGTGCGCCGTGCAGGGCAGGCCCTATCGCCCAGAGACGCTCGATTTCGGAAAAATCGCTGATAATGCGTTCCGTAAGCGTGGCCGATCCCGCTATGTTGCCCCGCTCAGTCATGCTGTATTGCGCCCCTTGAATATGCTCAGAGCTGCTTTTTACGTGGTGGCTGGGCCATCCACCAGATGATCGCCATGGCTGGCAGGACCCAGAGCAGGCCTGAAACAATGAAATAGAGGAGATGCACCCATGCCGGAGAATTGCCGAGATGCGCGACGGCGATGATCGTAGCCAGAACCGCATAGACGATCACCAGCGTTACCAGCAGAAATGTGCCGATCAGTTTCTTCAGCCTTACGGGCATGATTGCGTCTCTCCTTTTCCCCGCACCATCACTAACCGCTGTACCCTGTCTGCGAAAGGGCAAAAAACGCGGCGGCATGTCGCGTGGGCTTGCCTTGTAACTCACGGATCGATGCTGCATGTATCCCTCCAGATGTTTTGAAGGATGAATGGCATGACGGCAGCATCGATGGCGCAGCGCGGAGAGCGAAGCTCAAGAACGTCGAAGGACGAACGCGACCGGCGCCTTGTGCGTTACTGGCTTTATGCGGTTTTTGTCGTGCTGATCGCCATCGTGATGGTGGGCGGGGCCACCCGCATGACCGGCTCTGGCCTTTCCATCACCGAATGGAAGCCTATCCATGGCGTCATTCCCCCGCTCGACCATGCTGAATGGGTGGAAGAGTTCGATAAATATCGCCAGATCCCGCAATATCAACAGATCAACAAGGGCATGTCCCTTGAAGAGTTTCAGTATATTTTCTGGTGGGAGTGGGCGCATCGCCTGCTGGCGCGCTTCGTCGGCTTTCTGGTTGCGGTGCCGCTTGCTTTCTTCTGGGCGACGGGGCGTCTGAAGGGCGGGCTGAAATACCGCATGCTGGGGCTTCTGGCGCTGGGCGGCTTTCAGGGCGCCATTGGCTGGTGGATGGTTGCATCCGGTCTGAGCGAGCTTACCAGTGTCAGCCAGTACCGGCTTGCAATCCATCTCACCACGGCCTGCGTGATCATTACCGCGGTCTTCTACATTGCCAGAGGACTTGTCACCTATACCGAGCGTCCGGCGGAGCGGTCGGTGCAGCGCTTCGCCGGGTGGCTGGTCTTTGCCGTTCTGGTGCAGATCTATCTTGGTGGTCTGGTGGCCGGGCTTCATGCCGGTCTCACCTACAACACCTGGCCTTTGATGGACGGCGCGATCATTCCGTCCGACCTCTTCATCCAGTCGCCGTGGTGGCGCAATTTGTTTGAAAACCCGAAAACCGTACAGTTCGTGCATCGCATGTTCGCCTATACGGTGCTGGTTCTTACTGTTCTCCATGCCGTTCAGGTGTGGAAAGACGCGCCGGGCACGACCCATGCGCGCCGCACTATAGTTCTGCTCGGCCTGGTTCTGGTGCAGGCAGTCATCGGCATCGGAACGTTGCTGATGAGCGTGCCGCTGCATATGGGCCTGACACATCAGTTCGTCGCATTGATCGTACTGGCTTTCGCAGTCGCGCACTGGCGCGGCACCAAGGGCGCTTACGCAGGATAAGCCGTCTGGCGCAAATATCTCAGCGCGGTGGCAATCTTCAACTCCCGCGCTTCGTCGGCACCATTGCAATCCTCGCGGTGCCACGCGGCTGAAAGACAGCCATAGGCAAAGGCATAATCAAGAATATAGGACGGCGAGCGACCAATGATTGGCGCGAAATGCTCGGCCATGCGCTTTGCGCGATCAAGGTCGAGGCAGAGATCGTCACGATCCAGCGGATTGTAGAAGATATTGGCGGCATCGAAGGCCGCATCGCCAATCAGCCCGTGTGGATCGATGGCAAGCCAGCCGCGCTGTCCCCGCAGGATGTTTTCGTGGTGAATGTCGCCATGCAGCGGAATGGGCTTGTGCGGCGTCGCCAGCAGCTCTTTTGCAAGCGCTGCGGCTTCCGCATAGATCGGCGTCTGATCTGCGACTGCGAAAAGGCCGGAGAAGTGCCTGTCGAGCGGTTGCAGGTCTGACGGCACCGGCGCAGGCGAGGGTGTGTGCAATGCTTCCAGAACCTGCCCGAAGATCACCAGACAATCTGCGTCAAGCCCGCTTTTGAGGTGTTCGTCGAGATGATAGTTGCCCGCATATTCGAGCAGCATCGACCTATCTTCAAGATCGTACAGGCGCGCCGCGCCGTGCCCATCCCGCCAGCGCAGATAATGCGCACCGCGCATTTCCTCCATTCCGGCGGGTTTCAGCTGCTTGATAACAAAAACCTCGCCCGGATGATCGATGCGTTCGACCTTCCAGACGAGGCTTGAATGCGTATCCGCCAGTGGTTCGAATGAACCGACATTCCATTTTCCGGGGAATACCGGTTCAGTCGTCATCAGGCTTTGCCAAGCATGAGGTTCATGTTCTGGACAGCGGCACCCGAAGCACCTTTGCCGAGATTGTCGAGTAGGGCGACCAGATTGACCTGATCGTCGCCTTCGGTGCCGAAGACAAAGAGCTTCATGCCGTCCTTGCCGGCAAGTTCTTCCGCATCGACGCGCGGAAGCTTGCCGCTTTCCTCCAGTGGCACAACTTCGACAATGTCTTGACCGGCATAATGCTCGCTCAGGGCTGCGTGAATCTTTGTCAGCGACGGCCTGCCTTCAAGCTCGTTCAGGAACAGCGGAACCTGCACGATCATGCCCTGCGGGAAACGTCCGACGCTCGGGCTGAAGATCGGGCGACGGTCGAGGCGTCCATGCAGCTGCAATTCCGGCACATGCTTGTGATGCAACGGCAGGCCATAAAGGAAGTTGTTAGCGGCCAGATAGTCCGGATTGTTCTTGTCTTCCATCTGCGCAATCAGCTGCTTGCCGCCGCCGGTATAGCCGGAGACGGCATTGACGCTGACCGGATAGTCAGACGGCAACAGCCCTGCATCGCGCAGCGGGCGAACAAGCGCGATCGCGCCGGTTGGATAGCAGCCCGGATTGGCGACGAGTCTCGTTTCGGCGATGCGTTCGCGCTGGCCTTTGGCCAGTTCGGCAAAACCATAGGCCCATTCCGGATGCACGCGGTGGGCGGTCGAAGTGTCGATGATGCGGGTCGAATTGTGATCCCGCAGCAGGGAGACGGCCTCTTTCGAAGCGTCGTCGGGCAGGCACAGAATGGCAATGTCGGCAGAGCGCAGATAGTCGGCGCGCAAATCCTTGTTGCGCCGCTCGGCTTCCGGGATTGAAATCACTTCAAGATCGTCGCGCTCGGCCAGACGGCTGCGGATTTGCAGGCCGGTGGTGCCGTGTTCGCCATCGATGAAGATTTTCGGTTTCATGCTTTTGCCTTTTGATTTCATAAAGTTACGACAATATCCGGAATCGGTCTTTCAACCGCTTGAATCAGTTTCTCAACCGCATAAACGCGGCACCGTCATCGTCGTTCTTTCTGCTCTGCCAGCAGACCCAGATAATACATTGCGATTGTCGCTCCAGCGATAGCCGTAATATCGGCATGATCATAGGCTGGTGCAACCTCGACCACATCCGCACCGACGAAGTCAAGCGCCGTGAGCTTGCGCAGGATCGATAGCATCTTGGCGGACGAAGGGCCGCCCGCCACCGGCGTGCCCGTGCCGGGCGCAAAGGCCGGATCAAGGCAATCGATATCGAAGGTCAGATAGGTCTTCTTGCCCGCAGTGCGTTTCAAAATGGTGTCGGCAATCTCTGCTGCCGTCATGTCTTCGACTTCGTGACCGTAAATGATCTTGATGCCGCAATCTTCCGGCGCATGGGTGCGAATGCCGACCTGAATGGAATGGTCGGGATCGATGATGCCATCACGCACGGCGCGGGCAACGAAGGAACCGTGATCGATCCGCTTGCCGTCGTCAAACCACGTGTCCTGATGCGCATCGAACTGCACCAGTGCCAGCGGGCCATATTTCGCGGCATGGGCTTTCAGAAGCGGCCATGTCACGAAATGATCGCCGCCAAGTGTCAGCAAAAATGCATCGGATTTGAGGATCTTTGTTGCTTCACGCTCGATCGTGGCTGGCGTCTTGTAATGGTTGCCGTAGTCGAGCAGGCAGTCACCGTAATCGATCACAGCGAGGTTTTCGAACAGGTCGCGCTGGAACGGATATTGCGGATCATTGTCGAAGATCGCCGATGCGCGCCGGATCGCCTGCGGGCCGAAACGCGCACCGGGCCGGTTGGACACAGCTGCATCAAACGGAATGCCCCAGACAACGGCTTCCGCGCCCTTCAGCGACTTGGTGTAGACGCGCCGCATGAAAGACAGCACGCCCGCATGGGTCGGGTCGGTCGCAGCGCTCGTCAGGCTGCGTGCGGTAAATGCGTGATCAATGGTCTTGGATGGCATGGCCGTTCCCCGGTGAAGTTCTGACTTCTATAACCGGTCACGCCAGAAATTGGGAAGAGGTTTTAGTCTCTATCAAAACCGTAAGCGCGTTCGACACGGCCAATGCGCACGCGATAGGTCTCATACCACTGCTGGCGACCAAGCTTTTGCGCCACAAGGTGGTCCACTTCGCGCTTCCATGCGCGAATACTGTCTTCGTCCGCCCAGAACGAATTCGTTATGCCAAAACCTTCCGCGTCTCGGGCGCTTTCGAGGCCAAGATATCCGGGTTGTTGCGCCGCGAGTTCGGCCATGCGAACGGCCATATCGCCATAGCCATCGTCGTCGCCAATGCGTTGCGAGGCAAAACTCACGACGTAATAAGGTGGCTCCGGTGTGACGGCAAAGCGGCTGGACGACATCATGCTGGCTCCCTGCTGGCTGATTCCTGAAATTCATAGCAAAAAGCGGACCCGAAGGCCCGCTTTCCGTTGTTTGATCGTCAGAAGTTGACCGCGAGGTTCACTTTGATCGCGTGATCCTGCGCCTTGGTCGCGAATTGTCCCCGGTAGTGCAATCCGAGAGACGTGTTATGCGCCAGATTGAGGTCCAACCCGGCATGTGCGTAGAACATGTTTTTGTCGAGCGGCAGACCTTCAACCATGAAGCCGGGACCGTCGCTGAAACGCAGCATTGTTTCCGGCTGGTCGGCGCTATTATGCTGCCAGCCGAGCGCCAGCTTCGTATTGACGCTGGTGTTTTCGGAGAGCGCATATTTGTTCGAAAGACGCACGCCGAGATAGTTGGTTAAAAGATCGCTGGTTGCGCCAGAGCCGGAGAGGGCGGTCACAGCCGCATTTTCCGTAAAGCCATTGATTTTCGCATAAGCATAGGAAATGCCCGCAAATGGCTCTAGCAGCGCCAGACTGGTGTTGATGTTGTAGCCGAGTTCCGCAAAACCATGGAAGCTGTTGCCTTTGTAGCTTGCGCGATTATCGTTTGAGACTTCCTTGAAGCGGATTGTGCGCTTGCTGTCGATGTCGTGCAGATTGGCATTGCCACCAAAAGTCAGGTTGAAGTTCTTCCATGCATAGCCGCCATAGGCGCCGATCTGATAGCTATCGACTTTCGCAGACGACAGGCCGCTATTGAGCGAGGATTGCAGATAACCGGCGAAGAGACCCAATTGCCAATTATCCGACAGTTGGCCGTCAATGCCGGTGATGAAGCCCGTCGCGCTGCGGCTCATAGCTTGCGCTTCTCCAATGCTCTGGAAATGCGCTCTGGAATTATAGGCCTGTCCCCATACGCCGTTTTTAAGCGGAGCATTCAGCGCCGAATGATTGAAGCGACTGTCGGACAGATCATTCATGCGCTGTGTCACGGCTTCGCGTGGCAGTTGGTTGTCATAAAGAAGCGAGGTTAAAGTGGATGCGTAAATATCGCCAGACAGCTCGGTATAGGCCTCTGACAAATCGTCTTCCATCCGCGATGTAAGCACGTTCTTGTAGAGCTTTTGATCGTGGCCGAGCGCTTGCAATGCGTTTGCAACCCTTCGTTGCTGGTTGCTTACCGCAGATTCTGCAAATGACTTGCCCGCCGTTGCGAAGGTGACTTCGACTTCATTCGGCCTGTATTCAAGTTTTTCGGTGATGAAGTGATAGGCGGGAAGAACGTCGCTGAAGCGGCCATTGACTTCGTTGTCGGCCTTCACGAATACGCTTGTTTTGCCTACCCGGGCGTTGATTTCGTCAACGGTCAACTTTGGATGGCCGCCGAATTTAACGCTCCCGGCGAGCATAGCCTTGTTGCTAGCATAAATCCCTGAAGTGTTGCCGTTGGCATCGACCTTCACGTCGAGAACACTGCCAGATTTCAGATCGATATCGCCATTCACGTTCAATGGTTTCATGCGCGGCGAACGGTAGTCGCCGGGGGAAACATGCGCACCGGCTCCAGCCACTATGCTGCCGGTAAAACCGGTGCCGCTCAGTGTACCGCCGGAGTGGACCAGAACCGGCGAAGTGATTGAGCCGTTTACCTTTAATTCCCCAGCGTAAATGTCGGTCACCCCTTTGTAGCTGTTCTGCCCGTTAAGGATGGTCATGCCGTCTCCAACCTGCTGTACGCGACCATCGCCGGTAATCTTGCCGTCGAATTCGAGCAGGTTGCTGCGATTGAACGACAGAAAGGCGTCTTTCTGCATCAAATCAACGTCGCCGATAACGGAGCCGGTTTCGCCGCCATTACCAAGCGCCAACCCGCCTTCCGCCACGAAGCTGTTGCCGGTGTATTTGTTTTCTCCCGTCAGCGTCAGCTTTCCAGGATTCATCTTGTATAGCGATCTGTTTCCGTCCAGATAGCCCGAGACTATCTTATCGGACGTCGGAAAGAAGAAGTTGCGCTCGGTCTTGAACAGGCCATTGGGAGACCGGACGTAGAAACCCGCCAAGTCGGGGTTTGACCAATATTCCCGCATGTAGTTCGCAATGTAATTGTGTGTGCGGGTTGTAGGATGAATATCATCCCAGAAAACATATTCATTCTGTATCGCCGAACCGCGCGGCTGGTCGAGACATGAGGGCGTATCGACACAATTTCCAGTCGCATTCGAGAAGCCGAAAACGCCGGGGTGCTTCACCACCATGTCAAGGATATCGGGTATCTGCGGGGCGTAGATCACAGCATCCGGGTGCCTTTGCTTAAAGATAGCGATGCTGGTGGCGATGGCCTTGTTGAAATCATCGGTTGCTTCTCGAGCAATGACGCCGGGCGCATTTGCATAGCGCGGAACTTTCGAAAAATCAGGCATATCGGGCACCAGAAATTGCCGTGCTCCCACCCGATAAAGGCGTTCCAGTGAAGTGAACAATTCATTTCCGCTAAATGCAGCTTTCACTCGCGTGGATTCATCGTGCTTGATTGCATCCAAAGCATCATTGCCCCCCCGCCCATAGAGAAACGATGGTGTGTGGAGAGATGGTCTGAGGATAAACGGTATTCGTCCCACGAATGAACTCGGTCACCTCCTCAGCAATAGAGGGGATCATCCCCGGTATTTTGTGGTTCTCATATTTTGTGCCGCCTATGGCGTAGTTCACACTGGTGCCACCGTTCGGGGTGTTGCTGCCGAAATCACCAGTGGGCTGACGAGTTGGTCGAAATTTCGTGCCCCTTTCCTGGTCTCGGAAAAGGTACTCGTTCCAGACGCGTCCATTGCTGAAGCGTCCGTCGGTCGTGTACATTTTTTTTAAGTTTTTCTATGAAAAACTCACTGAATGCGCCGTTATCGCTCAAGCTGTCGCCGAAGATGATGGCCCTGTCGAAATAAGCTTTCTCGACATTGTCGGTTATGCTCTGGGAGTAAGCTGCAGAAGAAAGTAAAAATTGAACAGAGGTGAGCGCAGTCAATATAAAATTGACTTTCCCAAAAGGAATATAGGTCAAAATAATTATCCTGTTAAAAAAATTATAAAATAAAAATACTAGAAAAAATATAAAATAATATAAGTATAGTGTAAATTAGCCTCCTTTGAATAGGGGTCGGAGGACGGTAGAAACCAAAAAAGCGAGCCTTGCGGCTCGCTTTTTTTGTAGATCCGAACGATGGAAATATCGCCGTTCGGAAATTTGGCCCCAAGCGCCGGAGCGCTTGGGAATATTCCTTGAAACGGATTAGCGCTTCGAGAACTGGAACGAACGGCGAGCCTTGGCCTTACCGTACTTCTTACGTTCGACGACGCGGCTATCACGGGTCAGGAAGCCACCCTTCTTGAGAACCGTGCGCAGGCCCGGTTCGTAGTAGGTGAGGGCCTTGGAAATACCGTGACGAACGGCACCAGCCTGACCGGACAGGCCGCCACCGGCAACGGTAGCAACGATGTCGAACTGGCCAGCGCGGTTCGAAGCGATGATCGGCTGCTGGAGGATCATCTGCAGGACCGGACGTGCGAAGTACTTTTCGAATTCCTTGTCGTTGACGGTGATCTTGCCGGAACCCGGCTTGACCCAAACGCGTGCAACGGCGTCCTTACGCTTGCCGGTGGCATAAGCGCGGCCCTGTGCGTCCAGCTTCTGGACGTGAACCGGAGCGGCAGCTTCGGTCTTGGCAACAGTGCCGAGTTCTTCGAGCGAGTTGAGCTGCTCAGCCATGATTATGCATTCCCTTTGTTCTTGCGGTTCAGCGCTGCGACGTCGAGGACTTCCGGCTGCTGAGCTTCATGCTGATGGTTCGGACCTGCATAAACGCGCAGGTTCTTCATCTGGCGACGGCCGAGCGGACCACGTGGGATCATACGCTCAATAGCCTTCTCGAGAACGCGTTCCGGGAAACGGCCTTCGAGAATCTGGCGAGCAGTGCGCTCCTTGATGCCGCCCGGATGGCCGGTGTGCCAGTAATAAACCTTGTCGGTGTACTTCTTGCCGGTCAGAACAACCTTGTCGGCATTGATGATGATGACATTGTCGCCATCGTCAACATGCGGGGTGAAGGTTGCTTTGTGCTTGCCACGCAGGCGATTGGCGACGATAGTTGCGAGACGACCAACGACGAGACCTTCGGCGTCGATCAGTACCCACTTCTTCACCACTTCAGCCGGCTTCTGAGAAAAAGTTGCCATTGAAGTCTTCCTTAGACTAATCCCCGATATGAACATCAGGGCTTTTTTTGTTGCTTGTGTTGGTGATATCCAACCCGAACGGGCGTGCAAAAAATTAAGTTTCGCGCGCTTCCGGCGGGTCGATACACAAACTCTGCCCCGCCGTCAAGTCCCGTATTTGCACGATGATTTTAAAAGCATAATAAAATCAATGGCTTGTTTATTTGGTATTATAATACCCTATGTTTTTGTGGTGCTTTTAACGCGGTGGGATTGAATAAGTCGCTGTTGCATGAGCAACCAGTTCGCCAGTCGCGCCATCGGTCAGGCTGATATCGAGGACGGCGAGGCGTTTTCCAAGCTTCAGAAGTTGCGCGACAGCTTCCACCGCGCCGGGTGAGGGCTTGCGCAGGAAATTGATGTTGAGATTGGTGGTCACCGCCAGCGCGACCGGGCCGATATGCGCCAGAATAGCCGCATAGGCAGCAACATCGGCCAGGGCGAATAGCGCAGGGCCGGAAACCGTGCCGCCGGGACGCAGATGTTGCTCGTCGGCGTGAAGGCGCATCGTGGTGGAACCTTCATCAATCGCAACAATCTCGAAACTCGTACCAAGCTGCGGAAACTCACGCTTCATGAAAGTGCGCAAGTTGTCGATATCCATCACCGGAGCCAGACTTGTGTGTCTTGTCATATTGATATTCATCCAGTCCTCCCAATCTTTATAGGAATAGAAGCGTGGACCCTTGTGTTGCAAGCGGCATCCTGTCGTGCGAACGATAAATACGGTCGCGCAGTTGAGACTGGTGAGGTAAGAACATGAACAATCCGTCTGGCGACCAAATTCGCAACATTCTCCAATCCGTCAAAACAATTGCGCTTCTTGGTGCCTCCCCGAAGCCAGAGCGCCCAAGCAATGGCGTGATGGAGTTTCTGCTCTCCAAGGGCTACCGCGTCATTCCCGTCAATCCGGGGCAGGTCGGCAAGGAAATTCACGGCCAGCGCGTCGTGGCGCGTCTGGCCGATATTGAAGAGCAGATCGACATGGTCGATGTGTTTCGTGAGCCTTATTCGCTGCCGGGTATTGTGGATGAAATCCTCGCCATGAAGCAGCGTCCATCCGTTTTGTGGACGCAGCTCGGCGTTGTTCATGAAGAAGCTGGCAAGCGTGCCGAAGAAGCAGGGCTCACCGTCATCATGGATCGTTGTCCCGCGATAGAATACCCGCGCTTGATCGGATAGCGTATGAAGCGGGAATAAAATTCCGCGCTTTGATATCAGTCGAAAAATTCCTCCTTTGCTTTCTTTTTGGCAGAGCCTAACGTCCGCTCTCAAAGAGTGGCATTCGTTATCAGGAGGAATAGATGTCCAAACGCTCACCCGGCATAGAAACACTGGCCGTTCACGCAGGCGCAAAGCCTGATCCGACAACGGGCGCGCGTGCAACGCCAATCTATCAGACGACGTCGTTCGTGTTCGAAGATGCGGATCATGCGGCTTCCCTGTTCGGGCTACAGGCGTTCGGCAATATTTATACACGTATTACCAATCCGACGACGGCGGTGCTGGAAGAGCGCATCGCAGCGCTTGAAGGCGGCACCGCAGCTGTCGCAACGGCATCGGGGCATGCCGCGCAGCTGCTCGTTTTCCATACGCTTTTGCAGCCCGGCGATAATTTCGTCGCTGCGCGCCAGCTTTACGGCGGGTCGATAAACCAGTTCGGTCAGTCGTTCAAATCCTTCGGCTGGCAGGTGCGCTGGGCCGACGCCAGCAATCCGACCGACTTTGCCAAGCAGATCGATGGCAAGACGCGCGCAATCTTCATTGAAAGCTTTGCCAATCCGGGCGGCATAGTCGTGGATATCGAAGCGATTGCCGAAATCGCCCACAAGCATGGCCTGCCTTTGATCGTAGACAATACGCTTGCTTCGCCCTATCTCGTGCGCCCGATCGAACACGGCGCGGATATTGTCGTGCATTCGCTGACCAAGTTCATTGGCGGCCATGGTAATTCCATGGGCGGCATCCTCATCGACGGCGGAACCTTCGACTGGGCGAAGTCGGGCAATTATCCGCTTCTGACCGAACCGCGTCCAGATTATGCTGGTCTGGAATTGCATAAGACCTTCGGCAATATCTCCTTTGCCATTGCGGCCCGCGTGCTTGGCCTGCGCGATTTCGGCCCGGCGATTTCGCCATTCAACGCCTTCCAGATTCTGACCGGTGTGGAAACTCTGCCGTTGCGCATGCAGCGCCATTGCGACAATGCACAGAAGGTTGCCTCCTGGCTGCATGGTCATGAGAAGGTA
Organism: Ochrobactrum sp. SSR; assembly: GCF_030067775.1. NCBI lineage: Bacteria > Pseudomonadati > Pseudomonadota > Alphaproteobacteria > Hyphomicrobiales > Brucellaceae > Ochrobactrum > Ochrobactrum sp. SSR. The sequence continues at coordinate 903,105 of NZ_CP125969.1, read as the reverse complement.
TCATGGGTGAACTATGCTGGTCTGCCACATGACAAATATCATGCGCTTCAGCAGAAATATTCGCCGAAGGGCGCAGGCTCGGTTTTCACCTTCGGTCTCAAGGGCGGCTATGATGCGGGCGTGAAATTCGTGGATAGCCTCGACCTGTTCTCGCTGCTGGCCAATATAGGCGACACGCGTTCGCTCGTGATTCATCCGGCCTCGACCACACATCGGCAGCTGAGCGACGAGCAGAAAGTGGCGGCTGGCGCTGGTCCGGATGTCGTGCGTCTGTCTATCGGCATCGAGGATGCCGATGATATCATAGCGGATATCGAACAGGCTCTCGCCAAGGTCTGACCGGATGAGCCGGTTTCTCGACTTCGACCTGACCGGCATTGAACCGGAAGAGGGCGCTCCGCTGCCGGAGCGCGTTCTCGCTGGTAATCCAAAATTCCGGACATGGAATCTGGAAGAAAATGCCGATGGCACGCTCTTTGCCGGCATATGGGAAAGCACGCCCGGAAAATGGCGGATCGAATATGACGAATGGGAGTTCTGTCATATTCTCTCCGGTCGCTCGATCTTGAGCGAGGAGGGCGGATCGAGCCGTGAAGTTTCAGCGGGCGACAGTTTCGTTATCCGGCCCGGTTTCAAGGGCAGCTGGGACGTGCTGGAAACAACCCGCAAGGAATATGTGATCAAGCTCTGAAAAAAGAAAAGGCTGCGAATTTCGCAGCCTTTTTGATTCTCGACCTACCGCGGCTCATTGCCTCGCGGTCTGATATAGGCGCGGGGCCTGTTGCTGCTCGAAGGTCTTGCTTCCGGGCGTGGTTGCGATGGGCGCTCGGCTTGCGGTGGACGCGGACGCTCACCTTGCGGCGGGCGCGGTCGGTCCGGTCTGTTGTAATTCGGGCGACGATCCCGATCACGATAACGGTAATCGCGATAGCGTGAATCCCGATAATAACGCGGGTAATTGCGATAATAGCGTCCGCTATCATAGACAACGCCGGTGCCGATATAGCTGCCCTGCACATAGTAAGGGTCGTAGTAGCCGCCGCCGCTGCCATAATAGCCTTCGGACACGCACGCGGTGAGCGTCAGTCCGGATATGCCTATGCCAACGGCGATCAGAAGTGATTTTAATGACATGGCCTTCGCTCCTTCAAAGCTCGAACGCTGTACATCGCTGAATGTTGCAGCATTTGGCAAACATTCTTTCGACGAACATTATGCAGAAACGGCGTGAAGCGGCAAAATCACTAAAGATTACGGTGTGATAGCTGATTTCCGCAATTTGAGCATGGGCCTTCTACCCATACCGATCATCAGACATTCTATATCTGACGAATTTTTAAAGAATGAGACAGAAAATATATCAAATTGAGGAATTGAATAACGGGTGCATGAAATTTAAAGCGCGTTCAAAAAGTGCAGGGTGCCGGGCACCCCTGCACTTTTGAAGAAGATTGAATTAGTTGCCTGTTCCAGCGCCGGTGATAGCAGTGGAGATCGCCGTAAACTGGGTGCGAATGCTCGTTCCGAGTAACTGTGTTGCGCCGATGATCACGACTGCGATTAGAGCGGCGATGAGGCCGTATTCGATAGCGGTTGCGCCGGATTCATTTTTGCGAAAACGCGAGAAAAGCTTGGACATGGTGTTGCTCCTGAGACTCTGCTTTTATTAGCTGGTCGTCTTGACCTGGAGCCAAATTACACGGGCAATTCTTTTTGCGCTCTTAAGTTGCATGGTAAACAGAAGATAAGCGCTTTGTATGATTAATAAATTGCTGAAATATACCCAAGCATTGGGGCTGAACGATCGTTTCCGACGCACAAGGCCAAAAAAACAAAACCCCGCCTGAGCGGGGTTCTTTTCGCTTATCCAGCGGCGCTTACTTTGGGAGCTGCGCACCGGCCTGCTTCACAGCGTCTGCCATGGTCTGGCACAATTTTTCTTCCGAAACATTCTGCGCCTTCGCGCTGGTGGCCAGATCCTGTTCCATACCCATGACGGAAACCTTGCCCTGCTTGCCGGTTTCTTCGGCAGCTTCGGCCTTCGACGTATCGGCGGGAGGAGGGATCAAGCCAAGCATTTTGTTCTGGATTTCGATGGCTGCATCGTCGGTATAGCCCTTGTCCTTGCAATAGGTCAGCACGCCGAGCTGATTGCGGGCTGCACTATAGGCCATTTCCATCTGCTCTGGCGTCGCCTGCGCGAGGGCTGCTGTGAGATTTGCACCGAGAAAGAGGCCGGTCAAAGAAACGCGAATGACATTACGCATTATAATTCTTCTCCATGTTCCAAATACATTGCGAGATAATGCGATTTCCCCACGGGGAAAATTCAAGAAAGATTAATTAGTGAAATGTGATAAAATAGAATTAGTTTCTTCTGATTTTTAAATCCGCGTCATATTTGTGCGTGAGAAGCCAACGGCAGCTGTGCTTTTATCGAATGCCCTATCTTACGTGGCATTAGCAGCGCCAGCCCGATCCCCTTGAAAACAACTCTACCGTCCGCTCAGCTGCCGATAGTTTGGGGTGTTCATGGCGCATCGAATTTGTTCATTTTGGAAAAATGGTCGAAACTGTGCGAATTGCCAAAATTTGCTCTTGCGCTTGTCGCACGAATTGCCTAAACGGCTCTCACGCGACTGACAAATCAGTCGGGCGATTAGCTCAGTTGGTAGAGCGCTTCGTTTACACCGAAGATGTCGGGAGTTCGAGTCTCTCATCGCCCACCATTTTATCTCTCTGAAAATATTGCAAGATAAGCACAGACAACCCTCATTTGGCTGCCGGTTTGTGACGATTAATGCGCCAAGCCGCTAAAACGACTATGGCGGGACAATGCCCGCCATAATCTCCTATAACTCTGATGATGCTAGCGGCGCTCGATCAATGCAAGCCGCCGACGCCCAGGTGTTCTTCAACTGCGTGATGATCTGACGCCAGTTGTTCGGACGTGCCCGACCATGCAATGCGGCCACGCTCCAGAATGATAACGTGATCGGCGAAGTCTAGCGCGCTCTGGATCCGTTGTTCGACGAGCAGGATTGTCATGTCGCCTTTTTTGCGCCAGTGTCGAGAATGCTGCCATCAGCTCTTCGCAAATGACCGGTGCGAGGCCTTCAAGCGGCTCGTCCAGCAGCAGCACCGTCGGCTTGCCGAGAATGCTGCGCGCCGTTGAAAGCATCTGCTGCTCGCCGCCGGAAAGCTGCGAGCCGAGGTTACGCCTGCGCTCCTTCAGGCGGGGGAACATTGCATAGGCTTCCTCAAGCGCGTCCTTTGGTCGTTTTTTCAAGCCGACGAACAGGTTTTCTTCCACCGTCAGCGTGGGGAACACATCGCGGGTCTGCGGTACATAGCCAAGACCGGCAAGCGCACGGGCAGCTGACGGCAGTGTCGCGATATTCTGGCCGCCGAGCAGGATTTCGCCGCCATAGCGCCGGGTTTGTCCGGCGATGGTCGCAAAGAGGCTGGTCTTGCCAACGCCGTTGCGCCCCAATATGGCCAGCCGTGAGCCGGGTTCGGCTTTGAACGACACATCTTCAATGACCCGTGTAGGACCATAACCGGACGAAAGATTGCGGATTTCAAGCGAGGCTGCACTCATTGCGCATAGCTCCCCAGATAGGCTTCACGGACGCGGGCGTCCTGGACGACATCTTGCGGCAGGCCGTCGAAAATCACTGTTCCGGCGGCAAGCACGATGACGCGTTTTGCAAAGCGGAAAACGAGGTCCATATCGTGCTCGATCATCAAAACGGCGAGATCGGCTGGCAGGCGGTCGAGCGCTTCTTCGATGCGGCCCGTATCGCTTTGCGGCACACCGGCGGCGGGTTCGTCCAGCAACAGCACCTTTGGACGTAGCGCCAGTGCCAGCGCGATCTCCAGCAGTCGTTGCTGGCCATAAGCGATCTGGCTGACGCGCAGCTGACTGAGCGGCAGCAGGCCGAGCGTGTCGAGAATACCGCGCACCTCATCCATCACGCCCGGCATTTTATGATAATCGCCGAGAATGCGGCCCGTCTTGCCTTCTCGCTGCAAAACGGCGAGCGCGACATGTTCTTCCGGCGTCATGTCGAAGAAGAGCCGCGTGACCTGGAATGAGCGCACCAGACCGCGCCGGACGCGCTGCATGGCGTTGAGTTTCGAGACATTCTCGCCGCCCAGCGTCACTGTGCCGGAGGTGGCGGGAAGGTTTCCCGTCACGAGATTGACGAATGTGGTCTTGCCTGCGCCGTTCGGTCCGATCAGGGCAACACGGTCGCCCTTGGCCATGCTGAGCGAGACATCGTTCGTGACGGCAAGACCACCGAAATTCTTGCGCAGTTTTGAGACTTCAAACACGGTGCTCATGGGTTGTGCGCCTTCCGCTTCTCGAAATAATTGACAGCGGTGCCATAAAGGCCACGCGGGGCGAACAGCACCACGAGGATCAGCAATGCGCCAACCATGGTGAGCCAGTGGAACGGATTGGCGGCAGAAACCAGATCTTCGAACCACATGAAGACGACGGTGCCGATCAGACCGCCAAACAAAGTACCCGTGCCGCCCAGAACCAGCATGACCAGCGCTTCCGCCGACATGGTGAAGCTGAGGCTGTCGAGACCCACGACCTGCGTTGAAATGGCGTTCAGCGCGCCGCCGATACCGGCAATGGCGCCGGAAATGACATACATGCGAAGCTGCGCCGAATGAACCGAAGCACCCATGGCGTGGATACGGATCGGATCTTCCTTCACGCCCCGGCAAAGCATGCCGAAAGGCGACCGCACGACATAGCGCAGGAAAATGAACGACACGATCAACAGGATGACACCGAAAATATAGGCGGTCTGTCCATAAAGATCGAATTCGAACATGCCGAAGATCGGATCGGGCGAAATGCCGCTCAGGCCATCGCTGCCGCCGGTCCAGTTGGATGCCTTGTTGGCCGCTTCGTGGAAAAGATGCACCACGGCAATCGACAATACGAGCTGCGCCAATCCATGGGCGCGCAAGATGACGAAGCCGGAAACCAGTCCGGTGACGGCACCAGCGGCGAGGCCGATCAGCGTCATGAGCAGCGGGTCGGTCACGCCGAAATGCGCTGCGGCAATGCCCGCGCCATAAGCGCCAGCGCCGAACAAGGCTGCATGGCCGAGCGTTGCGATGCCGCAATAGCCGGTGACGAGATCGAGCGAGAGTACGAGAAGCGCGATGGCGATGATGCGTGTCAGAAGCGCCAGATTGTCGGGGAACAGGAACCAGCCGACGATGCTGGCCACGATGATGGCGATGACGCCAATCAGGCCCGCATAGGAATTGCGGTTTTGGGGGAGAGTTTGCGACATGTCGGTCATTTCTTGGCCAACCTTCCGGCAAGGCCGCGTGGAAACAGGGTAACGATCACGATCACCGCCAGATAGAAGAAGAATTCGCCATATTCTGGCGCGAGATAGCGTCCCGTCGTGTCGATAGCGCCGAGCAGCAGACAGGCGATAAGAGCGCCCGGGATGGAGCCAGCGCCGCCGACGGAAACGACCACAAGAAACGTCACCATATAGCGCAGCGCGTAATAGGGCTCGACGGGCAGCAGTTCAGCACCGACGACACCGCCGAATGCGGCAAGGCCGATAGCGAGCGCAAAGCTGATCGCATAGACGATTTCGGTCCGAACGCCGAGCGCGGCAGCCATATTGGCGTTATCGACAGCAGCGCGAAGTTTGACGCCGAAGGCGGTGCGTTCAACGATGTACCAGAGGCCGATTGCAACGGCGAGGCCACAGCCGATGGCGAAAACGCGATGCTTGGCGATGGCGCGGAAGCCGAGATCAATCGAGCCGCGCAGCATTTCCGGCAGTGGGATGGTCTTCAGCGTCGGGCCGAAAATATAGTTTGTCAGACCGATGATGCAGAATGTGATGCCGATGGTCATCAGAACCTGCGTCAGCTCCGGTGCGCCATAGATGCGGCGATAGAGCAGGCGCTCCACCGGAACAGCGATAATCATCGTGCCGATAACGGCAATGATGATGGCAAAACCGTAATTGAGGCCAAGCTGATGCGCGGCGTAAGACGCGAAATAGCCGCCGATCATCGCAAAGGCGCCATGCGCCAGATTGACGACGCGCATCAGGCCCATGGTGACCGAAAGGCCGATAGAGATGACGAAAAGCACCATGCCATAGGCGAGGGCATCGACAGCAATGCTGAGCACAGTCTGCATTGAGTAATCCTATTGGAGCATTTCCGGCAAAAGTGCATAGCGGTTTTGCGTAGGATAATGCGTAAAACAAAGAGATAGAGCGGTTCCATGATTCCGTTCTAGCTGGAACGCTCTAGATCGATTCTCTGGCCGGAGGCGGAGAGAAAGTCGCTCCCGGAACGTTCCGGGAGCGCAAGTGCCTCATATCCCTTGGAATATAAGGCGGGCTGAACCGTGAAGCAGGTGAATTACTTGGCCTTGAGGCCCGGATCGCCCTGCTTTTCGAAGGTCTGGATTTCCTTGTTGTAATAGGTGCCGTCTTCCGCCTTGGCGACTTCACGCAGATAGATATTCTGCGTCAGGTGACGGCTTTCCGGATCGATGGAAACCGGGCCGCGCGGGCTGATCCATTCCATGCCCTTGACGGCTTCCACAGCCTTTTCCGCATCCTTCTTGCCGCCGGTTGCTTCGATCATCTTGTAGATGACATGCATGCCGTCATAGGCGCTGACAGACGGGAAGGACAATTCAGCTGGGTTGCCGATGGCCTTGCCCGCTTCTTCGACGAACTTCTTGTTTTCCGGAGAATCGTGCGAAATCGCATAATGGAAGGTCGTCAGCACGCCAAGCGCCGTTTCGCCAAGGGCGGGAAGATCGGATTCCTGCGTCAGGTCGCCCGGCGCAAAAAGCTGTACGCCGTCTTTCTTGAGGCCGTTATCGACATAGGCTTTCATGAAACCGAGCGTGGTGGGACCGGACGGTAGAAAGGCGAAAACGCCTTGCGCACCGGAATCCTTGATGCGCTGCATGATCGGGCTGAAATCATTGGTGGCAAGCGGCATGCGGATGGCTTCCACCACTTCACCGCCAGCTTCCGTAAAAGCGGCTTTGAAAGCATTTTCCGCATCGACGCCCGGACCGTAATCGCTCACCACCGAGATGACCTTCTTCACGCCCTTGTCGATTGCCACTTTGGCAATAGGGGTTGAGGTCTGCCAGGTCGTGAACGATGTGCGCACCACATAGGGGCTCTTGGTCACGATTGCGGACGTGGCGGCATTCATCACCACCATCGGCACATTGCCCTGCTTCAAGATCGGCGTGACGGCCATGGCGTCAGGCGTGAAATAGAAGCCTGCCAGATATTGCACGCCTTCCTTGACGACGAGTTCCTGCGCCAGTGCCTTGGACTGCGCGGGATCGGCCTGCGGTACATCGCGATAAACGACTTCCACCGTGTCTTCGCCGACCTTGTTGCCGTGTTCGGCCATATAGGCGTCGATACCGGCCTTGAAATTCTTGCCCTGAATGGCAAACGGTCCCGAAAACGGACCGATAACGCCAACCTTGACCACATCGGCATAAGCCGCGGATGCGGTGAGCGACAATACCGCCAGCGCGGTGAGTGCAATTTTCTTCATGTCTTCCTCCCGGTTGCCCAACATTCCTGCGCCTGACCGTCTCAGTATCGCATGGAATGTCCTATTTTAGAGCGCGTTTCGATCTGTTTGCATTAGATCGGCGCGTCCCAACTTTTGCCTAACGCGCATCTTTCCGAAAACCGTCTCCACACTTTTCGGGTTGCGCTCTAGAATGTCGATCTGACTGTTTATGTAAAATGATATTGTCTGCCGAAATCATAACTCATTGGTTATGTTAGTGTCCAAATAAGAAATGATTCAACACCGCTGCGCACAGACTTTCTTTCAAGGATTTAAGTCCGATATTTCCTCGCATTCAAGCCCGACGCGCACCGATAGGCACGATGGCGCGCCACTTAAGTACAAAGCAGCGCGCCGTATGTGTGATTGCTTATGTTTAGAACGGCAATCCTACATAGTTTTCCGCCAGCGCGGTCGATGCCGCGTGAGAATGGCTGATATAGTCAAGCTCCGCCTCCTGAACCTTCTGATCGAAAGCTTCCATGTCAGGAAAGCGATGCAGCATTTTCGTCATCGACCAGGAAAAGCGCTCCGCTTTCCAAATGCGCGCCAGTGCTTTGGCCGAATAGGCATCCACGCCCGCTGCAGAATTTTCGAGATAGAACTCGCGCAAGCCCTCAAAAAGATAGTGGACATCGCTGGCCGCCAGATTGAGGCCCTTCGCGCCGGTCGGCGGAACGATATGGGCGGCATCGCCGACGAGGAACAGTTTTCCGAAACGCATCGGCTCGGCAACGAAGGAGCGAAGCGGCGCTATCGACTTTTCGAAAGAGGGGCCTGTCACCAGAGCTTCCGCATGGTTCACGGGCAGACGACGGCGCAATTCGTCATAGAAGCGGTCGTCGCTCCAATCCTCGATCTTTTCGTCCAGCGAGCACTGCAGATAATAGCGGCTGCGGGTTTCCGACCGCATTGAGCACAGCGCGAAACCGCGTTCGTGATTGGCGTAGATAAGTTCGTGATCGACCGGCGGAATATCCGCCAGAACGCCAAGCCATCCGAAAGGATAGACCTTTTCGAAATTGGTGATGGCCTTTTCGGGCACCGATTTGCGGCTGATGCCGTGATAGCCATCACAACCGGCGATGAAGTCGCAATCGATCCGGTGCGTGACGCCATCTTTTTCGTAGGTGACGTAAGGCGATGCGCCGTCAAAATCATGCGGCGTAACATTCGCGGCTTCATAAATGCCGACAGTGCCGGATTTGTGCCGCTCATCCATCAAGTCTTGCGTCAGTTCCGTCTGACCATAGACGGTCACGCGCTTGCCGGTGAGGGTGTGAAGATCGATGCGGTGATCACGACCGTCGAAGGCAAGCGAGAAACCGTCATGCGGCAGGCCTTCGCGGTGCAGGCGCTCGGCGGCGCCGGCTTCTTCCATCAGGCGAACGGTGCCTTCTTCGAGCACCCCGGCGCGTACGCGGCCCAGAATATAATTTTCGCTGGCGCGGTCGAGAATGACATTGTCGATACCGGCGCGCGTCAAGAGTTGTCCGAGCAGCAAGCCGGACGGACCCGAACCAATAATGGCGACTTTAGTGCGCATGATTTCCTCCCAACGCAACGATGCCCCTTATTTTTTGGAATCGTTGCAAACTGGCAATGGATTCTTGCTGCAATTAATTGTACAAATCGAACACAATCTGCAGGAGAGAATGATGCGCGTCGATGTTCCAACCTATGAACTCTATGGGGAAGGGACCGATAAAAAGCCCGATTTCTGGCTACATTGTGAGACGCTGTATTCCAGATCCAGCCTGTATCAGTTTGAAATATCGCTGCATCGTCACGAGAATTTCTTTCAATTCCTGTACATTCAGGATGGCGCAGGCAATGCCAGTTTCAACGGCGTGATTCACAGTTTTCGCACGCCATGCGCTATTCTTGTGCCGCCCGGATTCAACCATGGGTTTTCGTTCTCACGCGATATCAATGGGCACATCATCACGATATTGCGCCCGCATATGCCCTTTGTCTGCGACCGCCGCGGTGGGGCGTTCGGAGCCTGGTTGAATGAGCCGAGACTTGTGGCGATGGAAGATGCCGCGCTGGAGGATCGTGAACTGGCAGCCTCGACCGTCAATCGGATACAGGTCGAGTTCTATTCCAGAAAGCCATATAAAAACAGCATATTGGAGTCCATGCTCAAGACGATGATTGTGCTGGTGTCACGTCATGGATTGAGTGGGTCACTTGATGAGACCGGGCGCCCTGACTATAGCGATGCGCGCGTGGAAAAATTTCTGGAACTAATCGAACGGCATTTTCGCGAGCATCGCCCGGTGGCGTTTTATGCCAATCAACTCGGCCTGTCTCCAACCCATCTCAACCGGCTGGTGCGGCGGCTTACCGGCGAGACGACACAACATATGATTGCGCATAAGCTGATCGAGGTGGCCAAGCACGATTTGATCGCCATACCGTCGTCAGTCCAGCATATTGCCTATTCACTCGGCTTTGCGGACCCGGCCTATTTTTCGCGTTTCTTCCAGAATTTCACAGGCGAAACGCCCCGCAGCTTTCGCTTGCGCGAACGTGCGCGCCTTGAGGAATCCGTCCATGGAAACTGACTTGGACTTTTGAGACCGGCGCCCTTTTACGCTCTAATGATGAGACGCAGACCAAAGCTCTTTGAGACTTTGATCTGCGTCTGATCTGTTTATTTACGCGAGGTCAGCAGGGAGCACATCGGCTGGGATGTTCTGATAGCTGACGGGGCGCAGGAAGCGACGGATGGACATGGTTCCGACGCTGGTTGCACCGAAATTAGTGCTGGCCGGGTAGGGGCCACCATGAACCATCGAATCGACCACTTCCACGCCGGTTGGGAAACCGTTGGCCAGAACGCGTCCGGCCTTCCGTTCCAGAACGGGCAGAAGCTTGCGCGCTGCGGCGGCATCGTCCTTGTCCATGTGCAAGGTTGCCGTCAGCTGGCCTTCAAAACCTTTTGCCAGATGCACCATGTCATCGACCGACTTGACGCGAACGACAACGCCGAGCGGGCCGAACACTTCTTCGCCGATGCTGTGATCGCCGAGGAAGGCGTCGCCGGTGGTCTCATAGAGATTGGGCGAAGCCTCACGGCCCTTGCTTTCGGTGGTCAGCACCGGCTTGACGGAGTTGCGGCTGTCGAGATGCGCCTTGCCGTCCTGATAGGCCTTGGCAATGCCATCGGTCAGCATGACCTGCGGCGCGACCTTTTCCAGAGCGCTGCGGGTTGACTGCACAAAGCTGTCGGCATCCGAACCGTCGATCACCACAGCAATGCCGGGATTGGTGCAGAACTGACCGGCGCCCATAGTCAGCGAGCCAGCCCAACCTTCGCCGAGCGACGTCGCGCGGGTCTTCATGGCTTCCGGCAGCATGAACATCGGATTGACCGAGCCAAGCTCGCCGAAGAAAGGAATCGGTTCCGGGCGCTGGGCGCACAGATTGAACAAAGCGCGGCCACCGCCCAACGATCCGGTAAAGCCGACAGCCTTGATCAGCGGATGAGTGACCAGCGCTTCGCCGACCTTGCGGTCGCCACCCTGAATGAGGCTGAACACACCCTTCGGCACGCCGGTCTTGGCGATGGCGGCCTGAATGGCGTCAGCGACGATTTCGCCGGTGCCGGGATGGGCGGAGTGGCCCTTAACCACAACCGGGCAGCCTGCGGCAAGCGCTGCGGCGGTGTCGCCGCCAGCGGTCGAGAAGGCGAGCGGAAAGTTGGATGCGCCGAAAACGGCAACTGGGCCGATCGGGCGCTGCATCAGGCGGATTTCCGGACGGGGTGCGGGCTTGCGATCGGGCAGGGCTTCGTCCACGCGACGGTCGAGGTAGTCAGCCTTGCGAATATGGCTGGCGAAAAGGCGCAGCTGGCCGGTGGTGCGTCCACGCTCGCCCTCAAGGCGACCCGCCGGCAGGCCGGTTTCCTGCGTGCCGATTTCAGTAATGGCGGCAGCGCGCGCTTCGATTTCGTCGGCAATGGCTTCGAGGAACAGGGCGCGTTCTTCGCGGCTTGTATAACCATAAGTCCAGAAAGCATCTTCTGCCGCTTCGCAGGCGCGCGCCACCAGATCGGGCGTACCGACTGCGAATTCATGTGATGGACCCGTCGCCGGTGTCGAGGCAAAAGTCGTCTCCCCCCGCAACCCACTCGCCAGCTATCAGGTGTTGTCCATGGGGTGTCCAGCTCATCTCAATTCCTTTCCATCTGCTCTTGCAGCAAGTCAGTCTATCGCGGCGCGATCTTCATATTATCCCGATCCGTTTTCTGTGCGCCTTGGCGGCTAAAAGGATCGGGGAGGCATGGATACATGGAATAGAGAGAATTGTCGCGTAACACCACAGTTACATTCTTCGTAATGTCCCGCTATGCGGGATTTTGAATCACAAGTTCGGGTGAGAGGGCGAATATCCGAAGCAGCACGTGATTCATCGCGCTGGTCGCCGTCATTGTTGCGGCGGTCAGCGTGGTGTGGATAACAGGATGTCTTTGAAAAAGCCGGGAAAACCAGCCTTTCCACAGAAAGGCAAAAATTCTTTTGCTTTCTTCCCAGCACTTGCTTGACACTTGTTCGCGAACCCCTTAAACGACCGCTCACACCGACGGAAACGCCGGTGGTGACCGAAGCCTACGGGCTTTAGAAAAATGCGCGGGTGTAGCTCAGTTGGTTAGAGTGCCGGCCTGTCACGCCGGAGGTCGCGGGTTCGAGCCCCGTCACTCGCGCCACTTTCCTTCAACACAATCAAATGCACTGTTGAACTGAAAGTGGCGCTCCACGCCTCCTCATTTGTTTCCCTTTTTTTTGTATTTCATGTCGTGCAAGCATTTGTGTGCTGCTGCGCCGTGGGCCTGTTTTCGGGGTGTTTTGCAAAGCTTGTGAATGAATTGCAGAATATCGCAATTCTTCTCCAAACATGCGCTTGACACTTGTTCGCGAACCCCTTAAACGACCGCTCACACCGACGGAAACGCCGGTGGTGACCGAAGCCTACGGGCTTTAGAAAAATGCGCGGGTGTAGCTCAGTTGGTTAGAGTGCCGGCCTGTCACGCCGGAGGTCGCGGGTTCGAGCCCCGTCACTCGCGCCACTTTCCTTCAACACAATCAAATGCACTGTTGAACTGAAAGTGGCGCTCCACGCCATTTCTCGAACTTTCCTTATAAATGATCGCCAAAACTGTTTAGACGAATTTGTTCGTCCGCCGGTTTGTGCGAGCCAGTCTCTTTTATCGGGAGAATTGCTTCCAGGAGAGATAGGCGACCGAGAGAACGATCACGCCGATCACGAGAAGGTCGCCGCCAGCGAGCAGAAAATCTTGCATGTGTGACCTCCCTTCGTTCCGATTCCAAGCAATGTCCTTATGATAAAGTCTGCTCTGCCGATCTGAAGGCATGGCTTGGCGTGCTGAGACAGTGCGGAGCTGGTTCCATTCTCAATATTGCGGCTTGCGCGAAAGAAATTTGCGTGCAGCAGAGCGCGGGTGTATTCGCGGGAGGCGGGGAGCGGGATGGATCGCATGGGCGCGCTCGCATTTCTCCCGCCTGACGAAGCGTTCGAAATGGTTCGCAAACGTAGTTTATTAATAATGCCGTTGATTCTCTTTGCTGTTGTCAGCGGGAAGGCATCATGAGACAGTGCCTCACAAAATTATGATCTTACTGTGCCAGGACGGGGGCAGAACGAGTTCAGCCGGGTTATTCGGGCCCGAGGTCATGCCTTATTAAGCATCTCGACCCGACTATGCCCACCTGAAGGCGCTGGAGGGGTTGCGCTTCAACGCGGGCTGCGCTAACCGTCCCCGCGAAAGCGCTTAGTTCGCACGGCATGCCTTTTGAAGCTGCTTGGGGCGACGAGGATGCAATAGATGCAATGTGTCGCATGGTCGTGGGCTTCAAAAAGCTTATGACAGGCGGCGCAGCCTCGTATTCAAGCCGGATAAAGGATCATGAACGAGCTTTTAAGTTCCTATTTGCCGATTGTCATCTTTCTCGGCATCGCAATGGTAATCGGTGTAGCCCTTCTGGTTGCGCCGTTCCTCGTCGCATATCGACAGCCAGACCCGGAAAAGCTTTCAGCTTACGAGTGCGGCTTCAATGCCTTCGATGACGCCCGTATGAAATTCGACATCCGTTTCTATCTCGTGTCGATTCTCTTCATCATCTTCGATCTTGAAGTCGCCTTCCTGTTTCCGTGGGCTGTGTCCTTCGGTTCCATTGGCTGGTTTGGCTTCGCGTCGATGATGTTGTTCCTTGGCGTCCTGACCATCGGCTTCATCTATGAATGGAAGAAGGGAGCGCTGGAATGGGATTGACCACAGCCAACACCACACTCGTGGCTCCGCAGCCGAAGGGCATTCTTGACCCGCGCACGGGTAAGCCTGTCGGTTCCGACGATGCTTTCTTCAACGATCTGAACAGCGAACTGTCCGACAAGGGCTTCATCGTCACATCTGCTGATGCTCTGATCACCTGGGCGCGCACCGGTTCGCTGATGTGGATGACCTTCGGTCTCGCCTGCTGCGCTGTGGAAATGATGCACATTTCCATGCCGCGCTACGACGCCGAACGCTTCGGCATCGCGCCGCGCGCGTCTCCGCGTCAGTCCGATGTGATGATCGTTGCAGGCACGCTGACCAACAAGATGGCGCCCGCTCTGCGCAAGGTCTACGACCAGATGCCCGAGCCGCGCTATGTGATCTCGATGGGTTCCTGCGCCAATGGCGGCGGCTACTACCACTATTCCTATTCGGTGGTTCGTGGCTGTGACCGCGTGGTTCCGGTTGATATCTACGTGCCGGGCTGCCCGCCCACTGCGGAAGCGCTGCTTTACGGCATTCTTATGCTGCAGAAGAAGATCCGCCGCACGGGTACGATCGAGCGTTAATCCGGTCCCTGGACCGGTTTGCGCCATACAGGTTTTGTTAGGGTTCGACTGACACCGCCGCGTGGGATTTCTCCCAAAAAGTCTCCCAAGGCAAGTGCAGTGTGAGTTCTAAATAAGGAAGTTAGGGAAATGAGCGAAGAAGCTCTCGGTGAACTTTCCGGCTACATCAAGGAACGCCTCGGCGATGCAATCGAAGAGGCGAAGCTGGCCTATGGCGAGCTGACGCTTTCTGTACCGGTGACGAGCCTTATCAGCGTTCTGACCTTCCTGCGTGACGATGTTCAATGTCAGTTCGTCAATCTGACGGATATTTCTGGCGTTGACTACCCGCAGCGCGCCAATCGCTTCGATGTGGTCTATCAGCTGATGTCGCCGCGTCAGAACCAGCGCATCCGCGTCAAGGTTCAGGCAGACGAAGACACGCTGGTTCCATCGGCGGTTTCGGTTTTCGTTGGTGCCGAATGGTATGAACGCGAAACCTACGACATGTATGGCGTGTTGTTCTCCGGCCACCCGGATCTGCGTCGCCTCCTGACCGACTATGGTTTTGAAGGCCATCCGCTGCGCAAGGATTTCCCTCTGACCGGCTTTGTGGAAGTGCGTTACAGCGACGAGCTGAAGCGCGTCATCTACGAACCTGTCGAACTGCGTCAGGAATTCCGCAATTTCGATTTTCTCTCGCCATGGGAAGGGACGGAATACGTCCTGCCGGGCGATGAGAAGGCAAAGACGAACTGAGCGACGGGAAGCTGAACATGGCTGAGACTCAGGTCCGCAATTTCAATATCAACTTTGGTCCGCAGCACCCTGCCGCGCACGGTGTGCTCCGTCTGGTGCTTGAACTCGACGGCGAAGTCGTCGACCGCGTCGATCCGCATATCGGTCTGCTGCATCGCGGCACCGAGAAGCTGATGGAAGCCAAAACCTATCTTCAGGCTGTGCCTTATCTCGACCGCCTCGACTACGTGGCGCCGATGAACCAGGAACATGCCTATGCGCTTGCCGTTGAACGCCTTATGGGCATCGACGTGCCGAAGCGCGGTCAGTTGATCCGCGTTCTCTATTCGGAAATCGGCCGTATCCTGAACCACCTTCTGAACGTGACCACGCAGGCCATGGACGTTGGCGCGCTGACGCCGCCACTTTGGGGCTTCGAAGAGCGCGAAAAGCTGATGGTGTTCTACGAACGCGCCTGTGGCGCTCGTATGCACGCTGCCTATTTCCGTCCGGGTGGCGTCCATCAGGACCTGCCGGATCAGCTCGTTGAAGACATCGGCAAATGGATCGATCCGTTCTTCAAGACGCTCAACAACCTTGATGACCTCATCACGCCGAACCGTATTTTCAAGCAGCGTAACGTCGATATCGGCGTGGTGTCGCTGGAAGATGCATGGGCATGGGGCTTCTCGGGCGTCATGGTGCGCGGTTCGGGCGCTGCATGGGATCTGCGCAAGTCGCAGCCTTATGAGTGCTACAACGAGATGGAATTCGACATTCCGATCGGCAAGAACGGCGACTGCTATGACCGCTACCTGATCCGCATGGAAGAAATGCGCCAGTCGGCGCGCATCATGCGCCAGTGCGTTGACCTGCTTCTCGGCAAGGAGCGCGTCGGTCCGGTTTCCAATACCGACAACAAGATCGTGCCGCCGAAGCGCGGCGAGATGAAGCGTTCAATGGAAGCGCTCATCCACCACTTCAAGCTTTACACGGAAGGCTACCATGTGCCTGCCGGTGAAGTTTACGCAGCAGTTGAAGCGCCGAAGGGCGAATTTGGCGTCTTCCTCGTTTCGGACGGCTCCAACAAACCTTATCGCTGCAAGCTGCGCGCTCCGGGCTTTGCCCATCTTCAGGCCATGGATTTCCTGTGCCGCGGCCATATGCTGGCTGACGTGTCGGCAATTCTTGGCTCGCTCGATATCGTGTTTGGTGAGGTTGACCGCTGATGTCCGTTCGCCGTCTCGCAGATGATGCCGTCCAGCCAGCCGCTTTCGCGTTCAACGCGGAAAATCAGGACTGGGCGCACAAGACGATTGCAAAATTCCCTGATGGCCGTCAGCAGTCGGCTGTCATTCCGTTGCTCATGCGTGCGCAGGAGCAGGACGGCTGGGTCACGAAAGCTGCCATCGAACATGTGGCAGCCATGCTCGACATGCCGCTGATCCGCGTTCTGGAAGTCGCTACTTTCTATACGCAGTTCCAGCTCAAGCCTGTCGGCACGCGCGCTCACATTCAGGTTTGCGGTACGACCCCGTGCATGTTGCGTGGCTCGGAAGCGCTGATGGATGTCTGCCGTCACAAGATCAACCACGATCCCTTCGAGCTTAATGCCGACGGTACGCTGTCGTGGGAAGAAGTCGAATGCCAGGGCGCTTGCGCCAATGCACCGATGGTCATGATCTTCAAGGACGCCTATGAAGATCTGACGCCGGAACGCCTTGCCGAAATCATCGACGCTTTCGAAGCTGGCAAGGGCGACACCGTCAAGCCGGGCCCGCAGATTGGCCGTGAAACGTCCAATCCGGTCGACGGTCTGACGTCGCTGACCGAAGATCTGGATTACAAGAAGATCGGTCTCGAAACCCGCAAGGCATCGGACGCCGCGACCGCCAAGGCGAAGGCCGAAGCGGAAGCAAAGGCCAAGGCGGAAGCCGAAGCCAAGGCCGCCGAAGAAGCGAAGAACGTCGCTCCGTCGAACGCTGCAAAGCCGGTCACCAATGCGCCCGAAACCGATCCGGCCCTGAAGACGCCTTCGGACGTCAAGGTGCCGAAGACTGCCGAGAAGGCCGCATCGGTCGATACGAAGCAGTCCTTCAAGCTTGACGATGCCAATCGTCCGGTTGCCATGGAGCGCCCGGAAGTAGTTGACGATCTGAAGCTGATCTCCGGTGTTGGTCCGAAGATTGAAGGAACCCTGCATGAGCTTGGCATCTTCACCTTCAAGCAGGTTTCTGCCTGGAAGAAGGCCGAGCGCGAATGGGTTGATGGTTATCTCAGCTTCCACGGTCGTATCGAGCGTGAAGACTGGGTGAAGCAAGCCAAGGCTTTGGCCAAGGGCGGCGTCGAGGAATACATCAAGGTATTCGGAAAGAAGCCGGTATGATGACTTCGATATTCGCAAACACGAACGGAAACAGGTGAGACATGCTGGCTGATAAAGATCGCATCTTCACCAATATTTACGGCTTCAAGGATCGCTCCCTCAAGGGTGCCATGGCGCGCGGCCATTGGGACAACACCAAGGGTTTCATCGAAAAGGGCCGTGACTGGATCATCGACGAGATGAAGGCATCGGGACTGCGTGGCCGTGGCGGCGCTGGCTTCCCGACGGGTCTCAAATGGTCATTCATGCCCAAGCAGAGCGATGGTCGTCCGCATTACCTCGTCGTCAATGCCGACGAATCCGAGCCGGGCACCTGTAAAGACCGCGAGATTCTGCGCCACGATCCGCATACGCTGATCGAAGGCTGCGTGATCGCCGGTTGCGCCATGGGCGCACATACCGCCTATATCTATATTCGCGGCGAATTCATGCGTGAGCGTGAAGCCCTGCAGGCGGCAATCGACGAATGCTACGAAGCCGGTCTGCTTGGCAAGGACAACAAGTGCGGCTGGGATATGGACATTTTTGTCTCCCATGGCGCTGGCGCTTATATCTGCGGCGAAGAAACCGCGCTGCTCGAAAGCCTTGAAGGCAAGAAGGGCCAGCCGCGCCTGAAGCCGCCATTCCCAGCCAATATGGGTCTCTATGGCTGCCCGACGACCGTGAACAACGTGGAATCGATTGCGGTTGCGCCGACGATCCTGCGTCGCGGCGGTGCATGGTTCTCGTCCATCGGTCGTCCGAACAATGTCGGCACCAAGCTGTTCCAGATTTCTGGTCATGTGAACACGCCTTGCGTCGTGGAAGAGGGCCTTGGCATTTCGTTCCGCGAACTGATCGAAAAGCACGCTGGCGGCATTCGCGGCGGCTGGGACAATCTGTTGGCGGTTATTCCCGGTGGCGCATCCTGCCCGGTCATCAAAGGCGAAGACATGATGGACGCCATCATGGATTTCGACGGCATGCGCGACAAGAAATCGTCGTTCGGCACCGGCGGCCTGATCGTCATGGACAAGTCCACCGACATCATCAAGGCGATTGCCCGTCTGTCGGCGTTCTTCAAGCACGAAAGCTGCGGCCAGTGCACGCCGTGCCGCGAAGGCACCGGCTGGATGTGGCGCGTGATGGAACGCATGGTCAAGGGCAATGCGCAGAAGCGCGAAATCGACATGCTGTTCGACGTGACCAAGCAGATTGAAGGTCACACGATCTGCGCGCTTGGCGACGCGGCTGCATGGCCGATTCAGGGTCTGATCCGCAATTTCCGTCCGGAGATTGAAAAGCGCATTGATGATTATACACGCAACGCCGTGCAGAGCCGCAATATCCGTCTGGAAGCAGCGGAATAAGGCTGAACGGTTTGTGTGAGCCTGCCCGACAGGGTATGGCCCCGAAAAGTGCCTGGCGGTTTTCGGAAAAGGCCATGCCAATACAAGGGCAGGCGCAAGAGTTTGAGATCTGGAAAATGCGGCTTAAGCCGCAGGTTTGGATAAACGATGGCAAAGATCAAGGTTGACGGCACAGAGATCGAAGTACCCGATCACTATACGCTCCTTCAGGCTGCCGAAGCCGCGGGCGCTGAAGTGCCGCGGTTCTGTTTCCACGAACGGCTTTCCATCGCCGGAAACTGCCGTATGTGTCTGGTTGAAGTAAAGGGCGGACCGCCGAAGCCGGCGGCATCCTGCGCCATGGGCGTGCGGGATCTGCGTCCCGGCCCGAACGGCGAAGCCCCTGAAATCTTCACCAACACGCCGATGGTCAAGAAGGCCCGCGAAGGCGTGATGGAATTCCTGCTGATCAACCACCCGCTGGATTGCCCGATCTGCGATCAGGGCGGCGAGTGCGATCTGCAGGATCAAGCAATGGCTTTCGGCACCGACGGTTCGCGCTATCGCGAAAACAAGCGCGCGGTCGAAAACAAATATATCGGCCCGCTCGTCAAGACGGTGATGACGCGCTGCATTCACTGCACGCGCTGCGTCCGTTTCACGACGGAAGTGGCTGGCATTTCCGAACTCGGCCTCATCGGCCGTGGTGAAGACGCCGAGATCACCACCTATCTCGAACGCGCCATGACCTCGGAATTGCAGGGCAACGTGATCGACCTGTGCCCGGTTGGCGCTCTGACCTCGCGTCCTTACGCGTTCCAGGCGCGTCCGTGGGAATTGAACAAGACTGAAACCATCGATGTGATGGACGCGGTCGGTTCGAACATCCGCGTCGATACGCGTGGCCGCGAAGTGATGCGCATCATGCCGCGCGTCAACGAAGCGGTGAACGAAGAGTGGATTTCCGACAAGACCCGCTTCATCTGGGACGGCCTGCGCACCCAGCGCCTCGACCGCCCTTATGTCCGCAAGGATGGCCGTCTGGTCGCCGCAAGCTGGCCGGAAGCTTTCGCTGCCATTGCAGCCAAGGTTTCGGCAACGTCGGCTGATAAGATCGGCGCTGTTGCAGGCGATCTGGCTTCGGTCGAGGAAATCTATGCGCTGAAGGGCCTGATGGCTTCGCTCGGCTCTGCCAATATCGACAGCCGTCAGGATGGCGCTGCCGTTGATCCGGCTCACGGTCGTGCAAGCTATCTCTTCAACGCGACCATCGAAGGCATTGAAAACGCTGATGCTCTGCTCATCATCGGTTCCAATCCACGCGTTGAAGCCGCCGTTCTGAACGCACGTATTCGCAAGCGTCAGCGCATGGGCCATTTCCCGGTCGCTCTGATCGGCGAACAGGCAGAACTGCGTTACAATTACGAATATCTGGGCGCAGGTGCCGACACACTGGCATCCGTCGCTGCTGGCGCCAACGCTTTCCGCGACGTGCTGGCCAAGGCCGAACGTCCGCTGATCATCATCGGTCAGGGCGCGCTCACCGGCGAAAACGGTCGTGCGGTTCTGGCGACGGCCGCCAAGCTTGCTCAGGACGTTGGCGCGATCAAGGATGAGTGGAACGGCTTCTCCGTTCTGCACACTGCCGCTTCGCGCGTTGGCGCTCTGGACCTCGGCTTTGTGCCGGGTGAGGGCGGCAAGGCAGCTGGCGACATGCTGGGCAATCTGGATGTCGTGTTCCTGCTCGGTGCAGACGAACTCGACATGACCCGTAAGGGCCCGAGCTTCGTTGTTTACATCGGCACGCACGGCGATGCCGGTGCGCATGCAGCCGACGTGATCCTGCCGGGCGCAGCCTATACGGAAAAGTCGGGCACCTGGCTCAACACCGAAGGTCGCGTACAGCTTGGCAGCCGCGCCGGTTTCGCACCGGGCGAAGCGAAGGAAGACTGGGCAATCCTGCGCGCTCTGTCGGACAGCCTTGGCAAGCGCCTGCCGTTCGATAGCTTGCAGCAGCTTCGCGCCAAGCTTTATGCGGACTACCCGCACATGCTGGCCATCGACACCATCACGCCTGCTTCCGCCGACGATCTCGTCGCGCTGGCAGCTAAGGCTTCCAACCTGGGCGGCGGCGCTGCGTTCGTTTCCCCGGTCAAGGACTTCTACCTGACGAACCCAATTGCGCGCGCTTCCGCCGTCATGGCCGAATGCTCGGCGCTCGCGGCTGGCGGCTTCCAGCAGGCTGCCGAGTAAGCGAGAGAGAGACGGAACAATGGAAGGAATTTTTGCAGCTTACGTCTTACCCGCGCTGATCATGGCGCTGAAGTCGGTCGTTCTGCTCGTCGTATTGCTGATCGTCGTCGCTTACCTGCTTTATGCGGATCGCAAGATCTGGGCAGCGGTGCAGCTTCGTCGCGGCCCTAACGTTGTCGGCCCCTGGGGCTTGTTCCAGGCTTTCGCCGACTTGTTGAAGTTCGTCTTCAAGGAACCGATCATTCCGTCGGGCGCAAACAAGGGTGTCTTCCTCCTTGCGCCCTTCGTCTCTGCCGTTCTCGCAATGGCAACCTGGGCCGTTATCCCGGTCAATGAAGGCTGGGCTATCGCCAACATCAATGTCGGCATTCTCTATATATTCGCCATTTCTTCGCTTGAAGTTTACGGCGTGATCATGGGCGGCTGGGCCTCCAACTCGAAGTACCCGTTCCTCGGCGCGCTTCGTTCGGCGGCGCAGATGGTTTCCTACGAAGTTTCCATCGGCTTTGTGATTGTCACCGTTCTCTTGACTGTCGGCTCGCTCAACCTGACCGATATCGTGCTGTCGCAGAACACCGGCCTCGGCACCATGCTCGGCCTGCCTGCATCGTTCCTCGACTGGAACTGGCTCTGTCTGTTCCCGATGTTCGTGATCTTCTTCATTTCGGCGCTTGCTGAAACGAACCGTCCGCCTTTCGATCTCGTCGAAGCTGAATCCGAACTCGTGGCCGGTCATATGATCGAATACTCGTCCACGCCGTTCCTTCTGTTCTTCCTCGGCGAGTATGTGGCGATCACGCTGATGTGCGCCCTGATGACCACGCTCTTCCTCGGCGGCTGGCTGCCTCCGGTTGACGTTTGGTTCCTCAACTGGGTTCCGGGCATCATCTGGTTCATGCTCAAGCTCTGCCTCTGCTTCTTCATGTTCGCCATGGTGAAGGCTTTCGTACCGCGTTACCGCTATGACCAACTGATGCGTCTGGGTTGGAAGGTTTTCCTGCCGATCTCGCTCTTCATGGTTGTCGCCACCGCGACCTTCCTCAAAGTCTTCGGTCTGGCGTAAGGAGTAATAACAATGGCTTCAATCGCTCAAGCAGCCAAATCGCTCCTTCTCAAGGAATTCGTCGGCGCGTTCTTTCTTTCCATGCGCCAGTTCTTCGCGCCGAAGGCGACGTTGAACTACCCGCATGAAAAGGGCCCCGTTTCGCCCCGTTTCCGTGGCGAACATGCGCTGCGCCGTTATCCCAACGGTGAAGAACGCTGCATCGCCTGCAAGCTTTGCGAAGCAATCTGCCCGGCACAGGCCATCACCATTGAGGCCGGTCCGCGCCGCAACGACGGCACCCGCCGTACGGTGCGTTACGACATCGACATGGTGAAGTGCATTTATTGCGGCTTCTGCCAGGAAGCATGTCCGGTGGATGCCATCGTCGAAGGCCCGAACTTCGAGTTCGCGACGGAGACGCGCGAAGAGCTTTACTACGACAAGGACAAGCTCCTCGCCAATGGTGACCGTTGGGAACGCGAAATCGCGCGCAATATCGCGATGGATGCGCCTTATCGCTGATCGGGTTCCCGATCAGTTCGAGTGTCAGATCGAATTTTCGGTCAGTCCGATGCTCGGACAAGAGTTTATGAATAAAGCGGGCAAAGCAATAGGGCTTTGCTCACGGAAAGGTGTTGGGGGATCCCCATGCTGACAGGTATTGCGGCAGCGTTTTTCTATCTGTTCGCTTTCATCATGATCGCAAGCGCGTTCATGGTGATTGCGGCACGCAACCCCGTGCATTCGGTGCTGTTTCTGATCCTCACATTCTTCAATGCGGCAGCTCTGTTCCTGCTGACCGGGGCCGAGTTCCTCGCCATGATCCTGCTCGTCGTTTACGTCGGCGCTGTGGCGGTTCTCTTCCTCTTCGTCGTCATGATGTTGGATGTGGATTTCTCGGAACTGAAGCGCGGTGCGCTGCAATATGCGCCGGTCGGCGCTCTGGTCGGGTTGATCCTGCTGGGCGAACTGATCTTCGTCTTCGCGAGCAACATGTTTGCACCGAAGCTGGGGCAGGGCGCTGTGCCGATCCCGAATATCGCCGAGCGGTCCAATACCGCTGCTCTGGGCGACATTCTCTACACCGACTTCGTCTTCTACTTCCAGGTTGCTGGTCTCGTCCTTCTGGTCGCGATGATCGGCGCTATCGTTCTGACGCTGCGGCACAAGCCGAATGTCAAGCGCCAGTCCATCTCGGCCCAGGTTGCTCGCACGCCCGAAACGGCGATTGAGATCAAGAAGGTCGAAACGGGCAAAGGCATCTAAGGATAAGCATATGGAAATCGGTATCGCTCATTATCTGACCGTTTCGGCCATCCTGTTCACGCTTGGCGTCTTCGGCATCTTTTTGAACCGCAAGAACGTCATCGTTATCCTGATGTCGATCGAATTGATCCTGCTTTCGGTCAATCTCAACTTCGTGGCGTTCTCCAGCCAGCTCGGCGACATGGTCGGGCAGGTCTTCGCCCTTTTCGTTCTGACTGTTGCGGCTGCTGAAGCGGCCATCGGTCTGGCAATTCTCGTTGTTTTCTTCCGTAATCGCGGTTCCATCGCGGTGGAAGACGTCAATGTTATGAAAGGTTGACGGGCAAATGCTCTACTACGCGATCGTCTTCCTTCCGCTTATCGGCTTTCTTATTGCTGGCTTGTTCGGCAATAAGATCGGCGCAAAAGCGAGTGAATACATCACTTCCGGCCTTATGGTTATCGTCGCGATCTGCTCGTGGATCGTGTTCTTCCAGATTCCAATGGGCGACGGTGAAACTGTGCGCATTCCGGTGCTGCATTGGGTCACGTCCGGTTCGCTGTCCTTCGATTGGGCGCTGCGTGTCGATACGCTGACCGGCGTCATGCTCGTTGTCGTGAACTCGGTTTCGGCTCTAGTGCATATCTATTCGATTGGATATATGCACCACGATCCGCATCGTCCGCGCTTCTTCGCCTATCTGTCGCTGTTCACCTTCGCGATGCTCATGCTGGTTACGTCGGACAATCTGGTTCAGATGTTCTTCGGCTGGGAAGGCGTGGGTCTGGCGTCCTATCTTCTGATCGGTTTCTGGTTCAAGAAGCCTTCGGCCAATGCCGCCGCCATGAAGGCCTTCGTCGTCAACCGCGTTGGTGACTTCGGCTTCCTGCTTGGCATCTTCGGCCTGTTCGCTCTGTTCCAGTCGGTTGATTACAACACGATCTTCGCTGCTGCCGCCAATTATCTGCCGGCAGAAGGCGCTGCGGATGCAGGTCAGGTCGTGCTGAACTTCCTCGGCTATGAACTGCACAAGGAAACGGCACTGACCGTTGTTTGCCTGCTTCTGTTCATGGGCGCGATGGGTAAGTCGGCGCAGTTCCTGCTGCACACCTGGCTTCCGGACGCTATGGAAGGCCCGACACCTGTTTCGGCTCTCATTCACGCCGCAACCATGGTGACCGCAGGTGTGTTCATGGTCGCGCGTATGTCGCCGATCTTCGAACTGTCGCATACGGCTCTTCTGGTCGTCACCATCATCGGCGCCACCACCGCATTCTTTGCGGCAACGGTTGCCCTGGTGCAGAACGATATCAAGCGCGTTATCGCTTATTCGACCTGTTCGCAGCTGGGCTATATGTTCGTGGCTCTCGGCGTCGGCGCTTACGGCGCTGCGGTGTTCCACCTGTTCACGCACGCCTTCTTCAAGGCTCTCCTGTTTCTTTGCGCCGGTTCGGTTATCCATTCCGTGTCGGAAGAGCAGGACATGCGTCGCATGGGAGGCTTACGCAAGCTGATCCCGGTTACCTACTGGATGATGCTCATCGGTACGGTTGCTATTACGGGTCTTGGCATTCCGGGCACGATTATCGGTACGGCAGGCTTTTTCTCGAAGGATGCGATCATTGAATCGACGTTCGCTTCGCACAGCCCGGCTGCTGGCTACGCCTTCACGCTGCTCGTCGTCTCGGCTCTGTTCACGAGCTTCTATTCCTGGCGTCTAATTTTTATGACCTTCTTCGGCAAGCCGCGCGCTTCGGCGGAAGTCATGCATCACGTCCATGAATCGCCGCCCGTGATGCTGGTGCCGTTGTTCGTTCTTGCTGTCGGCGCAATCCTTGCCGGTGTGGTGTTCAAGGAATTCTTCTTCGGTCATGACTATGCCGAATTCTGGAAGGGCGCTCTGTTCACGCTGCCGACCAACGAAATCCTCGATGAATACCATCATGTTCCGACCTGGGTTAAGCTGTCGCCTTTCACGGCTATGATCATCGGCTTCATCGTTGCCTGGATCTTCTACATCCGGTCGCCGGAAATGCCGAAGGCACTGGCAGAACGCCATCGCGGTCTGTACCAGTTCCTGCTGAACAAGTGGTATTTCGACGAACTCTACGACTTCCTCTTCGTTCGTCCGGCCAAGTGGCTCGGTCGTGTCTTCTGGAAGGGTGGCGACGGCTGGCTCATTGACGGCTTCGGTCCGGATGGTATCTCGGCCCGTGTGCTTGATGTCACCAACCGCGTCGTCAAGATGCAGTCCGGATATCTTTATCATTACGCATTCGCGATGCTGATCGGCGTCGCCGCGCTCGTCACCTGGATGATGCTCGGGAGCTCTTTCTGATGACCGACTGGCCAATTCTCTCAACGGTCACGTTTCTGCCGCTCGTCGGCGCGTTACTGATCCTTCTGATCAAGGACGACAGCGAGGCTTCGCGTCGCAACATCCGCAACGTCGCTTTGCTGACAACGGTGTTCGTCTTTATCCTGTCGCTCGTCGTCTGGGCTGGGTTCGATAATTCGAACGCTGGCTTCCAGATGGTCGAGCAGGTCGACTGGATGGGCGGCGGCATCAGCTACCATATGGGCGTGGACGGTATCTCCGTCCTGTTCGTGGTGCTGTCCGCTTTCCTGATGCCGTTCTGCATTCTTGCAAGCTGGGTGTCTGTCGAAAAGCGCGTCAAGGAATATATGATCGCGTTCCTCATTCTGGAAACGCTCATGATCGGCGTGTTCTGCGCGCTCGACCTCTTCCTGTTCTACGTGTTCTTCGAAGCAAGCCTTATCCCGATGTTCATCATCATCGGCGTGTGGGGCGGCAAGCGTCGCGTTTATGCAAGCTTGAAGTTCTTCCTTTATACGCTGCTGGGCTCCGTGCTGATGCTCATCGCCATCATGGCCATGTATTGGCAGGCTGGCACGATGAACATCGTCGAACTGCAGAAGTTCAGCTTCCCCGCTGGCATGCAAACATGGCTATGGCTTGCCTTCTTCGCGTCGTTTGCGGTCAAGATGCCGATGTGGCCGGTCCACACCTGGCTTCCGGATGCGCACGTTGAAGCGCCGACGGCAGGCTCGGTCATTCTGGCCGGTATCCTTCTGAAGCTCGGCGGCTACGGCTTCCTGCGTTTCTCGCTGCCGATGTTCCCGCTGGCTTCTGCCGATTTCGCGCCGCTTGTCTTCACGCTGTCGGTGATCGCCATCATCTACACGTCTCTGGTGGCTCTGGTTCAGGAAGACATCAAGAAACTGATTGCTTACTCGTCCGTCGCACACATGGCCTATGTGACCATGGGTATCTTCGCGGCCAATGAGCAGGGCATTCAGGGCGCGATCTTCCAGATGCTGTCGCACGGTATCGTGTCGGGCGCGCTCTTCCTTTGCGTCGGCGTGATCTATGACCGTATGCATACCCGCGAGATTGCAGCGTTCGGCGGTCTGGTGAACAATATGCCGAAATATGCGGTGGCCTTCCTCATCTTCACGATGGCGAATGTCGGCCTGCCGGGTACTTCGGGCTTCATCGGTGAATTCCTGACGCTGTTCGGTGTGTTCCGGGTCAATACCTGGGTGGCGCTGTTCGCAACCACGGGCGTCATTCTCTCGGCGGCCTATGCGCTATGGCTTTACCGCAAGGTGATCTTCGGTGCGCTCGACAAGGAAAGCCTCAAGGCGCTCCTCGATCTCAGCCCGCGTGAGAAGATCATTCTCTATCCGCTCGTGGTACTCACCATCTTCTTCGGCGTGTATCCGGCACCGGTCTTCAATGCGACTGCAAGTGCTGTGACCGCTCTGGTTCAACATTACGACGCTGCAATTGGCGGAGCCGCCAATGCAATGCTGGCACAGTAAGAAAATAAAGGCGTAAGGTCATGCAGACTGATCTGATAGCTCATCTGACCCTTGCAGCGCCGGAGGTTCTCCTGGCTGTAGGCGCCTTGGCACTGCTTATGATCGGCGTGTTCTCTGGCGAGCGTGCAACCACGCTCGTCAACGGACTGTCCGTCGCAGTGCTGATTGCAGCGCTGGCACTGGTTGTTCTATTCCCGGCGAATGGTTCCGCTTTCGGCGGCGCCATCGTCAATGACGGTTTTGGCCGCTTCATGAAGGTGCTGACGCTGATCGGCTCCATCGTCACGCTCGTCATGTCGGTCGGTTTCGCCAAGGCGGAAAAGTTCGACAAGTTCGAGTTCCCGGTCCTGATCGTCATTTCGACGCTCGGCATGCTGTTGATGGTGTCGGCCTCCAACATGCTGTCGCTTTATCTCGGTCTCGAACTGCAGTCGCTGGCGCTTTACGTGCTGGCTGCGTTCAACCGCGACAGCGTTCGCTCCACAGAAGCCGGTCTGAAGTATTTCGTTCTCGGCTCGCTGTCCTCGGGCATGCTGCTTTACGGTATCTCGCTTGTTTACGGCTATACCGGCCATATCGGTTTCGCCGAAATCGCCCAGGCTGTTTCGGGCGGCCAGCGTGAGCTTGGTCTGGTGTTCGGTCTGGTCTTCATTCTGGCCGGTCTGGCATTCAAGATTTCCGCCGTTCCGTTCCACATGTGGACGCCGGACGTCTATGAAGGTGCGCCGACCCCGGTAACGGCCTTCTTTGCCGCCGCTCCGAAGATGGCCGCCATGGCGCTCATCATCCGCGTCGTCTCCGAAGCCTTCGCTCCGGTCACCCATGACTGGCAGCAGGTTGTGATCTTCATCGCAATCGCTTCGATGGTTCTGGGTGCCTTCGCCGCTATCGGCCAGCGCAATATCAAGCGTCTGATGGCTTATTCGTCGATCAGCCACATGGGCTATGCCCTTGTGGGTCTGGCTGCTGGTACGGCCATCGGTGTGAAGGGCGTGGCCATCTACATGGCGATCTATCTTGCCATGACGCTCGGCACCTTTGCCTTCATTCTCGCCATGCGCACCAAAGACGGCAATGTTGAGAACATCGGCGATCTGGCCGGTCTGTCGCGCACCAATCCGGTGCTGGCAACGATCATGACGATCTTCCTGTTCTCGCTCGCCGGGATCCCGCCGCTCGCCGGCTTCTTCGGCAAGTGGTACACCTTCCTTGCTGCTGTGCAGGCTGGTCTTTACCCGCTGGCGATCATCGGTATCGTGGCTTCGGTCGTGGGTGCGTTCTACTATCTGCGCATGATCAAGATCATGTGGTTCGATGAGCCGGTTGGTGGTTTCGTGCCGGTCGCGGGCGAGCTGCGCCTCGTTCTCGGCGTTACGGGCGCTTTCGTGCTCTTCTACGTCTTCCTCGCTGGTCCAATCGGCGGATTTGCCGAAGCCGCAGCAAAGACGTTCTTCTAAGTAAACTGTGACAGGTGATCGAATGCATTTTGCGCTTTCGCCTGTCGCCGAAAATGCTGGCTACCGTCTCGAGGTTTTCGAGACGGTAGGCTCCACAAACGCGGTGGCTCTGGAACGAGCAGCTGGCGGTGATCCGGGCAAGCTCTGGCTTGTCTCGAAGAGGCAGGAAAGTGGACGCGGAAGACGCGGTCGCGCCTGGTCTACTTCGGAAGGTAATCTGGCCTCCACACTTCTCCTGATCGAGATCCTACGAATTGAAAACGGCGGCAACGCTCGGTTTCGTTGCGGGCCTGTCGCTGGCCGATGCGCTGGAAGCGGCTTTTGCAGCAACCGGACCAGCCGTGCCGCCGAAGATCGGCCTGAAATGGCCGA
This sequence comes from Ochrobactrum sp. SSR, assembly GCF_030067775.1. NCBI lineage: Bacteria > Pseudomonadati > Pseudomonadota > Alphaproteobacteria > Hyphomicrobiales > Brucellaceae > Ochrobactrum > Ochrobactrum sp. SSR. Next base: position 873,965 of record NZ_CP125969.1, on the reverse strand, counting down.
ATGATGTGCTGCTGGATGGTGCGAAACTGTCGGGCATTCTGCTGGAATCATCAATTCTCGCCAAGGATAGCTTTGCGATTGCCATCGGCATCGGCACCAACATCGTGGCCTTTCCCGACGATCTGCCATACGCCGCCACGTCGCTGCAGGCGCTTGGCAGCAAGTGCGATGCCGAGACATTGTTTGCCGCTCTTTCCGATGCGTGGTCGGTCAATTATCGTGTCTGGGACGAGGGACGCGGGCTGGATACGATCCGCAAACGCTGGCTGGAGCGGGCGCATGGTCTTGGTGGAAATGTCACGATGCAGGTTGAAGGCAAGGTCATCGAAGGCCGGTTCGAGACCATCGATGAAGCCTGCCGTTTCGTGATCCGCGACAATGACGGCGCGCGCATTACGGTCACAGCGGGCGATGTTTATTTCGGAACGGCAGCAACACTGCGTAAATAACAGCTTTCTTTTATCTTGCCGGGGTTGCAACTAAAGCCATTTAGGTTCAGTGGATGCGGCGAAAGCATGTCTTCCCGAAGTGCAAACTGATCCGGTTCCACTTTATAAGCAGGGTATAATTACAGAGGAAATTTCATGGCCCGATCCAATAACCCGGAACTCGTCTTTCTGCCGCTCGGCGGCGTGGGCGAAATCGGCATGAATCTCGCTATGTACGGCTTTGGACCTGCGGATAATCGCGAATGGCTGGTCGTCGACATGGGCGTGAGCTTTGCCGGGCCGGAACAGCCGGGTGCCGACCTTATCCTGCCGGATATTCGCTATCTTGAAGCGGAAAAGAACAATGTGCGCGGTATCATCATCACCCACGCGCATGAAGACCATTTTGGTGCGCTGCTCGATCTGTGGCCGCGCCTGAAGGTTCCAGTCTATGCGACGCCGTTCACCGCCGGTCTGCTGGAAGCCAAGCGCCAGTCCGAGATCAGCGCGCCGGAAATTCCGGTCACGGTCTACAAGGCTGGTGAAAAGTTCGAAGTTGGCCCGTTTAAGGTTGAAGCGGTCGCTGTCACGCACTCGATCCCGGAACCTGTGTCGCTGGCGATCACGACGCCGCTTGGCACTGTCGTTCACACCGGCGATTGGAAGATGGACCCGGAACCTTCGCTCGGCCCGGTCATCGATGAAGCGCGCTTCCGCGCCATTGGCGATGCCGGTGTTTTGGCGCTGATCTGCGATTCCACCAATGCCATGCGCGAGGGTGAATCCCCGTCGGAACGTCAGGTCGGTGAAAGCCTGCGCGAGCTGATCGAGAATGCGCGTGGACGCGTGGCGATCACCACCTTTTCTTCCAATGTGGGCCGCATACGCTCCATCACGGAGGCGGCGCGCGATGCGGGCCGTCAGGTTCTGGTCGTCGGTCGCTCGATGAAGCGCGCGATTTCTGTCGCGACCGAGCTTGGCTATATGGAAGGCCTGCCGGAATATCTGAGCGAAGAGGATTACGGCTATATTCCGCGTGAAAACGTGGTGATGATCCTGACCGGCAGTCAGGGCGAGCCGCGTGCAGCACTTGCCAAGCTGGCCCGCGATGAAATGCGCAGTCTGGCCCTGTCGCCGGGCGATACGGTCATTTATTCGTCGCGCGCCATTCCGGGCAACGAAAAAGCCATTCTCGACATCAAGAACTGCCTGATCGACCGGGGCATCAAGATCATCGGCGACGATGATGCATTGGTGCACGTCTCCGGCCATCCGCGTCGCAGCGAATTAAAGCGTATGTATTCCTGGGTTCGCCCGCAAATTCTCGTTCCGGTGCATGGCGAAGCTGCGCATCTGGTGGCGCAGGGCTCGCTTGGCGCGATGGAAGGGATCGGGCAGGTCGCCCAGATCCGCAATGGCGACGTGCTGCGTCTTGCCCCCGGCAAGGCCGAAATTATCGACGAAGCGCCGATTGGCCGTATCTACAAGGACGGCAAGCTGATCGGTGACGAGGAAGAGATCGGCATGGTCGAGCGCCGCAAGCTCGCTTATGTCGGCCATGTCGCCGTTTCCATCCTGCTGGACCGCGACCACAAGCTTCTCGACGAACCCGATCTGGTGACATTTGGTCTGCCGGAAGAAGACGGTCAGGGCGAGTTGATGGAAGACATCCTGCTCGATGCGGTCGTCGAGGCCGTCGATAGCATTCCCCGCGTCCGCCGCAAGGATGTCGAGCTGGTGCGTGAATCCGCGCGCCGCGCGGTGCGCGCTGCGGCAAATCAGACGTGGGGCAAAAAGCCTGTGGTGACCGTATTCGTGAATAGGATACGCTGACCGTCACGCTATAAATATGCAGCAAGGGAGGTGCTGATGCTCGAACGTTTGAACCATGTCGCGATTGCCGTTCCGGATATCGAGGCTGCGTCCGCGCTTTATCGTGGCAAACTGGCTGCAAATGTCGGCGCACCGCAGGCGCTTGCCGGAACACGGTGTGACCGTGGTTTTCATCGACGTCGGCAACACGAAAATCGAGCTGCTGGAGCCTTTGGGTGAGGGATCACCCATTGCAGCCTTCCTCGAAAAGAACCCGTCCGGTGGTGTGCACCATCTCTGCTATGAGGTGGAGGACATTATCGCAGCGCGGGATAAGCTCAAGGCGGAAGGCGCACGTATTCTCGGCGATGGAGAGCCGAAGACCGGCGCCCATGGCAAGCCGGTCCTGTTTCTGCACCCGAAAGACTTCAACGGCACGCTGATTGAGCTGGAGGAAGTGTAATCATGTCCATCATGTCCGGCATTGCGATCTATTTCATTATCTGGTGGACGTCGCTTTTTGCGCTGCTGCCGGTCGGCCTGCGCACACAGGCTGAGGAAAATAATGTTACGCTTGGCACGGTGGCCAGCGCTCCGGCAACACCGCGCATCGGTCGCGCCTTTCTGCGTACCACTTTTGTCGCCACGCTTATCTTCGCTGTCTATTATTATGTGACGCAGATCAGCGGTTTTGGTCTGGACGACATTCCGCATTTTTTCCCGGATTTGACGTAATCGCATTTACGAAAACAGAATGAGAAATCCAAGGCTGCCTCATTTTTAGGCAGTCTTTCTTTTTATGCGCAAAACAGACTGCTGGGAAATACGCTCTGAATCAAAAACTTATGATCTTATCGTAAGGTGCTGAATTATAAGGGACTAAAGGAATTTCACGCTTCGGTCCTCGTTCGCTCTGGTCGCGATATGCGCCGAAGAATAAAACTAGTTTTACTTTGGCAACATATTGCAAATAGTCGCCTGCAAAAGCAGGTCTATAAATCACACAAATTCAATGGGTTATTGCGCGGCTTTTCGGGAAGCTGACGGCGAGGGTCGCGATCAATGCAAATGCAAAAAAAAAAGCAAGGCTTTCGCCTTGCTAATAAAATACGCGTTCGATCCGTTTCCATGTTACTGGCGGCTGCGTAGCTCGCGCCTGGATCCATCCTCCCAAGACTTTGACCGCGTGAAAACAACGGTTTTATTCCGTTGTTGCTCTTATGATGAAAAAAATAGCGAACTGCACAGCTTTTGTCACGAAAAATCTTCTTCTGCGTCATAATTCTTTCGTGAATTTTCCTAAAAGCTAATGATATATCTGTAATATATTGAAATTGAATGTGAATTCGGAGGCGGTGTTTTGTGGCTTTGGGCGTTTTACCTGCCTGTCGCGCCTGTGGATGGTGAAAACCGCTCCGCGCAAAGCTTTTTCAGGCGGGTTTTCAACGCAAGCATAACCCGATAAGAAACCTTCAAATATGCTTAATTTTTGCCTGATTCTTGAAGCAAGCAGGCATTCTCTCTGGATCGGTGGTTACGATGCGTTTGTCGCGGTATTTTTTGCCCATTCTGAAGGAAAATCCTAAAGAGGCGGAAATCGTCTCTCATAGGCTTATGCTGCGTTCGGGCATGATCCGCCAGCAGTCGGCAGGCATCTATTCCTGGCTTCCGATTGGGCTGAAGGTGCTGAACAAGGTCTGCGATATCATCCGTGAAGAGCAGAACCGCGCTGGCGCCAACGAAATCCTGATGCCGACCATCCAGTCCGCCGATCTGTGGCGTGAAAGCGGGCGCTACGACGCTTACGGCAAGGAAATGCTACGCATTCAGGACCGTCAGGAGCGCGAAATGCTCTTCGGCCCGACCAATGAAGAGATGGTCACGGATATTTTCCGTTCCTATGTGCGCTCCTACAAGGATCTGCCGCTTAACCTCTATCATATCCAGTGGAAATTCCGCGACGAAGTCCGCCCGCGTTTCGGCGTGATGCGCTCACGCGAGTTTCTGATGAAGGACGCCTATTCGTTCGACCTCGATTATGAGGGCGCGAAGATGGCCTATTACCGCATGTTCGTCTCCTACCTGCGCACGTTTGCGCGCGTCGGTCTGCAGGCGATCCCGATGCGCGCCGACACCGGCCCGATCGGCGGCGATCTGTCTCACGAATTCATAATTCTGGCTGAAACCGGCGAAAGCCAGGTCTATTGCGACAAGGCCTATCTCGATCTGGCCGTGCCAGGCGCGGATACGGATTTCCGCAACGATGCGCAGCTGACCGATATCGTCAATCGCTGGACAACGCCCTACGCGGCAACCGACGAAATGCATGACGAAGCCGATTGGGCCAAGGTCAAGGCTGATGATCAGGTTTCGGCGCGCGGCATTGAAGTCGGTCACATCTTCCATTTCGGCACAAAATATTCCGAACCGATGGGCGCGAAAGTGCAGGGCCCGGACGGCAAGGAACATCTGGTGTCTATGGGCTCCTACGGGATCGGCCCGTCGCGTCTGGTGGCGGCTGCTATCGAAGCCTTCCACGACGATGCGGGCATCATCTGGCCAAAGGCGATTGCACCGTTCGGCGCAGGCATCGTGAACATGAAGCCCGGCGACGAAGGCTGCGATAGCGTCAGCGAGAAGCTCTACGACGCACTGACCAATGCCGGTATCGATCCGCTGCTGGACGATACGGATGACCGTCCCGGTGCAAAATTCGCCACCATGGACCTGATCGGCCTGCCGACCCAGGTGATCGTCGGTCCGCGCGGCGTTGCCGCTGGTGAGGTTGAAGTCAAGGACCGCAAGACCGGCGAACGCCAGAATCTGACGGTGGAAGCCGCCATCAACATGCTGACGGCTGAAGCATGAGCGGCGCGGCGGCAGCAAAGTCCGAAGGGCAGGCCAAGGCAGCTGTGAAGCCGCCGAAGTCCGGCCCTTTTTCGGCCTTCGAACGGATGATCGCGTGGCGATATCTGCGTGCGCGCCGCCGTGAAACATTCATATCGGTTATTGCCGGGTTTTCTTTCACCGGCATCATGCTGGGCGTGGCGACCCTCATCATCGTTATGGCGGTGATGAACGGCTTTCGCGCCGAGCTTTTGACGCGCATTCTCGGCATCAATGGCCATCTGATCATGCAGCCGATTGATCGTCCGCTGGATGATTATGCTGACCTGATCAAGCGTATCGACGGCATTTCCGGCATCAAATTCGCTATTCCGGTGGTGGAAGGACAGGCTCTCGTGCAGGGCACCATCGGTGCGGGCAATGGAGCGCTGATCCGTGGTCTGCGCGAGGAAGACCTCGACAAGCTGAAGCTTGTATCGGGCAATATCCGCCAGGGCACACTGCAAGGCTTCGACCAGAGCGGCGGTGTCGCCATCGGCACGCGCATGGCTGAAAATCTGGGGCTTTCCATCGGAGATACGCTGCGGGTGATTTCTCCCGATGGCGATGTGACCCCGTTTGGTGTTAATCCGCGCGTAAAAGCCTATCCGATTGTCGCGATCTTCGAGATCGGCATGTCGGAATATGACAATTCCATCGTGATGATGCCGCTTTCCGAGGCGCAGCTTTTTCTTCAATCAGGAAGGCAAGGTGCAGTCGCTCGAAATCTTTGTCGAAAATCCCGACAAGGTGGATGCGATGCGCGCGCCGGTGGAAGAGGCGGCAGGTCGCCAGCTGACACTTGTTGACTGGCGCCAGCGCAACCAGACTTTCTTCTCGGCGCTGGAAGTCGAGCGCAATGTCATGTTCATGATCCTGACGCTGATCGTTCTGGTCGCGGCGCTCAATATCATCTCCGGTCTCATCATGCTGGTGAAGGACAAGGGGCATGATATCGCTATTCTGCGCACCATGGGCGCGACACGCGGCGCGGTGATGCGCATATTCCTGATGACGGGTGCAGCCATCGGCGTGACCGGCACGGTCGCCGGTGTGGTGCTCGGCGTGGTGGTGTGCCTGAATGTCGAACGGTTGCGTGAGTTCTTCTCGTGGCTTTCGGGAACGACGCTGTTCAATCCGGAGCTCTATTTCCTGAGCCAGCTGCCAGCAAAGATGGACCCTGGCGAGACGATTTCCGTCATCGTCATGGCACTGGTGCTTTCCTTTATCGCCACCATTTTCCCAGCCTGGCGCGCTGCCAAGCTCGATCCGGTCGAAGCATTGAGGTACGAATAATGGCGGCTGAAATTATTCTGCGGCTGGAGAAGGTCAGTCGCGCCTATAAGGAAGTCGACCGCGAACTGGTTATCCTCAAAGACGCCGATTTCACGCTGCGTCGCGGCGAGATGGTGGCGCTCGTCGCCCCGTCCGGTGCCGGTAAGTCCACGCTTTTGCACACGGCTGGGCTTCTGGAACGCCCGGACAATGGCGATGTCTTTCTCGACGGTCGCTCCTGCAGCGCGCTCTCGGATGACGACCGTACGGCGGTGCGTCGTAACGATATCGGCTTCGTCTATCAGTTCCACCATTTGCTGCCGGAGTTTTCAGCGCTGGAAAATGTGATGATGCCGCAGATGATCCGTGGCCTGACCAAGAAGGCCGCATCGGAACGCGCACAGCAATTGCTCGAATATATGAAGATCGGCAAGCGCGCTTCGCATCGTCCCGCCGAGCTTTCCGGTGGTGAGCAGCAGCGTGTCGCTATTGCGCGCGCCGTCGCCAATGCGCCGCTTGTGCTTTTAGCCGACGAGCCGACCGGCAATCTCGACCCGACGACGTCCTCCTATGTGTTCGGGGCACTGGAGGCGCTTGTGCGCCAGTCCGGTCTGGCGGCGCTGATCGCCACGCATAATCACGAATTGGCCCGCCGCATGGACCGGCGCGTGACCTTGCAGGACGGCCAGGTCGTCGATCTGTAAGACGGCCAACTTTCTCCATCGTTAAGCCATTGAAACCGCAGGCGCGTGATACCGCCTGCGGTTGCGCGTTTATTATTCGTAAACCCTAATGTAACTGGCGACTCAAACAGGGTGTTGACTTTGGAACAAAAATAGAACAAAAAATAAACATACGTGAACAAAGAGGAGTTTTCCACATGACCGATCTCGTCCACGACGTTTTGTCATTCGTCTCCGTCAGCCTGTTTATTGCAACCTTCGCCATCTGGGTCAGCGCGATCTGAAGTGACTGAAGCATATCATCCAAAGCGGAAAACCTGTTTTGGACACTGATATGCGTAACAAAGCTTGGAGTGCGATCACTGAAGTTCGCCGTATGAACCGGCTCGAAGTAACGCGCTTTTGAGGGTTCTCTTGTGTACCCTTTCGATACCGGCGGCTGTCTCTCTGGACATCGCCGGGACATTCCCTGAAACTGAAAGCCTCAGGCGACAGAGTCGCCGGCGACCAGCAGCATTTCAGTAGGCGGTCCTATGAAACGGGTGTATGTCCACCCGCACGGTTCGGTTTGATCAGGGTGAATAGAATGAATGATGCAGCAGCAGACAATGCAGCCAGTGGAAGCGTTTCCACGCCGCGTTTTGTGCATCTGCGTGTTCATTCGGCCTATTCCTTGCTCGAGGGCGCATTGCCGCTCGGCAAGGTCATCAAACAGGCGATTGCCGACGAAGCGCCGGCCATCGCGATAACGGACACCAACAATCTGTTTGGTGCACTCGAATTTGCGCAGAAGGCATCGAAGGATGGTGTGCAGCCGATCATCGGCTGTCAGGTCGATGTTGCCTTCGGCGACCACAACGACAATGGGCGCAGTATCAATCGCAGGCTCGCGCTTGATCTGGCTCCTCTCGTCCTGCTTGCTTCGACGGAAGAGGGCTACGCGAATATCGTGCGGCTGGTCAGCCGCTCGTTTCTGGATACGCCTGCGGGCGATCCGGTCCATATAGATGCAGGCTGGCTGCCAGCACTGGCCAAGGACGTCATCGTCCTGTCAGGCGGGCCGCTCGGGCCAATCGGTCGCTCTTTTGCGGCAGACCGGCCAGACCGGGCGCAATCGCGTCTGGCGTTCCTGCATGAGACATTCGGCAATCGGCTTTATGTCGAGTTACAGCGTTATGCGGGCTATGACCGTGCTCTGGAAGCCAAGACTGTTGCGCTAGCCTATGAGATGGAATTGCCTCTGGTGGCCACCAATGAGGCGTTCTTCCTCAAGGCGGAGGATTACGAAGCCCATGATGCGCTGCTGGCCATCGCCGAGGGGCAGATCCTTTCCAATGATGATCGCCGCCGCCTGACGCCGGATCATTATCTGAAAAGCCGCGCCGAAATGGCGGCGCTGTTTGCCGACTTGCCCGAGGCGCTGGACAACACGATTGAGATAGCGGAGCGTTGCAGTTGGTACACGCAAACCCGCGCTCCAATTCTGCCACGCTTCACGGGTGAATCCGACGATCCTGAAGCCGCTGTCGCTGCGGAAGCAGAAGAACTTGCACGTCAGGCCCGTGAGGGCTTGCAGATGCGGCTGGAAAGCGTGGGCCTTGCCGAAGGCTATACGCCGGAACAATATGCCGAACGTCTCGAATATGAGATCGGCATCATCACCCGCATGAAGTTCCCCGGCTACTTCCTGATCGTTGCGGACTTCATCAAATGGGCCAAGGCGCATGGCATTCCGGTCGGGCCGGGCCGTGGTTCGGGTGCGGGTTCGCTCGTCGCTTATGCCCTGACGATTACGGACGTCGATCCGCTGCGCTTCTCGCTGCTGTTTGAACGCTTCCTCAATCCGGACCGCGTATCGATGCCCGACTTCGATATCGACTTCTGTCAGGATCGCCGCGAAGAGGTGATCCGCTATGTGCAGGAGAAATACGGGCGTGATCAGGTCGCCCAGATCATAACCTTCGGTACGCTTCAGGCGCGCGCCGTGTTGCGCGACGTCGGCCGCGTTCTCGAAATGCCCTATGGGCAAGTGGATCGGCTCTGCAAGCTGGTGCCGCAAAATCCAGCCAATCCGGTGTCGCTGGCGCAGGCCATCGAAACCGAGCCGAAGATCACCGAGGAACGCGAGAAGGAACCGGTCGTTGGGCGGCTTCTCGATATGGCGCTCAAGCTGGAAGGTCTCTATCGCCACGCTTCGACCCACGCCGCCGGTATCGTGATCGGCGACCGTCCGCTGTCGGAACTGGTGCCGATGTATCGCGACCCGCGTTCCGATATGCCAGTCACCCAGTTCAATATGAAGTGGGTGGAGCAAGCTGGACTGGTCAAGTTCGACTTTCTCGGGCTCAAGACGCTGACGGTGCTGGAAACGGCGGTCAAGCTCGTAGCGCGCAAGGGGATCGACATCGATCTGACCCGGCTGCCGTTCGACGATGAGCTGACCTATGAAATGCTGTCGCGCGGCGAAACCGTCGGAGTGTTTCAGGTTGAAAGTGCTGGCATGCGTAAAGCGCTGCTCGGCATGCGTCCTGACCGGATCGAGGACATTATTGCGCTCGTCGCGCTCTATCGTCCCGGTCCGATGGAGAACATCCCGACCTATAATGCGCGCAAGAATGGTGAAGAGGAAATCGCTTCCATTCACCCGAAGATCGATCACCTGATCAAGGAAACGCAAGGCGTTATCGTTTATCAGGAACAGGTGATGCAGATCGCACAGGTGCTGTCGGGCTACTCGCTCGGCGAAGCTGACCTTCTGCGTCGCGCCATGGGTAAGAAGATCTGCGAGGAAATGGACAAGCAACGCGTCCGTTTCGTCTCGGGCGCTATTGATGGCGGCGTCGACAAGGCTCAGGCGAATATGATCTTTGATCTGCTTGCCAAGTTTGCCGATTACGGCTTCAACAAGTCACACGCGGCGGCCTATGCCATCGTTTCCTATCAGACAGCCTATATGAAGGCGCATTACCCGGTCGAATTTCTGGCCGCGTCGATGACCTACGATATGTCGAACACCGACAAGCTCAACGATTTCCGCCGCGAAGCGAATCGTCTGGGGATCGAGGTCGTGCCGCCTTCGGTCATGACCTCGTTCCGTCCGTTTGAAGTGGGCGAGAAGCAGATTTTCTATTCACTGGCTGCCATCAAGGGCGTCGGTGAAGCTGCTGTCGACCATATTGTGGATGTGCGCGCCCAGAAGCCGTTTGAAAGCCTTGAGGATTTCTGCGAGCGGATTGATCCGAGGATCGTTAATCGTCGCGTGCTGGAAAGCCTGATCAATGCGGGCGCGATGGATTGCTTCAAGCGCGAACGCCCGGCAATGAGCGCAGGCATGGACCGCATCATGGGCTTCGCCCAGCGCACGCAGGAAAATGCCGCCAGCGGCCAGTCCGATATTTTCGGCCTGTCCGGTGCGCCGAAGGAACAGCTTATTCTGCCGCAGGCCGCACCTTGGCTGCCGTCGGAAATGCTGCATCGAGAGTTTCAGGCGGTCGGCTTCTATCTGTCGGCGCATCCGCTCGATGAATATCGCGCGGTTCTGGATCGTATGCGCGTGCAAAGCTGGGCTGATTTCTCGGCTGCGGTGAAGCGCGGCGCCAATGCCGGGCGTCTGGCGGGCACGGTGACGGCGCGTCAGGAGCGCAAGACCCGCACCGGCAACAAGATGGGCATTGTTCAGTTGTCGGATGCCAGCGGCCAGTTTGAAGCCGTGCTGTTTTCGGAAGGGCTCGCGCAATATCGCGATCTTCTGGAAAGCGGCAAATCGGTGGTGATCACGGTGCAGGCGGAGGATCGCCCGGAAGGTATCGGCTTGCGCATCCAGACCGTGCAATCGCTGGAAGACGAGGCCTGCCGCATGCAGAAGGCGCTGCGGCTTTATCTGCGCTCGGCGGAAGCGATTCGCCATATCGCGCCGCATTTCAACACGCGCGGCGACGGACAGGTCAGTCTCATCGTCATCAAGGACAATGGGCAGCGCGAAGTTGAAATCGAACTACCCCACCGTTATCGCGTCAGCCCGCAGATTGCGAGCGCAATGAAAGCCATTCAGGGCGTCGTGGACGTGGAACTGGTTTAAAAAAAAGTCCGGTCGCGACACCGGGCTTTTTTCATGTCGCGGATACCACGCCGAGCGCTTTGCGAACTTCCGGCGCAACCTTGGTGCCGAACAGCTCAATCGATTTCATCGTATATTTATGCGGCAGATTGCCGAGCGCTGTCTGGAACAAAAAGCGGTCGTGCTTGAAGTAGCTGTGTTGGGCGAGAATCTTGTCGATGACCTGCTGCGGACTGCCCACCAGAAGAGATCCACGCGGTTTGCGCATTGCGTCGAATTGCTCTCGCGTGGTTGGCGGCCAGCCGCGTTCCCGGCCAAGCTTTGCCATGACTTGTGAATAGGACGGATAGAATTCATCCGCTGCTTGTTGAGCGTTTTCAGCCACATAGCCATGCGAATTGATTCCAATTTTGAGCTTTTCCGGCGCATGATCCGCTTTTACGCCAGCTTCACGATAAAAATCGGTCAGCTGGGCAAACCGTTCCGGGTAGCCGCCGATAATAGCGAGAGCCAATGGTAATCCGAGCAGGGCGGCGCGACCGACGGAAGCTGGCGTACCGCCAACGGCGAGCCATATGGGCAGCTGTTCCTGCACGCCACGGGGATAGACACCACGCCCGTCAATGGCTGCGCGCGTCGTCCCGGTCCAGCTCACGCGTTCGTTGTCGCGGATCGTTAGAAGCAGATCGAGTTTTTCGGCAAAAAGCGTGTCGTAATCGTCGAGATTGTACCCGAAGAGCGGGAAGGATTCGATGAACGAACCACGTCCGGCCATGATTTCAGCGCGTCCATTCGAGATCAGGTCCAGCGTCGAAAACTGCTGGTAAACGCGCACGGGATCGTCGGACGACAAGACGGTGACTGCGCTCGTCAGCCGGATGTTTTTAGTGCGCGAGGCCGCAGCAGCCAGAACAACGGCGGGTGCGGATACCGAATAATCGGGCCGATGGTGTTCGCCAAGGCCGAAGACATCGAGCCCCACCTGATCGGCCAGCTCGATTTCCTCGATCAGATTGCTGATACGCTGTTGCGGGGCGATCGGCTTTCCGGTTTCCACGTCTGGACCAAGATCGCCAAAAGTATAGATTCCGAGTTCCATACGGTCTCCGCAGGTTGTTTTGATACGTTAAAGCGCGTTTCGATCTGATTGGATCAGATCGGCGCTCTAACTCTTTGTTTTAACGCGCATCTTGTTCCGAAAACCGTTTCACACTTTTCGGGATGCGCTCTAAAGCCGGATGGCATTTACCGTCCGGCTTTGCTTTTAAAGCAGAAATGCGATCAAGAAGCAGTAATCAATAGGCTGCGGTGAAACGCTTGCCGATATGCTTGCCCTGTTCGGCCTCATCGACGATAGCGACAGCCAGATCAGCGACCGAAATAGTGCTTTCGCCCTTGTCGTTGAAAACGGGCTCGTCACCGCCAAGACGATATTTGCCCGTGCGTTCACCCGGCTGAAGAATGATCGCTGGCGACACGAAGGTCCAGTCGAGGCCACTTTCCTTGCGCAGCTCGTTCAGCGCTTCGCGGGCGCCCAGAGCACCTTCTTTCCATTCTGCCGGGAATTCGGCGGAATCGACAAGTTGCTGGCCGTTGATCGACAGGCTACCGGCACCACCGACCGCGATTAGACGCTTGACGCCTGCCTTCTTGGCTGCCTCGTTGATCGAGCGGCTGCCCTTGATGTGGTTTTCACGAATATTCGTGTCGCCCCAGCCGGGATTGAATGCGGAAATGATGATGTCATGTCCTGAAAGCTGGCTGGCGAGCGCATCCGTGTCGTACACGTCCGTTTTCACGGCGGTCACGTTGGCAAGCTTTTCCACCTTTTCCGGGTGGCGTACCAGCGCCGTAACATGATGGCCGCGCGATGCGGCTTCCTTCAAGATTGCTGCGCCAACAAAACCCGTTGCGCCAATCAGTGCGATTTTAGCCATTCCAGTTCCTTCCTTACGCTTTTGTAGTTCAGCCATTTAAGGTATGTTTCATAATCAGGTTATTTCTGGTAACTACATATGTCAGGCTACCGGGCTTGTGAAGAACGCACTTCTACATGGGTAGGAAACATGGAAGTAACCGTCCAAAAGGCAAGATAAGGACGTTTGGACGTGTGGGGTTGTTAGCCCATGGGCTTGGCGGAAGGGCAGACGCAAGCATCCGGTTTGATCCCAACAAGCGAGTATGTGATAAGAGTGACTATGACGATACCGACACGACCAGACGCCAAGACGCCGCTTTTGTCTTCCACACCGGCCTTTGAGACGGACGGCAAGGGTTCTTGCCCGATCCGTGATGTGCTCGACCGGGTTGGCGACACGTGGAGCATTCTTGTTATCTTCAGCTTGCAGAGCGGTTCCATGCGTTTCAATGCCTTACGGCGAGAAATTGAAGGAATCTCGCAGCGTATGCTGACGGTCACGCTGCGTTCGCTCGAACGCGACGGGCTGGTTTCGCGCCATGTACGACCGACTTCACCACCGGAAGTCGAATATTCGCTGACCGAGCTTGGTCATTCGCTGGCGGGGCCTATCGACAGTTTGGGGCAATGGGCGGTTGCAAACCGGGCGTCGCTACGCAGTGCGCGCTCTCGTTTCGACAGCGAGCAGGACTAGCGGCGGGAACTGATTTCTATCCGTCGCGTTGGCCTTGGGGCGGCGCAAAAGGAGAAGAGTTCATGCCTGCAAAATCTCAAGCCCAGCAAAAGGCTGCCGGTGCTGCGTTGGCGGCCAAGCGCGGCGAGATCAAGGTCAGCGAGTTAATCGGCGCATCGAAAGAGATGTACGAATCGATGAGCGAGAAAGAACTGGAAGAATTCGCCGAGACCAAGCGCAACGGTCTGCCTCAGCATGTCGACGACAAAAAGAACACCTGACTTGGGATCAGGTGCTCGGTTCTGTGTGGCTGTTGCCGATCAAATTATTGTGCGGCTTTCGTTTGAACCAGTTCGATGGCCGTCAGCTTACCATTGGTGATGCCGCAACGCAGATTGACGCCATCCCATTTATAGCCCGTGCTCTTGATACGCGCTTCGCCCGGCACCGAGATGACGGCTGAGACCTTGCGCGGGTCCTTGGCGCTGAACTTCGATGATGTGTCATTGGTTGTGGCCGACGAAATATCGTCTTTTGTGAAGCCTAGACGGTCGTATTTCTTGTCCTTTTTCACCAGATCATAACCGCTGGCCACACAATCGGCCACCTGTGGCGAGGCCTGCTGGTCCTTGACCAATGTCTGGTAATTACCCGTAAAATCTTTCGAGCGCTTCGGAACAGCGTCCGCGTGAGCGGCGGTCACAAAGCCGATGGCGCAAAGGGTGGAAAGTATAATTTTGGTCAATTGCATGCCCCATATCCTTTTCGGAAACCCTGCAAAATAGGCAAAGAGAGCGGTTCCAGTGATTCTGTCACAGGCGGACCCGTTCTGGAATCGATAATACCGCATCAAACTAGAAACCGGATTTGGATTTTTTTATGAATTCCGGGCGGTTATGCACTTTTCTCACTGGCATATCCGGGCCGTGCAGCTTTTGCCGTGGCATCCCTGATCAAGATGCATGTTGGTGCGGTGCGCCGCATCGCCATCCGGGCCGATGACGGTCATGAAAAGCTTGCAGCTTGCGCCGTGCACAGCGCGCCAGAAGGCCTTTTCCTTGTCGGCGCCATTCCAGCCGCTTTCCAGCTGCGTCTTGCTGCCGTCCGAGAATGTGAAGGACATGATGTCGAGCGCATTGCCAAAGGCATGTTCCGACACGCGGCCTGTGGATGCGCCATTCACCTTGCGGCATTGATAATCAGAGCCGGTGCCGATCTGGGTAATCTTGATATCCTTGCCGTAGATATCCTGTGCTGCGTTTTTAACGTCGTTGCTCCATTGGGCGAGTGTCACCGCCATGGCGCAGTTCGTCGTGACGGGATTGGCAAGCTTGAGCGGCTCATTCTTGCCGATTGCCGTCAGTGAGAGCGGCGAATGGAGACCGCATTGCGCGCCGTCTTCGATGGGTGTCAGAAGTTTGCCCTCTACTTCGCCGGAAATCAGCGCGGGGCACGCCACCTGATAGACGCGTCCATCAGCGGCAGGTTTTGAAGGCTGCGGCTGTTCTGGCTCCGCCTGTTGTGGCGGGGTGGGCTTTTCAGGCGGAATGATGACGGCGGGCTCTGCCTCGGTCTTCGGTTCGGGAGCAGGCGCTGGTCTGGGTGCCGGTGTTGGAACAGGAACGACAACAGGCAATGCTGACTGTGGTGCAGGTTTAGTCGGAACTTTATCCTGCCGGGCTGGCGGCTTTCTTTCCTGCCGTTTCTTTTGCGGGTTGGCCGACGGGCGCTTGCGCTGTTGCTTTGCCTTTTGCGCATCGCGCTTCAGGATTTTTTCGATGAAGTTTTGCGCCTGTGCGGGCTGAGGATAAAGAGCCGTTTCTCCCGTAAAACCGAGGAAACTGAGGAGGAGAACAGCGGCAGTTGAATTTCTACGGGATAGGAAACGGGGTAGGACCAGCAACACCAATGAATACCTCATTTTCTACAGCCCCGACTGCATAATGCCGCAAAGAGAAGCCGCGTTCCTTCACGCTTGATGGCAATATGTTGCAAAAGACGGCGAAAAGCGCTTTAAACGCCCGGTTATCTGGGCTTTGGCAAGCGTTCGAACTTGACAAGATGACATGCACATGACTAAAAGCCCGCCATCGCTGGCGCTTTAACGCGCTGGCGTTTCATTTGACGTGTCCCGTGGATGAAGATTGCGCTCGCGCGCTTCATCCCTGTCAGTCCTCGAAAACGGAGGGCAGAGGAGGGCGCGTTTCCTGTCTGCGCCGTATGGCGCACTAACTTTTTGAAGGAAATGCGATGAGCAAGCGCGAATCCGCAAAGTATAAGATTGATCGCCGTCTTGGCGAAAACATCTGGGGCCGCCCGAAGTCCCCGGTTAACCGTCGTGAATATGGCCCGGGTCAGCACGGCCAGCGCCGCAAGGGCAAGCTCTCGGACTTCGGTGTGCAGCTGCGCGCCAAGCAGAAGCTCAAGGGTTTCTACGGCGATATCTCGGAAAAGCAGTTCCGCAAGACCTATGACGAAGCCGCTCGCCGCAAGGGCGACACGGGTGAAAACCTGATCGGTCTTCTCGAATCACGTCTGGATGCTGTTGTGTACCGCGCAAAGTTCGTTCCGACGATCTTCGCTGCACGCCAGTTCATCAACCACGGTCACGTGAACGTGAACGGCCGTCGCGTCAACATCCAGTCCTACCGCCTGAAGGCCGGTGACGTTGTTGAAGTTCGCGAAAAGTCGAAGCAGCTGGTTGTTGTTCTCGAAGCTGTTCAGCTCGCAGAACGCGATGTGCCGGACTACATCGAAGTTGATCACAATAAGATGGTTGCGACCTACGCCCGCGTTCCGACCCTGACGGATGTGCCTTACGCCGTCCAGATGGAACCGAACCTCGTGGTCGAATTCTACTCGCGTTAATCTGGTCGCCTTCGGGCGCCACTTATCGCAAAGAAATGGCCGTCCATGGTTTCCCCATGGGCGGCTTTTCTGTATGTAAAGCGCTATACCAGACAGCATCCGAGAAGAGCCATGAACGCTTTCGATCCGAATATTGCGCCAGATAATTTGCCCGGTATCTCGGAAGAGACCGGCGGAGACGGTTGCCATCCGCTGTTTCGCGACGTGCCCGCCACGGTCGAATTCAACAAGCTGCGCAAGCGCCTTCTACGTCTGACGCGTCAGGCTATCGAAGACTTTGCTATGGTGAAGCCCGGCGAGCGCTGGATGATCTGTCTTTCCGGCGGCAAGGATTCCTATGGCCTGCTGGCGCTGCTGCTCGATCTTAAATGGCGCGGCCTGCTACCGGTCGAACTGCTCGCGGTCAATCTGGATCAGGGACAGCCGAATTTTCCAAAGCACATTCTGCCGGATTTCCTGAACCGCTATGGCATCGAGCATCGCATCGAATATCAGGACACCTATTCCATTGTGACGGACAAGCTACCAGAGAACAGCACCTATTGCTCGCTCTGTTCGCGCCTTCGTCGCGGAAATCTCTATCGCATTGCGCGCGAGGAGGGCTGCTCGGCCATCGTTCTCGGCCATCATCGCGAGGATATTCTCGAAACCTTCTTCATGAACCTGTTTCATGGCGGACGCCTTGCCGCCATGCCGCCGAAGCTTCTGAACGACGAAGGCGATCTGATGGTGTTCCGCCCGCTGGCTTATGCGGCGGAAGACGATCTGGAAAAATTTGCAACCTCCATGCAGTTTCCGATCATTCCCTGCGACCTGTGCGGTAGCCAGGAAGGGCTTCAGCGCAATGCCATGAAGGCCATGCTGACGGATATTGAAAAGCGCATGCCGGGCCGTAAGGACACGATGATCCGCGCCATGACCAATGTGCGCCCGAGCCATCTTCTGGACCGCAAGCTGTTCGATTTCGCGGGCCTGATGGCTGGTCCGCAGGACGAGAAGAATGAAGGGAATGACAGTGCGCTTTGATGAAGGCCAGATCGACTGGCTTGCCGATCTTCTGGCAGAAGCTGCCCAGCAAGAAATCATGCCGCGTTTCCGCACGCTCGACGCGGACGATATCCGGCAGAAAACGTCCCCCGCCGATCTGGTGACGGAAGCCGACGTCAATGCAGAGCGCTTTATCACCGCAAAGCTGAAAGAACGCTATCCCGATGCGATGATTGTGGGCGAGGAAGCGTGCTCCGACAATCCAGCCTTGCTCGATGGACTCGGCGATGCCGATTTTGCTTTCACCATTGATCCGGTGGACGGCACGTTCAATTTTGCATCCGGCGTACCGCTGTTCGGTGTTATGCTAGCGGTCGTGTCGAAAGGCGAGACCGTTGCCGGCATCATCCACGATCCGGTCGGCAATGACTGGATCACGGCCACAAAGGGCAGCGGCAGCTATATTCGCCATGCCAATGGCAGCACGCGCAAGGTCCGCGTTGCAGCGCCCGCCGCTATCGACCAGATGACAGGCACGATCTCGTGGCAGTACACGGCGGAACCGCTGCGGTCCCGTCTTGCGCGCAATCATACGAAATTCCTGTCGCAGATCGGCTATCGCTGTGCAGCGCATGACTATCGCATTCTCGCGACCGGCGGCGCGCATTTCGCGGTCTATAACAAGCTGATGCCCTGGGACCATCTGCCCGGCGCACTGATCCATCAGGAAGCAGGCGGCCATCTCGCCCGTTGGGACGGTAGCGATTATCATCCGTCGCATATCGGCGGGGGCATATTGGCTGCGCCGAGTAAGGACAGCTGGCAGGCTATTCAGGCCACGCTCTGGGAAGAGTAAAAACAAAACCCGCCGGAATGGCGGGTTTTTTATTCTCATTGAAAATCAACCGACCACATGTTCGGCAGGCGGGTTCTGCACCCGGAAGAGCTTGCCGCGTTCGGCGATCAGCACGCAGATCAGCGCGACGAAGCCAAGCACGCCATAGCCCATGGCGACCGGCGTCGTAGTGCCGTCGAAGGCCTGACCGATGATCGCACCCAGCGCAGCACCGATGACCGTCTGGGCAAAGCCGAGAACGGACGATGCCGTGCCTGCAACTTCACCAAGCGGCTCCATCGCAAGCGCGTTGAAATTGGCCGTCACGAGGCTGAACGAGAACATGATGGTCATGTAGATCGCCATCAGCAGCGGGAACGGCACCGGATCGACCAGCACGATCGACAGCACCATCCAGAGCAGGCTGAAACTGGTGAAAACCAGCAGCATGGACTGGGAGATGCGGCGCATGCCGTACCGTCCGACGAGGCGGGAGTTGAGGAACGACGCCAGCGCCAGTGTCATGGCGACCGCAGCAAACGCCAGCGGAAAGTAGGAGCCGAGCTTGTAGATATCAACGAAGATTTGTTGGGCGGAATTGATATAGCCGAACAGCGCGCCGAGGATGAACGACGTGCCAAGCATGTAGAACAGCGCGACGCGGTTCGACAGCACGATACCGAAGCCGCCGATCACGCTTTTGATGGTCAGCGGGCGGCGCTGGTCTGTGGGCAGCGTTTCAGGCAGGCGGATGAAGGCCCATATGCCGACGATCAGCGCCATCACGGCCATGGACAGAAAGATCAGGTGCCATTCGCCAAACAGCATGATCAGCTGTCCGGTGGCGGGTGCGACCACCGGCAGGATCATGAAGATCATCATCACCAGCGACATGACTTCCGCCATCTGGCGACCGGCAAAACGGTCGCGCACCACTGAAACGGCAATGACGCGGGTGCCCGCGGCACCCAGTCCCTGAAGCACGCGCAATATGATGAGCGTGGTGAAATCCGTGACCATGGCGGCACCGAGCGCGGCCAGCACATAGATCACCAAGCCGCCGAACAGTGGCAGACGGCGACCGAAACGGTCGCTGAGCGGTCCATAAAACAGCTGCGAGACACCGAAGCCCAGCAGATAGGCGGTGATCACGAATTGCACATGGTTTTCAGACTGCACGCCGAGGCTCGCGCCGATCTGCGGCAGGCCGGGCAGCATGATATCAACCGCCAGCGCATTGATGGCCATGATAGCCGCGATCAGTGCAATGAATTCGCCGCGCCCGTGTATGGAGGTCTTCTGGTCCGGCGAGGCGTTCTTTATGTCGATCGGCATGACTGACATTCCTTGGCATACTGACGCGCCGCGCCAGTAAAGGGCGGTACGAACGTCGAAATCTCGAAAATGAGGCACCCGGCAGAAACTGCCGTCGGATAAAAACGAAAAGGCGCCGATAAACGGCGCCTTTTGTAAAAAGCTAAGACTAAAGCCGTATGACCGGCTATTAATCCTCAAGCAGCCTTGGTGGCAATACCTTTATCGGTAAAAAGTGCTTGTAATTCGTTGGACTGGAACATTTCGCGCACGATATCGCAGCCACCGACGAATTCACCCTTCACATAAAGCTGCGGGATGGTCGGCCAGCTGGAATATTCCTTGATGCCCTGGCGAATCTCGTCGGAGGCAAGCACGTTCACGCCCTTATAGTCGACGCCAAGATAGTCGAGGATCTGAACGACCTGACCGGAAAAGCCGCACTGCGGAAAGCCGGGCGTGCCCTTCATGAAAAGCACGACGTCGTTGGTCTTCACTTCATTGTCGATGAAATCGTTAATGCCGGTCATCTCGTTTCCTTTCAGAGCGTGTGCCCAATGTCGTTGGAACATATGGGGCCGCATCACGCTTCAAACAAACTCGCCGGGTCGATTTCCGGCTTAATTGGGAGGTCTCTCCCAATATAATCATTTCCATGCTCGTAACCACCCCGTGCGGGTGAAAGCAAGTCAAATACGCGCGAAGTGCCGGATTGAAGGGGCAACATCTTGCCGCAGCAGATGCCGTCCGCTCAATAAGCGCTTCGGTTCACTCCGGAACGCTGGTCTGCAAGGCAAGCGCGTGAAGCACGCCGCCCATATTGCCCTTCAGCGCGTCATAGACCATCTGGTGCTGCTGCACGCGCGACTTGCCGCGGAAGCTCTCCGCGACCACTTCGGCTGCATAATGATCCCCGTCACCGGCAAGGTCGCGGATCGTCACCTTTGCGCCGGGAATCCCTTCGCGTATCAGTTTTTCGATCTCATGTGCGTCCATAGCCATGCAAATACTCCCGCCGTTTCCAGCTTCTTGTTACCCATCGAGATCGTATCGCACCATCGTGGAACGTCAATGTGTATCTGTCTAATGTTTAAATGCCACACAGGTGGTCCATACAGGCAAAACGCCCGGATGAGATGTTCATCCAGGCGTTTTAACTTCTGCTGGTTCAGCGACGATCAGTTATCGCTGACCAACTCACCGCTCATGAAGCCCGGGAACCAGTCTTCGAAAGCCCGCGTCAGTTCGGTAACGCCGACATTGACGCTATCGCCGATGGTCAGACGGTCGCCACCGACCTGACCCAGAATGCGGAACGGAATGCCTGCACCCTCGGCATTGAGCGCGATGAGCTTGGCCATTTCCGGCGTGGCGGCGATCACATAGCGCGCCTGATCTTCACCGAACAGAACAGCGTGCGGCAGGCCGTCACCAGCATTGAGGGTTGCGCCCTTGCCAGACTTGATCGCCATTTCGGCGACAGCGATTGCCAGTCCACCGTCGGAAAGATCGTGGCAGGCCGTAACCTGACCATTGCGGATTGCCGAGCGGACGAATTCGCCATTGCGCTTTTCAAGCGCGAGATCGACGAACGGGGCAGGGCCGTCGGCACGGTCGAAGAGATCGCGCAGATAGACCGACTGGCCGAGATGCGTGCCGTCTCCGCCAAGCAAAACCAGCGTGTCGCCGTCCTGCATGCCGCCGATCTTGGCCGTTTGCGTCCAGTCCGGAATAAGGCCGACACCGGCAATGGTCGGCGTCGGCAAAATGGCCTGACCGTTGGTCTCGTTATAAAGCGAGACATTGCCCGAAACGATCGGGAAATCGAGCGCGCGGCAGGCTTCGCCAATGCCTTCTATGGCCTTGACGAGCTGGCCCATGATTTCCGGCTTTTCAGGATTGCCGAAGTTCAGATTGTCGGTCGAAGCCAGCGGCTCTGCGCCGGTCGCGGTGATGTTGCGCCAGCATTCGGCAACCGCCTGCTTGCCACCTTCGAAGGGATCGGCTTCGCAATAGCGTGGCGTCACGTCCGACGAGAAGGCGAGCGCCTTGGTGTCATGGCCTTCAACGCGGATCACACCGGCGTCGCCGCCCGGAACCTGCAGCGAATTGCCCTGAATGAGCGTATCATATTGCTCATAGACCCAGCGGCGCGACGAAAGGTCAGGCGAGCCGATGAGCTTGAGAAGCGCTGCCGAATAGTCTTCCACCTGCGGCACATTGCTGGCCGGGAGTGGCGCATGCTTGCCCGGTTCCATCCACGGACGATCATATTCCGGCGCTTCGTCGCCCAGATCCTTGATCGGCAGATTGGCGACTTCTTCGCCTTGATGAATGACGCGGAAACGCAGATCGTCAGTCGTCTTGCCGACAATGGCGAAGTCGAGACCCCATTTGCGAAAGATCGCCTGGGCTTCGGCTTCCTTTTCCGGCTTCAGAACCATGAGCATGCGCTCCTGGCTTTCCGAAAGCATCATTTCATAGGCGGTCATGTTCTCTTCGCGAACCGGAACATGATCGAGAATGAGTTCGATACCGAGGTCGCCCTTTGCGCCCATTTCAACAGCAGAACATGTGAGGCCCGCCGCACCCATGTCCTGAATGGCGATGACTGCGCCTGACGCCATCAGCTCAAGGCAGGCTTCAAGCAGGCACTTTTCGGTGAAGGGATCGCCGACCTGAACGGTGGGGCGCTTTTCTTCAATCGATCTCGTCGAATTCAGCCGAGGCCATGGTCGCGCCGCCGACGCCGTCACGGCCCGTCTTGGCGCCAAGATAGACGACCGGCAGGCCGACGCCCTTGGCTTCCGACAAAAAGATGCCGTCATGCTTGGCAAGACCGGCTGCAAAAGCATTGACGAGGATATTGCCGTTATAACGCTTGTCAAAGTTCACTTCGCCGCCAACGGTCGGCACGCCAAACGCGTTGCCATAGCCGCCGACGCCGGACACGACACCGGACACCAGATGGCGGGTCTTCGGATGATCCGGCTCGCCAAAGCGCAGCGCATTCATCGCAGCAACGGGACGCGCGCCCATGGTGAACACGTCACGCAAAATGCCGCCCACGCCGGTCGCCGCGCCCTGATAGGGCTCGATATAAGACGGGTGGTTGTGGCTTTCCATTTTGAAGACGACGCAATCGCCGTCACCAATGTCCACGACGCCTGCATTTTCGCCGGGGCCCTGAATGACGCGCGGACCGGTGGTCGGCAGCGTGCGCAGCCATTTCTTCGAGGACTTGTAGGAACAATGCTCGTTCCACATGGCCGAGAAAATGCCGAGTTCAGTAAAGCTCGGTTCGCGACCGATCAATTCGAGGATGCGCTGATACTCGTCCGGCTTGAGACCGTGGGATTCGATAAGTTCCGGCGTGATATCGCGCTTATTGGAAATAGTCATGGAGATGAGGGACCCCGTCGCAGGCTGTGGCACCCGGAAACTTCTGGCGAAGGGCGGACACCTAAGGTTTCAAGGGGTCTCTTTAACCTAACTCTGTTGGAAGCGCGACAGGAAAATGCCGCTTTCCCGGCCTGATTCAGCATCTGATTGCATCGAAACTCTATCAGCCCGGCAAGCGGCAGCGTTTACACGCTGCCCTCATAGCCCGCCTGTTCGTTTTCAAGCAGACGCCGCAGCGTCAGAAAGCTGTCTTCGACAATGTTCCTGTCTATCGGTGACGAGAAGGCGACGCGCACGCGGTGGTAAATCTGATCGACGCGACCGGCTTTGAATTCGTCCTCATCGTCAATCAGAATGCCGCTTTCATAGGCCGCAGCCTTGAATGTGCCGGAGAGCCATGGCTCGGGCAGTCCCATCCAGAGAAAAGGGATATTGGGGCGGGACACGAAATCGAAGCCGGAAAACACGCGGCGCGCTATTTCTTCACGCGCTCTTGTTTCTATACGGCTTTTTTCGCGGATATCGTCGGCGGCGCCGGACAGCACAAGCTGTGCGCCGGTTTCAGCCAGCAGAAAAGCCACGCCGCCCGTCATCATCTTGTGCGTGACCTTGACCCGTTGCGCGCAATGCGAAGGGCAGGCGGCCCAGCCGCTGCGTATGCCAGCGGCTACCGCCTTTGAGAGGCTCGACACGACGAAAGTGCGCTCCGGTGCAAAGCTTGCCAAGAGCGGAATGTCGCTTTCGCACATGCTGCCGTAAATGTCGTCCTCGATGAGCCAGACATTATACCGCCGCGCAATATCGGCTATCGCGCGACGACGCTCCGCCGTCATGGTCGCAAGCGTCGGATTGTGCAGCGTTGGCATGAGAAATGCCAAAGTAGGGTGCTGCTGGCGGCAGGCGCGCTCGAATTCCTCCGGGATGAGGCCGTATTCATCATGCGCAGCCTGAATAGTGCGACGACCGAGAAGTCGCACCGAACGGCTGATCTGCGCATAGGTCAGGTTTTCAAACAGAATGCGGTCGCCCGGATTGGTGAAAGCCGTGATGATGGCAATGCTTGCGGCCTGCGCGCCATTGGTGATGACGATATTGTCGAGATCCGGCTGCCAGTCGGCCCTGCCGAGCCATTTCTGGCCCGCTTCCAGCCAATGCTGCGGAAACTGACGCGAATAGTTGGCAATCTCCTGCGGAAAATCGCGGTGAATGTCGGCGCTGATCCGCGCCAGCACATCGTGCTGGCCGACTTCCGGCGCCGAGGTGGAATCGAGCCGGATTTTACCCGTTGGCACGTCAGCCGGTTTCGTACCAATCAGTCCGGGCGGAACCAGCCCGGATTCGGACGACTCTTCACCTAGCACATAGGTGCCGCGCCCGACTTCACCGGTGACGAGGCCACGCTCATGGGCAAGCGCATAGGCGCGCCCGATTGTACCGATTGTCACCTTCAAATCGTAAGCGAGATTGCGCTGCGGCGGCAGTTTCACGCCCGCAGGCAATCCACCATTGCCGATCGCTTCCTCAATCGCATCCGCCAATTGCAGGTAAAGCGGGCCGGTTTTTGCACGATAGGTCAGGAATCCAATTTGTCATGGTGACAACTTATAAATTGTATCGGTTACGGAGTCAATTATAGAGTCATTTCGCAGCCGATTGATGCCCCTATATCCAGATTGCCGTGAATGACCTTCAAATCTGGCCCCCTATGGCATCAGGCGCGCACATGAATGGACGGAACGATGTTTTACTTCAGACTGCAGACAGAGACAATAGATACAATTTCCCCCATGCCGGATGCGGATCGTATAAGCGAACTGCCCCGTGGGTTGCATGCTCAACTGGAGGCTGCGTCGGGGGAAGCGACGGATGCGGGCCTGCTGCGTCGGCTCTTCAACTGGCTGTCACACAAAAGCATGATGCGTCGCAGTCGCCTTGCACTGTTCGAAATGACCGAGGAGCAGTTGCGCGATATTGGCCTCAGAAGAAGCGAAGCCGAGCGGGAAGCGCGCAAGGTACGTTTTCATCTGCGCTGAAATTCCCAAACCCGCTCCGGGCTTACGCGCGTGCAGGAACATGCCTGCAATCGTCGAGCTCTATATGAGCAGTATCGAAATAATGGCTATGGCAAAATAGCGAGGCAGAAATCCAGCGCAAGTACTTGTAATTGTTCATATTGGTGAATTTGGT
Source organism: Ochrobactrum sp. SSR (assembly GCF_030067775.1). Lineage (NCBI taxonomy): Bacteria > Pseudomonadati > Pseudomonadota > Alphaproteobacteria > Hyphomicrobiales > Brucellaceae > Ochrobactrum > Ochrobactrum sp. SSR. The sequence goes on along the minus strand of NZ_CP125969.1, from coordinate 848,640 downwards.
AGCATCCTAATTATCAATCCATTCGCATGAAGCTAATGTTTGAAAAGAGGAGGCTGCTGTAATGAACTACATCAGGCCAACCAATGATGTGATTGACGCAATTACTATTCTGCCGGAAGTCGATATTGCGAGTGATTTAAGCAAGGGCTTGCGCGCTCGGTCAGTTTCGGTTGTGCCGCACAGGATACGCAAGGCTTGGACAGGGCTTGTCGATAAAGTCCGGGCATCTTCGTCAAGACGTCGGACCCGGAAGATGCTTATGGAGCTGGACGATAGACAGCTTAAAGACATTGGCATCAGGCGGGACGAAATCTGAAGCTTTGAAACGGGAAGCGACCGCCTGCGCTGCCAAGAACGAATTCGATGTGAAGAACTGAAACACACATTCGCTGTCGTCGACAGCTGTTATAGAGATGACCCCTCCCGCATTTTTGCGGGAGGGTTTCAATTTTAGCAGCCCTTCTGGCCAGATGCCCAGCGGTTGACGTCACTGAGAATGCGGTTGCCGTGGCTTTCCTGGAGCATCGGGCCGAAGGTTTCGACACGGGCGGGATTGCCTTCCGCCTGAACGACTAGCAGCGGGCGCGCTGCCGGATTGTGCCCCGGCACGACGAGGATACGCGGACGACCGCTGAAAGAATTGAGTTCCGGTGCCAGCGAATAGCTGCGGAAATCCTTGTCCTTCGATTTGAACCAGCAGCTATTGGCGGCCAGTGCAATGCGTTCCATCGTCGGTAGCGCAGCCTTGCTGACATTCTGCGTGACTGGTCCACTGGCCGGACGCGGCGTACAGGCCGCAAGAAGCGCAATCGCAGGCAAGGCGATGAAAGCGATGGTCTTTTTCGTCAAGAAACGAACTCCAAAAGGGCGTGCCACCGGGGAGGACTGGAGGCGCGCAGAGGGGGAATAATGACAGGAAGGGGCGGCGCAGCGGGCTCTCAGGCCAGCTGCGGCATGAAGGCCTTTAGTCCATCGCTCATCTCGTTCCAGATGCGCTCAAAAGCCGGATGTTGCTTTGCCTTCGCGGCATAGGCATCGAATTTCGGAAACGCGTCCAGCAAATCCGGCTTTCCCGAAAGCTTCTTCAATGGTTCCATGAGAAAGCGCACCGGTAGCAGCCAGGCATCAGCCAGCGTCGGCTCTTCGCCAACGGCATAAAACGTATCCGGGAGGCGATGTTCGATCACCGACAGGCCCGTATTCAGTTTTTCGAACAGGCGGTCGATGGTTGCGCTGTCACGCTCCGGTTTGCTCAGCAGGATGAACAGCTTCATCGCCGGTCCAAGAACTTCCAGCTCCACAACGCGGGCCAGAAGCCGGATCAGCGCGCGCTGGCGCGGCGTGCCGGGCAGGAGCGGCTTTTCAGGAAAATGATCTTCGAGATATTCGGCAATCACAACGGCTTCAAAAAGCGTTTCGCCGGAACTGGTAATCAGCACGGGAACACGGCGCAAAGGCGTGATTTCACCGAAATCGGCCGGGAAGGGATAGGGCAGTGTGATCGGCTTGAAAGGCAGGTCCTTCAGATAGAGAACGCTGCGCACGAAAGCGGAGTAAGGAGACAGAGGCCGAGAATAAAGCTGCATGATTTTGTCCCCCCGATTCGGTTGCCAAGGAATTCTCCCAAGGCAAAACTGCCACGAAAGCAGGCGACAAGCTAGACTGGTTTTCGTCGTCGAGGGTGCGGGCAGGGAACGTTATCTTACCGGCAATGCAATTCGGTGAAGAAAATGAAAAAGGGCGGTCTCATAGAGAACCGCCCTTCTTCGAAACTTATCAGGCTGCGATGCCCAGCGCGCCCGCAAAAAGCGCCCGCCCATCGTCGCCGCCATGGGCCGCTTCGATCAGATTTTCCGGATGCGGCATCATGCCAAGCACATTGCCGCGCGCATTGACGATACCGGCAATATCATTGACCGAACCGTTTGGATTGGTGCCTTCCGCATAACGGAACACGACCTGACCTTCGCCTTCGATACGCTTCAGCGTCTCGGCATCGGCGAAATAATTGCCGTCATGATGCGCGACCGGGCAGCGGATGATCTGGTTCGGCTGATAGCCACGGGTGAAGGCGGTGTTCGCATTGCTGACTTCAAGCTTCACTTCGCGGCAGACGAACTTAAGCGAGGCGTTGCGCATCAGCGCGCCCGGCAGCAGTCCGGCTTCAACGAGAATCTGGAAGCCGTTGCAAACGCCCATGACCATGACGCCCTTGTCGGCCTTCTCACGCACGGCCTGAAGAACCGGCATACGGGCCGCAATTGCGCCGCAGCGCAGATAGTCGCCGTAGGAGAAGCCGCCGGGGATGAGGATCAGGTCGACATCGTCCGGGATGCTGGTATCGGTCTGCCAGACAGTGACAGGAGCCTGACCGGTGATCTTGGTGAGCGCTGCGATCATGTCGCGGTCGCGATTGAGGCCGGGAAGGAGAATGACAGCGGATTTCATGAGCGTCTGCTTCCTTTGTTTGGCTCAGCCGATGGCGATGGAATAATCTTCGATCACCGTATTGGCGAGGAGCTTGTCGCACATGGCCTTCAGGTCTGCTTCGGCCTTGGCCTTGTCGGTGCCTTCGAGTTCGAGGTCGAACACCTTGCCCTGACGGACCGAATTGACGCCGGCGAAACCGAGGCTGCCGAGTGCGCCGACGATAGCTTTGCCCTGCGGGTCCAGAACGCCGTTTTTCAGTGTAACGGTGACGCGTGCCTTGATCACTCTTAAGTTCCTGTAGCTCTAGATTTGGTTCTTACAACTTCAGATGAAAATCTGGAATTGCCTGTCGCGAACGAAACAGCCCGGAAGGTGTCTGTCTTAGCGGCTCCCGGGCTGATCGGATTACTTCACAAGCACAGGGCCGGAAGGACGGGGCGAGTCATTCTCGTTCATGATGCCGAGACGGCGCGCCACTTCCTGATAGGCCTCGACCAATCCGCCCATATCGCGGCGGAAACGGTCCTTGTCTAGCTTGTCATTGGTATTGATATCCCAGAGACGAGCCGAGTCCGGGGAGATTTCGTCGGCGACGACGATACGCATCATGTCGCCTTCCCACAGACGTCCGCATTCGATTTTGAAATCGACAAGCTGGATGCCGACGCCAAGAAACAGACCGGAAAGGAAGTCGTTGACGCGAATGGCAAGAGCCATGATGTCATCGATTTCCTGCGGGCTGGCCCAGCCGAATGCCGTAATGTGTTCTTCGGTGACCAGCGGGTCTTCGAGCGCATCGGCCTTGTAATAGAACTCGATGATCGAGCGCGGCAGAACCGTGCCTTCCTCGATGCCGAGGCGCTTGGACAGCGAGCCTGCTGCAACGTTGCGGATCACGACTTCAAGCGGAATGATTTCCACTTCTTTGATCAGCTGCTCACGCATGTTGAGACGGCGGATGAAGTGGGTCGGAATTCCAATGCGGTTCAGCTGCGTAAAAATATATTCGGAAATGCGGTTGTTGAGTACACCCTTTCCGTCCACGACTTCGTGCTTTTTCTTGTTGAACGCGGTTGCATCGTCCTTGAAGAACTGGACAAGCGTTCCTGGCTCGGGGCCTTCGTAAAGAATCTTGGCCTTGCCCTCGTAAATACGGCGGCGACGGTTCATGGCTTTTCTCGGATTTCCATATCTATGGTGATCGGCTCTAAGCCGCTATTCTCGCGGGCTACCTATAGCAAATAAGGGCTTTTAACAATCCTGCTTCGTGCCCGTTCCCCCGTTTTCGGTGATTCTGAAACGCGTTTCGATCCGATTCTATCAGCCTGGCACTCCAATCCTTTGTTTTGGTGCGCATCTTCTCCGAAAACGGTTTTACACTTTTCGGGATGCGTTCTCATGCAAGATTATGGACGAACAGCAAGAAATTGATTTGCCGCTCTTGTATAATCTTGCGCCCCTTGCCAGCTTTAGGCAAGAGAATGGGTGACGATCTCATTCCTAATGGCAGTTGTTGGGAGTTTTGTGAATGACGACAGGTATGGATGATCGCCGCGATGCTTTCGAAAAGAAATTCGCGCACGATGCTGATTTACGGTTCAAGGCCGAAGCGCGCAGAAACAAGCTCCTCGGATTGTGGGCTGCCGAGCGTCTTGGCAAAAAGGATGGCGAGGCCGAGGCCTATGCCCGCGATGTCATAGCAGCCGATTTCATCGAGGCCGGTGATGACGATGTGTTTCGCAAGATCCGCACCGATTTCGACGAAGGCGGTGTCACCGATAGCGACGAAACGATCCGCGAAAAAATGCAACTGTTCCTAGAGGAAGCGATCCGTCAGATACAGCAGGATTGATATCATGGGGTGGAAGTGCGGCTAGTGCTTCCACCCCATTTTTATTTACCTGCTATTGTGAAATGCCGTTCTTATGAAATGAAGGAAATTCCTATGTCCCTGTCTTCGCGTCTGCGTGCCGGTGAAACCGTGCTCTCCGCGTGGTCGTCTCTCCCTGAGCCGCTGACGGTCGAAATCCTTGCACACACCGCCTTTGACGCCGTGACGCTGGACATGCAGCATGGCGGTCATGACGAGGCGAGTGTGCTGCGCAGCGTCGGTCACGTGCTGAATGCCGGAAAGCCGCCGGTGGTGCGTATTCCGGTGGGACGCTTCGACATGGCAAGCCGCGCACTGGATTTCGGCGCGGAGGCAGTGATCGCTCCAATGATCAATTCCGCCGAAGATGCGCGCAAGTTCGCAGCAGCCATGAAATATCCGCCGGTGGGCGAACGTTCATGGGGTGTTTTCCGCGCCAATGCCGATTATGGCACACCCGGCTCCAACGATTATCTGACCACGGCAAATCAGGACACGCTGGCTTTCGCGATGATCGAAACGCGTGACGCTTATGATGTGCTGGATGCCATTCTCGATGTGCGCGGCATTGACGGTGTCTTCGTCGGCCCCGCCGATTTCTCGATTGCCTGGAGCAATGGACGCGAGGCCAACCCAAATTCCGACGCCATTGTCGAGCCGATCAGCAATATTGCGCGCAAAGCCGCTGCCGCTGGCAAGATCGCGGGCATTTATTCGCCGTCGCCGGAATTTGCGCGACGTTATATTCCGCTGGGTTTCCGTTTCGTGACGGTCAGCAATGAGGGCGGCTACCTCCGTCTTGCTGCACAACAGCTTGTGGACGCCGTTCGCGCCTGATTTTAGCTTGCATTGTTGACTACCAAAAAGGCGGGTTCAAACCCGCCTTTTGTTTCAGTGCTGCTTGGGTGCTTGTAGCTGCGTCATAAACTCCGCAAACACCATGGAGCCTTCCGGCCATGGTCCGTGACCGGAATCCGCGTTGATATGACCCGACTCGCCCGCATCGATCAGCATGGCGCCCCAATCCTTCACGACATCTTCGGCTGCTTCGAAGCTTGAGAAAGGATCGTTGCGGCTCACGACCGTGATGGTCGGGAAAGGCAGTCGGTCGCGCGGATAGGGGCCGAAGGTCATCAAATGCTTCGGGCGGATGCTTTCGTTCGAAACATCTGGCGGGGCAACGAAAAATGCGCCCGCGATCTTGTGCTGGATCAACGGCACGGCATGCAGGGCTGTGGCCACGCCGAGAGAGTGCGCAACCAGCACTATCGGCTTGGTGGCCGCATTCGCCGCCTTGACGACTTCGCCCACCCAATCGTCGCGAACCGGCTTCGACCATTCGGCCTGCTGCACGCGGCGCGCTGTCGAGAGTTTGTTCTCCCAACGGGTCTGCCAGTGGTCAGGGCCGGAATTGGTGTAACCGGGGATGATGAGGATATCTGCGTCTTTGACTTTCATAGCACCCATTTAGATTGCCTTTGTGACTTCTTCAAGCACCGGCGATGCCGCTGAATGTTACGAATGATGAACAGCCTGTTCTCAGATCGCGATCTTGTGAACGATCCCGCAAACAGCGATGTTTAGCGGGAACAGAACGCGAAGGAGAGCATAGGCCATGACAATCAGCAGACGTTCGGTGCTTGGCGCTACGGGAGCTGCTTTAATGGCCGGTATAGTGCCCGCGCGTGCAGACATGCCGTCGAAGGAGAATGATATGACACAGCAATTGAAGACGCCGGTTGCCGAGACGACCCGTCCGGTTGCTCCGCTTCCATTTGCCATGACTACGCCAATGCGCGTGGCGCGTATTGGTCTCAAGGCACGCGATGCGGAAACATTGGCCGAATATTATCGCGACGTTGTCGGCTTGCGCGAAATGAGCCGCCGCGGCGCTTCCATCGTGTTGGGCGCTGGGGATCGCGAACTGATGGAAATCGAACAGTTTTCCGCTGCTCGCGCGGATGATCCGCGCAGCGCCGGGCTATACCACACGGCGTTCTTGCTGCCGACGCGTGGCGATCTGGCGCGCTGGTCGCGCCGGGCTATCGACAAGCAATTGCCGGTTGCCGGCGCTTCAGACCATGATGTCAGTGAAGCCATCTACCTGACTGACCCGGAAGGGAATGGCATCGAGATTTATTCCGACCGCCCGCATGAGAAGTGGCATTGGAATGGTGACCGCGTGAAAATGGGCACGGAAGCGCTCGACGTGCGTGGCCTGCTTGATGTCATCAAGACCGAAGGCGGAGAATGGACTGGCGCGCCGCAAAACACCGTTGTCGGCCATGTGCACCTGCGTGTTGGCAATGCGCATGAGGCCGAAACCTTCTGGCACAACGAGCTTGGGCTGGAGACGGTGCAGACCTATGGCGACCGGGCTGTGTTCATGTCCACGGGGCGTTACCATCACCATATCGCAGCCAATGCCTGGCAGAGCGCCGGTGCCGGTAAGCGTGATGCAGATCGTACCGGACTTGCCTGGGTTGAGCTGGAAGATACGCGCGGCGGTAACGATAGCTCCTTCGTCGATCCTTGGGGCAATGTGGTCAATACGATCAAGACCAAGGCCTGATAGAACCAATATCCCACAATAGAAAAGCCCCATGTTTTCAAAAACATGGGGCTTTTTTGTATACGGCTATCACTTGAGGCGTGATCGTTTCAGATCAGCCGGACACTTGTTTTCTCCCTCATCCTGAGCAGGCGCGAAGCGCCGTGTCGAGGGCGAGGGCAGGCGCTTTGCTTGTTTCCCTCTCCTTCGATCCTTCGACATACTCAGGATGATGTGCCGTTTTCAACGGCTCCTCAGGATGAGGGAAAGGCAGTGCCAGAGCCGAAATCTCCTCAACCGAAGACGCGTTTGAAAATCGTATCCACATGCTTGGTGTGGTAGCCGAGATCGAACTTCTCACGAATTTGCTCTTCGGAAAGGGCTGCGCGCACTTCCGTGTCTGCCAGCAGTTCTTCAAGGAAATCGGCACCCTGTTCCCAGACTTTCATGGCGTTGCGCTGCACGAGACGATAGGCGTCTTCGCGCGATACGCCTGCCTGCGTCAGCGCCAGCAGCACGCGCTGCGAATGCACCAGACCGCGGAACTTGTTCATGTTTTTCAGCATGTTGTCCGGGTAGATCACCAGCTTTTCGACCACGCCAGCCAGACGGTTGAGCGCGAAGTCGAGGGTGATGGTGGTGTCAGGTCCAATAGCGCGCTCGACACTCGAATGCGAAATATCGCGTTCGTGCCACAGAGCGACATTTTCCATGGCAGGCGTGACCGACATACGCACGAGACGGGCGAGGCCGGTCAGGTTTTCGGTCAGAACCGGGTTGCGCTTGTGCGGCATGGCGGACGAACCCTTCTGGCCCGGAGAGAAGAACTCTTCGGCTTCCAGAACTTCGGTGCGCTGCATGTGGCGGATTTCGATGGCGACATTTTCGATCGACGAAGCGATGACGCCAAGTGTTGCAAAGAACATCGCATGACGGTCGCGCGGAATGACCTGCGTGGAAACCGGCTCGGCTTCGAGGCCAAGCTTGGCGCAGACATATTCCTCAACGCGTGGATCGATATTGGCAAAAGTGCCGACAGCACCGGAAATCGCGCCGGTTGCGATTTCTGCGCGGGCCGCGACGAGGCGGGTGCGGTTCCGCTGCATTTCCGCATAGAAACGCGCGAAGGTGAGACCCATCGTGGTCGGTTCGGCGTGAATGCCATGGCTGCGGCCGATGCGCACCGTATCCTTGTGCTCGAAGGCGCGGGTCTTGAGCGCGGTCAGAACGCGGTCCATGTCGGCGAGCAGGAGGTCGGCAGCGCGAACCAGCTGGACGTTGAGCGTGGTGTCGAGCACGTCCGACGAGGTCATGCCCTGATGCACAAAGCGGCTGTCGGGGCCGATGAATTCGGCAAGATGTGTCAGGAAGGCGATGACGTCATGCTTGGTGACGGCTTCGATTTCGTCGATGCGAGCGACGTCGAACTTCGCGACGCTACCTTTTTCCCAGATGGTCTTGGCAGCTTCCTTGGGGATGACGCCCAGTTCGGCCAGCGCTTCGCAAGCATAGGCTTCGATCTCGAACCAGATACGGAATTTCGTTTCCGGAGACCAGATAGCGACCATTTCTGGCCGGGAATAGCGCGGGATCATGGGAGCGTCCTGTAGAAAGTGAGGGTTTAACGATTACGCGCGGCTTCCGCCGCAGCACGAATGGCGTCGATATTGGCGCGGTAGGTCTCGACCGAATTGCCTTTGTAGACAGCGGAGCCCGCGACGAGAATATTCGCGCCAGCTGCAACCACCGAGCCTGCGGTTTCCGGCGTCACGCCACCATCGACTTCGATGTCGATCGGACGGTCTCCAACCATTTCACGGACGCGCTTGATCTTGTCGAGCATCGGCGTGATGAATTTCTGGCCGCCGAAGCCCGGATTGACGGTCATGACGAGGATCAGGTCTACATCGTCCAGAATATTGCTGATCGCTTCGACCGGTGTTGCCGGGTTGAGCGCGATACCGGCCTTCTTGCCGAGCGCACGGATCGACTGCAGCGAGCGATGCGTATGCGGTCCGGCTTCTGCGTGCACGGTGATCAGATCGCAGCCTGCATCGGCAAAGGGTTCCAGATAGGGATCGCACGGCGCAATCATCAGATGCGCGTCGAAGAATGCCTTGGTGCGCGGGCGGATCGCTTTCACCACCTGCGGGCCGAATGTGATGTTCGGCACGAAATGTCCGTCCATGACATCGATATGGATCCAGTCGGCACCGGCTTCCAGCACGGCATCGACTTCTTCGCCAAGACGGGCAAAGTCGGCGGACAGAATGGACGGGGCAATGGCGATGGGGCGCATGGCGATAGTCTCCTTGGCAGCGTGGCTTGCCCGTATCATATGAACAGCAAAAATCCTATCCCCAGCGCTTGTGGAACCACATCCACTGGCCCGGATATTCGCGCACCCATTGCTCGACCGTGTCATTGAGCAATTGCGCGGTGGCGTCGATATCGATCTGGCCCTTGTCGTCGCGTGGCAATTCCATGCGCTCGTAAAGTTCAAGCCGATAGCGTCCGCCGGGCAGGCGGATACAGCGCGCCGGATAGACATCGCAATCATATTGCCGCGCAAGCTTGGCCAGCAGCGGATTGGTCTTCACCGGGCGGTTGAAGAATGTGGAAGGCACGCCACGCGAGAATTTCTGGTCAACGAGCATACCGACATTGCCGCCATCGCCGAGAATACCCGCCAGCGCCCAGGCAGCGCCTGCCTTGGAAGGCACGAGATGGCCCATATTGGTATGGCGCGCTTTCAGAACCTTGTTGGCGATATAGGGATTGTTCGGCGGACGAAACAGTGCGGTGACATTCAGGCCGAATGTGGCTGCGCAGATCGGCAGCAGTTCGAAATTGCCGGTATGGGCGGTGAAGAAGATATGCGGCTTCTTTTCATCGCGCAGGCGTTCGAAAATCGGAATGCCATCGACTTCAATCAGGCCCGGCTTGGCAGCGTTCGGATCGAAATCGAAAATCGCATCGAGGAAAATATACTCCGCCAGCAGCCGCGCCATGGAATCCCACATGTCGCGCGCGATCACTTCGATCTCGGCGTCACTCTTTCCGGGATAGGCTTGGCGCAGATTGTTGGTTGCGATCTTGTGGCGCGGCGTCAGCGGCCCGATGAGACGGGCCACCTTGGCCGAAAAGCTGATGGCAGCTTTCGCCGGAAACAGGCGCAACAGGCCAAGCAGCACAAAAACGGCCTGAGCCCAGAGCCAGTAATTGAACTGCTTCAGCTTGCGCGACCAGCGAAAGAGCAGGAGCTTCAGTTTGAACATCATGACAAGGACGGGCTTCAGTCAATCTGGAGAATGATCTTGCCGAAGACGTCGCGGCCTTCCATGCGCTTCAGGGCCGTGTCGATATCGTTGAAATCGACAACCGTATCGATGACCGGGTGCACGATGCCGCGCGCCATTTTCTGCATGGCATCCGCCATGTTTTCCATGCGGCAGCCAAATGAGCCCAAAATCTTGAGCTGCTGCTGGAAGAGCTGCATAAGGTTCATGTTGGTCGAAACGCCCGAGGTCGATCCACAGGTGACAAGACGCGCGCCGCGCTTCATGCAGAGCATCGAACCGGCCCAGGTATCCGCGCCGACATGTTCGAAGACGACATCGACGCCCTTCTTCTTGGTCAGCTTGCGCACGACGCCTTCGAAGCGGTCTTCGCGATAGTTGATGACGTGATCGGCGCCGAGAGCCTTGGCCTTCTCGATTTTGTCGTCAGAACCGACCGTGGTGATGACGGTGCAGCCCATCTTCTTGGCAAGCTGGATCGCCGCCGAACCGATTCCCGAGCCGCCAGCCTGGACGAGAACGGTTTCGCCCGGTTCCAGCTTGGCATTGTCGAACAGCATGTGCTCGACCGTGCCGAAGGTGACAGGCGCGACGGCAGCGCCGATGGCGTCAACGCCGGGAGGTGCTGCCACGAGCAGGCGAGCCGGAAGGTTCACGGCCTCGCAGGCAAAGCCGTCGAGATGGAAACCATGAACGCCGCCGACATGTTCGCACAGATTGTCACGGCCTTCACGGCAGGCGCGGCAAAGGCCGCAGGTGCGCGCACCATAGATCGAAACAAGCTGGCCGGGCAGCAGATTGGAAACGCCGGGACCGACGGCATCGACAACGCCGGAAGCTTCCGCACCGATCACCAGCGGCATCTTGCGTTTGGCGAAAGCCATACCGCGCCAGCCCCATACGTCGATATGGTTCAGCGCGACCGCCTTGATCTTGACCGTGACTTCGCCAAGGCCGGGAGGCGGCGGCGGTGCAATGTCGGTGATTTCAAGGCGACGGTCGTCGAGAAGCTGCAAAGCGCGCATGGGCTCTTCCTTTCATGGCATGATCCCGGAGAGCTTCCGCCTTCCGGGATCATCAGGAAATTTAAAATTCTTTTGCCGGACGGATTAATTCGGATTTGCCGCCAAAACAAGGCTCGTATTCTGTCCGCCGAAGCCGAATGAGTTCGAAAGCACGGCGGAAACCTTGGCCTCACGCTTCACATTCGGCACAACGTCCAGCGGGATAGCCGGGTCTGGATTGTCGTAATTGATGGTCGGCGGCAGCGTCCCCGTCTGGATCGTGAGCAGCGAGAACACAGCTTCAATCGCACCGGCGGCGGTCAGCGTATGGCCGATCATCGACTTGTTGGACGAAACAGGGATGGATTCGATGCGTTCGCCGAATACCGTCGAAAGGGCCAGATATTCCATCTTGTCGTTTTCCGGCGTCGAGGTGCCGTGGGCGTTGATGTAGGAAATCTGGTCTTCGGTCAGGCCAGCATCAGCCAGTGCCGCGCGCACGGTGCCAATGGCAGGTGAGGCGTCCGGCTTGGAACGGGTGCGGTGGAAGTCGTCGGCCTTTTCGCCACAACCAGCCAGAATGCCGAGAACCTTCGCACCACGGGCGACCGCGCTTTCGAGCGATTCCATAACGAGCGCGCCGGAACCTTCGGCCATGGCAAAGCCGTCGCGATCCTTGGAGAAGGGCTTTGAGGCCTTTTCCGGCTTTTCATTCTGGGTGGACAATGCGGAAAGCAGCGAGAAGCGGATGAGCGCTTCCGCCGAAACAGAACCATCGGTGCCAATCGCCAGAACATGGTCGCTTTCGCCGCGACGGATCGCTTCAACGCCAAGCTGGATCGCTGTTGCACCCGAGGCGCACGCGGTGGAAAGCGTGATCGGCAGACCACGCGTGCCAAAGACTTCCGAAAGACGTTCGGCGATATAGCCGAACTGCGTCGTGTTGAAGAGTGCCTCGTGACGTGCACGACGGCAGGCTTCAAGCAGAAGCTGATAGCTTGCAGGACCTTCGTTCTTCACGCTGGCATCAAGCGCAAAGCGGCTTTTCCAGTCGAGTTCGACCGGCGGAGCGGCCAGAAAGAGCGGACCCCCGAAATTGGTTGTCGAAAGGCCGGACTGTGCAAGCGCCTCTTCACCGGCCAGACGTGCCAGCTTTTCCGACAGTGCCGACGCGCCGACTTCGCTTTCAGGAAGGAAATCGACCGTGCCCGCAAAACGCGTGTTCAGATTTTCCAACGGAAAACGGGTAATGCTGTGAATGCCCGAAACACCGCCGGTCAGCGCGGCCCAGTTATCTTCCTTGCCCTGTCCGAGCGAGGAAACAACGCCAGCGCCCGTGATGGCGACGATGGGGCGGCCCAGATGGTCTTTATATTTGGTCATCTTATGCTCTCACCAGCTTTGCGGCACCTTCGGCGCGCGTTGCTCCGACAGTGGTGACGACGGCTTCGCTGATTTTTCCATCAGCTGCCTTTTCCGACGCGTTCAACGGCGCAAAAGCCTCACCTTTCCAAACGGAAATGGCGGCCAGCGCCAGCGCCAGCGGGAATTGTGCTTCGCGCAAATGTCCGGTCAGGCCGGATATGCCGCGATAGGCTGCGGAAAAGCCGTCGAGTACGGATTTTTCGGCTTTGGTCGCGTCATGAGCGCCGGACGCGCCGGAAACGACATAAGCAGGCTCTTTGCCGCCATTGGCTTCGAGAACGAGGTCGCGAACGGTCTTTGCAAGATCGTCGCTTTCGCGGCGGATTTGCGTGGCAGCGATTCCCGCTACTTCCGCATAGGCGCGTGCGCCGCGCTTTGCCGCATGTTCGGCGTTTTCGAGGACGAGGAACACGCCGCCGGAACCTGAAATCATGCCGCCGCCAGCCGAGCCGTCACGCTCCCAGAGCGGAGCCCAGCCGTCATGCTTGAGCAATCCGCCCAATTCGTGACCGAGAATCATGTCGAAATGTTCGGCATTGTAGGAGCCGCCCACCAGAGCATGGGTGCTTTGTCCGGTGCGGATGCGGGCTGCCGCGGTTTCGATGGCTGAAATGCCGGAGCCTTCTTCACCCATGAAGGTGCGCGAAGAACCCGTCACCTTGTGCACGATGGAGATATTGCCAGCGAGCAGGTTGGAAAGCTGCGCCAGAAACAGGGTCGGACGCAGTTCGGTCGAGAGTTTCTCGTTCAGCATCACACCGCGATTATTGCTGGTGCGGCCTTCCTCAAGAATCTGCATATCGACGGTAATATCGCGTTCGCCGCCACCCGCGCCCACAACCATATCCATGGTCGCGCAGAGCGCTTCATCATCCTTCATGCCCGCATCTTGCAGCGCGAGACCTGCGGCATAGGTGCCGAGGCGCTGCCAGGTTTCCATCTGGCGCTGGTCGCCACGCTTTGGAATTTGCAGGCTCCAATCGACTTCGCCGAGTGGATGGACGGTGTAGGGAGCAAAGGCTTCTTTTTCGAGGCGCGGTTCGCTGCCTGCTGTCGAAAAAGCGTTCCAATGCACTTCAGCGCCTTCGCCGAGTGATGAAATGATGCCGATGCCGGTGATGACGACTTTATTGTTCTGCATGGGTCCGGTTCTGCCGTGATGAGGCCAAGGTCTATCCGAGAACTATCTTGCGCTCCAGAAACGGAATCAGGGCGAACATTGCTGTCCACCCTTCAATACCGTCAATTTTTCAGCGAGCTCAGGCCTTCTTGGCCGCAACCAGCTCGTCGATCTTGGCGCAGAGGTTCTTCAGCACGAAGTATTCTTCGGTCGGAACCTTGCCTTCGTTCACTTCCTGCGTCCACTGCTCAAGCGGAATCTTGATGCCGAAAGCCTTGTCGATAGCGAAGACGATGTCGAGGAAGTCGAGGCTGTCGATGCCCAGATCGTCGATGGTGTGGCTTTCCGGCGTGATGGTGTCACGATCGATTTCACTGGTTTCGGCGATGATGTCGGCGACTTTGTCAAAAGTAGAGGACAAGTTTCGATTCCTTTATTCCTGATGATGCCGCGAATTATAGGCATCTGATTTTTTCGTCGCATTTCGCAGCCAGCAAAAGTGCCGGGCACATTTGCTGGAAATGCTCTGTATGCGCGTGTCTAGCGTTTTTCCGGTCACGAGGAAAGTCATATTACTTTCAAGATCACCGGGCATTCGATGCGCATATAAGATACGAGACAAGCGAAGCGCAACATAAAGGCAATCTCAATTTTTTGAAATCACTTCATATGGCTCGTTTTGGTGGCTTTTTTAGCGCTTGACGAAATAGATCACCCCAATGAGCGACAGCGCTATCATGGCGCAGGCAAGCGCCGTTTCCAGCGGGCCGTCCTGTATGATGATAGCAACGAGACCCGATATGATGCTGGCCAGCGTGCCAAGCAATCCCGGCTGTTGCAACGTGGTGGTTATGGACGCGCTCTGCTGTTCAGCCTCCGGGGCCCCCTTATATGCCGGTTCATAGGAGTGCGGGAACGAAATACCTGCCGAATGAGCGGCGTCGATATCGTTGATTGGCTTTTCCGCCAGCGCCAGCGCGCGTGTTCGCACGCGTTCGACACGAGCCTGCCAGCCTTTGCCAAAGGTCGCGGCGGCGGCCAGTCCTCTGAGCCAGGCTGCACGTTCATCGGAAAGTCTGTCGATCAGGTCTTGCGGGGAGCGGGCGGAAAGTGCGGCAAATGTTGCTGGCCCGAGAAACCCGTCCTGAAGAACGCCAAGTATTTGCTGCAACATCTTGATCGCATGACCGGGGCCTGAATTGACCGCGAAGTCCAGCATGGCATAGTCAACGCCTGAGGGAAGACTGTCGCCATCGATCTTGTCCCAATACTGCTTTTTGTAGATTTCCGTTGCAGCGTCTTTCGTAAGATTTTTGACGTCTTGAGCAGACTCGGAATGACCTGTCCATTTCGAAAGAGTGCCGATAGTAATACCCATATTGGTTGCGCCGCCCGGATCAGCCGGATTGTCGACGTAGCCGCCTTCTTCCTGAAATATATAGGGCATAATCGTCGAGAAGTTTGAACGCATATCAATACCTTTATTAATTTATATTAGAAATATAAAGTAAGTATGGGCGCTGTATACTGTACGCTATCACAGAAATAGATGTAAAAAATATCGGAGGAATCGATTGCGATCAAGCAGCAACCCTCTTGCTTAAGAGCGTGCGATGCGGCTTGATGCGGTTCCCATAAATCATACTTTTACAGGCGGCAGACGTGACATCGGAAATTTTCGGACATGCTCCAGACGGGCAGGCGGTTCACCGGCTGACCATCTCCAACGGGCCGCTCACGGCCAAGATCATCACCTGGGGCGCGGCCATTCAGGATCTGCGTCTTGACGGGCATGATGCGCCGCTGGTGATCGGTTACCAGAATTTTGATGATTATCCGGCCCATTCGCCGCATCTGGGCGCGATTGCGGGTCGCTCGGCCAATCGTATTCGCGATGCGCGCTTTGTGCTGGACGGAAAGACTTATGAGGTGGAGCCAAACTATCTCGGCCGCCATAATCTCCATGGTGGCAGCAAGGGCCTCGGCAATCGCGTCTGGAAAGTCACCGGCAGCGGTGCCGATTATGTCACGCTTGCAACCGTTGCCGAAGATGGCGAAATGGGTTTTCCCGGCAATCTCAAAATCAGCTGCACCTATATGCTGAATGGCAATGGCGCCTTGATCGTGCGGCTGGAAGCCGTGACCGACAAGCCGACGATCTGCAATCTTCTGCACCACAGCTATTTCAATCTGGACGACGGCGGCGAAAGCGACATCCTCGACCATCAGCTGAAGATTGTGGCCGACGCTTATATGCCGGTGGATGAAGCGCTGATTCCAGACGGGCGCGTTCTGCCGGTCAAGGACACGGCATATGATTTCCGCGATTATCGCCCGATCCGCCATGCTGAAAACGGCAAACAGGTCGAGTATGACAGCAATTTTTGTCTTTCGGCGGCGCGTGTGCCGTTGCGGCTCTGCGCTTCTGTCAAGGCCGCGAAGTCCGGTGTGCGTATGGATGTGCTGACGACAGAACCGGGCGTCCAGTTCTATGCCGGCAATACGATGGCCAATGATTGCATCGGCCTGACGGGTAAGCCCTACGGGAAACATGCGGGCTTCTGCCTCGAGCCGCAAATTTGGCCCGGCTCGCTCGAATATCCCTATTTCCCGCAGGCCATTCTGCACCCGGGCGAAATCTACGCTCAGGAGAGCCGTTTCGCCTTCACCCGGGACTAATGGATGCTATCCGGCATAAGCGGCGCGCGCTGTTTCCATGGGCGTGAGCGCGCCGCGCGTTTCCACCACCCGGGCCGCGACGGCATGGGCCTTCTGCGCGGCTTCGACGGGTGAAAGCCGTTCCATGCGCGCGACAAGATAGGCACCGTTGAAGCTGTCGCCAGCGCCGGTCGTGTCCACGGCATTGGCGAAAACGGCAGGAACCAGTGTCTGTTCGCCACCCGCTGCAACCAGGGCGGGTTCGGTGCCGTCCTTGACGACAACTTCCTTCACGCCAAGGCTGATGAGGCGCTCGGCGCAGGCCTCGGCATTGGTGTCGCCGAAAAGCGCCTGTTCATCCGGGAAGGTCGGCAGAGCGATATCGGCAAGGCGCATCGCTTCACTGATGATCTCCTGCGCTGCCTTGCGATCCGGCCAGAGTTGATGACGGAAATTCGGATCGAAAGCGATCCGCGATCCGGCAGCGCGGCATTGCCGCAGCACGTCGAAAAAGGTTTCGCGATGTTCCGGCAGGACGATGGCGATCGAAATACCGGAAAAATAGATGATGTCGCGCCCGGAAAGGCTTTGCTCTAGCGCGGCTCTGTCGCTGGCCAGACGGCGCGCAGCGGCATCGCTGCGCCAATAGGTGAAGGACCGTTCCGCACCGCTCAGCGTGATCGCATAAAGGCCCGGATGCACACCGGCAATCACCGGGCTATGGGCAATGCCGATGCCGTTGGACGAAAAGAAAACGCGCTGTTTCTGCGAGAAATTGTCTTCGCCGAATGCGCTCACATAGTCGACCGGAAACGCTCTGTCTGTCAGCGCGCGAACATACCAGGCGGTGTTCAGCGTATCGCCAGCAAAACCCATGCGCCACTGGTCGCCTTCGCCGCCCGAAAGTTCAATCATGCACTCACCGATAGACGCGAAACCGCTCATCTTTTTCTCCTCAAATCGATTACAGACGCCTATACCAATTTTCTGTGATGTAAAATCGCTTTGTCAGTTGTCTTCCATCATTGTCATACAGGCTTTATCGACTTGCCACATTCGTTGTGTAACGATCCCGCGCCGTGCTGGGGTGAGACACCGTTACAGACCAAGGATTTGAAATGCGTTATGCAATCTATTTCACGCCGCCTTCCAGCGATGCGCTTTTGAAGGTTGCGGCCAATTGGCTGGGGCGCAACGCCTTTAGCGGAGAGCCTGTCAAGCTGCCGGCGATTCGCTCCCTTGGCACGGAAGAGATCGCATCGCTGACTGAAGAGCCGCGTCGTTACGGTTTCCACGCCACGATGAAAGCGCCGTTTCGCCTGAACGACAATCAGACGGAAAGCGAACTCCTGTCCGCATTGATGCATTTTGCCTCGTCGGTCGAGCCGGTCGTCATTCCACGCCTGAAGCTTCAGGCCATCGGGCCGTTCTTCGCGCTGGTGCCGCATGAACCTGTCACAGCATTGAACCAACTCGCCAATGATGTTGTCGTCGCGCTGGACCGCTTCCGCGCGCCGCTCAACGAAGCTGAAATTGCCAAGCGCCGCCCTGAACGCCTGAGCGAAGCGCAGCGTCACAATCTGGAGCGCTGGGGCTATCCATACGTTTTTGAAGAGTTCCGTTTCCATATGACGCTCACGGGTCCTGTCGCGGAAGGTGACCGCGCCAGGATCGAGCGCAGGCTGGAAGAATTCTTTGCGCCATTGCTGAACGACCCGGTCGAGGTTGCGAATCTCGCTCTGTTTGTGGAACCTGAGAAGGGCGCGCCCTTCGAGATCCATTCGCTGCATCCGCTGACAGGCGGAACCACGAAGACGCGCACCCAGCGGGCAGTGGGGAGGCCGTAAGCGATGACCAATGAAACTATCCTGCGCAACGCGCGTATCGTTCTCGCAGACGATGTTATCGACGGATCAATCAAGCTCGTCGACGGTAAAATCGCAGACATTGCCAGCGGTCCGTCAGCGGTCGGCGAGGATATGGAAGGCGACTTCCTGACGCCGGGGCTGATCGAATTGCACACCGATCATCTGGAAGGGCATTATGCACCGCGCCCGAAAGTGCGCTGGAACCCGATTGCCGCCGTGCAGGCGCATGATGCGCAGATTGCTGCTTCCGGCATCACCACCGTATTCGACGCCTTGCGCATAGGTCTGGATGATGATGCGCCAACCGGCATCGATGATATGCTCAAGCTTTCCACGGCAATAGCGGAAGGTCGTGCGGCGGGACGGCTGCGTGCCGACCATTTCCTGCACATGCGTTGCGAAGTTTCCGCGCCGGATTGTCTTTCGGCCTTTGAACGCTTCGGCAGTCATCCGTTGATCAGGCTGGTCTCGCTGATGGATCACGCGCCCGGACAGCGCCAATTCACCAATCTTGACGCCTACAAGGCCTACTTCCTGGGCAAGAACAAGCTGTCGGAAGAAGAGTTTCGGATTTACTGCGAGCGCCGCATCGGCCAGTCGCAGCAATATTCCGCCACGACCCGCAAGGCGATTGCCGATCTGTGCCACGAGCGCGGCGTGATCCTCGCAAGTCATGACGATGCAACGTTGGATCACGTTGCCGAAGCGCGCGAACAGGGCATTCGCGTGGCCGAGTTTCCGACCACTCATGCCGCGGCCAGAGCGTCGAAAGAATCTGGCATGTCGGTGCTGATGGGCGCACCGAATGTGGTTCGCGGTGGCTCGCATTCGGGCAACGTGTCCGCACGCGAGCTGGTTGAAGCCGGGCATCTCGACATCATCTCGTCGGATTATATTCCGGCCAGCATGATGCAGTCGGCATTCTTTCTGGCCGATGTGCTTGATGGAATTTCACTTCCGCAGGCTATTCGTCTGGTTTCGAAGAATCCCGCGCAGGCTGTGGGTCTCGATGATCGCGGCGAAATTGCCGAAGGCAAGCGCGCCGATCTGGTACGCCTTCAGGTGGCCGACCATGTGCCGATTATCAAGACTGTTTGGCGCGAGGGGAAACGTGTTATCTGATCCTGCCGGATGTAATCTTTACCCAACCGGCATCGGCTCTGCTGCGGCAAGGCTAAGCTTGCCGTCATCGGCCACGTTCAACTCGAACTCGCGATAGCTGTTTATGCTGCGATGCGAGGTCTGCGGTGAATGGGGATGCGTTGCCGTGACGACCACCACGCAAGCGCCAGCCGATTCGCCTGCGACGATGCCAGCCGGAGCGTCTTCGAACACCAGACAGCGATGTGGATCGAAACCAAGCTTCTTTGCGCCGAGCTGGAAGCATTCGGGGCTCGGCTTGCCGCGCTCGACATCTTCTGCCGAAACAATGGTTTTCGGCAGCGGCAGTCCGGCTGCCTTGATGCGGCGTCGGGCCAGCTCAAGCGGGGCGGATGTGACAATCGCCCAGCGATCTTCCGGTAGGGCCTTCAGAAAATCGCAGACACCGTCGATCGGAACGATACCATCCAGATCGGCCATTTCAGCTTCCAGCAGGATCGCCGCTTCCTGATCGGGGTCAAGGCCGAGATCAAGGCGGCGAACGGTATCGACTGCGCGTACGCCATGAATGGTCGGCAGAAATGTAACCGGATCGATCCCATGACGCTTGGCCCATTCTCCCCAGACGCGTTCGGTCGCGGCGATGGAACTCAGGATCGTGCCGTCCATGTCAAACAGGAAGGCATCGAAGGTTTTGCCGAAGGGAGAAAGGGAGGTCACGCCGGATTTCCTTGAATGAATGAGAAAAGAATCGGAAGAAATGCTTTAGTACGCGATCATAATGCGCAAATGCGACCAAAGTCACAGTCTTTGGCATATAACGGCGCTGGTTGGCGTTGAACGCGATAAACTCCTATATAGGTGCAAAGCGAAACCCAACCCGCAAAACTTGAACATTTTGCGCAAGTGTGGCTTTTTGCGCCGTTCGAGTGCCAGATTGGGACCTCATTACCTGCAATCGAGCCGATTGTTCTGAAATGCTCCATGAATCGCCTTCTCAGGATTTATGCCTAAATGACTGATGTACCGTCGAAAAATCGCAACTATCCGGACTATCGCTTCGCCGTTGCGCCGATGATCGATTGGTCTGACAGACATTGCAGGTATCTTCACCGGCTCTTTTCGAAGCGCGCTTTGCTTTATACGGAAATGGTTGTGGCGGATGCGGCGATCCATGGTCCGCGCGATCGTCTGCTCGGTTTTGATGCGGCAGAACATCCAATCGCCTTGCAGCTCGGTGGGTCCGATCCGGTGAAGCTTGCAGAAGCGGCAAAGATCGGGATCGGCTTTGGATATGACGAGATCAACCTCAATGTCGGCTGCCCATCGGATCGCGTCCAGTCGGGCACGTTCGGCGCTTGCCTGATGCAGACGCCCGAAGTCGTGGCGCGCTGTGTCGAAGCGATGAAGGCGGCTGTTTCCGTGCCGGTCACGGTCAAGTGTCGTATCGGCGTCGATGATCAGGACCCGGAAGTGGCGCTCGATGCGCTGGTCGATCTGGCGCTTGCCGCAGGCGCCGACGCCTTGTGGGTGCATGCACGCAAGGCGTGGCTGAAAGGGCTGTCACCGAAGGAAAACCGCGAAATTCCGCCGCTGGATTATGATCGTGTCTATCGCCTGCAGCAGCGTCTTGGCGATGTTTTCGTCGGTATCAACGGCGGTATTACCACGCTTGATGAAGCCAAAACGCATCTGGAACAGATGGATGGTGTGATGCTCGGACGCGCTGCCTATCACAATCCCGCTTTGTTGGCTGAAGTGGATGCCCGTCTGTTTGGCGATGAACCTGTCGCGGTTGAAATGGCGGATATTATCGAAGCCATGTGCGACTATACCGACCGGCATATCGCATCAGGTGGCAGGCTTTCCCATGTCAGTCGCCATATGGTGGGCCTGTTCAGCGGCCTGCCGGGCGCGCGCCGCTGGCGTCAGATGTTGTCCACCGACGCGACGAAGCCGGGTGCTACCAGCGCTGTGCTGCGTGAAGCCTATGCTGCTGTAACCGAAGCCAGTGCCGAAGCGGCTTAATCAATCAGGATCAGCTGGTCGCCACGCACCGTGAAACCGCCAAGCGTTTGCAGGAAATTCATACCAAGCAGACTGCCAGTCATGAGGCCTTCCTTGGTGACCATGGCGCGAATATTTTGGCGTTCGATGTCGCCGATTTGCAAATTCGCGATAGTGATGCTGGCGGCGGAAGCGGTGCCATTGGCTGTCATCACTGGCACATTATAGTTGAGCGACGCGGTATCCAGACCCGCGCGCTCCGCGTCTTGCTGTGAGAGCACGACGGAAGATGCGCCCGTATCGACCAGAAAATGCACGCGCGCGCCGTTGACGCGACCATTCACTTCGAAATGGCCATTGGCGGCTTTGGCGAGTGTGACGGTCAGCGACCCTTCGGCGTTTCGTCCGGAAATCGGGCTGCCGGGAATAAGGCCTGCGGTAATTCGGCTGGCAGCATCCTGAAGGTCGTAGCGGTACTGATAGCCTGCAACGAGACCGAGAATAATCACCGCCCAGACCGCCATATTACGTGCGAAATCCGAAAGCTTGATGCCGGAGCCGAGCAGACCGGCGGCGAGAACCACGCCCCATATGCCAAGATAGGCTGCGCGGGCGAAGACATCATTGTCGAGCCCCATCGTGGTGCCGCTGTCATTATTGGACATCAGCAGCAGAGCGACAATTGCGACAGCGGCAATAACGAGCCAGAAGAAACGCCCCATCAGCCTACTTTCTTTTCAATGAGAATTTCATGCCGGTCGGGCAGAAGCGATAGCACCGTGATCTGCTCTTCGGCGCTCATCCGGGACCAGCGCGTGATTTCATCAAGCGTGCGCGCGCAACCGAGACAAAAGCCGGTTTCTGCGTCCATCGTGCATATCAATATGCAGGGTGATTTGATTGTCGCCGTGTTCATGCGTGAAATGTGGTTGCATTACAGGGCCATGACAAGCCCGATCAACACCGCAAGCGACGCGATTTGTTGCGCAGCGCCCAAAGTATCGCCCGTCTGCCCGCCGATTTTCGACATGCACAGCCGGGCGAAACCGACAAGCAGCAGCGTCACAAGAACAAGCGCATTGATGACGGACGGGACGCCGCCTGAAGGGATCAGCCCCGCCGCCAGAATAACGAAACCCAGCGCCGCGCCGCAAACGACCGTTTCCCAACTTGGCGCACCAACGCTGTCCGCAAGCCCGCCGGGGCGGGCGGAGGGCAGGCTATGCCAGAAGGCGAGCATGGCCGAACGGCTCGCCGCTTCGCAGGCGATGAGAGCAAGCAATGCATAGCCGGGGCCTGCGCGCTCTATAATAGCGGCCAGAAGCGAAGCCTTGATGCCCACCCACGTGATGAGCGTGAGGGCGGCAAACGTGCCGATGCGCGAATCCTTCATGATATCGAGCCGACGGTCCGGCGTTGCGCCGCCGAAGAAGCCATCAGCCGTGTCGCCGAGGCCGTCTTCATGCAGCGCGCCGGTCATGGCTGCCAGCGCGCCGATTACGATAAACCCGCAGGCGAGGGCCGGCAGATGCAGTGAATTGGCGACCATCAGCGCGATGCCTGCAAGCAGGCCCAGCACAGCACCGGCAAGCGGGAAGGCGCGTGCATTGCGCAATAGCGAATCGTCCGTGTTTTCAAACCAGCTTCGCGGAAGCGGCAGACGGCTCAGAAAGCCGAGCGACCGGATTGTATCGCCTATGAAACCATTTTTCTGCAAACGACTGCTCCGCAACACTTTATCGCCCAAAGAAGGGTTCGGGGCTCGCGATATTTCGCCTCAAGGGCCATTGGCTCGAAGAGGTGATTTGAAAAATTGTGTCAGTGCTTATAGGACGTGCCAAACAGATTTGCATCTCCCATGATCGATTGGACTGAACGATATGAGCGCCAGTGGCCTTCCTTTTGACGATTTTCGTGAACTGATCCGCAATCTGCCCGGTCCCGATCTGGGTGCGGAAAGGGCCGTGCGCGAGCGCGAGGTAACTCTGACCAAGCCTGCCGGTTCGCTGGGGCGTCTTGAAGACATCGCAGCCTGGCTCGCCGCATGGACCGGAAAGCGCACGCCGCAGATCAACCGCCCGCTGGTCGCGGTGTTTGCTGGCAATCACGGTGTCACGGCAAAGAACATTACGCCATTTCCGTCGAGCGTCACGGCGCAGATGGTTGAGAATTTTGCGGCAGGTGGTGCGGCTATCAACCAGATCTGCATTGCCAATGATCTGGGCCTGAAGGTTTTCGATCTGGCGCTGGAGCATCCGACGGCAGACATCACCGAAGAACCGGCCATGGATGAGCGCACCTGCGCGGCGACCATGGCTTTCGGCATGGAGGCGATTGCCGGCGGCACCGATCTTCTCTGCATCGGTGAAATGGGTATCGGCAACACGACCATTGCGGCGGCTATCGCGCTCGCTTTGTTTGGTGGCACGGCGGAAGACTGGGTGGGGCCGGGCACAGGTTCTACGGGTGATCTGTTGCAGCGCAAACTTGCAGCCGTTCGTCAGGCGGTTGCGTTGCATCAGGCGCATCTGAAAGATCCGCTTGAAGTGCTGCGCCGCCTCGGCGGGCGTGAAATTGCAGCCATGGCAGGCGCCATTCTGGCCGCTCGCATGGAAAAAATCCCGGTCATTATCGACGGTTTCGTCGCCTCTTCGGCTGCGGCGATACTCTATGCGGCAAATCCGGAAGCAATCGATCACTGCCTGTTCGGCCACGTGTCGGCTGAGCCGGGGCATCGTCTGCTGCTGGCAAAGCTTGGCAAGGAGCCGCTACTCGATCTCGGCATGCGTTTGGGTGAAGGCACCGGTGCCGCACTCGCCGCCAGCATCGTCAAGGCGGCGGCACAATGCCATAGCGGCATGGCAACCTTCGAGCAGGCCGGTGTAGCCTCCGCGAAGCACTAACAACAACAAAAAAGCCCGGCGCTGCCGGGCTTTTCATTTTCATTTCAAAGACTGGGAGGTCAATTATTTTCCTTATCCAGCACCATGTAGTCGAGCGGCAGCTCGGTCGTGTACTTGATTTGCTCCATCGCGAAGGATGACGACACGTCGCGGATTTCGATCTTGCTGATCAGGCGCTTGTAGAAGGCGTCATAGGCCGCAATATCCGGTACAGCGACACGCAGAAGATAATCGACATCGCCGCTCATGCGGTAGAATTCGATAACCTCAGGGAATTCCTGCACCACTTCCGAGAAGCGCTTCAGCCATTCATGGCTGTGCGAGCTGGTGCGCACCGATACGAACACCGTTACACGCGCATTGACGCGGATCGGATCGAGGATCGCCACACGGCGCTTGATGACACCATCTTCTTCAAGCTTCTGGATACGACGCCAGCAAGGCGTTGTGGAAAGGCCAACCTTCTTGGCAACGTCTGCCACTGCCAATGTTGCGTCTTCCTGCAATAAGCGCAGTATTTTTCTGTCGAGCCTGTCCATGCGTTTCCGTTCCCGGTTTTAGAAATCGTTTCCCGAACTTTACGAGTGTGCGAAACGTCATACCTTATGATGTGCTATCGGCAGAAGTTACAGGAAAAATATTCTTATGAGAACCAATCCAGTAAAATTTATTTATCGTCGTGGATGAGGCTTCGCACTTTTGCCTGAACAATAGGCACAACCTCTTCATCGAACCATGGATTGCGTTTCAGCCAGCCGCTGTTTCGCCAGGAAGGATGAGGCAGCGGAAGCACGATCCGTCCTGCCTTGTTGGGCGTTTCAATGAAGTGACGCCAGTTCTTCACTGTTTCGGTCAGGTTGCGTCCGCGATAGTCGGGCAAGTGGTAGGCCAGCGCATATTGCCCCACCACCAGAACGAACTCCAATTGCGGCATGGAAGCGAAGACCCGGTCATGCCAAGTCATACGGCATTCGCGGCGCGGGGGCAGGTCGCCGCCATGCTTGTTATAGCCGGGAAAGCAGAAGCCCATGGGAACGATGGCAAACCGGGCCGGATCATAAAACTCCTCACGGGTCGTTCCAAGCCATTGCCGCAGGCGGTCGCCGGAAGGATCGTTAAAGGGCAGGGACGTATTGTGCACGCGGATACCCGGTGCCTGACCGCAGATCGCGACACGCGCCGTATTGGAGACAAAACAGACAGGATTGGGCTCATGTGGCAGCGGTGGCTGAAACAGCGGCTCATCGCGGCAGATGCGGCAGGCTTTGATCGATTGGCTGAGCGTGATCAGGTCTTCCACGAAGCTTCGCTCCGGATTTCGGGATGTCGTCATTGGAAACGGTCGATGAAGGCGGCGATACGCTCCTTAATATAGTAAACGAAAGCGTCGATACTATTGCGGTCCAGCGATGAGGTCTCGCTCCCCGTCTGCGCATCCTTATCCTCGCGCGGATTTTCCTTCCGCCATGACGAGGGCTTCTCGAAACGCCCTGCCCACATGCCGCGGCTGTTGCGGCGGGCGTCTGTTTCCTCGCGGTCATAATCGCCATAGGCAAGCGCCCAACCCTGCTGCACCATCCAGCCATTGAGGTCGGTTTCTCCGAGATAACAACGCGCCAGGTCGCGGCCATAACGGTCAAAGCCCTCGGTCTCGCAGCGAATCGTTGCCCTTCCGATTCTTGCCCGCAAGAAATTGCGAGCTTCCTTGCCGCAATCGTAACTATTGCCGTTTCGCTCGCAGCTCTGTGTCATCTCCGGTGCGTCGATACCCTTCAGGCGAATATGCACCTTGTTTATGATCACCGTATCCCCATCTATGACATAGACCGACCCATCGCGCGTTTCGGTCGGGCGCTTTTCATTCGGCAAGTATGAAATGCCGATAACGATAGCTGAAAAGAACAATAAAGTCAGTATGATGCTGCGAAGACCTCCCATTCCGCTTTTGCGGGTGCCGGAGTTGTTTCGCCTATTGGGGCGCCGATAGGGGCGTCTGTAATTGCGCATGGGATCCGGTTGGTTGCAATCGTCGGTGTCATAGGCGTTCTATTTTATGCGGCCCTCAGACGGAAACAATCGTCAGCGTTCTGTTTCATGGGGAGCATATTCAAAGGGATCAACAACAATCGGTTTGTTGTCAAACGGCAACAGTCTTTACCGTTACTTTAGGTTAGAAAGAACTACGGTCATTTTTGCCTATTTCCCGCCACAAAGGGACATCATCCGTCAAGGAAAGGCAAAAGCCGTCAAACAATCTGGAGCGAAGGCTCCCGCAGGATTAGGCAGGAATGAGCAAGAGCGCGTTGTTGCAGAGCACACCGATTGCAAGCAAGGGAAACCTTGCCGCCGCCGCTCCGATTCCTTCCAATGATGGTAAGGCTTTTTTCGGCCAAGATCGGGTCTCAGTCTTGACGAAAAGCGTGGCTATTCTGCGTGTAATGAAATCTTTCTCCACGATTTGTGCCAACTATTGTGAAAGACCGGCGTGTGATGCGTAGTCGTAGTTTTTCATATCCTGTTATCGCCATGGCTGTTGGTTTGGCCATCGCCTGCAACAGTGCCTTTGCTTTTGATCTGAACGACGATTCTGAAAAGTCGCGCAGCCCGTTTGAACTCTTCAAGTTCGGCTTCTCCGCCTATAAGAACGGCCACAAGGACGAGGCGATCAAGGCGCTGCGTTATGCCGCCGAGCGTGGTCATCAGGGTGCAAAGTGGAAACTGGCGCGCATGTATGCGGATGGCGACGGCGTGGCGGAAAACGATTACGAAGCCTACAAGATTTTCGAAAAGATCGTGCGTGAGGGGTCCGAACCGGGTTCCGAGAACGATTCCTATGTCGCTGACGCGCTGGTCGCGCTGGCCGGCTATGTGAAACGCGGCATTCCGGGTTCGCCGGTACGCGCCAATCTTGGTGTCGCCCGCGATCTTTACGTGCAAGCTGCATCGAATTTCGGTGACTCTGCCGCCCAGTTTGAACTTGGCAAGATGCTTCTGTCCGGTGAGGGCGGAGAGCGCAATTCGGTTCAGGCTGCGCGCTGGTTCCAGCTGGCTGCGAATAAAGGCAATGTCAGCGCTCAGGCCATGCTTGGAAACATGCTGTTTCAGGCGGGCAAGACCGTGCGCGGGCTGGCTTTCATGACGGCTGCCTCTGAGCGTTGCGCCGCCGAGGATTGCACCTGGATCCGCGAAATGCAGGAACAGGCTTTCTCAATTGTCGGTGAAGCTGATCGCCGGAATGCTGTGGCTCTTGCGAGCGATATGACGACCAAAGGGTCGTTCTGACACTACAGTTGCAAATTCGTGATGCCGGTCTGTAAAGAGCAATTTTCTGCGCTCCGGTGCTCGAAAATCACTCTTTTCGCCACGGCCTGACGAATTTGCAACTGTAGTGCTAAGCTTCCAGTGTCTTAAACCGACAGCGTGACCGTTACCGGCACGTGGTCAGATGGCTTTTCCCAGCCGCGAACGTGTTTTTCAATATCGGTCGATACGAAACGATTGGCCGCTTCCGGCGAGAGCATCAGATGATCGATGCGAATGCCGTTGTTTTTCTGCCAGGCACCGGCCTGATAATCCCAGAATGAATAGATGCCGTCATCGTCGGTCGCCGCTCGAATAGCGTCGGTGAAACCGAGATTTTCGAGCTTGCGAAACGCTTGCCGTGATTGCGGCTGAAACAGAGCGTCGCCAAGCCATGCCTCCGGGTTTCTCGCGTCTTGCGGCTCGGGGATGACGTTATAGTCGCCAGCCAGCACAAGCGGTTCCTCAAGCGCCAGACGATCCTTCGCCCAGGCTTCCAGACGCCGCATCCACGAAAGCTTGTAGGGAAATTTCTCGGTATCGATTGGATTGCCGTTCGGCAGATAGAGTGAGACGACGCGGATGACGCCTTTATCGGTCGAGTAGACGCCTTCGATGAAACGCGCCTGTTCGTCGCTGTCATCGCCGGGCAGGCCGCGATTGACCTCATCGGGTGACTTCTTGGAGAGAAGTGCGACGCCGTTGAAACCTTTCTGGCCATGGGTCTCGACGTGATAGCCAAGCGCCTCAAGCTCAAGGCGGGGGAACTGCTCGTCCACCGACTTGATTTCCTGCAGGCAGGCAATATCGGGCGAAGACTCCTTCAACCAATGCTGAAGGTTCTCGATGCGGGCCTTGACGCCGTTGATGTTCCACGTAGCAATCTTCATGGCTCAATGATTAGGCGCTTGAAAGGGTGAGGGCAAGCACGGCGCAGGCCTCATCACAGAAATTGCAGCCAAGTGCATATTTCGATGCCGGTTGTATTTGTATTGTCGCCATCGCGTTCCTATCTCGGACTCAATGGAGCCAGACAGGAGATGACGATGTTCGACGCCAAGAAACTTCTCGACCAGTTTTTGGGATCGCAAATACCAGGCATGTCGGGGAGCGTGAAGGACAGAGCCGGGCAGGTGGGTGATCTGGCCAAGAAGAACCCGCTTGCGACTGGCGCTATCGCCGCTGCGGTTCTTGGCACCAAGACGGGCCGCAAGCTGGCAGGCAATGTCGCCACTGTTGGCGGGATTGCGGCCATCGCCGGTCTCGGCTATCTGGCCTATAAGAACTACAAGTCCGGTCAATCGCCGCAAACGGTGGAACAGCCGGTGGCAAAGGAGCAGGAACTGCTTCCGCCGCCGCCCGCCGATTCTCCTTTTCACCCGCATTCGCCAGCCATGAGCAACAGTTTTGCCCTGACGCTGATCCAGGCCATGATCGCCGCCGCCAAGGCAGACGGCCATATCGACGACGCGGAGCGCGCGCGCATCATGGAAAAGCTTCAGATTTCGGGGCTTGATGACGATGCGGAAGCTTTTTTCCAGAAAGAACTGGCAGAGCCCGTCGATCTCGACGCACTGGTCGCCGCCGCACAAACAGAAGAGCAGAAGGTGGAGCTTTACACCGCCTCGCGTTTGACCATCGATCCCGATAGCCGGGCGGAGCGTGGCTATCTCGATATGCTGGCTGGACGTCTTGGTCTGCCCGACGCGCTGGTGGACCATATCGATGCGACGGTCGCTTCGGTGAAAGTCTGACAAAACAAAACCGGCTGCCACGAGGCAGCCGGTTTATTTTTATGCGGTGCGTTCTGGACCGTCTAAATCGCGAAGCTTGTGCCACAACCGCAAGAGGCGGTCGCATTCGGATTGCGGATCTGGAACGATTGTCCCATCAGATCGTCAACGAAATCGATTTCCGAGCCGTCCATATAAGGAACCGAGATCGAATCGATCAGCACCTTCGCGCCGAGCTTTTCGATGACGATGTCGTCGTCGGTCTGTTCGTCGACGAGATCGTATTTGTAGGAAAAACCGGAGCAGCCGCCACCCTCGACAGAAACGCGCAGCGCGGTCTTGTCCGGTTCGGAATTGAGAATTTTAGCGATCCGCTTTGCGGCGGAATCGGAAACGGTAATGCCTGTCATCGGTCTCATCCGTTTGCAGTTGCTGGGCTGGAGCGTGATTTTCCCCTGCTGCCCATTATCGCAGACTTGCCTTCATATTCCTCTGATAGCTATGAACGCTACCGATAGAAGTCAATGTTTGGTGTAATCATATTACAGTGAAGGATGCATCGCAATGTCGCTGGAAGGAATAGGCTTTGGTTATCGCGAACGCGCGCCCTATGCCTGCGATCCGGCCTCAAGCCGTGGACGACTGGTGCCGGAACTGGAAAGCCCGACGCGCACACCGTTTCAGCGTGATCGCGACCGCATCATCCATTCCACCGCTTTCCGTCGCCTGAAGCACAAGACGCAGGTTTTTATTGCGCATGAGGGCGATCATTACCGCACGCGGCTGACGCATACGATTGAAGTGGCGCAGATTGCGCGCGCGCTGGCCCGTGCGTTGCGGCTGGATGAAGACCTCGCCGAAGCGGTCGCACTCGTACATGATTTCGGCCATACGCCCTTTGGCCATACCGGCGAGGACGCGCTCAACGAGCGCATGAAGGATTATGGCGGCTTCGATCACAATGCCCAGTCTCTGCGCATCGTCACCAAGCTTGAGCATCGTTATGCGGATTTCGACGGTCTCAACCTGTCTTGGGAGACGCTGGAAGGTCTGGTGAAGCATAATGGTCCGCTGGTCGGGCCGCATGCTGTGCATTCGGATGAGCCAGTGCCGCAGCCAATTCTGGACTTCAACGAACGCTACGATCTCGAATTGGGCCGTTTTGCCAGCCTGGAGGCACAATGCGCGGCGATTGCCGACGACATCGCCTATAATGCCCATGATATTGATGACGGCCTGCGCGCGGGCCTGCTGACGCTCGACGCGCTGGACGAAGTGCCCCTGACGAAGCGGCTGCTTGATGTGGTGCGCGGACGCTATCCCAATCTCGATGCGGTGCGCACCGGCCACGAACTGGTCCGCAGGCAGATCACCATCATGGTTGAGGATGTGATTGCCGAGGCGCAGCGTCGCCTTGCTGTCGCGCAGCCGCAAAGCCTTACCGATATTCATAACCAGTCCCGGTCGCTGGTGGCGTTTTCGCCGACGATGCGTGACGAGGAAAAAGTGCTGAAGCGGTTTTTGTTCAAGAACCTCTATTTTCATGACAGCGTGGTGGTGCGTCGGCAGGCGGCGGACAAAATTGTGCAGGACCTTTTCGATGCCTGTTTTGCCGATCCGTCGATCATGCCGCCCGAGTGGCAATCGGGCTGCGAAACGCTGGATATCCCGTCACGCGCGCGCCGTGTGGCCGACTATCTGGCGGGGATGACTGACAATTTTGCCGTGCGCGAACACCGACGATTGTTTGACCATACCCCCGATTTAGCTTAATCGGGGCCAAACGAAGTGCTGGCGAGGCTGAAAAGGCCCCTGCAACACAACTACCTAATCGAACGAGCCGACTCCGGAATACGCAAATCACGACACCGGACGACAGCCTGACAGGACAGACCATGAATATCTTCGCAGATTTCGACGCACGTATCAAAAAGACGTTGCAAGATATTGATCTGAAACCGAAAGATGGCGGTGAACTCGATCTTTCGCGCGTTGGTGTCGAGCCGCCGCGCGATGCGACCCATGGCGATATAGCGACCAATGCGGCCATGGTTCTTTCCAAGGCCGTGGGGCAGAATCCGCGCGAACTTGCGGTGCGTATCGCCGAAGCCTTGAAGAACGACGAGGATGTTGAAACGGTCGATGTTGCAGGTCCGGGCTTCATCAATCTGCGTCTGAAGGCCAGCTACTGGCAGCGCGAGCTTGCCGCGATGCTCAATGAAGGCACGGATTTCGGTCGCTCCAAGCTTGGCGCGGGCAATAAGGTCAATGTCGAATATGTTTCGGCAAACCCGACCGGCCCGATGCATGTCGGTCACTGCCGGGGCGCCGTCGTCGGCGACGTGCTGGCCAACCTGCTGAAATTTGCGGGCTATGACGTCGTCAAGGAATATTACATCAACGATGCGGGCTCGCAGATCGACGTGCTCGCAAACTCCGTCATGCTGCGTTATCGCGAAGCACTGGGCGAAATCATCGGTGAAATTCCGGCAGGTCTCTATCCGGGCGATTATCTCGTGCCGGTGGGGCAGGCGCTTGCCAAGGAATATGGCACCAAGCTTCTGGAAATGCCGGAGACGGAAGCACTGGCTATCGTCAAGGAAACCACGATCAATGCCATGATGGCGATGATCCGCGCCGATCTGGAAGCGTTGAACGTCCATCATGATGTGTTCTATTCCGAACGCCAGTTGCATGCTGACCATGCGCGAGCGATTCGCAATGCGATCAACGATCTGACGCTGAAAGGCCACGTCTATAAGGGCAAGATTCCGCCCCCGAAGGGTCAGCTACCGGAAGATTGGGAAGATCGCGAGCAGACCCTGTTCCGCTCGACCGAAGTGGGTGACGATATCGATCGTCCGCTGATGAAGTCTGACGGCTCCTTCACCTATTTTGCGGCGGACGTTGCCTATTTCAAGGACAAATACGACCGCGGCTTCAACGAGATGATCTATGTGCTGGGCGCCGATCATGGCGGCTATGTGAAGCGTCTTGAAGCTGTCGCGCGTGCTGTTTCCGACGGCAAGGCAAAGCTCACGGTGCTGATCTGCCAGTTGGTGAAACTCTACCGTAACGGCGAACCGGTGCGCATGTCGAAGCGTTCGGGCGAATTCATCACCCTGCGTGATGTCGTGGACGAAGTGGGCCGTGATCCGGTGCGTTTCATGATGCTTTACCGGAAAAACGATGCCTCGCTCGATTTCGATTTTGCGAAGGTGACGGAACAGTCCAAGGACAATCCGGTGTTCTACGTGCAGTATGCATCGGCGCGTTCGCACTCGGTTTTCCGTCAGGCTGCCGACCAGTTGGGTCTCGCTGATCTGGATCGTGTGGCGATGGCTGCCCAGTTCGACAAGCTGACCGACGAGAGCGAAATCGCACTCGTCCGCAAGCTTGCAGAATATCCGCGTTTGATCGAAGCAGCGGCGATCCATCAGGAGCCGCATCGTCTTGCTTTTTATCTGTTTGATCTTGCCAGCGCGTTCCATTCGCAATGGAATAAGGGCACAGAGAACCCGGACTTACGTTTTATTAAGGTTAACGATCCAGACTTGTCATTAGCCAGGCTAGGGCTGGTACAGGTTGTTTCCGATGTGCTGACGTCAGGTTTGACGATCATCGGGGCTGATGCTCCGACGGAAATGCGCTAGGACTGATCGACTGATCGAGGGTTCGTTAAGTCAAACGAAGCTTTCGGGTGCAGACGATTAAGTCTAACGAGAAAGGACCGGGATGAACCGAAGGTGTTGGTTTATCCCGTTCTGGTCTTTCGGTGCAGGAAACTACCGTCAACTTTTGCCCACATTGCCTCGCTAATAAGCAATGTAAGGTGACGTCTTGCGGCGTCCAGGGTTTGAGTTAGGAACACACCATGACGGACAGCAGTGCAAATCCCCGTAATTACGGCGAGCGTCCGCTGCACGAAGACGATCCGCTGATGGAACTGTCGCGAATCGTGGACTTTGGCGCGCCTCAAGGTGATCATTCCGCTAGGAACGAGCGCCGATCGCAAGATGAACTGGCGCGTGAGCGCGCGGAGCCTGACTTCGATGCGTCGCTTGACCTTGAGCGCGAGCTTCTCGGCGACTTCGACGATTACGCACCGGCGGCCAGCCAGAGCCAGCCTGTGGAGCCCGAGGCCGAGGCCGCTCAGGAGCAGCGCTACAGCGCGCAGTATTATCGCGGTGCCGAACCGCTGGTGCATGAAGACGAACTTGCTTCGGCTCTTGAGGAAGAACTCGACCTGCATCTGGATAGCGGTGCATCCGTTCTTGCGCCTGAACTGGACGACTTCGAAGATATCGAACGGACTGAACCCGTTCAGCAGTTCGATTATGCCGATTATTCGAGCGCCCGCGATTCGTATGGCGATCCTTATGCGGCGCAGAACTCGGCCTATGATAATCGCGAATCGCTGGATAGTGCGCGTGGAAGCCATGCGACCGAAGCCGGTGCATTTGATCCGACGATTTATCAGCCGGCTATCGAGCCGCACGAAGAATCCTATTTGACCCAGACTGCGCAAAGCCGCGACTGGGAAGTGCAGGCCGTTGAGCCTGCTACGCCGTCTTATGATGTCGAGCCTGCGCATCAGTCCTTGTCGCTTGAGGACGAACTGGAAAACCTGCTGTTCGGTGATGAGCCACAGCCCCAATCCGCAAATGACAGCGCTTATGGCTACCAGCCGGAGCCGGTATCCTATGCTCCGCAGACCCCAGCTTACGAGCCGGAACAGGCCGTGTCCTACGCGTCCGCGCAGGATCATGCCTATGCGGGCGAGGAAGCAGCCGAGCCTGCATTTGACGATCTCGAGCTCGACGAACTGCAACTGGATGAGCAGACCTTTGAAGAACCGCATCAGCCGGTAGCTGCCGCGCCGGTGCACGAAGCTGTCGCGCGCACGGAGCCATCCGGTTATCCCTATTACACCCGTGGCAACTTTGCTTCAGGCATTGCTGCGCAAATGCCAGTGACGGCAGCGCAGCCGGTTGGTCAGGCGGAAGCGCCTTACGCCGCCTTCACGGGTTCGGAACAAGCTTCGAACGAAGTTGCAGCGCAAGACGACGATTTTTCGTTCGATGATGATTTCTCCTTCGACGCACCAGCTTTCTCCGCAGCGACCGCAGCGGAAGGCACCGATGACGATCTGTCCGACCTTGATGAGCTGAGCCTGACCGAAGACGATTTCGGTTTCGAGCCTTCGGGTGATTATTCCGAATCGGAACCGCTCAAGGCGACCGATGAAGAACTGCTTGGCGGTGATGATTTCTTCAACGAAGACGATCTTGATCTGGGCGGCGTTGAAAACAGTGCAGCCGCGCCCGCCTATGCGCATGCGGTGCTGTCGGACGAGGATTATCGTCCGTCCACATCGATGCCGCATTTTGCCAGCGCGCAGCAGGCTGCCAGCGCACCCGCGCCGGATGTGGAAACGCTGAGCGTTGCCGAAAACAAGGTTGAGCAGACCCATTCGCTGGATCTGCCGGAAGTTAATTACGGTGAAGAGGAAACCGCTGCCGGTCTTGGTGATCTCGAAGCTGAATTTGCCGAGGTCTTCAATACGGTTGGCGTCGATGAGCTGAACACCCCATCGGAAGCGCAGAGCGAAGCCGACAAAGCCTTTGAGGATATTTTCCGCGAAAGCGCATCCAGCTATCTGCCGAACGCCGGTGTTGCCGCAGGTGCTGCCGCGGCGGGCCTTGGCGCTGCCGTTGCCGCATCCGCTGCCTCCTATGGCCGTGCGCAGCCGCGCCAGACTGGCCAGTACAATGCAGGCGAGCAAGCTGGCAGCGAGGATGATTTCTACAATCACTGGGCTGCTCAGGGCGCACAGACCGTTGAAGGTGGTGACTATGGCGCGCGTGCCGCCATGCAGCCGGAAGACGATCTTGGCAAGGCGTCGGAAGCCTATCGCAACCGTCCGGTACGCGGTCGTCGCGGCCTGATTCTGGCAAGTGTTGCCGGTGCAGTCGTGTTGCTCGGCGGTATCGGATATCACTTCATGGGCGGCGGCTCGGAAGAGCCGGTCGTCATTCGTGCCGACACGCAGCCGATCAAGATGCAGCCGGAAAACCCAGGTGGCGCAACGGTGCCGAACCAGGACAAGGCGGTCTATGACCGTGTGGCAGGCACCTTGCCGAACAATCCGGAACAGAAATCACTGATCACCTCAGGCGAGGAGCCGGTTGATATTTCCGGCACGGACGACAATGAAGCCATGACCGATACGCCGGATTTGTCGGCTGAAAACAGTCAGGCCAATACCGGTAATCAGAACGCGCAGGAAAATGCGCCTTTGATCCAGCCGCGCGAAGTTGAAACGATGATCGTTCGCCCGGATGGTACGATCATGCAGCCGGATTCGCCCGCACCGCAGACGGCCAACAACACCCCCCAGCCTTCGGAACAGCCTTCCGCTCCGGTGGGTGGTGACGAAATCGCGGCAATTGCTTCGGGCAACTCCGTGCCGGAATCTTCGGCACCTGCGCCGCAGCAGGCCCCGCAGCCCGCCGCGCCAGCCCCTGTTGCTCAGGCGCCGGTTGCAGAAACGCCGCGCCTTCCAGCTCGCGCTCCGGTTGTCCCGTCGCGCCCGGCTGAACAGCCGGTCAATATCGTGGGCAATGTTCCGCAGCGCACGCAGACACAAGCGCCTGCCGCTGCTGCTCCGGCGGCCAATCAGCAGGTTGCATCGGCAGCCGGTGCCGGTGGATATTTCATCCAGATCGCATCACAGCCTTCTGCCGAACTGGCGCAGAAGTCCTATTCCAACATGGCGCAGAAATACGCCAATGTGATCGGCGGACGCGGCGTGGATATCAAGCGCGCCGACATTCCGGGCAAGGGCACCTACTACCGTGTCCGCGTTCAGGCGGGTTCGCGTGACGATGCCAACGCGCTCTGCGGACGGTTGAAGTCGGCTGGGGGCAGCTGCCTTGTAACGCGGTAAGCCACGGCAATAGACAGGAACAGGGCGGCTTGAGGCCGCCCTTTTCATATGCACTATCAAGTGCATGGAATTTTCGTTAGAACAAATTTCTAATTTGCGGAAAAGACGAGGGATATTCGCATGAAACAGTGCAAGGCCTGGATTGCCGGTGTTTCGGGGACAAAACTTACACCGGATGAAGTTGCCTTTTTCCGCGATGAGAGGCCTTGGGGCTTTATCTTGTTCGCGCGCAATGTCGAAAGTCTTGAACAGGTTGCCGAACTGACCGCGCATATGCGCGAGGTGACGGGGCGCGATCAGACTCCGGTTTTCATAGATCAGGAAGGCGGGCGCGTGCAGCGCCTGCGTCCGCCGCTTGTGCAGAACTATCCCTCTGCTGGAGAGATTGGAGCGATCTATACGCGTGACCGCGAAGCGGGCCTGCGCGCCGCATGGCTGCATGCGCGTCTGCACGCCTTCGATCTTTTGAAGGTTGGCGTCACCTCCGACTGCCTGCCGGTGCTCGATGTCCCCGTCGAGGGCGCAAATGATGTGATCGGCGCCCGCGCTTATTCCAAGAATCCGCATGCGGTGGCTGAATTGGGCCGTGCCGCTGCCGAGGGCTTGCTGGCGGGCGGCGTATTGCCGGTCATGAAGCATATGCCGGGCCATGGCCGCGCCTTTGCGGATACGCATAAGGAACTGGCCCGGGTGAACGCGCCATTGAGCGAATTGCTGGCGCATGATTTCGTGCCGTTCAAGGCGTTGAATGATCTACCGATGGCGATGACGGCGCATGTCGTATTCGACGCGCTCGATCCGCAGCGTCCGTCCACCCTGTCGCCGACCGTGATCAACACGATCATCCGTCAGGTGATTGAGTTCGATGGCCTCATCATGAGCGACGATATTTCGATGAAAGCGCTCTCCGGCGAACTCGGCGATATCGCTGGGGGCATCACCGGAGCAGGCTGCGATATCGTGCTTTATTGCGCAGGCGTGATGGAGGAACTGGTTCAGGTCGCCGCCCGCGTGCCGGTCCTTGAAGGCAAGTCGAAGCGTCGCGCTGATCTGGCCGAAGTCTACGCCGGTGATCCGGACCTTTCGGATGAAGATGAACTGCGCGCAGAATTCAATGGTATATTCGAAGCGATAGCGTAATCGTTAAAACTTGGTAAACTGCAAAGATGCGTTGCCCGGCTTGTCCGGGCAGCGTGAGTGACGACTGCGCATCGAGAGGCTAGCGGTTTGGCGGCATCAGGAACGAACACGGACGGAAAAGACGGTACGCTCGTGCCGATGGATCTCGCTGTGGCAAAGCGATGCCGAACGGGCTCAAAGCGAGCCGTCCTTGCTGATCGACGTGCAGGGCTTTGAAGGTCCGCTCGATCTTCTGCTGCATCTGGCGCGCAACCAGCGTGTTGATCTGGCGCGTATTTCCGTTCTGGCGCTGGCCGAGCAATATCTCGAATTCGTGGAGCAGGCCCGGGCGTTCCGGCTGGAGCTGGCCGCCGATTATCTCGTGATGGCGGCGTGGCTCGCTTATCTGAAATCCAAGCTGCTGATTCCAAAGCAGCAAGGGGATGATGGCGAGACCGGCGAAGAACTTGCGGCATCCTTGCAATTTCGTCTGAAACGGCTGGAGGCAATGCGCGATGCCGCAGCCGCTTTGGTCAATCGCAGCCGGCTGGGGCGCGATGTCTTCGCGCGCGGCATGCCGGAAGTGGTGATGGTCGATCGCGCCAGCCAGTTTTCTGCCTCGCTATACGATCTTCTGACGGCTTACGCTTCCCAAAGGCAGCGGCAAGCCGTGACGAATGTGCAGATTACCAAACGTGCCGTCTGGTCGTTGAAAGAAGCCCGTGTCGCATTGGTGCGCCTGATGGGTGGCGATATCGGCGACTGGATTTCGCTCGACCGTTTTCTCATCGACTATGCGCTGTCGCCGCAGGAAAGGGCGTCGGCGCTCGCAAGCTCCTTTGCCGCCAGTCTGGAACTGGTGCGTGAAGGCAAGCTTGAAGTTCGCCAGAATGCGCCGTTCGAGCCGATTTATATGCGGGCCAAGCCCGGTTTAAGCGAATTTGACGAGGACGAGGATGTCTGAGGCCGAACGCCCGCTGGCGGAATTCGAGATGGATGATGAATTTGAGGAAGCACAGCTTCCGGCAAATGGACTGGCCGATCTGGCGCGCATCGTCGAGGCGATCATTTTTGCTTCCGCCGAACCAGTGTCGGAGCGCGCCCTTCAGGAACGCCTGCCGCCAAGAGCCGAGCTTGCTCCGATCTTGCAGCATCTCCAGAAAGTCTATGAGTCGCGTGGGGTGCATCTGGTGCAGGTCGGTGCGGCCTGGGTGTTCCGTACCGCGCCCGATCTCGCTTTCCTGATGAGCCGTGAGGCGGTGCAGCAGCGCAAACTGTCGCGAGCTGCAATGGAAGTGCTGGCGATCATTGCGTATCACCAGCCGGTCACGCGCGCTGAACTCGAAGATATTCGCGGTGTCGAAACGTCGAAAGGCAC
This sequence comes from Ochrobactrum sp. SSR, assembly GCF_030067775.1. Classification (NCBI taxonomy): domain Bacteria; kingdom Pseudomonadati; phylum Pseudomonadota; class Alphaproteobacteria; order Hyphomicrobiales; family Brucellaceae; genus Ochrobactrum; species Ochrobactrum sp. SSR. The sequence continues at coordinate 809,925 of NZ_CP125969.1, read as the reverse complement.
GCTGGACGTGTTGATGGAAACCGGCTGGATCAAGCTGCGCGGGCGTCGCCGCACGCCGGGCCGTCCGGTCACCTATGGCACGACGGAATCGTTTCTCGACCACTTCGGGTTGCCGGAAATCCGCGATCTTCCGGGTCTGGAAGAATTGCGCGGGGCAGGGCTTCTTTCCGCCCGCATGCCTTCAAGCTTTGCTGTTCCGGTGCCGAATATCGATCCGGATGAGCTAACCGACGAAGAAGAGCCGCTCGAGGATATCGATCTTGAAGGCCTCGGCCTGCTGGCTCCTAAAGGGTGAAATAGGCCCAATCTCGTCATGATCCACAATTCGCTGCACATAAAGAGGACACATGCGACGAATAAAATCGTCACATCTGCCTTCACAGCTATACTTCCGTTTGAAAGATTGCTTGAAAGCGCTTAAATCACTATCGACATTGCAGGAACAGGCTGCGTTTAAGCAGCGATGAGAGGAATGAAATGGGTAGCTTTTCCATCTGGCACTGGCTGATCGTTCTGGCGGTTGTGCTGCTTCTTTTTGGCCGCGGCAAGATTCCCGAGCTGATGGGCGATGTTGCCAAGGGCATCAAGAATTTCAAGCAGGGCATGAACGACGAAGACGCTGCCAAGGACGCTGGGGATGACGGTCGCACGATCGACGCCAAGGCGGAAGAAACCGTCAACACCGTCAAGAAAACCACCAAGTCCTGATCTATCGGATCAAGAATGCTGCGTATCGCGATGGATACGCAGCATGTTTGTCATCTGTAAAAGTGCGGTTTTCCGCCGAAAGACGGGACGCGCGCGCATTGCGCGGGGTATAAAATGCTCGATGTCGGTTGGTCTGAATTGCTGGTCATTGCGATCGTGATGATCGTTGTCGTCGGCCCCAAGGATTTGCCGAAGATGCTTAGAGCCTTCGGTAAGGCGACGGCGCGCATGCGCGCGACAGCCAACGAGTTTCGCAACCAGTTCAACGAAGCCTTGAAAGAGGCGGAACTGGAAGACGTCAAGAATATCATCGACGAAACACGCAAGCTCGATCCGCGCTCCAAGCTGACGCAGGTTTTCGATCCGATTCGAAGTGCAGGCGAAGACCTGAAATCGAGCATCAAATCCTCGACCTCCATGTCGCCTGCGACGCCTGACAAGGTTGCGGAAGTGACCACACCGGTCGATTTGAGCGGAACGCCTGTTCCTGTATCTGCGCCGGTTCAGGCAGACACTGCCCCGGAAAAGCCTGCCAAGGCTGCGCGGGCGCCCCGCAAAACGGCGGCAAAAGCTGCGCCAGCGGCACCGAAGGTGACAAAGGCCAAGGCCGAGACGACAAAGCCTGCGGTCGCGAAACCTGCTGCTGTCAAAAAGCCTGCTGCAAAACCGGCTGCGGTGAAATCCGCGGCAAAGAAAGCGGCGGATACAGCAAAGCCAGCCGCCGATAAGGCGGTTGCTCCTGCCAAAAAGACCACCAAGAAGACAGGAACCAAAGCGTGACCCGTGACGAGGATGAAATCGAGCAGAGTGCTGCACCTTTGCTTGAACACCTGATCGAACTGCGCCGCCGCCTCATTTGGGCAATCCTGGCATTTTTCGTGGCATTCGTGTTCTGCTTTGCCTTCGCAAAGCATCTCTTCAATCTGCTTGTGGTGCCTTATCAATGGGCCATCGACTGGGCAGGCATGGACCGCTCCAAGGCCGAGCTGATCTATACCGCACCGCAGGAGTTCTTCTTCACGCAGGTGAAGGTGGCGATGTTCGGCGGTATTGTGCTCGCATTCCCGATCATCGCAGCGCAGATCTACAAGTTTGTAGCGCCGGGGCTTTATAAGCACGAGCGTATGGCGTTCCTGCCATTCCTCATTGCATCGCCGCTTCTGTTCCTGCTGGGCGGCGCGCTCGTTTATTTCTTCTTCACCCCGATGGTGATGTGGTTCTTCCTGGCCATGCAGCAGACGGGCGGCGCGGGGGAAGTGCAGATTTCGCTTCTGCCGAAGGTCTCGGAATATCTGAGCCTCATCATGACGCTCATTTTCGCTTTCGGTCTGGTTTTCCAGTTGCCGGTCATCACCAGCCTCATGGCGCGTGTTGGTCTGGTGACTTCGGCGGGCCTGAAGGACAAGCGTAAATATGCGATTGTGATCGCCTTCGTCGTGGCCGCCGTTCTGACGCCGCCCGATCCGGCGAGCCAGATCGGTCTTGCCTTGCCGACGATCCTTCTCTACGAGATTTCCATTATCGTGGCTCGTATGATCGAGAAGAAACGCGACGAAGCAGAGAACGCAAAAGAAGCTGAAAACGACGCTTCTTCCTCCTGATCGTAGACTACGATTTCCGCTGGCCGCAGCTTTTGCGGCCCGCTTGTACTCAAATTTCACGAAACGGCTTTTCCCATGCTCGACATCAAATGGATTCGCGAAAACCCTGAAGACCTCGATAAGGCGCTTGCAAAGCGCGGGGCAGGGCCGCTCTCGTCCGAACTGATCGCGCTCGACGAAAAGCGCCGCGAAAATGTCGGCAAGGTTCAAGCCGCACAGGAACGTCGCAATGCCGCTTCGAAGGAAATCGGCAAGGCGATGGCTGAAAAAGACACCGCCACCGCCGATAAGCTGAAAGCGGAAGTAAACGAGCTCAAGAATTTCCTCGCTCACGCTGAGGAAGAAGAGCGTCGGCTGGTCAAGGAACTGAACGACGCGCTGTCGACAATACCGAATGTTCCGCTTGGCGATGTGCCGCTTGGCAAGGACGAAGCCGACAATGTCGAGGTTCGCCGCGTCGGCAATCAGCGCAATTTCTCCTTCCAGCCAAAGGAGCATTATGAGCTGGGCGAAGCGCTCGGCATGATGGATTTCGAACGCGCCGCGAAAATCGCCGGTGCGCGCTTTACGATTCTGAAGGGCGGTCTGGCGCGTCTTGAGCGTGCGCTTGGTCAGTTCATGCTCGACCTCCACACGACGCAGCATGGCTACACCGAAACCATGCCGCCTTTGATGGTGCGCGATGAGGCCGTTTATGGCACCGGCCAGCTGCCGAAATTCTCGGAAGACCTGTTCCGCACCACGGATGGGCGCTGGCTGATTCCGACGGCGGAAGTGCCGCTGACCAATCTGGTCGCCGACGAAATCGTCGATGTGAAGACCCTGCCGCAGCGCTACACCGCGCTGACGCCTTGCTTCCGTTCGGAAGCCGGTTCCGCCGGGCGCGATACGCGCGGCATGTTGCGCCAGCACCAGTTCCAGAAAGTGGAAATGGTGTCGATCACCGATGCAGAAAGCTCGATTGCCGAACATGAGCGCATGACGGCTTGCGCCGAAGAAGTGCTGAAGCGTCTTGGACTGCCGTTCCGCACCGTCGTGCTTTGCACCGGCGATATGGGCTTTGGCGCGCAGAAGACCTACGATATCGAGGTCTGGCTTCCAGGTCAGAACACCTATCGCGAAATCTCCAGCTGCTCGGTCTGCGGTGATTTCCAGGGTCGCCGTATGAATTCCCGCTATCGCCCGGAGGGCGAGAAGTCCACGCGCTTCGTCCACACTCTCAACGGGTCTGGCGTTGCGGTCGGTCGCGCGCTCATTGCCGTCATGGAAAATTACCAGCAGGAAGATGGCAGCATTCATATTCCTGAAGCATTGCAGCCATACATGGGCGGCCTCACGCGCATTGAAAAGGCTGCGTGATTCAGGATCTCAATAATTAAAGCAGGAGTGAAGACGTGCGAATTTTGCTGACGAACGATGATGGTATCCACGCTGAAGGCCTCGCAGTTCTGGAGCGAATCGCACGACAGCTCTCGGATGATGTCTGGGTGGTTGCGCCGGAAACCGACCAGAGCGGTCTGGCGCATTCGCTGACCTTGTCGGAGCCGCTGCGCCTGCGCCAGATTGACGATACCCATTTCGCGCTGCGCGGCACGCCGACCGATTGCGTCATCATGGGCGTCCGTCATGTGCTGCCGGGTGCGCCGGACCTCATCCTGTCCGGCGTCAATTCCGGTGCGAATATCGCAGACGACGTGACCTATTCGGGCACCGTGGCCGGTGCGATGGAAGGAACGCTGCTCGGCATTCGCTCCATCGCCCTGTCGCAGGAATATGATTATGAAGGCGACCGCCGGATAGTTCCTTGGGAAACAGCTGAAGCGCACGCGCCAGACCTGATCCGTAAGCTGGTCGCAGCCGGTTGGCCGGAAGGCGTTCTGCTGAACCTCAATTTCCCGAATTGCGGTGCGGATGAAGTGCAGGGCACCCGCGTGACGGCGCAAGGCAAGCTTAGCCACGATGCGCGTCTTGATGAGCGCCGCGACGGTCGCGGTTTCCCGTATTTCTGGCTGCGGTTCGGTCGCGGCAAAGCTCCGGTCGCCGACGACAGCGATCTGGCCGCCATCCGCTCCGACTGCATCTCGGTCACGCCGTTGCACCTCGACCTGACGGCGCATAAGGTTCGTGCAGAACTGAGCTCTGCGCTTGGTCTTGAAGCTTGAAGCGGGGGGGAAGCATGAGGCAGGCAACGTCTGAGCGGCCAAGGCTTTCGGACCGGGAAGGATTTGCATCCTTCGTCTTGCGCATGCGCGCGCGCGGCATTGATGATCCGCGCCTCTTTGCGGCCATTGAAGCGACCCCACGCCAGAGCTTTCTTGCTTCGGCGTGGTCGCATCTGGCTTATAGCACCCGCACGGCGCCACTCGATTGCGGCGAATATATCGAAGGCATTGACGATCAGGCGCGTGTGCTAGCCGCGCTCAAGCTGGAACCCGGCCATCGCGTGCTGGAAATCGGCACGGGATCGGGCTTTACCGCCGCTGTCATGTCATTGCTGTCCGGTCGTGTGACGACCGTAGAGCGTTATCGCAAACTCTGCGACCATGCCTTGCAGCAGTTCGTCTCGCTCAAGCGTGAGAACATCATGGTCAAGCATGCCGATGGACGGCATGGCATGCCGGGCGGGCCGTTCGACCGAGATCATTCTCTGGCTGGCTTGCGAGGAAGTGCCGCGTCATTTCGTGGAGCTGCTTGCAACGCATGGGGTTCTCATCACGCCGATTGGTCCCGGTGACGGCGAACAGATCGTGACGCGAATCTCGAAGGTTGGCAGCCGTTTCGAGCAGGAAAACCTGATGGCTGTTCGCTATCAGCCCTTCATTGAAGGCGTTTCCTCGGTTCTTTGAAGATTCACATTTTCCAATCTACCCGTCATGTGTTTCAGTGCCCACCGATGATGGCCGCGCGCCAATGCGGGCTTATGGTGTTTAATTGGTGAATCTTTTTCCAAAGTTGGGCCGTTCTTAACCAGCGAGTAACATTAACGCGCTTTAATCGTCTTACTGAGTTTCGAGTATGGACGAGTTGAACATGCGTTTCCCAATTTTGCATCATACGTCCGAACGTCTCCTGCGGAATGTCGCAATTGTTCTGATTGCCGGCTTTGGAGCCGGGTGCAGTTCCGATACGATGCGTTTCACAGACGGCATCTTTACCGGTTCGACGTCCAATCAGCGCGTTGCGCAACAGCCCGCAGGCGATGTTTATGCGTCCGCCCCAATAGCGCCAGCCCCGCGGGTTTCCAGCGGAACGGTACAGCGCAATTCCCTTCCGGCGCCTTCTGCGGTGTCTTCCGCTCCGATGGCGGCACCGGTCGCCGCAGCGCGCCAGTCGGTTCAGGCACCAGTCGCTGCGGCATCAACGCAGATGCAGAACCAGGTTGGTCAGGCCCGCGATATGACGGCCAATCAGGTCAATGGCGCAGAGACCCGCGTGGCAAGCGCTGCCACGACGACCCATAATGCCGTGAACGGCACGAAGGAAAAGGTTCTGGGCCAGCTTCCGGCAACGCCGGGGCAGGGTGCCCCGCGCCCGACGGACAACAACATAGCTGTTGTCCCCGCAGTCCCTTCGGTTAACGGCAAGAAATCTGCTGCCGCAACCGATCTGGCATCGGCTGGCGCGAACACGGCAACGCCGCCTGCACCAAAGGGCGGCTATACGGTCCAGAGCGGCGATTCGCTGTTCTCTATCGCACAGAAGCACAACGTTCCGGTTGACGACCTGAAGAAGGCCAACGGCCTGTCTAACGGCGCAATCCGCGTCGGCCAGACGCTGGTGATCCCGGCAGCCGGTGCTGCTGCTGTAACGCAAGTTGCCGCTGTCACGCCGCAGCCCGCAAGCCCGGCCAAGGCTGTTGCCGCAGCGCCGGAAGCGGCTGGAAGCGTCAAGCCTTATACGCCGCCGCAAGCGAGCAACAAGGTGATCGAGGATGCCGAGAAGGATCAGGCCGCAGCGCCTTCTTCCACCGGTATTTCTCAGATGCGCTGGCCGGTTCGCGGTCGTATTCTGGCGAGCTTCGGTCAGCGTGAAGGCACTGCTGTCAGCGATGGCATCGATATCATGGTTCCGGAAGGAACCTCGGTTAAGGCCGCTGAAAACGGCGTCGTCATCTATGCTGGCGACGGTTTGAAGGAATTCGGTCAGACGGTTCTGATCCGTCACGACAACGGTCTTGTCACGGTCTATGGCCATAACAGCCAGATACTGGTGCAGCGCGGCCAGAAGGTTCGTCGTGGCGAAGATATCGCAAAGTCCGGCATGAGCGGGAATGCGAAGTCGCCGAAGCTGCACTTTGAAGTGCGCAAGAATTCCTCGCCGGTCAATCCTTCCAAATATCTGGAAAGCTGATTGCGCTGAGAGATGTAAATCAAAAGGCGGGCCGAAAAGCCCGCCTTTTTCTATTCTTACATTGCAACGCCGAGGCGGCCAGCAAGGTCCTGCACATATTGCCAGGCCACGCGCCCCGAGCGGTTGCCGCGCGTGGTTGACCATTCCAGCGCTTCCGCGTGAAGCTTGGCTTGATCGTAGTTCAGTTTGAAATGGGCTGCATAGCCGTCAACCATGGCGAGATAATCGTCTTGGCTGCACTTATGGAAGCCGAGCCAAAGGCCGAAGCGGTCCGACAGCGAAACTTTCTCTTCAATCGCTTCCGACGGGTTGATCGCCGTGGAACGCTCATTGTCGATCATGTCACGCGGCATGAGGTGGCGGCGGTTCGATGTTGCATAGAAGATCACATTGCCCGGACGGCCCTCGACGCCGCCTTCGAGCGCGGCTTTGAGCGACTTATAAGACGTGTCGTCATGGTCGAAGGAAAGGTCGTCGCAGAACAGGATGAAGCGATATTCCGTATCCTTGATCATGTTCATCAGCGTCGGCAGGCTGTCGATATCCTCGCGATGGATTTCGATCAGCTTAAGCGGCTTCTGGGACGTGAGTTCGGCGTTAACGCTGGCCTGCGCGGCCTTCACCAGCGAGGATTTGCCCATGCCGCGTGCGCCCCATAGCAAAACGTTGTTTGCCGGATAGCCATTTGCGAAGCGGCGGGTATTGTCTACAAGCTGGTCGCGCACCAAATCTACGCCACGGATCAGGGAGATATCCACGCGGTTAACCCGCTTCACCGGATCAAGCGTCAATCGTTCCGGCGCCCAGACAAAACAGTCTGCGGCGTCGAGGTCCGGCGTTTTGGCTTCTGGTGGTGCGATACGTTCGAGCGCGGCGATCAAACGGTCCAGTTTCTGGCTGAGTATGTCTTCGGTCGTCATTTCCATGCCCCTAGTGGTGTCTGAACGGCTTAACATGTCACAGCGGAGGCGAAAAGTGTGCGACCTTGGCGCAGGCGGGATGATCGTCGGTTGCATTTGGCGCGCCAACCATTGTAATGCCCTTAACAAATTGTCTTTGAGACTTCAGAGGAGTTCCTAATGTTCGTAACACCGGCTTTCGCTCAAGCACCTGGCGGCGGCGCTTTGGCCCAGACATGCTCATGAGCATTCTGCCGTTCATCCTGATCTTCGTCATCATGTATTTCCTCATCATCCGCCCGCAGCGGACCCAGATGAAGAAGCGTCAGGAAATGCTGAACGCAGTGCGCCGTGGCGATACGGTTGTCACCGGCGGCGGCATCGTCGGCAAGGTGCAGAAGGTCGTCGACGACAATGAAGTCGAAGTCGAAATCGCCGAAGGCGTTCGCATCAAGGTTCTGCGCAGCACCCTGATGGATGTGCGCGTCAAGGGCGAACCAGTCGCCGATAATAAGAACAAGTAATCTCTTTTTGAGATGATACGGGCTCCGGTAAGCATTCACTAACCGGAGCCCGTGCAATATTCGGTCGGCGCGACCTTTGTATGCGCGCATGACCCAAGGCCGGAGAGCGGTGCGCATTCGTACCCCGGCATGCCCTATCCAGGCCAAAACGGGCCAAGCTGAAACGGAATTGCTGCTCTATGCTCTATTTTTCACGCTGGAAATCGGCCCTGATCTGGTTGGCGGTTCTCGTCAGCTTCGTCATCGCTTCCCCTAATTTTTTCTCGCGTGAAACGCTGGCGAGATCTGCCCGGTTTCCTGCCGAAGAAGCAGGTCGCGCTCGGCCTTGATCTTTCCGGCGGCTCCCGCCTTGTTCTGCAGGTTCAAAATGCAGGCCGCAACGATCTGGAACACAGTGCCGAGATCATGCGGCAGCGGCTGGAGGAACTGGGTTACGGTCGTCCCGTTGTGGAAACCGAAGCGCGCAACCAGATTCGCGTCGAAGTTCCGGGCCTTTACGATGCGCAGCTTCTGAAAGACATTCTGAGTATTCGCGGCGATCTATCATTCCACGCTGTGGATGATTCCGTTTCGCCGGATGACGCCATTCGCGGCGCGCCCCGGTGGGTAGCGAAGTCGTCTATTCCTATGACGATCCGCCGGTCGGTTATCTCGTCAAGAAACAGCCCGTTCTCACCGGCGCGAATATCACCGACGCGAAGGCCACGCTTTCTTCCGATGATAATGAACCGGTTATTACCCTGACCCTTGATGACGCGGGCCGCAAAGGTCTGGCAGAGCTGACCGCCAATGCGACGGGCAAGAGCTTTGCCATCGTGGTCGATAATCAGGTCGTGTCTGCGCCGGTCATCAGCGAGCCGCTCGATACCAACGAATTGCAGATTTCAGGCGCCTTCGATTTGCAGGCTGCCAACAATATGGCCGTGGTTCTGCGTTCCGGCACGTTGCCACAGGCTGTGACCGTGCTTGAAGAGCGCACCATCGCCTCGGCACTTGGCGAGGATTATGCCAGCGCTGCCGTGACGGCTGCACTTCTGGCCGCACTTCTCGTCGGCCTGTTCATGGTGCTGTCCTATGGCGTTCTTGGCGTCATCGCCATGGTCGCGCTTGTGGTCAATATCATCATCTTGACTGCGGTGATGTCGCTGATCGGCGCTTCCATCAGCCTCGCCAGCGTTGCCGGTCTGGTGCTCATCATCGGCATGGCGGTTGACGCGAATATTCTGATCTATGAACGCGTGCGCGAAGATCGCCGCAAGGGCTATTCCGTCGTGCAGGCGATGGAATCCGGTTTCTACCGCGCTCTGTCGACCATCATCGACGCCAATCTGACAACACTCATTGCCGCATTGGTTCTGTTCCTGCTCGGTTCCGGCACGGTGCATGGCTTTGCTTTGACCGTCGCGGTTGGTATTGGCACGACGCTGTTCACCACGCTGACTTTTACCCGACTGCTGATCGCCCAATGGGTGCGCACGGCAAAGCCGAAGGAAGTGCCGAAGCGCCGCCTCAAGCTGGTGCCGACGGTGACGCATATTCCGTTCATGCGCCTTCAATTCATTACGCTCGGCATCTCCGTGCTGGCCTGCGCCATCGTGGTGGCGCTGTTTGTGAATATCGGCTTCAACTACGGCATCGATTTCCGTGGCGGTTCGATGGTCGAGCTTCAGGCGCGCAGCGGTGACGCCAATCTGGAAGATATTCAGGACCGTCTCTCCGAACTAAATATCGACAGCGCCCGTGTTCTGCCCGCCAAATCGGCGCGCTCGGCGCTTGTGATCATCGGCAGCCAGGAAGTCGGTGATGACGCCGAACAGACGGTCGCTGTAAAACTGCGCGGTGAGTTCGAACAGGATTATTCGTTCCAGCGTGTGGAAGTCGTCGGCCCGACGGTTTCCGAACAGCTGTCGCGCGCCGGTATTCTGGCCGTTGTCCTGTCGCTAATCGGCATTTTCATCTATGTCTGGGTGCGGTTCCGGTGGCAACTGGCGCTTGGCGCCGTGCTATCGACCCTGCATGACGTGGTTATTCTCGCAGGCATGTTCATTGTCTTCCGCATGGAATTCAATCTGTGGAGCGTCGCGGCAATCCTGACGATCATCGGCTATTCGCTGAACGATACGGTCGTGATTTATGACCGCGTTCGCGAAAACCTGCGCCGCTACAGCAGCGCGCCGCTGCCTGCGATCATCGATGCCTCGATCAACCAGACCCTGTCGCGTACCTTGCTGACGTCTTTCGTGACGTTCCTCGCGCATATTCCGCTTTACGCCTTTGGCGGCGCGGATATCCGCATGTTTGCGCTGGCGCTCAGCGTCGGCATTATTGTGGCGAGCTATTCGTCGATCTTCATCGCCGCACCGCTGCTGGTTCAGTTTGGACTGAAGCCGCGCGGGCCTGAGCAGGATGAGGAAATGGGCGACGAACTTGCACAGTCGCTCAATCTGGAAAGCTGAGAATGGCCAAGGGAATAGAAATACGCGAAGCGCATTTTCCGGGGCGCGCGCCCATTGATGCTTATGGCGATGGTGGTTTTCGTTTCGCCGAAATGTCGCATCGCGGTTCGATCCTGTGTCTGCCCTCCGGTATTCACGGCTGGAAGCCTGCAATGCCGCCGGTGCTTTCGCGGGCCGATCTGGAGCTGATTCTGGAGCAGGCTTCGGATATTGAAATTCTGCTGGTTGGAACCGGAATGGATCTGCGGCGTATTCCAGAAGACGTGCGCGCTGTTTTGCGCGAGCATCGCATTTCATCCGATCCGATGAGCACAGGTGCTGCCGTGCGGACCTATAATGTGCTGCTGGCGGAAGATCGCGCGGTTGCGGCGGCGCTTATTGCAGTAGAATAACGATCATGAACCAGAATGAGGCACATTGCCTGGCGCTTCTTCGTGAGGCTGACCGGGACCGTTATCTGTCGGTGCTCTATGCGCCGGAGGATAAACGCGGCGGGCTGGCGGCACTCTATGCCTTCAATGCGGAAGTGGCGCGCATTCGCGATCTTGTTCATGAGCCGTTGCCGGGCGAAGTACGTCTGCAATGGTGGCGCGATCTGATCAATGGCGAGGCGAGGGGCAGCGCTGATGCGCACCCGGTTGCCGCTGCTCTGGTCGAAACAATCGACAAATACGAGCTTCCGCGCTCCGCTTTCGACAATTATTGCGAGGCGCGTATCTTCGATCTCTATGACGATCCGATGCCAAGCCGTAACGATCTGGAAGGCTATTGCGGTGAGACCGCTTCGGCAATCATTCAGTTAGCCGGCTTTATTCTGGATCGTGACGCCGCGCAGGCGCAGAGTGAAACCGCCGGTCACGCGGGCGTTGCGCAGGCGACGACAGGCCTGCTTCGCCTATTGCCGATTCATCGCCGTCGCGGCCAGCTCTATGTTCCAGCCGACATGCTGGCATCGGTCGGCGTGACGCGCGAAGCATTTTTTTGCCAACGACGATCCGTCGGCTTTTGAGCGCGTGGCCAGCGTCATGCTGGCACTGGCGCGGGAACATCTGGCGATTTTCGATAAGGCAAGGGCGACATTGCCAAAAAGCCTTGCACCGGCATTTTTGCCGATGGCCATCGTGCCAGCTTATCTGAAAGCGATTGAACGCCTTGGCGGCAGGGCGGCAGAACGGACAGCCGATATTTCGGCTATCCGTAAGCAGTGGCTGATGCTTCGCGCCAATTTCTGACCGTCAGGCCAGCTGTTCCAGCCATGTGCGGAAATCTGCAAGCGCGCGGGCGGAAAGCGCACGCTTCTTGGCGATGGTCTTTTCCTTGCCACGCAGACGCTTGCCTTCTTCCTTCGGCACTTCGACCGGCGGAAACAGACCGAAATTGACATTCATCGGCTGGAACGACCGCTTGCCAGGCTCGGCATCGTCAGCGACGATATGGCCGCCGGTGATGTGCCCAAGCAGTGCGCCAAAGGCGGTTGTCGGCGGTGGCGGGACGGCAGCATTGCCCAGTCGCTCCGCAGCGGTGAACCGACCGGCAAGAAGGCCGATGGCCGATGATTCGACATAGCCCTCGCAACCCGTCACCTGGCCGGCAAAGCGCAGTGTCGGACGCGACTTCAGGCGCAGCACGCTGTCGAGCAGCACGGGGGAGTTCAGGTAGGTGTTACGATGCAAACCGCCGAGGCGCGCGAATTCGGCATTTTCCAGCCCGGGAATCATCTTGAAGATGCCGGTCTGTGAGCCGTATTTCAGCTTCGTCTGGAAACCGACCATGTTGTAGAGCGTGCCAAGCGCATTGTCCTGACGCAGTTGCACAACCGCATAGGCCTTGACGGTCGGGTTATGCGCATTGGTCAGGCCCATAGGCTTCATCGGGCCGTGGCGCAGCGTTTCGGGTCCGCGTTCCGCCATGACTTCAATCGGCAGACAGCCATCGAAATAGGGCGTGCCTTCCCATTCCTTGAATTCCGTCTTGTCGCCTTCGACAAGCGCCGCCACGAACGCCTCATACTGCTCCTTATCCATGGGGCAGTTGATATAGTCCTTGCCGGTGCCGCCGGGGCCGACCTTGTCGTAGCGCGACTGGAACCAGCAGACATCCATATTGATCGAATCGAAATGCACGATGGGCGCAATCGCATCGAAAAAGGCGAGTGCATCGGCATCCGTTTCCGCAGCGATGGCTTCGGCAAGCGACGGCGCGGTCAGCGGGCCGGTGGCAACGATGGTCGTGCCCCATTCTTCCGGCGGCAGGCCGGTGACTTCCTCGCGCTTGATGGTAATCAGCGGATGAGCCTCAAGCTTTTCGGTTACGGCTTGCGCAAATCCCTCGCGGTCCACAGCAAGCGCGCCGCCCGCCGGAACCTGATGTGCATCGGCGCAGGCCATGATGAGCGAGCCTGCAAGGCGCATTTCCGCATGCAGTACGCCGACAGCATTGGTTTCGGCATCATCCGAGCGGAATGAATTGGAGCAGACGAGTTCGGCCAGTTGTTCGGTCTTGTGCGCATCAGTGCCGCGCACGGGACGCATTTCATGCAGCACGACAGGAACGCCTGCCTGCGCAATCTGCCAGGCGGCTTCGGAGCCAGCGAGACCGCCGCCAACGACGTGAATGGGGGTGAGATCGGATGTGTTTGTCATGGTCCTTCCCATATCGCCTTTGCTGGCGGCCATCAATGGGCGAGCAAGGTCCAGAAAAACAAATGGCATCCGTCGCGGGAGGAGGTGCGACGGATGCCATATGGAAAGACCGGATTGGGAGGAGGAGAACCGGTCTCGTTGTCGCTAAGCCTGGGAGGAGGATGGCTTGGCAACAAACCAGGGCTGGCGGGAGGAGGATCCAGTCCTGGTGGTATTCACAGCGCGAAACTTCAATCTGAAATTTTCATCGAAAGGCGTTCAGCGTAGTGCAATCGTCGCGAACAGCTTTTCGGTCTTCAGCTTGATGCTTAGCGAGCCTTGCTCTGACGAGCGACGTAAGGGATGTCGGCGCGGGAGATGCCGAGATCGTTCAGTTCGCGAGTCGAAAGCTGGTTCAGTTCGCTGACGGTTTCACGGTAACGGCGCCAGTTGTTGTAAGAGCGAAACAGGTTCATGATCTTAATCCTTCAATGTGCGATGCTATCGCTTGGGTTCAATTCATCTCTTTTGTTGCCCATGATATAAGCTATTGTTTTTGCAAGTTGCAGAGCCGACTTTGCATAGCTGCCTTGCGGTTCCTGCACGACGCTTTAAATCGATTGGACTGTTCCGGCACAAAATTGCCGCAATGCGATTTGATCGGGTGGTTTGCTGGTTGCGAAGTTTCTTATATGTTCTCAACCGGTTGCGGTTGCGACCGCCATCTCAGTTCGTTGACCCGGGAGTCATTTTGTCTTTTTCAATCTCAGTGGAGCGCCTGGTTGAGCGCTGGCAGCAGGAAGGGCTGATCGATGCGGTTACCGCGTCGCGCCTGAATGCGGATCTTGAAAAACGAGCCACGGGTTTCAGCTTGGGTGCGGTGCTCGCCACGCTTGGCGGTCTGCTTCTGGGCGCAGCCGTCATCATGCTGGTTGCCGCCAACTGGCAGGATATGCCGCGCCTGATGCGGATCGGGATGGTGCTTGCACTTATCTGGATCGGCTATCTCGGCGGCGCATGGCGACAGGCGAGGGGCGACAAGGTGTTCTCGTCCGCTCTTTATGTCGTCGGTGCCGCATCCTTCGGCGCAGGTATCGCGCTTGTCGGGCAGATGTATCACGTGTCCGGCGATGTTCATTCCGCCGCCGTCTACTGGACCCTGGGCGTGCTTGCGTCAGCCTTCCTGCTGCGTGCGCCGGTTCTGGCTGCATTCGGTGCAGGCGTTGCGTGTTTTTATCTTTCGACATTCGTGTTTGACGGCACATCGGCTGACAATGGTGAGCTGGCCTATCGCTGGATCGGTCCGCTTCTGTTGCTGGTCGGCGTCGGTGCAGCACTCCTCACGCGTTCGCGCCATGCCGCCCATCTCTGGGCCCTGTTCGCAATCGGCTGGGCCTTGCTGGTTTACGTTCAGAATGAAAACGACGTGATCCTGTGCCTCATGATTGCGGTCGGCATCGCGTTGATGCTGGCGGATGCATTTGCACATGACACGATGGAGCGGCTCACCCGCTTCGCGCAGCCGCTGGCTTCTTATGGGCTGATGCTGGCCCTGCTGTCGCTTGGCATTCTGCAGCTCAATCATATGTTCTCTTCGTCAGGCGGCTCTGCCTCGCTCGATCAGGATGTTCTTTATAGTATGCTGATCCTCGGCCTATCGATTGGCGCTATCGCCCTGTGTGGTCGCGACAATGGCGGACTGCGCTCCATCGCCTATGCGGCGTTTTCGTTTCAGGTGCTTTATCTGGCATTCACGACCGTGGGCACGATGATCGGTACGTCGGGCTTCTTCCTGACCGCAGGCGTCCTCGTGCTGCTGCTGGCGGCCTTTGTCCGCCGGATGGAACGGCGGTTCGGTAAAAAACGCGAAGCGGGGAACCAGTCATGAGCAGGAAGTGGCTTTATATTGGTGCTGCCGTCTCCGCCTTGCTGCAGAGCGGCATTCTTTATGCGGGTATCGAACAGCGCGCATCCATATTGCGTTCAGGCCATGAAATCGTGTTGCAGACCGAGCCGGTCGATCCGCGCGATCTGATGCGCGGCGATTACGTCATCCTCGGCTACGCAATTTCCAGTGTCATGGGCAAGGATGTGCAGGGTAAACCCACGGGCGAACCACGAACGGTCTATGTGGCGCTAAAGCCGGATGCAGAAAAGCTATGGCATTTCTCGCGGGCGGCGCTCAGCCCGTTCACCGATCTGGCGCCGGATGAAGTGCAGATTCGCGGCCAGTCGACTTATCCGGTTTCGGGCTATCCGGATCAGACCATCCGCCTCAATTTCGGCATCGAACGCTATTATGTTCCTGAAGGGCAGGGTCGCGATATCGAGATCGGGCAACGTGAAAGCCGGATTTCCGTTGTCGTTGCTGTCGATGACAGCGGCACTGCGGTCATCAAGGCTTTGCGGGACGAAGGGCGGCAACTCTATGAAGAACCGCTCTATTGATCGGTTTTCCAGCGGTTTCGCCACTCTTATATTGCCGCGTCAAGCTGAAGTTTATCTCAGGCTTGGCATGCGCGGAATGATCGCTATATAGAGGGGCAGAGTGCCGGAAGCGTTTCGTCTTGCCAAACCCGGAAAATCTATACCGGGAAGGCGGCTTTTTTCCTTTGAACCGGGAAAATTGGATGATATAGAGACGCGCGCTTTCGAGGGCAGTTCAAGATCTGAGACGAATTTGGTGCGTTCTTAAAGAATGCGCTTCGGTTCAGAAGCGGATATGGCGAAATTGGTAGACGCACCAGATTTAGGTTCTGGCGGGAGACCGTGGGGGTTCGAGTCCCTCTATCCGCACCAACTGCCATAAGGCCAAAGAATTTCTCTCCCGCGTCTTGAGGCAAAATGCCGGAAACGGCGGGACAATGACAAGAAGTGAAGGTTTGAACATGCAGGTTACCGAAACGCTCAATGAAGGGCTGAAGCGCGAGATTAAAGTCGTGGTTCCGGCCGGAGATCTCGAAGCCAAGCTCGTTGAGCGGCTCGATACCGCGCGCGGTCGCGCCAAGATCAATGGTTTCCGTCCGGGCAAGGTGCCTGCCGGTCACCTGCGCAAGATGTATGGCCGTTCGTTCATGGCCGAGATCGTCAACGAAATCCTGAGCGATTCGTCGCGTTCGGTTCTCGCAGACCGTAACGAAAAGTCGGCCACCCAGCCTGAAGTCATCATGTCGGAAGACGAAAAAGAAGCCGAAAAGGTTCTCGACGGCAAGGCCGATTTCGTTTTCTCGCTGAACTACGAAGTTCTGCCGGCAATCGAAGTCAAGGATTTCTCCAAGATCGCCGTGACCCGTGAAGTCGTCGACATCACCGATGAGGAAGTCGATGAGCAGGTCAAGCGTATCGCTTCGTCGACCCGCACTTTTGAGACCAAGAAGGGCAAGGCCGAAAACGAAGATCGCGTCACGATCGACTATCTCGGTAAGCTCGATGGCGAGCCGTTTGACGGCGGCGCCGACAACGACGCACAGCTGGTTCTCGGTTCGGGTCAGTTCATTCCGGGCTTCGAAGAACAGCTTGTTGGCGTCAAGGCTGGCGACGAAAAGGTCATCAACGTGACTTTCCCGGCTGAATACGGCGCAGCGCATCTCGCAGGCAAGGAAGCCACCTTCGACATCAAGGTCAAGGAAGTTGCCAAGCCGAACGAACTCGAACTCAACGACGAAACTGCGACGAAGCTCGGCATCGAGTCGCTGGAGCGTCTGCGTCAGGTTGTTCGCGAACAGATCGAAAGCCAGTACGGCCAGATCACCCGCCAGAAGGTAAAGCGCCAGATTCTCGACGCTCTGGACGGCGATTATCAGTTCGAAACCCCGCAGAAGCTGGTTGACGCTGAATTCAACAACATCTGGCAGCAGATCAACTTCGACCTGCAGCAGGCTGGCCGCACCTTCGAAGACGAAGAAACCACGGAAGAAGCTGCTCGCGAAGAATACCGCAAGCTCGCTGAACGCCGCGTTCGTCTCGGCCTCGTTCTCTCCGAAATCGGTGAGAAGGCTGGCGTAGAAGTGTCGGAAGAAGAACTGCAGCGCGCCGTTTATGACCAGGTTCGTCGCTATCCGGGCCAGGAAAAGGAAATCTACGACTTCCTGCGCAAGACGCCGGATGCCGTGGCTAACCTCCGCGCCCCGATCTTCGAAGAAAAGGTCGTCGATCATCTGCTCGCCAACATCAACGTGACCGACAAGAAGGTCTCGAAGGAAGAGCTGACGGCTGAAGACGAAGACGGTTCGGAAGCAAAGCCTGCAAAGAAGGCTGCACCGAAGAAGAAGGCCGCTCCTAAGAAGAAGGCCGACGAAGACAAGTCCGAAGAGGCTTAATCTTTTCTATCTAGCGAATTTGGAACTGGCCGCGCATTGCGCGGCCTTTTCCGTTTCAACCCACGGATAAACGGCTGAAAAGCTTGCATCCATGGGGGCTTTGCTCTAGCCAGTAATCAATCCGTTTTTAGCTCAATCAGAATATTTGCGAGCCAGCATGTCCCTTATTGATACGCGCATACCGGAACCGAAACGCTTCATCTCCGGCGCCACCGGCGACTGGGAAGTCGTCATCGGCATGGAAGTCCATGCGCAGGTCACGTCCGAGTCGAAGCTGTTCTCCGGCGCTTCCACGTCGTTTGGTGCCGATCCGAACGCCAATGTGTCTCTGGTGGATGCCGCCATGCCGGGCATGCTGCCGGTCATCAATCTGGAATGCGTCAAGCAGGCCGTCCGCACGGGCATCGGTCTCAATGCCCAGATCAATCTGAAGTCGGTGTTTGACCGCAAGAACTACTTCTATCCCGATCTGCCGCAGGGCTATCAGATTTCGCAGTTCAAGCAGCCGATTGTCGGCGAGGGCAAGATCATGATTTCGGTCGGCCCCGACAATAAGGGCCAGTTCGAAGATGTGGAGATCGGCATCGAGCGCCTGCATCTGGAACAGGACGCGGGCAAGTCGATGCACGACCAGCATCCGACCATGTCCTATGTCGATCTGAACCGCTCTGGCGTGGCGCTGATGGAAATCGTCTCCAAGCCGGACCTGCGCTCGTCGGATGAAGCACGCGCCTACCTCACCAAGCTGCGCACGATTGTCCGCTATCTCGGCACCTGCGACGGCAATATGGACGAAGGCTCCATGCGCGCCGACGTCAATGTTTCCGTGCGTCGTCCGGGTGGCGAGTTCGGCACACGTTGCGAAATCAAGAACGTCAACTCGATCCGCTTCGTTGGTCAGGCCATCGAATATGAGGCCCGCCGTCAGATCGCCATTCTGGAAGATGGCGGTTCGATTGATCAGGAAACGCGCCTGTTTGATCCCGTGAAGGGCGAAACCCGTTCGATGCGCTCCAAGGAAGAAGCGCACGACTACCGCTATTTCCCAGACCCGGATCTGCTGCCGCTCGAATTTGATCAGGCCTTTGTCGATGCGCTGGCTGCCGAACTGCCGGAACTGCCGGATGAAAAGAAGCAGCGTCTGGTCGAAAAGCAGGGCATTTCGATCTACGACGCCTCTATTCTGGTCACGGAAAAGGCGATTGCCGACTATTACGAATCTGTCGCTGCCGGTCGCGATGGCAAGGCTGCGGCCAACTGGGTCATCAACGATCTGCTCGGCGCGCTCAACAAGGCGGGCAAGAGCATCGAGGAATCACCGGTCAGCCCGGAACAGCTCGGCGCGGTGATCGATCTCATCAAGGACGGCACGATTTCCGGCAAGATCGCCAAGGATCTGTTCGAAATCGTCTGGAACGAAGGCGGAGACCCGAAGAAGCTCGTTGAAGAACGCGGCATGAAGCAGGTCACCGACACCGGCGCCATCGAAAAGGCTGTTGACGATATCATTGCGGCCAACCCGGACAAGGTCGAACAGGCCAAGGCCAAGCCGACGCTGGCCGGCTGGTTTGTGGGACAGGTCATGAGGGCGACGGGCGGCAAGGCCAACCCACAGGCTGTTAATGATCTGGTTAAGGCCAAGCTCGGGATCGAGGAGTAATGTGGGTTCGAAGCGCCACCGAGGCCGATCTGAAGGCAGTGCACGAACTGCTGGTTTCGACCTGGCACGCGACTTTCGACGACATTCTGGGCCGGGAGATGGTCAACGCCGTCACCGGCCAGTGGCACAGTGTTGCCGCGCTGAAAGCCAATCTGCGCAAGCCTTATTCGGAATTCATCGTCGCCGATAACGGCGAGGGTGGCATTGATGGTATGGCCTTCGCCAGCCAGTCCGAGGAAGGCAAGGTATCGCTGCACCAGCTTTATGTGCGCCCCGACGTGCAGGTTCAGGGCGTCGGCACGATGCTGCTTGCGGAAATCGAAATGGCTTTCCCGGATGTGCGCACGATCAAGCTCGAAGTCATCGAGAAGAATGCCAAGGCGGTGAGGTTCTACGAACGCAAGGGCTATGTCACGGTCGGGCGCAACGAAGATTGGGGCGATCCGAATTGCAAGGAACCCGTTCTGGTCATGGAAAAGTCGCTCGAGGGCTGGAGCGTGTGACGCTCTTCATACTCTTGTGACAGCGGCAACTTGACCCTTGCCTTGATCGGACGATAGGGCCATAAGCAAGAATAAAGCGGCAGTTTCGGCTGTCTGCGAGATGATGGATCTGGAAAAGGCCATGATGAAATTTCTTACGCAAGTCTTCACCTGGTGGAATGGCCAGACGCTCGGCACCCGCCTTCATACGTGGCGCAAGGGCGAGCGCGTCGGTGAGGACGAGTTCGGCAATATCTACTATCAGGGTGGCAAGGACTCCGAAGGTCGCACGCGCCGCTGGGTCATTTTCAATGGCTATGCGGAAGCGAGTGCAATTCCTGCGGGCTGGCACGGCTGGATGCATCATCGTGTCGATACGCCGCCAAGCAAGGAAGACTACAAGCCGCGCGACTGGCAGAAGCCGCATTTGCAGAACCTGACCGGCTCCCCGCTCGCCTATCGTCCCAAGGGCTCGATTGCGCGTCCGGGTACGGAACCGGCCGAGCGTCCACGTGTGACGGGCGAATATGACGCCTGGACGCCGGGTAATTAAGACTGACAAAGTTTACGATCCGGCGTGATTTTCACGCCGGATTTTCTTATTTGCCGTCGCCTTGCTTGTTTTTTCACTTAAAAAGCCGGGATAGACAGGCGACGAGGGTGTGATCGTGGCATTGCAACTTGCAGCAGAGCAACGAATCGTCACATTTCATGCCTAGGAATTATTCCAGTTTATTCGACAAACTTTGATGCGGGTTTCCGTTTTGACGAAGCATTCCCCCGGCACGGCTGGCAACGGAAAGAACAGAATCAAGAAGGCTGCATATGTGGCCCTGATTTCGCTTTTTTACCGCTGTTGGCAGCTTGCACGCTGCTCAGGCAGAACGCATTTCCAATCCGGTCGCGGAGTTTTCGGGGCTGGATAAGATTACAGGCCGCATTACGACTTTTGACGTCTATATCAATGAGACGGTTCAATTCGGCGCGCTTCAGGTGACGCCGAAGGTTTGCTATTCCCGCACCGAAAATGAAGCGCCGCGCACCGACAGTTTTGTCGAGGTTGAGGAAATTACGCTGGATCGCAAAATACGCCGTATCTTCACCGGCTGGATGTTCGCAGACAGTCCCGGTCTCAACGCCGTTGAGCATCCGATCTATGACGTTTGGCTGAAAGACTGCAAGCAGAAGTCCGACGTTCCGGCACCGGCGGCAAAGCAGAACTGATCAAACCACCTTCCGACAGTTAGAAAAGGGCAATACCTTCGAGGGCTTGCTCGAGAATTTTCTCGTATTTCTTGCGGGGAACTTCGATTGCACCGAACCGCTCTAGATGCGGCGTGGTGAATTGGGTATCGAGCAACAGAAAACCCTGCTTGACCAGATGTTGCACCAGATAAGCAAGGCAGACCTTTGAAGCGTCACGCTTGCGTGTGAACATGCTCTCACCGAAAAATGCCCTCCCGAGCGTCACGCCATAAAGGCCGCCGACCAGCTTGCCCTCGTGCCATGCCTCGACTGTGTGGCAATGTCCGATTTCGAATAATTTGCCATAGGCTTCGCGGATTGGACCGTTGATCCATGTGCGCGCACGTTCGCCGACCCCGCTGGCGCATCCATCTATGACGCCCTCGAAATCGCTATCCAGCCTGATATCGAAAATGCCCTGCCGAATGGTCTTTTGCAGGCTGCGGGGGATGTGGAAACCATCCAGCGGAATAACACCGCGTTTTTCAGGGCGTACCCAGAAGACCTCTGGATCATCCGCCTCTTCGGCCATCGGGAAAACCCCGGTGGCGTAAGCGCGCAGGAGCAATTCCGGTTCGATTATATAGTCGTCCGGTTTTGCTCCTGCAGTCACTTATTTAAGCGCCTTCGTTCTCAGACTGGCTGGCCAGATATTTTTCCAGCCAGTGGATATCATAGGCACCATTGGCGATGTCCTGATTTCCGATCAGCTCCTGGAACAGGGGCAGGGTCGTCTTGACGCCATCCACCACGAATTCGTCCAGCGCACGACGCAGACGCATCATGCATTCGACGCGGTTGCGTCCGTGCACGATGAGCTTGCCGATGAGGCTGTCGTAATAAGGCGGAATGCGATAGCCGGAATAAACGCCGGAATCCACGCGGATGCCGAGGCCACCAGGCGTATGGTAGTGGGTGATGAGACCCGGCGATGGCGTGAAGGTGCGCGGGTCTTCGGCATTGATGCGGCATTCAATGGCATGGCCAGAGAAACGCACATCTTTCTGCTTCACCGAAAGGCCGAGACCCGCAGCGACACGAATCTGCTCATGCACAAGATCGATGCCGGTGATGGCTTCCGTGACCGGATGCTCCACCTGCAGGCGGGTGTTCATTTCGATGAAATAGAACTCGCCGTTTTCATAGAGGAACTCGATCGTGCCCGCACCGCGATAGCCAAGCTCGGCAACAGCGTTGGCGCAGATCATGCCGATCTTGTCGCGCGCTTCCGAATTAAGAGCCGGAGAGTTGGCTTCTTCCCAGACCTTCTGGTGACGGCGCTGCAAGGAGCAGTCGCGTTCACCCAGATGGATCGCGTTGCCCGCACCATCGCCCATGACCTGAACTTCGATGTGACGCGGCTTTTCGAGATATTTCTCGATATAGACGGCATCGTCACCGAAAGCGGCAGCAGCTTCTGAGCGAGCGGTTGCGAGCGCAACCGACAGGTCTTCCTCGGTACGCGCCACTTTCATGCCGCGACCGCCACCACCGGCCGAAGCCTTGATGATGACCGGGAAGCCGATTTCCTTGGCCACGCGGGCAGCTTCAACATCGTCGGTGATGCCGCCATCGGAACCAGGAACGACCGGAATGCCAAGGCGCTTGGCTGTGCGCTTGGCTTCGATCTTGTCGCCCATGATGCGGATATGCGAGGCGGTGGGGCCGATGAAGGTGATGTTGTGTGCTTCGAGAATTTCCGCAAACTTTGCGTTTTCGGACAGGAAGCCGTAGCCCGGATGGATCGCATCGGCGCCGGTGATCTCGCAAGCAGCAACGATCTGATGAATGTTCAGATAGCTGTCGCGCGAGGGCGGCGGTCCAATACAAACACTTTCATCCGCCAGACGGACATGCATCGCGTCGGCATCTGCCGTGGAGTGAACGGCGACCGTCTTGATGCCCAGTTCCTTACAGGCTCTGAGCACGCGAAGAGCGATTTCGCCACGATTGGCTATGAGGATCTTTTGAAACATGCGCTTGCTGCCAGTTCCCGTTTCGTGAAGTGAAGACACGTCAAACAATGGTTGTGCGACGCTTATTCGATCACGACGAGCGGTTCGCCGAATTCAACCGGCTGGGCGTCATCAATCAAAATGGCCTTGACCGTCCCGGCGCGCGGGGCGGGGATCTGGTTCATGGTCTTCATGGCTTCGATGATGAGGAGGGTCTGGCCTTCCTTCACCTGTGTGCCGACTTCGATAAAGTTGCGGGCGCCCGGTGCCGGAGCGAGATAGGCGGTGCCAACCATCGGCGAAGGAACGGCATTCTTTGCCAGTTCAGCCTTGGTCGGCTCGGCGGCTGCCGGAGCGGCGGCAGGCGCTGCAACAGCAGCCGGTGCTGCGGCCGGATAAACGGTCGCTGCGGCTTGAACCGTTACATTGCGCGAAACGCGGATGCGCAGATCGCCATGTTCGATTTCGATATCCGTGAGGTCGGTATCGTTGAGGATATCCGCCAGATCGCGGATGGTTTCTTTGTCGATGACAGTGTTTTTGCTGGACATATCAGGCCCCTTTTACGCTTTGCCCGTTGTGTTCTTGTTCTTTGGCAATTGCCGCGAGCGCGCGTAGGCCGAGCAGATACCCTTCCGCGCCAAAGCCGCAAATGACGCCTTTGGCGACTGCGGATACATAAGAGTGGTGCCGGAAGGCCTCACGCGTATGAATGTTCGAAAGATGCACTTCCACAACCGTGACCTTTGCAGAGCGGATCGCGTCGTGAATGGCAATTGAAGTGTGGCTGTAGGCCGCCGGATTGATCAGGACATAGGCGTCTTTCTTGCCCGCTTCCTGAATCCAAGTGACCAGATCGCCTTCATAATTGGATTGGCGGAAATCAACGTCAAGATCGAGAGAACCGGATTCTGCGCTTGCAAGCCTCTTCAATGTCGGCCAGCGTCGCAACGCCATAAATCCCCGGTTCACGCTTTCCCAGAAGATTGAGATTGGGACCGTTTAGAACAAAAACCGTCTTTGCCATTGTGTCCGCGCCAAATCCTTTGCAACCGATATCGTGTTACCACGAAAATTTAGTAACACTTCGCTTTCCATATAGAGAGCTTGGATGCAAGCCGAAACCCTATAATTCAGTGCAGATGTCCTGCCTGACCGGTTTTTCCCGCTATTCTTTGCGAGATGCACCGGCATTGCGGCATATTTGCTTTAATCGCCGGTTATCACCGAGTTTTGATAAGTCTGTGCCCGAAACGCCTGTCAGGGAAAAGCGTATCGGGCACAGGTGTCAGTTTTACTTCTTGGCGGCGGTACGTGCTGCGGCGATTCTCTCCACCAGACCATCGACACCGATGGCGCCCGGCACCAGCTCGCTGCCGATGATATAGGACGGCGTGCCGGTGATGTTGAGCTGCGTTGCCAATTGATAGGTATCCTGGAAAGCGCCGGTGATCGCCGGGTCTTTCATCTTTTCGCGCAGTGCGGTTTCATCGGCGCCAAGTTTGACGGCATCGGCAATCGCAGATGCCTCGGTCGCGCGCTCCTGTGCGCCCAGCAATACGCCGTGGAATTCAGCATATTTTTCCGGCATCAGCGCCTTGAAGGCCTGCGCAACAATATGCGCCTTCACCGAATCCGGGCCGAGGATCGGGAATTCCTTCATGACGAAACGAACATTCGGATCGTTTTTCAGGATGGCCTGCATGTCGGGCAGGGCGCGCTTGCAATAGCCGCAATTGTAATCGAAGAACTCATAGACGGTTACGTCGCCGTTCGGATTGCCAAAAACTGCGTCATGCTCGGGGTGGTAAAGTGCGCTCTGGTTGGCAGCCAGCACCTTCTTGACCTGCTCCTGCGCGTCATGCGCCTGCTTGGTTTCGAGCGCGGTCTGCACTTCCAGCATCAGTTCTGGGTTCTTGAGAAGATAGTTGCGCACCACATTTTCAATGGCTTGCTGGTTAAGCGGTGCTTCAGCTGTTACTGCCGCTGCTGCTGGGGCGACGGGCGCAGCCGAATGGCGCGACAGACCCGCACCATAGCCAAGAGCCAGCGCTGCCAGACCGACAATGCCGCTTGCCAGCGTGATGGAAACTGCGTTCTTCATCTTCAAATTCCAATCCGTTTAAAAATACGCCCTGCCAGGAGGACTATGTCGGGCGTTATTTGCTTTTCTTCGTATTGATAATGTCCTGCGCACGCAACCAGTCCGGCGAGCCGGATTTCAGCTGCTTCTGTGCGCGGATTGCGAATATTTGGGCATCCTGAAGTTTGCCCGCATAGAAGTTCATGTCGGCGGTTGCGAGGTCTGCAAGGCCCATATTGCCCTGCTGGCCATAGGCCTGCGCGAGATATCCATAGCCGCCCGGAAACTCGGGATCGGAAGCAATGCCCGCTTTGATCTCCTTGATCGCGGTTGGCATGTTCGCCTTTGTGCCCGTCAGCATGAGTGCCCGTCCGTAGCTCATGCGCAGCAGCGGAGACTTGCGTGGGTCGAGCGATACGGCGGTCTGGAAAGCCTTTGCTGCGCCGGCGGCATCATTCGCCTTGATGAGAACTTCGCCGCGCATTTCAAAGAAATAAGGGTTCTTCGGCTGTTCCTTGATCAGCGCGTCGAATTTGGGCTGGGCGGAACGCGCAGCACCGTTCAGATAGGTGGTGATGGCGCTGCCATAGCGCGCCGGAAGCCCGCCGGGATTGCTGCGAAACATGCGTTGCAGCGCGCCCATATTGCCCGAATAAGCGGCAATCTTGGCGCGTGCCATGTCGTGACGCAATTGAAGTGCGGGCGAATCCGTCTTGTTGAAGTTTGGGCTCTTCTTGGCCAGTTCTTCCAGATTGGCGATACGTTCACGCGGAAGCGGGTGGCTGATGCGATATTGATCGATCTGCGTGCCTGACAGGGAGAGGGCGGAGGCAAAACGCTGGAACGTGTCCAGCATTCCCTTGGACGACTGCCCGGTCGCATTGAGATAATTGACTGCCATACGGTCGGCGGTCATTTCCTCGGTACGCTGATAGCTGAGCAGGCTGCGCATTGCCGCCTCGGCGCTGCCAAGCGCGATGCCGCCGCCTGCACCGGCTGCAGACCCGCTGCCTGCTGCTGCGCCTGCAACGCCTGCGCCCACGCCGAGCAACATGCCGATCACCGCCATGGTCCGCGCGCGGCTCAACTGTTCCCGCAGGCGATCCTGATGCCCGCCCGCCAGATGGCCCGCCTCATGCGCGATCACGCCGATGATTTCATTGGGCGTATCGGCCTGCATGATCGCGCCGGTATTGATGAAAATGCGCCGCCCATCGACAAAGGCGTTGAAACTCGGCGAATTGACGAGGATGACGCGCACGCCACGGCTGGAAAGACCAGCGGCCTTCAGGATCGGCGCGGCATAATCTGAAACCAGTGCTTCGATTTCCGCGTCGCGCACGATCGGTACACCACGCGACTGGGCGGATGCAGGCATAACTCCCGTCACTGCCACGGCAAGTGCTGAAAGTGCGGCCACAGAACGGCGGACAAATCGTCCAAAGGATAAGGTTCCAGTCGGGAACGGCGCGATCAATGCTGCCATAATGCTCGTCGTCCTCCTCGTCATTTCATGCGAATCTCGCATCGGTTCATTCATCGTATCGGGAAACAAGTTCCGGTTCAGGACCTTATAGCCGTCTCAGCGCTTTTTAAACGATATCTCGACAAGGCAGCATGATCTTAAAAGTCGGATATCGGGCGTGCAATCTCTGCCGACTTTGATATCCGGTCAATTCCGATATTGTTGCCATCAATCTGTAGACCCCAAAGCGCGTTATGACTGCGCTACCGGTGTCGTTTACAAGCATTCATCCAAGACAATGTACCCAATTTCCTAAAAGCGCTGTTGCTTTAGCAATCCGGCGTTTATACGGCGGTGATGTTGTGTTGTGTCCGTGCGGCGGCTCCAGCGGAGCGCCTGCAATGTTCTGGAGGTAAAGTTGATCAGTCTTTCTAGCCGCAGCGCGGTTGAGCCATTCCACGCCATGGATGTTCTGGCCGAAGCCAACCGCCGCCGCGCGGCAGGTCATCCGATCATTTCGATGGCGGTTGGCCAGCCCGCAGATCCGGCACCGCAAATCGTGCGGCAGGCCGCCGAACAGGCGTTGAAAGACGGGCGCATCGGCTATACCGACGCGCTGGGGCTGGTTGAACTGCGTGAAGCGATTGCCACGCATTATGCCGATCATTACGGCGTTTCCGTTTCGGCAGATCGAATAGCGGTTACGACCGGCTCTTCGGCGGCCTTCAATCTGGCTTTTGTCGTCTATTTCGATCCAGGCGACCGGGTGGCGATCACGCGCCCGGGCTATCCGGCTTACCGCAATATTCTGACAGCGCTTGGGCTGGAAGTGGTGGAAATCCCAACCGGCAATGGCTCATCGGCGGCGCTGACTGCCGAGGCTTTGGCGGCTGCGCACGCCGAAAAGCCGTTGAAGGGCGTATTATTTGCAAGCCCGGCCAATCCAACAGGCGCAGTCATTGCCAAGCCTGAACTGAGGGCGATCATCGATACGGCCCGTTCGCTTGGCATTCGCGTGATTTCGGACGAAATTTATCACCGGCTTTCCTATGAAACCGACGATGTGACGGCGCTTGAAATCGCCGACGATGTCACGATCATCAATTCGTTCTCGAAATATTACTGCATGACGGGTTGGCGTATCGGCTGGATGGTTCTGCCGGAGGGCGATGTTCGCGCCATCGAACGGCTGAGCCAAAGCCTTTATATTTCCGCGCCAGAGCTTTCGCAGCGCGCGGCCATCGAGGCTTTCCACGCCACTGCCGAACTGGAGCGCATCAAGGATCGCTATCGCCAGAACCGCGCCATCCTGCTGGAACACCTGCCGCAAATGGGGCTGAAACTCGCGGCACCGATGGACGGTGCATTCTACGCTTATTGCGACGTTTCACGCTTCACCAATGACAGCATGGAATTTGCGCGCAAGATGATTGCCGAGATCAACATCGCCGCAACGCCGGGCCGCGATTTCGATCCGCTGGATGGCCACCGTACCATGCGCTTTTCCTATGCTGGAAAAGTCGAGGAAATGCAGGAAGCGGTTCGCCGCCTGGAAGATTGGCTTCCGCAACAGTCAGCCTGAAACCAAAGATGCAAAAAAAACCGGCGTTTCCGCCGGTTTTTTTTATTTCTGATGTTCGGGCAGAGCTTAAAAGAAACCCTTCTTCTGCCACCAGCCGCCACGCTTCGGCTTCTGTTCGTCACTCTCGCTCGATGTGACGACAGGCTCAACATTCTTGGCCGGTTCTTCGATCACAGCCACTTCGGTTTCGACTTCAACAGCTTCGGCAGCGCCTTCTTCAACCTCTACCGGCTTGGCAGCTGCTTTGCGGGTGCGGCGCTTCGGCTTATCAGCTTCCACGGCTTCAGGCGCTTCTACGGCTTCCGGTGCGGCGTCGTCGGCCTTCTTGCGAGACCGGGTCTTCCGGGCTGGCTTGACAGGGGCTTCTTCGACTTCTGCAGCAACCACCTCATCTGCGGCTTCCTCAGTCTTTGCAGACTTGCGGGCACGCGGCTTGCGGGCAGCCTTGGCTGGCTTTTCGGCTTCAGCCGGCGCTTCGGCAGCTTCCGTTGCAACAGCAACCGCTTCCACAACCTCAACAATTTCGGCCTTGGCAGCGACGACTTCGGCTGCAGCAGCTTCAATAGCGGCCTCGGCCTTTACCGGCAGAACAGGCGTGTAGCCGACAAACTCCGGATCAGGAACCTTGCGACCGCGCACCTCGTCTTCACGACGATTCTTGCGTCCACCGCGACGGCCACGACGGCGCTTCTTACGGCGATCATCGTCGCTCAAAGCGGCATCCGACCGCGGTTCAGAAGCTTCATCGCCTTCATCCGCATCGTCTTCGGCATCTTCGGTGGCAGCATTGTCCTGAGCGGTCTGTTCGCGGTTGTCGCGATCCTTGCCGCCACGACGGCGACGACGGCGACGACGCTTGCGGTCGCCTTCCTCGCTGCGCTCTTCCCGAGCCGGCGCTTCGGCCTTGACGTCTTCTTCTTCCTCGTCTTCCTCGACCGGAATTTCAGGATCTTCGATGTCGTCTTCGATATAGGCCATCGGCTGGACAGGAGGCTGTGTCACCGGACGGGTGGACGGCGCGCCCTTGTCGATCGCAAAATGCTGGTGACCGACGCTTTCATCGGCGTCGATGCTGATGGCGACGCCAAAGCGGCCTTCCAGATCGGCCAGCAACTGGCGCTTGTGGTTCAGCACATAAAGCGCCGAAGCCGCTGGCGTGCGAACATTGATGTCAAAGCCCGAATGACGCAGCAGATAATCTTCAATGCCGCGAATGATATGCAGCGCCATCGACGAGTCCGAGCGGACATGGCCGGTGCCGCCGCAATGCTGGCAAACCTGCATCGTGCTTTCCAGCACCGATGCGCGAATGCGCTGGCGCGACATTTCCAGAAGGCCGAAATGCGAGATGCGACCAACCTGAATGCGGGCGCGGTCGTCCTTCAGGCAGTCCTTCATCTTCTTTTCGACAGCGCGATTGTTGCGCTTTTCTTCCATGTCGATGAAGTCGACGACGATCAGGCCGGCAAGGTCGCGCAGGCGCAGCTGGCGCGCCACTTCTTCGGCTGCTTCCAGATTGGTCTGGAGCGCGGTGTCTTCGATGGAATGTTCGCGCGTCGAGCGACCGGAGTTGACGTCGATGGCAACCAGCGCTTCAGTCTGGTTGATGATCAGGTAACCACCCGATTTCAGCGTCACCTGCGGCAGCAGCATGCGGTCGAGCTGGGCTTCGACGCCATTGCGTGTGAAGATCGGCACCTGTTCGCGATAGGGCTGGACCACCTTGGCATGGCTCGGCATGAGCATGCGCATAAAGTCCTTGGCCTCGCGATAGCCGTTCTCGCCGGAAACGAGGATTTCCGTGATGTCCTTGTTATAAAGGTCGCGGATCGAGCGTTTGATCAGGCTGCCTTCTTCGTAGACGAGGGACGGCGCCGTCGACTGCAAGGTCAGCGTACGGACATTTTCCCAAAGGCGCATCAGATATTCGTAGTCGCGCTTGACTTCCGCCTTGGTGCGATTGGCGCCAGCGGTACGCAGGATCACGCCCATGCCCTGCGGCACTTCGAGTTCCTTGACGATTTCCTTCAGTCGCTTGCGATCCTGCGGTTGGGTGATCTTGCGGGAAATGCCGCCCCCACGCGCGGTGTTCGGCATCAGCACCGAATAACGACCGGCCAGCGACAGATAGGTCGTGAGAGCAGCGCCCTTGTTGCCGCGCTCTTCCTTGACCACCTGCACCAGCAGAATCTGGCGGCGCTTGATGACTTCCTGAATGTTGTACTGGCGGCGATGGGTGCGGGTATGCGTCGGCAGTTCTTCCAGCGCATCTTCCGAACCGACCGATTCGACCATGTCTTCTTCATGCTCGACATCGTCTTCGTCGCCATTGTCGATGGCTTCCGAAATCACGTCGCCCTTATGCGACAGGGCGCTTGCAGGTGTGCCAGGCACATAATTCGCAAAACCGGGACCGACGGGCTCGGCTGCGGGCAGGCCGTTATCCGATGCGCTGGCCTGTCCCTTGTTCTGGTTGTCGCGTCCACCGCGGCGGCGATTGCGACGCGAGCGGTCATTCGACCGTTCACCCGAACGCTCGCCAGAGCGTTCGCTCTTGGCGCGCGGCTCGTCATCATCGTCGTCTTCGGCGCGCTGCGCCTTGGCTTCCGCTTCAAGCAGCGCCAAACGATCCGCGACCGGAATCTGGTAATAATCGGGATGGATTTCCGAGAAGGCGAGGAAACCGTGACGGTTGCCGCCATATTCCACAAATGCAGCCTGAAGCGAAGGTTCGACGCGCGTGACCCGCGCGAGGTAGATATTGCCTTTCAGCTGCTTCTTGTGTTCCGACTCGAAGTCGAATTCTTCAATCTTGTTACCGCGCGTAACAATGACGCGGGTTTCCTCCGGGTGGGAGGCATCGATGAGCATTTTGTTGGACATTAGTGTCTTTCCTACCGGCGCGAAGACGCAAAACACGTGCGCCGGAGGAAGCCCTGAAGGCTGCCGACCTAACCGTATTGCATCTGCCGGATGGTTCTGGGTTCGCCGGAACATAAGCTGCTGCCTTTACGCGCGACGGCCACGTGGCGATCACGGTCTTTAGGCTTGCGATGGTCAGTCTTACTAGACCCATAGCTGTTCCGAACGAAACGACCTCAATATATGACCCGGAGACCGGGCCGATTTCATTGCTCTTCTCGAGCGTTAAAGCGCCGTGCGTCTAACTGGACGCACAAGGACACCTTAAATTCTCAAATCCACGCACCGTTCTATCCTGAAGCCGGACCCGGCTTTAAGTTCGATGCGGTGGCGACAGCGCGTAACAATGCGCAATCGACCAATCAAAAGTGGAGGGCGGGGGAGCCACATCTCCACTGAATTCTGTTCCGGCCACCGGGACTGTGAGCGTATAAACCACTGTTCTCGCTCTCGTTCTCTCCGGTCATATTCGAAAACCGGCAAACGATTCTGACAGCTAACCCGTAACCTGCATTAGCTTTTATGGCGTCGGATGCATGATGACAAGTACGAATATCAGTTGACATTCGCATCGCAATTTCGTCGTAACCCGAATGTAGGTCATATTCGCGGCTCAATTGCGGCTGGAAATCCTTCGTTAACCGTAGTTCTGTACGACAGTTTCATGAGTTGCGTGCAGCGGGTCGGGTGGACAGTTGCGCATTGAGGCGCACATAAAAGCGCGGGCATCGCTATTCGGTGTCACCAATTCAATATTATTCGATCGTGATGGCGAATGCATTTTCGAAACGGTGAAAAAGCAACGACAATCTCTGCAACTGTGCGGCAATGGCTGGCGCTTGCGGTCTTTCTCTTTGTGGGGCTCTTTCAGGTGGGCGCCGCTCTGGCCGCCGATCAGTCCGGACAGCCGCTGACGGCGCTCACTTTTCGCATGGCAGGCGATGATCTGCGCACCCGCATCGTCGTGATGTTCGACCGCGAGCCGGAACTGACGACGCGCCTTTTCGACAATCCCCATCGTCTGGTGATCGAGTTGCCCGAAACCCGTTTCGGGTTCGACGAAAAGAGCCTTGAAGCCAGAGGTCTGGTTTCCAATGTTCGTTACGGACTGGCGGGGAAGGGGCGTTCGCGCCTTATCCTGACCTTGCGTGGCCCCTTCAAGGTGGAAAATCTGCGCGTTTTGAAAAATGAAAGCGCGTCGGGTTATCGTCTTGTGGCGGATATGGTCGCAACGTCCGACCGGGAATTCACTGCACAACTGCAAGGGCGTTCGGAAATCACGAGTTCGACCGAGCGCAAGGCTGCGCTTTCTGCTCAATCAACCAAGATCGAGACCCGACCGTTTACGGTGATGATCGATCCGGGCCATGGCGGCATCGATAGCGGTGCTGAAAGCCTGAGCGGTATCAAGGAAAAAGACCTGACGCTCGCCTTCGGTGTCGAATTGCGCGACCGTCTTGCGCAGGAAAAGAACATTCAGGTTCTGATGACACGGGACGACGATACTTATCTTCGCTTGTCCGAACGCGTCCGCATCGCCCGCCAGCATGAGGCCGATCTGTTCATCTCCATCCATGCTGATACGATCAATCAGCAGGATATTCGCGGCGCGACGGTCTATACGATTTCCGACAAGGCGTCGGATGCGGTAGCGCGCGCCATGGCGGAACGTGAAAACAAATCCGACAATCTGGGAGGCACCGCGCCGGAAGAAGTGCCGGAAGTTGCCGATATCCTGCTCGATCTGACGCGCCGCGAGACCCATAGCTTCTCGCTGAGCTTTGCGGAAAAGGTGATCGCACAATTGCAGGGGCAGGTTAATCTCATCAACAATCCGCACCGTTTTGCCGGATTTCAGGTGCTGCGCGCCCCGGACGTGCCTTCTGTATTGATCGAAATCGGCTATCTGTCGAATGCAGAAGACGAAAAACTCATAAGCAACCCGGAATGGCGGAAAAAACTTGCTGACCGACTTGCTTTGGCAATCAAGTCGTTCGAAACGTTACGGCGCCCGGCAATCGTAACAAAAGGTTGAGCACCAGCACGACGATGCATGCATGCAACAGTTTGTCGTATTTTTATTCCGGGACCGAGCCTAAAGATGTTAATTCTGTTAAAACGCATAAACGATCTTGCGTTTGACGCATTTGATGGTCACTAAGCCTGATACCATGAACCTTACGGGGCTCGTGGGTTGGCGGTTGGCGCATTGACGCTTATCATGGGCATAATCTGACGGCAGGATTCCGCAAATATGGTAAGGCTTATCGGTTATTTCTTCGGGATTGGTACGGTGCTGATGCTTCTGGCAGCAGGCGGCGTTGCCCTTTACGTCGGAAGCCTTAGCAAAGATTTGCCCGATTATGAGGTGCTGGCGAAGTACGAGCCGCCGGTCATGACCCGCGTTCATGCATCGGACGGCAGCCTGATGGCGGAGTTCGCGCGCGAGCGTCGCATGTACTTGCCAATCCAGGCTGTGCCGAACCGGGTCAAGGCTGCGTTCATCTCCGCCGAAGACAAGACCTTCTACGAACATCATGGTCTCGATTTCGGTGGTCTGGCACGCGCCGTTATCACCAACGTCAAGAATATGGGCTCGGGTCGCCGCCCGATGGGCGCATCGACCATCACGCAGCAGGTCGCGAAGAACTTCCTCCTGTCCTCGACCCAGACCTATGACCGCAAGATTCGTGAAGCGATTCTGGCCATGCGTATCGAGCAGGCCTATTCCAAGGATCGCATTCTCGAACTCTATCTGAATGAAATCTTCTTCGGCCTTGGCTCTTACGGTATCGCCAGCGCGGCACTGACCTATTTTGACAAGTCGGTCGGCGAACTGAACATCGCGGAGAGCGCGTATCTCGCAGCACTTCCGAAGGGCCCGAACAATTATCATCCCTTCCGCCAGCCAGCCCGCGCCATGGAACGCCGCAACTGGGTGATCGATCGTATGGCCGAAAACGGCTATATCACGACAGCGGAGGCGGAAGACGCGAAGAAGCAGCCGCTCGGCGTCACATCGCGCAGCGATATGCACTATGTCTTCGCATCGGAATATTTCA
The DNA here is from genome assembly GCF_030067775.1 of Ochrobactrum sp. SSR. Lineage (NCBI taxonomy): Bacteria > Pseudomonadati > Pseudomonadota > Alphaproteobacteria > Hyphomicrobiales > Brucellaceae > Ochrobactrum > Ochrobactrum sp. SSR. Next base: position 775,991 of record NZ_CP125969.1, on the reverse strand, counting down.
CCGAGGAAGTGCGCCGCCAGATCATCCAGAAATATGGTGTCGACGCCCTGTATGAAGGCGGCCTGTCGGTCCGCACGACACTGAACCCGACCTTGCAGGTCGAAGCACGCAAATCACTGCAGTCTGCGCTTCTGCGCTATGACGAGGCACGCGGCTGGCGCGGGCCGTTGAAGAATGTCGATCTCGGTAATGATTGGGGCACCGCCTTCGGCGACATGCAATCCTATTCGGATGTTCCGGAATGGCAGCTCGCCATTGTGCTGAATGTTTCCGCTGCCGGTGCCGATATCGGCCTCCAGCCGGAAGTCGAAGCGTCCGGATCGCGCAGCAAGGAGCGCAAGCGCGCCTTTATCACCGCCGACGACATGAAGTGGGCGATGCGCGTCACCAATATCGATGGCAAGCGCAGCAGTGCGAAGTCGCCGGAAGGCGTGCTTAACACTGGCGATATCATCTATGTCTCGAAGGAAGGCAACGGCTATCGGCTTCAGCAGCCGCCGAAGCTTGAAGGCGCTCTCGTCGCCATGGACCCGCATACGGGTCGTGTTCTGTCGATGGTCGGCGGCTTCTCCTATGCGGAATCGGAATTCAACCGCGCCACACAGGCCTATCGCCAGCCGGGTTCGTCGTTCAAGCCGTTCGTCTACGCTGCGGCGCTCGACAATGGTTATACGCCTGCTTCCGTGGTTCTGGACGGTCCGCTGGAAGTCAATCAGGGCGGTACGCTCGGTGTCTGGGCGCCGAAGAACTATTCGGGCAAATTCGCCGGTCCGTCCACGCTTCGCTACGGTATCGAGCAGTCGCGTAACGTCATGACCGTGCGTCTGGCACAGGACATGGGCATGAAGCTTGTCGCTGAATATGCCGAACGTTTCGGCGTTTACGACAAGATGCTGCCGGTTCTCTCCATGTCGCTCGGCGCGGGTGAAACCACCGTACTGCGCATGGTAACGGCCTATTCCGTCATCGCCAATGGTGGCCAGAGCATCACGCCGTCGATGATCGACCGTATTCAGGACCGTTACGGCAAGACCGTGTTCAAGCACGATGCGCGCCAGTGCGAAGGCTGCAATGCGCAGGATTGGGCCAATCAGGAAGAACCGACACTGATCGACAATCGCGATCAGGTGCTGGACCCGATGACGGCCTATCAGATCACATCAATGATGGAAGGCGTTGTTCAGCGCGGCACGGCGCAGATTCTGAAGAGCCTCGACCGTCCGCTGGCTGGCAAGACCGGCACGTCCAATGACGAAAAGGACGCATGGTTCGTCGGCTTTACGCCGGACCTCGTGGTCGGCGTATTCATGGGCTACGACACGCCGACATCGCTCGGACGCGGCAATACCGGCGGCGGCTTGGCCGCTCCTGTGTTCAAATCCTTCATGGAGCAGGCGCTGGCTGGAACGCCCAAGGTGGACTTCCGCGTACCGGAAGGCATGACGCTGATTGCGATCAACCGCAAGACCGGTATGCGCACCAATGAGGGTGACCCGAATCTGATCATGGAAGCCTTCAAGCCGGGCACGGGACCATCCGACAGCTATTCGGTCATCGGTATGGATTCGTTCCGTGAAGGCGCGCCTGTCGCACCGCAATCGCCGCAAGCAACCCGTGCAATCAACTCCGGCTCGGGCGGACTTTACTGATCCGGTTACAGGGCTTTGGCCTTTACACAGCGTGGCCGCGTCACTATGGTCCGCGGCGCTTGGACAGGCTGTCCGACGCTGGAAATGACGAGCCGGGCTTTGCGTCCGGTTTGGTTTCCCATTGAAATAGGAATTACTGAAGGAACGATTTGCCCATGCGCGCGGAAATCGAGACGCTGGTTGACGAAATCAAGCAGGCCATAAGCCTGCTGAGGAGGCATCTTTGACTGGGATCAGGCGATAAAACGTCTCGGCTATCTCAATCAGAAGGCCGAAGATCCCACACTCTGGAATGATGCCCAGGAAGCCCAGAAGCTGATGCGTGAGCGCCAGCAGCTGGAAGACAGCATTAACGGTATCAATCAGCTTACCCAGACATTGAACGACAGCATCGAACTCATCGCCATGGGCGAGGAGGAAGGCGACAAGTCGATCATCGACGACGCGGAAAACACCATCCGCGAACTCAAGGTCGAGATCGATCACCGCCAGATCGACATGCTGCTGTCGGGCGAAGCCGATGCCAACGACACCTATGTCGAAGTGCATGCCGGCGCCGGCGGCACGGAAAGCCAGGACTGGGCGTCGATGCTGCTGCGCATGTATACGCGCTGGGCAGAACGCAACGGCCGCAAGGTCGAAGTGATGGAAGTGCACGATGGCGATGAAGCGGGCATCAAATCCGCGACCATTCTCGTCAAGGGGCACAATTCATACGGCATGATGAAGACCGAATCAGGCGTTCATCGTCTGGTCCGCATCTCGCCCTACGATTCCAATGCGCGTCGCCATACGTCCTTCGCCAGTATCTGGGTTTACCCGGTGATCGATGACAATATCGATGTGCAGGTGACGGAAGCAGACGTTCGCATCGATACCTATCGTGCATCGGGTGCCGGTGGTCAGCACGTCAACACGACGGACTCCGCAGTGCGTATCACGCATATCGCGAGCGGTATCGTGGTGCAGTGTCAGGCGGAACGTTCGCAGCACAAGAACCGTGAAAAAGCATGGTCGATGCTGCGGGCGCGTTTGTACGAGGAAGAGCTGAAAAAGCGCGAAGAAGCGACGGACGCAGCCAATGCCACCAAGACGGATATCGGCTGGGGGCATCAGATTCGTTCCTACGTTCTGCAGCCATACCAGTTGGTGAAGGATTTGCGCACCGGCGTGGAAAGCACCAATCCGCAGGAAGTGCTGGATGGCGCGGTAACGCCTTTCATGGAAGCAGCGCTCGCACACCGCATTCAGGGTGGTGGCGAGATGATCGACGATATCGACTGATATCTGTTCGAAATCCGCGAATAACAAAAACCCGGCCTCGGCGCCGGGTTTTTTTATGGCTGTTGTTAAAGCAGCGGCTCTATCTGTTTGCCCGCTTTGAGAAAATTGACCGGATTGACGGGACGACCGTTCTCGCGCACTTCATAATGAAGGTGACTCCCGGTCGAACGCCCGGTGCTGCCCGCCTGACCGATGACCATGCCGCGGGTGATCTTCTGCCCGTCGCGGACCAGAACCTGCGAGAGATGCGCAAAGCGTGTGGCAAAACCATTGCCGTGGTCAATCTCGACCATATTGCCATAGCCGCCAAAGCGTCCTGCCTTCATGACCGTTCCGGCAGCCGTGGCCCGGATCGTCTGGCCATAGGCGGCGCGAAAATCGATGCCTGAATGAAAGGCTGCGCTGCCGAAAAACGGGTCGCTGCGATATCCGAAAAGGCTCGTCACCGGCATACCGGGGGCAGGGTTCGCGAGCGGCATCGCCGTGATTTGTTTGCGAACGCTATCGAGCCGTTCCAGTGCACTGTCGAGATTGCGGATCTGCATGTCGAAATCATTGACGATTGTGCCGGGCGCTGAAATCGGAATCAGCGGGCCGCCCATGGCAGAATGCGCCTTGTCCGAGGTTTCGATGCGAAGCCCGGCGGAATTTAGCGTGTCGACGATGGTGTCGGCTTTTTCATAAGCGGCATCCGCCAGATTGCGCACCTTGCCATTCTGTTCGCTTTCGATGCGATGGAGGGTCTGGTTGATGGTGGCAAGCAACTTGTCGGAGGTCTCGATTGTGGATTCACCTGACATGCCGCCCGCAAGACGCAGACCCAGCGGTCCCGCATCGGCACGACGCTCCAGTTTGACATTCGCGGGCACAGGCCCGGTTATGATCGGATCGATGCCGGGAAAGTCCCGCTCGCCAATCGCCTCATCCGGGATAAGCTGGCTATGCTCTTCGGCGAAGGGGACGGGCTGTGTCGGCATATCCGGCATTGGCTGCAACTTCGATGCCCGTTCCAGCAAAGGCGCAAGCTTGCCATCGCGCGCGCTCAGCGTCTGCTGTCGCTGCATGAGTTCAGCGAGCTTGTTTTCCATGACCTGCTGGTCAAGCATCTGGCGGCTCGTAATGCGGTCCACTTCCGTGCGCAGCAGCGAAATCCGGTCTTCATAAAGCTGCTGGTTGCGTGCCTGTCGCGCAATGCTGGAACTGATCAGATCATCGCGCAGCACGAGATAGGCGGTGGAGCCGAGATAGGCAGTTGAAAGCGCCAGAAACGCCGCTCCGCCTGCAATGGCCATCCAAGGGCGAAACGTGAAATGGCTGATTTTCTCGCCGCGAGCGATAATGACGACAGGCGGTTCCTTGCGTTCACCGAAGACCGTCTTTCCCGTTGTTTTCGCCCGTTTATTCGTCATGGCACCCACATGCCCCCCGATAGAGCAGCTCGGAACCTGAACACGGATGCGAACTGCAAAATTCTGGCGGAACGTTCTGGAAAACGCACCGATTCCCTAAGTTTGATTACAACTTATTAGGGTTAATAAAGCTTTGCATTCGTGGCTTGCGCCAGCCATGCGGGCCGGAAAGTGTCTCAGATCGAGACCGGAGACAGGTTGCGATAAAAGGACGGCGTCAGTCCGGCTTCGGCCCGTGCCAAATCGTTGAACGGCGGCTTGAGATCGCCGCGAAAATTGGTGCGTACCAGTTCCTGAAAGCGGGCGACCGGATCGATGCGATTACGCGCGCAGAAAAAGCGAAACCATTTCGCGCCGACCGCGACATGGGTTTTCTCGTCGTTATAGATGATGTCCAGTATCGCTGCCGTCTCATGATCGCCGGTTTCGATCATCTTTTCCAGAAGCGACGGCGTCAAATCCAGCCCACGCGCTTCGAGTATCAGCGGCACCACGGCCAGCCGCGCCTCCAGATCATTGCGCGTTTGATGCGCCGATTGCCACAGCCCGTCATGAGCAGGCATGTCACCATAATCGGCGCCAAGGTCTTTCAGGCGATTGCGCAGCAAAGTGAAATGCCGCGCCTCGTCATCAGCGACTTTCATCCAGCCATCGAAAAAGCTCCGCGGAATGGGCTTGGCTGCAAAGCGGGCCACGATATCGAGCGCCAGATCGATGGCATTCAACTCGATATGCGCAAGAGCGTGCATCAGCGCGATACGGCCATGCTCCGTGTGGAGCGAGCGCTTCTTCATCATGCGCGGCGGGACAAGCTCCGGCTTGTCCGGACGGCCCGGACGATCTGGCAAAGGCGGGTCGAGCGGGCTTCGCACCGAAAGCGTGCGCCCGAACCAGCGCGCCGCCGTCTCGCGCGTGAGGCGGACTTTGTCGTCCAGATCGGCTGCAGCAATGGCACGAATGGCATTGCCACGCAGCGTTTGTTCGGGGGCCTTGGTCTCGCGCATCACAGGATACACTCCGTCGGGCTATAGGGCGCGAGCCGCTTCCAGCACGTCTTCGGCGTGACCGGCAACTTTCACCTTGTTCCAGACCCGTGCGATACGGCTAGCGGCATCGATCAGAAAGGTTGTACGCTCGACGCCCATATATTTGCGGCCATACATGCTTTTCTCGACCCACACGCCATAGGCTTCCAGAGCTGTGCGTTCTTCGTCTGCGACGAGATCGACGGTCAGATCGTGCTTTTTGCGAAACTTGGCATGTTTCGTGGCGCTGTCTGGCGACAGGCCGATTACCCGCGCACCGATTTTGTCGAATTCCGGCTTCAATTGTGAAAAGGCAATCGCTTCCTTGGTGCAGCCCGATGTGTCATCCTTGGGATAGAAATAGAGGACGACAGGCTTGCCTTTCAACGACGAAAGGGTGAGTTGACCGCTTCCCGAAAGTCCATCTGACGGCAAGCTGAAATCCGGTGCCGTTTCGCCAACTTGGGGATGAGCCATATCTGTGCCTTTCTTTTATGGATTAGCATGGAAATCACCTGTTACAGTCCGAGCTATCGCATTCGAGTGACGCTTGTGCAACCATGGAAACCGCATCGTTTCGCAGATTGGCGAAATGTCGGAAAATGGACGCAAGCGCAAACCGCAGGCACCGTCTCAGATGGAAAGGGTGAGTAAAATCAATTCAATACGATAGTTTCATGATTCATCTTATGAAGCGTCGTCGATTGCAGCACTTGATATCCGGCTGGGTTGTTGACAGAAAAACCGAAACGAATCCGCTTCACGAAGCGGGAGATGGATAGAATCGAGCGTCTGGCCGCTGATGGCGCGGATGGTCTCGCAGACGGCCCGTTGCGCTCGGGACGGTCATTTATTTCGCGTTGTTCCCATGCTTTCGTTTCGATTTGCATTCTGCTCGTTCTGGTCGGTGGTGCGGGTTTTCTCATTCTTCGTGGCGGCGTGAACAGCGAGCTTTTGCGTAATGAAGCGCAGAAGGCTCTGGTCGGCGTGCTGGGCGATGGCGCGTCCGCTTCGATTGGCAGCGCCGCGCTTTCGCTCGATCAGGATAGCCATGTCGCCATGGAAGCGCGGGACGTTTCCGTGACCGACCCCAGGCAGGGCGTTGAAATCAAAGGCATCCGGTCTGTGCGCCTTGGTCTGGCGCCTCTGCCGCTCTTGACCGGCTCGGTGCGCGTGGCGCAGCTCGAAGTCGAGGGCGTGACCTTCGATATGCCGGAGGCGAAGGGCGACGGTTTCTGGAAGTCCCTGCCTTACGATGAGCGCGGCATCGTCGATTTCGATGCGGTTTCGGAGCAAATTTTCGCGGCAATGCGCAAGAGCGTCGAGCTTTTGCGCCAGCAGGACACCCGCGCCATTGGCATTTTCAACAGCACCATCCGCTTCAATGCAGGTGATGCTCAGCAATCCGTGGAAATCAAGACTGCGCGACTGGTGGAAGATCAAGGCAAGATCGCCATCACGGGTGATCTGCTCTGGCAGGGCAAGAGGATCGCGATTGACGGCAAGATTGATCGCGATGTTGCTGATAACAGCCTTCAGGGCTTCGCGCTTAACATCAATGATATTCCCGTTAAGCTCGGATCGCCGCCTGAAGTAACGCCTGTCATGGCGAACAACAGGATCAATCCGGCGCATTTCGAGCTGGACGGTCAGGCAAAAATTACGCTTTCCGGCACAGCCGCGACGGGCGACCGGCCCGAACGCCTTGGCGTTGATCTGGGCGTCGATGGCATCGACATGCAGATGGGGCGGGTCGAGGACGTGCGCGGCAGTGCGCTTTTGAGCCTTGAGCATCAGGTGGGTAGCCGCAAGATCGAGATCAAGCAATCGCGGCTGCAATTGGGGGGACTTCAGGCGCAGTTCAACGGCGCATTCGGGCCAGAACCGGAGGATGCGGGCAATGAGGACGGTCCGGCCTATCGTTTCGAGGTTCTGACCAGTTCGGCGACGAGCATGCCAGCGGAGTCTACAGAGCAGCCGCTGTCCTTCGCAACCCGCATATCTGGTCGTTTTCTGGCTGATCAGCTGCGTGTGCAGTTTGCCAATCTCGATGTGCAGACCGAAAACGGTCAGCTTTACGGGCAGGGCGGCATGGCGTTCGGCAATGGCTCGCCTGAAATGATCTTCATGCTGCGCATTCCTAAAATGCCTGTGGCTGACGCCAAGCATCTCTGGCCCATCGACGTGGCCGATGGCGCGCGTGAATGGGTTCTGAAAAACCTTTACGGCGGCACGCTGAAAGATAGCCAGATCGACATCTCGCTGGCTGCCGGACGCTTTAACGGTCCGGGTCTGCCGCCACCGCTGACGGGCGATGAAATCAAAGGCGATTTCAAGGTGTTTGATACACGTCTTGACGTGGTCGGTGAATTGCCGCCGGTGCGCGATGCCGATGGCGTGATCACCGTTCGCGGTGCGCATACGACGATCAAGCTCCCCAAGGGGGGTCGTCTATACGGCGCAAAACAGAAAGGCCGACGTTTCCAACGGCACGCTCATCATTCCTTGGGGGCCGCAGCGTCCGGTTATTTCCGATCTCGATATTACGGTTTCGGGCGATGCATCCGCCATCGCTGAGATTGCCGGTAAAAAGCCCATTGATGTTCTGAAAAACGTGCCCTTCCTACCGGAAGACGTATCGGGCGATGTGAAGGCGCAGGTGAAGGTGAGCTTTGCCGTGTCGAAGGACCCGCCGCCCGGCACTTTGAAATGGAGCGCCGATATCGGCTTCAACAATCTGGATATCGCAAAGCCGGTGGGCGGATCGAATGTCAGCAATGCGACAGGCACGATCAAGGTTGACCAGACCGCCGCTGTCATCACCGCTGATGCTAAACTCGATGGCGTGCCCGGCAAGGTGACGATGACCGAGCCGGTTAATCTGTCCGGACCGGCCAAGCGCGATCAGAAGATCAAGCTGGAAATCGACGACAAGACACGCAATGCGGTGTTTCCGGGGCTGAACTCCGTCTTTTCCGGGCCAATGTCGGTTGATCTCGGCATGGCGGAAGGCGGTAAGCGCCACGTCACGGCCGATCTTGGCAGAACACAGGTGGACCTGTCATGGCTTGGCTGGCGCAAGGGCGCTGGCATACCGGCCAAGGCCACCTTCGATTTCATCCAGAATCCGGACGACAAGAGCAAGATCGATATCAACAATCTGGTCTTCACTGGGGATGCATTCGGCGTAAAGGGCGATCTGTCGATTGCCAAGGGCGATTTCCAGTCGGCTGATTTCAGCGAATTGCGTCTCAACCGGAATGACCGTCTGTCGGTCAAGGCTACCAAGGGTGCCAATGGCTATCGGGTCAATGTGCGCGGATCGCAATTCGATGCGCGGGCCTTGATCAAGCAGGCGTCAGATCTGGGCGGCAAGGGCAGCGGCGGCAAAAGCAAGGGGCCGCGTGTGGTCGTGAGCGCGCAGGTCGATGAAGTCAGCGGCTTCAACGGCGGATCCTTGCGCAATGTCGCTATTTCCTATGAAAGCTCCGGCAATCGCATTGCGGGTGTTTCCGTCAACGCCCAGACTTCGTCCGGTCAATCATTCGTCGCGACGAATAATGATCAGGGCGATGCCCGCTCAATTTCGCTCCAGTCCAATGATGCGGGCGCGGTGCTGCGCTTTTTCGATTTCTATGACAAGATGCGCGGCGGCAAGATAACCGTTGGGCTTGCGGCGCAGGGCGATGGCCCGCTGCGTGGACAGATCGATGCCCGCAACTTCGCGATCATCAACGAGCCGCGTCTGGCCAAGCTCGTGTCGAGCCCGCCTGCAACCGGTGGTGCAAGCCTCAATCAGGCGGTGAAGCGTGACATTGACGTGTCGCGCGTCGATGTCGAGCGGGGCTTCTCGCTGATTGAAAAGGGCGATAGCTATCTCAACCTGTCGAAGGGTGTGGTGCGCGGACCATCGGTCGGCACAACGTTCCAGGGAACGCTTTACGACAAGCAAGGCAATATGGCGATCACCGGCACCTTCATGCCTGCCTATGGTGTGAACCGCCTGTTCGGGGAAGTGCCTATCGTGGGTATGCTGCTGGGCAATGGTCGCGACCGTGGCCTGATCGGCATCACCTACAAGCTTTCGGGAAGCGCAAAACAGCCGCAGGTGATCGTCAATCCTATTTCGATCATTGCGCCAGGCATCTTCCGCTCGATCTTCGAGTTTTAAAGCGGGTTAGCGCCGATAATACGGATGTGAAAAAGCCGGGCAAGGAGCCAGGCTTTTTCGTTTCAATTATTGGGCTGGCCAGATCAGGCCGGGCGGATAAGCACGTGGCGCTTCTTGCCGAGCGACAGCTTGATGACGCCCTGATCGTTCAACGCACCGGCGTCGATCGTCATGCGCGGATCGGTGACCGGCTCGTCATTGATGCGCACGGCACCGCCTTCAACATGACGGCGGGCTTCACCGTTGGTGGTGCAGAGTTCTGCCAGAACCATCAGCGCCAGAATGCCGATGCCGCTATTGAGCGTTGCCTTGTGGACGCCGACCGTCGGAAGATTTTCAGACAGTTCGCCGTCTTCAAAGGTCTTGCGTGCCGTCTCGGCGGATTCCTCGGCGGCATCACGGCCATGCAATATAGCCGTTATCTCCGTCGCGAGGATCTTTTTCGCTTCGTTGATCTCAGAACCTTCGAGCGCGGCAAGCTTGGCGATCTCATCCATCGGCAGCGTCGTGTAGAGCTTCAGGAAGCGTTCCACGTCTGCGTCCTCGGTGTTGCGCCAGTATTGCCAGAAGTCGTAGGCGCTCAGCATGTCCGCATTGAGCCAGATGGCGCCGCCCAGCGACTTGCCCATCTTCTGGCCGGAAGCGGTGGTCAGCAGTGGCGAGGTCAGGGCATAGAGCTGCGGCGTCCCCATACGGTGGCCGAGGTCGATACCGTTGATGATATTGCCCCACTGGTCCGAGCCGCCCATTTGCAGGCGGATATTATGGCGCTTGCTCAGTTCCACGAAGTCGTAAGCCTGCAGGATCATGTAGTTGAATTCGAGGAAGGACAGCGACTGCTCGCGGTCAAGGCGCATCTTCACCGAGATCGAAGGACAACATGCGATTGACCGAGAAATGACGACCCACATCGCGCAGGAATTCGAGGTAATTGATGTTGCGCAGCCAGTCGGCATTGTTGACCATCAGCGCGTCGGTGGCGCCGTCGCCAAAGGTGAGGTAGTTGGCGAAGACGCGCTTGATGCCGGCAATGTTCTCGGCAATCGTATCTTCGGTCATTAGCTTGCGCGCTTCGTCCTTGAAGGACGGATCGCCGACCATGCCGGTGCCGCCGCCCATCAGGGCCACCGGCTTGTGGCCGGTCTGCTGGAACCAGTGCAGCATCATGATCTGGATAAGACCGCCCGCGTGCAGACTTGGTGCCGTCGGGTCGAAGCCGATATAAGCCGTCACGGTTTCCTTGGCCAACAATTCGTCGAGGCCGCTTTCATCGGAAATCTGATGAATGAAGCCACGCTCGGAAAGCGTGCGAAGAAAATCGGATTTGAAACCGGACATTCCTTTTTCCTGACTGGTAAGGCGAAGTTGAAACTGGAGTAAGCGGATGCTTACAACAAAGTGATAAGTTGGCCTTTAGCACCAATCAACCGCCAATAACAAGGAAACTCCCGAACGTCTGGCGAAACACGCAATTTGCGCAGGTTTCGTCAACAGCTTCGATTGTTCAGTGCTGTGCTGTGCCTGAAAACAGATTGAGAACCACTACGCCTGCGATAATCAATGCCATGCCCGCCACGGCGGCAAAATCGAGCTTCTGACCGAAGACGAGCCAGCCGATCAGTGCGACCAGTGTGACGCCGATTCCCGACCAGACTGCATAGGCAATGCCGACGGGAATAGTCTTCAATGTCAGGGATAGAAAATAGAAGGCAAGCCCATAGGTGACGACCACAATAATAGATGGAATGGGCCGGGTGAACCCTTCCGACGCCTTGAGGCTCAATGTGCCGATGACTTCGGAGCAGATGGCAATGGCGAGAAGGGCATAGACCGGCATGGCGCACCTGCTGAGAAACGAATCGATCTGACGAAATCAATATGCACAAAAAAATCCGGCGGAGCGATCCGCCGGATAAGACCAGGTCAATCTGGTTTGCGACCGATTTTGTTGTTTAGCGCAGACGCTTCGGGCGCGCTTCGACCAGTTCGCCCATCAGCCGGCGGTCGAGATATTCCGAGCATTCCTCGATCAGCTGATCGCCATGGCCGGCAAAGAAGTGGTTGGCGCCTTCAATCGTATTTTGCGTGATGGTGATGCCCTTCTGGGTCTTGAGCTTATCCACCAGCGCCTGCACATCCTTGGGCGGTGCGACTTTGTCCTGATCACCATGGATGATGAGACCGGACGAAGGGCACGGCGCGAGGAACGAGAAGTCGTAGGTGTTCGGCTGCGGTGCGACCGAGATGAAGCCTTCGATTTCCGGACGGCGCATCAGAAGCTGCATGCCAATCCAGGAACCGAAGGAATAACCGGCAACCCAGCAATTCTTGGAATCCGGATGCAGGGCCTGCACCCAGTCGAGCGCGCTCGCGGCATCCGACAATTCGCCCGCGCCGTGGTCGAATTCGCCCTGGCTGCGACCGATGCCGCGGAAGTTGAAGCGCAGCGTCGTAAACCCGCGCTGCTGGAACATGTAGAACAGATCGTAGACGATCTTGTTGTTCATCGTGCCGCCGAATTGCGGATGCGGATGCAGGATGAGCGCGATGGGCGCGTTCTTTTCCTTGGAAGGCTGATAGCGGCCTTCGAGGCGTCCGGCTGGTCCGTTAAAAATGACTTCTGGCATGTGTACTCCGCTTGTAACGGGATGATCGGACCGAAGCTGCGAACTTGACGTTGGGGGACGCCGCTTCTAGAACCGATTTGAAATTTGGACAGGCTGAACCTGAAGTTCAGCACGCAGTAATGGCTTAATAGGCTTTTCCCGATTGAAAATTCAAGGAAATTGCGCTCGAAGCTCATTCTTGACGTTATTTAGGAGATAGGGACGGTGAACGGGAGCGGCAAGAGGCTGTATCTGGACTATAACGCCAGTGCGCCTTTGCTCGATGAAGCGCGCAATGCGGTCATCGAGGCGTTGAGCATTACGGGCAATCCGTCCTCCGTGCATCGTGAGGGCCGCGCTGCCCGCGCGCTGGTTGAAGCGGCGCGCCGCAACGTCGCGTCGCTGGTCAACGCCAAGCCCGAACATGTCTTCTTTACCTCCGGCGCGACCGAAGCTGCATCGACGCTTTTGACTCCGAATTATATGATGGGGCGTTCGCCGGTGCGCCTTTCGCATCTTTATGTCAGCGCGACAGAACACCCCTGCATGACCGCTGGCGGTCAGTTTGCCGCTGACAGCATCACGACATTGCCTGTCGATGCAAACGGCATTTTGCGGCTCGATGTGCTGGAGCAAGCGCTTGCTGCCCATGACAAAAGCAAGGGCTTGCCGCTGGTCGCCGTGCAGGCCGCGAATAACGAAACCGGTGTCGTTCAGCCCGTGGCAGAGATTGCCGCTATCGTGAAGGCTGCCGGCGGCATTTATGTCGTCGATGCCGTTCAGGCGGCAGGGCGTATTCCGCTCGATATTTCAGATAATTGCGGCGATTATCTCATCGTTTCGTCCCACAAGATCGGCGGCCCGAAAGGCGTCGGTGCGGTTATTGCCATTTCCGATCTGATGATGCCGCGTGCGCTGGTGCGCGGCGGCGGTCAGGAGAAGGGACACCGTGCCGGTACAGAAGCCTTGCCGCTGATTGCGGGCTTCGGCGCTGCTGCAACCGTTGCGAAAGCGCGGCTTGAAAGTGGCGGCTGGTCTCCCGATATGCGGGACAGACTGGAAGCGGGGATTTTGGAAATCGCACCCGGGGCAGTGATTTACGGCAAGGCCGTGGATCGTCTTCCGAACACAACGTTCTTTTCGCTCGATGGCCAGAAGGCCGAGACAGTCCAGATCGCCTTCGACCTTGGCGGAATAGCGCTTTCGGCGGGTTCGGCCTGTTCGTCAGGCAAGGTCGGTCCAAGCCACGTGCTGGTGGCCATGGGCCATGAGGACGGCCCCGGCGCGATCCGTGTGTCGCTGGAACCGGATGTGAGCATGGATTCGGTCGCAGCGTTTCTCACAGTCCTGCGCAAAATCGTTGAGCGTTACGAAAGCAGGAAATAGGCGGCGAAAGTGTGTTTAAACGCCGGAATGGCTGCCGGGTTTACGTCATTCCCAAAATATTCTTGAATTTTTCGGACAAATTTACGTGCGGCGCTTGAAATCTAGTTTAGAGAGGTTTTAAAGAAGCGTCACGCACACTATATTGAGGCGGTATTGTTCAAGACATATCACCTTGACGTTTGCAACTGTCGGGCCTTGACCCCGACGAGGATGGAGAACGCCAATGCCTGCAGTGCAGGAGACCATTGATCAGGTCCGCGGCCTTGACGTGGATCAGTACAAGTACGGCTTCGAAACGACGATCGAAGCAGAGAAGGCTCCCAAGGGCCTGAACGAAGATATCATTCGCTTCATCTCCGCCAAGAAGAATGAGCCGGAATGGATGCTGGAATGGCGTCTGAAGGCCTATGAACGCTGGCTCACCATGGAAGAGCCAAGCTGGGCGCGTGTCGATTATCCAAAGATCGATTTCCAGGACGCCTATTATTACGCGGCCCCGAAGAACCAGAGCGGCCCGAAGTCGCTGGATGAAGTCGATCCGGAACTTCTCAAGACCTACGAAAAGCTTGGCATTCCGCTGCGCGAGCAGGAAATTCTTGCGGGCGTGCGCAAGCAGGGCGATCCGAGCGAAATCGACGGCAATCCGTCAGACAATGTATATGCGTCCGGCCGCGTGGCCGTCGATGCCGTGTTCGACAGCGTGTCGGTCGTAACCACCTTCAAGGAAGAACTCTCCAAGGCGGGCGTGATCTTCTGCTCGATTTCGGAAGCTATCCGTGAACATCCTGAACTGGTGCAGAAATATCTAGCGTCGGTTGTTCCGGTGTCGGACAACTATTATGCGACGCTGAATTCGGCTGTCTTCACCGACGGTTCGTTCGTCTATGTTCCGAAGGGCGTTCGCTGCCCGATGGAGCTTTCGACCTATTTCCGCATCAACGAGAAGAACACCGGCCAGTTCGAGCGCACCCTCATCATCGCCGATGAAGGCGCCTATGTTTCCTATCTGGAAGGCTGCACGGCACCGCAGCGCGACGAAAACCAGCTGCACGCCGCCGTGGTTGAACTGGTTGCGATGGAAAACGCCGAAATCAAGTATTCGACGGTCCAGAACTGGTATCCGGGCGATAGCAGCGGCAAGGGCGGCATCTACAACTTCGTCACCAAGCGTGGCGATTGCCGTGGCGACAATTCCAAGATCTCCTGGACACAGGTTGAAACCGGCTCCGCCATCACCTGGAAATACCCGTCCTGCATTCTGCGCGGCGACAATTCACGCGGTGAGTTCTACTCGATTGCCGTGTCGAACGGTTATCAGCAGATCGACTCGGGCACCAAGATGATCCATCTCGGCAAGAACACGTCGAGCCGCATCATTTCCAAGGGAATTTCGGCTGGCAAGTCGAACAACACCTATCGCGGACAGGTTTCGGCGCATCGCAAGGCCGAGAATGCCCGCAACTTCACCCAGTGCGACTCGCTTTTGATCGGCAACGATTGCGGCGCGCATACGGTGCCGTACATCGAAGCGAAGAACGCTACGGCGCAGTTCGAGCACGAGGCAACCACCTCCAAGATTTCCGAAGACCAGCTGTTCTATGTGATGCAGCGCGGCATTCCGGAAGAGGAGGCAATCGCTCTCATCGTCAATGGCTTCGTGAAGGAAGTTATTCAGGAACTGCCGATGGAGTTCGCCGTCGAAGCCCAGAAGCTGATCGGCATCTCGCTTGAAGGCAGTGTCGGCTAACCAATCGACACGCCTCTTCCCCATTGATTTTTCTGGCCAGCCTTTTCCTGGCATTAGAACAAGGTTTACATTCATGCTTGAGATCAAGAACCTCCATGCAAAGATCGCCGACACGGATACCGAGATCATCCGTGGCCTGAACCTCACCGTGAACAAGGGTGAAGTGGCTGCGATCATGGGTCCGAACGGTTCGGGCAAGTCCACGCTGTCCTACATCCTCGCTGGTCGCGACGACTACGAAGTGACCGAAGGCGACATTCTCTATAACGGCGAGTCGATCCTCGAACTCGACCCGGCAGAACGCGCTGCCAAGGGCATTTTCCTCGCTTTCCAGTATCCGATGGAAATACCGGGCGTTGCCACGATGGAATTCCTGAAAGTCGCGATGAACAGCCAGCGCAAGGCGCGCGGCGAGCCGGAACTGAAGATTCCGGAATTCATCAAGCGCGTGAAGGACGTCGCCGGCGGCCTCAACATCGACATGAACATGCTGAAGCGTCCGCTCAATGTTGGCTTCTCGGGCGGCGAAAAGAAGCGCGCTGAAATTCTTCAGATGCAGCTTTTGGAGCCAAGCCTCTGCGTGCTCGACGAAACCGACTCCGGCCTCGACATCGATGCGCTGAAGATCGTTTCGGAAGGCGTCAATGCGCTGCGTTCGCCGGATCGCGCCGTGATCGTCATCACCCACTATCAGCGTCTGCTCGAATACATTGTTCCCGATAGCGTGCACGTGCTTTACAAGGGCCAGGTCATCAAATCTGGCGACAAGAGCCTCGCACTGCATCTGGAAGAAAACGGTTATGCCGAAGTAATCGGCGAAGCAGCCTGAGGAGGATTGGATTATGAATATCCAGACCGCTCAGACCGCAAAGCCGAGGACGCCCGCTGAAAGCGCGCTGATCGACAATTTTGGCGATTATATCGGCGATTTGTCGGGCAATGGCGATGTCGTCGTCGCACGCGATACGGCGCTTGAGCTGCTCAAGAGCAACGGGCTTCCGTCGCGCCGCGTCGAAAGCTGGCATTACACGGATTTCCGTACGCTTTTGAAGGGCGTCGCGCCTTTTGATAGCGCCGCCGGTACGAAGCCGCTTGCGGCTTTGCTCACAGGTTCCACCATTCTTGCCGCCAGCAATGGCGCTGCGCTCGACGCCAAGGCGCCGGAAGGCGTTTCGCTAACCCCGGTTCGCGAAGCGCTGGCCGACGGTTCGCTGGCACTCCAGCTTAAAGCGCGCGGCACCGACGATACGATTGGCCAGATCAACGCTGCCTATGTCAGCGATGGCTGGATGATTTCGATTGCCGACGGCACCGAGCTAGAAGCGCCTCTCGAAATCCAGAACATCCAGAAGGCCGGGCAGAGCCACACGCGTTTCCCGGTTCGCATCGGTTCGGATGTCAAGGCAACGATCATCGAGCGCCAGAATGGCGGTGAGAGCGATGCTTTCTCGACATCGGTGAGCCATGTGTCGGTTGGCGACGGCGCAGAAGTCCTCTGGGTTATCCTGCGTGATTTCGGCCAGGCGACGCAGCTTTCGCAGTTCAATGCGACGATTGGCAAAGGCTCCAAGCTCACGCTCTACATCGTCAATGCGGGCGGCAAGCTGGTTCGTCAGGAAGTGCACGTCAATGTGACGGGCGAAGATTCCGACTTCGAGCTTCGCGGCCTCAATCTTCTGGCCGACGACACCCACACCGACATTACCATGACGGTTGGCCATCTGGTGGAGAACACCCGTTCGACCCAGATCATCCGCAATGTGGTGAAGGACCGCGCGCGCGGCGTTTTCCAGGGCATGATCCGCGTTGCGCAGATCGCCCAGAAGACCGATGCCCGCATGGCCTGCAACACGCTTCTGCTTTCGGACGAAGGCGAGTTCGACGCCAAGCCGGAACTCGAAATCTTTGCCGATGACGTGGCCTGCGGTCACGGTGCAACGGTTGCCGAGCTTTCAAAGGACTATCTGTTCTATCTGATGGCCCGCGGTGTTCCGGAAAACGAGGCGCGTGGCCTGCTGATCAAGGCGTTCATCGCCGAGATCATTGAAGAGCTGGAAGACGAAACGCTGGTGGAAGCGCTGGAATCCGTGCTGTCCAACTGGCTCGCCGTTCATGCCTGATTGAATAGGGCGGTGCGCTCAGATGTGCGCGCCGTCCTTCCTGCCGAACGGCAAAAGGAACGATCATGGACCAGAAGAATCCGCTTGTTGCGGCCTATGACGTGGAAGCCATCCGCCGGGATTTTCCAATTCTGTCGCGCGAAGTCCACGGCAAGCCGCTTGTCTATCTCGACAATGGCGCTTCGGCGCAAAAGCCGCAAAGCGTCATCGATGCGGTGACGCACGCTTATTCCAACGAATATGCGAATGTGCATCGCGGCCTGCATTTTTTGTCGAATGCTGCAACCGATGCTTATGAAAAGTCGCGCGAAACTGTGCGGCGTTTTCTGAATGCTGGTTCGGTCGATGAGATCGTCTTCACCAAGAATGCCACCGAAGCAATCAACACTGTCGCCTATGGCTACGGCATGCCACATATCGGCGAGGGCGATGAAATCCTCACCTCGATCATGGAGCACCACTCCAATATCGTGCCGTGGCATTTCATCCGCGAGCGGCAGGGCGCCAAGCTGGTTTTCGCTCCGGTGGACGATCAGGGCATATTCCATATCGAGGAATTCGAGAAGCGTCTGACCGATCGCACAAAGCTCGTCGCCATCACGCATATGTCCAATGCGCTTGGCACCGTGACGCCGATCAAGAAGATCGTCGAGCTTGCCCACGCGCGGGGCATTCCGGTTCTGGTCGATGGTAGTCAGGGCGCGGTGCACCTGCCGGTCGATGTGCAGGATCTGGGCTGCGACTGGTATGTCTTCACTGGCCACAAAGTTTATGGTCCGTCCGGTATCGGTGTCCTTTATGGTCGCGCCGAAATGCTGGAAAAGATGCGCCCCTTCCAGGGCGGCGGCGAAATGATCGAGGAAGTCACGGAAGAATACGTGACCTATAATCATCCGCCACACCGTTTTGAAGCTGGCACGCCACCCATCGTTCAGGCAATCGGTCTTGGTGCGGCGCTCGAATATATGGAAAAGATTGGTCGTCACGCCATTCTCGCCCATGAGGAAGATTTGCGCGATTACGCCCACGAACAACTGGGCAAAATCAATTCGCTCCGCATTTTCGGTCATGCGCCGGACAAGGGCGCGATCATCTCGTTTGCGCTGGAAGGCATCCATGCGCATGATGTGTCGATGGTGATCGACAGGGCCGGGGTGGCGGTGCGCGCGGGCACGCATTGCGCACAGCCCCTCTTGAAACGCTTTGGCGTCACCTCTACATGCCGTGCATCCTTTGCCATGTACAATACCCGCGCTGAAGTGGATGCATTGGCGGAAGCCTTGGAAAAGGCGAGGAAGTTTTTCGGATGACCGAGATGGAACAAAAAGTTCAGGATCAGGCTGCAACCAAGCCTGCCGATGAAACGGCGAAAGCCGAAGGCAGCGCTGTTTTCTCTGCCTCCGCTCTTCCGCAGGAAGAACTCCTGCGCATGACGGATGACATCATTGCGGCTTTGAAAACCGTCTATGACCCGGAAATCCCGGCGGATATCTACGAGCTTGGCCTTGTCTACAAGATCGATATCGAAGACGACCGTACCGTAAAGATCGAAATGACCCTGACGGCCCCCGGCTGCCCGGTGGCTGGCGAAATGCCGGGCTGGGTGGAAAACGCCGTTGGAGCGGTGGAAGGGGTTTCCATGGTCGAAGTTTCGATGACCTTCGATCCGCCATGGACCGCAGACCGTATGTCCGAAGAAGCGCAGGTCGCTGTCGGCTGGTATTGATTGCCCGCCCAGATTTTGAAATGCAAACAGCCCCGTCTTACGGGGCTGTTTTTGTTTGTTCCATCTATTACGAGAACCGCTCACTTTCGAAAAAATGCTCAGTGCCCGGTCGTTTTCGCATAATGCATGGATTGCTTGCCTCGGCAGCCGCGGAGCAACCCGACAAGACCTCCAAGCGCTGTCGCGGAGGCCAGCACTGCCGGCGCGCCTTTCAGCGGAATGGAGAGAACCGAAACCAGTAATTTCCAGCTGCGGCTGGCCAGCAGCGAAGGCAGTTTACCGAGCGCCCGCGATGGGTTCTTCTTGTAGGACGAAATGAACTCCGTCGTGTTGTGATCGCGATTACGGCGGAAGTGATAGGCGAGGGTCAGGCGGCTGAGCGGTACAGTCTCGTAGACGATGGCGTCCGGCGCCCATCCCGTTTTCGCATTGAGCGTTTTGGCCTTGGCCCACAAATGCCAGTCTTCGCCGCCCGTCAGGCCGAAATAGGAATCGAATCGCAGTCCCGTCTCGCGAAAGAAATCGAGCCTGCCCATCCAGCTTCCCGTAGCGACCTTGATGCCGCCAGCCAGGCCATTTTCCCATTTCGCGCGAGATTTCCGCTCCGAGCGACTGGCAAGGCGGTCCAGCCCGGACCAGACGAATTTCTGCCAGATGTTCAATTTGCCCTCGACAGGCATCGGGCGCACCGGCGAGCCGACGATATCCAGGCTCTCCCTATGTTGCTCAGCAAAGAGTTCAATCAACCAGTTTGGTTCTGGAATTTCGTCGTCATCGATGAAGACCAGAAAATCGTGGCCGTTATCGACGGCATGGTTCAGCGCGCAATTGCGGGAGTGCGAAATGCCGATCCTCGGTTCGATCCGATACTGCACGATATGATGCGGCATGCGCGCGGCAAAAGCCGTCACCTGCTCATCCAGCGATTTGCGGGAATCGTTCTCGACGACCAGAAAATGCAGCGACACCTGTTCCGGCGCCACGACGCTTTCCAATGACTTGAGAAGTGCGGCGAGCATCGCCGGGCGATTTCTCGTTACCACTGAAATCAGAATCGAATATCGCTGCATGAACTATCTCGTTCTTAAATAATTCGGAATTCTATATTGAAATGAAAATTGTTAATACGGCAAGTATTAGGGAGCAAATAATAAATATTATAAATTACTAAATTATAATATACTTATATTTGAGTAATGATCTGGATTTTAAGTATAGAGCTGTGCGCGATGCGATGCGTCGAGACGTAGTCGCAACAGTCATTGATTGTGAAGATTTGAGAAAAACTGGAGCGGGTAGCGGGAATCGAACCCGCGCGTTCAGCTTGGGAAGCTGACAGGCTACCATTACATCATACCCGCAATCTGCAAGATATTTCAGTATCTTGAAGCCACATCGGGCTCGATCAGATTGGAGAGTTTGGCACTCTTGGGCACAAGCTATGTTCTCTTTATCCACCCGTCAATCTGTAAGATTGCGGCGGCAGGGTGGGGCCTGCGAAAAGTCGCTCAGCTGACGCGATCACATGCTGTTACAGTCTTCACTTTGCTGTCAAAGGTAGCAGAATTAGCATTTGCGCATATTGATATCCGCCGATCCGTCGCCATCTGCTGAACAAGCCTTTTACGACTTGCTGCAACTTGCGGTGAGCGAAACGAAACGGACCCGACGGATACTCTATGGCAAAGACAACGAAGCGTCGCGCATTGCTGATTGTGAACCCCAATGCCCGTAATGGGAAAGGATTCGGCGGCGCGATGAGGACGGAACTTGAGCGCGGTGGGCTGGAACTGTTCGAGCACCAGCCGCGCGAGGGCGAAACGATCTCCGATGTCATTTCGCGCGAGCGGGACCATGATCTGGTCGTCATCGGCGGCGGTGACGGTTCCCTCAATGCGGCTGCAAAGGGGCTTATGGAAACCGCCATGCCGCTCGCCATTTTGCCGCTCGGAACAGCTAATGATTTTGCCCGAACCGTGGGCATTCCTGCCGATCCGGTGGAGGCGGCCCGTCAGATTGCGACCTATAAGGTGCATCCCATCGATCTCGGCGAGGTGAACGGTCACCTCTATTTCAACGTCGCCAGTATCGGTTTCAGCGCGGAACTTGCGCAGCAACTGAGCGCGGACGCGAAAAAAGAAATGGGGCAAGCTCGGCTATGGTATCGTCGCGGCGCGCATTTTGATGCGGTCAGAGCTGTTTACTGCCTATCTCGAACATGATGGCATCACCGAAAAGATCAAAACGTTGCAGGTTTCCGTCGGCAACGGCAAGTTTTACGGTGGTGGCATGGCCGTTGAAAAGGACGCGGCCGTCGATGACGGCAAGCTGGATTTCTACAGTCTCGAAGTTGATCACTGGTGGCATCTGCTTCGTTTACTGCCGAGCCTGCGACGCGGCACGCAGTCGAAATGGAATGATGTGCGCGCCTTTCCGACGACGGAAGTGATTATCCGCACCAAGAAGCCGCGGGCGGTGAATACCGATGGCGAGCTTTCCACCTGGACACCGGCGCATTTCAAGCTCCACCGGCAGGCCATCAACGCGCTTATTCCCACTTAACCGGCGCGCGACCGGTAAACTCGAGCCAAAAAAAGGGCCCGCAGCTATGAAGCGCGGGCCTAATCATGACGTTAGGTGACTGGCTCAGAGGTCAAGAGAGCCACTTCTAAAACGGAGTAGTCCTGCGAATGTTCCGTGTTTAGAAGAAAAAATACCAGATAATCAGCACGAGGATGAATGGTACGCCCAGAAGCCAAAGAATGAGTGCTCGAAACATGGTGTTCTCCTTGTTGTGTATTTCCAACTCTGTGGGAGGCAGATTGGTTCCACAATTCAAGGCGGTGATCGTCGGTTCCGTTAATCATCTTGTGCGTGTGGCGACTCAAATGACGGCTTTTCTGAAAGTTTTAATGATCCGTCAATAAATCGGTGACATCACTGGATTTATGTAAAGTGCAGCCAGCGTTTTTGGCTGCGTGTCGAGTAGCGGGCGTGTGGCGTATGAGTTCGAAGCGTGGGCTGAAAATTTCGGTCAGCGAGAAGGCGGCGATGTTGCGTGATAAGCGCGGCTCGGTCGCCATGATGACTTTCATGGCCATGGCCGTTGCTCTGGCCGGTTGCGCGACACCGCCGACTTCCAAGCCGAAGCCGAAGCGCTCCAAGGAATATTTTGCAGAATCCAAATATGGCGTGAAGGCAAGCCCGCGTGTTGCGTACGGCACCGGCAAGCCTATGCCCCGTGGGGGCGGACGAGATCAGACGGGCCAGCCTTACAAGGTCAAGGGCCGCTGGTATTATCCCAAAGAAGACAAAAATTATACCGCCGTCGGTCGTGCGTCCTGGTATGGCGAGGCCTTTCATGGACGTCTCACTGCCAATGGCGAAGTCTATGACATGACGCATCTGACCGCAGCGCATCCGACCATGCCGTTGCCGAGCTATGCTCGCGTGACCAATATGGATACCGGTAGCTCAGTCATCGTGCGCGTCAATGATCGCGGTCCCTACGAATATAATCGCGTGATCGATCTGTCGCAGAAAGCGGCGGAAATGCTCGATTACCAGCATCACGGCACGGCCAATGTGAAGGTGGAATATGTCGGGCGTGCACCGCTCGACGGCAAGGATGATGCCTATCTGATGGCATCCTATCGTCCGGCTGGCGGCGATATGATCGGCCAGCCTGCGACGGGCGTGATGATGGCCATGAACGGCCCGACGCCAACCTCGCCGAAATCTGCTGTTCCGATACCTGCCATGGCGCCGCAAAGCGCACCCATGCCGGTTTCCGCACCTGTTCCGCAGGAATCGCCGTTCTCGGTTAATCCGGCCTATGGCGATGCGTCGGGTCCGGCGCCGGTTTTGCCACCGAACGTACCTCTGCCGTCGCGCAAGCCGAATGGAAGCTTTGGTGTGGCCAATGCGGGTCACATCAGCGGACTGGCGGGCTATGCATCTGACCGGATCGCAGCGAGCGCTTATACGGAAGAACGCACATATGGCAGCATCCTGACGGCAAGCGCTGTTTCGGATGCATGGAAGCGCCGCAATGCCGAAGAGCACGGCGAATATGTTGAACTCGGTCTGTTCGACACGCTTGCAGCGGCTGAAAAGATGCAGCGCGCCTTACAGAAAACGGCGAAAGTCAACCGCACCAAAGTGCCGACTGAAACGGGCGAGTTCTACGAACTCACGGCCGTTGCAGAAAATGGCGGCAATGATGCCCTGCTGCGCGCGGCATGGAAGGCTGGGGCCAAGAATGCATTCGTTGTCCGTATGGATTAATCCCTCAGTCGCATCATATTTGAGTGATGCGGTTTGAAGGATTGATTTTGGTCGAATTCGTTGCGTAAGCTTGCATCCTTGCTGTCGTAACGGGATTTCCATGGGGCTTCATTCAAGAATCGCAGGCGTTTTAACAGCAGGAACGGTGGGAATCGCTGCCGTTCTGTTGCCTTTGGCGACCGTTGCCGCGCCAGCCGAGACCGCGCTTGTGACCAAGGCTCCGCAAGCCCTGCTGATCGATGACCGCAGTGGTACGGTCCTTCTGTCAAAGAACGCCGATACGCCGATCCCGCCCGCATCGCTTGCCAAGCTGATGACAGCGGAAGTGGTGTTTGAAGCACTGGAAAAGGGCCAGACCACACTCGAAACGCCTTACATCGTCAGTGAAAATGCCTGGCGCACCGGCGGTGCTCCGTCAGGTACTTCGACCATGTTCGCCCGCATCAAGTCCGCACCGACCGTCGCGGATCTTCTTCAGGGGCTGATTGTTCAGTCGGCTAACGATGGTGCAATCATTCTGGCTGAAGGGATGGCTGGGAGCGAGCAAAGCTTCGCGGAACGGATGAACCAGCGCGCCAGGGAACTTGGTCTTTCCAGTTCCGTGTTTGTGAATTCGACCGGTTTGCCAGCAAACGGACAGTCTGTCACGCTGGATGATCTCGCCAAGCTTGCACGTCATATTCACTCGGCTCACCCGGATTTCTACAAATATTACGCGCAGGAAGCCTTTACCTGGAACAACATCACCCAGCGCAACCGCAATCCGCTTTTGCGGCTGGATGTTGGCGCGGATGGCATGGGCACCGGTTACACGGAAGAATCTGGTTACGCTCTAGTCGTATCGGCTGAGCAGAACGGGCGGCGGCTGTTTCTTGCGTTGAGCGGTCTTGCCAGCGTCAAGGAGCGCGAAGAGGAAGCCAGAAAGCTGATCCAGTGGGGCATGACGTCGTTTGACGATATGCGTCTTTATTCGGCAAACGATATTGTGGGTGAAGCGCAGGTTTTCGGCGGGACACAGGCCAGTGTTTCGCTGAAAGTGAAGGACGATGTCGAATTACTGCTGCCCAAAGAGGGGCGGGAAAAGCTGAAGGCACGGTTCATTTATGAGGGGCCGCTGCATGCGCCGGTCGCAGTTGAAAGCAAGGTCGGTATGCTGGAGTTTGATCTCAACGGCAATATGGTTCAGCAAGTGCCGCTGTTTGCTGCGCAATCCGTCGAGAAAGGCAGTCTTGCGCAAAGAGCATGGAGCAGCGCGGTGGAACTTTCGACCGGCTGGTTGCGCAAATATCTTTAGACAGTTTTCGGGACATGCTCAAAATTCTCGACCTCACCGCCAAAGGCCGGTATGAACTTGAATCAAGTTCTTGTAGCTATTGAATCTTTTCAGAACGTAATGCGGAAGCCAGAGTGTCAGGATTATTCATCACATTCGAAGGCGGCGAGGGTGCAGGCAAGTCGACGCAGATCGCCTTGCTTGCCAAGTATTTGCGCGCAAACGGATTTGATCCCGTCATTACGCGCGAACCCGGTGGTTCGCCGGGCGCAGAGGCTGTGCGGCACGTCATCCTGAGCGGCAATGCCGAAAGCTATGGTCCGGCCATGGAGGCAATGTTGTTCGCTGCTGCCCGCGCCGATCATGTTGACCAGCTGATACGCCCGGCGCTTGCCGAAGGGCGCGTGGTGCTGTGTGATCGGTTTATCGATTCCAGCCGTGCCTATCAGGGCGTGACGGGCAATCTCGATGCGACCTATATGGCAGCCATTGAACGTATTGCAATCGACGGTGCTGTTCCCGACATGACAATCATTCTCGATATTCCGGCTGAAAAAGGGCTTTCCCGTGCCGGAAAACGGCGCGGTAACGAGACTGCGGATCGATTTGAGAAGGAAGACATTGCCGTGCATGAGGCGCGCCGTCAGGCATTTCTGGCCATTGCGGCTGCGGAGCCAGAGCGCTGCAAGGTTGTTGCAGCTGATCGATCGCAGGAAGAAATAGCTGAAGATATCGGCGCACTGGCCAGCGAATTGTTGAAAAAGAAGGGGCTGTTGTGATCGACGAACTCGACGTCCCCAAGGCGCATGATTCCATTGAAGGTATTCCGGGACCATCCGCGAGTGATTATCTGACCGGTCACGGGGAGGTGACACGCTTTCTGGCGCAGGCCTATCGCGAAGGCCGGATGCACCATGCTTTGTTGCTCGAGGGCGAGCAGGGCATCGGCAAGGCGACGCTCGCTTTCCATCTGGCGGGGCATATGCTGACCCACGGCGATCAGACCAATGCGCCGGAAGATATCGGTACGCCGGATTTTTCGAGGCCTCTTTGGCGGCAGATCGCGGGTGGCATGCACCCAGCAGTGTTGCATATCAATCGCCCGTTCGACCAGAAGACCGGCAAATTCCGCACCGGTATCACGGTCGAGGAAATCCGTCGCGTCACGCATTTTCTGACCCGCACCGCCTCGGACCATGCTTGGCGCATCGTCATCGTCGATCCCGCTGACGACATGAACCGCAATGCGGCCAATGCGCTATTGAAGACACTGGAAGAACCGCCAGCGCGCGCGCTGTTCGTGCTGGTGTCGCATTCATCCGGTCGCCTTTTGCCGACCATCCGTTCCCGCTGCCAGAGCATTCAGCTGCGTCCGCTGGACGAGAGGGCCATGAAGGATGCGCTGACTTATGTCGGCGCGCATATCGGGCTGGATGCATCCGGTGTCACGCCGACGCTTCTGGAACGCGCCGAAGGCAGCGTGCGCAAGGCGCTTCTGCTTCTGGCGCATGGCGGCATTGAGATTTCCGACACCGTCGATGGGATACTGGAGAGGCCGGCCTTCGATCTGCCCAAGGCGCAGGCGTTGGCCAGCGTCCTGACGGGGCGTGAGGCGGAAATTCAGTATCAACTTTTCCGCGATCATCTGATGGAGCGCATCGCCACGGAAGCGCGCCAGCGCGCCGAGGCAGGGCAATTGCGGGAGGCCGATCAGTGGTCGCGGTTTTGGAGCGATCTCGGTCGCGAGATCATCGATGCTGAAACCTATAATCTTGATCGCAAGCAAGCGGTTGTGATCTTGCTGGAGAAGACGCATCGCGCTTTTCACACTGGCGCTGGATCATAGCTTCAGATCGGCCCAACTTGCTGCACTGCGGCGTGACATGACTGCTCACATGGGTTATGTCACAGCCGACGATTTTTTCTTGTGTGTGTCTGGTGATCGTTCCCGCAAACGGTCAGGCGCGCTTTCAAACATCGAAAGACCGGGTCCATAATGAGCCGCGAAAAATACTATATCACCACCGCGATTGCTTACCCCAACGGCAAGCCGCATATCGGTCATGCCTATGAACTGATCGCAACCGACGCGATGGCGCGTTTTCAGCGCCTGAACGGCAAGGATGTGCATTTCCTGACCGGTACGGACGAACACGGCATCAAGATGCTGCAAAGCGCGCGCAAGGAAGGCATCACGCCTCGCGAGCTTGCAGACCGCAATACCGAAGCTTTCCGTCGCATGGCCGAGGTTCTGAACAGCTCGAACGACGATTATATCCGCACCTCCGAAGAGCGTCACTACAAGGCCAGCCAGTCCATCTGGGAGGCAATGGCCGCCAATGGCGACATCTATAAGGGCGGCTATGCGGGCTGGTACTCGGTTCGCGACGAAGCCTATTACGGCGAGGAAGAAACCGAAGTCCGCGCGGATAATGTTCGCTACGGTCCACAAGGCACGCCTGTCGAGTGGGTTGAAGAGGAAAGCTATTTCTTCCGTCTCTCGCAATATCAGGACAAGCTGCTCGATCTTTATGAAAAGAATCCGGGCTTCATCATGCCTGCCGAACGCCGCAATGAAATTGTGAGCTTCGTGAAGTCCGGTCTGAAGGACCTGTCGATTTCGCGCACCACTTTCGATTGGGGCATTCCGGTGCCGGGCGACGAAAAGCACGTCATGTATGTCTGGGTCGATGCGCTGACCAACTACATCACCGCACTCGGCTATCCCGATACGACCAGCGACAAGTGGGCCTATTGGCCTGCCGATGCGCATATCATCGGCAAGGATATTTCGCGTTTCCACGCCGTCTACTGGCCTGCATTCCTGATGTCGGCAGGCATTCCGCTGCCGAAGCGCGTGTTTGCACACGGCTTCTTGTTCAACCGCGGCGAGAAAATGTCGAAGTCGCTCGGCAATGTCATCGATCCGTTCGGTCTGGTGGAGCGTTACGGCCTCGATCAGCTACGCTACTTCCTGATGCGCGAAGTGCCGTTCGGTCAGGACGGCAGCTACAGCCATGACGCCATCGTTAACCGGACCAATGCTGATCTTGCCAATGACCTCGGCAATCTTGCACAGCGTTCGCTGTCGATGATCGCCAAGAATTGCGAAGGCAAGGTGCCGCAGCCGGGCGAATTCTCGGATGCCGACAAGGCCATTCTCGATCAGGCCAATGCGGCGCTGGAAACAGCGCGCAAGGCCATGGATGATCAGGCGCTGCATCTGGCGCTCGGCGCGATCTTTGC
The DNA here is from genome assembly GCF_030067775.1 of Ochrobactrum sp. SSR. NCBI lineage: Bacteria > Pseudomonadati > Pseudomonadota > Alphaproteobacteria > Hyphomicrobiales > Brucellaceae > Ochrobactrum > Ochrobactrum sp. SSR. The sequence continues at coordinate 748,062 of NZ_CP125969.1, read as the reverse complement.
GGTTGTCGCCGAAGCGAACCGCTATTTCGCCGGGCAGGAGCCATGGGCACTGCGCAAGACCGATCCGGCGCGCATGGGCACTGTGCTTTATGTGACGGCGGAAGTTATTCGCCGTGTCGGCATCATGGTGCAGCCTTTCATCCCGCAGTCGGCGGAAAAGCTGCTCGATATTCTGGCCATCCCTGCCGACAAGCGCCAGTTCACTGACGTGGCAGCAAGCCAGCTCATCGGTGGCGCCGATCTGCCAGCCCCGCAGCCGGTCTTCCCGCGCTATGTGGAAACCGAAGAGCAGAACTGAGTGCGATGATGCTTGTCGATAGCCATTGTCACCTGGATTTTGCCGATTTCGAGCCGGAGCGCGATGCTGTTGTGCAGCGCGCGCTCGACGCCGGGATCAAGCGCATGGTGACGATCTCCACACGGGTGCGTAAATTCGATACGATCCGCGCCATCGCTGAATCTTACGAGTCCGTCTACTGCTCGGTCGGCACCCATCCGAACAATGCGCATGAAGAACTGGACATTACGGCTGACGATCTGGTGCGCCTCGCGGAACACCCGAAAGTTGTCGCCATAGGCGAGGCGGGTCTCGATTATCATTACGACTACGCTCCGCCGGAAGCGCAGCGCCAGGGGTTTCTCGTCCACATCGAAGCCGCGCGCCGCACGCAACTGCCGCTGGTCATCCATGCGCGCAGCGCCGATGACGACATGGCCGAAATTCTGGAGCAAGAAACCGCCAAGGGCGCGTTTCCCTTCATTCTCCATTGTTTCTCGTCCGGTCGCGCACTGGCGGAAAAAGGTGTTGAACTGGGCGGCTATGTTTCGTTTTCCGGCATTCTGACTTTCAAGAACTCGCCGGAAATCCGCGAAATTGCGACCATCGTTCCGCGTGACCGTCTGCTGGTGGAAACGGATGCGCCGTTCCTTGCGCCGCTGCCGCATCGTGGCAAGCGCAACGAACCGTCTTTCGTGCAGCACACCGCTGCCATGCTGGCCGAGACGATTGGCGTGAGCAATGAAGAAGTCGCCCGCATCACGAGCGACAACGTGTTCAGGCTCTTCTCCAAGATGCCCCGGCCTTCAGAGGAAGTTTGAGCGTGACTTCTCCCCGAAATTGCCTGCGATTTACGATTCTGGGCTGCGGTTCGTCGCCCGGCGTGCCGCGCGTCAATGGCGATTGGGGGAAATGCGATCCGCAAAACCCGAAAAACCGTCGCACGCGTACCTCGCTGCTGGTTGAGCGTTTTAATGAGAGCGGCAACCACACCACGGTGGTGATCGATACGGGGCCGGATTTTCGCACGCAGATGATCAATGCCAGCGTGCACGCGCTCGATGCGGCGGTCTATACCCATCCGCATGCCGACCACATTCACGGGATCGACGATCTGCGCACCTATGTGGTGGATAATCGGCGGCTGATGGATGTCTATGCCAACCGCTTCACGCGTAACCGGCTCTACGACGCCTTTGGCTATTGTTTTGAGACGCCGGCGGGCTCAAGCTATCCGCCGATCCTGAGCATGCATGATATTGCAGCCGAAACACCCTTCACCATCGACGGCGCGGGTGGTGAGATCCGGTTCGAGCCGTTCCGGCAGATCCACGGCGATATCGAGTCGCTCGGCTTCCGCATCGGCAATGTTGTCTATTGCACGGATGTCAGCGCGTTCCCGGATGAGAGCCTGCGCCATATCCGCCACGCCGATGTGCTGATCCTTGGTGCCTTGCAATATCGCCCGCATCCGAGCCATTTCTCGCTTGAACAGGCGCTGGAATGGATCGAACTATTCGCGCCCAGGCGGGCAATCCTCACACACATGCATGTGCCGCTGGATTATGAGACGGTGTTGCGTGAAACGCCTGAGAATGTTGAGCCCGGATATGATGGACTCCGGTTTGAAATCCCGCTCTAAAACGAAAAAGCCCGGCATCTCTGCCGGGCTTTTTCGTGTTTGCTGTCATCAGCGATCAGGCACGGGCCGGGAAAGGCATCACATTACTGCCTTCTGCGGGCTTGGCCTGCTTGTCTTCCAGAGCAAGACCACCGGCGCGGAGCAGATCGGAGAAACGACCGCCGCGGGCTGCAAGCTCATCGAAGCTGCCGCGTTCGACCAGATGGCCCTTGTCCATGAACAGAACCTGATCCGCTGAGCGTACCGTCGAAAGACGGTGCGCGATGATGAAGGTTGTGCGGTTCTGGCTCAGATCGTCCACAGCCTGCTTCACCTTTTCTTCGGTCTCGACGTCGAGCGCGCTTGTCGCTTCGTCGAGCACGAGGATCGGCGAATCCTTCAGGATGGCGCGTGCAATCGCCAGACGCTGGCGTTCGCCGCCCGAAAGCTGCGAGCCGCGCTCGCCGACAACCGTGTCGTAACCGTTTGCCTTGGCAAGAACGAAGTCGTGCGCGGCGGCAGCCTTGGCTGCGGCATGGACGTCTTCATGCGTGGCATCTTCACGACCGACGCGGATATTTTCCTCCACGGTACGATTGAAGAGACCGGCATCCTGAAACACAGTGGCAATCGCATGGCGCAGCGAGCGGCGGCTGACAGTGCGCGTATCGACGCCGTCGATCAGCACACGACCAGCAGCCGGATCGAACACGCGCTGAAGGATATTGATCAGCGTGGTCTTGCCTGCACCGGTCGGGCCGACGATGGCCACCGTCTGGCCGGGCTTCACCTCGAAGGAAACATCATAGACGCCCTGACCCGAATTCGGGAACTCGAAGGTGACATTGTCGAAGACGATGTCGCCCTTGACGTTTTCCAGATCGGCGACGTCCTGCGGCTCCTGACGGTCGGCAGTTGCATCTTCCATTTCGAAGAATTCTTCGAGCTTGGCGCGTGCCGTCACAGTCTGGTTGATGAAGGCGCTGATCTGGTCGAGACGGCCGATCATCAGCTGTGCGAAGCCGATAAAGGCAATCACGTCGCCAACGCGCATCTGACCCTTGGTCACGAAATAGGCACCGAGAACCAGCACGACCACCATGGAGAAGGTTGAAGCCATCCGGTTCAGACCGCTGGCAAGTGCCCACCAGTTGAGAACCGGAAACTGTGCCTTTTCCAGATTGCGGGCATAGTCGCGCAGCGCCTGCGTTTCAGAGGCAATGCGGTTATAGCTCTGCACGACCGAAACATTGCTGATTGTATCGCTGACATGTTCGAAAAGCTTGTGATGATGCTTCTCAACGGCCATCTGGCCGTCCTTGGTCTTGCGCATGACCAGTTGGCCGATCATGACATAAATGACGCCGAGCACGATCAGGACGAGCGACATGCGCATATCCATGTTCATGGCAACCGGAATAAGCGTCGCCAGCGCCACAACCGTGGTCAGGTGCTGACGCATGAATTCGAGCCAGAGCGTGAAGAGCGAGTCCGTCGCGCGGATCAGCGTGTGCAGGGCATTCGACGTGCCGCGCTTCTGATGCCAGGCAAGCGGCATGGTGATCAGGCGCTCATAGGAGTCGATCATCACGCCGAGACGGCGGCGATGCGCGAGCCTATCCGCACCACGCGCCACGAAAACGGCTGCGATGATGTTGAAAACGCCAAGCGCTGCCCACATCGACAGCGGGGAGAAGATATCTCCCTTGTCGGAAATGGCCTGAATGACCTTACCGAAAAGGATAGGCTCGGCCAGCGTTACAAGGGCAACAAGGACACTCGCGACACACATCGATATCGTTGCGGCTTTCTCGACCGCAAGATATTCCATGGCTCGCCAGTATATTTTGAGCAATGACACTTTCGCACTCCCGCTCGTTCTATTTACGGGGCTACATGGTATAGCCCCGCCTTTGTATCAATATTCTATGACTGCAAGAAGTGGCTATGGGGTGTCAAAACCGGCCATAAATTAAAAACGTATGTAACTGAGTGTGAAGATTCAGCGGATTTCGCGCCAATATGAGCGAAAACTAAACTTAAAGCTTGCAGATTCAAGTTTTATGGAATTCTACGCCACGCATTCGAATTCGGCGTCAAAATCCGCTCTGAGGATGGCGGAAATCAAATGTCGGCATCAGAGCACTAGCAATCGTGGAAACTCACGTCTATTGACAGGAATAACACTCAGACACGCCGATTGCGCGTGGCAGAAAGATATTGATCGGGTTTCTCATGGCAGGCGTCGAACAGAAGATTGTGGATACAAGCGAAGCGGGCATGCGCCTCGATCGCTGGTTCAAGGTTCACTTTCCTGGGCTGGGCTTCGGCCATCTGCAAAAATTGCTGCGTTCAGGTCAGGTTCGTGTCGATGGCGGTCGCGCCAAGGCCGATACGCGCCTTCAGGCGAACCAGATGGTTCGCATCCCGCCGCTCGGTGTCGATGAAAAGGCAACTGGCCCAGTCACAGCGCGTACCATCCGCAGCCAGCAGGACGGCGACGTTCTCTCGCAGATGCTGATTTATGAAGATCCGAAGGTGTTTGTCTTCAACAAGCCAGCGGGTCTCGCCGTGCAGGGCGGTTCAGGACTGACCCGTCACGTTGACGGTATGCTGGAAGCGTGGCGCAACAAGAAGGGCGAAAAGCCGCGTCTTGTTCATCGCATCGACCGCGATACATCGGGCGTGCTTGTGGTGGCGCGCACGCGCGGCGCGGCGCAGGCTCTGACCGCCGCTTTCCGCGAACGTGATACCAAAAAAACCTACTGGGCGTTGGTGAAGGGTGTACCGCGCAAGCGTGAAGACAAGATTTCGACCTGGCTGGTCAAGGAACAGACGCCCGATGGCGACAAGATGCGCGTTTGCCAGCATGGCGAACCGGATTCCGATCACGCAGTTTCCTATTATCGCATCATCGAAAAGGTTGGCAACAATCTGACATGGCTGGAAATGGAGCCCTATACGGGCCGCACGCACCAACTGCGCGTTCACGCCGCCTATATCGGTCATCCGATCATCGGCGATCCGAAATATTTCGAAGCCGACCAGAACTGGGAGTTTCCCGGCGGCATCCAGAAGCGCCTGCATCTGCATGCGCGCCGCATCCGCATCCCCAACCCATCGGGCGGGATCATTGATGTGACCGCGCCGCTGCCGCCGCACATGGTTCAGTCGTGGAACCTGCTTGGTTTCGATGAGGACAGTGCGGAAGATTAACCAATAAAGTCAAACTGACGATTTCGGTGCGAAAATGGGGCAGGGGAAAGTTGAAGCGCTGGCGCCGGGCCGGGCTTCTTTCGATGGGCTGGCCGTGGCGTTGGTCATCTTCATCATGTTCAGCTGGGGGCTTAATCAGGTTGCCGTGAAGATCGGCAATCAGGGTTTCAATCCGATGCTGATGGCCGCCGGGCGTTCCGCTTTGGGCGGCATGTGCGTGTTTTTCTGGTGTTTCTGGCGGCGCATTCCGCTGTTCAGAAATGATGGAACCCTGCTGCCGGGCATTCTTGCGGGGCTGTTGTTTGGCACCGAGTTTGTGCTGATTTTTCTCGCGATGGACCTCACCAGCGTCAGTCGCGTGACACTGATGATGAATGTCATGCCGTTCTGGGTGGCGATCGGCAGCCATTTCCTGCTCGGCGAGCGCATGTCGATCCGGGCGTTCATCGGCATGTGCGTGGCGTTTCTGGGTGTGTTTGTGGTGTTTTCTGATCATGTCAGCCGACCGGGGCCCTATGCGTTCTATGGCGATTTGCTGGCGCTTGTTTCGGGCATTCTCTGGGGGCTGACCACGCTGGTCATCAAGCGCAGCAAACTCGCTTATGCCGTTCCTGAGAAAATCCTGCTGTATCAGCTGGTCGTCGCCACGTTGGTGCCGCTACCGTTTATCGGCCTTGCCGGCCCACTCGTGCGCGATCCGAATGTTCTTTCGGTAATCTCGCTGCTGTTTCAGTCCTTCTTTGTGGTCGCATTCACCTATCCGCTCTGGTTCTGGATGGTGAATCGCTATCCGGCGTCGAAGCTTTCCAACTTTGCCTTTCTCACGCCCGCTTTTGGCGTGTTGCTGAGCGGAATCGTGCTCGGCGAGGCCTTGAGCTTGAAGATATTCGCAGCCTTGATCCTGATCGGCCTTGGCTTGATAATCATCAATCGACCGGCAAAGGCGGCAGCAGCACGATGAAACTTGTTCTTTTCGATTGCGACGGCACTTTGGTCGATAGCGGTGACTTCATCCATCGCTGCATGGCAGAGAGCTTTGCCGATGCGGGGTTGACGCCACCGGAACAAGCCCAGACGCATTCCATCATCGGTCTGTCGCTTCCGTTGGCCATTGCGCGATTGCTGGGCCGCGAGCCTGATGAACAGGTCAATTGGTTGACGCAGCGCTACAAGGATAATTTCGTGCGACTGCGGCAGGCGCCGGATTTCTCGGAGCCGCTCTATGACGGCATTCTGCCGCTTCTGACCGAACTCGGCGAGCGGGACGATCTTTTGTTGGGGATCGTCACGGGCAAATCGCGTCGCGGCGTCCATGCGGTGTTCGAACGCCATGGCATCGGCAAGCATTTTCTGGTCATTCGCACGGCGGACGACTGCCCGTCCAAACCCCATCCGGCGATGGTGCTTGAATCCTGCGCGGAAATGGGGATAGAACCCGACCGAACCATTGTTATCGGCGATGCGATTTACGATATGCAGATGGCGCGCTCGGCAGGAGCCATGGCGGCGGGCGTGTCATGGGGTTATCATGACCGGCATGCGCTCGTCGAAGCCGGTGCGCACCACATATTGGCTACGCCGCACGACCTTCATCCGCTGCTGAAAGCAATGGATGCACTTTTAAAAGTTGGAAAGACCCCATGCGTGATACTTTGAGCGATCTTGAAGCCGGAAAGCAGCTTTCCGACGAGAATCCCATCATACGAGCGCAGAAGCTGATGCAGGCGCAACTGCCGAAGCGGTTCTATGAGCAGGTGGAAGTCGCTGAAGTGGAAGGTGGTTTTGCCGTTCATCTCGACGGTCGCCCGGTAAAGACACCAGCGCGCAGTCTCCTCATGCTTCCGACGGCTTCGGCGGCAGAGATCGTTGCTGAAGAATTCCGTGCGCAGGAAAAGGTTATCGATCCGGGTAAAATGCCCGCAACGCGCCTTGTGAACACGGCCATTGACGGCATCGCGCAGGACCCGCAGGCGGTGCTTGAAGACATATTGCGTTTCGCAGGCACGGATTTGCTCTGCTATCGCGCCGACGCGCCACAGGAACTGGTGTCGCGCCAGACGGCGCGGTGGGACCCGCTGATCGACTGGGCGGAAACGCTGGGCGCGCGCTTTACGCTTGCCGAAGGCGTGATGCATGTGGAGCAGTCGCGTGAGGCGATTACGGCATTTGGCATTCATCTGTCCGCATTCACCGACCCGATTGCGCTTGCTTCGCTCCATACGATGACGACGCTAACCGGCTCGGCCATCATCGCGCTGGCCATCGCCAAGGGCGAAGTATCCGCCGAAGACGGCTGGGCACTGGCGCATATCGACGAAGACTGGACGACCGAACAGTGGGGCGAAGACGCGGAAGCGGCTGCACGGCGCAAGGCGCGCGCGGTCGAAATGATGATCGCAGCGCGGGTACTCAAGGCGCTTTGAGCCAACTGAAACTATTTCTCAAATAGTTTATCCAAAGCATTGATTACAAAAAGAAAACCCGGCCATAAAGCCGGGTTTTCTTTTGCGCGTTTTTAAAAACGCGTCGTTCCCCTCGGTAACTCATGGAATGGCGGGAGCGCAAGCGCTCCCGCATCTCCGTTATTAGACCGAGTAGTACATGTCGAATTCGACCGGATGCGGGGTCATTTCGTAACGCATCACTTCGGCCATCTTCAGTTCGATGAACGAGTCGATCTGGTCGTCGGTGAACACGCCACCGGCCTTGAGGAATTCGCGATCCTTGTCGAGCGACTGGAGCGCTTCACGAAGCGAGCCGCAAACGGTCGGGATCTTCTTCAGTTCCTTTGCCGGCAGGTCATACAGATCCTTGTCCATGGCCTGGCCCGGATGGATCTTGTTCTTGATGCCGTCGAGGCCAGCCATCAGCAGCGCTGCGAAGCAGAGATACGGATTGGCAGCCGGGTCCGGGAAGCGGACTTCAAGACGCTTCGACTTCGGCGAAGAGCCGAAAGGAATACGGCAGGAAGCCGAACGGTTGCGTGCCGAGTAGGCCAGCAGAACCGGAGCTTCATAGCCCGGAACCAGACGCTTGTACGAATTGGTCGACGGGTTGGTGAATGCGTTCACAGCCTTGGCATGCTTGATGACGCCGCCGATGAAGAACAGGCAGTTTTCCGACAGACCAGCATATTCATTGCCAGCAAAGGTCGGCTTGCCGTCTTTCCAGATCGAGAAGTGAACGTGCATGCCCGAGCCGTTGTCGCCGAAAATCGGCTTTGGCATGAAGGTAGCGGTCTTGCCATAGGCATTGGCAACCTGATGCACGACATACTTGTAGATCTGCATCTTGTCGGCGTTGCGAACGAGCGAGTCAAACTTGACGCCGAGTTCGTGCTGGGCCGATGCCACTTCGTGGTGATGCTTTTCAACTGTTACGCCCATTTCCGTCAGAACGGTGAGCATTTCGGAACGCATGTCCTGGCAGCTGTCGATCGGCGGAACCGGGAAATAGCCGCCCTTGACGCGCGGACGGTGGCCGAGATTGCCGGTTTCATAGTCGGTGTCGTCGTTGGACGGCAGTTCGGTGGAATCGAGCTTGAATCCGGTATTGTACGGATCTGCCTTGTACTTGACGTCGTCGAAGACGAAGAATTCAGCTTCCGGGCCGACATAGACCGTGTCGCCGATACCGAGCGACTTCATGTAGGCTTCTGCCTTCTTTGCGGTCGTGCGCGGATCGCGGCTGTAAGCCTCGCCCGAGATCGGCTCGAGAATGTCGCAAAGAATGACCAGCGTGGACTGGGCGAAGAACGGGTCGATATGGGCCGTCGCCGGATCAGGCATCAGAACCATGTCGGATTCGTTGATGGCCTTCCAGCCGGCGATCGAGGAGCCGTCAAACATGACGCCGTCAACGAACATTTCTTCGTCAACGAGGCCGATATCCATCGTAACGTGCTGGAGCTTGCCCTTCGGGTCGGTGAAGCGAAGGTCGACAAACTTGATGTCGTTGTCTTTGATCTGTTTCAGAATATCGTTGGCGGTCGTCATTTTAATTCCCTGTTTGCACGACGAAGGAGAGGTATGCAGGTGTTAATCAGATGGCATCGACGCCGGATTCACCGGTGCGGATACGAATGACTTCTTCAATGTTGGAGACGAAAATCTTGCCGTCGCCGATGCGACCCGTCTGGGCTGCCTTGCGGATGGCTTCAATCGCGTTGTCCACGGTTTCATCCGCTACAATGACTTCGACTTTCACCTTGGGAAGAAAGTCGACGACGTATTCGGCACCGCGGTAAAGCTCGGTATGACCTTTCTGTCGTCCAAAGCCCTTGGCTTCGATGACAGTGATGCCTTGCAAGCCGACTTCCTGAAGGGCTTCCTTCACTTCATCGAGTTTGAAGGGCTTAATGATGGCTTCGATCTTTTTCATCAGAGAATGGTCTCCGCTTTTCTTCAGAAATGAGCGTTGTGCCCGTTTCACTGTTGGAGAAGCATGAAGCGTGCCAGTTTGAAAAAACTAGGCAAAATTTTCTCTTCTCTTCCATTTCCTTAGCAGAGTGGCACTAAAGGCGGCACCTTTGCAAGGAGGTGCCTATCGTTGGGGTGTGGAAGAGCTATCCTGATATTGAATGTATGATTAAAAAAGTAATCAATTTGCGACAAATATAGGCTCTCTTGCACAAAGCGCTCTGCCGCGTGTTTAATCACCGCGAAATCCGTCTTACGAAACAGGTGCGCGATGTTGGAATTGCTAAACCCCGATGAAATGGCAGCCGCGGACCGCTGGACCATGGATAACGGGGTGCGTGACGGCTTTTCGCTGATGCTGGCGGCGGGGCGGGCGGTGGCGGAAGTCGCACAACGCATGTTCGCCGACAAAGGGCCGGTCGCGGTTTTATGCGGACCGGGCAATAATGGCGGTGACGGTTATGTCGCAGCGCAATATCTTCTGGAAGCGGGTTTCGAGGTCGTGTGCTTCAGCGTCGCGCCGCCGCGAAAAGGCAGCGACGCGCTTCGTGCCTCGCTGTTTCACAAGGGCGAGGTGCGCAGCATCAACGAATTTTCGCCCGCCAGTTTTTCCGGTGTCATCGATGCCATTTACGGTGCAGGACTGACGCGTGAGGTTCATGGGGCCGAAGCCGTGGCCATCGACGCGATCAACGCATCAGACATTCCGGTTATCGCCGTCGATCTGCCAAGCGGCGTGTCGGGCGCCAGCGGGCAACTCCTGGGCGCGGCGGTCAAAGCGCGGGCAACCGTCACATTTTTCCGCAAGAAACCCGGCCATTTGCTGCAGCCGGGCAGGGCGTTATGCGGCGTTCTGCATGTGGCGGATATCGGCATTCCAGACCGTGTGCTGGACACGATCCGCCCGCAGGCGCACGAAAATGCTCCCGCTTTATGGGTGGATAGCTTGCCTGCCTTGAACGTCAATGCGCATAAATATAGCCGCGGACATGTCGCCGTCTTTTCTGGTGGCATGCACGCGACGGGCGCAGCGCGGCTGTCGGCACTGGCTGCGGCCAGAAGCGGCGCGGGAGCCGTAACGCTATTGTCGCCACCGGATGCCGTGCCAATCAATGCGGCGCATGTCACCAGCATCATGGTGCGCGAAACCCGCAGTGCCAGCGATGTACGGGAGTTCATCGCAGATCGAAAAGTCGCGGCGGCTGTGCTCGGCCCCGGTTACGGAAACGCAGCATTCGCACGCGAGCATGCCCTGATGCTGGGCGGGCGCTCGGCATCGGCATTTCCGGCGCTCAATGGGCTGGTGCTTGATGCGGATGGCATAACGGCATTCGAAAAGAATCCGCGAGAATTGTTTGAGGCGCGAAAAGGCGCGGCGACAGCGCTTGTTTTGACGCCGCATGAGGGAGAATTCCGTCGGCTCTTCCCGGATGTGGCCAAGGATGATGCGTCAAAGCTCGATAAGGCCCGTAAGGCGGCTACCCTTGCCAATGCGGTGGTGATCTATAAGGGGCCGGATACGGTCATCGCCGCCCCGGATGGTCGCGCCGCGATCAATGCAAATGGAACGCCGTTTTTGGCGACCGCCGGTTCCGGCGATGTTCTGGCAGGCATTGTGGCCGGTCTGCTGGCGCAGGGGATGCCGCCTCTTGAGGCGGCCTGCGCGGCAGTCTGGGTTCATGCCGATGCGGGACGGCGCTTCGGTCACGGATTGATCGCTGAAGACTTGCCCGACCTGCTGCCCGCCGTCTGGTCCGCATTGGCAGTTTCAGCGCGAAGCTAAGGATTATCGGTGACGGGAGCCGCCTCTGCCGGTGCCGACATCAATAATGATATCGCCCGAGACAGACACATCGGTATTGCCGACCCGAAAATTCTTCCAGCTGCCTGCTGGCGTTCCATCCGGCTCCGGGGCGGGCGGTGGCGCCGAGACGAGAGGCTTTTGCGGTTCAACGCCCGGAAGGCCGGGCGCGGATTTTTCCTGAGCGAAAGCGCCTGATGCCATAGCGGTTGAAAAAGCCAGCGTAACAAACTGAGAAACTGTATTTTTCACCGTTCTCGATCCTTTCAGACGGGGTCTGCAACCGCGTCGATCAGCTGCTCGGCCATTTCGAGGGTGAATTCGTCATAATGCGAAATCACCCGGCTCGGTTCGTAATGCTGGACCGGAAGGTCAGTATAACCGAAATCGACGGCTACTACCGGGATACCCGCCGCCTTGGCCGTGTCGATATCCGTGCGGCTGTCGCCGACCATCAGCGCGCGATCACGATTGCCGCCAGCGCGCGCAATGGTGTCGGTCAGATGGCGCGGGTCCGGCTTGCGCCAGGCGAAAGTGTCCGCCCCACAGATCGCGGCAAAGCGCGCGGCTTCGCCCATTGACGTCAACAGCTTGACCGAAAGAGATTCGAACTTGTTCGTGCAGACAGCCAGCTCGAAGCCATGCGCCTGAAAGCGGTCGAGCGCTTCCAGTACCCCGGGGAAGAACACGGAATGTCCGGGCATGTTGTCCGCATAATGCTCGCGAAACTCTTCCACCAACTGGTCGAGGCGCGTGTCATCGATCTGCGTCTGCTGCGCCGCGAAAGCGCGTTCGATCATGGTGCGTCCGCCCTGACCGACAAACCGGCGCAACGCTGCCCGATCGGCGGCCTTGAGACCGGAAATGGACAGGCAGTGATTGAGGCTGTCGAGAAGGTCCGGCGCGGTATCGACGAGTGTGCCGTCGAGATCGAAAACGATGATGGGCTTGGCACTGGCAACGGACATAATGTCTCTTTCGGATAGATGACGTCAGGCATACGTAACCGATAGCGTGCAACGGCTCAAGGGCAGGTAGTCCGGTCGCGCAGATGTGAAATTCTGCGTCATATTTAAATAGATGCTTTGTTGTCATGCCTGCGCATGCTAGACGCGAACCGAATTGGGACGAGAATCCGCCGGTTCAACCCGGAGGATATGCTAGGATTTCTTTCATGGACGAAGCACGCAAGCTGAAGATCGCCGCCGCAGCCGAGGCGCTGACGCATGTCAAGGATGGTATGCGTCTTGGCATCGGCACGGGCTCCACGGCAGAAGAATTCGTGCGTCTGCTGGCCGAAAAAGTGCAGGGCGGCTTCAAGATCGTCGGCGTGCCGACCTCTGAACGCACCGCCAGCCTGTGTCAGGAACTGGGCGTTCCGCTGACGACGCTGGAAGAAACTCCGCATCTCGATCTGACCATTGACGGCGCGGACGAAGTCGATTCCGAACTGTCGCTCATTAAGGGCGGCGGCGGCGCGCTGTTGCGCGAAAAGATCGTGGCCGCAGCCTCGGACGCCATGATCGTCATTGCCGACCAATCGAAAGTTGTGGAAACCCTGGGTCGTTTTCCGCTGCCCATCGAGGTCAACCGCTTCGGTCTTGGCGCCACGATGCGCGCAATCGAGGCGGCAGCCGCGAAATGCGGCCTTGCAGGCCCGCTGAACCTGCGCTTAAAAGATGGTTCGCCTTTTGTAACGGATGGTGGACACTACATCGTCGATGCATCTTTTGGCCGCATTCCCGAGCCAAAGACACTATCTGACGCTCTCTTCGCCATTCCCGGCGTCGTCGAGCATGGACTTTTCATCGGGCTGGCGCGTGCGGCAGTAATTGCAGGCACCGACGGCATCCGAACCCTGAACCGGTCTTGAACTGCCAGTGCTATTACTGGTGTTGAACTGATTGAACGGAGTATTGAGCATATGATCCCGGCAACTGGCTTTCGTCGTCTGATTGCACCGCTTTCCGTATTCGCCCTGATGGCCGGCGTTCATGCGGCTTCGGCGCAGGAAATCACTGATGCCCATCTGCAGGCTGCCCGCGAAGCGATCTCCGCGATCCACGCGACCGAGCAGTTCGACGAGATTCTGCCGAACGCAGCCCGCGCGCTCAAGGGCGAGCTGATCCAGAAGGACCCCAATCTCGAAGGTCTGATCACCAAGACCGTCGATGAAAAGGCTCTGGCTCTCGCTGCCCGCCGTTCGGACCTCGAAACCGAATCCGCACGCGCTTACGCAAAGGCGTTTTCGGAAGAGGAACTGAAGGCGATCTCGACCTTCTACACCTCGCCAGCTGGCAAGAAGCTTCTGTCGGAAGGCCCGATTGTGACCCGTGAAGTCGTGAAGGCCGCCAATGTCTGGCAAAATGGTGTTGCCCGTGACCTCGCTCGCGATGTTGCAGAAGTTCTGGCCGCTCAGGCCGGTGCGGCAGCTGGCCAGCAGACGCAGCAGCCTGCACAGCAGTAAATCACGGCTCAGATCAAATAATTTGAAAGCCCGGCGACTTGGCCGGGCTTTTTCTTTTGCCTACATATCATCGTCAGTAATTCTGAAGGAGATTCCCCATGGCCGGGTATGACTACGACCTTTTTGTTATCGGTGGCGGTTCCGGTGGTGTGCGCGCAGGCCGACTGGCGGGCGCCATGGGGAAGAAGGTCGGTCTGGCCGAGGAATATCGCATGGGCGGCACCTGCGTCATTCGCGGCTGTGTACCGAAAAAGCTGTTTGTCTATGCCTCGCAGTTTCCCGAACATTTCGAGGACGCCGCCGGTTACGGCTGGAGGGTGGGCGAAAGCAGCTTTGACTGGAAGAAGCTGATCGCTGCCAAGGACAAGGAAATCGACCGTCTGGAAGGGCTCTACCGCAAGGGGCTTGAAAATTCGAAGGTCGAGATTTTTGCAAGTCGCGCCGTGCTCGTCGATGAACATACGGTCGAGCTGAAGGCTGATGGACGACGCGTTACTGCTGAACATATTCTGATCGCCACCGGTGGACGTCCGAACCCGCACGCGGCTCTGCCCGGCCATGAGCTTTGCATCAGCTCGAACGAGGCTTTTCATCTGGATGAATTGCCAAAGGCAATTGTCATCGCGGGCGGTGGCTATATCGCGGTCGAATTCGCCAATATCTTCCATGGTCTCGGCGTGGAAACCACACTTGTCTATCGCGGCAAGGAAGTCCTGAACGGTTTCGACGGCGATGTTCGCCATTTGCTGCATGAAACCATGGAAGCCAAGGGTATTCGCATCATTTGTGAGGCGGTTTTCGAGAAGGTTACGAAGCAGGCAAACGGCCTGTTGTCCATTGCCCTGTCGAATGGCGAGACACTCGAAGCCGGGCAGGCGATGCTGGCGCTTGGCCGCATGCCCAACACGGAAGGACTCGGCCTTGAAACCGCTGGCGTGAAGTTGGACAAGCTCGGCGCCGTGGAAGTGGATGACTATTCGCGCACCAGCACCGCCAATATCTGGGCGGTCGGCGATGTCACCAACCGCGTGCAGCTGACGCCTGTGGCCATTCACGAGGCAATGTGCTTCCTTGAAACAGTTTTCAAGGACAATCCGACCAAGCCCGATCATGAATTGATCGCAACGGCTGTCTTTTCCCAGCCCGAAATTGGCACTGTCGGTTTGACCGAGGAAGAGGCAGCGAAGAAATATCCGGAAGTCGAAGTCTATCGCGCCTTGTTCCGTCCGATGAAGAACACGCTTTCGGGCCGCAACGAAAAGATGCTGATGAAGATCGTCGTCGATGCCAAAAGCCGCCGCGTCCTGGGCACCCATATTATGGGACCGGATGCCGGTGAAATGGGGCAGCTTCTGGGGATTTCGCTGAAGGCTGGCGCGACCAAGGATGATTTCGACCGCACCATGGCCGTGCATCCGACCGCCGCCGAAGAACTGGTCACGATGTACAAGCCAAGTTATCGCGTCGTAAATGGCGAAAAGGTCGAAGGCTGACCCTTTCGCCGCAGGAGAATATCATTAACGATTATTGCTGGTATAAAACCCGCGCGTGCATTATATCAGCGCGACCCACGCACGCCGGGATTAGACATGTGGCTGGCATCTTCTTCAGGTGCAGGCTGCATGATTGGAATTCCGGCTTTCGTGTAAGGAGGATATAATCCGAGGATTATCGAGCGGATAACGCAAAACAGGTGCTCTAATGACGAAGAACTGGACCCCGCATTCCTGGAGAAACAAACCGATCAAGCAAGTGCCGTTTTATCCGGACGCACAGGCTCTGACCGACGTTGAGGCCCGTCTTCGCACCTATCCGCCTTTGGTTTTTGCAGGCGAGGCGCGCAAGCTTAAGCAGCAGCTGGCCGCTGTGGCGGAAGGCAAGGCATTTCTGCTTCAGGGCGGCGATTGCGCCGAAAGCTTCGCTGAACATGGCGCGGATAATATTCGCGACTTCTTCCGCGTGTTCCTGCAAATGGCCGTCGTCCTCACCTTCGGTGCTTCCAAACCGGTGGTGAAGGTTGGTCGTATTGCCGGTCAGTTCGCCAAGCCGCGTTCGACGGACATGGAAACGAAGGATGGCGTCGAGCTGCCGTCCTACCGTGGCGACATCATCAACGGTATCGATTTCGACGCAGCCTCGCGCACGCCCGATCCGCAGCGCCAGGACATGGCTTACCGCCAGTCCGCAGCAACGCTGAACCTGCTGCGCGCTTTTGCGCAGGGCGGCTATGCCAATCTGGAAAACGTGCACCAGTGGATGCTCGGCTTCGTCGGCAAGAGCCCACAGGCTGAACGTTACACGGCTCTGGCGCAGCGCATTTCGGAAACGATGCACTTCATGCGCGCTATCGGCATCACGTCTGACAGCAACCATTCGCTGCGCGAGACTGACTTCTACACGAGCCATGAAGCGCTGCTACTCGGCTATGAAGAAGCGCTCACCCGCGTCGATTCCACGTCGGGCGACTGGTATGGCACGTCTGGTCACATGATCTGGATCGGTGATCGCACGCGCCAGGCCGACCATGCACATATCGAATATTGCCGCGGTATCAAGAACCCTCTCGGTCTCAAGTGTGGCCCGTCCTTGCAGCCGGATGATCTCATCCGCCTGATCGACCTGCTCAACCCGGAAAACGAAGCTGGCCGTTTGACGCTTATCGCGCGCTTCGGCTACGACAAGGTGGGCGATCACCTGCCGCAGCTCATCCGCGCTGTCGAAAAGGAAGGCCGCAAGGTCGTCTGGTCCTGCGATCCGATGCATGGCAATACGATCACCGCTGGCGGCTACAAGACGCGTCCGTTCGACCGCATTCTCAAGGAAGTAGAATCCTTCTTCGCGATCCATCGCGCCGAGGGCACGCATCCGGGCGGTATTCATGTCGAAATGACCGGCAAGAACGTCACGGAATGCACGGGCGGCGCCCGCGCCATCTCCGCAGACGATCTTCAGGATCGCTACCACACGCATTGCGATCCGCGCCTTAACGCCGATCAGGCATTGGAACTGGCGTTCCTGCTGGCCGAACTCCTCAAGAAGGAGCGCGATGCGGGCACTGAAAAGCAGGTCGCAAGCGCCTGAAAGGCTCTTGGATTGTAATCATTTGGGCAGGGCGGAGGTTTCGATCTCCGCCCTGTTGCTTTTGAAGCAGAGTTGTCTAAAGCATTCTCCGGCAAAGCGCGAAATCGTGTCCATGGCTTCTGGGGGTATTTATGCAGCGCATTTTTCTGGCTTTTCTGAACTCAATGCGCGCGCTGAAATATCTCGCGGGCAATGAAAAAGCCGTGCAACAGGAACTGGTATTGTTTCTGGTCTCCTTGCCTGTCGCTTTCTTCCTTGCGCCCACATGGCTGGCCTTCCTGCTGATGACCGGCTCGATCCTGTTTCTGATGATGGTCGAAATTCTGAATACCGGCATAGAGGCGACATGCGATGCGGTGTCCCGCGATTTTCATAAGGAAATCCAGATTGCCAAGGACTGTGGTTCATTGGCCGTGCTGATCGCGATTATATTTGTTGTGGCCACATGGGGCTATATAATCATATCGTCTTTCTATTATTAAAATAAATATAATGGCAGTTGAAATAGATAAAATAGCAAAAGTTCGTTCATAATTGCGGTTTTGCGGATTTCTATAATTGATATCTTCTTTGGGGTTGATTCCAGGAGATATAAATGACGAGAATAATTTATCTTTTTTTTGTTTTTGGTGTTCTTAATTTCAGCTGGGCTTTATTTTATTGATGCCAATGCTGCGGATACTGCACCGTCGCAGCCGAATGCACATCATTGCGATAGTTGTGAAAACTTGGCGGATTATACACGTTGTATCCTCAGATCCCCGAAGGCAGATATGGTGTGATTTATTCCCTGCAACGATTTAGGGATATATCGCATTATTATATATTTATAATTTATAATATTCTTTTTTTATAAATTAAATATATCTTGCTAGTAATTTAATTATTATTGGTATTTTGAAATTTTTCAATTTGCGTATTCTGAAAACGTAAATTAAAAACGGAAAAATACGGATGAGTAAGTTTATTATGTCTTTTGTTGTTGTGGCTTCTGTTTTCTCTTTTGGTGCTGCATCGGCGAATGCTTGTGTTCTTTCCGGTGAAAACGTGTTTAAGTGCGGACAAGACTGCGCAAAAATTTCAAGTGATTGGGGGTATGTCGGTTGCTTCGCGACAGCCATCAATCCATTTGCGAATAGAAAATAGCTTCTGGTTGATGTTACGCAAGTTTCTGGAGGAAAACTCTTCTGATTGAAGTGGTCTCTGGATATTTCGTTTTCATCTGCAGATTAAACACCGGAGGGGAGGCGTGCCGGTCATTGCATCCCCTCCACTCCCACGCTAAATCTTGCGCAGAAATAGTGTTGGTGAGAATCTCATTATGCTTCGTATTGCAGTCGCGCAGCTCAATCCCGTCATGGGCGATATTGCCGGAAATCTGGCCAAGGCCCGCGCGGCTCGCGTGCAGGCTGCCGACATGAAAGCCGATCTGATCCTGTTCACAGAGCTGTTCATTGCCGGTTATCCTCCTGAGGATCTGGTGCTGAAACCATCTTTTGTCGAAGCCTGCGAGAAGGCCGTCCGAGACCTTGCAGCCGATACGGCGGATGGTGGGCCGGGCGTTATCATCGGAACCCCTCTGCGCCGCGAGAGTGGCTTGCATAATTCGGTCATGGTGCTGGATGGCGGCGAAGTGATTGCTGAGCGGTTCAAGGTCGATCTGCCGAATTACGGCGAATTCGATGAAAAGCGCGTATTCGAGCCGGGTCCGCTGCCGGGACCAGTCAATTTCCGTGGCGTGCGCATCGGTATTCCGATCTGCGAGGATATCTGGGGCGATCTCGGCGTTTCCGAAACGCTTGCCGAAAGCGGTGCAGAATTCCTGCTCGTGCCGAATGGTTCACCCTATCACCGCGCCAAGATGGACCGCCGGTATCAGGTCGTTTTGAAGCAGGTGATGCTGTCCGAACTGCCGATGCTTTACGCCAATCAGGTTGGTGGTCAGGATGAGCTGATTTTCGATGGCGCATCGTTCGCTTTCAATCCCGGAAACAAGTTCCCGTGCCTGCAAATGCCGCAGTTTTCGGAACAGATCGCCATGACGATCTGGCATCGCGACGGAGACACCTGGCGGTGCGAGGAGGGCGAGAAGGCTTTGCTTCCGGAAGAGTTGGAAGCGGACTATTCCGCCTGTGTGCTGGGCTTGCGTGATTATGTGAACAAGAACGGTTTTAAGGATGTCGTTCTGGGTCTTTCCGGCGGTATCGACTCAGCAATCTGCGCCGCGATGGGCGTGGATGCACTGGGGCCGGAGCGTGTGCGCTGCATCATGCTGCCGTATCGCTACACGTCAGGTGAATCCCTGCAAGATGCAGCCGACTGCGCCAAGGCCCTTGGCGTACGATACGATATCGTGCCCATTGCCGAGCCGGTTGAGGGCTTCATGAGCGCGCTTCAGCCACTATTTGCCGGTACGGACAGCGGTGTCACTGAAGAAAACCTGCAAAGCCGCGCGCGCGGCACCATCCTGATGGCCGTTTCGAACAAGTTCGGCTCCATGGTCGTCACGACCGGCAACAAGTCGGAAATGTCGGTCGGCTACGCCACGCTCTATGGCGACATGAATGGCGGCTTCAATCCGATCAAAGACGTGTACAAGATGCAGGTCTATGCGATGTCGGAATGGCGCAACAGCCATGTTCCGCAAGGCTCGCTCGGACCAGCGGGTGAGGTGATTCCGAACAACATCATCTCCAAGGCGCCGTCCGCCGAACTGCGCGAGAACCAGACCGATCAGGACAGCTTGCCGCCTTATCCGGTGCTCGACGACATTCTGGAATGTCTGGTCGAGAATGAAATGAGCAATGCCGATATTGTTGCGCGCGGTCATCCGGTTGAGACCGTGCAGCGTATCGAACATCTGCTTTATCTCGCTGAATACAAACGCAGACAATCGGCACCCGGTGTTAAGATTACCAGGAAGAATTTTGGACGCGATCGCCGTTATCCCATAACGAACCGCTTCCGCGACCGCTGAAAGATAATAGAATGACTGTTACTGTTCGTTTTGCCCCGTCGCCGACGGGTTACATTCACATCGGCAACACGCGCACTGCGCTCTCGAACTGGCTTTATGCCCAAAAGAATGGCGGCAAGTTCGTCCTGCGTTACGATGACACGGATGTTGAACGGTCGCGTGTAGAATATGCTGAGGCGATCGCCGTTGATCTGGACTGGCTTGGCGTCAAGCCGGACCGCGTCGAATATCAGTCGAAACGCTTCGATGTTTATGCTCGCGCCGTGGAAAAGCTGAAGGAAGCAGGGCTGCTTTATGCCTGCTATGAAACGGCTGACGAACTGGAGCGTCGCCGCAAGCTGCGTCTCGCGCGCCGCCTGCCACCGGTTTATGGCCGCGAGGCGCTGAAAATCACCGATGCGGAAAAGGCCGCTTTCGAAGCCGAAGGCCGCAAGCCGCATTGGCGCTTTCTGCTGCCGAATTTCGAAAGCGATCCGTTCACAACGCAGCGCACCGAAGTTCACTGGGATGATCTGGTGCGCGGGGCCCAGGTGGTCGATCTGGCGTCCATGTCGGACCCGGTACTGGTGCGTGAAGACGGCACCTATCTCTATACGCTGCCTTCGGTCGTGGACGACATCGATCTCGACGTCAGCCATATTATCCGTGGTGACGACCATGTGACGAATACCGGCGTGCAGATCGCAATCTTCCGGGCGCTCGGCGCTGAACCGCCGGTCTTCGGACACCATAATCTGCTGACCACCACGACAGGCGAAGGTCTTTCCAAGCGGACGGGCGCGCTTTCGGTCGGGTCACTGCGCGAGAACGGCTATGAGCCGATGGCGGTTGCTTCGCTGGCTATCCTGATCGGCACGTCAGAAAATGTCACCGCTGCACCGACCATGGATGCGCTGGCGGAACGTTTTGATCTGGCCTCCATCTCAAAATCGTCGGCGAAGTTCGATCCAGCGGAACTGGACACGCTTAATCGCGCATTGCTGCACGAAATGTCTTTTGCCGACGCCAAGCCTCGTCTCACAGCGCTTGGTATTGAAGGCGACAAGGCTGAATCATTCTGGCTCGCTGTGCGTGGCAATCTGGATCGCTTCGGCGATGTGCAGCATTGGTGGCAGATCGTGACTGGCGTTTTGCCGGAAGCGCCGGAACTGTCCGATGAGGATCGCGACTTTATTCGTATCGCGTTTAATTCGTTGCCAGCAGCTCCTTGGGACCACCAGACATGGAAAGTCTGGACCGAGGCCATCAAGTCGGAAACGGGACGTAAGGGCAAGGGCCTCTTCATGCCCTTGCGTCTGGCACTGACGGGCCAACCCCACGGACCCGAACTGGCCGACCTTCTAGTGCTGATGGGGCCGGATAAGGTTCAGAGGCGAAAGCCCTGATAGCTTTCGTACCTGCAAACAAAAACAGTCGGCGCAGTTGATACTGTGCCGGCTGTTTCTTTTTGCGGATGGCTTACTTGCAGATCTTTGCCTTGCGGACCGGTGCTTCGCCAGCGCGCTGCAGTGCTTCCACGACCGACAGAGCGGTCATGTTGACGACACCGCGCGACGTGACCGAAGGTGTTAGAATATGTGCCGGGCGGGCGGCACCGAGCAGAATCGGGCCGACATGCAGCGCATCGGTGACGGTCTTCACCACGTTCAGCGTGATATTGGCCGCATCGAGATTCGGGAAAACCAGAAGATTGGCTTCTCCCTTGAGGCGCGAATTCGGGAACACGCGGTCGCGCAGCGCCTGAGACAGCGCCGAGTCGCCATGCATTTCGCCGTCGGATTCGAGATCCGGTGCCTTTTCTGCGAGGATGGCCGCTGCCTGACGCATCTTTTCCGCGCTGGCGCTTTCCTTCGATCCGAAATTCGAATGCGAAACCAGAGCAGCCTTCGGGACAATGCCAAAACGGTCGATTTCCTTGGCGGCGAGAATTGCCATTTCAGCAATTTCATTCGCGTTCGGATCGACATTGACATAGGTGTCGGTCAGGAACAGCGCGCCGCGCTGCGAAATCAGGAGGCTGAGCGCGGAGTAATCGCGGATACCCGGCACAATGCCGATGATCTGGCGCACAACGCGCAGATGGCGCTCGAAACGACCTTCGAGACCGCAGATCATTGCATCCGCTTCGTCGCGCATCACGGCGAGCGCCGCAATGGCGGTCGAATTGGTTCGCACGATGGTGCGGGCCGCTTCCGGCGTGACGCCCTGACGCCCCGTATAGGACAGGTACAGATCGACATAGTCGCGGTAGCGTGGATCGTCTTCAGGGTTGATCAGTTCGAAATCGACGCCCTGACGGATTTTCAGGCCATAACGGCGCAGGCGCGTTTCGACAACCTGCGGACGACCGACAAGGATCGGCGCGGCGATGCGTTCTTCGATCACCACCTGCGCGGCACGCAGCACGCGCTCATCTTCACCATCGGCATAGATGACGCGCTTGGGTTTGTCCTGCGAACGGGCGGCGGCGAAAACCGGCTTCATGATGAGGCCGGAGCGGAACACGAAGCGGTTCAGCCTGTCGAGATAGGCTTCCATGTCCTCGATGGGGCGCGTTGCGACACCGGTTTCCATCGCAGCCTTGGCCACAGCCGGGGCGATGCGCAGGATCAGGCGCTGATCGAAAGGCGAGGGAATGATGTAATCCGGGCCAAAGGTCGGCGTATCGCCGGAATAAGCCTTGGCGGCGACATCGGAAGGTTCTTCGCGGGCGAGCGAGGCGATGGCGCGCACGGCGGCGAGCTTCATCTCTTCATTGATCGCGGTTGCGCCGACATCGAGAGCGCCACGGAAGATATAGGGGAAGCAAAGAACGTTGTTGACCTGATTCGGATAGTCGGACCGTCCGGTGCAGATCATGGCGTCGGCACGCGCAGCACGCGCTTCTTCCGGCATGATTTCCGGCTTTGGATTGGCGAGAGCCATGATCAGCGGCTTTTCAGCCATCTGATTGAGCAGTTCCGGCTTCAAGACGCCCGCAGCCGAAAGGCCGAGGAACACATCCGCCCCGCCGATGACATCGGCCAGCGTGCGCGCATCGGTCTTCTGGGCATAGATTTCTTTCCAGCGGTCCATCAGCGTGTTGCGGCCTTCATAGACCACACCTTCCAGATCGCAGACCCAGATGTTTTCACGCTTGGCGCCGAGATTGACGAGAAGATTGAGGCAGGCGAGAGCCGCGGCACCGGCACCCGAGGTGACGATCTTGGCGTCTGCAATCTGCTTGCCTGCAAGTTCCAGACCGTTCAACACGGCGGCGGCCACGATGATCGCCGTCCCATGCTGGTCGTCATGGAAAACCGGAATATTCATCTTGGCACGAAGCTGTTCTTCAACTTCGAAACATTCCGGTGCCTTGATGTCTTCCAGATTGATGCCGCCAAATGTCGGCTCCAGAGCGGAAACCACGTCGACAACGCGGTTGATTTCCAGCGCGTCGATTTCGATGTCGAAAACGTCGATATCGGCGAACTTCTTGAACAGGACGGCCTTGCCTTCCATGACCGGCTTCGATGCGAGCGCGCCGATATTGCCAAGACCGAGAACAGCCGTGCCGTTCGAAACCACCGCCACCAAATTGCCTCGCGCCGTATATTCGGCAGCGGTGGCAGGGTCTTCCTGAATGGCGAGGCAGGGCGCTGCCACACCTGGCGAATAAGCGAGCGCAAGGTCACGCTGGTTTCCGAGCGGCTTGGTTGCCTGGATTTCCAGCTTTCCGGGCTTCGGATATCGATGGAAAAACAGGGCTGCTTCATCGAAATCCGAACGCGTCGGCGTGGAAGGAGTTTTCTTGGTCATAGTCGCATCGCTTTCCATTTTTCCGCACCGCCGGGATGATCAGCGGCGCGTGGAGGGTGCAATCACATGCACACCGAGCCTTTAAACACGTGGGTCGGGCACTTTGGGTTTTAGCTCAAACTCTGACGTCCCATTAGGCCCGTTTTGGAGAATGAGTTTATCTGTAATGTAATGGCCGTGTCAGAAGGCGCTCTGATAAGCGCCGCCGTCAATAACGAGATTCTGGCCCGTTATATAGCCTGCATGCTGCGAGCAGAGGAAGGCGCAAGCCTTTCCAAACTCTTCTGGCTGGCCAATGCGTCCCGCAGGGATGCGGGCTGCGCGCTTGGCAGCTTCTGCTTCTGCGGTGGTGCCGGTCTTCTGCGCGGAGAAGGCAAAGCCTTTGCGCAGGCGGTCCGTGTCGAATGCACCGGGCAGGATATTGTTGATGGTGACATTGGCCCCGGCAACGGTACGGGCAACGCCGGCCAGAAAGGCCGTCAGTCCCGCGCGGGCGCCGGATGAAAGATCAAGTCCCGGAATAGGCGCATAGACTGAGGTCGAGGTGATGTTGACGATGCGGCCAAAGCCGCGCTCAACCATTCCGTCGATGACCGCCTTGATCAGTTCGATCGGGGTGACCATGTTCTGCGTCACGCCTTCAAGAAGGGCTTCGCGGTCGAGCAGGCGGAAGTCGCGGAAGGGTGGTCCGCCATTATTGTTGACCAGAATATCCGGGTTGGGGCAGGCGGCGAGCAGCGCCTTCTGACCTTCTGGCGTCGAAACATCGGCGGCGACAGCGACCACATTGACACCATAAGCCGAGCGAATGGCGTCAGTTGTCTCAAGAAGAGTTTCTTCACTGCGTCCGTTCAGCACGATATCGCATCCTGCCTCGGCCAGTGCTTCGGCGCAGGCGCGACCCAGACCTTTGCTGGAAGCGCATACGATTGCCTTGCGACCTTTCAAGCCCAAATCCACGGCTCGATCCTCTTTGCTTTTTAAAGGTCATGGAGACATGCCACCAAGCGCCAAGTGCAATCAACCGGATTCTGGTTGACGCGCTGATGTGTCCACTTTTCTCGACGCTCATTTGACCATTTTTCGGTGTTTTTCACGCACACTATTCGGTGATCGTGTTTTGCATGGGGCTGTCTGTTCGTCGGCCACTGTCATCTGCGCATTACAGTCCCGTCATAACTCTGTGACATGAATCAGGTTCTCTGCACGTAGTTTCAGGTTGCCATTGAGAGGGACAACCAAATGAGCACCGATGCAGCGCAGGCCAAGAAACTCCGGACGATTTTTATCTCGGATGTGCATTTGGGATCAAAGGCCGCGCAGGCCGATCTGCTTCTCGATTTCCTGCGCTACCATGATGCGGAAACGATTTTTCTGGTCGGCGATATCGTCGATGGCTGGCGATTACGGCGCAACTGGCACTGGCCGCAGGAACATAACGACGTTGTCCAGAAGCTTCTCCGTAAAAGCCGCAAGGGCACCAACATCATCTACATTGCAGGCAATCACGACGAGTTCCTGCGTAATTTTCAGGGAACGCATTTCGGCGGCATCGAAGTGATAAACCGCGCCATTCACGAGACGGCGGATGGCCGCAAGTTTCTGGTGATCCATGGCGATCAGTTCGACGTGGTGGTGCGCAATGCCCGTTTCATCGCTTATCTCGGCGACTGGGCCTATGACACGGCGATCTGGATCAACACGGCGATGAACCGTTTGCGCTCGCTCTTCGGGTTGCGCTACTGGTCGTTTTCGGCCTGGGCGAAATTCCGCGTGAAAAAGGCGGTCAATTTCATCGGCGAGTTCGAAACGGTGGTGTCCGAAGAGGCGCAGCGCATCGGTGTCGATGGCGTCATTTGCGGTCATATTCACCACGCCACCATCGAAAAGATGAACGATGTTGAATATATAAACACCGGCGACTGGGTGGAAAGCTGCACAGCGGTGCTGGAGCATTTCGACGGACGTATGGAACTGGTCAGCTGGACGGAAATGCGCGACGAAAAATCGTCCGACGGCAGGGCTCTCGCTCACGATAATCGGGCCGACGACAACAGGATAGTCCGTCTGCCACGTCCTGCCCGTAGCGCGGCGAAAATTGCCGGATGAACAAGCTCGTCATCGTCACCGACGCCTGGCATCCGCAAGTCAACGGCGTCGTTCGGACACTGACAAAATGTCAGGACATGATGCGCGCGCGGGGCTATGAAGTGATTGTGGTTTCGCCACTCGACTATAAGTCGGTTCCGTGCCCGACCTATCCGGAAATCAGACTGGCACTGACCACACCCGGCGCATTTCGGCGGCGGTTGGTGCAAATGCAGCCTGATTATATCCACATCGCCACCGAAGGTCCGCTCGGCTACATGGCGCGACAGGCATGTCTGAAAAAGGGCTGGAGTTTCACCACCAGTTTTCACACGCGCTTTCCTGAATATGTTGCGGAGCGCGTCCCGGTTCCCTTGAGCTGGAGCTATGGCTTTCTGCGGCGGTTTCACAATGCCGCATCGCATACGCTGGTTCCCACCCAATCCATTCTGGATGATCTGAAAGAGCGCGGTTTTACCGGCCTCAATCTGTGGACACGCGGCGTGGATCGCGGTGTATTCCATGCCCGCGCCAATGTGAGCCGCGATCTGCCGGAACCTGTTTTCATCTGTGTTGGACGCGTGGCGACGGAAAAGAACCTACCCGCCTTTCTCAGTCTCGATCTACCCGGCACCAAGCTGATTGTCGGTGACGGCCCGGCACTCGATGATCTGAAATCACGCTTTCCCGATGCGGTATTTGTGGGCAAGCGGGAAGGCGAGGCGCTGGCCGAAACCTATGCGTCGGCTGACGTGTTTGTTTTCCCGAGCCGGACAGACACGTTTGGCCTCGTGCTGCTGGAAGCAATTTCATCCGGTCTGCCTGTTGCGGCTTTTCCCGTACCGGGATCGAAAGACGTCATCGGCGCGACGGGCGCGGGTGTTCTTTCGGAAGATCTGCGCGCGGCCTGTCTGGCCGCGCTGGAGCTTGAGCCTTTCGATCCGGAACAGGTTCTAAAACCCTTCACCTGGGATGCCTGCGCAGACATCTTTGAAGAGGCTTTGACCTCCATAGCGGGCGGACAGCCCCCGTTCGGGACTATCAGGCAGTTCAGCCCCAGACAGTCGCTTCCGGCGGATAAACAAGCGCGCCATCATAACGAAGGCCGGGTTCGCGGTCCTGTGCAAGGAGCAGTGGTCCGTCGAGATCGACAACCGTTGCCTTCTGGGCGAGCAGAACTGCGGGCGCCATGCCGAGCGATGTGCCCACCATGCAGCCGACCATGATCTTCAGGCCGAGCCCAATGGCCTTTTCGCGCATCACTAGCCCTTCGGTCAGCCCGCCTGCCTTGTCGAGCTTGATATTCACGGCATCATAGCGCTTGGCTAATTCTTCCAGACCCTCTGACGTGTGAACGCTTTCGTCGGCGCAAATCATGACCGGACGTTCGATCTGGCTCAGGATCGCATCCTTGCCAGCGGGCAGGGGTTGCTCGATGAGGATCACGCCCGCATCGGCAGCGGCGCGCATATTTTCGGCAATATTCGCATCGGTCCAGCCTTCGTTTGCATCGATGATGATGCGACTGTTCGGCGCTGCCGCGGCAACGGCGCGAATGCGTTCAATGTCGTTGTCGCCGCCCATCTTCACCTTGATCAGCGGATAATGCGCGACTTTAGCGGTCGATTCCGCCATTTCTTCCGGCGTGCCCAGCGAAACGGTAATCGCGGTCTCCAGCGGCTTGAACGCACCGCCCAGCATATCGGCAACACGTTTGCCGGTGGTCTTGGCTTCCAGATCCCACAGGGCGCAATCGACCGCGTTGCGGGCGGCACCGGCTGGCATCAGCGTCTGGATATCCTGACGCGTTGCACCATCTTCGATCTGTGCCCGGACGGCTTCGATTGCTGCCGTGACGCTTTCGATGCTTTCGCCATAGCGTGCATAGGGAACGCATTCGCCGCGCCCCTGATGTTCACCGTTGCCGATTGCACACACAACGACTGCTGCTTCGGTCTTCGACCCGCGCGAAATTGTGAATTTTCCGGCGATAGGGTAGCGTTCAACGAGGATGTTCAAGGTATTCTGCATGGAGAGCCTTCCGAATCTCAATCCCGAAAAGTTGATGGGCTTTTGGGATGAGATAGTGCGTGAGAGCGCGAAATTGGGGTATTCGTCTGATTCAACGGGCGGATGCTCCAATACGCTGTATTTCGGTCGTGTTACGACTCGTATATGAGGTTTGCCATGTTGACCGACACTGCTGACAAAGCAAGAGCCGCTGCGAATGTCGCGCCAAAGATCGATGTGGCCGATCAGGATGGCGTGCGTCTGGTTCGCCTGAGCGGACGCTGGGTTTCGCAGAGCGTTCATCTTGTCGACGACAAAATGCGCAGTCTCGAAAAAGTTGCGGGCGGCCAATCCACGCATATCGATGCTTCCGGCATTTCCGGCCTCGATACGGCAGGCGCGTGGCTTGTCGAGCGGCTGAGGCAGCGTCTCATCACCCAGAAGGCGGATGTTCAGCTTGAAGGTATCCGCGAAGCCTGGGCACCGCTGATGGACGAAGTCGGCGGTGCCGTCGAACGCGCGCTCGACGTTCCGCGCGCCAAAAAGCCGTTCTTCGTTATCGCGTTTCTGGCAGCCCTTGGTGGCGGTGTCGTCTCGATTTACAATGACTTCAAGATGTCGATGCATATTCTGGGCGCCACCATTCGCGGCGCGCAGCTGAAATATGGTCGTGGGAGCGGAATTCCGATTGCCGCCATCGTGACGCAGATGGACCGCATGGGCGTGGGTGCCATTCCCATTATCGTGCTGATGTCGACGATTGTGGGCGCCATTATCGCACAGCAGGGCGCGTTTCAGCTTCGCTATTTTGGCGCTGAAATCTTCGTGGTCGATCTGGTTGGCATTCTGGTTTTGCGTGAACTGGGCGTGCTTTTGACCGCGATCATGATTGCCGGTCGTTCCGGCAGCGCCATCACGGCCGAAATAGGCTCCATGAAAATGCGCGAGGAAACCGACGCGCTGACCGTCATCGGGCTCAATCCCGTTGGAGTTCTGGTGTTTCCGCGCCTTGTTGCGCTCGTCATCGTGCTGCCGCTGCTGACCATTATTTCCAATCTGGCGGCACTGGTAGGGGCAGGTGGTGTCGCATGGTTCTATTCCAATATCTCGCCGGAGGCCTTTATCAGCCGTCTGCATGATGCCGTGGCGCTCAACACTTATTTCGCCGGTTTGATCAAAGCGCCATTCATGGCGATGATTATCGGTATTCTTGCTTCGGTCGAAGGTATGAAGGTCGGCGGAAGTGCAGAATCACTTGGACGCCGGGTCACAGCATCGGTGGTGAAGGCTATTTTTGTGGTTATCGTTGTCGATGGCATGTTTGCGATGTTCTACGCAGCGATCAATTTCTAGAATTTTGTATGGCCGTTGTTTTGTTTGGGTTCTTTGAGACACAGTTACACAAAAATCTGATCCTGCATTGGCCTTCCGCTGTTCAGTCGGAAGCGCGGCTCGGTTAAAGAATAGATATGGAGAACGGTATCGACGCAGAGTCGCAACCACAGCAGGACGATGGCCAGCACACGGCGATACCGATGATTTCGGTGCGCGACGTGACGGTGTCGTTTGGCCGTGCGCCGGTGCTCGATAAGCTGTCCCTCGATATCTACAAGGGCGAGGTTCTGGGCTTCATCGGTCCGTCCGGATCGGGCAAGTCGGTGCTGATGCGCACCATATTGGGCTTGAACAAGAAGCAGTCCGGCGAAATCGAGATTCTTGGGCGCAATATCGATCACCTCAATGAGCTGGAAAAAATGGCCATCGACATGCGGATGGGCGTTCTTTTCCAGCATGGCGCACTGTTTTCGGCGCTCAACGTGCTCGAAAATATTCAGGTGCCGATGCGCGAATATCTCGATCTGTCGCCAAAGCTGATGGATGAGCTGGCGCGACTGAAGATCGATCTTGTGGGACTGAAGCCGGATACGGCAGAGAAATTTCCGTCGGAACTTTCCGGCGGCATGATCAAGCGCGCCGCTCTGGCACGTGCGCTGGCGCTCGATCCGGACATCGTCTTTCTTGACGAGCCGACCTCGGGGCTCGATCCGATCGGCGCCGCGGAATTCGATGAATTGATCGCGAATTTGCGCGATACGATGGGCTTGACGGTCTATATGGTCACGCATGACCTCGACAGCCTGTTTGCGATCTGCGACCGCATAGCAGTTCTGGGGAACAAAAAAGTGCTCGTCAGCGGCACGATAGAAGACATGCTGCATGTAGACGATCCATGGGTTAAATCCTATTTTCGGGGCAAGCGTGCGCGCCAGATCGATACTTCGGCGCCATCAAGACGGCGGCCCGGCAGCCGCTTGCAGACGGGATAAGATATGGAAACAAAAGCCAATTACGTTCTGGTCGGGGTTTTCACGCTGCTTGTCAGCCTGCTGGCTTTCGGATTCGTGTACTGGATTGCGCGCTTCGGTGAGGCCCGCGATTCCATTCCCATGGATGTGCGCATTCCCGGCTCCGTGACGGGCCTGACTGTCGGCAGTCAGGTTCTCTTCAATGGTATCAAGGTTGGCGATGTTCGTCGTCTGCGCCTTGATGAGAGCAACCCGGAAATGGTTATCGTGCAGACGCGCGTGAATGGCAGCACGCCGATCACGCGCTCGACGGCTGCAACGCTCGGCTTTCAGGGCTTGACCGGACAGGCCTATATCGAACTGAAGGGCGGCAGCCTGGACGAGCCTAACCTGCTGACCGAAGCGGCGAAGGAGGATACGGTCGCGCGTATCGACGCCGATCCATCTGCGGTCAACAATCTCCTTGCCACCGCGCAGGATATTTTCGGACGTGCCAACACTGTGCTGGGCGAGCTGGAAGGCTTTGTCAAAGAAGCGCGTGGTCCTCTGACCGACACGATCAACAACACCAAGACATTCACCGACGCACTGGCCAAAAACGCCGATGTGCTTGACGAACTGGGTTCCAACACCGGAAACATCAAGCAGATCATCGAGGATGCCAAGGAAACAATGGCGCGGCTCAATGCGGCTTCGGTGCGCGTTGACGGCATTCTGGCCAAGACCGACAAGCTTCTGTCTACGGACGATAAGGACGGTGTGGTGGCGCAGGCCAAGGCGACGCTCGAATCCATTCGCCAGACCTCGGACAATCTCGACAAGCGCCTCGGACCGATTGCAGATAATTTGCAGCGTTTTTCAGGTCAGGGTTTGCGCGACGTGCAGTCGGTGGTCGTGGATAGCCGCCGCTCCATACAGCGTATTGAGCAGGCCATCACAGATCTAGAACGCAACCCGCAGCGTCTGATTTTCGGCGGGCAAGGCAGTGTACCCCAGTATAACGGAAGGGCGCGTCATTGATTTTCTTAAGCGGAAATTCGACAGGTGGGACGAATGGCTTGAAATCGCGCTGCAAGATTGGTGCCGTGGGTTCGGTTTCGCTCTTGCTGGCGGCGCTTCTCGCGGGCTGTGGGACGACACCTCTCGATACATTCAATCTGAGCGCGCCGAAACCTGCTGTTTCGTCGCCGAGCCGCAAGAGCCTACAGTTGCTGGTTCCGACACCAACAGCATTGAAGGCGCTGGACAGCGAAAACATCGTTATCAGCTCAGCGCCGGGTTCCATCGAGTATCTGAAGGGCGCACAATGGGGCGACAGGCTGACGAATATCGTCCAGTCTCGCCTTGTCCAGGCCTACGAGAATACTGGAGTGTTTGGCGGTGTTGGGCGTCCGGGTGATGGTCTGGCGATCAATTATCAGATCCTGACTGATCTTCGCATGTTTGGCGTTCAGGTTAGCGGCGGTTCCAGAACGGCTGTTGTGGAACTCGCCATCAAGCTCATGAACGACAAGACCGGTGAAGTGCGCTCCACACGCGTGTTTCGGAATTCTGCGCCGGTCAGCGGCACCGGCAATGCGGCTTACGTGAAGGCGCTTGATGCTGCCTTTGATCGTACGGTGAATGAAATCGTCACTTGGACGGTTTCATCGCTGTAAACCGCGCAAATGCCGAATAGATGATTTGAAATGAAAAGGCGGGGTGCAAACCCCGCTTTTCTTTTGTCCAGCTGTAGCAGCCAAAGCACGCCGGATTTCGGTCTTATCAACCCATCGCCGCGTTGCCACGTTTGTTAGTCTCACTTCCTTTCGGTAAACAAAAAACGCGGCCCGAAAGCCGCGTTCTGAATTGCGTGTGATCTGGTACCTGATTAGCGCAGGCGACCGCTGGCATGGGCCAGCATGGTGTAAACCTTGCCGGTGTCGGACGTCAGATAGGTCTGCGTCACCATATTATCGCGGTCGTTACGGGCGACGTCTTCGAGCAGACGCTGGAAGTCGTCCATGTAGCGGTCCACGGCGCGGCGGAATTCGCCATCCGTCTGATACTTACGCTTGATGTCGTCAAACGTCTGTTGGCCCTTGAGCGTGTAAAGGCGACGGGTGAAGACGTTGCGCTCGCCGCGGCGGTAGCGGTCCCACAGTTCAACCGATGCTTCATGATCGATTGCACGGGCGATATCGACCGAAAGCGAGTTCAGCGATTCAACCACATGGCTCGGCGAACGCGGAGCGGCGGTTGGCTGCGCCTTGGGCTGAACGGCTTCTTCTTCTTCACGCGATGCGCGGGCAAGGAGATCGGAAACCCAGCCGCGAGGCTTGTCAGCGGTAGCGGCAGGTGCCGATGCAGCCGGAGCTTTTGGCATTTCAACTGGGCGCTGGCGCACGGCAACATCAGCCTGTGGCGCTGGTGCAACTGGCGCCTGAACAGGGGCCGGGCGCTGTGCAGCTGGCGCCGGACGCGAAACCGGACGGTCTGCGCGGCTTTCACCAACATCGACCAGGCGGCCAGACTTGTTGACGATTTCAGCCAGTTCCTTAAGCGCGCTGATCTGCTCGCTGACGGCCTTGCGCATGGCAGTCGTCGTTTCCTTGGCTTCAGCAGGCATGTCGAGAACGCCGCGCTTCAGCTCGCCACGCGTGGTGTTGAGCTCGGTGCGGATTTCGCCAGCGGTGCGGCGGATATCGTCTGTTGCCGCCGAGAACTTCTGCGCTGCCTGCTCGACGATTTCGGAAACGCTTTCGCGCATCTTTTCCGCCGAGGCGCGGGTCTGGCCTTCTGCGCGCTGGAATGCCGAAGCAACCAGAGTTTCGAAGGACTGCATCAGCTTCTCGATACCTTCCGACTTCTCGACAAGGCCGGAAGCCAGCTTGTCGAGCGCCTGCTGGCGGTCGGACAGCGTGGAGACAAGACCGTTCTGCGCCGAATTGATCATGTCGGAGGCCGAGGAAAGAACCTTTCCATGGTCTTCGAAACGGTCGGCAATGTCGGCAATCTGCGACAGGGTGCTGTCGGAGAGTGCACGCAGCGTACCGATATTCGTGTCGATCAGGCCGGTCGAGGCCTGGAACATCTGAGCAGCCCGATTGGTGTTTTCAACGAAGCTCGACGTGGTGTCGACGAGGCGTCCATCAATATCCGTCAGGTTGCGCGTTGCAGCGTCGATTAGCTTGCCAAGCTCGCCGTTCGAAGTGGAGAGGCGATCGATCAGCTCGCTGACATTGTCGGACAGACCGGCCTTTGCCTGCTGAACGGCTGCAATGGTTTCTGCCGTGCGGTTTGCCAGTGCGTTGACCAGAGCGGCGTTTTCCGAACGCAGGCGGTCGGTTGCGGCATGGGTTGCTTCTTCAAGCTGCTGTGCCAAACCGCGTCCGCTGTCGGCAAGGCGCTGGACCAGCGGCTCAGCCGTATCGTTGAGGATCTTGGTGATTTCCTGCGAGCGGGCCGAGAGAACCGCATTGAGTTCACGCGTGCGCTCTTCAAGGGTAACAGCCGTTGTATCCGTGACCTGCGCGATGCGGGCTTCCACGGAGCCGAGTTCCATCGTGATGCGCGAACCAATGTCGCCCAGACGGGTGGCAATCGCGTCGGCGCGTTCCGCAAGGCGGGCTTCGGTGCCTGCCAGATTGTCGGCAACGCTGACAGAGAAGCTCTCGCTGTGACCAGCAAGGGTTTCGCTCGTCTTCGATGCCGTATCGGCGATGCGGGCCTCGATGGCACTGAGTTCACCGGTGAGGCGGTTTTCGATGGCTTCAAGGCCGCTTGCAATCGCGCCAGCGCGCTCATTGAGGCGGATTTCGGTGCCCGCCAGATTATCGATAACGTTCGCAGCGAAAGCCTCGCTGTGACCGGCAAGGGTCTCGCTTGTCTTGGTTGCGGTGTCAGCGATGCGGGCTTCGATAGAACCGAGCTCGCCGGTGAGGCGGGTTTCGATATCGCCGAGGCGTCCGGCAATCGCATCGGCGCGCTCGCCCAAGCGTGCTTCCGTGCCCGACAGATTGTCGATCAGGCGCGCGCTGAATGCTTCGCCGAAGCCATCCAGAGCCTGACCGGCCTTTGCTGCTTCTGCGGAAAGCGTGCTTGCCGCTTCGCCGATCTTCTCACGCAGCGAGCTTGCAACAACACCGGCGCTTTGTTCCAGTGCGCGGCGAACATTGTCGACGCCGATGGATAGCGCCTTTTCCATGGTCTGCGTGCGTTCTTCGATAATACCAGTCTGGCCAGCAAACGCGTCGTTGATGATAGCGCTGCTATCCGCAATGACGTTTCGCAGGTTGGCGGTGTGCTCTTCAATCGCACCGTTCTGACTGGCGAATGCCTGGCCAATGACGGAACCGCTTTCGGCGATGACACTGCGGAGATTGGCCGTGTGTCCTTCGATAATGCCGGTCTGGCCTTCGAACGCCTGACCGATTGCCGAAGCACTGTCGGCAATCGCGCCGCGCAGATTGGCGGTACGCTGATCCAGAACATCGCTATGGTCTTGCAGCGACTGGTTGAGCGAGGCAGTGCTGTCGCTCAGCGTTGCGCGGATTGCTGCGGCACGTGTTTCAATCGTCTGCTCATGGCCGTTCAGAATATCGACCAGCGAGTCGTTATGGTTGCTCAGGACGGCGCGGAGGCCACTCGTGCGTTCCTCCACCTGACGAACATGATCACCAAGCGTTGCTTCGAAAGCCTCGCGTCCGGCGGCAATGGACTGGCCGAGCGTTGCCGCGCGTTCGTCCAGAATGCGCGCCAGCGAAGCCTGGTTGTCGGCAATCAGGGCCTGAAGCGAATTGACGCGGTCATCGAATGCGCGCGCCATGATTTCGCGATTTTCGTTGAAATTATCGCGCATTGCCGCCGTGCGCTCATCCATCAGCTGAGCAAGCATGGCCTGATTGCCGGTGATGACCGTATGCAGGGCGGAAGCGCGTTCTTCCAGCGAACGGGCGTGATCGGCAAAGCTTCTATCCAGCTGTGCCGAATGGCTCGCCATTGCCTGCTGCAGCGCATTGGTGCGCTCAGCCAGAATGGCCGCATGGTTATCCGCGACGGAGTTGAGCGCCGATGCGCTACCGTCAATCGCATTGCGGATGTCATCGGTGCGGGCTGCCAGCGTATCGGCATGTCCGCGAATGACTGCCGACACGCGGTCGGTTTCGCCTTCGAGCGAAGCAGCCAGCACATCGCGGCTTTCTGCCAGCTTACCTGCAAAGGCGGCTGCCTTTTCACCGAGAAGATTGCCGACGCTTTCACCGATAGAGGTCAGATCGTCGCTGATCTTCGTCTTGGTTTCGTCGATCATCGAGCTCAGCGAAGCGCGACCGCCGGAGAAGGTCTCGGCAATTTCACGGGTGCGGGCGATGAGGTTCTCGTTGATCTGACGCGAGCGTGTTTCCAGAGCGGCGTTGAGCTTCTCTGTGCTGCTGTCAAGTGCATGAGCGCGTGCCTCAAACTCGGAAAGCAGGGCATGACCGCGTTCGGACAAGGTGCCTTCCAGATTGGCAAGGCGCGTGTCGAATTCGCTGACCATCGATTGCGTCGAGCTGCCAAGCAGATTGGCAATGCCAGCGGCGCGTTCATCGAGAGCCGTCGTGAAGCGTTCGGAGATCGTGCGGGACTGTTCGTCCAGCGTTGCGATACGCGTATCGAGCAGATTGGCAAAAGCCTCGCCCGAGGTCGTGATGCGCGAACCGATGTCACCCGTGCGGGTTTCGATGGCTTCGGCAATGGAGCTGCCGCTCTCATTGATGCTGCCGATTAGACGTTCGCCGGATTCGCTCAACAGCGAGCTGAGCTGCTGGGAAGCAGACAGAACATTATCGCGGATGATGTTGGATGCGCTCGACAGTTCTTCCTTGAGCTGTTCGTGGGCGCCGGAAATCGACGAGCGAACGCGTTCAGCGTGGCTGACGACGGCTTCGCGCTCATTGCCCAGATCGCCGACCAGCGAACGGATGCGAACTTCATTATCGCTATAGGCGCGTTCAAGCTGATTGACCTCGGACTGAACGAGGGTTTCCAGCTCGACGGCGCGGGCGAGTGTGCGCTCGATGCCTTCGTTCATGGCAGCCACTTCGCGACGCACAGCCTGGCTCAGCGTCGAAACACGATCAGCCGATACGGCTTCGGGCTGAAGCAGCTTCATCGCCGCTTCAGACATGCTGCGTGCGGCGTTGTGCATTTCCTGCGCGCGCTTCACAAGCTGCGCAAAGCCCCAGAACATGGCAACGGGCAGGGCGACGCCTGCAACCACACCAATGCCTGCGGGCGAGGTGAAGAAGTTCTTGGTGGCCTCAAGGCTGGAGAAAACAGCCGGATCGATGGCCTTGCCGAGTGCGACGCCACCGGCTGCCCACAAAACGCTGATGGCTGTGGTGGTCCAGTAAAGCTTGGATGTGCGCTCGGTCACGCGGCGCGGCGCGGTTGCGATAGCACGATCGTTGCGCGAATCATCGTTGGCGGGTGTGCGTGCGGCAGGCGCTGCAACGCTGACGGTCGCTGCCGGTGCAACAGGGCGCAGGATTGCTTCCGGCGCTTCCGGCACATCTGCTACCTGAGGCGAAGGAGCGGCTTGCGTCGTGTCGGGCTTGATCGGGGTCGGCTTATGCGGCGTATTGGCGACGATCTGCTGCAGGGGCTGCTGTGTGGAAGACACGGCCTTGACCACCGGCGGTACGGGTGGTGCTGCAGGCGTGGCGATAACGGATGCAGAAACGATCGGAGCGACCTTGGTTTCGGCTGCCACGGCTGCGACCTTTTCGGGTTCAGCGGCTTTCGTCTTCTGTTCCGCGACCAGCTCTTCAGCGGCGCGCGAAATCTGCTCTTCCAGATCGTCGACCGAAAAACTCTCGTCGAACGCACTTAAATCCATATCGATATCGAGATCATCGCCGAAGTCGATGTCGAGTGCCTGTTCTAGTGCCTTTTCAACCTCAAGGTCGAGCTTTTGTGCCTTGGATTTGGAAGCCATTGTTCGCCTACCTCGTACTCAATTACCGTGACGGCCGGATCGTCAAAGAGCCGTTACTAAACTTTATCCGCCATTTTGCATCGTATCGGCTCGGTCCTGTTAAGGAAATAGGCGACACCCGCTGATGCCTAAAACTTTAAATACAAGGTTAACAGAAAACGCTTGGGTTCATAAAAATGCGGTGTTTTCGGGCTTTTTGCAATTATCAGCAAGTTGTGGAAATCAGCAGGGGTCGCTTTTTGCAGTTCGAAAGGCGATGCAAATTCGTTAACAAAATTGCTCGTATCTCGAATTCGATATCCGATAGCGCAATTATAAGCTGTATTTGCCGGGTGCAGGATTCGTCCATCCGACATGTCTGCATTCCCATCTTGTCATCATATGCCGCAAACTTGCGCAACGGCAAGGCGGAGTTTTGCAGAAAACCCATTATATCGGCGCTTGCGCACCGCTTATACATTATAAAACACGGCATATTGGCGCAGTTGGGCTTAACGGGGCTCTTGCAGTTGAAACTAAGGCCGGAACGCCGTATCTGCCATTGCGAGATTATGCGTGCAGATCCCAATTTCAGGTGATCCATCGCAAGGGATAAAAGATCGCGTGGCTTCACGCGTTTCAAGGAATGAAAATGACCAAGATCGTATTCGTATCTGCTGACGGCGCGACACGTACCGAAGTTGAGGCCGATAACGGTTCCAGCGTGATGGAAGCGGCCATTCGCAATGGCATTCCGGGCATCGACGCCGAATGCGGTGGCGCATGCGCCTGTGCTACCTGCCACGTCTATGTTGATGAAGAGTGGACGGAAACGGTTGGCGGGCCTGATCCGATGGAAGAAGACATGCTGGATTTCGCCTATGAGGTGCGTCCAACTTCGCGTCTGTCCTGCCAGATCCGCGTGACCGATGAGATCGACGGTCTCGTCGTTCAGGTGCCGGAACGCCAGAACTAAGAAAATGGCGGCTGCTCCGGGGATCGTTATAAAGAATGATATAGCGATCATCGGGGCAGGGCCTGTTGCACTTTTCGCCGTATTCCAGCTCGGCCTGTTCGGGTTCAGATGTCAGCTTATCGACGCGCTGGATCGGCCGGGCGGACAATGTTCCGCCTTCTATCCCGACAAGCCAATCTTCGATATTCCGGGTTTCCCCACGATCATGGGCGACGAGCTGGTTTCCCGGCTCCTGGAACAGATCGCGCCCTACGAACCCACATTCCATTACGGTCAGACCGTCACGACGTTGGAACGCGCTGGAGATCGCCTTGTCCTGACGACGGCCAACGATGCTTCATTTGCGGCGGATGCCGTGGTGATCGCTTCGGGTCTCGGTGCTTTCGGACCGGATGGCCAGATCGTGCGGCCCGATCCATTGGCCGAAATCGCTTTGGAAAGGGCTGGCAATGCCATTGCTGTCGCACCTGAAACTTTCGCGACCTCACAGCCCGATATCTATGCGATTGGCGATGCCTGCCATTATCCGGGCAAGCTGAAGCTAATCCTGTGCGGTTTTCATGAAGCCGCCCTCATGACGCAGGCTGTGCGCAAGAGGTTGCATAAAGCCGGATCGTAGGAATCAGCGCGGCAGTTGATTCATCTTTTCAAGACGATAGGTCAGCAGCCGCTCGAAGCGCTTTTCAAAATTGATGGTCTCGACGCGGTCGAAGCGTTGCTGCGCTTCGTCATGGGCTTCCATCAGTCGGGCGGTGATCCTGTCGATATCCTTGCGCAAAACGGCGCAGTCCGAGCGGGTGGGGAGGGCGCGGATCTGTCGTTCCATCTCGCTGGCATGGCTGCGCGCGATGACGATATGACTTTCCTCGTGACGGCGAATGTCCTGATAGAGCGTGTCCCAGATCAGCGCCAGTTCCGCTGTCGCCTTGCGGCGCTGCGCCCAGCGCGGCAGCGAGACTTTCGCGTGAACATTGACATAGACGTCCTGCACCTTGCAGGCCTTGCCCGGCGCACGACCATAGCGGACTTTGGCGTCGAATCGGATTTCAGCGGCGCCAGGATGATGCTGTCCTGTTTTCTTCAGAAAGGGGCCGCTGCGGGAGAGCGCCTTGTCGAGTTCGGCAGCTGTCTTGCCATTGACGGTGTAATATTTGAATTCACGGAAGATCGATGCGGCGTCGGCCTGAGATGCAAGGATTGCAAGAGCTGCGCCAAAAGCCAGAATCCGCTTTTTGAAAATCATATTCTGGCACCTTTTTCCTAAACTCGGAATAAACTCATATTTTGCCGTCGCAGCATGGCATGCAAACGTCAAGAGAACTATAACGCTTTGGTTAAATGACATTCGGCCAGCTTGGTTGCATCGCGGGCCTTAATTAGCATCTATACAGGAATATCCGGAAATGGCGAAAATCTGGCAACTGGCTCACGGGCGCAGCCTTGAGTTCGGGGAAAAGTCCGTAATCATGGGCATTCTCAACATTACGCCGGATTCCTTTTCTGATGGTGGGCATCACAATGAATTCGAAACGGCGCTTGCCGCTGCCGGAAAGATGCTCGAGGACGGCGCCACCATCATTGATGTTGGCGGTGAATCGACGAGGCCGGGCGCTGAGAGCGTCGATGCCGCAACAGAGGTGGCCCGCGTCGTGCCGGTCATCCGGGCGCTGACGGAACGTTTCGGCTGCATCATTTCAGTCGATACGTATCGGGCTTCAACGGCCAGAGCGGCGGTGGAGGCTGGCGCGCATATCGTCAACGACGTCTGGGGGTTGCAGCGCGAACCGGCTATTGCCGATGTTGCCCGCGAGACGGGCGCAGGGCTTGTCATCATGCATACGACCCGCGAGCGGGAAACCGATCCTGATGTCATCGAGGATCGCGCCGTTTTTCTAAACAAGTCGCTGCAGGTTGCATCTGCGGCGGGCATTGATCGATCCCGCATCATGCTTGATCCGGGTTTCGGTTTCGGCAAGACCGTCGAAGACGACGTGATTTTGATGGCACGGATGGAGGAACTACATCGTTTCGGCTATCCGTGGCTGGTCGGCACATCGCGCAAACGCTTTGTGGGCACGATCACGGGCGAGACCGACCCTTTGAAGCGTGATATAGCTACGTCTGCGACCTCGGTTGCGTTGCGACTGGCAGGAGCCGACATCTTTCGCGTTCACAATGTCGCTTTTAATAGAGACGCACTTGCGGTTGCGGATGCTATCCTGCAAGTGAAGCGCAGCGAGAATATGAGAAAGTGAAGCCGTGTACACGATCCGGATTATGAATTGCGCATTCTTTGCGCACCACGGCGTGTTCGATGAAGAACACAAACTCGGTCAGCGTTTTTATGTCGACGCCATTCTGGATGTCGATCCCGGCAATGCGCTGGAAAGCGATGATATTGAAGGGACCGTCCATTATGGAACGGCTTTCACTGTGATCGAGGAAATCATCACCGGTCGCCAGCGCTATCTGATCGAAACGCTGGCGCTTGACGTCGCCAAGGCTCTGAGCAAGCGGTTTCCGCAAATCAAGCGCGCCGAAATCACCATTCGCAAGCCCAATGCGCCAGTGCCGGGTGTTCTGGATCATGTTGAGGTCACGGTGGTTCATCCGCAGTGAGCGCAGTCGCAGGACCCTATCGCGCCTGGCTTGGCCTCGGCGGCAATATTGACGACCCCATTCTTTCGATGGGCAGCGCACTGCGTATGCTGGATGCGCGCGCGGATACGAGTGTGGTCGCCGTTTCACCCGTTTATCGCACTCCGCCATGGGGCAAGACCGATCAGGCTTGGTTTCACAATGCCTGCGCCGAGCTGCGAACCACGCTCGAACCGCTGGAACTGATCGCGACATGTCTCGACGTGGAGCGCTCGCTGAAACGCGTTCGGCTGGAGCGTTGGGGGCCGCGCATCATCGATATCGACATTCTGGCCATGCAAGATGCTGCCGGGCAGCCTGTTGCGATGGCGCTGCCGGAACTCCAGTTGCCGCATCCGCGCATGCAGGAGCGGGCATTTGTGCTTGTGCCACTCAGCGATATCGCACCATC
This sequence comes from Ochrobactrum sp. SSR, assembly GCF_030067775.1. Lineage (NCBI taxonomy): Bacteria > Pseudomonadati > Pseudomonadota > Alphaproteobacteria > Hyphomicrobiales > Brucellaceae > Ochrobactrum > Ochrobactrum sp. SSR. The sequence continues at coordinate 707,040 of NZ_CP125969.1, read as the reverse complement.
CTTGAAAGTCGCCGGGCGAACGGTTGCAGAATGGAAAGCGGACGTTCCATCATCCGAAATAGAAAAAGCCCGCACGGATGCGGGCTGGTGGAACCAATAAAACTGTAAAAGTCAGTTCTTGGCGATGCTGCCGACGGCGACATTATCAATGCGCTTGAGGCTCATGCCGATAACCGGAACGAGTTCCTTTTCGACACGCACCGACACGGTGACATTCATCGTGTTCTGATCGGAAATACGGGCCAGCATGGCGCCGTTCAGCTGTTTGCGATTGAGGCCGAACACCATCTTGTTGCCGCTGACGGAACCGGACGTAACGTCGAGGCCTTTGCCTTCCGACCCATCATTGAACTTGCCGGAATAGCCGGAGCCGACGCGGGTGACGGTAGCCTTCATGGGCTGCGAAAAGACGCCGACGCGGCAGCTGCCATCCAGCGTCATGCCAACGGCATCATCCGGTGTGGTGCCAGCAAGATTGCAGACGAATTTGGTGCCCTTGTACTTGCCGGCAACGATTTCGCCCGGGCCGGACCACTGGCCTTCGATCGTCTGGAAAAACTGCTTGTCCTTGTCTGCGGCCAGAACCGGCGCAGCGGAAAGCGAGACGGGCAGCAGCGTCAGGCAGGCAGCGATGCAATTCTTCATATTCGGCTCTGTCCCGGAATTTGCGACCTTTACTGGACGCCATTCCTAATCGTTGTTGGTCAGTATGTCACGACCGAATGTCGTGTCATACGCTGCAAAAAGCCGGAATAACCGGCACTATCAGAAACAATCGGACTGGATGGGCACACCGAAACAGGATTGTGCCAAACGACCAGATCACGCGATTCTGACGCAGGATTTCTATCCGCTAATAATCGTCGCGAATGGTTAACGCTTGGTTTTCATCGGGCTGGAAGTCAGTGGGTTTTCCGGGAAAAAACTCATGGTTTGGCCTTGGTCGCTGCGGCCTTGCCAGACCTGGGCGCGGCGTTTCGGTCGCCATTGACGCGCGCCAGATCGCCGATGAAATCGCTGATACCGGGGCGCTTTTCAGCGTTAAACGGGAAGGGGCGCACGACCTCCATCGCCGCTATGCCGATCCGCGCCGTCATGAGGCCGTTCACCACGCCTTCGCCGAGCTTGGCCGACAGCCGCGACGCCAGACCCTGCCCGACCAGTTGCTGAATCACGCTGTCGCCCATGGCAATGGTGCCAGTGACGGCCAGATGGGCGAGAACGCGCCGCGCGAGCTTGATAAAGCCAAGCGTGCCGGGCCTGCCGCCATAAAGCTGCGACAGTCTGCGAATGAGCCGCGCCGATCTCGAAAATCACATAGCCAATATCGACAAGCGCCCGCGGGCTGATCGCCGTCACAATCGATACGCGCTTCGACGCGTTGAGAATGAGCGCGCGCGCTTCACGGTCGAGCGGGCGCAGAATTTCCGTTTCCGCGAGTCGGATCAGATCGCGCCCATCGATGATGTCGTCGGTCAAACCGTCCAGAAGCTGACGTCCACGCGCCGTTTCCGGCAGGTTGGCCGCAATGGCGCGCAATTCATCGACCGCTTTGCGCGCAGCCGCCATGTCATCGCGCTCTGCGGCGTCCGCCGCATCCCTGCGCAAATGCTGCACGGAGGCGAGGCGTCTCAGGGCCAGCAATTCACGGGTTATGATGGCGATGAAAGCGGCGAGGGCGACGAGTGCTACCGCCAGAGCGGTCCAGCCGAGCCAGCCTGCACGGGCAAAAAGCGCCTGAATGAGATCTTCGGTCCAGATGCCAACGGCAAAAGAAACCAGAACACCCAGTGCGCCGGTCAATATCTTGCCGAGCGACCATCCGCCAAACCAGCCCTTGCGCTTCGGTGCTTCGAAGGCTGGATCAAGAACTTCGAGTTCGGCGGCTTCTTCGTCGCTGAGTTCGAAAATATCCGGCTCTACGACGATCTGCTCCAAATCTTTGACGGCACGGGGTCGGCGCGGCGTCTCGTCAGGCGCTTCCGGTACCGGTTGAACGCGTGGCTGGGGGGCAACCTTGAAGGAGGTCGGTTTGCGCGGTGTGTCATCGCTCATGCCAGACGATCTCCGATCAGGAACTGAAGGGCGCGGTCGAGCCTTATATGAGGAAGCGATAGCGTCACACCCTCGGCGGTGCGTTCAAGGCGCGGGGGGCGGAACCGCACGAAGCGAATGGCAGGGTCTTCCGGTGTGGAAACCTGTTCAAAGATCGCATTAGGATTCTTTGGCAAGTCTCCAGGAAATATAGCTGTTTCTGTTTCACCATCGAAAACATCGCCGTCGATACGTTCGCCCTTGAGAGGCGTCCCGACGATGACCGGAAGAACCTCTTTTCCCTGTGTCACAGTCGCTTCGCGGGTTGCGCGCACGGCTGCCATGGCCAGAACATCGATGTCTGCGCCCGAAAAATTGGCGCGCTCGATGGCGCGTTCTACAAGACGACGTACAATGGCCTGCAAACGATCATGGCTTTCATGATGCAGATGGTCGGCCTTGGTTGCGGCCACCAGAATTCGCCCGATACGGCGCTGGATAAGGCCGGTCAGCAGATTGGAGCGTCCGGGACGGAAACAGGACAGGATATCGGTCAGTGCACGTTCGAGGTCCGCCACCACGGCGCCTCCGGCATTCATGGCCTGCATCGCGTCGATCAGCACGATCTGGCGGTCCAGCCGAGCAATATGCTCGCGAAAGAACGGTTTCACGACATAGGTTTTATAGGCCTCATAGCGCCGTTCCATCATGGCCGCGAGCGATCCGGCCTTGATGTCTTCAGGTGCAAGGTTGGGTAGTGGCGCAAAGGTCAGCGCAGGCGAGCCATCAAGATCGCCAGGCATCAGGAAGCGACCGGGCGGCAGGGTGGACAATGCGCGTTCGTCCGCTTTTCCGGCCCGCAGATAGGCGGTAAAACTTTTTGCCAGCCGCTGCGCCGTCAGTTCATCCGCCTTTTCGGCTGGATCGACCGAGGCGGCATCCGCCAGCCACGGCTGCGCCAGATCGATATGGGTCGGTTCGTTGGCCAAGGCGAAGGAATCTGCGCTGAATTCGGCATAGTTCTTGCCGAGCAGTGGCAGATCGAGCAGCCATTCGCCGGGATAATCGACAATATCGACCGAGAGTCGTCCGGGAGACAGCCATCGCCCCCATGCTGATGCGGTTTCATACTCAATGGTCAGACGAAGCTGCGAAATGGCACGAGTGGAATCCGGCCAGACGCGTTCGTCGATAAGCGCCGACAGATGTTCTTCATATTGAAAACGCGGAACAGCGTCGTCTGGCTGCGGCTCAAGAAGCGCGCGGGATATCCGCCCCGACTTATACGCTTCGAACATCGGCAGCCTGCCGCCATGAACGAGATTATGGACCAGTGCAGTGATGAAAACCGTTTTACCGGCGCGGGACAGGCCCGTCACCCCAAGGCGCAGCGATGGAGAAAGAAGCCCGGTCGCACGTTCCGTCAGTGTGTCCAGTGCGATTTTGGCTTCGTCGCCGATGCTGGTAAGCTTTGCCAATGATGTCCTCGCAGGGTGAATCCCGGTTCACGTATAAATAAGATGACGAACCCTTTTCGCAAGACGAAGGCGCGTCAGGATCCCGTTCAAGCTCACGGCTGCGGAAAACTTTCAAGAAATCCGTGTTCGCGGCTGAGATCGCTCAGCTTTTCAGAAAAAATGATTGTTGCGAGGGCGGCGGTGGGGAAACCGGCATGCAGACGGTCAAGGCTCTCCCGGTCGCCTTTGGCGCACAAGGCAAGCGCCAGATCTTCCATGCTCGGATTATGCCCGACCAGCATCAGCGTCTCGACATCGCCATGCGCGCGAACGGAGCGCAGATATTCCCGCTGCGCCGCCGTTATAGATTTCGTCGTCTATGATGGTTTCGACCTCGACGCCCAGCCTTGTCTGCAGGCCGAAGGCGGTTTCCCGCGTACGGCAGGAGCCGGAAAGCACCACGCGGTCAGGCAGAAGGCCTGTCGCGCGCATCGCCTCGGCGAGCCTGTCGAGCGCGTTGTGGCCTTCCACATCCAGCGGCCTGTCGTAATCCTTCATTCCGGGCTTTGCCCAGACGGCTTTGGCATGTCGTAGGAGAAGCAAGCGACTCATCTGTACCGTCCCGAACGTGGCTACACAGATGTTTTGCCATGATTTTCGCTAAAATGCGCGGTTGCTGCATCGTGTGGCGTAATTTTCCACCGTTGCCTGACGTTTTTCACAGCGGATTGGTGCTGATTTATTGGGCATAATAGAGCAACGGTAACGGAATTGCTGAGATCATGTTTCCCGTTGCAATCTATTTTTAATCCTCTGTGTCATCTTCCAGACATAATGGCCGGAGTATCTGTTGCGCGCGCCATTTGCACAAATTTTTTGCAAATACACACAAAATTGATGCACTAAAAAGTAGTGGGATACGTTTCTTTGATGTTGTGTCGACTGGACGATGGACTTATATAACCGCACGCGTCTCCTAGATGTGGGGTGATTCAGAATGAGTGAATTAATCGACCTTGACTATAGGCCCACTGAAGACGAACCGTTCATGAATGAACGGCAGAAGTCTTACTTCCGAGCGAAACTAATCGCCTGGAGGAATGATATTCTTCGCGAAGCGCGTGAAACGCTTGATGCGCTACAGCAGGAAAATGCAAACCATCCCGATCTGGCGGATAGGGCATCCTCCGAAACGGACCGGGCAATCGAGCTTAGGGCTCGCGACAGACAGCGGAAGCTGATTTCCAAGATTGATGCGGCTCTGAGCCGGATTGACGAAGGCACTTATGGTTTCTGCGAAGAAACCGGCGAGCCGATCAGCCTGAAGCGTCTGGATGCACGCCCAATTGCGACATTGTCCATTGAGGCGCAGGAACGTCATGAGCGTCGTGAAAAAGTTTATCGCGACGACTAAAACATAACGTTGGTTTGAGAAATTTCAAAGGCTGCGGGTGACCGCAGCCTTTTGTTTTTGCATGCCCGCCAAACTAAAAGCGCCAGCGGCATAACCGCTGGCGCTTTTAGAGCGGTTCCGCTTAAAACGGAATCGTAGAACTGCTCTATCTATTTGTCTTTACGCATTATCCTACGCATCGAAGCAGGATCAGAAATCAGTCCAGTGGACTGATTTCCCTGCGTAGTGGCTTCGCACTTTTGCTGGAAATGCTCTAGGCCGAAACGAGAACCGCCTGCTTACGGGCGGGTTTCGTTCTTCGTCAGTTCACCGAGAAGCTTTTCCATCTCATCTTCAATATCATCCGACGTCGTGTCGTCGGTTGCCGAGATGTCAAGCGAGCTCAAAAGTTCGCTTTCGAAGAAATCAGTCGTCAAATCCGCTTCCGGTTCAGGCGTTTCTTCCTTCACCGGCGTCACTTCCGTTTCAAGATCGGCCATAATGGCGTCGTGTAACGCACCCCCCAGTCCTTCCAGATCGTCATCTTCCGTTGCCGCTGTGGGCTGGACCGGTGCGGCGACTGCTACTTCCGGCTCGACGCGCTTCGGTTCGGATACATTGCTGAAATCCGGTGTCACGGTGGACGAAACGGACGGGCTCGTCACGTCGAGCGAAGGCGTGGGCGTGTTTGTCACGGCGGCTACCGGTTCACGCTCCGGCACGATGCTGCCGAGATTTGCCGAGGCGACCGTTGCAGCAGCAGCGCCAGCTGTTGCGGCGGTGGTTCCCAGGTTTGACGTAGAGCTGACCACGCCGCGCGATACCTGGCTCAGCGGATAGGCAGGATGAGCACGGGCAGGCGGCTGCGACGGCTGTGCTGGCTGGGCTGGAAGCACCGTGCGCGGCTGCGGCGGATAATTGGGTGCAGGGCGCGGTTGCGGACGATTCTGTGGTGCGGCCTGTACGGGCGGCGCGACCGGAGGGCGAACAGGGCCTGCGGGGCGGCGGGAGTAACCGTTGGTGTCACCGGCGGGCGCGGTGGTACGCGCGGCGCAGCAACTTGCGGGGCTTCGTGTCTGACCGGTTCTTCCTTCGGAGGTTCCGGTTTGCGGTAGACCGGCGTTTCAATGGCCGAACTCAGCTGGATCGCCTCATCCTTGGCCGGCGTCGGTTCTGGCGCGGATGTTTGTGACGACAAAGCTGGCCGCTCGTTCACGTCGCTTGTGATCGTCGCTTCATGCTGACGAAAACGCTCGATATGTTCCGGCTCGATACGCGAGTTCTGCACGCGGGCATGGGCGCGTGATTCCATAACGATGTTCTGTTCGACAACCACATCCGTCGGGCCGCCGATAAGCAGCAGATGCTCGACATCGTCGCGACGGATGAGAACTAGCTTGCGGCGGCTATCCACGGCTGCGGCATCCATGACGGAGAGGCGCGGCTGGCGTGTCCGACCGTTCGAGACGAAAGTACCACCGCTAAAACGGCGGATGATACTCAAAACAACGAAAATTCCGCCGAGAATGATCGCAAATATAAGCATAAAGCCGACAATATTAGCCGCGCTTTCTCCAACGATGCCGCTGAGCCATTCCTTCATGCGGATACCCTCTTAAATTCAATATTCGAAAAACCCGACGAGCGGAGATTGTGCATCCCCCGACATTCCGCATCATCGCGCAACTTGCACTTTCCAGGACAGTAGTTGAATTTGCAAGCGTTGGGAATGTTCCATCGAATTGCGAGAAATCTATGATCCCCAACCAAAACGGTGAAAAACAACCGCATTTACACCGTTTCCGTGTAGCAACGCTTGTGCTGCTCGCCGATTAACGCATTCTGCGAATCGGATATACCAGATGCATGGCGTTTCGCCCCGCTGCGCGATCGTTTATGGAGAACGCGCAAGAAGATGGGTGGCGACAGGATCGGGTTGCTTAATGAGTGAAAAGACGTCTTGGCTGATCGAAACAATGCACGGCACATTCACGGCCTGCGCAGAACAGTCATGCAGTATGGAAGGTCGGTGGGCTTGATGTCTCGACAGACGGACAACGCATATCCGAAACCGCTCGTTACACCGAAGCGCAATTCCAGCGGCGCGCTGCGTCTGCTGATCGTCGGCCTTTTGCTGACCGGGCTGGCGGTTGTCTACTTCCTGTTTCGCGACCGGATTGGTGATGGTTTCGCGCTTATCCTGATGGGCATTCTGTCGATGGTCGGCGTCTTCTATCTTCTGGGCGCGGCCACGGGACTCATTCAGTTCAGCCAGCGCAAAGGCGGGCAAGATCTGGCGCATTCCTTCATGGATTCGCAGCCGGAAGGTACTGTCATCTCCGATTCTCGCGGTCAGATCGTTTATGCCAATCAGGCTTATGCCAACATGACCGGCGTTGCTAATGCCGACGGCATCCGTTCGCTTGACAATGTGCTGACGGCGGAACCGGCAGCATCCGACGCGATTTACCGTCTGACGAATGCCGTGCGTGACGGTCTTTCCGGGCAGGAGGAAGTGCGACTGTCTGGCGGGCTGTCCCGTGAAGCCCATGGTTCGCTTGCACCGGTCTGGTATCGGATCAAAGCTCGTCCCATCGAAGCGGGGCAGGATTACAAAGGTCCGCTCGTCGCCTGGCAGATTGCCGACATTTCAGAAGAACGCGCCGAACAGGAACGCTTCTTTCAGGAATTGCAGGAAGCGATCAATCATCTCGATCATGCACCGGCAGGCTTCTTCTCTGCCGATCCGTCGGGCCGCATCATCTATCTCAACGCCACGTTGGCGGAGTGGCTGGGCGTCGATCTCACAGCCTTCACACCGGGCTCGCTAACGCTCAACGAAATCGTTGCGGGCAGTGGCATGGCGCTGATCAAGGCCGTCAAGGCCGAACCCGGCACCAGCCGCAACACGGTGATCGATCTCGATCTCATCAAGCGCAACGGTCAGAGTCTGGCCGTGCGCTTTTATCATCGTGTGCAGGCGGCGCGCGACGGGACGCGCGGCACCAGCCGCACCATCGTTCTGGATCGTGCGGAGGGGGATGATTCCTCGGCTGCACTGCGTTCGGCAGAAGTGCGGTTCACGCGCTTCTTCAATTCCGCGCCGATGGCCATTGCCGCCGTCGATGCGCAGGGGCACACGCTGCGCACCAATGCGCGTTTCCTCGATATCTTCTCGTCCGTTGTGGATCGCGATTCCGTCGATCGCCGCGTGAAGCTTGAAAATGTCGTGCATGAGCGTGACCGCGAAGTCTTCACCAAGGCGCTTGCTGCGGCATTTGCCGGACAGGCGAGTATCTCGCCCGTCGATACGGTGCTTCCGGGCAATGAAGAACGGCATATCCGTTTCTATATGAGCCCGGTCAGCGATATGGGTGGGGAATCGTCGGAAGAAGCCGCGATCATTTCCGCCGTTGAAACGACGGAACAGAAAGCGCTCGAAAACCAAATGGCGCAGAGCCAAAAGATGCAGGCTGTGGGCCAGCTTGCCGGTGGTATCGCGCATGATTTCAACAACGTTTTGACGGCAATCATCATGTCGTCGGACCTGCTTCTGACCAATCATCGCGCGTCCGATCCGTCTTTCCCGGACATTATGAACATCAAGCAGAACGCAAACCGTGCCGCTTCGCTCGTGCGCCAGCTTCTCGCGTTCTCGCGCCGCCAGACGCTGCGTCCGGAAGTGCTGGACCTGACCGATGTTCTGGCCGATCTGCGCATGTTGCTGGCGCGCCTTGTCGGCAAGGATATCGAACTGAAGATTGATCATGGCCGCGACCTGTGGCCAGTCAAAGCCGATCTGGGCCAGTTCGAGCAGGTTGCGGTCAATCTCGCCGTCAATGCCCGCGATGCTATGCCTGAAGGCGGTGCAATCACGCTGCGGACCCGCAACGTGCCCGTCCATGAAGCGGCAAAGCTCAACTATCGCGATCTTCCTGAAGCCGATTATGTCGTCTTCGAGGTGGAAGATACCGGCACGGGCATTCCAGCCGATGTGCTTGAAAAGATTTTCGAGCCGTTCTTCACCACCAAGGAAGTCGGCAAGGGCACCGGTCTTGGCCTTTCGATGGTCTACGGCATTATCAAGCAGACCGGCGGCTTCATCTATTGCGATTCCGAAGTCGGCAAGGGAACGACCTTCAAGATCTTCCTGCCGCGCCTTATCGTGGAAAAGAGCGCCGAAGACGCGCCCGTCGCGGTCAAGGAAAAGAAGGTCGAAAAGGCAACGGACCTGTCCGGTTCCGCGACCGTCCTGCTCGTGGAAGACGAGGATGCCGTGCGTATGGGCGGCGTGCGCGCGCTCCAGTCGCGCGGTTATACGGTGCATGAAGCGGCTTCCGGCGTGGAAGCGCTGGAAATCATGGAAGAGCTGGGCGGCGAGGTGGATATCGTCGTATCCGACGTGGTCATGCCTGAAATGGACGGCCCGACGCTGTTGCGTGAGCTGCGCAAGACCTATCCGGACATCAAATTCGTGTTTGTTTCCGGTTATGCGGAAGATGCTTTTGCGCGTAACTTGCCAGCGGATGCAAAGTTCGGATTCCTGCCAAAACCGTTTTCGCTCAAGCAGTTGGCGACTACCGTTAAGGAAATGCTGGAGAAGCAGGACTGATGGATTTTACGTCCACGTTTCAGCAAAGCACTCATGCGTAGCGGTCGCATTGCGGTTTTCGGCGGCGGTCCGTCCGGACTGATTGCAGCCGAAAAACTATCTGCCCTCGGATACGCCGTGACCGTCTATGAGCAGATGCCGACGGTTGGAAGGAAATTTCTGCTGGCGGGAAAATCCGGCCTCAACATCACCCATGCGGAAGATTTCGCGGTTTTCGCAAGCCGTTTCGGCGCGGCCAATGCCCGGCTTCTGCCAATGCTGCAAAAGTTTGGACCTCAACAACTACGCGACTGGGCTGACGGGCTTGGCGCTGAAACCTTTGTGGGTTCCTCGGATCGGGTGTTTCCCAAGGCGATGAAAGCGTCGCCGCTTCTGCGCGCATGGGGACGCCGTCTGGAAGCGCAAGGCGTACGGGTGCTGACGCGCCATCGCTGGGTGGGCTTTGATGGCAATAGGCCTGTTGTGGAAACGGCCAAAGGCCGCGAAACCGTCGAATGCGATGCTGCGCTATTTGCTTTTGGCGGCGGAAGCTGGCCGAAACTCGGTTCAAATGGCGCCTGGGTGCCGCATTTTGCCGAGAAGGGCATTACGATTGCGCCGTTGCGTTCCGCAAATTGCGGATTCGATGTTGCCTGGAGTGAGCATCTGGTGAGCCGTTTTGCAGGCGAACCGGTCAAATCCGTCACCATCACAAGCGTTGCGGGGACCACACAGGGCGAGTTCGTCGTCACGAAAACGGGTGTGGAAGGAGGCCTTGTTTACGCGCACGCAGCCGCCTTGCGGGACGCGCTGGAAGCAGACGGGCGGGCCGATCTGGTGCTCGATCTTGCGCCAGGGCGTAGCGTTGAGCGGCTCAAAGCCGATCTGGAACGACAGGACAGCAAGCTCAGCTTTGGCAATCTTTTGCGGAAGGGCGCTGGCTTGACCGGCGTGAAGGCAGCGCTTGTTGCTGAATATCTGCGCGATAAAAATCCTGACAAGCTGGCGCATGCCATCAAGGCGCTTCGCGTCCCTTTGCTGCGTACCCGTCCGATAGATGAGGTCATCTCTTCGGCTGGCGGTATCGTGTGGGATGAGATCGACCAGAATCAGATGTTGCAGAAAATGCCCGGCCTCTTTGTTGCCGGTGAGATGGTCGATTGGGAAGCACCCACCGGCGGCTATCTTTTAACGGCCTGTTTCGCAATGGGCGTTGCCGCAGCCGAAGGTATCGACGGCTGGCTACAGGTATCCTGAGCGAACTGAAAGCTATCTGGAAAATGGCGCACCCGACAGGATTCGAACCTGTGACCTCTGCCTTCGGAGGGCAGCACTCTATCCAGCTGAGCTACGGGTGCAAACTGGACGGCTAAAAGCCTGTTCTGCCGCGTTTCTAGCTGAACCGCGCAATCGCATCAATGACTTATTTTCATAAACCAAGTTAAATCTGACGCGCGGTGCATGAATCGCCAGTTGGTTCTGTTGCCTATGGATGAATAGGCATCAGGTCATAAAACTCCCGGCCAAACGGTCAGCCGGGAGCTTGAATTTCGAAAGCTTTATGCGTGAGTTTTGGCGAGTTCGCTTCCGCCATTCCTTGCCCGCAGTCCGATCAGAACGACGATGGCAAGCGCACACAAAAGAGCCAGAACGTAGAACCCAGCATCGTGATTGCCGACGGCGACATCGGCCCAGTTCTTGATCTGCGGCGCGAAGAATGCGCCTAGATTGCCGATGGACACGATAAAGGCGATACCGCTTGCCGCACCCACGCCACCGAGATAGCGCGTCGGGAGGCTCCAGAAAACCGGCTGCGATGCGGTCAGTCCGGGCACGGCGATGCAGGCCGCAATCAGCATAATCCAGGCATTTCCGGTCAGACCGATCATCCCCAGGGCGATGGTGCCTGCGGTGACCATCAGAGCGCAGATGAGCCGGTGTTTGCCGGTATTATCCGCAAGCACGGTGAAATAGCGGGTTGCTATCACCGAACACAGCCACGGCAGGCTCAACAGCGTGCCGATCAAGAGGTTCATTTCTCCACCCGATGCCGCGTCCGCGAATCGCGAGGGGAAATAGAACGTGAGCGGTGCTGTACCAATCTGCAGGAAGAAGTAGATCGCGATAAAGGCCCAGACTCTGGCGTCTTTCAGAACAGAAAGTGCCGAATGCTTGTGCGTATTCTCCTTGGCGGCTTCTTCCGCCTTCACAACGGTCGTCAGCGCATCTCGTTCTTCCGGCGTGAGCCAGCTCGCCTTTTCGGGCCGGTCGGTCAGGTAAAAGAGCGCAATGATGCCCATGAGTGAGGCGCCAAGACCTTCGACAAGGAACATCCATTGCCAGTTGGTGAGCCCGAATATGCCGTGATGCGTGAGAAGCCAGCCGGACAGGGGGCTGCCCAACACCAGCGCCAGAGGGACGCCGAGATAGAACAGGCCCGTCGCCTTCGCGCGTTCCTTCGCTGGGAACCAATAGGTCAGATACAGCAGAACGCCGGGATAGAAACCAGCCTCGCAAACGCCCAGCAAAAAACGCAGCGTGTAGAACACCGTTTCCGTATGGGCGAACATCATCGCCGCCGATACAAGCCCCCAGCTGATCATGATGCGGCTAAGCCAGAGCCGCGCGCCCACTTTGTGCAGGATGATGTTGCTCGGCACTTCAAACAGCGCGTAACCGATGAAGAATATGCCCGCTCCAAAAGCATAGGCTGCATCGCTTAGGCCCGTATCGAGCTGAAATTCCTTCTTGGCGAAGCCGATATTCGCGCGATCAAGAAAGGCCATGATCAGCATCAGCGCCAGAAATGGCAGCAGTCGCCGTGTGGCCTTCCGAACAGCGCTATCAATATGTGTAGCACTCATTCCGGTGTGTCTCCTCCTCATCACCTCAAGAATGCGCGCACGCTAATGTAAACTCGTATATGGATAAAGACTGCAAATATAAATAAAAAGAGACATGGATGAGGTTTCAGGGCCGAAAAGCTATCCAAAGAGCCAGGAAAAGCGGAATAAACTAGAAAAAATTTTATATACAAATAGAATGTAATTCTAATGAATTTCTGAGGCTGTAAACAAATACAACAATTCGTAATATGGCGTGTTTTCTCATTGATTGTACCATATGCGCTGCGGAACACGCGGTTTTATCCGCGATATGGGCTGCGTTCGACCTGCAATCTGCAGCTTCAAGGCGTCTGAAATTCAATTTTCTCGTCCCGAAAGCCGGTCGCGTCGTTTTTATAAAGATTTGGACGCGTGGATAAGTTTCAGGATTCTACGCTAACGACAGCGCCAACCCGTGCGGTTATCGTCAATCATCTAATAAAGGGCATCCGAAAACACTGTTCAAAGTGGCCGCTGCTATGCGGTCGCTGGGGGAGGTCCTTTGCATTTGAAGAATTGACATAAACCGGATGAGTATCGCGGGAGGTTTTTGTGAGCATCATCTTCAAATCGTCGAGTATATTCGCAGAGCGCATGTCTACGCGCCGCATTCTTGTTGCTGGCGGTGCAGGATTCCTAGGTTCGCATCTTTGCGAGCGACTTCTGCGCGAAGGCAATTTCGTTATCTGCGTCGATAATTTTTCCACGGGGCGCATCGAAAATCTGCGCAATCTGTTGCGCTATGACACGTTCAGCTTCGTTCGCCATGACATTGTGCACCCGCTCGATCTGCCGGTTGATGAAATCTACAATCTGGCATGCCCGGCTTCGCCACCGCATTACCAGGCTGATCCGGTTCACACGATGAAGACGAGCGTTATCGGCTCGCTCAATCTGCTGGAACTGGCCGCTCATTATCAGGCCCGGATTTTCCAGGCTTCGACATCGGAAGTCTATGGCGATCCGCAGGTGCACCCGCAGCCGGAAACCTATTGGGGCAACGTCAATTCGTTCGGTCCACGGTCCTGCTATGACGAGGGCAAGCGTTCGGCTGAAACGCTGTTCTATGATTTCCATAAGCAATATGGCGTTGATATCCGCATCGTGCGCATCTTCAACACCTATGGTCCGCGCATGCGCCCGGACGATGGCCGCGTCGTTTCCAATTTCATCGTACAGGCTCTGAAGGGTGATGACATCACCATCTATGGCGATGGCTCGCAGACGCGTTCCTTCTGCTATGTCGATGATCTCATCGAAGGCTTCTGCCGCCTGATGGGCAGTCAGCCTGCCATCCACACGCCGGTCAATCTCGGCAATCCCGGCGAATTCACGGTGCGAGAACTGGCGGAACAGATCATCGCTCTGACCGGTTCGTCATCGCGGATTGTGCAGCGTCCGCTGCCAACCGACGACCCGCGCCAGCGTCGGCCCGATATCACCGTTGCCAAGCGCGAGCTTGGCTGGGAACCGGCGATCGCCCTCACCGAAGGGTTGAAATCAACGATAGCTTATTTCGAGCGCCAACTGGTCCGACCTTCGGGAGAGCTTGTTGAGGTGGCATGATGACCAGGCAAAACGTACTCGTTGCCGGCGGTGCTGGCTTTATCGGTAGCCATACGGCCAAGCTTTTGGCCGGGCAGGGATTTTCCCCGGTCGTCTACGACAATCTGTCGACGGGTCACAAGGCTTCGGTACGTTGGGGCGAATTCGTCGAAGGCGATATTCTCTCGCAGGAAAAGCTCATCGCGGCGATCGAGACTTTTGATCCCGTTGCGGTCATCCATTTTGCGGCTTCGGCCTATGTCGGTGAATCCGTCACGGACCCGGCCAAATATTACCGGAACAATGTCTGCGGCACGCAATCGCTTCTGGAAGCGTGCCGTTTGACGGGCAGACGTCCGGTTATCTTCTCGTCCAGCTGTGCGACCTATGGCATCCCAGATCGCCTGCCGATCCGGGAAGGCGAGGTGCAGTGTCCGATCAATCCTTATGGGCGGACCAAGTTGATCGCCGAACATATGCTTGCCGATTATTCGACAGCCTATGGGATGCGTTATGCGGCGCTGCGTTATTTCAATGCGTGCGGCGCGGATATCGATGGAGAACTGGGCGAAAAGCACGATCCCGAAACGCATCTTATCCCGCGCGCCATGCTGGCGGCGGCTGGTAGCGCTGATGTGCTTGAAGTTTTCGGCGATGATTACGATACGCCGGACGGCACCTGTATTCGCGACTATATCCACGTTGTCGATCTGGCGCGGGCCCATGTGCTGGCCCTCGAACATCTGGTGAATGGCGGCGGCAATCTCGTTCTCAATCTCGGCACCGGACGCGGCACATCGATCAAGGAAATCGTCGATGCCATCGGGCGGGTGACGGGACGTGAGGTGCCGGTAGAAATGCGCGCGCGCCGGGCAGGCGATCCGCCAGCGCTTTACGCCGATCCGACAGAAGCCGCCGCAAAGCTCGGCTTCACGACGCTTCATTCCGATCTCGATACGATCATTCGTACCGCTGCTCCGTTCTTCGGTCTGGAGGCGCGATCATGAAAACGCCTCGAATTCCTCCGCTCACGGACAATCAGGAACCCTTGCTGACACCCATTTTCACAGGCCGCAAGCGGGTGGAATATATTATCGGCATCGTTCTCTGGGCTATGGCCATTGCTTATTTCTGGCAATGGTGGCTGATCAGCGCCGAACATATCCATCCGGTCGGTTCTGTTCTGGTTACGGCGCTTTTGGCCTGGATAACCATCCTGCCGCTCTATTTCATCCTGATTTTCTTCCACGCGGCGCGCCCGACCGGCCCGTTACGGCTGCCGGAAGGAAGCCGGGTGGCCATGGTGGTCACCAAGGCACCGTCCGAACCGTTTGAAGTCGTGTCGGAAACATTGCTGGCCATGCTGGCTCAGAATGTCCCGCATGACACCTGGCTTGCCGATGAAGATCCGTCACCATCAACGCTGGCATGGTGCCGTGAGCATGGTGTGTTCGTATCAACGCGCAAGGGACGCGCCGATTATCACCGGCAGACATGGCCGCGCCGCACGCGCTGCAAGGAAGGTAATCTGGCGTTCTTCTACGATCATTACGGCTATGAACGCTATGACTTCGTATCGCAGCTCGATGCGGACCATGTGCCAGAGCCGGATTATCTCTACAACATTCTGCGTCCATTCGCAGACCCGGCAATCGGCTATGTTTCAGCGCCAAGCATTTGCGATCGCAATGCCCATGAAAGCTGGTCGGCACGCGGACGTCTCTATGTCGAGGCGAGCATGCATGGCTCGTTGCAGGCGGGGTACAATGGCGGCTTTGCGCCTGTGTGCATCGGTTCGCATTATGCAGTTCGTACAGCGGCTTTGATGGAAATCGGCGGCCTTGGTCCCGAACTTGCAGAAGATCATTCGACAACCCTGTTCATGAATGCGCATGGCTGGCGCGGCGTTCACGCACTGGATGCCATTGCCCATGGCGATGGTCCGCGAACCTTCGGCGATCTGGTAACGCAGGAGTTTCAGTGGTCGCGTAGTCTGGTCATGATCCTTTTGCAGTACACGCCGAAGTTGATCGGTCGACTGCCGCTGCGTCTGAAGTTCCAGTTTCTGTTTTCACAGGTCTGGTATCCGCTCTATGCCTTCTTCCTGGCTATGACCTTTCTGTTGCCGATCATTATCCTTGCCTATGGCGATAATTTTGTAAGCGTCACATATCCGGATTTTCTGCTTCACTTCATGCCGCAGTCGCTGATGATTTTGTTCCTTGCGTTCTGGTGGCGGTCGAGCAAGACGTTCCGCCCGGTCGACGGCAAGATTTTCAGCTGGGAAGCGATGCTGTTTCTGTTGGCGCGTTGGCCATGGGTATTGGCTGGAACCTTCGCAGCATTTCGGGACTGGGCAACGGGTTCATTCGTCGACTTCCGCGTTACGCCGAAGGGCTCATCAGAAGTCGATCCGGTGCCGTTCCGAGTGCTTGCACCCTATGCCTCCATCTCCATGCTGTCGCTTGTTCCGGTTCTGTTGGTCGATGACGCTGATCAAACACGCGGCTTCTACGTCTTCGCCATCATCAATGCGTGCTTCTACCTGTTTTTGATCGGCATGATCATTGTGCAGCACGCACATGAAAACAAGGTGCGGATGCAAAGCCGGTTCTATCAGCCGGTCCTCGCAAGCAGCTTCATGGCGCTTGTCATGGTCACAGGTTTCACGACCGCTGAACGGGGCCGCGACGGCATTGAAGCGCTCACCTGGGGCACATTGAGCTTTTCAGTATTCGACGACCAATTCTCGGTAGCCGGAGCAGGCGTCGGCGGACGCGACACGCACAAGACAATATTCAACCCACGTTGGCGCGAGAACCCATTGGGCGGCACGCGCAACGAAAACAACTAGCGGAGAGGCGGGACTTGTTATGAAGATCGCTGTTATTGGAACGGGATATGTCGGTTTGGTCAGCGGCACCTGCTTCGCTGCCTGGGGACATGAGGTTGTCTGCGTGGACAAGGACGCGCAGAAAATCTCCGGACTGGAACGTGGCATCGTGCCCATTTACGAGCCGGGGCTGGACGAACTGGTCGAACGCAACTTCGCCTTCGGTCGTCTCAGCTTCACCTGCAATCTGGCCGAAGCCGTCAAAGGCGCTGAGCTTGTGCTTATCGCCGTCGGTACGCCCGCGCGGGCTGGCCATGGCGATGCGGACCTGTCTTTCGTCTATATGGCGGCACGCGAACTGGCACCGCTCATCGATGACAATACGGTTGTCGTGGTGAAATCCACTGTTCCGGTCGGGACCGGCGATGTGGTGCAGAAGATCATCGGCTCGGTGCGCAAGCCCGGAACATTCTCTGTTGCATCCAATCCGGAATTTCTGCGCGAAGGCGTTGCCATCCGCGACTTTCTGGAACCCGACCGCGTGGTTATCGGCGTCGAGGACGAGCGTGCGCGCAAGCTTCTGGTCGCGCTTTATAGCGCTGCACTCGAAGCAAACCAGACGCCCATCGTGGTGACGCAGCGCCGCACGTCCGAACTGATCAAATATGCGGCCAACGCGTTTCTTGCCACCAAGATCACCTTCATCAACGAACTCGCCGATCTCTGCGAGGAAGTGGGCAGCGATGTCTCCGATCTCGCTTTGGGCATGGGGCTGGACAAGCGGATCGGCACCAGCTTTCTGAATGCGGGTCCGGGCTATGGCGGCTCCTGTTTTCCAAAGGATACGATTGCGCTTCTGCGCACGGCGCAGGACCACGGCGTAGCGCTGCGTCTGGTCGAGGAAACCGTGACAGCCAATGAAGCGCGCAAGCGCCGCATGGCGCTGAAGGTCATGGATGCGCTCGGCGGCGATATCGAGGGCCGCACCATTGCCGTGCTTGGCCTGACCTTCAAACCCGATACGGATGATATGCGCGATGCGCCGTCCATTCCGCTGATTGAAACCTTGCAGCGTTTCGGCGCACGCATTCGTGCCCATGATCCGGTCGGCATCGAAAATGCACGCCGCATCCTCAGCGATATGGAGTTTTGCGAGAACGCCTATGACTGTGTGGCCGATGCCGATGCCGCCGTTGTCGTGACCGAATGGGACAGCATTCGCAAGCTTGATCTCGTTCGCATGAAGCGGCTAATGCGCCAGCCGGTTCTCATAGATCTCAGAAATGTCTTTTCCCGGGCGATGGCCGAAAGGCTTGGCTTTCGTATTTCGACCATCGGTCGCCCCGTTCATCTGCGGCAGGAAATAAAACCAATAAACTTGCTGCCGCAGGCGCGCGTCCGCCCACCACAAGAACCCCCGGCGGGCGCGCGCAATCTCAAAATCGTGGGAGGATCAAATGAAACTATCGATGTTTGATACCGGCCGCTATTTCAGCCGCCGGAGCAGGCTGTCCCTTACAACTCTTGCCCTGATGGCTGGCCTGAAAGGTCTCGCAGCAGGTGCTGCCGAAGCTGCGACCATGCCCGGTGATAATATCCCCGCCGGGACGCGCGTGATGACGCCGTTTGAAATCTACGTGCTTTACCGTGACAAAAACTGGCAATGGGCCGATGGCTCCGGCCAGATGGTGAGTGCGGATCGTCGTTTTACGGCGCGTGTCGATGGCGAAAAGGGCAAAGCCTGGGCGGAAGGTCGCTGGATGATCACCAAGACCGGGCGCATGTGCTTCAAGGCTGACTGGCACACCGAAAAAGGCAAGTTTCCGGCGAAGACGTGCTTTTCGCACCGTATCGGCGATGGAGCAGTCTATCAAAAGCGCGAGCCCAACGGCGTCTGGTACGTCTTCCGTCACGCTGACGGTCGTGTGGAAGACGAGGCGCGCAAACTCATATCCATCAGTCTTGCATCGGAAAAAAAGAATGGCGAGCTGACAGCGGCGGAAGCCGCCCAGCAATCGCCAAAACAATAGAAGGGAGGGGGCCATGAAAACCCCTTACAAGATAGCTTCGATATTGCTCTGCGGAGCATTCGTTACCAGCGCTGTCTATGCCGCAAGCGGGGTTTCCGGTGCGACGGTCGATACGCGCAATCTGTTCCACGACAAGCGCCCGGTGATAACACCGAAGTCGATCACGCCCGGCGCTTACGACCCGCACGGGGATTATACCAATGATCCCAATTCGAAGATCGAACATCTGTTCTTGCCATGGGAAGATGTGGATCTGACAAGCCTCAGCGCAGCTGATGCCTATGCGCGGGAGCGCGGTCGTGATCTGCTGATCACCATCGAGCCGTGGTCATGGGCGCGCGACTGGCGTGTTGCGCCGGATGCGCTCCTGAGCGGGATCGTCAATGGTCGCTACGACTCCAACATGGGTGCCGTCTGTTCGGCGGCGTCAAAACTGAAAAGTCCGGTGACTATTCGCTGGGCGCAGGAAATGGACGACAAGACCGGCCAGTTCACATGGTCCTATTGGTCGCCGCAGGGTTATATCGCTGCTTACCAGCATGCCGTGAAGGTCTGCCGGAAAACTCTGCCGAACGCCAAATATATGTGGTCGCCGAAGGGAGACGAGGGACTTCAGGCCTATTATCCGGGCGACGCCTTCGTGGATGTGATCGGCCTGTCGGTGTTCGGCTACGAGCCTTATGACAAGCTGGAGGTCGGGCGCCCCACGAGTTTCGTCGAACGCGCAAAGCCCGGTTACGACCGCGTGGTGGCCTTCAACAAGCCGATCGTTATTGCGGAACTCGGTTATGAAGGGAGCGACGACTATGTGCGGGCATGGGCTGCGGAGGCAAACAAGCCTCAGCCCGAATTCCCGGAACTGACAGCCGTTGTCTATTTCAATGACCGCGAAGTCTATCCGTGGCCAAGGGGTGTCGGGCGGCCTGACTGGCGCGTCGCGAACCATCCGTTGGATTAACCGAAACTCGAAAGATTGGACAGGAAAGCAAAATGGTTTCGATCCGTTTCACAGCTGTGAGTGCGGCGCTGTCCGTACTCCTCGTGGCAGGTGTCGCCGAAGCTGCACCGAAGCCAAAAGCAGATGACGCAACGGCCAAGCTGGCCGCTGCCGCTTCGCCAATGTCCGCACAGGCGCTTGAGGCGATCTATGCGGGCAAGACATGGAAATGGAAGGACGGCGGCGGCTTTTTCTCTGCCGACCGACACAAACTGGCGGCCTGGTCCCAAAAGGGAAAAGCCTGGTCCTATGGTGAAGGACGCTGGTACGCGACCGACGGCGGCAAGCTCTGCATGCAGGCTTACTGGCGCAATAAATCCAGTGGTGGCGGCGGAGATATAAGCTGCTTCCTGCATCGCGAGAAGGCAGGCGTGATCTACCAGAAGCGCTCCATTGGCGGCGACTGGTACATATTCCGGAACAACCCTTCGAAGCCGACGGATGAAGCACAAAAGCTCGTGCGGGGCGATCTGGTCAGCAAAGGACTGATGCGAATTAAGGCGTCAGCCAAATAAATCCCAGGCGGGGAACCGGCTCGCCGACTTCGTGCGTTAGGAGTGCATGAGCGGAGTTGGCGGGCTGGTGGTCGTTAGAAGCCGACATTCATGTCCCAAGGATGCGAATGTCGGCCCCGGGTTACGAACATTATTAGTCACGCATAAAACAGCGTGACTTTTGCCCAAAGCCGCTCGGTGTGCAGACATAGGGAGTACCGCTATAATACTGCGAAGCCGAAACCTTGACGACCTTGCCCATCGGGTTCTTGTTGTAACGGACTTCGTTATTGACGCGATACTTCACGAGGTAAACGGACTGCGTGTCATTCTTCGGTTTGTATTTGTCTTTGGCCTGCGCATTTGCAGAAAGACACAAAGAAGCTGCAAGACCTATCGCGGCCGTTGCTGCCCATTTTACGCTTTCACGGCGTACAGCATTGAAAAATACATTGTTCATGCGACTGCCTCCTGTTGGTTATTTTGGAGGTGTTTTAGCAAGAGCGATTTAATATTCTTGCCGGAAATTCCAGACAATTTTCATCAAATGGGATGCAGCCGCATATATCCCATGAAAGGCGTATGCCTGTCCACTGTTAGCTAATGCTAATATACGAAGAGGTATGGAGCATTTGAGGGACACTGCGTGGCGACTGGTTATTTTGGATTTTGCCGCTACACCAAGATGACTTTTAAAATGGAGTGTCAGCGCCAAGTTTTCGCCGACTTTATTCATGAAACTAATTTAATATTTCGCCGGCGAATTCGATTTATTTAATTTTCCCAAATGTTATCATCTAGGCCTAAAGTCTAAGGCGAAGTGCATCGCTTGGATCAAGCGGTGAAATCAAGGAATTGCCGTGACGTCCGACAATGACAAGACCGCGCAAGATTTTGAGTTGGAATTTGTCGAGCGCCGACAATCAGTGCGCGTGCCGGTTTCTCCCTTGGGCGAAATTGCTGGCTGTAGCAACCGTCTGGAACCTCTGGTTTTCACCACGGAATCTTATGAACCCTCCGAACAATTTGCTGCCTGGCAACAGCACATGCTGCCCTTGCTGGACATGCGCCTGCCGGATGGAGTTCATGCCAGCGACGGATTTCTAGCATCTCAAACGGTGTGGAATCTGGGTGGCATGCTCCTCATCCAGCAGTCAGCACCGGCTTTCAGCTATGAGCGCCCGAAGGAAAAGGTGCGTTTCAGCACGATAGATCACTGGCAGATCGGCTTTTTGCGCAGCGGCCACAGCTGGACCGGCGTTGATGGGCGTGTGGCGGAAAATGAGCCGGGCATGATCGACGTGCGCTCGCTCGGCTATCCTTTTCGAGGGCGGGCCATCGCTTCAGAGTCCGTTTCCCTGATCATCCCCGTCGATCAGTTTGCCGGACGCGGCGGCATGCCTGAATCGAGTAACAACGTCACTTTGGGCGGCTACCGCGCCAAATTACTGATCGACTTCGTTTCGAGCCTCGAAGACGGTCTCAGCCGGGTCACCAACGAAGATTTGCCGGCATTGCGGGATAGTCTGCGACAGATCATATTTGACACCATTGCGCCGCTAGTAAAGAAAATCGACGTCAGCGAGCAGATTTCCCAGTTGGGATTGATGACAAAGGCGCGGCGGTTCATCCAGAAAAATCTTATGTCGCGGGATTTGACGCCGGAAGCGTTGAGCCGTGAACTGGCGATTTCGCGCACGCATCTTTATCAGCTCTTTGAAGGGTCAGGCGGCGTGCTGAATTATATTCGCCAACGGCGCTTGTTTGCGGCTCATGCCATGCTGGCGGATGCATCCGAAAATCGAAAGGTTGCGGATGTCGCGCTCGCTTTCGGGTTCGATTCCGCTGCTAATTTCACGCGCGCATTCACACAGCAGTTCGGCTATAGCCCCAGCAGTGTGCGGAAGCCATCGTCAAGGACCGATGCGGTGGCAGACGCGCATCAGGATCAGGCCCAGCCTTCGACATTCGAAACATTGTTGCGAACGCTTGCCATGTACGAGGCATGAAAGGAATATCTGGGCGAGAGCAGGCGAACAGGCATAAAAAAGGCGCCAGCGGCGCCTTGTTTTATGAACTGATCATTCGTCCGACCCATATGAGTATACACGCCCCGACGAAGCCTGAAATCAGATAACCGAGCCAGCCACCGAAGGACACACCGAGCAGACCGAACAGAAAGCTCGCCACTGCAGCGCCGATGATACCCAAAATGATATTCATGAATATGCCGGTGTTGCTATTCATGAAATTGGAAGCAATCCAGCCAGCAAGGCCGCCGATGATGATGGCAGCAATCCAGCCCACGCCTGCACCGCTCATATGATCCACTCCTCTAATCCGGTCTCGACAAACGGCATAGCCATCTGCCCAACCTTGAAATATGCCTTTCGAAATCATGCCCTCAAGGCGGGCTACACTCGGAAAACAGGCACGTAAGACAACAGGTTTTCAAAAGCGTCCCAAAAGCACGGAAACACTTCACAAAATCGGATCGATCGTTCGAACTATCGACAGACGCCCGGAACATCTGCTTATCCCTTCAGATAAACTCGCCGCTCCAAGCGTCTGTTTATAAACGTGTTATGCGGCCAAATGTTCCCATTGGCCGCAAGAGTATCAAAGGCCGCTTGGAACGATGCCGCCATTGTCCTTGAGCTTCTGAATGACCTGCTTGTGCAACCAGACATTCATCGTCGCGGAATCACTCGTGTCGCCGGTATAACCGAGTTCCTTGGCAAGTTCCTTGCGGTGTTCAAGGCTGCTGTCGAGCCCGAGCGCCTTCATCAGATCGACGATAGACGTTTTCCAGTTGAGCTTCTGGCCGCTTTTCGCCACCGCTGCATCAAGCACAGCGCTGACATCGACAGAGCCTGTGGCGGCAGGTGCCGACGGCGCTGGCGCTGCGGTCGGTGAAGGTGCTGCTGCTGTTGTCTGGCTTGGTTCGGCGGTTGCGGTCGTTTCGGCGGTAGGTGTCGCTGCTTGTGCCTGACCCCAAATGGCGCCCTTGATCTTGTCGAAAATGCCCATGTCGAACTCCAGTTGTAAAACAGGTGGCCCGACCGGGGGATCGTCATAACAGACGTGGTCGGACACTTCAATCAGCCAAAGGACTGGATGACTGTGCCGAACAGAATGCATTATTTTGCAATTGGTTCCAGACAATATTGCATGTCAGTCTTCGATAACTGAATTTATGTCTGTATATCTTGTTAAGATGAACGACTTCAGCTCGAAATAAAGGGTGTTCGCTCAGTCTGGTGAATATAATAGTGCTCAATCGCAACATCAGGAAGTTCGGACAGATAAAATGATTGTCTGTCTGTTGCTTTCGCCGTTCCTTCACCGGACACGTTCACGTTTGATGCGCTCTTCAAAGGCACGGCAACGGAGAGGCCATAAAGAATGGCGCCCCAGATCACGAAGGGTGAGGCCGCAATAAGTACGAATATGTACTGAGCTGTTTCCATGTTGGTAATTTTGAGGTCATAGCCTGTAAACGTCAAAGAAAAGACGACCTCTTCAGGGCATGTCAGGCGCTTTGATTTGCCAATCTTTGCTGGAAAGAGTGGAATAAATGTTCAGCTGCTTCCGTGGCAGCGCCTTTCAGTTGCCGACACCCGCCATGCGTGTGCTGTTGAATATCAACAATCTACGAAAACAAACGTTGCATTTTCGCCACAATGCGTTGCATAGATGCAACGCTATTGGGTATCATGGTTAATATGAACGCAGCGAATCTGACCACGGATATGGATAAGGCGGAGAAAACGTCGCGCAAAGGCGAGGGGCGCAGGCTTCTTGCATTGCCCGGTATTATCACCGTCGTTTCGGCGCTGATAACGGCGTCTATTTCCTTTGCGATCCTGATCGGCATTACCCCGATCACCCCTGACCGCACAGTCACGCTGGCCTTGGTCATCATCAATGTCGCGTTGATTTTGTTCCTGATTTTGCTGATTTGCCGTGAGGTCTACCGCATCGTAACGGCCCGGCGGTCGGGCAAGGCGGCGTCGCGGCTGCATGTCCGCATTGTCGCGCTGTTCTCCCTGATCGCCGCTGTTCCGGCGATTGTGGTAGCCATTGTCGCATCGGTGACGCTTAATCTCGGTCTGGATCGATGGTTCGACACCAATACGCGCGACATTGTGAATTCCTCACAGAGCCTCACCACGGCCTATATTCGCGAGACCGCGCTCAATCTGCAAAGCACGTCGTACTCGATGCTGCAGGATCTGGATGCGCAGCGTACGCTCTATAGCCTTGATCGGGGCGGGTTCATCGAATTGATGACGCTACAGACGCGTGGACGCGGTCTGCTCGGTGCATTTCTGGTGCGCGAAAACGGTTCCATTGTCGTGAAAAGCGGCACCGGGCTGGAAACGCGCCTGCCGCCGCCGACAGAAGATGCGCTGAAGACCGCGACTGACGGCAAGCCTGTCATCATTCCACCGGGCAACAGTAATTTTGTCGGCGCAATCATCAAGATGCGCGAAATTCCGGACGTTTTTCTCTATACGGTGCGCGCCGTCGATCCGCAGATCCTCGACGCAATGCGCTTGATGGAAGCCAATACGCAGCGCTATCAGGCGATGGATGCGAACCGCATTCCAACCCAGATTGCCTTTGCGCTTTTGTATTTCGGTTTGACCCTGATTGTTCTTCTGTCGGCCATCTGGACCGGTATCGCGGTTGCGGATCGTCTGGTTCGCCCGATCCGTCTGCTGATCGGCGCTGCCGATGACGTAACAGCTGGCGATCTTGACGTTTCCGTGCCGGTTCGTTCGTCCGACGGCGACGTCGGCGCCCTGTCGGGTACGTTCAATAATATGGTCGCGGAGCTTAAAAGCCAGCGTAACGAACTGATTTCGGCCAAGGACCAGATCGACGAACGCCGCCGCTTCTCGGAAGCTGTGCTTTCTGGCGTGACGGCTGGCGTCATCGGCATCGAAACCGACGGTTCCATCTCCATTCTCAACCGCTCGGCCGAACATATGTTCGGGGTCGTTTCGGAGGATGCAGTGGGCAAAAGTCTGAGCAGCATCGCACCCGAAGTCGGTCAGGCGTTTGAAGTCGCCCGCACTGCGGACAAACCCGTACATCGCGAGCAGGTGAGCATGACACGCAGTGGTGTGGCACGCACATTCAACGTTCAGGTTACCGTTGAAGATATTGAATCTGAAGACCATTCCTATGTCGTGACGGTGGACGACATTACCGATCTGGTGCAGGCGCAGCGCACGTCCGCGTGGGCCGATGTCGCGCGGCGCATCGCGCATGAGATCAAGAACCCTCTGACCCCGATCCAGCTTTCTGCCGAACGCATTCGTCGTCGCTATGGCAAGGTCATTACCGAGGATCGCGAGGTCTTCGACCAGTGCACCGACACCATTATCCGTCAGGTTGGCGATATTGGCCGCATGGTCGATGAGTTTTCCGCCTTTGCGCGCATGCCGAAACCGGAAATGCGGCAGATGGATATGCGCGAAGCATTGCGTGAAGCGTCCTTCCTGATCGAAGTCAGCCGTAGCGATATCAAGTTCGAAAATGATTTCGGCCCCGAAAAGCTGACTGGCTCTTTTGACAGCCGCCTGATCGGTCAGGCCTTCGGTAATGTCATCAAGAACGCAAGCGAAGCGATCGATGCCGTTGCCAAGGAAGACCGCGGCGAGGGGCATATTCTCATTCGGTCCTACAAGGCAGATGGGCAGTTGTTTGTCGATGTGATCGACAATGGCAAGGGCCTGCCCGGTGACGACCGCCAGAAGCTGCTTGAGCCCTATATGACCACGCGGGAAAAGGGTACGGGGCTTGGCCTCGCCATCGTCCGCAAGATTGTCGAGGATCACGGCGGACATCTCGAATTGCATGACGCGCCAGCGGATTTCCACGGAGGTCGTGGCGCGATGATACGTATGGTCTTTCCTGATACGCAGGCCGGTACACCCGGCGCTGCCAACGGAAATGATGAGACAAAGATAGCTGGACAGGTGAATTGATATGGCAGCCGATATTCTTGTAGTTGATGACGAAGCGGATATCCGGGAGCTCGTAGCTGGTATTCTCAGCGATGAGGGTCATGAAACCCGTACCGCGTTCGATGCGGACAGCGCGCTGGCCGCCATCGGTGATCGCGTGCCGCGACTGGTTTTTCTCGATATCTGGCTTCAGGGCAGCCGTCTTGACGGTTTGGCTTTGCTGGACGAAATCAAGAAGCAGCACCCCGATCTGCCGGTGGTGATGATCTCCGGCCACGGCAATATCGAGACGGCGGTTTCGGCCATTCGTCGCGGCGCTTATGATTTCATCGAAAAGCCGTTCAAGGCGGATCGCCTGATCCTCGTCGCCGAGCGCGCACTGGAAACGTCTAAGCTGAAGCGCGAAGTGTCCAATCTGCGCAAGCGCTCCGGCGAAAGCATGGAACTGATCGGCGCATCGCTGGCCATGAGCCAGCTCAAGCAGACCATCGAGCGCGTTGCCCCGACCAACAGCCGTATCATGATCACCGGCCCTTCAGGGGCGGGCAAGGAACTCGCAGCCCGCGCAATTCATGCGCAATCGGCGCGTGCCAATGGGCCTTTCGTCACCGTGAATGCGGCGACGATCACGCCGGAGCGCATGGAGATCGAGCTTTTCGGCACTGAAATGGACGGGGGCGAACGCAAGGTCGGTGCTTTGGAAGAAGCGCATGGCGGTATTCTCTATCTCGATGAAGTTGCCGATATGCCGCGCGAAACGCAGAACAAGATTTTGCGCGTGCTGGTCGATCAGCAGTTTGAGCGCGTGGGCGGCACGAAGCGCGTCAAGGTCGATGTGCGCATCATTTCATCCTCGGCACAGAACCTTGAAGGCATGATTGCCGAAGGCACATTCCGCGAAGACCTGTTCCATCGCCTGTCGGTTGTGCCGGTGCAGGTTCCGCCGCTCGCAGCTCGTCGCGAAGATATTCCGTCGCTTGTCGAATATTTCATGACCCAGATTGCCGGGCAGGCGGGCATCAAGCCGCGCAAGATCGGTGCGGATGCCATGGCCGTACTTCAGGCCCATAGTTGGCCAGGCAATATTCGTCAGCTGCGCAACAATGTCGAACGCCTGATGATTCTGGCGCGGGGCGACGACGCGGATGCGCCGGTAACAGCTGATCTTCTGCCAGCCGAAATTGGTGACACGTTGCCGCGTGCGCCGACAGAGTCGGACCAGCACATCATGGCGTTGCCACTGCGTGAAGCGCGTGAGCGTTTTGAGAAGGAATATCTGATCGCGCAGATCAACCGTTTTGGCGGCAATATTTCGCGTACTGCGGAATTTGTCGGTATGGAACGCTCGGCCCTGCATCGTAAATTGAAATCACTCGGCGTATAAGCATCTGGTGATTATAGAAGCGGAGCAGTCATGCGGGTGATCGTATGCGGAGCGGGGCAGGTCGGCTATGGCATAGCTGAGCGGCTGGCCGCCGAGGAGAACGACGTTTCGGTCATCGATACGTCGGCGCGTCATATCGAAATCGTGCGTGATACTCTGGATGTGCGTGGGTTTGTCGGCCATGGTTCGCAGCCGGATGTGCTGGCTGCGGCTGGCGCTGACGAGGCGGATATGATCATCGCAGTCACGTTGTCTGACGAAGTGAATATGGTCGCCTGTCAGGTTGCACATTCGGTTTTCAATGTGCCGACGAAGATTGCGCGCATTCGCGCCCAGTCCTACCTTCAGGCCGAATATCAGGACCTGTTTCTCCGTGAAAACCTGCCGATCGATGTGATCATTTCGCCCGAACTGGAAGTGGGCGAGGTGGTGCTGCGCCGCATCGCCTTGCAGGGTGCGACGGATGTTCTGCGCTTTGCCGATGATCGCGTCATCGGCCTGGCCATCGAATGTCTGGAAGAATGCCCGGTCATCAACACGCCGCTCAAGCAGTTGACCGATCTGTTTCCCGATCTCGCGGCAACAGTGGTGGGCGTGGTGCGCAATGAAAATCTGTTCATTCCGCGCTCGTCCGATGAGCTGAATGCAGGCGATCTGGCTTATGTGGTCACCACGCGCGAGCAGGTTCGCCGGACGCTGTCGCTGTTCGGCCATGAAAAGCCGGAAGCGCGCCGCATCGTCATAGCAGGCGGCGGGAATATCGGGCTTTATGTCGCCAAGGCTATCGAAGACCGCAAATGGCAAACCCGCGTGAAGATGATCGAAAGCGACCACGAGCGCGCCTTCACGATTGCCGATCAGCTGAAGCGGACCATGGTGCTACATGGCAGTGCGCTGGATCAGGCTTTGCTGCAGGAGGCCGATATTCAGGATGCCGACCTGATGGTGGCGCTCACCAATCAGGATCAGGTGAATATTCTCTCCAGCATCATGGCGAAACGCCTTGGCTGCAAAAGCAACATGGCGTTGCTCAACACGGTCGCCTATCAGGATTTCACCCACATGGTGGGGATCGACGCCTATATCAATCCGAAGGCGGTGACGGTCTCCAAAATCCTCCAGCATGTGCGCCGCGGCCGTATCCGTGCCGTCTATAGCGTCTATCGCGACATGGCGGAAATCATTGAAGCTGAAGCGCTGGAAACATCATCGCTCGTCGGCGCGCCATTGCGGGATCTCGATCTCCCGGTCGGCTTGCGAATCGGTGCGATCTACCGGGATGGGCAGGTGATCCGGCCCAATGGCGACGTCCGCATCAAGCCAAAGGACCGGGTGGTTATTTTCGCTACGGCGGAAGCTGTAAAGCATGTGGAACAGATGTTCCGTGTCAGCCTGGAATTTTTTTGACCATAGAATTCTGATATAGTTAATTAAATATGAGTGGTATAAGTCTTCAAGCTGCAATCTTGGGGGCTTGTATGGATATTTGTACCTTCTGGTACGGACCTCGCTTGCGCGAGGTCGATCGGATTTGTCTGGCATCGATGGTGATGACGGGCCAGCGTGTGAAGTTATTTGCCTACGCGCCAATTGAAAATGTGCCGTCTGGGGTGGAATTGCATGATGCCAATGCGGTTCTGCCGGAAAGTGCATTCACACGGCTGGATTGCGACTATCCGAATTTTCGTTCATCGCGAACCATTGTGCAGTTCAGCGATATTTTCCGCATCATGCTGATGAAACACCAGCAGGGCGTATGGCTCGACACGGATGTTTTTCTCGTAAAGCAATTCCACCCAGATCCGCAGAAGCCGTATCTTGCGCGCGAAAACCGGTTTCGCGTCGGTGTATCGGCGCTTTATTTCCCGCCGGACCATCCGATTATTGGCGAGTTTGAAGCCTATATGGGCGCGACTTATTCCCTGCCGCGATGGCTGGGAGTACGGCGTGGAACGCTGCGACCGCTCTATTACCGGGCAATCGGCAAGGAAGTTACGCCAGCATCTATCGGTATCACGGTTTTCGGCAATGACGGCATTTCACGCCTTGCCCGCAAATACGGAGTTTTCAAAAAAGCCGCTCAGCAGGAGAATTTCTATTATTGGGTGGGCAAGGATGCGACCCGTATCTACGATCCTGCCTATGGTCTGGAGCCGCTCAATCATCCCGATTTCATTGGCTTCCATGTTCATAAAAAACACAAGGAAGTTGTTTCATTGCAACCCGGAAGTTTTTACATGTGGATGAGGGATCAGGTTAAGCCTCTGCTGGAACACAATGATAACATTGAGCTTTCAAAGGCGGGCCGACCGACAGCCGACAGGCTTGTGAGCAATATTTGACGCGTGTTCAACAAAAATGTCGGTTGCGCAAAGATTCCCATCCTGTTAACCGAAGCTAGAGGGCGAAGCAGTTGTCTTTCCACAGCAATTGCAGTTCTGTACTGGCGCCTCGCGCTCCGGTGCTTGATTTATGCAAATGCGCATGCTCGTCTGGAGCATTTCCAGCAAAAGTGTGAAACGGTTTTGCGTTTGGAAATGAGACAAGGAATAACTGCATTCCAGCAAAAGTGTGAAACGGTTTTGCTGGTCGAGAAGTGCACGAAAACAAAGAGATAAGCGGGTTCACCGCTTTGACGTATCGCGAACAGGCTGCTGATCGATTAAAGGAATAAAAACAATGGCTGAACGATCGCAAAATCTTCAAGACCTTTTTCTGAACTCCGTACGCAAACAGAAGATCTCGCTGACGATTTTTCTGATCAATGGCGTAAAACTGACCGGTATTGTGACGTCGTTCGACAATTTCTGTGTGCTTCTGCGCCGCGATGGTCATTCGCAGCTCGTTTATAAGCACGCAATTTCGACGATCATGCCGAGCCAGCCGGTTCAGATGTTCGAAGGCGAGGAAGCCTGACGCTTTCCGAATTCCATTCGGGTGTAGCGGCTTCGTCCATCGATGTCGCGTCGCGTGGATGTTTTGTTAGGCGATTATTTCCGGGTCTCAGCCATGGGACTCGGATATATTTGCTTTAACGCCCGGGGCGTCTTCCATTTGAAACACGCATTGCGGCGACCTATTTGTGCTTGATGATAGAGCGCAATGTCTCTGCACTCCCCGGAGAAAATTTATTTGTCCAAATTCAAGGATAAAAACGCGTCATCCTTCGACGCGCATAAAGACGATGCGAACAAAGGCTACGGCCTTTCCGAACAAGAACCGACCAGAGCTGCCGTCGTCGTTCCCATTTTGCCGGAGCGCTATAGTGCGAACGGCTCGGGCGAAGAAGGCGCACGCACGCAGTTCCAGCGCTCGAACGAAGCACGTCTGGAGGAAGCGGTCGGTTTGGCGCGCGCCATCGATCTGGAAATCATTCACGCAGAAGTGGCGATTGTCACCAATCCACGGCCCGCAACCTTGCTTGGTGCAGGTAAGGTCGAAGCCATTGCCGATACGGTCAAGGAAAACGATATCGGGCTGGTCATTGTCGATCATGCTTTGACACCGGTACAGCAGCGCAATCTCGAAAAGGAATGGAACGTCAAGGTCATCGACCGCACGGGTCTGATTCTCGAGATTTTCGGTGAACGTGCGCGCACCAAGGAAGGCGCGCTGCAGGTTGAGCTGGCGCATCTGAATTACCAGAAGGGCCGACTGGTTCGCAGCTGGACCCACCTGGAGCGTCAGCGCGGCGGTGGCGGCTTCCTCGGCGGTCCGGGTGAAACGCAGATCGAAGCCGACCGTCGCTTGCTGCAGGACAAGATTCTGAAGATCAAGCGCGAACTGGAAACGGTGGTGCGCACCCGCACACTGCACCGCCAGAAGCGGCGCAAGGTTCCGCATCCGATTGTCGCCCTTGTCGGCTATACCAATGCCGGAAAATCCACGCTGTTCAACCGTATGACCGGTGCCGAGGTGCTGGCCGAAGACATGCTCTTCGCCACGCTCGATCCGACTTTGCGGCGCATTCGCCTGCCGCATGGCGAGACGGTGATCCTGTCTGATACAGTTGGATTCATTTCCAACCTGCCGCACCATCTCGTGGCTGCCTTCCGCGCGACGCTGGAAGAAGTGGTGGAAGCCGATCTCATTTTGCATGTGCGCGATATTTCTGATCCGGACAATGCCGCGCAGGCTGAAGATGTCGAGAATATTCTGGCTGGTCTCGGGATTGAGCCGCAGGACCGCAAGCGCGTCGTCGAAATCTGGAACAAGATTGACAATCTGGACGAAAGCGGGCGTGAAGCGGCGCTGCGTCTGGCCGCAGCCGGCGGTGATGAAGGCCGCCCTATCCCCCTGTCAGCCATCACAGGCGAGGGCGTTGATCGCTTGCTAAACCTGATCGAAACGCGGATAGCGGGCGTGCTTGGCACGGTGGATGTCGTTCTGTCGCCTTTCGAGTTGCACATATTGAACTGGATTTACCAGCACGGCAGTGATGTGCAGCGCGAAGATCTCGAAGACGGTTCGGTTCGGGTGCAGGCGCGTCTGACCGAAGTGGCGCGCAAGACGCTGGACGAAAAGCGCGGCATCAAGCCGGAGAAGCCGGAAAACGACTGGGATTAGCACTACAGTTGCAAATTCGTCAGGTCGTGGCGAAACGAGTGATTTTCGAGCACCGGAGCGGAGCGTACTTTTGGGTGCGTGAGCACCGGAGCACAGGAAATTGCTCGTTGCAGACCGACCTCACGAAGAATGCAACTATAGTGTTAGTCATGATTCCGTGAGGAACCGAGCACCACTTGCGGAACAAGGGGCGCAACGCCCTATGTATGGAAGTCCGACGATTCAAATCCACTCAATACGCATCCAATATATGCAGAGGCCCATAATGAGAGATCCGATTGAAACCGTCATGAACCTCGTGCCGATGGTGGTCGAGCAGACCAACCGCGGCGAGCGGGCCTATGATATTTTCTCGCGCCTTCTGAAAGAACGCATCATCTTCGTCAACGGACCGGTTGAAGACGGCATGTCGATGCTGGTCTGCGCACAGCTTCTCTTCCTTGAAGCCGAGAATCCGAAGAAAGAGATCAACATGTACATCAACTCGCCCGGTGGCGTGGTGACGTCCGGCATGGCGATCTATGACACGATGCAGTTCATCCGTCCGCCGGTATCCACGCTCTGCATGGGCCAGGCCGCGTCGATGGGTTCGCTGCTTCTGACTGCAGGCGCAACCGGCCAGCGTTATGCGCTGCCGAATGCCCGCATCATGGTCCACCAGCCTTCGGGCGGCTTCCAGGGACAGGCGTCCGACATTGAACGCCACGCGCAGGACATCATCAAGATGAAGCGCCGTCTCAATGAAGTCTATGTGAAGCACACGGGCCGCGACTACGAAACCATCGAACGTACCCTTGACCGCGATCATTTCATGACCGCTCAGGAAGCGCTCGAATTCGGTCTCATCGACAAGGTCGTGGAAGCCCGCGACGTGAGCGCCGACGGATCGAAGTGAGCCTGAATCTGGCTCCCTTCCAATTATTGGCTCCTTTTGCCACAAAAGGGGCTCAATTCTTGGACCAACGTGAAGGTTAACGCGCCGCGTTAAGCATCTGTTGGGCATCAAGGCGCTAAAGTTGGTCAGATCAGGCCGGATCTTTGCCGGGAACTTATTTTTTGTTTGTTCGACGGTTCAGGTTCTGCAAAAGTCACCAAAAGACTCCTTCGGTCGGGGAGTCCACGGTGACTGGAATCCTAGAGACTACAGGGGCAGTGCGTATCAACTGTCAATGTGACCGGTAGAAGGTGAGTGTTTCCTTCCGTACTGGGTCCGAACCGGAAGAAACGATCGGAATGAACAACCCAAGGTTCGTTTCGGTTTATTGAAAGGAAACTGCAATGAGCAAAGTCAGCAACAGCGGCGGCGATTCCAAGAATACGCTTTATTGCTCGTTCTGCGGCAAAAGCCAGCATGAAGTGCGCAAGCTGATTGCAGGCCCGACCGTTTTCATCTGCGACGAATGCGTCGAACTCTGCATGGATATCATCCGCGAGGAAAACAAATCCTCGATGGTGAAGTCCCGCGAGGGCGTGCCGACGCCGCAGGAAATCATGGCCGTTCTTGACGACTATGTCATCGGCCAGAAGGATGCCAAGCGCGTTCTGTCGGTCGCGGTGCACAATCACTACAAGCGTCTCGCACATCAGTCGAAGAGCAACGATATCGAACTGGCGAAGTCGAATATTCTTCTCGTCGGTCCGACCGGCTGCGGCAAGACCTATCTTGCCCAGACGCTCGCTCGGATCATCGACGTGCCATTCACCATGGCTGATGCGACGACGCTGACCGAAGCCGGTTATGTCGGTGAAGATGTTGAAAACATCATCCTGAAACTGCTTCAGGCTGCTGATTACAACGTCGAACGCGCACAGCGCGGCATCGTCTATATCGACGAAGTGGACAAGATCAGCCGCAAGTCCGACAACCCGTCCATCACGCGCGATGTATCGGGCGAGGGCGTGCAGCAGGCACTTCTGAAGATCATGGAAGGCACCGTTGCTTCGGTTCCTCCGCAGGGCGGTCGCAAGCATCCGCAGCAGGAATTCCTGCAGGTGGATACGACGAACATCCTGTTCATCTGCGGCGGTGCTTTTGCCGGTCTCGACAAGATCATCTCCGCTCGTGGCGAAAAGACGTCCATCGGCTTCGGGGCGACTGTTCGTTCGGTTGACGAACGTCGTATCGGTGCGGTGTTCCGCGAACTGGAACCGGAAGATCTGCTGAAATTCGGTCTCATTCCGGAGTTCGTCGGTCGTCTGCCGGTTATTGCAACGCTCGAAGACCTCGACGTCGATGCACTGGTCCAGATCCTGACTGAGCCGAAAAATGCGCTTGTGAAGCAGTATCAGCGCCTGTTCGACATGGAAAATGTCGAGCTGGTGTTCCATGACGACGCTCTACGCGCCATTGCCAACAAGGCAGTTGAACGCAAGACGGGTGCGCGCGGTCTGCGCTCGATCATGGAAAAGATCCTGCTCGACACGATGTTCGAACTGCCGACACTGGAAGGTGTTCGCGAAGTCGTGATCTCCGGTGATGTCGTGGATGGCAGTGCCCGTCCGCTCTACATCTATGCGGAGCGTCAGGACGAGAAGGGCAATGTTTCGGCCTAAGAGATAGATTTTCTCCTCAAAAGGCCGCGAAAGCGGCCTTTTTTGTTGCCAGTTTGGCAATTCGCTTTAGTGTTATGGGTTCGAAGCGCTTGTATCGGAGCATATCCAAAGCGGCATATTGTGCAAATTGCCAGGACGGCGCAGGATAGTTAACGATTCTATGAAAGCCGCCCGAAACTGGCTATTGAATTGCCGGGCTTGGCTCTCCAAGTATGAACCGAAGCACGCTGTGCGACCTGCCTCATGATGAAAGGGGGCGTCGGCGTGGCAGTCGGGTCGAAAGGCCTGAGAAAGGACTTGAATTATGACGGGTATTGAAGACAAGACCCCGATGGGTGGAGCAGAAGCGGGCGGTGCAGACGGGCTTTATGCCGTTCTTCCGTTGCGCGATATTGTGGTCTTCCCGCACATGATCGTTCCGCTTTTTGTCGGACGCGAAAAGTCTATTCGCGCTCTGGAAGAAGTGATGGGTGTCGACAAGCAGATATTGCTTGCGACCCAGAAAAATGCTGCCGACGACGATCCGGCGCCGGATGCAATTTATGAAATTGGCACCATTGCCAATGTGCTTCAGCTTTTGAAGCTGCCGGACGGCACTGTGAAGGTGCTGGTTGAGGGTACGGCGCGCGCCAAGATTTCCAAGTTTACGGATCGCGAAGACTATCACGAAGCTTACGCTGCGGCTCTGCCGGAGCCTGAAGAAGATGCCGTAGAGATTGAGGCGCTGGCCCGTTCGGTGGTTTCCGACTTCGAAAACTACGTCAAGCTGAACAAGAAGATTTCGCCGGAAGTGGTTGGTGCCGCCAGCCAGATCGACGACTATTCCAAGCTTGCCGATACGGTTGCTTCGCATCTCGCGATCAAGATTCCTGAAAAGCAGGAAATGCTGTCCATTCTCTCGGTGCGTGAGCGTCTGGAGAAGGCTCTTGCCTTCATGGAAGCCGAAATCTCGGTTCTGCAGGTTGAGAAGCGCATCCGCTCGCGCGTCAAGCGCCAGATGGAGAAGACGCAGCGCGAATATTATCTCAATGAGCAGATGAAGGCGATCCAGAAGGAGCTTGGTGATGGCGAGGACGGTCGCGATGAAGCGGCTGAACTGGAAGAACGCATCAACAAGACCAAGCTTTCGAAGGAAGCACGCGAAAAGGCCCAGGCAGAGCTGAAGAAGCTGCGCACCATGAGCCCGATGTCTGCGGAAGCGACGGTTGTGCGCAACTATCTCGACTGGCTGCTCTCCATTCCGTGGGGCAAGAAGTCGAAGGTCAAGCAGGACCTGAACTTTGCGGAAGAAGTGCTCAACAATGATCACTTCGGTCTCGACAAGGTCAAGGAACGCATCGTCGAGTATCTGGCGGTGCAGGCTCGTTCGACCAAGATCAAGGGCCCGATCATCTGCCTCGTCGGACCTCCCGGCGTCGGCAAGACCTCGCTTGCACGCTCGATCGCCAAGGCGACGGGCCGCGAATATGTCCGTATGTCGCTTGGCGGCGTGCGGGACGAAGCTGAAATCCGTGGTCACCGCCGCACCTATATCGGCTCGATGCCTGGCAAGGTCATCCAGTCGATGAAAAAGGCGAAGAAGTCCAACCCGCTCTTCCTGCTCGATGAAATCGACAAGATGGGCCAGGATTTCCGTGGTGATCCGTCGTCTGCAATGCTCGAGGTGCTGGACCCGGAACAGAACGCAACCTTCATGGACCATTACCTTGAGGTTGAGTATGACCTGTCCAACGTCATGTTCGTGACGACCGCCAATACGCTGAACATCCCCGGTCCGTTGCTGGATCGTATGGAGATCATCCGTATCGCCGGTTACACCGAGGATGAAAAGCTGGAAATCGCCAAGCGGCACCTGCTGCCCAAGGCCATCAAGGACCATGCTTTGCAGCCGAAGGAGTTCTCGCTCACGGACGATGCATTGCGCAATGTGATCCGTCTTTACACACGGGAAGCCGGTGTACGTAGCCTTGAGCGCGAGATGATGACACTCGCCCGTAAGGCCGTCACCGAAATCCTGAAGTCGAAGAAGAAGTCGGTGAAGATCACCGACAAGAACCTCTCCGACTATCTGGGTGTGGAGCGTTTCCGCTTCGGTCAGATCGACGGCGAAGATCAGGTCGGTGTCGTTACCGGCTTGGCCTGGACGGAAGTTGGCGGCGAGTTGCTGACCATCGAAGGCGTCATGATGCCCGGCAAGGGTCGCATGACCGTCACGGGTAACCTGCGTGACGTGATGAAGGAATCGATTTCCGCTGCTGCATCCTATGTCCGCAGCCGAGCAGTTGATTTCGGCATCGAGCCTCCATTGTTCGACAAGCGCGACATTCACGTCCACGTGCCGGAAGGTGCGACGCCGAAAGACGGTCCGTCCGCAGGTATCGCCATGGTCACGACCATCGTTTCCGTGCTGACCGGCATACCGGTTCGCAAGGACATCGCGATGACCGGCGAAGTGACGCTGCGCGGTCGGGTTCTGCCGATCGGTGGCCTGAAGGAAAAGCTCCTTGCGGCTCTGCGCGGCGGCATCAAGAAGGTTCTGATCCCGGAAGAAAACGCCAAGGATCTGGCGGATATTCCGGACAATGTGAAGAACAATCTTGAGATCGTTCCGGTGTCTCGCGTCGGTGAAGTTCTGAAGCACGCGCTCGTGCGTCAGCCCGAACCGATTGAGTGGACCGAGCCTGAAACACCTGCAAAGGTGCCTTCGGTTGACGATGAAGCAGGCGCCACAACAGCACATTGACAGTCGGTAAGACGACCAACAAACGAAATGCCGGGCCAAAAGCCCGGCATTTCTGTGTTTAACCCCAGAAAACCGGGCTTTTTTGCCATTGACAGGCTTGGTTTGGCGAGCGTTTCGAATAAACTCCGCCCAATCCGGTCACGTTATCCGTTCCGGTAGGTAAAGAAAGGAAATGCCAATGAACAAGAACGAATTGGTTGCCGCAGTCGCGGAAAAGGGCGGTTTGACGAAGGCTGATGCCGGTACGGCTGTTGACGCTGTGCTCGCTGCTGTCACCGGCGCACTGAAGGCTGGTGAAGAAGTCCGCCTGCCAGGCTTCGGCGTTTTCTCCGTTTCGCACCGTGCAGCTTCGACCGGCCGCAATCCGTCGACCGGCAAGGAAGTTGCTATTCCGGCTCGCAACGTGCCGAAGTTCTCGGCCGGCAAGGGCCTGAAGGATGCCGTCAACGGCTAATGCATGATCTCGGAAAGCCGACAGGCTTTTCGAAGCATTATGTGTGAAGGCAAGATTTCGGTCGCTGCGGTTTAAACGTGAGCGGCTGTCGAGAAGGCCCGGCTTGTCCGGGCTTTTTTCGTTTAGATACTACGCCGCCGCTGATTTTCCGCTCATCGCGAAAAAAGCCGGGCGCTAGACCCGGCTTTTGCATTTTCAACCGTCGAGGTACGCTTACTCCGCAGCTTCCGAGTTTCGCTTGGGGCGTCGTTCCAGCAGTTCCTTGAGGAAATGGCCGGTATAGGAGCGCTTTTCCTTCACGATGTCTTCTGGACGGCCCACAGCAACGATCTCGCCGCCGCCGTCACCGCCTTCAGGGCCGAGGTCGATCACCCAGTCGGCAGTCTTGATGACTTCGAGATTGTGCTCGATCACCACGACCGTATTGCCCTGTTCGACCAATTCATGCAGTACTTCGAGCAGCTTTGCTACGTCGTGGAAATGCAGGCCGGTGGTGGGCTCATCGAGAATATAAAGCGTGCGTCCGGTTGCACGGCGCGATAATTCCTTGGCAAGCTTGACACGTTGCGCTTCGCCGCCGGAAAGCGTTGTTGCCTGCTGCCCGACCTTGATATAGCCGAGGCCAACCTTGACCAGCGTTTCCAGCTTGTCGCGCACAGCAGGAACGGCGGAGAAGAACTCCGCGCCTTCCTCGACAGTCATATCCAGCACATCGGCGATGGACTTGCCCTTGAACAGCACTTCCAGCGTTTCGCGATTGTAACGCTTGCCGTGGCAGACGTCACAAGTCACATACACATCCGGCAGGAAGTGCATTTCAATCTTGATAACGCCGTCGCCCTGACAGGCCTCGCAGCGTCCGCCCTTTACGTTGAAGGAGAAGCGACCCGGCTGATAACCGCGCGCCTTGGCTTCCGGCAGGCCCGCGAACCAGTCGCGGATCGGCGTGAAGGCGCCGGTATAGGTCGCGGGGTTGGAACGCGGCGTGCGTCCAATCGGCGACTGGTCGATATCGATCACCTTGTCGAGGAACTCCAGCCCTTCGATGCGGTCATGCTCCGCCGGATGCTCGCGGGAACCCATGATGCGGCGCGAAGCGGCCTTGAACAGTGTTTCGATCAGGAAGGTGGACTTGCCGCCACCTGAAACGCCGGTTACAGCGGTGAAAGTACCGAGCGGAATATCTGCCGAGACATTTTTCAGATTGTTGCCGCGTGCACCGACGACGCGGATACGCTTGGTCTTGGAAATCTTGCGGCGTTCCGCCGGAACAGCGACTTCCATAACGCCCGAGAGATATTTGCCGGTCAGCGAATTGGTATTGGACATGACGTCCTTCGGCGTGCCCTGTGCAATCACCTTGCCGCCATGGACGCCAGCCGCGGGACCAATATCGACCACATAATCGGCGGTCAGGATCGCATCTTCATCATGCTCCACCACGATGACCGTATTGCCAAGATCGCGCAGATGACGAAGCGTGTCCAACAGGCGGGAATTGTCGCGCTGATGCAGGCCGATGGACGGCTCGTCCAGCACGTAGAGAACGCCAGTCAGGCCAGAGCCGATCTGGGAAGCGAGGCGGATACGCTGGCTTTCACCACCGGAAAGCGTGCCGGAATTGCGCGCCAGTGTCAGATAATCGAGGCCGACATCATTGAGGAATTGCAGGCGTTCACGGATTTCCTTGAGGATGCGCGCTGCAATTTCCCGCTGCTTTTCATTAAAGCTGCCATCGACGTCGCGGAACCAGGCATCTGCCTTGCGGATCGACATTTCGGTGATTTCGCCGATATGCTTCATGCCGATTTTCACGGCCAACGCTTCCGGCTTCAGACGATAGCCATTGCAAGCCGGGCAGGGCGTCGAAGACATGAAGCGCTCGATCTCTTCACGCGACCATGCAGAATCAGTTTCCTTCCACCGGCGCTCCAGGTTCGGAATCACGCCTTCGAAGGGCTTTGTGGTCTGATAGGACCGCAGGCCGTCGTCATACTGAAAGGTGATTTCCTTGCCGTCCGTGCCATGAAGAATGGCGCGTTGCGCTTCCTTGGAAAGATCAGACCAACGGGTGCCGATCTTGAAGCCATAGGCCTTGCCCAGCGCTTCCAGCGTCTGATTGTAATAAGGTGACGACGACCGCGCCCACGGTGCAATCGCACCATCTTTCAGCGCCGCGCTTTCATCGGGAACAATCAGGTTCGGGTCAATGGCTTGCTGCGTGCCGAGTCCGTCACAGGTCGGGCAGGCGCCAAAGGGATTGTTGAACGAGAACAGGCGCGGCTCGATTTCCGGAATGGTGAAACCGGAAACCGGACAGGCGAATTTCTCCGAGAACAGAATGCGCTCGTGGGTCTCGTTGGCCGATTTGTTGGCTGCGCCGCCTTCCGTCGTTTCTTCGGGCGGAAGCGGCTTGTCGGCGAATTCCGCGACGGCCAGACCGTCGGCGAGCTTGAGGCAAGTTTCGAGACTGTCGGCAAGGCGCGAGGTGAGGTCAGGGCGTACGACGACGCGGTCTACCACCACATCGATATCGTGCTTATATTTCTTATCGAGCGCCGGAACATCCGCAATCTCGTAGAAAGTGCCGTCCACCTTGACGCGCTGGAAGCCCTTCTTCTGAAGCTCTGCCAGTTCCTTCTTATATTCGCCCTTACGCCCGCGCACGATCGGCGCCAGAATGTAAAGACGCGTGCCTTCTTCGAGCGCAATGACACGATCAACCATCTGGCTGACGGTCTGGCTTTCAATGGGAAGGCCGGTCGCTGGCGAATAAGGCACGCCCACACGCGCGAAAAGAAGGCGCATATAGTCGTAGATTTCGGTGACAGTACCGACCGTCGAGCGCGGATTACGGCTCGTCGTCTTCTGTTCGATGGAAATGGCGGGCGACAGACCATCGATCTGGTCCACATCCGGCTTCTGCATCATTTCCAGAAACTGGCGCGCATAAGCCGAGAGGCTTTCCACGTAACGACGCTGGCCTTCCGCATAAATCGTGTCGAAGGCAAGCGACGACTTGCCCGAACCGGAAAGGCCCGTCATGACGATCAGCTTGTCGCGCGGCAAATCAAGATCGACATTTTTAAGATTGTGCTCGCGCGCGCCACGTATGGAAATGAATTTCTGATCGCTCATTCCGCGTCCTGCCTGCTTCGTGATGCCATGGATAGATTGGCCCCGGCGATGAACCGTCGCGCCAATCCCATAATATGGGGCGAAGCCCTCCAAAGAAGAAGGGGCTTGGTTATCCTAATTTGCGCTCTTGTAGCACCGGAACAAATATCGAACAACCAAGCTTCTGATAGGCGATACGAAATGTGAACGCAAGAGCGTTGACTGTCACTCCTGACAGGAGCACACTTCTCTTACTCGCTGATGCGAAGAGGTATTGCGGAGGGATGACGCGATATCGGCAAGAGGTTCGCAGGAGGCGGGAAATCCGGTAGGGAGGTAAAGGAGCATGAGTCCACCTGACTACACTGCCTAGCTTTCACACAGATGAAAGCACAATCGATCTTGGTCGCGGATGCGTTCTTTCGCATGGAATAATGCATCGTTGGTGAGAAGTTCGATTGCCGAAAATCTATATATGCGCGGAAAACGATTGGCCGCGTGCCTTCGAGTTCCGAAAGATTTTGTCGACGAATTAATGCCGACATATGAGCATTGCTCAAACCCCAAGCCCCGCGCGCCAAAGAAACAGTGAGCGGCGGGGCTTTTCATTGTCTGACTGTGACGCGCTTTGTTGTATCTTCGGCTGTCGCTATGCGGCGGGTCAGGCATTCTCCTCGTTAGTCACTGGACCTCGTTAGAAATGAGGGATGTTTTGTCGATTTGATGCCACAAGCACTTGCATTTTGAACAAAACAAGAACATAAACTCTGTGGACATTGACCATTCGCCGCCTGGGAAATTGAGCGTGATGCGCGCCAGTCCTGTAAGGTGGGTAATTGAGTTTCAGGTGATGGCGCAATTCATGCGCCTGATCCTTCTTGAGGAAGCGCTCTCGTGAGGATTTCAGATCCGGCGAGGCGCGCATGAGACCCGGAGTAGGTTTTCGATGGCTGGTAGCGTCAACAAGGTCATTCTGGTCGGCAATCTCGGTGCCGATCCGGAAATTCGTCGTCTGAATTCAGGCGATGTGGTTGCCAATCTGCGTATTGCGACCTCGGAAAGCTGGCGTGATCGCCAGTCCGGCGAGCGCAAGGACCGCACCGAATGGCATAGCGTTGTTATTTTCAACGAAAACCTTGCCAAGGTCGCAGAGCAATATCTGAAGAAGGGTGCCAAGGTTTATATCGAAGGCGCGCTCCAGACCCGCAAGTGGCAGGATCAGAACGGCAACGACCGTTATTCGACGGAAGTTGTGCTACAGAAGTTCCGTGGTGAGCTTCAGATGCTCGATAGCCGTGGTGAAGGCGGCGATCAGGGCCGTTCTTTTGATCGCGGCAGCGGTGGTGGACGTAACCAGATGTCGGATTATTCCGGCGGTGGTGGCGATTTCGGTTCGTCCGGCCCGTCTTCTTCGGGCGGCGGCGGTGGGTTCTCCCGCGATCTCGACGACGAAATTCCATTTTGATGAATCTAACGGGCGCTTTAGGCGCCCGTTTTATTTTGGTCTTAAGGTTTATTAAATCAGAACCTTATGAGTTTATGTTATCTAACTGATTAAAAACGAAATTACTGAATTTATGGACTCAATATGTATCGATCGAAAACTCCATGCGATCCGCAGAAAACCGCGTCAGAGAATATTGAAGAGGCTGACCGTTCGTATCGACATTGATGGCGCGTGCCATCAGCACGATAGCACCGGGCGAGAGCTTCAGATGTTTCAGGTCATCTGAATCAGCGTGCTGGGCAGATATGGTTGTCGATTTGCGGAAATAATCCTCGATACCAGCTTTCCTGAGCGCCCAGGTAATAGACCCATTTTCAGCATAGTCAGCAACAAAATCGGGAAAGCGCGCCGCATCCACCCAATGCGTTGCGCGTGATACAGGGCGTCCATCGGCACTATGCGCCGTCTCAAGCCGCGTGACTTCGCTTCCGGCGGCGATGCCCAGGGCTTCGGCTATTTCGGCGGTCGCGACTTCGGCGCCGCTGCTGAGCAATATGCCTTTGACTTCGCTAGCCTGCGTGCCCAGTGACTGTGA
The DNA here is from genome assembly GCF_030067775.1 of Ochrobactrum sp. SSR. Classification (NCBI taxonomy): domain Bacteria; kingdom Pseudomonadati; phylum Pseudomonadota; class Alphaproteobacteria; order Hyphomicrobiales; family Brucellaceae; genus Ochrobactrum; species Ochrobactrum sp. SSR. The sequence goes on along the minus strand of NZ_CP125969.1, from coordinate 663,944 downwards.
AATGCGGGTGCGTGGCCCGATCTGGTAGGTCAAACGCTTTGCATTGGCGACGAATGTGCCGCGACCCTGTTCGGCACGAAGTACGCCTTCTTGCGTCAACGCGGCAATGGCGCTGCGCACCGTATGGCGGTTGACGCCGAAGCGATCCGCAAGTTCCATTTCGGCAGGCATGCGTGCGCCGGACTGAAGTTTCCCGGCCATGATGTCGCCGCGTATCTCATCGGCAATCTGCCGCCAAATCGCCACGCCGCTATTTCTTTCAATTCGTCTGGTCTTTGTCATCAACTGTCATCGTCCTGTCATTGGCAGGGAGTAATAATTTTGTTATTGTATGGTTGTCTAGATAAATAGACAAATGTGCAAAGCAAGTCAATGGAATTGAACAGGGCGGAAAAGCTCATGCAAACGACAGAGCCCAAGGCAGGCAATGGCACTGCCGCCGGTGGGATGCACGCCTCGGCCAGTAACGACAAGTCCGGCAACAGCAAGGCGCTTGACGCGGTGCAGGCTGCACGACAGGCCAGCATGGCAACGCTTGCGCAGGCAAGCGGCGAAGAGCTGAAAGCTTTCTGGCAGAATTGGTCGGACAAGCCTGATTTCGAAATTCTCCGTGGTCCGGAAACAGGACTGGTAATGCTGCGCGGCCGTATCGGCGGCGGCGGTGCGCCTTTCAATGTCGGCGAGGCGACGGTGACGCGCGCGACTGTGCGTCTGACCGATGGTTCCGTCGGGCATTCCTATGCTCTCGGTCGCGATCAGGAAAAGGCACGACTGGCCGCTTTGTTTGATGCGCTCTGGACCGACGAAGCGCGCCGTGAAGCGGTGGAGCGTCAGGTCCTCGACGTCTTGCGCAACCGGCTGGAACAGGCCGACACAAAACTGCGCAGCGAAGCTGCTGCCACCAAAGTTGATTTCTTCACCATGGTTCGGGGAGACAATTGATGCTGCATTCTTCACCCCATTCGTCTCCGGCCTTCGAAGGTGGTTTGGCAAATCCGGTCACGGATGCCCAATCGGCATTTCATGCCGTCATGCATGCGATGGCCAATCCGGGCCGCGTCTACGCTCTGACCCGGGGTGCCACGCCGCCCCAGCCATTGAAGCCGGAACTGGGCGTCATAGCCGCCACCTTGCTCGACCATGATGCCACCGTCTGGTGCGACCGCGCCATTGCAGCCGATGCAGACGCTACAGCCTGGCTGACATTTCAAACCGGCGCGCCGCAGGTTGAATCTTCCGCTTCTGCGCAATTCGCATTGGTTACCGATGCTTCGCTGTTGCCGCCCTTGGCTGAATTCTCGCAAGGGCAGCCGGAGTTTCCGGACCGTTCGACAACGGTGGTTCTGGCGGTCAAGTCGTTTGAGAGCGGGCAGGGCCTTGTTCTGAAGGGGCCGGGCATTAACGGTGAGCAGGAAATTCACATCGACGGACTTCCGCAGGACTTCGTTACGCAATGGCGAGACAACGGCGCGCAATATCCGCTTGGCGTCGATCTGGTTCTGGTCTGCGACGGCGCGGTCATCGCATTTCCGCGCACCACGCGCATCACCGGACTGGAGGGCTGAACATGTATGTTGCCGTAAAGGGTGGCGAAACAGCCATTCGTAACGCCCACCGACTTCTCGATGATCGCCGCCGGGGTGATCGTGCAGTGCCTGCACTGCGTCTGGATCAGATTGTCGAGCAGCTTGCGCTGGCCGTTGATCGCGTGATGGCGGAAGGTTCGCTCTATGATCGTGAGCTGGCCGCGCTCGCCGTGCGTCAGTCGCGTGGCGATCTGATCGAGGCCATTTTCCTCGTGCGTGCTTATCGCACCACATTGCCGCGCTTTGGCTATTCCCGCCCAATGGAAACCGGGCAGATGCTGATCGAGCGCCGCATTTCCGCGACCTATAAGGATCTTCCGGGCGGCCAGTTGCTCGGCCCGACCTTCGACTACACCCACCGTCTTCTCGATCCGGATCTGGCGGGAGACGTTGCTGTGCCAGAGCCGGAAGCACGCGAAACCGAGAAGGAAGAGACGCCCCGCGTCACCGATATTCTCGGCGCGAACGGCATGATCGAGGATGATGGCTCCCTGCCGGAAGGTCATGAGCCCGGCGATCTGACACGCGAGCCATGGACATTCCCGATGGAACGCGATCTGCGCTTGCAGGCGCTGGCGCGCGGCGATGAAGGTTTTCTTCTCGCGCTCGGTTATTCGACCCAGCGCGGCTACGGCAACACCCACCCCTTTGTCGGCGAAATTCGCATCGGCGAAGTGGAGGTCGAGTTCGATGTGCCGGAGTTGGGCTTTGCCGTCTCGCTTGGCCGGGTGCAATTGACCGAGTGCCAAATGGTGAACCAGTTCAAGGGCTCCGCAAAGCAGCCGCCGCAATTCACGCGTGGCTATGGTCTGGTGTTTGGCCAGAGCGAACGCAAGGCCATGTCTATGTCGCTCTGCGACCGCGCCTTGCGGGTTCGTGAATTCGATACCGACGTGACCGCGCCCGCACAGGATGAGGAATTCGTCATTTCGCACTCCGACAATGTGCAGTCGACCGGCTTCGTCGAGCATCTGAAACTGCCGCATTACGTCGATTTCCAGGCTGAGCTCGAACTCATCCGCAGCATGCGTGCTGAATATGAGAAGACGCAAAATCAAGCAGAATCTCCAGTGAAGGAGGCCGCAGAATGAGCGATCTGGCCAATTACAATTTCGCCTATCTGGACGAGCAGACCAAGCGCATGATCCGCCGCGCCATATTGAAGGCCATAGCGGTGCCCGGCTATCAGGTACCTTTTGCGAGCCGCGAAATGCCGATGCCCTATGGCTGGGGCACGGGTGGCGTGCAGGTGACGGCTGCCATTCTTGGGCCGGACGATGTGCTGAAAGTTATCGATCAGGGTGCGGACGACACGACCAATGCCGTTTCGATCCGCGCGTTCTTCCAGAAGACCGCCAATGTGGCCGTGACCACCAGCACCGGCGAGGCGACGATCATCCAGACGCGCCACCGCATTCCGGAATATCCGCTGACCGAAGGGCAGGTGATCGTCTATCAGGTGCCGATCCCGGAACCGCTGCGCTTTCTGGAACCCCGCGAGACGGAAACGCGCAAGATGCATGCGCTCGCCGAATATGGCCTCATGCACGTGAAGCTCTACGAGGACATTGCGCGTCACGGCCAGATCGCCAAGACCTATGATTATCCCGTGATGATCGAAGGTCGCTACGTGATGGCACCATCGCCGACGCCGAAATTCGACAATCCGAAAATGCATATGTCGCCCGCCTTGCAGCTGTTCGGCGCAGGCCGCGAAAAACGCATCTACGCAGTTCCGCCATACACGCAGGTCGTAAGCCTCGATTTCGAGGATCATCCGTTTGAAGTGCAGAAGTTCAAGGAACCTTGTGCGCTGTGTGGCGCGAAGGGCGTCTATCTGGATGAAGTTGTGCTCGATGATCGCGGCGGCTCGATGTTCGTGTGCTCGGATACCGATTATTGCGAAGACCGTCAGGCAAAGGGCCATTTTGGTCATCTGGCTGCCAATAAGGAGGCCGCAGAATGAACGACGAACCTCTGCTGAGAGTAAACAACCTGTCGAAGTTCTACGGCAGCCGCCGTGGCTGCGAGGATATCTCCTTCAATCTCTGGCCTGGCGAAGTTCTGGCCATCGTCGGAGAATCCGGCTCGGGCAAGACGACGCTGCTCAACAGCCTTGCAACCCGGCTGGAACCGACGTCTGGCACCGTTGAATATCGGATGCGCGATGGCGCATTCCGCGATCTCTACAAGATCGGCGAGGCCGAGCGCCGTTTTCTGATGCGCACTGACTGGGGTTTTGTGCATCAAAACCCGGCTGACGGACTGCGCATGACGGTTTCGGCTGGCGCCAATGTCGGCGAGCGCCTGATGGCGGTGGGTGAGCGCCATTATGGCAATATCCGCTCCACCGCCACGCAATGGCTGGGACGGGTTGAAATCGCCGCCGACCGCATTGACGATCAGCCGCGCGCTTTTTCCGGCGGTATGCGCCAGCGTTTGCAGATTGCCCGCAATCTCGTCACCGCGCCGCGACTGGTGTTCATGGACGAGCCGACCGGTGGTCTCGACGTTTCGGTGCAGGCGCGCCTGCTCGATCTGTTGCGCGGGCTCGTCAACGATCTGGGGCTTTCGGTCGTCATAGTCACGCATGATCTGGCAGTAGCGCGGCTTCTGTCGCACCGGATCATGGTCATGAAAGACGGTCACATCGTCGAACAAGGTTTGACGGATCGCGTGCTGGACGACCCGCAAGCGCCTTATACGCAGTTGCTCGTATCATCGATCTTACAGGTATAGATCAATTAAAACAGATATTTATCGCGTGTTTTTTCCAAACTGACGGAACTTCATGCGTGAGGTGAGAAATGTCTCTGTTGCAAACATCCGCTTCGCAATCCACGCCGCCCCTGGTGGTATCCGGCGTTACCAAGACCTTCACCATGCATTTGCAGGGCGGCGTTGAACTGCCGGTCGTGCAGGGCGTGAATTTTGAACTCAATGCCGGTGAATGCGCCGTGCTGGGCGGTCCATCGGGTGCCGGCAAAAGCTCGATCCTGAAAATGGTCTACGGCAATTATGCGGTGAATGGGGGCTCCATTCTGATCCGTCATGCGGATCGCGCGGTCGATCTGGCCACGGCTGATCCCCGCGAAGTGCTTGGCGTTCGTCGTGACACGATTGGCTATGTCAGCCAGTTTTTGCGCGCACTGCCCCGAGTGGCGGCTATCGATGTCGTGGCCGAACCTCTGATCGCTCGTGGTGCCGACCACGACATGGCGCTGGACCGCGCGCGGGAATTGCTGGCCAAGCTCAACCTGCCGGAACGCCTCTGGGCGCTGCCGCCTGCAACCTTTTCCGGCGGCGAGCAGCAGCGCGTCAACATCGCTCGCGGTTTCATCACCGATCATCCGGTGTTGCTGCTGGACGAACCGACAGCTTCGCTTGATGCGAAGAACCGCGCGGTCGTGGTGGATCTCATCAAGACCAAAAAGGAAGAAGGTGTTGCAATGCTCGGCATTTTTCACGACGAGGATGTACGCGAGGAAGTGGCCGACCGCATCATCGACGTTACCGCCTTTTCGCCGAGGGCGGCGGCATGACCAAGCTATCGGTTGAACCTCTGGTTCACGAAACGGCAGATGTCACCGGCAGCAAGCTTGGCCGTTACACGGAAGTCGGCGCGCGCAGCCGTCTGTCGGAAACTGTGCTGGATGACTACTCCTATCTCGGCATCGATTGCGAAATCTGGTGCGCGGAGATCGGTAAATTCTCCAACATTGCAAGCCATGTGCGCATCAATGCCACCAATCATCCGACCTGGCGTCCAACTTTGCATCACTTCACCTATCGCGCTGGCGATTACTGGCCGGATGCGGAGAATGAAACCGAGTTTTTCGACTGGCGTCGCGGCAATGCAGTTAAGATCGGCCATGACACATGGCTCGGTCACGGATCGACCATCCTGCCGGGCGTTACCGTGGGCAATGGCGCAGTGATCGGTGCCGGTGCGGTCGTCAGCAAAGATGTTGCGCCTTACACGATTGTGGGCGGTGTCCCGGCGCGTCTCATACGCGAGCGCTTTGACGCCGCGACCGGCAATCGTCTCGACCGGCTGGGCTGGTGGGACTGGAGCCATGAACGCCTGCACGACGCGCTCGATGATTTCCGCGCGCTCGATATCGAAACTTTTCTCTCGAAATATGAAACTGCCGCCAATACCGAGGCGGTCATGAAAGAGCTTTCTCATGGCGAATGAAATCGTTCTCAAAAATGCGCGCATCGTGCTCGCCGACGAGGTCGTTTCCGGCTCCATCCTGATACGCGACGGCAAGATCGCCGCCATCGATCAGGGCAATGTAAATGGCGGCGAGGATATGGATGGTGATTACGTCATTCCCGGCCTGATTGAACTCCATACCGACCAGTTGGAATCGCATTATGCACCGCGTCCCAAGGTGCGTTGGAACGTGGATGCCGCCGTTCAGGCCCACGACGCGCAGGTTGCCGCATCGGGCATCACCACTGTCTTTGATGCGATGCGGGTCGGTTCCGATTATGATCGCGACTTCGTTGGCAAGGATATGCGCCTGCTGGCCGATGCAATTGAAAGCGGCGTGCGCGAAAACCGTCTGCGCGCCGACCATTTCCTGCATCTGCGCTGCGAGGTTTCCGCAGCCGACTGCCTTGAAGGCTTTGCGCTTTTTGAAAACGATGATCGGGTGAAGCTTGCTTCGCTGATGGATCATGCGCCGGGGCAGCGTCAGTTCGCAGAGATCGAAACCTATCGCACCTATTACATGCGCAAGCTGAAACTCAACGACGAAGAGTTTCGTTTGCATTGCGAACAGCGCATGGCAGACTCCGACGCCTATTCGGCCAAGCATCGACGGGCGATTGCCGATATGTCGGGGGCACGCGGTATAGTTTTGGCAAGCCATGACGACGCCACCAGCGCCCATGTGGGGGAATCGCTTGATCACGGCGTTCGTATTGCGGAGTTCCCGACCACGCTGGAAGCGGCTTCGGCCTCCAAGGGCGCGGGCCTGTCGATCCTGATGGGCGCGCCGAATATCGTGCGTGGCGGCTCGCATTCGGGCAATATCGCCGCCCGCGATCTGGTGGATAATGGCAGTCTCGATATTCTGTCGTCGGACTATATTCCGTTCAGCCTCATCCAGTCGGCTTTCGGCCTTGCTTCCGGCGAGCGCCCGATTGGGCTTCCTGAAGCCATCCGCCTTGTCAGCAAGAACCCCGCCGATGCAATGCGCATGGACGACCGGGGCGAAATTGCTGTCGGCAAGCGCGCCGATCTGGTACGAGCACGCACCAGAAGTGCGATACCGGTGGTGCGCACTGTCTGGCGGGAAGGCGAGCGGGTGCTCTGATGCGTATGGAAAATATCCGGCCGAAAGGCTGTTTCGTTGCTGTCGTCGGCCCCAGCGGGGCCGGCAAGGACACGATCATGGATGGCGCGCGTATGGCCCTTGCAGGCGATGCGCGCTTTCATTTTGTACGCCGCATCGTCACGCGCCCTCAAATGCCGGGAACCGAAGACCACGACAGTCTAGATGAAGCGGCTTTTGCGAAAGTCGCGGGCGAGGGCGCCTTTGCGCTTCATTGGCGCGCCCATGGTTTGAACTACGGTCTTCCGAAGTCGCTTGATACGCTGATCGATGGCGGAACTGTGGTGATTGCCAATGTCTCGCGCCGCGTTCTGGACGACATGCGCAGGCTTTATCCGTCGCGTTCGGTGGTGGTCATTACGGCACGCGCGGAAGTCCTCGCCGAACGGCTGGCAAGCCGTGGCCGCGAAAGCAAAGACGAGATCGCCTTGCGCCTTTCGCGCGAAGTGAACTTCAATGACGGGGCTGGCGATGTTGTCATAATAGACAATTCCGGCGATGTTGGTGAATCCACAGAGGCATTTATTCGTCATCTGACAGAAATGTACGCTAAAACAAAGGCTTAACTAATAAACCTATAGTAGCGTGTAAATTTACACAAACGTCACGATGCTTTCATTGCAATGTCATGGAAGCAATTCAGAGTGAGCATGAATGGAGATGAATTCATGCTTCAACTGAAAAACGTAACGCGCCGCTATAATGACAAGGTGGCGGTTTCGGGGGTTGACCTCGAGATCGAGCCCGGCACGTTTGTGGGAATTATCGGACGTTCGGGCGCGGGTAAATCGACGCTGTTGCGTATGATCAACCGCCTCGTCGAACCGTCGGAAGGGACCATTCATTGGGAGGGGCGCGATGTTACCGGCCTGAAAGGCTCCGGGCTTCGCGACTGGCGCGCACAATGCGCGATGATTTTTCAGCATTTCAATCTGGTCGACCGTCTCGATGTTCTGACCAATGTGCTTATGGGGCGTCTTAACTATGTCTCGACGCCAAAGTCGCTTCTGCGCATCTGGAGCGATGAAGAGCGCCTGATCGCATTGTCTGCCTTGCAGCAGTTCGATATCGCCCATCTGGCCGCGCACCGCGCCGATGAGCTTTCCGGCGGCCAGCAGCAGCGCGTGGCGATTGCGCGTGCACTCGTTCAGCAGCCGCGCATCATTCTTGCCGATGAACCGATTGCTTCGCTCGATCCGCGCAATACGCGCAGCGTCATGGATGCGTTGCGTCGTATCAATCGCGAATACGGCATCACCGTTCTCTGCAATCTGCATTCACTTGATATCGCGCGCAGCTATTGCGACCGCCTCGTCGGCATGTCCGCTGGCAAGGTCGTGTTCCGCGGCACGCCGTCGATGCTGACTGATATGGCATCGCGCGATCTTTACGGCATGGAAGCAGCCGACGTTGTCGATAGTGACGACACGGTTGACGCAATGCCTGTACCGGTTCCGCAGTCGGCTGAAGCCGCACTGCGCCAGATTTCCGCCTGAGCGAATAAAGCTGCGGAAAAAACTCGCTCCAAACTCACGATTAACAGGAGAGACTTATGCTTAACCGTAGAACTTTTCTGGCGGCCGTTGCGCTCACCGCCACGATGACCTTTCATGCTCAGGCTGCTGACTGGAGCAAGGAATATCCGGAACTGGTTCTGGGCGTCATCCCGTCTGAAAACGCTTCGACCACCAGCGACCGTTATGCCGCTCTGACGGCCTATCTCGGCAAGGAACTCGGCACCAAGGTCACGCTGCGCGTTGCCAACGACTATGCCGCCGTCATCGAAGGCCAGCGCGCCGGCAATATCCAGATCGCTTTCTATGGCCCGGCTTCCTATGCACGCGCCGTCATGACCGGTGTTGAAACCACGCCGCTCGTCAACCAGCGTCACGACACCGGCGTCAACGGCTATTATTCGGTCGTTTATGTTCGCGCCAACAGCCCATACCAGAAAATGGACGACCTGAAGGGCAAGAGCATCGCGCTTGTCGATCCGAACTCCACCTCTGGCAACAATGCGCCGCGCTACTTCCTCAACCGCGAAGGCTATAGCGTCGATACCTTCTTCGGTAAGAACTTTTTTGCCGGCAGCCACGAAAACGCCGTTCTGGCTCTCGCTCAGGGCACCGCTGACGCTGCCGCCAATTCCTGGAATTCGGAAAACGACTCCAACCTGACCCGCATGATCAGCCGCGGCGTTCTCAAAGACGCAGACGGCAAGGCGCTGACGAAGGACGATTTCCGCATCATCTTCAAGTCGGACTTCCTGCCGGAAGGTCCGTTTGCCGTGCTCAGCACGCTGCCTGACCAGCTGAAGGCTGACATCAAGCAGGCTTTCCTCGACATGCCAAAGAAGGACAAAGCCGGATTTGACGCCCTTTCCGATGGCAAGGACCAGGAATTCGTGGCGACCGAAACCAAGGATTATGAGCCGATCATCGAGATGCTGAAGTTCAACGACAAGGCACGCAAGTCCTGATCCGAAGAACAATCGAAATGCCCGAAGCCGCAAAAGCTTCGGGCATTTTTGTTAGGGAATCTCGCATGACGATATCCACTCTCGACGGCAGCGGCTCCAAGGGTCTGCTCGCCGAGTATCGCAGGGAAGTCGGGAAACGACGCCTTTATGGCATCGGTTTCCTCGTCGGCCTTGTTGTTATCGCCATAGCTGCCTCTGTTGTTGCCGACGTTCGGCCGGGCACACTGGTTGAAAATCTCTTTCGCTTTACAAGTTATCTCGGGCGCATTCTGCCAGACCTGACCATCGCCAATTTTTGGGGCGACATGGCCGCGTGGTACTGGAATATCGGCGGCTGGCTCAAGATGCTCTTCGAGACGTTGTTGATCGCCTATCTCGCCACGCTGATCGGCGCGGTTATCGCTTTTGCGGCTTCCTTCGCAGCGTCCTCCAATATGGCCCCGAACTCGACGGTGCGTTTCATCGTTCGTCGTGGACTAGAACTGCTGCGGACCGTGCCTGAAATCGTGTTCGCCTTGCTATTCGTTATCGCTTTCGGTCTGGGACCAATGGCCGGTGTGCTGGCTCTGATGCTTCACACGACGGGCGCGCTCGGCAAACTCTTTTCGGAAGTGGTCGAAAATATCGACATGCGGCCGGTGGAAGGTATCCGTGCTTCCGGCGGCTCCGGCCTTCAGGTCATCCGCTTTGCCGTACTGCCACAGGTCGCCGCCAATTTCGCCTCCTACGGGTTGCTGCGCTTTGAAATCAATGTGCGCGGCGCTTCCGTCATGGGCTTTGTCGGTGCAGGCGGTATCGGTCAGGAACTGCTCACTTCCATCCGGCAATTTTATTACAGCGATGTCAGCGCCATCCTGTTGCTGATTATCGTCACGATAGTCGTGATCGATCTCATCACCCAGCGTGTGCGTCACGCGCTTCTGGGCCGCATCGGTTAAAGGGGAGCTTATCATGACAGACATTGCGCAAAGCCTCTCCCGCGAAGCCCATGCCCACGAAAAGGAATTGCGCGCGGAATATGCGGAACTGTTCGGCAATGCGCGCACATGGCGCAATCTGACGATTGCAGGCGTGCTCATCATCGCCTCGTTGTGGTTTGCCTTCTACTGGCTGGATTTTTCGCTGCTGCGTATCCTGAACGGCTTCGGTCGTCTCGGCGATTTCGCCTTGATGATGCTGCCACCGGCATCCAATGGCCGTTTCAGCCTATATCTGTGGTCAATGCTGGAAACGCTGGCCATTGCCTATCTGGGCACGCTTTTGGCCGCCATACTGGCCTTTCCGTTCGGGTTTCTGGCGGCGAAGAACATCATCCCGAACATCTTCCTGCATTTCGGCATACGTCGCTTTCTCGATACCATCCGTGGCGTCGATACGCTGATCTGGGCGCTGATCTGGGTGTCAGTGGTGGGGCTTGGACCTTTCGCCGGTATTCTGGCTATCGCCTGTTCCGACTTTGGCGCTTTCGGCAAGCTGTTTTCGGAAGCCATTGAAGGCGCGGACAAGAAGCCGGTTGAAGGCGTGCTGTCGTCGGGAGGCAACCGCCTGCACGGCTATCGCTTCGGCGTGTTGCCGCAGGTTCTGCCGCTGATCGGCAGTCAGGTGCTGTACTTCTTCGAGTCCAACACGCGCTCGGCAACGATCATCGGTATTGTCGGGGCAGGCGGCATCGGCGCGCATCTGGCCGAACAGATCAAGGTTTTGAACCTTCAGGACGTTTCGTTCCTGATCATCATGATCCTGATTGCTGTTGCGGTTATCGACTGGTTCTCGTCCAAGCTGCGTCATGCCATGATCGGCAAGAAGGCACAGAAATCGGTATAGAGCGGTTATTAGAAACCGCTCTATACATTCATTCATACGCATTATCTGACGCAAAACCGCTTCGCACTTTTGCTGGAAATGCTCTTAACCGGCTATGAGCGTCTTGATACCATCGGCGACGAACTGAACGGCGAGTGCCGCCAGAATGACACCCAGCAAGCGGGTAAGAATGGATCGACCGGTTTCGCCAAGGAACCGGTCGACGCGTTCTGCGAGCAGAAGCACGACATAAGTGATGAGCAGGCAGACGAATATCACCCCCAGAAGGGCGATACGCGGCCCGAAGCCATGGAATGAGTTCGACGTCAGCACGATGGCCGAGATCGCGCCGGGACCGGCGATAAGCGGTATTGCGAGCGGGAAGGCGGCAATATTGCGGATATGATCCTTGGTGATCGCGACTTCGGCACTCTTTTCTTTGCGCTCGGTTCGCTTCTCGAAAATCATTTCAAACGCGATCCAGAACAGCAGCAGACCACCGGCGACGCGGAAAGCCCCGATGGAAATACCGAACATGCCGAGGATCTGCACGCCTGCCACGGCAAAGAGCGCCATGACGATGAATCCGATGATGGAAGCGCGAAGCGCGACCTGACCGCGATGGTGACGATCCATGCCCGGCGTCAACGCCAGAAACAGCGGCGCCAGGCCCGGCGGATCGATCGTGACAAGAAGGGTGACGAAGGCGCTGAATACGGTATCGTAGAACCCCATGCTACTGTCGCCCTCTCATTGGTCTGTCACGATTGAATTCTAGACGATCAAGCCGCATTGGTCGATGCAAAGTGCCGGATCGAGCAACAAGCTTGCGCCATGTTTATGTGAATATCTTATAAGTCATTGATTTACAAAAACGATTTAGCCGCCGGAAATGGTCTCGAAATTGGCGTTTTGCGCTGCTTTCCTTTATAAAGAGACTTTATCGATTCTGTTGAGAAAGATATCTGAATAGTGTCAGATCAAACCCCTCCACCCGGTTCCGACGATATGAATGGCGGCCCGAGCGGTATTGAGCCGATTTCCATTATCGAGGAAATGCAGCGCTCATATCTCGACTACGCCATGAGCGTTATCGTGAGCCGTGCTCTGCCCGACGTGCGCGACGGCCTGAAGCCAGTGCATCGTCGTATCCTTCACGCCATGAACGAGATGAATCTCGCCTATAACCGCCCCTACCGTAAATCGGCGGGTGTGGTCGGTGAGGTCATGGGTAAATATCACCCGCATGGCGATGCATCGATCTACGATGCCCTCGTGCGTATGGCGCAGGATTTCTCCATGCGCGATCCCCTTGTCGACGGGCAGGGCAATTTCGGTTCCATCGACGGCGATCCCCCGGCGGCGATGCGTTATACCGAATGCCGTCTGGAAAAACTCACCGAAGCCCTTCTGTCGGACATCGACAAGGATACGGTCAATTTCCAGGACAATTACGACGGTCGCGAGCGGGAGCCGGTGGTTATGCCAGCGCGTTTCCCGAACCTCCTCGTCAACGGTTCGGGCGGTATTGCGGTCGGTATGGCGACCAATATTCCGCCGCATAACCTTGCCGAAGTCATCGATGGCTGCATCGCGTTGATTGAAAATCCAGCCATCCCGCTGGAAGAAATCATGGAGATCATTCCGGGTCCCGATTTCCCGACCGGAGGCATCATTCTTGGACGTGCGGGCATCAATTCCGCCTACACGACCGGGCGCGGTTCGGTGATCATGCGTGGACGCGCGGCAATCGAGCCAATGCGCGGCGACCGCGAAGCCATTATCATCACCGAGATTCCGTATCAGGTGAATAAGGCCTCGATGATCGAGAAAATGGCCGAACTGGTGCGCGACAAGCGCATCGAAGGCATTTCCGATCTGCGCGACGAATCCGACCGTGAAGGCTATCGCGTCGTGGTCGAGCTGAAGCGCGACGCGGTTGCCGATGTCGTGCTGAACCAGCTCTATCGCTACACGCCGTTGCAGACCTCGTTCGGCTGCAACATGGTGGCGCTGAATGGCGGCAAGCCGGAACAGCTGACGCTGCTCGACATGCTGCGCGCCTTCGTGGCCTTCCGCGAGGAAGTCGTCACCCGCCGCACGAAATTCCTGCTCAACAAGGCACGTGACCGTGCGCATGTGTTGGTGGGTCTGGCGATTGCGGTTGCCAATATCGATGAAGTGATCGCACTGATCCGCCGTGCGCCTGATCCAACGACTGCGCGTGAACAGTTGATGGAACGCCGCTGGCCTGCCGCCGACGTTGCACCGCTGATCCGCCTGATCGACGATCCGCGTCACCGCATCAATGACGACAACACCTATAACCTCTCCGAAGAACAGGCCCGCGCCATTCTCGAACTGCGTCTGCAGCGCCTGACCGCGCTCGGACGTGACGAAGTGGCGGACGAACTGAACAAGATCGGCGAGGAAATCCGCGATTATCTGGATATCCTTTCGTCGCGTTTGCGCGTCATGACCATCGTCAAGGACGAGATGATTGCCGTTCGTGATGAGTTCGGCACGCCACGCCGCACCGAAATCGGTTTCGGCGGCGCGGAAATGGACGACGAAGACCTGATCGCTCGCGAAGACATGGTCGTCACCGTCAGCCATGCGGGCTATATCAAGCGCGTTCCGCTGACGACCTATCGCGCACAGCGCCGCGGTGGCAAGGGCCGTTCCGGCATGGCGACGAAGGACGAAGATTTCGTCACCCGCCTGTTTGTCGCCAATACGCATACGCCGGTTCTGTTCTTCTCCTCGCGTGGCATTGTCTACAAGGAAAAGGTCTGGCGCCTGCCGGTCGGCACACCGCAATCGCGCGGCAAGGCTCTCATCAACATGCTGCCGTTGCAGCAGGGCGAGCGCATCACGACCATCATGCCGTTGCCGGAGGATGAAGATTCCTGGGCAAATCTGGACGTCATGTTCTCGACCACGCGCGGTACGGTTCGCCGTAACAAGCTGTCGGACTTCGTTCAGGTCAACCGCAACGGCAAGATCGCGATGAAGCTCGAGGATGACGGGGATGAAATCCTCTCCGTCGATACCTGTACGGAATTCGACGACGTGCTTCTGACCTGCGCCGGCGGCCAGTGTATCCGCTTCCCGGTTACCGATGTGCGCGTCTTCGCAGGCCGCAACTCGATCGGCGTGCGCGGCATTAATCTGGCGGATGGCGACAAGGTCATCTCCATGGCGATCCTGCACCATGTCGAAGCCGATGCCTCGCAGCGTTCCGCCTATCTCAAGCGTTCGATTGCCGAACGCCGGGCGCAAGGCGCGGACGATGCCGACGATATCGTCGTTGTTGGTGAAGAAGTCGGTACCGACGCCGAACTTTCCGAAGAGCGGTATCAGGAACTGAAGGCGCGCGAACAAACCGTGCTGACGGTCAGCGAATATGGCTACGGCAAACGTTCATCGTCTTACGAGTTCCGTGTTTCGGGCCGTGGCGGCAAGGGCATCCGTGCCACCGACACGTCGAAGACCGACGAAATCGGCAAGCTCGTTTCGCTATTCCCGGTCGAAGCAAGTGACCAGATCCTGCTCGTCTCCGATGGTGGCCAGCTGATCCGCGTGCCTGTCGACGGTATCCGTCTCGCGGGCCGTTCGACCAAGGGTGTTACGATCTTCAACACGGCTGACGGTGAAAAGGTTGTTTCCGTCGAGCGTATTTCCGAAACGGATAGCGATGAGGAAAACGGCAATGGTGACGTTGAGGGTGGCGAATCCGCGCCCGGAGGCGAAGCACCCGCAGCCAGCGAAGAATAAGCAAACTAGCCGAGCTTGATGCCCCGGTTGGAGTAAGCGCAATGAAAAAGGCCGATGGCAAAACCATCGGCCTTTTTCAGATGCCAAGACTGGAGGAATTGGCGATCTTCTAATCAGGTTGCGTCATTACGACAGATAGTTGATTTGTTTCGGGAATACCGCCGGTGATGTGTTCTTCTTCTGGATGCTCAATCTCAAGCCGAAAGGCGAGTGTTCAAGCCAGGAAGATACGAATTACCGTGAGCGCATGTTGCGCATGCTGTTTAGGTCGAAGGCCACCTGACGCACGCGTTGGCGTTTGGCTTCGTTCTCCTCAAGGAGCAATATGATTGCCGATGCGGCCATTGCGACCATCATGGATAATGCCAGAAGAAAGATCATCATCGTCATATCCTTTCGACATACATACGCTTCAGAAACGAAAAGGTTGCACCAAACTTGCGCCTATTCTGGTAAATCGGTTGTGAACTTGCCGTGAAATCATCGTTCACATCGCGTTCAATTGGTTTCTTGGTTTCTATTTTCTTATCGTTCTGGTTCTTGTTGAAAATCCTGTCAGAAAAGGCTAGCTGGAAGAAATGACAATCGCGATCTATGCGGGCTCCTTCGACCCGGTGACAAACGGCCATATGGATGTCCTGAAAGGTGCTTTGCGCCTTGCCGATGAGGTTATTGTCGCCATTGGCGTGCATCCCGGTAAGAAGCCGCTGTTCAGTTTTGAGGAACGCGTGGAACTGATCGGCCAGAGCGCGAAAGCTGTTCTTGGCGGTGATGGAGCGCGCGTTTCCGTTATCTCCTTTGATGGATTGGTGATCGACTCGGCGCGCAAGCATAAGGCGCAGCTGATGGTGCGCGGCCTGCGCGACGGCACCGATCTCGATTACGAAATGCAGATGGCGGGCATGAACGGCACTATGGCGCCGGAATTGCAGACCGTTTTCCTGCCGGCCGATCCTGCCGTGCGCACGATTACCGCCACATTGGTTCGCCAGATTGCGTCCATGGGCGGCGATATCAGGCCTTTCGTACCGGCTGTTGTGGCCGCTGCCCTTGAAGCAAAATTCAAATCCTGAGGTTTGGGAGTTTTCCGATCATGAAATTTATCCGTTCGGCGCTTGCCGCTGCCGCGATTTTTACACTGTCTCAAGGCGTGATGGCCTCCGTCGCCAATGCGGCGGACACGCTCGTTCTGGAAGCTCAAGGACGGTGATGTCGCAATCCAGCTGCGTCCCGACCTCGCGCCGAAGCATGTGGCCCAGATCGAGAAGCTGGCAAGTGAAGGCGCCTATGACGGCGTTGCCTTCCATCGTGTCATTCCGGGCTTCATGGCCCAGACCGGAGATGTCGAATTCGGCAATATGAACAAGGGCTTCGACGCGTCGCGTGTGGGCACCGGCGGCTCCAAACTGCCTGATATCAAGGCTGAATTCTCGAAAGAACCTTTCGTGCGCGGCACGGTCGGCATGGCCCGCAGCCAGAGCCCGAATTCCGCCAATTCGCAGTTCTTCATCATGTTCGACGACGGTGCTTTCCTGAATGGCCAGTATACGGTTGTCGGCAAAGTTGTCAGCGGCATGGAAGCCGTGGACAAGATAAAGAAGGGCAGCGAATCCGATAATGGGTCCGTCGAAAACCCGGACAAGATCGTCAAGGCGACCATTCAGAAATAAATATCCAATACAACGCGTCTTATCGAACGCATTGAAACAGGAGAGGCCCAATGGCTTACAAAGACCCCGAAAACACGCTCGTTCTGGAAACCACCAAGGGCAATGTCGTGCTCGAACTCTATCCCGACCTGGCTCCGGGCCATGTCGAACGCATCAAGGAACTGGCGCGTGAAGGCGCTTATGATGGCGTCGTGTTCCACCGTGTCATTGATGGCTTCATGGCGCAGACCGGCGACGTGAAGTTCGGCAAGTCGGGCGGCGAACATTTCAACGGCTCGCGCGCTGGCATGGGCGGTTCGGACAAGCCGGACCTGAAGGCTGAGTTCTCCAACACCCAGCACAAGCGCGGCACGGCTTCGATGGCACGCAGCCAGAACCCGAATTCTGCCAACTCGCAGTTCTTCATCTGCTTTACCGATGCTCCCTGGCTGGACCGCCAGTACACCGTATGGGGTCAGGTCATTGAAGGCATGGACAATGTCGACAAGATCAAGCGCGGCGAGCCGGTCACCGACCCGGACAAGATCGTGTCTGCCCGCATCGCAGCCGACGCCTGATCGACTATTTCCAATGAAAATTGCGGCTCCGGTTCATACCGGGGCCGCAGCTATGTACGAGGTCTATCATGCGTGTTGATCTTTTCGATTTCGATCTACCGGAAGAGCGTATTGCCCTGCGCCCAGCGGAGCCGCGCGACCATGCTAGGCTTTTGCGTGTTGTTCCGGGCAAGCCCTTCGAGGATCGTCACGTCTATGATCTGCCCGATCTGCTGCAGCCGGGCGATGCGCTTGTTTTCAATGATACCAAGGTGATACCGGCGCAACTTGAAGGTATGCGCGAACGCGACGGCAATATCAGCCAAGTCAGCGCAACCTTGCATATGCGGATGGGACCAGATCGCTGGGCGGCGTTTCTGCGCCCGGCCAAGCGCGTTAAGGAAGGCGACCGCATCCGCTTCGGTCATTCCGGTTCAAGCTGCTTTCTTGGCACCCTCGACGCAACCGTTGCCGAGAAAGGCGAGGCGGGCGAGGCGCTTCTCGTGTTCGATCTGTCCAGCGCGATGCTGGATGAAGCAATCGCTGCTGTCGGACATATCCCGCTTCCACCGTATATCGCTTCGAAGCGCGCGGAAGACGACCGCGACCGCAGCGATTATCAAACCGTTTATGCCCGTGAGGAAGGCGCTGTCGCAGCCCCGACCGCCGGGCTCCATTTCACGCCCGACCTTCTGGAAAAGATCAAGGCCAAGGGCATTGAAGAGCATTTCGTGACGCTGCATGTCGGGGCGGGGACTTTCCTGCCCGTCAAGGCCGACGACACCACCGACCACAAAATGCATTCCGAGATCGGCTATGTCTCGCAGAAGACTGCGGATGCGCTGAACGCCGTGCATGAGCGCGGTGGCCGCGTGGTTTGTGTCGGCACGACGTCGCTCCGGCTCATTGAAAGTGCTGCGGGCGAGGATGGTCTCATTCGTCCTTGGTCCGGCCCGACCGACATCTTCATCACGCCCGGCTATAAATTCCGCGCAGTCGACATGCTGATGACCAATTTCCACTTACCGCGTTCGACGCTGTTCATGCTGGTTTCCGCCTTCAGCGGCCTCGACACCATGCGCGCTGCCTATGAACGCGCCATTGAAACCGGCTATCGCTTTTATTCCTACGGCGACGGCAGCTTGCTTGAACGCGCTTGACATAATAGACAACGGCCATGACCAGCGAAAATTTTGAATTCAAAGTCCTCGCCCGCGACGGCGCGGCCCGTCAGGGTGAAATTTCCATGCCACGCGGCGTGGTGCGCACGCCTGCCTTCATGCCGGTCGGCACAGCCGGAACAGTCAAGGCCATGTATATGGACCAGGTGAAGGACCTTGGCGCGGATATCATCCTCGGCAATACCTATCATCTCATGCTGCGCCCCGGCGCAGAGCGTGTTGCCCGCCTTGGCGGATTGCACGAATTCGGCGGCTGGAAAGGCCCGATCCTGACCGATTCCGGTGGTTTTCAGGTCATGTCGCTGGCACAATTGCGCAAGCTTGATGAGAAGGGCGTGACCTTCCGCTCGCATATCGACGGCAAAGCCTATGAAATGACGCCGGAGCGTTCCATCGAAATTCAGGGCCTGCTGGATAGTGATATCCAGATGCAGCTCGATGAATGCGTGGCGTTGCCATCGCCGGAAAAGAACACCGAGCGCGCGATGGAACTGTCGCTTCGCTGGGCCGAGCGTTGCAAGGTGGCCTTTGGCGACCAGCCGGACAAGGCCATGTTCGGCATTGTGCAGGGCGGCGACAATGCCCGTCTGCGCGAGCGTTCAGCCGAAGCGCTGAAAGCCATGGACCTCAAGGGCTATTCGGTGGGTGGCCTTGCTGTCGGCGAACCGCAGAACGTCATGCTGGACATGCTGGAAGTCGTCTGTCCGATCCTGCCCGCTGAAAAGCCGCGCTATCTGATGGGCGTCGGCACGCCGGACGATATTTTGAAATCTGTCGCGCGCGGCATCGACATGTTCGACTGCGTCATGCCAACCCGCGCAGGGCGTCACGGTCTGGCCTTCACGCGTTTCGGCAAGGTCAATCTGCGCAATGCGCGCCATGCTGACGATCACCGTCCGCTCGATCCGGAATCCGATTGCCCGGCGTCGCGCGACTACAGCCGCGCCTATCTGCATCATCTGGTGAAGTCCGGTGAGGCACTGGGCGCCATGCTGCTGACCTGGAACAATCTGGCCTATTACCAGTATCTGATGAAAGGCATCCGCGCAGCGATTGCCGAAGGGCGATTCAACGATTTTGCCTCTGAAACCACCGCGGGGTGGGAGCGGGGAGACATTCCGGCTCTGTGATTCGCAGACTGTTAAATAAAAGGGCGCTCAGCGCCCTTTTTTCTTAAATACTGTCAGTTTTCTGTCAGCATGTTTTCCAAACGACAGAGAACGGCGCGCTGTTCCTCATCGCTTAAAATCTCGCATTCCATCAATTTGGAACACTCAAGCCCGGCCACGGCCAGATAGACGATCAGCGCCGTATCGGGGTCGGTCGTGTCTTTGATCATGCGGTCGAGAAATGTCCGGTGATACTGGCGAACGGGCACCATGAAACCCGGATCTTCGGCAAGTGCTGCAAGAACGCCACAAGCGGGCGGTTCATCGTCGGCCTGAACACGATAAACATCGAGAAAAGCCCGCGCAACGCGGTTTTTATCGCCGGACTGGAGCGTTTCCTGAACCTCCATCGCGCGCTCATGTTCTTTCATATATTCTTCGACAACGCCCTCGAGCAGCTTTGCCTTGGTCGGAAAAGAATAAAGCAATCCGCCTTTCGACAGCCCGGCTCGGGCGGCAACGGCGTCAAGTGAAATGTGAGCCGGCCCCACTTCCCGGGCTAGCTCAACTGCCGCGCGTAAAATACGATCACGCGAAGAGACCTTCTTTTTAGCTAACAACTTCGCCGGGTCTCCTGACAGTTCATGAGTTGACAATACCGTCCAGACGGTACAGTTATTCGCTCCGCTAATTCAAGTAAAATACGCGCGACCTTTGTGTGATGGCCAAGGGATGCGCTCAACGTCCCCCCTCGACGCTTCTTAACAGCGTTCAGGGCGCCACCCCGGAGTACAACCGCAATGATAAAGCGCCTAATTCTGGCAATCGTGTTCCTGGTGATCGTCGTCGGGGGCTTGTCGGCTTCAATCTGTTCAGATCGAAGGCCATCAAGGACTTTTTCGCCACTATGCAGCAGCCAGCCCAGACGGTTTCGACCATCACGGTTGAGCCGGGTACATGGCAGCCGGGTGTTGAAGCCATCGGTACGGCTCATGCGCTGAACGGCGTTGACCTGACGGTTCAGCTCGACGGTATCGTGCAGAAGATTAACTTCACCTCCAATCAGGACGTGAAGCAGGGCGATGTGCTGCTGCAGCTGGAAGACAGCATCCAGAAGGCTGATCTTGTCGCCGCCGAGGCGCAGGCCGTTCTTGCCCAGCAGAATCTGAAGCGCGCCGATACGCTGCGGACACGCGGCGTCGGTGCCGTTTCTAACGTCGATACGACGGCATCGGTCGCCAACGCCGCTGAAGCAGCGGTCGAAAAGATGCGCGCAACGCTGGCGCAGAAGACGGTGAAGGCACCGTTTTCCGGCGTTATCGGTATCGCCAAGGTCGATATCGGTCAGTATCTGACGCCCGGCACGGTGATTGCCACCTTGCAGGACACCAACATGATGCGCATCGATTTCACTGTGCCGGAACAGTCGCTGGCCTCCATCAAGCTCGGCCAGACCGTCAAGGTCGGCTCCACGGCTGAAAACCTCGACTTCACCGGCACGATTGTCGGTATCGATCCGAAGATCGACCCGACCACACGCCTTGTTTCTGTGCGCGCCGAAGTCAAGAACCCGGATCACAAGCTGACGCCTGGTCAGTTCGTGCAGGTGCGCGTTGAACTGCCTGAAGAAAGCAATGTGTTCGCCATTGCGCAGACTTCGATCGTGTCGAGCCTTTATGGCGATTATGTCTATGCCGTTCGCCCGGAAAAGAAGGCCGAAGAGGGTAAGGCCAATGCGGAAGCAGCAAAGCCAGCCGAAGAGGCCAAGACACCTGCTGCCGATGCAAAGCCCGCAGAAGGCGAAAAGCTGGTCGCGCAGCAGGTCTTCGTCAAGCTTGGCCGTCGCTACAATGGCGTGGTGGAAATCACCAGCGGCCTCAAGGCAGGCGACATCGTCATCACCGCTGGCCAGAACAGACTTTCGCCCGGCGTTCCGGTGAACATCGACAACGCGGTTAACCCGGCCAATCCGGCTGACAAGAAATAGGCGAACCGATGAGTTTTTCAGATATTTTCATTCGGCGACCCGTTCTTGCAACAGTGGTCGCCCTCATGATCATTCTCCTCGGCCTTCAGGGTATCGCGCAGCTTTCGGTGCGCGAATATCCGAAGGTTGACGAAACGGTCATCACCATCACCACCAACTATGCCGGTGCCAGCGCTGAACTCATCCAGGGCTTCATCACCGCGCCTATCGCTGAATCGGTCGCGACGACCGAAAACATTGACTATGTGACCTCGTCCAGCCGCCCATCGTCGAGCACGGTGACGGTGCAGATGAAGCTTGGCGCCAATCCGGATGCCGCGCTGACGGAAGTTATCGCCAAGGTCAATCAGGTTCGCGGCGATCTGCCGGACGAATCCGATGATCCGATCATCGTCAAGGGGACGGGCCAGAGCTTCGCAACCATGTATCTGGCTGCGCAGAACCCGAACATGACCAGCGAACAGATCACCGAATATCTGGAACGCGTCATCCAGCCGCGCATGTCTACCATTCAGGGCGTCGCCAAGGCTGAAATCCTCGGTGGTCAGGTCTACTCGATGCGCGTCTGGCTTGATCCGATCCAGCTGGCGGCGCGTCAGATCACAGCACCGGAAGTGCTGGCCGCAATCAATGCGTCGAACTTCCTGTCGGCCCCCGGCACGACCAAAAACGAATATGTCGCGTCGGCGATCACGCTCAAATCCACGCTGCAAACA
The DNA here is from genome assembly GCF_030067775.1 of Ochrobactrum sp. SSR. Classification (NCBI taxonomy): domain Bacteria; kingdom Pseudomonadati; phylum Pseudomonadota; class Alphaproteobacteria; order Hyphomicrobiales; family Brucellaceae; genus Ochrobactrum; species Ochrobactrum sp. SSR. The sequence goes on along the minus strand of NZ_CP125969.1, from coordinate 641,755 downwards.
CCGGAAGCCTTCGGCGCAATGCCGATCAAGACTTCGGGTGATGAAGTCGTGCGCCTGCGCGATGTGGCGAAGGTGGAACTGGCCGCCCAAAGCACGGACACCATCGTGTCGTTCAACGGCTCGGCTGGTACGTTCCTTGGCGTTTATCCGACACCAGCGGCAAACCCGATCGACATGGCGGCTGCCGTCAACAAGGAACTGCCCTCGATCCAGAACTCGCTGCCGGAAGGCATGTCTCTGGTTCTGGTCTATGACGCGACCGAACAGATCAGTTCGTCGATCAAGGAAGTGTTCACGACCATCGGCGAAGCTGTGGCCATTGTTATTCTGGTCATCATCGTCTTCCTTGGTTCGTTCCGTTCGGTTCTGATTCCGATTGTGACCATTCCGATCTCGCTGATCGGTGTGTGCTTCTTCCTGTTCGCGCTTGGTTTCTCGATCAATCTTCTCTCGCTGCTGGCCATGGTTCTGGCTATCGGCCTCGTGGTCGATGATGCCATCGTCGTTCTGGAGAATATTCACCGCCACATCGAAGAGGGCCTGCGTCCTATGGATGCCGCCTTCAAAGGTATGAAGGAAATCACCGGCTCGATCATCGCCATGACGATCACGCTGGCGGCCGTGTTTGCTCCGCTCGGTTTCACCGGCGGTCTGACCGGCGCGCTGTTCCGCGAATTCGCCTTCACGCTGGCGGGTGCCGTTATCATCTCCGGTGTGGCGGCCTTGACCATCTCTCCGATGATGTGCTCGCGCATGCTCAAGCATGGCAGCGAAACGCGGTTTCAGAAGTTCATCGACCGCACCTTCTCGCGTGTCGAGAAATGGTATCATCGCCGGGTCTCCAACTCGCTGAACTATCGCGGCATTACGCTGATGATCGTCGTAGCGCTGATGGGCCTGACAGGCTTTCTGTTCATGAACACATCGAGCGAACTGGCTCCTGAAGAAGATTCGGGCGCGCTGTTCTCGATGTTCCAGGCGCCGCAATATGCGACTTCGGCCTATACGAACCTCTACGCCGAACAGATCGATGCGCTGACGAAGGATCTGCCTGAGCAGAAGACCCGCTTCCAGATCGTCGGCATGGATGGCGGCACCACCTCTGGAATCGCACTCTGGGTGCTAAGCGACTGGAACGACCGTACTCGTTCGCAGAAGCAAATTCAGGAAGACCTCACCAACCGTCTGACCAAAGTTGCCGGCGTGCAGGCTTTCGTCTTCGCTCCACCATCGCTTCCGGGCACAGGAGGCGGTTTGCCGATCTCGATTGCGTTGCAGTCTACGGGCCCGGCGGACACGGTTTTCGAACTGGCCGAAGAGATCAAGAACGAAGCGCAAGCTTCGGGACAGTTCATCATCGTGCAGAACTCGCTGTCCTTCAACGCGCCGGAAACGACGATCACCATCGACCGTGACCGCGCGGCAACGCTTGGCGTGCAGGTCAGTGATATCGGTGCAACGCTCGGCCTACTGACTGGTGGTGCGTCGATTGCCAAGTTCGACCGCGATTCGAACAGCTATGACATCATCACGCAGGTGCCTGATGCCTATCGTTCGAACCCCGAAAAGCTTGGTGAATTTTATGTCCGCAGCGTTTCGGGTTCAATGATCCCGCTATCATCAGTCATCACGATCACGCAGAACGCATCGCCTGCCGCAATCGAGCAGTTCAACCAGCTCAATTCGGCGACGATTTCGGCGCTGCCTCTGCCGGGCGTCACCACGGGCCAGGGCCTGCAAACGCTTGTGGATCTGACCAAGGCGAAGATGCCGGAAGGCTTCTTCCTGGATTATTCCGGTCAGTCGCGTCTGGAAGTGGAGCAGGGCAACACCATTCTGATCGCCTTCGGCCTCGCCGTTATCGTGATCTATCTGGTTCTGGCTGCGCAGTTCGAAAGCTTCCGCGATCCGTTCATCATCATGATGTCGGTGCCGCTTTCGATCTTCGGCGCTATCGTGCCGCTCAATATCGGTCTCGGCACGCTGAACATCTACACGCAGGTTGGTCTCATCACCCTTGTCGGGCTGATAACCAAACACGGCATTCTGATGGTGGAATTCGCCAATCAGCAGCGCCGCCTGCACGGGCTTTCGCGTCGCGATGCAATCGTCGCCGCCGCTGAAACCCGTCTGCGCCCGATCCTGATGACCACCGCGGCCATGGCGCTTGGCGTCGTTCCGCTGATCATTGCAACCGGCGCCGGTGCCGCAGCCCGTTATTCGATGGGTCTGGTGATTTTCACCGGTATCGTGATCGGTACGATGTTTACGCTGTTCGTGGTGCCAATGTTCTACACCTTCATCGCGAAGAAGGATGTGGAAGGCGAGTATGTGGCTTCGCCGGAAGAGGGGCATGATTCAGCCCCGGCACAACTACATTAAGATTGCTCGATCACTCTTAGTTGCTTTGAATTAAGTATAGGGCGCCCTATTTCTAGGGTGCCCTATTTCTTTGCGGCAGTTGTAACTGCAGTATTCAAGCCCATATGAGCCAGCATGATACCTTTATCCGTACTCGATCTTTCGCCCGTTCCCGATAACAGCGATGCCGGACAGTCTCTGCGCAACACGCTTGAGCTTGCACAGCACGCGGAGAAACTTGGCTTTCATCGCTATTGGCTGGCCGAGCATCACAATATGCCCGGCATTGCCAGTGCCGCCACATCGGTCGTGATCGGCTATGTCGCGAATGGCACTTCGACGATCCGCGTCGGCGCGGGTGGCATCATGCTGCCGAACCATTCGCCGCTGGTGATTGCCGAGCAGTTCGGCACGCTGGCGTCGCTCTTTCCTGGCCGCATCGATCTCGGACTTGGCCGTGCGCCCGGAACCGACCAGATCACGGCGCACGCCTTGCGGCGCAATCTCGATGGCGATGCCAGCGCATTCCCGCAGGACGTGGTTGAACTGCTCAATTATTTCAAACCGGCGGAACCCGCCCAGCGCGTCCGCGCCGTTCCGGGCGAGGGGCTTGAGGTTCCGGTCTGGATTCTAGGTTCAAGCCTGTTCGGCGCGCAGCTTGCGGCCATGCTGGGCCTGCCATACGCTTTTGCATCGCATTTTGCACCAGCGGAGATGGAACGCGCCATCGCGCTTTATCGCGAGCGTTTCGAGCCATCGGAATATATGCAGAAGCCTTACGTCATGCTCGGCCTCAATGTCATCGCCGCCGATACAGACGAAGAGGCGCATTATCTCTTCACCTCGCAATTGCAGGCTTTCGTGAACTTGCGAAGCGGTCGTCCGGGTAAGCTTCCCGCCCCGGTAGAAGGCTATATGGAGCAACTCGACCCGCCAGCGCAAGCGCTTGTTCGCCAGATGCTGTCCTGCCGCGTGGTCGGCGGGCCTGAAACGGTGGCAAAGGGCATTCAGGCCTTTGCCGAAAGCACCGGCGCTGATGAGTTGATGATCACCGGCATGATCCACGATCACAAGAAGCGCCTGCGCTCCTATGAGATTGTCAGCAACTCGATTGCGTGAGGATCGAATTCGCGATTGACTTCACCCAGAAGCCAATCGCGAAACGCATTGACTGCAGGCGTGTTTGCGCGCGCCTTCGGTGTGACGAAATAATAGCTGCTGGGGCTTTTGACCGTGTGCGGGTAGGCCACCACAAGCTGCCCGCTGTCGATTTCCGAGCGGATCAGAAAAAGCGGCATGAGGGCAACGCCGAGCCCCGCGATGCAAGCCTGCGACACATTGGAAAACTGTTCAAACCGCATGCCGCCCGGCGCTGGCACGGTGATATCAAGGCTGCGGAACCAGTGATCCCACGCTCCAGGTCGCGAAGCCATGTTGAACAAGGGCAGCCGAAGAAGATCGGTGGGCGCTGACACCGGGTTCTCCTTCAAAAAAGCCGGGCTGCAAACCGGCGCAACCGTTTCATCCATCAAAAACACGCAATCGGCATTCGGCCAATCCGGCTGGCCGATGTGAATGGCCGCGTCCAGACCTTCACGGTCAAAGTCGAACTGGCCGATACGGGTCGCGAAATTCAGAATAATATCCGGAAATTGTGCCACAAAGCGCGGAATACGCGGAATGAGCCAGCGCGTGCCGAATGTGGGCAGAAAAGCGAGGTTCAATGTCTTGCCACGCATCTGCGACATGACCTGAAGCGAAGCGGCCCGAATAACCGAAAGGGCAGGCGCAACGGCATTAAAATAAGCGCGTCCCGCATCCGACAGCACGACGTGGCGGCTGGTGCGGTCGAAAAGTGCTGTGCCAAGCTGTTCTTCGAGCGTCGCGATCTGACGGCTGACCGCGCCTTGTGTCAGCGCGAGTTCTTCTGCAGCCGCAGAAAAGCTTGCAAGCCGCGCAACAGCGTCAAACGCCGCAAGCGCACTGGTGGAGGGAAGGAGCCGTCGCGAGAGTGTCGTCATGATCTATTACTAAATGGAATAGATCGATGAGTAAACATCGTTTGCAGCCTGACACCCTGCGGTTCATAGTCCGGTCAATTCTGAAATGAGGAGAATTTCTAATGTCGCGTACGGCCTTTAACTGGGAAGATCCCTTTCTGCTCGACGAACAGCTGACCGAAGACGAGCGCATGATCCGCGACTCCGCGAAGGCATTCGCGAGCGACGTTTTGCTGCCGCGTGTGGAAAAGGCCTATCTCGACGAAACCACCGACCCGGAACTGTTCCGCCTCATGGGCCAGTCTGGCCTTCTCGGCGTGACGCTGCCGGAAGAATATGGCGCGGCCAATGCCGGTTATGTTGCCTATGGCCTCGTAGCGCGCGAAGTCGAGCGCGTTGATTCCGGTTATCGTTCGATGATGAGCGTACAGTCCTCGCTCGTCATGTATCCGATCTACGCCTATGGCTCTGACGAACAGCGCAAGAAATATCTGCCGGGTCTCGTCTCCGGCGAGTTGATCGGCTGCTTCGGTCTGACCGAACCGGATGCCGGTTCCGACCCTGCAGGCATGAAGACCCGCGCTGAAAAGATCGACGGCGGCTATCGCCTGACCGGCTCAAAGATGTGGATTTCGAATTCGCCAATCGCGGACGTGTTCGTGGTGTGGGCGAAGTCGGCAGCCCATGACAATGCCATTCGCGGCTTCGTGCTCGAAAAGGGCATGAAGGGGCTTTCCGCCCCGAAGATCGGTGGCAAGCTTTCGCTGCGCGCTTCGATCACCGGCGAAATCGTCATGGACGGTGTGGAAGTCTCGGAAGACGCCCTGTTGCCAAACGTATCGGGCCTCAAGGGTCCGTTCGGCTGCCTCAACCGTGCGCGCTACGGCATTTCGTGGGGCGTTCTGGGCGCCGCCGAAGATTGCTGGTTCCGCGCGCGTCAATACGGCCTCGATCGCAAGCAGTTCGACAAGCCGCTGGCTGGTACGCAGCTTTACCAGAAGAAGCTCGCCGACATGCAGACCGAAATCACGCTCGGCCTTCAGGCATCGCTGCGCGTCGGTCGTCTGTTCGACGAAGGCAAAATGGCGCCGGAAATGATCTCCATCGTCAAGCGCAACAATTGCGGTAAGGCACTCGATATCGCCCGTCAGGCACGCGACATGCATGGCGGCAACGGTATCCAGATCGAGTACCACGTCATGCGCCACGCGCAAAACCTCGAAACCGTGAATACCTATGAAGGCACGCATGACGTTCACGCGCTGATCCTCGGACGCGCGCAGACCGGCATTCAGGCTTTCTTCTGATCGTAAACGCCCGCACTATCCTCCCAAGGCCCGCTCGCTTCTCGCGGGCGGGCTTTTCTACTTTTTCGAGGTATCCGAAATGCAGAACACACCGCTTGACGGTTTGAAGGTGGTTGAACTGGCCCGTATACTGGCGGGCCCGTGGGTCGGTCAGACGCTTTCCGATCTGGGAGCGGACGTTATCAAGGTCGAAAGCCCGGAAGGCGACGATACGCGCAAATGGGGGCCTCCCTTCATTGAAGTCGAAGGCGAGAAGTCGGCTGCCTATTTCCATGCCTGTAATCGCGGCAAACGCTCGATTACAGCGGATTTCCGCTCGGAAGAAGGGCAGGATCTGGTGCGCCGCCTTGTGGCTGATGCGGATATTGTCATCGAGAATTTCAAGCTCGGCGGCCTCGATAAATACGGCCTTGATTATGAGAGCCTCAAGGCCGTCAATCCGCGCCTTATCTACTGCTCCATCACCGGATCCGGACATGATGGCCCTTATGCCGAACGGGCAGGCTATGACTTCATGATCCAGGGCATGGGCGGAATCATGGACCTGACCGGCGAGCCGGATCGCGAGCCGCAGAAGATCGGCGTGGCCTTTGCGGACATTTTCACCGGCCTTTATAGCGTGATTGCCATCCAGTCGGCGCTGATCATGCGCCAGCGCACGGGCAAGGGGCAGCACATCGATATGGCGCTGTTCGACTGCATGTCAGCAGTCCTCGCCAATCAGGCCATGAACTATCTGGCTTCCGGCGTATCCCCGAAGCGCATGGGCAACGCACATCCCAATATCGCGCCATATCAGACACTGCCGGTTTCCGATGGCTATTTCATCATCGCTTGTGGCAATGACGGCCAGTTTGGCCGGCTGGTCGGTCTCTTGGACCTTGCAGAACTTGCGAGCGACGAGCGCTTTGCCACCAATGCTGCTCGCGTTGCGAACCGGACGGCGCTGACAGAACGGCTGGAAGAACGCACGCGGCAATGGAAGCGCGACGACCTTCTGGCGCGTCTGGAAAAGATCGGCGTTCCGGCAGGGCCGATCAATTCGGTCGCCGATGTCTTCGCCGATCCGCAATTCATCGCACGCGGGATGAAGATCGATCCGCAGGGCGTGCCCGGATTGCGTACGCCGATCCGCTTCTCCGATGCAGAATTGAAAACCGACCATCGCTCACCCAATCTTGGGGAGCATAGCGAAATAGTCCGGTCTGAACTGGATCGGAAATGAAGTGATCAACCCCGCTCCGGCGGGGTTTTCTTTGCGCTGGAGAAGCACTTTCGAGAGCCGGAAAAACAAAAACGCCCGAAAGGGCGTTTGCTTAAAATCTAACGATTTCAACTCTCTATAAAGAGAATGGTGCGGTCGAGAAGACTCGAACTTCCACGGGTTGCCCCACAGCGACCTCAACGCTGCGCGTCTACCAATTCCGCCACGACCGCCCGTGGTAGAAGCCGAATTGCTCCGGCGAGTGGGCATTTAGCAAATCACCTTGGGGTGCACAAGCCCCATCTGCATCATCAGCCAATCTTTTTCGAAAAGAATGTGAAAAACCGCGTCGCGTTCACCATCACCAATACCGGGAACCCTTATTTTGCGGGCTTTTTCAAAGGCTTCCCTCGGATGATATTTTTTTCAGAAAAACTTCACAGAACCCGTCTTGGGAGCGCAAAAACAGCTGACACGATCAGCAAGTCCGAAGAATCGCGAATCCTCGCTCCAGAAGATTCGTGAAAAACTGAAAAATCAGCCCGCTATGCCCTGAAGACGCCGGATATCCTCCAGACGCTTGATCGTTTCGACATATCCGGCATCAATCGCCTCGGAAGCGCGGTGAAAATCTGCAAGGCCAATCTGGCCAACCACAGGCATCAGCGAAAGGTCTGGTGGATCGCCCGCCATACGCGCACGGGAAATGCGGTCCTGAATGATGTTGAAGGCGTCCATCATCACGCCGGTGATTCCCAGACGCGCTTCCTTTTCACCATGGATCGCGCCGGGCAGACTCTCCTGACGCATCTGCGCGTGTTTGATGACCGCTGCGCGGCCATACTGATCGTAATGAAGGTTGACCGCCAGAACGAGCCGCTGCTCATAGGCGCGGCAAACGGAAACCGGCACAGGATTGACAAGCGCACCGTCGACAAGCACGCGCTCGTCCCAGCGCACGGGTTCAAACACGCCGGGCAGGGCATAGGAAGCCCGCATGGCATCCACAAGCGGCCCCGACGACAGCCATATCTCATGGCCGGTACGCAACTCCGTGCAGACCGCCACAAAGGGCCGTGTAAGCTCTTCTATCCGCAGGCCATCGAGATGTTCACGAAGGCGTCCATCGAGCTTCATGCCGCCGAAAAGACCGCTGCCGCGAAAGGTAATGTCGAGGAGATTGAACATGCGGCGTCGGGTCAGGCTGCGGGCGAATTCTTCCAGCTCGTCCAGCTTGCCCGCCAGATAACAGCCCCCGACAAGCGCGCCGATGGATGTGCCGGCAATCATTTCGATTTTGATATTGGCCTCGTCCAGCGCGCGCAGCACACCGATATGCGACCAGCCGCGTGCAGCACCGCCGCCAAGCGCCAGCGCAATCTTGCGCGGCTCACGCTTGATTTCAGGCTTCTCAATGACTTCCTGAGCAGGTGCTTCGACGTCTACACTGACAGTCCTGCGCCTTACCCCCAGTTAAGCATCACCACGGACACCTCATCGTTTCGTTCAGACTAGCGAAACTTGGTATCCAAAGAATAAATGCTGCAAATTGATGACGCGAGACCTATTCGCGTCATCACATCGAATTGAAAACGATCAATGATCGTGATCGCAAGCGCCGTCGGCTTCCATTTCCAGCATCGTTTCACCGTTCTCGGTAACCACCTGCCGGTAGAAGCAGGACCGGCGTCCGGTGTGGCAAGTAGGACCGTCACCAGCGACCCGAACCTTCAGCCACAAGGCGTCCTGATCGCAATCGGTGCGCAATTCGATGACGCTTTGCAGATTACCGGACGTTTCACCCTTTTTCCAAAGTGTGTTGCGCGAGCGTGACCAGTAATGCGCGATGCCCGTTTCCAGCGTCAGGCGCAGCGCTTCCGCATTCATATGAGCCACCATCAAAAGCACGCCGTCCCGTTCATCGGTGACGACAGCCGTGATGAGGCCGGAAGCGTCGAAGCGCGGCATGAATACCGCACCTTCTTCTATCGTCTTTTTATCGGAAGGCTGGGCAGGGAAGGTCGTCATTGTCTCGCCTGAAACGGATAAGAGGCACGGGCTTTTTACCACGTGCCTCGAAATATTTGAACAACGTCGGTCATGCATGCCCGAAAAGCCGAAACCTTTCGGGACAGTGCATTATTTGCTGCGCGAGAGGGTCATGAAGCGCACCTGTTCATCCACCTTGGTCTTCATCTCTCCGGTGAAGGTGGTGGTGATGGTGGTCGAACCCTGCTTGCGGATACCGCGCATGGCCATGCACATATGCTCGGCCTCGATCATCACGGCAACGCCGCGTGGCTTCAGAATGGTCTGAATGCTGTCGGCGATCTGGGCGGTGATGCTTTCCTGCGTCTGCAGGCGATGCGCGAAAATATCGACCACGCGGGCGATCTTCGACAGGCCGACAACCTTGTGGTCGGGCAGATAGGCGACATGCGCCTTGCCGATGATCGGAACCATATGGTGTTCGCAATGCGAGAAGAAGGAAATGTCCTTCACCAGCACCATATCGTTATAACCGGCGACTTCTTCGAACACGGTGCCAAGCACTTCTTCGGGGCTTTCCGCATAACCGGAAAAAAGCTCCTTATAGGCTTTGGCAACACGCTTTGGCGTTTCCAGAAGGCCTTCGCGGTCCGGATTATCGCCAGCCCACAGCAAAAGCGTGCGGACTGCCGCTTCCGCGTCGGCCTGCGTTGGCGTGCCGTGCAACGGGTTACATTTGCCTGCTTCTTCGAAGGCAGGCCGGATTCGTCATCTTCTTTGAGGATGCGCGCGTCCATCAGTATTCTCCAGTAGTCTCCTTCGGGGAGGAGACGAGTTAAACGGACAATACAACGATACGCTTTGCGAGCGGGCGATGTATTGATCCGGCGGTTTAGGCCCACCGGACAGGTTTTCATGCCGCCACCACGGCGTTGTGCTAAAACATGATACCTGAAAGCACAAAGGCTTTTTTATACGTTATCATGCTCTAAAACACACTATCAGAACGTTCAACAATAGTTTTAAGTCCAACGTCCTGACACCATCCAAAGTGCAGGCATTACTTGCCTAATATATAGGGAGTAAATTGCAACTTCAAACTGCCGTCGAAAAACATTTTTTTTGTTTTTTCTCAGGCTGGTGTCACCATTGTGAAATTCGTATCATTTCGGCGCAATGAAAAGCGGCAGGGGCAGGATTCGAAATCAGCTGAATCTGGCGCTATCTACGGATTTGAAGTTCCTGACTGCTGGCACCATGTAAGAACATGAGGCTGCATAGCCAGCATACCGGGCGGAAGGCTCACGCATATGATCGACGACATTTACAACAAGCGCATTCTGGAATTTGCGGGCAATATGGAGCGTATCGGTCGGTTGGCCGAGCCGGATGCCGTCGCAACCATGCATTCCAAACTGTGCGGCTCGACGGTCACCGTCTACCTCAAGATGGCCAATGGTGTGGTCACCGATTTTGCGCATGAGGTGAAGGCCTGTGCGCTGGGGCAGGCGTCCTCGTCGGTCCTGGCGCGCAATATCATTGGCGCGACCGCCGAAGAACTGAAAGCCGTCCGCGATGCGATGTATGCCATGCTCAAGGAAAACGCCCCGGCTCCGGAAGGGCGATTCGAAGACCTCAAATATTTCGAGCCGGTGCGCGAATACAAGGCCCGCCATGCATCGACGCTTCTGACCTTCGATGCTGTTGTCGATTGCATTCGCCAGATCGAAGACAATGCCAAGGCCGCCTGACGCCATGTGTTCCTGTGGTAAAGACCACACGACTGATACGCCGCCTCAAGCAAAGCGATACAGCCGCAACTTCACCGAAGGCTGGCGCAAAACGCCGGGGAGGGTGTTCGGCACGGCTTTCGTTCGATTCTATCAGCTGACGCTGTCGTCGCTGATCGGCAATTCCTGCCGCCATATGCCGACCTGTTCCGAATATGCCTATGAGGCAATCGCCCGCCACGGCCTGTGGAGCGGCGGCTGGATGGGGCTTTTTCGGGTCATGCGCTGTGGCCCGTTTGGCACCCATGGCTTCGATCCGGTGCCGCGCGAACTGGCGGACGACCTCAAATGGTATTTGCCCTGGCGCTACTGGCGCTGTTCGGCTCCTCACGACTAAATACCCATGTTTTTACGCGATGCTTAGAATTCATTAACGATATCAATGTTTCTTAGGGAATAAGAATTGAGGCATCGTTATGGTCTTTTTCAGGCCGCAATTTGCCTGCACATCCAGCTAGCAATTCCATATCCGCGAGCCATCATGCTAACATCGCCGTCCCGTTTCGCACGTTTCGTTGCTTCCGTAGCGTTTGGAGCCACCGTTCTGTGTGCCTCTACAGCATTGGCAAAGCCGTCGTGGGTCGTGTTCGACGCTGATAGCAACCGAATACTCGGTCAGGACGACGCGAATCTCCAGCGCGCACCGGCCTCGCTCGCCAAGATGATGACGCTCTACATCACATTCGAAGCGCTGAAGACGGGTCGTCTCCATTGGGAAGACGAGATGCCCGTCTCCAAAAATGCCGCTGCGAAAGTCCGCATGAAGCTCTGGCTCAAGCCGGAGCAAACCATTTCAGTGCGCGACACCGTCAATGCAATGATCATCATCTCGGCCAATGATGCTGCCACTGTGATGGGCGAATATATCGGCGGGTCCGAAGCGGCCTTCGGGCGTCTGATGACACAGCGCGCACGCCAGATCGGCATGAAGAGCACTTTCTTCGTCAATCCGTCAGGACTGACCGCCAATATGACGCAGCTCACCACAGCACGCGACATGGCGGTGCTTGGCATGGCGCTGCGCCGTGATTTCCCGGAACAATATGCGCTGTTTTCCCAGCGCTCCTTCACCTATCGCGGCCGGGTTTATAACGGCCACAACAATCTGATGTACCGTTATGGCGGCGTCGATGGAATCAAGACGGGCTATACGAATGTATCCGGCTACAATCTTGTTTCGTCTGCGATCATTGATGGCAAGCATCTTGTCGGCGTTGTTCTGGGCGCCGGGTCGGCAGGCGAGCGGGACGGCCAGATGGCCAAGCTTCTGACCCGCTATGGCAATGCCAGCGGCGAGGGCACGGCTGTGGCTATGGCAAAGCCGGTCGCTTTTGCGCCAGCGCAAAAAGCAGCTCCGAAAAGAGATTCGGTTGCAGACCTGATCGACGATTCCCAGATCGAACAGGGTGACGGCGGTTATCTCGTCGCATCGGCAGGCGCGGCGTGGCGCATTCAGCTTGCCGCAACACCCACGCGTGCCGGAGCCAACGAACTTCAGGAAAAGTTCCGTCCCGCGGTGGATCAGGTCGCTCATGGGCTGAAGGGCGAGATTTCGCCGGACGGCAAGCGCCGCAAGGTCTATCGCGTCTGGTTTGGCGGCTTCAAGGATTCCGCTTCCGCCGAAAAGGCCTGCGCCAAGTTGAAAAAGCAGAATATCGACTGCTTGCCTATCAAGGGCTGACATCCCATTTACAAATTGGCTTATAAATCCCGACAAATAGCCCTGTCGGGATGCCGTGCTTTACTGGCCGGACAAAAAATATTAGAAGCCTCACGATACAAGCACGCATGATCATGAACCACCCGCAATCGTTGGCGGGACTGGATAAGGACGAATAGAATGTCGAATACCGTTTCCATGCAATTCCCCGATGGTTCCGTACGGGACTATGATGCGTCGACCACCGGCGCTGCACTCGCGGAATCAATCTCCAAATCTCTCGCAAAAAAGGCGGTGGCCTATGCCGTCGACGGCACCGTGCGCGATCTTTCCGATCCGCTTGGCGCTTCCGGCAAGATCGAGATTCTGACCCGCGAAGATCCGCGCGCGCTCGAACTGATCCGCCACGACACGGCACACGTTCTGGCGGAAGCCGTTCAGGAGCTTTTCCCCGGCACTCAGGTTACGATTGGCCCCGTCATCGAAAACGGCTTCTATTACGACTTTGCGCGCAATGAACCGTTTACCCCGGACGACCTTCCGGTGATCGAAAAGAAGATGCGCGAGATCATTCAGCGCAACAAGCCGTTCACCAAGGAAATCTGGTCGCGCGACAAGGCCAGGCAGGTTTTTGCCGACAAGGGCGAAGCCTATAAGGTCGAACTCGTCGATGCGATTCCGGAAGGTCAGGACCTCAAAATCTATTACCAGGGCGACTGGTTCGATCTTTGCCGTGGTCCGCATATGGCTTCCACCGGCCAGATCGGCAATTCCTTCAAGCTGATGAAGGTTGCCGGTGCTTACTGGCGCGGTGATTCCAACAATCCGATGCTCACCCGCATCTACGGCACCGCTTTCGCAAACGACAACGACCTTCAGGCCTACCTGCATATGCTTGAAGAGGCCGAAAAGCGCGATCACCGTCGTCTTGGCCGCGAAATGGATCTGTTCCATTTTCAGGAAGAAGGTCCGGGCGTTGTGTTCTGGCATGCCAAGGGCTGGAAAATGTTCCAGAATCTGGTGAGCTATATGCGCCGTCGCCTCGACAGCCACGGCTATCAGGAGGTCAACGCGCCGCAGGTGCTGGACAAGTCGCTCTGGGAAACCTCCGGTCACTGGGGCTGGTATCGCGACAACATGTTCAAGGTGACGGTTGCCGGTGACGATACCGACGACGACCGCGTCTTTGCATTGAAGCCGATGAACTGCCCAGGTCACGTGCAGATTTTCAAGCACGGCCTGAAATCCTATCGCGATCTGCCGATCAAGCTTGCCGAGTTCGGCAACGTCCATCGTTACGAGCCGTCCGGCGCTCTGCACGGCCTGATGCGCGTACGCGGCTTCACGCAGGACGACGCGCACATCTTCTGCACCGAAGAGCAGATGGCGGCGGAATGCCTGCGCATCAACGATCTCATTTTGTCGGTTTATAAGGATTTCGGCTTCGAAGGGATCACCATCAAGCTCTCGACCCGCCCTGAAAAGCGCGTCGGTTCGGACGAACTTTGGGATCGCGCTGAAAGCGTGATGATGAAGGTTCTGGAAGAAATCGAACAGCAGTCAGACGACATCAAGACCGGCATTCTGCCGGGCGAGGGTGCCTTCTACGGACCGAAGTTCGAGTATACGCTGAAAGACGCCATTGGCCGTGAATGGCAGTGCGGCACCACGCAGGTCGATTTCAACCTGCCGGAACGTTTTGGAGCGTTCTACATCGACAAGGAATCCGACAAGCGCCAGCCGGTCATGATCCATCGCGCCATCTGCGGTTCGATGGAGCGTTTCCTGGGCATTCTGATCGAGAACTTCTCCGGTCACATGCCGCTCTGGTTCGCGCCGGTTCAGGTCGTGGTGACGACGATCACTTCGGATGCGGATGATTATGCGGTCGAAACAGCCGCCAAGCTGAAGGCTGCCGGTTTGCAGGTCGTCACCGATCTGCGCAACGAGAAGATCAACTATAAGGTTCGCGAACATTCGCTCCAGAAGGTTCCGGTCATTCTCGTTTGCGGCAAGCGTGAAGCGGAAGAACAGACGGTTAATATGCGCCGCCTCGGCTCTCGTGATCAGGAATCGATGACGCTTGTTGAGGCTATTGCCCGTCTTACCGAAGAGGCCACCCCGCCGGATTTGATCCGTCTCAAGAATGGCGGCAAATAACAAACGCCTCGCTCCAAACAAAAAGACCGCGCCTTAGCGCGGTCTTTTTTATCTCAGCGGAATTTAGAATCTCAGTCGAGGCTGTCGTCAGATGCCTCAGATTCCTTGTTGGCAATGACTTCGACTTCCTCATTTTTTCCGGACGTAACCTTGAAATCCCGTTGATAGATGCGGTCTTTGTTCTTTGCGACGGCGACATAATCGCCTTCGATCAGAACCAGCGAGGAATAGGCGCCCACACTTTCGCGCACCACATCGCCCGAGGCGTTGAGAACGGACCACGACGTGTCGGCCAGCGCTTCACCGCCCCGTTCGCGCACGAGCTTGAGTGTCATTTCCGCAGCACGATGCTCGACCGTGGCTTCGGTGAGTTTGCCTGCTTCGACACGAATATCGGCACGGATGATCGCATTGGCCGAACCATAATTGGAAACGACGTGGTAGGTGCCGCTATTGAGCCTGATGATCGCATTGGGCTTCACATCGGGAACGATCAGAGAACGATCACTATTGTCTTCGTCCGCATAGATCGAGAACCGCAGCAGATCATTGTTGATCTTGCTCTTGTCGGGCAAAACCGCGCTCAGCTTCATCCCGCCCGCATCGAGCATCATGAGTTCCTGCCGGGCGTTGCCACCAAGCGTAATGCGCTTGGTTGCGCCAGCGCGCCCATAGGCCACGTGAACGAGGTAACTTCCCTCCGGCAGATTGAAGACAGCGCTTCCGCCCTGTGCACTGGCGATCAGCGGCAATTGTCCGTCTGGCCCGACATTGGGAGAGAAAACGCGCCAGACCAAACCCGTTGGTATGTCGCTGCCATCATCCACAAGGCGTGCCTTGAGATCCAGTTCACTGGTTTTCATCAAGGGATTGTTTTCCGGGCTCGTCGGTGACGCATAGGGGCTGAGCGTTGGCAGATCGAGCGGCGGTTCAGGCAGGTTCAATCCACTGCCTGCCTCGGCAGCAGGATCGAGACCCTGCGCCCATGCGGGTACACCCGGAATCGCGGATAGCAGTGCGACAGCAACCCATTTGCCGCGAAAGTATCGGGATATTTGAACGCAAGGCAGAAGTTTGAAAACCGACATAGCTTTTTTGATCCCATGCCGGTGTCGAATTCAAGGCCAAATCGTTTCTGCCACCGGCATTTTTTAACCATCGCTGTGCTGCGGTTTGCCAGAGTTTTGACTTTACACCGCCCCTGTGACGGGCGAGAAGAGGCGGCCCTCTCTAAACCGGAGTGGCAGTTCAGGTTTTAGCAAGTTCCAGTCGTGAGGTTTCCCGTGGCGCATCCGGTGTTCGATTTTCTAGCTCAGCGTAGTTCCACGCCGATTTCCGCAATCGGCGCTCCCGCACCGGAAGGTGACGAACTGGCCGAACTGCTCAAGGTCGCGGCCCGCGTTCCCGATCATGGCCGCCTCACGCCCTGGCGCTTCATTTTGTACCGCGGCGATGCTCGCAAACGCGTAGGGGAGTTGCTGGTCAAGCGCGCCGAAGAGCGCGAAGGCCCACTGCCGGAAGGCCGCAAGGAGCAGGAATTGACCCGATTCTCGCGCGCGCCGCTGGTGATCGGCATTATATCGTCCCCAGTGGGACATGAGCGCATTCCGGAATGGGAGCAGTTTCTGTCAGCTGGCGCCGTTGCGATGAACCTCTGCATTGCTGCCAATGCGCTCGGCTATGCCACCAACTGGATCACCAACTGGTATTCAAATGACGCGCCGTCCCGCGCGTTTCTCGGTCTCGCGCCGAATGAACGCGTGGCTGGTTTCGTTCATATTGGTACAGCCGAAAACAAGATGCCAGAGCGCCCCCGCGCTGATATGGACAGGATCGTTTCCGACTATTCCGGCCCGTGGGCGGGATAAGTTATCGCCTTAAAATCATTTCCTAACACAAGGAAATATCGATGTTTTATGAGCCGAAAGAGGGGCATCCGCTGCCCCATAATCCCTTCAAGGCAATTGTCGCGCCGCGTCCGATCGGCTGGATCGGCACCTGTTCGAAGGACGGAGCAGTCAATCTCGCTCCATACTCGTTCTTTAACGCGATCTGCGACACGCCACCGATGGTGATGTTTTCGTCCAGTGGCATCAAGGACAGCGTGACGTTTATCGAGGAAACGGGCGAGTTCACGGCCAATCTGGTGAGCGACCATCTCAAGACGCATATGAATGCGTCATCCGTCGACGCACCGCGTGGTGTCAGCGAGTTCGACTATGCCGGATTGACCCGCGCATCGTCGAAAATCATTGCCGCTCCGCGTGTCAAGGAAGCCTACGCGTCACTGGAATGTGTCGCCGTGGACATCCGGCGATTGCAGGACAAGGAAGGCCAGCCGACCAATAACTATATGGTCATCGGGGAAGTCGTCGGCGTTCATATCGATGAAAGCATTCTGACCGACGGCCTTGTCGATATCGCCAAGGTAAAACCGGTAACCCGGCTTGGTTATATGGATTACGCCACGACGGAGAGCGTCTATCAGATGTTCCGGCCGAAATGGAAAGATCAGTAAGAGGGGCTTGTTAAAGCCCCTTTTTCTTGGCTTCGGTCCAGATATCTTCCATTTCCTCAAGGCTTGCTGAATCGAGACTGTTTCCTGCCTCATCCAGCGTCTTTTCGATGAAATGGAAGCGCCGCTTGAACTTCTCATTGGCAGAAATCAGCGCCGTTTCTGCGTCAATCTCAAGGTGACGGCCCAGATTGACCATGGCGAAGAGCAGGTCGCCATATTCTTCCGCGATATTGGCTTTATCCTGTGCGGCCATCGCTTCCTTCAGCTCGGCGGTTTCTTCCGAAATCTTGTCGAGAATCGGTGCCGCCTCAGACCAGTCAAAGCCAACTTTTGCTGCTTTCTGCTGCAATTTCAAAGCGCGGACGAGGGCAGGGAAGGCGTTCGGTATATCGTCAAGAAAACCGTTGCTCTCGCTCGTCTCAAGCCCGAGATTGGCGCGGCGTTCCGCACGCTCCGCCTTCTCTTCCGCCTTGATCCGGTTCCACGACCCCTTGGCCATACCGGCGCTTCGGGCTTCCGCATCGCCAAAGACATGCGGGTGGCGGCGGATCATCTTATGGGTGATCGCCTCCACCACATTGCCGAAATCGAAGCTGCCTTGCTCTTCAGCCATCCGCGCATGGAAAACCACTTGCAGCAGAAGATCGCCCAGTTCCTCGCGCAGATCGTCCATATCGTTGCGCTCAATGGCGTCGAGAACCTCATAGGCTTCTTCCAGCGTATATGGCATGATCGAGCGAAAGTTCTGCTCCACATCCCAGGGGCAGCCGGTTTCCGGATTTCGAAGGGCGGCCATAATTTCAAGCAGGCGGTCGATATTGCGGGAAGGGGTCATCTGCGCTCCATCGAACTTCGTTAATACCATTGCCAGTTGCTCCCAAAGAATCATCTGGAACGGGTTGAAGTCCGTTGCCGATTTTGCATAGTCAGCTCGGGATCGCACATCGGGGCGGCATGTTCAACAAGTGGATACTTGATCAATGACAATTCTTGTGACTGGCGGCGCCGGCTATATCGGCTCTCATACCTGCGTTCAGCTGATCGAGGCAGGCCATGAAGTGGTCGTGGTCGACAATTTCGACAACAGTAACCCGGAAGCCCTTCACCGGATCGAAAAAATTACCGGTCGCGCGCCCATTCGCGAGCCGGGCGACATTCGCGATCGCGCGCTTCTGGAGCAGATCATCACCCGTCACAAATGTACGGCGGTGATCCATTTTGCGGGCCTGAAGGCTGTCGGAGAATCAAGTGAGAAGCCGCTGCATTATTATGACTGCAATGTGCTGGGCACGCTGCGGCTGTTGCAGGCGATGGAGGCCACTGGCGTCAAAACGCTGGTCTTCTCATCCTCCGCCACCGTCTATGGCGATCCGCAAAAGCTGCCGATCACCGAAGACCAGCAGCTTTCCGCGACCAATCCCTATGGCCGTACCAAGCTGATCATCGAAGAAATGCTGCGCGATCTCTATAACAGCGACAACAGCTGGAGGATCGCCATTCTGCGTTACTTCAATCCCGTCGGCGCGCATGAAAGCGGCCTGATTGGCGAAGACCCGAAAGGCATTCCGAACAATCTGATGCCGATCATCGCCCAGGTTGCAACTGGACGCCGGGAAAAGCTCAACATCTGGGGCAATGACTATGCGACACCGGATGGCACGGGCGTCCGCGATTACATCCACGTGGTCGATCTGGCCGCTGGACACCTCAAGGCTCTGAAAAAGCTGGACGAGCCGAAATGCTTCGCCGTCAATCTCGGCACAGGGCAGGGCTACAGCGTCCTTGATGTCGTCAAGGCGTTCGAGCATGTCTCCAACCGCCAGATCAATTACGAAATCGCACCGCGTCGTCCGGGCGACGTTGCCGAATGCTACGCCGATCCAACTTTTGCCAATGATTTCCTCGACTGGTCGGCTGAAAAGAACTTGCGCGAGATGTGTCAGGACATGTGGAACTGGCAGGCAAAAAATCCCAATGGTTATGAATAGATCGGCGTCACGCGCTCATCGCAAGTAAATCCCGGAAAAGTGAAGCAGACAGGTCTGTTTTCGATCCACCAATGGTTGAAAACAGGCCCGATGCGTTTAATAAACAGGCCCCGCAAAATGGGCTTATGTCCCTGAATATCCCTGTTTCATGGATACGAAACGGCGCCCAATTTCCTAAAAGGCGCGCCGAACAAGATTGGACGAAAGAATGCGCTTCCTGCCGGATAAATTCACCACAATGTTGATCGCCACAATTCTGCTGGCATCGGTGCTCCCGGTACAGGGCGAGTTTGCCGAATGGTTCGGCATGGCGACAAAAGTGGCCGTCGGTCTTCTTTTCTTCCTGCATGGAGCGCGGTTGTCGCGCGAAGCCGTTATTTCAGGCATCACCCACTGGAAGCTGCATCTCGTGGTCTTCCTGTCCACTTTCGTGCTGTTTCCGATTCTGGGCCTCACAGCGGGATGGGTTATTCCGGGCCTCGCACAATCGGCCTTCTATACCGGCATTCTCTACATCTGCGTTCTGCCTTCGACGGTCCAGTCATCCATCGCATTCACATCGATGGCGGGTGGCAATGTGTCCGCGGCGATTGTCTCGGCTTCTGCGTCGAATATTTTCGGCATGTTTCTGACGCCACTGCTGGTGGGCTTGCTTTTTGCTGTGCAAAGCGGAGGAGGCGGCATCTCTCTCGATGCGTTTGAATCTATTCTGCTGCAATTGCTGCTGCCCTTCGTTCTGGGTCAAATCCTGCAGCCCTGGATCGGCAATTTCATGCGGCGCAACAGCAAGCCGCTCAGCTTCGTGGATCGCGGTTCGATCCTGATGGTCGTCTATCTGGCTTTCAGCGAAGCCATCGTGGAAGGCCTTTGGAAATCGGTCTCCTGGGACGATCTGGTGATGATGGTCGGTGTCAACATCGTGCTGCTGATTGCCGTCCTGTTGATTACCTGGTACGGCAGCAAGCGACTGGGTTTCAATCGCGCTGATTGCATAACCATCCTGTTTTGCGGCTCCAAGAAAAGCCTTGCCAGTGGTGCGCCGATGGCTAGTGCCATTTTCGCGAGCGCCAATGTCGGCAGTATTGTGCTACCATTGATGCTGTTTCATCAGATACAGCTTATGGCTTGCGCGGTGATTGCGCGAAAACTGGCCGATCATAAATAAGCTGCACGACCATCAGACTTTGAAAAGGCATTACGACAATGGCGCAGACCGACGACAAATCCTTCGATGAGGACGCTCTGGCGGAAGCCTATGATCGTGCGCTTGCGCTTGAAAAGGCTGGCGATTTCGACGGCGCTGCTAAGGCCTATGAAGAAGTTCTGGCCATTGATCCCGACGATCATGGCGGCGCGACTGTGCGGCTTGCCAGCATGGGACGCGGCGCTGTTCCGCTGAAAGCTCCCGATGCTTATGTGGCAACGCTGTTCGACCAGCATGCGGAAATGTTCGACACAATTCTCGTGGACCAGCTTGGTTACGACGTGCCGCTGCAATTGCGCGAAATATTGCTGGAGATCGATGACGAGTTTCATCGTGACCGTATGCTCGATCTTGGCTGCGGTACGGGCCTTTCCGCCGATGCGCTCGACGACATGGCGACGCACAAGACCGGTGTGGACATTTCTGAAAACATGATCGAAGTCGCTTTTGAAAAAGGTGATTACGACGCGCTTTTCGTCGGCGAAGCGGTACGCTTTCTGGAAACCACCGCCGAGGACAATTGGGACCTCATCGTGGCAACCGACGTGCTGCCTTATATGGGCGAACTGGATCGGTTCTTTGCAGGCGTGGCGACGCAACTGGAGCCGGACGGCTATTTTGGCTTCTCCAGTGAAACGCAGGACGATACGCGCTTTGCGGGCCGGGCGTTTATGGTCGGCGATTATCAGCGTTTCGCGCATGCAAAATCATACGTGACAGCAATGCTGGATGCGCACGGCATGGACTGCATCCGCTGTGAAAACATCACCGTGCGTAGCGAACAAGGATCGCCGGTTCCCGGACATCTTTACGTCGCGCGACGTCGCTGACATTTCGATCCAGCGTGGTTGAACTGAACCACGCTAGATCGCTTGATGACGGTTGGCGTAATTGTCTGGTTCATCGAATAGTCGTGGAGCTGGACGTGCTTTCACATCGCCGTTTCATGAACATGATTGTTCCATAATCTATCTTATGTGATCGACATATATAACAGGGGTGGGTTCAAGCTTGAAGTGCGACCGACCCACGATGGCGATACGGATATGAACGGCAATATGAGCGTGACACCCACGGCTTATCGTTCACTTCGAAATGCGAGAAGCCATCGGTGCTCGCGCCCTCGCTCATTTCGCCTGACCGAGATATTTAGTCCTCAGCTTTGCGATTTCCTCGCTTTCATGCAGGCTGATGATGGCTACGCTGGCTGGTTGGACGAGTTCGCTGTGACGCGGAAATGCAAATCCGTATTTGTCCGGGCTGAATGCACCGCCGACAAGATCGAGCGGCTGATCGGTATGCTGATGCATATAATATTCCAGCACGGGACCGTCTGCGACGATTGCCGCTATCTCGTCATTGACGAGCGCGGTAACGGCTTCCGGCAAATGATCGAACGTAACGGTGGCGATGGAGCGGGATTTCAGAAACTGTTCTGCAACGCTGCCAGTTCGCACACCAACGGATTTTCTCTGCAGGTCGTTCAGGTTCGATATCCTGTTGTCGATATGCGCCACGGTCATCACGCTGGTGATCGATGATGTCACATAAGCGATAATGGCGATGCCGAAGACCATCCAGAAGGTTTGCCAGATACGCCCAATCCAGCCGAACAGATTTTTGCGTGAGGTTTTGCCGGAAGTGGCAATTGAAACCACATGATGGAAGCTCTCCGCCAGCCCTTCCCGCCACCGTTTCGGAAAACTTTCATCAAAACGCCTGTCGAACAGCGTCAGAAGCACCGTTGCCGCAAGCAGAATTCCCAGAATCCAGACATAGGTGGTCAGATGGCCAGCGCGGCCGAGGTGTCCGACAAGGTCACCCCAGCCGGTACCGGCCTGGGTATGCACCATGATACGCAGACCAGCATCGAACCATGGATAGGTAAAATCGGCGACCTCAGCCCGGCTTTCGGTGATGGTCAGATTGGTAACGGCTGCATCGACTTTGCCCTCGGAAACGGCCCTCATCAACGCGCCGTAGTTTTGAAATTCCACATAATGCGATGCAATATTCAGGCGTTCAGCGATGTTCTGCCAGATGTCGATCGCCATGCCGGAGTAACTATTGCCCTCATTGTTGACGAAAGGTTCGCTGACATAAACGCCAACTTGCACAGGCTTTGGGGCTTGTGTCGGCCCCTGCGCATTAGCAGTTGCGCAAATCGTCAACAGAAACAAAACGAAAAAAAGAATGGATATTAGTCGATAATATAAATTATAGAATAATAATATAATCATATCCCCCGCCCCGTTATCAATTTAATATGATGCATTGAAATTTACATTGCAAATATATTTGTTTTATTTTTGAATCAATATAAGTAATATCTAATTATATTAAGATAAAAAACACGAAAAACGTGACCGGCCCGACGCTTAAAGCGTGACTGATCGGGCGTTTCATCTCATCTGTGATTGACAAAATCGGTGGTTGATTAAAATCATTTCCTCACTGCGCGCATCATGAGAATGACTGAAAAGTGTATGGAGCCTGGAACGGTCTAAGACCAAAGCAGCATGTATTCGTCGTGTACATGTTATATGACCCGACATGGGTTCCAGCGCTCGCGTTCCTGACCGGCATTTGTGGGTCTTGACGCATATTAAACGGGCATTCCCGACCCGCTGGCTGGATGGGATAGAAGGTAGAGTTATAGATGTTGGAAGCACGTATTCGAAACGCTTCGCTGCGAGAAAAGATCATCACGCCGGAGCAGGCGGCCAGCCTCATTAAGGATGGCATGATCGTCGGCATGAGCGGCTTTACCCGCGCCGGTGACGCCAAGGCAGTTCCGGTTGCCATGGCAGCGCGTGCGGCAACCGATCCTTTTCAGATCACGCTGATTACCGGTGCTTCGCTTGGACATGACGTCGACAAGATCCTGACCGAAGCCCATGTGCTTGCGCGCCGTATGCCGTTTCAGGTCGACCGAACCCTGCGTTCCGCGATCAATCGCGGTGAGGTCATGTTCATCGACCAGCATCTGTCTGAGACGGTCGAGCAGTTGCGTTCCAACCAGATCGGTCCGATCGATTATGCTGTTGTCGAGGCGCTGGCGATCACCGAAAGCGGTGGCATCATTCCGACCACGTCGGTCGGCAATTCGGCAAGCTTTGCCATCCTGGCCGAGAAGGTGATCGTCGAGGTCAATCTCAATCAGCCTATGGCGCTTGAAGGCCTGCACGACATCTATATTCCGACAAAGCGCCCTACCCGCGACCCCATCCCGGTCACGGCCTGCGACAGCCGCGTCGGCCTGCCCTATATTCCGATTCCGGTCGAGAAAATTGCCGGTATCGTCATTACGCAGGAACACGACAGCGCCTCGACGGTCGAACCTGCCGACAGCGAAACTGTTGCCATTGCCACCCACCTGATCAATTTTCTTAAGCAGGAAGTGGAGCATGGCCGTCTCGATCTGACACTGAACCCGCTTCAGGCCGGCATTGGCACCATTGCAAACGCTGTGCTCAACGGTTTTGCCGATAGCCCTTTCCACAATCTGCGTATGTATAGCGAAGTGCTGCAGGACAGCACCTTCGAGCTTTTCGATGCTGGAAAGCTGGACTACGCCTCCGGTGCATCGATCACGCTCAGCCCTGCCGTCGGCGAGCGCGTCTTCAACAATATCGACCGCTATCGCGACAAGCTGATCCTGCGCCCGCAGGAAATCAGCAACCACCCGGAAGTCATTCGCCGCCTCGGCATTATCGGCATCAACACCGCGCTTGAGTTCGATATTTATGGCAATGTGAATTCCACCCATGTCGATGGCACACATATGATGAACGGTATTGGCGGCTCGGGGGATTTCGCGCGCAATGCTTATATCTCGATCTTCGTCAGCAAGTCCGAAGCCAAGAATGGCGCCATTTCATCCATCGTTCCGATGGTCACCCATGTGGACCACACGGAACATGACGTCGATATTCTGGTGACCGAACAGGGGCTCGCCGATTTGCGCGGCCTCGCCCCGCGTGAGCGCGCCCGTGTGATCATCGACAATTGCGCGCATCCGGATTATCGCGACCAGCTCAATGATTATTTCGAGCGCGCCTGCGCGCGTGGCGGCCATACGCCACACCTTCTGGAGGAAGCTTTCAGCTGGCACACACGCCGTCGCGAAAGCGGCACCATGAAGCAGGGATAATATTCTTCTGCGGGTGGCGGGAGTTCAAATCCAGCCACCCTTCGCCCTTCCCGCTCGCAGTTCCAGCGGAACTTTCTCCACGTCGAAACGTTATCCGGCATATCGTTTTCCAACGGGAAACGAGAATGCTGCGAAAGGACTTGGGCTGTTGCACCAGCCTTTTCGCTTAACGTTCAGTCTGACGTTCTGGAGGAGCGGCGGTCAGACGGTAAGAACAATGCGCCGTTCCAGTAAGGGTCAGAACAGCTATGTCCATCCTCATCGGCCTTCTGATAACAATTCTTGTTATCTTCCTCGTGCTTTATCTCATCAACATGCTGCCACTGGATGCGAAGGTGAAACAGATCGCTCAAGTTATCGTGATCATCATCGGCATCATCTCGCTGCTGAAATACCTCGCTGTCTTCTGACGACCACCGCCTTACCGGTTCACAACCGGAAATCTCCAAACGTTATGCACTGCCCGGATAAGACGAGTTCTTTCGAAGCGTCCTTGCCATCTGTACGCCTCGGAAGGCTCGTCTTCGTCGCTTGAGCATGGTTCGAAAAGCACGAAGCTGTTTCGGATAAGATGTGCGCAAAAGCCAAAGATTATAGGGATTACGGTGATTCAACTTTCGCTGAAACTGCTCCGGGCGGTTGTTTCCGTCCCTTGCATATGTTAGCCATTTCAAAGCGAATATATCCTTCGAAAATCCCGATACCTCCCCCGCTCTTGTTGTCTTTTTGCTTGCCCGCACGAGGACAACTTAAACCTTAAATTGTGTCTTTCGGGGTACGCTTCTTGGAAAAGTTGCATCCGGGCTTTTTGGTATCTTTTCCTTACGAGCAGTTGCTCTTATAAGCCGTTCAATCAATTGCTCCCTTAACGTAAGGTTTCGAGTGGCAAACAGATAATCCTGATCCGGGGACGGGGAGTAAGGAAATGAAGGCAGCTTTATGGAAAGCAGGAGTGATAACCCTTTCTGTCGTGCTGTTTTCTGTCACGCTGACCTGGACTGCTGCCGCCCTGTCTGGTGAAAGACCTGGGATTGTGGCGCTGGCGCTCAGCTCTGGAATTCCCTTTGCCACGGCTTTTCCGTCACTCGCTTATATTTTCCGGCAGCATAACAGGCTGAAAGACGCCTATACCCAGCTTGAGAAAGCGCATGTTGAATTGCAGGCGCGCGCGCGCGTCGATCACATGACGGGATTGCTCAATCGCGAAGCGCTTTTCGACGCCATGAAAGTCAGCCGGTCGCGTATTGAAACAGGTGTACTGATGGTGATCGATGCCGACCACTTCAAAGCCATCAACGATACGTTCGGCCACAGCGCCGGCGACCGTGCTTTAAAGCTGATTGCTTTTGCCCTGCAAAACGTGACGCGTAAAGGCGATCTGGTCGGGCGCATCGGCGGCGAGGAATTCTGCGTCTTCCTGCCGGGCGCGAGCAGCGAAACCGGCGTGCGTGTAGCGCAGCGCATCCGTACGGAAGTGGAAGGTACGCCCTTTCACTCGACCGAATATCAGGTCTATCCGCTGACGATCAGCATCGGCGTGGCTTCCGCTCCAAAAACCGAAACCAATTCGCAAGTGATGAGCCGCGCCGACCGCTGCCTGTATATCGCCAAGCAACGCGGACGCAATTGCGTGGTGCTGGATGAAGAAAGCGCTCGACTGGCGAGCGCTTCAGTTGTCTCTATCAACAGTGGTCGCGAAATAGCGCGCAGCTGATATTCGGTGAGCTATTCAACCCAAGGGATAACTTCTTCCTCCGACCAGCCGACCGGAACAAAACCCATCTTCTGATAGAGCTGCAAAGCGCGCGGGCTGTCGAGCGTATTGGTATGGATCGCAATTTTCTGCGGCCCGTGCGCCCAGGCCGCCGAGATTGCTTCACTGAGAAAGAACTTGCCAAGCCCCCGCCCCTGAAAATCGGGCATCAGGCCAAAATAGAGGATTTCCGCCGTTTCCGGCATGGCTGTCAGATCGAGTTCCACAAAACCGGCTGGATTGCCATCGGCATAAAGCACGTGAATTTCACTCGCATCCGCGTGGATAATGTCGGCCACTTCCGCATCGCTCTGCACGCGGCGCATCATCCAGTGATGCTGCCGCCCCACCTGCTCGTAAAGATAGCGATAGAAATGCACCGGCATGCCGCTCGCCCGCATGATGGCGAGCCGCAAACCAGAGGGAACCGGCACGGAAATCGCCGGTCGCGTCTGCATTTCCAGATGCGTAATGCGGGCTTTCAGCTTTTCGACCATGATCAGTCGGCTTCGCCCGTCACTACCGGGGTATCCTGCCTGCTACCCCATTCGCTCCAGGAACCGTCATAAAGCCGGTTATCCTTATGGCCGAGCGAGGCCAGCGCCAACATGATGACCGCCGCCGTGACACCAGAGCCGCAGCTTGTGACGACAGGCTTGGTGAGATCGACGCCAGCCTTGTCGAAAATTGCGCGCAGACTATCCAGATCCTTCAGCTCGCCGTTCTCCGACAGCGTCCCGACTGGAACATTACGCGCGCCCGGCATGTGACCAGAGCGCATGCCCGCGCGCGGTTCGGCGTCGCGACCGGTAAAACGTCCGGCAGCGCGTGCATCGGCAATCTGCGAACGGCGCTCATCGACGATTTCCCGCATTTCGGCAAAATCGACGACGCCAGCCGGATCGAAAGCAGGCGTGAACAGCGTCGCCGCAATTTTCGTCGGTTCGTCGGTCACAGGATATCCTGCTGCCTTCCAGCCATCGAAACCGCCATCGAGAACGAAGACGTTTTTAACGCCCATGATGCGGAACATCCACCAGACACGCGGTGCTGCAAACATGCCGGGCCCATCATAGACCACCACGGTTTCATCTGCCGTGATGCCCATGGCGCCGACATGCTGCGCGAAGAGTTCGGGCGATGGCAAAGTGTGCGGCAGGCCGGAATCCTTGTCGGCGATCACGTCCTGATCGAAGAACACTGCGCCCGGAATGTGTGAGGCATTATATTCTTCAAGGCCATTGCGTCCCGCCGCAGGCAGATACCAGGATGCATCCACAATGGCGATGCCGGGCTTTTTCAGCCGCTCCTTCAACCAGTCGCGCGATACGACAAATGCGCTTTTCTCAACCATAGTCAAAACTCCTGTATGCTCACGCGTCCGGCAAAGCACCGAAGCGGATACGAAAACGGCGGTTTTCCTTGCCCTTTTTCTCGATCTTGCCGATATGGATTTCGCCCACTTCCTGCGTTTCGGACACATGGGTGCCGCCGCATGGCTGGGAATCCACCGCGCCATTTTCACCAATGGCGACAAGCCGGATGCGTCCGAGCCCGACAGGTGGGCGGACATTCTTCGATTTCACAATATCAGGATTGGCGAGAAATTCTTCATCGCTGATCCAGTTGATCGAAACCGGATCATTGGCCTTGACCAGTTCCATGATCTTTTCGGTCACGAATTCCTTCGTGTAGGTCGGATCGGGCAGATCGAAATCGACACGGCTTTCATCCTCGCCCACCGCAGCACCGGTGATCGGAAACGGACAGGCGACCGACAACAGATGGCAGGCGGTGTGCATGCGCATCAGCTTATAGCGGCGCGGCCAGTCGATATGCAGGACGAGTGTTTCACCGACTGTCGGCACGGCCCGACCTTCGCCAGGCACATGAACGATTTCATTCTTGTTTTCGCCGGTAACGGTCGCGGTAATCTCGATCCGCGATCCATCTGCGCGCTCGAAAAAGCCGATATCCCCCGGCTGTCCGCCGGAGGTGGCATAGAAATTCGTCTGGTCGAGAATAATGCCGCCGGTGTCGGTAATGGCGAGAACCTTGCCCTCCGCCGTTGAAAGATAGGAATCTTCACGGAAAAGCGCATCGGTCTCATAGGCCATTGTTTTATTCCTCGAACGGTATGTCTATCTCGGTTTTCGTTTCCAGCCAGCCCGGCACCGGCAGGTTCTTGCCGCGCAGGAAGGATGGATTGAACATTTTCGACTGGTAACGATTACCATAGTCGCAAAGCACCGTCACAATTGTGTGGCCCGGACCGAGATCTTTTGCAAGCCGGATCGCACCGGCGATGTTGATGCCAGAAGAACCGCCAAGGCAAAGCCCCTCATTCTCCACGAGATCGAACACAACGTCGAGCGCGTCGGCATCCGCAACGCGATAGGAAAAATCAGGCGTGAACCCTTCCAGATTGGCAGTGATACGCCCCTGCCCGATGCCTTCGGTGATCGAATCGCCCTCGGCTTTCAATTCGCCGGTCGTGTAATAGGAGTAAAGTGCCGCGCCATAAGGATCGGCGAGCGCGATCTTGATGTCGCGATTGTGTTCCTTCAAACCAATGGCCGTCCCGACGAGCGTACCGCCCGATCCGACCGCCGCCACGAAACCGTCGACCTTGCCATTGGTATCGCGCCAGATCTCCGGCGCAGTGGTTTCGATATGCGCCTGACGATTGATCGGATTATCGAACTGGTTGGCCCAGATCGCGCCATTCGGTTCGGTTTTGGCGAGCTGTTCGGCCAGCCGCCCCGACAGTCGTACATAATTGTTGGGATTGCGATAAGGCGCTGCCGGAACTTCGATGAGTTCCGCGCCGAGCAGACGCAGCGCATCCTTCTTTTCCTGGCTCTGCGTTTCCGGAATGACGATGACCGTGCGATAGCCGAGCGCCTTGGCAACGAGCGTCAGGCCAATGCCGGTATTGCCTGCCGTGCCCTCAACAATGACACCGCCGGGGCGAAGCAGGCCGCGCTTTTCGGCGTCACGGATAATGTAGAGCGCCGCGCGGTCCTTGACCGACTGTCCCGGATTGAGGAATTCAGCCTTGCCGTAAATCTCGCAACCCGTAATTTCGGAAGCCTTCTTGAGACGAATCAATGGCGTGTTACCGATTGCGTCGAGGACCGATTGGAGCATAGCTTCCATCCTTCATCTTGGGCCGAATTGTTTGCCCGGAAAGTATGAGGAACTGCCCTGCCCTTCAAGGAAGGATGGAATAATTTTCCACGCCAACTGGCAAACTCAATCCACAAAAGGCCATCCCAAAAGAAAAAGCCGCCCGAAATGGACGGCTTTTGTAAAAGATGTTCCGAAAGACGGTTACGCAGCGCGCTGACCACCACCGCCATTGCCTGTGCGGCGCTTGCGGCGGAATGGGCGCTTTGCCTTCGGTGCAGCTTCGCCAGTCGCATTGGCATGGCCACCTGCGGAAGCGTGGTTGCCCCCACGATGTTCGCCCGGCTTCTGCGCTGGGCGACGATGCTGCTGCGGCGACGGGCCCTTGCGGTGCTGCGTCTTCTGCGGTTTGTCTTCGCCCACAATCGAAATGCGCGGCGCTGCCGTTGGTGCCGGAGCAAGCTTGACCGGAGCATCCTTGATCGGAAGCTTGGTGCGAGTCACACGTTCTACTGCACGCAGCTTCGAATCCTCGGTTGCCTGATCGTACAGGGTGATCGAAGCGCCGCTTGCGCCATTGCGCCCGGTGCGACCGATACGATGCACGTAAGTTTCCGGCTCGTCAGGAAGGTCGTAGTTGACGACATGGCTGATGCCGGGAACATCAATACCGCGCGCGGCGATGTCGGTCGCAACCAGAATGCGTAATGTGCCATCGCGGAAACCGTTCAGCGCGCGCTGGCGGGCATTCTGCGACTTGTTGCCGTGAATGGCCGCAACGTCGAACTTGTCGCGCTCAAGGTGGCGCACAACCGCATCCGCACCATGCTTGGTGCGGGTGAAGACGATGACCGAGCGCATGTTCTTGTCGGCCAGCAGAGCCGACAGAAGACGGCGCTTTTCCTTGGTCGGCACAGGATGCACAACCTGGGTGATTTCGGCAGCCGTCGTGCCCTGCGGCGCAACTTCCACACGAACCGGATCACGAAGCAGGCTACCCGCAAGCGCCGCGATTTCCTTCGGCATGGTTGCCGAAAAAAGCGCGGTCTGGCGGTCGGCATGAGTTGCCTTGGCAATACGCTTCACATCGTTGATGAAGCCCATATCGAGCATGCGATCGGCTTCATCGAGCACCAGCCAGCGGGTCTGCGAAAGGTCAACCAGACCTTCGCGCATCAGATCCGTCAGACGGCCCGGCGTTGCGATCAGCACGTCAATGCCGGGCGCGATACGCTTGATCTGCGTCAGCTTCGATACGCCACCGAGCACGAGCGCAGTCGAGATATGCGCACTCTTGGAAACATTGCGGATCGTCTGTTCAATCTGGACGGCCAGCTCGCGGGTCGGTGCGAGGACAAGCGCACGCGCCGTCTTCGGGCGGCGCTTATCGCCCAGACCGATGATCTTTTGCAGGATCGGCAGGCTGAAAGCCGCGGTCTTGCCCGAGCCGGTCTGCGCAATGCCGAGAATGTCCTTGCCTTCCAACTGCGGCGGGATGGCCTGCGTCTGGATCGGCTTCGGTTCGGTCATGCCAGCAGCTTCGACACCTTTAAGCAAAACGCCGGTGACGCCAAGAGCGGCAAAGCCGCTCGTATTTTCATTTGTCAATTCAATCTCTTTCGGCGGCACCGCACATCTGCGGTCCGCTTTCAATGCCGGGAAAGCGCAACTTGCCCGAGCCAAATCTGTTTTTATGATAACGACGGGACGCCGGGAAAACCCCTGGCGACTTGCGCAGCCGTGCCCGAGCAAATCTCAGGTCCCCTCCGTTTCCAGACCATTCCGGAAGACAAAGGTGTGACGCAACAAGTCCAATGCCGGGAAAGCCGACAACTAACGTCGGCCCATGCGCCTGCCGCCCATATGGGGTGGTTTGAGCAAAAAAAGCAAATGATTTCGTTTTCGCCTCTGATCCAAAAGCCATCATGCCGGTCTGCAAATGGCAATTTCTGCGCTTCCGGTGCTCACGTACGTTCAAGTACGCTGCGCTCCGGTTCTCGAAATCACCATTTTCGCCGTGGCCTGTCGCCTTTTTGATTCAGACGCTTAGCTCCGGTTCAAATGATGAAATCAGCCAGAACCTGATTATCCGTAATGTCCTGATAAGCCCAACCGGCTTCACCGAATTGCTTTTCCAGAAGCTTGAAATTCGCGGCATCCTTCGTTTCGATGCCGATCAGCACCGAGCCGAAATTGCGCGCCGATTTCTTCAGATATTCGAAGCGGGCAATATCGTCTTCCGGCCCCAGCAGATCGAGGAACGAGCGCAACGCGCCCGGACGCTGCGGGAAGCGGAAAATGAAGTATTTCTTCAGACCTTCAAAGCGAAGCGCCCTTTCGCGCACATCCGGCAGGCGTTCGAAATCGAAATTGCCGCCCGAAACGACAATCACGATGCGCTTGCCCTTGATTTCGCTTTTCTTGAAATCCTTCAGCGCGTCTATGCCCAAAGCGCCCGCTGGCTCCAGCACCACGCCCTCAATATTGAGCATTTCGATGATGGTCGCGCAGAGACGGTTTTCCGGAACCGTTATGACAGACTTTGCGTCGAAGCCTTTGAGAAGCTTGAAGTTTTCTTTGCCGATCTCGGCAACCGCCGCCCCGTCGACAAAATTATCGACATGAGCAAGCTTGATGCGCTTGCCGGCCTCAAGGCTGCCTTTCAGGCTTGCGGCGCCCTTCGGTTCGACAAAGCGAAACGCGGTTTTCCAGCCGAGATCGGAAATATACTGCGTCACGCCACCGGAAAGCCCGCCGCCGCCCACCGGCAGCAGAACCAGATCGGGCTTTTTGCCCTCCGGTAGCTGCCTTTCGATTTCCAAAGCGACGGTTGCCTGTCCTTCCACGATACCCGGATGGTCGAATGGCGGCACCATGACACCGTTGTTGCTGGCCGCAAATTCCTGCGAAGCGGCATAACAAACGTCGAAAATATCGCCGACCAGCTTGATTTCAATGAATTCAGCACCGAAAGCGCGGGTCTTGTCGATTTTCTGCTGCGGCGTGGTCACCGGCATGAAAACAACACCCTTGCGACCGAAATGGCGGCAAACGAAAGCGAAACCCTGCGCGTGATTGCCTGCCGAAGCGCAGACGAACACCGCGTTCTCATCAGTCGTTTTCACTGCCTTGGAAATGAAATTGAAAGCGCCACGAATCTTGTAGGAGCGCACCGGCGTCAGATCTTCGCGCTTCAACCAAATCTCCGCACCATATTTGCGGGAGAGATAGTCGTTGAGCTGCAATTGTGTCTCGGGGAAAAGCGCACGCATTGCCTTTTCGGCCTGAGCCACGGATTTGACGAAGGCGGTCATACTGAAACTTTCTTCATTCCTACTCGATAGGGCTTATCGCTATACGGGTTTGCCCATGCAAACAAGGATGAAGGGAAACGTCTCTAACCAACGTAATAAATATTGACGATCTTGCGGTCTCCAAAGACCACCAGCGGACCGTCATTCAAAAGTTCGAACAGAACGGCTTCGTTAATTGGAAGCGGGATCGTTATTTCTTCCAGGTAAAGCGCCTGCCACGAAACAGACCGTTCCCTCTGTATCTCGCGATGCATCAAACGAAGTGCTGCCTCGGCTTCTGCGCGCTGGTCCTGGCGGAAAAATCCGCCACACCAATCCTGAACATGATCATAGGTGATTGTGTAATAGGTTACAGTGTCTGTCATACCGGCCACACCCAAAAGCACTCTCGCGGTACGCCCCCGCGTTGTGCCCTTCGATCTTTGGTGATCAGGGTGTTAGTAACCGCACAGCGACGGCCCTACGGCCTTTGGCTTCAGAGAAGCTTGGACATACGCCGCAAGCACCCTGACCATAAAGGACGAAGGTTCGGCATCTTTTGGTGATGCCAACCACGCTGTGATAAAGGGGTTACTAAGCCCCGGACCGCCGCGTAGCGGTCCATCCGTAGGCGTAGACCATTCCCGGCGGCTTGTCACATCGAAAATTCGGAGGACAACAGGCTTTTGCGGGAATGCCTCGTTATGCGCGAACCGATCAAATCCATGGCCGGGAAAGCATGTCGATTATACTGCTTTTCTATTTTAGAACATGCAGATATTCGGAAATTCGCTGTTATTGCTGACAAGCTTTCTGTCTTGAAATCATCGCGCAAATCATGACATAGAAATCCAGTCGCTGCGGTCGTGGCGAAATTGGTATACGCAACGGACTTAAAATCCGTCGCCTTTTAGGCTTGCGGGTTCAAGTCCCGCCGACCGCACCACAATTTTTCATACGCAAAAGCCGCCGTGTTTTCTCGGCGGCTTTTGTTTTAATCAGATATCTCAGCCGTGCAGCTTGGCGGTGATTTCTGCAACACGCTTGCCCTGAAAACGCGCGCCTTCCAGTTCCTGTTCGGATGGTTGGCGCGACCCGTCGCCGTCTGCCGTCGTCGTCATGCCATAGGGCGCCCCGCCGCGCACGACATCATTGCCCATCTGCCCCTGATAGGCATAGGAAAGCGGCACGATGATCATGCCATGATGCTGCAACTGCCATTGCGCCGAAATCAGCGCCAGTTCCGCGCCGCCATGTTGCGTCGCCGTTGAAACCATCACCGAGCCAACCTTGTTGAGCAGCGCGCCCTTTGCCCACAGACCACCGGTCTGATCGAGAAAATTCTTCATCTGCGAGGCCATCATGCCATAGCGGGTCGCCGTGCCCAATATAATGGCGTCATATTCGACCAGATCGTTCGGCGATGCGATGGGTGCGTCCTGATCGACCTTGTAATGCGAGGCCTTGGCGACTTCGAGCGGCACCAGTTCGGGCACCCGCTTGATCGTGACCTCTGCGCCGCCTTCGCGCGCACCTTCTGCCGCAGCCTTGGCCATCTGCTCCATATGTCCATAGGACGAATAGTACAGCACCAGAACCTTTACCATCTGACGTCTCCGTTTTCGATTTTACGGAACCCCTTTTCCGCATTCACTCAACTAGAGAGCATTTTCATTTTGGAAAGGTGGACCAAGGGAGGAACATTTTGCCTTTTGCGAAAACCGGTTGCGGCTGGGTGCGGCTGAGGCTTAACTGTCGCCAGATTGAAATGGAGTCTGGGTATGACCGACACTTCGCAGCAGGCCGTCAGGGCTGCAATGCTCGCCATTGGCGACGAACTTCTTTCCGGGCGCACCAAGGATAAGAATATCGGGCATCTCGCCGATCTGCTGACGGCTGCGGGCATTGACCTCAAGGAAGTGCGGATCGTGCCGGACGAGGAAGACGCCATCGTTGCCGCCCTCAATGCCCTGCGTGCGAACTATGATTATGTCTTTACGTCTGGCGGCATCGGCCCCACCCATGACGACATCACCGCCGACGCTGTATCGAAAGCCTTTGGCGTGCCCTGCATCTATGATGAAAAAGCCATGAAGCTTCTCGGCGACAATTATGCGCGGCGGGGTCTGGAATTCACCGATTCCCGCAAGCGCATGGCCCGCATGCCAGAGGGTTCGGAACATATCGACAATCCGGTTTCTGCTGCACCGGGCTTTCATATCGGCAATGTTTATGTGATGGCGGGCGTGCCGTCCGTGTTTCAGGCCATGCTCGACAATGTTCTCCCGACGCTGCGGACCGGGCGCAAGCTGTTGTCGCGCGCGGTGCATTGCCCGTTCGGCGAAGGCGTCATCGGCGCGCCACTGGCCGAAATCCAGAAGCAGAACCCTGATACGATCATCGGTTCCTATCCGAAATTCGAAGGCGGGCGCTTCAGCACCGAACTCGTGGTGCGCGGCAGCGATCCGCAAAAGATTGATGCGGCAGTTGTCGAAATTGAAGCCATGATTGCCGGGCTGGTGGCTTCTGGCGCAAGCTGACAACTCTTTATGCCTTGCAACCTTTTGCCTACGCAACGCGTTGCTTTCTATGCTAAAATGGAAACACAGCTGGAAGGAGATCGGTCATGACCTACAAAACGGTGGTTGCCTATTCCCGGAGCGAGGCTGAACTGAAGCGGGTTCTGTCCGCCGTCGCGCTTTTGATGCGAAAAGTGCCCGACCTTCATGTCATCGGCCTCTATTCCATCCCCTCTCCCATCGTCTATGCCGATCCCAACGGCTTTATCGATCCAGGCATGTTCGAGCTGCACGACAAGCAGCACAAGGAACTCTCCGAGCGGCTGAAACACGTCTTTGAAGAAGAAATGCGCCGTCAGGATGCGCATTTCGAATTTCGTATCACCCGCTCGGAAACCGGCACCGCCGCTGATGGCGTGTTGACCTCCTGTCTCGGCGCGGAATTGCTGGTCGCGGGCCAGCCGGACCCCGATGATCCGGCTACCAATGACGAAACCGCCGACACGATTGTCTTCAATGCAAGCTGCCCTGTGCTGCTCGTGCCCTACGCACCCGTCTTGCCGCAATTGTCCCTTGACCGGATCGTCGTTGCCTTCAACGGCAAAAGAGAGGCCGCGCGCGCCGCTTTCGATGCGCTGCCCTTGATGAAACAGGCTGGACGGACGGAAATCGTCTGGGTCGATCCGCCGGAAGCCGAGGGCGAGGACGAAGCGCTCGCCGGAACCGAATTGGCCGAATCCATCGCCCGCCATGGCATTGAGGTCAACGTGACGCCGCTCGCCTCGCATGGTCGCTATGCGCAGGATGCGCTGCGGGAGCACATCGTTGCGGAACGTGCCGATCTGCTCGTCATGGGCGCCTATAGCCATTCGCGCCTGCGCGAGCTTGTTTTCGGTGGAGTGACGCGATCCATGCTGAATGACCTCCCCGTCCTGACACTGTTTTCTCGGTGACATGTCCGCTCATTCAGAGCGGGCAATTATCCCCAATTGGTGGCAATGAACGCCTTCAAGCCATAACAGACTTGCAAGATCGGTGTTTTTGCGGTTATCAGCACTACCCGGCGCTGACTGTGCCGGGTTGAAGAAACCTTTTCATCGTATTGCAGCCCCTATTATGGTGGGCGCAGATGGCGAAAGCGAAGGTCTACACAGTTCAGCGCGCTTGACGGTGGTCATCGCGCATTTTTGGTTTAGCCAGTCTGTGGCCACAGCCCACGGACTGTTCCATGGAGCGTTTCGATGTCCTTGCCCGATAAAGCCTTTCCCGTATCCTGGGATCAGTTCCACCGCGATGCCCGCGCGCTTGCCTGGCGCATTTCCGGCATGGGGCACGATTGGCGTGCGATCGTCGCCATTACGCGCGGCGGTCTGGTGCCTGCGGCCATTATCTGCCGTGAACTCGGCATCCGCCTGATTGAAACCGTCTGCATTGCCTCCTATCACGACTACACGTCGCAGGGCGAAATGCAAATTCTGAAGGGCATCGGCGACCAGCTTCTGGAAAATGGCGGTGAAGGCGTGATCGTCGTCGACGACCTCACCGATACCGGCAAGACGGCCGCAATCGTGCGCGAGATGATGCCGAAGGCGCATTTTGCAACGGTTTATGCCAAGCCGAAAGGCCGTCCGCTGGTAGATACATTCGTGACCGAAGTATCGCAGGATACCTGGATCTATTTCCCCTGGGATATGGGCTACACCTATCTGGAACCGATTGCAGGCGACAAGCGCGGATAGTCTTCGTTTAGCGCGCGCCCCGAAAAGTGTGAAACGGATTTCGGACATAAGGCGCGTTATGACAAACTGTTAGAGTGCCGATCTGATCCAATCAGATTGAAACGCGCTCTAACGCCCGATAGTAAATTCTAAATGCCAGCCTTACCGGCTGGCATTTTTTTATTGTCCGTCACTGTTATCGCCCCAAGACCATTCAGAATGGAGGGATTTCTCAAAAAACCACGAAAATTTTCAAGGACGTGCGAAAACGAAAAAAAAGCGAAAACAAAAAAAATGATATTTTTGCCGTATTCACGTGCTATAGAAAGCACATGAAATGACGCTGATCGCGCTCAGGTTCGGCGTTCGAAAACGATACGCCTCTCCTGTATTTTAATAGTGGCTTTTAAATAAAGGGCTTTTTTCCCCTTTGTAAGAACTGTTGCGTATTTGATCAGTTGTTATTTTGGCGAATCGTTCCATTTTAAGGAAAAGAGGGAAACCAGCAGTGAAGACGGCAGCCAAACAACTTATCGCAACGGAAAAGCGTATTCTTACGCCTTCTGGCCGTTTGCAGCAGGTTGCAGCCCTTGTCTACCGCCGCGAAATGGATACCCTTCAGGTTCTCGTTATCACAAGCCGTGGCACGGGCCGCTGGATCATCCCCAAAGGTTGGCCGCAAGTCGGTCGCACGCTTGCGGAAACAGCCTTGCGCGAAGCCTTCGAAGAAGCAGGCATACGCGGCGATGTCTCCCCGGAACCCATTGGCAGCTATAATTACTGCAAGATGGATATGCCGCCAGAGCGGATCAACCAGTTTTCGGTGGCCGTTTACGCCGTCCGTTTCACCGGCCAGGAAAAAAGCTGGCCGGAACGGGATCAGCGCATCTGCGAATGGGTTTGCCCGGATGAAGCCGCCCGGCGCGTCGAAGAGACAGAGTTGAAGCAGATTCTTCTCCGTTTCGGTGATTCGGGTATGGTCGTCGCCGCCGAATAGCAGCGTCGTTTCCCCCCTCAACGCTTTTTATCCATCGTCATTCGGCTTTGATGCGGCGTTTCCTGCGGCTATTCCAGCCATAGAGCCGTATGATCCCCGTGGGCATCACGCTGACGGTGAAAATCGCGAACGTCCAACGGCGGCATTTTTCGGCAATTGCAGCGTGAATGGCGGGGCCGGAAGAGGCATTTTGCTCAAAGCTTGCATCAGCAAGCAGCCTGATCCTGCTGTTTTTGCAAAATAATTGCCCTCCATATTTGGTTAAAAAGAGGTAAAGGCGTTTTAGCCGGCTTCGTTCACAAAAGCTTCTCTTCTCCCCGTTATCCACATTCGCCCCCAGCGACTGACGCACAATATCTAGCGTTAGACGCCTTACAACAAACCAATGCTTGACGCTCGCAGCCGAGTCGTTTTTTATGAACTTATCGTTGCGTAAGTGGCGTGGCCGGGCGTCTGAATAGCCGGTCTTTCTTTCAGGTTAGTCAAGTTCTGGAACGGGCGTTGCGCTTATTCAGCGTAGTTGTCGCTCCGGGCTTCGTCGTGCCCGAATTCCGGGTCGGACCGCCTTTGGAGAAGCAGATGCAGCCACATGACGAAAGAGCGTTAACACTAGATTTAGTATTTGCGCTCATGCTTCTTACAAGATAGAGTATTTTTCGATCTGCTGATTTGTTGGTTTGCAATGCCCTGACGAGGATGGTTTCGACTGCCTTGGGGTGTTTTGTTGCGAGCCGGATACGGCAGAAGCAGGATTTTGGGGCCCCGGATATCTGCCGGTGTCCTCACCAAGAAGCCCTTCCCCGCAGTTGGGCTTTCGAAACAGAGACGCGGTACGGACAGCACGTGGCAGGCCATGGTGGAAACTCACCCTTGGGGCTACTATATATAGAACGTTTGGATGGAAAAGATGAAGATCGAACGCCGTTTCACGAAAGAGAATCAGTCGGCCTATGCGGACATCGCGTTTCGGACTGCGACCAGCGAGATCAAGAATCCCGATGGATCCATCGTATTCCGCCTGGAAAACATCAATGTACCGGCTCAGTTCAGTCAGGTTGCGGCCGATATTCTTGCGCAGAAATATTTCCGCAAGGCTGGCGTGCCTGCCCATCTGAAGAAAGTCGAAGAAAACGACGTTCCGTCGTGGCTGTGGCGCTCGGTCGCCGATGAGGATGCGCTGGCGTCGCTGCCGCAGAACGAGCGTTATGGCTCCGAAATGGATGCCTGTCAGGTTTTCGACCGTCTCGCTGGCACCTGGACCTATTGGGGCTGGAAGGGCGGCTATTTCGGTTCGGAAGAAGACGCTCTCGCCTTCCGAGATGAGCTTGCCTATATGCTCGCCACACAACGCGTCGCGCCGAACAGCCCGCAATGGTTCAACACCGGCCTGCATTGGGCTTATGGCATTGACGGCCCCGGCCAGGGCCATTTCTATGTCGACTGGCAGACCGGCAAGCTGACCAAATCCAAGTCGTCCTATGAACACCCGCAGCCGCATGCCTGCTTCATCCAGTCCGTCGCTGACGATCTGGTCAATGAAGGCGGCATCATGGATCTGTGGGTGCGTGAAGCGCGCCTGTTCAAATATGGCTCCGGCACAGGCTCCAACTTCAGCCATCTGCGTGGCGAAGGCGAAAAGCTTTCCGGCGGCGGCAAGTCGTCGGGCCTGATGAGCTTCCTCAAGATCGGTGACCGCGCTGCGGGCGCCATCAAGTCGGGCGGCACCACGCGCCGCGCTGCAAAGATGGTCGTTGTCGACATCGACCATCCGGATATCGAGGAATATATCGACTGGAAGGTGAAGGAAGAGCAGAAGGTTGCTTCGCTCGTCACCGGTTCCAAGATCGTCAAGCAGCATCTGGCTGCAATCATGAAAGCCTGCGTCAACTGCGAAGCAGATAATGACGATTGCTTCGACCCATCGAAGAACCCTGCCCTGAAGCGCGAAATCAAGGCCGCGAAGAAAAACCAGGTGCCGGAAAACTACGTCAAGCGTGTGATCCAGTTCGCGCGTCAGGGCTATACGGACATTCAGTTCAAGACCTATGACACGGACTGGGATTCGGAAGCTTATCTTACCGTTTCGGGCCAGAACTCGAACAATTCCGTCTCGCTGAAGGATGAATTCCTGCGCGCCGTCGAAAACGACAGCGATTGGAACCTGACTGCACGCAAGGACGGCAAGGTCATGAAGACGCTCAAGGCGCGCGATCTTTGGGAAAAGATCGGTTATGCCGCATGGGCGTCCGCTGATCCGGGTCTGCACTACAACACCACCATGAACGACTGGCACACCTGCCCGGTCGCAGGTCCGATCCGCGCCTCCAATCCGTGCTCGGAATATATGTTCCTTGACGATACGGCCTGTAATCTGGCGTCGATCAACCTGCTCACCTATCGCAACAAGGACGGTTCGTTCGACATTGCAGCTTACGAGCATACGGCCCGCCTGTGGACCATCGTTCTCGAAATCTCGGTGATGATGGCGCAGTTCCCGTCCAAGGAAATTGCCCGCCTCTCCTACGAATACCGCACGCTCGGCCTCGGCTATGCCAATATTGGCGGCCTGCTGATGACTTCCGGTATTCCTTATGACTCCGATGAAGGCCGCGCCATCTGCGGTGCGCTGACCGCGATCATGACCGGTATTGCCTATGCAACCTCCGCTGAAATGGCGAAGGAACTGGGCACCTTCCCAAGCTACGAACCAAACGCCGAACATATGCTGCGTGTCATGCGCAACCATCGTCTGGCCGCTCATGGCAAGACGGAAGGTTATGAAGGCCTCGCCGTCAACCCGGTGGCGCTGATTGCCGAAGACTGCCCGGATCAGGATCTGATCACCCATGCCCGCGCGGCCTGGGACAAGGCGCTGGAACTTGGCGAAAAGCATGGCTACCGCAACGCCCAGTCCACCGTTATCGCGCCAACAGGCACGATCGGCCTCGTCATGGACTGCGACACGACCGGCATCGAGCCTGACTTTGCACTGGTGAAGTTCAAGAAGCTGGCCGGTGGCGGCTACTTCAAGATCATCAACCGCGCCGTGCCGGAAGCACTCCGCACGCTCGGTTATTCGGAAAGCCAGATCGCCGAAATCGAAGCCTATGCCGTCGGTCACGGCAACATCAATCAGGCACCGGGCGTCAATCCTTCGTCGCTGCGCGGCAAAGGCTTCACCGATGAGAAGATCGAAGCCCTGAATGCTGCGCTCAAGAGCGCCTTCGACATCAAGTTCGCTTTCAACAAGTGGACGCTGGGCGAAGACTTCTGCAAGGATGTGCTGAAACTTACCGACGAACAGCTGAACGATTTCTCGTTCGAGATGCTGCCAGCCCTCGGTTTCTCCAAGAAGGACATCGAAGCCGCCAACATTCACGTTTGCGGTGCAATGACCCTCGAAGGCGCACCGTTCCTCAAGGAAGAGCATTACGCGGTGTTCGATTGCGCCAATCCATGCGGCAAGATCGGCAAGCGTTATCTGTCGGTCGATAGCCACATCCGCATGATGGCTGCCGCGCAGCCGTTCATTTCGGGCGCGATCTCCAAGACGATCAACATGCCGAATGACGCGACCGTTGAAGACTGCAAGAACGCTTACATGCTGTCCTGGAAGCTGGCTCTGAAGGCCAATGCGCTTTACCGCGATGGTTCCAAGCTCTCGCAGCCGCTCAACGCAGCGCTGATCTCGGATGATGAAGACGAAGATGATGCAGTCGAAGCGCTGATCGAAGCACCGGCAGCCGCTCGTGCCGTTCAGGTGACGGAGCGTATCGTGGAGAAGGTGATCGAGAAGATCGTGCATGAGCGCGAAAAGCTTCCGAACCGTCGTCAGGGCTATACCCAGAAGGCCGTCGTCGGCGGACACAAGGTCTATCTGCGCACCGGCGAGTTCGGTGACGGACGCCTCGGCGAAATCTTCATCGATATGCACAAGGAAGGCGCCGCCTTCCGCGCAATGATGAACAACTTTGCCATCGCCGTGTCGCTCGGCCTGCAATATGGCGTGCCGCTGGAAGAATATGTGGAGGCGTTCACCTTCACCAAGTTTGAACCGGCTGGCATCGTCATCGGCAATGACGCGATCAAGACCGCAACGTCGATCATCGACTATGTGTTCCGCGAACTGGCCGTGTCCTATCTGGGCCGCAACGATCTCGCCCATGTTGACACGAGCGATTTCTCGAACACAGCGCTTGGCAAGGGCATCAAGGAAGGCAAGACCAATCTGGTCTCGACCGGCTGGACGCGCGGCTACAAGCCGACACTGGTGACCAATACGGCACCGGGCGGCAGCGAAGCCAAGGGTTCTTCGGCATCCGCACCGCAGGCGTCGAATGTCACGACTTTGAAGTCCAGTGCCACTCCGGCTGGTCGCCCGGCGACCATCGGTCTGGTGACGGAAGGTGCAACGGCTTTCAAGCGTGAGTTCGAAGAACAGGCCGCTCCGATACAGCAGCAGGAAACCTCGGCTGCAACGGAACTGTTCTCCGACAAGGCTGCCGCCGATGCTGCTTCGGCCCGCGCTGAAAGCGCCAACTCGGCAAAGAAGCTCGAAGCGGACCGCCGCATCAAGTCGATGATGCAGGGTTACACCGGCGACAGCTGCACGGAATGCCAGAACTTCACCATGGTGCGTAACGGCACCTGCCTGAAGTGCGACACCTGCGGCGCGACGAGCGGCTGCAGCTGATCGAGCGACGGGGAAACCGCGAGCATTTTTATTGAGATAAATGAGCGCCCTTCGGGGCGCTCTTTCTATTTGTGATGAGCGAAAACAAGCCGTACATTCCGTTTCGAAAACAAATGATCTTCGATAATTTGTCGGCTCATTTCCAGGGCCGACTGATCCCCAATCCGGTTCTGTGAGGACGCGATGAAAGCGATTGTCATCCACGCTGCAAAGGACTTGCGTATTGATGAGCGCGAGCTCGAGATGGCCGGTCCGGGAGAGGTTGAAATCCGTCTCGCGGCTGGCGGCATATGCGGCTCGGACCTGCACTATTACAATCACGGCGGTTTCGGCACCGTGCGCGTCAAGGAACCGATGATCCTCGGACACGAGGTTTCCGGCCATATTGCAGCACTTGGCGAAGGGGTTTCCGGGCTCGCCATTGGCGATCTGGTCGCCATATCGCCGTCCCGCCCCTGCGGCCACTGCGAATATTGCCACAAGGGGCTGCCCAATCATTGCTTCAACATGCGCTTTTACGGATCGGCTATGCCCTTCCCGCATATTCAAGGCGCGTTCCGCGAACGGCTTGTCGCAAAAGCCAGCCAATGCGTGAAAGCCGACGGCCTCAGCGCCGGTGAAGCAGCAATGGCAGAACCGCTCTCGGTCACCCTGCACGCCACCCGCCGTGCAGGCGAGATATTGGGCAAGCGCGTGCTGGTGACAGGTTGCGGCCCGATCGGCACGCTTTCGATCCTCTCTGCCCGCCGCGCAGGCGCTGCTGAAATCGTCGCAGCGGATATTTCCGGGCCAGCGCTTGATTTTGCCCGCAAGGTCGGCGCGGACCGCACCGTCAACCTATCGGAGAACCCGGATGGTCTGGCGGAATACGCTCAGAACAAGGGTTCATTCGACATTTTGTACGAATGCTCCGGTGCAGCATCCGCCCTTGTGGCGGGCATACATGCCATCAGGCCGCGCGGCGTCATCGTGCAGCTTGGCATGGGCGGCGAAATGAACCTGCCGATCATGACGATCACAGCCAAAGAACTCGATCTGCGCGGCTCCTTCCGCTTCCACGAGGAATTCGCCATCGCGGTCAAACTCATGCAGGATGGGCTGATCGACGTCAAACCCCTCATCACGCAGACGCTGCCCCTTTCCGATGCGCTGCGCGCCTTCGACATTGCGTCGGATAAAACGCAGTCGATGAAAACCCAGATCGCATTCAGCTAGAGCATTTCCAGCAAAAGTGCGCAGCGGATTTGCGTGGGATATTGCGTAAAAACAAATAGATAGAGCGGCCCCACGATTCCGTACTAACCGGAACCGCTCTAAAGAATTT
Source organism: Ochrobactrum sp. SSR (assembly GCF_030067775.1). Taxonomy (NCBI): domain Bacteria; kingdom Pseudomonadati; phylum Pseudomonadota; class Alphaproteobacteria; order Hyphomicrobiales; family Brucellaceae; genus Ochrobactrum; species Ochrobactrum sp. SSR. The sequence continues at coordinate 597,995 of NZ_CP125969.1, read as the reverse complement.
CAGGAGAAGATATGAGCGTCCAACTCTTCGATCTGACAGGCAAACGCGCGCTTGTGACCGGCTCGTCTCAGGGGATCGGCTATGCGCTGGCAAAAGGTCTCGCCGCCGCCGGTGCCGACGTCATCCTCAACGGTCGCGATGAGGCAAAGTTGAAAGTCGCTGCCGACAGCCTCGGTGTAAAGCACACACTGGCATTCGACGCGACGGATCACGACACCGTCCGCTCGGCAGTAGATGGGTTCGAAGCAGATGTCGGCGCCATCGACATTCTCGTCAACAATGCAGGCATGCAACATCGCACCCCGCTTGAAGACTTTCCAGCCGATGCCTTTGAGCGCTTGCTGAAAGCCAACGTGTCTACCGTGTTCAATGTCGGACAGGCGGTCGCCAGACATATGATCAAGCGCGGAACGGGCAAGATCATCAACATTGCCAGCGTTCAGACCGCGCTCGCAAGGCCCGGCATCGCGCCTTATACCGCGACCAAAGGTGCCGTTGGCAATCTGACCAAGGGTATGGCCACCGACTGGGCGAGATACGGCTTGCAATGCAACGCCATTGCTCCGGGATATTTCGACACGCCGCTCAACGCCGCGCTCGTTTCAGACCCGGCTTTCTCAAGCTGGCTTGAAAAGCGCACGCCTGCGGGCCGCTGGGGAAAGGTTGACGAACTCGTTGGCGCCTGCATTTTCCTTGCGTCTGGCGCGTCCTCTTTCGTCAACGGCCATGTGCTTTATGTCGATGGCGGCATCACCGCATCCCTTTGAAGGTCAAAGACTGTAGCTATTCACATCCGGATGACCGATCTGTGAACAATTCAACCGGATCGGCATCCGCTAAATACACTCTCTGCGGTTGATTTACGAGCCACACCGCATTATTTCGCAATAGATCTCGATGATACAATCATCAAAACTGTATCAGTCTTTGAACGGCGTCCATCAAAACGCACGAAAACTCGTTTCGGGAAAATCTATTGTCGGAATTCTTTGTTAAATATCCGTGGGCGGAGACGCTCACGGCACTCGGCGGATTGTTTCTCTCCGCATTCATCGCAAATTTTCTGATCAAGGCGATCCTGCTCAAGCTGCTCGACCGGCTCGTTCAGAAGACTTCATTCGGTCAGGATGAAGAACTGAAACGCCACAGCGTCATCAGCCGTCTGGCCAATATCGTTCCGGCCTTGATCATTTCTTCAGGCATTCTGGCGATACCGGGGTTGCCGGATACGGCAATCACCGTCATTCGCAATGTCGCGATCGCCTTCATCATTCTGACGCTCGCCCTCGCGATCAATTCAGCATTGGGTGTGGTCGACACGCTTTATCATCGCCGCCCAGAGGCCCGTTATCGGCCCATGAAGGGCTATATTCAGGTCGGCAAGCTGGTCGTCTATATCATCGCTGCCGTCCTCATCATTGCAACCCTGCTCGACAAGTCGCCGGTTATTCTGCTGTCCGGTGTGGGTGCCATGGCTGCGGTACTGATACTCGTTTTTCAGGACACATTGCTCTCACTGGTCGCCAGTATGCAGATCGCCTCTTCCAACATGGTTCGTGTGGGCGACTGGATCGAGATGAAAAATCTCGACGCCAATGGCGATGTGACCGAAATCGCGCTTTATACGGTCAAGGTGCAGAATTTCGACAGAACAATCACCACCATTCCGATCCGCAAGCTCGTCACCGAACCGATGAAGAACTATCGCGGCATGCAGGAATCGGGCGGCCGCCGCATCAAGCGCGCGCTCTTTATCGACCAGAATTCAATCCGCTTCCTGACCGACGACGAACGCGCGAAAATGGCGTCGGTGGACTGGCTGGCCGACTATCTGCCAAAAAAAGGCGAAGGAAATCGCCGAATGGAACGACAAGCTGGGTGACCGCGCCAAAAACCCGGTCAATACGCGCCGTTTCACCAATATCGGCACTTTCCGCGCCTATGTGGAAAACTATCTGCGCAACCATCCCGGCATCCATAAGGGCATGACGCTGCTGGTGCGCCAGATGGACCCGACCCCGGCAGGCTTGCCACTCGAAATCTACTGCTTCACCAACACCACCGTCTGGGCCTCATTCGAGCAGATACAATCCGATATTTTCGACCACCTTTATGCGGTGCTGCCGGAATTCGGCTTGAGCGCTTTCCAGAACCCGAGCGGCAAGGATTTCCGCAAGCTGGTGGTGGCTGAACCAGGTTCTAACGAAGAGCTTCGATGATCTGCGCGTCGAGGTTCTGAACGCTATAGCCGGAGCGGGATGGCGTAAGTCCCAGACGCACCACAGAAAGATGCATGGACGGTACGATCATGACGGTTTGACCGTCATGGCCGGACATCCAAAAAGCATCATCGGGAATGCCATCCTCGCCCGCTTTGGCACCGCCGGACTGCAACCAGACCTGCGCAGAACCGTAACGGCCATCCGAGGCCGCTGACGGTGTGCGCATGGACGCCACGAAATCAGCTGGCAGTACCTGCCTTCCATCGAGCTTCCCGCCCTCTGCCAGAAACGCTCCGAGACGGGCCCAATCGCGCGCGGTCGCGTACATATAGGACGACCCGGCAAAGACGCCCGACGCGTCGGTTTCCAATAGGGCGCTGCTCATGCCGAGTGGTTCGAACAAGGCGATGCGCGGATAGACCAAAGCCGCATTCCGGCTGTCGAAACTATTCATGAACAGCCTCGACAGAATATTCGCGGTCCCGCTCGAATAGTTGAATTTCGTTCCAGGTGCTGCTTCCAGTGGCAGCGAAGCGGCAAATCCCGCCATGTCCTTTTCCAGAAACAGCATGCGGGTGACATCTGCCACTGCGCCATAATTCTCGTTGAAGCGCAGCCCGCTTTCCATCGCCATCAGATTGGCGATGGTGATTCTGGCGCGCTCATCGTTCTGCCATTCCGGTAGAAGATCGCTTTTGGCCAGATCCATGCGGTTTTCCCCAATGCGCATCCCAATGAGCGTCGCCATGACAGATTTTGTCATCGACCAACCAAGCAGCGGCGTGTCGGCATTGAAGCCCTCGCCATAGGTTTCGGCGATGAGTTGACCGTTGTGAATGACCGCGATGGCCCGCATGCCGGCGCCTGCCAGTTCCTTATCCACGATAACGCTCTGCACCTTATCTGAGATCGCCACGTTCAGCGGTTGCGATGACGCTTGTGCAGCTTCATCGCTGGCGACGCTGCGGCTATCCGTCGATTGAACATTGGCGCAACCCTGACCGGGGAGAAACACAGCCTTGCTGGGGGCAAAAAAAGCCGAAAATCCGGACAGTTACGGTGTCAGTGTCATCATCAACGGCCACATTGAGGAATTTCAGCAGCGGGTTTCCCGGAGCCTGAACATCGTCTGCGAGTACCGCATCGGCGTCTCGTTTGGCGATAAAGACATTGGAACACACAATCTTGGCCGCATAACCCGTGCCCACCCGCAAAAGCTCCGGCGGGTTGAAACCGAGCCATGATGCCGCGCCGACTAACAGTAGAACAACCAAACCGACGAGAAACGTGAGAAATCGCTTCAAAAACTTCGACATGAAATACCGTTTTCTTTCAGGGCAAACCTGCCCGAGCAGGGCAATATCCAAATCTCATCTTGCGGTATGTTTCTGTGAAACGCGAGTGCAGTCAATTACCATCCGACAGCAGACCAACTAAAAAGGGCGCTGCTGCGCCCTGATTCTATCGATTGGAACTGGCCGGACCATTCCACCGGCTGCTGTGATGCCGGTAATGCCCGCGATAGTAATCGCGCTTGTAGTGACGGTGCGACCGCCACCGATGATCGCGGTAATGACGACGATCAGACCGCCAATGGTCTCTTCTGTGGTAATGCCGCTTCTTCCAGTGCTTACGCGAATGGTAGCCGCGATGATCGCGAACCTGTTCCACGTTCGAGGTCACGCCGGGCTTAGCGAGATTTGCCACTGGTGCGGCGGAAGCCGCGCCAGCTCCCACCAACAAGCCAACACCAACAATACCTGCAATAAGTCCACTAAAGAGCTTCATTCTGTATACTCCTCTTGATGGGAAGCATCATGAAACCTAGCGCATGAACTCAAAATGAACAGATTGAACTTTTCAAACATCTGTGATGATCTTAAAAGCCGTTCAATTTATTCTTCAAGAAATTTTTACACCGATAATAATTGGTTATCGCAGCGAAAAAACCAAGAAATTTCCAGCAACCAATCGTTACAAAACTTCGATTGAGATGAAATCAGACCGCGGTAAATTGTTTCTTGGCGGTCCAAGCATCCGCCGACTGGAAGACATACCAGTCTGTTAATTTGCGTGTTGCCCCCAATTAGCACGCAATTGACACGGGAGACGCCACGCTGCCCTTGTTGCGCGTCTCCCGCTCCACTCTTCGGTGCAACCTCTACGGGTTCATTTTTCTGCCGTCTTTATGCAATCATGTCCGCAGGCGCTTCGCTGCATTAGCGTTGAAGCGCCCCCGGCGTCATTATGCACCAAACACAAACGTCGGGGTTTCTCCTGTCTGATTCCCCTCCCCGCACATCAGGTCATCACGCGCCTTGGCATCAAAACGATGAACAATCCTGCCGCTCGTGCGTTAGTTACCTGTTCCAAATGTAAAACGGAGGAAATCCCGATGGACTGGAATCGTGTTGAAGGCAACTGGAAACAGGTCAAAGGTAAGATCCAGGAACAATGGGGCAAGCTGACAGACGATGATCTCGACCAGATCAGCGGTCGCCGCGAACAGCTTGAGGGTAAGATTCAGGAGCGGTACGGAGTCGCGAAAGACCGCGCCAAATCCGAAATTGATGACTGGTATAATCGACAGCAATGGCTTTCATGAATGAAACCCCGCCACGGCGGGGTTTTTTCTTAGGCTACGCTTCACGCACGGACGCAACACTGTTCTGCATGCGCCCGTCTTGAGCCCGCCCGACTTTCCCGGTATCCAAGAGCTGAGACTGTTCGATGTTCTGCTGCGCAGGGGTTTTAAATGTCGCATAAACTGAATGTTGCTGCTTGTGCATTGGCGCTTCCTGCGCTGGCATCCTGCACGTCGCCTTCAGCCAGCGTCAATCCGCCGAAGCCGCCAGTCGATCCGACACCTATCCTCGGCACCTGGTGCAGCAATAATGACAAGCGCTTCACAATTTCGCAGGAGCGCTTCGACAGCCGCGACATGCAGTGTACCGTCATGAAGCTCGACAATTACAAAGGAACGTTCACGCTCAATCTGGTTTGCGAAAACGACCAACAGCAGGCCAGTGAAAACGTGACCATCACGCCGATTGGTGACGCAGTGGAAATCGTATTCCTGTCGAAAGGCGTGCGCCACACGCGGGCCAACCGTTGCGGGCCTGCCCCTTCTGCGCCTGTTGTGGCGCCTACGCCATCCGAGCCCACCCCGGCCTCTCCGGTCGTACAATAACAGATAGCCAGCACGACACCTCTGCACGGTTGAGAATTCCGGGCTTGCTCGGAGTTTCGCAGCAGCGTGCCTGCTATTTTTCCGCCGGTCTAAATCGCATGCGGGCGACGACCGGCGCAGGTTTCCTCATGAAACAGGCAAAAAATGTCGGAACGATCCTGAAATCAAACCGTTAGGACTATGAACACTCAATGCAGAAAGGAGAGCAGTTATGTTTAGAACGACACTTCTGACGGCAGCGTGTGCACTCTTGATTGGTGCTCCAGCCCTTGCGCAGACGGCGGCTCCCACCGCGACAACGCCCGGCACGGATGCGCCCGCACAACAGGATCTGCCTGTTTCCACCAAGAACATGTTCGGCACAGCACCCTCGCCCGACAACAATAAGATCGGCTTTGTCGAGCCTAAGGAAGGCGAAGTTCTCGTCTCAAGCTTCATTGGCCGCAGCGTTTATGAAAGCGATGCCAATGATGCAAAATCCATCGGTAAGCTGAATGACCTGATCGTCAGTGCTGATGGTTCGGTTGTAGCAGCCGTGATCGGCGTCGGCGGCTTCCTTGGCGTCGGTGAGAAGGACGTGGCCGTAAGCCCGGATGTCTTGCAGCTCGCGACCCGTAGCGACGGAAACACCTGGCTGGTTCTCAGCGCAACGAAGGACCAGTTGACCGCAGCGCCTGCTTTCGACCGCTCCAAGGTCTTCACCAATGGCGTGGCCGATCCAAACGCAGCCAAGGAAAGCGAGGCTCCGGCCAGCGGTGAGACGACTACCCCGGCGACACCCGCAACGCCTGCCCCGGCTCAATAAAAGCTGACCAAATGACAGCTATGGCCCCGATCTGTGATAGGTTCGGGGCCATAACCGATTCAGCGGACCTTTCTCACAAAGGCCCGCACTTTTATCCATTGGGCTCAATCGGAGGCTACGCCAATGAAGAAAGCTGTTCTCATCTGCATCGCGGCATTGTCGGCCAGCAGCTTCGCCGCAATCAATTCCGTTGAGGCCTCGACCTCTCCCAAGCAGCGCGCCGCCGAAGTCAAGGCCGTCATCGACGCGGTCTCTCGCGAACTGCCGAAGAACCCGATCAATACGGTTATGTATATCCGGGCGAATAATTTCGAGGTTCTCGCCGGCACCTGCACCGTGCGCGCGCATATCGTCTCTTCCAAGCCCACCGCGTCGGACAAAGGCGACAAGATCAAGGTCCGCCTCAACCGGCAGCGTTGCGCACGCTAGAACGCATTCTGAAGCGCCTGCGTTTGTAAGAGATTGCTTATTGTTAATGTCGCTCAATATGGCGGATTAAGCGTATCCGTGCGATAGTATCGGCCATGAGAACAAGGGCGCTAATAAGAACACGGCATACCGCTCTGATGGCGGTCAGGGTGCTGTGTCTTATCGTGCCGATTATTGTCGCCCTCACCGCCCTCATGCTTATCGCCAAATATGACGACGACAGGAATATCGTGACGAATACCGGCGTTGCAGGCGCGACGATGCCGAACGGCAACTGAACGATTTTCGCAATGCATTTGGGCGGTTGGAAAATGGTGGGCGCGTCCAGGAAGACGTAATGAGAGTTTGCCCCGCGTAACGGGGCAAATCCCTCAACCGCCGAAAGATGATGTTTTCCCTCCGCGATTCGCCGAACCAAAGCTCAATGTAGGTTTTTTATTGCCGCTCGCAACAATGGTCGCGGTCGATTTATCGGACTTCACTGTCTGGGTATCTATGTTTCCGTTGATCGGTGCAGCTGCAAATGCAGTGCCTGCGGTCATGAATGCACCAACGGCTAACAAAGCTATGGTCTTCATCGTTCCTCCTTTGCTGGCCCCGCCAGCTGACGCCGAAAATACGATGAGATCGTGCGGGCGTTGACACACAATCCGGTGTCACGAAACGCTAGATTTCATTTAAATGGTATACGGCACTTGTCGTATTTCGGCATGATAGGACGCAGAAAATAAACGCCCCACACCACATGATGGACGCTGCGGAGGCATTAGAGCTTGATTTGTGGCAATAAATGGTGGGCGCGACAGGGATTGAACCTGTGACCCCTCCCGTGTGAAGGGAGTGCTCTACCGCTGAGCTACGCGCCCTTAGAGGCACATATGTGCTCAATCAAGGTGACGCGGATATACGTTCCCGCTCAGGGCAAAGTCAAGCATGACCACACTTATTTCCCAAATGATTTTCCCTGCCGAAAACCGTCCGGGCAGACCCAACGAAAATGGCGACTATCGAACGATAGCCGCCATATCCAAGGATTAAACATCCGTACTTCTGACAGATACCAGGGGCGTAACGCCGATTAAATTGCTGCCAGACGCGAAGCCACCGTCTTGTCGGATGCCTTCTGCATGCCCGAGTCGCGATCATAAACGTCACTGTAATAACGAATCTGGCCATTCGCATCCGGCCATGCCGTGAAATAGGAAATATAGACCGGCACCGGCTCCGGCACCTTGATGCCGCGCTCGTTCTTGCCGAAATATTTCTCCAGATCGCCGACTGGCTTACCCAGCACTGCCGCAGCCATATCACGTGGGCGTTCCAGACGAATGCAGCCATGGCTCAGCGCACGCATGTCGCGGCTGAAATAGGACTTTGCCGGCGTATCATGCATGTAGATATCATGTTCGTTCGGGAACAGGATTTTCAGTTCGCCCAAGGCATTGTCGAGGCTCGGCTTCTGACGAATACCGACATGCGCCTTTCCCGAAGCAACCGCGCTCCAATTAACGGCGCTCGCCGAAACCTTCTTGCCGCCGACATAGACTTCATAGCCGTTGCGGTCGAGATAGCTCGTGTCGCGCATGACCTTCGGCAGCATTTCGTTCAGAATAATTGAACGCGGCACACCCCAGGACGGATTGAAGACGACGGTTTGCACCTTGTTGTAGAAGAAATAGGTCTGATGGGTCGGCGAGCCAATCACCACATTCATACCCAGCTTTTCCTGGCCGCCTTCGAAATATTCAGCGCGGTATGCGGGCTGGTTGACCATTACATAGCGCGTGCCGAAATCATGCGGCAGCCAGCGCAGACGTTCCATCGAATAGAGAATACGGTCGCGCTTGACGGATGATTGCTCACCCTGCAACGCCGAAATCGTGTTTCGTCCGATAACCCCATCGGGCGCGCCGCCTGAAAGCTTCTGATAGTCCTTGATCGCGGAAACAAGTTCCGGATCGTAAAGGCTCGTATCGGCATGGGCCTGCAACACATCGCGGTGCTTTTCCAGATAATCAGCAGGCGCGTGTTTGGTAATCAGGGCAACCACCTTGCTCAACTGGTCGCTCGTGTCGCCCGGACGAATGACGCCGTCGAGCGACACGCGAATGGGTTCGCCCGTCGGTGCATCTGTCTGGGACAAAGCCTGCTTCAAAGCCGCATATTGCGCATTATCCGGCTGGAACCCGTGCAAATAGGCGGATGCATCCGCTTCACCGGCCAGTCTTTCCAGCACAGTTTTGGGATCGACGCGATCACGCGGCAGGTCGTGGAAACCGCTCAGGCGGTCGGCGATCACGCGTCCCTCGCCTGCATCCATCGCATAGCGCAATGCCCGGGCCGACATGCGAACTTCAAACTCTGCCAGCTTCTGCTGACGTTCCGCATTCTGCGACGGATCGAAATTGTCCGAAGGGATCGTGACTGCATATTCATCCGGATTGAGACCGTCTTCGCCAGCGCGTGCGAAGAAAGCGGCTACGGCCTTGGCGCGGTCAAGCACCTTGCCGTCGGCAGACCACATGAAAGAACGGTTGGTCGAATAATAGGAAACAATCGCTTCAGCGATTGGCTTTTCAGCCTTCACATCAACCGACTTCAGATAGTCCATGGCGGCGTCGAAAGCGCGGTTGCCAGCCGTTTCGGTCGTATCAGGCGCCTTTTCCACACGGATCGGCGACATGCCGGATGTCAGTGGATCAACAGTTGGCGCAGAGGTTGCCGCAGTCACCTGCAGATCGAGCGCGCTGAAATCGATCTTGATCAGCGTTTCCGGCTTGTAATCATAAATCTCCGGCCCCTTGACCGTCACACGCTGCGCGGGCGGAGCGATACGCGTGCGCGCTGCCGGTGCGGCGGCAGCTGGTGCTGCTTTTATGCGCGGCGCGGCCGCTGCGGGTGGAAGCGGTGCTACGGGCTGCTCGGCCTGTTGGCGGCGCTGTTGAAACAGCTCGAAAAGTGAATTTGCTGCCTGTGCCTGCGTGACCGGGAACAAGGCCGATGCGGCAAGAGCCAGTACCATCGCATTGCGGATATAAGACCCGCTGGTGCGATTTTTCTTTGCATCCATCTGCGCGCGCCGAGAAAACTGCATTTCAACCGCCAAAGTTAGCATGTCCGCCGAAAGGCGAATCCGTCTCAATCATTTCGCGTAGATTTTATGAATCTCGTATAGAAAGTTTTAACGCTAATGCCACTTCTTTCAATTTCTTGCTCGAAAATAATCACAAAACTTTGAGGGAGGCGCATCCGCGCAACAGCTGTCCCGCAAGGGATGCCGCTCGCCATTCCCCTCATTGCGCAATGTGCCGCAGTGGATTCCGCCTCTCATCGCGCTAAAAGCCCCTCAGAATTAACCCCGGACGCTGCCCGGTAATCCGGGTTTTGAGCAACATACGTGCAGGCTGGCGATCTCGCGATTTCTGGCCGGTGCGGCAGGCAAGCAAGCGAGGTACCACGATGGCAGAAGCAAGCGCCGCCGATCTCTTTCCTCTTGGCGAAGACACCACCCCTTACCGCAAACTAACCTCCGACCATGTTTCGGTCGATACGTTCAAGGGTCAGGAAATTCTGACCGTCGACCCGGAAGGTCTGCGTCTTCTGTCCGAGGCGGCATTTGCCGACATCAACCATCTGCTGCGTCCCGGCCATTTGCAGCAGCTTGCCAAAATCATGGAAGACCCGGAAGCGACCGACAATGATCGCTTCGTCGCCTATGATCTTCTGAAAAACGCGAATATCGCCGCAGGCGGCGTCCTGCCGATGTGTCAGGATACCGGCACCGCGATCATCATGGGCAAGAAGGGCCGTCGCGTCTGGACAGAAGGCGGCGATGCCGATGCGCTCGGCAGCGGCGTGCTCGACGCCTATAACAAGAAGAACCTGCGTTATTCGCAGCTGGCGCCGCTGTCGATGTTCGAAGAGAAGAACACCAAGAACAACCTGCCTGCGCAGATCGACATTTATGAAGAAGGCGAAGACGCCTACAAGTTCCTCTTCGTGGCAAAGGGTGGCGGCTCAGCCAACAAGACGTTCCTTTATCAGGGCACGCCTTCGCTGTTGACCCATGACCGGATGATCGACTTCCTCAAGGACAAGATCCTGAGCCTCGGCACGGCGGCCTGCCCGCCTTACCATCTCGCTATCGTCATCGGCGGCACGTCAGCCGAGATGAACCTCAAGACGGTCAAGCTCGCCTCGACGCGTTATCTCGACAGCCTCCCGACGGCGGGTTCGGAAACTGGCCATGCGTTCCGCGATCTGGAAATGGAAGCCGAAATCCACAAGCTGACCCAGTCACTGGGCGTCGGCGCGCAGTTCGGCGGCAAATATTTCTGCCATGACGTGCGCGTCATCCGTCTGCCGCGCCATGGCGCATCGCTGCCGATCGGTATCGGCGTGTCCTGCTCGGCAGACCGTCAGGCCAAAGGCAAGATCACCAAGGAAGGCATCTTTCTGGAACAGCTGGAGACCAATCCCGCGCAATACATGCCGGATATCGACGAAGAAAAGCTCTCCTCGCATGTGGTGAAGATCGACCTCAACCAGCCGATGGCCGAAATCTTGAAGGAGCTGTCCAAGCATCCCGTCAAGACACAGCTTTCGCTGACTGGCCCGATTATCGTCGCCCGCGATCTGGCACATGCGAAAATTCGCGAACGGCTGGAAAACGGCGAATCCATGCCGGATTATTTCAAGAACCACCCGATTTATTATGCCGGTCCGGCCAAGACTCCCGCTGGTTATGCATCGGGTTCGTTCGGCCCGACGACGGCTGGGCGCATGGATTCCTATGTCGACCAGTTCCAGTCGTTTGGCGGCTCCATGGTGATGCTCGCCAAGGGTAACCGTTCGCGTCAGGTGCGCGAAGCCTGCGGAAGCCATGGCGGTTTCTATCTCGGCTCCATTGGTGGTCCCGCCGCCCGTCTGGCGCAGGACTGCATCAAGAAAGTGGAAGTGGTCGAGTATCCAGAACTCGGCATGGAAGCCATCTGGCGCATCGAAGTGGAAGATTTCCCAGCTTTCATCGTCATCGACGACAAGGGCAATGATTTCTTCAAGGAACTCAACCTGGGTTGATCTGGCCCGATTGATCTCCGAAACGAATAAGGGCGGCTTCCAGAGCCGCCCTTTTTGTATCAGGCATTCGCACCGCCATCGGCAGTTAGCGTAGCACCCGTAACGAAGCGCGACTCTGGACCGGCAAGCCATGCCACCAAGCTTGCAATATCATCCGGCGAGCCATAGCTGCCGGTCGCAATGCGCTCCAGCTGCGGACCGGAGTGATCGCCGTCAGCAGGATTCATATCCGTATTGGTAGACCCCGGCTGCACGACATTCACCGTAACGCCCTTGGGGCCAAGATCGCGGGCAAGCCCCTTCGTCAGACCAATGAGCGCCGACTTGCTGGCGGCATAGAGGCTGATCCCCGGCCATGCGACAAGGTCCGCCAGATTGGAGCCAATGGTGACGATACGCCCGCCCTCGCCCAGATGCGGCGCAGCCGCTATAACAGCGGCGAAAACAGCTCGGAAATTGACCGCCATCACCTCATCGAAATCCGCAATCGTCGTCTCACCCAGCGGAGCAGCGCGCCAGATGCCAGCGCTGTTGACCAGAATATCCAGCCGTCCCAGCTCTTTGACCGCCGCTGCAATCGCGGCGGCAATTTCATCCGCATGACGATTATCCGCCTTGAACGCGACTGCCCGGCCGCCTTCGGCGGCAATCTCGGACACGACCGCTTCGGCTTTTTCCCTGGAACTCACATAGGTGATGGCGACGATGGCACCGTCCTTGGCCAGCCGTCGCGCAATCGCGGCACCAATGCCGCGGCTGCCGCCGGTTACGAAGGCCACCTTCCCATTCAAAGGTTTTCCCGACATGAAATATCCTTTCTGTAACGATTGATACATAAAAGGTGTCAGGCTTGTCGAATGACGTCAAGTGGATTATTTAACGATCAATACAAAAAAGGAGATAGCCGTGTCGGAACGCGGAAGACCTCGCAACTTTGACCGAGAAAAAGCATTGCGCGCAGCAATGTATGTTTTCTGGGAAAAGGGCTTTGACGGCGCATCACTGTCAGACCTGACAGCCGCCATGGGCATCAATGCGCCGAGCCTCTATGCCGCCTTCGGCAGCAAGGAGGGGCTTTATATGCATGCCTTGTCGCTCTATTCGAGCGAAGTCGGCACAGATATCTGGACGCAACTGGAAGAAACATCGGACGTAAAGCAGGCATTCGAGCGCTTTTTGCTGGTGAGTGCCGAGACTTTCTCGGTCACCGACAAGCCGCGCGGATGCCTGATCGCGCTGGATGCGCTGTACCGCACCCAGTCCAGCCAGAATGTCTGCAATGAACTAAAGGCGCGTCGCAACGGGAATATCAACGTGCTGCGCGCCCGCCTTCAACGCAGTGTCGAGGAAGGCTCCTTGCCCGCGACCATCGACACGGACGCTATCGCCACCTTTTACGCGACGGTACAGAACGGTATGTCCATCCTGGCGCGCGATGGTGGCAGCGTGGAAAGTCTTGTCGCCACGGCGCATGGCGCGATGGCGGCGTGGGACAGGCTCACCGCGGCCTGATTGGTTACGGGCCGCTTATGCCACGGCGCGCAGGGGCACTGGACCGCTCACGTAATCCGCGATTTTGTCGGCCACATCCGTGCTGGCGATGATCCGCCGGTGGCCAAGACCGTCAGCCCAGTGCAGACGGACATGCGGCCCCGCTTTCGCTGCCATTTCCGCACAGCGCGCTGGCACTTCCTTGTCGTCGCGTGCGTGAATAACCAGCGTCGGGATCAACAATCGGCGCAGATGCGCATCGGTATCGAAATCATGGATCGGGCGCGCGGCGATTTGCTGGACCGTGTCCTTCATCGCCTGACGCACATCGGCGTTCAGGCGAAGCACCTTTCCGAATCCGTCGAAAACACCCTCCATCGAATGCGGTGACGCAATCGTGACCAGCTTGGCGGGACGCCGCTCACGATAACAACCAAGCGGCCCCGCAGCTGCATTGACGACAACCGCACCGCCGAAGGAATGCCCGACCATGGCGTAGAACGGCCCATACTGACGCCACGCGGCATCCACCGCCGCGATGGCCCGGATGAAATCCAGTTCGCGTCCCGCTGAAGCGCCATGCCCCGGCAGATCGAGAGCGACAACCCGTTCGCCGCGTGCGACCAGCGCGCTGATAATGGCCATCATATCCGCGCTGCGTGAACCCCAGCCATGCACTACCAGCGAGGTACGGGCATTCTGTCGAGCGATCCCTGCTGGCTCGAAAAGATAGGTTGCGACAACGCCCCGATCGATAATCAGGTCAAGCCGCTTTGCCTTGAACAACTCGCGGCTCGTCTGACGCAGCCTTTCCGCATAGGCTTTTGTTTGGGGCTTACGGCTCGGTGTGCGACAGAAAATCCTGAATGCCGCGCGGCCGGCACGTTCCGGTGCGATGCGCCCAAGCACACCCAGACCGAATCGCGTAACCTGTAGGGATAACGTCGCCATAACGGGGCCTCAATCATGTTCAATCCTGAACAAATAATTGTACAAGAATGAACAAAATGCAAGACAAGAATCAAAAGCTGCCGTGGGATAATCCGCGCTTTAAAAACTGGATTGCGGTTGCGAGAGCCGGCAAAGCGGTTGAACGCGCGCTGGCGCAGGGACTGGCACCCTTCGATCTCAAGATCGCCGACCTCGATGTGCTGATGAATATTTATCGCCACCCCGGCGAATCGCAGCACGATCTCGCGCGCCGGATTTTGGTCGGACGCTCGAACATCACGATGTTGCTGCCGAAACTGGAGAATCGGGGATTGCTAATGCGCACCGGCGATCCGGTAGACAAACGCATCATTCGCCTTACTCTCACGCCGGACGGCGAAAAGCTGCTCGGTGAAGCGCTTTTAGTCTATACCGATCTGATCGACCGCGTCATGGCGCAATCGACCGCAGCGCAATGCAATGCGATGGGCAACATGATGCGGCGTATCGCGGATATGCTGGAAAAGGATTAAGCTCGATTAGCGGTCGCGCTTGAGCCCTTTTTCGGCCAGCTCGTCGAGATAAGTCTGCCACAGCGTCTCCTTATCGGTGCCGAGCTTATGCAGATAGGTCCAGGAAAACAGGCCGGTGTCGTGCATGTCGTCAAAGGTTATGCGCACCGCATAATTGCCGACCGGCTCGACCTTGATGATTTCGACGTTGCGCTTGCCGCCAACCGTAATGCGTTGTTCGGGAGAATGGCCCTGCACTTCTGCCGACGGAGAAAGCACGCGCAACAGCTCGGCTGTTAGTTCAAATCGCTCTCCGTTGTCGAAAGCCACCGTCAGCAATTTGCGGTCGCTGGAAACGCGCAGTTCGGTCGGCCAAACGTCGCTCATCACTTTTCTCCATATTGAGCTTGCTCCGTCATCGTCGAAGCTTGCTTGTGATAGGCCGCATGTCAAATTACCGCAAGGGTATTGAAACTGCTTCAGCCGCGCAAAACTGGACAATGCGTGGCGGAAGCCTTATCTCATAAGAACGGGTCGATACTGCGTCGCACCTCATGGAAACAATGGCTTCACAGATGAAAACCTTGCAGGCACAGCCCCTTGTTTCTCCAACCGGACCGATGATCGATCCTTTCGGGCGGATGGTCAGCTATCTGCGTGTTTCGGTGACGGATCGTTGCGACTTCCGCTGCACCTATTGCATGGCGGAACATATGACCTTTCTTCCCAAGAAGGATCTGCTGACGCTTGAAGAGCTGGAACGGCTTTGCACCGTGTTCATCGACAAGGGCGTGCGCAAGCTGCGGCTCACCGGCGGCGAACCGCTGGTGCGCAAGAACATCATGCATCTGATCCGCGGGCTTTCGCGCCATCTGGCATCCGGAGCGCTGGATGAACTGACGCTGACCACCAACGGCTCGCAGCTTGCGCGCTTTGCCCATGAACTGGCCGATTGCGGCATGAAGCGCATCAATGTCTCGCTCGATACGCTGAACCCTGACAAGTTTCACGAAATAACCCGCTGGGGTGATCTCGCACGTGTGCTAGAAGGCATCGATGCCGCCCAGAAGGCCGGTATTCGTGTGAAGATCAATGCCGTGGCGCTCAAAGATTTCAACGAGCTCGAAATCCCCGAGCTGATCCGCTGGGCTCATGGTCGCGATATGGACCTGACGCTCATCGAAACCATGCCGATGGGCGAAATCGAATTCGACCGCACCGATCAGTATCTGCCGCTGTCGCAGGTGCGTAATGATCTGTCACGTCAGTTCACGCTGACCGATATTCCGTACCGGACGGGCGGCCCTGCCCGCTATGTCACGATCGAGGAAACTGGCGGTCGCCTCGGCTTCATCACACCTCTGACGCATAATTTCTGCGAAAGCTGCAACCGCGTCCGCCTCACCTGCACAGGCATGCTTTATATGTGCCTCGGCCAGAATGACGATGCCGATCTGCGCAAGGTGCTGCGGGAAAACGACAGCGATACGTTTTTGAGCCGGGCTATCGATGAGGCAATCTCGCGCAAACCCAAGGGCCATGATTTCATCATTGATCGCGATCATAACCGCCCAGCTGTGGCGCGCCACATGAGCCTGACGGGTGGTTAATCCCCGCGCTATACTTTTAGGCGAAAATAATCACAAATAATTGTCGCGCAATAAACTTTAACAAGGTATTGGATTCTAAACTGGATTCTATACCGTGCTGCAGTCAGATAATTTCCGCGCAAGTATTTATATGCTTCTCGCCATGGGCACCTTCACCATCGGGGACAGCATAACCAAATTCCTTCTCACGGAAATGAACAGCGGGCAGTACATGCTGATCCGCGGTTTTTTTGCCACTTCGATGATTGGTTTTTTGGCCTGGCGTCATGGCGCGCTGCGCAATCTTTCTCTGGAGTGGATGACGGTCCTGCGCGTGCTGGGCGAAGTCGTTGCGACAATCACTTACATTGTCTCGCTGGGTCATCTTTCCCAGGCGTTCTGTTCCGCCGTGTTTCAGGCCACACCTTTGGTCGTCACGCTGGGCGCTGCAATCTTTCTCAAGGAAAAAGTTGGCTGGCGGCGCTGGGTCTCCATTCTGGTGGGCTTCGTCGGTGTAATCATCATCATTCGCCCCGGTTCAGCCGGTGCGGCAAGCCTCGGTGCCGTTGGCATTTTGCTGGCGAGTGTCGCTTGCGCGGCCATGCGCGATATTGCAACGCGCCGTGTGCCCGCCCATGTGCCGACATTCTACCTTTCCACGCTTACCGCCGGTGCGATTGCGGTTACCGGCGGCGTATTGACCGTCCCCATGGGCGGTTGGCAGCCTGTCGGCCTTCTTTCCATCGCGACCTTGCTGGGCGCAGCCGTTGCTTTTGCTGATCGGATATCACTTTATCATTCTCGCCATGCGTGAGGGCGAAGTGTCCTTCGTGTCCCCGTTCCGCTATTCCAGCCTGCTCTGGGCGATAGGCTTGAGCATTGCAATCTTTGGTGAAGCGCCGGATGCGTATACAATTGCTGGATCTGTTCTGGTCGTCGGAAGCGGCATTTACATGGTCTATCGCGAAAACGCGCTCAAGAAGCGTGAGAAGAACAAAAGCACTCTGGCGTCTATTCCAACCGGCCTCGGACCAAAATGATGACCATCAAGGATGTAGCCGGTGCGATCATCGCGGGCGGATTATCGAGCCGTATGCGCGAAGGCGGAATAGACGGTGACAAATTCCTGCAGGTTTTGGGTGCCGGTTCCGTCATTGGTGAAGTCGCCGCACGGCTGAAACCGCAGGTGAGCGCGCTTTTCATCAATGCCAATGGCGACGCCTCCCGACTGTTCAGCCTCGGCCTACCGGTTGTAGCGGACATTTCCGCATCACATGGCGGTCCGCTGCCCGGCATCCTCACGGCGCTCATCCACGCAAAAAATTCGACATGGCTGCTGACCGCAGCGGCGGACACGCCGTTTCTGCCTGCCGATCTGGGAGAGCGGCTTTTCGAACGTCAACGAGCGACCGGCAAGGACATCGTTCTTGCAAGCTCCGCCGGGCATATTCACCCGATCTTTGGCCTGTGGCGCACGCAGCTGGCGGATCGTCTGAAAGACTGGCTTTCAACCGCAGAGAAAGCCAGTGTTCTCGCTTTCGCACGCGATGTTGAATTTGAAACGGTGGACTTTCCGCTCTTGGCGACCAAGGATGGCGCGGAGAACTATGATCCCTTCTTCAATATCAACCGGCCCGACGACCTTGTCGAAGCCCGGCGATTGCATAGACTGAACGGAGATACGGAATGACACATAAGCTTTTCGGCATTACGGGCTGGAAGAATTCCGGCAAGACCACACTGACCGAAAAGCTCGTGCGCTGCCTGACCGAACGTGGCTATCGCATCGCCACGATCAAGCACGCGCATCATAATTTCGACATCGATCACGAAGGCACCGATTCCTGGCGGCATCGTCAAGCAGGTGCCGCAGAAGTGGCCATCGTTTCGGAGCGCCGCTTCGCCATCATGCATGAAAATCTCGACGGTCCGGAAATCGCCCTGCAAGACATCGCGGACAAGCTTGCGCCGTGCGATTTGATTCTCGTCGAGGGCTATAAGCGCGAGCCGCACAAGAAAATCGAGCTTCGCCGAACGGGCAGCCATGATGGCCCGCCGCTCGCCGAAAACGATCCAAGCATCGTCGCCATTGCAACCGATCATCCACAGTCGGGCTTGAGCCTGCCGGTCTTCGATATCAATATGGTCGATGAAATCGCCGATTTCATCCAAAATGAAATGGCACTTTGAGCAATTCCCTATCGCTTTCCGCCAAAACGTCAGCATTCACTATTTTGCCACGTCTTTCGGCGGAATAGCCTGTGAATTCCACAATAATTATACGCAAAATTATTACGCAACCCATCTTGCCTTCGGGTGAAAAGTGGTGGGAATATCGTGCTCAGATTGGAGGGCGGCGGCGAAGATGCGAAAAAATATTGCGCAGCCTCCGTTGAACCATCTATTGGTAGCCACAGGAGGAATGACTATCAATCGGTAATCCTCAATTTTAAATTGCAATTGCACTACAGATGGCTGAACCAGAACAATAATCAGGGAACCAGCCTGAGTAAACGAGAGGACTAAATATGCGCGTATTGAAGCGTATCGTAGCAGCAGCTTCGGTTGCAACCATTGCAACCATGGCAGGCGGATTGGCCATTGGCGCCGCAAATGCCCAAGAGCCCTTGAAGCTCACCATCGCCACCGAAGGCGCCTACCCCCCTTCAATTTCATCAAGCCGGACGGCACCCTTTCGGGATTTGACGTCGATATCGCGAAAGCACTTTGCGATGAGATGAAGGCTCAGTGCACGTTCGTCACTCAGGAATGGGATGGCGCAATTCCGGCCCTTCAGGCTGGCAAGTTCGACGCTTTCATCGCTTCCATGTCGATCACCGACGAGCGCAAGAAGCAGGTCGATTTCTCGAACAAATATTACAACACGCCTCCGGGCATCGTCGCTCCGAAAGATAGCGACATCAAGGGCGTGACCAAGGAAGATCTCGCTGGCAAGACGATCGGCGTTCAGGTTTCCACCACCCATGCCAACTACTCGGAAAAGACCTTTACCGACAGCACGATCAAGGCCTACCCGACTGCCGAGGAATACCGCCTCGATCTGGCCAATGGCCGTCTCGACGCCGCCAATGACGACAGCGTAACGCTGGGCGAATGGCTGAAGACGCCGGATGGCGCCTGCTGCAAGATGGTCGGCACCTTCCCGCCGGTTGTTGAAATTCACGGTCCCGGTGCGGGCGTTGCCTTCAAGAAAGGCCGCCCGGAACTGATTGAAAAGTTCAACGCGGCCATCAAGGCGATCCGCGCCAACGGAAAGTACAAGGAAATCAACGATAAGTACTTTGAGTTTGACGCCTACGGCGCCGAAAACTAAGTTGCTTTGAAGAAGTTTGCGCCGGTTTGTGTCACACAAACCGGCGCACATCATTTATGGCAGACCATTCGGTAGAAGCGCTCGAAACAGAGACCGCCGGATTTGGTATCCGCCCAGAAAAAAGAAAAAAGGCGATGGAACATTACGCCACTTTATTGAGTTTCGGCCCCGAAGGTTGGTCGAGGAGCATCGCCTGGGGGCTATTGGTCACTGTCACTCTGGCAATCGCCACTCTGCCCGTTGGCCTCGTTCTCGGATTTCTGGTTGCTTTGGGGAAGCAATCGAGCGAACCATCGATCCGACTGGCCTCGAATATCTACACGACCATTTTCCGCGGCCTTCCAGAACTGCTGACCCTGTTTCTGGTGTATTTCGGCGCTTCGCTCGGCCTACAGAAACTGCTGGCGCTCTTCGGCATCAATGCGAATGTCGAGATCAACGCCTTTGCCGCCGGTATGGTGGCGCTCGGTTTCGTCTTCTCGTCCTATTCGAGTGAAGTCTTCCTGTCCGCTTTCCGTGCCATTCCGCGTGGCCAATATGAAGGCGGTTACGCTGTCGGCCTGTCGCACTGGCAAACCATGCGCAAGGTCATCCTGCCGCAATTGATCCGCATCGCCCTGCCCGGCCTTGCCAATCTGTGGCTGGTGCTGCTGAAGGACACGTCGCTGGTGTCCGTGATCACATTGTCCGACATCATGCGTCAGACATCCATCGCAGCGCGCGTGACCAAGGAGCCGTTTCTGTTCTTCGGCGTCGCCTGCCTGCTCTATCTCGCTCTCGCGATCATCTCGTCCTATTTCATCAACCGCATTGCCCAATGGGCTGATGCGGGCAGCAATCGTTCGCGGGGTGCATGATCATGAGCGAAGCCGTCACTCAAACCAGTGCTGCCGTCATGGCGCCGCCGCCCGTCGTCCGCGAATGGACCCGCGCTCGCATTGCAGGCCACATCTTCGTCGGCATATGGGCTTTGCTCTTCGCTGGGCTCGCCATCTATCTCTACAATGTCTGGCGCATCGATCTCTTCGAAACTTATGGACCGCGCTACTGGTCCGGCCTGCTGATCACCCTGAAACTGGTCGTGGTGTCGATCCTTGTCGGCGCTGCATTGTCGATCCCGATCGCAGCCGCACGCATGTCGAACAATCGCTGGCTGAAAGCCATCGCCTTCGGCTATGTGTATTTCTTCCGCGGCACGCCGCTTCTGGCGCAAACCTTCCTGATCTATTACGGCTTCGGCACTTTCCGGCCTTTCCTAGAAAGCATCGGTCTGTGGGTGTTTTTCCGTGATGCATGGAATTGCGCCATTCTGGCCTTCTCGCTCAATACGGCTGCCTATCAGGCTGAAATCCTGCGCGGCGCGATCCAGAGCGTTGCCATGGGCCAGTGGGAAGGTGCCGCGGCGCTGGGCATTTCCAAGCGCGTGACGTTCTGGAAGGTCATTCTTCCACAGGCGCTGATCGTTGCGCTGCGTCCATACGGCAATGAAATCATCCTGATGATCAAGGGCTCGGCCATTGTGGCCATCATTACGGTTCTCGACCTGATGGGTGAAACGCGCCGCGCCTATTCCCGCACTTTCGATTTCCAGACCTATCTCTGGGCAGCCGTGATCTATCTGCTGATCGTCGAAGCGCTGCGCCACATCTGGGATTATCTCGAACGGAAGCTGACACGGCATCTTGTTCGTTGATTTACCAGATAGACCTTAAATTTAGCCCTCGGCAGCCTTGCAGCTTCCGGGGGCTATCTGTTTAATCAACAATATGTCTTCGCTGCCACGCAGCGCACAGACAATTTCTCAAGCATAGCAATGGGCAATATCATGCTGAAAATCTGGGGTCGCACCAATTCCACCAATGTCAAGAAAGCGCTCTGGATCGCGCAGGAGCTTGGCCTTGATTACGAACAGATCGACGTGGGCGGCCAGTTTGGCGGCCTGGACGACCCGGCCTTCCTCGCGCGCAATCCCAATGGCCTCATTCCGCTTGTCGAAGACGGAGAAACCGTGCTCTGGGAATCGAATGTCATCACGCGTTATCTGGCTGCAACCTATGGCAAAAACAGCCTGTGGATCGAAAACCCGGCCAAGCGGGCGCAAGCGGAAAAATGGATGGATTGGGCGTCCAACACGCTCTACAGCGATTTCAGCAATGTGATGAAGCATATGATCCGCCTGCCGGAAGACAAGCGCGATCCGGCAATCCTGCAACGCGGTCTCGACGGCCTTGCCCGTTCCATGAAGATTGCCAATGACGGTCTCGGCCAAGCGCCGTGGTTCTCCGGAGACGCGTTTGGCATCGGCGACATTCCGATTGGCTGCTATGCCTATGCATGGTTCGAGTTCCCCATCGAACGCCCCTCGCTTCCGCAGCTCGAAAGCTGGTATGAGCGCCTGAAAGAGCGCCCTGCCTACCGTTCGGCTGTGATGACACCCCTCACCTGATCAAACGGTCCACAAACTATCCAGAGGAATGAACGAATGACGACGACTGCAAAAGTAGCCTTTCTCGGGCTGGGCGTGATGGGCTATCCAATGGCAGGACACCTCAGGAACAAGGGTGGCCACGACGTTACGGTTTATAACCGTACGACGGCAAAAGCGGAAAAATGGGCGAAGGAATTCGGCGGCAGTTTCGCCGCCACGCCCGCAGAAGCCGTGCGCGATGCCGATTATGTATTCGCCTGCGTCGGCAATGATGACGATCTGCGTTCGGTAACAATCGGCCCGGACGGCGCTTTCTCGACAATGAAGAAAGAAGCGATTTTCATCGACAACACGACGGCTTCCGCCGAAGTTGCACGTGAGCTTTCGGAAGAAGCGCAGAAGCTTGGCATTCATTTCATCGATGCGCCGGTTTCTGGCGGTCAGGCTGGCGCGGAAAACGGCGTGTTGACCGTGATGGTTGGTGCCAGTGAGCCGGTTTTCGAGCGCGCCAAGCCGATCATCGACGCCTATGCCCGGTCTGTCGGTCTCATGGGTCCGGTCGGTTCGGGACAGTTGGCCAAGATGGTGAACCAGATTTGCATCGCCGGTCTCGTTCAGGGGCTGGCCGAGGGCATTCATTTTGGCAAGAAGGCCGGTCTCGACATCGAAAAGCTCATCGCGGTGATTTCCAAGGGCGCTGCCGGTTCGTGGCAGATGGAAAACCGCTCCGCCACGATGAACCAGGGCAAATATGATTTCGGCTTTGCCGTCGACTGGATGCGGAAGGATTTGGGCATCTGCCTTGACGAAGCAGACCGCAATGGCGCGCTTCTGCCCGTCACGGCGCTTGTCGATCAATTCTACAAAGAAGTGCAGAAGATCGGCGGAAATCGCTGGGATACGTCTTCTCTGCTGGCGCGTCTGGAGCAGAAGTGAACATCAACTGAGTTCAGCTCAGGAGAAAAGCCCGGCATGCCCGCCGGGCTTTTTTATATTAGCCGCGTTCAATCAGAACTTGACCATCGCCGTCAGCGACAGCCCGCTGACAAAATCATCGTCGAGTACGCCCTCGGAACCCAGCAGACTGCGCTCACCGTCGGCAAGCGTCGTGTCAACCTTTCCTGAGACCAGCCAACCCGCAGCGCCCGCCAGACGAAACTCGACTTGGTCACTTGGCTTGTAACCGGCGCCAAGGCTAAACAACCAGAGGTCCGTCTGCGTGGTGAGGCCCGTGCTGGTGCCGCGATCCCAGGTTAAAGTCCCGTCGAGAGACCAGTGGTTGTCGAACGTGTGAGCAACACCGCCCCTCAAAGTCCAGCCGTCCTGATAATAGAGGTTCAGGCTGGTAACTCTGGTGCCAATAGGGAGAACCGCACTGTCAGCCGCAACAAAATCAACCGACGTCACGCTTGACCAGTCCATCCATTCTATCGAGCCAAAAGCCAGCCAACCGGGCGTTATACCCCCCCTGAAATTTGAATTCGACGGATTGAGGTGTTGCAACGTCACTGCTCACATCAATCGGTTCGCCGCGCCCGGTGATTGGGTTCAAAATCAGATTATCAACAGTGCCTTCAAGGCCGTACTTGACCGCAGATTGATAAACGATGCTCGCACGGATCGCATATTCAGGAATTTCATAGGCAGCGCCAATTCGCCAGCCAAACGACTGGTCATCTGCATCCAGAGAAGCGGCGCGAAACGGGCTTCCGGGAATGCCGTCAGGATTGCGGGAAAAATGTGGGACCATTCTAGTCTGCTGGCCGCGCAGTTCCTGATAGCTGACGCCACCCAGAATACGGAAATAGCCCATCGCGCCCGCATCAAAACGATAGGCACAGTTCACACCGTAATCGTTCGACGTGATCTTCTGTTCGATCGAGGTGTAAGAGTGAACCGTTTCAATGCCCGCATCGGTGTCGATGCCCCAAGGCTGACGGTATTGCGCAGCACAGGCAAGATCGCTGGTCAGATCGAACTTGGCCGAAATCTTCGGCACCCAAAGTCCCTTCGCCTCTTCGATACCTTTTTCGAACGGGCGGCCTGTCGCCGGGTTGATACCGCCATTCGTGTCGCTGGCGACCGAGCCACCGATTTTCGTCAATCGACGCTGGGGAGCCACATAAATCGCCGACGTATCGACCGCGTTTCCCTGTTCGAACAGAATATCGAAATCCTGCGAACTCGTCTCGAAAGCTCCGGCGTGAGCGACGACCGCTCTTCCACACAGCACTGCCGCGATACAACTGATTTGAAAGCCGCGTCCGCCCATAAATCTCCCCCAAGAAGCTGTGGCATTAACGTGGACGCAAACGTAAAACGGGAAGAAACGGAGCTGCAATATCCAACCAATAGCGGGTTAATTGTGCGGCCAAAGCGCCCCCCCGAGCAAATTGGCTCAGCGACGGAATTCCGATAACTCACGATCAGAATTCCGCTAAAACCGCCGTTTTTGGCCTGTTTCCGCCTGCTGCGAATGCGCAATGGCGTGCTTGCGAAACCGAACCGCCGGTTCGATTACTTTAGACGATTCTGGAATTAAAATTTCCCCGGACCGATCACGCAAAAAGCCCGGCAGCGGCAACTGCCGGGCTGATACATAAAGGGCCGGAACATCGTTAGGATGCTCCGGCCCTTGATTTATACTTGATCCGATGGATCAGAACTTGACCTTCGCCGTCAGCGAGAGGCCGCCGACGAAGTCGTTGTCGAATTCACCCTTCGAACCCGATGCGCTTGGCACACCAGCAACGACGGTATCATCCAGTTCGCCCGAGGTCAGCCAGCCGGCAGCACCGGCAAGACGAATTTCAAACTGATCGTTCGGCTTGTAGTTCGTGCCAAGACCGAACAGCCAGATATCGGTCTGCGATGTGAGACCCGTGCTGGTGCCACGATCCCATGTCACAGTTCCTGCAACCGACCACTGATCGTTGAGCTTGTGACCAACGCCACCGCTCACAGTCCAGCCGTCCTGATAATACAGGTTCAGGCTCGTGATCTTGGTACCGGTCGGAACAATCTTGCTATCGGAAGAGGCAAAATCAACCGAGGTCAACGACGACCAGTCAGTCCACTTCACCGAACCGAATGCAAGCCAATCGGGCGCAATACCGGTCTGGAACTTGAATTCCACCGACTGCGGCGTTGCAACATCGCTCGATACGTTGATCGGCAAGCCCTTGCCGGTGAGCGGGTTCAGAGCCAGATTGTCGATGGTGCCTTCGAGATTATACTTGACCTCAGACTGGTACACGATGCTGGCGCGCATCGCATATTCAGGAATTTCGTAAGCCGCACCAAGACGCCAGCCCACAGATTCATCTTCCACGTCAAGAGAAGCGACGCGCCACGAGCCGCCGAATGGATGACCTATTGGCGGGATTGCCTTAGTCTGTTCGCCGCGGAGTTCCTGATAGCTCACGCCACCGAGAATGCGGAAATAGCCCTTTTCGCCAGCGGCGAAACGATAGGAACAGTTCACGCCATAATCGTTCGAGGAAATCTTCTGCTCGATGGCGACAAAGCTCCGGACCGAGTCGAGGCCAACATCGGTATGGATGCCCCAAGGCTGACGATATTGCGCCGCGCAAGCCAAATCCGAGGTCAGATCGAACTTTGCAGATGCTTTTGGCACCCAATAGCTCGTCGCTTCGTCAACCGACGTACCATAGGGCTGATAGCCGTTGAATGGGTTTCTTCCACCAGTCGCTGCTCCAACCGCAGAGCCACGAATATTCTTGAGCTTACGCTGCGGCGCGACAAAAGTCCCGGACGCATCGACAGCATTTCCCTGCTCAAACAGGATATCAAAATCCTGCGAGCTACGTTCCAGACCACCCGCGTGAGCGACAACCGCACTCCCAAGCAGTACCGCTGCAATTCCCCCAATTTTTAAGCCGCGTCCGCTCATTATGTCCTCCCAGATAGCAACCGGCATTAACGTTGACGCAAACGTAAAACAGGAAGGATTCGACCTGCAATATCCAATCATTCGCGGGCTATGAGCAGCTTCGAAGTCGCTTCTTTCAAAACGCTTAAAATACGGGGCGTTTCTCCATTTGGTGGAAACATTCCGACAAATGTAGACCAGAAATTCGCCCAAATTGCCCCTTTTTCGGCCATATTTCGGCCTTGTTGCGAAAGGGCAACATTTTCAAAAAACAATCGAAACGCCGGTTCGATGCGGTCCAAAGCCCCTTGAAACGCAACTTTTCCGCGACATACCGCACAAAAAAACACCCGGCAGTTTTCGCTGCCGGGTGTTGATTCGTGAAAGTCTTACGTTGCGGAACGCGTCAAATCAACCTGCGTCACGGATACGTGACTCAGCTGTCGCAACCCGCTCCGCGGCTTCCTTCAGCTCGACCAAACGCTCGCGTTCGGCTTCAACGACCTCTTCCTTGGCATTGGCCACGAACTTCTCGTTCGACAACTTCTTCTCGATCCGGTCGATATCAGCGGCAATCTTGCCTGCTTCCTTGGCCAGACGTGCAGCTTCAGCCTTGAGATCGATCAGCTTGCCGAGCGGAATGCAGATCGTCGCTTCACCGAGCAGCATCTGCGCTGCCCCCTTCGGAGCCTGCGCTTCGAAGGTCACGCTTTCAACACGGGCCAGACGCTTGATCGCAGCGTCGTGACGTTCAAAACGTTCCGTCGACGTTGCGTTGGCGTCAAGAACGACGACTGGTGCCACAGCACCTGCCGGGACGTTCATTTCCGCGCGCACCGAGCGGATACCGGTGACGAGATCGACCAGCCAGTTGATATCGGCAGCCGCGTCTTCATCCGCGAAGGAAAGCTCCGGCCAGTCGGCCAGTGCCAGAACCGTATCGCGCTTCTTGCCTTCACCAGCCGTCAGCGTCCACAGTTCTTCCGTCATGAACGGCATGAACGGATGCAGCAACTTATAGATCTGATCCAGACAGTAAGCAGCCGTAGCCTGCGCTTCGGCCTTTGCCACTTCATCGTCGCCCATGAAGATCGGCTTGAGCAATTCCAGATACCAGTCGCAGAACTGGTTCCAGACAAAGCGATAGGCCGCACCAGCCGCTTCATTGAAACGGTAATTGGCAATGCCCTCGGTCACGGAACGCGTGGCCTTTGTCAGTTCGGTCAGAATCCAGCGATTGACCGCAAGCCTTGCGTTTTCCGGATGGAAATCCGCGTTGAGCTCAACGCCATTCATCTGCGCAAAACGCGTCGCATTCCAGAGCTTGGTGCCGAAATTGCGGTAGCCCGCGATACGCGCCGGATCGAGCTTAACGTCGCGGCCCTGCGCGGCCATGATGGCCAGCGTGAAACGCAGTGCATCGGCGCCATATTCGTCCATCAATTCCAGCGGGTCGATGACATTGCCCTTGGATTTCGACATCTTCGCGCCGTGCTTGTCACGAACGAGCGCGTGCAGATAGACCGTATGGAACGGGATTTCCTCCATGAAATGGAGGCCCATCATCATCATGCGGGCAACCCAGAAGAACAGAATGTCGAAGCCGGTCACCAGAACGCTGGTCGGGTAATAGGTCGCGAGTTCCGGCGTCTTGTCGGGCCAGCCCAGCGTCGAAAAAGGCCACAAGCCCGATGAGAACCAGGTGTCCAGAACGTCGGTGTCGCGTTCCAGAGCAACGTCTTCGCCATAATGCGCCTTCGCAGCCGCTTTGGCTTCGGCTTCGCTCTTTTCAACGAAACAGGCGCCATCCGGGCCATACCACGCCGGAATCTGGTGTCCCCACCATAGCTGACGCGAAACGCACCACGGCTGAATGTTCTCCATCCAGTCGAAATAGGTCTTTTCCCAGTTTTTAGGCACGATCTGGGTGCGACCGTCGCGAACAGCGGCCATGGCAGGCTTGGCCATTTCGGCTGCGTTCACATACCACTGGTCGGTCAGATAAGGCTCGATCGGCACGCCGCCGCGATCACCATGCGGAACGGCATGGGTGTGATCCTCAACCTTTTCCAAATAGCCGCGCTCGTCCATCAACTCAACGATACGCTTGCGCACCGCAAAGCGATCCTGTCCGTCCAGCTCGGCGATCAGCGCCTTCAGTTCCGGCGTGAGCTGCAGGCCTTCGAGGAAGTCGTTATTGTCTTTCAGCGTGACAGCCGCTGCCGGCGTCAGAATATTGATCGCGCGCAGATCATTGCGCTTGCCGACTTCGAAGTCGTTGAAATCATGCGCAGGCGTGATCTTGACCGCGCCGGAACCAGCTTCCGGATCAGCGTAATCATCAGCGACAATCGGAATATGACGGCCAACGAGCGGCAGAACGACATCATTGCCGACCAGAGCGTGATAGCGCTCATCCTTCGGATTGACCGCAACGCCGGTATCGCCCAGCATGGTTTCCGGACGGGTCGTCGCGACAACAATGTAAGTATGCGGATTTTCTGAATCGAACGGCACATTTTCCAGCGGATAGCGGAAGTGCCAGAGATGCCCTTTCGTCTCACGGGATTCGACTTCAATGTCGGAAATCGCCGTCAGCAGCTTCGGGTCCCAATTGACCAGTCGCTTGTCACGATAGATCAAGCCCTGCTTGTGAAGCGTGACGAAGACTTCCAGAACAGCGCGCGACAGGCCCTCATCCATGGTGAAGCGCTCGCGCGACCAGTCGCACGACGCGCCAAGCCGACGCAGCTGATTGGAGATCATGCCGCCGGATTCTGATTTCCACTGCCAGATACGCTCGATGAACTTCTCGCGGCCCATGACATGGCGGTTCGGCTCCTGCCTCTCGGCCAGCTGACGCTCGACAACCATCTGGGTGGCGATACCGGCATGATCCATGCCCGGCTGCCACAGCACGTTCTTGCCGCGCATGCGCTCAAAACGAACCAGAATGTCCTGAATCGTGTTGTTGAGCGCGTGGCCCATATGCAGCGATCCGGTGACATTCGGCGGAGGAATGACCACGGCAAAAGGATCGGCTCCTGGCTTCGCTCCTGCTCCCGCTTTAAATGCCCCAGCTTCTTCCCAGCGTTCGGCAATTTTCGGCTCTATGGCCGCGGCGTCATAAGTCTTCTCAAGCATGGAATTATCCGGTCTTTTTGCGCAATGAAAGGATTGAGCGCTCAATAACAACAAACGGGTGATAAATCACTTTAAAAGTGAAAACCCGCCTGCGAGACAGACGGGCTTTTGAACTCAAAGGCCGTTTTAGACAGGCAACACGTCGATTATCGGTCGCCGCGCACCACCCGTTCGATTTCTTCACGAACAAGCCGCTCCACAAGGGTGGGCAGATTGTTGTCCAGCCAATCCTGCAACATCGGACGAAGAATCTCTGCAGCGATATCATCAAACGAACGACGCGGTTCCGACCGCACGACGTGGCTCAAATCCTGGAAGGCGGCGGCCACCTGACGTTCTGCCACTTGTGACAGAATATGGGAAGCCGTAGCCGCCTTTGCCAGTGGTTCGGGTGCGGTCGTAGCAGCGGTAGCAACCGGCGTTTCTGAAACTGGTTCCTCGACGGGCGCAGCGCTTGCCTCGACAGGCTCTTCAAGGTCAGGTTCAAGCAGTTCGTCGATGGCTTCGGCGATGCCATCTTCCAATGAGCGATCAAGCGCCTCTATCGAAACATCCTCTTTTGCAGCTTCCGGAGCAGTTGCGGCAGGCGCGTTCGGGGACAGTTCGGCGGCGCGCCGGTCATCGTTCTGGGCGTCGAGAACAATGTCCTCTTCTTCCTCTTCGATTTCCGGTTCCGGTGCGGGCGCGGCTTTGACCGGCGCATCAATCGAGCCGCGCAACACCGGCTCATCTTTTAGAATATCGCGCATCATGACCGGCTTTTCTGCCGCTCTGGAAACCGGAGGTTCTGCAGCGGGCTGTTCCTGCGCAGGCACTGGGCGACGGAACTCTGCCACCTCGCCGCGCAACGGAAAATTCGCCGTGGTGGACACAGGGTGGCGGCTCACATCGCTGTCTTCAATAATGCGCCGGATGGAAGCGAGAATCTCTTCCATGGACGGTTCGCGTGATGCGCTGGATGTCTGTGCCATAGCTGTCCATCTTCCCTATTTCAGAATAGAGCAATGCGCGCGTGTGAGCGACGCAAGGTTCTCCTTCTCTGTTTGGAGCAGCCGTTCCGGCGCGGAAAACCGTTCCGCAGCTTCGCAAGCCGCGTCCTGCAAAGGACAGAGAATCAATGAATTAAGGGTACCGGACGTTCGACGATTTGAGAATCCCCGCAAGAGAGCCAGCCAATTGAACCCACAGCTTTATCATTTTGTTAAGAATTGATCGCCGCCGCTCGCGAATCATCATCAAACAAAAACGGCGCCCGAAGGCGCCGTTTGATCTGAATTCTCGCTGATCAGCGACCGTCCGGCGTGCGCAGGCCGAACCACTTGTCCTTGACGGCCTCGTAATGTTCTTCCGGCTTATATTCAGCCACCTGAAGGCCCATCTGCTTCGAGGTCATGCGGCCGGTCGCGTTGAGAAGCGCATAGCTGGCGACAACCACATCATGCTCCGACTGGACCAGGCTGATTTCGGCGGCAGTCAAATCGTTCTGCGCGTTCAACACGTCGAGCGTGGTGCGCTGACCAACCTTGCGTTCTTCGACCACACCATCCAGCGCGAGCTGGGCGGCGGCGATACCATCGCGATTTGCCTTGACCGAAGCGCGGGCAGCTTCTAGCTGCGACCATGCCGAACCAATGGCTTCACGAACCTGATCGCGCACAACGTCAACTTCGATGCGCGCCTGACCAAGCTGTTCCTTGGACTGGCGAATCTGCGCCGAGGTGCGGCCACCCGTATAAATTGGAATGGTCACGCCAATACCGACCGAAGCGGAATTGCCGTCACCCACCGTCGAACCGGCATAAGTATCGAGACGGCTGGCGCCAGCCGACAGACCAACGGTTGGCAGCATTGCGCCTTCCTTGGCCTTCACGTTGTAGCCAGCGGCATTCACCGCATATTGCGTTGCTAGAATGCCGGGATGGCCTGCCTGCGCGATTGCGAAAGCCTCGCTCGGCGACTTGGGCAGGTTCTTCGCTGCCGCAGCAGCAGACAGCTTGCCCGGCTGCGCACCAACGATACGGATATAGGTGGCTTCTGCCGACTTGATATTGGCGCGGGCACTATTCAGTTCGGCAACTGCTGTCGAACGGCTGGCTTCAGCCTGCGCAACGTCCGTGCGCGTGCCTTCACCAACATCCAGACGTGCGCGAGCTGCACGCACCTGTTCGTTCATCGCAGCCAGATTCTTCTCGCGAAGCACGGCGATCTGGCGATTCTGATAAACGTCCATATAGGCGGCGACAGCGCTATAGAGCGTGTTCTGCTCGTCATTGCGCATATTTTCGCGCTGGGCAAAAACCTGCGTTTCCGCTGCGGCGACATTATTCTTGGTCTGGAAACCGTCGAACAGCATCTGGTTCAGCTGAATGCCGACCGTGCCACTGGTGCGGTAACCGCTCGTCGGCGAACGACTGCGGCTTGCATCATAAGTACCGGTAATCTGCGGGCGATAATTGGACTTGGCGATCGCCACGTTCTCGTCCTGAATGCGCACACCTGCGCGGGACGAGTTGAGCGTGGCGTTATTCTTATAAGCCTTGACCAGTGCACCAGGCAGGGTTTCAGATAAGGCGGACTGCCCCGATAAAACGGTGCCGGCCAACAATGCTGCCGCTGCGACCAGTCCTTTGTATGTTTTAAACACCGGGTACCTCATCTTAAGAACAGCCAATTTCAGTAAATCGAACCAATCAGTTCGGGCAACCTTAAATAACCTTTAAAATCGGTTATTTCCATCGCCCTGCCCAGAGCATGCACAAAGAAATTCCGCAGCGTTGCAGAATTGTACCAATCCCCGAAATTAAAATTCGAACTGTGGAATCCGCTCGAATCCCGGAAGTGGGCGCACCGCAGTGTTGAACGCAATGCGTCCCGATGCAACACCATTTTCTTTAACGTAAATCCGGGCAACCGAGGCATTTCCGCGGCCTTCGACGGCGACGAGGCGTCCGCCTTCCTTAAGCTGCTGGAACAAGGCGTCCGGAACGAAATCCACGCCGCCCTCGATCATGATCACATCGTAAGGTGCTTCCGAAGGATAGCCGGCATGCAGGTCGCCCGACACAATCACAACATTGTCATAGCCGAGTTCGGCAAGACGCGCGGTCGCAGCCGCAGAAAGTGCAGAATCACTCTCCAGTCCGATAACCGAACCGGCCAGATGCGACAGGATCGCCGAGGAATAACCAGTGCCACATCCGATATCCAGCACGACATCGTTCTTGTTCACGTCGGCGAGCTGAACGAGCTTGGCGAAAGGCGACGGCTCCATCAGATAGCGTGGTGCAGAACCTTCGGTCTCAAGCCGCTGGTCTTCGTCAATATAGGCAACAGCCTGACGCACAGTCGGTACGAAAGCTTCCCGCGGTACCGCCAGGAATGCATCGATAACCGCCAGATCGGTTACGTCCGTCGTACGGATCTGATTGTCGACCATCTTTGTGCGAAGATCCTGGAAATCGGCTGCCATAGCCCTCAACCCTTCATTATCGCCTAACGCGATGTTTCATATCACAAAGCACTCCGCAGCGTTGGTTCAAACCCCGCTGCGAGTGCACCATAAACGAGATTTGCCGTTGATGTGGCAAAAATCGCTGGTGCAGTCAATGAAACAGCTGCGAAACACCCGCATTTGCGGCACTTGAACTCACCATAACGAACCTTTTCAGCCCCACTTTCCTTGCGGAAAGAAAATGCCGGAAAGCGAGGCTTCCCGGCACCTACATCCTGTCTTGTCCCGGCGCAAGCGCTGGCAAAATCACATTATTGAGCGTTTGCAGCCGGATAACCCGCTGCGGCCAGCGCGGAAACCACGGCATCTCTGGACGCATCGCCGCCAAACTCGACTTCCTTGGTTTTGAGGTCGATTTCAATCGGCGCCGTAGCATCGAGCTTGCGCAGGGCGGCAGTCACGCTATCGGCACAGCCGCCACATTTCATCTTGGGAATAGTCAATTTCATCACGGGTAACGCTCCACACTTGATATACACACGTTATGCACCTTGCCATCGTGGTAAGGTCAAGCGTGAAAAAGCCATCAGCGATCAGGGCTTATTTCACCTTTCTATTCCGTTGCCGGGATCAAAGAATTATGGGGCTTCACAGGCTTCCGGCACGCTTTTTTCAAGCTCCAGTTCCGATTTGCTCAGCGAGCCGGTCATGATTTCAATCGGCTTGAAGGGCGGCTCTTCCTGCATGGCGGGATTGGTAAGATGAATTGTGTAGCAGCCGCCGAAGACTTCCTTCTTGCCATCATTGCTCTCGGCTTCGATGGCCAGCGGCTGGCTCCAATAGATTTGGCCAGCCCCCGGATCGGGTTCGGTCTTGCGCAAAGCGACCTTGACGCTTTTGGTGTTCTCGTAGCCCTTCACAAAGGTCTTGAAGTCGGGCTCCCGCCCCTCTTCCGAGTAATACCCATAAGCCCGCGTATATTCCTTGCGGTTGATCGCATTATAGTAAGATCCGATTAGCGCCTGCGGCGAAGACCGGTCGTCGCGATATTCCGGGACCGTAACACCATTGGCGGCATCCTGCGTCTGTTCGGATGGCTTGGTCTCTTCCACGGGCGCCTTTGTTTCCGCAGCCTCTGGCTTCTTCTGCGCTGTCGGCTCGGCGTTTTCCTTCGCCGCAGGCTTCTGTGCTTCCTTCGCGGCAGGTTTCGGCGCTTCCTGCGCATAGGCCTGCGGGAGAGCAACAGACAAGCCGAGCGCGCTCGCGAGAACAGCCAGTCTCAGAGATTTCATCCGATCGATCGACATTCACATCTCCTCTTTCCCAAAGCCCGCCAGCCGGGCACCCGGCCTGTGCTCTCGATTTGGTGTCTTGCGGTAATGATGTTACAACACTAACTATAGTGAAAACGTGGCAGCGAGGTCGAAACTCGCGGGTTTCACACGAGATTGGTTGATTCTCGCGCATGAAGCCACACTTTCGAAGCCACTGCATAACACCGGAAGAGATGAACCATGGGCCGTTTCGCAGTCATGACGCTAACCGAAGCCGCAGCAAATCGCGTTCGCGAGATTGTTGAGTCGCGTGAAGGCGCGCTGGGTATTCGTGTCGGTGTGAAAAAAGGTGGCTGCGCAGGCATGGAATATACCATCGATGTCGCCAATGAAGCGAAAGCCGGTGACGATGTTGCCGAGAAAGATGGCGCCAAGGTCTTTATCGCCCCGGAAGCCGTGCTTTTCCTGCTCGGAACCCAGATGGATTTTGAAGTGACGACGCTGCGCACCGGTTTCGTGTTCAACAACCCGAACCAGACCTCTGCCTGCGGCTGCGGTGAATCGGTTGAGCTGACGCCCGCCTCGGCAGAAAGCCTCCGCCAGATGCAAGGCGCCGCCTGATCTGATTTAAGCGGCTGGTCTTCCGAAGGAATCTCCCCAATGGATGACGAAACCCTCCGCGATCTGCTGCAGGATTTCGGCCCGATCAGCATCCGCCGCATGTTCGGCGGCAAGGGCATTTATCATCAGGGGTTGATCTTCGCGCTTGTGGTTCGCGACGAACTCCTTTTCAAAGCCGACGCATTGACCAGTCCGCGTTTCATCGATGCCGGATCGGTGCAGTGGACCTATGAAGGGCGCAAAGGCGGCGATCCGATCGGCATGCCTTATTGGAGCGTGCCGGGCGAAGCCTTCGATGATCCAGAAATCATGACTGAGTGGGCGCGCCTCGCCTATGAAGCCGCCCTGCGCAGCGGTCCATCAAAACCCCAAAAGAAATCGGCCGCGAAGCGTTCCTTCACGGCCGAATAACAATCTCAAAACTGCAGTCTGCTTACATGCCCGTCGGAATGAGCATGAAAGCAGGGATATCGTTGCCGAAACCAACCGGCGACGGACCATCATCATCGCGATCACGACGGCGCTGCTTATGCTGGTCATGCTGCGGCCTGCCACGACGTTCATCGTTGGAAGCGCGGATCGCGTCGCGGCGGTCGTGGGATTCGATAATGGGCTGCGGCTGTTCCGCCGGATCGAGCGCTTCAATCGAAGCGACCTTTTCCTTCGGTTTATCCA
Source organism: Ochrobactrum sp. SSR (assembly GCF_030067775.1). NCBI lineage: Bacteria > Pseudomonadati > Pseudomonadota > Alphaproteobacteria > Hyphomicrobiales > Brucellaceae > Ochrobactrum > Ochrobactrum sp. SSR. Next base: position 562,929 of record NZ_CP125969.1, on the reverse strand, counting down.
TGCTCTTGTCCCGCCCCTTGTCTTTGCCCTTGCTGTCGCGCTGGGAGTCCTTGCCCTTGCCACGCGCATTCCGGCCCTTGCGCGGCTGATCATCGGCCTCGTCGGACGGTGCAAGCGTGGACAGATCGCCATCGACCCATTCAATCTTCTCGCCAATCATGTTTTCAATCGCGGCAAGGTATTTCGTGTCCGACGGCGTCACGATGGTGAACGCCTTGCCGGAGCGACCAGCGCGGCCTGTACGGCCAATGCGGTGGACATAGTCTTCCGAGTGAATCGGCACATCGAAGTTGAAAACGTGGCTGACGTCAGGAATGTCGAGACCACGTGCGGCCACATCGGAAGCGACCAGCAGCTGCAGCTTGCCGTCCTTGAAGTTGGACAGCATCGTCATGCGGGCGCGCTGGTCCATATCGCCATGCAAGGCACCGGCGTTGAACTCGTGACGCACCAGCGAACGGAACAGCTCCGACACATCCTTCTTGCGGTTGCAGAAGATGATCGCATTCTTGAGCGTGTCGCCTTCGGCGCGGATAAGATCGCGCAATGCGGCGCGCTTGTCCCAATCCTTCTTGCTCGACTTGACCAGACGCTGCGTCACGGTCTTGGCCGTGGACGAAGCCTTGGCCACTTCGATCCGGGATGGCGAATGCAGGAACTGCTCGGTGAGCTTGGTGATTTCCGGCGGCATGGTCGCGGAGAAGAACAGCGTCTGGCGCGTGAACGGGATCAGCTTGCAGATGCGTTCGATGTCCGGGATGAAGCCCATGTCGAGCATACGGTCTGCTTCATCGATGACCAGAATTTCAACGCCGGTCAGCAAAAGCTTGCCGCGTTCGAAATGATCAAGAAGACGGCCCGGCGTTGCAATCAGCACGTCCGCGCCGCGCTCCAGCTTGCGCTCCTGTTCGTCGAACGAAACGCCGCCGATCAGCAGGGCGACGTTCAGGCGATGATTGACGCCATATTTGACGAAGTTTTCTTCAACCTGCGCTGCGAGTTCACGCGTCGGCTCCAGAATGAGCGTGCGCGGCATACGTGCGCGAGCGCGGCCTTTTTCCAGGAGCGTCAGCATCGGCAGAACGAAAGAAGCCGTCTTGCCCGTCCCCGTCTGGGCGATACCAAGCACATCCTTGCGCTCTAACGCGGGCGGAATGGCGCCAGCCTGAATGGGTGTAGGCGCGGTGTATCCTGCCGCTTCTACAGCAGCAAGCACTTTCGGGGAAAGACCGAGTTCGGCAAATGTCGTCAATGGAGGCGCAGCTCTCTGGTTCGGAAACGTGTTCCGCCCATCCTGTCATTGCAGCCGCGTCATCGGGCGCAGGACCAAAGCAGAAAAGGCGTCTGCAACGCATCTAGCGTTTTCTTGCAGCATCGCCTACGTCCGCAGCGTGCAAAAGTCAACCAAAATACCATCATACGATATCAAATTGCTTTGATAGTTCTGCACAAAACGATAATCGACGCCAATCAACGCCTTTTCTAATCGAATTAAATCAAATTGATGACATTAGAGGATTGTCACACACGGAAGTTTTTCATCTTTGCTTGCGCATAATCTTACCCGAAATCTATAGACTTTTCAGATCAATGCCGGAACTGTTCCGTCAAAATCCGCTCGTCCCAGGAATGGTTCTTATCGAACAAAATGGCTACCTGGCTGTTCGGCGCCTCGCGCACCGTAACCGACGTTACCGATTTGACTTCGTTATTGTCAGCTACCGCATTAACCGGGCGCTTTTCCGTTTCAAGCAGATCCATGCGCACCGTTACATGCTTTGGCAGCAATGCGCCCCCCCCAGCGACGTGGCCGGAACGGACTCACCGGCGTCAGCGCCAGAAGCGGTGCTTCCAGAGGGAGGATTGGCCCCTGCGCCGACAGATTATAGGCCGTCGAACCGGCGGGCGTTGCAACCATCACACCGTCACAGACCAGCTCTTCCAGCCGCACCTTGCCGTCAATCGATATGCGAACCTTGGCTGCCTGATAGGATTGGCGAAACAGCGAAACTTCGTTGATTGCAAGCGCTTCGACCGGCGCTGAGTTTTCGGTCTCCGCGATCATGACCAGCGGGCGGATCGTTTCCATCTGTGCGGCGAGAATGCGCTCGCACAGATTATCGACGCTAAACTCATTCATCAGGAAGCCGACGGACCCGCGATTCATCCCATAGATCGGCGTACCGGTATTCATGAAATCACGCAGCGCCTGCAGCATGGTGCCATCGCCGCCGAGCGCAACGATGATATCGGCGTCTTCGCCTGCCACGTGGCCATAGCGTTTCACGAGTTCTTTCTGCGCCGCGAGTGATTCTTCACTCCCGGACGACAGAAAATGAAGCGCGAGTGATTTGTCTGTCATGTCTACCGTCTCGCTCCCCAGTTCAACCCTGATAAGTTTGCCATGTCCTCATCGCGGTCTACTGGCTAGCACATGAAAAACCCTGTTGCCATGACCTCAATGCGATGAATTTTCGTTTTACAGACGCGTCATTTGTGCTAATCGAGCGCTAACCGCGATGCGGAAGCGATTTGCGACCAAAACCGGTTCGATACAACACTGTATTGTGAAGTGCCCTTATAGCTCAGTTGGTAGAGCACCTGATTTGTAATCAGGGGGTCGGGAGTTCGAGTCTCTCTGGGGGCACCAATTTTTTCACGGTTGGAGCAAAACGCTCGCCGTTCACAATGACAAGATTACACTTCCTCAAAATTCAGAACCGCCGCAGACTGATATCTCTGATGGCATCTCAATCAGTCGCTTCGGAAGCTTGCAGCTTTATCAAAGCAAGAAATAGTTTATTTATCACCGATCAGAATATTCATAAAACTTCATATTAGAAACGTTCGTTTACAAATCAGCCCTAAACAGGACAATCTATAGATGTATATTTGAACAACTGGAATCATTGAGGATACTGATTATGAGAAAAATCTTTGCTGCAGCAATCGCCCTTTCCTTTATTTCTGCTCCGGTTGCATTTGCTGCTCAAAGCCACATCTCCTCGGGCTTGGTTCATCAGGTCAAAGCGGAGAAAAAGGCGAAAGCGAAAAAGCCATCCCCCAAAAGGCATGTGAAAAAGCCGGTAAAGAAGCCCATCAAAAAGCCAACACGGCATTAACACAAAACAGAAATTCGCGTTTTAAGTCTATTTCACGGCCAAATCTTATCGATCTTCGTCCGATTGGTAAGATTTGGCTCTCAGACCGCTACCGTGACAAAGAGATAGCGGCTCGAAGATCAGACGGACGGGCTCAGTTTCCCTTCCCGCCGCGATAGATATTTACGCCGAGTTCGCGGATTTTCTTGCGCAGCGTATTGCGGTTGAGACCGAGCAGGTCCGCCGCCTTGATTTGGTTGCCGCGCGTTGCCGTCAGGCAAGCCAGAATCAGGGGATATTCGAGTTCGGCCAGCACACGGTGATAAAGCCCCGGCGGCGGCAGATCGGCACCGAACGAAGCGAAATAACGCTGCATGTTTTGCTCGACGGCTTGCGAAATCGTGATGTTTTCCGCATCACCTGCCACTGCCGGAATGCTGTCGGGCTTCGACATTTCCGCCTTCAGCTCGGTTTCGATGATTTCCGGCGAAATCTCTTCCTGCGGATAGAGCGCGGCTAGCCTGCGCACCAGATTTTCCAGTTCGCGCACATTGCCCGGCCATGGATAGCGTCGCATCATGTCGAGACCGGCATTGGTAATGCGCTTTTCAGGCAAGCCCTCTTCGGCGGCGCGCTTGAAGAAATGGCGCACAAGATCAGGCACATCCTCGCTGCGCTCACGCAACGGCGGCAGCCGCAGCGGCACCACATTAAGCCGGTAATAAAGATCCTCGCGGAAAAGACCCTGCGCGATCAGCTGGCGCAAATCCTTGTTGGTCGCTGCCACGATGCGCACATCGGTCTTGATCGGCGTACGCCCGCCGACGGTCATGTATTCGCCCTGCTGCAACACGCGAAGCAGACGCGTTTGGGCTTCCATCGGCATATCGCCAATTTCATCAAGAAAAAGCGTACCGCCATTGGCCTGCTCGAAGCGACCACTGGACCGATTCTGCGCGCCGGTGAAAGCGCCCTTCTCGTGGCCGAACAGTTCGGACTCGATCAGATCACGCGGGATCGCCGCCATATTGATAGCAACGAATGGTCCTTTGCGGCGACGGCCATATTCATGCAAGGCGCTTGCGACCAGCTCCTTGCCGGTGCCGGATTCGCCCGTGACCATCATGGTGAGGTCCGTCTGCATCATACGCGCCAGAACGCGGTAGATTTCTTGCATGGCGGGCGAACGGCCGACAAGAGGCATGTTCTCGCCCGGCTCGTCGTGCATCACCGAAGCCGGCTTATGTTTTGGTTCAGACAGCGCGCGTCCGACAATATTGATCAGTTCCGTCAGGTCGAACGGTTTTGGCAGATATTCATAAGCGCCCGCTTCCGAGGCGCGAATGGCCGTCATGAAGGTGTTCTGGGCGCTCATTACCACAATCGGCAATTCCGGCCGCATCTTCTTGATGCGCGGCAGAAGGTCGAAGGCGTTTTCGTCCGGCATCATGACATCGGTAATCACCAGATCGCCGTCGCCTGCCGCCACCCAACGCCAAAGCGAAGCGGCGTTCGAAGTGACCCGCACATCGTAACCGGCCCGGGAAAGCGCCTGATTGAGCACAGTGCGGATCGCCGCATCGTCATCCGCCACCAATACGGTTCCCGTCGGGCGTCCTGCTATCATGCGTCGTCTCCGGTATAATCAGTCGTGAGTTTGCGCGCTGGCGAAGCAATATCCGAGCTTTTCCAGGCAGGCATGAGAATGCGGAAAGTGGTGCGCGAGGGATGGCTGTCGCATTCGATAATGCCGCCGTGATCGCCGATAATTTTCGCCACCAGTGCCAGTCCAAGGCCCGAACCGTTGGTTTTGGTCGTCACAAACGGATCGAAGAGATGCGGCAGCATATCCTGCGGCACTCCGGGCCCATTGTCGTGCACGCAGAATTCCAGCGGCAGCGCAACGCGGTCGCATGCGCCCGGCACCTGAAGCCGGATACCGGGACGGTACGCTGTCGAGAGAAGGATTTCTCCGTGGTCGCGGTCGCCAATGGCCTCAGAGGCGTTCTTCACCAGATTGAGAAACACCTGCACAAGCTGGTCGCGATTGGCGAAAACCGGCGGCAGTGAGGGATCGTAATCTTCCGAGAAGCGAATATGCCGCGCAAACCCGTTGCGGGCCACGGCCTTTACATGGTCCAGAACCGCGTGAATATTCACAGCTGTGCGCTCGATGGGGCGTTCGTCGGAGAAAACCTCCATCCGGTCCACCAGCGATACGATACGGTCGGTTTCATCGGTAATGAGTCGCGCCAGCGCGCGGTCCTCGTCGCCCACCACCTGTTCAAGCAACTGCGCAGCACCGCGAATGCCCGATAGCGGGTTCTTGATTTCATGCGCCAGCATCGAGGCCAACCCGGTCACTGAACGGGCAGCACCGCGATGGGTCATCTGGCGGTCGATCTTTTCCGCCATGGTCTTTTCCTTGAAAAGAATGACTACGGCGCCCTGCATTTCAACAACGGGCGCGACATAGAGATCGACAATGCGTTCCGCACCAAGACGCGGCGAAGAAATATCGACGCGATATTCATTGACCGGCATCTGGCTAGCGCGAACCTGATCGATAAGCGCCAGAAGCGGGCTGCCAAACGGCAGAAAACTTTCCAGCCGGTTGCGCGCCAATATGGACGAACCCGAGCGGAAGAACTGCTCGCCGTCCAGATTGGCATAAACGATGTGATTGTCAGGCCCAACCATGATGACCGGCTGGCTGATCGCATCCAATATGACCGACGGGATGTTGCCCTTTTCATCTCTTTCGCGCATCAGGCGACCTTTCTGAACGCCGATTTCAACTCTGGCGCATCCGTCGTCCGCGCCGCGAAAATCCGGCGCAGCACTTCCACCACCTTTGCGGGATCGGTCAGCGTCATCACTTCCGCCTTGTCTGCTGAGGTCGAACACTCTCCAGCGTGACGATCCAGATACCAGCCAAGGTGCTTGCGCGCATGGCGAATACCCGTCTTGCTACCATAATGGTCGAGCATATCTTCGTAATGCATTATAATATAATCGATAATCTCTGTTCCATCTTGAGACGACAAGGCACTGCCCGCGATCGAGCCCGGCAACCATGGCTGCCCATAGGTAGCGCGCCCGACCATCACCGCGTCGGCACCCGACCGGCGGCGAACCTCTTCCGCATCTTCACGCGACGTCACATCGCCATTGGCGACGAGCGGAATTTTCACCGCATCGCGTACGGCGCGAATGGCGTCCCAGTCGGCATGACCTTCATAGAACTGGCAGCGGGTGCGGCCATGCACCGTCACCATCGCAATACCGGCATCCTCGGCCCGTTTGGCCAGTTCCGGAGCATTGATGCTGTTTTCGTCCCAGCCAAGCCGCATTTTCAATGTGACCGGCACGTTGACCGCTGCCACTGTTGCTTCGACAAGCGTCATGGCGTGATCGAGATCGCGCATCAGCGCCGACCCGGAATAGCCGCCTGTCACCTTCTTGGCCGGACAGCCCATATTGATATCGATGATATCGGCGCCCTCGCCCTCGGCAATCCTGGCCGCCTCGCCCATCCAATGCGCTTCACGCCCGGCAAGCTGAACCACATGCGTGCCCAAACCTTCGCCCGACAGGCGCAGCAGGCTTTCCTTGTGACGATTGCAGAGTTCGGCGCTGGCCACCATTTCCGAAACGACCATACCCGCTCCGGCGGCGGCGGCACGCTTGCGAAACGGCAGATCGGAGACGCCTGACATCGGTGCCAGAAAAACGCGATTCTTGAGCACCACGCCGCGGATATCCAAGGGCTGATCGAGAGAAGTCACCAACAAATGCCTATTTCATGTGCATGATGCATAACGCACACACTTTAATCAGTTCATCTTTTGAACGCAAGGAAAAGCGCATAGATTAAGCGATAAATCAATTGCAGTCTGGCATTTGTCGATGCAAGGCATTATTCGGCTTCAAAGCGATCCGTTTTGGCAAAGGCAAAGATCATTTCGAAAACAGCAGCGGTCATTGTGGCAGCCGGCCGGGGCGAACGGGCGGGGCAAAGCGTCGAAGGGCCGAAGCAATATCGGCGCATCGGCGGCGAAGCCGTGCTCGCGCGCACCTTGCGCGCCTTTACCGACTGCACATTGGTCGACGAGATCGTCGTCGTCATTCATCCGGACGATCTCGCGCTTTATGAACGCGCCATACCAGAAAGCCACAAAGATGCGATCGTCGTCACCGGCGGCCCCACACGGCAGGAATCCACACGGCTGGGCCTCCTCGCCCTCAAGGACCACGCGCCGGATTATGTGATGATCCATGACGGCGTGCGCCCCTTCATCACGCAAGCACTGCTCGAACGCATCGTCGGCAATCTGACGCCGGAAGAAGGCGTCCTCCCCGCGCTGGCCGTTTCGGACACGCTGAAACAATCCGCCATCGATGGCACGGTCAAGACCACCGTTCCCCGCGCCGGTCTGTTCGCGGCACAGACCCCGCAGACATTTCCCTATGCGCCTATTCTCGAAGCGCATGAAAAAGCCTTCGCCATTCGTCGCACCGATTTCACCGACGACGCCGCCATCGCCGAATGGCAGGGCCTCGCCGTGCGCATCATCGAAGGCTCGGCAGACAATACAAAGCTTACCTGGGCAAAGGACATTGAAATGGCAGACAAGCGCCTGCGGCAAGACCATGCCGCCTTTCCGGATATTCGCACGGGCAATGGCTATGACGTACATTCCTTCGAGCCGGGCGACCATGTCACGCTATGCGGCGTGAAAATTCCGCATGAAGCAAAGCTCAACGGCCATTCTGACGCCGATGTGGCGCTCCATGCCCTGACCGACGCCCTGCTCGCCACGCGCGGCGCAGGCGATATCGGCACGCATTTTCCGCCATCGGATCCACAATGGAAGGGCGCGGCCTCGCGCATCTTCATCGAGCACGCCGCCAAAATCGTTCGTGAGGCTGGCGGGCGCATCGCCAATGTCGATGTGACGCTGATCAGCGAAGCGCCGAAGATCGGACCGCATCGCGCCGCCATGACGGAAGCGCTCTGCGATATGCTCGGCATTGCCGCCGACCGCGTATCGATCAAGGCCACGACCAACGAAAAGCTCGGCTTTGTCGGGCGTCGTGAAGGCATTGCCGCGATTGCGACGGCGACCGTCATCTATCCCGGCGAGGTGCCGGAATGAGCGAACTCGTCGCAGAGAAGGAAGCCATCGCGCTGCTGGACGCCTGCCGCAAGGCCGGCCTGATGATTGCGACCGCAGAATCCTGCACCGGCGGCCTGATTGCCGGTGCATTGACCGATATTGCCGGTTCGTCCGATGTGGTGGATCGCGGTTTCATCACTTATTCCAATGAGGCCAAGCACGACATGATCGGCGTGCCAATGGAGCTGATCAACCGCGTCGGCGCAGTCTCGAAGGAAGTGGCGATTGCCATGGCCGAAGGCGCGCTGGAAGCACTCGCGGGCGGGCATCAGCATCGCGGTGACCGGCGTTGCCGGTCCGGGCGGTGGCTCGGAAGAAAAGCCCGTCGGGCTCGTCCATATCGCCTCCGCACGCAACGGCCAGCCAACGCTGCATCAGGAATGCCGTTTCGGCCCGAAAAGCCGTGCTGAAATTCGCCATGCAACGGTTCTTGCCGCGCTGGAACTGGTGCTGACAAATTTGCGCAAGGCATAACGCTCACGCATGTACTTTCCGCCCTGCCGCCCTATCCTCTACTTATCAGTTTAAGATGAGGAGCATAGGCAATGCGGTTCAAAGGCAAAGTGGCCATTGTTACGGGCGGGGCAAGCGGTATTGGGGAAGCGACGGTCCGGGCTTTTGTGCGCGAAGGCGCCAACGTTATCATTGCCGATTATGCCGACCACGGCCAGCAACTGGCCGATGAACACCAGCAGGCCATTTTCATCAAGACAGACGTGACAAAAACCAAAGCTGTTCAGGAGCTTATCGCCCGAACAGTGGAAAATTACGGTCGTCTCGACATCATGTTCGCCAATGCCGGTATTGCTGCGGACGGACCAATCGACGAACTTGACGAAAGCGCCTGGCAGAAGACCATCGATATCAATCTGACCGGCGTTTATCTCTGTGATAAATACGCAATCGACCAGATGCGGTCGCAAGGCGGCGGTGTGATCGTCAATTGCGGATCGATCCACAGCCATGTCGGCAAGTCTGGCGTGACTGCCTATGCGGCTGCCAAGGGCGGCGTAAAACTTCTCACCCAGACACTGGCTATCGATTATGGCACGCAGAATATCCGCGTAAATGCCGTCTGCCCCGGCTATATCGACACACCACTTCTGAAAGATATTCCCGACGACAAGAAGGACGCTCTGGTTGCACTGCACCCGATGGGTCGCCTTGGTCGCGCCGAGGAAGTGGCCAGCGCCGTGCTGTTCCTCGCCAGCGACGAGTCCTCATTCATCACCGGGTCTTCGCTAATGGTCGATGGCGGTTATACGGCGCAGTAAAAAACAAAATAGCCTTAAAATAAGCACATTTATTTGTTAATGTTAAAGTATTCACTTTTCAAATACAATATCTTGGTCAAGAACTATGAAGAAATTAATATACATTTCAACCATATTATCGATAGCTATTACTTGCAGTGCGGCTCATGCATGTATCGGTGAGGATATGAAACATCCAGACCCGAAAAAGCTAAAAGAATGCATATATGTCTGCATGCTGACATACGACGACCCCTCTCTGTGCGAATTGAAAGCGCCACCTTATAATCCGCACAAATGAGCGTTCAAACAATCCTGTTTAATCGGGGTAATCGCAAGAAACGCGCTTCCTCATAAACCATAGATTTGGTCGGCGCGCTTTTCGAAGGCTTCGGAGAATTTCTTGAAGGCCAGATCGAACATCGTCCCCATCAGCAAGCCGAGTGTGCGGCTCTTGAATTCGTAGTCGATGAAGAATTCGACGTCACAATAAGCCGCATCCTCGACAGGTTTGAACGTCCAGCAATTGTCGAGATAGCGAAACGGGCCGTCGAGATATTTGACGTCGATGACGTTCTCTTCCGGCTTCAGCAGCACCTGACTGGTGAAGGTTTCGCGGATGAGCTTGTAGCCGACCGTCATATCGGCAATCAGCAGCGCCTTGCCGTCGCGCTCCTTGCGGGAGCGGATCGACAAGGCTTCGCACATGGGCAGAAATTCCGGGTATTTCTCGACATCCGCCACGAGTGCGAACATCTGATCGGCCCGGTGATGCACCCGTCTGACGGTCGTAAACTGCGGCATGACTTGTTATGCCCGGTTGGCAATCTGCGCTTCGCGGGCGGCCTTGAGCTTTGCAAAATCGTCGCCAGCATGGTGCGACGAACGCGTCAGCGGGCTGGAGGCGACGAGCAGGAAGCCCTTTGCCTTGCCTATGGTTTCGAACGACTTGAATTCGTCCGGCGTCACGAAGCGGATGACCGGATGATGCTTGCGCGTCGGCTGTAGATACTGCCCGATGGTCATAAAATCCACATCCGCCGAACGAAGATCATCCATCAGCTGGAGAATTTCATTCCGCTCTTCGCCGAGACCGACCATGATGCCGGACTTGGTGAAGATGGTCGGATCGAGTTCCTTGACGCGCTGCAACAGGCGGATCGAATGGAAATAGCGTGCGCCGGGGCGAACCTTCAGATAACGCGACGGCACGGTTTCCAGATTGTGGTTGAACACGTCGGGACGCGCCTTGACCACGATTTCCAACGCGCCTTCCTTGCGCAGGAAGTCCGGCGTCAGAATTTCGATGGTGGTCGCAGGCGTTGCAGCGCGGATGGCGCGAATGACATCGGCGAAATGCTGCGCACCGCCGTCTGCCAGATCGTCACGGTCTACCGAGGTGATGACCACATGGGTCAGGCCCATCTGCTTGACGGCCTTGGCGACATTTTCCGGCTCATTGGGATCGAGCGGCGTAGGAATACCGGTCGAAACATTGCAGAACGCGCAGGCGCGTGTGCAGATTTCGCCCATGATCATGAACGTGGCGTGCTTCTTTTCCCAGCACTCGCCGATATTCGGGCAGCCAGCTTCTTCACAGACGGTCACGAGCTTGTTGGAACGCACGATTTCGCGCGTTTCGCTATAGCCGCGCGAGACCGGAGCCTTGACGCGAATCCAGTCAGGCTTCTTCTGGACTTCATTGTCCGGGCGGTGCGCCTTTTCCGGGTGCCGCAGACGTCCGCTCTGGTTGACCGTATTGAGAACTGTAACCATGCTGTTTCCTGCCTATCCGGAGCATGTTCCAAAAGAAATGTGGAACGCTCCTTAATTCGGTCCGGTCCTAAGCCCTGACCACAGACCTGTCAACTTGGACCATTTGCTACTCATCGCCGCGCAGCCAGCCCGAGCGCCCTGAAAACCAGAGCCCAGATGAGCCCAAAGACCAGACCGCCAAAGCCAAGCGCCAAAGTCAGCGTCCAGACACCATACCAGCCCAAGAGCGCCATTCCGTTGACCGATATGGTGTTACCGCCAAGCAGACTCAAGATGCCGGCTACAAATCCGAGCGCCAGACCGATGACGGTACACCATTTTATGATCGGCCAGGCGGCGCGCCGCCATGGCCCTCCATTTTCGATCAGCGGAATAGGCGTCTCCTATTGCTTTAAGCTTTATTTACACGCCTAATCTGGTCCGAAAAGTCTGCAACTTTTCGGGATTAGGCGTTTAACACCCGGCCATATGCGTCGAGTACGCTTTCCTTCATCATCTCCGAAAGGGTCGGATGCGGGAAGACCGAATGCATCAGCTCTTCTTCGGTGGTCTCAAGGTTCATGGCAATCACGAAACCCTGGATAAGCTCGGTGACTTCCGCGCCAACCATATGTGCGCCCAGAAGCTGACCGGTCTTCTTGTCGAAGATCGTCTTTACCAGACCCTGATCTTCACCCAGAGCAATCGCCTTGCCGTTGGCCGTGAAGGAATAGCGACCGACACGAATGTCGAAACCCTGTTCCTTGGCCTTGGCTTCCGTCAGACCGACCGACGCGACCTGCGGATTGCAATAGGTGCAGCCCGGAATCTTGCCCTTGTCGAGCGAATGGACATTCGGAAGGCCTGCGATCTTTTCAACGCAGATCGTGCCTTCATGTTCGGCCTTGTGCGCCAGCATCGGCGGACCGGCGACATCGCCAATGGCATAGATGCCTTCAACATTGGTCTTGCCATAACCGTCGATGACGATGCAGCCACGATCCGTCTCCACGCCAAGCGCTTCAAGGCCGAGATTCTCGATATTGCCCTGCACGCCGACAGCCGAAATCATCCGGTCGACCGTCAGCTTCTGCACCTTGCTATCCTTGGTTTCGATGGAAGCAGTGACGTTGTTGGCGCCCTTCTCCACTTTCGCAACCTTGGCGTCGGTGATGATTTTGAGGCCGCGCTTTTCGAGCTGCTTGCGGGCGATGGCGGAAATTTCCGCATCTTCTACCGGCATGATCTGCGGCATCACTTCCACAACCGTCACATCGACGCCCATGTCGTGATAGAACGACGCGAATTCGATGCCGATAGCGCCCGAACCCATGACCAGCATCGACTTTGGCAGGTCCTGCGGCACCATGGCTTCGAAATATGTCCAGATCAGCTTGCCGTCCGGTTCGATGCCAGGCAGCGCACGCGGACGCGCACCGGTGGCCACGATGATGTGCTTGGCCTTGTAGCTGCCCTCGCCCAGCACGCCCTTCGGCACCGGGTTCTGCGGCTGCATCGGCTGCTTCGACGTCTTGCCGACCGTGATTTCAGCAGGATTGGAACCGGAAGCGCCTTTGACGAGCTTGGCTTCGCCCCAGATGACGTCGATCTTGTTCTTCTTCATGAGGAAGGCGACGCCGCCATTAAGACGGGCCGAAACGCCGCGCGAACGCTGCACGACGGCTTTCACGTCCGGCGTGATGGTGCCTTCGAGTTTCAGACCGTAATCCTTGGCGTGTTCGCCGAAATGCAGGATTTCCGCCGAACGCAGCAGTGCCTTGGTGGGAATGCAGCCCCAGTTGAGGCAGATACCACCCAGATGCTCGCGCTCGACAATAGCGGTCTTGAGACCCAGCTGTGCCGCACGGATTGCCGTCACATAGCCGCCGGGGCCAGATCCGATAACAATAACGTCGTAAATGTCGGCCATAATTCTTGCCCTTATTCCTGAATGCGGAAAGGCCGCGCTTGTCCCTGCATGATCTACAAAGACAAGCGCGGCGTCAGTTCCATCAGACCAGCATGCCCATCGGGTTTTCGATGTGGCGCTTGAAGGCCTGCGCGAGTTCGGCAGCAAGTGCGCCGTCCACCGCGCGGTGATCGGTAGAAAGCGTGACCGACATGACCGTCGCCACTTTCATCTCGCCCTTCTTCACCACGACGCGCTCTTCACCGGCGCCGATTGCGAAAATGGTCGCATGCGGCGGGTTGATGATGGCTGCAAAATCCTTGACGCCGAACATGCCCAGATTGGACACGGAGGTCGAACCGCCCTGATATTCCTCCGGCTTCAGCTTGCGATCACGCGCGCGCTTGGCCAAATCCTTCATCTCGTTGGAGATGGTGGAGAGCGTCTTGCTTTCCGCATTGCGGACGATTGGCGTGATCAGGCCACCCGGAATGGAAACGGCAACGCCGACATCCGAACGCTTGTGCTTGATCATGCCGCCATCGGTCCAGGAAACATTGGCTTCCGGGATATCGCGCAGCGCCAGAGCGGTCGCCTTGATGATCATGTCGTTGACGGAGAGTTTGTAGGCCGGAACCTCGCCCTTCTCGGTCTTGAGCATCGGCGACGCCGCGTTGATCTGCGCGCGAAGCGCCAGAAGCGCATCCAGTTCGCAATCGATCGTCAGATAGAAATGCGGAACGGTCTGCTTCGATTCCACCAGACGGCGAGCAATGGTCTTGCGCATGCCGTCATGCGGCACGATCTCGTAAGAACCTTCCTCGAACAGCTTGAGAACGGCATCGTCCGACATCGGCTTAGGCGCTGGAGCAGCCGCAGCAGCCTGCGGTGCAGCAGCAGCTTTCGCGCCGCCGGACTGGATCGCGGATTCCACATCGCGCTGAACGACACGGCCATGCGGACCAGTGCCCTTCACGGCGGCGATATCGACGCCAGCGTCCTTGGCAATGCGGCGGGCAAGCGGAGAAGCGAAAACGCGTTCGCCCTTTGCCTGTGCGGGAGCGGCAGGTGCCGGAGCAGGAGCAGGAGCAGCGGCGGGCGCGGCTTCCTTCTTGGCTTCAACCTTCGGCCCTTCCTTCGGAGCCTCGGCTTTTGCTTCCGCCTTGGGAGCGGCAGCGCCGCCGCCCTTTGCTGCTTCCGCGATATCTTCGCCGTCAGCGGCGAGAATTGCGATCAGCGCATTGACCTTGACGCCTTCGGTGCCAGCCGGAACAACCAGCTTGGCAACGGTGCCTTCGTCAACAGCCTCGACTTCCATCGTGGCCTTGTCGGTTTCGATCTCGGCAATCACATCGCCGGAGGAAACCTTGTCGCCTTCCTTGACCAGCCATTTCGACAGGTTGCCTTCTTCCATCGTGGGAGAAAGCGCTGGCATGGTGATATTGATCGGCATGTCCAGACCCTTTCGTTAAGCGGTGTAGGTCACGGCTTTCACCGCTTCCACGACTTCGGCCACATTCGGCAGCGCCAGCTTTTCGAGATTTGCGGCGTAAGGCATTGGAACGTCCTTGCCCGCAATGGTCAGGATCGGCGCATCGAGATAGTCGAAAGCCTGCTGCATCACGCGGGTGGCGATTTCCGTGCCGACCGACGACTGCGGGAAGCCTTCTTCGACGGTTACGAGGCGACCGGTCTTCTTGACCGATTCCACGACAGTCGGAATGTCCATCGGACGAATGGTGCGCAGATCGATGACTTCAACGTCGATGCCCTGTGCAGCCAGTTCTTCCGCAGCCCTGACCGCATAGGTCATGCCTATACCGAACGAAACCAGCGTGGCGTCCTTGCCCTGCTTGTGAATGCGGGCCTTACCAATCGGCAGGACGAAATCATCCAGCTTCGGCACTTCGAAATGATGACCGTAGAGAATTTCGTTTTCGAGAAAAATGACCGGGTTCGGATCGCGGATGGCAGCCTTGAGCAAGCCCTTGGCGTCGGCAGCCGTGTAAGGCATGACGACCTTCAGGCCCGGAATGTGGCTGTACCAGGCGGCGTAGCACTGCGAGTGCTGGGCGGCAACGCGGGCAGCAGCGCCCGAAGGACCACGGAACACCATCGGTGCACCCATCTGACCGCCCGACATGTAGAGCGTCTTTGCAGCCGAATTGACGATCTGGTCGATTGCCTGCATGGCGAAGTTGAAGGTCATGAATTCGACAATCGGCTTCAAACCGGCCATTGCGGCACCGACGCCCACACCGGCAAAACCATGCTCGGTGATCGGCGTATCGACGACGCGGCGCGCGCCGAACTCATCGAGAAGACCCTGCGTGATCTTGTAAGCGCCCTGATATTCGGCAACTTCTTCACCCATGATGAAGACGTTTTCGTCACGGCGCATTTCTTCGGCCATGGCATCGCGCAGCGCTTCACGCACGGTCATCGAAACCATTTCCGTGCCTGCCGGAATATCCGGATCGGAAGCGACTTCAACCTTCGGAGCAGCCGGAACGCTGGCAGCAGGCTTGTCTTCAGCCTTCGGCGCTTCCTTTGCTTCTTCCTTGGCTTCCTGCTTCGGGGCTTCAGCCTTGGCAGCCGGGGCCGAACCGATATCGGAAACGCTTTCGCCGTCGCCGAGCAACACGGCAATCGGCGTATTGACCTTCACGCCTTCTGTGCCTTCAGCGATGAGGATCTTGCCGATAACGCCTTCATCGACGGCTTCGACTTCCATCGTCGCCTTGTCGGTTTCGATCTCGGCAATCACATCGCCGGACGTAACCTTGTCGCCTTCCTTTTTCACCCACTTGGAAAGCGTGCCTTCTTCCATGGTCGGAGAAAGGGCGGGCATGAGAATTTCTACGGGCATGACAACACCTTTCCCGAATTAGAGCAGAATATCCGTATAGAGCTCGGAAACATCCGGCTCCGGATCGTTTTGAGCGAAATCGGCCGAATCAGCGACGATGTCGCGGACTTCCTTGTCGATTTCCTTCAGCTCTTCTTCGGTTGCCCAGCCCTTGTCGATCAGGCGCTGTTTGACCTGTTCGATCGGATCATGCTCGGAACGCATCTTTTGCACTTCGTCCTTCGAGCGATATTTCGCAGGATCGGACATGGAGTGACCGCGATAGCGATAGGTTTCCATTTCGAGAATCAACGGACCCTTGCCGGAACGCGCCCAATCGGCAGCGAACTTGGCGGCAGCGGCAACGGCGCGAACGTCCATGCCATCGACCTTGATGCCCGGAAGATTGAACGAAACACCGCGCTTGGAGAAATCGGTTTCAGCGGAAGAACGCGATACCGAGGTGCCCATGGCGTAACGGTTGTTTTCGATGACGTAGATCACCGGAAGCTTCCACAGCGAGGCCATGTTGAAGCTTTCATAAACCTGGCCCTGATTGGCAGCGCCATCGCCGAAATAGGTGACCGACAGATTGTCATTGCCACGATACTTGTTCGCAAAGGCAAGACCGGTGCCGAGCGGAACCTGAGCGCCGACGATACCGTGACCGCCGAAGAAGCCCTTTTCCTTGGAGAACATATGCATGGAGCCGCCCTTGCCCTTGGAGTAGCCTCCACGGCGTCCGGTCAGCTCGGCCATGACACCGCGCGCTTCCATGCCCGTTGCCAGCATATGACCGTGATCGCGATAGGAAGTGATGATCTGGTCACCTTCCTTCAGCGCGGTCTGCATACCAACGACGACAGCTTCCTGTCCGATATAAAGATGGCAGAAGCCACCAATGAAGCCCATGCCATAAAGCTGGCCGGCTTTTTCTTCGAAACGCCGGATCATCAGCATCTCGCGATAGGCGTGCAGTTCCTGCTCCTTGGTAAATTCCACAGGCGCAGGTGCCTTGGGGGTAGTGACAGAAGACGTCTGCGTTTTGCCAGCAGGCGTCTTTTTTAGCCCTCGGTGCCATATCTCGCTCCCTTAGATTGTCGTTATATTGTGACGTTATACGCGCATATTACAAGATACAATATGCACCCAGAGCATAGCTGCTATGCTGCCAAGCCCTTAAAAACATATCACAAAAAGACAATTAACCGGAATTCAGTTAATTCGACCTGTCTTCCCGAGAGGTAATAATTGTCACTTCATCGGGATGGGAGAGATTAAGCGCCCTGCGCGCCTGCTCGTCAAGCATATCCTTTTCGATGGAACCATCACGCAAAAGCGCGACACGCTTTTCGAGCGCGGAACGCTCGCCACTGATTTTTTCGAGCTGCTTGGTGAGGTTCGCTTTTTGCTCTTCGAGCTGGATGCGGGCGTATAGGCCGAACTCGCCGTGATAGGCGTGGAAACCGAAATAGCTGAGAAACGCAGCCGTCAGAATAGGCAGAATAAAGCGCCCACGGATCGATTTACGTTTCTGCTTGGTCCACATTGCGGCTTCCTTCCCGGATGTTTTTGACGGCAGCGAATCTGAAGCTGTAGCCGCCAATCCGAATTCCACCATGAAGCATTATTTTGCTTAACAGAGCTTTACCGCAGCCATATGTCAGGGAAGGATTAACCCTATTTTTGTGAAACAGTTCGGATAATCAAAAGACGGTGACCTCTCGTGAGTAATTCACTCGCAGGGGAGAAATCGGCAACCAGGATCAATTCTTGATTGCCGATCTGTTCATTATCGACCGTTCAGACGATCACACGTCGAGAATCGTTGAGAACCCGCCCATGATCATCCGCTTGCCGTCAAAGGGCATCTCGCTGCCCATCGCCGCCATGCGCGGATCGCTCATCATTTTCTGATTGGCCGCATCGCGGGTGGCCTTGTCGGGATATTCGAACCAGGAGAAAACCACCTCCTCATCGTCGGTTGCCTGCACGGCCCGGCGGAAGTCGGTCACCTTTCCATCGGGCACATCGTCACCCCATGCCTCAACCATGCGCGTAACGCCAAATTCCTTGAACAGTTCGGCAGCAGTCGCGGCATGTTTGCGATAGATTTCCTTGTTCGCTTTTGGAACCGCAACGACGAAGCCTTCAATATAAGCCATTTTCTCTCTCCCTTTTGATTCCCCCCTTGCGGCTCGGATCAATACGGGATTGAGCCGCTCCATGTCCGCCATAGTGCTCCAAATTCAGGGCCAGCGGATGGCAGAACGATAACATTGATATCAATATATATGGTTGGAGTCAAAAGTGGGCTGGCCAAGATGGCGGTATGCTTCTCAAAGACAACGAAAAAGGCGGGCACAGAGCCCGCCTTTCATCAAAAGCCTTTGCGTTCCGATTAAAGGAACTTCAGCGCGCTGCGGCCTGCATAGCGAGCCTGTTTGCCGAGTTCTTCTTCAATGCGGATAAGCTGGTTGTACTTCGCCGTACGGTCCGAACGGGCCAACGAGCCCGTCTTGATCTGACCGCAATTCGTGGCAACTGCCAGATCGGCAATGGTCGAGATCTTCGGTTTCGCCCGAACGGTGCGACATGACGGCGGTGTAACCGGCCTTGTGTGCGGTTTCGACGGCATCGAGCGTTTCCGACAGGGAACCGATCTGGTTGACCTTCACGAGGATCGAATTGGCGACGCCCATGCGGATGCCATCGCGCAGACGGGCCGAATTGGTGACGAACAGATCGTCGCCAACCAGCTGGCACTTGTTGCCAACGAGGTCGGTCAGGTACTTCCAGCCTTCCCAGTCGTCTTCGGCCATGCCGTCTTCAATGCTGACAATTGGATAATCAGCGACGAGCTTGGCCAGATACTTGGCCTGCGCCTTTGGATCACGGGTCTTGCGCTCGCCTTCGTAGACGTAATTCCCATCCTTGAAGAATTCGGTCGATGCGCAATCGAGGCCGATAGCGATATCTTCACCCGGCTTGAAACCGGCCTTTTCGATCGATTCCATCACGAAATCGAGGGCGGCCTGCGCGCTCTTGAGATTAGGAGCAAAACCGCCTTCATCGCCGACATTGGTGTTGTGGCCAGCATCCTTCAGGCGCTTCTTCAGCGTGTGGAAAACTTCCGAGCCATAACGCACGGCTTCACGGATTGACGATGCGCCGACCGGCAGAATCATGAATTCCTGAAAGTCGATTGGATTGTCGGCATGTGCGCCGCCATTGATGATGTTCATCATCGGCACTGGCAGAACATGCGCATTCGCGCCGCCGACATAGCGATAAAGCGGCAGGCCAGTTGCCTGAGCGGCAGCCTTGGCAACGGCCAGCGACACGCCGAGAATAGCATTGGCGCCAAGATTGCCCTTGTTGGCAGAGCCGTCGAGGTCAATCAGAGTCTGGTCGATGAGCAGCTGGCTTTCGGCATCGAGGCCTGCAATGGCGTCGAAAATCTTGCCATTCACCGCTTCAACGGCCTTTTCCACGCCCTTGCCGAGATAGCGGCTGCCGCCATCGCGAAGCTCAACGGCTTCATGGGCACCGGTCGATGCGCCGGATGGAACAGCGGCACGGCCAAAAGAGCCATCTTCAAGCACTACGTCCACTTCGACGGTCGGGTTGCCGCGGCTGTCAAGAATTTCGCGGCCGACGATGTCGATAATTGCAGTCATAGGAGCCAGTCCTTCCCTATAGATCGCTCCGCTTATATGCAGAGCTGCTGAACAAATCCGATGTGGGCACATCCTTAGCGAAACAAAAGGCGGAGGAAAATCCCCCGCCTTTCACAATTCGCTCTGTGTTTTATAGACCCTTGGAAATCCGGTCGAACGCCACAAGCTTTTCCAGCAGTGCAGGCATCTTGTCGATCGGCACCATATTGGGTCCGTCCGACGGCGCATTGTCGGGGTCCTGATGGGTTTCAATGAAAAGACCGGCCACGCCGACAGCCACCGCTGCGCGCGCCAGTGTTTCCACAAATTCGCGCTGTCCGCCCGAAGAACCGCCCTGCCCGCCCGGTTGCTGCACCGAATGGGTCGCGTCGAAAACCACCGGCGCGCCAAGGCCGGCCATGATCGGCAGCGAGCGCATATCCGAAACCAGCGTATTATAGCCGAAGGACACGCCGCGCTCGGTTGCAAGCACATTCGGGTTGCCGCTTTCGGTGATCTTGGCCAGAACATTCTTCATGTCCCAGGGTGCCAGAAACTGGCCCTTCTTGACATTGACCACGCGGCCAGTCTTCGCGGCGGCGATCAGCAGATCGGTCTGGCGGCAGAGGAAGGCCGGAATCTGAAGCACATCGACGACGGGTGCGACTGCGGCGCATTGTTCTTCGGTGTGGATATCGGTCAGAACCGGAAAGCCGAATTCTTTTTTCAGATCGGTAAAGACTTCCAGCGCCTTTTCGAGACCGATACCGCGCTCCGCCTTCAGCGACGTGCGGTTGGCCTTGTCGAAACTGGACTTGTAGACCAGACCTATATCCAGCTTGTCGGTGATTTCCTTCAGGCGTCCCGCCATGTCGAAGGCATGGTCCCGCGTTTCCATCTGGCATGGGCCAGCGATCAGCGCGAAACGCGCGCTGTTGGAGAAGGTAACATTACCGACTTTGACGGAGGAATTGGGGGTCGTCATTTATTCAACACCTTCAAATACGAACAACGTACCCTGGCCTTTAGCCGGAGAAACGATGATACGGCCATCTCTTTTCAGAAACGTGACACCGTTGCGGTCAAGAAGCTGCTCGATTGTCAAAAGCGAAGCAACCGTGAAAACCAGCCCTGCAAGCCGCAAGCCACGGCCATGAAGCTCTGGCAACCATCCAAAGCTTTGTTCAAACTGTTTGGAAGGAAGGATATCTATATCGGCATTGCCTGCGGTGATTTCCAGAGAACCACCGTTCTGCTTGCGCGCTGGCGCATGAAACACGCCTTGCAGCAATTCCGAAAATTCCGCCGGATTATCCTCGCAGATCAGGATTTTGCGCAGGCCGGTGACGCCGTTTTCATGCGCCATCAAATGCGACCGATCCGTTTTCGGATAAGCCAGCCGCTGGCAGCAGAAGAAAAAGGCATCAGGCGCGCGCAAATCCGCCGCAAAGGCAAGGCGGAAACTCGCAATCTCGCGCTTGCCTTCCTTGCTCACGAACGCACGTGAAAACTCGACCATGCGGCCACCGGCAACACCGCGCCGTTTGAACGCGGCGTGATCGGCGCGTGCATCGTCCGTTTTGAAGGCTATGCCTGAAAAGCCATCCTGCCCGTTACGGAAGCGGTAGGCCTGATCGCGGAGAATGAAACTGTTCGAGCGACGGGCGGCAGCCACATAAAGCGGCTCGCGGTCGACTGCCAGCATTTCCAGATAGGTGTCGTCAGCAAAAAAGCTGCACACATTGGCGGTGCCGAATGGATGCTGGGCATTCGGGGCCACTGTAAATCCCAAGAGAGAAAGTCTCGCGCGCGCTTCGTCCAGTCGTCCAACCGGCAGAACCAGATGGTCCACCGAACGAGCATTGCGCGCGAGATCATTATTCATGCATCAAACCAGACGGCTTTGTTCAATCGCCGCTTCGATGAACGAAGCGAAGAGCGGATGCGGTTCGAACGGGCGCGACTTCAGTTCCGGATGGTACTGTACGCCGATGAACCATGGATGGTCTGGATATTCGACCGTTTCCGGCAGAACGCCATCCGGCGACATGCCCGCGAAATTCAGACCCGCCTCTTCGAGACGGTTCTTATAGTCGATATTGACTTCGTAGCGATGGCGGTGACGCTCGGAAATGTCGGTCGAGCCGTAGATTTCCGCGATCTTGGAACCCGGAACAAGGGCTGCTTCATAAGCGCCAAGACGCATCGTGCCGCCGAGATCGCCCGCTGCCGCGCGCTTCTCGAGCATGTTGCCCTTCAGCCATTCGGTCATCAGACCGACAACCGGCTCCTTGGTCGGGCCAAACTCGGTCGAAGACGCGTTTTCGATGCCAACCAGATTACGCGCTGCCTCAATGCAGGCCATCTGCATGCCAAAGCAAATGCCGAAATACGGCACTTTCCGCTCACGCGCGAATTTCGCCGCAAGAATCTTGCCCTCTGCGCCACGCTCGCCGAAACCGCCCGGCACCAGAATGCCGTGTACCTTTTCCAGATGCGGAGCCGGATCTTCGCTTTCGAAGACTTCCGCTTCGATCCAGTCGAGATTGACCTTCACCTTGTTGGCGAGACCACCGTGATAGAGCGCTTCGATTAGCGACTTATACGCGTCCTTCAGACCCGTATATTTGCCGACGATTGCGATGGTGACTTCGCCTTCCGGATTGTGCAGGCGATGGGAAACTTCTTCCCAGCGATCCATGCGCGGTTTCGGAGCCGGGTCGATACCAAAAGCCGAAAGAACTTCCGAATCGAGGCCTTCCTTGTGATAGGCAATCGGCACATCGTAGATCGTTGCCACATCGAGCGCCTGAATAACGGCGCTTTCACGCACGTTACAGAACAGCGACAGCTTGCGGCGTTCGGATTCCGGAATTTCGCGATCCGCACGCACCAGAAGAATATCCGGCGCAATACCGATGGAACGCAGTTCCTTGACCGAATGCTGCGTCGGCTTGGTCTTGAGCTCGCCCGCCGCCGGAATATACGGCATCAGCGTCAGATGGATGTAAACGGCTGCGCCGCGCGGCAATTCATTGCCAAGCTGACGGATCGCCTCAAGGAACGGCATGGCTTCAATGTCGCCAACAGTGCCGCCGATTTCGCACAGGACAAAATCGTAATCCTCGTTGCCTTCGAGAACAAAATTCTTGATCTCGTCGGTGACGTGCGGAATGACCTGAACCGTCGCGCCGAGATAGTCGCCGCGGCGTTCCTTTTCGATGATGTTACGGTAGATGCGACCGGTGGTGATATTATCCTGCTTGTTGGCAGGACGACCGGTGAACCGCTCGTAATGACCGAGATCGAGGTCAGTTTCGGCACCATCGTCAGTGACGAACACCTCACCATGCTGGTAAGGCGACATCGTGCCGGGATCGACGTTCAGATAAGGGTCGAGTTTACGGATACGCACGCGGTAACCGCGTGCCTGAAGGAGTGCAGCCAGTGCTGCAGCAGCTATGCCTTTTCCAAGGGAAGAAACCACGCCGCCAGTGATGAAAACATATCGCGCCATGGGCTTATCTCGTTAGACTTTCTTAATTGATTCCGCCACAAAAAAATGCGCTTCGGAGTGATTTTTCACCGAAGCGATGCGGTAATCGTTGTTGAACACAGACACGTCACCCCAAAACGGACCGTTTGGTGAGTGACACGCACCCCTGAAACCCTATTGCACGAATGCGAACGCTATACGTCTGAAGATGACGGAAGCATGATCTCCGGACGAATACATGGAACCGTCTTAACGGCCCCTGCCCGACTTTTCCATGCCGAAGCCCGCAATCCACAGCTTAGCTTCACGCATTCGTAAAATCGGCCAAAAGAAAAGCCGGGCCCGAAAGCCCGGCCATTTTCAGATCGTCATTTGTGATCAAAGAACGATGACTTCGGTGCCGAGACCGACGCGCTCGTAGAGATCCATCACATCTTCATTGATCATGCGGAAGCAGCCGTTCGAAGCGGAGCTGCCGATGGTCCATGGCTGAACCGTACCGTGAATACGGATATAGGTGTCCTTGTTGCCCTGGAACAGATACATGGCGCGCGAGCCGAGCGGGTTGCCCGGACCGCCATCCATGCCGTTCTTGAAGCGACCATAATGGCCCGGATCACGCTCGACCATTTCTTTGGTCGGGATCCAGCGTGGCCATTCGCGCTTGGCATTGACGGTCGCAGAACCCTTGAATTCCAGACCCTGCTTGCCCACTGCGATGCCATAGCGGCGCGCCGTGGTCGAGGTTTCAACCAGATAGAGGAAGCGCTGCTTCGGGTCGATCACGATCGTGCCCGGCTTGTAGCCCGTAAAAGCAACTTCCTGTGCGCGGAACTTGGGATCGATATTGTACTTGTTGGCCTTCACACCGGCATTGCCGTTGGAAGCGCTCTTTTTCTTCTTCTTCGGCTTGTCCGGATTGGCCTTGGCGTCGCTCGAAAGCGCAACCTTTTGCACGTTAGCGGCAGCGGCTTCGTTCAGCTGCGCTTCAGCACTGACCGGCGATGCGGCAAAAGCCGGCGCGGAAACTCCAACGCAAAGGCTCGCAATGCCAGCCATAAGAATACGACGTGAAAACATGATCAGTTCCCGAAATCCAAGCACAAGCGGAAAATAGCTGCCGCAACTTTACGGCCAAGCTTTCGCTTTCCTTACTGTAAACGCAGGAACGACTCAATTCGTTGCAACAGTTGTGCAATGCGATTCGTGAAAGCCTATTGCCTGCTTGCAACACTTTGCAATTCGGTGGTTAACAAAAGAAAACCGGCCCATTGGGCCGGCTTCACAATCGCCTGAATGGAAAGCTCTTTTTACTGTGAGCTTGGAACCGGATTGGCCGGAGCTTCCGGCGTCGCCGGCGCCTGCGGTGCAGTCGTTCCCGTCGGAGCGGCGCCCGGTGCAGCCGGTGCGGTCCCATTCGTGTCGGTGCGCGAAGACTTCGCCGCCGAGCTGATTGAGGATGCCACCACCAGCGCCGTTGCCGCCTGCCGGAGCCGTCTGACTGCCGGATGCTGCCGGGATACGGTTTAGAATATCGGTCGGGCGTTCGCCATAACGCGCCATGATGCCGAGAACCAGCGACGTCGCGAAAAAGCCGATAGCCAGAATGGCAGTCGTACGGGTGAGCGCATTGGCGGCACCCCGCGCCGTCATGAAGCCAGAACCGCCGCCAATGCCAAGGCCGCCGCCTTCAGAGCGCTGGATAAGCACAACGCCGACAAGCGCCAGCACGATCAACAAATGAATGACAATGAGTACGGTTTGCATGGGTAACGGTCTTTACGTCCCTGAACTAAAGCAGTTCCAGGACACATCACATGACCATGTCCAGACTGCACGATAGAATAGATGCGGCTCTTTACACGCTATTGCGTGATAATCCAAGCCCCGCCGCCCAAGTTAGAGCATGGCGAGGCAAGGCGTCGCTCAAAGGTTGCGATAGGTCTCGCATATGGCGAGGAAGTCTGTCGCCTTCAAGCTCGCACCACCAACAAGCGCACCATCGACATCGGCGATGCCGAGCAGTTCGGTAGAGTTGGACGGCTTGACCGAACCGCCATAGAGAAGACGCAAATGCGCGCCCTTGGCTCCAAAGCGCTCGGTCAGCTGCTCACGCATGAAGGCGTGCGCCGCGCGAACGTCCTGCACCGTCGGCGTCAGACCCGTTCCAATGGCCCAGACAGGCTCATAGGCGATGATGGTGTTTTCTGCATTCACACCATCTGGCAGGGAGCCCGCAAGCTGCGAGCCGATGACGTCCAGCGTGCGTTCTGCCTGACGCTCATCGGCCGTTTCACCCACGCAAACGATGGCAACAAGACCAGCGGCCCAGGCGGCTTCGGTCTTTGCCTTCACCGTATCGTTGGTTTCGTGGTGATCGGTGCGGCGCTCGGAATGGCCAATGATGACGTGGCTTGCGCCTGCTTCTTTCAGCATTTCAGCCGAAATATCGCCGGTATGCGCGCCGGAAGTCTTGAAATGGCTGTCCTGCCCGCCAAGGCCGACCGTCGTTTCGCCAGAGAGCGTTTCGGCAGCGCGTGAAAGCAGCGTGGCCGGTACGCAGATCACTGCATCCAATTTTCTACCGAAATCGGAGCTCAGACCGGCTGCAATCGCGCGCAGTTCGGTGAGAGATTCTCCCGTACCATTCATCTTCCAGTTGCCAGCGACCAACGGACGGATACCCGGAGTCATTGTGTTCTCCTCGCCTTTCAAGAGCATAATCCGACCGGAGTGAAACGAGGATCGATAAGATTATGCGTCGAACTGAACATTCAGAGCGTCGATCCGATTCATTCGGATCGAAACACGCTCTAAACGGCAGGCGCCTCCTGCGAATAACGCATGACCGCGCCGAATTTTGCCACTGACTAAGCATATTCGTGTCGCAATGCAAATGTTCTTGGTTGCAGAGCCTCAATGAGACCTTGCATATGGGGCTTGCTTGGGGTTATCCCCTGAACGGATCAATTCAATGACTGGCTCAAATCAACCAAAGCCGAGCTTTATTTCATAATCGAAGGGTTTCCCATGCTCGACAGCCTGCGCTCTGCCTCTCGCTCCTGGATCTCCAAGCTTCTGCTTGGTGTGCTCGTCCTGAGCTTCGGCGTCTGGGGTATTGCGGATGTTTTCCGCGGTGGCATGACCGGCAATGCCGCGCTGACCGCGGGCGACTCCGAAGTCAGCGCGACTGACTACCGCTTCGCTTATGAACAGCAGGTGATGCGCCTGTCGCAGCAGTTCCGCCAGCGTCTGACGCGCGAACAGGCAAAATCGATTGGCGTTGAAAATCAGGTTCTGGCGCAGCTCGCGGCCGGTGTCGTTCTCGACGAAGGCGCACGCAAGATGCAGCTCGGCCTTTCGAAGGACGGCATTGCCCGCCTGACGGCGGAAGATCCGGCGTTCCAGGACGCCAGCGGTAACTTCAACCGCGCGCAGTTCGATGCGGTTTTGCGCCAGTCCGGCATTCGCGCGCAGGATTATCTTGATAATCGCGCCAAGGTTGCCCGTCGCCAGCAGATGGTCGAAGCGGCGACCGACGGCATCAAGATGCCCGACGCCATGCTGAAAGCTCTGGCGCTTTATCAGGGCGAAAGCCGCAGCGCGGACTACATCACCATTCCTGTGGAAAAAGCAGACGCGATCCCTGCCCCGTCGGATGAGGTCCTCAAGACCTATTTCGATGCGCAGAAGGATGAGTACAAGGCGCCCGAATACCGCAAGGTCACCTATGTCAAGCTGGAGCCAGCAGACATTGCAGACCCTTCTGCGGTGACGCAGGACGAAATCAACGAATATTACGAAAAGAACAAGTCGCGCTACGGCACTATCGAACAGCGTACCATCGAACAGCTGAGCTTTGCCGACGAAGCTGCGGCCAACGCCGCGCAGGAAAAGATTGCCGCTGGCGCCAGCTTCCTCGACATAGGCAAGGAACAGGGCAAGACCGAAGACGATCTCAAACTCGGCACCTTCGAGAAAAGCGCTATTCCTGACCAGACCATCGCCGATGCAGCCTTTGCACTCGCTGAAAACGGCGTGAGCCCTGTCGTCAAGGGCGGTTTCGGCCCGGTCATTCTGCGCGTTACCAAGATCGACCCGGCGCATGTCAAGCCACTCTCGGAAGTCGAAGCCGAAATCCGCACGACGCTCGCCAACAACATTGCGGCGAGCAGCATCAGCGGCATTCATGATTCCTATGAGCAGCAGCGCTCCGATGGCGCATCGATGGCCGATGTCGCCAAGAGCCTGAGCCTCAAGACCGTCACCGTCGATGCGGTCGACGCCGAAGGCAACGACCCGTCCGGCAAGCCGGTTGAGCTTCCGAACGGACAGGCGCTTCTGGCCGCAGCTTTCCAGGCCGAACAGGGCTTTGACAATGACGCGCTGACCATGGGCAATGTCGGCTATCTCTGGTATCAGATTGATGGCGTCACCCCTGCCCGCGACCGCACCCTTGATGAAGTCAAGGACAAGGTTGTGGCGGCATGGAAGGGTGAGGAAGCCGTCAAGCGTCTCAATCAGCGTCTGGAAGACCTGAAGAAGCGCCTCGATGGCGGCGCGACGCTCGATGCGATTGCTTCGGAACTTGGCCTTGAAAAGCAGACCAAGCGCGGCATCACCCGCTCCACGAACGATGCCGATATCGGCTCGGCTGCGGCAGCGCAGATTTTCCGCGGCCCGGACGGTTTCACCGGCACGGCGGCAGCGCCTTCCGACGACGCGCAGATTCTCTTCAAGGTGACGGAAGTGACCGAGCCTGCAAGTGCTGGCCCGGACACCATTCCTGAACAACAGCGCAACTATCTCGCAACCGCCCTTTCCGACGATGTGCTGGAACAGATGGTTGGCGAATTGCAGAAGCAGTATCCGGTGAAGATCAACCAGACTGTCATCAATAATGCTCTCGCATTCTAGGTTCTGCTGAGCAGCCGAACGCGAGAATTCACAGAAACAAACGGCAGAAAGACAATGGCTGATCTGAAACCATACATCGCGAAAGCGGCCTCCGGCGAACCACTGAGCCAAGAGGATTCCAAGGCCGCGTTCGATATCATGATGTCCGGTCAGGCAACGCCTTCGCAGATCGGCGGTTTTCTGATGGCTTTGCGCGTGCGTGGCGAAACCGTGCCGGAAATCGTGGGCGCGGTCGCTTCCATGCGGTCACGCATGCTGCCGGTCGTCGCCCCTTCAAACGCCATCGACATTGTCGGCACCGGCGGCGATCAGTCCGGTTCCTATAATGTTTCGTCCTGCTCGGCCTTTGTCGTGGCGGGCGCTGGCGTTCCCGTCGCCAAGCACGGCAACCGTGCCCTGTCGTCCCGCTCAGGCGCGGCAGACACGCTTGCAGCACTGGGCGTCAATATTGAAGCCGACGCGGAAACCATTGGCCGCAGCGCCCGGGAAGCCGGTCTCGGCTTCATGTTCGCGCCGATGCACCATTCCGCTATGCGCCATGTCGGCCCTTCTCGCGTCGAGCTTGGAACCCGCACGATCTTCAACATACTGGGTCCGCTCGCCAATCCGGCCAGCGTGAAGCGCCAGCTCCTGGGCGTTTTCGCGGCACAATGGGTTGAGCCTCTGGCGCATGTGCTGAATGAACTCGGCATGGAAGCCGTTTGGGTCGTCTATGGCGACGGTCTGGATGAGATGACCACCGCTGGCACGACCCAGGTCGCGGCGCTGGAAAACGGCACCGTCCGCACATTCGAGATTACGCCTGAAGACGTCGGTTTGCGCCGTTGCAAGCCGGAAGAACTGAAAGGCGGGGACGCTGCCGAGAATGCCAAGGCTCTGCTTGCCGTTCTGGAAGGCACGAAGAACGCTTATCGCGACATTGTTCTGCTCAACTCGGCTGCCGCCCTCGTGATCGCGGGCAAGGCCACGGATTTGAAGGATGGTATAGCACAGGCTGCCCATTCCATCGACAGCGGCGCAGCTTTGGCCGTTCTGCAAAAAGTAATCGCTGTCTCCAACGACAAGACAGTCTGACGAGAGGAAGCGCACCATGTCCACCGACATTCTCCGTAAGATCGAAGTCTACAAGCGCGAGGAAATCGCGGCTGCCAAGGCGCGTCATACGGTTGAAGACCTGAAGGCCCGTGCACAGGATCAGGCCGCACCACGCGGCTTTCTCAAGGCGCTCGAAGCCAAGCGCGCAGCCGATAAATTCGCCCTGATCGCGGAAATCAAGAAGGCTAGCCCTTCCAAAGGTTTGATCCGTCCGGATTTCGATCCGCCAGCATTGGCAAAGGCCTATGAAGATGGCGGCGCTGCCTGCCTTTCGGTTCTGACCGATACGCCGTCCTTTCAGGGAGCGCCGGAATTCCTGATGGCAGCGCGCGCCGCGTGCAACCTGCCTGCCCTGCGCAAGGATTTCCTGTTCGACACCTATCAGGTCTATGAGGCGCGCAGCTGGGGTGCGGATTGCATCCTGATCATTCTCGCGAGCGTCGATGACGATCTAGCCAGGGCGCTGGAAGAAACCGCTTTCGAACTCGGCATGGATGCGCTCATCGAAGTGCACGACGAAGCCGAAATGGAACGCGCGCTCAAGCTTTCCTCGCGCCTTCTGGGCGTCAACAATCGCAACCTGCGTACATTCGAAGTCAGCCTGACTGTTTCGGAACGGCTGTCGAAAATGGCTCCTGCCGACCGCCTGCTGGTTGGCGAAAGCGGCATTTTCACCCATGACGATTGCCTGCGACTGGAAAAATCCGGCATCGGCACGTTCCTCATCGGTGAAAGCCTGATGCGCAAGGACGATGTGGCCGCTGCCACACGCGAACTTCTTACCGGCAAGGTCTGATGTCATGACCTCGGACACGGCCAGGCTCACCCATCTCGACCAGACCGGCGCCGCCAATATGGTGGATGTCGGCTCAAAGGACGAGACGGAGCGCCAGGCCCTTGCCGAAGGCAGCGTGACCATGAAGCCGGAAACGCTGGCGCTCATATTGGCGGGCGACGCAGCCAAGGGCGATGTGATCGGAACCGCGCGTCTTGCGGGCATCATGGCCGCGAAAAAGACCGCCGACCTCATTCCGCTTTGCCACCCGCTGATGCTGACCAAGGTCGCGGTGGATATTGCACCGGACCATGCGCTGCCGGGCTTGCGCGTTCGCGCACTTGCAAAGCTCAAGGGCCGCACCGGCGTGGAAATGGAAGCTCTGACCGCTGTATCCGTGACGTGCCTGACGATCTATGACATGGCCAAGGCTGTCGATCGCCATATGGAAATCGGCAATATCCGCGTTGTGGAAAAGTCTGGTGGCAAGTCCGGCGACTGGAAGGCGTGAAACGTTCCGACAAGTTTGAGTTCGAGAGGAAATACGATGTCCCTTCTCCCGGTCGAAGATGCTCTGGCGCGTATACTCTCCTCCGCAGAACCGCATGGCCTCGAAACCGTTGCGTTGAACGAAGCGGGCGGGCGCGTTGTTGCCCGCGCCGTTGAGGCGCATTTCCTGCAACCGCCTTTCGACTGCACGGCCATGGACGGCTACGCTTTGATTGCGCCAGCAGATACCACCTATCCGCTTCAACTGAAGGTTATCGGCGAATCCGCTGCTGGCAAGCGCTTCGACGGTTCACTCCTCCCCGGACAGGCTGTGCGTATTTTCACTGGCGCACCGATGCCGGAAGCTGCCGATACGATTGTCATCCAGGAACATACCGAGCGATCCGGCGATCAGCTAACCATACTCGAAGGCATAGCCACGGGGCGTCATATCCGCCGGGCTGGTCTCGATTTTGCGCCGGGCAAGACTGTTCTGTCCGTTGGCCGCGAACTGGACGCACCCGCTTTGTCACTGGCTGCGGCCAGCGGCAATCCAACGCTTGATGTGTTTCGCAAACCTCGCATTTCTATTTTGGCCACCGGCGACGAACTTGTGCCGCCGGGAGCCGACCCCGGCCCGGACCAGATTGTCGCGTCAAACAGCGTCGGCATTGCCGAAATCGTGCGCCGCGCCGGTGGCAAGCCTGAAGATATGGGAATCATTCCGGACGATCCGGCTCAGATCGAAGCGGCTATCGCCTCCGCTCTCGACAGCGGCATCGACGTACTGGTGACCATCGGCGGCGCCTCGGTCGGTGACCGCGATTACGTCCATGGCGCATTACGCAATTGCGGTGTCGAACTGGACTTCTGGAAAATCGCCATGCGCCCCGGAAAGCCGCTGATGTACGGACGCAAGACCGTCAATGGCAAAACCGTTCACATAATCGGCCTGCCAGGCAATCCGGTTTCAAGTCTTGTTTGCAGTCTGGTTTTTCTCCGTCCGCTTATCGCGAAACTTGCAGGCACCGATTTGACGGCGGATATCCGCCCGGCGAAACTCGGTCAGGCGATGCCCGCCAATGACCATCGCCGCGATTTTGTGCGCGCAACGGTCGAATCACAAAGCGATGGAACACTGCTGGCGACACCGTTTCCAGTACAGGACTCGTCCATGCTGACAGCACTCGTCGGCTCCAACGCACTCCTTATTCGTGATGAAAATGCCCCGGCGGCTGATGCGGGCACACCGTGTCACGTTCTGATGTTGCGCTAATCGGCGAGAAAAGCCACGCTTTCACAACCTCGAATGAACACGAAGTAACAAACGTAATTGTTTGAAAACAAACCGCTTCATCAAACACCGAGCCCCGCCTCACACCCTTCCGTGAACAGAACCGCAACAAGGCGCGCACCCGTTAATCATTTTAAAACCATTGCAGAACAAGACTGGAACATATAGTGTTCGTTCTGGTTTTGTTTTTCTCGATTCTTATCTGGCCGGAGGGTGTCGCGCATGTTGACCCGTAAGCAGCACGAGCTTCTGCTGTTCATTCATGACCGTCTGAAAGAAACGGGCATTCCGCCATCTTTTGACGAAATGAAGGAGGCGCTCGATCTTGCTTCCAAGTCGGGTATCCATCGGCTGATCACCGCTCTGGAAGAACGCGGTTTTATTCGCAGACTGCCGAACCGAGCGCGTGCCCTTGAGGTGCTGCGGCTACCGGATTCGATTGCACCGGGGCTGAACGCGCAGAAGAAATTCGCACCAAGCGTCATTGAAGGCAGTCTGGGCAAGGCGCCGCCTGCGCCCGCGCAGCCATTGCGCCCCGCCCCTGTGGCGATCAATGACGATGTTTCCACGACGGTGTCGGTGCCTGTCATGGGGCGCATCGCTGCCGGTGTGCCGATCTCCGCCATTCAGAACCAGACACATTCGCTCAGCCTTCCGCCGGAAATGATCGGTGCAGGCGAACATTATGCGCTCGAGGTCAAAGGTGACTCGATGATCGATGCCGGAATTTTCGACGGTGACACGGTGATCATCAAGCGCGGTGACATGGCCAATCCGGGCGAGATTGTCGTCGCTCTGGTCGATGATGAAGAAGCGACCTTGAAGCGCTTCCGCCGTAAGGGTGCGTCGATTGCGCTTGAAGCGGCAAACCCCGCTTACGAAACGCGCATCTTCGGTCCCGACCGCGTGCGCGTACAGGGCAAGCTGGTCGGTCTGATCCGCCGGTATTGATCAGAGGTTGTCCGTTTTGGGCGATTTGGGTCGCAATGGTAGCTTTACCGGACTGCCGGAATAACTGATCTCATAGCCGCCATGCGGTCATTCACATTTGCCCGGCTCCTGATTGTCATCAGCCGGGCAATTTGACACCAACACTGGCGCAGTCTTTTTCTTTTTATATTCCCAATCTGGCAGTCCCCGCGCTGCGCGGGAATAGAGCCGAAATAGATGCCACGGACGCCGTGGCTCATCGATGGCGAAGGCCAGCGTGTCGTCGTAACGCGGATCAGCAAATCTGGGCTGTTGCGGTGGAGCGCCGCTTTCGTCGGGCGAGGTGCTTGAAAGCTTCACGGTGGTGCGAACATTGGCGGCGTCTTTCTTGTCACCCAATTTGATTTCAACGGTTCCGCGCAAGGCCAGATCACGCCGGTTGAGAACGAGCTTATTCGTGCGCGTGCATCCTGGCATTTCGCCAGCTACAGCCAGAATAATCACATCGCCAATGTCACAGGCGATATCCTGAACTGTCGGATCAGCCGTATAGACAAGCACGCGCCCGTCGTGCAGCGTGATCGTGCACAATCCATCCTCGCAGATAAAGCCGTCCGTCGGGTTTCCTCTGAGCCGGTCCTTTGCGTGTTGCGGTATCAGAAAGTGCGGTGCGAGATAGGCGGTTTGCCAATTATCGACCGTAAACTTGGAGGGCCTGTCGCGGTTCACGGCAAAACGCCCATCGGACAGTCGAACCCCAACCAGCTTAGCGTCTTCCGAGATCACGACATCTGGAAACGGCTCGCGTACAAAGGCGATAAATCCCAATAAAGCAAATGGTAAAGCGAGAATCTTAAATCTGGTTGTGAACAGGACCGCAATCACAAGCGCTATGGTCCAGAAAGCAAGACCTGTGAGCGGCATCGCGCCCGGATTGCCTTCCGGGGACCAGGACGCCACGAAACTTGCAATCTCGCGCACCATCCACACACCGGAACCAGCAATGGACAATGGTATCCAGTCGAGACCGAGCGG
Source organism: Ochrobactrum sp. SSR (assembly GCF_030067775.1). Lineage (NCBI taxonomy): Bacteria > Pseudomonadati > Pseudomonadota > Alphaproteobacteria > Hyphomicrobiales > Brucellaceae > Ochrobactrum > Ochrobactrum sp. SSR. The sequence goes on along the minus strand of NZ_CP125969.1, from coordinate 529,193 downwards.
CATCAACACCAAACCGAAAACAGCAAAGGGCATGACCAGAACGGCAATCACCGGATCAGCCAGCACATTGCCTATCAGCCCCAACGGTGCGGTATTGTTGAAGTGGTAGGCAGCAAAAATACCGCTTGCAAGCCCAGCCAATAACGACGTTCCTGCAGCGGCAAAGACAAATTTCAACGCCTTGGCTGCCAATCCGCCAGCGGGTGCCGCAATACGCCCTTCCATATCTTGCAGCTTCTTGGCCTTGCGCGCACTCCACCAGGCATAACCGGCGATCAGGGCAGCTGTCGCCGAATAGGACATTTGAAAACTAGGCCCCAATATTTCATGCGGTGAAATCGCGATGGTCACCATTCCGGCGATTGCCAGATTGCGCATGCTGATCGCAGCCCGGTCGAACAATAACGCGCTGAGCATCACGGCGATCATCACATAGCTGCGCTGTGCGGCCACATCCGCTCCAGACATGGCGAGATAGAACGTACAGCTCAGCAGGGACAGGAATGCCGCGTATTTTTTGACCGGATGGCGCACACTGAACGCGGGAAAGAGCGCAAAACCAGACCGGAGGACAAACATGACGACCCCCGCCGCCAGTGCCATGTGCAGCCCCGATATGGAAAGAATATGCGCGAGACCCGCCTTGCGCAGATTTTCGTTGGTTTCCTCACTGATGCCGCCGCGCGTTCCAGCGATCAATGCGGCTGTGACATTGCCGTCCTCGCCGCCAATCACCTCCTCCACCCGCTCCGAAACGCGCACGCGCAGCAAGGCGACCCACTCACTGATCGCAGCGATCAGGCTTGTTTGCGGCGGGACATGCGCCGTCTTTGGGTTCCCCAGAAAGAAGCCGTTTGCACCAATACCGTTGAAATAGGCGTGAAAAGAAAAATCATAATTGCCGGGGCGGACCGGGCCTGACGGCACCCGCAGCCGCGCAAAACCGGTCAAGCCGCCGCCAATCGTTGTTTCAGCAGGTATATCGCGCGCATTGATACGGATACGTTCCGGTGCAAAGCGCAGTTTCGGGCGTTCTGTTGCCAGCAAATCAAGGGTAATACGCCAGCTGCCATTATCCTGCGCTTCCAGCGCAACGACACGGCCTGTTATGCGTGTTGAAACATCGGAACCGAGCATCGGCGTCGCCCTGCGTTCGGTTTCCCATTTTCCGCTGACAAGACCCAGCTGGAAAGCCAGCGCCAGCGTCAGTATCTGCGCAACAAGGAAATGCTTCCGCGCGAGGAGCCGGATGACAGCCAGTCCGGTGAGAAGCGCCAGCACCGGCGTCCAATCCGGTTCAAATGACACGGTGAAATAGGCAATCGCGCCAAGGCCGCTGAAAATCGGAATCAGCAGAAAGAAAATCCCGCGCGCCGCTTCCAGACTGACAGCTTCCGCAAAGGCGGCGGGAGCCCTGCGCGCAAGGCTTTTGACGGCGCTGCGGCCATCATCCGGCGTCGGGATTTGCGACGGATCGCGGTCGCGGCGTTCGGCAGGCGCAATTGCAGGGTCAGGCCACGGCTCGGGAAGATATGAGCGCGTCAAGCCGTCAGGCAGGCTTTTGACAAGCGCCCGCTCATTTGCTTCCGCCATATCACCTATGCGCGTCATGCCCCCGCCTGACTGCAAAAAAAGGTCTTTTTGTCGAAATACCCCAAAAGAACAATGTCGCAAGGAGCCGAAACAAACGCGAAGCCCTTGCGCACAATGCTGCCTATGCTACATGAACGCCAGTCGAAATCGAGAGGGTTTCGTTATAGAAATCCTCGCCCTCGCTCTTTGGCGGCGAGCATCAGAATTCAGTTTGCGCCCCTGCCCCGGCAATTGCCGCTGTCTTGACGGGCGCACGATAAAGTGGAGCTACCATGTCGAAACCGGTCGTCACCCGTTTTGCCCCTTCGCCCACGGGTTATCTTCATATCGGCGGTGCCCGCACGGCCCTGTTCAACTGGCTCTATGCCAAGCATACCGGCGGCAAGATGCTGCTGCGTATCGAAGACACCGACCGTGAACGTTCCACCGATGCCGCCACCGCCGCCATTCTCGACGGCCTGACCTGGCTCGGCCTCGACTGGGAAGGTGACGCGATCTCGCAGTTCGAGCGCGCGCCGCGCCACCGCGAAGTCGCCGAGGAACTGGTTGCTCTCGGCAAAGCCTATTACTGCTATACCACGCCGGAAGAGCTGGAAGAAATGCGCGAAAAAGCGCGCGCCGAAGGCCGCCCGCCGCGTTATGATGGCCGCTGGCGCGACCGCGACCCGTCCGAAGCGCCTGCAGGTGTAAAGCCGGTCATTCGCATTAAGGCGCCGCAGGAAGGCGAAACGCTCGTGCGCGACGCCGTGCAGGGCGATATTCGCTTCCCCAACAAGGATCTCGATGATTTCATCATTCTGCGTTCCGATGGCACACCGACCTATATGCACGCGGTTGTCGTTGACGACCACGACATGGGCGTCACCCATATCATTCGCGGCGACGATCATTTGACCAACGCAGCCCGCCAGACTGTCATCTATGACGCCATGGGCTGGGACGTGCCGCAAATGTCGCATATTCCGCTGATCCACGGTGCGGACGGTGCAAAGCTTTCCAAGCGTCATGGCGCTCTTGGCGTCGATGCTTATCGCGCCATGGGCTATCTGCCCGCAGCATTGCGCAATTATCTCGTCCGTCTCGGCTGGAGCCACGGCGATGACGAAATCATGTCGACCGAACAGATGATCGAATGGTTCGACGTGAAGGACATCAACAAGGGCGCTGCCCGTTTCGACTTCCAGAAGCTCGAAGCGATCAACGGTCTTTATATGCGCGGCAGCGACGACAAGGCGCTGTTTGATGCCCTTGTTGCCGTTCTGCCGGAAATCGAAGGTGGTAAAGAGCTGGCCGCAGCGCTCGATGACAAGCGCAGCGCGCAGCTGCTCACGGCCATGTCCGGCCTGAAGGACCGCGCCAAGACGCTCGTTGAACTTGCCGACGGTGCAAAATTCATTTTCGCAGCGCGCCCGCTCGATCTCGATGAAAAGGCCGCCTCACTTCTCAATGAAGAAGGTCGCGCCGTTCTGAAATCGGTGCTGCCGGATCTGGAAGCTGCCGGCGAGTGGACCATTGAATCACTGGACGCTGTGGTTCGCGCCCATGCAGAAAAAACCGGACTGAAACTCGGCAAGATTGCGCAACCGTTGCGTGCCGCCCTTACCGGGCGCGCTACTTCACCGGGTGTGTTCGATGTGCTTTTCGTGCTGGGTCGCGACGAGTCCTTGGGCCGTATTCGCGATCAAATCGGTTAAGGTGCTATCATTCACGCTGACGTGACGAACGGCATATAAATAGTTCAAATTTCGCATTGCATCGCGGACGGTTTGGGATAGTTTGGCGGTCAAAATCGTAGCCGTAATGCGTTAAAAATCGGGCATCCCGCAGTCTTTCGGGGCCCGCCAAGAGATACGAGACAAGTTATAGCAGCGAATGCAATACTGCCGCCTGCGGCGGCAAAGTGGACATGAAAGGAAACATGATGTCAGCTAAGACAGCCAGCTTTACTCTCGACGGCAATACGTTCGATCTGCCTGTGCGACAAGGCACTGTCGGGCCGGACGTCGTCGACATCGGTCCACTTTACAAGAATTCGCATGCCTTTACCTACGATCCGGGTTTCACCTCGACCGCTTCCTGCGAATCCAAGATCACCTATATCGATGGCGACGAAGGCACCCTGCTCTATCGCGGCTATCCGATCGACCAGCTCGCCGAACATGGCGACTTCCTCGAAACCTGCTACCTGCTGCTTTACGGTGAACTGCCGACGGCAACCCAGAAGGCCGATTTCGACTATCGCGTGACCCGTCACACGATGATCCATGAACAGATGACGCGCTTCTTCACCGGCTTCCGCCGCGATGCGCATCCGATGGCCGTGATGGTCGGTTGTGTGGGCGCCATGTCCGCCTTCTACCACGACTCGACCGACATCACCGATCCGCATCAGCGCATGGTCGCTTCCATCCGCCTGATCGCTAAGGTGCCGACGCTCGCTGCAATGGCCTATAAGTACCATATCGGCCAGCCGTTCATGTATCCGAAGAACGACCTCGATTTCGCTTCGAACTTCCTGCACATGTGCTTTGGCGTTCCTTGCGAGGATTACAAGGTCAATCCGGTTCTGGCCCGCGCCATGGACCGCATCTTCATCCTGCATGCCGATCACGAACAGAATGCTTCGACCTCGACCGTGCGCCTTGCCGGTTCGTCGGGCGCCAACCCGTTCGCCTGCATCGCAGCTGGCGTTGCATGCCTCTGGGGCCCTGCCCATGGCGGCGCAAACGAAGCAGCGCTCAACATGCTGGCCGAAATCGGCTCGGTTGACCGCATTCCGGAATTCGTCGCCCGCGCCAAGGACAAGAACGATCCGTTCCGTCTGATGGGCTTCGGTCACCGCGTCTACAAGAACTACGATCCGCGTGCGAAGATCATGCAGAAGACCTGCCATGAAGTTCTGGGCGAACTGGGCATCAAGGACGATCCGTTGCTCGACGTTGCAATGGAACTGGAAAAGATCGCTCTGACGGATGAATACTTCATCGAGAAGAAGCTCTATCCGAATATCGACTTCTACTCCGGCATCACGCTGAAGGCTCTCGGCTTCCCGACCGAAATGTTCACGGTTCTCTTTGCACTCGCCCGCACCGTGGGCTGGGTCGCTCAGTGGAAGGAAATGATCGAAGACCCGCAGCAGAAGATCGGCCGCCCGCGTCAGCTCTACACGGGCGCAACGGAACGCGACTACGTGCCGGTTGCAAAGCGCAAATAAGCGCGGCAAACGCTGAAAACAAAACCCCGGCTGCCAATGGCAACCGGGGTTTCTTTTTGATCCAAATTTGAGTTGTTCAGCCCTTGCGGCCTTTTTCGATCGCGTCCAGCAGAACCCGCGCGCCGATTTCCCCAGAAGGCCGCTCCGTCGCCATGACCGAAGCGACCGCGTCGAAGCCATCCAGTTGCGCCTGACGCGCTGAACCGGGCCGCATGAGGCGCTCCAGATTGCGCGCCAGCATGCCCGGACGCACAAATTCATTGAAAAACTCCGGCACCACCGGTTCATCCGCAATGATATTGGGCAATGCCGCGCTCCAGATTGTGATCTTCGGCATCAGGAATTTGCGCGCAAACCAGTCTGCCTTGTAGGAAAGCACGCTCGGAATGCGCGACAGCGCCAGTTCCAGCGATACGGTGCCTGACGCGGCAAGTGCTGCATCGGCCCGCGCAAAGGCCTTCCACTTCTCCTCGTCACCCACGACGATCAGCGGCTTCACCGCCCAGTCCCGCGACAGATCGCGCACCATCGCTTCGATGCGCGGCAAAGTGGGCAGAATGACTTCGAGTTTCTCCACGCGCTGCGACAGCTCTTCGACCGCTCTGCCGAAAGGCTCCATCAACATCTGGATTTCTGTGCGGCGAGAACCGGGCAGAAGCAACAGCGTATGTTTTCCGGCTTCCGATCGTTGCGGCTCCAGCGCAAGCTGCGCCGCGCGCGTCTCAATGATCGGCGCATAACTCGACAGGCGATGCCCGACATAGGTTGCCTGCGGTCCATTCAGCCGCTCCATCACATCGACCTCGAACGGCAAAACCGTCAGCACATGATCGATGTAGGCGCGCATCGCACGTGCGCGCTGCGGACGCCACGCCCAGACACTGGGCGCGATATACTTGACGATTGGAATGGAGGGATCGGCGGCTCTGATCTTTTTTGCGACGCGATGCGTAAAATCCGGACTATCGATCAGCAGAACACAATCCGGCTTTTCCGCCACGATCTGCCGTGCAGTCTGCCGAATGCGCAACACCAGTCCCGGCAAGTTTTTGATGATGGCACCAAGCCCCATCAAAGCGATTTCATGCGGGTCGAAAAAGGTTTTCAGACCCCGCGCGGCCAGATGATCGCCACCGACACCGACCAGATCCACTAGCCTGTCGGTCTGAAGACGCAAGGCGTCAATTAGGTCAGCACCAAGAAGATCGCCGGATTCTTCACCGGCCACGATTGCTATTTTCAATGGCCGGCTGGTGTTGCTCACCCTTAACTGTCCTTCTCGTGTCGACTGATCGTCTCTATGAAGAGGCCGCCTTCATTGGCCGCCGCAATGGTGTCGCCGAAGCCTAGAATAAATGTACGCCGGGCCTCAACTGCAATCCCGGCGAGACCGGCGCGTTTAGCATTAAGCACAGTGGAAATACCAATGGCAGGCAAATCCGCGCGTTCATCCTGACGGGGTTTGGCCATTTTCACAAGCACTCCTCCGCGCTTGGGAATACGCCCGGCTTCACGCAGTTCACGGACGCGCTCAATCATTAGATCGGTGCCCTCCGCGCCTTCCAGCGCCACTACCCGTCCACCGACAGCGACAGCGCCCTGCCCGACATCGAGATCGCCGAGCCGCAAAGCCGATTCCATAGCCAGCTTAATATTTCCCGCTTCACGCGCATCCGGCGCAACCTTGGTAAGAATGCGAGCGGGCGACGGAGACAGAAGATCGGGCACGACTTCATGGGCACCAACCACCTTGAAGCCGAATGATTCCAGCAGGCCGATAAAGGCCCGCAGCAAAGCGTCGTCGCCTTGCCCAAGCGCGCGAAACACATGCGGCACAGCCCGCAACGTCGGCCAGTCGAGCTTGAGGTCACTGAGATGCGGCCTGCTGCGCACGCCTCCTGCCAGGACAACTCGCGAAACGCCAGCCGCTTTCATGGAGCGAACAAGCTTTGCAAATTCGACAACCGATACTTCCTGATGCTCATAATTATAGAGCACCCGGTCGGCTTCTTCACGCAAGGGAACGAGAAAGGGCGGTGTGCCAGCGTTTTGAAGCGCCTCAGCCACGGCAATGGGCAACAGGCCGTTGCCCGCAATAATACCGACACGCCCGCCATCGACGGACGGACGTGCCAAGTTTTCAGCTTTCGTCGCTGTCATGCCCGAGTCCACCATGAGCCGCATCGAGCGGTGGCGTGGTATAGGCGCGTTTCGTATCGGCACTGATAAAGGCAATCATATCGGCGACCGCCTGAGAATCCGGGAAAGCTGCGAGTACGTCGATGGTACGGTCGCGCACCGGCTTGGTACGGTCGAACAGCATACGCACGGCATGGCGCAGATTGTGAATTTCCTTGCGCTCCATGCCGGAACGCTTCATGCCGACGATGTTGAGCCCGCCCAGATGCGCGTGATTGCCGATGGCCATGCCGTAAGGGATGACATCGCCTACCACGGCAGCCATGCCGCCGATGAACGCGTGGTGGCCCACGCGCACGAACTGGTGCACAGCCGCACCGCCGCCCAAAATGGCGTGGTGTTCGATGGTCGTGTGACCGCCGATCATCACATTGTTCGAGAAAGTAACATGATCGCTGATATCGCAATCATGCGCAACATGGGCATAAGCGAGGAAAGAGCAGTCGTCGCCGACCGAAGTATAGCCGCGCGCACTGTCGGAGCCGCGGTGCATGGTGACGCCTTCGCGGATCATGCAATTCGCGCCGATCTTCAGCGTGGTTGGGCCGCCTTTATGCTTGTTGTTCTGCGGATCGCAGCCGAGAACGGCATGCGGATAGACCTTCGCGCCCGCGCCAAGCGTGGTCGCGTCTGTGATCACCACATGGCTCATCAGGACGGAATTATCGCCGATGACAGCGCCCGATTGAATATGACAGAAGGGGCCTACAGACACACCCTGGCCCAGTTCCACACCCGGCTCGACAAGAGCGGTGGGGTGAATGATTGTTTCTTTCATTGTAATGCTCACTGGCTTTCTTCACCGGCGTTGATCATCGCCGCGACTTCCGCTTCAGCAACTTTCACACCATCAACCTCAGCCACGCACTCATATTTGGAAATATTGGCGCGCTGTTTGGTTTTCTTGACATGCAGAAGCAGGCGATCGCCCGGAACAACCGGACGGCGGAACTTCGCATTGTCGATCGTCATAAAATAGACCACGCCCGGGCGACCGGTCTTGCGCTGCAGCAGCGAGATGGCACCAGCGGTCTGCGCCATGGCTTCGATAATCAGAACACCCGGCATGATCGGCTTTTCCGGGAAATGCCCGGTAAAATGCGGCTCATTGATCGTGACATTCTTTATGCCGGTTGCCGAACGATCGCCATCAATATCCACGATCCGGTCAATCAGCAGAAAGGGATATCGGTGCGGCAGCACTGCCAGAAGATCCTGAATATCCGCCGCTTCGAGTTTCGTCTGTTCCGTATCACTCATCTGAGGATTGCTCCTTTCTTGATTGCCCGATGCTGCGAATGTTCGCGATATCGCGGAACCATTGCTTGATAGGACGTGCGGGAAGACCTCCCCAACGTTCTCCATCGGGTATATCGTTCATAACACCGCTCGCAGCGGCAATCTGCACGCCCGAGCCGATAATCAGGTGATCCGCAAGACCGACGCGACCGCCAAGCATGGTCCCGTCGCCGATCACGCAACTTCCGGAAATACCGCAATGCGCGGCAATGAGACAAAAACGACCGATGCGCACATTATGCGCAATCTGGACGAGATTATCGATTTTGGAGCCCTCACCGATCACCGTGTCGCTCAGCGACCCGCGATCAACCGTCGTATTAGCCCCGATCTCAACATTGTCCTGAATAACGACCCGCCCGATCTGCGGAACTTTATCAAGTCCTGCAGCGCCGGGGACATAGCCGAAACCGTCCTGACCGATACGCACGCCGGGATGCAACAAAACACGATTGCCGATAAATGCGCACTGGATCGTCACACCAGGCCCGACATAGCTGTCGCGTCCAATCTGGCAATTCTCGCCGATCACCGCCGTTGCAGCAATCAACGTGCCCGAACCGATGGTGACGCCCTTGCCGATCACCGCGCCCGCTTCAACGGTCGCGCCATCTTCGACATGCGCTGAAGGGTGAATGAAGGCCTGCGGGGAAATGCCGGTTTCGCCAAGCCAGCTTTCCAGCTTGGCCGAGGTCGGAAACAGCATGCGCCCAACGGCGGAAAAATCGCGATGCGGATTGCGGGTAATCAGGGCTGCCATATGCGAAGGAACACTTGGAGCGATGTCCTCCTTGCAAAAAACGCCAGCGGCCTTGATACCGGCCAGCGCTTCGGCGTTCTTCTTACCTTCCACGAAGATAAGCGAACCCTCTCCGGCATCCTTCATGGAAGCCAGACGCTCAACAGAACGCGGTGCAAGCTTCGGGTCACGAAGTCTTGCACCGGTGAAATCAGCAACATCGCCAATCGTGAGTTCACGAGAAGGCGAGAAAAAGACGGGATCTGCCATCAGTACACTTTCTCTCCCGGGGCGTAGCCGCCCCGGGGAAAGGCAAATCGGTTAGAACTTGGTCGAAACACCGAAGTTGAAGTTCTGAACCTTATCAGTATCAGCCTTCGCGACCGGGAATGCGTAGTCGAAGCGCAACGGACCGAACGGCGAAGCCCACATCAGGCTGAGACCCACCGAAGCGCGAAGCTTCTTGTCGTCGCCGAGAACCGGCTGATTACCCAACACGTCGTCACCGCCATAGAGCATGGCCGCATCAGCGAAGAATGCCCCACGGATACCGAGGCTTTCCGGTACGACAGGCATCGGGAACTGCACTTCAGCCGTACCGTTGATGTAGGTCGTGCCGCCCATCCAGTAACGCTGGCCGCTGGCAGAATCCTGGTAACGACCGATGCCGTTGAACTTGAAGCCGCGAATGATATCCGAATTGTTCTTGAACAAGTCGAAGATACGAACGCCGTCGTCGCCGAATTCGTGGATGTAACCACCACCGACACCCAGCATACCGACAATGTCGGCTTCCTGCGCCAGCGTCTTATAGTAGTTACCCTTGAAAGTCGTCTTCAGGAACTTCGCATCGCCACCAAGACCTGCAAATTCCTGCGTGAACTTGCCAAAGAGGCCTTCATGCGGATTCTTCATGTCATCGATGGTGTTATACGTCAGCGAATAGCTGACCGACGAGCGAAGCCATGGGCTGTTTTCTGCAGCTTCCTGCAGAGCAGGCGCATAGTAATCAGCAATATTGTCGCGGAACAGGTCATACTTTTCCTGAACCAGGTTGTAAGCGAGACCGACCGAGAAGTTTTCCGTGACCGGAAGACCGAAGCGAATCGTACCGCCAGTCTGCTCGACGTCGTAGTCATCGTTCACGCGATAGCTGCGACGGAACACGTCGAAGCCAGCCGAAATGCGATAGCCAAGGAAATACGGTTCCGTGAAGGACAGGCCGTAATTGCGCATATCGTCCTGACCGGCACCGGCGCTAAGACGGATATACTGGCCGCGACCGAGGAAGTTACGCTCAGTGATTGCACCTTCGACAGACGCACCCGGCGTTTCGCCGCCGGTGGTGTAACCGCCACCGATGGAGAATTCACCCGTCGACTTTTCGACAACATCCACAACCAGAATCACCTGGTCCGGCTCGGAGCCCGGAGCGGTCGAGATGTTGACGGTCTGGAAGAAGTCCAGAGCCTCAAGGCGACGCTTGGCGCGCTGCACCATGACCTGATTGAAGGCATCGCCTTCGTTCATGTCGAACTCACGACGAATCACGTAATCGCGCGTCTTGTCGTTACCGCGGATTTCGATGCGCTGAATGTAAGCGCGTGGACCCTGATCAACGCTATAGACAACCGAGATCGTGCGATTCTCGAAGTTGCGATCACCGCGTGGCTCAACCTTGGCGAAGGCATAACCGCTACCGGCAACACTTTCAGTCACAGCCAGAACGGAATCTTCAACCTCCTTGGCGCTATAGGCGCGACCCGAACGGGTCTTCACGAGACCGGACAAAGCATCGGTATTGACGCCATCAACGGTGCTTTCAACGCTCACATCACCGAAGGTGTAACGCTGACCTTCATCGACGGTGATTGTGATCGTGTATTCATTGGTAGCCGGATCGAGAACCGCATTCGACGAAACAACGCGGAAATCGGCATAACCACGATTGTAATAGAAGCGACGCAGCGTTTCTTCATCAGCCTGCAAACGGCCTTCGTCATAAACGTCATTACGGGTCAGCCACGACAGCGGGTTCGAACGCTTGGTGGAGATGACGTCGCGCAGACGGCGACCGCTATAGGCCTGATTGCCGACAAATTCGATATTCTCGATCTTGGTGCGCGAACCTTCGTTGACTTCGTAGACAACGTTGACGCGACCCTGACCGAGATCGACGGTGCGCGCATTAACGGTCGCATCGCTGCGCCCGATATGTGCATAGGCAGCCTTGATCGCTTCCTTGTCCGATTCCATCGTCGCCGCATCGTAAGGCGAACGCGGCTTCAGCTGCACGGCGCGCGTCAGGTCAGGATCCTTGATCTTCTTATTGCCCTGGAACAGGACGTTGTTGACCACGGAACGCTCACTGACGGTCACGACAAGCGTGCTGCCAGACTGGTTGATGCGAACATCGGAAAACAGGCCCATACCGAAAAGACGCTTCACAGCGGCATCGATATCGGCGCTGGTGAAGGCTTTACCCGGACGAATGTCGATGTTGTCGCGAATGGTCTGAGCATCAACGCGCGTATTACCGCGAACATCGATACGGCTCACAACGGCAGCTTCCGCGACATTCACGGATGCGAGCGAGAGCGCAGCAGTACCCGAAGCCACTAGAGCCACCGACATGGCGAGCGCGGACGCGGCGCCAAAGAATTTAGAACTTGCCGTCATAGGCTTTCCGAACCTTCGTTTCTGTCCCCGGGACGATTAACCCAGAAAAATGCGTACAGATACAACCGTATTAGCCGGTTTTTCCATACAAGCAAGCGTTGCGGTTAAATTCTGTTTACTTAGGCAACAAGCGTGGCATCCATGCCACGCGAATTGTGAGTTATGGTAAACAGATTGCTTAGCTTTTCTGGTCGTCGCTCCCAATGTTCACTTCTGTTTAACACCTTGCCCGGCCTCCGTCGGTCAAAGCGTCGCCTCACTGCAGTCAGCTTAACCGGACAAGCCGGCCTGGCCAATAATCCCCAAGATCGTCATCCCCCAAGATTTCAATTCCTAGGACCGCTGCCTGAGACAGTCGGCATTTGATCTAGCAGGCAAAGAGGTCGTTGAAAAGTACGAACCCCATAAATCCCATCACAAGAAGGAATCCGATGCGGTAGAAAATTTCCTGCGCCGCCGGTGAAACCGGGCTGCCCTTGACCGCTTCGACCGCGTAGAAAACCAGATGCCCGCCATCCAGCGGCGGCAGGGGAAACAGGTTCAAAAGCCCGATCCCGATGGAGAGCATAGCCGTCAATTGTATCAACCAGTCAAAGCCGGCGCTCGCCGCCTTGCTCGCCATATTGGCGATCTTGACCGGCCCACCGAGCTGACACTTGTCCTCACGGCCAAAGGCGAAACGTGTGAAAAACTCACCTGTGCGGCTGATGATGAAGCCCGTTTCCATCACCGCCTGCCCGACTGATTCGAGCGGACCATATTCAATACGGCGGAAATTGCCGACCGCTTCCGTGGTCTCGACACCGATGGCGCCAAGCTTCACCTTGTTGCCGAGCGGATCGGTTCTCTCGACGGTCGCGGGCGTCGCCTTGAGATCAACCATCTTGCCGCCGCGCTCCACCGTGAAGTCGAGCGTATCGCCTGCACGGCCCGAAACGATGCGCTGTACATCGGCAAAAGTGGTGATCTTCTCGCCCTCAACGCTGATAAAGCGATCACCGGGTTCAAAACCGGCAGCAGCAGCAGGGCTGTTCGGCTGAACGCCTGCAATCAGGGGATCGGCGATCTGCCGCCCATAAAGCGCAAAGAAGACGCTGAAAATCACGATGGTCAGGATGATATTGAAAGCAGGACCGGCAAAAACCGTTGCCGCACGTTTCCAGACCGGCTGAGTATGGAACGCGCGCTTGCGATCCTCCTCGCTCAGCGCATTGTTATCCACACCGACGGGCGAACTGGTTTCGCTTTCATCGCCGATGAACTTCACATAGCCGCCAAGCGGGATTGCAGAGAGCTTCCAGCGGGTGCCACGGCGGTCGGTGAAGCCGAGAAGTTCGGGGCCGAAGCCAATTGAAAAGGCCTGCGCACCGATGCCGCACCATCGCGCCACCAGATAATGCCCCATCTCATGCACGAATACGACGATTGTGAGAACGAAAAGGAACGGTACGATTGTCCCGACAAGCAGGCTTTCACCGCCGAAGAAAAAGGCCAGAGCCTCCTGCAAATGACTACTCCTTACAAATCACCCAGTGATCGACAGCGGCCACAGCACGGCATCGACCCTCGTACTCTACGAATCGTCTGCCGCTTAGAAACTGAAAAAGATAGCAGATGGCACATCCGGCTCCGCAATCACGGCACCAAAGAGGTATAGAAGTGCAGCGGCGGCGACAAGCCCATCCACACGGTCCAGCACGCCACCATGCCCCGGCAGAAGACGGCCAGAATCCTTGGCGCCGAACTGGCGCTTTACCCAGGATTCCGCCAGATCGCCGATCTGCGAAACGATAGAGAGCAGAAGCGCCAGCAACGGCACGATCAGGCTACCCGGTGTCGCCACCAGCGAAGCGACCAGAATGCCGCCAGCGACCGCCGCCGCAGCACCGCCAATAGCGCCAGACCATGTCTTGTTGGGCGAAAAACGCGGCGCAAGCTTTGGCCCGCCCAAAGCGCGACCATTGAAATAGGCTGCGATGTCAGTGGACCAGACGACGGCGAACAGGAAAACGATGGCCGTAAAGCCGAAGGGCTCGTCACCGCGCAGGAGCGAAAGCGATATCGCCGAGAACCCGGCATAGAAAAGTCCGGCGGCAGGCCAGCCACGCCCAGTTTTCCACTGCGTGGCGAGAAGAATCAGCGTCCCCAGCAAAAGCGTGCCGATGGTCAGCAACGCGCTGCGGTCCAGAATAAGAAGAATGGCTGTCAGGACCAGCCAGACCCAGCCGAAAACCTGCGAAAACGATGTTTGACGCGGGGCGCTCAGGGCCGTCCATTCGTAGAACATCGCCAGACCGATAGCGATTGCGAAAAGCGTGAAACCCAACCCGCCTACCCAGGTCAGCCACAAGGCCACTGCGCCGAGCACGATGGCGGTGAGAATACGGGTTTGCAGATTGGACATTGACACCTTTCGGCTTGCACTGCGTCAGAGCATGCGATGCGATGGAACAGCGCAATGGCGAAGCACGGCTGTGAAACGATCTGTCATGACGCGCCTATTGCCCCATTGCCCGGCTGCCCTCTTCGCATTCGACGAGACCGTCTTCAAGGCTGCTCCGCGCCTCCACACCACCAAAGCGGCGCTCACGCTGACGGAACACTTCATAGGCAGCATCGAGATCGGCCGGACGGAAATCCGGCCAGTGACCGGGCAGAAACAGAAATTCCGCATAAGCGGCCTGCCAAAGCAGAAAATTCGACAGACGCATCTCGCCACTGGTGCGTATGATGAGGTCCGGGTCGGGTATAGAAGCTGTATCGAGATTTGCCGAGAGCAGCTCGGCAGAAATCGACGATGGGTCGAGACGCCCGGCGGCGACATCGCGCGCCAGGCTCTTGACTGCACGGACGATCTCGTCGCGTGAACCGTAATTGAAGGCAATCACCAGATTGAGGCCGGTATTGCGGCGGGTCAGCGCTTCTGCTTCGGTGAGCAACCCACGAATATCGTCGGTCAGCCCTTCCCGCTCGCCGATGATGCTGACTTTCACATTGTTACGATGAAGATCGGCAAGATCGCGACGGATAAACAGTTTGAGCAGACCGAGCAGGTCATTGACCTCACCGCTCGGTCGCGACCAGTTTTCGGAAGAAAACGCAAAAAGCGTGAGAAAGCCAAGACCGCGATCACCCGCCGCCCGCACCGTTTCGCGCAGCGCTTCCACGCCAGCACGATGCCCGGCGCTACGCGGCAAGCCGCGCGCCTTCGCCCAACGGCCATTGCCATCCATAATAATGGCGATGTGGCGCGGATCGGACATTCCTGGCTCTCCTTTTACGAACGTCATACAGGTCCTAGACCTGCATGATTTCGCCTTCCTTGACAGCAACGACCTTGTCCATCTCGGCGATGGTGTCGTCGGTCAGCTTCTGCACCTTTTCGGACAGAACGCGGCTGTCATCCTGACTGATGTCGCCGTCCTTCTCCAGCTTTTTCAGCGTATCCATACCGTCGCGACGCACATGGCGAGCGGCAATACGGCCCTGCTCCGCATATTGATGCGCAATCTTGACCAGTTCCTTGCGGCGCTGTTCGTTCAGTTCCGGCAGCGGAATACGCAGTGTCATGCCGTCGGTGATTGGGTTGAGGCCCAGACCGGAATCACGGATAGCGCGCTCGACGGCCCCCACCATGCTCTTGTCCCAGACGGAAACAGAAAGCATGCGCGATTCTGGAACCGTGATATTGGCGACCTGATTGATCGGCATCGTCGCGCCATAGGCTTCGATGGTGATTGGCTCAAGCAGGCTGGCGGAAGCGCGACCGGTACGAAGACCGTTCAGATCGTGCTTCAAAGAATTGACTGCGCCTTCCATGCGGCGTTTCAGGTCGTTGATGTCAAAAGCATCACTCATGCATATTCTCCTTCGATACGCAGCAAGACATGAGAACGATCAGTGTCGATCAATTATCGGAAACGATCGTGCAACGTCCCTTGCCTTGCAGAATTTCGGCCAAGCCGCCGTTTTCATGGATGGAATAGACTATTATCGGAATGTTGTTCTCGCGCGCAAGGGCAACAGCTGCCGTATCCATGACAGCCAGTCCGCGATCGAGAACTTCCTTGTGGGTGAGCGTGTCGAACCGGGTCGCGGTCGGGTCTTTCTTCGGATCAGCCGAATAGATGCCGTCCACCTGCGTGCCCTTCAACAGCGCATCCGCGCCGATTTCTGCGGCGCGCAACGCTGCCGCTGAATCGGTCGTGAAGAACGGATTGCCCGTACCGCCTGCAAAAATCACTACTTTGCCCTCGTCCATATAGGCCGTCGCCTGACGCTGCGAGAAACTCTCGCAGATTTCCGGCATTGCTATTGCGGAGAGAACAACGGCGTCAACGCCGATCTTGTGCAGCGAGGTGCGCAGCGCCAGCGAATTGATCACCGTCGCCAGCATACCCATATGGTCACCGGTCACGCGGTCGCCGCCCTTGGACGCCACCGCGACACCACGGAAAATATTGCCGCCGCCGATCACCACGCCGACTTCGACGCCGAGCACCCGGGCCTGTTTGATATCGTTGGCGATACGATCTGCAACGGAGACATCGATGCCGAAACCCTGACTGCCCATCAATGCCTCGCCCGAGGCTTTCAAAAGGACGCGCTTATAGGCGGGCTTGCCGGACATGGAATGCTCTCCACTGATCGTAATAAAGTGATTGTGTTGCGTTCCGATACACGAAGGGCACCGCGTTGTCACGCGATGCCCTTCATAATCAAAAGCCTTTTCAGGCTAAAGCATGTTCTGAAAGCGCAAATACGCTGTCAGAGGAAGACCAGAGCCAATTAGCCCTTGGCTGCGGCAGCGACTTCAGCAGCGAAATCGCTTTCTTCCTTTTCGATGCCTTCACCAAGTGCGATACGGGCAAAGCCGGTGATCTTGGCCGGAGCGCCGATGGCCTTTTCAGCTTCCTTGAGGGCAGCTGCAACCGTCAGGTCAGGATTGATGACGAAAGCCTGCGAAAGAAGAACAACTTCTTCGTAGAACTTGCGCATACGGCCTTCGATCATCTTTTCGATGATGTTGTCCGGCTTGCCGGATTCGCGAGCCTGCTCAATGAAGATCGCCTTTTCGCGCTCGGCAGCAGCCGGGTCGAGTTCTTCAGCGGTCAGAGCGAGCGGGTTGATAGCGGCAACGTGCATGGCGACCTGACGGCCGAATGCGTTTGCAGCTTCTGCGTCACCTGCGGTTTCGATAGCAACCAGAACGCCGAGCTTGCCGAGACCGTCAGCAACGCCGTTGTGGATGTAGGTTGCAACTGCACCCTGCGGAACGGACAGAGCAGCCGAACGACGGAAACCAATGTTTTCGCCAATGGTTGCAACTGCGTCCTTCGCAGTTTCGGTAACGGTCTTGCCGTCGATGTTGGCGTTGGCCACAGCTTCAGCCGAACCGTCGGTGGTCAGGGCAGCCTGAGCGATCTTGCGGACCAGATCCTGGAAAGCGTCGTTGCGGGCAACGAAGTCGGTTTCGGAGTTGACTTCAACGACAACAGCCTTGTTGCCGGAAGATACAACGCCAACCAGACCTTCAGCAGCCGTGCGGCCAGCCTTCTTGTCAGCCTTTGCAATGCCCTTGGCGCGCAGCCAATCGACAGCAGCTTCGATGTCGCCGTTGGTTTCTGCAAGAGCAGCCTTGCAGTCCATCATGCCAGCGCCGGTCAGTTCGCGGAGTTCTTTAACCTGAGATGCGGAAATGCTCATTGTGTCGCCTTTCACGAAAGCGAAGGCACACCGAATGGGTGTGCCAACTTTGAACCGGCGCCATTTTGACGAAGCGTGAATTTGCCCGAAAACCGTCAAACGTGCTTCGGAATCACGCGTCCGCGCCGGAATGAAACGAGATTATCCATCCGCCTCTATCAGAGATATGACGGATGGATGAAATCAAACGCTGATTAAGCGCCTTCAGCCGGAGCTTCGAGAGCTGGCTCAACCGGAGCTTCAGCCTGCGCACCGATGTCGATGCCCATTGCGCCCTGCTGGCGAGCAATACCGTCGAGAGCAGCGCGTGCAACCAGATCGCAATAGAGCGAGATAGCGCGTGCAGCGTCGTCGTTGCCCGGGATCGGGTAGTCGATCTGGTCCGGATCGCAGTTCGAATCGATCACGGCAACAACCGGAATGCCAAGACGCTTGGCTTCCTGGATAGCAATTGCTTCCTTGTTGGTGTCGATGATGAAGATCAGGTCAGGAACCGAACCCATGTCCTTGATACCGCCGAGTGCGCGGTCAAGCTTTTCACGCTCACGCTGAAGGTTCAGAAGTTCCTTCTTGGTGAAGCCCTGGCCTTCGCCAGCCAGAAGTTCGTCGAGCTTGCGCAGACGCTGGATCGAGTTGGAGATCGTCTTCCAGTTGGTCATCATGCCGCCGAGCCAGCGGGCGTTGACGTAGTACTGAGCCGAACGGTTTGCTGCATCGGCAATGATGTCCGAAGCCTGACGCTTCGTGCCGACGAACAGAACGCGACCGCCGCGAGCAACGGTGTCCGAAACGATCTTCAGCGCGTTGTGCAGCAGAGGAACGGTCTGGGACAGGTCCATGATGTGGATGTTGTTACGAGCGCCATAGATGAAAGGCGCCATCTTCGGGTTCCAGCGGTGGGTCTGGTGGCCGAAGTGAACACCAGCTTCCAGAAGCTGGCGCATGCTGAAATCAGGCAATGCCATCTTTATTTTCCTTTTCCGGTTTAACCTCCACGGGCTGAGGCGATTGCTCGCCACCGGAGGTTCTTGCCGGATTTCTCCCGGCAAAAGCCCAATCCCGTGTGTGGAATAGGCGCGCTGTTAACCGATCACGCCATGAATTGCAAGTCATCCAGCCAATATAACGCCAAACGGCGTATCTGGGCATCCTCAATTGCAGGATTTGGCCTTTTCCTTGGCCGCATCGAATACGTCCAGCTTCACGAGCTTGCCACGCATGGCGAAGTCGCCATAGTCCATAGTAAGGTCTCGGGTGATACCATTGCGGTAAAGTTTGAAGTTGATGCGATAGATCGGCAGCCCGTCCTGCTTTTCCTTGTCATCGAAATAAGCAATCGTTACCGGCCAGACCGGGTCTTTGGAAAAAGGGCCCATGAACTTGGTTTCATCATCCGACGGGGTCTGCCCCTTGCCGACAACGACTGTGGTGGCGACCACGCGGTCGGCGTCTTCCGACGCATCGAACAGCGATGTCTGATAGAACTTCTGACCCGCTTCCGCCTTGCCGATCAGCTCTTCCATATGCTGGGTCGGAAATTGCGTCCCGCGCAGATCAATCTTGTTTTCCTTCGGCTTCGACAGTTCCACCACCGTCTTGCCACCTTCAAGTTTGGCATCGCCGCGCACTTCCTTGACAAGTTCCTTGTCGACAAAGGTCTTGTTGACGAAGCGGAAGCTCTTGCCGTCGCTGCCTTCGAAGGTCGTCGTCTGCTGATCGGTGACGCGCTGCGGCTGCTCTTCCATGTCGATTCGGGTCACGAACCGGAAGTTCGTCGTATAGCCTTCGCAGGCCGAACCGTTGAACTCATAGACCATGCGCCCGGTCAGACCGCTGATGCCTGACTTTTCATCGGCGCGGTCCAGCGTCAAATCGTAAACGGCGCGATGCGGCACCAGCGTTACCGTCGAAGCCGCTTGGGCCACGCTCGCAAGTCCTGCCCACACACAGGCGGCGGTTCCACTTGCAGCAACAACCACTTTAAAACCCGGCTTCAAAAAACGCATACATGAATCTCCCGATGAGTTGACAAGCATGATAAAAAAACTCGTGGCGGAAGCGAGGCAAAAAACGCACCCTTCCCAAAAGCTTCACCGATTCTGCCTATAGGGTGACGGAGAAGTCCCTTTGCAAGCAAGGATTAATGCAATGACCGACACGATCGAAAGCCGCTTGAAAAACCTGGGTATATCCCTGCCCGTAGCCGCGGCACCGGCTGCAAACTATGTCCCCTTTGCTGAAACAGGCTCGCTTTTGCTCACTTCGGGCCAGCTGCCGCTGGAAAATGGCAAACTTGTGCACACTGGCCAGGTTGGCGACAAATTGACGGTTGCCCATGGCCAGGTTGCGGCGCGCGCCTGCGCCGTGAACATTCTGGCACAGGCCAAGGCTGCGCTCGGCGATCTGGAAAAAATCAAGCGCATCGTGAAGATCACCGTTTTTGTGTCCTCGACCGCTGATTTCGTTGAACAGCATCTCGTTGCCAATGGCGCGTCCGATCTGCTCGTCGCCGTTTTGGGCGATGCTGGCAAACATGCGCGTTCCGCCGTCGGCGTCGCCAGCCTGCCGCTCAACGCGCCGGTTGAAGTCGAAGCGATTATCGAGGTTGCATAATGTCCTCCATCGACTGGCTCGCAAAGCGCCCGGTGGCGCATCGCGGATTGCACGATCTGAACAAAACCCGCTGGGAAAACACGCTCGCCGCCTTTGAAGCTGCCGCCAAGGCGGGCTTTGCTATCGAGTGCGACGTGCATCTGACGAAAGACGGCGGCGTGGTCGTTTTCCACGATGACGACCTGCAACGTCTTGCCGGGCGCGAGGGTCGCATCAGCGACCTCACGCTCTCCGAAGCGACCGCGCTTCATGTTGGCGGCACCGCCGAGCGCGTCCCGACGCTACGCCAGATGCTCGATCTGGTCGATGGTCGTGTTCCTCTAGTGATCGAACTCAAGGGCATCGAAGGTCGCGATGACGGGCTGGTCGCAGCCGTTGCCCGCGAGCTTGGCGAATATAAGGGCGAAGCGGCCATCATGTCGTTCGATCATCACCTGATCCGCCGCTTTGCAAGCGACGCGCCTGGCATTCCGGGCGGGCTGACGGCAGAAGGCACCCGCACGCAGGATTTCGAAGCGCATTTTTCCATGCTCGCGCATGGCATTTCCTTCGTATCCTATAATGTGCATCATCTGCCGAACCCGTTCGTCACCTTCGTGCGGGAAAAGCTGCATATGCCGGTCATCAGCTGGACAGTGCGCGACCGGGAAATGCAGAAGCACAGCGAACTCAATGTCGAACAGATCACGTTCGAAGGGTTCGACCCTCGCTCACTGGTCGCCTGAGAGCAAAGGATTTGCGGTGAACGACGAAGATCCGCACAGTGAAGAAAGCTTCGTTCTTCGCATCGTTGAAAATATCAACGAGTTTACGGAAGACGAGTGGAGCAGTCTTGCCGGGGCCTCCCGGCAGGACGCGAACTATAATCCTTTCACGACCCGCGCTTTCCTGTCCGCGCTGGAGGAATCGGGTTCCGTTTCCCGAAAAGCAGGTTGGCTGCCGCGCCATCTGCGTCTTGAAAACAATCGTGGCGAATTGCTCGGCGCTGTACCGAATTATCTGAAAGGGCACAGCCAGGGCGAATATGTGTTCGACCACGGTTGGGCCGATGCTTTCGAGCGGGCTGGCGGGCGTTACTACCCGAAATTTCAGGCGGCTATTCCCTTTACGCCCGCAACCGGGCCGCGCCTTCTCAACCATATTGCCTATGATGGCGAAGCCGTGCGGCTGGCACTGGCAGGCGGTTTGCGCGAGCTGACCGATCAGGCAGGCGTATCCTCGGCGCATGTGACATTTGCCCTGCCCGACGAGATTAAAGCGCTGGAACGCGCGGGCTTTCTGCACCGGACGGACCAGCAGTTTCATTTTATAAACAACGGCTTTTCCAATTATGATGACTTTCTGAGTGAACTTGTTTCGCGCAAGCGCAAGGCGCTCAAAAAGGAACGCCGCGAAGCGCTGTCCGATGGCATTGAAATCGTCTGGCTGACCGGCAGCGACCTGACGGAAGCTGTCTGGGACGATTTCTTTGCTTTCTATATGGATACGGGCAGCCGCAAATGGGGCCGCCCCTATCTCAATCGAGAATTCTATTCGCTGATCGGCCAGACCATGGCCGAGGATATTCTGCTGGTCATGGCAAAACGCGCCGGACGCTATATTGCCGGTGCCATCAATTTCATCGGTGGGGACAGGCTGTTCGGCAGACACTGGGGTTGCATCGAGGACCACCCCTATCTGCATTTCGAGGTCTGCTACCATCAGGCCATCGACTTCGCCATCGAGCGCAAGCTGCGCGTGGTGGAGGCAGGCGCGCAGGGCGAACATAAGCTTGCACGCGGTTATGTGCCAGTAACGACCCATTCCGCGCATTACATCGTCAATGAAAGTTTCCGAAATGCGGTGAGCGACTATCTCGTTCAGGAACGGCACGAGGTCGAGCAAATTCATGAGGCACTGGAGGAACACACACCCTACCGCCACGAAGCTGCCCCCACGAAGCTTGCCTAACGCCTCTCTATGCGGTCAAATTTGGCAAAGTCCAGCATTGGAGAGAATCGCATGTCTGCCACCTATGACGACAACAACATCTTCGCGAAAATCCTGCGGGGTGAAATTCCGTCCACCCGCGTCTACGAAACCGACGATGTCGTCGCCTTCATGGATGTCATGCCGCAGGGCACCGGCCACACGCTGGTTGTGCCGAAGGCGCCGTCGCGCAATCTGCTCGACGCCAAGCCGGAAACGCTGGCCGTCGTCATTGCAGCCGTGCAGAAAATCGCGCAGGCCGTGAAGAAGGCTTTCAATGCCGATGGCGTCACCGTGATGCAGTTCAACGAACCGGCTTCCGGCCAGACCGTCTATCATCTGCATTTCCACGTCATTCCGCGTTTTGAAGGCGTCGCTCTCAAGCCGCATACTGGCCAGATGGAAGACGCAGCCGTTCTTTCAGCAAATGCTGAAAAAATCCGCGCAGCGCTCTGATAAGACTCACTCTTAGAGCGTCAACAGACCGGCAATCAGCAGGATTTCCGCAACCGCGATACCGACAAGCAAACGCTTGCCAGCCATCAGATAGGCGGCAAATCCTGCACCGGCGGCTCCGACCCGAAGCCATATCGGCGAATCGGCAAGTGCGCCGTTCGGATAAAGAATAAGCTGTGCAATCACGCCCGCGACCAGCGCGGTTGCCACACAGCGCACCAGCACGAGAAACTCAGGATCCTCGCGCACTCGCCCGCCGACGATCACGCCCATGACGCGAAAAATATAGGTCGGCAGCGATCCCGCCAGAATGATGAAGACGAACGGCCCCCACTGGCTGTCAAAACTGTCCCAGTTCATAGCGCCTTCTCCTTCGTCATGCTGCGCTTTCTGTGGAATCCAAAGGCGATCAGGCCACCCACAATGCCCGTGCAGAGCAGGTCATATCCCGGCATGAACTGGTGAAAGAGCGGAAACAGCAGCAAACCGGACGCCATCGCGACCTGCCCTGCCCGTTCGCGGGCCGAGCGCCAGAGCGAGGTCAAAAAATACATTGGCGTCAGCAGGAAAAGGGCTGCAAACACAACCGGCGGAAAGGACGACGACAGCATATAGACAATCGCCACCACCAGCGCATTGGTTCCAACCAAAACCGAGCCGATCCCGGCAAAATAGCTGGTGCGCATGTCACGCGGAATATTGCGCAACTCCTCCATCGCCATGACCCAGGCCGTCACCGCCACGAAATGGCAGAGCACCGCTAGCGTCAGCTTACGCGTTTTTGGCCCTTTGAGTTCCGGCAGAAGCGCCACTACCATCGGCATGAGGCGCACCGAGGACAGTCCGACAGCGAGCGCAGCGGCAGGCAGTGTTGCGCCTGCACTGACGGCACCGATCAGCACGACCTTGGCGGGCAGTGCCCAGATGGTCAGCGTCATGAACACCGCCTGCCCGACCGAAATGCCGCTTTCAATCGCAAGCCCGGCAAAGCCGACAAACGAACTCATCAGCAAGATGGCCGGAATGCTGAAAATGCGGCTGCAACCACGCAGAAACCAGCGAAAATGCTGGCCGCTATGCGCTGGCGCAATGTCCTGATGTGGAGGCTTATCTGGAAGATGAGTCGCTGGCATGAAGCCACGTTAGAATAGAATTGACCGAGGATCGATAAGTTTAAACTTCAAACGAAAACGGCCCCTCCGAAGAGGGGCCGTCTGTTCATGCATTTATTTCTTGCGCGGCACTTTCGGCACCGACGATTTGGCGCTTGAAGCTTTCGGCGCCGCTTTTGCAGCTGGCTTCGGAGCTGGTTCGTCCTTGCCGGCCAGAACCTTTTCCTTTTCAGCCTTCTTCGGCGCGGCCTTCCGGCGCGGAGAAATCTTCTTCTCGGCCGGAATATCCTTCTTCGGCTTCACCGGCTGCTCGGCGACGGATTCCAGCGACAGATCGGTCTTGCCGTCTGCCTTGGTGATCACATCGACGCGTACCGTACCGCCATGCTTGAGCTTTCCGAACAGCACTTCATCGGCCAGCGGCTTCTTGATGTGTTCCTGAATGACACGTCCGAGCGGACGCGCGCCCATGCGCTCATCATAGCCCTTGTCGGCCAGCCATGCGATTGCGCCTTCGGTCAGTTCAAAGGTTACACCGCGTTCGGCAAGCTGGGCTTCGAGTTGAAGAACGAACTTCTGCACAACCTGATGAATAACCGGAACCGGCAGCGGACCGAACGGAATGATCGCATCGAGACGGTTGCGGAACTCCGGCGTGAATAGCCGGTTGATCGCTTCCATATCGTCGCCTTCACGCCGCGTGGAACCAAAGCCGATTGCCGCTCTGGCCATATCCGACGCACCGGCATTGGTGGTCATGATCAGGATCACATTGCGGAAATCGATCTTCTTGCCGTTATGGTCGGTCAGCGAGCCATGATCCATGACCTGCAACAAAATATTGTAAAGGTCCGGATGGGCCTTCTCGATTTCGTCGAGCAGCAGCACGCAATGCGGATGCTGGTCCACGCCATCGGTCAAAAGACCGCCCTGATCGAAGCCGACATAGCCGGGAGGCGCGCCGATAAGCCGCGAAACCGTATGGCGCTCCATATATTCCGACATGTCGAAACGCAGGAGTTCCACACCAAGCGAAGCGGCAAGCTGCTTGGCAACTTCCGTCTTACCGACACCCGTTGGGCCGGAGAACAGATAGGAGCCGATTGGCTTGTCCGGTTCACGCAGACCCGCACGAGCCAGCTTGATCGAGGCCGACAGCGCTTCGATAGCCAGATCCTGGCCATAGACAACGCGCTTCAGTTCCGCATCGAGATGCGACAGAACCTGTTCGTCATCCTTGGAAACAGACTTCGGCGGGATACGGGCCATCGTCGCGATAGTCGCTTCGATTTCCTTCACGCCGATGGTCTTCTTGCGCTTGTTTTCCGGCAGCAGCATCTGGCTGGCGCCCGTTTCGTCGATCACGTCGATGGCCTTGTCGGGCAGCTTGCGGTCCGAAATATAGCGCGCTGACAGTTCCACCGCCGACTTGATGGCGTCGACCGTGTATTTGACCTTATGGAAATCCTCGAAGTAAGGCTTCAGCCCCTTCATGATTTCAATCGCATCCGGGATCGACGGCTCATTGACGTCGATCTTCTGGAAACGACGCACAAGCGCGCGGTCTTTTTCGAAGAACTGACGATATTCCTTATAGGTCGTCGATCCGATGCAACGGATTGCGCCGGACGACAGTGCTGGCTTGAGCAGGTTCGATGCATCCATCGCGCCGCCCGAAGTCGCACCGGCACCGATGACCGTGTGAATTTCGTCGATGAACAGAACCGCACCCGGAAACTCTTCGAGTTCCTTCACGACCTGCTTCAGACGTTCTTCGAAGTCACCGCGATAGCGTGTTCCGGCCAAAAGTGTGCCCATGTCGAGCGAGAAGATCGTCGCGTCGGCAAGTGCTTCAGGAACCTGTCCTTCCACGATGCGTTTCGCGAGCCCCTCGGCAATGGCCGTCTTGCCGACACCGGGATCGCCCACATAAAGCGGGTTGTTCTTGGAGCGACGGCACAGAACCTGAATCGTCCGGCTGATTTCGCTGTCGCGACCGATCAGTGGATCGATACGACCGGCTTTGGCTTTGTCATTGAGGTTGACGCAGTAAGCAGACAGGGCGTCCTGCTTCTTCTTCGGTCCCTCCTCCTGCTCCCCACCGGGGCGCTGCTCCTCGCTCGGGCTCTCGGCACCGCGCGGCGAACGGGTTTCGCCGCTTTGAGGACGCTTGGAAATGCCGTGTGAAATATAGTTCACGGCATCGTAACGGGTCATCTGCTGTTCCTGAAGGAAATAGGCAGCATGGCTTTCCCGTTCCGCGAAGATGGCGACGAGCACATTGGCGCCCGTAACTTCCTCGCGATTCGAAGATTGAACGTGAATGACAGCGCGCTGGATCACACGTTGGAAGGCGGCCGTCGGTTTGGAATCCTCGTCATAGCCGGTGACGAGATTGTCCAGTTCGCGGTCGATATAATCGGTAACGACGCGCTTGAGGTGCTCCAGATCGACGTTGCAGGCGCGCATCACTGCGCCGGCATCCTGATCGTCGATCAGGGCAAGCAAAAGATGTTCGAGCGTAGCATATTCGTGATGCCGCTCGTTTGCGATGGTCAGGGCTTGATGCAGTGCCCTTTCAAGGCTGGGAGAGAACGATGGCATAAGACCTCACTTTTTCTCCATCACGCATTGCAGCGGATGCTGATTCTGGCGGGCAAAATCCATGACCTGGCTCACTTTGGTCTCGGCGACTTCGTATGTAAATACTCCGCATTCACCGACACCGTGATTGTGAACATGCAGCATGATGCGCGTGGCATCATCAAGGCTTTTTTGGAAAAAACGCTGCAGGACATGTACGACGAACTCCATGGGGGTGTAGTCGTCGTTTAGTAGCAGGACACGGTAGAGGCTGGGCTTCTTGGTTTTGGGCTGCGTGCGTGTGACCACAACGGTGCCGTTTTCCGGCCCGTTCCCGCCATCGGTCTTGCTTTGCATGACTGTATTGAAATGCCTCATGAAACCTGTACCCAAATGCCCATCTGCCGACCCCGCCCTGCCTCAATATGTAGGTCTTTTCGTTCTGATTTTAAGCCCTTCAGTGGCACTTGCAACCGAGACTTATTACCAGCGAGCCCCTTGACACAACTAATATAGGTCAAGCCCCCGTTTGCTAAAGCTTTCTGCCAAAAGTGGCGTTTGTTTTTTGACGGAACGGGCATCGCGCAGCTGCGAAAAAACTTCATAAATGCGTGATCAAAGCTGCGACCAAGGCCGAGTGACCGCAAAAATTTTCAGAAAATTATGAACGACGCGCTTACCATAAACGGATTGGTAACGCTGATGACATTAGGGTGGTGGAATTAGATTGCTGTGTGCCTTTTGCGCCGCAGCTTAAAAAATTCCGGAATACAGGTAGGGTCATCATCGTGCGTATGGCATTCAGTAAAGTCGCATATGCCCTGAAAAAAGCGGCGCAAGCTACACTTCTTCTCGCGACCGTTACGGGCTGTTCGACAGCATCCACCACGATACCGGCGATTGCCGCCAGCGACAGATATGCTGCGATCGTGGTCGATGCAAATACGGGCAAGACGCTTTTTTGCTTCAAACGCCGACGCGCAGCGCTATCCCGCTTCGCTGACCAAGATGATGACGCTCTATATGCTCTTCGAAGCCATGCAGGCCGGACGGATCAGCAGGGATACGCCCATCCCCGTGTCAGCCTATGCCCGTTCGCGTCCACCGACAAAGATCGGCTTCCGCCCGGGCCAGACCATCCGCGCCGAAGATGCGGCGCTCGCCATGATCACCAAGTCCGCCAATGACGTTGCGGCGGCGGTCGGCGAATATATCGGCGGTTCGGAAGAGCGCTTTGCCCAGATGATGACCGCCAAGGCGCGCCGTCTCGGCATGCGCAACACCACGTTCCGCAACGCATCAGGCCTGCCGAACATGGCGCAGCATTCCACCGCGCGCGACATGGCTATCCTCGGCATGGCGCTTCGTCAGCATTTCCCGCGTGAATTCTCCTATTTCTCGCGCCGCAGCTTTGTTTATCGCGGTCAGACCATCAACGGTCACAACCGCCTGCTGGGCCGCATCGAAGGCGTGGACGGCATCAAGACCGGCTATACCAATGCTTCCGGCTACAACCTCGTTTCGTCGGTCAATCTCGATGGCCGCCGCATCGTTGCCGTGGTCATGGGCGGCAATACAGGCGCAAGCCGCGACGCCCATATGGCGCAGCTGATCAACAAATATCTCCCGCAGGCCAAGCGCGGTCGCAGCACCGACGCTCTCATTGCCGCAACCAATGACGTTCCGCAGACTGTCGCCGCCGTCGATCTGCCGAAGGCGAGACAAGCGCCTGTGCCGGTTGCCCGTGTCGAGATCGGTCAACGAAGTCATCAACAACGAATCCGGTGAAGGTGACGCGGAACAGCCGCAGGTGCTTGCACTGGCCGCTCCAACAGCCCGTCCGGCTGCGCTCGCAGCACAGGCCGCCATTCGCCCGACACCGAAGGCCAAAATCCCATCCGGCACCCTGCAGGCTCAGGCCCAAGCGCAGGCACAGGATGTAGACCCGGTCACCACCGCGTCGGCCCCGTCTGCTGGCGGCTGGGCGATCCAGATCGGTTCTCTGCCGAGCGAAGGTCAGGCCCGCGACATGCTTGCCAAGGCGTCGTCGTCTGTCGGTGGCGCGCTGCGCAGCGCATCGCCCTACACGGAAACCTTCAACAAGGGTAACGCCACATTCTACCGCGCCCGTTTCGTCGGCTTCACCTCGAAGCAGGCTGCATGGGACGCTTGCGCTTCTCTCAAAAAGAAGAGCTTCGGCTGCTATGCCGTCGCCAACTGATCAATCGCGAGGAGATTTTTTCTCCTCGCAACAGCTTCAAACCCGAATTTTGTTAAGCGTAGAGGGTTTCGAGATGTCCAATATGAAAGACACATTCGTACCGCCGCTGAAGACCACCATTTGGTCTCATGAAGAAAAACGTGTGCCTTCGCTGGGCGGTCTGTTCTCGGTACAGACGCTCAAACAGGCTGCATTGCGGATTGCCGATGTGCGTCGCGGCACGGGGTTTCAAACCCGCGATCTCGTTGGCCTGCTGGTCAGCCATGCCGCTCGTAACAAACGCATCGCCCAACCACGTGCCCGGATGCGCATGACGCTGCCAGTCAATTCCAACACGATCACCGTTCGTGTGACGATTGAAAACTGAACGCAATTAGCTGAATAAAATAAAGGCCCGCCGATTTTTGGTGGGCCTTTTTGATTCCGGGAAAATTGCTCAGAGCAGGCCGAGTGCTGCCAACTCCTGACGCAGTTCCGCAGGGAGCGCTGCCCTGCCCGACTTTCCAGCCGCTTCATCACGCGGCACTTCGTTCTCGCTCAGATAACGCCATCCCTGAAAAGCGCGGCGCGGCTGCCATTCCGTTGGAACGATCTTCGGTTCCAGCACGAAATGGCAACGGCTGATACCCGCTTCATCCGTAAAGGGCCTCACATCAAGCAAACGCTGGCGGCACTGGATATTGCCCTTGATGACCCAGTAGAGCGAACCGCCCTCCAGAAGCTCGTCGATGCGTTTCGGCACCATCCGCGTCGTGTGGGTTTGTTCGGGCACAAGCCCCGCGCCCCGCTGTTCAGCGAGGCGGAAATCGATCCAGGCTGCGAGATCTTCGATACTATCGCAACCGACACAAAGCTTGACGAGATTGAGAGCCATGGAAGCGGTTTAACCAAGGGATGCGACCGCTTCAAGCAAGAAGAATCGCGTTCTCCTAAAGTTGAGAACTCAGCAGGCTACGACATTCACCGCAAGACCGCCCTGACTGGTTTCTTTGTAGCGTTCGCTCATATCGTGACCAGTCTGACGCATGGTTTCAATACAGGCATCCAGCGGCACGAAATGCTTGCCATCGCCCTTCACGGCCAGCGATGCAGCTGTCACCGCCTTCACCGCACCCAGCGCATTGCGTTCGATGCAAGGCACCTGAACCAGACCGGCGACCGGATCGCACGTCATGCCCAAATGATGCTCAAGCGCGATTTCAGCGGCATTTTCGATCTGCTCCGGCGAACCGCCGAGAACAGCGGCAAGCCCCGCTGCCGCCATTGCAGAAGCGGAACCGACCTCGCCCTGACAGCCAACCTCTGCGCCGGAAATCGACGCATTGTGCTTGATGACTCCACCAATGGCTGCCGACGTCAGCAGAAAATCGCGAATGCCCTTCTGGTCGGCATCATCGTGGAAATGCAGATAATAGCGTAGCACCGCAGGCACCACGCCCGCGGCGCCATTGGTCGGCGCGGTAACCACCCTGCCGCCCGAAGCGTTTTCTTCATTGACCGCCATGGCATAGACCGACAGCCAGTCATTGGCGAGCAACGGATTGCTGCGATTGTTGCGCCAGTCATCCTGAAGCTTATCATGAATGTGCCGTGCCCGACGACGGACGCCCAGCCCGCCCGGCATGATGCCCTCCCGGCTCAAGCCACGTTCGATGCAGCCGCGCATGGCGCCCCAGACGCGATCCAGCCCCGCGTCGAGTTCCTCACGCGACATATGCACTTCTTCATTGGCGCGCTTCATTTCGGCAATCGACAGCCCGCTATCATGGGCCATGACCAGCATTTCAGCGGCATTGCGGAAAGGATAAGGCACGTCGGCCTTGTCATCCGGCTTCGCACCGCTGCGCTGGACGCGGCTCAATTCTTCCTCTGTGACGACGAAACCGCCGCCAATGGAAAAATAAGCACGACGCAACAAAAGATTGTCGTCGTGATCGTAAGCGGAAAACGCCATGCCGTTGGCATGGCCGGGGAGCGGCGTCTTGCGGTCGAGAACAAGATCGACCGCCGGATCAAACTGATAGGCGGGATGGCCTCCCGGCTGCACTTTCTTGGCCGCCAGAACCTTTTCTACTTCCGAATCCATGATATCGGGATCGATCGTGTCGGGCAGAAAACCGCAAAGGCCAAGGATCACCGCGCGGTCCGTCGCATGACCGACGCCGGTATAAGCCAGCGAGCCATGCAGGCTCGCCTTCAGGCGAACGATTTTGGAATGCGCAGGCCGTGGCCAGTTGCCGCTGATGATCTCATTGAGAAACATCCGCGCAGCCGTCATGGGACCCATCGTATGGGAGCTGGAAGGCCCAATACCAATCTTGAAGAGATCGAAAACCGACAGAAACATTCCACACCTTCTGCAGCTTCGACTGAACGGAGCTGACCAAGCTTTGACCCAACGCCCGTCCTATCCAGACGGTTGTATGCGCGAGCGAATACAACACGCGTTGCGGTACATTCATATCAGATAGTGTAAGAAAGGAATAACGCAAACGGATTGCCGAAATGCGGCATCAATTTTCCGGAATGCGTAGCTCTGTTTCTGCGCTGCTGCCGGATCTTTCAGACCCCAGCGCCTGATCGATCAAACAGAGAAGAGGTAGGCCATGAGAATAATAGCGGCGAGCCCAATGACTGCCCAGAGCGTAACGCCCCAGCAGGATTTTTGAACTGTTTCGTCCATGGAACTTTTCATAACCCTATTGTGTATCGGTCTGACAAACAGTGGTTTTGATCACGTCACTGTTACCGCTCATATAGCCCCGTGAAGTGCGAAATGCAACGGTGAAAAGCGGCTGAAATGCGGCAACCTGTCAAAACTGCAAGCACCGCACTTTAAAAATCCATTCCGTATCAAAAGCTTACAAAATTTTTTCATTAACAAAAGCTTTACAGTGGCGGCGAAAATGCGGCATCAGGGTTGTGGGAGGAACATATCTGTCTTGCCGGTAATCCGGTAAGCCGCAAGTCCCACCCACTCGCGCATGGCGACGCTGAAGCGCGAAAGGGCATCGTTGGGCGACTCCAGATAGATGGAGAATTCTTCGTTCAATCGCGTCTTGTAATCGACTGGCCAGGCGATCACGTCGAAACCCGCCTTGCGAAAACAGCCGACCGCGCGTGGCATGTGATAGGCGGAGGTCACCAACAGCCACTTTTCTCCCGCTTTGGGCTGAGCCAGTTCCTTCGATAAAACCGCATTCTCAACCGTATTGCGCGACTTGTTCTCGTAGATATAGCGGTCTCCGGAAAAGCCGAGATCGTCCAGAAGCGCGCGCGTTGTGTCGGCTTCGCTGGTGGATTGCTCGAAAAAAGCACCCTCGCCGCCGGAAACGATAATCTTCGCATTGGGATAAAGCCGCGCAAGCCGCATCGTCTCGACAATGCGGTCAGCCGCGCTGTTCAATTCAAAACCGGGCCGTCCCGCATTGATGTCGCCATTCATGTAACCGCCCAGAACGACAATGCCGTCGACCTTATCCGGCAAAGCAGCCCTCGGGAAGCGGTCTTCCAGTGGGGCCAGAAACAGAGCGCCGAGTGTCGTGAAAGCACTGACAAACAGAATGAGTGCGGCCAGCCCCAATGCAGAAAGGCCGGTTTTGCGAAAACCGGCCCATATGGTCACAATACCTAGCAAAACGAACAGGAAAATGATCGTAAGCGGCTGAAAGAACAGCCAGAAAAGCTTTGAAAAACTGTAGAACACTCTGAAACCCCAAGCGAACCGATCCACACGGGGCCGAATCCCACGCATCTCCATACTATAGCCTTGGATCAGCCTGTGTTAGAGATTTGCGAGGAATCGAAACCGGAAAGCATCATGCAGAACACCGCTGAAACGGAACTGTCACCCGCTGCCTCGCGTCCTCGTCTCGGACGCATCGATATTGCGCGCGGAATCGCGCTGATCGCCATGGCGATCTATCACTTTGGCTGGGATCTGGAGTTTTTCGGCTATATGGCCCCGGCAACGACGGCACAAGGCGGCTGGAAACTGTTCGCGCGCTGCATTGCTTCCAGCTTCCTGTTTCTCGTTGGGTTCAGCCTGGTTCTGGCCCATGGTCGCGGCTTACGCTGGCGTTCAATGGGCATACGTCTTGTCCAGATCGTCGTTGCGGCTGCGGCCATCACCGGCGTCACCTATTTGATGTCACCGGAAAGCTTCATCTTTTTCGGCATCCTGCATCAAATTGCGCTCGCAAGCGTTCTGGGCCTGCTTTTCTTGCGACTGCCATGGATCGTGACCCTTTGCGCGGCCATCCTGGTCATTGCTGCGCCCCATTTTGCCAGAGCCGATATTTTCAACCATCCGGCACTGGCTTTCCTCGGTCTTTCGACCGTCACAATACGATCCAACGACTTTGTGCCGCTATTTCCATGGTTTGGCGCTGTTCTGTTGGGAATTGCCGCGTCGCGCATCGCCGAGCGCTACAATTTGCTTCCGCTGCTTTCCGGAGGCATCAAGCCCCGCTTTCTGCAAAAGCCGCTCACTTTTATCGGCAGGCACAGCCTTGCCTTCTACCTCATTCACCAGCCGGTACTTATTTCTCTGGTGTATGTCTTCGCGCAAATCGCGCCGCCTGCGCGACCAGCGCCAAGAGAAGCCTTCACGCAGTCCTGCGTGGCCGCCTGTTCGCAAACCGGCAGCGAAGCGCTTTGCAAGGCGTTCTGCGGCTGTGTCGTGACCGAGCTTGACAAGGCGCAACTGTTCGATGACGTCTTTACCGGCAAGGCTGATCAACAGAACAACAGTACGGTGCGGGAAATCGCGAATATGTGTTCGCCTGTTCCCGATACACAACCGGAATAGGTGGCGTCAGGTGCTAACGCCAAGCTCCGCCAACCGCTCAATGCAAGCTTCTTCGATCTGATCCAGTTCGCCGACGGTTTCATCGATATCGCGGCGCTTCTGGCGCAGATCGTCACGTTTTTCTTCGACGCGCTTCATCAAAAGCTTGAGCTGACCGGTCTCGCCGGGCGGCTCGCGATACATCTGGATGATCTCGTGAATCTCGGCGATGGAAAAGCCCAGTCGCTTGCCGCGCAGAATCTGCTTGAGAAGGTGGCGGTCCGACGGGCGGAACAAGCGGGTCCGGCCACGCCGCACAGGCGCGATCAGTCCTTCATCCTCGTAAAAACGCAAGGTACGGGTTGATATCCCGAATTCCCGCGTCAGTTCCGTAATCGTATAATATTCGCGCACCACGGCATTGCACCTCACCTTGAGTGATTGAATGTTGTGCAACCGCATTTACGTAAAAGTCAATATCAATCCGTCACATCCTAAAATATTGACACTCTTTTAGGAGCCGCAAACTTGGGCTTATAACAGTCGAATAACACGGAAAATGTACGATACGTTATCGGAAAAGCGCATTAAAACAGCGATATAGAGTTATTAGCGGCTGCGCTCTCTTGCCATGATATTGCCGATCGTGCGTTATAGCCCATCCTGAAACCAGCATGACGGCAATTTATGCGGCGCTCGATAAAATACACATTGGCAGGCCTTATCGTCATCGCAATCGGCGGTGCGCTTCCATTTGCAATCGAGCCGCTCGTGGTCAAGCTCGGCGAAGGATCGATTCGCCAACTCGCGCGCGACGGCAAGTTTTGCAAAACGGACACCTGCGAAGACGGCGTTGAATATGTGACCGCTTTTCTGGAAACCAATTACGGCCTCTCGCCGCACGATGTTAAATGGTGTATGGGCGTCGATGTCATCTCGCATTACGAATTGCCGTTCGGCAATAATCTGAAAAAAATCCGTCACAGACCGTATGTATGCGCGATGCGGAGATCCCCGGCAGGACGAAGCTGAGGGCGATCACAGCGAAGAATAGAGCCGAACAGAGGACATACTTCCATGAAGCGTTTTTTACGCATTTTTGCGTGGCTGGTCCTCGCCTCCATTCTCATCGTCACAGTCGGCCCGATCAGCCTGCGCCCGATCAGCGGCGAACCTGCGGATGTGGAGCGCTTCGGCGCGTTCTTTCTGGTGGGCACGCTGTTTGCCCTCGCTTATCCCCGCCACTGGCTATCTGTTTTGCTGCTGACAGTCGGCTGCGCGGGTGCATTCGAGTTGTTGCAGCGTCTTGCGCCCGGACGTCACGGGGAAATGGCGGATTTTCTTTTCAAGGCCGTGGGTGCTGTCTGTGGAACGACCGCGGGCTATCTTTTGAGCAGACTGCCCATCTTTCGGCAGTCCTAAATCAAATCAGGCCACCGACATCAGGCTCAGCCTGTCGCGGGCGGTCTGTCGCATGAATTCCTGATGGATTGAACGCAGCAACGCGAAGAGATCGTCGTTTGCAGCCAGTTGTCTGCTTTTGCCAGTGGTTTCAAGCATCAGAGCAGAGACTTCGACCGGGCCGAACTTGCTGCGTCCGTTGGCAACAGCGCGCCATGCCTCGATGGCCGCAATCAATGCGGCGTGGGTAGCATCACTCAATCCGGCGGATCGCAGCAAAGCGACGATTGCCGCCGGGCGTCCGTGCGAAATGATCGAGCAAATGCGTTCTTCATCGAGATCGGACAGCGACGCCATCAGGGCCGCGAACAGATCAATGCGACCGCCCGCGACAACGCGGATGATGAAAGCGGTCGTCACCTCCCCGCGCAGTCGCAGATGTTCGACGACTGCGGGCAATTCCTGCTGCGTGCAAGCTTCGGCTATGTCGATGGAAGCCCGCACGAACGCATCGCCGACGAGCTTCGCGGCGCGTCTCTCGCCAAGGAGACGATTGACCAGCGGCATTTGGCGCAGGGCGTCGCCGACCTTCACCACAAGCAAATGACGGCAATCGGCAGGCAGTTGCGGATGCGCCAACAGTGCCTCACGCACTTGTGGCTCATGTCCACAACGCTCTGCAATCCGGCGGAATGACAGCGGCGCAATCCGCGCGCAACTGTTGCGGAGAAGTTCGGTCACCGATTCGAATGAGCCGACTTCTGCAATGGCAGCGGCCAATGCGATGGAAACATGCGGACGGGCCGCGACCAGCAACTGGATCAACGGCGCGCCGAAGGAAACGCGGTCGATAAGGTCCGCCTCGCTCAACAGCGGCGAGCGCGCGATGATATAGCCAGCCACTTCCGGCTGATCGGCTGCAAGCGCCGTAAGGATATGCAAGGGAGAATGCGCGCTGGTGGACAAAACATCGGCCATGGCAATGCGCACTTTAGGCGACGGATCGTCGAGCATCAACGTCAGGCTTGCTTCAGCGAAGGCACGAGATTGCTGCGGCTCCTGCTGGTCAATGCAGCGTTGCGCAAGCGCTGCAGCTTTGACGATACGTGCTGAAACCGGCTCGGTTCGGCTGATTGGCGCACCATTTTCGATATACATTCTGGCCCCGCTCCAGACAGTTCTTTGTATTCAAAATTGGTAAATTAAAATGGTTTATGATCCGTTTACCATAAGCTCCACCCGGCTCTGAAATCGAATGGAACCGAACGGCGTTCCGCACGTTTTCCTTGCATCAATCAACGGAGACGACAAATGGCCGAAGACAAGACCACCAACGATATCCAGCAGGCTTTGGAAAAGCAGATCGCCGATATGCGCGGTGAGCTGAAACGTCTTTCCCGCTCGCTTGCCTCCCAGTCTGGAGAATTCCGGGATCGTGCGGAAGACGCGATGGATGACGTATCGGGTCGGCTGCGGCACACGGCACAGGCTGTGCGCGATCGCGGACAAGTGGTGGCGGAGACGATACGTGAAAATCCCGGAACGGCGACCACGCTGTTCGGGACCGCCGGCATTCTCGGCATTCTGATCGGCGTTGCCATCGGATGCGCGATTTCGGATCGCCGCTAGAGTACATCCTGAAACGTCTGGTACGGTTTTCGGGATTTGCTTTGTAGCAAGCCGATTGAAGCCGGTTTAAGGAAGGCCCGCGCCGCCCCCTCGCGCGGGCCTTCCTGTATCTATTTCCCTTTACGCCTGCTCAGCTGCCTGATAGTGCAGCTGCATCGGCAATTTTGCCACCGGTCGCAGCCTACCCGGTCAAAACAAGGACAAGAGCCAAGCAGCAATGCTTGTGCTACGCGCATAAGCGCGAAACTGGCTGCGCCGTAACTTGACGAAAGGCGCTTAAATGTCAGAAAATACAATATATTTCGGCCTTACCCAACTGGGATCGACCACCGGCGTCCCCACCTCGCCGGAAGAAGCCGTTCTCGAAAAGGTCGCCAATCCGCAGCATGGCACGCGCTATTGTGTGCGCTTTACGGCACCGGAATTTACATCGCTCTGCCCCATGACCGGGCAGCCGGATTTCGCGCATCTGGTGATTGACTATGTTCCGGACCGCTGGCTGGTGGAAAGCAAATCGCTCAAGCTTTTCCTGTTTTCATTCCGCAATCACGGCGCTTTCCACGAAGATTGCACTGTTACTATCGGCAAGCGTCTGGTCGATTTGCTGCAACCGGAATGGCTGCGCATCGGCGGTTACTGGTATCCGCGTGGAGGCATCCCGATCGACGTTTTTTACCAGACCGGTGCAGCGCCGCAGGATGTCTGGATTCCTGAACAGGGCGTGCAGAATTATCGCGGAAGAGGATGATGGAGGCCTCGCCCTGGGTTTGAACCAAGGACAGGGGAGTTTGCAGGCTCCCTGCGTTGCATTCCGCCACGAGGCCATTGCCGATCGTTCCTAGATCGCAGAACTTGCTGACCGGTTAATGGCCTCAACTGAACCACAAGTATCGGGCAAGAATGTGAAACTTTGTGAACACACGGCAAATCCAGCGGCTCTATTGTCCTACCTTCACCCCGTCCCTATTATCTGTTCAACCGACAGCGCCTGTCCATTTTCGGGAAAAACATCATGAAACGACCCGGTATATTTGTCTCGCTCGCCCTGTTATCCGGCATCATCCTCACAGGCTGCGGTGGCGCGGGAAAGGCTGCCATGGATACGGGCAAGAGTTTTGACCGATTCGGCTGTATGTCCCGCAACTTCAAGGGAGAGCCACCCTGCCCGCAGCCGGATCAGGCTCCACCCAAGACCCAATAGGTGTTGAGCCTGAAACGATAAAGGGAGGCCCCAGATGGCTATCGAACCGCAAGATGTGCTCAAATTCTGGTTTTCGCCCAAGATGCGTGAAAACTGGTTCACGAAAAGCGACGATATCGACAATGAGATTCGCGAGAAATTCGCTGTCGCCTATGCAGATGCACGCGCCGGCAAGCTGGAATCGTGGAAGCAACAGCCGGAAAGCGCGCTGGCCCTGACGATCCTGTTCGACCAGTTTCCGCGCAATATGTTCCGCGGATCACCGCGATCCTTCGAAAGTGACGGTCTGGCACTGGATGTGGCCATGCAGGCGCTCGACCACGATTTCGACCGGCAGCTTTCCGCCGATGAGCGGCAGTTCTTCTACCTGCCCTTCATGCACAGCGAAAATCTGGACCACCAGCGCCGCTGCGTCGAGCTTTATGAAAGGCTCGGCGACCAATATTCGCTCGGCTTTGCCCGCGACCACCACAACATCATCGAGCAGTTCGGCCGTTTCCCGCATCGCAACAAGGTGCTGGGCCGCGCAACCACGGAAGACGAAGCCGACTTCCTCAAGGAACATGCAGGTTTCTGACTACATCAACCTGTAAGGCAGGATGCCACGGCGGTCGTGATCGACCGCCAGCCTGCTTTTGAGCGGCGGCACGGCACGCTGCACACATTCCGCACGGTCGCAAATCCGGCATGAAACGCCAATGGGATCGAAGGCTGACCGCGCCGTGATATCGAGACCATCCGCATAGACGAAATCATGCGCGTAGCCCACTTCACAGCCAAGGGCGATGGCATAGCGCCGCTGCGGGGCGTTGAAACCACCCTCGCTTTTCGTCAGTTCCGTGGCCACACAGAGATAGCGGGCACCATCAGGCGTTTCTGCCAACTGACGGATAATCCTTCCTGGCATTTCGAATGCCTGATGCACATTCCAGAGCGGACAGGCGGCGCCATAACGCGCAAATTGCAGCTTGGCGGCACTGTGTCGCTTGGTGATATTGCCTGCCCGGTCGATACGCGCGAAAAAAACCGGAATGCCGCGCTGGCCCGAACGTTGCAAAGTGCTCAGCCGGTGGGCGACCTGTTCCAGACTGGCTCCGAAGCGCGAGGCCAGCAATTCGAGGTCGTGACGCAGTTCCTTCGCCGCCGACAGAAAAGTCTGGTACGGCATGACCAGCGCGCCGGCAAAATAATTGCGCAGGCCGATCTTGCAAATCTCGACTGCTTCGACCGACCTGAAATCGGCCCGCCTTGCTATCGCATTGACCAGTTCTTCCATTTCCAGTTCGGCGATTTGAAATGCGATCTGGAAATGGCGCGTCGAAGCCGGCGAATAGGGATTGAGATAGAGAACCCGTGCTTGCGCATCGAAGCGACGCAGAACCGCCTCGTCTGAACCGGACCTTGCCAGCCGCACGCGGTGGCGGTCTTCCATATATTGCGGCAGGGCGACACCGATATCCCGACCGGGAATATCCAGCCGCTCGGCAAGCTTTTCTGCTGCAACATCAATCTCATGCACATAATTGTCGATAAAATGAAAGAAGTCGCGGACTTCCTCATAAGGCGCAGGCTCGGCTATCGAAGGCGCGCGCCCCAGCTGGTTATCGAGACTGGCAAGCTGCTCGCTGTTGCGCCGATAAGCCTGATGGCAGGCGATCAGGGCATGCGCCAGTCCCGGCGCATTCTGGGTGATGAGTTTCAGCTCTTGAAGGTTCGGCTTGTAATTATCGAATACAGGATCGGCCAGCGCCTCGGAAACCGCCGATAACAACCGATCATCATCGCCAAGCGAGATCGCACCAATATCGATCTGGTAATTCTCGGCCAGCGCCAACAGGACGGCTGCCGAAACGGGGCGCTGGTTGTTCTCGATCTGGTTCAGATAACTCGTTGAAATACCGAGACGTTCAGCAAAGGCCGACTGCGTGGCCTTATGCTGCTCGCGGATTTGACGTATCTTCCTGCCGACATAGAGTTTTTTAGGTGCCATTTTCGCAATTTCGCATTTTGCTATTTGCAAATTTATAACTTACACAATCGCACCTTTTCAAGCTTTTCTACACGGCTCACAAGCGCTTTAAGCATTTTAGAAAACGCATCTAAAAATGCCTATCATTTCAGTTTCATAACCGACTTTCGAAGGCCGCAATAATGCAGGAACTCCTAGAACAGCTCGAAGCCCGCCGCGCCGAAGCGCGTATCGGCGGTGGCCAACGCCGTATCGATGCCCAGCACGCCAAAGGCAAACTGACCGCCCGCGAACGTATCGAAGTGCTTCTCGACGAAGGATCGTTCGAGGAGTTCGATATGTATGTCACGCATCGCTGCACCGATTTCGGCATGGCGGAGCAGAAAGTGGCAGGCGATGGCGTCGTCACCGGCTGGGGCACGATCAATGGCCGTCAGGTCTATGTGTTCAGTCAGGATTTCACCGTGCTCGGCGGCTCGCTGTCGGAAACCCATGCCCAGAAGATTTGCAAGATCATGGATATGGCGATGAAGAACGGCGCGCCTGTCATCGGGCTCAACGATTCCGGCGGCGCGCGCATTCAGGAAGGCGTCGCTTCGCTGGCGGGATATGCCGACGTGTTCAAGCGCAATGCCGATGCCTCCGGCGTCATTCCGCAGATTTCCGTCATCATGGGCCCCTGCGCGGGCGGCGCGGTCTATTCACCGGCGATGACCGACTTCATCTTCATGGTGCGCGACAGTTCTTACATGTTCGTTACCGGCCCGGATGTGGTGAAGACCGTGACAAATGAGATCGTCACGGCGGAAGAACTGGGCGGCGCGCGCACGCATACCGCCAAGTCGTCGGTCGCTGATGGCGCTTATGAAAACGACATCGAAGCGCTGGAACAGGTGCGCATTCTGTTCGATTTCCTGCCGCTCAACAATCGCGACAAGCCACCGGTCCGTCCGGTGCATGACGATCCGTCGCGGCTGGAAATGCGGCTCGATACGCTGATCCCCGACAGCGCAACCAAGCCTTATGACATGAAGGAACTGATCCACGCGCTGGCAGACGAAGGCGAGTTCTTCGAAATTCAGGAAGCCTTCGCCAAGAACATCATTACCGGCTTCCTTCGTATCGAAGGCCAGACAGTCGGCGTCGTCGCCAACCAGCCCATGGTGCTTGCAGGCTGCCTCGATATCGATTCCTCGCGCAAGGCCGCACGTTTCGTACGCTTCTGCGATGCTTTTTCGATCCCGCTTCTGACCCTCGTGGACGTACCGGGCTTTCTGCCGGGCACGGCGCAGGAATATGGCGGCGTCATCAAACACGGCGCAAAGCTGCTGTTCGCCTATAGTCAGGCAACGGTTCCGATGGTCACGCTCATCACGCGCAAAGCCTATGGCGGCGCTTATGACGTGATGGCCTCCAAGCATATCGGCGCGGACATCAACTATGCCTGGCCAACGGCGGAAATCGCCGTGATGGGTGCCAAGGGCGCAACGGAAATCCTCTATCGCTCGGAACTGGGCGACCCCGAAAAGATTGCCGCCCGCCAGAGCGAATATGAGGAACGCTTCGCCAATCCGTTCGTCGCCGCCGAGCGTGGCTTCATCGACGAGGTGATCATGCCGCATTCCTCGCGCCGCCGCATTGCGCGCGCTTTTGCCAGCCTGCGCAACAAGCAACAAAGCGCGCCCTGGAAAAAGCACGACACCATTCCGCTGTGATCCGGTTCAGTTGAGTAGATAAAGATGATCAAGAAAATCCTCATTGCCAATCGCGGCGAAATCGCCTGCCGTGTGATCAAGACCGCAAAGAAGATGGGCATTGCTACGGTTGCGGTTTATTCCGATGCCGACCGCAATGCGCTGCATGTGAAAATGGCCGACGAGGCCGTGCATATCGGCCCGGCGCCGTCGAACCAGTCCTACATCGTCATCGACAAGATTCTAGATGCCATCAGGCAGACCGGGGCGGACGCCGTGCATCCGGGCTATGGCTTCCTGTCGGAGAATGCCCGTTTCGCCGAAGCGCTGAAGGCGGCCAATGTCACTTTCATCGGACCGCCGGTGAACGCCATTGATGCGATGGGCGACAAGATCACCTCCAAGAAGCTGGCGGCGGAAGCGGGCGTTTCCACCGTGCCCGGCCATATGGGCCTGATCGAAGACGCTGACGAAGCGGTGAAGATCGCTGGTTCCATCGGCTATCCGGTGATGATCAAGGCGTCTGCCGGTGGTGGCGGCAAGGGCATGCGTATTGCGTGGAACGACGACGAAGCCCGCGAAGGCTTTCAACTGTCGCGCAACGAGGCAAAAGCCTCCTTCGGCGACGACCGCATTTTCATTGAAAAATTCGTCACGCAGCCGCGCCATATCGAAATTCAGGTGCTTGGCGACCAGCATGGCAATGTCGTCTATCTCGGCGAACGCGAATGTTCCATCCAGCGCCGAAACCAGAAGGTGATCGAGGAAGCGCCCTCACCCTTCCTCGACGAAGCGACCCGCAAGGCCATGGGCGAACAGGCCGTCGCACTTGCCAAGGCGGTTGGGTATTTTTCCGCCGGTACGGTTGAGTTCATCGTCGATGGCAGCCGCAATTTCTATTTCCTCGAAATGAATACGCGTTTGCAGGTGGAGCATCCGGTGACGGAACTCATTACCGGCATTGATCTCGTGGAAGAAATGATCCGCGTTGCCGCCGGTGAAACGCTGCGCTTTGGTCAGGCCGACGTGAAGCTCAACGGCTGGGCCATGGAAAGCCGTCTCTATGCCGAAGACCCGTATCGCAACTTCCTGCCCTCCATCGGTCGCCTCACCCGCTACCGGCCTCCGGTGGAAGGTCGTCGCGACGACGGAACGGTCATCCGCAACGATACCGGCGTGTTCGAGGGCGGCGAAATCTCGATGTATTACGATCCGATGATCGCCAAGCTTTGCTCCTGGGGGCCGGATCGCCTTGCCGCAATCGACGCGATGGGCAACGCGCTCGACGCCTTCGAAGTGGAAGGCATCGGCCACAATCTGCCATTCCTGTCCGCGGTCATGGATCACCAGCGCTTCAGAGCCGGTGCATTGACCACGGCCTTCATCGCAGAGGAATATCCGGATGGTTTCTCGGGTGTTGCGCCATCGGAAGATGATGCGCGCCTTCTGGCTGCAGTCGCTGTACATATCAATCTCACCGTTGTCACCCGCGACGGACAGATTTCCGGTCGTCTTTCCGGGCAGGACCTCAAGCCCGGCAACGACTGGGTGGTCAAGATCGGCGACCATCTTCTGCCGGTTCGCCTTGCCGACGGCGAAGGCGGCGCAACGGTGAATTTCGCCGATGGCGGCAGCCTCACCATTGCCAGCGACTGGCATCCAGGGCGCGAACTCGCCACATTCACCGTCGGCGGCAAGCCGGTGAGCGTGAAGGTCGCCCGCGCAGGCTCCGGGTGGCGTCTGCGCTGGCGCGGCATGGACCTGACCGTGCATGTGCGAAAACCCCGCATCGCGGAACTGGCAAAGCTGATGCCGGTCAAGCTGCCGCCGGATACATCGAAAATGTTGCTCTGCCCGATGCCGGGCGTCATCACCTCGATTCTGGCAGAGGAAGGCGTTACGGTGGAAGCCGGACAACCACTTGCGACGGTCGAGGCCATGAAGATGGAAAACGTGCTGCGCGCCGAACGTCGCGCCACCGTCAAGCGCGTTGCCGTCAAGGCCGGAGAAAGCCTTGCCGTCGACGAACTGATTATGGAATTCGAATAAGCCTGCAACGCGGTGCTTTGCACCGGCTCAAGGTGCAGGTGCAAGCTTCCCTCTCCTGAGGAGCGCCCGCAGGGTGCGTCTCGAAGGACGGGGAAGCTGGGCATGAGGACGATATGGGATGGAGAATAAGCCAATGACGCAGAAAACCCGTGCGGATTGGGAAGCGTTGGCCGAAAAGGAACTGAAGCGCCCGGCAGACAGCCTTGTCTGGCATACGCCGGAAGGCATCGATGTGAAGCCACTTTATACGGCGGACGACCTGCAAAATGTCGGCCATCTCGACAGCCTGCCGGGTTTCGAACCGTTCGTGCGTGGCCCGCGCGCAACCATGTATGCCGGACGTCCGTGGACCATCCGCCAATATGCTGGTTTCTCCACCGCCGAGGCATCCAACGCCTTCTACCGCAAGGCGCTGGCCGCCGGACAGCAGGGCGTGTCCGTCGCCTTCGACCTTGCCACCCATCGCGGCTATGACAGCGACCATCCGCGTGTCGTCGGCGATGTCGGCAAGGCGGGCGTGGCCATCGACTCCGTCGAAGACATGAAAATCCTCTTCGATGGTATCCCGCTTGAGAAGGTTTCCGTGTCGATGACCATGAATGGCGCGGTGATCCCGATCCTCGCCAATTTCATCGTTGCAGGCGAAGAACAAGGTGTCTCTCGCGACCTGCTTTCCGGCACCATCCAGAACGACATTCTCAAGGAGTTCATGGTCCGCAACACCTATATTTATCCGCCCGAACCCTCCATGCGGATCATTGCGGATATCATCGCCTATACGGCGACGGAAATGCCGAAGTTCAACTCGATTTCCATTTCCGGCTATCACATGCAGGAAGCTGGCGCGACGCTGGTGCAGGAACTGGCCTTCACGCTGGCCGACGGGCGCGAATATGTGCGTGCGGCCCTGCAAAAAGGCCTCAATGTCGATGACTTTGCCGGTCGCCTATCGTTCTTCTTCGCCATCGGCATGAATTTCTTCATGGAAATCGCCAAGCTGCGCGCAGCCCGTCTTCTCTGGACGCGCATCATGAAGGAATTCGAGCCGAAAAAGCCGGGTTCCCTGATGCTGCGCACCCACTGCCAGACCTCTGGCGTGTCTTTGCAGGAACAGGACCCCTACAACAATGTCGTGCGCACGGCATTCGAGGCCATGTCGGCGGCCCTTGGCGGCACGCAATCGCTGCACACGAACGCTTTCGACGAAGCCATTGCTTTGCCGACGGAATTTTCCGCTCGCATCGCCCGCAACACGCAGCTCATTCTCCAGAACGAGACCGGCGTGACCAAGGTGGTCGATCCGCTGGCCGGCTCCTATTACATCGAAAGCCTGACCAACGAACTGGCCGAGAAGGCCTGGGCGTTGATCGAGGAAGTGGAAGAACTGGGCGGCATGACCAAGGCCGTCGAAAGCGGCCTGCCGAAGCGGCTGATCGAGGAAGCCGCCACCAAGCGTCAGGCTGCCATCGACAAGGGCGAGGAAGTCATTGTCGGCGTCAACAAGTTCCGGCTGGAACAGGAAGACGAGATCGACATTCTCGAAATCGACAATACCGCCGTGCGTCAGTCGCAGATCGCGCGCATCGAGCGCATTCGCCAGACCCGCGACAAGGCAAAGGTCGAAGCCGCCCTCGCCGCTCTCGAAGAAGTGGCGACCAGCGGGGAAGGCAATCTTCTTGCCGCAGCCGTCGAGGCATCCCGCGCTCGCGCCACGGTCGGCGAAATTTCCGACGCCATGCGCCGCGCTTTTGGCGACCACGCCGCAGAACCGAAAGTCATCCGCAAGGTCTATGGCGATGCCTATCAGGACGAGCCTGA
Source organism: Ochrobactrum sp. SSR (assembly GCF_030067775.1). NCBI lineage: Bacteria > Pseudomonadati > Pseudomonadota > Alphaproteobacteria > Hyphomicrobiales > Brucellaceae > Ochrobactrum > Ochrobactrum sp. SSR. Next base: position 484,261 of record NZ_CP125969.1, on the reverse strand, counting down.
ATATCAGACGCTGGTGTCGCGGCTGGAGGAGTTTTCCAAGCAGAGCGGCGAAACGCCAAAGGTAATGGTCGCCAAGCTTGGACAGGACGGGCATGACCGCGGCGCCAAGATCATCGCGTCAGCTTTCGGCGATATCGGGTTCGAAGTTCTGGCCGGACCATTATTCCAGACACCCGACGAAGCGGCTGATATGGCCATCAAGTCGAAAGTGCACGTCATTGGGGTGTCGTCGCTGGCTGCCGGTCACAAGACCCTGCTGCCGCAGCTCGTTGATACGCTGAAAGCCAAGGGTGCTGAAAACATCGTCGTGGTTTGCGGTGGAGTGGTGCCGCGTCAGGACTATCAATATCTGTTCGACCACGGCGTCGCAGCGGTATTCGGCCCCGGCTCGAATGTGTTGGATTGTGCACGCGCCGTTCTGGACATTCTGGAAGGGAAACGCCGCAATCTTTGATTTATCAAAGGGTTAAATCAAAAAAGCGATTCATTTTATGAACATGAAAAGCCGGAGCATACGCTTCGGCTTTTCTCTTTGTATCGCCTTACGACTTCGGGTCCGCGGATGCCGGTATCGCGGAACTCGTCACCGAAACCGGATCGCTCGCGGGAAAGGTATCTTCCAGCCCTTCCTCCAGCTGACGTTCCAGTTCGGCCCGGTCACCTGCCCGCCTTGCGCTGGGGCGCGTCAGCAAGGTGTCGGGTTCAATTCCACATTCCATGGACGCAACGCCGAGCGCCGCACCAAGCTTGGCTGCTGCACGCCGAATGGCATCGTCGCGATTCAACTCCACCCCGGTTTCGTTTTCAAAAATCACGGATACCTTTTCATCACCCTCGGCAATAAACTCGACCGTATAGAGCTTGAAGCCGCCTATCGAGCCGATGCGGGTTTCGACGATTTCCATATGCTGATCTCCGCGCTTTTTCCGACTGCGGGATAACGGAAATCGGTCGTAATAGTTCCATGCCGGCCCGCAGGAACACCGCTATAAAAAGCGTGACACGAAAACTTCAACTACGCTCTTCCCCGGACAAAAGCCGAGCCTATATCCCTATAGGGATTTTTGCGGAAATTGCTTTTCAAGGAAAGGATGTCCCATGGCCGTCAGCAGAAAGGACCAGGCGCGCGCGCTTAATGCAGAAGAGAAGGAGCTGGTGGAAAAGACCCAGCATCCGCATTTGCAGGAAGTGTCCGACGAGGAACTCACCCAACTGGCAAAGCTGATCCGCGAGCGCCGCAAGAAGGCGCGCGATCAAGCCAACCAGCGCCGCCGTGAAATGCGCGGCAAATCGGCGGCCCGTGGCGCGACGGCTTCAAAGGCCGATGAAGGCTCTCACCTGAAGGTTGCCGTTCTCGCGACTGCCGTGGCGCGCATCAATGGCGAAGTCGAGCGCCGTGAACAGATGGCAGCTGCCAGCGATCTGATCGCCAACGCCCAGAAAGCGCTTGCAGCAAAGCTCGCCAGCGAAAAGGCTGCCAAAACCTTCAATACGCGTCATGCCCATTTCGGTATGCGAAATGTTCCAAATGAAAAGTACAGCACTTTCACGCGGCTTGCCGATCGCGGGCGTAACCGCAAGACCGCAAGTGTCAAACAGGCGAAGAAAGACGCCCGCTAGCCACACCCTGTGAAAATTGATTATAAACAACAGCTTAAAACGGCTCTTTGATTCAATCACAGAGCCATTTCAAAGCATCTCCAGCGCCACTTTTCGCGAAGGCGGCGCAAAGGCGCGGTCAAGACGCGCCAATTGCTCTTCGGAAAGCCGCAAATCTGCGGCTTTTCTGTTGTCGCGAACATGATGCAGGTTCGATGATTTTGGAATAGCAACCACGTTGCCCTTGCGCATGATCCATGCCAGCGCCACCGCCGCAGGCGTCACGCTATATTCCGCAGCGATCTCCGCCAAAGCGCGATTGCCGAGCAAACGGCCCTGTTCGATAGGCGAATAGGCCATCAGCGGAATGCCATGCTGACCGCACCAGGGCATGAGGTCGAATTCTGGCCCGCGCCGTGTGAGATTATAGAGAATCTGATTGCTCGCGACAGCCTGACCGCCCGTGACGCTGAACAGCTCTTGCATATCGCCTGCATCAAAATTGCTGACACCCCAAGCGACGATCTTGCCTGCCTGCTGCAATTCCTCGAAAGCAGCAATTGTTTCAGCCAGCGGATGACGCCCGCGCCAGTGCAGGAGATAAAGATCGATGCGATCCGTACCGAAACGTTCCAGACTGCGCTCGCAAGCCTCGATCGTGCCAGTCCGAGATGCGTTATAGGGCAGAACCTTGCTCACCAGAAACACGTCGTCGCGGCGACCTGTTATGGCTTCGCCGACAACTTCCTCAGCTTCGCCATCGGCATACATTTCCGCCGTGTCGATCAGCGTCATGCCAAGCTCGATACCGTATCGAAGCGCCTCAACCTCATGGTGACGCTCCCCGGCGTTCTCACCCATATACCAGGTGCCTTGTCCCAGCGCTGGAACGTTCTGACCTGACGGAAGCTTGATCTGCGGTATCGTGCCGGTCATCTCTTTTTCCTTATCGACGGATCACAAGCATGATCACGTAAGATCAGGAAAATACAAGGCCTTAAGCATGATATCTTATGCGAATTGCAGCCCAAATCCCTGCATCAGCCTGCGGATGGCATAATCCGGCTTCTGTGAGGTGAAGACCGCAAGATCGTCGTGGTGATGCAATTCAACATCGCCCTTGCGCGGCGTCAGCAGCGATACGGTGCGGCGCGCAATCGCTTCCGCCGGATCGAGCCAATCCACCGGCCATGGTGCCAGACGGCGGAACACATTGGCGAGAAACGGATAGTGGGTGCAGGCAAGCACCACGATATCCGTGCGGTTGCCATCCTTCTCGATAAAGCACGGCGCGATCTGTTCCACGACCAGCGCTTCATCGATCTCCTCGCCGCGAATATGCGACTCGGCAATGCTCGCCAGCCGATCAGCGCCGACCAGCCGCACATGGCATTGCGAGGCGAAAGACTGGATGAGATCGCGGGTATAAGCGCGCTTCACCGTGCCGGGCGTCGCCAGCACGGAAACCAGCCCGGACGATGTGCGCTCGGCGGCGGGCTTGATCGCAGGCACGGTCCCCACAAAAGGCACCGATGGATAGGCGCGGCGCAAATCGTCCAGCACCAATGTCGAGGCCGTATTGCAGGCGATGACCGCGATTTCAGGATTGTGCGTTGCGATGAAACCGCCGAACAGTTCAACGATACGCGCCCGAAGCGCCTCTTCTTCCCAGCCGCCATAGGGAAAACCGGCATCGTCGGCGATATAGACGAAACGCCGGTCCGGCATCAGCACCCGCGCCTCGCGCAACACCGTCAAACCGCCGATACCGCTGTCGAAGACCAATATAGGTCTTTCGTTGTCGGTTGTTGCGGAAGCGGAAAAGCTGGCGACGGGCGCGTCTTTCATTCTGCCTTATCCTCTGGAGCGGGCTTGCGGGCGCGACCTTCCGGCGCGCCGGAGCCACGCGGCTTCTTGGGCGTAAACACATCAAGCGAGGTGACAACCCCGCGCAGGAGCTTCAATTCCGCTGAGGCGAAACCGGCCCGCGTCAGCACGGCGCGCAGATTATTGACCATAATTTCCTTGCGCGCTTCGGGCCGGAAATAGCCTCTGACATCAAGGGCTTCTTCCAGATGGTTGAACAGGCCCTGCAATTCGTGCTTCGGCGCAAGCTCCATCTCTGGTCCACGGAAAACCGTTTCCGTCTCGGTCTCGAGACCGGACTTCATCCACTCATAGGACATGAGCAGCACGGCCTGTGCGATATTGAGCGAGGCGAAGGCCGGATTGACCGGAAAAGTCACCAACTCATCGGCAAGCCCGACCTCTTCATTGCTGAGACCAAAGCGTTCACGACCGAAGAGGATGCCCGTCTTTTCGCCGCTTCGAAAACGCGTGCGCAATTCATTACCGGCCTCGACGGCGCTGCGCACCTGCTTGAAGCCATCGCGTTCACGCGCCGTGGTGGCATAGACGAAATTGAGATCGGCAATCGCCGACGGCAGGTCGTCATAAACCACCGCATTGTCGATGACATGATCGGCCTTGCTGGCGGCGGCCCTCGCCTTTTCGCTGGGAAACTCCTCACGCGGATTGACGAGCCGCAATTCAGCCAGACCGAAATTCGCCATGGCACGCGCCACCATGCCGATGTTCTCCGGCAATTGCGGCTCCACCAGCACGATTGCCGGTCCTTCCGCGATAAAGGGGCGCTGCTTGTCTGTTCCTGCCATGATGCTTTCCGTCATAGATATAATCGTGGCGTTTCCCTGACATAATTGACGTAAAATCGCAAAGATTCCCCTTACGTTCGTCCGCAAAAAACAGGTGTAGTATCTGAATAACACCTGCCCTCGCCGCATCCATGCCAGATTAACCGTACGGAAAATCAGGATTCAGGGAGGAAGCCATGTCCGTTAAAAAAATTCTCATGCTGTGCGGTGATTTCGGCGAAGACTATGAAACCATGGTCCCGTTCCAGACCCTGCTTGCGGTCGGCCACACGGTTCACGCGGTTTGCCCCGGCAAGAAAGCGGGCGATCAGGTCGCGACCGCCATTCACGATTTCGAAGGTCACCAGACCTATTCGGAAAAGCCCGGCCATAATTTCACGCTGAATGCCAGTTTCGCCGATGTGAAGGCTGAAAATTATGACGCGCTGGTCATTCCTGGTGGTCGCGGGCCAGAATATTTGCGGCTCGATGACAAGGTGATTGCGATCGTAAAACACTTCTTCGAAGCAAACAAACCAGTCGCCGCCGTCTGCCACGGCGCCCAGCTGCTTGCAGCCGCCCGCGTGCTGGAAGGCCGCACCTGTTCAGCCTACCCGGCCTGCCGCCCGGAAGTCGAACTCGCCGGTGGCACCTATGCCGATATTCCCGTCGATAAAGCCGTAACAGACGGAAACCTCGTCACCGCGCCCGCATGGCCCGCTCATCCGGCATGGCTATCGCAGTTCCTCGCCGTGCTCGGCACCAAGATCACGCACGCTTGAGCATAATGGATATTGCCTGCAATCATCATCGGTTGCAGGCAGCTTCATATTGCGCAACACTATCCACGGAGCTTTATCCGGGAGAAAATCATGTGCAGATTGTTCATCGGTGCCAATCCAGAACTCTGGCAGAGCGTAACACGCTCACTGCGCATTGATGGCGTCGTCACCAGCGTTAGGCTTGAAAACTTCTTCTGGTGGACACTGGAAGATGTTGCTTCCCGCGACGGTCTCAGCGTGAGCCGACTGATCAGCAAGCTTTATGGCGAATCCCGCGAAGAAGGCCACGACCTCGACAATTTCGCCTCTTTCCTGCGCGTCTGCTGCGGGCGCTATCTTTCCCTGCAACTGAGCGGCCTCGTGCCGACCGACAAGGCGGCCGCCATTTCCGCGCTCGACGCTGACGCCATTCTGGCGCGCGAACAGGAAAATTACCGCCAGCAGCAGGAGAGCTGGAAGAAGCCACGCAACAGCGAGCCGGCAACGCACCACGCAGCCTGACCCCGCCCTTCGCGATTTTTTGACTGCCAATTCCACCTATAGGCCAAAGAATGAGGCCTGAGAGCTTTGCCTTATTCCCTGCGGGTGCTATAGGGGCCCAACGCATTCAAGACGCATTTAAAAAGAGGCTTCATCCATGGCAAAAATCAAGGTTGCGAACCCAGTCGTTGAACTCGACGGCGACGAGATGACCCGCATCATCTGGCAGTTCATCAAGGACAAGCTGATCCATCCCTATCTCGACGTCGATCTGAAATATTACGATCTGTCGGTTGAAAACCGCGATGCGACCAATGACCAGGTCACCATCGATGCAGCAAACGCCATCAAGGAACACGGCGTCGGCGTAAAGTGCGCAACCATCACCCCCGATGAAGCGCGCGTTGAAGAATTCAAGCTCAAGAAGATGTGGAAGTCGCCAAACGGCACCATCCGCAACATTCTCGGCGGCGTGATCTTCCGCGAGCCGATCATCTGCAAGAACGTTCCGCGCCTCGTGCCGGGCTGGACCCAGCCGATCATTGTTGGCCGTCATGCATTCGGCGACCAGTACCGCGCGACCGATTTCAAGTTCCCGGGCAAGGGCACGCTTTCGATCAAGTTCGTCGGTGAAGACGGCGAAACCATCGAACACGAAGTCTATCAGGCTCCGGCGGCTGGCGTGGCAATGGCCATGTACAACCTCGACGGATCGATCCGCGAATTCGCACGCGCCTCGCTGAACTACGGCTTGCAGCGCAACTACCCGGTCTATCTCTCGACCAAGAACACCATTCTCAAGGCCTATGACGGTCGCTTCAAGGACATCTTCGAAGAAGTCTACCAGACCGAATTCGCCGAAAAGTTCAAGGAAGCGAAGATCTGGTACGAACATCGCCTTATCGACGACATGGTCGCTTCGGCGCTCAAATGGTCGGGCGGTTATGTCTGGGCTTGTAAGAACTACGACGGCGACGTTCAGTCGGATATCGTGGCTCAGGGTTTTGGCTCGCTCGGCCTGATGACCTCGGTTCTGATGACGCCGGATGGCAAGACCGTCGAAGCTGAAGCTGCACACGGCACCGTGACCCGTCACTATCGCCAGCATCAGAAGGGCGAGGAAACCTCGACCAACTCGATCGCTTCGATCTTCGCATGGACCCGTGGTCTCGCACATCGCGCCAAGCTCGACGACAATGCCGAGCTGAAGCGCTTTGCCGATACGCTGGAAAAGGTCTGCGTGGACACCGTGGAAAGCGGCTTCATGACGAAGGATCTGGCGCTGCTGATCGGTCCGGATCAGCCGTGGCTCTCCACCACCGGCTTCCTCGACAAGATCGACGAAAACCTCAAGAAGGCAATGGCTGCTTAATCAGCAGCAGCTTTCATAAGAATGCGAAACGGCGGGTTTTCCCGCCGTTTTCTTTTTGATTTGCTTCATATGGGAAAACGCGCATTCTGCATCCATCCATTCAAGGAGGATAAAATGGCTGACCTGACGCTTTTCACCAATCCCATGTCGCGTGGACGTATCGCCCGCTGGATGCTGGAGGAGACGGGCAAGCCCTACGACGTTCAAATTCTCGATTTTGGCCCTCCGATGAAAGGCCCTGAATTTTGTGCCGTCAACCCCATGGGCAAAGTGCCCGCATTGCGCCACGGCGAAGCTATCGTCACCGAAGCCGCAGCCGTCTGCGCTTATCTGGCTGTCACCTTTCCGGAAGCAGGACTTGCGCCCCATCCCGACGAGCGCGCCGATTTCTATCGCTGGATGTTTTTTGCCGCAGGGCCGCTGGAAGCGGCGCTATCAAATCGCTCCATGGGCTTTGAAGTGCCGCCAGAGCACGAGCGCATGATGGGCTATGGCAATTACGACAGCGTCGTCGCCACGCTGGAAAAGGCGGTATCGCGCCATCCCTATATTACCGGCAATCGCTTCACGGCAGCCGATGTCTATGTCGGTTCTCATATAGGCTGGGGCATGATGTTCGGAAGCTTGCCGCACCGCCCGGCATTTGATGCCTATTGGGAACGGCTGCAAGCCCGTCCTGCCGCAAAACGTGCAGCTGAACTGGATGACGCTGCCGTCAAGGCCGCGAGCTAAGGTGTCGACTTCAAGTCGGCTGCGCTTCAATTGAGAACGCGTTTTTGAAGGCTTGCGCGCCGGTGGGTGAAAAGGCGATCACCCGCCCCTCGGCGCGTCTGGCCCAACCACGCGCGATAAAATTCTTCAGAAGCGCCGCGCCAAGCGCACCACCCAGATGATTGCGCCGTTCGCTCCAGTCGAGACAATGGCGGCACACCGGTCTCTTGCCGTGTTCGAGTCCTGCCACGTCCACACCCAGGCAGGTGAAAAACGATTTGCCCTCATCCGTCAGCACGGGTTCTTCGGCATTATCGATGAGGCGAAGCCTGTGCGCGGCATCGAGCATCTCAACACCGCGCTCGCCCGCCAGATGATCGTAGCAGATGCGCGCCTTGCGCAATGCCTCCTCCTTCGGCCCCGTGCGCACGCGCACCGCTCCCGTTCGCTGGGCAAGGCCCATCAGCCCTTCCAGCACCTGCGCCACATCCGCGCCCGATAGGCGGAAATAACGGTGACGCCCCTGCTTTTCAGCAATCAACAGATTGGCCGCATCGAGCTTGGCCAGATGCCCGCTGGCAGTCTGCAAGGTGACGCCCGCCGCAGACGCCAGCTCGCTGACGGTCAAGGCGCGTCCATCCATCAGCGCCGTCAACATGTTTGCACGTGCCGGATCGCCGAGAAGAGCAGCGACGGATGCTATGATCGGTCCATCTTTCATACTTCGATGCTAACCGAACTATGCCTGCATTTCAACCGCTACAGTGTTTCCATCGAAAGCATACATATCAAGGAGACCCCGCATGATCACCTGTTTCATCCGCTACCAGATCGACCCGTTCAAAGCGGATGCTTTTGCCGAATATGCGCGCAATTGGGGCCAAGCCATTCCGCGTTGCGGCGCGCAACTGATCGGCTATTTCGGCCCGCATGAAGGCTCTGCTACCACGGCCTATGGCGTTTATTCGCTGGAAAACCTCGCCGCATATGAAGCCTATCGCGCGCGACTTGCCGCCGATCCGCTCGGACGCGAGAATTATGAATTTGCGCGCCGAGAGCAATTCATTCGATCTGAGGATCGCATGTTCCTCAAGCCGCAATCGGGACCTCATGCGGAGCTGGTAAAACCATGATCGCGGTGATCTTTGAAGTCTGGCCCGCCGATGATGAGCGGCGCGGACAATATCTCGATATAGCGGCGGGCCTACGGGACGATCTCAGCCGCATCGATGGATTCATCTCAATCGAGCGTTTCCAGAGCCTCGTGGAGCCGGACAAGCTGCTGTCGCTCTCATTTTGGCGCGATGAAGACGCCGTCCGCGCATGGCGCAACCTGCCCTCGCATCGCATTGCACAGGCACAGGGTCGTGGCGGTGTCTTTGAAAACTACCGCTTGCGGGTCGCCAGCGTGGTTCGCGACTACGGTCTTGATGAACGGGCCGAAGCGCCCGATGACAGCCGCAAAGCACACGCCGCTTAAAATGATAAGGCCGGGTTTCCCCGGCCTCAGGCTGCTGACAAACCCGCCGATATTTTTCGGCGGGTTTTGTTTTTGAGAGGGGCGCGTTTTGTGACTGCATTAGTAAGGAGTTGCAAGCGGCTGCAGCCGCTCATACGCTGGCTGCCTTTGGGGTCTTTGTCAGGACCATGGCGATCTTCTTGATGTTCTGTGCGGCGGCTTGCAGCAGGCATTGGCAGGCGACGCGGACAAGGCCTCGAAAGCGGGCGTAGCGGTGGCCGTGCAGCTGCTTGGCGTCGGCAAAGGAGCATTCCACCGTTTCCTTGCGCCGCTTGTAGATCGCTTTTCCCCAAGCTGTGAGCCGGTGGGCGTCAGTGCGTTCGCGGGCGTCCTGCCAGACATGGCGGGTGATGGTACGGATGGACTTGGCGTTGGCCGTGCAGGATGCGAGCAGCGGGCAGGTCCGGCAGATGGCCGGATCAGATACATAATGCTTGTAACCGTTGCGGTCGGTCGTGGCATAGGGGAGCAATTGGCCCTCAGGGCAGCGATAGCCATCGGCATCCGCTTCGAATGCGAACTTCGACTTGCGCATCATGCCGTCCCTGGGCGGCGTTGGAGTGCGGTAGCTGGTAACGCCAAGGATATGGCGATCTTCCAAACCCCGGGCAATGGCCGCTGTCGCATAGCCAGCATCCAGCCCGACCGCGCCAACCTCGAAGTCAAAGCGCCGGCGTTGCCGATCCAGACGGTCGAGATAGACGCGACTGTCATGCACATTGGCCGGCGTGACGTGGATATCGGTGATGATGGCCAGCTTTCCATCCACCGTGCGGTGGTCGAGATAGTAGAAGCCCTTCGGCTTGCCGTCGCGCACCATATAGCCGCTTTCCGGATCGGTGCGGCTGACCTTGGTTTCCTTCACCTCCCGCTCACGCGGCTTGTCCCTCATCGGCTTCTGGCCGTGCAGTGCCCGTTCCGCATCAATGGCCCGATCAAGATCAGCCCAATAGTCGGCCCGGGATCTGGCGATCATCTCAAGGTCGTATTTGCCCTTGTTGGCATTGGCTTTCAGATGTGTGCTGTCGGTATAAAGCACTGTCCCATCGACCAGTCCGTGCCGGATCGCCTGTTCGACGATATGGTCGAAAATGTCCTGGGCGACCGAGGTGTCGTTAAAGCGCCGCCGCCGGTTCTGGCTCAGTGTCGAGGCGTCGAACACCGCATCGCTCAGCTTCAGGCGCAGGAACCAGCGATAGGCGACATTGACCTCGATCTCGCGCACCCGCTGACGCTCCGAGCGCACGCCGAACAGGTAGTCAATGAACAGCGCCTTGAACATCAAGGTCGGATCGAGCGGAGGACGGCCGTTGTCGGGGCAATAAAGCCCGGCAACCCGGTCATGGATGAAAGAGAAGTCGATCACCGCATCGATCTTGCGAAGCAGATGATCTTTCGGGACCAGTTGATCGAGCGTCACCATCTCGAGCGCGGTCTGTTCTGCGGCTGGTTTCTTCAACATGACCCAGAGAATCACACCCCCCGGCATAGCCAGGGGTTTGTCAGCAGGCTGAGGCCGGGTTTCCCCGGCCTTATTGCTATTAAATCAGGCGATCAGCGCCTTGACCGCTGCAATCGCAGCATCCGCCTTGTCGCCATCCGGCCCGCCGGCCTGCGCCATGTCCGGGCGGCCGCCGCCACCGGCGCCGCCAAGTGCTGCCGAAGCAGCGCGCACCAGATCCACGGCACTGAAACGACCGACCAGATCTTCCGTCACGGCAGCAACGGCACTGGCCTTGCCATCTTCCCCGACGCCGATGAACAGCACCACGCCGGAACCAACCTGCTTCTTGCCTTCGTCGGCCAATGGCTTCCAGATCGCGCGGCGATACACCAGTCACAACCTTGCCGAGGAAGTTGACGCCATTCACAGCTTCAACCGCGCTGCCGCCCTCCGATGAACCGCCGCCGAGCGCGAGCTTCTTGCGTGCATCCGACAATTCGCGCTCAAGCTTCTTGCGCTCGTCCATCAGGGCGTTGACGCGTTCAAGCGCTTCGGCAGGCGTGGTCTTCAGCGCGCTGGCGATTGCTTTCACGCGTTCGTCCTGCTCTTCGAGATAAAGGCGCGCAGCCTCGCCCGTCAGCGCTTCCATACGACGAACACCGGCTGCAACCGCACCTTCCGAAACGATGCGGACCAGACCGATATCGCCTGTCTGGCGCACATGCGTGCCGCCGCAAAGTTCGACCGAATAGGACTTGCCAGCCTTCGGACCATGCTTGGCCATGCCCATCGACACGACGCGCACTTCATCACCATATTTTTCACCGAACAGCGCCATCGCGCCCTCAGCAATTGCATCGTCCACAGCCATCAGGCGGGTGGAAACCGGCGCGTTCTGGAGAATGATCTCATTGGCCATGTTTTCAACCTTGGCCAGCTCCTCAGCCGAAATCGGCTTCGGATGCGAGAAGTCAAAGCGCAGGCGATCAGGCGCAACGAGCGAACCCTTCTGCGCCACATGGCTGCCCAGCGTTTCGCGCAGCGCTTCATGCAGAAGATGGGTTGCCGAGTGATTAGAGCGAATGCGCGTGCGACGATCCGAATCGACCTTCAATTCGACGGCTTCGCCGGTTTTCGCAGTGCCCTTGGTCACTTCGCCGATATGAACGAAGACGCCTTCGCCCTTTTTCTGCGTGTCCTTGATGGTAATGACAAAACCTTCGCCGGAAATCGTTCCGGTATCGCCCTGCTGGCCGCCGGATTCACCATAGAACGGCGTCTGGTTGACCACGACCGATACGGTCTCGCCTTCGGACGCCGACTGCACTTCCGAGCCGTCGCGCACCAGGGCGGCGATAACGCCCTCAGCGCTTTCGGTTTCATAACCCAGGAACTCTGTCGCGCCGACCTTGTCCTTGATACCGAACCAGATCGTTTCGGTTGCGGCTTCGCCCGAACCGGCCCAATTGGCGCGCGCTTCTGCCTTCTGGCGTTCCATGGCAGTGGAGAAGCCGTCGGTATCGACAGTAATACCACGCTGGCGCAGTGCATCCTGTGTCAGATCGAGCGGAAAGCCATAAGTGTCGTAAAGCTTGAAAGCCGTTTCACCGTCGAGGCGGTCGCCTTCGACCAGCTTTTCGGAGGCGTCGGACAAGAGGCCGAGACCGCGTTCCAGTGTCTTGCGGAAACGGGTTTCTTCCAGCTTCAATGTTTCGGAAATAAGCGCTTCGGCGCGGATCAGTTCCGGATAGGCCTGACCCATTTCCCGAATGAGCGCAGGCAGCAGACGCCACATCAACGGTTCCTTGGCACCCAGAAGCTGGGCATGACGCATGGCGCGGCGCATGATGCGGCGCAGCACGTAGCCGCGACCTTCATTCGACGGCAAAACGCCATCGGCAATCAGGAAGCTCGAAGCGCGCAGATGGTCAGCAATAACGCGATGGCTGGCACGGAAATCCCCCTCAGCCTTGACGCCTGTCGCTTCTTCCGATGCGCGGATCAGCGCCTTGAACAGGTCGATGTCGTAATTGTCATGCACGCCCTGTAGCACGGCGGCTACGCGTTCCAGACCCATGCCGGTATCGATCGAAGGACGCGGCAAATCGATGCGCTGCTCGGGCGTCACCTGCTCGAACTGCATGAAAACGAGATTCCAGATTTCGATGAAACGGTCGCCGTCTTCGTCTGGCGATCCGGGAGGTCCACCCCAGATATGATCGCCGTGATCAAAGAAGATTTCCGAGCAAGGGCCACACGGGCCGGTATCGCCCATCGCCCAGAAATTGTCGCTGGTGGCAATACGGATGATACGGTCATCGCTCAGGCCGGCGATCTTCTTCCAGTAATTCGCCGCATCCTCATCCGTATGATAGACGGTGACGAGGAGCTTGTCCTTCGGCAGACCGAATTCCTTGGTGATCAGGTTCCAGGCGAAGCTGATAGCGTCTTCCTTGAAATAATCGCCGAACGAGAAATTGCCCAGCATTTCAAAGAAAGTGTGGTGACGCGCAGTGTAGCCGACATTGTCGAGATCGTTATGCTTGCCGCCGGCGCGCACGCATTTCTGCGAGGTGGTTGCGCGATTATAGGCGCGATGTTCCAGCCCGGTAAAAACGTTCTTGAACTGCACCATGCCCGCATTGGTGAACATGAGCGTCGGATCGTTGCGCGGCACGAGCGGACTCGACGGAACGATTTCATGTCCGTTCTTGCGGAAGTAATCGAGGAATGTGGACCTAATCTCGTTGACGCCAGCCATAATTCACCCTTGGGCTTTTCCTGCCCTGCATTGATGCAGCCTGTTAACAGGCAGCATCGATTGTCTTTTGCACCTGCAAACCGCATTAAATAACGGAAACCGCAGGCATTACTCCCTCCCCGCGTTACAAAGACGTGAAGTGGAGTTCTTCGGTTGACCGCTTTTAACGATGTGCTGCTTTTCTGTCCAGATAAGCAGCGTGCGCCATAAAGGCAAATTCAGCACCTGAAACCAGCTTTTGCCGGTGCGGTTGAATCCCTATCAAGCTGCGACTGAAAAAAGTGAAGCCCTGCGCAACAGCACAGGGCCTCCAACTTTCAAGCGGAACTTGAGGTTCGAACCGAACCAACAGCGGAGATTACATCTCCGCAGCGTCGGACCCGCTATCTTCTTCCGGGCCGCCATCTTCAAGGAACTGTTCCGCGATCAAACCGGCATTCTGGCGAAGCGTCGTTTCGATTTCGCGCGCTACTTCAGGATTCTCCTTGAGGTAAAGCTTCGCGTTTTCACGGCCCTGACCGAGACGCTGCGAATTATAGGAGAACCAAGCGCCGGACTTTTCGACCACACCGGCTTTCACGCCAAGATCGACCAGTTCGCCCGTCTTGGAAACACCGGCGCCATACATGATGTCGAACTCAACCTGCTTGAAGGGAGGAGCAAGCTTGTTCTTCACAACCTTCACGCGGGTCTGGTTGCCGACAACCTCATCGCGCTCCTTGATGGAACCGATGCGACGGATATCGAGACGAACCGAAGCGTAGAACTTCAGTGCATTACCGCCGGTAGTCGTTTCAGGCGAACCGAACATGACGCCGATCTTCATACGGATCTGGTTGATGAAGATGACCATGCAATTCGAACGCGAGATCGAAGCGGTGAGCTTGCGCAGCGCCTGGCTCATCAGACGGGCCTGGAGACCGGGGAGCGAATCGCCCATCTCGCCTTCGATTTCCGCACGCGGCGTCAGCGCTGCAACGGAGTCCACGACGAGAACATCAATGGCACCGGAACGCACGAGCGTGTCGGTAATTTCAAGCGCCTGCTCGCCGGTGTCCGGCTGCGAGATCAGCAGGTTTTCCAAATCCACGCCAAGCTTACGTGCATAGACAGGGTCGAGCGCATGTTCAGCGTCAACGAATGCGCAGATGCCGCCCTTCTTCTGCGCTTCAGCAATGGTGTGTAGCGCGAGCGTGGTCTTACCGGAGCTTTCCGGCCCGTAAATTTCGACGATGCGGCCCTTGGGCAAGCCGCCTACACCCAGCGCGATGTCCAGAGAGAGCGAGCCGGTCGATACGGTTTCGATCTCGACCACCTTGTCGTTCTGACCCAGGCGCATGATCGAGCCTTTGCCGAACGCTCTTTCGATCTGTGACAGCGCCGCATCAAGTGCCTTAGTCTTGTCCACTGAATTATCCTCAACAAGTCGCAATGAATTCTGAGACATCTTACACCATCCTCTTGTCCCGCTAGAAGCCCGGCAGGCTCATCGCCAATATCTATTTGTATCTGTTTTGTTCTCGTTTGGCAATAAGGCTAACAGTCTGAAATAAAACAATATTACTATTTTGTTCCATTATTGTTCTCTATAATTAGAGAGACGTAAAATAAAAAGCCTATCCACGCTTTAAGCAGCTCCGCCACTTTCGGCGGAGCAACGATTCGGCCCGAACATAGAAAAACGCAGCCCTCTCGCGAGGAACTGCGTTCGTTAGATGGGACCACAGCGGCCCGATTCTGTCTGCCCAAGGGTTAGCTTGCGCCCCGCAGCGGTGAAATTTGAATTTCAACGCGACGGTTCTGAGCACGACCTTCAGGCGTCGCATTGGTCGCGACCGGCTGGCTTGCGCCATAACCGATGATCGCAAAGCGGCGTGGGTCGATGCCCTGCGAACCGAGATAGCTTGCCACCGATCCGGCACGACGCTGCGACAAATCCTGATTATGGCTGGCGCTACCCGTCGAGTCGGTGTGACCCAGGACGTCAACCAGGGTCTGGTTGAACTTGCGCAGCACGATGGCCACCGAGTTCAGCGTCGGATAGAACTGGCTCTTCACCTGATCCTGATCCGTATCGAAGGTGATGCTCGACGGCATGTTCAGGATGATCTGATCGCCGTTACGCGTCACGGATACGCCGGTGCCCTGAAGCTGCGCGCGCAGCTCATTTTCCTGGCGATCCATATAGTTGCCGATAGCGCCGCCACCGAGCGCGCCAATACCTGCGCCGATCAGCACGGCGTTGCGCTGTGCACGGCTGGAACCGCCAACCATGAGGCCACCCAAAGCGCCGACGGCAGCGCCGATAGCAGCACCGCCCGCCGTGTTCGACATCTTCTGTTCGCCCGTATAAGGGTCAGTGGTGCAGCCCGCCAGCAAGGTGGCTCCAATCAGGCCGATACCGATTTTTTTCAACATGCAAAGGTCATCCTCAATTTGCGATTCCGCGCGCATGATAGTTGCGATTAAGGCCGGACGGTGTTCCAAATTTCGTATTTGAATCCCCCGTCCTCACCTTTTAGCTAATCCCGCCACAGGAACGCAACTGTGCCGCATAACGATTGGCCATGGCCTGGGCCCTCTTCGCGCCATTGAGCGCCGTCGCATTCCCACGCCAGGCCCCACGCGCATAGCCGCCATGGCCGCTGTAATAAGCCAGATAGAGGCTATACGCATCCGCGCGGTTGATGCCGTTCTTCTGATAGCTTTGATAGTGATACCAGCCGATGAAATGGATAGCGTCGGCAAAATTGGTGCGCGAAGCGGTCCAGCGCCCAGTCTCCCGCTTGTAGCGATCCCAGGTCCCGTCGAGCGCTTGCGAATAGCCATAGGCGCTGGATGCGCGCTTCCATGGAATGATCCAGAGAATCTTCGTGCGGGGCGGTCGTGCATAGGGCTGGAAGCCCGATTCCGTATAGATCGTCGCCATCAAAACCGGAACCGGCACGCCGAATTCACGCGAAACGCGCGTGGCGGCACTCTGCCAATTGTTAAACCAACCGTCACGCTGATCGAAGACTGCGCATACATTGCTGACCTGCCGCGGGGCGGTCGCACAGCCTCCAAGGATCACGAGCGCTACGAGACACAAAACGCGCATCATGGGAAACCTCGTCAAATTATAAAGATTGATAAAATGTAAAAGTAAACGTCCTATTAACCGGACTGCGCGGCGGGAACGGCCAGAACACTCAACATCATCGGAATGATGTTGAGTGGTTGCCTTATAACCGTGATTCCTCTCGCCTTGGCGATCGGCTATATGAAGTTCGACCCGAAGATCATGCCCTATTTGGGTATCTGGGCTGTCAACAATCTCGTCTTCGTCGCTTTTGCGGAAGAAGTGCTGGTTCGCGGCATGATACAGGGGCGCATGCTTGCCTAGCTATCGCGGCTGGCACCCGGCCTTTGCGATTACGATCACGGCAATCCTGTTCGGCATGCTGCACTATTGCATTGAGCCACAAGCGGGCAGTTCTTATCGGTTCCTGCCCTGACGCTCCTGGCGCAGACGTGCCCAGTAGTCGAGCCGCTTGCGGATATCGCGCTCAAAGCCGCGCTCCGGCGGGTCGTAAAACTTCTGCCGTCCCAGACTTTCGGGGAAATAATCCTGACCCGAAAAAGCATCGGGCTGATCGTGGTCATAGGCGTAACCGTCGCCATAGCCTTCGTTCTTCATCAGCTTGGTGGGAGCGTTCAGAATATGCTTTGGCGGCACCAGCGAACCATGTTCCTTGGCTGCCCGCATCGCGGCTTTATAAGCCACGTAGACAGCATTCGACTTTGGTGCGGTTGCCAGATAAACGCAGGCCTGCGCCAGCGCCAGTTCACCTTCCGGCGAACCCAGATAGTCATAGGCATCCTTGGCGGCGTTGCAGATGACGAGCGCTTGCGGATCGGCCAGCCCGATATCTTCAACCGCCATACGCACGAGGCGCCGCCCGAGATAAAGCGGGTCTTCCCCTGCATCGAACATGCGCGACAAATAATAAAGCGCCGCGTCGGGATCAGACCCGCGCACCGATTTATGCAGCGCCGAGATCAGATTGTAATGCCCGTCCTGGCTCTTATCGTAAACCGGCGCACGACGCTGCACCACATCCTGAAGTTTTTCTACCGTAAAGACCTCGTCTGGCCTTGCGGCACGCCAGATTTCCTCGGCCAGCGTCAATGCAGCACGGCCATCCCCGTCGGCCATACGGATAAGGCTCGCCCTCGCCTCCTCATCCAGCGGCAGCGGACGGCCTTCCTGCTCTTCGGCGCGGATCAGCAGCGTTGCAATACTCTCCGCGTCGTGCGGATGAAAGGTCAACACCCGTGCGCGCGACAAAAGAGCGGCGTTAAGTTCGAATGATGGATTTTCGGTGGTCGCACCAATCAGGATGACGGTGCCGTCTTCCATCACCGGCAGAAAGGAATCCTGCTGCGCACGATTGAAGCGATGAATTTCGTCGACAAACAGCAAGGTCTGCCGCCCCGACATCCGCCGCGCGCGGGCCGTCTCAAAAACTTTCTTGAGATCGGCAACACCGGAAAAGATTGCAGAAATCTGCTCGAAGGCAAGATCGGTTTCGCCTGCAAGCAGTCTGGCTACCGTTGTCTTGCCTGTACCGGGCGGCCCCCAGAAAATCATCGAACCGAGCGAGCCGGATGCGATCATGCGCGTCAACACGCCTTCCGGCCCGGTCAGATGTTCCTGACCGGTGACCTCAGACAGATGCTTCGGACGCAGACGGTCGGCCAGCGGACGATTACGGTCCGCATTCGGGTCTGACGCCGATGAAAATAGATCGCTCATTCGATGACTCTGTCGAAAAATAAATGCCGCTTCAGTGTCTGAATCAAAAAGCGGCAGGCCGTGGCGAAAATCGTGATTTCGAGAACCGGAGCGCAGCGTACATTAGGGTACGTGAGCACCGGAAGCGCAGAAATTGCCATTTACAGTCCGGTATGGCGACTTTTGGATCAGACACGAAGGCATAAGCTTACCTGAAGCGGCATGCAACTTTCTGTAGCCGGTTTATCGAACGAACTGGCGCAGGAGCGTGCCGTTGCGTTCGATTTCCATACGCCATGCCAGACCGCGGCCCGCATTCAGGACCGAAGAAAGATCGGTTACGCTGCGGATCACATTGCCATTCAGGTTGCGAATGATATCGCCGGGGCGTAAGCCCAGGCGTGCGGCTGGCGAGCCGGAGTAGACATCCATCACCGCCACGCCGTTTGCATCGCGCTTCAGGCGCAATTTTGCGGCGGTGGACGGCGTCAGCTCCTGCACAGCGGCACCGGCAAAAGGGTTATCACCCTCAATAACCAGAGGCGCGGTTTGCTTCACCTCGGGTGCTTTGGTCAGCTTGACCGGAAGGGTCAGATTTTCGCCACCACGCAGGATCGCAATGGAAACCGTGCTATTGATCCCGGCGGTCGAAAGACGATAGCCGAGCACATCCTGATTATCGATGCGCGTACCCTGCACGGAAAGTACCACATCGCCAACCTTCAAGCCTGCGGCTTCAGCCGGTCCGCCTTTGGCAACCGCCGTAATCAGGGCGCCATAAGGCTTCTCCATGCCGAGGCCTTCGGCTATATCCGCCGTCACGCCCTGAAAGGTCGCACCGATATAAGGGCGTTCGAAGCTGGTGCTGCCGCTTTGCGCGGCCTGAATCACAGCGCGCACCATATTGGACGGAATGGCGAAGCCAATGCCGATAGAACCACCGGAACGCGAATAGATCGCCGTATTGATCCCGATCAGCCGCCCGCGCATATCCACCAGAGCACCGCCGGAATTGCCGGGATTGATCGCTGCGTCTGTCTGGATAAAGAAATCGAAATCGGAAATACCGACCTGCGTGCGCGATTGCGCCGAGACAATTCCGCTCGTCACGGTCTGACCGACGCCAAACGGGTTGCCGACAGCAAGCACAAGGTCGCCCACTTCCACTTCGTCGGAATTACCCAACGACAGGACCGGGAATTTCTCCTTGGATTCGATTTTCAAGACGGCCAGATCAGTGGTTTCATCGCGCAGCAGAAGCTTGCTTTCGAATTCGCGGCCATCGGACAGTGCGACCTTGATTTCGTCCGCGTCCTTGATGACGTGATTATTGGTCACGACGATTCCCGACGCGTCGACAATAACGCCGGAGCCGAGCGACTGCTGGATGCGGGGCTTGGTGTCGCGAAACTGCCTGCCGAAGAACTGCTCAAAGAAGGGATCGCCCGCAAATGGCGACTGCGCCTGAGCCTGCACCTGTCGCGCAGCGTAGACATTGACAACGGCGGGTGTGGTTTCCTTGACCAAAGGGGCGAAGGAAAGCTGCATATCAGCCCGGTTGAGCGGTATCTGCTTTGCCGGTGCTGGCGCATCCTGCGCTATGGCTGGCAGGCCTGCCATGCCAATCGATGCCAGAATGATGCCCGTGATTCCGAAACGTCGCCAATTCATGCACAAACTCCGCGCTTTCCCAGCCTTCCCGTTCAACTCCCAATGGAGGAATACGGGACTCGTTGTCCATATGTAATGAAGTGAGGCCAAGGATAAAGGGCCACATTGTGACCACATGCAAAAAGCCGGTGCAATTTTCCGTCACATCAACGTGTGGCTGCATATGCAAGCAGCAGCGCAAATAAAAAGGGCCGCACAAGGCGGCCCTTTTTAAATCTTTATCAGCGTGAATTACGCTGCGTCGGCTTCAGCAGCAGCTTGAGCTTCGACGCGGGCACGGTCAGCCTTGCCCTTTGCATCGACATCGCGTTCCACGAATTCAACAACGGCCAGAGGCGCGTTGTCGCCAGCGCGGAAGCCAGCCTTCATGATGCGGATGTAGCCGCCGTTGCGGGTTGCATAGCGCGTAGCCAGCGTATCGAACAGCTTAGCCACGACCTTAACGTCGCGGATAGCCGAGATAGCCTGACGGCGTGCATGCAGATCGCCGCGCTTGCCGAGCGTGACAAGCTTTTCAACGATTGGACGGATTTCCTTGGCTTTCGGAAGCGTGGTCACAATCTGTTCGTGCTCGATGAGCGAAGCCGCCATGTTGGCGAACATTGCCTTGCGATGCGAGGCAGTGCGGTTCAGCTTACGCTGTCCATTACCGTGGCGCATGGCCTTCTCCTTTAATTCGTAACGTACCGGGATATGCCGGTCTTATTTTCGATTAACGCATTGTCCGACGCGAAACCGCTTCGCACTTTCGCTGGAAATGCTTAGTATTGGTCTTCGTAGCGCTTTGCGAGATCTTCGATATTTTCAGGCGGCCAGGACGGGATTTCCATACCAAGATGGAGCCCCATCGACGCGAGAACTTCCTTGATCTCGTTGAGCGACTTGCGGCCGAAATTCGGAGTCCGCAGCATCTCGGCTTCCGTCTTCTGGATCAGATCGCCGATGTAGACGATGTTGTCGTTCTTCAGGCAGTTTGCCGAACGGACAGACAGCTCGAGCTCGTCCACCTTCTTGAGCAGAGCCGGGTTGAAAGCGAGTTCCGCAACCTGTTCCTGCGGAGCTTCCTTCTGAGGCTCTTCGAAGTTGACGAAGATCGCCAGCTGGTCCTGGAGAATACGAGCAGCATAAGCCACTGCGTCTTCACCCGTGACCGAACCGTTGGTCTCGATGTTCAGCGTCAGCTTGTCATAATCGAGAACCTGGCCTTCACGGGTGTTCTCGATCTTGTACGACACCTTGCGAACCGGGGAATACAGGCTGTCGACCGGGATAAGCCCAATCGGAGCATCTTCCGCACGGTTGCGGTCGGCAGGCACATAGCCCTTGCCGGTGTTGACAGTGAATTCCATGCGGATTTCAGCGCCTTCGTCCAGCGTGCAGATGACGTGATCCGGGTTGAGGATCTCGACATCGCCGACAGTCTGAATGTCGCCAGCCGTAACGACGCCTGGGCCTTCCTTGCGGACGACCATGCGCTTCGGGCCCTCGCCTTCCATACGGATGGCGATTTCCTTGACGTTCAGAACGATATCCGTAACGTCTTCGCGGACGCCCGGAATAGAAGAGAATTCATGCAGAACGCCGTCGATCTGTACGGCGGTCACGGCAGCGCCGCGCAGCGACGACAGAAGCACGCGACGCAGAGCATTGCCGAGCGTCAGACCGAAACCGCGTTCCAGCGGTTCAGCAACGACGGTTGCATGCGTGCGGGAGCCGTGGGTGATAAATTCCACCTTGTTCGGCTTGATCAGTTCCTGCCAGTTCTTCTGGATCATGTAAGTATCCCTCTATCAATCGTCGCTACCATCCTATCGTAGCGATCAAGTGTAGAAACCGCAGAGGAACCCTGGATTTCTCCAGGGTTCGTGCGGCATGTGAACGAGGATTAGACCCGGCGCTTCTTGCGCGGACGGCAACCGTTGTGCGGGATCGGCGTAACATCGCGGATCGACGTGATCACAAAGCCGGCAGCCTGAAGGGCGCGCAGCGCGGATTCACGGCCAGAACCCGGTCCGCAAACCTCGACTTCGAGGGAGCGCATGCCGTGTTCCTGAGCCTTCTTGGCGCAATCTTCGGCAGCGATCTGTGCGGCAAACGGGGTCGACTTACGCGAACCCTTGAAACCCTGAGCACCTGCGGAAGACCAGGCAATCGCATTGCCCTGAGCGTCCGTGATGGTGATCATGGTGTTGTTGAACGTCGAATTTACGTGGGCAACGCCCGACGAGATGTTTTTACGCTCGCGACGGCGAACGCGCGTGGCTTCCTTGGCCATGATAGTCCTTTCAATCGATCTCTACACCGCCGTAATTCCAGCGGCTACACCGGTCCTCACGAAAGGACCAGTATCAAACCCAACCGGCGCACCGGAAAGGCCCGACGGAACGAATACGTTCCGTCGAAATTACTTCTTCTTGCCTGCGATAGCCTTCGCCGGACCCTTACGGGTGCGTGCGTTGGTATGCGTGCGCTGGCCGCGAACCGGCAGCGAACGACGATGACGCAGGCCGCGGTAGCAACCCAGGTCCATCAGGCGCTTGATGTTCATCGAAACTTCACGACGCAGGTCACCTTCGACCTGGTAGTCAGCATCGATTGCTTCGCGGATCTGAAGGACTTCAGCATCCGTCAGCTGGTTAACGCGACGTTCGTCGGCAATGCCAACCTTCGTTACGATTTCCCGAGCAAATTTCGGTCCAATCCCGTGGATGTACTGAAGCGCAATAACAACGCGCTTGTTCGTCGGGATGTTGACGCCAGCGATACGTGCCACGTCTGTTCTCCTTAATGTTAATCACTTCCGCCTGAAAGACTAATCCCCCAGACAGCATAAAATGACCGGTATCGGCCTCTTTTCGATTTCCGCCGCTACCTGCCATTCAAAACCAAATGAAGTGGCGCAGTCTTTGACGGAATCGCCCGAAAAAGTCAACTCTTAAACGTTCGTAAAGCCGTTAAACCGGCCTTACAGACAATCGAATCGACTTCTGGAAGCAATAAACGGGCAGAAAACGCTAACCGCTTTTCTGCCCGTGTTTGAATCTGCGCATCGTGCTTTCCAAAAAACGATCCCGATTTTTTGGGCCGATGCGTTCGTCCAAGCCTTCACGCCGGAACGAGAATTCTCTCGATTTCGGCAGTCACTTCTTCAACCGGCGCCATGCCGTTGAGGACACGCAGTTCACCGGTTCCGGCGTAATAGCTCGAAAGCGGCGCGGTCTTTTCGCGATACTCGATCAGACGCTTGCGGAAAGCTTCCGGATTGTCGTCCGAACGCACCTGACCGCCCTTGGCGATCGTTTCGGCCACGCGGCTCTCCATCCGCTTGACCAGGGCATTCTCATCAACCTTCAACTCGATGACTGCATCGAGCTTCAGGCCTTTGTTTGCGAGCATTCCGCCGAGAGCTTCAGCTTGCGGAACCGTACGCGGGTAGCCGTCGAGAATGAAACCGTTCGCGCAATCCGGAGCGTCGATGCGCTCCGACACGATCTGGTTGACGATCTCGTCGGAAACCAGCTGACCGGCATCCATGACCGCCTTGGCGCGCTTTCCGACTTCGCTCTGCTGAGCGACTGCCGAACGCAGCATATCGCCAGTCGAAAGCTGCGGAATTCCATGCTTCTTGGTAAGAAGTCCAGCCTGCGTCCCCTTACCTGCTCCGGGCGGCCCAAGAAGTATCAGTCTCATTTATTGCGTTTCCCACCTCTGAGTTTGGACTTCTTGATCAGCCCTTCATACTGATGGGCGATAAGATGTCCCTGAACTTGCGCAACCGTATCGAGCGTAACGCTCACGACAATTAGCAGCGATGTACCGCCAAGATAGAACGGCACGCCGGTCGCGGAAATCAGGAATTCCGGCAGAAGACAGACAAGCATAATATAGATGGCGCCGACAACCGTGATGCGGGTCAACACATAGTCTATATATTCGGCAGTCCGCTCACCGGGGCGAATGCCCGGGATGAAGCCGGAATGCTTCTTGAGCTGGTCAGCCGTGTCCTTGGGATTGAACACGATGGCCGTGTAGAAGAAGCAGAAGAACGCCATCAAGCCAGCGTAGAACAGCATGTAAAGCGGCTGTCCATGGCCCAATGCGTTGAGAACCGTGGTAGCCCAGGCAGGCATTTCCGTCGTGTTGGCAAAGCCAGCAACGGTCGCGGGCAGAAGCAACAGCGACGATGCGAAGATCGGCGGAATGACGCCTGCAGTATTGAGCTTCAGCGGCAGATGCGACGTGTCGCCCTGGAACATACGGTTGCCAACCTGACGCTTCGGATACTGGATCAGAAGACGGCGCTGAGCGCGCTCGACGAACACGATGACCGCAATCAAGGCGATTGCGAGCACGATGACGCCCAGAATGAGGCCCGTCGACAGAGCGCCGGTACGGCCCAGTTCCAGCGTGCCGGAAATGGCATGCGGAAGGTTCGCGACGATACCGGAGAAGATGATGAGCGAGATACCGTTGCCGATACCGCGTGCCGTGATCTGCTCACCGAGCCACATCAGGAACATGGTGCCGCCAACGAGCGTAATCACCGATGAAACGATGAAGAACGGCCCCGGATTCATGACAATGCCGTTACCCGACTGCAAGCCCACCGAAATGGCATAGGCCTGCACAAGCGCCAGAAGCACGGTGCCGTAACGCGTATACTGATTGATGATCTTGCGACCCGCCTCGCCTTCCTTCTTCAGCGCTTCAAGCGACGGAACAACCGACGTCATGAGCTGCACGATGATGGAAGCCGAGATGTAAGGCATGATGCCGAGCGCGAAAATGGCCATACGACCAACGGCGCCACCGGCGAACATGTTGAAAAGTCCGAGTACACCCTGACTATGCTGCTGGAAAGCCTGCGCAAGAGCGTCAGGATTGATTCCCGGAAGCGGAATATAGGTGCCGAACCGATATACGAGCAAAGCGCCCAGTGTGAACCAGATGCGCTTCTTGAGTTCATCAGCTTTCGAGAAAGCCGAGAAATTGAGATTGGAAACTAGCTGTTCAGCAGCCGATGCCATTAAATTTCTCCGGTGAAAAGTCTCCGGTCCCCTACTCCCATCGACACGCGTTTAATCAACCCGCGTCCTTCCGGACAAGAAGACCCAACCCAGATATGCGCATTGGCATAAATGTGCAAGCGGCGGCCCAGTTTTTATCGCAGTTCCAAATGGAAAAATGCACTGCATCTTTCCCGGAATTGCCCTGGGCCGCCGCTTATAATTTTGATGCAGAAGCCTTATTCGGCAGCTGCTACTTCAGGAAGCTTAATGCTACCGCCAGCCTTTTCGATCTTCTCGACTGCCGACTTGGAAGCGCCAGCAACCTCAAAGGTTACCTTTGCCTTCAGTTCGCCATCCGAAAGAATGCGAACGCCGTCCTTGGCGCGACGAATCACACCAGCAGCCTTCAGCGCTTCGAGGTTCACAACAGCCTTGGCGTCCAGCTTGCCGGCGTCGATAGCGGCCTGAACACGGCCGAGCGACACAACGTTGAAGCTCTTTGCAAAGATGTTGGTGAAGCCGCGCTTCGGCAGACGACGGTAGATTGGCATCTGGCCGCCTTCGAAGCCATTGATCGCGACGCCCGAACGGGACTTCTGACCCTTGACGCCGCGGCCAGCGGTTTTACCTGTGCCCGAGCCGATACCACGGCCAACGCGCTTGCGCGCCTTGACGGAACCTGGCTTGTCACGCAGATCGTTGAGTTTCATGTCTCTATCCCCTGCGTTATCAGGCCTCGTCCACGATGCGGACGAGATGCTGAACCTTGGCGATCATGCCACGAACCGAAGGAGTATCCTCCAGCGTGCGGCGGCGGTGCATTTTATTAAGTCCGAGGCCGATCAGCGTTGCACGCTGTTCGGCTGGACGACGGATAGGGCTTCCGATCTGTTCGACCGTAACCGTCTTACCCTTCTTCTCAGCCATCACTCAAATCCTTTGTCTATGGCGTATCCGGTGGCCTGTTTCAGTGTCGAATGCAAATTCTTGCAGAAACTGTCAGACCCCGGACTAACACAAACTATCGGCTATTCTTCCGAACCGACCACATCATGGCGGCGAGCCTGAAGGGTCGAGTACTTGATGCCGCGCTGTGCCGCGATATCCTTCGGATGCATCTGATGCTTGAGAGCATCAAACGTCGCGCGAACCATGTTGTATGGGTTCGACGAACCGAGCGACTTGGCGACAACGTCCTGAACGCCGAGCGTTTCGAACACTGCACGCATCGGACCACCGGCGATGATACCCTTACCGGCAGGAGCTGCACGGAGCAGAACCTTGCCAGCACCGTGACGGCCTTCGACGTCATGATGCAGAGTACGACCCGAACGCAGCGGAACGAAGATCATGTCGCGCTTGGCAGCTTCGGTAGCCTTACGGATAGCTTCCGGCACTTCACGTGCCTTGCCATGACCGAAGCCTACGCGGCCCTTCTGATCGCCAACGACGACGAGAGCAGCAAAACCGAAGCGACGGCCGCCCTTGACGACCTTGGCTACGCGATTGATGTGAACGAGCTTGTCAACGAACTCGCTGTCGCGCTCCTCGCGACCGCGGTCTTCGCGGTTACGTTCTCTCTGTGCCATATCCTGATTTCCTTTTTTCTTTTCCGGAAGCACAAACTTCTATTAGAAGCTGAGGCCGCTTTCGCGGGCAGCTTCGGCGAGAGCCTTCACGCGGCCGTGGAAAATAAATGCACCACGGTCGAACACTACGTCCTTAACGCCAGCCTTGACGGCGCGCTCAGCAACCAGCTTGCCAACGGCAGCTGCTGCTGCCTGGTCTGCGCCGGTCTTGAGCTTGCCCTTGAGGTCGCCATCGAGGGTCGAAGCGGCCGCAAGCGTAACGCCGCGGACGTCGTCGATGATCTGGGCGTAGATGTTCTTCGAAGAGCGGTGTACGCTGAGGCGTGGTCGGCCGTTGGCGGCAGACTTGAGCTGACGGCGCACGCGAGCAGCGCGACGCTGCAAAGTTTCTTTTGGCGATGCCATGACGCGCTTCCCTTACTTCTTCTTGCCTTCTTTGCGGACGATCTTCTCGCCAGCATACTTGACGCCCTTGCCCTTGTAAGGCTCGGGGCCGCGATATTCGCGGATCTCAGCCGCGACCTGACCGACCTGCTGCTTGTCGATACCGGTGACGACGATTTCCGTCGGCTTCGGCACGGCAACAGTGATGCCAGCAGGCACGTCATAGACCACTTCATGGCTGAAGCCGAGAGAAAGCTGCAGGTTCTTGCCCTGCATGGCAGCGCGGTAACCGACGCCGCTGATTTCGAGCTTCTTCTCGAAGCCGTCCTTCACGCCAACAAAAATGTTGGAGATCATCGTGCGGGACATGCCCCACTTCGAACGAGCTTCCTTCGACTGGTCGCGCGGATCGACGCTGATAGCGCCGTCTTCCATCTTGACCAGAACTTCATCGTGCACGACGAAGGAGAGTTCACCCTTCGCGCCCTTGGCCTTGACGATCTGCCCATCAACACTGGCGGTCACGCCTGCCGGGACCGGCACGGGTTTTTTACCGATACGAGACATTTTAATACCTGTCTTTTATCTGTTCGCTGTCAACCGCATCAGAAGATGCGGCAGAGCAGCTCACCACCAACGTTTTGTTCACGGGCTTCATGATCCGCCATTACGCCCTTCGGCGTGGAGAGGATCGAGATGCCGAGGCCGTTTGCAACCTGCGGGATCGACTTGACCGACACATAAACGCGACGGCCAGGCTTCGATACGCGGCTGATCTCACGGATAACCGGAACACCTTCATAATACTTCAGCTCGATTTCGATCTCGGCCTTGCCGTTCACGAATTCGCTCTGCGAGTATCCGCGGATGTAACCTTCAGACTGAAGAACATCGAGAACGCGAGCGCGCAGCTTCGAAGCCGGGGTCGTAACCTTGGTCTTCTTGCGGCCTACTGCGTTGCGGATACGGGTCAGCATATCGCCGAGAGGATCTGACACAGACATATGCTACTCCTTACCAGCTCGACTTGACGACGCCCGGAATCTGTCCGAGCGAACCCAACTGACGCAGCGCAATACGCGACATCTTCAGTTTACGGTAATAACCACGCGGACGGCCCGATACTTCGCAACGATTGCGAATACGAACCTTCGACGAATTGCGCGGCAGTTCGGCAAGCCGGATAGTGGCGCGGAAGCGCTCCTCCAGCGGAAGGCCCTGATCCATTACGATCGCCTTCAGACGTGCACGCTTTTCAGCATGACGCTTAACCAACTTTTCGCGGCGCTTGTTTTTTTCGACTGCGCTAGTCTTGGCCATGTTATCTATACCTCGCTACGCTTGCCGTTACTGCCGAAACGGGAAGTTGAATGCACGCAGAAGAGAGCGCGCTTCATCATCCGTCTTGGCGGTCGTGCAAACGATGATGTCCATGCCCCAGATCTGATCAACCTTATCGTAGTTGATTTCGGGGAACACGATGTGCTCCTTGATGCCCATGGCGTAGTTGCCACGTCCGTCGAAGCTCTTCGGGTTCAGGCCGCGGAAGTCGCGAACGCGAGGAAGAGCGATCGTCACCAGACGATCAAGGAATTCATACATGCGGTCCTGGCGAAGGGTAACCTTCGTGCCAATCGGCATGCCTTCACGCAACTTGAAGGTTGCGATCGAGTTACGGGCGCGTGTGATGACGGCCTTCTGGCCGGCAATCTGGCTGAGGTCTTCAGCGGCAACCGAAGGCTTCTTCAGATCGCCGGTGGCTTCGCCAACGCCCATATTGAGGACAACCTTCGTGATGCGTGGAATCTGCATCTCGTTGTCGTATTTGAACTCTTCAAGGAGCGCTTTACGGATATTATCCTGATAAAGCTTCTTGAAGCGTGGAAGTGCCTTAGCTTCAGCCATCGATCAGCGCTCCAGAACGTTTTGCGACACGAACCTTCTTGCCGTCCTCAACGCGGAAACCGACGCGGGTCGGCTTGCCATCCTTGGGATCAGCAATTGCCAGGTTGGACAGGTGGATCGGCGCTTCCTTGGAGATAATGCCGGCTTCCTGGGTCTGGGTCTGGCGCTGATGACGCTTCACAATATTAATGCCACGAACGAGCGCCTGCTCGTCCTTAGGCATAACCTTAAGAACCTCGCCCTTACGGCCCTTGTCCTTACCGGACAGCACGACAACGCTGTCGCCTTTGCGAGATCTTTTGCATCGTTGTGCTTCCTTACAGAACTTCCGGAGCCAGCGAGATGATCTTCATGTGGTTCTTTGCGCGAAGTTCGCGCGGAACCGGTCCGAAGATACGCGTGCCGATAGGCTCTTTCTTGTTATCGATGAGAACAGCTGCGTTGTTATCAAAACGAATTACGCTGCCGTCCGGACGACGGATGTCCTTGGCGGTGCGTACAACAACCGCCTTCATCACGTCACCCTTCTTGACGCGGCCGCGCGGAATAGCTTCCTTGATCGACACCACAATGATGTCGCCAACGGAAGCATAACGCCGCTTCGAGCCGCCCAGCACCTTGATGCACATGACACGACGTGCGCCGGAGTTATCCGCCACGTCGAGGTTTGTTTGCATCTGAATCATGACTGGCCGCCTTCTTTTCCTTCAGCTGGTTAAGGGCTCCTGCCCTACCTAAGCTGCGTGTTTGTAATTTAGCCCGCTGCTTCGTTCGTCAGAACGACCCAGCGTTTGTCCTTCGAGATCGGAGCCGATTCCTGAATGGAAACGGAATCACCAACCTTGAACTGGTTGTTTTCGTCATGCGCCTTGTACTTCTTCGACTGACGCACGGTCTTCTGGAGGAGCGGATGCGAATAGCGACGCTCAACCTTAACCACAACAGTCTTGTCGTTCTTATCGCTGACGACAACGCCCTGCAGAACGCGTTTAGGCATGATATTTTTTCCTTATGCCTTGCTTTCGGCCGCCTTCTGGCGGGCAATAGTCTTAATACGCGCGATGTCGCGGCGAACCTGCTTCACGCGCGCGGTCTTTTCGAGCTGGCCGGTAGCCTTCTGAAAGCGCAGATTGAACTGTTCTTTCTTCAGTGCGGCCAACTCGTCGTTCATCTGATCGGTGCTTTTCGCCCGAACGTCTGCGGCTTTCATCGTTGCCTCTCCTTATTCAGCAATGCGCTGGATAAAGCGCGTCTTGATCGGCAACTTTGCTGCGCCGAGTCTGAGGGCTTCGCGTGCCACATCTTCGGGTACGCCGTCAAGCTCAAACATCACGCGACCTGGTGCCACACGGCATGCCCAGAAGTCAACCGAACCCTTACCTTTACCCATACGGACTTCGGTAGGCTTCGAAGTTACCGGCAGGTCAGGGAAGATGCGGATCCACACGCGACCGGCACGTTTCATGTGACGGGTGATCGCGCGGCGAGCCGCTTCGATCTGACGTGCGGTGACGCGTTCCGGCTCGAGAGCCTTCAGACCGAAAGCACCGAAATTCAGATCCGTGCCGCCTTTCGAGTTGCCGTGGATACGGCCCTTGAACTGCTTGCGGAACTTGGTGCGCTTAGGCTGCATCATTGTTCTCTACTCCAAATTTCTCGCCCGCGGCCCGCTTTTTAAGCGTTTTCGCGGCGGCGGTTCGACGAGGAACCCTGATTGTCACCCTCGACCGCACGACGTTCGGAAGCCATCGGATCGTGTTCAAGGATCTCGCCCTTGAAGACCCAGACCTTCACGCCGCAGATACCATAAGCGGTCTTCGCTTCTGCTGTGCCGTAGTCAATATCGGCGCGCAGAGTATGAAGCGGAACGCGACCTTCACGGTACCATTCCATGCGAGCGATTTCCGCACCACCCAGACGACCCGAGCAGTTGATACGGATACCTTCGGCTCCAAGACGCATTGCCGACTGAACGGCACGCTTCATGGCGCGACGGAATGCCACACGGCGTTCGAGCTGCTGAGCGATCGACTGAGCGATCAGCGTAGCGTCGATTTCCGGCTTGCGAACTTCAACGATGTTGAGCGAAGTATCGGCATTGGTCATCTCGGAAAGCTTCTTGCGGAGCTTTTCGATGTCTGCACCCTTCTTGCCGATGATGATGCCCGGACGAGCCGAGTGGATCGTCACGCGGCACTTCTTGTGCGGACGCTCAATTACGATCTTCGAAATCGCAGCCTGCTTGAGTTCCTCGGTGAGGAACTCGCGGATCTTCACATCTTCATGCAGCAGCTTGCCGTACTCACCGGTATTTGCGTACCAACGCGAATCCCAGGTGCGGTTGATGCCGAGACGAAGACCGATCGGATTAATCTTCTGACCCATTATGCGGCCTCCCCTTTTTCCGCGACTTCGCGGACAACAATGGTGAGATGCGAAAACGGCTTCTCGATACGGCTCGCGCGGCCACGGCCACGGACGTGGAAGCGCTTCATGACGATCGACTTGCCCACATAGGCTTCGGCGACGATCAAAGCATCGACGTCGAGGTCGTGATTATTTTCAGCGTTTGCAATCGCCGACTCTAGCGTCTTCTTAACCGTATCGGCGATCCGCTTGCGCGAGAACGTCAGATCGGCAAGTGCCGCATTCACTTTCTTGCCGCGAATCATGCTCGCGACAAGGTTAAGCTTCTGCGGGCTGACGCGGAGCGTACGGGCGACGGCTTTCGCCTCGTTATCCTTAAGCTGGCGGGGAGCCTTGGCCTTGCCCATCGTTACTTCCTCTTTGCCTTCTTGTCCGCGCCGTGACCGTAGTAGGTACGCGTAGGCGCGAATTCACCGAACTTGTGTCCGACCATTTCTTCCGAAATCGACACCGGCACATGCTTGTTGCCGTTGTAGACGCCGAAAGTCAGACCGACAAACTGCGGCAGGATGGTGGAGCGGCGGCTCCACATCTTGATAACTTCGTTACGACCGCCTTCGCGTACCTTCTCAGCCTTGTTGAGAAGATAGCCGTCGACAAACGGACCTTTCCAAACTGAACGAGCCACTTTAGACTACCTCTCTTACTTCTTGCGCTGATGGCGCGAACGCATGATGAACTTGTCAGTCGCCTTGTTCGAGCGCGTCTTCTTGCCCTTCGTAGGCTTGCCCCACGGAGTGACAGGGTGACGACCACCCGAGGTACGACCTTCACCACCACCATGCGGGTGATCGACCGGGTTCATTGCAACACCGCGAACGTGCGGACGCTTGCCACGCCATACCGAACGACCGGCCTTGCCGTCGTTGATATTGCCGTGATCCGGGTTCGAAACTGCACCAACCGAAGCGAAGCAGGCGCCGGAAACCAGACGCTGTTCACCAGAGTTGAGGCGCAGGATCGCCATGCCCTGGTCGCGACCGACGAGCTGGGCGTAGGTGCCAGCCGAACGTGCGATCTGACCGCCCTTACCAGGCTTCAGTTCGACGTTGTGGACGATCGTGCCAACTGGCATC
Organism: Ochrobactrum sp. SSR; assembly: GCF_030067775.1. NCBI lineage: Bacteria > Pseudomonadati > Pseudomonadota > Alphaproteobacteria > Hyphomicrobiales > Brucellaceae > Ochrobactrum > Ochrobactrum sp. SSR. The sequence continues at coordinate 452,101 of NZ_CP125969.1, read as the reverse complement.
GAAGCAAGCGGCATTGCGTTGCCCGGCTTAACGTCGACGGAATTACCAGCAATCACCTTGTCGCCGACAGCAAGACGCTGCGGAGCCAGGATGTATGCGAGTTCGCCGTCTTCGTAACGGATCAGCGCGATGAACGCGGTGCGGTTCGGATCGTATTCCAGGCGTTCGACGGTGCCCACGACGTCAAGCTTGCGACGCTTGAAATCGATGAAGCGGTACGAACGCTTGTGACCACCGCCCTGAAAGCGAACAGTGATACGACCGGTGTTGTTACGGCCACCCTTCTTGGACAGACCTTCGGTCAGGGACTTGACCGGCTTGCCCTTGTAGAGTTCCGAGCGATCCACGATGACCAGCTGACGCTGGCTCGGCGTGGTCGGATTAAAATGCTTGAGTGCCATTGTTTCTTACTCCAAGGCCTCTCAGAGACCGGTCGAAACGTCGATGCTCTGGCCTTCAGCCAAAGTAACGATCGCTTTCTTGACGTCGCTCTGGCGCCCGATAATGCCGCGGAACCGCTTGACCTTACCCTTGCGCACTGCAGTGTTGACTGCGGTAACCTTGACGCCGAACAGCGCTTCGACTGCAGCCTTGATTTCCGGCTTCGTTGCCTTGCGGGCTACGTTGAAGACGACCTGGTTGTGTTCAGAAACCAGAGTAGACTTCTCGGTGATAACCGGGCTGACGATCACGTCGTAATGGCGAAGATCAGTCATTTGAAACGCTCCTCGAGGGCTTCGACAGCCGCCTTGGAAAGCACGAGCTTGCCACGGCGAAGAATGTCGTAAACATTGATGCCCTGCACTGGCAGAACGTCGATGTTCGGGATGTTCGAAGCCGCACGCTGGAAGTTCACGTCGATCTCTGCGCCGCCGATGAGCAGTGCATTTTCAAGACCGAGCTTGGCGAACTGAGAAACAAGCTGCTTCGTCTTGGCTTCGGAAGCCGCCAGATCATCGATGATGATCAGGTCGGATGCCTTTGCCTTGGCGGAAAGAGCATGACGCAGGCCAAGAGCGCGAACCTTCTTCGGCAGGTCGTGTTCATGGCTACGGACAACTGGTCCGTGAGCCTGACCACCACCGCGGAACTGCGGAGCACGAGCCGAATGGTGACGAGCGCGACCCGTACCCTTCTGCTTGTACATCTTCGCGCCGGTGCGGCTTACGTCGCCACGGCCCTGAGCCTGATGGGAGCCCTGCTGGCGGCGAGCCAGCTGCCAGCGCACAACGCGCTGAAGAATGTCGTCACGCGGGTCGAGGCCGAAGATATCTTCGTTCAGCTTGACCTTGCCGGCATCCTTGCCTTCAAGAGTTGTAATCGTGAGATCCATTATTCGGCTCCCTCAGTCGCGGCGGCTTCAGCCTTGGCGGCACCTGCACGCAGAGCGGCCGGCTTCGGCGCGTTCTCAGGCAGCGAGACCTTGACTGCGTCGCGGACGATGATCCAGGCGCCCTTGGAGCCCGGAACCGCACCGCGGACCAGAATGAGGCCACGATCAGTGTCCGTCGAGACAACTTCAATATTCTGCGTGGTCACGCGGGTCTGGCCCATATGACCAGCCATCTTCTTGCCCTTGAACACCTTACCCGGGTCTTGACGCTGACCGGTCGAGCCGTGAGCGCGGTGGGTAATGGAGTTACCGTGGGAGGCGCGATGACCAGCAAAATTGTGACGCTTCATAACACCGGCAAAACCTTTACCGATCGAAGTACCCGTCACGTCGACCTTCTGGCCGGCGACGAAGTGTTCGGCGGTGATTTCCGCGCCGACTTCGAGGAGGTTGTCCGGAGAAACGCGGAATTCCGCAAGCTTCGCCTTGGGCTCGACCTCGGCCTTCGCGAAATGACCGCGCATAGCCTTGGACGTGTTCTTTACCTTGGCGATACCAACGCCAAGCTGAACAGCCGTGTAACCATTCTTTTCAACTGTACGCTGAGCTACCACGTGGCAATTCTCCATGCGGAGAACCGTCACCGGCACATGCTCGCCGGCGTCGTTATAGACGCGGGTCATGCCCAGCTTCTGTGCAATAACACCTGAACGCATCGGGTTCGTTCCTTCCGTCCTCAAGCCGATTAAAGCTTGATCTCGACATCGACACCGGCGGACAGATCGAGCTTCATCAGCGCGTCAACAGTCTGCGGGGTCGGGTCAACGATATCGAGAAGACGCTTGTGCGTGCGCATCTCGAACTGCTCGCGGCTCTTCTTGTCGATGTGCGGCGACCGGTTTACCGTGAACTTCTCGATCCGTGTTGGAAGCGGGATCGGTCCGCGCACATTTGCACCGGTACGCTTGGCAGTCGACACGATTTCCCGCGTCGAAGCGTCAAGGATCCGATGATCAAACGCCTTAAGGCGAATGCGGATATTTTGACCGTTCATTTCATCTGTTCCTTGTTACGCGGAGCGTCTCCGGAGAGACGCTCCTGCACAAACCTTAATTACTCGATGATCGAAGCGACGATGCCTGCACCGACGGTGCGGCCACCTTCACGGATAGCGAAGCGGAGCTTCTCTTCCATGGCGATCGGGACGATCAGCGAAACGTCAACGGTAACGTTGTCGCCAGGCATAACCATTTCCGTGCCTTCCGGCAGGGTCACAATACCGGTCACGTCAGTCGTACGGAAGTAGAACTGCGGGCGGTAGTTGGTGAAGAACGGCGTATGACGACCACCTTCGTCCTTGGTCAGAATGTAAGCTTCTGCCTTGAACTTGGTGTGCGGCTTGACCGAACCCGGCTTGCAGAGAACCTGACCGCGTTCAACGTCGTCACGGCCAACGCCGCGAACCAGTGCACCGATGTTGTCGCCAGCCTGGCCCTGATCGAGCAGCTTGCGGAACATTTCAACGCCGGTAACCGTCGTCTTCGAGGTTGCCTTAATGCCGACGATTTCAACTTCTTCGCCGACCTTGACGATACCGCGCTCAACGCGACCCGTCACAACCGTACCGCGACCCGAGATCGAGAACACGTCTTCGATCGGCATCAGGAACGGCTGGTCAACCGGACGTTCCGGGGTCGGGATGTAGTTGTCGACAGCGTCCATCAGGTTGCGGATTGCGTCTTCGCCGAGTTCCTTCGAGGAATCTTCGAGAGCTGCAAGAGCCGAGCCCTTGATGATCGGAACTTCGTCGCCCGGGAAGTCGTACTTCGAGAGAAGTTCGCGCACTTCCAGTTCAACCAGTTCGAGCAGTTCTGCGTCGTCAACCTGGTCGCACTTGTTCAGGAACACAACGATTGCCGGAACGCCAACCTGACGAGCGAGCAGGATGTGCTCACGGGTCTGCGGCATCGGGCCGTCAGCTGCCGAAACAACCAGGATCGCGCCGTCCATCTGTGCAGCGCCGGTGATCATGTTCTTCACATAGTCAGCGTGGCCTGGGCAATCGACGTGTGCGTAGTGACGGTTGGCAGTTTCGTACTCAACGTGAGCCGTCGAGATCGTGATACCGCGGGCGCGTTCTTCCGGTGCAGCGTCGATCTGGTCATACGCCTTGAATTCACCGAAGAACTTCGTGATCGCTGCAGTCAGCGAGGTCTTGCCATGGTCAACGTGACCGATGGTGCCGATGTTAACGTGGGGCTTCGTACGTTCAAACTTACTCTTTGCCATTTGAGCTCTCCGTAAATTTAGCCTGCTCAGGCATTCTTTTGATTGGGAGCGTAACCTTCAGATTACGCATGTCTTTCTCCCGGAACCGGTATCCACTTCCGGGAGACATGCGCTCCGATTACGCAAACTTCTTTTGGATTTCCTGTGCGACCGCCGTCGGAACCGGCTCATAATGGTCGAACTGCATCGTGTACTGTGCACGGCCCTGGGACATCGAACGCAGCGAATTCACGTAGCCAAACATGTTGGCCAGCGGAACGTTTGCATTGACGACCGTGGCGATGCCGCGGGCTTCGGTGCCGGAAATCTGACCGCGACGCGAGTTCAGATCGCCGATAACGTCACCAACGTAATCTTCCGGCGTAACAACCTCGACCTTCATGATCGGCTCGAGGAGTTGAGCGCCAGCCTTCTGCGCACCTTCACGGAACGCTGCACGGGACGCGATTTCGAAGGCGAGAACAGACGAGTCAACGTCATGGTACGCGCCGTCGATCAGGGTGGCCTTCACGCCGAGCATCGGGAAGCCGGCGAGCGGACCCGCACCCATGACGCTTTCGATACCCTTCTGGACACCCGGAATGTATTCCTTCGGAACCGATCCGCCGACGATCTTCGATTCGAAGATGAAATCGTCGCCATCATGCGGTTCGAAGATGATCTTCACGCGAGCGAACTGACCCGAACCACCCGACTGCTTCTTGTGGGTGTAATCGATTTCAGCCTGACGGGTGATCGATTCACGGTAAGCAACCTGCGGAGCACCGACGTTGGCTTCAACCTTGAATTCGCGCTTCATGCGATCGACGAGAATGTCGAGGTGAAGTTCGCCCATGCCGGCGATGATGGTCTGACCGGATTCTTCATCCGACTTTACGCGGAACGAAGGATCTTCAGCTGCCAGACGATTGAGCGCGATGCCCATCTTTTCCTGGTCGGCCTTGGTCTTCGGCTCGATCGCGATTTCGATAACCGGATCCGGGAATTCCATGCGTTCAAGGATAACCGGCTTCAGCGGATCGCAGAGCGTATCGCCAGTGGTGGTTTCCTTGAGGCCAGCCAGAGCAACGATGTCGCCAGCAAAGGCTTCTTCGATGTCTTCACGGCTGTTCGAGTGCATCTGCAGCATACGGCCGATACGCTCACGCTTGCCCTTGACGGTGTTTTCCAGCGAAACGCCCTTGGTCAGCTTGCCAGAGTAGATACGAGCAAAGGTGAGCGAACCGACGAACGGGTCGTTCATGATCTTGAACGCAAGCATCGACAGCGGAGCTTCATCCGAAGATTCGCGGGTCGTTTCGGTTTCCGTCTTGACGTCAATGCCCTTGATGGCAGGAACGTCGGTCGGAGCCGGCAGGAACTCGACAACAGCGTCAAGAAGCGGCTGAACGCCACGGTTCTTGAATGCGGTACCGCAGAGGATCGGATGGAACTTGACGTCGATCGTGCCCTTGCGGATCAGCGCGCGCAGCTCATCATTGGTCGGCATGGTGCCTTCCAGATATGCTTCCATCGCGGCTTCGTCGATTTCCACGGCCAGCTCGATGAGCTTTTCGCGGTATTCTTCAGCCTTGTCCTTGAGGTCTGCAGGAATTTCGCCAACTTCGGCAGCTGCGCCGATGGTGCCATCCCAGGTCAGGGCCTTCATTTCGATCAGGTCGATAACGCCGGTGAACTCGTTTTCAGCGCCGATCGGCAGCTGAACCGGAAGTGCAACAGCGCCAAGACGCGAGCCAACCATTTCTACGCAACGGTAGAAGTCAGCACCGATCTTGTCCATCTTGTTGACGAAGACCATACGGGGGACGTGGTACTTTTCAGCCTGACGCCACACGGTTTCCGTCTGAGGCTCAACGCCAGCGTTGGCGTCGAGCAGCGCGATCGCGCCGTCGAGAACGCGGAGCGAACGTTCAACTTCAATCGTGAAGTCGACGTGGCCCGGAGTGTCGATGATGTTGAAGCGGCGCTTCTTGCCATCCCGGCCCTGCCAGAACGTGGTCGTAGCAGCGGACGTGATGGTGATACCGCGTTCCTGTTCCTGCTCCATCCAGTCCATGGTCGACGCACCATCGTGGGTTTCGCCGATCTTATGGTTCTTACCGGTATAGAACAGGATGCGCTCGGTCATCGTCGTCTTACCGGCGTCGATGTGAGCCATGATACCGAAATTGCGGTAGTCTTCGATTTTGTATTCGCGGGCCATGATAGTCGCTCTTTGAATAGGTTTCGACGATTACCAGCGGTAATGCGAGAAGGCGCGGTTGGCTTCAGCCATGCGATGCGTGTCTTCACGCTTCTTCACAGCAGAACCACGGTTGTTAGCAGCATCAAGCAGCTCACCGGACAGACGATCAATCATTGTCGTCTCGTTACGGCCACGAGCAGCATTAATGAGCCAACGGATGGCAAGCGCCTGGCGGCGTTCTGGACGCACATCGACCGGAACCTGATAGGTTGCACCACCAACGCGGCGCGAACGGACTTCGATGTGCGGAGCTACGTTGTCGAGCGCCTGATGGAACAGCGCGACCGGCTCGGACTTCGCCTTGGCTTCGATTGAATCGAGCGCACCGTAAACGATGCTTTCAGCAACCGACTTCTTGCCATGCAGCATGACTGCATTCATAAACTTCGTGATAACGAGATCGCCGAACTTTGGATCCGGATTAATCTCACGCTTCTCAGCCTTATGGCGTCTGGACATTTCGTCTCTTCTTTCAATTACATCGGGCTCAGCTCGCCTTCTGGCGGCCGGTATCCCCGGAAAATCTTACTTCGGACGCTTTGCACCGTACTTCGAACGGCGCTGCTTGCGGTTCTTGACACCCTGGGTATCGAGAACGCCGCGGATGATGTGGTAACGCACACCCGGCAAGTCCTTTACACGACCGCCGCGGATCATGACGACCGAGTGCTCCTGCAGGTTATGCCCTTCACCAGGGATATAACCGATAACTTCGAAGCCGTTCGTCAGACGAACCTTGGCAACCTTACGGAGAGCCGAGTTCGGCTTCTTCGGGGTCGTCGTATACACGCGGGTGCAAACGCCGCGCTTTTGAGGGTTTGCCTGCAGTGCAGGAACCTTATTGCGCTTTACCGGCGCAATGCGCGGCTTGCGGATAAGCTGGTTTACGGTTGGCATACAACCTTCCTCTATAAAAAATCTCGTATCCACGCCCATATGGGCCGTTTCACCGCCATGCTGATGCACGAATTCGGGACAAGTCACGACAACCGGTGACCACCCCGAACAAAAGCAGAGGAAGCTGACGCTTCATGCGAACGGCAAATTGCATTTCGATCGTAAAACGAACCCTGTTTGAGACGAACTTCAGGACGCGTCGTCCCGAACAAGCCTGCCTCACATCGGCTCAGATGGGCTGCTGATACGTCTTTAGCGACGTTTCGTCAAGGGAGTTGGGCCAAGTTTCTTCGCCAAAGGGCAGGAAACCGGCGTTTCGGCCTTCGCCGGACAGGTTATTGCGCTGTAATCGGCGCGAAATCGCACTTATTTCGCGATCAAAACCGTCATTTTCACGTGGCACCATGGTGTTGGCGCCCGTGAGCCGTTATTGAAACACATCCGAGTCGAAACGCAACCCAATATTAAGAGATTCTCAATGTCTTCCACCACTGCATCCACCGGCGACGATTCGCCAACCGTCCACCTGGTCATCGCCGACGTCTGGAACGAGGGTGAAGAATCCCCCGTCGAAGTGCATCTGCTCTTGAAGGCGGACGAAGACGAAGATCTGGTTCAGACCGTTCTCGGCATTCTCGCTGAGGAAGGTTATCATGAAGCCGAACTTCTTGAGATGGGCACCCTCACCGAAGAGCCTGCTGAAGAGCCGCACAAAAGTGCATGGGCAACCGCTCTGAGCGGTGAAGTCGCGCTGATCGAATTTGACGGCGACGACGAAGAAGAAGAGTAAGATTTAGCGAAAGCGTTTCCGGTACGGGTGCGAAGCACTCCGCGGAAAATGCTTCCGTGAACAAGGCGCATTCCGAAAACCGGATGCGCCTTTTTCTTTTGCTTTCATAGCGCCCCATCTCCTGCTCAAAGGGACAAACAAAAAGGCCGCCTCGAAGGGCGGCCTTTTCAGTTTTGTATCTACCGATTACTCGGCAGCGTTGTTGGTCATGTCCACCAGCATCGCATTGGCTTCCGACGAACCGGAAGACTTGCGGCGCTCGTCGATGATCAGCTCGTCGCGAGCTGTCGCGATACGACGGATCTGGTTGGTCATGCCGCCAGTACCGGCCGGGATAAGACGGCCGACGATGACGTTTTCCTTGAGCCCCTGCAGCGTGTCCATCTTGCCGGCAACCGCAGCTTCGGTAAGCACGCGGGTCGTTTCCTGGAACGACGCAGCCGAGATGAAGGACGGAGTCTGCAACGAAGCCTTGGTGATGCCGAGGAGGACAGGATTGCCGTAACCCGGCTTCTTGCCTTCTTCGACCAGACGTTCGTTGATCTCGTCGAGTTCGATACGATCCACGTGATCGCCGGTGATGTAACCGGTATCGCCGGATTCGGTGATCTCGACCTTCTGCAGCATCTGACGGACAATCACTTCGATGTGCTTGTCGTTGATCAAAACGCCCTGCAAACGATAGACTTCCTGGATTTCGTTCACGAGGTACGAAGCCAGAGCTTCGACGCCCTTGATCGCCAGAATGTCATGCGGTGCCGGGTTGCCGTCGAGGATGTACTCACCCTTTTCGATGACGTCACCGTCCTGAAGATGGAACGGCTTGCCCTTCGGAATGAGGTACTCGACCGGCTCGACCGTGTCGTCGTTCGGCTCGATGATGATGCGACGCTTGTTCTTGTAGTCGCGACCGAAACGAACAGTACCATCGATCTCTGCGATGACGGCATGGTCCTTCGGACGACGTGCTTCGAACAGTTCGGCAACGCGCGGCAGACCACCGGTGATGTCCTTGGTCTTGGCGCTTTCCATCGGCAGACGGGCGATAACGTCACCAGCCTTCACATGCGCGCCCGGTTCGACCGAAAGGATCGATTCCACCGAGAGCATGAAGCGGGCATCACCACCCTTCGACAGCTTGAGGATCTTGCCGGCCTTGTCCTTGATGACCATGGCAGGCTTGAGATCCGAACCGCGCGGGGTCGAACGCCAGTCGATAACGACGCGCTTGGTGATACCGGTCGACTCGTCAGCCGATTCCGAAACCGAAAGACCATCGACGAGATCTTCGAACTCAACGTAGCCTTCAACTTCGGTCATGATCGGACGGGTATACGGATCCCACTCGGCAATACGCTGACCGCGCTTGACCGTGTCGGCCTCGTCAACGAACAGACGCGAACCGTAGGTCACGCGATGGACCGCACGTTCCTTGCCCGTGTTGTCGAGGATCAGCACAGCCATGTTACGGCCCATCACTACGAGGTTGCCATCGGAGTTGCGAACCACATTGCGGTTGCGCAGCTTGACGGTGCCTTCATACGAAGCTTCCAGATAGGACGAGTCGACAACCTGTGCCGTGCCGCCCAAGTGGAAGGTACGCATGGTGAGCTGGGTGCCCGGCTCGCCAATCGACTGAGCGGCGATAACGCCGACAGCTTCGCCCTGGTTGACCGGAGTACCGCGTGCGAGGTCGCGACCGTAGCACTTGGCGCAAACGCCGTTACGGGTTTCGCAGGTCAGTGCCGAACGGATGCGGATCGACTGGATACCAGCCTTCTCGATGATCTCGACGTCCTTTTCCTCGATCATGCGGCCAGCTTCGACGATGACTTCGCCGGTTGCCGGATGCAGGATCGGATCAAGAGCCGTTCGGCCCAGAACGCGCTGACCAATCGAAGCCACGATCTGGCCGGCATCGACGATCGGCTGCATGGTGAGACCGATTTCGGCGCCGCAATCGACTTCCGAAATGATCGCATCCTGTGCAACGTCAACGAGACGACGGGTCAGGTAGCCCGAGTTAGCCGTCTTCAAGGCGGTGTCTGCCAGACCCTTACGGGCACCGTGGGTCGAGTTGAAGTACTCGTTAACGGTAAGGCCTTCCTTGAAGTTCGAGATGATCGGGGTTTCGATGATTTCACCTGACGGCTTGGCCATCAGGCCGCGCATACCGCCAAGCTGACGCATCTGGTTGACCGAACCACGGGCACCCGAATGCGACATCATGTAGACCGAGTTCATCTGCTTCTGGCGACCGGTCACCGGATCGAATTCGACGGCCTTCAGGCGCGCCATCATCTCTTCGGTGATCTTATCGGTTGCCTTGCCCCAGGCGTCGACGACCTTGTTGTACTTTTCGCCCTGAGTGATCAGGCCGTCATTGTACTGCTGTTCGTATTCGGTCGTGAGCGCTTCGGTGTCCGCAACGATCTTCGCCTTGGTGTCCGGAATGACCATGTCATCCTTACCGAACGAGATACCCGCACGGCAGGCATGGGCAAAGCCGAGCTGCATGATGCGATCGCAGAAGATAACCGTCTCTTTCTGACCGCAATGGCGGTAGACGTGGTCGATCATCTTGGAGATGTTCTTCTTGGTCATCTCCTGATTGCAGATATCGAACGGCACATTGGCGTTCTTCGGCAGCAGTTCACCCGTGATCATGCGGCCAGGCGTCGTGTCGTAAATCTTCGACACAGGCTTGCCTTCGGCATCGACCGTCTTGAAACGACCCTTGATCTTGGTGTGCAGCGTGACGACCTTGGTTTCCAGAGCGTGCTGAAGTTCGCCCATATCGGCAAACATCATGCCCTCGCCCGGCTCCTTGTCTGCCACGATGGACAGATAATAGAGGCCGAGAACCATGTCCTGCGAAGGAACGATGATCGGCGCGCCGTTGGCCGGGTGCAGGATGTTGTTGGTCGACATCATCAGCACGCGTGCTTCAAGCTGGGCTTCAAGCGACAGCGGCACGTGAACAGCCATCTGGTCACCGTCGAAGTCGGCGTTGAAAGCCGTACAAACGAGCGGATGCAGCTGGATTGCCTTGCCTTCGATCAGAGTGGGTTCGAAGGCCTGGATGCCGAGACGGTGCAGCGTCGGAGCGCGGTTCAAAAGAACCGGATGCTCACGGATCACTTCGTCAAGGATATCCCAGACTTCCGGACGTTCCTTTTCAACCAGCTTCTTCGCCTGCTTGACGGTGGACGAATAGCCCTTGGCGTCAAGGCGAGCGTAGATGAACGGCTTGAACAGTTCGAGCGCCATCTTCTTCGGCAGACCGCACTGGTGCAGCTTCAGTTCTGGACCGGTCACGATAACCGAACGGCCAGAATAGTCGACGCGCTTGCCGAGCAGGTTCTGACGGAAGCGACCCTGCTTGCCCTTGAGCATGTCGGACAGCGACTTCAGCGGACGCTTATTGGCGCCCGTAATCACGCGGCCACGACGACCGTTGTCGAACAGCGCGTCCACAGCTTCCTGCAGCATGCGCTTTTCGTTACGGATGATGATGCCCGGTGCGCGCAGTTCGATCAGACGCTTCAGACGGTTGTTACGGTTGATGACGCGGCGGTACAGATCGTTCAGATCCGACGTCGCGAAACGACCGCCGTCCAGCGGCACGAGCGGACGCAGATCCGGCGGGATGACCGGCACGATCTTCATGATCATCCATTCCGGACGGTTTCCCGACTCCAGAAAGTTTTCGACGATCTTCAGACGCTTCATCAGCTTCTTCTGCTTCAGGTCCGAGGTGGTCTCGGCCAGATCGACGCGCAGATCGGCGGCAATCTTTTCGAGTTCCATCGAAGCCAGAAGCTCGTAGATAGCTTCTGCACCAATAAGAGCCGTGAACTGATCTTCGCCGAATTCATCGACGGCGATCATGTATTCCTCTTCCGAAAGAAGCTGATGCTCCTTCAGCGAGGTCAGGCCCGGTTCGGTCACGATGTAGTTTTCGAAATACAGGACGCGCTCGATATCCTTGAGCGTCATGTCCAGCAGCGTGCCGATACGGCTCGGCAGCGACTTCAAAAACCAGATGTGAGCAACCGGAGCTGCGAGTTCGATATGGCCCATACGCTCGCGACGAACGCGAGAGAGCGTGACTTCCACACCGCATTTTTCGCAGATGATGCCTTTGTATTTCATACGCTTGTACTTGCCGCACAAGCATTCATAGTCCTTGATCGGGCCGAAGATGCGCGCGCAGAAGAGACCATCGCGTTCTGGCTTGAACGTGCGGTAGTTGATCGTCTCCGGCTTCTTGATCTCGCCGTATGACCAGGACAGAATCTTCTCAGGGCTGGCGATCGAGATTCTGATGGAATCGAACGTTTGCGCTGGAGCCTGAGGATTGAAAAGATTCATGACCTCTTGGTTCATGCCGTTCTCCTTAAGGGCGATCCGCCGCCCTGTGTGTCGTCGATGACAGGCTGAAAATCCCTGCCATCTGGAAAAGAAATCGCGGTACTACTCAGTTTTTGAACTGGCTTGCCGTAGTCTCGTTCCCTCCAGCGGCTCAGAAAACCACTCTGATGAAACGAATATACGAGCGCGCCACGGCAAGACCATGGCGCGCCTCGATATTTTTACTCTGCAGCGTCCGGCAGGGCCGGCTGTTCAGCATCACGCGTGTCGTCGAGTTCGACATTGAGGCCGAGCGAGCGCATTTCCTTGACGAGAACGTTGAAGCTCTCTGGAATGCCCGCTTCGAACGTGTCGTCTCCGCGCACGATGGCTTCGTAGACCTTGGTACGGCCTGCCACGTCGTCCGACTTGACCGTAAGCATTTCCTGCAGCGTGTAAGCCGCACCATATGCTTCCAGTGCCCAGACCTCCATTTCGCCGAAGCGCTGGCCACCGAACTGGGCCTTGCCGCCCAGAGGCTGCTGCGTAACGAGCGAGTAAGGTCCGATCGAACGTGCGTGGATCTTGTCGTCGACCAGGTGGTGGAGCTTCAACATATAGATGTAGCCCATGGTCACCTGACGGTCGAACGGCTCACCCGTACGTCCATCGTAAAGCGTCGACTGACCCGAGGTCGCAAGACCGGCATCCGTCAGCATCGCATTGATGTCGGCTTCGACGGCACCGTCGAAGACCGGGGTTGCGATCGACACGCCGCGCTTCACCTGATTAGCCAGCATGACAACGGAATCGTTGTCATAAGACCGGATCGGTTCGTTGCGGTCGTTGTCCGGATAGATGTGCTCCAGCGTCTCGCGCAGCGGCTCAATATTGGCCGTCTTGCGGTAAACGTCGAGAAGCTCACCGATCTTCTTGCCCATGCCAGCGCATGCCCAGCCGAGGTGGGTTTCCAGAATCTGGCCCACATTCATACGGCTCGGAACGCCAAGCGGGTTCAACACGATGTCGGCATGCGTACCATCTTCGAGGAACGGCATGTCCTCGACTGGCAGAATGCGCGAAACCACGCCCTTGTTGCCGTGACGGCCAGCCATCTTGTCGCCTGGCTGGATCTTGCGCTTCACAGCGACAAAGACCTTGACCATCTTCATGACGCCTGGAGGCATCTCGTCGCCGCGCTGTACCTTTTCGACCTTGTCCATGAAGCGTGCTTCGAGCAGCTTCTTGGATCTCGTCGTACTGGCCACGCAGCGCTTCCAACTCGCCCTGAAGCTTTTCGTCTTCAACGGCAAACTGCCACCACTGCGAACGCGGATACTCGGTCATGAGCTCGCGGCTGATCGTCGTGCCCTTCTTGAAGCCCTTCGGGCCGGCAGCGGCAACCTTGCCATCGATCATGTCGGCCAGACGGCCATAGACGTTACGGTCCAGGATAGCCTGTTCGTCGTCACGGTCCTTGGCGAGACGCTCGATTTCCTCGCGCTCGATAGCCATGGCGCGTTCGTCCTTTTCAACGCCGTGGCGATTGAAAACGCGAACTTCCACAACCGTACCGTAGGTTCCGGGCGGCATACGCATGGAGGTGTCACGAACGTCGGACGCCTTTTCACCGAAGATGGCGCGCAGAAGCTTTTCTTCCGGCGTCATCGGGCTTTCGCCCTTCGGCGTGATCTTGCCGACAAGAATGTCGCCAGGATGCACTTCAGCACCGATGTAGACGATACCGGCTTCGTCGAGGTTCTTCAGCGCTTCTTCCGAAACGTTCGGAATATCGCGGGTGATTTCCTCAGGTCCAAGCTTGGTGTCACGGGCGGCAACTTCGAATTCCTCGATATGGATCGAGGTGAACACGTCGTCCGAAACGATCTTTTCCGAGAGAAGGATCGAATCTTCGTAGTTGTAACCATTCCACGGCATGAACGCGACGAGCACGTTACGGCCGAGAGCCAGATCGCCGAGATCGGTCGACGGACCGTCAGCGATGATGTCGCCCTTGCCGATCGGATCGCCGACGCGAACGAGCGGACGCTGGTTGATACAGGTCGACTGGTTCGAACGCTGGAACTTCTGCAGACGATAGATATCGACGCCCGACTTGGACGGATCGAGATCTTCCGTAGCGCGGATAACGATACGGGTCGCATCGACCTGATCGACAATACCGCCACGACGCGCTGCAATTGCTGCACCAGAGTCGCGAGCCACAATCGGTTCCATACCCGTACCGACGAACGGCGCTTCAGCGCGAACGAGCGGCACAGCCTGACGCTGCATGTTCGAGCCCATGAGAGCACGGTTGGCGTCGTCGTTTTCAAGGAACGGAATGAGCGCTGCTGCAACCGAAACGAGCTGCTTCGGCGAAACGTCCATCAGGTCCACGTTTTCACGTGGGGCCATCATCACTTCGCCGGCATGACGGCAGATGACGAATTCGTCAACAAAACCGCCCTGCTCGTCCAGCTCCACGTTTGCCTGGGCAACCGAGTGCTTGGCTTCTTCCATGGCCGACAGATAGACAACGTCGTTCGTTACCTTGCCGTCGATCACCTTACGGTACGGGCTCTCGATGAAGCCGTACTTGTTGACGCGGGCAAAGGTTGCAAGCGAGTTGATCAGACCAATATTCGGGCCTTCCGGCGTTTCAATCGGGCAGATACGGCCATAGTGGGTCGGATGCACGTCGCGGACTTCGAAGCCAGCGCGCTCACGGGTCAAACCGCCCGGTCCAAGAGCCGAAAGACGGCGCTTGTGGGTGATTTCCGAAAGCGGATTGGTCTGATCCATGAACTGCGACAGCTGCGACGAACCGAAGAATTCACGAACGGCAGCCGCTGCGGGCTTCGCGTTGATGAGATCCTGCGGCATGACCGTGTCGATTTCGATCGAGGACATACGTTCCTTGATCGCGCGCTCCATGCGGAGCAGACCGACGCGGTACTGATTTTCCATCAGCTCGCCGACCGAACGCACGCGGCGGTTGCCGAGATTGTCGATGTCGTCGATTTCGCCACGACCGTCACGCAGTTCGACCAGCATCTTGACCACGGCCAGGATGTCTTCCTTGCGCAGCACGCGCACGGTGTCTTCCGCATCAAGGTCCAGACGCATGTTCATCTTGACGCGACCGACGGCCGAAAGGTCGTAACGTTCTGCATCGAAGAACAGCGAGTTGAACATCGCTTCGGCGGAATCCATCGTAGGCGGTTCGCCCGGACGCATCACGCGATAGATGTCGAACAGTGCATCCTGACGGCTTTCGTTCTTATCGACAGCCAGCGTGTTACGGATGTAACCGCCGATGTTGATATGATCGATGTCCAGGATGTTGATCTCGGTTTCACCGGTGTCGAGCAGCGTCTTGAGGACCTTCTCGTCGATTTCGTCGCCAGCTTCGAGATAGATCTCGCCGGTTGCGTAATTGACGACGTCTTCCGCCAGATAAGCGCCGAACAGGTCGTCTTCAGTGGCCTTGATGGCCTTCAGACCCTTTTCAGCGAGCTGCTTGGCCGAACGGGCCGTGAGCTTCTTGCCGGCTTCCAGAACAACTTCGCCCGTATCCGCGTCGATGAGATCAGAAATGATCTTCATGCCCTTGAAGCGTTCGGCCGAATACGGAATGCGCCAGTTGTCGCCATCACGCGAATAGGTGACGGTCTTGTAGAAGGTCGACAGAATCTCTTCGCCGTCCATGCCGAGCGCCATGAGCAGCGTCGTTGCCGGCAGCTTGCGGCGACGGTCGATACGCGCGTAGACGATGTCCTTGGAATCGAACTCGATGTCGAGCCAGGAACCACGGTAAGGAATGACGCGAGCAGCGAACAGGAGCTTGCCCGAAGAATGGGTCTTGCCCTTGTCATGATCGAAGAAGACGCCCGGCGAACGGTGCATCTGCGAAACGATCACGCGCTCCGTACCGTTGACGATGAAGGTGCCGTTGTCGGTCATGAGCGGCATATCGCCCATGTACACGTCCTGCTCCTTGATGTCCTTGATGGACTTCGCGCCGGTATCTTCGTCAATATCGAATACGATAAGACGCAGCGTCACCTTGAGCGGCGCGGAATAGGTCAGGTCGCGCTGACGGCATTCGTCAACGTCGAACTTCGGTGGATCGAATTCGTAACGGACGAATTCGAGCATGGAAGCGCCGGAGAAATCCTGGATAGGGAAAACAGACTTGAAAACCGCCTGCAAACCCTCGTCAGGACGCCCACCGGATGGTTCTTCAACCATTAGGAACTGGTCGTAAGATGCCTTCTGAACCTCGATAAGGTTCGGCATCTCGGCGACCTCTGGGATCTTGCCGAAAAATTTGCGTACGCGCTTGCGACCATTGAATGAATGGGTCTGAGCCATCGTCGCTCCTCGTTCTATAGCCTTGCGGCTTGCTCACGCCTTGCGGCCTTTATCGTGCGCCGCCTTTCGGCGGTCCTTCAAGCGCATAACCCTTCAAATCGGATAGATTTGAAGAAAGGATCATGCGCAAACTCTCAAATTAGAGCGGCCTTTACGCGTCGTACCGACGCGTGGCGCTCTATCGGGCTAAAACCCGTTTTCTGAAAGCCGTTCTGGCGTTCAGAAAAAGGGTTTCCAGTCAGTCGATCCACCGTTTCACGGGCGGAAACTGGCGGATGGAAACCATCCGCCAGAATAGTCCGAACTTACTTGAGTTCGACCTTGGCGCCAGCAGCTTCGAGCTGTGCCTTGATCTTCTCAGCTTCGTCCTTCGAAGCGCCTTCCTTGACAGCCTTCGGAGCGCCTTCGACCAGGTCCTTGGCTTCCTTGAGGCCGAGACCGGTGATTGCGCGCACTTCCTTGATCACGTTGATCTTGTTAGCGCCGCCGTCAGCGAGAACGACGTCGAATTCGGTCTTTTCTTCAGCAGCAGCAGCCGGAGCAGCGCCACCAGCAGCAGCAACTGCTACAGGAGCAGCAGCCGAAACGCCCCACTTCTCTTCGAGAAGCTTCGAAAGCTCAGCAGCTTCGAGAACGGTCAGTGCCGACAGGTCGTCAACGATCTTTGCGAGATCAGCCATTTTGGTATTTCCTTAGTTTCAAGGTTTGAACAATTGACAGCGAAAAACGGCCTTACGCCGCCTCGTTCTTCCGGGCGTGCGCGCCAATAACGCGAGCGATCTGGCCCGCTGGTGCGCTGGTAAGTACTGCGAGACGCTGAGCCGGGGTCTGGATCATTCCAACCAGCTTTGCGCGCAGTTCGTCGAGCGATGGGAGCGAAGCAAGCGACTTGACGCCATCGGCGTTAAGCGTCGTTGCACCCATTGCACCACCGAGGATAACGAGCTTGTCGTTAGCCTTGGCGAATTCGACGGCTACTTTCGGAGCAGCAATCGGGTCGTTTGCATAAGCAACAACCGTCTGACCTGTAAACAGATCAGAAATGCCTTCCGATTCCGTGCCCTGAAGAGCGATTTTGGCAAGGCGGTTTTTCGCGACTTTAACGGACCCACCTGCATCACGCATCTTCGAGCGAAGATCGCTCATCTGCGCAACGGTGAGACCGGTATAGTGGGCCACGACGACCGAACCGGACTCTTTAAAAGCGCCGTTCAGCCACGAGACAAATTCGCGTTTTTCCGCTCTATCCACTGTCTCTCTCCAGTAGGCAGGACCACATGGCCCTGCCGGTTGCCTTTGCCGAACAAACTTCACAGTTGGTCCGGCGCTCGAGGATCCTGTCCCCTTCAGCTATCCTGGAAACCAGGCATCACTCAAAGGCAACTACGGTTCAAACCTTGCATGCACATTCGTGCGAAACAGGGTTATTCCACGTCTCATGCAGGCCGTATGTTTAAGGATTATCACCCGAAGATGATGATCCGCCTGCAATCTCGGACAGGATAACCGGACTTTCGTCCGGCTATCCGGATCTTGCGATCCGGAATTCTTGCACTTCGGTCTGCCTTCGCATCCCCGGCGTGCCACCGTTTCACCTCCCCCGAAGGAAAGGCTTAGGCTCCGGCGAACCGGAGCCCAGATAAATTAAGCGACGACCTTGACGGTTGCCGGATCGACCTTGACGCCAACGCCCATGGTCGAGGAAAGCGAAACGCGCTTGACGTATTCGCCCTTGGCAGCCGACGGCTTTGCCTTGATGACGGCGTCAGCGAAAGCCTTGATGTTTTCTTCGAGCTTCTGCGAGTCGAACGAAACCTTGCCGATACCGGCATGGATGATACCAGCCTTTTCGACGCGGAATTCGACTGCACCGCCCTTGGAAGCAGCAACAGCAGCAGCAACGTCAGTGGTGACGGTGCCAACCTTCGGGTTCGGCATCATGCCACGCGGGCCGAGCACCTTACCGAGACGACCGACGAGCGGCATCATGTCCGGGGTTGCAATGCAGCGATCGAAATCGATCTTGCCGCCATTGACGATTTCGAACAGTTCTTCCGCACCGACGATGTCGGCGCCAGCCTTCTTGGCTTCTTCAGCCTTGTCGCCACGTGCGAAAACAGCAACGCGAACCGTACGGCCAGTGCCGTTCGGCAGGTTGACAACGCCGCGAACCATCTGGTCAGCGTGACGCGGATCAACGCCGAGGTTCATCGCGATTTCGATGGTTTCATCGAACTTTGCGACAGCACGTTCCTTGACGAGACCGATAGCAGCCGACAGATCGTACAGCTTGTTACGATCAACGCCTTCGCGGATCTTGTTAATGCGCTTGGAAATCTTCGCCATCGTCTCAGCCCACCACTTCCAGGCCCATCGAACGGGCAGAACCTTCGATCATGCGCATCGCTGCTTCAATGTCAGCGGCGTTCAGATCTTTCATCTTCGCTTCAGCGATCGTGCGAACCTTGTCGCGGGAGATCGTGCCGGCGCTTGCCTTGCCCGGGGTCTTCGAACCGGACTTCAGGTTAGCGGCCTTCTTGAGGAAGTAGGTCACCGGAGGGGTCTTCATCACAAAAGTGAAAGACTTGTCCTGGTAATAGGTAATCACGACTGGAATCGGCGAACCCTTTTCCATTTCCTGCGAGGCAGCGTTGAACGCCTTGCAGAATTCCATGATGTTGATGCCGCGCTGACCCAGAGCCGGGCCGATCGGAGGCGACGGATTGGCCGCACCGGCTGCTACCTGCAGCTTGAGCTGGCCTGCAATTTTCTTAGCCATTACTTTCTGCCTTTTTTACAATGCCGGAAAACCGGCTTCTCGATTGACGCCGGGAAACCCGGCTTTCGACTGACGCCAACCAGACAAATGTCGGACTGGCGGGCAGTTCGGTGGTGCGGAGATCGACGACCGGCTAAGCCACCTTCCCTTCCACCACTTCCACTCCGGTTGGAATTTTGATCCCGCTTATGCCCTCAGGCTCAATTCAGGATCTCGCTCCGGAGTGAAATGCCCTTATGGGCAAACGATCAGAGCTTATCGACCTGACCGTATTCCAGATCCACAGGCGTCGCGCGCCCAAAGATGGAAACTTCGACCTTGAGACGCGCGCGCTCTTCGTCGACTTCCTGAACGATACCGTTGAACGATGCAAACGGACCATCGGAAACGCGAACCTGCTCACCGATTTCGAAGGAGACCGAAGTCTTCGGACGATCAACGCCATCCTGAACCTGGTTCAGAATCTGATCGACTTCCTTCTGGGAAACCGGGACCGGTTTGGAGTCACCGAGGAAACCGGTGACGCGCGGCGTATTCTTGATCAGCGAAAAGACAGCGTCGGTCAGCGTGGCACGCACGAGCACGTAACCCGGGAAAAACTTGCGCTCGGCATCGACCTTGCGGCCGCGGCGCACTTCAACGATCTTTTCGGTCGGCACAACGATCTGTTCAATCAGATTGGACAGACCCTTCTGCGCAGCTTTGGCTTCGATATCCTCAGCTACCTTCTTTTCGAAATTTGAATAGGCGTGAACGATGTACCAGCGCGCCGTCATCTAAAAACTCCCCAATCCTGACTTATCGACCAAGGCCGAGAATAAATTCTACGCCATAGGCCATAAGCTGGTCGGCAAGGAAAAAGAACGCAGCAGCCAGAAACGCCATAATCACCACCATAATAGTGGAGATGACCGTTTCACGCCGGGTCGGCCAGGTTACCTTTGCCGTTTCGGCGCGGACCTGCTGAAGAAAGGTGATCGGATTCGTTTTGGATGCCATCTGCCGCTCTGTCATTGATCGAGCGCGACCTCCAAACTTTGAACTGCCAATCATATCAATCAGCGAATCAGAAGCCGGAACCCACGCGTATACGGCGCGCAAAGCTGAATTATCAGCCCCACGCACCGCGTGTCTGTTGACGTTACATAGAATCGATTCCCACAAAACACAAGCCCAAAGGTTAAAAGAATACCATACAGGCTTGTCGGAAACCCGACCCTTGCACACACCGCTCTATCACACCATTCAATCGTGTGATTACGGCCTTCCCTGCCCGGCCAACATATCCGCCAGGGAATTATCGTTTTCCAGCAATGTCATGGACCGCTCATAAAGCGCTCGACACGAACAAAACTGAAAAAGTTAAGGCAGCGCAAACGCCGCCAGACTTTTCTTTATATAGAAAACGGGCGCATGCAGTCAAGCCGCATACACCCGTATCAAAAATGGCAGGGGCAGCAGGGCTCGAACCCGCGACCTACGGTTTTGGAGACCGTCGCTCTACCAACTGAGCTATACCCCTATATGACGCTAGGCGTCATAATGACCGGCGGCGAACCGCCGATCAATGATAATTCATTACTCGATGATCGAAGCGACGATGCCTGCACCGACGGTGCGGCCACCTTCACGGATAGCGAAGCGGAGCTTCTCTTCCATGGCGATCGGGACGATCAGCGAAACGTCAACGGTAACGTTGTCGCCAGGCATAACCATTTCCGTGCCTTCCGGCAGGGTCACAATACCGGTCACGTCAGTCGTACGGAAGTAGAACTGCGGGCGGTAGTTGGTGAAGAACGGCGTATGACGACCACCTTCGTCCTTGGTCAGAATGTAAGCTTCTGCCTTGAACTTGGTGTGCGGCTTGACCGAACCCGGCTTGCAGAGAACCTGACCGCGTTCAACGTCGTCACGGCCAACGCCGCGAACCAGTGCACCGATGTTGTCGCCAGCCTGGCCCTGATCGAGCAGCTTGCGGAACATTTCAACGCCGGTAACCGTCGTCTTCGAGGTTGCCTTAATGCCGACGATTTCAACTTCTTCGCCGACCTTGACGATACCGCGCTCAACGCGACCCGTCACAACCGTACCGCGACCCGAGATCGAGAACACGTCTTCGATCGGCATCAGGAACGGCTGGTCAACCGGACGTTCCGGGGTCGGGATGTAGTTGTCGACAGCGTCCATCAGGTTGCGGATTGCGTCTTCGCCGAGTTCCTTCGAGGAATCTTCGAGAGCTGCAAGAGCCGAGCCCTTGATGATCGGAACTTCGTCGCCCGGGAAGTCGTACTTCGAGAGAAGTTCGCGCACTTCCAGTTCAACCAGTTCGAGCAGTTCTGCGTCGTCAACCTGGTCGCACTTGTTCAGGAACACAACGATTGCCGGAACGCCAACCTGACGAGCGAGCAGGATGTGCTCACGGGTCTGCGGCATCGGGCCGTCAGCTGCCGAAACAACCAGGATCGCGCCGTCCATCTGTGCAGCGCCGGTGATCATGTTCTTCACATAGTCAGCGTGGCCTGGGCAATCGACGTGTGCGTAGTGACGGTTGGCAGTTTCGTACTCAACGTGAGCCGTCGAGATCGTGATACCGCGGGCGCGTTCTTCCGGTGCAGCGTCGATCTGGTCATACGCCTTGAATTCACCGAAGAACTTCGTGATCGCTGCAGTCAGCGAGGTCTTGCCATGGTCAACGTGACCGATGGTGCCGATGTTAACGTGGGGCTTCGTACGTTCGAATTTGCTCTTAGCCATCGCCGTTGTTCTCTTCGTTCTAGAACCGCTCAAGCGCCAGCGCAAAAGCCGATCGGCTTCGGGGCCAGCATTTATGCCAAAACGGAACGGCGAACCGCCCGTCGATGATTCCTTACACGCCTATCCGCTCTTGAAAACTGGAGCGGGTAACGGGAATCGAACCCGTGTATTCAGCTTGGAAGGCTGCTGCTCTACCATTGAGCTATACCCGCATACTCTAAACTCTGATCCGACAGTGGTGGAGGAAGTTGGATTTGAACCAACGTAGGCTTAGCCAACGGATTTACAGTCCGTCCCCTTTAACCGCTCGGGCATTCCTCCTAATATCACTATCAGCAGAGTCGAGTAACTAGGCATTTTCGTGAAGCAGTCGGTTGGCTGTTGGCCGCGCCGTCGCTCCACGGGGGGCCTTATGACGATAAGCGCTTCCCCTGTCAACAGGGTAAAAGCGAAAAGAATGCATGCCTATCCACAGTTTGGCCAAAGCATTCCGGAAGACCGGGCTCGCCCATGCATTCCGACATGCGGAAAAATCGGGATATGCGGGCTTTCGCCTCTTAATAGGCAGCCATAACAGCCTGATAGCATTTACAGGGCAAACAGCTATCTTCCCTCTCCTATAAGAGTTATAAGCGCGCCATGACCGATCAAAACACGCCCCGCACCCCTAAAGATACACATTATGCGCGCCTGCGCCGCCAGCATCGCGACCAGAAGGCCCTCGCAGAAGGCAAGGCACCGCACAGACCACAGCGCCCGTCTATTTCAGCCAGCGCCGTCGCGGATGGCACCGTGCGCCTTTACGGGCTGCATACGGTGCGCGCAGCCGTTGAAAACCCTGCCCGCAGGATTCTGCGTATGCGCGCGACGCGCAATGGTTTTGCGCGGCTTGAAATCGGAGAAGCCGATCTGCTCCCCTTCCCGGTCGAGATTGTCGACCCGAAGGATATCGACAAGGAAACCGGTTCCGACGCCGTGCATCAGGGCGTGATGATCGAAGCCGAGCCGCTGCGCGCCAAGAAACTCTCTGAATTGCGGGAAAGCCCGCTTTTGCTGGTGCTCGATCAGGTAACCGATCCGCATAATGTCGGCGCCATCATGCGCTCTGCTGTGGCTTTTGGCGCGGGTGCGCTGATCACAACCAGCCGCCACAGTCCGCAGGAAACTGGCGTTCTGGCCAAGGCTGCCTCCGGCGCGCTGGAAATGATTCCACATATTGAGGTCAGAAACCTCGCCGAAGCGATTGAAGAGCTACACGCTCTGGGTTTCCAGACCATCGGCCTTGATCTCGGAAGGCCCGCAGGAAATGGAAGCAGCGCTTGCCGGTGGACGAATCGCACTGGTTCTCGGCGCGGAAGGCAAAGGCCTGCGCCAGAAGACGCGGGAAACAGTGACCGCGCTTGCCCGCCTCGACATGCCCGGCGAAATCAAATCGCTGAACGTCTCAAACGCCGCAGCGATTTCGCTTTATGCGGCGGAGCGTTATCTGCGCAATCGTTGATTCGGTTTTCATGCGCCGTATCGGCAATCCCGACCGGCGCATGGAGTTTGCGAACGAACTGATTCAAGCGGTCGCAATATAGGTGCGAATTTCTTCGGCTTCGCGTTCCACATCTTCGATCTGCCGTTTCACGACGTCACCGATGGAGATGATTCCGACAAGCTTGCCGTGTTCTTCAACCGGCATATGTCTGAAACGGCTACGCGTCATGATTTCCATGACCTGATTGATCGTGTGATGTTCCCGGCAGACCTGCACTTTTGCGGTCATGACCTCGGCAACCGGCATGGCCATCGCGCCGCTTTCCTTGAGGGACAGCGCCCGGACCACGTCGCGTTCGGAAAGAATGCCTTTGATATGACCGGCCTCGTCGCAAACCACCAGAGCGCCGATCTTGTGTTGGTTCAACATGGCGACGGCGTGGGAAAGCGTGTCGGCAGGTGCGATGACGACAACGTCTCTGCCCTTATGTTCGAGAATCGATCTTACTGTCATGCCAAGTCCCTCCAAAGATTTAGCATTCGCTGTTTCAGGCGCTCAAACACCTGAAAACAGAACGCAGCTCCTCCCGCCGCGTTCCATGATGGTGCGCTTTGATTGCCCGATTAGCAAGTACCATAAAACTGGGAGGTAACTCTTCTAACGCCTTAGAACCGCGTCATAGCTGCGCGGACGATCCAGCAGCGAAATCCCGAAGAAACCGGCGATAAAACCGCCAATATGTGCTTCCCAGGCGATGCCCGACAGATCAGCCCCGCCGGTCGTGTAAATGCCGGTGATGATATTGATCACGAACCAGACGCCAACGAAGGTGATGACCGGTTTCAGCGTCAGCGTTAAGCCGACCGGCAGCACAGGACCGGCAAATTCCGCGCGTCGTCCAGCATTCACGCGCCTGAACCCATAGCGCGCCGAAGCACCCATCATGCCGGAAATCGCGCCCGATGCTCCAACCAGCGGCGTCACGCTATCCGGATAAATCGCGTAATGGGTCAATCCGGCGATGATCGCCGTGAAAATCCAGAAAATGATCATGCGCGCGGTTCCGATTCGCCCGGCGAGCGGAGAGCCGAAGGCGGCGAGCCAGATCATATTGACCACGATATGCTCGATACCGCCATGCATGAAGGAATAGCTGATCAAAGTGAACAGGCCTGCCGGGTCAGAAAAACCGCCAGCCATTGAGAACCGCGCCGGGATCAGTGAGAAGTTCAGCATGAACTCATAGTTCTGCTGCTCGCTGATCAGGTAGTTCTCATAAACATAGACCGCCACGCAGATGCCGATCAGCGCGATCACCACGCCTGGAATATTGAAGATCGGCTCACTTCCGCCGGAACGACCGCGATTATCCTGCATTTCCGGTTGCGGAAGGACCATGAACACTGCTTTCCAGATTGCGAAACCGCGATGGGGCCAATGAGGCCCGGAAACGAAAATCGGCCCGCTCGGACCGTTCCCGTGGCGAAACCAACATTTGATAAGATAGAAATCGTTAAAAATAAAGGCCAGTGGAGGTCAACCACCGGCCCTGATGCGAACCAGCGAGATCCGCAAAATTAACGACTGGATCTCAGAAAAACACAAATCAAGACAACGGCTTCATCTGATGTGTTCATCAAACGCCTGTGCTCTTGCCATTGCAACAGTTACTTGCCGTTAACCTTAACAGCTGAGCGCCGTGGATGAAGAAAGGGTTAAGCTGGCATCCGCGCCGTTAATACTATTTTAATGGTCGTGAGACGGAGCCACGGCGCTTCGAAATCGATCAACAGTCCCAATTCACCCAGAATCAAACGAACGGCGCACGATGAAACACCGCAGCACGATCGCGATATTCAGCGAATGGCAGCGACTGGCCTTTGATCGCAATGACGATCTGGAGCACGGCTTTCAAGCGCCGCAGCGGACCGATATCGAACCGCGTCGGCTTGGACGGCATTTGTCCGATCTTTTTTCGTAGAAGCCGATGAAAATGGCGAACTTGTCTTTCGTCTTGGCGGTACACGAATCTGCACCCTGTTCGGTCGCGAGTTGAAAGGTGTGCGCCTTTTATCCCTGTGGCCGGAGCGCGACCGCCCTGCCCTCAGCGAACTGGCGCAGAATGTCAGCGCAATGCAGATCCCCGCACTTAGCCTGCATGATGGAATCAGCCTTTCGGGCCGCAGTCTCAGCTTTGAAATGCTGCTCGCGCCCTTAGAAGCGAGCAACGGTCGCTTGGGCCTGATGGGCAGCATCGCCGTTCTGGACAATGTGACCTGGGCGGGTGCCGACCCTCTGGTGCTCGGCCATCTCAATCACATCGAGCCGATTGCACCGGATGTGGCGCTTGCCGACGAAGCGGTAAAGGCGGCGATCTTTACGGTCAATGCATCGAATCGCACCCGTCAGTGGACGGAAACCCGATTGGCAACACCACCCATGCGCAAGGCGCCGCATCTGCGCGTCATCAATGGCGGCAAAGCTTGAAATCGCGTTTCTCTTTTGCGCCGAACTGCTTTAAGTATAATATAAATAACAGCTTATTGGCGAAAGACTGAGATGGGCCAGCTTCAATGAGGGGATTCGCGGCGGCATCACCTGCAAACAGCGGGCGGCAGGATAATTTCAATGCCGTGAACGTTGATCTCAACGGTCGCTATATGCTCGAAAATCGCAACGAGTATCCTTGTGTCCTGAAGCGCATGTCGCCCGGCACTGCCTTGATGACCGGTATCGCCACGCCGCGTAATGGCGAGCGTATCATTGCCTATATCGATCATGTCGGGCGCATCGAAGGTACGGCCTACCAGATTTCGGCGGAAGGCTTTCATCTTCTCCTCACCAATACCGCGACCAAGAAGGACAAGCTTTCGGCGCAGCTGACATGGCTTGCCAATCGGCATGAACTCTCGCTGCCGGAAGATCGCCGCCATGAGCGTGTCGTTCCGCGCAAGTCGCATCAGAATGTCACCTTCCCGGATGGCACCCAATTGCTCTGCCGCATCGCCGACTTGTCGCTTTCGGGCGCGGCTATCGAATGCGATGTCAAACCGGCGATCAAGAGCGGCGTCCTGCTTGGGCCGATCCGCGGACGGGTCGTGCGCCATTTCGCAGACGGTTTCGCCATCGAGTTCGCCACAATCCAGACCAGCACGACGCTCGACAGTCTTTTCAGCTAAACTTTGTACGGCTGAAAAGATGAACGCGCGTCAAGGTTACGGATTGGCAAACCGCCCGCGCGGGTATAAACAGTAAAATATCGCGAAAACCCGCGTTTTCGGGCTGAATTGGCCGCTTTCTTTACAAAAACTTTCAATATTCCGCGCAGTTTTAATCGAATTTGACTCGCATTTTCGCGCTCAAATTTGCGCGCCTTCAAATTGTCCCGGTCATTTTGATCTCCAACAGGGAGATAAAAGAATGACCAAGCAAACCATCATCGCAGCGATCCTTCTGCTGCTCGGCGTCGGACTGGCGCAAGCAGCGAACCCGGCATCAAAATCGCCATGGATGAGCACCGGCGAACGCACCTCGCAGCCAATCGGGCATTATGAATTTTGCGAGCGCTACCCGGCTGAGTGCAAGATCGTCAGCCGCAACACCAATGCTCTCAAGCTGACGCCGAAGCTCTGGCAGCAGATCATTGCCGTCAATGACAGCGTGAACACGCGAATCAAGCCAGCCACCGACATGGAAGTCTGGGGTCGCGAAGAATATTGGGAATATCCGGTAACCGCCGGCGACTGCGACGACTACATGCTGGAAAAGCAGCGCGAACTGATGGCGCTTGGCATTCCTGCCAACACGCTTCTGTTCACCGTCGTTCGCCAGCCGAATGGCGATGGCCACGCCGTCCTGACGCTTCGCACCGACCGCGGCGATTTCATTCTCGACAATCTCGATGAGCGCGTTCTGGCCTGGAACAAGACCGACTACACCTACCTGAAGCGTCAGTCGACCGCGAACAGCGGCAGTTGGGTTTCGATCAAGGATGACCGCGACATTCTCGTCGGCAGCATCAAAAACTGATCAGACACCGATGAAGTTCAAAGGACGGGTCGCCAGTCTCCCTCTGGCCCCGTCCTTTTTAAATATCAAACCGTCAGGCCGGTTCCATGCCGCGCATGAAGGAATGCCCCTTCTCCACATAATGCTTGGCGGATTGCTTCAGCTTTTCCACCGCAACCTCGTCCAGTCCACGCAAAACGCGCGCTGGCGAGCCGACAACCAGCGAGTTGTCCGGAATTTCCTTGCCCTCCGTCACCAGAGCCCCGGCTCCGATAAGGCAGTTCTTGCCGATCTTCGCGCCATTGAGCACAATGGCTCCCATGCCGATCAGGGTGTTCTCACCGATGGTGCAGCCATGCAGGATCGCCCGATGGCCGATGGTGCAGCCCGCGCCAATCGTCAGCGGATAGCCGATATCGGTATGCATGACGCAAAGTTCCTGCACATTGGTGTCGTCGCCGATGGCAATCACCTCATTATCGCCGCGCAGGACGGCGCCGAACCAGAAGCCCACATTTTCGCCCACGACGACCTTGCCGATCAGTGTCGCATCCGGTGCAATCCAGTTGCTGGCGCGGTCTGCGAATTGCGGCTTGTGTCCGTTATAAGCATATATCGGCATGTGGGCTCCTCCATCAGAATGTCTTTATGAAAAGAGCTAAGCTTTTTTTGGATGAGGGACAAGCGCGGCTTCACCCTCCGTTAACCATAAAAGACCAATAATCGCTGCAATATCATCAGCATGGCCTTCCCGCCAATGGACAGCGCAATCGAAACTACCACGACAAAAGATGGCAATCGGCTCTTCGTCCGCATCTTGCTGGTTGTTGTCGTGCTTGTTGTGGCTTCCGTTGCGATCAATATTGGTGGTCGCCTGCTTGGCCCAATGATCGCGCGCGGCGGCCATTCCGACAGCACGCATCTCTATAAAGTGCTGATCGGCAACAATGTCCTGTCAATGCCAGCCAATATGATCCGCTTTTCCAATCAGCGGCGGGACGGTCTGACAACGCGCCTCGATCTCTACGCGCGCTGGCCCGGACTGACCGGCTATACGGAAGCAGACCGGGCAATCTTCAATCTGCTCACGCCGAAGCGCCAATTGCTATTCATGTCGATTGAAGAGCGCACCATGTCCCGCGACATGAGCGGACGCTATCTGCCGATCTATGCTGCGCTGATCGATCCGGAGGGTGAATCTCTCCCGGGAGGACTGATGGTCCACCGGTTTCTGGAAGGCAGTGGTTATACCGGAGAAGAACTGGTCCTCTCCGATATCGCAAGCGGTAATCCGGCCTTCGTCGCCCGTTGCATGAGCGATGCATCAGCGGAAAATTTCAACGCCTGCGAGCGCGATATCCAGTTTGGAAAAGGGCTGCAGATTCTCTATCGTTTTCCCCGCGATATGCTGGCCGAGTGGAAAACACTCGATGAAGCCATGCGACAGTTCGCAACCGGGCACTTGTTGGGGAATGACTAAACAAAACGCCCTCTCCGCAAAGCGGAAAGGGCGTCAGATCGTCGGGCTGTGACGGATCATCATGGACAACTCTCGAAAAATCTCGCGATTTTTCCCAAGCCGCGCCTTAGAGATCGACGTCGAGAATAGCCATCGAGAAATTGTAGGACAGTTCGCCTTCGTCCTCATCCTTGTAGATCAGGCCCAAAAACTCGTCGTCAATATAAAGCTCGGCCGAGTCGTTCTTGCGCGGGCGCGCCTTCACCTGAAGGCCCTGATTGTTGAAGGTCCGTTTGAAATAGGCGTCCAGTTTTTTTTTAGTTCTTCGGGTTTCAACCGGCTTCTCCTGATATTGAATTCAAGCCGGTTTATTGCACCCGGGCTTTTGTGATGTAAACCCCTGGGGGAGTAGTCCCTCGGGGTTTTAGCGCCTAACCACCGCTTTCGACAAAATATAGGCCGCTCGCGGAGAAAAACCAGCAAGCGGCCCGGATTCTGTGCATTCGGCGTTTGCGCGATTAAATGCCGTCACCCAGCACGCCGTCGCCCAGCAACTGGTCCATGACGCGGGACGGTTCAGCGCAGCCCGTATCACCGATGATCTTGGCAGGAACACCGGCAACCGTGACATTATTCGGTACAGGCTTGACGACGACAGAACCCGCCGCGACCTTCGAGCAATGCCCCACTTCGATATTGCCGAGAATCTTCGCGCCCGCGCCGATTAGAACGCCATGGCGAATCTTGGGATGACGATCACCGCTCGACTTGCCGGTGCCGCCGAGCGTGACGCCATGCAGGATCGACACATTGTCTTCGATCACCGCGGTCTCGCCGACGACCAGCCCGGTCGCGTGATCGAGGAAAAGCCCGCTGCCCAATTGCGCTGCCGGGTGAATGTCGGTCTGGAAGATCGAAGACGAACGGCTCTGGAGATAAAAGGCAAAATCCCGGCGGCCCTGATGATAGAGCCAATGCGCCAGACGGTGCGTCTGGATTGCATGAAAGCCTTTCAGGTAGAGGATCGGGTCCATGAAACGGCTATAGGCCGGGTCGCGGTCGTAAACGGCCTGAATATCCACGCGAACAGTCTGCGACCATTCCGGATTGGCGTCCAGCATCACATCGAATGTCTGGCGCAGAATATCGGCGCTCAAATCGGCATGACCGAGGCGTTCCGCGATGCGGTGCATGACCGCATCTTCAAGGCTCGGCTGATTAAGGATAGTCGCGTAAAGAAAGGCTCCAAGCACGGGATCGGACTTGGCGGCTTCCTCCGCTTCAGCGCGGACCGAGTGCCAGATTGGATCAACTTGCCCAAGGCTGGCATTCACTTTAGCAGTTGAGCGAATAGACATAGATATACTCCGGTTTTGCACCGCGCAGGCCAGACGAAAGCCGAATTTCCGGCATGGCTCCGCGCCGCAATACGAGTTCGGCGCGCAGCATAACTGAAAATGCTTTGCCTTGACACCGCAGAAATTGACACAGGCCTCAAAGGAAGATCAGAGCGGATTTTCCGCGAGAAACTCCAGAACCGCCTTCTTGTAGACCTTGTCGCCGACAGCCAGCATGTGGTCGCGCCCCGGAATATCGAGCGCCTGACCGTTCGGCAGCAAATCCGCCAGTTCCTGCGGATTACCGGCAATGTCGTCGGTCGTGCCGACGGCAACCAGCACCGGCTGCATGATGCGCGCAATGGCTTCCGCCGGAACCAGTTCCTTCGAGGTGATCACACAGGCGGCCAGCGCGATGCGGTCGCTCTTGGTCTGGTCGGCGAATTTGCGGAACATCTGCCCGCGCGGATGGGTGATCGTCGTCGGATCTTCGGCCAGAAGCGCCTCGCCGATCGGCTCCCAGTCGCCAGCGCCGGTGACCATGCCGATGCCCAATCCGCCAAAGATTGCGCTGTGAACCCGCTCGGGATGCTCGATAGCCAGAAAAGCGGTGATCCGCGCGCCCATCGAATAGCCCATCACATGCGCCTTTTCGATGCCCAGATGATCGAGCAGCGCTGCTGCATCGCCTGCCATCTTGGTCGGCGTATAATCATCCGCGTTGTGGCTTTTGGCCGAAAACCCATGTCCGCGATCGTCGATGGCGATAACGCGATAGCCTGCCTCGGTCAGAGTCCGGAACCAGCCGGGCGAAACCCAATTGACAAGGCTCGACGACGCAAAGCCGTGGATCAGCAGGATCGGATCGCCTTCTCCATCCTGACGATATGCAAGACGCAAGCCGTCATGGTCGAAATATTCGATATCGAGGGCACTCAACTGTTTATTCCTTATGATTGTTCCGTCGGCGGTGTTCGGCGCGATTTCAGGATCGACACGCGCCGCATATCACGCGATGGACAGCTCTGTCGCCCTTCTTGATGCCCGTGCGCTTTACCGTACCGGCCAGAAGCTCGACAACAAAGGCTGCGGGAACCTCGGATGAAATGATATCTTCCGAATAGGGCACCGCATTTTCATGGATTGCCGTGACACGGCCCTTCTCGTCAAGGAAAACCATGTCGAGCGGCAGCGGGGTGTTCTGCATCCACATCATGACGCGGCGCATCTCACCGAAGATGAAGATCATCGCGCGGTCCTTGGGAAAATCGGTGCGCCACATCAGCCCGCGCACACGCGCATCGTCAGAATCCGCCACTTCCAGTGCGAAGGGGAGTTTATTGCCCTTGGCCGTAATGAAGGTCAGCGGCGCGGCATCCACCGGCAGCCGCATCGGCTGCTTTTCCTGCGCCTGCGCGCCAAAAGCTCCAAATAAAAATGCGATAACAAAAAATAATCGAGCCATACTCAACCCACGCCAAAAACCTGCAATTCGGGCGGGGAGATTATCAACGCGGTATAATGGGGACAAGAGACGAAGACCCACCCCTCACCGCCTTTTGACCGAGAACGTCAAGGGCAGTTCACAGGGCGATGTGGATTGTCTCCACACATAGCCGCTCCCAAAGGATTTCACTGTGGGATGACATGCTCAATTTGATGTAAATCAGTGCGAAACCGGGATAGCCGTGCCGATATCTGGGTGAATTTCAGCAGCCATCAGGCCCTTGTCGCCCGTGCCGAAGCGAATAAGCACAACCTGACCCGGGCGCAGTTCCATCATGCCGAAACGGCGCAGCGTTTCCATATGGATGAAAATATCCTCGGTGCCCTCACCGCGGGTGAGAAAGCCGAAGCCCTTGGTACGGTTGAACCACTTGACGATGACACGCTCAAGGCCGCTCGACGGGGTAACCGTCACATGGGTGCGCTGCGGCGGCATCTGCGCCGGATGAACCGCTGTGGATGTGTCCATCGAGAGAACACGGAAACATTGCAGGCCGCGATCGCCATTGCGAACTTCGCAGACGATACGTGCGCCTTCCAGCGCCGTCTGGAAGCCATCGCGACGAAGCGACGTCACATGAAGCAGGATATCGTTCAGGCCCGGCTGATCCGGCACAATGAAACCGTAGCCCTTGGCCACGTCGAACCATTTGATATGGCCCGATATTTCAATGATATCGCCCAGCTCTTCCGAGGCGTGCTGGCTGTGAAACTGGTCATTCGACACAGACTTGTCCGCCATGCGTTCGCCCCTCCTCTATTCTTCCGTTGCGATTCAAAGCTGATTCTTGTCCAAAGAATAACACTTCCTTAACCGGAGGCGGCAAGCCTAAACTTTTGTTCTCCCCCGAGATCATCACAGACTTTGTGTTTCCATGGTTAGCGCACCTGCCGCAAAGCCTCGAAACCGGCTTCATTTCGGGACATATGGCAACGACGCTCGAGGGCAATTCCCCAATTGATGTTTTTTGCCGACATTGCGCGTGACTGCACCTTACCAGAAATCAAAACCCAAAGAGGAAAGTGGAAAAGCGCCCGCTATTTGCTATATCCCTTCGCGAGCCCCAAACGCTTCGCCACATGCTGGAAATGCTTCAGGAGAATAAAATGCGCTATTTGCACACGATGGTTCGAATCCGCGACATCGACGAATCACTCGATTTCTACGTGAATAAATTCGGCCTTGAAGAAACCCGTCGCATCGAAAACGAAAAAGGGCGCTACACGCTGATCTTTCTTGCCGCTCCGGGCGATGCTGAACGCGCCAAGTCAGAGCGCGCACCGACCATCGAACTGACCTATAACTGGGATCAGGAAGCCTATACGGGCGGGCGCAATTTCGGCCACCTCGCCTATGAAGTGGACGATATCTACGCCACCTGTCAGAAGCTGCAGGATGCCGGAATCACCATCAACCGCCCACCACGCGACGGCCACATGGCTTTCATCAAGTCGCCGGATGGCATATCCATCGAACTGATCCAGAAGGGCGAGCGCCTCGCACCGCAGGAGCCATGGGCTTCCGCCGAGAATGTCGGCAGCTGGTAAAACACTCTGCTTGCACGCATTATCCTGCGCGAAAACCGCTTCGCAGTTTCGCGAGAAATGCTTAAACGAAAAAAGCCCGGTCTCGCGACCGGGCTTTTTTTTGATTAGAACGCTTATTCCGTTCCCTGAATGGCTGCGAGCAGCCAATCTCCGCCGTCAACGCGGGTGAAGGTCCAGATTTCGGTGCTTTCGACCGGCTCGTTCGGGTTGCCTTCGACAACCGCGCCCGTGTTGCGGTCAAGCATGAGGTCGATTGCGGAGTAGCGGATCGCCACGGTGGCATATTCGACATTGCCTTCACGCCAGGCTTCCGAAACATCGCCCTGAAGCAGCTTCACGTCCTTCACTTCGTTGCGCATACCGCTGGAAGCAATTTCACCCAGTTCTTCCGCCAGATAGGACATGGCTTCCGGCGTGGTCAGCTTGCGGAGCGCTGCGTAATCCTCGCGGCCATAGGCACTCTGGATTTCCGAAAGCATCTGCTCGAAACGATCAAGCTCTTCCTGTCCGACATCCATCGGTTCATCTTCAACAGCCTGAGCCACCGGCTCTTCAGCCTGCTTGGCGCCCGCGCCGAATGGATTGACCGAAGGCGTGCGACCGCCGAAGTTGCCAGCCTGCTGTGGCGCGGCGCTCTTGGCTGCGCCGAAAGGCTGCGCTGAACCAAAAGGCTGAGCGTTGGCATTGCCAGCGCCTGCCGTTGCGGTCGCGCCCTGACGACGATTGGCAAACATGCGCATGACGAACATTGCGATCAGCGCAATCACGCCCACCTGCAACAGAAGACCGAACATGCCAGCGAGACCACCGAGGCCGTTACCGAGCATCATACCGATCAGACCGCCAACGAGCAGGCCGCCCAACATGGAGCGACCGAAATTGCCAAACATGCCACCCGCACGTGCCGGAGCCGCATTCTGCGCGCCAGCGGCGGCAGGACGGGTCGTCTGCGTTGCGCCGGTATTCGGCGTCATTGAACGTTCAATTGGTGCTGCATTATTCGGTGCGGTGCGCGTCGGCGCAGGCGCCTGATAGGTACGCGCCCCACGGCTGCCAAAACCGCCTCCGCCTGCACGGCGAGCCTCGGCGAAATCGACAGCGGCGAATGAGGCGATCAGGCCCAGAACCATCGCGGCGGTCAGTTTTGTCAGGCGGTTTCCGAAACCCGGCATTGTTTACTCCCATTTAGAGACATGACTGAATGTTTAAATCATTGCACATATGGGAATTGCCCCCCGTTCTTCACAAGGGCGTGAACTCAAAAAAAATCGAGAAATTTCAAATGCGGTCAAAGCGGCTTTGCCGCATCCAGAATCTGGATTTGCGGCGAGACCGAACCGTTCCAATGGTTGAGCGACAGGTTGCCGACCACATGAACGCTCTGCCCGATATTGTTGAACAGAAAGCGCCCGAGATCGCCTTCCGCCACACGAAACGCAATGGCATTGACCCGCTTGCCATCGGCGCCGCGTAAGACGACGCGCACATGGTCGCGACCGACACCACGCACATCGGCCAGCACATGATGCGGTAGGGCCAAAGTTGGCTGCGGATGGGCGGAACCGTAAGGTCCGGCCTTCTGCAAGGCTTCATAAAGCGAAACAGTCGCGCCGGAAGCGGCAAGCGCGCCATCGATGGAAAGGCTCTGATTTTCACGGAGACGCGCAACGATATGGGCGGATTCGTCTTCCAGATAGGCACGAAGCGCGCCAAGCTTGGCCCGTTCAATGGTGATGCCGGCCGCCATGGCGTGGCCACCGCCCTTGACAAGCAGCCCGCGCTCCATCGCGCCGCGCACCAGTCTGCCAAGGTCCAGACCGCTGATCGAGCGCCCCGAACCGGAGCCGACGCCATTGGCATTGAAAGCGATAGCGAAGGCAGGTCGCCGTGCCTTTTCCTTCAATCGCGATGCCAGCAGGCCAACGATGCCCGGGTGCCAGCGTTCACTGGCCGTCACGATCACCGAAGCGCCTGCACCGCCGGAAATCTCAAGCGATGCTTCCGCTTCGGCTTCCAGAAGCATTTCCGCTTCCATCGCCTGACGTTCCTGATTGAGCCGGTCGAGTTCGATGGCGATGCGATCTGCCATCGATGGATCGTCGAGCGTCAACAGCCTTGCGCCCAGTCCGGCATCGCCAATGCGACCGCCCGCATTGATGCGCGGACCGATGAGATAGCCAAGATGGAAGACATTGATCGGCTCGCCGATACGGGACACCCGCGCAAGCGCCGCCAATCCGGCATTGCTCTGCGCTCGCGCAACCAGCAAACCTTTGACGACGAAGGCGCGATTGACGCCTTGCAGCGGCACCACATCGCAGATCGTTGCCAGCGCGACGAGATCAAGCAGCGACAACAGATCAGGTGCAGCACCTTTGCCGCGCTCGCGCAATATCTTGGTGACCTGTACCAGCGTCAGGAACACAACGCCCGCAGCGCAAAGATGGCCCTGTTGCGAAATATCGTCTTCGCGGTTCGGGTTGACGATGGCCACCGCATCTTCCGGCAGATCGCCGCCCACCTGATGGTGATCGAGCACGACCACATCCGCCCCAGCCTGTTTGGCTGCACTGATTGAGGGCACGCTGTTCGTGCCGCAGTCCACGGTGACGATCAGGCTCGCGCCTTTGGAAACCAACTCGCGCATGGCATCGGGATTTGGGCCGTAACCCTCGAAAATCCGGTCAGGAATATAGATCGAATGCTGGATGCCGTAATGCTTCAGAAAACGCGCCATCAGCGCCGATGAACAGGCACCATCCACGTCATAGTCGCCGAAGATCGCAACGGTCTCGCGGCGCTCGATGGCATCGGCAATGCGGCCTGCCGCGCTCTCCATATCGGTCAACGTGGCCGGGTCGGGCATGAGATTGCGCAGTGTGGGATCAACGAATTCCGGCGCGCCTTCCACCGTTACGCCCCGCCCCGCCAGAACCCGCGCCACCAGATCGGAAATGCCGTGATGCTGGGCAATGGCAAGCGCGGTGTTGGATCTCGCGCAAGCCCAGTCGATCCACCCATTTCTGGCCGGTTGCAGATTGTTTTATTCCAAGGAAAAGGCGCTCTGTCGTCATAAACTCTTAAAGACACAAAAGGCGGCATCTTTGCAATGCCGCCCGCAATTTATCAGCCGTGCCCAACCTTAATTGTCGCGCGCTGCCCGGGCCAGTCCGTGCGCCACGAGCCGGTCAATGACCTCGGGATAGCTGACGCCACTCACCGCCATGACTTTCGAATACATGCTGATATTGGTGAAGCCCGGTATGGTATTCAGCTCATTGATCAAATACCGCATGTCCGGCGTCACGAAGAAATCGACACGCGCCATGCTGTCACAACCGAGCGCTCGAAACGCCCGCGCCGCGACCGCCTGAAGTTCGGTCTCGATATCCGCCGGCAACTCTGCCGGGACTTTCAGCGCCGCACCGTCTTCATCAATATATTTGGCATCATAGCTATAAAAACCGTGGCTTTCTGCCGGGACTATCTCGCCCGTTCGCGACACGAACAGGCCGTGATTCTCGTCCTCCAGCACTGCGCATTCGATTTCGCGGCCTTGTATGAACTCTTCCGCCAGAAGCTTGGCGTCGTGCCTGAAACCTTCCGCCAGCGCCTTTTGATAATCGGCTTCTGTCTGAACCTTACTGACACCGACAGATGACCCCTGGCGCGCGGGCTTGATGAAGATCGGCAGGCCGAGTGCTTCGATCAGCACATCGAAGGATGGAACCGTGTCGCGCGTAATCGTCATGGCGCGCGCCACCGGGATGCCCGCTTCGGACAGCAGGCGCTTGGCAATATCCTTGTCGAGCGCATTGGCTGAACCACAGATACCGCAACCCGCCATCGGCACACGCGCCACTTCGGTCAGCCCCTGCACGCTGCCATCCTCGCCGTGAAGCCCGTGCAAGACCGGGAAGACGATATCGATCCGCGCCAGTTCATAAGGCAAACCGTTTTCGGGCAGCGCAACAGCGCGTCCCTTGCCGCCCGGCAGCAATGACACTTCAGTACCGTGTTCGGGCCGTTCCAGCTTGCCGCCTGCAAAACTCGCCAAAAGCCATTGCCCCTCATGGGTGACATAGATCGGAATGGCTTCATATTTCGCGGGATCCAACGCAGTCATGACATTTGTTGCGGAAAGAACCGACACCTCATGCTCGGCGGAACGCCCGCCAAAGAGTACCGCGATCCGTAGCTTGTTCGGCGTTTCGGTCATGCCCACTCCATTTTTTCATCAAAGGTGATTGAACACAGTCGCGATCAAAATGACAAATCTTTGGCCAAAGCATCTGCGCAAGGCTCCATAAACAGAAATCCCGAAAAGCGCGGGGCTTTTCGGGATTTGCCGGTTCGTCGTGATGTTCGACGCGATTGGGTTCTTTATTTTATCGCATTATCCGACGCAAAACCGCTTCGCACTTTTGCTGGAAATGCTCTAGAACTTCGACAGATCCTGATGGCGAGCCTTGATTTCGCGCACGGTCTGCGAGCTCGAGCGCATCACGATAGTATGCGTTTGGATGTAATCACGGGCGAATTTCACGCCAGAAAGCATGTTGCCGTCCGTCACGCCGGTGGCGGCGAAGAGCACGTCGCCTTTGGCCATTTCTTCCATCGTGTAGACCTTTTTGGGATCCGAGATGCCCATCTTCAGCGCACGGGCGACTTTCTCGTCCGTGTTCAACTGGAGACGGCCCTGCATCTGGCCGCCGATGCAGCGCAGAGCTGCCGCAGCCAGCACGCCTTCCGGTGCGCCGCCGATGCCGATATAAATGTCGATGCCGGTTTCATCCGGATTGGTCGTGTGCATCACGCCTGCAACGTCGCCGTCGCCAATCAGGCGGATTGCAGCGCCTGTCGCGCGCACTTCTTCGATCAGGCGTGCGTGGCGCGGGCGGTCCATGATGCAAGCCGTGATTTCATGCGGCTTTACACCCTTCGCCTTGGCGATGGAGTTGATGTTTTCCGTTGCGCTGGCGTCGAGATCGACAACGCCCTTCGGATAGCCCGGGCCAACGGCGATCTTTTCCATGTAGACGTCGGGCGCATAAAGCAGATTGCCCTTCTCGGCGATGGCGATGACCGCCAGCGAGTTCGGCAGGTTCTTCGCGCAGATCGTCGTGCCTTCCAGCGGATCGAGCGCGATATCGACATCCGGCCCCTGCTTGGTGCCGACTTCTTCACCGATATAGAGCATTGGCGCTTCGTCGCGCTCGCCTTCGCCGATCACCACAGTGCCGGAAATCGGCAGACGGTTCAGTTCCTGACGCATGGCGTCAACAGCAGCCTGATCGGCAGCCATCTCGTCACCACGCCCCCGCAGCCGCGCTGCTGCCACTGCTGCGCGTTCGGCTACACGGACCAGTTCCAGTGTGAGAATGCGATCCAGTCCGTGGGGGTGCTGCTCTGCGGTGTTGGCCATTTGAACAAGTCCTGAATTCGAATTGCGTTGATGCGCCACAAGGGGCGCCGTGCCGCGTTTATAGCGACAGTATGCGAACCTTTTGTCAAAGTCCCCGGTGCCCTGCAAGAGCCCGAAAGCTAAAAACTATGTGCGCTCAATTGCTTAATCGATTTAAGGACTACACGCTTCGTTGCATGTCATGGCCGGGCGTGAACTGGCCTGCGCAACATCATGGTGCAATCGGCCACGAATAATCATGGCAGATCGCACAGCGCGACACTCGATTTAGCCTGCGCGCTCGATACGTATCATCTGCGGCTTATCCACCAGATGGTCGTCCTTGAGGATCGCTTCCAGCGCTTTCTTGACGGCTGCTTCCGTCGTCTCATGCGTGACGAGGATGACAGTCTTGATGCCTTCCTGCTGCATGTCGCCCATCGGCGGACGCTGCACGATCGACTCAAGCGAAATGTCGTTTTCGGCCATGCGCTTGGCGATACCGGCAAAGGCGCCGATGCGGTCAAGAACCGTCAGACGAATAAAATAACCGCCCGCATGCTTGCGCATCTTGGCGCGCTTATAAGGCTGCAAGGCCTTGGCAGGCGTGCCGAAAACAGGACCATGCTGGAAGCCCGGACGGCTCTTGGCGATATCCGCGATATCGCCGATGACTGCGGACGCCGTCGCATTGCCGCCCGCACCCGGACCAGACAGAAGAAGTTCGCCCAGAAGATCGGTCTCGATGGCAACCGCATTGGTCACGCCATG
The DNA here is from genome assembly GCF_030067775.1 of Ochrobactrum sp. SSR. Lineage (NCBI taxonomy): Bacteria > Pseudomonadati > Pseudomonadota > Alphaproteobacteria > Hyphomicrobiales > Brucellaceae > Ochrobactrum > Ochrobactrum sp. SSR. The sequence goes on along the minus strand of NZ_CP125969.1, from coordinate 412,768 downwards.
CACCTGCGCAATCACCGACGAGGTTGGAACCATGGTCGGATGCACGCGCTGCTCAATGCCGGTATCGGTCTTCTGCGCCACCCCCAGAAGCTTGATGCGGTAACCCAGTTCATCGGCGGCGCGAATATCGGCGAGCGAAATATTGCTGATGCCTTCAAGATAAATATCGTCGGCAGCAATCTGCGTACCAAAGGCAAGGCTGGTCAACAGCGCAAGCTTGTGCGCCGTGTCGTTGCCTTCGATATCGAAAGTCGGGTCGGCTTCGGCATAGCCCAAACGCTGCGCGTCTTTCAGGCAGGCCTCGAACGAAATGCCCTCTTCCCACATCCGGGTCAGGATGTAGTTGCAAGTGCCGTTCATGATGCCATAGACGCGCGAAACCGTATTACCGGTCAGCGACTCACGCATCGCCTTGATGACCGGAATGCCACCGGCGACCGCCGCTTCGAAGTTGAGAAGAACGCCCTTGTCTTCGGCGATTTTCGCCAGAGCGACGCCATGGCGTGCCAGAAGCGCCTTGTTGGCGGTCACGACATGACGACCAGCGCGCAAAGCGGCTTCAACAGAAGCCTTGGCCGGGCCATCATCACCACCGATAAGCTCGACATAAACGTCGATATCGGCAGACTTGGCCAGTTCAACTGGATCGTCGAACCAGTCGATACCGTTCAGGTCAACGCCACGGTCACGCGAGCGATCTCGGGCGCTGACGGCGGTAATAGTCACCGGCTTACCGCATTGGCGGGTGAGCATTTCGGACTTGTCACGCAGGATACGCAACACTGAAGCGCCAACGGTGCCAAGCCCCGCAACGCCGATCCGCAATGCATCACTCATTATATCGACCTTCTGACTCTGATTGTGTGGATGTAGTGGATTTTTGGTAGGTGGGAGTTCTGGCCGCGCGCTTGTCACGGCCAGAAAGGAAGAACCCGGAATGGCGCTTAGCGGCGGCCTTCCAGCGGGATCACATTGTGCAGGTTTTCGTCCTTGGTGGCGAGGAAACGCTTGATGTTGCGCGCTGCCTGACGAATGCGATGTTCGTTTTCGACCAGAGCGATACGCACATAATCATCGCCGTGCTCGCCAAAGCCAATGCCCGGAGCAACGGCCACATCGGCCATTTCCACCAGTAGCTTGGAGAATTCGAGCGAGCCAAGAGCGCGGAAGCGTTCCGGGATCGGCACCCAGGCGAACATCGTCGCTGCTGGTGGCGGAACATCCCAGCCTGCACGGCTGAAGCTTTCAACCAGCACATCGCGGCGCTGCTTATACACATCGCGAACATAGGCAATGTCGGAACCGTCGCCGTTAAGCGCAGCGGTTGCCGCCACCTGGATCGGCGTGAATGCGCCGTAATCGAGGTAGGATTTCACACGCGTCAGAGCAGCAATCAGGCGTTCATTGCCGACCGCAAAGCCCATGCGCCAGCCCGGCATCGAGAATGTCTTCGACATGGAGGTGAACTCGACCGCAACATCCATGGCGCCCGGCACTTCGAGTACGGACGGGGGCGGATTGCCGTCAAAATAGATTTCCGAATAGGCCAGATCCGACAGGATGACGATGTCATGCTTGCGCGCAAAGGCCACGACATCCTTATAGAAGTCGAGCGTTGCCACATAAGCCGTCGGATTGGACGGGAAATTGAGGATCAGCGCAATCGGCTTTGGAATCGAGTGCTTCACGCCCCGCTCCAGTGCCGGGATGAAGTTGTCATCCGGCTTGGCCTGAATTGAACGGATCACGCCGCCCGACATGATGAAGCCGAAGGAATGGATCGGATAGGTCGGGTCCGGGCAAAGCACCACATCGCCCGGCGCCGTGATGGCCTGCGCCATGTTGGCGAAGCCTTCCTTGGAGCCAAGCGTGGCGACAACCTGCGTGTCCGGGTTGAGCTTCACGCCGAAACGGCGGGCATAATATTGCGCCTGCGCACGGCGCAGCCCCGGAATGCCCTTCGACGAGGAATAACGATGCGCGCGCGGGTCCTGAACAGCCTCGCACAGCTTGTCGACGATATTCTGCGGCGTCGGCAGATCGGGATTTCCCATCCCAAGATCGATGATGTCGGCCCCGCCCGCTCGCGCCGATGCCTTCAGGCGATTGACCTGTTCAAAGACATAAGGGGGCAAGCGACGGACTTTATGGAATTCTTCCGACATGATCCTGTTCCAAAAGGAGAGTTAACGATAGGACGCATTATTGCGCCGTGGGTGGAGCTATACACCTGTTATCGAGATCGGGTCGAGACTTCTTGCCGCGCCGTTTCGAACGTGGCCTTCCGTGCCGATGAAGGGCTTATTCTTCCCCGGATTCGATCTGCTTCAGGGTAGCTTCCGATTCAGCCTGCGCTTGCTTGCGCATGGCCTCAGCCTGTGCGGGGGTAAAACCGCCGCCAGACGTTCTCGATGCCGCAAGACGCGTGCGATCGGAATCGAGTTTTGCAGTCATCTGCTGCTTTTCTTCCGGTGTGATCTGCTCGGTTGCAGCCTTCGGCATACGACCGAATGTCGGATAGACGCCGGTGCGCAATGCGCCTTCCTGCGGAACGCCCTGAAATTCCTTCCCACCGGCACAGGCAGTGAGCATCGCTGCGGCGGTTAATGCCAGCATGAGATGGGCGATCTGCCGCGTGCTCTTGGTCATATGTCTGATCCCGGTTCTGCCGTTGAGGCTGCCGCACAAGTCGCGACAGAATATACTTCCGAAGGGATAGCACCAAGTCGATGCATTATGTCAACAAGCGATTGGCCCAATTCCGACATTTGGCCTGCCGAAGCCGCTTATTTCGATAGGAGCAGCGCTCTGATCCTCAAAAGATTACACAAAGTAATATTTCGTTACTAACGGGTTAATCCTTAACCCCACGGAATAATGCATAGTGCCTGTCGTATAAAATGCACTTCGATAGTTGCCTTCACGGCATAAAAAACTTAAAAATTGGCAACAATTGCAGATCAGGTGATTTGCACACTGCTAAAATTGGCTCACTGAGAAACTGGGAAAGCCACTTTAACGCATTGATATAATGGAGTTTGTTTCCCTAAGCTTCTATTGGGCTTTGACAGGGGACTGTGGGAGAAATCACTTTTGTGATTGGTTCCACCCACACGGGAGAGCCGATCTCCCGAAACCAGGTGGGTTCGGACACGTCCGGTTCGCCAAACTGGTCAGGGAAATCGAGCTGGAGCGGACTATTGAAATTTGTACCTTCTGCGCACCGGACAACCGGCCGACTACTTTCAGGCAGCGTGGCTTTGCTCGCGCTTCTGGTGTCGTCCTGTACATCGACGGGGACCGGTCCTGACGGCAAGCCACTGCAGATGACGGCCAATGGCTCGATGCTGACCGAGACGCTGCAAAGTGCTGCCGACCAGACTGTCGCCGCCGAAGCTGGCGCAGAAGCAAAGACCGCAGAGACAAAGACGGAAGAAAAGCCCGGCGAGGCCAAACAGGTCGCAGCCGCTGCAACGGCGGCCAATCCTAGCGCTACATCTGCCGCCTCCCCGGCCAAAGAGAATGCGAAAAATGCAGCCGCGACCGCAACTGCGGAAAACGCGGCAACCGAAGCGCAGCCAACCCAAGTGGCAGCGGCGGCACCGGAAAAGAAGAGCAATTCGCTGTTCGGCTTGTTTGGCGGAAGTGGTTCCAGCAGATCGAAGCCAGCCGAAGCGACCGAACAGCCAGCCGCAACGGCCAGCGCCGAGAAGCCCAAGGCTGAGACCGCTGAAGCAAAGCCTGCAACCGAGGCCGAAGCGCCTGCCGTTGAAGTCGCGAAGGCGAACGAGCCGGAAGCCGCCAAACCGGCCCAGCCGGAAAAGCCGGTTCAGGTCGCTTCGCTTTTCGGCACACCGAAGAATGCCAATGCCTATGCGACACCTCAGCGCCCGACCGCATCGCAGGGCAGCATCTCGCGGCTTTTCTCCGACGAATCGGCCAATTCACGTTCCGACCGTACCGAGAACAAGAAGCTGGCGATGGCAAAGCCTGTCTCGCCTGCCGTGAAGCATGAGTATAATTATACATTGCCAGGTGTGCGCGCGAATGGCGGCATCGAGATCAAGCATCGCAATAGTCTCTATGACGACACCGACATTGATGCGAACGAATATGATGATTCTCCCAATGTCACGCTTGCTTCGGCGCCCGGCCTCGCCCGGCTCGCGCCGAACGGCCTGAAGGTGCAGCGCCAGACCGTGGATGTTGCCTGCCTCAAGCCACAGCTCGTCGCCATGCTGAAGACCATGGAACGGCACTTCCGCCGCCCGGTCATGGTGACGTCTGGCTATCGCAGCCCGTCCTATAACCGCAAGGTCAACGGCGCACGCAAATCGCTCCATATGATCTGTGCCGCAGCCGATATTCAGATCGATGGTGTTTCCAAGTGGGAAATGGCCCGCTTTGCGCGATCAATGCCGGGACGCGGCGGCGTCGGCACCTATTGCCATACGTCATCCGTCCATGTGGATATCGGGCCGGAACGCGACTGGAACTGGAAATGCAAGGGCTGATCTGAACCTCTGCGCCCCAATTCTCTTGAATGAACAGGCTGGCCCCATTGGAGCCAGCCTTTCTTTTTGTCATCGATTTCAAAGCCATAGCCTGGAAATCCACAGGCTGCGTCCTACGGAATAGGTGCTTATGCGACTTTTTTCAGAAAACTGATTTTAGGGGGTTGCGAGTCAGCATCGACCTGAATATAAGCCCACTCACACCAGCAACAGGCGCCCATCGTCTAGCGGTTAGGACAGCGCCCTTTCACGGCGCAGACAGGGGTTCGATTCCCCTTGGGCGTACCACTTGCTGGTTTTTCTTTTTCCCGACATATCAAAGCTTTAGCGCTCCGAGAGCGGTCCTTCGCGCGCCGTTTTGCACCATCTGAATTTATTTCACAGATGCTGAAAAAAGGGGCTTGCATGTCTGAATTATCCTGACTATAAGCGCCCCACACCAGCAGGCGCCCATCGTCTAGCGGTTAGGACAGCGCCCTTTCACGGCGCAGACAGGGGTTCGATTCCCCTTGGGCGTACCACTTGCTGGGTTTTCTTTTCCCGAAAAATTGATGGAATTAATACTGGTCGTTCTCCCAGTATGTTGCTACGCGCAGCTGCACCCATTTCGCAATTCAAAGGGAAATTACTGCGTATGTCGCAAGCTACAGCCATCGTTCCCACCGCCCATGCCAGCCGTTATCTGCAGCAGCTCTGCAAACACTGGGCGCATAAGTTTGCCGTCGAATTCACACCCGAACACGGCCAGATCGATCTCGGCGACGACCGGCTGGTGATTCTCGACGCCGATGCGGAAAAACTGACCACCACCGTGAAGACCTCAGCCGAAAATCTCGACCGGCTTCAGGACGTCGTGGTCAATCACATCGTCCGCTTTGCCTTCCGCGAGGAACTGGTGTTCAACTGGCAGCAGACGCAGGCCTAAGAGCCGCCATTTACCTTATCCGCAAATTGCCTGCAAAATGCCCGGAATAGCCATTATCGCATCACATTCCGGGCTCATTCACCCGCGACATTCCTCACAACTTCAAGCGACCGATTTGATGGGGAAAGATATGATGACCAGCGAAACCAGAACCACCCTCACCTTTCTCGGTGCAGGCTTTGTCGCCGCAGCAATGGCGCTTGGTGCGGATCTGAGCTGGGCAGATGTTATCAAGGCTCTTTTCTGAAACGAGCGATAACAAGCAACGATTGTGCTTTTGACTTTTTGCGGCGTTAGGCGGACAAACATTTCGCCATTCCGTCCAAACTGTTCAGAAAGCTTTATGTTATTCCCAACACCCCTTGTCTCCGGCAGGCTCGAACGCCGCTATAAAAGATTTCTCGCAGACGTAACGCTCGACGATGGCCGCTTCATTACGGCGGCAGTGCCCAATACCGGCTCCATGCTCGGCCTGACGACGCCCGGCTCTCGCGCCTGGCTCAGCGTTTCCGATGCGCCCCACCGCAAATATGCCCACACGCTGCAGATCATCGAAGCTGACGGCACTTTGGTCGGCGTCAACACCGGGTTGCCGAACAGAATCGCCGAAGAGGCGATACTCGCCGGTCTCATTCCGAGCCTCGGCGGCTATGCCAGCCTCAAGCGTGAGCAGAAATACGGACAGAATTCCCGCATCGACATTCTGCTCGACGAAGGTGCCCTGCCCCGCGCCTACGTGGAAGTCAAAAACGTGCACTTCACCCGCACGGCTGGCCTTGCGGAATTTCCCGATACGGTGACCGCGCGCGGGACAAAACATCTCAATGAGCTGGCCGACAGTGTTGCCGCTGGTCATCGTGGTGTGATGTTGTTTATTATCCAGCGAAGCGATTGCAGCAAATTCAGCATTTCCGGCGATCTCGACCCTGTATATGCACGCGCTTTTGAGCGCGCCGTCGCATCCGGGGTTGAGGCATGGGCCGTTCGATGCCACATAACGGACAAAAGCATTGTCGCCACCGAGCTGGTGCCAATTGAATAGACAAAGACGGATCTAGTAATGGTAACTTATATCGAAGCGACAAGCGCCCCCATGAAATATACCGGCCAGATCAGGCTTTATGGCCCGGACGCCTTCGAGGCGATGCGCAAGGTGTGCAACCTGACCGCACGCTGCCTCGATGCGCTGAACGACATCGTGAAGCCCGGCGTGACCACCAATGAAATCGACCGCTTCGTTTTCGAATTCGGCATGGATCAAGGCGCCTTCCCGGCGACGCTCAACTATCGTGGCTATACCAAATCGACCTGCACGTCGATCAACCACGTTGTCTGCCATGGCATCCCGAACGACAAGCCACTGCGCGAAGGCGATATCGTCAATATCGACGTGACCTATCTGCTCGACGGCTGGCATGGCGATTCCAGCCGTATGTATGCGGTGGGCGAGATCAAGCGCGCTGCCGAACGTCTGTTGGAAGTCACCTATGAAAGCCTGTTGCGCGGCATTGCGGTCGTCAAGCCGGGCGTGAAGACCGGCGCTATCGGCGCTGCAATCCAGACCTATGCCGAAGGCGAGCGCTGCTCCGTGGTGCGTGATTTCTGCGGCCATGGCGTTGGTCAGCTTTTCCACGACGCGCCGAATATCCTTCATTACGGCACGCCGAACGAAGGCGTGGAAATCAAGGAAGGCATGATCTTCACCATTGAGCCGATGATCAATCTCGGCAAGCCGCATGTAAAAGTGCTGGCGGACGGCTGGACTGCCGTGACGCGTGACCGCTCGCTGACCGCCCAGTATGAACATACGGTTGGCGTTACCAAGGACGGCTGCGAAATATTCACATTGTCACCGGCCAATATGTTTGGCCCGGCATCAATGCGATAAAACTGAAACTATAGTCTCATCTGTTTTTGCGGGGGTTTAAACAGAATGACAAGGAAGACGGATAGACCGGGGAGCTACAACATTCCCGGTTTCAGCGACACGCTCCAGCTGACGCCGAAAGTGGCGAAGCAGCCGCATCACGTCGGCCACCGGGATCGCCTGAAGCAACGCTTTCAGACCGCGCCCGATGCGCTTGCCGATTATGAACTGCTTGAACTCCTGCTCTTTCGCGTTATCCCGCGTGCGGATACCAAACCCATCGCAAAGGCCTTGCTGACCCGCTTCGGCACGCTTGCGGAAGTGCTCGGCGCTTCCGAAACGCTCATCGCCGAAGTACCGGGCGCGGGCCCCTCCGTGGCGCGCGACCTCAAGATCATAGAAGCCGTTTACAAACGCAGTGCGCGCAGCAAGGTTATGAAGCGCGAGGTTTTCACAGTCTGGGAAAAGGTGATCGACTACTGCGCTGCCGCCATGGCGCATGAGACACGCGAACAATTCCGCATTCTGTTTCTGGACAAGAAGAATCGGCTCATTGCCGATGAGGTACAGCAGCGAGGCACGGTCGACCATACGCCGGTCTATATACGGGAAGTGGTTCACCGGGCGCTGGAGCTTGCGGCAACGGCGATCATTCTCGTCCACAATCACCCTTCAGGCGATCCATCGCCGTCGCGACCCGACATCGAGATGACACATGCGTTGATTGCGGCTGCCAAACCTTTGAAAATCGCGGTGCACGACCACATCATTGTCGGCAAGGAAAAATGCATCAGCTTCAGAAAGCAGAACCTGATGTGAAGCCGTCAGGGCTGGCCTGTTGGAGATCGTTACCACTTGTTAAGCATAGTGCGAAGAATGGCTGTGCGACGGGTGGAATTCGCTCGAATTTTCTTAAATTTAGTCACAATCACCCAACAGAAGGCAACCGAACCGAAGACGGGAAGGCCCGTCTTTGCCAAACAGATCTTGCATATTTTCCATCAGCGTTCCGGATGGGAAAACGGAGTATAAAATGTTGAAGCGTACCTTTACCGCAGTGGCGCTCAGCGCCAGCATCATGGCCATCGCAGCCCCGGCATTCGCTGCCGATATGATGGGTTCGAACGATTATTCCTACAACGAGCCGGTTGCCGAAGGCCCGCACGACTGGTCCGGCAATTATGTCGGCGCACAGGTCGGTGCATCGTCCTCGAAGATCCCCGGCCCGTTTACAGAATCGCGCTGGTGTGCTCGGTGGCGTTGTCGCCGGTAAGAACATCCAGAGCGGCAATTTCGTCGTTGGCGGTGAAGTCGAAGCCAATTTCGCGGAAGCCGAACACCGCATCGGTAATGGCGGCAGCCTCCAGCAGTCTTGGAACACCAATGCCAAGGTCAAAGCCGGTTACGCCTTCGACAAGACGCTGGTTTATGGCACTCTCGGCTATGGCGCAACGCGCTTCAAGGCGAAGGACAACACCACGTCAGGTCCAGGCTGGGAAGGCGGCGCGCTGGTTGGTGCTGGCGTCGAACAGGCCCTGACCGGCCCGCTTTCGGTGAAGGCTGAATACGACTTCCAGCGTTTCGGCGACGTGAAGTCTGAGGTCAACGGCGTTTCGCAGCGCAACAACCTCAAGAACCACGCCATCAAGGCCGGTCTGAACTATCGCTTCTAAAGCGATATAAGCCCTATACCGTTTCTGCATAAGGCAATTCCATTTTTGCACAAGGGCTGCGGGTCAACCGTAGCCCTTTCTTTTTGCACCGATTTCTTTGCTTTCAAAAGAGTTCGTCCGCTTTCGTATCTCTTGACTCCGGCACCGGCTCCTATCTTATAGGGATGTGCGATTGGGGATTAGGCGCGTGGCTATTGTGTTTAAATTTTATGCAAATATGCCGATACAAATTCTTCCCGTTGCGTGATTTTATTTAATCGAGTGCTAAAACAACGCTTTATCACTCAGCCAGGAAGATAGCATGCAGCGTGTTTTCGATGGGCATAACGATGTCCTTCTGAGGCTCTGGGAAAACTCCAGAAACGGCGACGATCCCATCCGGGAATTCATCGACGGAACGCAAACCGGCCACATTGATGCGCCGCGCTCCCGCAAAGGCGGTCTCGCTGGCGGCATTTGCGCCATCTATGTGCCGTCCGGCCATCATATCGAACTTGGCAAACCCGACGCCAATGGCCATTACGACACGCCGCTTTCTCCGCCGCTCAAGCGCCCTCCTTCCCTCGACATCGCCATCGAAATCGCATCCATCGCACTCCGCCTTGAAGAAGCTGGCGCGTGGAAACTGTGCCGCAATGGCCGCGAGCTCGATGAAACGCTGAACAGCGACACCTTTGCCGCCGTTCTGCACATGGAAGGCTGCGAGGCGATTGACGCCGATCTTGCCGCGCTCGATGTCTTCTACGCGCTTGGCCTGCGTTCGCTTGGCCCTGTGTGGAGCCGCAACAATATTTTCGGTCACGGCGTGCCCTTCTCTTACCCGATGAACCCGGATACCGGTCCCGGTCTCACGGAAGCGGGCAAGCGTCTCGTCAAGGCGTGCAACCGCAAGGGTATTCTGATCGATCTCGCCCATATCACCGAGCAAGGCTTCTGGGATGTGGCTGAACTCAGCGACCAGCCGCTGATCGCCAGCCACTCCAATGCCCATGCCCTGACGCCCGTGGCCCGGAATCTGACGGACAAGCAGCTGGATGCCATCCGCGAAAGCAAGGGGCTTGCGGGTCTCAACTACGCCACCACCATGCTGCGCGCCGATGGCAAGGAAGATGCCAACACGCCGATGTCCGATATGGTTCGCCACATCGATTACATGGTTGACCGCATGGGGATCGACTGCGTGGCGCTCGGTTCCGATTATGACGGCGCGACCATCCCAGCCGAAATCTCCGATGCCGCCGGAACGCAGAACCTCGTCACGGCCTTGCGAGAGGCCGGATATAACGATGAGGAACTGGCGAAGCTTTGCCGGGACAACTGGATCAGGGTTCTGAAACAGGCATGGCACGAAGCCTGAGATACAAATACAATTCAACAAAATCCCAACAAAAATACAGAAAGGGAACTCAATCATGATGCATTTCGGACGTTTTCGCATCCTCGCCGCTGGTGCAGCACTTGCTGCCGTTATGGCTGCCAATCCGGCCCTGTCGGCCACGCCAGCCGACACGCTCGTCCAGGCATGGGCGATTGATGACACCATCACGCTCGACCCGGCAGAATCCTTCGAACTCAGCCCGGCTGAATTCATCGGTAATGCCTATGACATGCTCGTTCGCCTCGACATCAACGACACGTCGAAAGTCGTGCCGGGCGTGGCGGAAAGCTGGACCGTTTCCGACGACGGCCTGACCTACACGTTCAAGCTGAAAAAGGACATCAAGTTCGCTTCCGGCAACCCGATTACCTCTGCTGACGTGGCTTATTCCTTCGAACGCGCCGTGCGTCTGGACAAGAGCCCGGCCTTCATCCTGACCCAGTTCGGCCTGACCAAGGATAATGTCAACGAAAAGGCGAAAGCCGTAGACGACACGACTTTCGTCTTCACCGTGGACAAGCCATACGCACCAAGCTTCGTGCTGAACTGCCTGACCGCGACCGTCGCCGCAGTCGTCGACAAGAAGCTTCTCGAAGAGCATGCCGCAAAGGTCACACCGACCGACGACTACAAATACGACACCGACTATGCCAATGCATGGCTGAAGACCAAGTCGGCAGGCTCCGGTCCGTTCGCCATCCGTGAATGGCGCGCCAATGAAGTCGTCATTCTGGAACGCAACGACAATTATTACGGCGAAAAGGCCAAGCTGAAGCGCGTTTTCTATCGTCACGTCAAGGAAAGCGCGACACAGCGCCTGATGCTTGAATCGGGTGACGTCGATGTGGCGCGTAATCTGGAACCCGGCGACTACGAAGCCGTTCAGAAAAACGACAAGCTGACGACGACCAGCGCCGCGAAGGGTACGGTCTACTATATCAGCCTCAACCAGAAGAACGAGAACCTAGCCAAGCCGGAAGTTCGCGAAGCGTTCAAATATCTGGTCGATTATGATGCAATCGGTTCGACCCTCATCAAAGGCATTGGCGAAATCCGCCAGACCTATCAGGCTAAGGGCGTTCTGGGCGCGCTCGATGCTGCACCCTACAAATACGACGTTGCAAAGGCGAAGGAACTTCTCGCCAAGGCAGGTCTGAAGGACGGTCTTTCCGTGACCTTCGACGTGCGCAACACGCAGCCGGTGACCGGCATTGCCGAATCCTTCCAGCAGAGCGCTGCTCAGGCTGGCGTGAAGATCGAAATCATCCCGGGCGATGGCAAGCAGACCCTGACCAAATATCGTGCGCGTAACCACGACATGTATATCGGCCAGTGGGGCATGGACTATTGGGATCCGAATTCCAATGCCGAAGCTTTCACGAGCAATCCGGATAATAAGGACGACGCCGCCAACAAGACGCTTGCGTGGCGCAACGCCTGGGACATTCCTGAGCTGACCAAGCAGACGCAGTCTGCTCTTCTGGAACGCGACAACGAAAAGCGCGCCGAGATCTACAAGAAGCTTCAGCAGGAAGCGCTCGACCAGAGCCCGTTCGTGATGCTGTTCCAGCAGATCGAAACAGCCGGTATCGCGGGCAATGTGAAGGGTTACAAGCTCGGCCCGACCTTCGACTCCAATCCGCTGGTAAACATCACCAAGGAATAGTCGGCCAAGCCTCGGCGCATGAATGTGCCTAACCGGCTTTAAAACAAGGAGATGGAGCGGTTTTCTGAATCAAAAAGGAAAGCCGCTCCAGAGCTTTTTTCAAGCAAAGATGATCGAGCGTCAGACCGGACCCTGTTCTGAACGCACTCATCATCGGAAGCGGTCAAAACATTGAGTAACACTGAAACCACCAAAAAGGTTAGGCGAGCGCCGCGGCGTTCATCGGCCCTTGCCGCGTCGATAGCCAGTTTTCTGGTCATCGTCGTCACGACCTATCTGGGCCTTTTGGCCGTAACATTCTTCATCGGTCGCGTCGTGCCGATTGACCCTGTGCTGGCCATCGTCGGCGACCGCGCGCCTGCGCATGTCGTCGCCCGCGTGCGCGAGGAAATGGGCTTCAATTTGCCCTATTACCAGCAGTTCTTTCTTTACGTGAAAGGCGTGCTGCAAGGCGATTTCGGCACTTCGGTGCTCACGACCAATCCGGTCATGACCGACATTCGCCGCGTATTCCCGGCCACGATGGAACTGGCCACACTCGGCACGATCATCGGCGCCGTGTTCGGCATTCCGCTCGGCGTGCTCGCAGCCGTCAAACGCGGCAGCATCATTGACCAGATCGTGCGCGTTATCGGCCTTGTCGGTTACTCCGTGCCGATCTTCTGGCTCGGCATGCTTGCGCTGCTGATCTTCTATGCCCGTCTCGGCTGGACCTCCGGTCCCGGACGCATCGACATTACATTCGAATACACGTTCACGCCGATCACCGGCTTCTACCTGATCGACGCGATCCTTCAGCGCGACTGGCCAGCCCTCAAGGATATTGTCTCCCACCTTATCCTGCCATCGGCACTGCTTGGCTATTTCTCGCTTGCCTATATCAGCCGCATGACGCGTTCCTTCATGCTCAACGAGCTTGATCAGGAATATATCGTCGCGGCGCGCGCCAAGGGCATTTCGGAAACCCGCATCATCTGGGGCCACGCTTTGCGCAATGCCGCCGTGCCGCTGGTGACCGTGATTGCGCTTTCCTATGCCGGGCTTCTGGAAGGTTCGGTTCTGACCGAAACCATCTTCTCCTGGCCGGGCCTTGGTCTCTACATCACCAATTCGCTACAAAACGCTGATATGAATGCCGTTCTCGGTGGCACCATTGTTATCGGGTCGGTCTTTATCGCGCTCAACCTCGTGTCCGATCTTCTCTATCGGCTTCTCGATCCAAGGACGCGCGCACGATGAGCCAAATGACAGATAATTCCAACCTCTCTTGGCGTGAATGGCTGCTTACCGAGCGGCCCCAGTCACGTACGCAGGCCCGCCTCGGTCGCGCCTATATGGTCTGGCGGCGGTTCACCGCCAACAAGCTGGCCGTTCTCGGCCTCCTGATCATCATCGGACTGCTGGTCGTTGCAGCGCTCGCCGATGTGCTGGCGCCGCATTCGCCGGTTGTCGGCGATCTGGCCAATGCCCGCCTGCTGCCGCCGGGAAGCCCCGGCTATCTGCTCGGCACCGACGATCAGGGTCGCGATATTCTTTCGCGCCTCATTCACGGTTCCCGCCTGACGCTCTATGTCGTGCTGCTGGTTGCGATCATTGCGGCCCCAATCGGCCTGCTGGTCGGCACAGTGGCCGGTTATGCGGGCGGCTGGGTCGATGCCGTGCTGATGCGCATCACCGACATCTTCCTGGCCTTCCCGAAACTCATTCTGGCGCTTGCCTTCGTGGCGGCGCTGGGACCGGGCATCGAAAACGCCATCATCGCCATCGCGATCACCTCATGGCCGCCTTATGCGCGCATCGCGCGCGCCGAAACGCTGACGGTGCGCAATTCCGACTATATTTCGGCGGTCCGCCTGATGGGTGCTTCGCCGATCCGCATTGTCGTGCGCCACATCATGCCGCTTTGCACCTCGTCGCTGATCGTCCGTGTGACACTCGACATGGCGGGCATCATTCTAACGGCAGCGGGCCTGGGCTTCCTCGGCCTCGGCGCACAGCCGCCACTGCCGGAATGGGGCGCGATGATCGCATCGGGTCGCCGTTTCATCCTCGACCAATGGTGGGTTGCCGCCATGCCCGGCATTGCGATCCTGATCGTCAGCCTCGGCTTCAACCTGCTGGGCGATGGTCTGCGCGATGCGCTTGATCCGCGGGGTAACAACCAATGAAGCCGCTTCTGACAGTAGAAGACCTGCGCGTCACCTTCCCGACGCGCACGGGGGCCATCGAGGCTGTCCGTGGTGTCAGCTTTGAGCTGGGCCGCGAACGCCTTGGCATCGTTGGCGAATCCGGTTCAGGCAAGTCCCAGACCGGGCGCGCCATCATGGGTCTGACGCCACTCCACGCGCAGATTACGGCCAAGACGCTTAATTTCGACGGCATCGATCTCCTCAACATTTCGGCCCGTGAACGCCGCTCCTTACGCGGCGGCCGCATCGCCATGGTGTTGCAGGACCCGAAATATTCGCTCAATCCTGTGATGACCATCGGCAAGCAGATTGCCGAAACGCTGAAAGCACACGGCAAATACAGCAGCGGAGAAATTCGCACGCGCTCGATGGCCATGCTGGAAGCGGTGCAGATCCGCGATCCGGAACGCGTCATGAAACTCTATCCGCACGAGGTTTCGGGCGGGATGGGCCAGCGCGTGATGATCGCCATGATGCTCGTGGCCGAGCCGGAACTGCTGATTGCCGACGAACCGACTTCGGCGCTCGACGTGACGGTGCAGCTCGAAGTGCTGGGCATTCTCGACAAGCTGGTGGCCGAACGCGGCATGGGGCTGATCTTCGTCAGCCATGACCTGCGCCTTGTTTCGTCCTTCTGCGACCGCGTCATCGTGATGTATGCGGGCCGCATCGTCGAAGAGATCGCGGCCAAGGATCTTGCCAATGCGAAACATCCCTATACGCAAGGATTGCTGAACTGCATGCCGAAAATCGGAGCCGACCGCCATCCTCTGCCCACCTTGCAGCGTGAGGAGGCCTGGAAGCTATGAGTACGGCACCAGCACTGAGCGTCGACAATATTGATGTCTATTTCGACCATTTCCATGCGTTGAAGTCGGTCAGCGTCCATGTGGCGCAGGGCGAATCCTATGGTCTCGTCGGCGAATCCGGTTCGGGCAAGTCCACACTTCTGCGCGCAGTCGCGGGGCTTGCGCCGATTGACGATGGCGAAATCCGTATCGACGGCGCACCTCTCAAGACACCACGCGACAAGGCCTTCTATCGCAAGGTGCAGATGGTGTTTCAGGACCCTTATGGCTCCCTGCATCCGCGCCAGACGATGGACCGGCTTTTGCTGGAACCGCTCGCCATTCATGGTGTCGGCGATGCCGAACAGCGCATCGTGCGCGCATTGGATGAAGTGGGGCTCGGCTCGGGCTTCCGCTTCCGCTATCCGCACCAGCTTTCGGGCGGTCAGCGCCAGCGCATCGCCATTGCCCGCGCATTGATCGTGGAACCGAGCATTCTGCTGCTCGACGAACCAACTTCGGCGCTCGACGCATCGGTACAGGCGGAAGTGCTGAACCTGCTTGAACAGGTTCGCCGTGACCGCAACCTCACCTTCATCATGGTGAGCCACGATCTTGGTGTCGTCACCCATATGTGCGACCGCCTTGCAGTGATGCGCAACGGCGAAGTGGTTGAACAATTACAGGCTGGCGATCTCGTCACCGGCAATATTCACGCCGACTATACCAAAAACCTGATGCGCGCGAGTGAAGGTTTCCGGCGCTGAAACCAGCCGCATGACACAACAAAAAGGGGACCTTTCGGTCCCCTTTTTTATTCCTCAGAAGCTTTGCGGGCATTGTCCCCGTCCTGGCCGCGCCGCCAATAGGCGACAATCAGCTGGCGATTCTTCGGAACGTTACGCTCCTTGCGCATATAGCTGCGAATATTGCGGAAGGCATTGAACTCGCAACCCGCCCAGACATAAATGTCTTCCTCGCCTTCCGGCAGTTCGACCGCGCGCACCGCATCCTGCAACAGCGTGGTGGTGCCAGCTTCGGCGCCATTGCGGTTCAGCCATTGCACATCGAGATCTGCACGCGAGACAAGCTTCTGTTCCTCGGCCTGATCGCCGATTTCAATGCGCACAACGGCCTTTGCATCTTCAGGCAGTCGTTCGAGAATGCGCCCGATGGCGGGCAGCGCGGTTTCGTCGCCTGCGAGCAGATACCATTTGGCATCGCCTGCATCGCCACCGCCCGGACCAGTCATGCCGACAATATCGCCCGGCTTGGCGTTAAGCGCCCAACCCGAACCCGGAGCGTCGCAATCATCACCATGCACAACCATGTCGATATCGACCCAGCCCGCTTCAGGATCGATATTGCGGATGGTATAGACACGGGTTGCAAGCTTGGCATCGCCTTCCGGCCATGCCGGACGCCCGTCCTCACCCGTCACCGGCCATTGTGGCTTTGCCAGCCCCTTTGGCGGGAACAGAAGGCGGATATGCAGCCCGGTATGCGAAAACCGCTGGAGGTTGTCGCCTTTCAGGCGCACGCGACGCATATGCGGCGTGACATTGGACACCGCCACCACCTGCATTTCGCGGAAGTAAGGCAGCGGCAGTCCCGCCGCGCCATCGCCCTGCCAGATGATTTTCGGCGTGGGGCTGCCCTTCTCCAGAAATTCCAGCACATGCTCAGCGATGGAATATTTCATATAGGCAAGGCCGGTCTCATCATCGCTTTTGACATCGACGCTGACCGTCTCGTTATCCCATTGAACATCGGCCTGACCGAAGCTCAAAACGAGTTTCGCATGCGTCTCGTCACGCTGCACATCAGCATGTTCGACGAAATGATCGAGCAGTTGATTGACGATGTGACCAGCATTGGTCAGCGTGAAACGGGTATTGGCGTTGAGTTCGGACACGACCCATCCTCCATCGGATGAAATGATGCGTCAGCCTTACCCGAATATAAGATGACAATTCAAGTCATCATTTGTCTTTGATCGCGCAATATAGCGTGACAGGCAGTGCCTGCCGCCATACATCGAACGAGCCAAGCGCACCGGCTTGTGCCACGGAAAGCCGCACGAGTTCTCCGCCAAAGCGCTGCCGCCAGCCGAAAAGCTGCATTTCGCTTTGCAAGGTCACGGCATTCGCAACCAGCCGTCCGCCGGGTTTCAGTGCATCCCAACAGGCTTGCAACACGCCTTCATCCGTGACGCCGCCACCGATGAAAATCGCGTCCGGCGTTTCCAGTCCTGCGAGAGCGCCCGGCGCTTCACCGGAAACGATCTGCAAACCGGGTACGCCCAGCGCATCGCGATTGCGGGCGATCATGCCTTGCCGCTCTTCATGCGCCTCGATGGCGATGGCACGACAGGAAGCATGGGTGCGCATCCACTCGATACCGATGGAGCCGCACCCCGCGCCGACATCCCACAGAATTTCGCCAGGCAGCGGCGCCAGCCGCGACAGTGTCACGGCGCGAATATCGCGCTTCGTCAGTTGACCATCATTTTCGAAGGCTTCATCAGGCAGGCCTATCACGCTGGGAAGAATTTTCGCATCCGGCTCTGCAATGCATTCCACGGCGACGACATTCAGATCGGCACCGGCGGGAACTGTCCATGCACCTGCAATACCGCGCTTATGCGTTTCTTTGGGGCCACCCAGATGTTCCAGCACATCGATGCGGCTTGATCCAAAACCGCGTGCCGCCAGCATCGTTGCGATTTTTTCAGGCGTGGTGCCGTCATTGCTGAGGATCAGCAATTTGATGCCGGGCAGAATATGCTTTGCCAGCACGTCCAGCGGACGCCCGTGCACGCTGAGGCAACACACGTCCTGCAGCGACCAGCCCACACGCGCCGCAGCCAGCGAAAATGACGACGGATAAGGCAAGACAAGCATTTCATCCGGAGAAAAATGCCGGGTCAGCGAAGCGCCCATGCCGTAATGCATCGGATCGCCGCTGGCCAGAACCACGACTGACTTGCCGCGCTCGGCAGCAATCATCGGAAAAGCATCATCGAAGGGCGAAGGCCATGCAATCTGCCGGGCACCGGGTGTTTCACCGATGAGCCCCAAATGCCGCTTGCC
The DNA here is from genome assembly GCF_030067775.1 of Ochrobactrum sp. SSR. NCBI lineage: Bacteria > Pseudomonadati > Pseudomonadota > Alphaproteobacteria > Hyphomicrobiales > Brucellaceae > Ochrobactrum > Ochrobactrum sp. SSR. The sequence continues at coordinate 394,676 of NZ_CP125969.1, read as the reverse complement.
ACCAAAAATCAAATCAGCCGAAGCAAGGGCCTGCCGCGCAGTCTCGCCAAGCCCATTCAAACCGTCTTCGCCGATGCCGATGACCGTCAGCCAGCAAGCCATGCTCTTTGCTCCGTTTTCTTCGTTCGTAGGGTGCGACGGTGACAAGCGCAAGTCCCAAAGGCGGTTCCTACTTTCCGGCCCGGCACGGGCGGCGTATAAGGCAATCATGTTGAACCAGCAGACCACCGCGACAAAGATCGAACCGTTTGACAGGCGAAATGCCTGTCCGGGCCTGTCGCGCATGGTTATGGCGCTCGACGGTGCCATTGCGCGCATCAAACTGCCGCTCGGACGGCTCACCGCCGATCAGGCTTTTGCGCTGGCCGAGATTGCCGAAAAATTCGGTCCCGGCGCTGTGGAACTTTCGATTCGCTCCAATATCCAGCTGCGCGCCATCGCGCCTGAGAACTGGGAACAAGCAGTCACAGCACTTTATCAAGCAGGTTTTGGTGCCGATAACCCCGCTGCGGATGACATTCGCAACGTCATGGTCAGCCCCACATCCGGTATAGACCGCGATCAAGCTTGCGATGTCACGCCGCTAGCGCGGCAATTGCTGGCAGCGCTTGAGAACAACGCCGACCATCATGCGCTGTCGCCAAAATTCTCGTTCCAGATCGATGGCGGCGAAGCTTGCGCCATGATTGCTCATCCGGGTGACATTTGGCTATCCGCAACAGATGACGGTCGTATTTTTGCTTTCGGCTTTGCTTCGTCGCCCGATGGAACCGCATTGGGAAGCGTGGAAATCGATGATGCGCTGCCCTTTATAGAAGCAGCGCTGCGATTATTTCTTGCCCACTCCAAAGGCGCGGCGCGAATGAAGCAACTCTTCGAAACCCTTGCTGTCGAAGAGTTTTTGAAAGAACTGATTGCCAGCCTTCCGTTTCCGGTCGATTCCGCTGCCAATTGGCAACGGCGGCAACCCCGCCCATGCGCCCATCTGGGAGCCCACGTTCAGGTTGACGGACGGCTCTACATCGGCGCCATGCCGCTTCTGGGGCGGCTCGATACGACGCAACTGCGGGCACTCGGTGCCCTTTCACAAAAGGTCAGCGGCGGGGAAATCCGCCTGACGCCTTGGCTGGGCGTGATCCTGCCAAATGTCGATGCAGCACATTGCGACAAAGTTCTCCGGCAATTGCATACGCTCGGCCTTGCGACCGATGCGCAGGCACCGCAATCACGACTGCGCAGTTGTACCGGGTCAAAGGGTTGCGCCTCTGCCCTCTCCGACACACAGACCGACGCGAGAGAACTGGCCTCGCTCCTTGACGTCGATAGCCCGGACGCGGTCCATCTCACTGGCTGCGCCAAGTCCTGCGCCGCGCTTGCGCCGCTTCCGCACACGCTTCTGGCGCGCGCTCCGGGCCGCTACGATGTCTTTTTTGCAGACAAGGCTGGACCATCCCGTTTCGGGCGGCTATTGGCGACTGACGTGACTATTGACGCTGCCGCGCGCCTTCTCAACTCACCAGAGCGGAAACCATGATTGATTACATTCGCGACGGGCAGGCCATCTATGACCGCTCCTTCGCCATCATCCGCGCCGAGGCGGATCTGAGCCGCATCCCTGCCGATCTCGAAAAACTCGCCGTGCGCGTCATCCATGCTTCAGGCATGGTGGATGTAGTGAGCGACATCGCTTTTTCGGAAGGTGCAGGTCTGGCTGGCAAACAGGCGCTTGCCAAAGGCGCACCGATTCTCTGCGATGCACGCATGGTTGCCGAAGGTATCACCCGCTCGCGCCTGCCTGCCGACAACCCGGTCATCTGCACGCTGAACGACCCTTCCGTTCCTGAACTGGCGAAGAAAATCGGCAACACCCGTTCTGCCGCCGCGCTCGATTTGTGGTTGCCGCATCTCGAAGGAAGCATCGTCGCCATCGGCAATGCCCCAACCGCCCTCTTCCGGCTTTTCGAAATGCTGGATGCCGGTGCGCCAAAGCCAGCGCTTATCATCGGCATGCCGGTCGGCTTTGTCGGTGCGGCGGAATCGAAGGACGAACTCGCCGCCAATAGTCGCGGCGTGCCCTATGTCATCGTGCGCGGACGACGCGGCGGCAGTGCCATGACCGCGGCGGCGGTCAATGCTCTGGCTTCGGAGCGCGAATAATGACGACAAAAGGCAAGCTTTTCGGTCTGGGTGTCGGCCCCGGCGATCCTGAACTCATCACACTGAAGGCGCTTCGGCTGCTAAAATCAGCGCCGGTGGTGGCCTATCACGCTGCCAAGGGCAAGAAGGGCAATGCCCTTACCATTGTTGAGGACTATCTCTCGCCGGAACAGGTTCTGGTGCCGCTCATCTATCCGGTGACTACGGAAAAACTGCCCGCGCACATGGATTATGAGCAGATCGTCAGCGATTTTTACGGCGAGATCACCACGACAATCGCCGGATATCTCGATCAGGGACAGGATGTGGCCGTGATCGCGGAAGGCGACCCGTTCTTCTATGGCTCGTTCATGTATATTCATGACCGGTTGGCTGAAAGCTATGAAACCACAGTGGTTCCGGGCGTCTGTTCGGTGCTCGGCGCTTCGGCTGTGCTTGGCGCGCCGCTTGTCTATCGCAACCAGACATTGTCGATCCTTTCCGGCGTCATGGAAGCCGGCGAATTGAAGCGCAGGCTGGCCGATACTGGTGCCGCCGCCATCATGAAACTCGGCAAGAATCTCGACAAGGTTCGCGATGTGCTGACCGATCTTAGCCTGATGGACCGCGCGCTTTATGTCGAGCGCGCCACCATGGCCAATCAGCGCATCGTGCCGCTGTCGGACGTCAGCGGCAGCGATTGCCCCTATTTCTCGATCATCCTTGTTCCCGGCCAGAAATGGAACGGCGCATGAAGCCGGCTATCGTTGTGTTGGCGGAAGCGGCGACCGTAACAGCACGCCGCATTGCCGCCGTGCTCGATCAGGCCGAGGTGCTTGGACTTCAGGATCGCGTCACGGGTGCCGACAGGACATTTGCCCATTTCGGCGACACCATACGCGCCCTCTATGAAGAAGGCCGACCGGTCGTAGCGCTCTGCGCCGCCGGTATTGTCATCCGCGCACTGGCGCCTCTTTTGCAGAACAAGCGCATAGAGCCGCCCGTTCTGGTGATTGCCGAAGACGGCAGCGCCGTAGTGCCGCTTCTTGGCGGGCTGTCCGGCGTCAATGACATGGCGCGAACCATCGCCGCCGCACTTGAAATCGCCCCGGCGATCACTACCTCCGGCGAATTGCGCTTCGGAATCAATCTCCTGCACCCGCCAGCGGAACTGACGCTCGCCAATCCGGATGCGGCGAAAGCCTTCACGTCCGATCTTCTGGCAGGTGCGAAACTGCGCCTCAACGGACGTTCCCGCTGGCTACAGACGTCGAAGCTGCCTTTCGCCGACGATGGCAGGCTCACCGTCAGCATCACGCCAGAAAAGCGCACGCCGCTGCCGGATGAACTCATCTATCATCCGCAGGTCGTGGCCGTCGCCATCGACCAGCCGACCGACGATCTTGCGGAAGCAATGACACGGGCGTTCGACGAAACGGGCCTCGCACGATCATCGCTCGCGCTGCTGCTGGCCCATGAACGTCACTGCGCTGTGCAGCAAATCCATGAAGCGGCAGGCGCACTCGGCGCAGAGCTACGCTTTGTGCCGTCGGCTGACACTGCGCTTTCACTTGCTCATCTTTCAGTCGAGCAGCCGCTGCGGTTGATCGAAGCGGGCGGCCTCGTGCTGGCCGTCGCTCCTGCCCCTGCTGACGTGCTGCGGATTGGGCGCAAACGCGGAAAGCTGGTCGTGGTCGGGCTTGGCCCCGGATCACGGGATCTGATGACGCCCGCCGTGCAGCGCGAACTCGAACAGGCCGAAGATATTCTCGGCTACGAGACTTATGTGCACATGGCCGGGCCGTTTCATGCCGGTCAGACCGTGCATATGACCGATAATCGCGAGGAAATGCAGCGCGCGCGCCATGCCTTCGAACTGGCCGCCTCAGGCCGCACGGTGGCGATGGTTTCGTCTGGCGATCCCGGCGTTTTCGCCATGGCGGCTGCCGTGGTCGAGGCGCTGCACGAAACCGACAACCCTGCATGGCATGGTGTGGAACTGGTCATTCAGCCGGGCATCTCGGCTGCGATGGCAGCAGCGTCCCGCAGCGGTGCACCGCTCGGCCATGATTTCTGCATTCTCTCGCTGTCCGATAATCTGAAACCATGGGACGTGATCGAAAAGCGGCTGGCGCTGGCCGCAGAAGCTGATCTCGCCATGGCTTTTTACAATCCTATTTCCAAAGCCCGCCCGCATCAGCTGGGCCGTGCGCTGGAAATTCTGCGCCAGCATCGCGCACCGCAAACGCCGGTTGTGCTAGGCCGCGATATCGGCAGACCGGCGGAGACAATGCGCGTCACCACGCTTGGGCAATTGACGCCCGACGATGTGGATATGCGCACGGTGGTGATCGTCGGCTCGTCTCATACGCAACGGTTTGACCGCGCAACAGGCGGCGAATGGGTCTATACGCCACGCTGGTACGGCGTAAAGCCGGACAAATGATCAAACAAAAAGGCAGGGAAATCCCTGCCTTTTTCGTAACTTATTTAAGTTTAATGAATCAGTTCTTCTTTGCCTTGGCCTTCTTCGGCGCGACAGCTGCGGCTGCGTCGGCCTTGGCGGCAGCAGCTTCAGCGGCAACCTGATCGGCGCTCTTCGGCGAAGTGTCGATAACCGCGCGCACGCCGCCCTTGGCGGTCAGCTGGCAGACTGCGGTGCGCAGATCGACCTTCAGGTCCACATCCGTACCGCCATTGGCGCCCGGACGGGAATCGACAGCGCTGATCACGCGTTCCGGCAGGAAATACTTGTTGGCGGCGGCAGTGATGCAAGGCTGCGCCAGGGAATAGTCGACCGTCTTAACCGGAGTCGGAATGAAGCTTGGCAGCGAGGAGCTGGCCGCTGGCACCGGGGAATCGGTCTTGCCGGGGGTGATGGCAACCGGCGCGGTCGTCGTACAGGCGGCAGCAAGCGGGGCCAACATGGCGATTGCAAGGAAACGGGCTCCGGTGCGGACTCGTCCGTACATAATGGTCTTCCTCATTAGGTCTGCTGGATAGGTAAAATTTTAATTTCGATAACTATTCGGTTTTAGCCGATTGTCGAGTGGCAGGAACGCCACAGAGCCGGAATTTCGATTCGCATCCACAAAACTGTCGTCACTGTTTTGCGAGAATCCAGTTTACCATCTCCCGCCAGTCGGTCATGCGGATGGGCGTACCGTGATTGCCGGACTCGAACCGCCGGAACTGTACCGGATAGCCCGGCGCGCGTTTGCGAATTTCCCCATAGAAAGCTTCCTGCCGGTCAATAGCGAAAACCGGATCGCGGCTGCCATGTCCGAAGAAGACCGGCACACGCCGCTTGAATGTCGCCGATGTGAAGAAACCGTCGTCCCACAGCGAACCCAACAGAATGAGCCCGGCAAGCTCTCCGCCAGCCTTTTCATTGGACGCGATGCGCCAGCAAAGCGAACCACCCTGCGAACCGCAGGACAGGATCAGCGGTGCGGAAGGCGACGACGCCTTCAAGGCCTCGATCAGCCCCGCAATCTGCGCTTCGCCCGTAGTCGCGAAATCCTTGAAATCCGGCGTGACATAGAGACCGCCATTCAGCGCGGCCAAATTCTTGACGCGGTTGAAATTGCCGCCAAAGGTGAAATCATTCATCCCCTGCAAGCGATTACCGCCGCGACCGTGCAGATAGATTACGATGAAGGATGCCCCCTGCTGCTTGCCAGCGACCATGGCCTTCACAGGCCCCGCCGCGGTCTGAAAGGTGACATCCTTTTGATAGGCGCGCGCTTTCAGCGAGACATAGCTGTCCTTGACGCGCTTTTCCGGCACGCTATCGCGACCATTGATGTCGCGCATCTCGTTGTAATCAATGATTTTATAGTCGCCGCCATCGGCGCTGCTCAACACGCCGGGATAGGCGAAGGCATCATCCTTGAAAGGCGGCAGTGGCCCTTGTGCCCAAGCTACGGACACCGACAACAGCAGCGCTGCCATGCCCCCAAGTCCAGCCTGCGCTGTTGCGTTCAATCGCATTTTCATTCTGCCTCCTCCCCTCCAGTCAGCCGATCACAATTCGAGCGTGTGATAGCGCCGGTTCAGATAGATGAGCGCAGATGCATCGGCATTGGACCGCAGGCCGATCACTTCGCCAAACAGCACATGATGCGTCGAATGATCCTGAATGCTGACAACCCGGCAGTCGAAAGCCGCCAGCGCATCGCTCAGCACCGGCGCGCCGGTGGCAAGCCTGTCCCACGTCGCCAGTTCGAAGCGCTCATCCTGTGTCAACCCGATGCGCCCGGAAAAGGCATCGGCCAGTTGCTGATGTGTTCCAGCCAGCGTGTTGATTGCGAAGACACCGTTTTCGATGAACAGGCGATTGTCTTCATGAACCTTCTGAAGGCAGATCAGAACTGTCGCGGGAGCGTCGGATACCGAACAGGCCGCCGTCAATGTCAGGCCGCGCCGTCCTGCCGGGCCATCGGTCGTCACGATTTGCACCGCGCCTGCATAGTGGCTCATGGCATCGCGGTAAGCCTTGGGCTCCACAGATGCCGCACTGGAGATGATGTTATTTATCGTTTGCACGTCAGAATCGATCCGTTGCCGACCGTAATATTTAGCCGAAATACTGGCATAGATTACGGGCATTGCACAAAGGCGCGGAAACCGCTACCCACTTTTCGATCACATTGCCACGAATTGTATAAAGAAGACCGATAACGTGATTGAGTCTGGGAAGCTTCCCATTGCCACTCTGACAAGCCTTGCCATGCTGTTGCTGGCAGGATCGGGATTGGCGTATGCGGATAACATCCGGATCGGTCTGGCGGCACCTTTGACGGGCACTTTCGCCCCCTTGGGCAACCAGCTTGCGCAGGGCGCGCGTGCGGCTGCCGAAACACGAAGCACAGACTTGGTCATTTTCGATGACCGTTGCGACGCGGAAGGTGGCAAGGAGGCGGCAGAACGCTTCATTGCGCAAAATGTCCGCATCGCATCGGGCTTTCTCTGCGCCGAATCTCTCGAAGCCGCAGCCCCGCTTCTGGCCGAACGCAACATTCCGGTGATCATATCCGGCGTCAGCGAACAAACCCTTGTCGAGCGCCGCGCCGCAACGCCCCTGCCGGTGTTCCGCCTGAGCACGGGACTGGAAAAGGAAACGCAGGCGACGGCGAGTTTTCTCGGCAGTCTGTGGCGCGCCCAGCCCTTCGCGGTGATCGATGATGGCACCATTGAAGGCCGTGAGCGCGCAAGCCGGGTTCTTGCCAGCTTGAAAGAGCAGCAGCTACAGCCGGTTTTCACCGATACCTATCGCCCCGGGTTGGAAAACCAAAACGCGCTGGTTGCCCGCCTTAAGCGCGCTGGCGCCACCCATGTCTACGTCGGCGGCGAACGCGACGACATTGCCGCGATTGGCGCAAGTGCTGCTTCGCTCAATTATCCGCTGGTCATTGCAGGCAGCAGCCTGCTGGACGCCGCACCCGGCGCACAACGCTTGAGCGAAGGCACATTGATGACCGCGCCGCTGAAGCCGCAGGATTTGCCAACCGCGAAACCGGCAATCGACGCGCTTCATCAGGCGGGTCGTTTTGTCGAAGCCTATGCGATCACCGGCTATGCAACGGTGCAGATCGCCGCCGATGCCGTCAGCAAAGCCGATGAGCAAAAGCAGCCAGTGCTCGACACGCTGCGCCATACATCCTTCGAAACGGTGCTTGGCACGATCAAGTTCGACGGCAACGGCATGCGGACAGACAATCCGAACCGCTTGCAGCGCTACGAGGGTTCGCGCTTCATACCAGCCGATAGATAAGTCCGGCGAGGCTTGCGACGATAACGAGGCTAGTCAGCAGGCTCATCGTCGCCCAGAAAAGGTCCAGCGCCGCGTCGATATCGGCCGCGTTGGCTTCGCGCTTGCCCGATGCATTGAGCATCGGCCCTTCCACTTTCTCTTCGCCATATTGACGCGGACCGGCGAGCGCCAGATCAAGCGCACCGGCAAAAGCGGATTCCGGCCAGCCCGCATTGGGCGAACGATGCAGGCGCGCATCGCTGCGCATGACCGAAAACGCTGCCTTTGCTGCTCCCCTGCTCCGGGTCGGTGCAGTTGCAAGCGCGGCCAGAAGGCCAGTCAAGCGCGCCGGAATATAATTGGCAACATCGTCCAGCTTTGCAGCGAAACGCCCGAAGTGTCGATAGCGATCATTGAGATGGCCGATCATCGAATCGGCGGTATTGATCATCTTGTAGGCGAACAGTCCCGGCAGACCGCCAACAAGAAACCAGAATGCCGGAGCAACAATGCCGTCCGAGGCGTTTTCCGCCAGACTTTCAATGGCCGCTCGACTGACACCGCCTTCGCTCAGCTGCTCGGGATTGCGCCCGACGATCATCGAAACCGCCTTGCGCCCGCCGTCGATGCCCGCGTCGCGCAGCCCGCGCGCAACCGCCCCGACATGATCGGCGAGGCTCTTTTGCGCCAGAAGCACCGCCACGATGAGAATTTCCGCCACGGCCCCGGCAGAGCCCGCAAAGGGCAGCAGGCTTTCGATCGCCAGCCCCAGCAGAATACAGGCCGCGACCAGCGCGATGGTCAGCCACATACCGTTCCGGCGCAGGACCGCGTCCGGCAGCGTGCGGTCGTTGAAACGCTTCTCACCCCAGGAAATTGCCTTGCCGAACAGCACCACCGGATGCGGCAGCCTGTGCCACAGCTGCGGCGGATCACCGACGACGCGGTCGAGGATGAGCGCCAGCGACAGGATAATCAGCTTTATTTCCATGGATTTAACCGAGATTCATGAATCACTTTTTCAAGCTGCTTTTCCGAGACATTGAATGAGCGCATGTTCCAGACGCGCAAGATCTGCATCGTCATTGGCAAGGCCGATGCGCAACCAATGCGGAGCATAGGCGAATTTGCGGACGAGAATATGGTTTTCGCACAATGCCCCGTGCAATCCGTGCGCATTGTCGTGCGCGACCAACGAGAACAGCGCGGTGCCGCCGACTTCCCACAATCCGCATCGCGCAAGCACATCGGAAAGTTCCCGACGCCGAATGTCTATCCGCCTGCGAAACGCCTGCAATGTCTCGCCACCCGCGAAAGCGTCGGAAGCGATGACAAGCGCCGGTCCCGGCACGGCCCAAGGACCCAAGCGCCGCGTGATCGTGTCGACGATTCGAGCCTGCGCGACGGCAAACCCCAGACGCACGCCAGCCAGGCCGAAAAACTTGCCGAAGGATTTCAGTACGATCAGAGGCTCGTCGGAGGCCAGCGCCGCGACGCTGACTTCGGGATGCGGATCGGCAAAAGCCTCATCCACCACCAGAAAACCACCTCTCGCGCCCAAAGTCCGGGCCAGAGCGCGCAGCTCATCTGCAGCAATTACCCTTCCGTCGGGATTGTTGGGATTGACGATGACCGCAACCGTCGCACTGTCGGGAATATCGGCAATGCCAGCACATTCCGCGACCTGCCAGCCAGAGGCGGCGAATGAAGCCGCATGTTCCTGATAAGTCGGCGTCAAAACGGCGACCGTCGCAGGTTGCGCCAGAGTCGGAATAATCTGGATCAGCGCTTGCGTGCCGGGTGCGGCAACGATAGGTGCGCCTGCCGGTATGCGATAATAGTTTCGTGCAAGTTCAAGCGTCTGGCGCAGCAGACCTTCATCCGGCAAGCGGTTCCAGACCTCGGCTGAAATGAACGGCAAGGGATAGTGCTCGGGATTGATCCCGGTCGAAAGGTCGAGCCAATCGCCCGATGTGCCGCCAAAACGCGCAATCGCCTTGTCGAGCGCGCCGCCATGTTCAATGCTGGATGTCACGCACGGTCTCCGGAAAAATCGATGACATGCATGAAGGAACCAGCGACCGATCCGACCCGCAGCCCGGCATCGCCCACATCAACCCCCGCTGCATCGCGGACTTTAAACAGCCTGTCCGCCGCGCCTTCGTGCGTGGTGCTGGCATAATGAAATTCGTGGCCTTTCAGCGGCACCTGCCAGGGCGACCCGCTCAATGGCTCCAGAACGCGATAGCCCAGATGCAGCTTGCGTTTGGAAAAACTGGTTTCCAGCGGCAAAAGACCCAGCATTGGATGCTGTTTGCCGCTGGCATCTTCCAGCGTCTCGCCCAGCACCATATAGCCGCCGCACTCGCCATAGATCGTCACGCCGCGCGCTGCCGCAGCCCTGATACCGTTCTGGAAATTCTGCGCGGCGACAAGCCGTTCCGCATGGAGTTCAGGATAGCCGCCCGGCAGATAGACCGCATCGGCGTCTGGCGACGGGGTTTCATCAGCCAGAGGCGAGAAGAAGGAAATTTCCGCCCCGCGCCTGCGCCAGCCCTCGAAAAGATGCGTATAGGCAAAGGCGAAAGCATCATCACACGCAACCGCAATGCGACTGCCGAGCGGCAGAAGACGCGGCACGTTGGCCATCGGATCGAAGCGTTTCGGTGCCGACCAGATGCGCTGCAGAGCAGCAAGATCGACATGCGCCTCAATCCTATCGGCGGCGTGATCGAGAAAGCGTTCGAGATCGGCATGTTCGCCCGCCTGCACAAGCCCCAGATGGCGTTCCGGCAAAGCCAGCGCTGCATCGCGCGGCAATGCACCCAAAACGGGAATGCCGAGCGGCTTCAGGGCATCACGCAACATGGCCTCATGGCGCGCACTGCCGACACGATTAAGCAGAACTCCCGCAACGAAAACATCCTTGCGGAACCGGCTGAAACCGGAAACCAAAGCTGCGATGGAATGGGACTGTTTCGCGCAATCCACCACCAGCACCACCGGCAAATCGAGCAGCCTTGCCAGATCGGCGGAAGAGCCCTGCCCGTCCAGCGCGCCATCGAAGAGACCCATCATGCCCTCGGCGATCAGCACCTTTCCACCTTCGGTCATCCGTGCCGACAGGGCGCTGATCAGTTCCATGCGCATCGCCCATGGATCGAGATTGAAGCATTCCACGCCACTTGCCGCCTTGTGATAGGCGGGATCGATATAATCTGGTCCCGTCTTGACTGGCGCAAGCGCCACATCGGCCCGCTTCAGGGCGCGCAACAAACCAAGCGTTACCGTCGTCTTGCCCGAACCGGACGAGGGCGCGGCGATCATAAAACCCTTCATGCGCTTTCGCCTCCGCGTCTGATATCCAAGGGATCGCTGACGAGCTGGCGGCCTTGTGCGGCGGCGATCCAATCGAGACCACCGCGCAACCGGACCACCTCTCCCACCACCACGATGGCAGGCGGCTTGAGCCCCGCAGCCTCAACATCGCTGGCCGCGCGCGCCAGCGTCGTTTCGAGAACGGTCTGTTCTGGCAGGCTGGCATTGCAGACAAAAGCGACCGGTTCGTCTGGCGAACGTCCGGCAGCGATCAGCCGCGCCGTGATGAGATCGATATGTTTCATCGCCATATACATGACAATAACCGGTGACGATTTTGCGATGCCATTCCAATTAATGCGGTCGGGCAGCAATCCCGTCGCATCGTGTCCGGTCAGGAACGTCACCGACTGGTTGATATCGCGATGCGTGGCGGCAATGCCCGCATAGGCCAGTCCGCCGATCCCCGCCGTGATACCGGGAACGATGCGAAACGGCACGCCATGTTCCACCAGCGTCAGCGCTTCTTCCGCTCCACGACCGAAAACAAAAGGATCGCCGCCCTTGAGGCGCAGGACTTTCTTGCCCTGCCGCGCCAGTTCCACAAGCCGAAGTGAAATATCGCGCTGCTTGGGCGACGGCTTGCCGCCCCGCTTGCCCGCATATTCCAGCACCGCCTGTTCGTTTTTCAGAGACAAACAGGCTTCGTCCACCAGCGCGTCATAGACGATGACATCCGCCTGTTGCAGCGCATTGACGGCATGGAGCGTCAGCAAACCCGGGTCGCCCGGCCCGGCGCCAACCAGCCAGACATGGCCCGGCTCCATCGCTGGCAGGGCAATGCCCCGTTCTGTCGTCGATCCGATTCCGCTCATTCGCTTCAACCATTAATAAATCTGGCGGCACTGCTATCAGATACTTTATAAGGCATCCATGAGTGACGAAACCGCAGACCCCAATAAAAAGCTTGGAAAAAGCGAGCTTAGACGTGGCTGGACCACGGGCGCGTGCGCAACCGCTGCCACCAAGGCGGCGCTGACGGCGCTTATTACCGGCGAATTTCCCGACCCGGTTGGAATCATCCTGCCGAAGGGGGAAGTGCCCTATTTCCAGCTGGCCTATGAAGGACTTGGCGAAGGTTACGCCATGGCGGGTATCGTCAAGGATGCGGGCGACGACCCCGATGTCACCCATGGCGCGACGATCATTTCCACCGTCTTTCCCGCTCCACCCGGAACCGGCGTGGTCTTTCGCGCTGGCGAAGGTGTTGGCACCGTGACGCGGGCCGGACTGCCCATTCCACCGGGCGAAGCCGCGATCAACCCCGTTCCGCGCCGCATGATGACCGAAATCTGCGAGGAAATCTGCGCCGAATACGGCCTCCCTGCCGATCTCGTCATCACCATTTCTGTGCCCGACGGCGAGGAAATCGCCAAGAAGACGTGGAACCCGCGTCTTGGCATTGTCGGCGGCATTTCCATCCTCGGCACCACCGGCGTCGTGCATCCCTTCTCATGCTCTGCCTGGATTCACTCCATTCATCGCGGTATCGATGTGGCGCGGGCGGCAGGCCAAAGGCATGTGCTTGGCGCGACGGGATCGACATCGGAAGATGCCGCGCAGGCGATCTACGATCTGCCGGATTTCGCCATTCTCGATATGGGAGATTTTGCAGGCGGCGTGCTTAAATATCTGCGCGATCACCCGATCGACAGGCTGACGATCGCAGGCGGCTTCGCCAAGCTCACCAAGCTGGCGCAGGGTGCGCTCGACCTGCATTCGGCACGCAGTCAGGTGGACATGAGCTTTCTGGCAGAGATCGCCGAACAGGCTGGCGCACCGGGAAACCTCAAGGACCGGATTCTCTTTGCGAACACCGCCAAGGAAGTGCTTGATATGACAAAGGCAATCGGCATCGATATCGCCACGCCGATTGCCGTCAAGGCGAAGGAAACCGCGCTCGCGACTCTCCGTGGCGCACCTGTCGATGTGGAAATCATCGTGACTGACCGGGCGGGAACAATCCTTGCCCGTGTCTAAACCCAAGGTTCTCATTCTGGGCGGCACAACGGAAGCTGCACAGCTGGCGCAGGAGCTTTCGACCTGGCCGGTTGCAGTCATGACCTCTCTTGCGGGGCGCACCGCCAATCCGGCACCTCTGCCCGGTCCGGTGCGCAGCGGCGGTTTCGGCGGCGCTGACGGTCTTGCCGCCTATATCACGGCTGAGAAAATCGACTACGTCATTGATGCCACGCATCCCTATGCCGCGCGCATTTCTCAAAATGCGGTGACGGCAACCGCATTGACCGGCACGTCCCTGCTCCGGCTTGAGCGCTCGCAATGGGTGCAGCAGAATGGCGACCAGTGGATCACTGTGGCCAATGAAGAAGAAGCTGCAAGACTGATCCCGGCGGGCGAACGCGTGTTCCTCGCGCTCGGGCGTCAGCATATCGCGCCTTTCGCAACCCGTGCCGACGCGCATTTCATCATGCGCATGATCGACCCGACCGACGCGCCCTTACCAAAGACGTGTGAAATTGTTCTGGCCAGACCGGGCACTCACGCGCAGGAAACGCAATTTCTGACGGAAAAGCGCATCGGGCTGATTGTCTGTCGCAATTCCGGTGGCGACACATCTTATGCCAAGATCAGGGCCGCGCGCGATCTCGCTTTGCCCGTCATGATGATCGCCCGCCCTCCGGTCATGGCTGAACATGTCACGGAGACAGTGGAAGAAACAATCCGGCTTATTCGCTTACACTTCGGATTTTGAGCGCGCCGCATGGCTGTGCGCTTCGTGATAGAGCGCCGAATCCCGAAAATTCTTCGGATCGAGCCCGCGCCCGACAAAAATCATCGCGGTCCGCTTCAAATCGGCTGCTTCGATCTTTCCGGCAATATCCGACAGCGTGCCGCGCAGGATGAGTTCATCCGGCCAACCGACGCGATAAGCCACCACAACCGGGCAATCCGCACCATAAAGCGGCGTCAGTTCGCGTTCGATCTTGCCAAGATTGCGGATCGACAGATGAATGACCAAGGTGGCCCCGGAACGACCAAGCGTGGCGAGGTCTTCCCCCTCCGGCATCGCCGAGGATTTCATCGACGTGCGGGTGAGAATGATCGTCTGGTTGACTTCCGGGATCGTCAGTTCTTGTTTCATCGCGGCGGCGGCGGCGACAAAAGCGGGAACGCCCGGTGTCACATCATATGGAATGCCCAGCGCGTCGAGCCTGCGCATCTGTTCGGCGACCGCGCCGTAAATTGACGGATCACCGGAATGAACGCGGGCGACATCCTGCCCCTTCGCGTGGGCTGCCGCCATTTCCGCGATGATTTCATCGAGCGTCATGGATGAGCTGTCGACGAGGCGCGCATCGGCGGGAGCGGAAGCAACCACATCTTTTGGCACCAGCGATCCTGCATAAATACACACAGGGCATTTTTCGATCAGCCGCAGGCCGCGCACAGTGATGAGATCTGCCGCGCCCGGACCGGCGCCAATGAAATGAACGGTCACTTGTCTTACCTGTTTTCTTGTCCCGCCACAGCCAGCGCAGCGGTGGCGTGCAGCAGGCCGGTCTTGTGAACGACGAGCTTTGCCGTCGGCCCCGCCCCGGCAAGCGCGGCAGCTTCCGCCACGCCATGGCATCCGACAGTCCGGAACACTGCTTCGGAAGGATTGACGAGACGCGGCGTTTCTTCTTCCAGACGCCCCGCCTCGAAGAAGCGCAAAGCACAATCGTAATGAGCGGCAAGTTCCGCCCAAACGGAATCACCGGCTTTCGATGCCAGTGTCGCGATCATATCGGGTTTGCGCAGACCACACTGGGATAGGACAGTGCCCGCAAGCGCCATCAGTTCGCCAAGCGTCGCCCCTGAAGAACTGCCCATCCCCAGAACGGCAAGCCGCGCCTCACGCCCCACAGGGCGAGCCCCGTTGCGCCTGCTGCAATTCCTCGCGCTTGATGCCCAGCACATCGGCAACACGCTGGATCAGCACCGTTTCCGATTTATCGATGCGATTATCGGCGCAGGCAATCGTCATCAGATCGCGCAACAACGACAGACGCCGTTCGGGCGCCATTTCGGCCAGCATGTTGGCGGCCTGCTTGGTGGTGGTTTCGTAAGCGAAATCCTTCAGATATTCGGCCACTTCCGGAATATCTTCCGCCGCGATGCCGAAATTCTTGAAGGCGATTTCCTTGAAGGCAGCAATTTCCGCCGGATGCTGGTCGCCATCGGCGAACACAACGTGCAGAAGCAGGAGCAATTCGGAAGCCAGCGCCGGATCATCGGCAACACGCTGCACGGCACTCTTCTTGTTCAAAAATGCGCTAATGCGGTCGAAGATGCTTTCGCTCATAGGCGCCCCTCCGGGTTCGTGGTTAGAAGCACATCATTAATGCTGGCGGATCGGGAAAACAACGTTATGTTGCGACATCAGTTCCCGGACCCTCTCCATGCTAGAATTCTTCGATACACTCACCCTGCTCCTGACGGCTGCCGCGTTCATCGCTGGCATCATCGATTCCATTGCCGGCGGTGGCGGCATGATTACCATTCCCGCCTTGCTGCTTGCGGGCATTCCTCCGGTGGAAGCGCTTGGCACCAACAAGTTGCAGGGTCTGTTCGGCTCGTCTTCGGCGACAATCGCCTATGCCCGCAAGGGTTACGTGAACATTCGCGAGCAATGGCAGGAAGCGCTTGCTTCACTCGTCGGTTCGGTTTTCGGCGCACTGCTCGCAACAGTTCTGCCGGTCGCAATCATGCGCGCCGCGCTGCCGCTGCTGTTGATGGCAATCGCCCTTTATTTCGCGCTGAAACCAAATATCGGCGATATCGACCGTTCCCGCCGCATCGGCCCGTTCCTGTTCGGCATGACCATCGTGCCGCTGATCGGCTTTTATGACGGCGTGTTCGGTCCGGGCACCGGATCGTTTTTCATGCTGGCTTTCGTGGCGCTGGCGGGCTACGGCGTGCTGAAAGCGACAGCCCATACGAAGCTTTTGAACTGCGCCTCCAATGTCGGCGGCTTTGCGACTTTTGCGGCTGTCGGCGTCATCAACTGGAAAATCGGTATCTGCATGGGCATTGCGCAGTTCATCGGCGCGCAGATTGGCGCAAGTCTGGCGATGAAGGTTGGATCGCGCATGATCAAGCCGCTGTTGATCGTGGTCAGCCTCGCTCTGGCTGTGCGCCTTCTGATGGACCCGACCAATCCGCTCCGGCAATGGGTTGGGTTCTAAACCCGTAGCGCCACCAGCACCACGCCACAGCCGATCAGCACGATGCCGAACCAGTTGATAGTCGACATGCGCTCACCGAGAAACACAGCGCCGAACAGCGCAACAAGCACCACCGAAAGCTTGTCGACCGGCGCGACGCGCGCCGCATCGCCAATTTGCAAGGCGCGGAAATAGGCAAGCCAGGACGCGCCAGTCGCCAGACCGGACAGGACGAGAAACAGCCACGACCTGGCAGAAATCTCACCCGGCCTTTGCCATTGGCCGGTGATCGTCAGAAACAGGCACAGCGCGCCGATAATAACAAAGGTGCGGACCAGTGTTGCAAAGTCCGAATTGATGCCCTGAATGCCGACCTTTGCGAAAATCGCGGTCAGCGCGGCGAATACCGCCGACATCAACGCCCAGAACTGCCAGCTTGCTAACATGATCAGAACTCTATCCCCTTCTGGGCTTTCACGCCCGAACGGAACGGATGCTTGATCATTTCCATCTCCGTGACAAGGTCGGCCACCTCTATCAGCTCATCTTTTGCGTTCCGACCAGTCACGATGACGTGCTTCATTTCCGGCTTGGCTTTCAGCACTTCGATGATCTCTTCCACGGGCAGATAATCATAGCGCAGAACAATATTCAGTTCGTCGCAAAGCACCATGTCGATCTCTTCGTCCATGATCATGGCCTTGGCCTGCTCCCATGCGCCACGCGCCATGGCAATATCGCGGCTGCGATCCTGCGTCTCCCAGGTAAAGCCTTCGCCCAGTGCCGAAATCGTCACCTGATCGGGAAATTTTTCCAGAACCCAGCGTTCGCCGGTGTCCCACGATCCTTTGACGAACTGCACAACGCCGATCTTCATACCGTGACCGAGCGCGCGGAACACCATGCCAAAACCGGCAGTGGATTTGCCCTTGCCCTTGCCGGTATGGACAATCACAAGACCCTTTTCCTCGGTCTTGGTGGCTTGTATCTTGTCGCGCGCGGCCTTCTTCTTGCGCATCTTGTCGGCATGGCGCGCATTCAGCTCTTCTTCCGTCATCGACAGAAGTTTTTCAGATTTCTCAGCCATTTGTCGCCCTTTCCGGATTCAACTTCTGAAGATTTTCCAATATGAACCGCGCTGAATTCGAACGCGGCGTCCAGAAACCGCGCTCGATGGCATCGTTCAGCTTCGCGGCGGTTTCCGCCAGCGCTGCCGGGTTCTTTTCAGCCATGAAATCATGCACCGCCTTGTCGGCGATATAGGCCTGATAGACCGCCTCGAAATGATGGTTCCCGACTTTTCCGGTGGTCGCCGCAAAGGCGAACAGATAATCGACCGTCGCTGCGATTTCCGCCGCCCCCTTATAGCCGTGGCGCATCACGCCCGCGATCCATTTCGGGTTTGAGGCGCGTCCGCGCACCACCCGCGAAAGCTCTTCCTCAAGCGTGCGGATCACCGGCTTTTCCGGTCGCGAATGATCGTTGTGATAAACCGTTGGCATGGCACCGGTCAGGTTTTCCACCGTCGCGGCCATACCGCCTTCGAACTGGTAATAGTCGTCGCTGTCGAGAAGATCATGCTCGCGATTGTCCTGATTCTGCACGACGGCCTGCACCGAACGCAGGCGCTCTTCGAGAAGGCCACGCTCTGCCTGCCCCTCCTCGCCCGCGCCATAGGCATAGCCGCCCCAGACAAGCCAGGCTTCCGCCAGATCGTTGCGCCCAACCCAACCGTTTTCGTCGATCAGCGCCTGCAATCCAGCGCCATAGGCACCGGGCTTCGAGCCGAACACGCGATAGCCTGCACGGCGTTGCGCCGTCTTTTTCATCGACTCCACTGGCCACAAGACGCACCTGCTCTGCCGCCATGCGCGCCGCAATCGGATTGTCTTCCGCGTCTTCGGCGAGCGCTCCCACCGCACGCACGGCCTTGTCGAACAAGGCGATCTTGTTCGGGAAACGCATCACGGAAAAAGCCCGATATGCGCAAGGTCACGTCCACACGCGGACGCCCAAGCATAGCGGGCGGCACGATTTCGTAGCCGGTGACGCGCCGCGAGGCCATATCCCAGACCGGCTTGACGCCGATCAGCGCCAGCGCCTGCGCAATGTCGTCGCCGCCAGTGCGCATATTGGATGTGCCCCAAGCCGTGAGACCGAAGGAGGTCGGCCATTCGCCATGGTCTTGCGTATAGCGGGTAACCAACAGTTCCGCCGATTTGCGTCCGAGTTCCCACGCGGCAGGTGTTGGCACCGCACGACTGTCAGTCGAGAAGAAATTACGCCCTGTTGGCAAGACATCGGGCCGTCCGCGCGTTGGCGCGCCGGATGGTCCCGGCGGCACGAAGCACCCATCGAGCGCAGCCAACAGTCCTTCGATTTCTGCGGGGCCACAGGCAAGAACGCTGGGGCGCAGATGATCGACGATCGCTTGCAACACGGCACCCGTCTGTTGCCAGTCTTGCGGACAAGCCTGCTCGCCCGAGACAAGCTTTGCTGCCAGAAGTTCAATACGTTCCACCGTATCGCCCGTGATGCGCCAAGTCGCCGGACTAACCTCGGCCAGCAATTCCGGCTTCGGCCCTGTCCACGGATCGGCCATGTTGCAATCCAGCGGATCGAAACCTTCATCCAGCCCCGCATCAGCCGCAATGGCGCGCTGCAAGCTCTGGTCACCGGCACTCCCGCCAAGCGAAACCGGCACACCACGCGGAACACGGGCCAGCGCCACCAGAAGATCGGTCAAAAGCCGCGCTTGAGGCGCTTGCCCGAAAATATGCAGCCCGTCGCGGATCTGCATTTCCTTCAAATCGCAGAGATAGGCGTCGAGCTTTTGCAGCGCCATATCTTCATCGTCATGGTCGTGAATGCCCGCATCGCGGTCGAGGCCGATATCGCGCACCAGATCGAGAATCTGCCCCTTGAGCCGCAACAAACGGCGTGGATCGACGCCCGAGGCTTCGTAATATTCATCGACCAGCGCTTCGAGATCTTTCAGCGGGCCGTAGCTTTCGGCGCGGGTCAAAGGCGGCGTCAGGTGATCGATAATCACCGCACCCGCACGGCGCTTCGCTTGTGTGCCCTCGCCCGGATCGTTGACGATAAACGGATAGATATGCGGCGTGGGCCCGAACACAGCTTCCGGATAGCAGTGTTCCGACAGCGCCAGCGCCTTGCCCGGAAGCCATTCGAGATTGCCGTGCTTGCCCATATGAACAATGGCATCGACATTCGCCACGGCGCGCAAATAAGCATAGAATGCGATATAGCCATGTGGCGGCACCAGATCCGGCGAATGATAGCTTTCCTTCGGATCGATATTGTAGCCGCGGGCGGGCTGAATGCCGGTCAGCGTTTCGCCAAGCCGCATCAGCGGCAGCGCAAAAGCAATGCGTTCCCGGTCGTAGAATGGATCGCTTTCCGGCTCGCCCCAGCGGGCGGTGATTTCCGCCTGAATCGCATTGGGAAGCTTTTTGAAAAAGTCGTTGTATTGATTGAGCGAAATGGTTTCGCGAATCTCGCGCCCATCGCGCGCGGCATTGGTCGGCCCTGCCATCAAAAGCTGCATCAGCGCATCGCCATCAGCAGGCACTTCGCCAGTCTGATAGCCCGCATCGGCCATGGCCCTGAGCGTCTCAACCGTTCCGGCAGGCGTATCCAGACCGACACCGTTGCCAAGCCGCCCGTCACGGTTGGGATAGTTGGCGAGGATTAACGCCACACGGCGTTCCCCGGCCTTCTTCCGCTTCAGTCGGACCCAGTTCGCCGCGAGTTTCGCAACAAAAGTCACGCGGTTTTCATCGGGCTCATGGGTGACGATATTCGCCTCCACCGCCGCATCGAACTGCCGCGCCGATTTGAACGAAACCGCACGCGACAGGACGCGCCCGTCCACTTCCGGCAAGGCAACATTCATGGCGAGATCGCGGGCCAGCAGTCCCTGCTGCGATGCCTGCCAGACCGCCTTTGGCGTGCCCGAAAAAATCACCTGCAAAACCATGTTGCCGCGCTTGTCGAGTACCGTCGGCTTGCGCTCAGCACCTGGCGACGAAATGGCAAAGCCGGTCGCGTTCAGCACGATATCCGGCGCGCAATCTTCGAAAACACCGTCCACCACGGCAGCGGACAGCCGGTCCTTGAGGCTGGAGACGAACAGAGGCAGCGGGTTGATGCCTTCCGCCTGCAAACCCGTAATTAGTGCTTCAACCGGCTGAGTCTGGCCGCTTTGCACCAGCGCGCGATAGAAGACGATTGCCGCAACGGGTGCATTCTCGATCCAACGACTGCTGATGAGATCGAGCGAAACCACCGCCTCGCCCGGCCACCAAAGCCCCGCCTTGAGCAGTGGCGCGGCTTCGGCTGGCTTTTCGCCGCCGTGGATCAGCGCGGCGCAATAATCGAGGAAAGCGCGCATGTTGGAAGCGCCGCCCTCAATCAGATAGCGCCACAACGCGTCACGGTCAGCGTTTGCAACCGTCGAAAAGCGATCCAACCCATGATCCGGCTTGTCGTCGCCCGGAAGCACCGCGATCTTGACGCCGTTGTTCACAGCGCAGGCATGAAGTGCTTCCAGCCCATAGGGCCAGTAGGTTTCACCGCCGATAATGCGCACGACAATCAGCTTTGCATGACGCACCGTCCGCTCGACATAAGCATCGACGGACATAGGATGCGTCAGGCTCAGAAAACTGGCGAGCCGCAGGCTTGGCCCGTTTGGCTCAGCGCGGTGCGCCTGCGCAAGACTGGCCAGCTCCGTGTCGGCGGCGGAAAGGAACAGAATGTCACCGGGCGTCTGGCCGAGATCGACGGCCTCATTGCCGTCGCTGATCGTTCCTTTCTGGGCAAGCAGAAGATGCATTACAAAACTGCGTCTTTCACGGCCTTGGTAATGGCGGTTTCATCGATCTCATGCAGGCCGATGACAACGAGACGCGTCGAACGGGCTTCATCCTTGCCCCATGGGCGGTCGAAGTAATGCTCGATACGCGGGCCGACAGCCTGCACCACTAGACGCATCGGCTTGCCGGGCACATCGACAAAGCCCTTGAGGCGCAGAACATCATGGTCGGCGATGATGGTCTTCAGCTCTTCGGCAAAAGCCTTCGGGTCCGACACGGAACCGGCCTCGACCACAAAGCTCTCGAATTCATCATGATCATGCTCGTGACCATCGGCATGATGAATTTCATGATGCGACTTGCGGTTGGCGATATCGTCTTCCGTACCAACGCCAAGACCAAGCAGCACATCAGCGCCAAGCTTGCCGAAGCTTGCAGGCACCATGTTGACGCGGCGCGACGAGCGCTCGGCAACATCCGCCTTCACGCTATCGAGGCTTGAGGCATCGATCAGGTCGGCCTTGTTGAGCACGATCAAGTCGGCCGCATGAATCTGATCTTCAAACAGCTCTTCCAGCGGGCTTTCATGGTCCAGTGATTCATCGGCGGCGCGCTGCGCATCCACCTTGTCATGATCATCAGCGAAGCGGCCTTCGGCGACAGCGGCGGCATCGATCACCGTGACCACACCATCCACAGTCACCTGCGTCTTGATTTCCGGCCAGTTGAAGGCAGCCACAAGCGGCTGTGGCAAAGCGAGGCCGGAGGTCTCGATGACGATGTGATCCGGGCGATCCGCGCGGTCGAGCAGCTTGGTCATGGTCGGGATGAAATCGTCCGCAACGGTGCAGCAAATGCAGCCATTGTTGAGTTCGATCACATCTTCCTCGCGGCAGGTTTCGATGCCGCAACCTTTCAGAATACCGCCATCGACACCAAGATCGCCAAATTCATTGATGATCAGCGCAATGCGCTTGCCATTGGCGTTTTCAAGCAGATTGCGGATCATCGTGGTCTTCCCCGATCCGAGAAACCCGGTAATCACGGTCGCCGGTATCTTTTGGCCCTGCATAAAATTATCCCTTCATCTTGAGCGGCAAGCCCGCCGCCATGAAATAAACTTCGTCTGCCGCCGCAGCGATGGCCTGATGCAAAAAGCCTGCATGATCGCGAAATTCCCGCGCCATGCGGTTTTCCGGCACGATGCCAAGACCCACCTCGTTGGAGACGAAAACAACCGGCCCGCCCAGCTCAGAAAGCGCGGTCACCAGATCACGCCCTTCCGCAGCAATGTCGCGTTCGGCCATCATGAGATTGGTGACCCACAAGGTCAGGCAGTCAACCAGCACAAATCTGGACGATTGTGCCTGTTGCAAAAGCGCGCCCTTCAGCTCGAACGGCTCTTCGACTGTTTGCCATTGCGTGCCGCGCCGGTCGCGATGCACCGCGATGCGACTTTCCATTTCTCCGTCGAAGGCCCGACCAGTCGCCAGATAGACCGGCTGAAGCCCGGAGGCTTCAACCAGTTTTTCGGCATAGGACGATTTGCCTGAACGGGCTCCGCCAAGAACAAAGGTTATTTTTCCGGGCAGAGCCATGCTTTCAGCCTTCCAGTTCCGATGAGGCGTAATGCTGGATGAACCAGCCAAGCGCCAGACCAATCACCGCCCACATGAACAGGTTCGTCGCCAGCGAGGCGACCGCATATTGCGACGCAAGCAGCGACGGAATAGGCGACGCAATATCCTCAGGATGCGGCGCGCCATAGAGATGCGGCGCAATAATGGCGATGAGGCCGAGCAGTTTTGCCCAGATTTCTCCGCGCAGCACGATGAGATAAAGGCCGACGCCGCTGAGAACAACCGTCGAAATCCACCAAAGCTGGCGCTCTGCAAGATCGTCGGCAGGCATGGCTGGCAGTTCCGGCGACAGACCGAGCGCAGGCAAGAATGCCACCGCAAAGAAACCGGCCATGCCCCAGTAAAGCCCGTTCTGCACGGTGATCGGGCGACCAATCAGCAGCGCGATACCGCCAAGCAGCAGTGCAAAACCGGCACCCGCAACAAGATTGGCGAGGATTGTATTGCCAAGGCGACCGAAAGGCAGTTCTGCTCCGGCTCCTTCTTCCTCCGGCGCGGCAGTTGCCGCATGGTCATGGGCAGGCGTCTCAGCGGCGTGTTCATGCGGCGCGGCTTCCGCCGGTCCGTGGCTATGGCCGCCGCCCGCCTCTTCGTAAACTTCCGCCTGAATGATCAGCGG
The DNA here is from genome assembly GCF_030067775.1 of Ochrobactrum sp. SSR. NCBI lineage: Bacteria > Pseudomonadati > Pseudomonadota > Alphaproteobacteria > Hyphomicrobiales > Brucellaceae > Ochrobactrum > Ochrobactrum sp. SSR. The sequence continues at coordinate 371,142 of NZ_CP125969.1, read as the reverse complement.
CACGGTTTTGAGATACATGGCAGGCGTCACCAGAAGCCCTGCCAGAAGGCCCGCAGCAAGCGTGGCCAAGAGATAACGGATCAACATTTCAATTCCCCAGCTGCAAAGCCCGTCGGTAGCAAACGCTATCCGACGCTCTGCAATGTCAGCTTCCTAGAAAAACAGACATATGGTCATTTCCCCATGCAAACCGGCCAAGGGCGCGGCTCACAATGTCGATGCAAAGCATCAATGGCAGGGAAAACCGTAAGAATGGCGGGTATCATGCGCTGAATCGTGCAGCGCATCCGAATGCGCAATGCCAACGCCATAGATAAGAAACGCGCCGAGAAGCAGGGAGACCACCGCCGTACCGAGGCGCGCAGCCAAAGGCAGGGGAATAGTAGCGGAGACAGAATTATTCATACGTGCAGCCATGACAACCTCCGTGCAGGCAGCAGGGAAAAACCTCCCATGGGGCGCGGGTAAAATACCCTTCTGCAACAGGCAGGTCTCCTGGCTCGCGGGTCGTCGGTAATGTCACCGCCTTCCCGGAACGTGATGTTCCAGTGGCTGCCGGTTGCCCGGCTTGGCTTCATTCCTCTCCGCTCTACAGTCGCGGGGTCGGCTGCGATAGAAACGCCCTGATTGGGTCCGTCCTTCGCATTCCCTCTTGGTTTCACCAGATTCGTCCGGCGAAAACCTGTCACATGCGCGGACATTAAGCCTTTGCTGATAGGCCGTCAATCAGCGCGAGGGCGCAGAAATTGCCCCTTGCGCCGAACCCAGCGGTCGATGGTCTCCGCCTTGGCATTGATCCTGGGCCAGAGCCACAACATCACGCCCACCACCAAACTCCATGCGATCACCACATCCGATAGAAAATGCGCGCCCATGAAAACACGGTTCATGGAAATCAGCATGAGGATTGGAATGAAAATCGCGGCGGACATAACGCGCCAGCGTTCAGGAACGAATATTAAAAGCGACAGCATCGCAGCCGCAGCAGCGCCCTCTCCCGACGGAAATGAGCAGTTTTTGCTACATGTCGCAGCCATCTGCCAGGCCGGTGTAAAATTCATTGAGCCGCCAAATTCCAGCAGATGTCGTGGCCGCGCTCTTCCGATCAGCAACTTCAGGCTTTGCGTTACGATGCCTGGGCCAAGCGCAAAGGTCAGAAGCACATAAAGCACCTTGTGAGGGGCGATAGAAAGGATGGGGCGCCGCCACAACGCGTAGAAACCGATCAAAACCAGCATTGCAGCCAGCAACCAACACTGACTGACACGGTGGAAATCCCTAAGGGCGACCCAAGCCGGTGAATTCGACGCGGAAAAATCCCCGTGTTTGAAAAAATATCGGCTGGTAATCAAATCGACCTGAGGCGAAACAATGAACAATGCATTGACCGCCAAGAGTGAATATACGTAGAGATGACGGCGAAAAACAATATGATGATTTTGATATAAAAACCTCAATATCAAAATAGCCTCATTATAATTTTAAATATATTTTGAATGAAACGAGATGGTAAAAATGCCAGTATAAATTTTTATACGATACAGTATATTAGAATTATCTGAAATTTATATATAATTAAGATTTATTGTCATATCAGACCAAAAAATAGCCCTGATACGTGAAACTATCGAGACTGAACGAGTACAGTTGTGTCAGATCAGCGAAAACAACGCATCGATATCGAGACAGGCTTCCAGCCCTTCCGCCAGTTCATCCAGCGCCGCTTCGACGCTCAGGCGGTAATTGCCTATTCCGCCCTCAACACCTAGCGCTGCGAGAAATTGCTGCCGAAAACGATCCGCACCGAAAACACCATGTAAATAAGTGCCCATGATGCGGCCATCGGCAGATATCGCACCGTCATCATGATTTTCGATGCGCGCGAAAGGCCTGAACATATCCGCACCTGTCGTGCGGCCAACATGAATTTCATATCCCTCGAGCGGCGCATCATAGAGCAGCGAAGTCGCCTTCACATTGCGGACGACTTTTTCCGGCTCCATGACCGTCTCGATGTCGAGCAGCCCCAGCCCTTCTGCTTCGCGCACCTGCCCTTCGATACCGTGCGGGTCATGGATGCTGCGCCCCAGCATCTGAAACCCGCCGCAGATACCCAGCACATGTCCGCCCCGCTTCACGTGCTGTACCAGATCGCGATCCCAACCGTTTTCACGGAAAGCCAGCAGATCGGTGATCGTGGATTTCGTTCCCGGCAGTACAACCAGCCCGGCATCGGGCGGAAGAGACGTACCGGGCGGCACCATGACCACCTCCACCGCAGGCTCGGCTTTCAGCGGGTCCAGATCGTCAAAATTGGCGATGCGCGGCAACATCGGCACCGCAACTTTTAGCGCCTTGTCAGCACTGCGCACGGCGCGCTCCAGAACCACCGAATCCTCGGCAGGCAATCTGGAAACCGCCTTTAGCCACGGAACCACACCGAACGAGCGCCAGCCGGTGAAGCGTTCGATTGCTTCCAGCCCGTCATCGAACAGAGAAATATCACCACGAAACTTGTTGATGATGAAACCGCGCACCATGGCGCGGTCTTCGTCCGACAAAATTGTATGGGTTCCGACCAGAGAGGCGATCACCCCGCCCCGATCAATGTCGCCGACCAGCACCACCGGCACATCTGCCTGCGTTGCGAAACCCATATTCGCAATGTCGCCCGCCCGAAGGTTGATTTCCGCGGGCGACCCCGCACCTTCGATCAGCACGAGATCAGCGCCTTCACTGACGATGGAAAAGGACTCCATCACCGACGCCATCAACTGCGGCTTCAATTCCTGATAATAGCGCCCGCGTGCCTCGCCACGCACCTGACCCTGCACCACGATCTGGCTGCCCATATCTGTCTGAGGTTTAAGCAAAACCGGGTTCATATGCACCGAGGATGGCACGCCCGACGCCAGTGCCTGCAACCATTGGGCACGACCGATTTCGCCGCCGTCGTCACTGACAGCAGCGTTGTTCGACATGTTCTGAGGCTTGAACGGGCGGACCTTCAATCCGCGATTGCGCGCCACACGACAGAGCCCAGCGACAAGCACGCTCTTGCCGACATCAGACCCCGTTCCCTGAAACATAATTGCCCGTACCATAGGACCTGCGTAGCCGAAACGGCAAGCCATGGCAATCTGGGTCGCAGCCTATGCTTTACAGCACATCCGAAGCGTTCAACGACACACCTTCTATGCAAAAATGCGCATCAGTTTATTACAAATGTGAGCAAGATTATTCCAATAGAGCGTTGGCAGCCATCCGGTCTTATGCTCTAGTCCACAACAGAGGAGTGGTACTCAACTTTCAAAGCTGAGGGAGGAAACCATGGATGCTGCCGAACAAAACCAGTTCGAGCTGAATGAAGAACAGCTTGCCATTCAGGAAATGGCGCGCGGCTTCGCCAGCGACCGGATTGCACCCCACGCGCTGCAATGGGACCGCGACAAGCATTTCCCGGTTGATGCACTCCGCGAGACCGGATCGCTCGGCATGGGCGGCATTTACGTCCGCGAAGATGTTGGCGGATCAGCGCTGAAACGCATGGATGCAGTGCTTATTTTCGAAGCGCTCGCAGCGGCCTGCCCGTCATTCTCGGCCTTTGTTTCAATCCACAACATGGCTGCGTGGATGATCGACACATTCGGCAACGAAGCGCAACGACAGCAGTTTCTGCCCAAGCTGACAGCGATGGACTGGCTTGCCAGCTACTGCCTGACCGAACCGGGGTCCGGCTCGGACGCCGCCGCCCTTCGCACCCGTGCGACGCGGGACGGCGATCAATATGTCATCAACGGCGCCAAGCAGTTTATTTCCGGCGCCGGAGAGACTGACATCTACGTCACCATGGTGCGTACCGGCGAGGACGGTCCGAAGGGTATTTCCACCCTCATTGTGCCGAAAGATGCACCCGGCCTGTCGTTTGGCGCCAATGAATACAAGATGGGCTGGAACTGTCAGCCGACGCGAACCGTCATTTTCGACAACTGCCGCGTGCCGGTGGAAAATCGGCTTGGCAATGAAGGCACCGGCTTCAAGATCGCCATGGCGGGTCTTGACGGCGGGCGTCTGAATATAGGTGCCTGTTCGCTTGGTGGCGCGCAATCCGCGCTCGACAAGGCGCTGGAATATTGCGGTGAACGCAGAGCCTTCGGACAAACGATCGACCGTTTTCAGGCCCTGCAGTTTCGCCTTGCGGACATGGAGACGGAACTTTCGGCAGCGCGCCTGCTGCTTTATGCCGCCGCCAGCAAGCTCGACCGCAAAACCCACGATGCTGGCAAATGGTCGGCGATGGCCAAGCGGTTTGTGACCGACACGGGCTTCAATGTCGCCAATGAAGCGCTGCAGCTTTTTGGCGGTTATGGTTACCTTCACGATTATGGGATCGAAAAGCTGGTTCGCGACCTGCGCGTGCACCAGATTCTGGAAGGCACCAACGAAATCATGCGCGTGATCATTGCAAGGCATATGATCGGGCGCTGAACAGCACTTATACGGAGGAGTTTATCATGGCCACTATCGCATTCATCGGCCTCGGCAATATGGGCGGCCCGATGGCGGCAAATCTGGTCAAGGCCGGACATACGGTGCGCGGCTTCGATCTGTTGCCGCAGCATCTTGAAGAAGCCCGCGCCAATGGATTGCAGATCGCCGCGAGCGCGGTGGAAGCCGTGGCCGACGTAGACGCAGTTATAACCATGCTGCCCGCAGGCAAGCATGTTCTCGCCGTTTATGAGGAAATCGCGCCTACGGCCCGTAAAGACTCGCTTTTCATTGATTGCTCCACGATTGACGTCGATTCAGCACGCAAGGCGCATGCTCTCGCTGCCAGCCACGGTCACCTCTCCATCGATGCGCCGGTTTCGGGCGGCACCGGCGGTGCAGCCGCAGGCACACTCACTTTCATGGCGGGCGGCAGCGACAAGGCCTTCGAGCGTGGCGAACCGATCCTCAAGCCAATGGCTGGCAAGATTGTGCATTGCGGCGGCGATGGAGCCGGACAGGCCGCCAAGATCTGCAACAATATGATTCTCGGCATTTCGATGATCGGCGTCAGCGAGGCCTTCGTGCTGGCCGAAAAGCTCGGCCTTTCGCATCAGGCGCTTTTCGACGTGGCCTCAACCTCGTCGGGCCAATGCTGGTCGCTCACCACTTATTGCCCTGTCCCGGGGCCGGTGCCGACCTCCCCCGCCAATCGCGACTACAAACCGGGCTTTGCCGCAGCACTCATGTTGAAAGACCTCAAGCTATCGCAGGAAGCGGCGAAAAGTGCGGGCGCGGAAACGCCGCTTGGTGCCCATGCCGAAGCGATTTACGCGCTTTTCGACGGTGAAGGTCATGGTGGCGAAGATTTCTCCGGCATCATCAATCATTTGCGGGCAAAATCCGACGCCAAGTAAAAAAACATCACATCCGTGAAAAACTTGCCCAAAAAAGGCAATGTTTAGATTTGCTTAATCGTCTGCTAACCGTACGGTAACGATGTTCGGATAAAAAGGAGCTCGAGACAGGCTGAGCCTCTCTCGATGCTCCGGATCTGGTATTGCGTACCGGAGCTTTATGTATCTCTCACCAGCGTTTAGTCCGGTGAGATTGCCATGCGTAGTTGGCAAAACCGTGCGCCGAAAGGCAGCGCGGTTTTTGCCGTAAACGAAAATTTTATCAAATATTGTCCTCATATTTCGATTGATTGGCGCTACCCGGATTGAAATCCGAACATAATCCTGTGACATGTAGCAGCCTGTTTGCGCCCATCCGGGCATTTCGTTCAGCATCGGGACTTCAAGCTTGACCGCATTAAGACAAACCGCGTCTACCGCAGACAAAGAAATATTGGGACTGCCTTGGGCCGTTCTTTTTATAGTGTGCTATTTCGTGCTTCAGGCCGTTCTGGTGACTTATATCTCCAACGGTGCCGGGCTCGATGACGCGGAACAGCTCGCCAATATAGGCTATCTCGACTGGGGTTATGGCGGTTCGCAGCCACCACTCTATACCTGGACGACCAATCTTGCCGCCTCCGTGCTGGGCACGTCGATGCTGACGCTTCAAATCGTGAAGTTCGGCATGCTGGCAAGCCTGTTCCTCAGCGTCTTTGGCGCGATGCGGCTTTTAGGGTTTTCGCGCGCCGTGGCCTCGGCCAGCATGCTCGGCCTGTTTCTCATTCCGCAAATCGGCTGGGAATCGCAGCGCGCCTTGACCCATTCGGTGGCTGGCACGGCGGGTTGCGGATGGACCTTCCTTGCCTTTGCCTGGCATATGCGCAAGCGCAGCGTTATTTCGGCTGCCCTTCTTGGCGTTGCCATGACCGCTGCACTTCTGGGCAAGTTCAACGCGTCGTTCTTCCTCATCATGGTGATCATAACTGGGCTTTCAGTGCCCGAATATCGAACTGTGCTGCTGTCGAAACTTTCGGCTGTCACCCTGCTTGCCTTCGCGATCTGTGTCGGCCCGACGGCAACATGGATGTTCGCGCACAAATCGAGCGTCATCGCCCGTTCCGGCAAGTTGCAGATGGGCGCATCGGGCAATCCGATCTTCGACCGGCTGAACGGCATTGAAAGCTTCGTGGAAGCGGCCTTCCTGTTCTCTGTGCTCGCCCTGGCAATCGCGGCTATCATCGCGCTGATCCATTACAAAAAGCGCACAAAGCCAACCACGCCCTACACGCCCGGCGAGACATTCATGCGTCGCCTCGTGCTTGTCGGCTTGCTCGTGGTTTTCGTCGGCGTCGTTGCTACCGGCGCCAATGACGTCAAGGACCGCTGGCTTCAGCCAGTGCTGTTTCTGTTGCCGGCTGTGCTGGCATTTCGTCTGGAGCGCTTCCGTATCGGCAAGCGCCCAGTCATCGAATATGCAGCAATGGGCGCGCTGGTTGCGCTGCTGGTTCCGCCGGTCCTGTCCTATTATCTGGTCTACGGCTCCAGCATGCCGCCCTACGGTCAGCTGGATTATCGTCAGCTTTATACGGAAATCAGCAGCCACGGACATTTCAGGACCATCGTGGCCGATAATGCGCAGATACCGGGCAATTTCCGGCTCTTCGATCCGTCGCTGAAAGTTGTCCACCCGGAAACGCCCGATGGGGCCAAGCAAATCACAGCGCCAATTCTGGTCATGTGGTTTGGCGACGCTACGCCCAACGCCCACATTGCGAATCTTCTGGCGAATGCCGATATCGCGCTGCCGACGACGGGCATCTTCACGACGAGCATCGCTTATAAAACACGCCCGGATATGCAGATGCAGGTGGGTTATTTTCTGGTCAACGCGCAATAATGCGCGTCGCGAAAAAGGCCCGGGAGCATATCCCGGGCCTTTTGCTTAAAACCTTATTCAACCGTTTCCTGAACGGCATTTGCAGTGCCTTTTACATCGCGTCCGACGCCGCGAACCGTATTGGCGCAAGAAGCCAGTGTGAAGGCACAGAGAACAATAGCAACCGGGACAAGGCGGGTCAGTTTCATAGCGGTCTCTCCGAATAAGGATGTCGTTACAGCCCAAACCAATGGGCACACATGCTTGTATCGTGCCAGCATTCCATCGGCCCACCCCGGACCCCGCCTCTGTCAGCTGGCGATGAAGCCGTTTCATCCGGCTGTCATAGAGGAAATCTAGCGCAACATTTCGGCCTGACAAGAGACGGGATTACTTAGACCCACAAGTTCTTGTGAGATGTATCAGCAAGAACGAAAAGTCTCGAAGCGGCCCGTCCGACGATAAGCTTCGAACACATTGCGCAAGTTCTCCGCCACTGCATGGATATGTGGTCCGGCTTCCGGCTTTATGATCATGCCAAGCTGATAGCGCCCCAGTTCCGGCAGGCCATGTTCCGAACCCAGCGCGACAATGCCTTCGCCAAGCAAGGTCTTCGCGAAAGGCGCGATGGCGAGATCGGCCATGATGGCGGCGCGCTGCCCGGTAGAATGCGAACTCATATAAGCGATGCGATAGGGACGCCCCGAGCTTTCAAGCGCTTCCAGAGCATTGCCGCGCCAGGCGCAGCCCTCTTCCCAGATGGAAAGCGGCAGCGGATCGCGACGATAAGCCGTTCCACATTTCGCCCCGGCCCAGACGAGTTCCTCATCGAGCAGAACTTCCGTGTCCCCCTTGCCGGGCACCGTATGCGACATGTTCACCAGCGTTACATCGAGACGCCGTTCATCCAGGCGCTTGCGCAGATTGCTGCTCTGATCGATCACCACATCGACGGTCACACCGGGATGGGTTTCGGCAAAACGCTTCAAGACGAGCGGCAAAACACATTCGCCGATATCGTCGGGCGAGCCCAGCCGCACCACGCCGGTGACAGTCGGCGCGACAAATTTCGAAACCGCTTCACGGTTGAGCGCCAGAAGGCGACGCGCAAAACCGAGCAGAACTTCGCCATCGCTGGTGAGTGTCACCGAACGGGCATCGCGGTCAAACACGGCGACGCCGATCTGCTCTTCAAGTTTCTTGATCTGCATCGATACGGCCGATGGCGTGCGAAACACCGCATTGGCTGCGGATGAAAAACTGCCGGTGTCCGCAATCGCCACAAAGGTGCGAAGGACATCGATATCGAGCATTGGCAAAGGATGCTGGACGGGCGCTGTCATGACGGAACTCCGGTGATGATAAATCAAATTTTCTGATCTTAAGCCTTTTTTATATTTCGTTTGATTGAACGTCAAGCACAGCGCACATTAAGCACATCGAAAACACCCATCCCGCTGCAGCAGGCATTCAAACCAATCCATTCTCGCCCCGAGGAGACCGAAAATGACCGCACAATGCCAAACTATGGGCCAAGCCCTAAGCCAGACAGCAGCCCGCGACCGTCGTTCAGCGACGTCGGAATCGCCTTCGATCTTTACATGGCTGCGTCAGGCCCACTCTGAAATAAGAAGCCAGATCGAACAGTGGATGCTCGACCGCAAAATTGCACGCACGCGCCTCTCGATCCAGAATTTGCCGGAACATATTCGGCAGGACATCGGCTGGCCCGCAATCGATGACCGCCTTCCGATGACCCGACCGAGCCAACCCACGCGTGCCAACACGCTCCACAACGGTTGATTTGCGACAAACATCTCTTTTCCAATGAGGGCGAGCCTGTCTCGCCCTCATTTTCACGACATGAAAATACCTTCTCGCGGCAGGCATTTAGCCGCACTTTGCAACCTAACCGTTCTGTGTCTCAATAAAGCACTGTCCCGTTTGCGTCATTGCTCTCCCCTAGTGTTTGCGGGCAATGATGCCGGGATCGCCGGTCTGATAGCGACCGGCAAAAAAGCGGGGCAAAAACAGGCCCCGCAGTCGTGACGGAGACGGAAGCATCGCCGCGTCGGGAACCGCAGCGCGTGCTTCATAAAGTGGGAACGGTCCGGTTATGAACCAGGCTTCATCGGTTAAGCGGTCTATTGTCTTTTTTCTGGTGCCGAACTTCTCGATGATCGCGTTTGCGACCGCCATCGAGCCGTTACGCATCGCCAATCGCATGCTCGGTTACGAAGCCTATCGCTGGCGTCTGACGTCGGCGGATGGCCAGCCAGTAACGGCATCGAACGGCGTGGTTTGCGCCGCCAATGCCTCGCTGGAAGACGAACGACGCTATCTGCAACGCGAGCAGCGCCCGTCCATGGTGTTCGTCTGTTCCGGCGTCTATGTCGAGGAATTCCGCAACAAGTCGGTCTTCGCCTGGCTGCGCGAAGAATATAACCGCGGCGTCGCGGTCGGCGGCCTGTGCACCGGCGCGCATATCCTTGCGGCAGCCGGCCTCCTTTCCGGCAAGCGTTGCGCCATTCATTGGGAAAACCTGCCGGGCTTTGCCGAGGCGTTTCCGAAGGCGGAAGTCTATGCCGACCTGTTCGAGTTCGACAGCAATATCTACACCTGCGCAGGCGGAACAGCCTCGCTCGACATGATGCTGAAGCTCATCGGCGATGATTTCGACGCCAATCTGGTCAACAAAATCTGCGAGCAGGCGCTGACCGACCGCGTCCGCAGCCCGCAAGACCGGCAGCGTCTGCCGCTGCGCGCGCGCCTTGGCATCCAGAACTCGAAAGTTCTAACGATCATCGAGATGATGGAGGCCAACCTCTCCGAGCCGCAGGCGCTGATCAATGTCGCCCATACCATCGGCCTGTCGCGCCGTCAGGTCGAGCGTCTGTTCCGGCAGGAAATGGGGCGCTCTCCCGCCCGCTATTATCTGGAAATCCGCCTCGACCGAGCACGGCACCTGCTTTTGCAATCGTCCATGCCGGTGGTGGAAGTGGCGGTGGCCTGTGGCTTCGTTTCCGCGTCGCATTTTTCCAAATGCTATCGCGAACTCTATGGACGCTCGCCGCAGCAGGAACGCGCAGATCGCAAAATGCTCATCGCAGCATAGGCTGGATCATTGCGACAGATCGAATGCCCGCTGGATGAAGCAGTCCGATCCTCGTGTAAAAGACTAAGAAAATCAGTATCGTAAAGCGTCTTTCGGAATCAGTTTCGCAAGATCGGGTGACGCTCGTACCGGCATGTCGCTTGCAGAACAGGCTTGTTGCGAATAACCCCGGCTTTGCCCGGTGGCAGACGCAGTCGTGTCAGGCAGCGAATATGTCGTATAAAGGCAAATATCCTGCCCCGTCAGCGATTATGGTTCTGTCAAATACCAACCAGGGTCACATAAAATGGCAGAGTTTCCTAAGAAGGCGAAGGTCGTAATCGTCGGGCTCGGCGGCATCGTCGGGGCATCCGTCGTGCACCACCTGATCGAACGGGGCTGGGACGACATCGTCGGCATCGACAAGTCGGGCATTCCGACCGATATCGGCTCGACAGCCCACGCGTCGGATTTCTGCTATGCAACCAGCCACGATTTCCTCTCCTGCTGGACCACGCTTTATTCCATCGATTTCTACGAGAAGATGGGGCACTACGCCCGCGTCGGCGGAATTGAAGTTGCGCGTGTGGGCGACGATGGCCGCATGGATGAAATCAAGCGCAAGGTCGCATCGGGCAAGGCGTTTGGCACCCGCGCCCGCCTGATGGAACCGGCAGAGATCAAGGAAAAATTTCCGCTGATCGAAGAAAGCATGGTTCAGGGCGGCCTGTGGGACCCGGATGCCGGTCTGGTCATCCCACGTTCGCAGACGGTTGCTGGCAAACTGATCGATCAGGCGGAAGCCGCTGGCAAGTTGAAGAGCTTTGCCAATACACCCGCCCAGTCGCTGCTGGTCGAAAACGGTCGCATCAAGGGTGTTGTCACCCATCGCGGCACGATTGAAGCCGATTATGTGGTGATCTGCGCTGGCCTCTGGGGACGTTTGATTGCCGAAATGGTCGGTGAAGATCTGCCTGTCATGCCGATTGACCATCCGCTGACATTCTTTGGTCCTTATAATGAATTCGAAGGCACCGGCAAGGAAATCGGCTGGCCGTTGATGCGCGATCAGGGCAATTCGGCCTATATGCGCGACACCGGCGATCCGAAGACCGCCGAAGGTGGCCAGATCGAATGGGGCTATTACGAAGAGACCAATCCGCGCCTCTGCCACCCGCGTGATCTTCTGGAAAAGCACGAAGCGCGCCTTTCGCCATCGCAGCGCGACCTCGATATGGAACAGGTTCTGGAACCGCTCGAACGCGCCATCGAGTTGACCCCGATCCTCGGCGAGCTTGGCTATAATGAAAGCCATTCCTTCAACGGTTTCCTGCAAGTCACCACCGATGGCGGCCCATCCATGGGTGAAAGCCAGAAGGTGCGCGGCCTCTGGTATGCGGTGGCCATCTGGGTCAAGGACGGCCCCGGCATGGGCAAGCTTATTGCCGACTGGATGACCGATGGCCGCACATCCATCGACCATCACGCCATCGACTATTCCCGTTTCTATCCGCACCAGATGACCGAACAGTTCATCTGGGATCGCTGCACCGAAACGGCAATGAAGGTTTATAACCCGGCGGTGCATCCCCGTGAGCCTTTCTCCAAGGGCCGCAATATCCGCCGTTCACCCTTCTATGAACGCGAAGTGGAGCTTGGCGGCTATTTCATGGAACTCGGCGGCTGGGAGCGTGCGCATGGCTATGCCGCCAATGAACACCTGCTGGAAAAATACGGCGACCGCGTACCCGTGCGTGAAAATGAATGGGACAACCGCCATTTCTGGCGCGTTTCCAATGCCGAGCATCTCGAACTGACCGAAAATTGCGGCATCATCAATCTTTCACATTTCGCGATTGTTGACATTGAAGGCCCGGACCATGTCGAGCTGATGGAATGGCTTTGTGCGGCCAAGATCGGCGGCGACGCCAATATCGGCAAGGGCATCTATACGCATTTCCTCGACGATGAAGGCATGGTGCGCGCCGATTTCACGGCAATACGCATGGCGGACCGCATCCGCATGATCAACGGTGCCGATGCTGGCCCCCGCGATTTCCATTACATGCGCCGCGTGGCCGAGGATAAGGGCTTTGACGTCACCATCACCGATGTGACGGAGAAATATGTCACCATCGGCATCTGGGGCCCGAATGCCCGCGAAAATCTCAAGAAAGTCGTTGAGAATCCTGACGGTCTCAATGCCGAAAACTTCCCGTTTGCGGCGATCAAGCCGATCAGGATTGCGGGCAAGGACGTGACCGCCTTCCGCATTTCCTATGTTGGTGAACAGGGCTGGGAATTGCATATGCGCTATGAAGATGGCCTCGCCGTCTGGGATGCGCTGCGCTCCACCGGCACGATTGCCGTGGGTGTCGAAACCTATGCCAATACCCGCCGCATGGAGAAAAGCCTGCGCCTTCAGAACGCCGACCTGCTGACCGAGTATAATCTCCTTGAAGCAGATCTGGCGCGCCCGAAGGTCAAGGAGGCCGATTTCCGGGGCAAGGCCAAACATGTCGAATATCGCGCCCGGGAACATCAGCCCGCTATGCTCTGCACGCTGGTCATGACCGACAATATCGATTCGAAGGGCGTCGCCCGTTTCCCGGTCGGCATCATGCCGGTCATGGAGCCGGAAACCGGCGAAACGCTGGTCGATGAACTGGGCCGCCGCTCGTTCACCTCGTCGGTCGCTTTCGGCCCGACCATCGGCAAGAATATCGCGCTTGCTTATCTGCCATGGAGCCATTGTCAGGAAGGCCGCAAGCTGACCGTCGAATATTTCGGCGAAACCTATCCGGTCGAGGTAGCGTCTGTTGGCTATAAGCCGCTTTACGACCCGGAAAACCTCAAGCCGCGCAGTTGAGCCAGCGGTGAGGCCAACAAAAAAGCCGGGCACAACGCCCGGCTTTTTCAATTCAATAATGCGGCAGACTTATTTCAGCGTCGCCTTGCCGCCGGTGATGGTGATCGTCTCATCACCGGTCAGCGCTTCGCGGTCGCCGTTCGGAAAAGTGACGAAGCAGCCTGCGGCGCAGAAATCGACAGTGTCGCCCGGCGCCACAACCATCTCGCGCTTTGAAGCACCTTCGGTGACCACGATCGTCTGCGCGGCGCTGTCCTTGTTGGAAATCTTGGCGGCGTAAGAACCGCCCATGGAAGCGGCAAGCATGACGACTGCGCCAAGACCGATCGTAGCAAACTTGTTGATCTGAATTACGTTCATATCGTTTCGGTGTTTCCACCGCTCCCGCTTCTACAACCCTGATGGAAGCAAGCCTTGCTTCCATCCTCGATGAACGACCCGCCGTTCGTAGCTCTTTTATAAAAGGACAAAACTGAACTGCAACTGAACGAGGCGTGATCACGCTTTATCGTCGTTGTCGTCCGTTGCCTTTGCCTTCTCTTCGCGCACCTTCTTCTTTGGCGACGCTGTCGGCGCCTTTTGCATGATCTCGGAAAGTTTTTCGATTTCCGGCAGCCCCAGCACGAGATCGGTCGAAGACGACGACAGATGCAGCCCCTCTTCGTGGAAGCGCTCCACGATCTGGAACCGCAACTCGTTCTTGATGCCGCCGGTCGCAGTGATGTCTGCGACATGCGCATAGATGTCGAACACCATCAGTGAATCGGTCATGCTCTGGAAAGCGACGAACGGTTCTGGATTCTTGAGAATGGACGGATGGCCGCGCACGATATCCAGCAACAGCGTGTGCACACGGCGCGGGTCTTCCGTATAGGAAGCCTGAACATTGATATCGATGCGGCCAAGCTTGTTGCGATGCGTCCAGTTGCCGACATTGCCGTTGATGAGCGTCGAATTCGGCACAATGATCGATTGCTTTTGGAAGGTTTCCACTTCCGTTGCGCGCACACTGATCTTCTTGACGATGCCGCTGACCGTGCCTGCTTCCACCCAGTCACCGACCTTGAACGGGCGTTCCGCCAGAAGAATGAGACCGGAAACGAAATTCTGGACGATGTTCTGGAGACCAAAACCGATACCAAGTGAAAGACCACCGGCGATCAGCGCCAGATTGGACATATTGAACCCGGCCGCCGAGACGCCCATCAGGGCGGCGAGACAGAGACCGACATAACCGATCACCGTGCGGATGGAATTGCGCACGCCGGAATCGACGCGGCCCCTCGCCATGACGCTGTTGTCGAGCCAGTTCTGGAACCAGCGCGTCAGCAGATAGCCGATGACGAACAGCAAAATGCCGGTGAGCAGCCCCATCAGCGAAACCGACATATTGCCGATTTCAAAGCCGGTCATCAGTTTGAAGAATGCATTTTTCAGCTCGGCCCACTGGAAGCCGAGCTGCATCAGCACCAGCGGAATGCCGATCAGTGCTACGACTAGATTGATGAGAATGCCTGCGACAAGCCCCAGCTGGTCGAGCGTCGCATCGTCAAAGTGGAAACGCTCGCGCAAGCTCGCGCCGACCTTGCTTGACGCAAATGCCTGTTCTTCGGAAATGGCGCGCCCCGTCAGGAAGCCCAGATACATCGTCACCAGAAAAGCGCCGGTCACGACGATCTGCTGTGACAGAAAGCGCGCCATGCCGATATAGCCGAAGAGGGCGGCCAGAATGGGCAGCAATCCCAATATGATCAGAAATATCTTGAAGAGACGCGGCCATGACCGCACGCGCTCGTCATCCCGCCGCACTACGGGTTTCAGGAAGGCGATTGCCAGAATGAGAATGCCCACCATGACAGTCGCCAGCAGGCTTTGGGCCATGGTGAGCGACAAGGGCGACGACAGTAGCTTGTTGACGGTACCGATAAAAGAATCGACGCCCGTCGTCAGCGCTGTCGCGGTTATCAGCAAGCCCAGAATCCGCCCCGGACGCGGCGCGACCGGTACGAGGCGCCATTGCGGCATGTCGGGACTGATACAGGCAGCGGCCAGACGATGAATGAAGAAGACGAGACCGAGGACGATGAACAGCGATTCCAATATCGACGCAACGTCCGTTCTTAGAACATTGAAATAGTTCAGGAAAAAATAGGTCGTCGCCAGAAAGACGCCGAGTGCTGCAGACGGAATGACCGTGGACCAGAAGGCGACCAGAAGGCGGCTAAGGTAGGACGGCGACTCGATGGTCGGGTCTCGTTGATATAGCGTACCAAGCAAACGCCGCGCACCGAGCTGGATCACCAGCGCACCGACGAATGCGAAAAATGCTGCTGCCAGGAACGAGTTTAGCTTGAAGGTGACGACGAAGCGCCACCAGGACTGGATGATGCGCCACAGCGATATGACCTGATTATTCGCCGCTGAAGCGACCTCCGTGCCGAGCGCGGTATCGAGATTGACGCGTTGCGACAGCGTCTTCGCAAAAAGGTCGCGACGCAGATCGCCGATCTTCGCCGACATCTGGTTGACGCTGAGCGAGGTATCTTCCGTGTCGCCGATCATCGCGTTAATCAGCGCCTTTTCGGCGGTGAGGCGCTTGCGCTCATCCGTCACGATACCCGGCTCTGTCGCATCGCCCGATGGCGCGGGGCCAAGCTGCTCCAGACGCGTATTGATCTCGGTCAGTCGTGGACGAAAGGCGACACCCGCATCAAGAAGCTTTTTGGACAGTGCGTCGAACTGAAGCTTCAGGTTTGCCAGCGCTTCGTCGCTGTTTTCAGCTTTCTGCAGCTGTTCTTTGAGCTTGTCGGCCTGCTGCTTCAGATCGTCAATGATCGGCTTTTGCTGCTGCACGATGGCCGATACCGGCGGCTGAGATTGGTCGCCATCTTCCGGCGCTGCCTGAGCACCATCGTTCGACTGGCTGGCAGGCGCTTGACTGGCAGGAGCCTGCTGCGCTTGCGGCTTGTTATCCTGTGCGCTGGCGGGCGCTATGCTGCCCAACGAAAGCGCGCCAATCAAAAGAGAAAATGCAACGAACCGAAACGTCGATAAATGGGCCAATTTCAAATCTGCCGTTATGAAGATCACTGTTTCAACATAAAGCGCCGTAGAACGGAAGCAAGGCAGGTTGCAAGAGAGAATCCCACGTGCTCCCCAATGGCATGAACGGTGCTTTTCGCCCGCCACTTGTTGCGAGGCGACAATGAAACCACGGCAAAACGCCAGTATTTCCTTGTTCGCACCGGCACAAATGGCTAATGAGGATTCGTGAACAGTGCAGAAACTGGCTCGAATCCTGAGCGAGACTCTAACGAAAGTCTGGGCAGTTTTATGATAGGCATGAACAGCACAGGGCAGCATAGACAGCATGGTTTCATGCTGTTGATGGCATGCGTGCTGTCTTTTGCAGCACTATTGTTCGCCGTGGACTTCTCTGCACTGAACGACAAGACTGGCGACGATACATCTCGCAGCCTTCATAAAATGCTTGCCGCCAGACAGGCTGAAAGCACGCCGACAGCTCCTGTCCGGCAGCAATCGGCACCCGCACCGCAGCCCATGCGCGCCATTCTCGTCGAAGCCATGGCCGCGAAAATCAAAGCAGCTTTTCCGCTGGGTGGTGACACGGCACTCGCCGTTGCCCGAGCCGGTCATCCCTTTGCCAATGCGAAATCTGCAGAGGCCGGGCGCGATTTTCAGCATTTTACGGCTGCCCAGCAATATTTTGGTTTTGCCCGCGCACCTCCTGTAAGCGCATAATAGGCACCATCGGAAGACTGGCTTTCTCCAGTCCCCAACACTTTTACGTAAAACAGCGTCATCCGCCCCCACACAGATTGTGGCTTTCCATTCCGGTCAGCCTGTCGGGATTTTGAGATGACGCGCAGACTCGGAACCACAATCCATGCGTACTTCGAAATGGGTCGTAGCGCTGTACAGCCTGATCGTCGTGATCGGGCTTATCATCGCCTTGCCCAACTTCTTCACACAAAAACAGCTGGATGCGATGCCATCCTGGTTCCCGAAGCGTCAGGTGACGCTCGGTCTCGACCTGCGCGGCGGCTCCTATCTCGTGCTGGAAGTGGACGCAGCCGGCCTTAAAAAGGACCGCCTGCGTGCGCTGCTGGACGATGCCCGCAGCAAGCTGCGCGCTGAGCGCATCCAGCCGCAGTCGATCCGCGCCGTGGGCGATGCCGTCATCGTGGCAATTCCCGATGCCGACCAGCGCGCCAAGGCGGAAACGGCGCTTCGCACGCTCATCTCGCAGGTCAACACCAGCGGTTTCGGCACGGCGATCAATGATATCGACGTCAACTCGACCGATAATCAGGTCCGCCTGACGCTGACCGAAGCGGGCTTCAATTACCGCCTCGACGCAGCACTGCAGCAGAGCCTCGAAATCATCCGCCAGCGCGTTGACCAGGTCGGCGTTGCCGAACCGTCGATCCAGCGCGTCGGTTCCGACCGTATCGTGGTTCAGCTTCCGGGCCTCCAGGACCCGGCTCAGCTTCGCCAGCTTCTCGGAAGCACGGCGAAGATGAGCTTCCACATGGTCGCCGATGTCAATCCGAACGATACGCCGCCTCCGGGCGTGACGATCATGCCGGATTCCAAGGATGCGAATATCAAATATCCGATCGAAGACCAGATCGCGCTCTCGGGTGAACGCCTGACCGATGCCCGCGCCGGTTTCGACCAGCGCACCAATGAGCCGATCGTTTCCTTCCGTTTCGACAGCCTTGGCGCACGTCAGTTCGCCGATATCACCACGAAGAACGTGAACCGTCCTTTCGCCATCGTTCTCGACGGCAAGGTCTTGAGCGCACCGGTTATTCGTGAGCCGATCACCGGCGGTTCGGGCCAGATCAGCGGCAGCTTCACCGTTCAGGACACTGTCGTTCTGTCCGCCCTGCTGCGCGCAGGCGCCCTGCCCGCGCCGCTGACTGTCATTGAAGAACGCACCGTCGGTCCCGACCTTGGCGGCGACGCCATCAAGATGGGCCTTGTCACCGGCATCATCGGCTTCGCGCTGGTGGCCGTGTTCATCGTTCTGCTTTACGGCCTCTGGGGCATGATCGCCAATGTGGCGCTTCTTCTGCACACATTGCTGACCTTCTCCGCGTTGAGCCTCATCGGGGCCACGCTGACCCTGCCCGGTATCGCCGGTATTATTCTAGGTATCGGTATCGCGGTCGATGCGAATATTCTCATCAACGAACGTATCCGCGAAGAAACGCGTAAAGGCCTCGGCGCGATGGCGGCGCTCGACAAGGGCTTCCACAGCGCCTTTGCAACCATCGTCGACTCTAACGTCACCTCGCTGATCTCGACGCTGCTTCTGTTCATGTTCGGCACAGGCCCGGTTCGCGGCTTCGCCATCACCATGATGCTCGGCATCGCGATTTCGATGTTCACCGACGTGACGCTCGTGCGCATGGCGATGGGCTGGTTCGTGCGTCGTCGCAAGCTGAAGGTTCTGCATATCGAGCCGATCCTGAAGTTTGCGCCGGAAGGCACCAACTACCGCTTCATGAACGCGCGCTTCGCCGGTATCGGCGTGTCCATCGTGCTGTCGATTGCCTCGATTGTGCTGTTCTTCAAGCCGGGCCTCAATTACGGCATCGACTTCAAGGGCGGTATCCAGGCCGAAATCACCACGTCGCAGCCCGCCGACCTTGCGCAGCTTCGCGCCAAGCTCGGTTCGCTGGAACTGGGTGAAGTGGCGCTCCAGAGCGCAGGCAGCCCGAATGAAGTGCTCATCCGCATCCAGCGTCAGGATGGTGGCGAGGAAGCGCAGACGGTTGCTGTCAACAAGATGCGCGAAGCCGTTACCGAGCTTGATCCGGGCGTGAAGATCGAACGAACAGAAGTCGTGGGACCGAAAGTCTCCGGCGAACTGGCGCGTTCCGGCTTCATAGCGGTCGTGCTCTCCGCACTCGGCATGCTGGTCTATCTCTGGTGGCGGTTCGAGTGGTTCTTCGCGCTCGGCGCGATCATAACCCTTGTGCTGGATACGACCAAGATCGTCGGCTTCTTCGCGCTGATGCAGCTCGATTTCAACCTGACGGCAATCGCTGCTCTCCTGACGATCATCGGCTATTCGGTGAACGACAAGGTGGTTGTCTATGACCGCATGCGTGAAAACATGCGCCTCTACAAGTCGAAGCCGCTGCGCGAGATCATCGACATGAGTATCAATCAGGTGCTCGTGCGCTGTATCTACACATCGCTGGTGACATTCCTCTGTATGTTCCCGATGGCGATCTGGGGCGGCAGCGCCGTCCATAATTTCGCCGTGCCGATGCTGTTCGGTATCGTCATTGCGACGTCGTCGTCGATCTTCATCGCAGCGCCGATCCTGCTTCTGCTGGGCGACTGGTGGCAGCACCACAAGGAGGCTCACAAGCCTGCTGAAGAAAAGGCCATCGCGCAGAAGTAATCCAATCGCCGGGCAGGATTTCCGTCTTGCCCGGCTCCCACAATGAATTGACAGAAGCATGTTCCCCGAAAGTGGAAACCGATTTTGGGACAAGGACATGCTAAAACAGAGGGAAACGGCACCCTATGCCCCATGACACGCCTTTGATAGCGACAATCGTCATCGGGTTATGCCTTGCCTTCATCTTCGGTGCTGTAGCCACCCGCCTCAAAATCTCTCCACTGGTTGGCTATCTTCTGGCTGGCGTTATTGCCGGTCCGCACACACCCGGTTTCGTTGCCGATCAGGACCTCATTTTGCAGCTCGCCGAAATCGGCGTCATCCTGCTGATGTTCGGCGTCGGTCTGCATTTTTCCCTGAAAGACCTGCTATCCGTTAAAGCCATCGCCGTTCCGGGCGCGTTGGCGCAAATCGCCACCGCGGCCGCCCTTGGCACCGGCCTTGGCCTTGCGCTCGGTTGGGACGTTGAAGCAGGCATGGTCTTCGGCCTTGCGCTATCCACCGCCAGTACCGTCGTTCTGTTGCGTGCCATGCAGGAGCGCCGCCTGATCGACACCGAACGCGGCCGCATTGCCGTCGGCTGGCTGATCGTTGAAGATCTCGCCATGGTGATGGCGCTGGTCCTGCTGCCCGCCGTCGCCAGTGTCACGGGACGCGCGACCAGTGCCGCAGCAAGCGACCCGCTTGCGGCCTGGCTTGGCCTCGGCATTGGCGGCATCATTCTCCTGACCATCGCCAAGGTGGTTCTGTTCGTCGCCCTGATGCTGGTGGTCGGGCGCAAGGTCATTCCCTGGCTTCTCAACGTCGTCGCACAGACCGGCTCGCGCGAATTGTTTCGTCTTGGCGTTCTGGCCATTGCGCTCGGTGTGGCTTTCGGCGCGGCGCATCTCTTCGGCGTGTCCTTCGCACTCGGCGCATTCTTCGCCGGTATGGTGATGAGCGAATCCGAGCTTAGTCACCGCGCAGCTGAAGAATCCCTGCCCTTGCGCGACGCCTTCGCAGTGCTGTTCTTCATTTCGGTCGGCATGTTGTTCGACCCGATGAGCCTTTTGAAAGACCCCTTGCCCCTTCTGGCCACGCTTGCGATCATCCTGATCGGCAAATCCGTAGCGGCCTTCTTTATCGTCCGGGCCTTCCGCCGCCCGGTCAGCACGGCGCTAACGATTTCGGCAAGTCTGGCGCAGATCGGCGAATTCTCGTTCATTCTCGCCGGGCTTGGCGTCAGCCTCAATCTATTGCCACCCGCCGGACGCGATCTGATTCTCGCTGGCGCAATCCTTTCCATCTTCCTCAATCCGGTGATGTTCATCGTCGCGGAACGGATGCGGCCCTGGATCGAAAAGCGCAGCGCAAGCGAAGCAGCAAACGAACCAACGGGCAGCGCAGCCATCGATGTTTCCGAACCGGAACCATTGCCTCACACGCTTCTGACCGGCCACACGATCATTGCTGGCTACGGACATATCGGCAGCAGGCTGGCCACCAGTTTGCAGGAACATGCGATGCCGTTCCTCGTCATCGATGACTCGCCGAAAATCTGCACCGCTTTGCGGGAAAAAGGCATCGAAGCTATTGCGGGCAATGCCTCCGATACCGAAATATTGAATGCGGCGAATCCGGGGCTTGCCAAAAATCTGGTCATTGCGATTCCGAATGCCTTCGAGGCAGGACGCGCAACCGCTCTGGCCCATGCGGCCAACTCGGATATTCACATCGTCGCGCAGGCCAGTTCGCAGGCCGAAGCACAATATCTGACCGATCTTGGTGCAACCGCCGTCATTCTTGGCGAAGAGGAAATTGCAAAGGCAATGGCCAAGGCAATCGGCGCAGACGTTTCGAATACGGGCGGCAATGCTTCTGCCCGGCAGCCACAGCGGCATATTCAGGCACAGGACGACAGTTCTGTGACTGCCGCTGATGGCGAAGCACAGGCTATATAAGGGGGAACACAGATGAAAATTGAAGGGGCGGTAATCGGTTAATGAAAGCAAAGGATTATATCTGGCCAGTCATCGGTGTCTGTGCTGTGGGCGTTTCAGTCTGGCTTCTCTATCGGGAACTTCGCAGCATATCGCTCGACGATGTTCTGGACAGCCTCTACGCCATTCGCGCACATCACTGGGTACTGGCAGCGGCGGCAGCCCTTCTCGCCTATAGCTCGCTTGCCGGTTACGACCGTATCGCGCTTCTCCATTTGCGACGCAAGATTTCCTGGCTTTTCATCGCGCTCTGCTCCTTCACCACCTATGCCCTGTCGCACAATATCGGCGCATCGGTCGTCTCCGGCGCTGTTGTTCGCTACCGCGCCTATTCCTCGCAAGGCATGCCCGGCAGCGAGATTGCTGTTCTCATCGCGTTTTGCTCATTCACATTCATTCTCGGTGTCATCATCACATCAAGTGTCGTGCTGCTGCTTGAGCCGCATGTCCTCATGCGCTTCAACGAAGATCTGACACCCACCGTGGCCATGGTCATTGCCGTGATCATGCTGGCCTTCGTGCTGCTCTATGTCTTCGGCAGCTGGATGCAGCTGCGTCCGCTACAGATCGGCAAGTTCCGACTGGAATATCCGCGCATGTCGGTTGTCGTGCAGCAATTGATCGTGGCCCCGCTGGAGCTGATCGGCGCTGCGGGCATCATCTATTTCGCGCTGCCGGAAGCGGGCAATCCGGGCTTCCTGATCGTGCTCGGCATTTTCCTCGTCTCCTTCTCGGCAGCGCTTATCTCGCACGCGCCGGGCGGCCTTGGCGTGCTTGAACTGGTTTTCCTGACCGGCCTGCCGGATATGCATCAGGCGGATGTGCTGGCAGCACTGATTGTGTTCCGCCTGCTCTATCTCCTGATCCCCTTCGCCATGTCGCTGGTGGTGGTGCTGGTTTTCGAGAAATCGCAGTTCCTGCTGCGCTGGAACGAAAAGCATAATAAGTGAGACCCCATTCAGGCGGAGAATAATTTTCACTTATCCGCCTGAATTTGAATTCCTTTTCCTTAAAGTTGCGGGTTTCAGGGCTTATTTTGGAAACTGCTTCGCAAGTCGCCTCGATATCGGGACGAAAAGCGAAACAGAAAAGCCCTCCCAAGGCTCTGATCTCTATCGCAATTGCGAACGCAAAACCGCTTTGCACTTTTGCTGCAATTGCTTGAAAAGGAAACAACGCATGCCTGCGACACTTATCATCCCCGGCTACAAGGGATCGGAAGCAGGCCACTGGCAGCGCCAATGGTTGCATGACGATCCGTCAGCATTACTGGTTGAACAGGACGACTGGCATTATCCAGTGCTATCCGACTGGATGCATGCGCTCGAAGCAAAACTGGCCGAAAATCCCGGCGCGGTTCTGGTTGCCCATAGCCTCGGCTGTGTGCTGGTTGCCCATCTGGCAAGCCGTCCGGCTGCTGCCCACGTAGCAGGCGCACTTCTGGTCGCCCCGGCTGATGCGGAAACCATGGCCTCCAGGGACAACCGCTTCCAGAGCTTCGCGCCGTTGCCGCGCCATGAGCTGGGTTTCCCGTCCATCGTCGTCGCCAGCCGCAATGACGATTATATGCGCTTTGCCAAGGCAGAGGCATTGGCGAATGTCTGGGGTTCGGGCTTCGTCGACCTTGGCCATGCCGGTCACATCAATGTCGCGAGCGGGTTCAGCCGCTGGCCGGAAGGCGTCATTCTCGCCTCTTCCCTGCAAAGGGAGCCACAAACAGCAGCATCCTCCCAAGCTGCCCAACTGGCCGCCTGACCGCTCGCGCGCCGTGCGTCCTTTCGGACGCACGGCATCAAGCGTGTTGCTTGCGCTCCAGCAGGAATTTCAAAACCAGCGTCAGAACGGCAATCAATGCGAGTGTGGAAGCCGCAGCAAAGGCGCCGGCGACATTATAGTCATTGAACAGTAGCTCCACCTGCAACGGCAAAGTGTTCGTCTTGCCGCGAATAGCGCCGGAAACCACCGAGGTCGCGCCAAATTCGCCCATCACACGCGCATTGCACAACACCGCACCATAGAGCAGCGCCCATTTGATATTGGGAAGCGTGACATAGAAGAATGTCTGCCAGCCATTGGCGCCGAGCGTCATCGCCGCTTCTTCCTCGTCGCTGCCTTGCACTTCCATCAGCGGTATCAATTCCCGCGCCACGAAGGGCGAGGTCACGAACAGACTAACCAGAAAGATCGCCGGGACCGTGAACATGATCTTCAGATCATAGCTTTCAAGCAAAGGTCCGAGCAGGCCCTGCGAGCCATAGAGGAAGAGATAGGTCACGCCCGCCACAATCGGCGAGACGGAGAAGGGAATCTCGACAAAGGTAATCAGCAGCCTGCGTCCCGGAAAACGAAACTTCGTCACCAGCCAGGCGACACAGACGCCGAACGCCATATTGATCGGCACGACCACGATGGCGACCAGCACAGTCAGCCAGATCGCATGCAGCGTATCGGGCTTCAGGATTTCGCCAAAGAACGCGCCCGCGCCCTTGCTGAACGCATAAGCGAAAATGACCGCCAGCGGCGCGCCGATGCACAGGATGGACAGAATGCTGGCCAGCCAGATCAACAGGCTGCGAACGGCCCCCGGCGCGTTGCGCGCCACACTAGCGCTCTGCATAACGAAGCTGCCTTGCCTGAATGAGATTGGTGATGAGCAGCATCAGGAATGCTGTAACCAGCATGACGAAGGCCAGCGCTGCCGCTGCTGGATAATCATATTCGTCGAGCCGGATGAAGATCAGAAGCGATGTCACTTCCGTTTCGAATGGCAGATTGCCGGAAATGAAAACAATGGAACCGAACTCGCCGAGGCTGCGCGCAAACGACAGCGATGCGCCCGCTAGAAAGGCCGGGAAGATCGTCGGCCAGATGATATGGGCGAAAATCTGCCATGGCTTTGCGCCGAGGCTGCGCGCGGCTTCCTCGACATCGGCGCTCATATCTTCCAGCACCGGCTGCACCGTGCGGATGACAAAGGGAATGCTGGTGAACGCCATGGCGATGGAAATACCGAGCGGCGCATAGGCGACCTTGATGCCGAGCGGTTCCAGAAACTGGCCGAACCAGCCGTTCTGTGCAAAGACCGTCACCAGTGCCAGACCCGCAATTGCCGTGGGCAGCGCAAAAGGCAGATCGACGGCCGCATCCATCAGACGCTTGCCGGGAAACTCATATCGCGTCAGAACCCATGCCAGCAGCAGCCCGAACAGACCATTGAACACGGTTGCCAGTGCCGCAGTGCCGAGCGTGATGCGATAGGTGGCCAGCGCGCGGTCGGAGGTGACGATGGACCAGAAATCGCTCCAGCCGAGGCTCGCAGTCTTCATGATCATGGCAAGCAATGGCAGAGCCACGATAACCGTCAGATAAAACAAAGTGCAGCCGAGGGTCAGACCGAACCCCGGCAACACCGAATTGCGTTTCATGCTGAGAAGCGACACTGAATCATTCCATATGACGGCAGGAGCGCACGTCGCCGCACGCTCCTGCATATGAGCTAAATAACCGCTTACTTCTTGGTGAAGAGCTGATCAAGCACGCCGCCTTCGGCAAAATGCTCTTTCTGCAACTTGTCCCAGCCGCCGAAGACATCCTCGACCGTCACGAGACGCACATCGGGATAGATATCCTTATGCTTTTCGATGACCGCCTTGTTATGCACGCGGTTGAAGTTCTGCGCGAGAATCTCCTGACCTTCCGGCGCATAGAGATAGTTCAGATAGGCTTGCGCGATCTTGCGCGAGCCGCGCTTGTCCACCACCTTGTCTACGACCGTGACCGGGAATTCGGCCAAAAGGCTGACTTGCGGAACGACAACGTCGTATTTATCCGCACCGAGCTGCTTTTGCGTGCCACGGGTTTCCGCTTCAAATGTAACAAGCACATCGCCGATACCGCGCTCGGCAAAGGTCGTCGTCGCGCCACGACCGCCCGTGTCGAAAACCGGTACATTCTTGAAGATCTTGCCGACGAATTCACGCACCTTGGCGTCATCGTTGTTGAAGGCTTCCTTCGCATAGGCGGTCGCCGCCAGATAGGTATAGCGCGCATTGCCCGAGGTCTTCGGATTCGGGAAAACCACCTTCACATCGTCGCGGGCCAGATCATCCCAGTTCTTGATGTTTTTCGGGTTGCCCGCACGCACCAGAAACGCCGGAAACGAGTAATAAGGCGACGAATTGTTCGGCAGGCGCTTCTGCCAGTCCGCCGGAATCAGATCGCCCTTGTCGTGCAGAACCTGCACATCGGTCACCTGATTGAAAGTCACCACATCGGCTTCAAGGCCTTCCAGAATGGAGCGGGCCTGCTTGGACGAACCGGCATGCGACTGGTTGACGGTCAGCTCATCACCGGTCTTCGTCTTCCAGTCGGCGATGAACGCCTTGTTGACCTGCTCATAAAGCTCGCGGGCGATATCGTAGGAAACGTTCAGGATTTCCTTCGGCTCTTCAGCCTTGACCGGCGCTGCGCCCAGACCGAGCGCGACAGCCGCATAGAGAAAAATTTTTCGCATTAGACCCATCCCCACCGCCCTGCACCTGCAAAGCGTTCATACAGACGATTGAACTTGGAAAGAAAATCTACCGAAAGGTGATTCAAAATCAACCTAAATCATTGATTTAAATCAATAAACTACTTTCTGCGGAGTCCTTGGAACATGCGCCCAAGCGGCCTAAGCGCGTTAGAAAATTATTCCTTCAAGCGTCAAAAATCAGAAACAGCACAACAAAAAAGCCGGAGACTTTCGCCCCCGGCCCATATTTTATTCTGCGTAAAATCTTACCAGAAACCGCGATGCTGCCAGCACCACAGAAAATTATGCTCACTGCGCTCCAACCGGCTGCGCCGACGCGCTGCGATTTCTTCAGCGCTCAATTTCATTTCCCGCCATGGCTGCGCCAAAAACGCAGGAATGCCCAAGAAGGCGTTTTTCACTCCGGTGGTCAGCACCTGCAAGTTCTGCATTAAACCAGGCCTCCTATCCGCGTTGTCGCGTCCCCATCTCAAAGCTTCCGACCTTAAAGCACGTCTTCAATCCAGACACGCTTTCGCCGTAACAATGAACGATGGGTTAATTTTGAAGGCTTCCGCGCAGATGTCAATAACCGACTTATTTTATCGGAGTTAACAGAGTGAAATATTTTGCGAGCGACAAGCCGCCGCCCGCAAAATCATACCAGCTTACACCTCGTAGTCATTGACGGGCTTGATATGGACCTTGTCCACATTGCGCCCCTTCATGGCGTCGATCCTGAATTCGAAGCCATCCGCGACGAAGCTTTCACCGCCCAGCGGCAGGTGGCCAAGGTGCCAGAGCACGTAGCCAGCCAGCGTCGTATAGCGGTCGCTGTCATCCACCAGATCGCGCTCCAGAAGACCACTCAGGCGGCGAATATCAACAAAGCCGTCGACGATATAACCGCCCTGCCCGTCCGATTCGGCAACAGATGCTTCCTCGTCTTCATCGGGAAATTCCCCGGCAATCGCTTCCAGCACGTCGGTCGGCGTAACGACGCCTTCGAATGAGCCATGCTCATCGACCACGACGGCAAGCTGCACCGGTGAGACACGCAGCTGCTCCATCACACGCAACACATTGGCGCTTTCGTGTACGACAAGCGGCTGCTTGACGACCTGATCCCAATCGATGGACTTTTTGTCCGTCATGTCGAGCAGCAGATCGCGAACCGAAGCGACGCCGACAAATTCGTCGACCTGACGGCGGGCAACAACAACGCGCGAGTGCGAAAGCTTGCGAATCGCTTCATGCAAATCCTCTTCGCTTTCATCGATGTCGAGCCATTCGATTTCATTGCGCGGTGACATGATCGAACGCACCGGGCGATCCGCCAGATCCAGAACGCCACGGATCATTTCCTTTTCTTCCGGAAGGAAGACGTCATTGGCAGCTGTCTGCTGGGCGATCACGTCAACAGTATCGGAAAGCGGATTCTCGCCGCGCCCGCCGCCGAGCAGGCGCAGAACCGCGCCCGCCGTCCGCTCACGCAGATCGTTGGTCGTCACCAGCTTTTCACGATTGCGGCGCGAGACCTGATTGGCCGCTTCGATCAACACCGAGAAGCCGATGGCCGCATAGAGATAGCCCTTCGGAATGTGAAAACCAAAGCCTTCCACCACGAGGCTGAAACCGATCATCATCAGGAAGCCAAGGCAGAGGATAACCACCGTCGGATGCTTGTTGACGAAGTCCATCAGCGGCTTGGAAGCCAGCATCATGACGCCGATTGCGATAATGACGGCGATCATCATCACCGGCAGATGCTGCACCATGCCGACAGCCGTAATCACGCTATCCAGCGAGAACACCGCATCGAGGACGACAATCTGGACAATGACCTGCCAGAACACGGCATGGACGACACGGGAGGTTTTCGCACCATGCGCGCCTTCCAGGCGTTCGTGCAGTTCCATCGTGCCCTTGGCCAGCAGGAACAGACCACCGATCAACATGATGATGTCACGTCCGGAGAACGACATATCCATCACTTCGATCAGCGGTTCGCGCAGCGTCACAATCCACGAAATCGATGCAAGCAGGACAAGGCGCATGAGAAGCGCCAGAGCGAGACCGATGACGCGGGCGCGATTGCGCTGATGCGGGGGCAATTTATCGGCCAGAATGGCGATAAAGACGAGATTGTCGATGCCGAGAACGATCTCAAGCACCACCAATGTCACCAAACCTATCCAGGCATTGGGGTCGGCAATCCAGTCCATGGACCAGTCCATGATATGTCGGCTCCTTTAGAACACAACCCGAAGACTATTTTCGGGCAATATGTGAGTACAAACAAATGTTTAGATCGCTGACCTGAATCAAAAAGACAGCGTCCAAACGGGTCAGAAAAAGCGGAATTCAGAGATACCGGCGCAAACGCTTTCGGGCCGGAACGCAAAATCGCGATCCAGCCGAAAAAATCCACAAGCGGCGGAGAGAGGCTTCAGGCCTATGAAGTGAAAGGTTCCCGCGAGGGAACCGGTACTTCGGTAAGACGAATCGTCAGAACTGTCGTCGGGCATTAAGCGCGATGAACCTTTTATAGGGCGCTGTATCGGCTTTCTCGCCGACCTCGGGCACCAATTGCCATACGAAACATACGGTTGTTGTTCGCAATATATTCAAAAGGCTGGCAGGCAAAAGCTTCGATCCGCTGCCAGCTTCACTCTTATTATGCAGACGATCGCCGGTCAGGCAAGTGCGTCTGCCTCATTCCTATTCGGCGGGCGACACTTGCACCCGACGCGATTTGCGCTCGCGGCGCGGACGCGCCTTGAAGAAACGCACACCGATGACCGTGACGATCAGAGTCAGCACGGTGATTCCGATGGCGAACCAGAACATATGGTCGCCATCCATCTTGGCGAAGATGCCCGCGCCACGTCCAGCCAGCCAGCCGGGCAGGAACATCAGCGGCGCCCAAACCAGTGCCGACAGCACGTTTGCAGTCTGGAAGCGCGTCTGGTCCATCGACATCATGCCCGCGACCATTGGCACCGTGCAGCGAACCGGCCCGAAAAAACGACCGAGGAAGACGGCAGAAAAGCCATAGCGGCGGAACAGCAGGCGCGCACGCGCCACACCGCTGCGATGTTTATTGAGAGGCCATTTGTGAATGATGTTACGGCCCAGCCACCAGCCGAGGAAATAGGAGATGATATCGCCGATTACCGCGCCGATGATGGCGCCGATAATAACCGGCAGCGGCTCGATGATTCCAGCGCCGACAAGGCCGCCAATGGCAATCATTATCGGGGTGGCGGGAATGAACATTCCAATGATCGCGAGAGATTCGCCGAAGGCAATGATACCAACAATAGGTCCGGCCCATGCCCGATGATCGGAAATGAACTGCCCGAGATCGCTGATAATGCTTTCCATGCTTTCCTCAAATGCCGCGAACCGGATCTTGAAGCGGTTTACCCGCCTCGGTTTTCTCCGCAAAGGCTATCCGGTGCATGACGCGCCTTGCTCGAGCTTGTTTTGCTGATCGATCAGCGAAGATTTTTGATCGAGGACTTAATATCCGCTGATCAAGACATTTATATGCTCTAACTTCTCAGACAAGCATCAAAAAATGATGACATGGCTGCGACATTTGAAGCGTTTGCATACGCCCCGATGCCGTAACCTGTTTCGCCTCCCGCGCGGACACATCCGCAAGCACGAATCCAGTATTTCGCGAATATGGAGTCGGCCAGGCGCGCTTACAACGCTGGAAGAGCAAAAAAATGAATCAAAACAAGATTCTTTTTGCATTCGATTCTTCGGGATTCGCTCAAGCAATCGCAACTTTGGCGGATGAATGATCGATATTCCCGGAAAAGGTGCAAAGCCGGATTTTCCAAAACACCGCATTTCCGGGCTTTTGCACAAAGACGCAAGTTTTTTTCGAAATTTTTCTATTGGAGGGTAGACAGCTGGAAAATCGACCGGTATACACCCGCTCACTTCACCGGGGCCGCTGCCTCGGCAAAGCGAGTGGGTGATTAGCTCAGTTGGTAGAGCAGCTGACTCTTAATCAGCGGGTCGTAGGTTCGATCCCTACATCACCCACCATTTTCTCTTTTGAAAACAAACGCTTCCGCTGATTGACACCGTAACGAACGGCGACGAAGTGATCCTGCGATCGCATCAAAATTTCGATTATCTTCCCCTCATAAACCTCATCGTTCATCTGGATATGTCCGCATTCGCTGCAACCTCGTACACCGTGTCGCGAGTACATTACAGTTTCATTAAATATAATTAATTGGCCCATTCATATGCGGTTCATCTAAAAAGACACACATTACTCACACGCCAATTGACGGCGCCCTGTAAAGAGTAATGGAGTCAAGCAACCATGAAATATAGAACCGCACTTCTCGCTGTAATCGCATCGACTATGCTTGCTGGTCCTGTACTGGCACAAGAAAGCAGCAACGCGAATACACCAAAGCCAGCAACGGAAGCGGCTGCTACACAGGATAAGGACGTCAAGACCAAGCGCGGGCCAATCGATCTGGAAAAGTTTTCCCGCATGGAAGAGCTCAAGGCCGCCGACACCAATGGCGACGGCACCCTGTCTCGCGATGAAATTGAAGCGCTGGCGCTCAAGCGTTTCGTGAAGCGCGAAGCCGACCGCCTGGAACGTCGTCTCGACGTCAAGGGCGACGGTAACATCACCCTGACGGCCATCGAAAACCAGCGCAAGAAGGAATTCGCCGCGCTGGATCGTAACGAAGACGGCAAGCTCGACCGCAGCGAAATGCGCGCTGCCCATATGGACCGCCGTGGCAAAGGTCCACATGGAGGCCGTCACGGCATGGGACAGCACCATAAGGGCGGCGAAAAAGGCTCCCACGGTCCAATGAAGGGCCAGAATGAAAAGCCGCAGGAATAATTCCTGAAACAAAAGCCCGGGCGCAACGGCCCGGGCTTTTTATTGGTTCGTCTTCGACGATCAGGAGCGGATAACGCCCTTCTTGAAAATGATATTGCCGTAAAGCCGGCGCTCGCCGGTGCGGATCACAGCGAAAGCTTCGGTGGCGCGGGCGTAGAACGCAAAGCGTTCCACCGGATCGACGGCGATCTTGCGCCCCTCGGCCACAGCGATGACCTCTTCAAACTCGCCATAGATGGCTGGCGTCTCGTTCGGCGCCTGCATGACAGCCGCTGGCATGTCGACAAAATCATCGAGCGGCAGAACCGACAACACGGCTTCGGCCATGGCCGTGGCGCTGATGCCCGGAAAATCCAGCACGGGCACGCCGGAAGCCTGCGCCGGGTAGTTTGCGTCCACGATGACGAGATCGTCTCCATGCCCCATATCTGCGAGAATGGAGAGGAGCGAGCCGGTCAGCAACGGATTGATATTTTTCAGCATAGTGTCTGATTCCAGATTGGAGGCGTTTTCGATGCGAAAATCTATTCAAACGGCGGTCCATATGCAAACGCCGGCTGCGATGCAGCCGGCGTTTTTTCTCGATGGTTCCGGAGAGATGGCTTACTCGGCCTTGGCTTCGATATTCACCTTGTCGAGCAGCGACAGCGGGTCCTGCGACGCCGCGATCATATCCAGCGCGCCAATGCCCTTCTCCGCCTTCGACGTGACCGTCAGCTCGAAAATATTCGGCTTGGCGAGGAAGTTTGAGAATGCGGTAACCGCGTCCTGTAGCTTCGGCTGATCAGTCGCCAGTTCCTGCAGGAAGGCGGCGGCGATCAGGGAGAAGTTGCTGCGTACTTCGTCCTCCGTCATGCCGTTTTCTTCCCCATAAAGCTTGAGCGCCTTGGCGAGCAGGCCCTTTTCCTCAACCTTCACCTTCACTTCACGCGCCTTGAGGCCAAGAGCGGCAACCTGCGTCATCACCTTGTCGCCCGAGAAGAACTCCTTGGTGAAGCCGCCCATCAGGCCATTGACCGAAACGCGGCCCATGTCCTTGCCGCTGACGGAAATATCCGAAATGACGAGATTCTGGTTCGCTTCATCCCAGTTCATCGCCATGTTGGAGGAGATCGTCACCGTGTCATAGCCAAGCTTGCGCAGGTGATCGTAAATCTGGTCACTGCCATGCGGAACCGGAAGCGTCATATCCTCATAGCTTACGCGAATATCGGACGGGATACCGTTCTGCGGCTTGGTGAGCGCGACTTCGTAATTCTTCATGGAGAATTTTATGCGCTCTGGAACTGCTGGAACCGTTGCTTCTTCAGCAGCTTCCGGCTGCGCCTCTTCGCCTTCGGTCGCAGGCTCTTCCGTGGAATCCTGTGCCGGACCCGCGATATCGACACCCTGATCGTCCGTCGCGGCGGCTGCATCATCGCCCGCCGCATCGACGGTTTCCTGATCGGTCGCATCGTCTGTGGTTTCGTCAGCGCCGGTCACATCATCAACCGCTTCCGGTTCATAAGGCAGATCAGCATCGACACCGGAAACGCGCGTGGTGCCGAATTCAGGCAAAAGCGTTGTAAAGGGGAAGTTTTCGGCCTCTTCATCGCTAAGCGCGGCGAACTTCTTCAAGGCTTCCATAGTCGGTGCCCAGGAAAAGCCCTGCATGGAAACTTCATCGACTTTCATATAGTCGGTGCCGTTGCCGATATTGACGCCCTTCACGGTGGCGTCCACCTTGCTGGTGTCGAACGCAATCGAAATCTGAGCAATGTCGCCCTTGCCCTTGGTGCCGTCGGCGGGCTCGATCTTGAGGCCGAGCATCTCCATGTCGCCCTTGCCAATCATATCGACGATCGACAGCACGCGCAGGAAGAATTCGCGCTGTTCTGCGGGCGTCAGGTCGTCGGGGTTCTTCACCGCCTCGAGTTTCTGAACCGTTTCCAGAAGCGGTTCGGCAGGCATGCGCATGCTGAAACCATTGCTGCGAATTTCGTCGTAGCCGAAGCTCGCTTCGCTGCTTTTCATGACGATATTCTTGGCAGAGAACGGGCCATAAACCGGCTTGGCGTCCTTGTCGTCCGGTCCGGCCTTTTCCGTATAAAGGCGCGTCAGATAAACACCGTCAATGTCCTTGCCTTC
Organism: Ochrobactrum sp. SSR; assembly: GCF_030067775.1. Taxonomy (NCBI): domain Bacteria; kingdom Pseudomonadati; phylum Pseudomonadota; class Alphaproteobacteria; order Hyphomicrobiales; family Brucellaceae; genus Ochrobactrum; species Ochrobactrum sp. SSR. Next base: position 337,964 of record NZ_CP125969.1, on the reverse strand, counting down.
CGTCTGGCCGATTGAGCCCTGCATCTGGTCGCGGACTGTTTCGCCGTCCTCTTTGGGCGCGTCGAACGCAAACTCAAAGGTCGTATTTGCGGCGGAAAAACTGGCGACGTGGCCTTGCTGGATGTCATTGAGCTTCACGTCCTTGTAGACGATTTTCTGCTCGTTGCCCGCAATGGTCTGAACCAGATTGATTTCCGGTGCGACGACGCTCTTGGCCGAGAAGCGACCGACGCGCTCCGGCAAGGTCAGCTGGCTGTTGCCAAAGGTTTCGCGCAATGTGGAAATATCAAAGCTCGCATCGTCGATCTTCACATGGGGAATGGAGATCTTGTAATTGGCGACCTGCGTGTTGATGTCGGATGCATCTAGCATACCGGTCAGAAACAGGAATTTCGGACGGCCTTCGATCGAGCCTATGCGCACATCAGAACCGTTCTTGAGCGGCAGCGTCACGTCGCGCAGATGAATGCGCCCAAGGAAATCGGCTTCGACGGAAGCAGCCTTGCCGCCACGCTTTTCCAGTTGTGACGTGATGGTGTTCTGAAGCGTGATCTTGTATCCGGACAGACCAGCGGCAGCTATCGCGATGACCGCAACGGCGGCCCAAAGCGCCTTGCGTCCACCCTTGCCGGTCCCGTTCTTTGCCTGCTCCACGATATTCGTCCTTTCAGCGCAATTGAAACGGTTGTCGGTGCCCGCCGTCGCAGCCTAAGGATCATGCAACCAAACGGAAAATCATGGTCTACAGAAACACGGCTAAAACAACAGCTTAGAGCACCCTGCCTGAATCAAACAGGCAATAAGGTGCTCTAACTACCTGTAATTGTGCGCGCAAGCAGGAATGGCGATTGCTGCCTGATTTTTCGGCATACTCCCAATAAAACAGGTGGTTTTTCAGTAGATCGCGTTAGAAACGCCACAGTAATGCAACTCAGAGCGGTGCTTGTGGGTGCGGAGAACCATCGTAGGCGCCCCAGATCGACTGATCGAAATTGACGATTGCTCCGGTCATCAGCCCCGATTCTTCCGAAGCCAGGAACGCAATTGCGCGCGCAACTTCCGCAGGATCGATCAGGCGCCCAAAGGGTTGCGCTCTGGCGGCGTCATCGAGCCAGTTGGCAGGCGCACCATGAAATTCGCGCTGGATGCGATCTTCACCGTCCGTCGCCATCCAGCCGATATTCAGGCAGTTGACGCGGATACGGTTGCGCAGCACCGAATAGGCAACATTGCGGGTCAACGTGTCGAGCGCGCCCTTGGAGGCGCAATAAGCGGCGATGAATGGTTGCCCGCCCATCGACGACATAGAGGAAATGTTGACAATCGCGCCCTCCACGCCATCGCGCCGGAAAAGCTTGATGGCCTCCTGAATAAGAAAGAAAGGCGCTCTGGTATTGACAGCAAACAGCCGATCGAAAAGCTCCGGCGAGGTATCCAGTATAGTTCCGCGGTCGGTTAGTCCCGCCGCATTGACCAGAATATCGAGACGTCCGAAAGCCCGGTCAGCCTCGGCTAAAATCTTTCTGCAATCCTCGACATTTTCCAGATCGGCCTGAACGAAGACCGCGCGCGCGTCGATCTTCTCCAGCAGATCGACCTGCGCCCGTCCCTTTTCCACGGACCGTCCGCAGATAACCAGACCGGCGGCGCCACGTTCTGCAAACAGCTTTGCCGTGGCCGCACCCAGCCCTTGTGTACTGCCGGTAATGACAGCAACCTTGCCTTTCAATTGCTCGCTCATCGCAAACTCCGAGACCCGATCAAACCCTGCCGCCCAATTCGGCTGACAGGTCGGACAATTCCTGACCGCCAGCCATCAGGCTCTGCAATTCATCCATATCGACTTCGCTCTTGGTGCGGGTGCCAAGCGTCACACCGCGATTAAGCACGGTGAATTTGTCGCCCACCGCATGGGCATGGCGAACATTGTGCGTGATGAAGATCACACCCAGACCCCGCGCGCGCACCTGATTGATATATTTGAGAACCATCGCGGTCTGGCGAACACCGAGCGCGGAGGTCGGCTCATCGAGGATCAATATCTTCGCCCCGAAATAAACAGCGCGGGCAATGGCCACACATTGTCGTTCGCCACCGGACAGCGTGCCCACGGCCTGCTGTGGATCGCGCACATCGATGCCGATCCGGCGCATTTCCTCACGGGTCACGTCTTCAGCAAACTGCGTGTCGAACCAGCGCAGCGGGCCAACCCCCTTGGTCGGCTCGCGACCCAGAAAGAAGTTCCGCATCACCGACATGAGCGGGATCATCGCCAGATCCTGATAGACGGTCGCGATCCCGTGGTCGAGTGCATCGCGCGGGCTATTGAACGCAACCTGTTTGCCTTCAACAAGGAAGTCACCGCTCGTCGGCTTGTGCACGCCGGACAGCGTCTTGATCAGCGTTGATTTGCCCGCGCCATTGTCGCCCAGCAGGCAATGAACCTGCCCCGGCTCGACGCTCAACGAAACGCCATTCAGTGCAATAACCGGCCCGAAATGTTTGACAAGATTACGGATTTCAATCGTCGGCATCGTCGTTGTCATTGTCATGGCAACCTCCCGGCTCAGCGCTCGCCCGTGGCGCGCTTGCGAATGAAATTATTGAAGAGAACGGCGATCAGCAGCATTCCGCCGAGGAAGACGAGATACCAGTCCTGATCGATCTGCGTGTAGGTCAGGCCGATCAGCACCATGCCGAAAATGATTGCGCCAAAGAAAGCACCAATGGCCGAACCATAACCGCCTGTCAGCAGGCACCCGCCGATGACAGCCGCGATGATCGCTTCAAACTCCTTCTGGAAACCGCGCCGCGCATCGGTCGATCCGGCATCGAGCACGGTGAGAATGGCGACCAGCGCTGCGGCCATGGCCGTGCATATGAAGAGTGTGGTCTTGACGCGGCGCACGGGAACGCCGGAATTTCGCGCCGCCAGCGCATCGCCGCCCGCTGCGAAAATCCAGTTGCCGAAGCGGGTGCGCACCAGAACATAGGTGGCGATCAGCGCCACACCGACAAACCATAGCACCTCGACGGGAACGCCTTTTACGGTCGGTTCGCCATTCGGGAACTTGGCAATCAGGTCGCGCTCGGCCATCCAGGCGAACAGCCCCTGAAACGCATCGCCTGAAAACAAGCCCGCAAGCGCGCTGTTGCCGACTGCTTCCTTGACGCCGCGAAGCTGCGTCGCGCCGCCGGTTGCCCATTTGAGGCCGACAAGCGACAGGCCACGCAGGATAAACAGAAAAGCCAGCGTCACGATGAAGGACGGCAAGCCGCTCCTGATCACGATCTGCGCATTGACCGTTCCGACGAGCGCCGCAAAGACAAGCGTGATAATGATCGCCACTCCAAGCGGCAATTGCCAGACGACAAGCGCCGCAGCAAAAATCAGACCGGCAAACGCCACCATCGAGCCGATGGAAAGGTCGAATTCACCGCCGATCATCAGCAACGCGGCGGCGACCGCGAGAATACCAAGTTGCGATGCAGGCGCCATGAAATTCATGATGCCCGCCGCCGTGAACATTGCCGGGTTGGCCGTAGTCAGGAAGAAAGCCGTGATGAGAATGAGCCCGGAAACCGCACCAAGTTCGGGGCGACTGAGCAGCCGCTGGATCGGACTTGCCGTTTTCAGCCGTTCGTCTCGCTGCTCCGCAATCGTCGCGGGCTTCGGTTCGGACATGGGTTCGCTCATGATTTTCTCCTGAGGCCTCATCGCAGCTGCTTCATGCCCAGCTGTCGAGCTTCGGGTGCAACCACCCGTTCCCGCCCATCGCTATGGGCGGGTCATGGAAAGTGTTTTTAGAACCGGAGGAAATTTTGGCTCTGACGAGCCGAAAATGGTGCGGTTTGAGAACCGGAGCGCAGTGTACTTTTGGGTACATGAGCACCGGAAGCGCAAAACAGTGCCATTTGCAGGCCGCCAGAGCCGAAATATTGCCGGTTCTAACGGATGCCCTTGGCGGAAAGCTCGACTACTTGGGCAGCCTTGTCCTTGGTGATCAGGTTCGGGCCGGAAGGCACATTGCCGCCGGGCATCAGGCCATATTTCGCATTGAGCGCCAGGAACGAAACCGGCAGATAACCTTGCAGGAACTGCTGCTGGTCGATGGCGAAGTCTGCCTGCCCCTTCTCGACGGCTTCAAGGAAGCCTGCCGACATATCGAAGGTTGCAACATGAATGCCGCTGCGGCCACTTTCTGCTGCCGCCTTCACGGCAGGCTCACCGGCAAGCGTCGCGTTAAGGGTCAGGATCGTATCGACCGCTGTGTCGGAGGCGAGCGCCGCGCGCACCTTGGCTTCATTTTCCGCCGGATCAGTGGAGGTCGGCAGAACGGTCACGTCACCGAAGCCTTCCTTGAAACCGGCGCAACGCTGGTCAAGCGAGACATTGCCCACTTCCTGATTGACACAGATACCTTTCTTGCCGCCGGCCTCTTTCAAGGCTTCGCCGGCGACCTTGCCCGCATCGAATTCATCCTGACCGACATGCAGCAGCGCGCCGAGTTTCTTGGAAGCATCGGAACCGGAGTTCATCGATATGACCGGAATACCAGCGGCGACGGCGCGCTGGATCGACGGCCCGAGCGCATCGGCATCCGGGATCGATACGACGATACCTTGCGGCTTCTGGTTGATGGCCGCATCGATAAGCTGGCCCATTTGCACCATGTCGAAGGTTTCCGGCGCGCGATAGTCAACCTTGGCACCCGTATCCTTGGCAGCTTCCGCCACACCATTCTTCACCACGGACCAGAACGGGTCCGATGCCTGACCATGGCTGACGACAACGATATTGATGTCAGCCGCATGTGCAGCGAATGACGCAGCCATGAGGGCCGCGCCAGCGACTGCCGATTTCAAAAGAGATTTCATGTTCACTCCTCCCATTGTCCGACGCTCCCCGCCGGTTTTCTCGATTTTCAGCCTTGTCGGTATCATCACGGTGACTTCCTCCAAGTCATGACCCGCAAATAAAGCGACTTCGGCTATTCAATAGAATGAAACAATCATTAGAAAATTCTCGTGGAATTATAATTCCATTTCTGCTAGCCCATGTCAATCGGATAAGCTCTCCCCGAAACGCATATTTTCCGACTGGATGATGCGTATTGCGGGCAGAACTTTGCCAGCATGTATGGTGTCAGCGCTTGGGAGGAAGGCATGGCAGTCGTTACAGGTCTGATCGGGTCCGGCTTTATGGGCAAGACCCATGCGCTGGCGCTTGCCAACGTCAATCGCATCTTCGACCTGCCTTTGCAGGTCGAGTTGCACACGCTGGCCGATATCGATGAAACAACCGCTGAGAAAGCCGCAAGACAACTGGGCTTTGCCCATGCGACCGGCAACTGGTGCGACCTGATTGCCGATCCGACAATCAACCTTATCGATATCACCACGCCCAACCGATTTCACAAGGAAATGGCGCTGGCGGCGATTGAAGCAGGCAAGCATGTTTATTGCGAAAAGCCACTTGCCCCCAGCGCAGCCGATTGTCTGGAAATGACGCTCGCGGCGGAGAAGAAAGGTGTCCAGACAGCCGTTGGTTTCAACTATCTCAAGAACCCGATGATCCGGCTGGCGAAAGACATTATAGACAGCGGTGAAATTGGAGAGGTCCGGAACTTTCGCGGCATCCATGCGGAAGATTTCATGGCCGATGCGCGCATTCCATGGACATGGCGACTGGACCCGGCTGGCGGCGGCGGTGCCCTTGCCGATATAGGTAGCCACATCATCGCTGCCGCGCGCTATCTGGTCGGCCCGATTGCCGAAGTCATGGGCAAGACCGTCACCGCCATTCGCGAGCGCCCGGACAGCGCCGATCCTTCACAAAGCAAGCCGGTTGAAGTGGACGATGTCTGCCATGCCATGATCAGTTTTTCCAATGGGGCGACCGGGACGCTGGAAGCAAGCTGGATCGCCAGCGGGCGCAAAATGCAGCATGACTTCGAAATCTCCGGCTCGAAAGGCGCGATCTTTTTCACGCAGGAGCGGTTCAACGAGTTGGACCTGTTTCTTCATGCCGACAAAAAAGGCCAGCAGGGTTTTCGCAAGATTTTTGCCGGTCCCGACCACGAACCCTATGGTTCGTTCTGCGTGGCGGCGGGACACCAGATCGGTTTCAACGACCTCAAGACCATCGAAGTGCGCGACTTCCTGCTGGCTATTGCTGGCCATAAAACCGGACATGCCGATTTCCGTGAAGGTTATGAAGTGCAAAAGACGCTGGAAACGATCTACGGTTCGGCGCGGGAACGCCAGTGGCGCAGAGTTTAAGCGCGGGACTTCGGCTGCACGATGAACTGCCCGTCGATATGCAGGATATGCGCCTCGATCCCGTAAACCTGCCGCAGCCGCTCCGGCGTCAGCACGTCCTGCGGCGGGCCATCCGCCGCAAGACGCCCGTTCTCGAGAATGATCAGCCGCGTGCAATATTGTGCCGCAAGGCCAAGCTCATGCAGCGAGGCGATCACCGTTCGGCCTTCCTGCGCAATTGCGGCAAAGTTTTCCATCAAGGCCAGTTGATGCGACGGATCAAGCCCGGCGACCGGCTCGTCGGCGAGGATCACAGGCGTATCCTGCGCCAGAACGCGGGCGATCAGCACCCGCGCCAGTTCACCGCCGGAAAGCGCGTTGGCTGGCCGCTCGGCAAAGGCTTCCACATCCATGCGCTGCATCGCCGAACGGATCAGCGCTTCATCGCCAGCGTCCAGCGAAGCAAAGCTTGGCTTCAGCGCCGACCGTCCCAATGACACCAGCATATGCGCGGAAACCGGCCAGGCGACATCGCGCTCCTGCGGCAGATAGGCAACCGCACCAGCTTTGTCGCGGGCGTTGAAATTGGCTATTCCTCGTCCATCGAGTGAAACCGCGCCATCTGCCCGAACAAGGCCGAGCATTGCTTTCAAAAGCGTGGTTTTGCCTGCGCCATTGGGTCCGATCAGGCCGATGAACTCGCCGGGGCCTGCATCGAAGCTGACGCGATCCAGCACGGTTTTCCCGCCCAGCGACACGCTGATATTTTGAACCGAGAGCACCGTCATACGAGTTGCCTGCGATATTTGAACACCAGCCACAGGAAGAATGGCGCGCCGATCAGGGCCGTGACGACGCCGAGCTTCAGTTCCCGTCCCGGCATGGCGACCCGCACCACTATATCGGCAGCAAGCAGCAAAGCCGCACCGCCCAAGCTACTCGCGACAAGCAGCCGCGATGGTCGCGCCCCGACCAGCGGTCGCAGCAGATGCGGCACCACAAGACCGACAAATCCGATAGCGCCCGCCACTGCCGTCGAAGCACCGACACAAAGCGCTGTGCCCAACACGGCCAGAAGCTGCGCGCGGGCCAGACTGACACCCATGCTGGCCGCTGCATCGGCACCGAGCGTCAGGCTGTCGAGCGCCCGCCCCAGCGACAGAAGCATGATCCAGCCAATGATGATGAACGGAACCACCAGCATCACATGGGTCATCGAGCGGTCTGCCAGCGAGCCGAGCATCCAGAACACGATTTCCATCGCTGCGAAGGGGTTGGGCGAAAGGTTGAGCGCCAGAGCAGTCAGCGCTCCGGCTAGGCTGGTCACCGCGACACCGGCCAGAATGACCGCCAATGTTCCGGCATTGCGCCCGGCCAGAAGCTTGACGAGAAAGACCGATGCGAATGCACCGGCCAGCGCCAGCAAAGGCAGGGCCAAGGGAAACAGCAGCGACAGCCCGGTATAAATGGCGATGACTGCGCCAAGCGAAGCCGAAGCGCTGACGCCGAGCAATCCGGGTTCTGCCAGCGGGTTTCGCAGATAGCCTTGCAGGGCCGCCCCAGAAAGCCCCAGCGACGCGCCGATCAGCAAAGCCAGCAAGGCGCGCGGCAGGCGGATCTCACGCATCACCAGCACGATGGCATCGCCCTCGCCGCTGAACAGCGCCCGGAGACTGTCGCTCACCGCAATATTGGCTGGCCCGGTCAGCAGCGACCACGCGAAAAGGACCGCCACAAGCACGGTAAGGCTGACGAGCAAAAGCACGAAACGAGTGTTTTCAGTCACGCGCCGCCTCGCCAAGTTTTTCCACCGCCTCAACACTGAACGGCCCGCCGCAAACGGTCAGATTATCGGGAAGCGTCATTGCTTTCGCCTCGCGCTCCAGCGCCTGCAAAGCCGGATGCCGGAAATTCTGGAAAGCCAGCCCCGGTGCGCGCTCGCTTGCACTGAGGACCAGCATATCTGGCTTTTCCATCACCAGCATTTCGAGAGGTAGCGCCGCAGGTCCGTTCACGCCAGCGCGGTCGGCGATATTGTCCAGCCCTGCCCGCTTGACCGCCTCGTCAATCAATGTGCCGCGCCCGGATGTGTAACTATTGGCGAAATAAAGCGCGACGGTCTTGCGTTGCTGCGGCTTTTCTATTGCCGCAAGTCTAGATCGCATGGAGGCGACCAGCGCTTCCGCCTGTTCTTCGCGTCCAAGCAACGCGCCCATCCGCCTTAGATGCGCTTCGATATCGTCAAACGAGCGCGCAGGCGTGAACTGTTCCACATGCAGGCCAAGCCTGCGCAGAAGATCGACCGTCACCTGCGATGAAAATGTGCCCGCCAGCACCAGATCGGGCTTCATGAGGAAAATCTCCTCTGCTTCAGCCCGATTAACCGGTATTGTCGCCGCCTGCACAGCCAGCACGGAAAGCTGCGGATCGCGCGACAGACGGGAAACCGACCGCAACTGTCCCGGCGCGGCCAGAAGCATGGCCAGTTGATCGGTGCAGACATTGATCGACACCACGCGCTGTGGCGGTGCAGCCTTGGCAGAAGAAAGAGCGACCGAAACCATGGCTGCCAGCGCCATAAGCCAGTTTGCGCCAAGGATCGTCGCTCTCGTCATCCGTCGATAAACCCTCAGAAATTCCGCGTCAGACCGATGTTGAAGGTACGGCCCGGCGCAATATAACCGGAGGTCGTCTGGTAGTCCTTGTCAAAGATGTTCTCGACCGAGAACTTCAGCTTTGACTGCTTGTCGACGGCATAAAGCGCCACGAAATCGGCGGTCACATAGCTGCCGAGCTTCCGCGTATTTGCGGCATCGGCATAGCGCGAACCGCCATAGAAGACGCGGCCCGTCAGGTCGAGACCTTCGAACGGCGTATAGTTCACTTCGGCGGTCGCCTTGAAACGTTCGCGATAGGCAAGATCGGTGTCGTTTTCTTCATCGATGGGTCGCTTGAAGTCCAGCACCCCCTTCACGCCCCATTGGTCATCGAAGCGATGCGCCAGCGTCGCCTCGAAACCTGTCACCTGAGCGCGCGCCACATTATAGGGCAGATAAGAAGGCGCGGTACTCATGATCGCATCGCGCAATTCATTGCGATAAAGCGCAAGATCAAGGCTGGTCGCCGCCGAAATCTGCCAGTTCAGCCCCACTTCATAGGAGCGTGACTTTTCCGGCTGCAGATCGGGATTGGCGAAACCGGGATAATAAAGCTCGTTGAATGTCGGCGCACGAAATCCGGTCGCATAGGACGACCGCACAACGAGGTCGGGTACAATCTCATAGCTCGCACCAATATTGTATGTCGTCACGTCGCCGAATTGCTGGTTGTGGTCGTAACGCACACCGCCATCGACGCGCAGCGCTTCATATTCCAGCGAATACTGCCCGAACACCGCCGCCAGATTGCGCCCCGTCTCGTCATAGGCGACGGTGGAATCGATCGTCTCGCGATAGGCTTCGACACCGCCGGTCACGACATGCTTTGCCTTGCCCGTTTCGAAACTTTTCTCGGTGGACGCGAAAACGCCGTAGCGCTTGGTTTCATAACGGTCGGAGCCGGAGACGCCCTTGCGGAAATCACGGCTGCTATCGATGCCCGAGCTGAACTCGACTGTCGAAGACCAGTCATCCGCGTGATCGATCCGCGTGCCGATCTTGCCAGAAAAGGCTGTGCTGTAGCCCTGATCGGCGGACGGATATTCGGAATCATACTGATTGCGGCCCCGGCTCAAAAGCCCGTCCGCATAGATCCTGCCCCAGTCAAAATCTTTTCCGAGCGAGAAGTTGAGCGAGCCTTGCAGGAAACCATCCCGGTCCGGTTCGTGTCCCCACGCATCGGGGCTGGTGAAATCATAGCCCTCGGTGCCGGTGATCGCCGCACCAAAGGCATAATCGACACCCGCAGCGCTCTGCCCTTGCACCGAACCGGAAGCATAGCCGCCCCAGGGATGGGTGACGCCCGTGGACAGGCTGCCGCACCATGAGCGCTCGCCACAAGCCCCGCCCTGCTTGGTGATGATGTTGATGACGCCGCCCATCGCATCCGCACCATATTGGGCCGAATGGCCGCCCTTGGCGATCTCGATGCGCTCGATGGACGTCAGCGGTATATTGGCCAGCGCCGTGGTTCCGTCCGTAGCCGATGCCGTGCGGACGCCATTGACTAGTACGACCGTCTGCTTGGACGACATGCCGCGCATATAGATGTCCGACTTCGACCCCTGCCCGCCATTCGCCTTGATCGAAACCCCGCTATAGGATTTCAGCAGTGATTGCAGATCGGGGGCCGCCGAACGCTCGATTTCAGCCGTGTCGATGACCGTTACCGACGAGGTGGATCGCTGCAACGACGTTGCGCGACGAAGCGGCGTGACAACAATCGTATCGAGAACCACGCTTGCATTGGCATCGCCCGCGCCGCTGGCGGTTTGGGCCGATGCGGCAAGCGGATTTGCAGCCGCAAAAGCAGCCGTCAGCAAAATGGATAATTTTGGAATATGCACCTGTATCGTCTCCTGCAAGGCGATATCGCCTGACCGCAGGTCGAAGAAATGGGGGATACCCTTTTCCCGTTCCGGCGGCAACATTTGTCCAATGTCACCGCTACGGAAAGCCGCGCCCCGACACGCCCCGCGTCGAAACTAGGTGACCGGATGCGGCAGGTCTCCTGACTTCCGGGTCGCCGCTGTTCTTCCGCCTTCCCGAGTGCAAAAACTGCTCTCAGTGGCTTGATCGCCTGAGCGATTGTGGAAGATAGCTCTCCGGTTACAGTTGCGGGGGCAGTCGCAGAATTGGCCAGATGGCCTCACCGCGTTCCCTTTTCATCCGCCTTTTACAGCGAAACCGTTTCCTGAAACGAGCCCTAGCAAGGCCGAGGCGGATTCGCAATGCGCCAAAAAGCGCGCTCCCCTGAATCGCATTCTCAACGAAGCGATTCAGGGCATTGTTTTCAAACATCTTTGGTTAGAGCATTTCCAGCCAAAGTGCGCAGCGCCTACGCGGGGAAATCGGTTCAATGGACTGATTTCTGATCCCGCTCCGATGCGCAGGATAATGCGTCAAAACGAATGGATAGAGCGGTTCCCACCGCTCTATCGCAGGAATGCCCGGAAGCGTTGCAGCGCGAAGTAAAACAGCACCGAACCGATGACGATCAGGGCCAGAAATTGCGGCCATACCACGCCGATCCCTGCCCCTCGGAACAGGATCGCCTGCGCCAATATGACGAAATGCGTGTTTGGAGCTACCAGCATGATGTTCTGGATGATGTCCGGCATGCTTTCCCGTGGCGTCATGCCGCCGGAAAGCACCTGCAACGGCATTAGCACCAGCATCAGCAACATGCCGAACTGCGGCATGGAGCCTGCAACCGTTGCCAGAAAAATGCCGAGGCTGGTGGTTGCGAAAAGCTGCAATGCGGCGCCAGCCAGAAACAGCAGAACCGATCCATAAATCGGCACCGCTAGCAGACCTTGCACTACAAAGATCAGCGCAAAGGCCGAAGCGACCAGCACGACCAGCCCCATGGACCAGACCTTGCTGACCATGATTTCAACCGGCGTCACCGGCATGACGAGCAAATGCTCGATGGTGCCATGCTCGCGCTCGCGGATCAGCGCAGCACCCGTCAGGATGATCGACAGCATGGTGACCGACGAAATGACATTGTTGATCGCGCCAAACCAGCTCTTGTTCAGATCCTGATTGAAGCGGGATCGCAAATTGAGATCGACCTTCGTATCCGCCGTGCCGCGATAACGGTTCAGGAACTCGTTCACCTCACTGGAGACGATGGACTGAACATAGCCACCGCCCGTAAAGGCCTGACTCATGCGAGTTGCATCCACATTGAGCTGGATGGTCGGCGAGCGCCCGGCCAGCAGATCGCGCTGAAAATTCGGCGGAATGTTCAGCGCGAAAGTGTCGAGCCCTTCATCCATGCGGCTGTCCATCTCGTAGGAAGAAATGAGTTTGGGCGGCACGAAATAAGGCGGGTAGAAAGCCGAGGTGATACGGTTTGAGACCGGCGATTGGTCTTCATCGACAATCGCGATAGCCGCATTGCTGAGATTTTCGGGCTGGGCCCGGGCAGAGGTATAGACCGCAAGCGTAAACGCATAGACGATCAGCAGCAGAAGCATAGGATCGCGGGCGAGACCGCGCAATTCCTTGATACCGAGCTGGAATATATTGGCTATCCGCATCTCAGCCCGCCTGTTTCTTGAGAAGGAGAATGGCCAGCACCATCAGCACCGGAATGGCGATCAGCAAGGGTATGAACGACCCGGCAAGATCGCCAAAATCAAGCGCCTTGGAGAAAACCCCGCGCGAGATGGTCACGAAATAGGTCGTCGGGTAAATCTTGCCGATGAATGCGCCCGCACCCTGCAATGACGAAACCGGATCGATGATGCCGGAATATTGCACCGCCGGAATGAGTGTCAGCAAGGCCGTCCCGAAAATGGCGGCAATCTGGCTGCTCATGAAGGTGGAAAGCACCAGACCCATGCCGGTCGCGATGATGACATAGAGCAGCGCCGCCGCTGCATAGGTGAGGAAACTGCCGGTAAACGGCACCCGGAAGATGAAGACAGCAAAGGCTGTCAGCATCAGGAAGTTGAGGAAGGCGAGTGCGATATAGGGCAATTGCTTGCCGAACAGGAACTCGAATTTGGTCACCGGCGTCACATAGAAATTGATGATAGAGCCCAGCTCCTTTTCGCGCACCACGCTCAAAACCGCGAGCATGGCCGGGATCATCAAAAGCAGCATTGGAATGACTGCTGGAACCATCGCCACCAGACTCTGGACATCGGGATTGTAGCGATAGCGAATTTCCAGATTGAAATTGCCGACCGTCGCCGCATTGCCATAAAGCTCGCGCGCCTTTTGCGTCAGCCAGTTGGCATGCATGCCTTGCACATAGCCGCGCACCGTTTCAGCGCGGGTGGGCATGGCACCGTCGATCCAGGCCGCCACCTCGACAGGCCGCCCATGCGCGATATTTGCGCCGAAACGTGGCGGTATCTCGATGGCAAGGCTAATCTCGCCGTTGCGCATCCGCCGGTCGAGATCGTCATAATCGGTAATCGGCGGCATTTCAGTGAAATAGCGCGACCCGGCAATCTGCTGCGTATAATCGCGGCTGACCGTCGTATCGTCGCGGTCCAGAACCGCAAATGTCAGGTTTTCGACATTGAGATTGATGCCGTAACCGATCACAAACATCAAAATCACCGTACCAAGAATGGCGAGTGTCGCGCGGATTGGATCGCGCTTCAATTCCAGCGCCTCGCGCCGTGTATAAGCCAGCATGCGGCGCGGATTGGGAAGCCAACTCGGTTGAGGCTTGGGAGGACTGACGGCAGCCTGAACCGGCGCTGGTGCCTCTTCCGTAACAGGTGCTGCCGGTTGCGGCGTCTCGCCGATGGCTTCGGTCAGATAGGCGATAAAGGCTTCTTCCAAGGTCGCCGCATTGCGGCTTGCCGTGATCGCTTTCGGCGTGTCGCTGATCAGCACCTTGCCCGCATGCATCAATGAAATGCGGTCGCACAACTCCGCTTCATTCATGAAGTGGGTCGAGACGAAAATCGTCACATTATCCTTGCGCGACAGGTCGGCCAGAATTTCCCAGAAAGCATCACGCGCCACCGGGTCCACACCGGAAGTCGGCTCATCGAGAATGAGAATATCCGGCGAATGAATCAGCGCCACCGCCAAAGACAGGCGCTGGCGAATACCAAGCGGCATGGAATCCGGCAATTCGTCCATCACTCCGGACAGATCGAAACGCTCGGAAAGTTCCTTGATGCGCCGCGCGGTCAGTTCCGGCTCCATGCCGAAAAGCTTGGCATGCAGTTCCAGATTCTGGAGAACCGTCAGCTCGGAATAAAGCGAAAAGGCCTGCGACATGTAGCCGACGCGCCGCCTGATATCGATATCCTTCGGATCGACCTCGCGCCCGAACAACCGTGCAATGCCGTCGCTGGCGGGCAGAAGGCCGGTCAGCACCTTCATGGTGGTGGATTTGCCGCAGCCATTCGAACCGAGGAACCCGAAAATTTCGCCGCGTGGAATGCGGAAGCTCACATTATCGACCGCCGTGAAATTGCCGAACCGAACCGTGACATGTTCGGCTTCAATGGCGATCTCGGCATCGGCACCCGGCGCGCGCGGCGGAATGACGATTTCCTTGTGCCCCTGCCGCAATTCCTCCGGCAGCAAAGCGATGAAGGCCGCATCGAGATTGGGCGTTTTAGTGCGTTCGAGAAGCTCCCGCGGCGTGCCCGTTGCCAATATCTGCCCGTCATTCATCGCGACAAGCCAGTCAAAACGCTCCGCTTCCTCCATATAGGCGGTCGCGACGATGACACTCATCCCCGGACGGTCCTTGCGGATATCGTCGATCAGTTCCCAGAACTGCCGGCGCGACAGGGGATCGACGCCAGTGGTCGGTTCATCGAGGATCAGCAGATCAGGATCGTGGATCAGCGAACAGCAGAGGCTCGTCTTCTGTTTCATGCCGCCCGAGAGCTTGCCTGCCGGGCGATCCGCAAAGGGTGACATGCCAGTGCGCGCCAGAAGATCGGCAATGCGTCGCTCCCGCTCCTGCCTGTCATGGCCGAACAACCGTCCGAAAAAATCAATATTCTCGAAAACCGAGAGCGTCGGATAAAGGTTCTTGCCAAGACCTTGCGGCATATAGGCGATGCGCGGATAGGCAGATTCGCGATGCTTCCGATCGGCAATATCGCCGCCCAGCACCTCAATGTGGCCTTCCTGCATGCTGCGCGCGCCTGAAACCAGCGACAGCAGGCTCGATTTGCCGACGCCGTCGGGACCGATCAGGCCGATCATGCGCCCTGCGGGGATATCGAGATCAACATCGCGCAGCGCCTGCGCAGCGCCATAGGACAATTTTACGCCCTTTGCGCGAACGACAAAACTGTCGCCTCCCGCCTCAGACTGGACCGAAGCGTCACTCATTTTACGGTTTCCGCGAGGTTCTTCGGCCATTCAGCAGCGGGGTCAAGCTTCACATAGGCCATGCCCGGTAGCCCGGTCTTCACCTGCTGGATATATTTCTGAAGCAGTTCCGGCGAAATCTTTGCCTTGACGCGGAACATCAGCTTCTGGCGTTCCTCCTCGGTTTCAACCGTCTTCGGCGTGAACTGCGCCACATCGGCCACGAAGGAAATCGTGGCTGGAATGACATATTGCGGCGCAGCATCCAGCACGATGCGGGCTTCGGCGCCGATTGCGACACGACCGGCCTGCGCGGTCGGCAGGAAAAACGTCATATAGACATCGCCAAGGTCAACGAGGTTGAGAACGCGACCGCCAGCCGAAAGGACTTCGCCGGGCTGGGCAACACGATATTGCACCCGCCCCGCCGTTGGCGCGACCAGCGTTGCGTCGTTGATATCCGCCATGATGCTGGCAATCGCCGCCTTGGCGGCTTCCACCGATGCCTCGGCATCGACAACCTGCGCCTTGGCGGCATTGATGGCCGCGTCGCTTGCCGCAAGCTGCGCCTTGGCAGCCTCGACCGCTGCCTGCGCGCCTTGCGCACTGGCGCGGTCATCATCGAGAACCTGTTCGGAGACGGTTCGCGATTGGGTCAACGCCTGCGAACGTGCCAGACGCCGCTGTGCCGCATCGAGTTGCGCATTGCGCTGGGCGACCGTCGCCTGATTGGCGGCAAATTCCGCCTGTCGCTGTATGACGAGGCTCTGCGCCGTCTCGATGCCGATCTGCGCCCGGCGCAATTGCGCTTCCGCCTGTGCGCGCTGGCTTTCCAGCTGATCGGTATCCATGCGCGCAAGGATATCGCCCTGTTTGACGAATGAACCCTCATTGGCAAGTATTTCGCGGATACGACCGGGGCTCTTGGTCGAAATATCGATCTCGGTTGCTTCGATACGGCCATTGCCCGAGGCAATCCCATCGGGCAATCCGCTGCCGTTCAGCGCCTTCCAGGCATAGTAACCACCAGCAGCCAGCGCCACCACCACTGCAGCCACAATCCATTGCTTGCGGTTGGAACTCATGCGAAACACCCTTTTTGCAATATCTACGACAATGCCGGCATTATTCCCGAGTTAGTTCAAGGCATTGGCAGGCGATCCCCATTGTCGGGCTGTTCGCAATCCCACCGCCCCGCTCGATAGTCATCGGAGAACCATATGGTTGAGGATATGGAACAACTGCACAGGTTGACAACCAGCGAATGCTAATAAACGCGGGATAAAGTAAATGCCGTTGCGGCCCTGCTTATAGGCCGCGAATTTCAATCGCTTTGACCTTGATCAATAGACGCTAAAATACTGGCAATTTCTTCAAAATACTCGACCGACGAGAAGCGCGGGTGCCGATTTGGTGAAATAGAGGGCAACGCCGACAGCACCCGCTGGCTGTCGAAAACGGCGTTACGAAAGATCGCGCTGGTATGCGCTCGACAGATTTGATGAAGGCCGGGATGCCATTTAGGGCCGGACATCCCGGTCGCCGATTCTGGTGGAAACCAGCAACGGCAGAAGCATTAGCAACTCTGCGGGAAGCGCACTTTGATCAGGATCAAAGATGCGCGGTGAAACGCGCTATTTCTGGCCGCACTTGCCCCACGTCTTCTTCAAATAATCCGATACGTTCTTCAGTTTTGGGTCGGACAGAAATCCCTGTCGAAACAGGATGCTGCCCTTCACTTCCGGCAGCGACTGGTTCAGTTCCAGCTGGCGCTTGATCTCGCTTAAGCCGCCACCTGCCTGCCAGCCCGGCTCCGACGCGGTTGCGGTTCCGGCGCGATAAAGCGCCATGCCGATGTAAAGATCAGTCTTGGTGCCGCGCACCGTATCCGCCCACCATTTGACGATCGTGTCGTAGGACACGGCCTTGCGTCCGAACGACCAGTAAACCTGCGGCGCGATATAATCGATCAGGCCGTCCTTGACCCAGCGTCTCGTATCGGCGAAATCGCCGTCATAATTCGTCTTGCCCGCGCGCGTGGCAGACCCTAGCGGATCGTCGGCCTTGTTGCGCCAGACCCCACCGGGGCTGATGCCAAAGCGCACATTCGGCTTGATCGACTTGATCTTGTCGGAAATTTCCTGAACCAAAGTATAGGTATTGTAACGTCGCCAGTCATATTTGCTGGCAAAGCGTGTACCGAAACGCGCATAGGTCTTGTCGTCATCGAGAGGCGAGGACGCGGTTTCATAATAGAAATAATCGTCGAACTGGATTCCATCGACATTGTATTTCTGCACGACCTCGGCGGTGATGTTCGTCACCCATTGGCGAACGGCGGGAATGCCGGGATCGAGAACATAGCGATCCGCCGACACGCCGACCCAGCTTGGATGCGTCTTGTAGACGCTCGGCGGCGGATCCTTGGACGAGTTCTTCAATTCCTTGCGCGTGGATGCCTTGACGTCCATCGAAACCCGATAGGGATTGAGCCAGGCATGCAGTTCGATGCCGCGCTTGTGCGCCTGCTCAATGGCAAACTGCAACGGATCAAAGCCGGGGTTTTTGCCGAGCGTCCCGGTCAGATAGGACGACCACGGCAGATAGGATGACGCATAGAATGCATCCGCTGCTGGCGACACCTGAAACACCACCGCATTGATTCCGTGTTCCGACGCCTCGTTGAAGAGGTTCGCCAGCTCCTGTTTTTGCCGCCGGATGCGTTCATCGTCATTTTCGATTTTCGTTGACGCCCGCGATGGCCAGTCGAGATTGAGAACCGTGGCGATCCAGCTTGCCTGAAACGCATCGCAATGGGGTGATATGGGCGGCGATATGTCGAGAGGCATGGGCATTCCGCTTTTGATTTTGCATTTCCAGCCGCAAACAATGCGGCCAAGGCTTGGATATGGTTCTTATAGGCGTTAGCTTAAAGCAGAATCTGGAGAAGCGAGGAAACATGTACAAGAATATTATCGCCACGACCGATGGATCGGAATTCGCCGAGCGTGGTCTCGTGCATGCATTCCAGCTGGCCAAGGCCGTTGGGGCCAAGGTTACGGTTGTGACGGTCACCGCACCTTATTCCGTGTCCGGCCTGCCCGGCGGTTGGACCGACAGTCCGGCTTTCATCGAACGTTTCGAACAGGAATGGAAGGATTTCGCCGATACGACACTGATACGCGCGCGCGAACTGGCAGTCGAGGCTGGCTGCGAAGTCCACACGCTGCATGTGGTCGAGCAGCACCCGGCAACAGCCATCATCGGATCCGCGACCGAACTGGGCAGCGATTTGATCGTCATGGCATCCAACGGACGGCGCGGTTTCAAGGGCCTGCTGCTCGGCAGCCAGACCTATGAAGTCGTTACCCGCAGCACGATTCCGGTGCTTGTCGTTCGATAAGTGAAGGATGATCGAAGTCGCGGCGATCAGCTTGTTTGATGACCGCTGGCGCTCTCAATATCCACCCGGAAGAAAACCGGCTCCAGCTTGCGGGTGTCGCCTTCCTTGGTGATGGTCTTGGTATAGGCCGGTTCCCACCAAGTCGGCTCAGCAGACATGATACTGACGATGGCCGCCTTCTCGTCTTCCCGCGCGATCTCACGATAGCGACCGTGCAGCACCACGGTTTTCCATTCGGTGCGGGATAGAATGTGGTCGAAGAGGATGCAGACAGCATTGTTCTTGCGCATCGCTTCGGTCTTCTGCCCATCGGTCGTGAAGGAATAAAGCGACCCGCCATTGAAGCGGAAACTCATCGGCACAATAACCGGGCGGTCATCCAGAATATAAGCCAGCCGCCCCATATGCGAATTCTGAATCATGTCCCGAAGATCGTAGTCCGACATTTCCTTGATCAACATGGCGTATCGTCTCCTGAAAAAGCTTCCCCATACTCCTAATACATAGGGCGGTGAGCTTGCCTTGACAGAGATCAAGGAGACGAAAGGATTTGCGTCAGATGAAAAGCCGCCCCTCGGCGATCTTGACCGCCGTTCCACCAATGCGCGCGCCGGTCAGCTTCTGCCCGTTGACGTCGAGTTCAAGACGGATGAGCGACGGACGCCCCATTTCCATGCCCTGCTCGATCCACCATTGCGAACTGCCGTCCATCGGCTTATCGTTCTGCTGGATCATTCCGGCAAAGGCTGCAGCCGCCGAACCCGTCGCCGGGTCTTCATAGACATTCGCCCCGGTCACGAACATACGGGCATGATAATTGCTGTTGAACAGAATCGTCTCGCGGCAATAGACATAGATCGGCAGCGGACGCCCATCGACATGTGGCAGGTTCTCCGTGACATAGACCGGATCGATCGACACCTTGGCCGCAGCGATGAGATTGTGAACCGGCACGAGAAGATAAGGCGTTCCCGCGCTCCAGATGCCGGGCACATGATTCTCGAAGCCTATCTCATGCGTTCCAAGCCCGATGGCGGCGGCTGCTTCTTCTTTCTCGATGCGTATGTCGATCTTTTCCGGCAAGCGCGGAAGATCGAATTCGGCAAAGGCGCTGTTGTCACCCAGAATGACGCCACAGCGCACAATGCCCACCTTTTCTTCCAGCGCGACAAGCCGGTCGGCCTCATCGCCGGTGTTGCGACGGCGCGCCAGCGAAACGGCGGCGCCCACCGTCGGATGACCGGCAAAAGGCAATTCGTAATCGGGCGTGAAAATCCGAACCGCAGCCTCATGGGCGGGATTGGAAGGCGGAAAAATGAAAACCGTCTCGGAAAGATTGAACTCGCGGGCGATGGCCTGCATGCGGGCATCGTTCAGCCCTTCGCAGTCATGGACGACGGCCAAAGGATTTCCGGCCAGAGCTTTCTCGGCAAAAACGTCGAAAACCTCATAGAAACGGCCGGAAACAGCGGCTTCGCTCATCCCTCAATCTCCCCTCGACACTTTTCTGGAAACTATGATCAGTGTCTTTATATTCAACCATCATCTTAATAGAATTCTGTGCGAGCATAGCCAATTTATCGGCCCTGTCACTGCCAGTCTGGCTTATTTGTTCACTGTCTGAAATGCCAGTCGGCAAAAGCACGAACATAAGACGGTGTGGCATCGCCCATCATGCCCGCTGCCTTGATCGGGATAATCTCGGCCAGTTCCGGCTCAGCCTGCGCAGATACGAAATTTTCGATGCCGGAAACCAGCTCCCGCGACGGCGCATCGAAGCGATAGCGGCGGAACAGCGCGATGCTGCGATTGCCAGTCACCAGATTGAGCTGCACCTCGCCCTCAGCGTCGGCCAGATTGAGACCGGTTTCTTCACGCACCTCGCGCTGCATATTGGCGACGTAGTCCACCCGCCCGTCTACAATGTCGTTATCGTCGATTGAGCCTGCCGGAAAATAGATGCGCCCCCCACCGGCATTCTGCATGCCCATACGGGCCGCAATCAGATGTCCCTCGCATGAAACAATGACGCCCACGCCGAAGATATGCCATGGACGAACTGGCTCCGGGTCGTTGCGCCAATGCATCAGCGTCGCAAAGCTGCTGCGCTTGAAACCCGCCTTCAAGACACCATCGGCCAGCCGCGCTTCCGGCGCCAAAAAGATTTCGCCATCGAACAAAGCTGGCTTTGCGGCCTGCTCACGCTTCCAGTTCAGCGCAATTATCTGCTGATGCTGCTGCGTATATTCAAGCGGCCCTGGAACGACACGGACATCGGCATCATCGATGACATGAACCGTATTTTCCCGCACATGATCCATCGTGGTTCTATCCTGCCTCTCAGACAATATTCAGCGTCACGGCGACCGGGCAATGATCACTGGCCTTGGGCCGATCCCAGCCCGTGCGCGGATAGCGCTCCACCTGCTGATCCCGTGGAAACACCGTGCGCCATGGCTGGCCGCGCCGGACAATCTGCGGCACCGCGCTTTCGTTTTTCAAAGCAAATGATGGTGACGCCAGGATGTAATCAAGCTGACAAAGATGTCGCTCCTGTGGTCCGCGCGTATGATACAACGTCCAGCGATCCATGATCGGGCGGCGCTCCACGAGATTGACGGCAAAACCATCGCCAAGCAGCACATCGAGCGCGCTGTCCTCTTCCTGAACGGGCGTGAAGTCATAGCCGTTCCATTCATCGCCACCAATGACGATGCGCTCGCGATAATCGTTGAAATCGCCACAGATCAGCCAGCGCCGATTGGCAGCCTTGGCCGGTCCGAACTTGTCTTCGATGATGCGGCGGATCGCCTTCGCCTCGGCTTTGCGAACCGGGGATGAAGCGGTGCGCCCGTCAAAGCCGTTGCGCGCGCCGGTCATGGATTTGAGATGCGTCACGAAAAGCGAGAGCGGCTTGCCCGCAATACGCAAATCCACATTCAAACAATCCCGCTTGAAAATGCGGTCATGCGGCTCAATGCCAAGTTCTGCCAGAACAGGCTCGTACAGGCCGAAATCATTATAGGTCAGATGCGCGTGGCTCGTGACCTCGTCCACCTCTATAGGCTGGCCGTCGCGGGTCGTGTCCCGGATCATGACGGCCACGTCGATGCCCCGGCTGTCATTGCCGTCGATCAGATGTTTGTGCCGGTAGCCATGGCCGATCATCTTGAAAAGATAGCCATATTCGAAGGCGTTGAGCGCGGCCAGATTATCGACTTCCTGCAGGCACAGTATGTCGGCGCGCGTTTCGGCGATTGCGAGCGCCGTCATCTGCCTTGTGTCGTCGGCATGGGCGACAGCACGCGCCTGCTCCAGCAGACGGTATTGCGCCTCGTCACCGATTTCGAACAATTGCAGGCTGCGGTCCTGATGCAATTCATTGCGGAAGCCCGAAAAATCGAACCGGCGCATCAGATTCTCGACATTGAATGTGGCTATCGTAAACATGTGCGAGCAATCTCGCCAGTTGCATCGCGATTGGCAAGGACTTCTTGGCCGCGCCGGGAATTTTCCCCGAACGGATGATTTTGGAAGATGAAACACCCATATTAAGTGTATGACGACAGCGAATGCCCGCCTCCCATACATGAAAGGCAATAGTCGTAATGCTCAAGAAAACCCTGTGCGCAGCGATGATTTCCAGTCTGTTTGCCGTTGGCTTCGCTGCGCCCGCCGTGGCGGTCGAACTGCGCAAAACGCCCTATCTGCCATCGTTGCAGCCGACCAGACCGCCAGTCGTCAATCCCAATTCGAATACCAATCGACCCGGCCCGAATTCGCCGGGATGCTACGGCTCCGTCACCTGCCGCAACAGCGAAAACTATATCTCCGGTCAGGGTGTGTTGCGTTACAAGAACGGCGAGCCGTTGGACGTGCGCCCATCCACCCGCCCGCAGGTTAAGCGCTTCGGGCCGAGCGTCAATCACATGCAGTGGTGCTCAAACCGCTATCGCAGCTATCGCAGCTCCGATGATACCTATCAGCCCCTCGCCGGGCCGCGCACCAGCTGCAACTCGCCATTTCAATAAAGAAAGGCCGGGAAATTTCCCGGCCTTTGCTTTTTGTTCCCAGTTCTTATGCAGCAGCAGACTTGCTGTGCGTGCGGATCAGGCGGCCAAGCCGCATGATGCCTTCATCGATCATTTCGTCATTGGCGCAAGAATAGCTAAGGCGCAGCGTGTTCGCGCCGGTGGCATCGGCAAAGAACGCCTTGCCGGGAACGAAAGCGACCTTTTCAGTCTCAATGGACGATGCAAGCAGCTGCGCGCCATCCATGCCTTCCGGCACCGTGACCCAGATGAACATGCCGCCTTCAGGCTTGGTCCAGCTGGTGCCTTCCGGCATATATTTGGCAAGGGCTTCCAGCATGCGGTCACGGCGATGCTTGTAGACCTTGGCGACCTTGGCGACCTGTGCATCGAAGCCATGCGTCGCGACATGATAGATCGCGATCTGGTTGATGGTCGAGGAATGAAGGTCCGCCGCCTGCTTCATGAGAACGAGCTTGCGGATAACATCCTTCGAGGCAACCACGTAGCCGACGCGCAGCCCCGGTGCGAGGGTCTTCGAGAACGAGCCGCAATAGATGGTGCGGGTCTTTTCGATGTCGCCGCCATTGCGGGCGATGTCGAGCGAAAGGATCGGCGGGATGGCTTCGCCATTGTAGCGCAGATACTGATAGGCTGCGTCTTCAATGATCGGGATATTCAGCTCATCGGCTTCTGCCAGAAGCTTTTGACGGCCAGCCAGATCGACGGTCTCGCCGGTCGGATTGGCGAAATCGGCAGAAAGATAGCTGAACTTCACCTTGCCGCCAGCCTTTTCAGCGGCCTGCACATAGGATTCAGGCGTGCGGTTGCCCTTGATCGCCAGCGTGTCATAGGTCGGCTCATAGGCATTGAATGCCTGCAAGGCGCCGAGATAGGTCGGCGCAGTCACCAGCGCGGTATCATTGGGCGAAATGAACAGCTTGCCGAGATAATCGAGCGCCTGCTGCGAACCGGAGGTGATGAAAACATTGTCCTCGGTGCAGGGAATGCCGATCTTGGCCAGTTCGCCGACAAGCCAGGTGCGCAGCGGCTTATAGCCTTCCGATACCGAATATTGCAGCGCGGCATTGGCTTCCGCACCCGTCAGGGTTTCCTTGTAGGCAGCCTGAAAGGCGTCATGCGGAAACAGCGCCGGATCGGGAATGCCACCGGCAAATGAAATGATGTCCGGACGTTCCAGAAGCTTCAAAAGTTCGCGGATTTCCGATGCGCGCATGCGTTTGGAGCGCGTTGCAAAAACATTTTCCCAGTCCAACACGGGAAATCTCCTCAATTAGACTTAACCATCCATCTGATGGAATTCGTATTAGCCAGATCTCCTCAAACCCCAGCTAATAGGGCGAAGCTCTAGCGCAATTTTAGACCAACGAGAACAGCTTTTCCCATGCTTCTATGGAATAAAGCTATTCGAAATTCTTTTGGCCGTCGAAGTGCATGAAACGGAAAGCTGACGCAGAGTTTTGGTTCTTTTCGTTCGCGGCTTAATCGCGATCAATCCCACCATCCAGCGCCAAGTAATGAAGGGGCGTATGAAACGCCCCCTTTTTTTGCTCGTCGTGGAAGCTCCCAAAATCAGATGAGATTTTGGTTCTGGTCCGTCGAAACTGGTGCTTTCTGAGAACCGGAGCGGAATGTACTTAAAGGTACATGAGCACCGGAAGCGGAAGGAAGTGCCATTTGCAGACAGCCAGAACCTAAATATCGCTGATTTTTAGTTGCGAGCCTTATCCACCAGCTTGTTGGCGGCAATCCATGGCATCATGGCGCGGAGCTTTTCGCCAACTTCTTCGATCTGGTGCGCATCGTTGTTGCGGCGGATGCCCTTGAAGCGAGCAGCGCCTGCACGATATTCTTGCATCCAATCGGAAGTGAACTTGCCGGTCTGAATGTCTTTCAGAACGCGCTTCATTTCTTCCTTGGTTTCGGCAGTGATGATGCGCGGACCGGTGACGTATTCGCCCCATTCAGCGGTGTTCGAGATCGAGTAGTTCATGTTGGCGATGCCGCCTTCGTAGATCAGATCCACGATGAGCTTCATTTCGTGCAGGCATTCGAAATAGGCCATTTCCGGCGCATAACCGGCTTCAACCAGAACTTCGAAACCGGTGCGGATCAGCTCAACCACGCCGCCGCAGAGAACAGCCTGCTCACCGAACAGATCGGTTTCGCACTCTTCCTTGAAGGTGGTTTCGATGACGCCCGAACGGCCGCCGCCAACGCCCGAAGCGTAGGACAGAGCGAGGTCATGGGCATTGCCCGATGCATCCTGATGGATGGCGATCAGGCAAGGCACGCCGCCGCCCTTCTGGTATTCGCCGCGAACCGTGTGGCCTGGGCCCTTCGGTGCGATCATGACGACGTCGACCGACTTCTTCGGCTCGATGAGGCCGAAATGAACATTGAGGCCGTGTGCGAAAGCAATCGCAGCGCCGTCGCGCAGGTTGCTGTGGATGTGGTCGCGGTAGATGTCGGCCTGGAGTTCATCCGGAGTCGCCATCATCATGAGGTCGGCCCACTTGGCGGCATCAGCAACGTTCATCACCTGAAAGCCGTCTGCTTCCGCCTTCTTGACGGTTGCGGAACCTTCTCGAAGGGCGACGCGCACATTGGCAGCACCGGAATCCTTCAGGTTCAGCGCATGGGCTCGGCCCTGGCTGCCGTAGCCGACGATAACCACATTCTTCGACTTGATCAGGTTAACGTCTGCATCCCGGTCGTAATAAACGCGCATTTCCTATTCCCTTCGTTTCAGTTTATTCTCTGGCCTTCTTGCGTCAGCCGATGTGACTAAGCCCCGTACAGAGCGAAAAACTGCTTTGTGGCGCGCCGGGCGTCCCGGATGACCACGTCGTCAGTCAGTTCCAGCCGGTCGCCCAACAGCAACCGGATTTGCATGTCCCGGACGACGAGCCCGAAGAACGTGCGAAATGCTTCATCGATATCGTCGAAAGCCAGCAGCTTGGCTTCCATCCCCATTTCAAGGATCGGCTTCAGGCGCTTGGCCATGGCCACCGGCCCGTTGGAGAGAACGATATCGCCCAGCGCCGACTTGCCCGATGCCGCATGGCTGACAGCCAGACGGTTAAGCGCGATCGACGTGCGGCCCGAAAGCACCAGCAGCCAGTCGCGGGCAAAGTGTTCCAGGCTTGAAAACAGCGATTCCGCGTCAAGCTTCTCGCGCGCCAGCGGCACAACGCGAACCTTGGAGGCCTGCCAGCGAACCATCGCCGTCAGAAGACCGTCACGGTCGCCAAACCATTTATAGAGGCTTTCCTTGGAGCAATTGGCGGCACGCGCAATGCTCGCCGTCGTCAAAGCGCGGTCTCCGCCTTCGACAAGAAGGCGCAACGCCTGCTCCAGAACATCGTTCTGACGCGGCGAAAGAGCCTGCTGCTTTTGAGCCTGCAATTCGTCGCTACCATCAGTCACGGGGCACTTCCTCCTCTTGTACCGTACGGTACGGTTCCCATTCTATTAGCCCTTGCCGCATAGGCGGTCAAGCGAGATTTTTGAAAAATTCGGATGGTAAGGCGTGTACTAAAGATGCCTTTGCCGATAGCGCGATTGAACTATGTACTTGCGCAAAAATAGTAGGAAAAACAAACAATTAGGGCGCCATCCGGAATCAAATTCTCAGATAACGCCCTGATAAAACACGGTCTGTTAAAGCGAATTCCCGATCAGATATTCACCTGCGTACCGATTTCTACCACGCGTCCGGTTGGGATCTGGAAATATTCGGTCGCGTCCGACGCCGTGCGCGCCAACAGGATAAACAGCTTGTCCTGCCACAGAGGCATGCCGGAATGCACCGAAGCCTTGAGCGAACGGCGCGACAGGAAGAACGAGGTCGTCATGATGTCGAACTTCCAGCCAAGCTTGCGGCAAAGGCCAAGCGCGCGCGGAATATTCGGCTGCTGCATATAGCCGAACTTCAGCGTCACCTGCATAAAGCGCTCGTTATATTGCGAGACACGCGCGCGGTCTGCGCTGGAGACCCACGGCTTCGAAGCGGTCACGACGGTCAGGATGACATTGTTCTGATGGAGCACCTTATAATGCTTCAGACTGTGCATCAGCGCGGTTGGCGCACTTTTCGGGTCGCCCGTCAGGAAGACAGCCGTTCCCGGCACAATCGTTGGCGGGCGCTTGGCCATCTGCTCGACGATGAGATCGAGCGGCACTTCGCCCTTGCGTGTCTTGAGGAACAGGTGCCGGGTGCCGCGCACCCATGTCCACATGATGAGCACAAGCACTGCGGCAATGCCGATAGAAGCCCAACCGCCTTCATGCACCTTGATGATGTTGGCGCTGAAGAACATGATGTCGATCAGCAGGAAACCGAGCATCAAAGGCAGCGCACGACTGACCTGCCAATTCCAGATCCGCGTCATGACAATATAGAGCAGCACGGTCGTCACCAGCATGTTGCCGGTCACTGCGATACCATAGGCTGCGGCCAGATTGGTCGACTTCTCAAAGCCCAGCACCAGAATGACCACGGTCAGGCCGAGCAGCAGATTGACACGCGGGATATAGATCTGCCCGTGCAGCTTCTCCGACGTGTGCTGAATTTCAAGGCGTGGCAGAATGTTGAGCTGCACCGCCTGCCGCGCCACGGAAAAGGCACCGGTGATAACGGCCTGACTGGCGATCACTGTTGCTGCCGTCGCCAGCAGCACCATCGGCAGCAGCGCGAAATTCGGCAGCATCTGGAAGAACGGCAATGCCGCTGCTTCGCCATGCGACAGGATGAAGGCGGCCTGTCCAAAATAATTCAGCACCAGACATGGAAACACGATCCACAGCCAGGCGCGCACGATGGGCTTGCGCCCGAAATGGCCAAGATCGGCATAGAGCGCTTCGGCACCCGTCATGGCGAGGAAAACCGCGCCAACGGTGATGAAGGCAATACCGGGGCTAATGGCCAGAAAGCGCACTGCATAATAGGGATTGAGCGCATAAATGACGGTTGGATCGTCGAATATGTGCCAGAGGCCCGACGCGCCCAGCGCCAGAAACCAGATCGCCATGATCGGCCCGAATACGATGGCAACCTTGCCGGTGCCGAGCTTTTGTACCGAAAACAGCGTCACAAGGATGACGACCGTAATGGGCACCACGAAAGGCGTGAGGCTGGGCGCGACGATTTCCAGGCCTTCCATCGCGGAAAGCACGGAAATGGCAGGCGTAATCACGGCATCGCCAAAGAACAGCGCTGCGCCGCATATACCGACGGCCAGAATGAGATTGGGACGTCCTTTCAGAGCGCCGCGCACCAGCGCCATCAGCGATAGGATGCCGCCTTCGCCGTTATTATCGGCCCGCAGCACGAACAGAACATATTTGATCGTGACAACCAGCGTCAGCGCCCAGAATATCAGCGAGACGACGCCAAGAATGTCCGGGCGCGACAGGACGCCGTCAGAGGCCGCCGTGTGCAGCGCCTCACGAAAAGCGTAGATCGGGCTGGTGCCGATATCGCCATAGACCACACCGAGCGCGCCCAAGACCAGCGTCTTCATGCTGTCGCTATGATGATCGTTTTCTTCGCCGATATATCCGGTTTCAGCGCCAACACTGCCAACAAGCGGCGTGACCGCCGCATCCGGCGCGGAGGATTGCGATTGCGCGTTCTGGCCGTTCAGCTCGTCGCTCATTTGCCGACACCTCGCAACATCCTGAAATCATTCTGGCTGGAAATCATATTGTGTGGAGTCCACTCACAGGTACACCCGCAAAAGATTGCGGATTGCAACAACCGTGCCGCATCTTTGCCCCAATCCGGTTCAAACATCATCACCGAACCGAGCGGTGCATACGCGCTGCTCCGATGATGCCCCGAAGGCAAAGCACGCCGGGGCACTTCGATGTGGAATGCGGATTTCGGAAAACCGTATCAATGCTTCCCTCATACGTCCCTGCGCGCTCCTGACGCGGATGAACCAGCCGCGGACGCCTATAGCTTGTTGAGCTTTGGCACAAATGCGCTTTTCGCAAAGCTCAGGTCAAAGCTATGCATTTTGCGCATTGAACGTGCCAATTACCCAGCCAAAGCAGCGTTAAAACGTCCCACTGTCGCCGCCATACCATACGTCAAAGCGTCCGCCGTCAATCCATGTCCGATGGAAACTTCTTTCAATTGTGGAATGCGTTTGACCAGTGCCGGGAGATTTTCGACCGTCAGATCGTGACCGGCATTGATTTCAAGACCGAGCGCCGTTGCGGCATCCGAGGCCTTGCCAACACGGTCCAGCTCGCGCGCTGCCGCTGCCGGATCGTCATAGGTCGCGCCATAAGGACCGGTATAGAATTCCAACCGGTCAGCGCCGATGGCCTTGGCCTTTTCATAACCCAGCGGATCGGGATCGGCGAACAGCGAAACGCGCATGCCGCCCTTCTTCAACCGCGCCACGATGGGCGCCAGATAATCGGCCTTGGACAGGAAATCCCAGCCGTGGTCGGAAGTGGCCTGTGTCGGATCATCCGGCACCAGCGTCACCTGTTCCGGCTGGTGCTTTTCTACCAGATCGAGGAAGGCCTCGCTTGGAAAGCCTTCAATATTGAATTCGGCCTGCGGAAATTCATCATCGATCAATGCACGAATATCGCCAAGATCGGAAAAGCGGATGTGGCGCTGGTCCGGGCGCGGATGCACCGTCAATCCTGCCGCCCCCGCCGCGAGTGCAATTCGCCCGAGACCGGTGACGCTCGGCCAGGGCAGATCGCGACGGTTACGTAGCATGGCGATGGCATTGAGATTGACAGATAATTTCGCAGGCATGGAGGCATTTCTCCCATGATCGGTTTTCGCTTTAGAGCCTGTTCCAAAAGCCGTCCTGTGTGGCCGCAAATGCCGATTTTCTCCATTTTCGCACACACATGCCGCTTTTTGAGTCAGGCTCTTATATCGCCCGCCGCAGGAAAGTGTGAGTGTTTTCCCGTCGCACCTGATGACCCATCCCCAAATGTTGCCGTTTCCCGTCTTTGGAGCATAGGCCAAGCTATTCCTTGCCGAATTTGGAACAACAATCCGCAACCTTTCGCCCGGTTTGGACGTTTGAATCCTGTCCTGACAGGGGCACGAATTGACGATTGGTCATAGAAGACGCTTGGAGACCGATGATGCGCAATGAGGACATCCCCGTCGTCCGCCGCATTCCCACGGACCGGAATGATGTATTCGCCTTTGCCATTGAAGGGCATTTGGACGATTCATCGCTGGAGAACCTTTATGGGCTGCTCGACGCAGCCTATGAGCAATATGACGAGATTGATCTGCTGATCCGCCTGACCGGCTATGAGGGCGTGGACTGGACCGCGGCTTTTTCCGAAAGCATGCTTTCAATGCGCTCAAAATCGCTCAAGCATCTGCGCCGCTATGCGATTGTAGGCGGTCCATTATGGATACAGGCCAGCATCACCCTGATGCAGCCCTTCCTCTCGATAGAAATGCGCTCCTTCGAAGCCGACGAAGAACAGGACGCATGGGAGTGGCTGAGCGCCAAACCAATTGAAAGCTGATTATTTTACAATCGTCAGGCGTTCTGCTGCACGGGTAATGGCCGTATAGAGCCAGCGCTCGCGCGTATCGCGAAAAGCATAGCTTTCATCGAACAATACCACATCATCCCACTGCGAACCTTGAGCCTTGTGCACCGTCAGGGCATAGCCATAGTCGAAGTCGTCGTAACGCTTCTTGGTCTGCCACGGAATTTCGCTATCCGGGTCCTCGAACTGCGCCTTCAAAAGCTTGATCTTGGCAACGCCGCGATCATCGTCTTCCGGCGCAACCAGCAGATTGATCCCGGGCTTCACGGTTTCCTTGGAGGAGGTCATGACCTTCCAAAGCGACCCGTTGAGCAGGCCCTTGGCCGGATCGTTGCGCAGGCAGACCAGCTTGTCACCCGCCTGCGGATAATCCGCCGTAAAGCCCTTCAGCTCGCGCAGGCGCTGGTTATAACGCCGCCGCGTGCGATTGGTGCCGACAAGCACCTGATCGGCCTTCAGAACCATGTCCTGATTGACTTCGTTCTTGCTGATGACCTTTGCCGCACCGTGATCACCATAGGGCAGCTCGCGCCCTTCGCGCACGTCAAGCGCCATGCGGATAATCGGATTGTCCTGCGCCTGACGGTGAATTTCGGTGAGCAGATAGTTCGGCTCATGCTCGGTAAAGAACCCACCGCCGGAAATCGGCGGCAACTGGCCCGGATCGCCCAACACGAGGATTGGCGTTCCGAAGCTCATGAGATCGCGCCCAAGCGCCTCGTCCACCATCGAACACTCATCCACCACGATCATCGCCGCCTTGGCGACCGGGCTTTGCCGATTGAGCGAGAATGTCGGCGCGATGGACGTCTTGCCTGTCGTCTCGTCCTCAACGGCTTCCTCGCCACGCGGACGATAGATCAGCGAATGCAGCGTGCGCGCATTGCTGGCGCCCTTGGACCGCAAAACCTGCGCGGCCTTGCCGGTAAAGGCGGCAAACTGCACATCGCCATCGACATGTTCCGCGAAATAGCGCGCCAGTGTCGTCTTGCCCGTTCCGGCATAACCGAACAGCCTGAAAATGGGACTACGCCCCTCTTTCAGCCATTGTCCGACGGCCTTGAGCGCCTGATCCTGTTCCGGTGAAAACTGCATGGCTCTTTCAGACAGGATTCGCGACCTGAAAACAAGATCAAACCGTGATCAAACAGCCGTATTAAGCAGAGCCGTATAGCGGGAGAGGTCGACATTGCCGCCGCTGACGATGACACCGACGCGCTTTCCGCGCAGTTGATCCGCCATCTGGCGGGCACCGGCGAAAGCCAGACAACCCGTCGGCTCGACCACCAATTTCATCTGACGAGCAAAGAACTTCATGCCGTCGACAAGGGCCTGATCGCTAACGGCCAGAACATCCGTGACCTTCTCGCGGATGATGGCAAAGGTCAGGTCGCCCGGCGCCTGCGTCTGCGCGCCATCGGCCAGCGTCTGCGGCGTGTCGATGCGCACAATTTTGCCCGCCCGCAAGGATTGCTGGACATCATTCCCTGCTTCCGGCTCGACGCCATAAACGGCGCAATCGGGCGAAAGCGCCTTGGCGGCCAGCGCCGATCCGGCAATCAACCCGCCGCCGCCGACGCAGACGAACAGCGCGTCAAGCGGCCCCACTTCCTCGATCAACTCCTTGGTCGCCGTGCCCTGCCCGGCAATGATATGCGGGTGGTTATAGGGTGGAATCAGGGTGAGACCGCCCTCCTCCGCCAGACGGTTCGTCAGGGCGTCACGGTCATCCTTATACCGATTGAAGGTGATGACATTGGCGCCATAGCCGCGCGTTGCTTCCAGCTTCGACTGCGGCGCATCTTCCGGCATCAATATGGTGGCGGAAATGCCAAGCAGCTTTGCCGACAAGGCCACCGCCTGCGCATGATTGCCCGATGAAAATGCAATCACGCCGCGCTTCTTTTGCTCATCGCTGAAACGGGTAAGCGCATTGAACGCGCCGCGAAACTTGAACGCACCGATGCGCTGAAGATTTTCGGCCTTGAAAAAGAATTGTGCGCCGGTCTCGGCATCGAGCGCCGCAGAGGTCAGAACCGGCGTGCGAAGCGCATGGCCCTCGATCTGTCCGGCGGCGGAAACCACATCGTCATAGGTAGGAAGTGCACGCATTTTGATGCTCCGATTGAGCTACTTCAGCATCGGCCAGAGGCTCGCGATCAGCAGCAAGGCCATAAAGATATTGAACCATTTGAGATGCACCGGATCATCCAGCCAGTTGCGCAGCAACATGCCAAAGCCTGCCCAGACCGAAACGCTCGGCAGGTTGACCAGCGCGAAGGCAACGCTCACCAGCGAAACGGCCAGATAGTAATTGTCATGCGTGGCATAGGTGGCAATGCCGGTGACGGCCATCACCCACGCCTTGGGATTGACCCACTGGAAGGCTGCCGCCTGCATGAACGTCATCGGCTTGCCATCACCAGTACCCTTCGCTTCACCGATCGAACGCGACATTGCGATTTTCCATGCCAGATAGAGCATGTAAGCGCCGCCCGCGAATTTCAGGCTGGTGTAGAAGGCAGGCACCGTTTCAAGCAGCACGCCAAGACCGAAGCCAACTGCCAGAAGCAGGCCGAAAAACCCGACACCGATACCCAGCATATGCGGGATCGTGCGCCGAAAGCCAAAATTAACCCCCGATGCCAGCAGCATTAGATTGTTCGGCCCCGGTGTGATGGAAGACACAAAAGCGAAGGCGATCAGCGCCAAAAATACTTCGACAGACATGTGATGAACCCGATTTAGAGCCTGCTCCAAAAGTCGCCCTGTGTGGCTGCAAATGGCAATTTTCTCCATTCCGGTGCTCACGTACCCAAAAGTACGCTCCGCTCCGGTACTCGAAAATCGCCATTTTCGCCCCCACATGCCGCTTTTTGAGTGAGGCTCTTACCCGCACAAATTAGCTCAATAAAAAAACCGGCACAATCGAAACATTGTGCCGGTTTGGAGCCTTATTGTATCGATCCCTGCTCTTGGCAGAGAAACACGACTTACATGCCTTCAGGACCCCGGTTCATCGCCGCCACGCCGGTGCGGCAGATTTCCACGAGGCCAAGCGGCTTCATAATCGAGATGAACTGGTCGATCTTCGCGGTCTTGCCGGTGATTTCCAGAATGAAGTGATCGGTCGTCGCATCGACCACCTTGGCCTTGAACGCATCGGCGAGACGCAGCGTTTCGGCGCGGGCTTCACCCTTGCCAGCCACTTTCACCAGCGCCAGCTCGCGCTCGATCGGGCGATCATGCCCGAGTTCGCTCGCACGGTGGCTGAGATCAACCACGCGGTGAACCGGAACGATGCGCGCCAGCTGGTGGCGGATCTGGTCAAGCACGTGCGGTGTACCACGCGTCACAATGGTAATACGCGAAAGGTGCTTTTCGTGCTCGGTTTCCGAAACCGTCAGGCTTTCAATGTTATAGCCGCGACCGGAAAACAATCCGATCACGCGGGCAAGGACACCTGGCTCGTTATCGACGAGGACGGCAAGCGTATGGGTTTCCGGGGTCTGGGTTTCGGCTGCGATGAAGTAGGCCGATCCGGAAGCTAGGTTCTGTGCATTCATGATTTCAAATCCTCCGGATCAGACGAGCGCGCGGCCCTTGGCGTCGATGGCATTGGCGACGGCTTCGTCGGTGGCTTCGTCGGGCAACAGCATTTCATTATGCGCCTTGCCGGACGGAATCATCGGGAAGCAGTTCGCCAGATTGGCAACGCGGCAGTCGAAGATGACCGGCTTGTCGATGTCGATCATTTCCTGAATGGCGGCGTCGAGATCGCCCGGCTTTTCGCAGCGAATGCCGTGCGCGCCATAGGCTTCTGCCAGCTTGACGAAATCCGGCATCGCCTCCGTATAGGAATGCGACAGGCGGTTGCCATGCAGCAATTGCTGCCACTGGCGCACCATGCCCATATACTGGTTGTTCAGGATGAAGATCTTGATCGGCGCATTGTGCTGGATCGCTGCCGACATTTCCTGAATGCACATCTGGATCGATGCGTCCCCGGCAATGTCTATAACCAGCGCATCCGGATGCGCAATCTGCACACCGAGCGCGGCAGGCAGGCCATAGCCCATCGTGCCGAGGCCACCCGAGGTCAGCCAGCGGTTCGGTTCTTCGAAGCCATAGAACTGTGCCGCCCACATCTGGTGCTGGCCGACTTCGGTGGTGATGTAGGTTTTGCGATCCTTGGTCAGTTCATACAGCCGCTCAATGGCATATTGCGGCATGATGACGTCCTTGTTCGGCGTATAGGCCAGCGAATTGCGGGCGCGCCAGCGGTCGATCTGCTCCCACCAGGCGGCGATGGCCTTCTTTTCCGGCTTCTTTTCGGAAGCGCGGAACTGGCGAACCATATCTTCCAGAACATGCGCAACATCGCCGATGATCGGCACATCCACGCGGACATTCTTGTTGATCGAAGACGGATCGATATCGATATGAATCTTCTTCGAATTCGGCGAGAAGGCATTGAGGCGACCGGTGATACGGTCGTCGAAGCGCGCGCCAACGCACAGCATGACATCGCAATCATGCATGGTCATGTTCGCTTCGTAAGTGCCGTGCATGCCCAGCATGCCGAGCCAGTTCTTGCCCGATGCCGGATAGGCGCCGAGGCCCATCAGGGTCGAGGTGATCGGGAAGTTGCCGAGTTCAACCAGCTCGCGCAGCAGACGGGAAGCTGCCGGGCCGGAATTGATCACGCCACCGCCGGAATAGATGACGGGCTTCTTGGCCGTGGCGAGCAGACGGACGGCGTCGGAGATTGCCTGCGCATTGCCGTCGAGAACCGGACGGTAGGTGGTGCGCGGCGTGGTCTGCGGCGGCGTGTATATGCCCTTGGCAAACTGGATATCCTTCGGAATATCGACCAGAACCGGACCCGGACGGCCCGTGGATGCAACATGGAAGGCTTCATGCAGAATGCGCGACAGGTCGTTGACGTCCTTCACCAGCCAGTTGTGCTTGGTGCAGGGGCGTGTGATGCCAACCGTATCGGCTTCCTGAAAGGCATCGGAACCGATCAACGAGGTCGGGACCTGACCAGAAATGCAGACGAGCGGGATGGAATCCATCAGCGCATCCTGAAGCGGGGTGACCGCATTGGTTGCGCCGGGGCCGGATGTCACCAGCAGCACACCGACCTTGCCGGTGGAGCGGGCATAGCCTTCGGCGGCATGGCCTGCGCCCTGTTCGTGACGCACGAGAATGTGCTGAATCTTGTCCTGCTGGAACAGTTCGTCATAGATCGGAAGCACTGCGCCGCCCGGATAACCGAAAATGCTCTCCACGCCCTGATCGATCATGGCCTGAATAACCATTTCCGCGCCGGTCATCTCGCGTGGATGGCTTGTTTCCTGAGATCCTGCGGCGGTCGCTTCCGCCTCTTGTTTACCTGCAGTCATCGTTCTCTTCCCGTCTAGTCTGTATTTCGGTGTCAGATTTAGCCGCATCGGGCTTTTTTGGATAATAAAAAAGGCCCCCGAGGGAGCCTGTCTTTCGCGCATGGGAGCTTTCGCCGGATGGTTACACCATCCTGCCCATGCGCGCCCGTACCACAAGAATAATAAACGTGTTCATGGGGCGGGACACTAAT
Source organism: Ochrobactrum sp. SSR (assembly GCF_030067775.1). Lineage (NCBI taxonomy): Bacteria > Pseudomonadati > Pseudomonadota > Alphaproteobacteria > Hyphomicrobiales > Brucellaceae > Ochrobactrum > Ochrobactrum sp. SSR. Next base: position 302,132 of record NZ_CP125969.1, on the reverse strand, counting down.
CGCCTGAAAAGAAGCCGTCAACGCATAAATACGAGCCCTGTGATATTTTCTTAAGATTCACCCCACCCTCTCGATAACTTTATTTCAACCCGGATTTGCTAGCTTCATCAGATAGCTCTTATGAAAGTTGGCGAAATGAACACGGGCGGGGATATTGACGGCAGTGCCGAGATGAAGGGCCGCGGCTTTGTACAGCGCAACCGCACGGAAGGTCATGTCATCCAGTGCGACGGCGAGCGCGCCATCATTGCGGCTTTGTCCGGCCCCTCCTCCACTGCGTCCGATGACTACTGGACCGTCGGTCAGTTGATCTCCATCCAGTCGGGCGGCAACCGCCTGGTTGGCCTCGTCCACAATGTCACCGTGCCCGATAATGCCTGGACGCGCGGCGGCGACAACATCGTCCATGTCCATGTCGAATTTTTTGGGCGAAGTGCGCGGCGAACCCGATGGCCATATGTCGTTCAGCGGCGGCATTTCCAGATATCCCTATCCCGGCGCCATCGCCCACCGTATCCGCGCCTCCGACCTTTCCGCAGTCTATGCCCAGATGGGCCAGACAAGCGTACCCATCGGCGCGCTGACCCAGGACGCCTCCGTCCCGGCCTATGTTTCGGTTGAAGACCTCATCTCGCGCCACTTTGCCGTTGTCGGCACCACGGGCGTGGGCAAATCCAGCGCCGTCATGCTGCTCTTGCGCCGCATCGTCTTGCAACGGCCCGATTTGCGCATCCTGATCCTCGACCCGCACAATGAATTTGCGGGCGCGTTTCCAGACCTCGCCATTGCAGTGGACCAGACCAATATCGAATTGCCGTTCTGGATGCTGCGACTGGACGAATTTGCCGATGTTATTTTTCGCGGCCGCACGCCGGAGCCGACGGAATACGACATATTGCGCGACCTCGTGCAGCTTGCGCGCGAAAAAACCAGTGACAGCGAAACCGGCGGACGCCACAGCCTGCGGCGCAAGCTTTCGGACAGGACGGTCAGCGTCGATACGCCGATTGCCTATCGCCTGCGTGATCTCCTGACGCTGATCGATGACAGGATCGGCCTTCTCGACAGCAAGGCGGAGCGCCCCTATCTGCGCAACCTGAAAGCAAGACTGGAGTCGATCGCCAGCGATCCGCGTTTCCGCTTCATGTTTGCCGTCACCGGCGGGCCGGAAACCATGCGTCAGGCTATCGCGCGCATTTTCCGCATTCCGCATAATGGCAAGCCGATCTGCACCTTCCAGCTTGCGGGCCTCCCGTCCGAAGTGGTGAATGCCGTTGCTTCGGTTCTGTGCCGCCTCTCCTTCGACATCGCCATGTCGAGCGAAGGCAGCCTGCAAACCCTCGTCATCTGCGAGGAAGCGCACCGTTATATTCCAGCCGACAAGGATGCTGGCTTCTGGCCGACGCGGCAGGCGATTGCCCGCATCGCCAAGGAAGGGCGCAAATACGGCTCTTATCTCGGCGTGATCAGCCAGCGCCCCGGCGAGCTGGACGCCACCATTCTTTCGCAGTGCAATTCGATCTTCGCGATGCGTCTCGGCAATGAGCGCGATCAGGAAATCATCAAGGGCGCGCTGCGCGGCGGTGCGCGCAGCATGGCCGGTTTCCTCTCGTCGATTGCCAATCGCGAAGCCATTGCCTTCGGCGAAGCGTTTTCGACACCGATGCGGCTGACCTTCGAAACGGTTCCAGCGCATCAGCTGCCCGGGCGGCGCAAAGCCGAAAGCTTGACATCATCCTTGCAGGTCGATGACAGAATCGCGCTGGATCGTATCGTGGACCGGCTGCGTTCGTTCGAAAACAACGCGCATCCCGGCGCGCCGGAAAAGCCGACCGACGACAGCGATCTATTGAAAAAGCCTTCGACGATCAGCAGGCTTACAACCGTCGCGGCAGCGCCACTTGCAACGGAAAGACCTGCTCCCATCGTCTCGCATAACAGCGAGACAGCCCAAAGCATGAAGAAGCTAGGCGATCTGGTGCGCAATTTCCGCAAGGATTATGAGAGCTGACGGGACGCCTTTAACCACCCGGCATCAGGCGCAGACGCGATTGCGCCCCATATTCTTGGCGGCATAGAGCATCTTGTCAGCGCGACGATAAAGGTCCTTTGACGTTTCGCGCCGGTCCCAGACCGCAAGCCCGATACTGACGGTGACCGTCAGCTTCACATCGCCGAGATCGATTTCCAGCCCGGCAATGGCCTTTCGGATACGATTGGCGAGCTTGATCATCAACTCTGCATCCATATTGGGAGCGAGTACTGCAAATTCTTCGCCGCCAAGCCGCGCAACCACATCGTGATATCGCGTATAATCACGCAGGCAGCGCGCGACTTCCTGCAACACCACGTCGCCAATATCGTGTCCGTGGTTGTCGTTGACCGCCTTGAAGTGATCCAGATCGATAATCATCAGGCCGACGGGCCGCTGGATACGGTCGAACTGGACTAGATATTCCTTCAACGCTTCGTCGAAATAACGACGGTTCTGCATGCCGGTGAGGCTGTCGGTGAGCGCGGCATGTTCGAGCGTCTGCGACCGTTCGGACAAATCCTGCGTGATGATCTGCAATTTGCCGCGATCCAGCGCCTCGGTGCGGATTTGCGGATAGATCAGCAAAAGCCCGCAGACGATGGAGGCAATGAGAACCCAGATCGCCGCATGATTGAGCCGCCCGAGAGAAGTTGCGATTTCGGCAGCGGAGGCATCAAGAGAGGTCGCTTCAAGCAAGCCCAAATCGACATGCACGCGATAAAGCAAAATGCCTATCCCGCACATTAAAATAATCAGAATGAAAAATGCCCGCTCCGATTTATGAAACCGCATGTTTCGCGCCCGCCTCTCCTGTCAGAAGATAGCCTGCTAGTTATTTCGGTGACGTTAATTGAAGTAGTGCTTCATCAGAATTACTTAAAAAATTCCAGCTTGCATCCAGCTGATTGCGAAACCAGGTCGACTGGCGCTTGGCATATTGCCGCGTTGCAATGACGGATCGTTCAATGGCCTCGTCTTCGGTCATGGCGCCATCAAGAAAAGCGGTGATTTCCCGAACGCCGATGGCCTTCATCGCGGGCAGCGCCGGATCAAGCTGCAAAGACAGCAGCGCCTTCACTTCGTCAATTGCGCCATTGTTCCACATCAGTGCGAAGCGCCGCGCGATACGTTCGGAAAGCCAGCCCCGTTCCGGCAAAAGCACAATTTTCCGAGCCGACTGGTCATCCACCAGCACATGGCCCTTGTTTTGCTGCCACTCGCTCAAGGATTTTCCGGTGCTTTCGATCACCTCCAGCGCCCGTACGATGCGCTGGCTATCGGTCGCCTGAAGCGTCGCGGCCATTTGCGGATCGCGTTCCGACAGCGCCCGATGCAGGGTTTCAGCACCTTCTGTTTCCATGCGGGCGCGCCAATGATTGCGCACATCGGGCGCAACTTCCGGCATTTGTGACAAGCCGCCCAGCAGAGCGCGAAAATAAAGCCCGGTTCCGCCGACGAAAATCGGCGTCCGTCCTTCAAGCTTGGGCTGCGCCAGAAGGGATGCCACATCGGCAAACCATTTGCCGGTGGAATAGGACACAGACGGCGAAACATGACCGTAGAGATGATGCTCGGCGGAAGCCAGATCGTCTGCGCCGGGACGCGCCGTCAGCAGATCGAGCACGTCATAAACCTGCATGGAATCGGTGTTTACGATAAAGCCGCCAGTCTCCCTTGCCATATGAACAGCAAGTGCCGACTTGCCGCTGGCCGTCGGGCCAGCTATCAGGATGGCATTCTTGATCGCCTCCTCACTCATCGCAGGAATCGCTCCCTCATGTCCGCATCCGCTTCGCTCATTGCCACTTTGATCGCCAACCCGGCCAAGGCCGCTCTTGTTCCGTCGCTCGGGATTAAAGCGTCAGCGGCAGTGAATGCAACAGGACTTTACTGGCTTGCAGATGGTATTGCCTGCGATATCCCCCTGCCAATCGGCTTGAGCGCCGAAGAAGCTGACGCTGCGCTGCGCGCTACGCTGGATGGCGCACCCGTCGACGTGGTTGTGCAGGAGCAGGATCGTCGCCGCAAGAAAATCCTGATCGCCGACATGGATTCCACCATGATCCAGCAGGAATGCATTGATGAACTGGCCGAAGAGGCAGGCTTGCGCGACCATGTGGCCGCTATCACCGCCCGAGCTATGAATGGTGAAATCGCCTTTGAACCAGCCTTGCGCGAGCGCGTTGCCCTTCTGAAAGGCTTGCCGCTTCAGGTTATCGACAAGGTGATCGCCACCCGCATCACACTCACCCCCGGCGGGCCGGAACTGGTGCGCACCATGCGCAAGCATGGCGCCTATACCGCGCTCGTCTCGGGCGGTTTCACGTCTTTCACCCACCGTATTGCCGAAATGATCGGCTTCAATGAAGACCGCGCCAATCTCCTTCTGGATGATGGCGCCAAGCTGACCGGCGTTGTCGCGGAACCGATTCTTGGTCGCGAAGCCAAGGTGGAACGGCTGGAAGAAATTGCAGACCGTCTTGGGCTGACGCCCGAGGATGCGATTGCGGTCGGCGACGGCGCCAACGATCTCGGCATGATCCAGCTGGCGGGAACCGGCGTTGCCCTGCACGCCAAACCGGCGGTGGCAGCGCAAGCCAAGGTTCGCATCGACCATGGCGACCTGACTGCACTTCTCTACATTCAGGGTTACAGGATAACGGATTTCGTCGAATGATCATTCTGGAAACGCCAAGGCTCATCATTCGAAATTGGGAGGATCGCGACCGCGACCTCTTTCACACGATCAATTCCGACGAAGATGTCATGCATTTCTTCCCGTTCCGGCACGACCGGCAACAGTCGGACGAACTTTTCACCCGGCTGCGCACCATGATTTCGAAAACCGGCCTTGGTTTCTATGCTCTCGAAGAAAAGACAAGCGGTGAATGCATCGGCTTTGCCGGTCTTGCCCGCACCAATCTTGAGCCGCATTTGCCGGATGGAACAGTGGAAATCGGCTGGCGACTAGCCCGCCCTTTCTGGGGAAAGGGCTTTGTGACCGAAGCCGCCAAAGCTCTTCTTGACTACGCCTTCGGTTCTCTGGGCCTGTCTGAGGTGGTTTCTTTCGCCGTACACAACAATGATCGCTCCACGAACGTCATGCAGCGCATTGGCATGGTGCGCGATCCTTCAAGTGATTTCGATCATCCGCGCGTACCGGACGAAACGCCCCAACTGAAACGCCACGTCGTTTATCGCGCTCATGCGACCTGACCGGCGCACCAGCCAGAAGACCATGCCCACTGGAAATTATAGCCACCGAGCCAGCCGGTGACATCGACCACTTCGCCAATGAAATAGAGGCCGGGCACCGACTTGGCCTCCATGGTGCGCGAATCGAGATCGCGTGTATCGACACCGCCCAGCGTCACTTCCGCCGTGCGATAGCCTTCCGATCCGGCGGGCTTGATGCGCCAGTCGTTGACGGCAGCTTCCACACGCCGAAAAAGCTTGTCGGACATATCGGCGAGATGCCCGCTGGCACCGTTTTCCTCGGCGATTGTCTGTGCAAGTTTCTTCGGAAGGTACAGGCCGAGTGCTGTCTGCAGGGCCTGCTTTCCATTTGTCGTGCGCTGCGCACGCAAGGCTTCGAACAGATCCGTACCGGGCAACATGCTGATGCGGATTTCATCGCCCTCTTTCCAGTAGGACGATATCTGCAAAATCGATGGACCACTGATGCCGCGATGCGTGAACAGCATGGCCTCGGCAAAACTCGTCTTGCCGCAGGCCACCACCGCATCGACGGCGATACCGGCCAGCGGCTTCAACCGTTCCAGCGTATTCGGTTCAAAAGTCAGCGGGACCAGCGCCGGGCGTGTCTCGACCAGCCGCAAGCCGAACTGCTCGGCGATGTCGTAGCCGAAGCCGGTTGCGCCCATCTTGGGGATAGATTTGCCACCGCAGGCGACCACCACGGAACGGCATCTGACTGTCGTGCGGATGCCGCCTTCCATCAGCCGCAGCTCAAACCCTTCTCCTAGTATTCTGGCTATACTCTCGACACCGCAGGAGGTTTTCAACCGCGCGCCGTGGCGCTTCATCTCGCCAAGCAGCATGTCGATGATCTGCGTTGCCGACCCATCGCAGAAAAGCTGGCCAAGCGTCTTTTCATGATAGGCAATGCGATGCCTCTCGACCAATGCGATGAAATCGCGCTGCGTATAGCGGCTCAAAGCGGAGATGCAGAAATGCGGATTGCGCGACAGATAGTTTTTCGGGCTGGCGTGGATATTGGTGAAGTTGCACCGCCCGCCCCCGGAGATACGGATTTTCTCACCTGCCGTCCTGGCATGATCGACAACCAGCACGGAACGACCGCGCTTGGCTGCTTCGATGGCGCACATCATCCCGGCTGCGCCCGCGCCTATCACGACAATATCGACAGTTTCCAAACCCGCACCACTCCACCACCCAATCGGGCATTGAATCTCGTTCTCAGCACTTGCCGCTATTTGATTCAAATCGCAAATGAAAACGGCACTGCGGGATGATCCGCAGCGCCGTTCCAGGTTCATTTCGCACAGGCGTTCAGTCGATCCGAACCGTCACAAAACGCAGTTCGCCAGAGCGCGACGCCAGCATGAACAGCGCATTCTTGCGCCCTTCCCGTCGCAGCGCATCAATGCGCTTCTTTACGTCTTCGGGCGCCTTGACCGTGACCTGGTTGATATCGACGATGACATCGCCGGTTTCAACGCGCTTGTCGCCCGCAGCCGAACCCGGAGCGACATAGAGGATCGCCACGCCCTGCACGTCTTCGGCAATCCCGAACTCGCCACGCACATCGTCGTTGAGCGCAGAAAGCCTCATGCCGAGCACGGACGGGCCGGTGGCTTCGCTCTTCTGCTCCTGCTTCGGGGTAGCTGGCGCTTCCTCACCATCCTCACCCTCCGCTCCATCCGGAACCGGCGCCTGATCTTCGGTAGCAGCTTCAGTGCTCTTGTCGTCTTCAACAAGACGACCGAGCTTCACCTTGACGGTCTGTTCCGCACCGTCACGGACAACGACGATTTCCACATCCTTGCCGACCGCGCTTTCGGCCACGAGGCGGGGCAGATCGCGGGCGGTATCCACTGGCTTGCCTTCATAGCGGATAACCACATCGCCAGCCTTCAGCGCCGTATTGTCCACGCCGGAATTCTCGATCAGCCCGGCAATCAGCGCGCCCTTCGGTTCTTTCAAACCAAGACTGTCGGCAATATCCTGCGTCACCGGCTGGATGCGAACGCCGAGCCAGCCGCGCTTGACCTCGCCGAATTCCTTCAGCTGGTTGATCACGCCGACTGCCATTTCAGCCGGAATGGCAAAGCCGATGCCGATGGAGCCGCCGGACGGCGAAATAATCGCCGTGTTGATGCCGATCACCTGGCCGCTCATGTCGAATAGCGGGCCGCCCGAATTGCCGCGATTGATGGCAGCATCCGTCTGGATGAAATCGTCATAGGGGCCGGAATTGATATCGCGCTTGCGCGCCGAAATGATCCCGGCGGTCACGGTTCCGCCAAGCCCGAACGGATTGCCGATGGCCAGAACCCAGTCGCCAATACGCGCCTTGTCGGAATTGCCAAACTGCACGGCCTTGAGCTTGTGCTTGGCCGGATCGACTTTCAGGACAGCCAGATCGGTCTTGATATCCTTGCCGACCAGCTCGGCTTTCAGCTTGGTGCCGTCGTTGAAATTGACTTCAATCTCGTCGGCATCCGCAATGACGTGATTGTTGGTGACGATGAAGCCCTTTTCGGCATCGATGACGAAGCCCGATCCAAGCGACTGCACCTTGCGCGACTCGTCGCTCTGTTCGCCGTCCTTGTTGTTGAAGAAGTCTTTGAAATATTCCTGAAACGGTGAGCCTTCCGGCACTTTCGGCATCGGAACGGGGCCATCGCCCTCGCCGCCATCGTCTTTCACGGTCTGCGAGGTGGAGATATTCACCACCGCATCCAGCAGCCCTTCTGCGAGATCAGCGACAGAACCCGGCCCCTGAATGCCTTTCACGGGAGCGTCCTGAGCAAAGGCAGGCGGCGTTGCGACCGTCAGCGTTCCGGTGACAGCCAGCGCGCCCATTGCCACGGTTGCGAATAGGGTGCGAGCGAATCCCGCCTTCGGTACGATTGCCATAAAGCTCTGCTCCGATCCTGAATATCTACGCAAATAACCTAAAGGTTAGATCGCCGCAAATTAAGGCCTGTTTACGGCCCCGTATAGGCAGAGGGCCATAAATAACGGAACCAGAGGTGCTTATCCCCTGACAAGCCAGACGATGCCGACGCCGATGGCAAGCGCCGCTATACCGGCAATGCGCAACATGCCTTCCGGTGCTTCGCTCGCCTCCCGGGCGAGCTTCTTGGCGAAAAAAGGAAAGCCGCCGTAGAGCAGCCCCTCGATAACGAAGAGAAGTCCTACGGCGGCTAGAAAATCGCTCATGAGAGCTGTTCCCGCACTTTACTGCGAAGGCGTTGCCAGCTTGCCGCCAGCATCACGGAAGAACTTGAAGAACTCCGAATCCGGCGAGAGAACCAGCGTCGTATCCGGCGTTTCGAGCGCTTCGCGATAAGCGGCCATCGAACGATAGAAGGCGAAGAAGCCCGGATCCTTCGATGCGGAGGCTGCGTAGATTTCACTGCGCTGCGCATCGCCCTCACCGCGAAGGATTTCCGATTCCTTGCGCGCTTCGGCAATCGTTTCCACAACCTGACGGTCGGCCACGGCGCGGATACGCTGGGCGGCTTCACGGCCACGGGCACGCAGACGCTCGGCTTCCGCCAGACGTTCCGCCTTCATGCGCTCATAGGTCTGCTGCGAGACTTCTGCCGTCAGATCGGTACGGCGGATACGCACGTCCTGGATGGTCAGGCCGAGCGAAGTCGCATCAGGACGAAGCTGATCGCGCACTTCACGCATCATGTCGCCGCGCTCTTCAGAAAGAGCGGCTTCAAAACCACGCTGACCATAGACACCACGCAGCGATGCATCGAGACGGGTGCGCAAGCGCTGTTCGGCAAGGAGCGTGCTGCCCGAAACCGTTTCACGGAACTTGCGGGCATCGGTGATGCGATAGACGAGGAACGCATCGACGTCATAGAACTTGCCGCCCGAAACCTGAACGCGGATGTCGTCCAGATCGAAACGCAGCAAACGGTCATCGATCATCTGCACCGTATCGGCGTCAAGGAAGCCGAATGGCAACTTGAAGTAGATGCCAGGCTCGGTCTTCACGCTGACGATCTGACCGAAACGAAGAACGATTGCCTGCTGGCGCTCCGAAACGATGAACGTCGCGGAATAAAGCAGGAAGGCGAGGACAGCGATAATGCCGGCAATGATCGGAAGTCTGTTCTGAGCCATTACTGTGCACCTCCGCCGGTCGAGGGGGTCGTGGTCACGGTTGCACCCGGAGTTGCGCCTGCGCGCGGTTGCTGGCGCATCAATTCGTTCAGCGGCAGATAGGGCACGACGTCCTTTCCTGGTTCCACAATGACTTTCTTGGTGCTTTTAAGCACCTGTTCCATGGTTTCGAGGAAGAGACGGTTACGGGTCACTTCCGGGGCTTTTTCATACTGGCCGAGAACCGAGCTGAAACGCTGCGCTTCACCTTCGGCGTCCTGAACGACGCGGTTCTTATAGGCTGCCGCTTCTTCGCGAAGCTGAGCGGCTTCACCGCGGGCCTGACCGAGTTTCTGGTTGGAATACTGGTTCGATTCCTCGATGAATCGATCCTCGTCCTGTTCGGCGCGCTGCACTTCGTCGAAGGCGTCGGCCACTTCACGCGGCGGCGATGCGTCTTCAATCGACACGGCATTGACCTGAATACCGGCCTGGTAGGTGTCGAGTGTCTGCTGCACGATAGCGCGCACGCTTTGCGCAATCTCGGCACGATTGTCGCGGAAAACGTCCTGCGCCGGGCGGCGACCGACGATTTCACGCATCGCGCTTTCCGAAACCTGCTGCACCATCGCATCCGGGCTGTCGACATTGAACAGGTAAGCGCGCGGATCAGAAACGCGATAGAGAACCGAGAACTGGACATTCACGATGTTCTGGTCGCCGGTCAGCATCAGACCCTGCGTCGCAGTACGGGAACCCTGAGCGCCGATATTGATCTGCTTTTCGACGATTTGCGCCTTTTCATAGGTTTCAATCGGCCACCAATGGAAATGCAAGCCAGGTTCGGAAACTTCAGCCTTCGGCTTGCCGAAACGAAGTTCAACCGCCAGTTCATCCGGCTGTACTGTATAGACGGACTGGAAAACCCAGAAGCCGAGCAAGGCCGCGCCGATCAGGAAATAGATCGGGCGATTGCCGCCGCTGCGACCACCGCCGCCGGGGAACACCTGCTTCAGGCGATCCTGGCCTTTGCGCAAAATATCCTCGAGATCAGGTGGCGTATTCTGGCCGCCCCCGCGCGGGCCCTTCGGGCCCTGTCCCCAGGGGCCATTATTATTGTTGTTATTATTGTTGTCACCGCCGCCGCCACCCCATGGGCCGCCGCCGCCATTCTGATTGCTCCAGGGCATCCTCACCTCTAAGCTTCTGTTTCCCGCATCTCCGGCAAAAAACGCCTCAGCGCTTTTAACGGAGATGCTCCCGGAAGACGGGAAAGCAAGGCGCAAACCCCCGTCATCAACTAATGTTACCGTTTTATAGGCATCGGGAGGCGCGCTTTCAACGGAAGCGCAATAAAATTCCTATGTTATGCTTTACGCAACACGCTTTTCGTAAACCATATAGCGGGTCGGATGGCTGTCTTTATCGCCGGCTGGCACGTCTTCCGACGAGACCAGACGCCACCCATCAGACTTAATCTCCGGGAAATGTGTGTCCCCATCGATTGCCGCCAGAACCCGCGTCAGATGCACGCGGTCCGCCAGTGGCAAAGCCTGCGCATAAATCTTGCCGCCGCCAATGATGCAGACCTCGCCAGCGCCGAGCTCTTCGGCAAGCTTGCGCCCAAGCGCAATGCCCTCTTCCAGCGAGCCGACGATATGTACGCCTTCAGCCTGAAAATTCGCATCGCGGGTCACGACGATGTTCGGTCGTCCCGGCAAGGGTCGCCCGATCGACTCCCATGTGCGACGCCCCATGATGACCGGCTTGCCGAGCGTCAGCGCCTTGAAGCGCTTCAAATCCGTCGAAAGCCGCCATGGCATATCGTTGTCGCGCCCGATCACGCCATTCTCGGCTGCAGCCACGATAATCGAAACGACCGGCTTATCCGTGTTCACGCTCTCACTCATACCGCAATCGGCGCCTTGATCGTCGGATCGGCTTCATAGCCTTCCAGCGCAAAATCCTCGTAACGGAAGGCAAACAGGTCCTTCACATCCGGATTGATGCGCATGACCGGCAGCTTTTTCGGCGTGCGCGTCAATTGCAGCCGCGCCTGCTCGAAATGGTTGGAATAAATATGCGCGTCACCCAGCGTATGGATGAATTCGCCGGGCTTGAGGCCCGCCACCTGCGCGATCATCATGGTCAAAAGCGCGTAGGAAGCGATGTTGAACGGCACGCCAAGGAAAATATCCGCCGAGCGCTGATAGAGCTGGCAGGACAGTTTTCCGTCTGCGACATAGAACTGGAACAGGCAATGGCATGGCGGCAGCGCCATTTCATCGACCAGCGCCGGGTTCCAGGCTGATACGATCAGGCGGCGGGAATTCGGATTGCCATGCAACATCTTCATGAGATTGGCGATCTGGTCGATATGGCGACCATCCGGCGCTGGCCAGGAGCGCCACTGATAGCCGTAAACTGGGCCGAGATCGCCCTTATCATCCGCCCATTCATCCCAGATCGAAACGCCGTTTTCCTTGAGATAGGCAATATTGGTATCGCCCTTCAGAAACCACAACAGCTCATAGATGATCGAGCGCAGATGCAGCTTCTTGGTGGTCAGGACCGGAAAGCCCTCCTCCAGATTGAAGCGCATCTGATAGCCGAAAACCGAGCGCGTGCCCGTTCCCGTGCGGTCGCCGCGATCGGTGCCGTTGTCGAGCACATGCTGGAGAAGATCGAGATAGGTGCGCATGGGATGTTCCCGGATAGGGTTTTTCGAGATCGATTCGTTTCGACCCTACTATAAGGAAAAACCCCGGCGCGGGGCACCGGGGTTCGAATTCCACAGGCAATATGCACCGATCAGAGATCGCCGAGTTTGCCGAGCTGCTTTGCCACCAGATAATAGAAGGTCACGCGGTGCTTGTTGCGGTCGCCCTTCATGACTTCGGCGACGTGGTTCACCACTTCTTCTGCCTTGGCGGCATCGGTCACGCCGAGCTTCTTGCCAACCCAGCTGTCGCGCACACGCTTCAGTTCTTCCGGATCGGTCGCCGAAACGAGCGAGGAGTCGCGATTGCGTAGCGCAATGCCCAGATGCTTGACGATCTTCTCGACAACCGCTTCATCGGCGGCGGCATCGTAGCGACGGACATCTGCGAGGTATTCACTCATATATCGGCTCTCCTTCAGTGGGGCACACCGCCCAGTCTAAACCGCAATTCCGGATAGACCGGAAGAAAACTCCAGCCTTTCCAATATATATGCGACCAAGATTGACCAGTGAGAGCAAGCTGTCAACGGCAATTATGAGAAACAACCCATGAGAATGAGCTTTTGTCCTGCAAAGAACAAAATCTAACTTAACATAATCTCGGTATAAAAATTTCTTCACGCATATAACGCCTATTTGATAAAAATTTGAAATCTACTTCCAATTTTACGACAGGTTTTATTATGTTTCGATCCTTATCTATTATCACTGCATTGCATATTTTTCTTTATCCAGCTCATGCCTATTCGGCATCAGCGGACATTTCGCAGAAAGATATTGCGGGTTATATTCAAGATCATAAAAATGAGCAGCTGTTGCTCCTTGAAAAACTGGTCAATATCAACAGTGGAACCGCAAACGCCGACGGCGTGAAACAGATCGGGAATCTTCTGAAACCGGAATTCGAAGCGCTTGGCTTTGATGTTCGATGGCATGATCTTCCGGCAGACTTGAAACATGCGGGCACACTGGTCGCCCGACATACCGGAAACGCGAAGACGCGCATTCTCCTGATCGCGCATCTGGATACGGTGTTTCCGCCAACAAGCAAGTTCCAGCACTTCACCCTTTCTCATGACGGAAAACAGGCAAGCGGCCCCGGCGTCATCGATGACAAGGGCGGGCTGGTCACCATTCTCTATACGATGAAGGCGCTTAAAAACGCCGATGCGCTCAAAAATGCGAATATCACAATCGTCATGACCGGCGACGAGGAACTGGCGGCGCGACCGACGAGCCTCTCCCGGAAAGTTCTGATGGACGCCGCGAAACAAAGCGATATCGCGCTGGGGTTTGAATTTGCACTTGCCCCCGATGAACTGGTCGTCTCCAGACGCGGCCTGTCCGAGTGGTTTCTGACCGCCACCGGAAATGCCGCACATTCCTCGCAGATTTTCCAGCCCAATGTCGGCTTTGGCGCTGTTTATGAAATAGCCAGAGTGATTGATGCATTGCGTATGGAACTAACGAAAACGCCCGATATCACCATGAATGTAGGGCTTCTCCTCGGCGGGCAGCAGGTCCACGAGGATATTGATCAGGGAACCGGGACCGCCAGCGGGCGCAAGACCATCGTTCCGCCCAATGCACTGGCGCATGGCGATCTGCGCTTCATGACGAAGGATGAACGTGACGCGATTGAAGCCTCCCTGCAAAAGATCACAGCGCAGCCGCTTTCCGGGACACACAGCAAGGTCGAGTTTCAGGATATCATGCCAGCAATGCCAGCAACCAACGCCAATTATGCGTTGCTCTTGCAATATAGCGCCATATCGCAGCAACTTGGCGGCCCTGCGCTGAAGGCTGTAGCCCCTGATGAGCGTGGCGGCGCGGATATTTCCTATATCACGCCTTATGTAAAAGCGGGCATTGACGGATTGGGGCCATGGGGTTCGGGCGCACATACCGAGCATGAAACGCTTGAAGTTGCTTCGCTTCCCGAAGCGACGAAACGAGCTGCCCTATTCATATTTCAGAAAATTCAGGAGTAAATTTGCCCCTGACAAATATAACCGCCCCTCTTCCAATATGGATCGACCGCGCCTATATACGTCTCGCTGGCGCAAGCCAGCTATGGTGATAAACGGACGGTGTAATAAACCCATTGGACCCGGGGGCGGTACCCGGCGCCTCCACCAGAACACAGGCTCTATGATTGGTCTGTGCTGTGGCGGGGGCGAAATAGGATCGACAAGGGTGTAAAGATCGCTCTTTTACTCGGCATGATACCACCGTTATCGGGTCAATTGAGTAGTTGCAAATGACAACAAAGCTCAGGGTTATGCTCTCGCTGCCTAATGGCGGTGCGGGAAACCCACTCTAAAGCCCTTAGGGTTAGCACCTTAAGGCGGGGTTCGGAGGCACCTGGCAACAGAAGCCTCCACTTTCCCTCTTCAATTCAGGCTGCTGCTGCTTCCGTATCGAGATCGCTCGCTTTGCGGGAGAGAACGATCTGCGTCAGCACGAATGCGGTCAGCGCACAACCGGCGATTCCGCCGACCATAGGCACAGCCGTTCCGTCGAAGAACGAACCGGTAATGCCAATCGCCAGACCGCCAATCACAAAATGCAGCGTTCCCATCAGCGCCGAAGCCGTACCGGCAATCGCGCCATAATCTTCCAGCGCCAGAACCGCCGTGGTCGGTATAACCAGCCCGAGGAAGCCGTAACCGACGAACAGGAAACTTGCGATCAGCCAGAGCGATTGATGCCCCATCAGTACGGCTGCGAACATAGCGAGCATGGCGGCAGCGAAACCGGATACGGCAAAGCGCATTACACGGCGCAGCCCGAATCGCGCACCCAGCCAACCATTCAGCTGGGAAACGCCGAAGAACGACACCGCATTGGCCGAGAAAGCCAGCGCATATTCGTTCGGGGTCAGACCGTAGTGATCGATGAGCACGAAGGATGAATTGGCCAGATAAACGAAGAACGAGGCAATGCCAAAGCCGCCGACGAAAACCAGCCCTAGGAAATAGCGGTCCTTGAGCAAGCGGCCATAGCCGCGCAGCGCGCTCCCAACGCTGCTTTCAAGCCGCGCTTCACGCGTTCGCGTTTCCTGTTGGGCCGTCGCAAGCAGCACAAGGCCGATAATCGCCGCGACCAGAACAGCCCAGAACACGCCGCGCCAGCCAAAGAAGCTGATAATGACCGAGCCCGTGAGAGGCGCCAGAATCGGCGAAATGGAGAAGACCAGCATCAACAGCGACATCAGCCGCGCCGCTTCGACGCCGGTATGCAGATCACGCACCACAGCGCGCGGAATCACCATGCCCGCCGCAGCACCCAACCCCTGCAGGAAGCGAAACAGCACCAGCACATCAATGTTGGTCGCCAGCGCGGAGCCGACGCTGCCGATGGCGAACAGAATCAGCCCACCGTAAAGCGGGACTTTGCGCCCGACCATGTCCGACAGAGGCCCACAGAAAAGTTGGGCAATCGCCAAGGCGATGAAGAAGGCAAGCAGACTCATCTGCACCGCGCCGGTTTCCGCATGGAGGTCGGCGGCAATCGTCGGCAAGGCAGGGAGATACATGTCGATCGCGAAGGGACCGACGGCGGAAAGAAGACCAAGAACAATCGCATTGCGCACAAGACTCGAAGCCATGGGAGACGCGCTTTCATCAATGTTTCGTGAGGTGCCCGCACCGGTTTCGGATCGCCAACTTCGCTTGGGAGGGTGGATCGCTGGGCTCGCAAAACCGGTACTGGATTGAATAACTCTATGTAACTGCTATGGCTTTTCAGATGATATCCGGGATATACGCGCTTAAACGGGCAAACCAGACTTCTGAAATGACTGTCACAGTCTCTTGTCTAGACGAAATGCCAAAAGGAATTTGACATTGATGTCAAATTAGACACCATTGTCCAAAACGTCAAGTCATCTTATGTTGGGCTTATGAAACCTACTGACATAATCGAAATGGCCGCCCCGCCGGTGAAGCGTAGCACCACCGGAAAAGGGCTGAATGCCGCTGCAAACACTGCCGCCATGAAGCCTGGGCAGTGCATGAAGCGCGATTTCATCCTGTGTTCTGCGGCGCGTGTTTTCTCGCGCGACGGGTTTCAGGGCGCCAGCATCGATCTGATTGCAAACGAGGCCGGCGTTTCGCGCCAGACCATCTATAACCACTACCGCGATAAGGAAGCTTTGCTTGCCGCTGTGGTTGAAGACGCCTTGGACCGCATGAATGCAAGCCTGTTTGCCGTGCTGTCCACTTTTCCACAGAGCGGTGACAATCTTGAGCGGGATCTGACGGCCTTCGCGATCCGCATGAGTCGGAACTGCGTTTACGATCCATCGGGTGCTTTTCTGCGCAAGCTTTTGCAGTCGAGTACGCCCGACATGTCTTTCGCGGGCTATATCTGCAAGACCAAGGGTCCGGCGCAGGCTGTCCCGGCCATTGCCGCGTGCCTGTCCCGTCTGGCGCTGGCGGGACATTTGCGCCTCAATGATCCTGATCTGGCGGCACTGCATTTCATGGCCCTGATCAGCGCCGATACGCAGCTGCACGCCTTGCACGGATGCGCAATCGATGACGACATCATCGAACGCAGCGCCATCAATGGCGTCAGGACATTTCTGCTGGCATTTGGCGGGACCGCTTCGTCGCCGCAAGCTGCCCCTCTCCCCTGACAGATCGAGCAGTGCTGCCGCACTTTCGCGATATATATCATCGTTTCCTGCGAGAACGAACTTGACATCTGCCTGCGAATCCGTGGGATAAGAAACCCATGGTACAGGATCTGATCCGTTACGACATTCTCGCTCAGGAAGCCCTTCGTGGCGTCATCCGCAAGGTTCTTGCGGAGGTGGCCAAGGCTGGCCTGCCGGGCAATCATCATTTCTTTATCACGTTCCTCACCGGAGCGCCGGGCGTGCGTATTTCCACGCGCCTGAAAGAGAAATATCCCGAGCAGATGACAATCGTGTTGCAGCATCAGTTCTGGGACATGAATGTCACCGATCAGCTGTTCGAAGTTGGCCTGTCTTTCGGTGATATTCCCGAAAAGTTGGTGATACCATTCTCGGCAGTGCGTGGTTTCTACGACCCGTCCGTCAATTTCGAACTTGAGTTCGATGTTGCGGCAGTTCAGCCGACCAGCGACAATGACGAAGACCACAATATCGCGCCAATCGAGATGATGCCGGTGGAAACCGCGCCCGAAAAGCCGGAAAAGCCCAAGGCGAAGTCGCGCAAGACTGCTGCTGAAAAGCAGGCAGCAGCCGCGAAAGATAATGCTGAGGGCGAAGATACGCCGAAGCCATCCGCCGACGTGGTATCGCTGGACGCTTTCCGCAAGAAGTAAATCTTCTTCCCAACTTTGCATGATTTCATAAAGGCTTTGGCTGCGCTGCGAGTATGTTGCTGTGGCCAAAAACCGTTCGTATAAAACTGTCGTCAGACAGGGCGTTATTTCATAGTATCGTACTGACCAGACCATTCGTTTTGACTTCGATCAAGGCAACCGAATTTTAAAATGATAGGATAGCGGCCATTACGGCAGTGGAAATCAAGGCGGGAATCTCATGGTCCGTTTGTTAGCGCAGGCAGTTCTCTGGATAAGCGGCGTTATCGCTGCGTTTTTCATCGCGAGCGACGCGCCGAACTTTCCCCTCTGGCAAATGACCATCGGCCTTTTGCTGCTCGTCGCGGTTTCAGTCGCGATCTGGTGGTTCACCAATCCCAAGGAACCGAGACAGTAAGCCAAGCCGACAGCTTGCAGCCCGTCGGAGCGCCGCGTTATAAAAGCGTGTGTCAACGCACTAAGAGCGCATCCCGAAAAGTGTGAAACGGTTTTCGGGTTAGATGCGCGTTAAAACAAAGAATTAGAGCGCCGATCTGATGCAATCAGATCGAAACGCGCTCTAAGCCATCCGAGACATCGACATGAGCGACATCGTCAATCTGCGGCAGTTCAAGAAAAAGAAAGCGCGTGACGCCAAGGAAAAGCAGGCGGATCAAAACCGCATTCTTTTCGGACGAACGAAAGTGGAAAAAGACTTCGCGCGCGAAGAGACCCGCAAGAGCGAACGCTTTCTGGACGTGAATCGCCTGGAGCGCAAAGACGACGCGGATGGTGAGCTTTGAGCACCGGCGGCCTGCGCAAGCACTCGGTCAGCATTCGCGGCCATGCGACCAGCTATACGCTGGAAGACGAATTCTTCGAGATTCTCCACCAGATCGCCGAAATGCGCGGCCAGTCGATTGCATCACTGGTGGCCGAGGTGGACAGCAAGCGTGAGCGCACCACCAACCTCTCATCGGCGCTGCGGCTCCACGTATTGAACTGGCTCAAATCGCAGATACCACCAGCCAGCTGATAGCAAACCGATCAGGGCTGCGGCACGGGTGCGCTCGGTGCTGGCTCCAGACTTTTCAGGAATTCATTCAGCGACTGTCCACCTTGTGGGCTGGCCAACGGCATCGCCGCGCCATTTTCGGCCCCGCCTTCCGGATTGGCTGGCCGCGGCTGCTCCGACTCGCGACGCTTCTTCTCCTCAGCTTGTTTTTCTGCTGCAACCCGTGCCGCCGCTTCGGAACGACGGCGCGTCTCGTCTTCCTGCTGAGCACGTTCACGTTCCGCCGCATCAGCTTCCAATACGCCAAGCTGACGGCGCAGACGCTGCTTTTCCATTAGACTGGCCTGCATGGCCTCGACGCGTTCCTGCTCGCGCTCCAATGCGCGCTGGGTCAGGAACTGCACAAGCGGCTGCCGGTCGAGCTTCACTTCTGGCCGGTCATAGGTTCCGCCGATGGTGAAGGCCACCTGCGGCGCAAGGCCGGTCTGCGCGCCCTCATCACCCTGGAAGGTAAAAGTTCCGCTGCCCCCGACGCCGAGCGTCGAAAGATCGAATTGCAAATCGCTCAACAAAGCTGCGTTGCCGTCCGACAGGTTGGCGGCAGACATCCGCGCCGTACCGCCCGCTACCGTGAATTCGAAACGCGCGTCGCCGGGCGTAAACCGCGCATCCGGGGCGACGGCCTTGTCGGCAATGGCGGCAAACCGCTTCACATCCAGTTTTTCGTCGCCCGCAGGCTGATCGCCAATGCCGTCAGCGGCTGCGACCATGGCAGGCAGCGCCGCACCATCAAGACCAGCGACCGCGAATTTCTCGACATCCACGGTCGCGGTTCCCGCCAGAGAACCGACCAGCGCGGCAGCGTTTTCGCCACTGCCATTCAGCGTCACCGCAGCCTTGACGACACCACCCAGCGGGGCCGAACCATCTTCCAGATGGTAGAAATTGGCGAGGTCCGCACCGCTCCATTTCAGATCGGTCGAAAGCAGCGCATTCTTGTCGCTGTTGCGCAACGACAGGGTGCCGACGAGATAACCCCCTGCCCAGTTTCCGGTCAGTTCGGTGAGGCTCAGACTATCGATCGTCTTTTGCAGCCGCGTCGAAAACTCGGTCGCCGTGCCGAAACCTTGCATATGCGCCTCAGCAACATTCAACTTCACATCGATCAGCAGCGGCAGCGACGGACGAACCGCAAAGGCCCCACGCGGCCAGATGGACTTTTCTGTCGGCTTGGCTGGTTCAAACGCGTCCTGACCGAGCATGATGGCCGCCAGACCATCGACTTCAAGCGAAGCGAGCTTCGCTTCGCCCTTCAATTGCGGCAATCCGCTATCGGCAAAGTTCGCCTCCAGCCGCGCCGAAACATCTTCGCCACCCAACTGGCCAGCAAGATTCGGAAAGCGCAAAATGCCTTTGGCAAACTGGAAATCACTGGAAAGCTCAGCGGAAAGCCCCGCGCCATAACCCGGCAATGCATAGCCCGCTGTCGCGATGAATGGCTGCAGATCGGCTGATTTGACCTGCGCCTTGCCGCTTGCGGCAATATCGTTGCCGATCAGCGAAATCACCCCGTCAGCCGAAGCCGTGCCATCCGGCGCCGTCAGCTTGAGAAGCGTCCGCATTCCGGCGCTTGGCGCGCCCTGCATGGTCAGATCGGCGGTAAGTTCACCGGCAAGGCCCAATGGCAGCGACGGCAGGCCGATCAGCGCCAGCACTGCCTCTCCCTGCTCGGAACTAGCCGTGCCGTTCATCTGCATCTGCAACGGGTCTGCTTCCGTCTCGCCACCGCTGGCCGTTCCCGACAGGTCGAGCTTCATCCCACCGGTCTTGCCAGTGACGCTGAAGGAGAACTCGCCGCTGCCGGGCGAAGTCTTGGGCCTAGTCTCGGCTGGTCGCGCACTTTTACCCTTGGCTGCGCCGTTCTTCACGGGATTGGCTTGCGTTTCCGGCCTGACCGGCGCAACCGCATTGGCGATCACGTTGATCTCGCTGTCTTCAAACAGACCGGGGAAATTGGCCGCGCGCGCCGACAAGGCATGGAACAGCGGCAACTGCGGATAACGGTTCGCGATCAACGCGATAAAGCGGGACAGATCGCCCGAAAGGATCGTCGCGTCGAGCTTGCCCGACGGTGAATTGGCGAAAGGCTCATAGGCGCCGGTTGCCGTCAGCGTCGCATCGGCGACATCGCTGATCATCAGCCGGTCGAAATCGAAGCGTCCATCGTGAAGGCGCATCGCCAGATCGACATTGGCCGCTTCCATATCCTTGAACCGCACAGGCCCGGCCTTGAAGCCGACATTGAGCGTTTGCGCATCGAGAAGCGCCAGCCCCTCGCCGCCGGAGAAGAACGAAACGAAAGCCTGCAAGGCATCGCTCTCCACCGCGCCGCCCTGGAGATTGACGTCGATGGTCGGCTGCGCCGCCCCATTGACCTGCCGCAGCAGGGATCCTTTGAGCCACGTCTTGCCCAGACCGATTTCCAGATCGTCGATGCGCTGCATGCCGTCGCGCAAATCGACCTTGCCGGAGAAGCCGGCCCCGTCGAGCGCGCGGATCGATTCATCCACGGTCTCATTGAGCCAGGTGGCAAGACCGGATGGCTGGCGCGATGCCACCAGCATCTCACCCTTGAAACCGAAATCATCGCCAACCGAAAGCCTGCCCTTGGCCTCGACCTTGGTGCGCCCCGGCAGGTCAGCCGCGAACTGGCGAATATTCCAGTCGCCGCCATCGGGTTCGGCGTTGATCGTTACGGAGCGAATGGTGGTTCCACCGGCAACGACCGCTGGCAAACGAAGGTCAATACGGCCCGGTATGGTCGGGATTGGCAATTGTTCGAGAACGCGGCGCGCAATGGCGATGCGGTCCGTCAGCGGCATGGCGGAAGCAACCTGCTGGTCTTCCGCCGTCTCGCTTGGGCCCCAAAAAATCTGCTGCCCATCGGCGCTGATTTCAAAGCGCGGCACATTGCCGTAATCAATCAGCGCCTTGCCATTGACCACGTAAGGATTGTCGGCTGGCCCCTGCTCCATGCGGAATTCGCTTGCATCGAAGCGGTCGGTATCGGCGGCAAACTTGCCGGTGAGGCGCAGGCCACTGAAAAACGGCTTGTCGGCGGACGCGTCTTTCTGGCTTTTGGCGTTTTGCGCCACCATATCGGAGGAGCGCAGCGAAAAATCGCCCGCATAATTCAACCGGCCGTCCTTGAGGACGATATCGCCATCGGTTTCGAATGCGGCGGGAATAGCTTCCGGCGAAACACGCGCCCGCAATCGCAGAGAACCGTCAGGCTTCGCCTCGCCGCTCGTCAGATCGACGGAAAGCTTGCGGCCCGCAAGGCTAAAACTGCTTTGCGCCTGCCATGGCCCCGCGAGGCTGTTGGCCGACAGCACGGCATTCAGGCCCGTGGCCTCATGAACGCGCCCGCTTGCCAAGTCATGCAGCGTCACGGTGCCGTCGCTGATCGACAGCCGTTCGACCTTGATCTGCGATGGATCGAGCGGCGTGGACGGACGAATGGCCCAATCCACCTTGCCGTCCTTATCCAGCGAGATCGAAACGCGCGGACGCTCGACGCGCATGTCGAAAATCAGCACCTGACCGCGCAGGAAAGGCATCAGTTCCGCATCCATCGAAAACCGGGCGAGCGTCATCACCGGATGCGTTGCATCGGCCCCGACGCGGACATCGGAAAAGGTCACAGATGGAAACGGCAGCAGCCGCGCATTCACATCGCCCGCCACCTTGACAGGACGTCCCAGAATGCGGCTCGCCTCGCGCTCGAAATCGGCCCGATAGCCACTCCAGTCGACAAAAGGCGGCACCACCAGCGCCGCTGTCAAAAGCAGCACCAGAAGCCCGCCGACAATGACGAATATGCGGCCCAAGAAGCAGCTCCGGTCAGTCAGGTGAATTCGGTCAGGCGCGAGACAACAGGTGAATCACGCCATATTTACCAACGCAACATAGTGCATCATCGCACAAAGTGCGAAGCGGTTTTCAGGATTGCGCGGCAACAAAAAACAGCATCGGTTCGGCGACAACAAGGCAAGCTGCCGCCCAACCGATCCAAATAGGTCCGCTCGCTGAATCACCCTCTGAGCCGAGCGGCGCAAAAGGCTGATTTGATTCAGGAAATCAGGATTTTACCGGGGTTCATGATATTGAGCGGATCGAGCGCTTTTTTGATCATGCGCATATAATCGGTCGCTTCACCAAGCTCCATGGCGAGATATTTCATCTTACCCTGACCGATGCCATGTTCGCCCGTACAGGTTCCTTCCATGGCCAGCGCCCGCATCACGAGCCGGTCCATAAAAGCTTCTGCCCGCGCCATTTCTTCCGGGTCTTCCGTATTGAGCAGCAGAAGCAGATGGAAGTTGCCATCCCCCACATGACCGACGATCGGCGCGATGATGTTGCTCTCCGCCAGATCGCGTTCGGTCTCGGTGATACAATCGGCCAGACGCGAAATCGGCACGCAGAGATCGGTCGAAATGCCCTTGCAGCCGGGGCGCAGCAGCGACGAGGCGAAATAGGCGTCATGGCGTGCCCGCCACAGACGGTCACGCTCCTCGGCGTCCTGTGTCCAGTGGAACGGTCCGCCGCCATGTCCGGCGGCGATTTCGCCGAAAATCTCGGCCTGTTCCGCAACGCCGGTTTCCGTGCCGTGGAACTCCACGAACAGATAGGGCTGCGCTTCGTAGGGCAGCTTCGAATAGAGGATCAGCGCTTCCATCTGCAACTTGTTGACCAGCTCGATACGCGCCACCGGCACGCCCATCTGGATCGTATCGATCACCGCGCGACAGGCCGATTCCACATCCGGGAACGGACAGATGCCGCCGGAAATTGCCTGCGGAATGCCCTGAAGCTTCAAGGTCAGCTCCGTAATGATGCCGAGCGTGCCTTCCGCGCCGATCAGCAGGCGGGTGAGGTCATAACCGGCGGCGGTCTTCTTGACGCGCTTGGACGTTTCGATCAGGCGACCATCCGGCATGACGGCTTTCAGCGCCAGAACATTCTCGCGCATGGTGCCATAGCGAACCGCATTTGTGCCGGATGCGCGTGTCGAGGCCATGCCGCCGAGCGTCGCATTGGCGCCTGGATCGATGGGGAAGAACAGGCCGGTATCGCGCAGATATTCGTTAAGTTCCCTACGCGTGACGCCCGGCTCGATGACGCAGTCGAGATCTTCGGCATGGACGGCCAGAATGCGGTTCATATGCGTCAGATCGAGCGATACGCCGCCCGCCGCCGCATTGACCTGACCTTCCAGCGACGAACCAGCGCCGAAAGCCACCAGCGGTACGCGATGTTCGGCGCAAATGCGCACCACATCCTGCACGTCCTGTGTATTCTCAGCGAACACCACGATATCCGGCGCCTGCGTCGGCACATAGCTGGTGGTGTGGCCGTGCTGCTCACGCATGGCCTGCCCGGTCTGCGCCCGCTCGCCAAAACGCTGCTTGAGGATACCGACAACAGCGGCGATCCCCTCTTCATTGCGTGGAAGCGCGATCACATGCTCAAGCGACATTGTTCATTCTCCGGAATATTAAACAGCAGGAAGAGCCAATGCTGCCGGGTCCTGCCCCAGCTGCAAGGCGATGGCGCGCACGACGAGATTGTGATCCTCGCGCTGCGGCAAGCCCGAAACGATGGCGGCTCCAATCACACCAACGCCCGCAACGCGGATCGGGAATCCACCGCCCGCCAGCGCGTAATCAGTTACATCCAGCGCCTTATGCGGCGCAAACATCCGGTCTTCACGATTTTGTTCCAGAACCAGACGATAGGTCGAAGCATGGAAACGGCGCACGACATTGAACTTGCGGCGCAGCCATTCAGAATTATCCGCCGTGGTGCCGATAGTCGCCGCGAAGAACAAACGTCGGTCCCACAGCGAAATATCGATGCCCACGCCGAGCTTTTCCTTCACGGCGATATCGCGAATTCTATGGCCGAGCGCAAAAGCGTCGTTCTCGTCGAAAGACGGAAAAATCAGTGCCTGTTCCTGACGGATGATCTGCCCGATCGCCAATTTGGTGTCGTCGCCTTGCGCCACGTTTATCGCTCCATGGAAACTCAGATGGGTTTCTTGTGCCCCTTCATTCACATGTTTGCAACAGCGGATATCCACCGACGTTCATCGCCAAACTTGATTGATGGTACACAAGACGCTAGTGGAACCTTATGGCTCAGAACCCCAATATCGATGTGCCTTTGAAGGGCGACCAAATTCCCCCGTTTGTGGAGACAGCCGTGTTTAAGCGCGACGTGTTTTCCGAAACGCGCGCGGGCTATTTTGCGAACGATCCCGACACGCGCATTATCCGCCGTGTGGTGAGCGCTGCTCCCTGGTGGTCGAGCCCGCTTGCATGGATTCTCGCCCGGCGCGAAATTCGCGGTCTGAAGACCGTGCGCGGCATTGAAGGTGTGCCGCAGCTGATCGCAACGGATCGCGACGGCCTCTATCGTTCGTGGACGGAAGGCACGCCGCTGCATCTTGCGCGCCCGTCCGATCCGAAATGGTATCGCACCGCGCATCGAATCTTACGCGATATGCGCCGTCTTGGCGTCACGCATAACGATCTTGCCAAGCCGCAAAACTGGCTGATGACGCCGGAAGGCGAAGCCGCGGTAATCGACTTCCAGCTTGCCAGCGTCCATCGTCGTCGTGGCGCGCTCTATCGGCTGATGGCGTATGAAGACTTCCGCCACCTCATCAAGCAGAAACGGGCATTCGCCAAGGATCTGATGACGCCGACGGAAAAGCGCATTCTGGCGCGCCGTTCGCTGCCCTCGCGCATCTGGCTCGCCACCGGCAAGAAGGTCTACAACTTCATCACACGCGGCATTTTCAGCTGGTCGGATGGTGAAGGCACGGGCGACCGTATCGACAATGAAGGCCCGGCGATTCTGGCCGCACTCAAGTCTGATCCGCGCGTCAAGGACGTGGCGCTGGCGCTTTATTCGCTGCCAGCCAAGGGCGTGGGTCTCTATGCTTTCGTGGAAACGCTGGATGCGGACGAAAAAGCCTGCGGGCGCGTCTGAAAAGCCAGAAGGTGGAGCTGATCCAGCCGGTCGCGCACCTGCCGCGTCGTGAAGACGGCACCATTCGCGACGATATCCTGCGGCTGATCGCCATGAACCAGATGACGGAGCTGGATGACCTGCTGCAGCGCGAGCCGGAACTGCGCGGCCTTGTGGAAGCGCTGGCCGCCCATCGCCTAAACTTCACGGACCGGCGCGTTACTCAATTAGAGTAGTCGAATATTTTAACCGTTTCGCTGGTCTTTCAGCCACGAATCATTACATTCGGGGTCAGATGTCCGATTTTCCCGACGATATGCCGTTTTTCGGCGATGATGCACCGGCTGGCCGCGCGCCAGCTACCGGCGGTATTGCGGCGCGCGCCATGGCCGCGCGCAACCAACAGCGTGGCGAGCCTGACTACCTGAAAGGGCTGAACCCGGAACAGCGACAGGCCGTGCTGACGACCGAAGGCCCGGTTCTGGTGCTTGCGGGTGCGGGCACCGGCAAGACCCGTGTTCTGACCACCCGCATCGCCCATATCATCACCACCGGCCTTGCCTATCCGAGCCAGATTCTCGCCGTGACCTTCACCAACAAGGCCGCGCGCGAAATGAAGGAGCGTATCGGTCATCTGGTCGGCGGCGCGGTGGAAGGTATGCCATGGCTTGGCACGTTCCACTCCATCGGCGTGAAATTGCTGCGCCGCCATGCGGAACTGGTCAATCTCACATCCGATTTCACCATCCTCGATACTGACGATGTGATCCGGCTGATCAAGCAACTCATTCAGGCGGAAGGTCTGGATGACAAGCGCTGGCCTGCGCGCACTTTCGCCAATATGATCGACGGCTGGAAGAATAAGGGCTTTGGTCCCTCCGACATTCCGGAAGGCGATGCGCGCTCGTTCGGCAATGGCAAGGGCCGCGAATTGTATCAGGCCTATCAGGAGCGCCTGCGCACGCTCAACGCCTGCGACTTCGGCGATTTGCTGCTGCATCCGATCCGCATCTTCCGCAACCATCCCGATATACTGCGCGAGTATCACGCCAAGTTCCGCTATATTCTGGTGGACGAATATCAGGACACCAACACCGCGCAATATCTCTGGCTGCGCCTGCTCGCACAACGACCGCAGCCAAGAAACGCTCCTGATAGCCGTACCCCGCTTTCCTTACCTCAGGGTGAGGGTTCGCGCGTCAATCTGTGCTGCGTTGGCGATGACGATCAGTCGATTTACGGCTGGCGCGGGGCGGAAGTGGACAACATCCTGCGCTTCGACAAGGATTTTCCGGGCGCGGTTGTCATCAAGCTTGAGCGCAACTACCGCTCGACCGCACATATTCTTGGCACCGCCGCGCATCTGATCGCTCACAACGAAGGCCGTCTGGGCAAGACGCTTTTCACCGAAGCGCCAAATCCCGACGATCCGCGCGTGAAAGTGCATGCAGCGTGGGATTCGGAAGAAGAAGCCCGCGCCGTTGGAGAAGCGATCGAACAGGCGCAACGTCAGGGCCATATGCTCAACAACATGGCGATCCTCGTGCGTGCTTCCTTCCAGATGCGCGAATTCGAAGACCGCTTCGTGACGCTTGGTCTCAACTATCGCGTTATCGGCGGCCCGCGCTTCTATGAGCGGCTCGAAATCCGCGATGCGCTGGCCTATATGCGCGTCGTCGCGCAGCCAGCCGATGATCTGGCGCTGGAGCGCATCATCAATACACCGAAGCGCGGTCTGGGCGAAGCGGCCATCCGTCAGGTTCACGACTATGCCCGCGCGCGTGACATTTCCATGTTCGCCGCCGCCTGTGACCTGATCGAAACGGAAGAGCTGAAGCCAAAGCCGCGCTCCGCCTTGCGCGAAGTGGTGGAAAACTTCCTCCGCTGGCAGTCGCTGCTCGACAACACACCGCATACGGAACTGGCCGAAACCATTCTCGACGAATCCGGCTACACGGCGATGTGGCAGAACGACAAGTCGGCGGAAGCGCCCGGACGGCTGGAAAACCTCAAGGAACTGATCCGTTCCATGGAGGATTATGAAAGCTTGCGCGGCTTCCTTGAGCATATCGCTCTGGTGATGGATGCCGAACAGAATGAAGATATGGATGCCGTCAACATCATGACGCTGCATTCGGCCAAGGGTCTGGAATTCGAAACCGTATTCCTGCCCGGATGGGAAGAAGGCCTGTTCCCCCACCAGCGCGCGCTCGATGAAGGCGGACGCTCCGGGCTGGAGGAAGAACGCCGCCTCGCCTATGTCGGTGTCACCCGCGCCAAGAAAAACCTGCATATCTGGTTCGTGTCCAACCGCCGCATTCATGGCATGTGGCAATCGACCATTCCGTCGCGTTTTCTGGAAGAACTGCCGGAAGCCCATGTCGAGGTCGCCGAGCTGGAAGGCAATTACGGCGGCTATGGTGGTGGTTACGGCCAGTCCCGCTTCGACCGGGCCGATCCGTTCCAGAATAGCTATTCGACGCCGGGCTGGCAGCGCGCGCAGCAGAACCGCTCGGACGCCACCCGCAACAATTGGGGTTCACGCTCCGGCAGCCGCGTCGAGCGCGTCGGCTATGGCGAAACCGATTCCGGTTTCGGCGCCGGACGCGGTTCGGTCAAGGGCCGCACCATCGAAGGCGAACTGGTCGCGAAATCGGTGGCCGACAAGCCATCGGCTTTCAAGGTCGGCGACCGCGTGTTCCATCTGAAATTCGGCAATGGCAAGGTCGCCGTCGTCGACGGCAACAAGCTGACCATCGACTTCGACAAGGCCGGACAGAAACGCGTGCTCGACAGCTTCGTCCAGCCAGCCTAATACGAAATGCAGCGAGCCGGATTATTCCGGCTTGCCTTTTTCCCACGTCACATCGCCCCTGAAGAGCGGCACGGTCGAGAGCGAGGTCTTGGCCGAACCGTCCTGCACCTGACTGGCGTGGGCCAGATAAAGCAGCGTATTGTTCTGCTTGTCATAGATGCGCGTGATGACGAGCTTCTTCCAGATCAGGCTGGTACGCTCGGAAAAGACGCGCTCGCCCTTCTGGCTGAGTTCGATATCGCCAATGATCATCGGCCCGGTCTGCTCGCAGGAAATCGAGGCATTGGACGGGTCTTCAAACCATTTTCCCTTTTGCAGACGGTCGATCATGCTGCGCGAGAAGGAAGCGAGATGACAGGTCACACCCTTGACCTTCGGATCGGGCACCGCATCGATGACGATGTCGTTGCCGACCCAGTCCACGCCAACCTTGCCGACCTGTTCGGCAGCGGCTGGAAGGATCGAAACGCCCAAAAAAGCCAAAGCGGCGAAAGTCTGCTTCATCTCGGTCTCCTTGAAATCCTGTCAGGAGAAGTGGCGCAGCTTGCCCCTCTTTGCAAGAGGTTACTGAAACACGCCCGTCAACGACCACCCTCTTCCCATTTGTCCAGAAAATCGCCGATTGCCATGGCTTGAATGTCGGGCACAGCCTCATAGAGCTTTTCAACCGACCAGTCCCACCAGCAAAGTTTCAGAAGGCGTTCGATAGTGGCATTGTCAAAACGCGGGCGAATAAGTCTGGCCGGAACGCCGCCGACCACCGTATAGGGCGCGACATCCCTGGTCACGACCGCATTCGCGCCGATCACTGCGCCATGGCCGACCGTCACGCCCGGCGTGATAACCGCGCCATGGCCGATCCAGACATCATTGCCGATCACCACCCGTTTCGCCTGACGGCGCGCGCGAAAATCGCCATCGACACCCAGATAGCGGAAATATTCATTGGGGCGGTAGCTCAGCTTATGCGTGGTCAACCGTTCCATCGGATGTTCCAGCGCATTGATCCGCACATTGGCCGCGATGGAGCAAAACTTGCCGATCTCGGCATAAATGCCTTCGCCGTTGCGCTCGAAATAGGTGAAGTCGCCGACTGTCACTTCGCGCAATATGACCCGCTCGCCGATATCAGCATAGCGTCCGAGCTTCGAGGATTTGAGCTGCGCCGTTGAATGAATGCGCGGCTCGCTGTTCTGGAAACGAAGATCGTCGGAATTGGCCATCAAAAGTCTCAGGGTTTTGAAGGCGACTTAAGCCGCCTGCTGCGAACTCTGTTCGCTCGATAAGTATGCCTTGATAACATTCGGCAGCACATCGTCAAACTTTGCGAGCAGCGCTGCATGAATTTGCGCCTGAAACTGCGGCTCGAACCGTTCGAAGCCCTGCACACAGCCGAACGGAGCCGAACCGTTTCGGATTTTGTCCAGCTCCTCGCCCCAATGCCTGGCTTGCACAAAGTCGAGATAAGCCAGTTCCCGTGCCGGGTGGACGGGCATGTTGTGCTGCGCAATTTCCAGATGGTTGGCGAGCGAAACCGTGTTGAACTGTTCGATATTGCGATAGCGGAACCCCACCTGCCGGTTCAGGACATCGGGGCGTTGGGCAAAGAACGAGGCCAGCGTGCTGCGTCTCAGTGGATGCGGGTGATGATGGATGCTCAGGAACCTGTCCTTCACCCCGGCTGTGACAGCGCCTTTCCATTGCGCAAGGCGGAATTTCGGGAACGTATATTCGTATCGGGAAATCTTTCCGAGAAAGCGCCGTAGCTTGTACTTCCAGCGGGAATTTTCTGGTCGCACCCAGTCGCCATGCAATCTGGGGCGTCCGTTTTCATAAAGGTCGGACACGTCCAACGGGGCATTCAGAAAGAAATCATCGTTGGAATAGATGAAATGTTCCGAAAGGCCCGGTATGCGCCACACTGCGCCTTCAATCGCTCTCGCATTAAAGGACGGGCGAGCCGCGGGCAGACCTTTGAAAATATCGTCATGCGAGACAATCTGGATGAAGGACGGATCGCATTTTCCCTCGGTCGCGAAAGCATCGAGCAGCCGCGGCTTCTGATTGTCGGTGATGATGAAGATACGCCGTATGAACGGCGCGAACTTAATCACCGAGGCGATATTGTAATAGATTTCGCCATTGTCGAAGTAGCGCTCACTGGTTACCGCTTCGAAATGTGTCTTTTCGGAATCTGGCGCAAATTTCTGCCGCGAGGCCTTATGCGCCGGGTCCTGACCATCCACCCACGCAATTACGTAATCGATTTCCAATGCGGTTCTCTTGAAGTATTGCAGTTTTATAACTGAAATATAACAATCCGCCGGTCGATACCAAACGAAATAGCAGACTTCCACGTTCAACTTTGGTTGTCCGGCAAACAAAATGATTGAACAAAAATTTCAGAAATTATTGAAAACTGAGAAAAGAACCGTAGATTAGGCCCACTTAGAGCGGTTCCGGTTAAAACGGTATCGGGCAACCGCTCTATCTATTTATTTTTACGCATTATCCTACGCAAAGCCGCTACGCACTTTTGCTGGAAATGCTCTAGAAGTGCGTGATTATAAAGCACGCGAAGGCGCGCTCAGAAATGCAGGGTTCATCGGACATGAAAAAATTTCTGCCCATCTTCATCATTGCCTTCATCGTCGTGATTGTCGGCGCTGCTGGTTTCAACATGTTTCGGGACCGTCAGGCGGCGAAGGAACCCTTCGGCGGACCGCTCAATCTCGTCACGATGGATGGACAGCCCTTTACCGAAAAAGACCTGCGCGCCACGCCTTCGGTCATTTTCTTCGGCTTCACCCATTGCCCGGATGTCTGCCCCACCACGCTTTACGAGCTTGACGGCTGGCTGAACCAGCTGGGTGATGAAGGTCAGGACCTCAAGGCCTATTTCATCACCGTCGATCCTGAGCGCGACACGCAAGACATCATGAAAACCTATGTCGGCAATGTCTCGAAGCGCATTGTCGGCATCACCGGCACGCCGGAAAATATCGCCGACATGGTCAAGTCGTACCATGTCTACGCCAAGAAGGTTCCAGGCGAAGACGGCGAATACAGCATGGATCACACCGCATCCGTCTTCCTGCTCGACAAGGGCGGACGTTTCCGCAGCACCATCGCCTATCAGGAAAACCCGGACACCGCACTGCAAAAGCTGAAGAACCTCGCCAAGGGCGCTTCCGCCGGCTAGTGGTCTGATTCCAACATTTGCATCCCTCGGTTCACGCGCTGAGTAAATGTTGGAATCAAAAAGACCACTAGCAAGTATATGTATGTAGTGGATTTTTCGAATTTGACGTTTGAAACAGCATCTATGTCAGCCGGGATTCAAACGTCAAATTCAATCCACTAGTTCAAAGCCGAACCCTGCTTTCTTTGGCAACCGCCCTTTGGCGGGCATGTAAATCCCAAAGATTCGGAGCGCCATTTATGTGTTCGGATGGACGCGCGGCGCTCTGACAGCTAAACAGAAGCTCTTGAACTTTTAGAGAGCTTTTTACCTCATGGCCCAGTCACGACTTTTCTTTTCGGCGAACAAGGCGGAAGCCGAGCGCGTTTACAATATTCTCGAGCAGGCTTTCGAGGATGACGGCTTTCCCATCGCCATCACCGAAATTGATGAAGACCGGCAGATTTTCGAAGTTTCGGTCTATGTCGAGGACGGCGCTGAAGAGGTCGCGGCCCGTGTGGATGAGCTTGTCGGTGCCGACAAGTTCGAAACCGAGGAACTGCCGGATATTGATTGGGTCACCCATTCGCTGGAAGGTCTGAAGCCGGTTCGCGCCGGGCGTTTCTTCGTCCATGGCTCGCATGACCGTGACAAAATAGAACCGAACGACATTCCGATTGAGATCGATGCGGGTCTGGCCTTCGGCACGGGCCATCATGGCACCACCGCTGGCTGCCTCGAACTGATCGAGGAAGTCGTTGAGAACGAACATCCAACCAATGCGCTCGATCTTGGAACCGGCAGCGCCGTGCTGGCCATCGCCATTGCAAAGCTCGCGCCGATCCCGGTCCTTGCCACCGACATCGACCCGATTGCTGTCACCGTCGCGGCAGAAAACGCCGCCAAAAATGGCGTTGCCGAGCATGTCATCACGGCGACGGCAGAAGGTTTCGACCATTCGATCTTCCGCTCCTATACGCCTTTCGATCTGATTGTCGCGAATATCCTCGCCAATCCGCTGATCGAACTTGCGCCCTCGCTGAAACAGCATCTGGCTCCGAGCGGCTCGATTGTTCTCTCCGGCATCCTCGACAGCCAGCATGATGCAGTGCTCGCCGCCTATCAGGCGCAGGGCCTGACGCATCAAAAGACGCTGCATCGCGAAGGTTGGGTGGCGATCCATCTGAAATAATGCGATCCCGGAGACGGGACGCAAGAACGGTTATCTTCCATCTGTTGTGAGTTAGACCCATGGCTTTTCAGTCCTTTGACGTCACCACCAATCCGGCCAATGGCGCGCCCCGCGTGGCGAAGCTGCGCGAGAAAATGGCGGCCCTCAGCCTTGATGGTTTTCTGGTGCCTCGCGCCGACGAACATCAGGGCGAATATGTGCCGCCTCATGCGCAGCGCCTCGCCTGGCTGACGGGTTTTACCGGCTCGGCAGGTGCGGCTCTCATCCTGAAGAAATCGGCCTATGTCTTCATCGACGGACGTTACGAATTGCAGGTTCGCGCGCAGACCGACCCGAAAATCTTTTCCTATGAAAGTCTGGTCAGCACGCCGCCATCCGTCTGGCTGGCCGAAAACGGCAAGGGCCTGACTATCGGTTTCGATCCATGGCTCCACACCATTTCCGAAGCCCATGCGCTTCGCGAGGCGCTGGAAAAGCAGGGCGGCACGCTGGTTCCGGTCGAAACCAATCTGGTCGATGCGGTGTGGGACGATCAGCCCGCCGCGCCAACCGCTGCCGTGACCATCCAGCCCGCACGTTTTGCGGGTCATGAAGCCGCAGACAAGATCAGGGACATGCAGAAGGCGGTCACTGCCAGCGGCGCCACGGCCACCGTGCTGACGGATCCCTCGTCGGTCGCATGGGTGTTCAACATCCGCGGCAAGGATGTTTCCAACACGCCCCTGCCCTTGAGCTTCGCCATCATTCCGGCCAAGGGCGAACCGGAAATATTCATCGACGAAGCCAAGCTTGCCATTGAGCCCCGCGCTTATCTGACCCAGCTTGCCAAGCTGTCGGCTCCCAGCAATCTGGAAGGCCATCTCAGCGCACGCGCCGCAAAGGGTGAAGCCATTCTGCTCGACCCCGCACTTGCGGCAGAAAAACTGCGCCTGATTGTCACCGGCGCAGGCGGCATTGTGATCGAAGGCAAAGACCCTGCCCGCATTCCACGGGCGGTAAAGAACAAAGCCGAGCTTGACGGTTCACGTGCCGCGCATGAGCGCGACGGCGTGGCGATGGTCAATTTCCTGTCCTGGGTCGATGAGCAAAAGCCCGGCACGCTGGATGAAATCGGCGCAGCACAAAAACTGGAAGAATCACGCGCCAGCGCTGGACGTGATTTCCAGATGCCGCTGGAAGACGTGTCCTTCGACACGATTTCGGGCGCTGGCCCCAATGGCGCGGTGATCCATTATCGTGTCAATACCGACACCAACCGCACGCTACAGGATGGTGAGCTTTATCTGGTCGATTCCGGCGCACAATATCGCGACGGCACCACCGATATCACCCGCACGGTTCCGGTGGGCAAAATCGCGCCTGAAACCATCAAGGCTTTCACACTCGTGCTGAAAGGAGTGATTGCGATCAGCACGGCGCGTTTTCCCGCAGGCACGCGTGGACAGGATATTGATGTTCTCGCCCGCATCGCGCTGTGGAAACACGGCTTCGATTATGCCCATGGCACCGGCCATGGCGTCGGCGCTTATCTCTCGGTGCATGAAGGACCGCAGCGGATCGCCAAGACGGGTTCGCACGAACTTCTGCCGGGTATGATCCTCTCCAACGAGCCGGGCTACTATAAGCCGGGCTCGTTCGGCATTCGTATCGAGAACCTTATCATCGTCACCGAGCCGGAACTGCCGGAAGGCGGTGACATTCCGATGATGGGCTTCGAAACGCTGACTTTCTGCCCGATTGATCGTCGTTTGATCGACAAGGCGCTTTTGACGCAGGAAGAGCTGGACTGGCTCAACAATTACCACGCCCGCGTGCGTGCAAAGCTGTCAGGCCATCTGAAGGATGCGGAACGCAAGTGGCTGGAGACCGCCACCGCCCCGCTATAAGTTCAAATTGGGAAAAAATGGCGTAGCGCAATCAATAGCGCTGCGCCAGCAAAGAACATCGTCATCATGCTGACCCGCAAGGACAGGATGATGCAAACGGCCAGCACGAGCAGTTCGCGCCAGCCATGATCGGATGCGGGCGCGGCGACAATCGCCGTCAGCACAGCCGCAGGCACTGCATTCAGCGCCGCTTCCACACGATAATGCAAACGCTCAAAACGCGACAAAACCAGATGCCCGCCAATACGGGTCAGATAGGTGAAGAAGGCTGCGGCAATGATGATCCAGGTCGTGGTATCCATGGGCGTCAAACCTTCGCATTCTGCGGCTTAGCGAGAAGCGCGGCAAGCAACACGCCCCCGGCGGCCCCAAGCGTTACATGCCAGGGCGAACCGACGAATTTATAGGCGGCGATGGCAGAAATCGCGCTGACGACAACCACCTGCCACCAATGCCTGCGATGCCGGAAACTCATCACCATGCCGAGGAAGTAGATCGGCAGCAGGAAGTCGACGCCAATCGCGTAAGGATCGGAAATCAGGTCGCCGAACATCGCGCCAACCCATGTTTCCAGAATCCAGCAAATATAGGTCGTCAGCCCCAGCCCCATATACCACGAGAAGCTGATCTTCTTGCCTGCTTCGCTGCGAATCTCCACCTCCGCATATTGCGGGTCGACCAGCACGAAGAAGGCGACGGCCTTCTGCAAGAATGAGAAGTGGCGGATGCGCCGCCCTACTGTCGCGGAATAGAGCACATTGCGGAAATTGACCGCGAAGATGGAGAGAACAATCATCCATGGTGCGATATTCTGCCCGAACAGGTCGAGGCCGACCATCTGGCTGGCGCCGGCATAGAGCGATGCGCTCATAAACACCGCTTCGCCGACGGACAGGCCATTATCGATAGCGACCGCACCGAACAACACGCCGAAAGGTGAACCCGCCAGCACAATCGGCACTGCACGTTTCGCGCCTTCGATAAGCTCGCTGCTCGCAGAGACCTTTGCAGGCCTGAAACCCTGGTCCACGGAATCCCCTCCTTCAGCCAAGGAGCCATTAGAGCCTGAATCAAAAAGCGGCATGTGTGTGCGAAAATGGTGATTTTCGAATACCGGAGCGGAGCGTACTTAAGGTACGTGAGCACCGGAACGTAGAAAATTGCCATTTGCAGCCACACCGAACGACTTTTGGAACAGGCTCTTAGGCAATTCCATGACGTGTTGGAATACGTTTCCGGTAAAAATCATACAAATAGAGACGGTGCGGTCAGTTTATCTGATTGACGCAACATTTAGGCACCACTCATGCAGATAATTGATGCGGCGATCAATCCGGCTGATCTGGCGGCAGTGTGCCTTCAATCTTTCTGATCCAATCGACCAGAGGCCGCGCGCGCTCGACAAAGTCAACCAGCCGGTCCGCAAGCGCTGCCTCAGTGATGCTGTCCGGTTCGATTTCCATGCGCACGGCAAAATGGCGATTGCGAATCGCCTCCACGAGATCGGTTTCCGTCACGCTCTCAAAACCACGCGGAGTGCGCTTCAAACGGTCATTGTCGCTGATCTGCAAACCGTTCTTTTTCAGCTTTGTGACCACGGCGCGATAGTCTTCCGGCTTCTCGGAAATCGCTTTGCGGATGGCCAGCAGAAGCTTCGGCTTCGGCCCCCACCAGGCAACACCGGCATAGCAATCGCGCACGCCGGGCAGACCGATGCAGACATAAAAACAGCCGCTTTCGTCCCATTTGGTACCGGAGCGTGAAAGCAGCGCCGAAAGGTGCCGGTTATAGGGCGCTTTGTCCTTGGAAAACCGCGTATCGCGCTTGATGCGGAACTGCGATTTGACGCGGTCGCCCTTGAAGCCAAGCCCCGCTTTTTCAAAGCGGGCACTCAGTTCTTCAATCAGATCGCCAAGCGGCTCTTTCAGGTGTTCCTCAAAGAGATCCTTGTTCTCCACAAACCATTCCCGGTTCTGGTGGAAATCGAGCGCCTTCAAAAATGGAATAGCCTTGTCGCCAAACCCCTTGAACGGTGCCATTCGATCAGCCCTCCCCGACGAGCTTGAACCAGGCGTCTTCATCGATAACTTCGATGCCAAGCTCTGCGGCTTTTGCGAGCTTGGAGCCAGCACCCGGACCCGCCACCACAAGATCGGTTTTCTTGGAGACGGAACCGGCGGTCTTCGCGCCGTAGCGCTCCGCCATGGCCTTGGCCTCGTCACGGGACATGCGTTCCAGACTGCCGGTAAACACCACCGTCTTGCCTTCCACCGGCGAGCCAGTGGCGACACGCGCCGCTTCGTCCAGCGGGGTCACTTCCGCCAGAAGAGCGGCCAGCACGTCGCGATTATGCGGCTCACCGTAAAAATCCACCACCGCTTCCGCCACGATGGAGCCGATGCCCTCGACAGCCAGCATTTCCTGCCAGGCATCATTACCCTTGTCGGTGCGGTCGCCACCTTTGGGAGGCTGAGCTTCCAGAGCCGCTTTCTCAAAAGCGGCATAGGAAAGATAAGCGCGTGCAAAACGCTTAGCGTTGACTTCGCCGACATGGCGGATACCGAGGCCGAACAGAAAGCGGCTGAGCGCGATTTCGCGCCGGTCATTGATCGCGTCATAGAGCTTCTTCACCGACGTTGCGCCGAAACCCTCGATGTTTTCGAGCTTCTTCAGAGGCGATGCAGCCTGACGCTTTTGCAGCGTGAAAATATCGGCAGGCGATTTGATCTTCAGGTTTTCATCTTCGGCATGGAAGAAGAACTCGACCTGCTTTTCGCCGAGACCCTCAATGTCGAAGGCATTGCGCGACACGAAATGGCGAATACGCTCAACGGCCTGCGCAGCGCAGGTCAGCCCGCCCGTGCAACGATAGACGGCCTCGCCTTCCTCGCGCACGGCATGACTGCCGCAGACCGGGCACTGGTGCGGGAATGGAAATGGCACCGCACCGGCGGGCCGCTTTTCCAGCACCACATCGACGATCTGCGGAATGACATCGCCAGCGCGCTGCACGATCACCGTATCGCCGATGCGAATGTCGCGCCCTTCGCGGATCGGCTCGCCCTTCTGGCCGATGCCCTTGATGTAATCCTCATTGTGCAGCGTGGCATTGGTCACCACCACGCCGCCGACGGTGATCGGCTCCAGTCGCGCTACTGGCGTCATCGCACCGGTGCGCCCGACCTGAATATCGATGCCGCGCAGAATGGTGGTCGCCTGTTCCGCCGGGAACTTATGCGCAATCGCCCAGCGCGGGCTGCGCGAGCGGAAACCAAGCCGCGTCTGAAGATCGAGCCGATTGACCTTATAGACCACGCCATCGATATCGTAGTCGAGATTGGGGCGCTCCAGACCAATGGCACGGTAATGGGCGATCAGTTCATCGACGCTCGACAGGCGCTTCATCAGCGGATTGACGGGGAAACCCCAGCTGCGAAAAGCCTCGACCATGCCAAGCTGCGTATCGGCTGGCATATCGGACATCTCGCCCCAGGCATAAGCGAAGAAGCGGAGCTTGCGGCTTGCCGTCACCTTGGCGTCAAGTTGGCGCAGCGAACCAGCCGCCGTGTTGCGCGGGTTCACATAGGTCTGCTTGCCTTCGGCTTCCATTTGGGCGTTGAGCGCCAGAAAGTCGCTCTTGGCCATATAGACCTCCCCGCGCACTTCCACCACCGATGGCGCGCCCGCCGGGAGCCGGTTTGGGATCTCGCCGATGGTGCGGATATTGGCGGTCACGTTTTCGCCCGTCGTACCGTCGCCGCGCGTTGCGCCGCTGACCAGAACACCGTTTTCATAGCGGATCGACATGGAAAGCCCGTCGATCTTCGGCTCGGCGGTAAAGGCGATGGAATTGTCCGGCAATTGCCCCAGAAACCGATAGACGCTGCCGACGAAATCGCGCACGTCCTCGTCCGAAAAGGCATTGTCCAGCGACAGCATGGGCCGCGAATGCACGATAGGTGCAAAAGTCGCCAGCAGAGGCGCTGCGCCCACACGGCGCGAAGGGCTGTCATCGCGCACCAGTTTCGGGAAACGCGCTTCTATCGCCTCATTACGCCGCTTTAGCGCGTCATAATCGGCATCCGAAATCTCCGGCCTGTCATTGGCATGATAAAGCTCATCGTGATGAGCAATCTCACGCGCCAGTCGCTCCAGTTCGGCAGCAGCTTCAAGGTCGGTCAGTTTTTCAACGGGAGTTTCGGACATATGCGACAAGCATCCTGGCTATCTGAATCGACCAGAAACATATCCAAGAAAAGTCATTTAGCCTACAGCCGCCTGACTTTACGAACAGAGGATACTGCCAGATAGCTGTCAGGAGGCCAGAGCGCTGTTTTCCGCGAGCAGTCGCTCCGCCGCCGCGCGCGCCTCATCGGTGATGCTGGCACCGGCGAGCATACGGGCGATTTCTTCCTGACGCTCATCCACGCCGATGGACCGGATCGATGTCGACATGCGGTCTTCATGGGTCGCAGATTTGGCAATCAGGAAATGCGTCGATGCACGGGCCGCCACCTGCGGTGCATGGGTGACCGAAAGCACCTGCACCCGCGACGACAGCCGCGCCAGACGTTGGCCGATGGCATCCGCCACGGCACCGCCCACACCCGTATCGATTTCGTCAAAAACCAGCGTCGGCGCGGAACCGCGATCCGCCAGCGCCACCTTCAGCGCCAGAAGAAAACGCGACAGCTCGCCGCCGGAAGCAACCTTCATCATCGGACCGGCGCGCGTGCCCGGATTGGTGCGCACCCAGTATTCCACCGTATCGATGCCTTCGGCAGCGCGCGCTTGCGGGTCGGTGATCATCTCCACGAGGAACTCGGCGCGTTCCAGCTTGAGCGCGGGCAGTTCCGCCATGACGGCAGTTTTCAGATGCTCCGCCGTATCCTTGCGCCGGGCGGACAATTCCGCCGCCGCCGCGTCATAGGCAGCGCGTGTCTCGGTCGCCTGCGCTTCAAGTTGCACCAGCTTTTCCGCGCCTGCGTCCAACTCGGCTAGATCGGCGTCCATCTTGTCGCGCAGCGCAGGCAAGCCTTCCACAGCGACCGAATATTTGCGCGCAGCCGCACGCAGCGCGAACAGGCGCTCTTCCACCTGTTCCAGCACGCGCGGATCGAAATCGATCTCCCGCATGGCGTGGTCGATGCCGTCCTGCGCTAGAGCCAGACTGTTCAGTGCTTCATCGATGGCTTTGCAGACCGGCTCCAGCAGATGCGGCGCTTCCGGGATTTTACGTTCCAGACGGCGCACCAGACTTGCCAGTGTCGGCACTGGCGAACCATTGCCTGACAGAAGCTCGCCCGCTTCGTTCACATCACCGGCGATCTTTTCGGATTTCATCATCACCGCGCGACGTTCGGCGAGTTCGTCTTCCTCGCCGGGCTGCGGATCAAGCTTGGTCAATTCTTCGACGGAAGAGCGCAGATAGTCACCTTCGCGCTCGGCTGCTTCCACGCGAGCGCGATGACGCGACAAGGCGGTTTCCGCATCGCGCCACGCCTTGTGCCGTTCGCGCACCACGACCGCCTCGGCGTCGAGACCGCCGAAAGCATCCAGCAATGTCCGGTGCAGATCGGTATCGATCAGCGCACGGTCATCATGCTGGCCGTGGATTTCCACCAGCCTGCGACCCAGATCGCGCAACAGTGCAACGCTTGCCGCCTGATCGTTGATGAAGACGCGCGTGCGCCCATCGCCCATCTGGAGGCGACGCAGGATGACGTCGCCGTCATCGTCAAAACCATTTTCGCGAAGGAAAAGTCGGGCCGGATGACCGCCCGGCACATCGAATACCGCCGTCACCTGCCCCTGATCCGCCCCGTGGCGAACCAGTGAAGCGTCGCCACGCGCACCGAGCGCCAGCGACAGCGAATCAAGCAGGATGGATTTACCGGCGCCGGTCTCGCCCGTCAGCACGGACAAGCCGGTCTTGAACTCGATGTCGAGCCTTTCAATCAGGACAATATCGCGGATCGAGAGGTGCGACAGCATGTCGGGCTCAAACTGTTATGAACCGCCGCCCGTGATGAGCGACGAAGCCTTGGCCAGCCATGAGCCACCGTTTTCGCGTGGTTCCAGACCACCGCTCTGCAAGAGCTTGTAGCTGTCCTTGTACCACTGGCTGTCCGGAAAATTCTTGCCGAGGACGGAAGCGGCCATCTGGGCTTCCGAGGTCAGGCCGAGCGCATAATAGGCTTCGACCAGACGCGCCAGCGCTTCTTCCACCTGACGGGTGTTGGAATATTCCTCGACCACGCCGCGGAATCGCTTGATGGCGGCCAGATATTCCTTGCGTTCCAGATAATAGCGGCCGACCTGCATTTCCTTGCCGGCGAGCTGATCGCGGGCGAAGCGGATCTTGGCCTTCGCATCGTCGGTATATTCCGAATCCGGGAAGCGATCGACCACTTCCTGCATCGCGGCGATGGCGCGGCGGCTGGCAGCCTGATCGCGTGTCACGTCCGGAATCTGACGGAAGTAGGAAAGACCGATGATGTAATAAGCGTAAGCCGATTCGGGCGATGTCGGGTAAAGCGTGTTGTAACGCTTCGCCATGCTGATCGCTTCTTCGTAGTTACCCTTGCGGTAATTGGTGAAGGCAGCCATCACGAGCGCCTTGCGTGCCCATTCCGTATAGGGATGCTGGCGGTCGATGGCAGCGAACTTCTTGGAGGCTTCGTCGAGACGGCCTGCATCCAGATTGGCCAGACCTTCATTATAGAGCTTGTCGGCAGGATCGATCGTCTCAACATACTTGGTGAGATCGATATCGTCGTCCTTGCTGGCACAACCGGCGAGCGGGATAAGAACGGCGATAGCGCCAGTCAACAGCGCAGTTTTCGTCACACCCGTGAATTTGAAACTCGTCATGCGGTCTCCGGCCTTCTGGCAGCGTCATTCCTGTTTGAAGCAACGTGCGCGCTTGTAGCATTGCAACCGTGCTTCATCCATCCAAATCATTCAACTTTGGCAAAGATTAAACAATGCCAAGGCTGTTTTGGCCGTCCATAAACCACATGCAGGCGCAATCGTCTAGCTCTACAATCGCCAGATTTTGGCCGAAACACTGTCCGGACGGCTCCTTCGCATCCTGTGAACCGTGAAGATTGGTCCCCTCATCGACCCGCCGCAAAACGGAAGGCGACTCGTATCGCAATGGTGAACCGGCGAACACGGCTCAATTAAGGCCATGCGCCGGGATCATCCAAATTATTGTGGACGATGCTGCGAGAGGTTTAAAGCGCCCAGGGTGCCGCGATATTCGGCTTCACCGCAACGAAATCCGAGCTCTTCGCATTGCGACGCACACCAGATGCCTCGACGATATCGAAAGCGCTCTTGTCGGCAAGAAGCGCCTTCACCGTCTCTGCGTTCAGGCGATGACCGCTGCGATAGGAACGGAAGCAGCCGATGAACGGCAGACCGGCGAGCGCCAGATCACCCACCGCATCCAGCGTCTTGTGACGTACGAACTCGTCCTTGAAGCGCAGACCACCCGGATTGATGACCGAATTGTCGTCGCCGATGACCAGAGAATTGTCGAGCGATGAACCCAGCGCATGACCGGAGGCCCAAAGACGCTCCACATCCTTCATGAAGCCAAAGGTGCGCGCAGTGGAAATTTCCTTGCGGAACACCGCCTCGTCCATGTCATTGGCAAATTTCTGACGACCGATCAGCGGGCATTCGAAATCGATCTCAACTTCAAATCGCGTGCCGGAGAACGGGCGGAACTCGCCCCAGGAGCCACCGGCTTCCACACGAACCGTCTTGAGAATACGGATGAAACGGCGCTTGGCCTGCTGCGTGACAATGCCCGCCTCGTCAAGCGCTTCGATGAAGCGCGCCGAGGTGCCATCAAGAATAGGCACTTCCGGGCCATCAACCTCGACGATCAGATTGTCGATGCCAAGTGCTGCAATAGCGGCCATCAGATGCTCGACGGTATCGATCTTCGCTTCTTTCGGTCCAAGCGAGGTGCACAGGTCAGTCGCGCCGATTTCCGAAACATGGGCACGGATTTCGCGCGCGCTGCTTTTCAGGTCCGAGCGCTGGAAGACAATACCCGTATCCGCATCGGCAGGAAGAAACGTGGCCGAAGCCGGAGCGCCACCATGGACACCCACACCGGAGAGGGTCACCGCACGACCAATTGTCTTCTGATAAGCGCTCAAGACTGTTCCAATCTATTCATAATCAAGAATATACGCGCAGGCGTAAACAGGCCGCACTTGCTCGCTGGCGTACCCTGCTCCCGCAATCGCACATCTAATCCTCAAACGGATTAATCTGTTAGATATGGCAAAATTAGCGGCAGGGAAGACAAAAAGAATCACAACCCCGTGTGAGCCCCAAAACAACCGACCACATATAAAATAGTGAGCCGGAACGTTCGGACAAAATCACGCTTTCTTACGCTCTATTACCATAAAAGCCGTTTTATTCCAGCATTTCCCGCAAAATACAAAAAAGCCCACCTGAGACAGGCGGGCTTTCTGAAATTTTATGTCGGTGTTCGATCAGTTCGACTGACGGCGCAGGAAGGCCGGGATTTCGAGCTGGTCGTCTTCCGAAGCTGCACGCGGCTGCGGGCGGCCCTGATCATCGAGCTGGCCACGACGCGGTGCGTAGATCGAGCCGTCCTGCTGCATCGGGCGGCGTTCAGCCGGACGCATGCCGGGTTCGCGATGCTGCGCAGGCTCCAGACGGGCTGCAGGCTGCTCTTCTTCACGACGCGACAGACCGTGGGTCAGGCGCTTGAGAAGGCTCATCGGGCCGCGTGGCTCTTCCTGAGCAGGCTGTGGCTGCTGCGGAGCGCGACGGGCGGCGATTTCAGCCTGTGCAACCGGCGGGAAATCCGAAACGGCTGGCATACGTGGAGCCGGGCGCGGTTCGCGGGCCGGTTCTGCATGCATCTGCTGCGGCTGCTGGTAAGCCTGCGGCTGAGCGGCCTGAGCAGCGTGAGCCTGAGGCATCGGTGCGCGAGCAACCGGTGCGCGTTCGAAGGCTTCCGGTGCAGGTGCCTGGAAAATGCGGCTCTGCGGACGGAAATCAGGCTCTGCGGATGCAGCAGGTGCGGCTGGCGCAGCTGCAATCGGCATATCGACTTCGGCAGACTGGATTGCCTGCGCAATCGGGTCAGCCTGACGCGGCTGTTCAACGACCGGAGGACGCAGAGCGCCATGCGGAGCCATAGGCTTGGCCTGCGAGGTCGGCTGCTTTACTGGCTGGCGAAATTCCAGCGGCGCAGGCGCCGCATCTCCGATCTGCTTGTCGATGCCGGTAGCAACCACGGATACACGAATGACGCCTTCGAGACCTTCGTCGAAGGTTGCGCCGAGGATGATGTTTGCTTCCGGATCAACTTCTTCACGGATAC
This sequence comes from Ochrobactrum sp. SSR, assembly GCF_030067775.1. Classification (NCBI taxonomy): domain Bacteria; kingdom Pseudomonadati; phylum Pseudomonadota; class Alphaproteobacteria; order Hyphomicrobiales; family Brucellaceae; genus Ochrobactrum; species Ochrobactrum sp. SSR. The sequence goes on along the minus strand of NZ_CP125969.1, from coordinate 258,242 downwards.
GCGTTGCAGCTTCGTCGACTTCGAACAGGGTCATGTCGCGACCGCCGGTGATCGAAATCAGCAGGCCCTTGGCGCCACGCATCGAGGTTTCGTCGAGCAGCGGGTTGGCGATGGCAGCTTCGGCAGCAGCCATTGCGCGGCCTTCGCCGGAAGCTTCGCCGGTGCCCATCATCGCCTTGCCCATTTCGCGCATGACAGAGCGAACGTCAGCAAAGTCGAGGTTGATGAGGCCTTCCTTGACCATCAGATCGGTGATGCAGGCAACGCCCGAATAGAGCACCTGATCGGCCATCGCGAAAGCGTCGGCGAAGGTGGTCTTGTCATTGGCGATGCGGAAGAGGTTCTGGTTCGGAATGACGATAAGCGTATCGACGTTCTTCTGCAGTTCTTCGATGCCGAGATCGGCCGTCTTCATGCGGCGCGCACCTTCGAAATGGAAAGGCTTGGTCACGACGCCGACGGTCAGGATACCGCGTTCACGTGCTGCGCGGGCAACAACTGGAGCTGCGCCGGTGCCGGTGCCGCCCCCCATGCCTGCGGTGACGAAGCACATATGCGTGCCATTGAGGTGATCGACGATTTCGTCGATGCATTCTTCAGCAGCGGCACGACCGACTTCGGGCTGGGAACCTGCGCCGAGACCTTCCGTCACGGCAGCGCCGAGCTGGATGATGCGGTCGGACTTCGACATGGTCAAAGCCTGCGCGTCGGTGTTGGCCACAACAAAATCCACACCGCGAAGACCGGCATTGATCATGTTGTTGACTGCATTGCCGCCGCCACCGCCGACACCGAAAACGGTGATGCGGGGCTTCAGCTCGGTGATGTCCGGCTTTTGCAGATTGATAGTCATTGGTCCTTGTTCCTCTTAAAGCCCGTCACCGCTTTTCGCCGCTGCGGTGCTGATTGGTTGTTACCCAGATGGTCACGTCCCGGAAAATTCGACTGTTCACTCAAAGATCGGTTACTCAGAAACTCTCCCTCAGCCATTGGCTGACACGTTGAATGCGCCCACCCGTACCGGTCATAAGACCGGAGGAAGCTGCTTTTACCGACCGCTCTTCTATCCCGGCCACCTGCGGGTAGATCAGAAGTCCGACGGTCGCGGCAAAAGCTGCCCCCTTAGCCGCCTCAGGCAATCCCGCTATTCCTAGAGGACGCCCGATCTGTACATTTCTTGCAAGGATTCGTCTGGCGGCCTCCGGCATGCCCGGCAATTGGCTTGCGCCGCCGGTCAAAACCACACGCTTGCCGACAATGTGTCCGAGACCCGACTGGTTCAGCCTGTCGCGAACCAGTTCCAGCGTTTCTTCCACTCTTGCGCGGATAATCCGCGTCAAAACCGACCGCGGATACTGATTGGGTACATCACGCTCGTCGTCGCCAATTGGCGAGACGGAGATGAGATCGCGGTCGTCGGCAGCGCTTGGCAGCGCCGAGCCATACATGACCTTCAGGCGTTCGGCGTCTTCCATGCGAGTGGAGAAACCGCGCGCCACATCCATCGTGACGTGATTGCCGCCGATGGCAACTGCATCGGCGTGAATGAATTTGCCTTCGGAGAAGACAGAGATCGTCGTGGTGCCGCCACCCATGTCGATGCAGGCCGCACCCATTTCGGCTTCATCGCCGACCAGAGCAGACAGACCGCTTGCATAAGGCGTCGCAACAATGGCCTCGACCGACAGATGGCAGCGATTGATGCAAAGCTCGAGATTGCGCAGCGGAGCGGCATCAGCCGTCAGCACATGCATGTCAACGCCGAGGCTGTCGCCCAGCATGCCCTGCGGGTCGCGAACGCCGCGCTCGCCATCGAGCGTGTAGCCGATCGGCAGCGAGTGAACGAGGTGACGTTCAGCGGCCAGAGCCTGTTTCGCGCCGGCTGCGAGAACGCGGCGAATATCGGTCTGTTCGACTTCATGACCGCCGAGATTCACGCTCGCGGTGAAGGTTTCGCTCTTGAGGCGACCGGCCGAAATATTCACGATCAGGCTATCGACGGTCAGACCGGCCATGCGCTCTGCGGCATCGACGGCGAGACGGATGGATTGTTCGGCGGCATCGAGATCGATGATCACGCCGGATTTCACGCCACGCGAACGCTGATGACCGATACCCAGCACTTCCATGCGGTGCGTGCGGCCTGGCAGAAGCGCGCCGCCTTCATGCGGACGCAACCTTGCGATGACGCAGGACACCTTGCTTGAGCCAACATCCAGAACCGTGAGCAGGCGCACTTTGCGCCCTGCAGTTCCGCCTTGAGATGATCCCTTACCGCCCAGAATACTCATACGCGCTTCCCCGTGCGGGCCAATTCTTTCTTACGCTCCGCCAGGAACTTCTGGCGCTGTTCCATACCGCTTGCCGTCAGCTGAACGGTCACACGATCATCCAGACGAAGATCGACCGCCATGATATCGCGGGTGAGAAGTTGCTTTTCCTCATCGAGTTTCTGGATTTGTGCGAGCGCTTTCAGCGGATCTTCCGCCGGGAGCATGATGCGCACGCCATTGTCCAGAAGAAGGTCCCAGCGACGGTCAGCGACGCGGATATAAGCGCGAACCTTGCCAGCCAGCGCCGGATAGTTTGCGACCTCGTCGACAAAGCCCTTAACGACCTTTTCAGCGCCGTCGCCAACCACAAGCGGCAGCGTGTTGTAGCGCCCGGCGCGGAAAGGCACGATGGTGTCGCCTTCGGCATCGATCAGCGACAATTCCTTGTCGTTCTGCCAGATGGCGAAGGCCTGACGTTCATGCAACGCAACCTGAACCGTACCCGGATAAACCTTGCGTACTTCGGCGCTCTGCACCCATGGCAGCTGTGCGATGGCGGCGCGCGCTTCTTCAGCGTTCAGGCCGACCAGCGAGGTCTCGCCATCAAGGTTAAGCTGTCCCAGAATATCGATATCGGAGGTCTCGTGATTGCCGACCACCTTGACGTCCTCGATGGCGAAACCGAGCGTCGAGGCCGTAGCCTTCACCACATCCTGCGAGTGACCGCCAACAACCATGCCGTAAATGCCGGTGGCGCCGAGGAAGCCCAGCATGCCAATGGTTCCGGCATGACGTGGAATGCTGACATTGCCCTGAAACAGACGGGCAGCGAAGCGAAACGGCTTGCGCAGAAAGCGCGGCAGGACGAATGCGACATTCATCGCCGATGCGTCTCGCATCGCGCCCGAGCGCCTATATCCATCATTTCTGCCGTTCAACGCAAACAAGACGCGTCCTCCACCATCCAACTCAACAATTCACCGAAAGAGATACCAGCCGCTTTGGCGATATCAGGCACGAGCGAGGTGGGCGTCATCCCCGGTTGGGTGTTAACTTCCAACCAGATAACTTCGCCTTCTTCTGAAAAACGATCATCGAAACGGAAGTCCGACCGGCTTACGCCCCGACACCCGATTGCCCGATGCGCCGTAAGGGCCATTGTTTGTATTTTTTGGTAAATATTTGGTAAAATTTTTGCCGGGCACACGTGAGTTGATGCGCCTGCAACATATTTTGAATCATAATCGTAGAACTGATGACCGACCGGAACGATCTCGCAGACATCCATGGCGCGGTCGCCCATCACGGCGCAGGTCAATTCGCGGCCAGCGATGTAGCTTTCAACCAGAACTTCGTCGCCATATTTCCAGTCCGCAGAGCCGATGATTTGCGGCGGATGGGTCTGGTCTTCCTTGACGATCACAACGCCAAAGCTTGAACCTTCACGCACCGGCTTGACCACATAAGGCGGCTCCATCGGGTGTTCGGAACCGATATCGAAACGGTTCATCAGACGCGACGGCGCGACGGCCACGCCAGCCGCCGCAGCAACCTTCTTGGCGCGATCCTTATCCATGGCGAGCGCGGAAGCGAGAACGCCGGAATGGGTGTAGGGAATCTGGAGATATTCGAGGATGCCCTGAATGGCGCCATCTTCACCGAATGGGCCGTGCAGCGCATTGAAGGCGACATCAGGCTTCAGCTCGGCGAGAACACTGGCGACATTGCGATCCACATCGATACGGGTCACACGGTAGCCGCGCTCTTCCAGGGTCGCCGAACAGGCCGCGCCGGACGACAGGCTGACAGGACGCTCGGAGGAGAACCCACCCATCAAAACGGCGACGTGTTTTCCCGTCATGTTAAGCATCCCCTCTGCGCAATCCCCTGCGCGGTGAATCAAGAACAGAGTCCGAGTAGCCCAGCGGGCCGGTGTTCCGATCCCGAAATTCGTTTCAACCGATATCGATCACCGACGAATTTCGGGACCGAAAGAACACCGGCTACTTTTAAACTGCCAGTGTCGTTTTGATCTCGAAGTTCGCACTCACGCACGATATCGAACCCTAGCGAACTTCGAGACCACGACACTGGAGGCCGCAGACGTCCACGGCAGGAAAATCCTGCCGAATCAAATCACTGTGTGGTTAACCATAAAGAATCAGAGGATTGATTCCGTGACAAGACCCTATCAAAAGGGACGAACCTTACGCGTCGCTTGCGAAGGCAAAAAAAGCCCGGATTTTCAGGCAGAAAATCCGGGCAATTTTTTTTATTAAACTTTGCCGAGAAACTCTTCTACGCGCTCGCCGTCGCGGAACAAACCGAGACGCTTGATCTCCCAGTGGAGGCGAATCCCTGACGACTCAAAAACTTTTTGCGCGAACTGTCTCGCCCAAAGTCTCCAGATCATGCCCGGTCGCAGTGCCGGTATTGATCATGAAATTGCAGTGCATCTCCGACATCTGGGCACCGCCGATACGCAATCCACGGCAGCCCGCCTTGTCGATTTCCTTCCAGGCAGACGTGCCTTCAGGATTCTTGAAAGTTGAGCCGCCGGTTTTTTCGCGCACAGGCTGCACCGTCTCACGGTGATGCTGCACCTCGTCCATGGCGCGCTGGATATCCTCGCGGTCACCCGGAACGCCCTCGAACAGCGCCGAGGTGAAGATCAGCTCCGGCGATACCGAAGAATGGCGATAGGCATAGCCCATATCGGCATTCGAAAGCACATGCAGTTCGCCCTTACGGTCGAGCGCCCGCACCTCCACGACACGCTCGCGCGTTTCCACACCATTGGCGCCCGCATTCATGCGTAACGCCCCGCCGATGCCACCAGGAATGCCGTGGTAGAAATGGAAGCCCGAAAGGCCCGCTTCCAGCGCCGCCGCTGCCACGCGCTTGTCTGGCGTCGCTGTGCCTGCCCTGAGCTGCGTTTCGGAAACGCGCTCGACCTCGCCAAACCCCTTAGCGGAAAGCCTGATGACAAAGCCGGGAACGCCCCCGTCACGCACGAGCAGATTGGAACCGATGCCCACCACGAGGATCGGTATTTCTTCCGGCACTGCCTTCAGGAAATTCGACAGGTCTTCCTCGTCGGCGGGCTGGAACAGAACCTGTGCCGGTCCACCGGCGCGAAACCAGGTGATCTTGTCCATGCCCGTATCGGGCGTCAGACGCCCGCGCAGGCCCGACAGCTTGCCGTCAAGCTTCTTCAGAAGCGCCTCGCCGCTTTCCATCGGGTGATAGTCCATTACTTCTTACCCTGTTCGGCGAGTTCCTTGGGCAGCGCATAGGCCCATTGCGTGATGTTGCCCGCGCCGAGGCAGACGACAAAGTCGCCCGGCTGCGCGATGGAGGCAACGAGCGGGGCCAGAGCTTCCGGCCCGCTGGCGTAGCGCGCATCGCGATGGCCCGCCGTCTTGATGCGGCTGACAAGCGTTTCGGAGTTCACGCCTTCGATAGGGTCTTCGCCCGCCGTATAGACCGGCGTGACGATGACCGTGTCGGCATCGTTGAAGCATGCGGCAAATTCGTCGAACAGGCTGTGCAGGCGGGTGTAGCGGTGTGGCTGCACAATGGCGATCACGCGACCACCTGCCTGAGTTGTTGCGTCGCGTGCGGCTTTCAGCACCGCGCGGATTTCCACTGGGTGATGGCCATAATCGTCGAAAATCTCGACGCCGTTCCACGAACCCGTATGGGTGAAGCGGCGCTTCACGCCACCGAATGAACCAAGGCCGCGACGGATATCGTCAGCGGAAATGCCCAGTTCATGTGCGACTGCGATCGCCGCCGTGGCGTTGGAAACATTGTGCAGGCCCGGCATCGGCAGGCGCAGATCCTTGATCTCGACGGCCTCGCCCTTGCGCGAACGGATGACCACGTCAAACAGGTTCGCCGCACCTTCCATGCGCTGATTGACAAAACGCACTTCCGCCTGCGGGTTCTGGCCATAGGTGATGATGCGGCGATCCTCGATGCGGCCCACAAGCGCCTGCACTTCCGGATGATCGAGGCACATGACGCCAAAACCATAGAACGGCACATTCTCGACGAACTGCGCGAAAGCCGCGCGCACATTGTCGAAATTGCCGTAATGGTCGAGATGTTCCGGGTCGATATTGGTCACAACCGCGATATCGGCGGGCAGCTTGAGGAAGGTGCCGTCGCTTTCGTCGGCTTCCACCACCATCCAGTCGCCGTCACCCATGCGGGCATTCGTGCCATAGGCGTTGATGATGCCGCCATTGATGACCGTCGGGTCGAGATGCCCTGCATCCAGAAGCGCTGCCACCATGGAAGTGGTGGTCGTCTTGCCATGCGTGCCGCCAATGGCAACAGCGCGGCGGAAGCGCATCAGCTCGGCCAGCATTTCGGCGCGGCGCACGATGGGCAGCAGCTTTTCGCGGGCAGCGGCCAATTCCGGGTTGGTCTTCTTGATTGCGGTCGAAACGACGATGACTTCCGCGTCGCCAAGGTTTTCCGCCTTGTGGCCGACGAAGACCTCGATGCCCTTGTCGCGCAGACGCTGCACATTGGCGCTGTCCGACTGGTCCGAGCCCTGAACCTTGTAACCGAGATTATGCAGCACCTCGGCGATGCCACTCATGCCGATGCCGCCGATTCCGATGAAATGGACGAGCCCGATATTCAGCGGCATTTTCATGGCCGAGTTCCTTCTTTGAATTCGTGAACTGATTTGCCAGTTGCAATAGCCTCTGCCAGATCGGCAAGCAACCGCGCAGCATCCGGCTTGCCAACGCTTTTCGCAGCTTTTGCCTGATTTTCGAGCCTTTCAGGCTCATTCATCGCCGCTTGCAGGATTTGCGCGAGGCGTTCCGGTGAAAGATCGGCCTGTCGCACGACCTCGCCGCCGCCGGCATTTGCAAGGGCCGCGGCGTTGGCCGCCTGATCATGATCCAGCGCATGCGGGAACGGCACCAATATGGCCGGACGACCGATCACGGTGATTTCCGAAACCGTCGATGCGCCGGAACGTGAAATCACGAAATGCGCATCCGCCATGCGAGCGGGCATATCGTTGAAGAACGGAGCCACATCGGCAGGAATACCAAGCTTCTTGTAGGCCTCACGCACGGAAGCTTCGTCTTCCTTGCGCGCCTGCTGGGTGATCAGAAGTCGCGCGCGTTCCTTCTCGGGCAGAAGAGCAACAGCAGCCGGTATCGCGTTTGAGAAGAACTGCGCACCCTGACTGCCGCCGAAAACCAAAAGACGAAACCGCTCGTCCGGCTTGGCTTGCTTGTAAGGCGTGGCGGCTACCGCCAACACAGGCGGGCGCACCGGATTGCCGGTCGTGACCGTTTTGTCGGCAAAGGCACCGCCTGTTTCCGGCAGAAACCCGCCTGCAATCGCCTTGACGCGCCCCGCAAGGCCTTTGTTGGCGCGGCCCATCACGGCGTTCTGTTCATGCACCAGCGTCGGAATATGCATATTGCTGGCCGCATAAAGCGGCGGCAAGGTCGGGTAACCGCCGAAACCAGCGACAAGCTGCGGCTTCAAGCGGCGGAACAATTTGCGTGAATCGAGATTGCCCTGCCACAGCGACCAGAATGTTTTGAGCAGCGCAATCGGATTGCGGCCCGCAATGGTCGCAGAACGGATCACATGCACATGGCTTTCATCGAAAGCGCCTGCAAAACGCTGCGCCCGGGCATCGGTCGCCAGATGTACATCCCAGCCGCGAGACTTCAATTCATGCGCCAGCGCTTCCGCCGGAAAAAGATGGCCGCCCGTTCCCCCGGCGGCCAATACGATAACACCTTTAGCCATCAATCCCTCACAGCGCCGGAATGCGTTCGCCCCGATTTGACCCGATATGCCCAACCGTGTGCGTCATGCGCGCTTCCGGGCGGCGACGGGTGAGCGCCAGCAAAATGCCCATGGTGATGGCAATCGCCACCAGCGACGAGCCGCCATAGGAAATGAACGGCAGCGTCATGCCTTTTGCGGGCATCAGGTGCAGGTTCACCGCCATGTTGATGATCGACTGGAAGCCGAACAGGATCACGATGCCAGACACGGCAAGACGCGTAAACGCATCGCGTTCCTTGAGCGCAATGGAAAGCCCACGCACCACGATGAAGGCAAATAGCAGCATGATGATCATGCACAGGATGATGCCATATTCTTCCGCAGCCACGGAGAAGATGAAGTCGGTGTGGCTGTCGGGAATGATGCGCTTAACGGTGCCTTCACCCGGCCCCTGCCCGAACCAGCCGCCGCGCAGAATGGCTTCGCGTCCGGCATCGACCTGGAACGTATCGCCCTCGCCCGTCATGAAGCGGTTGATACGACCGGCCACGTGGTCGAACACGAAATAAGCGCTAAAGCCGCCGCAAACCGCAAGCCCGCCCAGAACCAGAATCCAGAACATCGGCAGTCCGGCGAGGAAGAACATCGCGCCCCATGTGCCGGTGGTCAGCATGGTCTGGCCCAGATCGGGCTGCAACACCAGAAGACCGGCAACCGTGCAGAACAGCATCATGGCGAGGAAATAGCCCGGCATGTCGCCGCCACGTTCGCGCTCGGAGAAGAGCCATGCGCAGACGACCACGAAAGCGGGCTTCATGAATTCGGATGGCTGGATGGAAATACCCGCCAGATTGACCCAGCGGCGCGCACCCTTGACTTCGATACCGAAGAAGAGCGCCGCAACCATCAGCACCATGGAAATAGCGAGCAGGATCAGTGCGAAACGCCTAATCTGCCGTGGCGAAAAGAACGACACGCCCACCATGACGATAACCGCGGGGATCATGAAGATGGTCTGACGCTCGACGAAATGAAAACTGTCGAGACCAATGCGCGAAGCCACAGCCGGGCTTGCCGCAAAGGACAGAAGAATACCAAGCCCCATCAGGGCAAGACAGGCTACGAGAAAGAAGCGGTCTATTGTCCACCACCAGTTGGCGACAGGACCGCGATCGACACGGCTTACCATCAGCTTTCTCCTCCAATTGGCATGATACCGGGAAGGGCCAATACGGCGCTGCGGAAGGCATCGCCGCGTTTTTCAAAATTCTGGAACTGATCGAAGCTGGCGCAGGCTGGCGAAAGCAGCACCACCGGCTCTGCGGCTGCATCATTGCCCGCATCGCGCGCGGCATGATCGACGGCCACGGCCAGCGTATCGGAAATTTCGAACGGCACGCTGTCGCCCAGCGTCGCAGCAAACTGCGCAGCCGCTTCGCCAATCAGATAGGCCTTGGCGATGCGCGGGAAAAACCCGCCGAGCGACTCGATACCGCCCGCTTTCGGCACACCACCAGCGATCCAGTAGATGTTCTGCGAAAAGGACGACAGCGCCGGTGCGGTCGCATCGGCATTGGTCGCCTTGGAATCATTGACGAACAGCACCTTGCCGCGCCGCCCCACCTGCTCCATGCGGTGCGCCAGACCCGGAAAGCTTTTCAGACCGGCGCGAATTTCATCGAGCGACAGGCCGACAGCGAGGCAGGCCGCCACGGCTGCGAGCGCGTTCTGCGCATTATGCGCGCCGCGCAGCGAACCGACCCCGGCGAGCGAGGCCAGTTCCTCATCCTTGCCATCGGTGGCATGAATCAAGGTCGGACCATCAGCGAAATAGCCGTTGTCGAGGTGCTTTTCCTTGGAAATCCGCGCAACATTGACGCCGTTCGCCGCCAGATTTTCAGCAATCGCCGTGCAGTAAAGATCATCAACGCCGATAATCGCGGTGCCGCTGGCCGCAACCAGCCGCGCCTTGATGGCCGCATAGTTTTCCATCGTGCCGTGACGGTCGAGGTGATCCGGCGTCAGGTTCAGCAAAATTCCGGCAGTCGGATTCAGCGAGGGTGACAGATCGATCTGGTAGGACGAGCATTCAACCACATAGAAACGGTTGGCCGCTGGCGAGTCCAGCGTGAGGATTGCCGTGCCGATATTGCCGCCGAGTTGCATGTCGCGGCCCGACGCCTTGATAATATGGGCGATCAGCGCGGTGGTGGTCGATTTGCCGTTGGTGCCGGTAATGGCGATGAACGGGCAATCGGGTGCGATATGATTGCGCTCGCGCACGAAAAGCTCCACATCGCCGATAATTTCGACGCCTGCGGCATGAGCAAGATCGACCGTCCAATGGGGCTTCGGATGGGTCAGCGGAACACCCGGCGAAAGCACAAAGGCGGCGAACTGCGACCAGTCCGCCTGCCTCAGATCGCCGGTTGCAATGCCTGTGCCTTGCGCGCGCGCGACACTGTCGGGATTATCGTCCCAGGCAATGATCTTCGCCCCTCCGGCCACGATGGCCTTGGCTGTGGCGATGCCCGACCCGCCCAATCCGAAGAGGGCGACGGTCTTGTCTTTAAGGGCGGTGATCGGGATCATTCTTCTTGCCTGTCGATACTGGTCTTGTGACTATCTGAGCTTGAGGGTGGAAAGGCCGATCATTGCGAGAATGATGGCGATGATCCAGAACCGGATCACGACCTGGCTTTCGGTCCAGCCCTTCTTTTCGAAATGGTGGTGGATCGGCGCCATGAGGAAGACGCGCTTCCCGGTCAGCTTGAAAGAGCCAACCTGAATGATCACCGACAGCGCTTCCATCACGAACAGTCCGCCGATGATGGCGAGCACGATTTCATGCTTGGTCGCAACGGCCACGGTGCCGAGCATGCCGCCCAGCGCCAGCGAACCCGTGTCGCCCATGAAGATAGCGGCAGGCGGCGCATTGAACCACAGGAAGCCAAGGCCTGCACCGATCACCGCGCCTAAGACCACGGCAAGTTCACCCGTGCCCGGCACGAAATGGATTTGCAGATAATCTGCGAAGATCGCATTACCGGAAAGATAGGCGATGAAGCCGAAGGAAGCTGCAGCAACCATGACCGGCACGATGGCCAGACCGTCGAGACCGTCGGTCAGGTTCACGGCATTGCCCGCGCCGACCATCACGAAGGCGGCGAAGGGAATGAAGAACCAACTCAGATTGATAACGAACTGCTTGGCGAATGGGAAGGTCAGCGAGGAGGAGAAAGGCTCCTGCCCTGCGCGCATGATGACGAAAGCGGCAATCGCTGCGATCAGGAACTCGATGCCCAGACGCGCCTTGCCGGAAAAGCCCTTGTCGGACTGCTTCGTCACCTTGAGATAGTCGTCATAGAAACCGATGGCACCGAAGCCCACGGTGACCAGCAGCACCACCCAGACATAGACGCTGGAGAGATTGGCCCACAACATGCACGAAATGAGAATGCCGGTCATGATCATCAGACCGCCCATGGTGGGCGTACCGGCTTTCTTGAAATGGGTCTGCGGGCCGTCGGCGCGGATCGGCTGCCCCTTCCCCTGACGCACGCGCAACGAGTTGATGATCGTCGGGCCGAACAGGAACACGATCAGCGCCGAGGTAATCATCGCGCCGCCAGTGCGGAAGGTGATGTAGCGGAACACGTTGAGCGGTGTCATGTGTTCAGCGAAGAAGGTGAGAAGCATCAGCATGTGGAGAAAATTCCCTCGACCATCGCCTATTCCGCCGGCTCGACCGGCGGAAACTGGGCAGTGAAAGCCTTGACGATTTTGGAGAAGCCGATTCCCTTGGACGATTTCACCATGACGACATCGCCGGGACGGACCGCCTTTATCACCAGCGGCAGTAATTCATCGGTGCTCTGCCTGTATTCGGTGTGAATTTCAACCGGCAAGGCGTTTTTAAGCACCGACATTTCAGGGCCACCGATAAAAAGTGAACTGACTTCGGCATCCACGATCGGACGTGCGAGGTCGGCATGCAGCTTGCCCGACTGACGACCGAGTTCCAGCATGTCGCCGAGAACGGCGATGCGCCGTCCCTTAGGACCTTCCGGCTTGGACGACTGGAGCAATGCCAGCGCCGCACGCATGGAGGTCGGATTGGCATTATAACTTTCGTCGATCAGCGTGAATGTGCCGCCATCGGGATGTTGCAGCACATGCTGTGCGCCGCGCCCGCCTTCTGCTGAAAGGGTCGCCATCGCCATCGTCACCTTGGCGAGATCGGCGCCGACGAGATCGCAAGCGCCAAGGACGGCCAGCATGTTCTGCACGATATGACGGCCCGGTATGCTGACCTTCACGACGGCTTCGTGATTGCCGATCTTCACCGTCATGCAGGAGCATGTCGGGTGCAGCTTGACTTCGCGCAGGCGATAATCGGCGCGCGCATTTTCGCCAAAGGTTGAAATATGCTCGACGCCAGCTTTCTCCGCCAGTTCTTCCAACTGCTTGAAACGCTTGTCGTCACGGTTGAGCAGCGCATAGCCGCCCGGTACGATGCCTTCGAAAATCTCGGCCTTGGCGACCGCGATTTCTTCCAGATTGGCGAAATGGCCAAGATGCGCGGGCGCGATCAGCGTGATCAGCGCCACATGCGGGCGCACCATCTTCACCAGCGGACGAATTTCGTCATGATGGTTCATGCCGATTTCGAACACACCGTAATCGGTATCGGCTGGCATGCGAGCGAGCGTCAGCGGCACGCCCCAATGATTGTTGAAGGATGCGACCGAGGCATGAACCTTGCCAACGCCGGACAGGACATGGCGCAGCGCTTCCTTGGTCGTCGTCTTGCCGACCGAACCCGTCACCGCGATGATCTGGGCCTTCGAGCGCGCACGCGATGCAATGCCCAGCTTGGTCAGCGCTTCAAGCACGTCTTCCACGACGATCATCGGCACTTTCAGATTGCCGAAAGCAGGCAGGCGATGCTCAGCCACCACCAGAAGACCTGCGCCAGCCGCCATTGCCGCCGTGGCAAAGTCGTGGCCGTCGAACAGGTCGCCCTTGATGGCAAAAAAGCCTCGCCGGGCTTCAGCGTGCGGCTGTCGATGGAAATGCCGGTGATGCCTTTAGGGAGCTTGCCGAAGGGCCTGCCTCCCATGGCCTCAACCATATCAGCCGATGACCACAGCCAGTCTTTCATCCCTGACGCTCCTCAAGACGGGCAGCCAGTGCGGCTGCGACTTCCGCATGATCGGAGAACGGCAAGGTGATGTTGCCAACGATCTGGCCTTCCTCATGTCCCTTGCCCGCAACCACCAGCGTGTCGCCCGGCATCATCATGGACACAGCCGTGAAGATCGCTTCGCGGCGATCGCCGATTTCGGTCGCTCCGGTTGCCGCGGCCATGATCTCGGAGCGAATCTGCGCCGGCACTTCCGAACGCGGATTGTCGTCCGTGACGATCACCACATCGGCAAGACGCGAGGCGATTTCGCCCATGATCGGGCGCTTGCCCTTGTCACGGTCACCGCCGCAACCGAACACGACAATCACGCGGCCCGTGGTGAATGGGCGAACCGAAGTCAGAACATTTTCAAGCGCTTCCGGCTTATGCGCATAATCGACATAGGCCGGTGCGCCGTCTTCCGTTGCACCCACCAGATCGAGACGGCCCGGCGCGCCCTTCAGGCGTTCCAGAGCGCGCATGGCGGCGGCAGCGGGCACGCCCGTAACCATAGCGAGACCGGCTGCGACCAGCGCATTCGCCACCTGGAAATCACCGGCCAGCGGCAGCTCGATTTCAAAGATTTCGTCGCCGATGCGCACTTCCACATGCTGGCGGAATCGCTCATGCTCGACGCGCTTCAGATTGATGAAACTGCCCTTGCGGCCGACGGTCTTCACGTCACAACCGGCAGCGGTCGCCGCATCGATGGCCTGTTGCGAGAAATGATCGTCCGAAAAGATGATCGCAGGCGCACCCTTCGGCAGCAGCGTATCGAACAGGCGCATTTTCGCGCCGAGATATTCTTCGATGGTCGCGTGATAATCCATATGGTCGCGGCCAAGATTGGTAAAGGCGCCAGCGGCGAGTTTCACGCCGTCGAGACGGCGCTGGTCCAGCCCGTGCGAAGAAGCTTCCATCGCGGCATGGGTCACGCCTTCATCGGCAAGTTCGGTCAGAACGCGCTGCAACTCCACCGGATCGGGCGTCGTCAGCGAATTATAGTCGCTGCGGGTCGGCGAAAACACGCCTGTCGTGCCGATGTTTGCAGCGGGGAAGCCTGCATAGGCCCATATCTGACGCGTGAAGGAAGCAACGGAGGTTTTGCCGCTCGTGCCCGTAACGGCAACCATGATTTCAGGCTGCTTGCCATAGAACTGCGCCGCAGCGGTGGCCAGCGCATGACGCGGATCGTCTACATGCAAGACTGGCACGCCCGCATCGGCGATGGTTGCATCCTTGGCGGCGATGACGGCGGCAGCGCCGCGTTTGATCGCATCCGCAGCGAATGCCGCTCCATCCGCCTTCACGCCTTTCAGCGCGGCAAAGAGAAAACCGCGTTCGACCTTGCGGGAATCCGAGGTAACGCCCGTGATTTCAACCTCACCGTCATTGCCGGAGGCCAGTTCCTTAAAAAGAGCGATTTCCTTCAGTTTCATGGCAATCAAATCCAAATTCCGTTGCGTCGTACCCAAAGTGGCCTCGCGGCCTGAAGCTGCACCACACGAATCAGTCGTATTCGTTGGAAACCATTGCTGGCGGCAATTCCTGTTTTAAATCAGGCCCGCCGCTTACATTGCTAACAGTTGCCGGTAGCGCATCCAGTTCGAAGTTCGGTTTGACCCCGAGGAAGGATGCCGAGCGACTGATGATTTCATAGACCATCGGCGCAGCATTGAAGCCCGCGGTCGCGCCGAATTTGCCCTGTTCCGGCTTCGGCTCGTCGATGATGGTCAGCACCACATAGGCCGGATCTTCGATCGGAAACGCGGCAAGGAAGGCGTTAAAGCGCGAATCCTTCGAATAGCGACCGTGAACCACCTTTTCAGCCGTACCCGTCTTTCCACCGACACGATAGCCCGGAACGGCTGCGCGCTTGCCCGAACCGCCCGGCGCCGTGGCATTGAGGCGGTAGAGATAACGCATATCAGCAGAAACTTGTGGATGAACGACCTGCTTCTCTCCCAGCGCGACGGTCTCAGCCTGAGAACGCATCAGGAAGGTCGGGTTGAACAGCTTGCCACCGTTCATCAACGCTGCCGCACCCACCGCAGTCTGCAACGGGGTCGTCATCATGCCGTGACCGAACGAGATGGTCATCGAATGGACCTTCTTCCAGACGCGCGGCTCAACGGGACGCGCCACTTCCGGCAATTCCGTCTGCATGCGGTCAAGAAGACCCATCTTCTTGAGGAAGGCGCGGTGGCCTTCGATGCCGACGGCATCGGCTTCGCGACCGGAACCGATGTTCGACGAATAGATGAAGACTTCCGGCAGCGTCAGCCAGCGGCCCTTGCCGTGGAAGTCGCGGATGGTCTGGCGACCGAACACCAGCGGACGCGTCGCATCGAGCTTCGACTGCAAGGTGAACTTGCCGGAATCGAGCGCCATCGCCGTCGTGAAGGTCTTGATAGTCGAGCCCATTTCATAGGTGCCCGCCGACATGCGGTTGAGGCGATCCTTGTCGAGCGCATTGACCGGGTTGTTCGGATCGAAATCCGGCACCGAGGCCATGGCGATCACTTCGCCGGTCTTGATGTTGAGAACAACGGCGCCGGCAGCAATGGCGCGATAGCGCTCCATGGCCTTGACCAGAACGTCGCGCATGATGTGCTGCACGCGAATATCGATGGACAGACGCACCGGCTCCAGCGACTGACCGGTCGCAAGACCGGCAAGACGGAGATCGGTCAGGCCCTGGCTGTCGATATATTTTTCCATACCGGCAATGCCCTGATTATCGACATTGACCAGACCGAGAATGTGGGATGCGGTAGGACCGCCCGGATAGAAGCGGCGCTTTTCGGTGCGGAAACCGATGCCCGGAACGCCCAGCGCCATGATCTGGCTCTGCTGCTTCGGCGTCAGGCCGCGCTTGACCCAGACAAAGCCCGCGCCGCTCTTGAGGCGCTTATAGGTCGCCTCCCAATCGAGATCGGGTAGCACCGTGGAGAGCATTTCGATGGTTTCGTCGGGATCGACGATCTTGCGCGGTTCGGCGTAGAGCGAAGCGGTGTTGATATCGGTCGCGAGAATTTCGCCGTTGCGATCCAGAATATCCGGGCGCGAGGCAAGCTGCTGCACGGCTGGACCGGAAGCATCTTCGTCCTCACCGCCAATCATGCCGAAATAGACGAGCTTGCCGCCTATCACGCCATAAATGCCGACGAAGCAGGCAATCGCCATCCACAAACGGTTGCGCGCACGATTGCCGTGCTTTTTACGCGACCCGACAAAAGCCATGTTGCCAGCCAGCTTTTCATCGCCGACCGGCTCCATGCCGTCCATCATATCCTGCTTTTTCTTTTTTGAAAGACCGAGTTTCAGCCGCATGATCAGTGCTTTGCCCCGCTCTTCTTGACGCTGCCGGTCGTGATCTTGTCCTGTTCGAGGACGCCGCTTGCCACCAGTTCATCGGTGCCGGAGATGATTTTCTGAATGTCGTCCAACGGACGCTCCGGAATGTCACCGGCGCTCAAAATGAGCTGCTCGGCCACGATGGGCTGCAGGTTCAGTTCTTTTTCATAAACGCCCGTCAGGCTTTGCAGACGGCCCGGCTGGGTCATGAGCGCCCAGTCGGCGCGCAGCAGCGTGATCGTGTCGCGCTCGGAATTGATCTGACGCGTCAGCTTGGCAATGACCGCGATCTGCTTTTCCGCGTCATACTTGATGGTGTAGGTGACAGCCGCTGCCACCAACATCGCCGCAATCATGATGAGATCGAAAGTACGCAGCACTCGTTCAACTCCGGCTTAGTTCATGCGTTTCAGGCAGTTTGGGAAGCCCGAACAGCGAAAGATCATCTTCAAGCGACGGATTATCAGTCCGCACTCCTGCGCGCAGCTTCGCCGAGCGCGCACGTGGATTGCGGGCTTCTTCTTCCGGCGTCGGCCCGACAGCGCCCTTAACGGCGGGCGTGAAACTTGGATGGCGCACATGGGTTTCGGGCATATGCCGCGAACCCGCACTGCCGCCTGCACGATCCGCGAAATAGCGCTTCACCATGCGGTCTTCGAGCGAATGGAACGTCACCACCACCAGCCGACCGCCGGGCTTTAAAACCTGTTCGGCTGCCAGCAATGCGCGGGCCAGTTCACCCAACTCATCATTCACGTAGATGCGCAATGCCTGAAACACGCGCGTCGCAGGATGGATAGGCACTTTGGGATTACGACCGACCAGCGTTTCAATCGCATTGGCGAGATCAAGCGTGCGGGTGAACGGCTGCGCCTCGCGGCGCTTCTCGATCATCCGCGCGATGCGCCCTGCATGACGCTCCTCACCGAGGAAATTGAAAATGCGCGCCAGATCGCCCATCTTCAGGCGATTAACAACATCGGCAGCGCTGGGACCTTTGCTGGACATGCGCATGTCGAGCGGCCCGTCCTTCTGGAAGGAGAAGCCGCGCTCGGCTTCATCGATCTGCATCGACGAAACACCGATATCGAGCACAACGCCATCCACTTTGCTGCCTGCTCCCTTCACTTGCGCAACGGCTGAATCCAGTGCCGAAAACCGGCTTTCCACCAGATGCAGACGCCCTGGAAACTGCTTTTCGATGGCGCGTCCGGCTTCGATGGCCGTCGGATCGCGGTCGATCGCGATCACTTCGGCGCCCTCGTCCAATATGCGACGGGTGTAGCCGCCTGCCCCAAAGGTGCCGTCGACGATGACTTCGCCGGGCTTGGGCTTGAGAGCGTCAATCACCTCGGAGATCAACACCGGAACGTGACGGACTTCAGCCCCTTCGGCTTGAGATTTGTCTCCGCCGAGGCTCGCCATCATTCCGTTCCTTTCCCGGGAGTTGCCCCCGCTATCCTGTTTTCTGTCTGCGGATTCCGACCATTTGTCGCCATGACGGATTCGTTCGTCAGTTATCGGATATTAAGCTTAATGAAGCGTTATCCTTTACATGAGCGCACAGGAATATTGAGGGGAGTAAGGGAGTAAGGGAGTAAGGGAGTAAGGGAGTAAGGGAGTAAGGGAGTAAGGGAGTAAGGGAGTAAGGGAAGAGGATCGCGGGCGCTTCTTCAGCGCAAGCGTTTTTTTCGGGGCTACGAGTTCCTACCCTATTCCCCTATTCCCCTATTCCCCTATTCCCCTATCCCCCTATCCCCCTATTCCCCTACTGCCCTACTGCCCTCCCTCCTCCCCCTATTGACGCGTCACCCGTCTGCCATTATTAAATGCAAATAGTTTGCAAGTGCATATTGGTAATAAAGGTATTTAGCATGACACCCCATGGAGCGGGCCCCTCCGAAGGTCATGACGTCACTTTTGAAGGCTGGCGGCGGGATCGCGGCGAAGCTTCAATGTCCGATGTTCATCGCTCCGTGGCGGTCAACCGCTCCGGGTCGCGCTTTCGCAGGGCCATGGCCTTTGTCGGCCCTGGCTATCTGGTCGCCGTCGGCTATATGGACCCCGGCAACTGGGCGACCTCGCTCGCCGGTGGTTCCCGCTTCGGCTATGCGCTGCTGTCGGTCGTGCTGCTGTCCAACCTGATGGCCGTTTTGTTGCAGGCGCTCTGCACACGGCTCGCAATCGCGACTGGCCGCGATTTGGCGCAGGCCTGCCGCGATGCCTATCCCCGTTTTCTCGCCTGGCCGCTCTGGCTGCTGGCGGAACTGGCGATCTGCGCCACCGATCTTGCCGAAGTTATCGGTACGGCCATAGGCCTCAATCTTCTGTTCGGCATTCCGCTCGAACTCGGTGTCATTATCACCGCCGCCGACGTGCTTTTGGTGCTCTATCTGCAAAATAAGGGTTTCCGCCGCGTCGAGGCGCTCATCATGACGCTTCTGGCCGTCATCGCGCTCTGTTTCCTGATCCAGATCCTGATGGCGCAGCCGAAATGGAACGAGGTCATTCTCGGATTTGCGCCAACGGTCGAGATCATCCGCAACCCGGACATGCTTTATATAGCGCTCGGCATTATCGGTGCGACGGTCATGCCGCATAATCTCTATCTGCATTCGGGCATCGTGCAGACCCGCGACTATGGGCATACGACCGCTGAAAAGCGCGAAGCCATCCGCTATTCGACGCTTGATTCCACCATCGCGCTGACATTCGCCCTGCTGGTCA
This sequence comes from Ochrobactrum sp. SSR, assembly GCF_030067775.1. Lineage (NCBI taxonomy): Bacteria > Pseudomonadati > Pseudomonadota > Alphaproteobacteria > Hyphomicrobiales > Brucellaceae > Ochrobactrum > Ochrobactrum sp. SSR. The sequence continues at coordinate 238,922 of NZ_CP125969.1, read as the reverse complement.
ACGCATCGATCCTGATCCTCGCCGCAGCCAGCTTCAACGCGACCGGCAATACCGGCGTGGAAGATCTGGACAAGGCGCATGCCCTGCTCAACCCGCTGCTCGGATCATCGCTTGCCCCCACGCTTTTTGCCATCGCGCTTCTGTGCTGCGGCCTGAATTCGACCATCACCGCCACCATGGCGGGGCAGATCGTCATGGAAGGCTTTATCCGTATCCGGTTGAAGCCGTGGCTGCGCCGCGCCATCACCCGCTTTGTGGCCATTGTGCCCGCCGCCGTCGTGACGATCATGTACGGTTCGCAGGGCACGACGGAACTCCTGATCCTGTCGCAAGTTGTACTCAGCCTGCAATTGCCCTTCGCGGTCATTCCGCTGGTCATGTTCACGGCGGAAAAGAAGAAGATGGGCTCGCTGGTCGCGCCGCGCTGGGTCACGCTTCTGGCTGCCATCACTGCCGTTATCATCGTCGTTTTGAACCTGAAGCTCATCTATGACTTCTTCACCGGCGTACCGATCTGATTAATCCAGCGCATCCCGAAAAATGTGAAACGGTTTTCGGAAAAGATGCGCGTTAAAATGAAGGATCCGCGCAACGCCTCCCAAGCAACTGCGCACAAGCAAAAAGCCCGGCTCAAAGCCGGGCTTTTTCGCTATCGAAGAAGTGTCAGCCGGTCTGTAAGCCGGGTTCTGTATGGCCGGGCTTTCGCCCGACGTGGCAGCCATTCATCTGGGACGGATGTTGCCACCCGCCTCTTGCAACCCACCCGGACGACTGATCCGGAAACCGATTGCCGGTCCTTGCGAACCGGCGCGCCGTCCCTATTCGGTTTTGCTCCCGGTGGGGTTTACCGTGCCGTCTGCATTGCTGCAGACGCGGTGGGCTCTTACCCCACCCTTTCACCCTTACCTCGTCATCCCTGTCGTTGCAGCTTCTGCACAACGATACGGAAGACGAGGCGGTTTACTTTCTGTGGCACTATCCCTGGGGTCACCCCCGCCGGGCGTTACCCGGCACCGTGTTTCCCTGGAGCCCGGACTTTCCTCACCTGCCGCCTTTCGGCATATGACAAGCGCGGCTGCCCGACCGACTGACACCGCGTATAAATTCGCTTCTGCCCGAAAAAGCAACAAAAAAGCCGGTAGCAAAACCGCTACCGGCTTTTCGTTCACATCAAACGGCTTGAAACTCTACGCAACCGCCGACGCAAATTCTGGAGCGAACTCCAAAAGCGATGCTTAAAGTCCGGCCATATATGCCTTCACCGAGCTGCAATATTTCGCAGAGATCGGGTTCATGCGCTTTGCACCATGACCGGCATTGTATTTCAGGATCGTGCCGCAGGTGCTGCCGCCGCCAAGCTTCTGGGCCATGGCGAGGTATTTCATGCCGTACTGGATGTTCGTGGCAGGCTCATAAAGCCCCTTGGCCGAGCCGGAATAGCCCATGGCGCGCGCCGTCGAGAGCTTGATCTGCATCAGGCCGATTTCGCCTGCAGCACCGCGCACATTCGGCTGGAAATTGCTTTCGTGACGCACGACCGCATGAGCGAGCGAGGACGGCACGCCATAAGTGGAAGCGTAGCGGTTGATGATCTGTGAGTAGCCGCTGCCGCTCTTGACCGAACGGCTGGCACCACCGGACTTGGACGAACCGGAACGCGAACCCTTGCCTGCGGGGGCTGCGCGGTTGGTGATGACGGACGCCTTTTTGACCGAAGGCTTCGCCTTGTCGGCCTCAGCAACTTTGTTCTGCTGACGCGCCTTGAGAAGTGCTGCGAGGTTGGTTGGTTCACTTGCAGGGGCGCTAAGCGCCGGATTCAGGCCAAACGAACTCATCGCGCCAACAAGGGCGCTAACAATAACAAATTTTACTTTCATAACCTACCGTCTTGGAACGTTTCTTATGGGGGACCGCCCGTCTTGGGGGGAGACGATCCGTTTATTCGGGTCCCGTCCGGTATGAGCTCTCGAGGCCCATTTCCGCTGGGATTGATCGATGATCTGAAGGGGAAATGCAGCCGAAGATTGGTTGCAAAAGTAAAATCGTCTTACAGGTTGTAACAAAACCGACTCAATCGGACGTGAGTCGACGCCCCGTCACTTAAGCGAGGTCTAAAAGGCGATTCGGCTAAATTTTTGAAATTTTGAACGAAATTCTAATTAAATTGCGAAAGACGCCCGATGGATACTGCTTGATCAGGCGGTAACATTTTGCAGGGAAAAAATCAGCCTGTAGAGGGTATCTATGGTAGAAACATCGGCAACACCGTCTACATTTTGTGGCCGAAAGTGACGCTGAAATGCCTTAACCACGATTTCCGTGGCTTCATCGAAGATACCGGTGATCTCAATTCCATAGCCGTAGAGCGCCAGCATCGACTGCAAAGCCTCCACCGGCTGCCCCTGTTCGCCCCGCGCCAAAAACCGTCCGCCGCGGATCGGCGTCGGCTCCACATAATGCCCGACACCCGCCTCATGCAGACGTTTCCACGGAAAGCTCTGGCCGGGATCGGTCTTGCGCGCCGGTGCGATGTCCGAATGCGCCAGCACGTTTTCCGGCGCGATGGCGTGGCGTGCACAAATATCGCGGCTGAGACGGATCACCGCCTCGATCTGCGCATCCTTAAACGGCGGATAGTCTTGCAGAACGCCTGGATTGACGATTTCGATGCCGATAGATGCCGAATTGATGTCGGTCTCGCCCTTCCAGAAGCTCTTGCCCGCATGCCAGGCGCGGGCCTTTTCCGAAACCATCTGCAACACCTTCCCGTCCTCTAGAACGAGATAGTGAGCCGAGACCTGCATTTCGGGCGATTTCAGAATGTCGATCGCCTCCTGCGCGGTCGCAAGGCCGGTGTAATGCTGGATCAGAAAAACCGGCGTCTTGCCGTCGCGGCGCGGACCGAAATTGGGCGAAGGATCGAGCGTGGCATCGGGAAAATCGGGCTTTTCCAGCGCCAGTTCCGCCAATTCCTCATCCTGAAATCCGGTTGCCTCGCTCGACGTCTGCATCACGCAGCCTCCAAATGCTTTTCTATGCTCGCCCAAGCCGCGTTTATGGCAGCAAGGCGCGCATTGGCAATAGCAATAAATTCGAGCGGCAAACCTTCGGCAACCAGCCGGTCGGGATGGTGCTGCTTGACCAGCGAACGGTAGCGGCTGCGCGCAGTATCGAACGACACCCCGCGTTCAAGACCCAGAATGGCATAAGGATCGCCCTCGCCACGCTGCACATGCCGGATCGCGATGCGGTCGAAGGCAACCTCGTCAAAGCCGAAAATACCGGCGACTTCGGTTAGAAATGCCAATTCCTTTTCATGGACATAGCCATCCGCCTTGGCGATATGAAACAGTCCGTCGAGAATATCTTCCAGTAGATGGCACTCGGTCTGGCCTTCCTGACAAAGTCCGGCCAGCTGGCGCGCATAGCTTTCGAAACCCGCCACATCCTGCTTGGCCAGATCGTAAAGCCGGGCGACATGCGCGGTTTCTTCCTGCGGCACCGCAAAAATATCCTGGAAAGCGCGTATCTCGTCCTGCGTGACCACGCCGTCGGCCTTCGCCATTTTTGCGGAGAGCGCGATCATGGCAATCGAGAAGGCCACCCGCCTGCGCGTATCGGCATCGCCTTCAAAAACGGTGCGCACAGCCTCGATAACGCCTGTAATGGCGTTCGACGTCACTGACGCCACAAACTCACCGATGCGAACCCAAATCGACATGGGGCTTTTCTACAAAATTCCGTCGCGGCTGGAAACCGCCTGCATGAAGCGAAGTCGAAAAAACAATGATTTATATGCGCTTATCACCGGTCTGTGATAAGAAATGCCCTGAACTGTTATGGTGTAAACCAAAAAAGGAGAACGCCGTTCCCAATTAATTGGATTGAACGGCGTTCTGGCGTTCATTGAAGGAGCGTTGTGCCGTCGCGGCAGCAGCTTCTCCGGCGGCTTGGGCCTGCTCGGCATTTTGCCCGACAGCCTTTGCGGCGGATTCGGCATTGGTGCGGGCGCGTTCGATGGCAGCCGCCTGTTCCTCGGGCGTGGTCACACCGGCGTTCTCGCGCAGTGCCTTGACCAGATCTGGCCCCTCTTTTTCCGATGCGCCTTCCGCTGGTGCGGCAGGCTGGGAAACAGCAGCGCCGTCCTGCGCCGGAGCGGCAGCCTTTTCCTCGTTGCCCTTGCCGCAAGCAGCAAGCGCAACCAGAACAATGGCGGCAACGAAAAACAGGGTGTTACGGTTCATGACCAAAGCCATAACCGAAGATAGCCTGCGTTTAAACACGGAAATCGCTTGCGCGCCGTCTTTCCCGTAAAATGCCGCGGGATCGTTCATGCATTACACTTCCTTCTGGGACAAATGGCGATCCAGTTTCCCGGATCGCCATTCGTATGACGTTTACCACACGGGTCTATGACAGCTCACCAGCCGTAACTTGCCCGCGCTTTATTGATACAAAATAGCACCCGGGCTTAATTAGCAGGCGCAGTACCGGTACCGCCCGTACCCGTGCCCGGATTTGCCGGAGCCGGTGTTGCAGGCGTGGTGTTCGTATCATTGTTCGAAGGTGCGGCCGGCGTCGTCGGGGCCGGTGCCGGAGCGTTGCTTGCGCCGTCATCCTTCTTGTCGTTGCAGGCGGCAAGGCCCAGAAGCGATACAGCGGCAACAGATGTAATCAGAAACTTCTTCATTTTGGCTCTCCTTCCTAGCGTGGGTTGCTCGATCCGAGCTTATCCCTGTTGAGCATGGCGCAGTTTGCGCAGACACCCCTCTGCTCTTTTCATAGCTTTCTTCGTGTCCATCCGGCTTCTTACCGGTCGGGCACTTTTGCGGTTGGATCAGGCACAGAACTCCTGTCGATACCCACCGTCACAGAAGAAAACGGCAGACCAAAGGAAAGGTTCTCTCAATTAGTCTTACTGTCCGTAATAAAACGCCAATATTGCAGACACTTAATCCCGCATTTCCCAGTCAGAAGCGATCATTAATCCGTCAATCCCCTATGTCACAGCGATGTCATGCCCAGTGTTTAACTTTTTTGAAACCAAGCACGGGATTCGTCCCAAAGGGGAATTCATGGCCGACCAATCAGCCGACGGTACTATTCTGAAGCGTGCAGTAACTCAGAACCATGCGCTTTCCCGCGCGGGTTTTTCGGAACGGTTGTTTGCCTGGCTCTTTAAGGGGCTGGTCTATCCGCAAATCTGGGAAGATCCGGATGTGGACATGGCGGCCCTCGCCATTCAGCCCGGTCATCGCATCGTCACTATCGCGTCTGGCGGCTGTAACGCGCTTTCCTATCTCACCGCCGATCCCGCCCGCGTCGAGGCCGTTGATCTCAACGAGGCTCATGTCGCCTTCAACCGGCTGAAGCTGGCCGCGCTCAAGAACCTGCCAGATTACAGCGCCTTTTACCGCTTCTATGGCAAAGCTGACGACAAGACCAATCTGGCTGCCTATAAGCGCTTCGTGCGTCCGCATCTTGATGCCGAAAGCCGCGCTTACTGGGAAAAGCGCAAGTGGAACGGTCGCCAGCGCATTTCGATCTTCTGGCGCGATCTTTACCGTCACGGCCTGCTCGGCGTATTCATCGGCATGGGCCATCGCGTGGCGCGGCTCTATGGCATTGATCCGCGCGATATTCTCAAATCGCGCACCATGGAAGAACAGCGCAGCTTCTTCGACACCGCACTTGCGCCCTTGTTGGAAAAACGCATGGTGCGCTGGGCAACCGCACGAAAATCCTCGCTGTTCGGTCTTGGCATTCCGCCCCAGCAATATGATGCGCTGGCCACCGCCGGAAACGGCAATATGGCCGAGGTGCTGCGCAGCCGCCTTGAAAAGCTCGCCTGCGGCTTTCCGCTGACGGAAAACTACTTTGCCTGGCAGGCTTTCGGACGCGGCTATAGCGGCAACGAAGAAACCGGCCCGCTGCCGCCTTATCTGTCGCGCGCCAATTTCGAAACAGTCCGCGCCCGCGCCGACCGCATGACGGTGCAGAACGCCAATTACACCGACTTTCTGGCCGCCAAACCCGCCGCATCGGTGGATCGCTATATCCTTCTCGACGCGCAAGACTGGATGAACGACAGCCAGCTGAATGCCGTCTGGAGCGAAATCACACGCACTGCCGCACCGGGCGCTCGCGTGATTTTCCGCACTGCCGCCGAGCCGAGCCTGCTGCCCGGTCGCGTCGCGCCGGAAATTCTCGACCACTGGGAATACCGCGAAGACGAATCCCGCGCATTGCATGACCGCGACCGCTCGTCGATTTATGGCGGCTTTCACCTTTACGTCCTGAAGGACGCGTGACATGCTGCAAAATACTGAAGGCAGGCAGGGCAACAGTCAGGGCGCAAGTCATGCGCGGCTGATGGACCGGGTCTATCGCCGCCAGCGCCACTTTTATGATGCGACCCGCAAATATTACCTGCTGGGCCGCGACCAGATGATCGCGACGCTCAATGTGCCGGAAGGCGGCAGCGTTCTGGAAATCGGTTGCGGCACGGGCCGCAACCTCGTCAAGACGGCCGAACACTACCCTGATGCAAAACTCTATGGCATCGATATTTCAGCAGAAATGCTGGATACGGCCCGCAGTGCCGCCAAACGTGCGGGCATCGAAAGCCGCACCCGGCTGGAACGCGCCGATGCGGCGCAGTTCGATCCCGAACAGCTTTTCCATCAAACAGGCTTCGACCGTATCTTCATTTCCTATGCCATATCGATGATCCCGCAATGGCAATCGGTCATCCGCGAGAGCATTCGCCATCTGGCACCACAAGGCGAGTTGCATATCGTCGATTTCGGCGATCAAAGCCGCCTGCCCCGATGGTTCAAGCGCGGGCTCTATAAATGGCTCGACTGGTTTCATGTCACGCCGCGTCAGGACATGTTCGCCGTGTGCGAACGGCTTGCTGCCGAACGCGGCCTCACAGTGGAACGCCGCGTGCTTTATCACGGCTTTGCGTGGATCGCCGTCATCCGGGCTTTTGCATAAAATTAGGAGCAACAACGCCACAGGCTGGTGACGACCGGGTGCGGATCGCGTAACCGTTGTAGGGACTGATTCGCGACACCGGAAACCCTGCATGAAACGTCTCATGAGCCGTCTGGCCAGCCGCAATTTTCTTGGCCCCTGCTTTGCCTCCTGCATGGGCGTTTTTCTGCTTTCGGCCTGTACGACAGTGGATTACGATTTTTCCGATGTGAAAAAGAACGGTACGGTCGCCCGCATCCCACCTCCATCGGGTTCGGTGAAGGCGCCGCGCTTCGGCGACCGCGATCCGCATGACTGGACCGGCAAGACGCCCTGGCACTATCCGATCCACGGCACTGACGTTTCGAAATATCAGACCAGTGTGGACTGGAGCGCGGTCCGCGCCAGCGGCATTTCCTTTGCCTTCATCAAGGCGACGGAAGGCGGCGACCGGCTCGATGACCGCTTTGCCGAGCACTGGAACGGCACGCGTCAGGCAGGCATTCCACGCAGCGCCTATCATTTCTATTATTTCTGCCGCCCGGCCATCGAACAGGCACGCTGGTACATCCAGAACGTACCGCGCGATCCGTCCGCACTGCCGCCCGTTCTCGACATGGAATGGAACCCGCAATCGCCGACCTGCAAATTGCGGCCCAATGCAGCGGTTGTGCGCAAGGAAATGCGCATCTTCCTTTCAGCGCTCGAAAAGCATTACGGCAAGCGTCCGATCATCTACACGACCGTCGATTTCTTCGACGATAACGACCTGCGCCAGCTTCCAGACTATCCGTTCTGGCTGCGTTCGGTCGCGGGCCACCCGGACGAAAAATACGGCCCGCATCCGTGGACTTTCTGGCAATATACCGGCACGGGCAGCATTCCGGGCATCAAGGGCGACGCGGATATCAATGTCTTCGCGGGCGACGCAGCCACATGGAAAAAGTGGCTGGAAAGCAACAAGGGCCGTTAAGACGGGCCTGTTTGGCTGATCGCACCAAGTTTTGCTTCATTTCCGGGTCTTGTTGGGGCAATAGCTTTAACAATTCCCGGAAGGGCAAGCCTGTGCCCTGCAAAATAGTGTGAGTTACCGATGAAGTTTGTTGCTTCCATCATGACAGCCGCCCTGCTCGCTTCGACCGCTGTGTCGCATGCGCAGACCGCAAGTGCGTCTCCGGCACCTGCGGCTCCGGCTGAAACTGCCGTGAACATGCCCAAGCCCGAATGCGAAACCGATCTCGGCCAGTGGGTCGAAAATCTGGCCAAGGAAGCGCGTGAAGCTGGCGTCGGCGACAAGGGCATCAGCGAGCTGCACAAGGCCTCGCTTGAACAGAAGGTGCTCGACCGGGATCGCAAGCAGACCGTCTTCAACCTGACCTTCACCGAATTTTCCAAGCGCCTCATCTCCGAAGCGCGCCTGAAAAAAGGCCAGGAAAATCTGGTTAAATATGCCGATGTCTTCAAGAAAGTCGAAGACACCTATGGCGTGCCGGGTCCCGTTCTCGCTGCCTTCTGGGGCCTTGAAACCGACTACGGCGCGATTCAGGGCGATTTCGACACGCTGAATGCGCTTGTTACCCTTTCCTACGACTGTCGCCGCCCGGACCTTTTCCGTCCGCAGTTGATCGCGCTGCTCAAGCTGTTCGACACGGGCGTTGTCGATGCGAGCACGACCGGCGCATGGGCTGGCGAAATCGGCATGATGCAGCTTCTGCCCAAGGATTATCTGGAGCGCGGCGTCGATGGCGACGGTGACGGCAAGGTCGATCTGAAGAACAGCGTTCCCGACGCCATGATGACCGCCGGTCGCATGATTTCGGAACTTGGCTGGAAACGCGGCCAGCCGTGGCTGGAAGAAGTGCGCATCACCAAGGATTTGCCTTGGGAAGAAGCCATCCGCACCAACCGCAAGCCGCACTCCTGGTGGGCCGCGCAGGGAGTGACCGGCCTGAAGGGTCCGCTTGGGCCGGATGACGGCGATGCTTCGCTGCTGCTGCCGCTGGGCCGCAAGGGCCCGGCCTTCCTGTCCTATGCGAATTTCGACGTCTTCGTCGAATGGAACAAATCCATCGTCTACGCCACAACCGCAGCCTATTTTGCGACCCGCCTCGCGGGTGCACCTGCATTCGATCCCGGCAATCCAATTCCGGGTCTGACGCAGGATCAGATGAAGGAGCTGCAAACCAAGCTTCAGGCGCGCGGCTATGATATGGGCGCGAAGATCGACGGCGTTTACGGTCTCCTGACCCGCGATGCCGTGCGCGCCGAACAGATGCGGCTTGGCATGCCGGCCGATTCCTGGCCAACCCAGGAGCTGCTGGACAAGCTCTGAGTCACACAATGAAGGCGCGGGCTAATCCCCGCGCCTTTTCCTTTCCGACACCCTGACTGCGAATGCCTGCCTCATGCTCACCACCCTGATCGTCGTCCTGCCCGTATTTGCGCTGATTTTTTCCGGCTGGGGGGCGTTCAAGCTGAAAATACTGGGACCGCACGCCATAGCAGAGCTGAACCGCTTCGTGGTTTATCTGGCGCTGCCTGCGCTGCTGTTCGACATTATGGCCAACACCCATGGCAGCGAACTCTGGCAACCGGGCTTCATCGCCGTCTTCCTCTTGAGCAGCGCCGTCGCCTTCGTCCTGCCCTTTCTGGTGCGGCTGCGCGGAAAGCTGCCGCTTGCCGACACCGCGCTGGACGGCCTCAATGCCGCCTATCCCAATACCGGCTATATGGGCATTCCGCTGTCGATGATCGCTTTCGGTTCCGGCGTTCTGGCCGCAACCACCATTTCCATCATCATCACCGTTTGCGTGACTTTCGCCTTTGCAATCGTGCTGATCGAGATCGGCCTGCAAACCGAGAAGAAGCCGTTTCATCTCGTCTGGAAAGTCGTCCGCTCGCTTATCCGCAATCCGCTGCTTTTTGCTCCGGCGCTTGGCGCGATTTTCTCTTTCCTCGGGCTGACGATCCCTGCCCCTGCCGAAACTTTCCTGAAAATGCTCGGCGGCGCAGCATCGCCCTGCGCGCTCGTGGCGCTTGGCCTGTTCCTCGCGCAATCGCGCAAGGTCGAACGCGAAAGCGTCAACGCCATTGCATTCCTCGTGTCGATCAAGCTGATCGTCCAGCCGCTCACCACATGGCTGCTCGCGGTGTATGTCTTCGGATTGCCGCCGCTGATGGCGGAAAGTGCCGCCCTTCTCGCCGCCTTGCCGACAGGCACCGGCCCTTTCATGCTCGCCGAACATTACCGGCGCGAGGCGGCCATCACCTCCAACGTCATTCTCTATTCGACGGTAATTTCGGTGGTAACACTCTCCGCCTATCTGGCTTTGATCCGCTGATAAAAAGCGGGATTTCGCATAGGCGCATTGTAGGAGCGGATTGTGGGAATTGTGGCTATTTCCCTGTAAATCCTGTCAGTTCTGTGTCTTTTTCATGAAATGTGAACAGATTTTTCAGGTTAAAAATTTCAATAACTTAGGTGGTAAACAGAAGGTTTTTTTCGCAATCACGCCAGGTTGCAGCACGAAATCTTCTTTTGTTCTCGGCTTTTTGCGCTTAGATTCCAGTCTCTACCAGCGCGCACCGGACGCTTGTCTGGCGCATATGAAGGAGACAGACCGATGGGACTGACACGATCTTTGAATGTCCTCATGATCTGTGCAGCATTTGCATTTGTTGCAGCGTTGATAGCAGGCGTCATACCGTAAAGCAGACGCATCAGACCATTACGGCGACACGGGTTTCGAGGATAGACCGGTCTCGCAAGAAACAGAAAGCCCGCCATTTCGGCGGGCTTTCTTTATTTTCAGGCAGGCTCCAGCACCGCTTCCGTCTTCGGGCGAATGCCAATCATATGGCAGATCGCATAGGGCAGATCGGCGCGGTTCATCGTATAGAAATGGAAGTCCTGCACACCGCGCTCGATCAGATCCATCACCTGTTCGGCGGCGATGGCCGCAGCCACGAGCTGATGCGTCTGCGGGTCGTTTTCCAGCCCGTCGAAACGCTCTGCCAGCCAGGCCGGAATATGCGTCGCGGAACGGGCGCAGAAATTCTTGACCTGCTTGAAATTATGCACCGGCAGAACACCCGGAACGATCGGGATATAAATCCCCGCCCGGCGCACGCGCTCGACATAACGCTCATAAAGATCGTTCTCGAAGAAGAACTGCGTGATGGCGCGGGTGGCGCCAGCATCGACCTTGCGCTTCAGCATGTCGATATCGGTCGCGAAATCCGGGCTTTCCGGATGCTTTTCCGGATAGGCGGAAACCGAAATGTCGAAATCCGCAATCTGACGCAGGCCGCCGACCAGATCGGCACCGTTCAGATAACCACCGGTTGTCGGCACATATTTTTCACCAATCCCCGCTGCCGGATCACCGCGCAGGGCCACGAAGCGGTTCACGCCAAGATCGGCGAACTCGCGCACCACGCGGTCGACTTCCTCACGTGTTGCATCCACACAGGTCAGATGCGCCGCAGGTTTGATGTCGGTTTCTTTCAGGATTCGCGCCACCGTCCGTATCGTACGCTCACGCGTGGAACCGCCCGCGCCATAGGTCACGGAGACGAATTCCGGTTGCAGCGGTGCCAGCCGTGTGACCGTTTCCCAAAGGCGCTGTTCCATTTCTTCCGATTTGGGCGGAAAGAATTCGAACGATACCCGGGTGGTCTGGCCGACATCCGGTCGGCGGGAAAGACCATAAAAACCCATCACACTGTCTCCGTCATGCTTGATTCATTCGTTGCCGGAGCGGCAATGAGAAGACGCGGATCACGTGCAAGCCAAAGCTTGACGGTCAGCCCCTCATCGCCGCTTGCGCCTTTCGGGCTTAATTCCAGCGTCTTTTCAGGCTCAAGGCCCGCTTCCTTCATCCAGCTCAGCATCTGCTCGTCGCTGAAGCCAAGGCGCAAATGCGCGTGGTCTTCGCGCAGGAATTCGAGCGTATGCGGCGCAAAATCGACAATCAGCAAGCGACCGTCCGGGCGCAGCGCACGCGCGCCTTCACGGATTGCCGAAAGCGGATCGTCCAGAAAGTGCAGCACCTGATGGATCGTCACCAGATCGAAGCTTTCGCGTTCGACCGGCAGGGCATAAACATCGCCTTGGCGCACCTGAGCATTGCCGATGGCGGCAAGATCGAGATTGGCCCGTGCCACCGCCAGCATGTCGCGATTGATATCGATGCCGAGACCGCGCGCATAAAGCGGCGCGAAAAGCTCCAGCAGGCGCCCGGTGCCGGTCCCGACATCGAGCATGGCCTGAAACGGCTTTTCACCGACGATCTTCTTGAGGGCGGTTTCGACCGCATTCTCGGAAACATGCAGCTTGCGGATTTCGCCCCAGCTGCCAGCATTGGCGCTGAAATAGGCCGCGGCTTTTTCCTGACGGCTGGATTTGACCTGCGAAAGCCGCTCCTGATCGCGCTCGACCAGCGCATCAGAGCGGTCGAGCCGCGCCAGCAAACCACGTGCCAGATCGCCGCTGATCGCATTATCCGCCAGCCGGAAATAGGCCCATGCCCCTTCCTGATAGCGGTCGATGAGATCGGCTTCGCCCAACAGCTTGAGATGGCGCGATACACGCGGCTGCGACTGGCCGAGAATTGTCGTCAGATCGGAAACTGTCAGGTCGCCCCGCGCCAGAAGCGCCAGAATGCGCAGACGGCTTGGCTCTGCCACCGCCTTCAACACATCCACCATCTGATCGAGTTGCAATTGCAAACCGGCCATGTCCTCAGCTCTTCCGTTGCGGCACAACCTTGGCTGCGCTCAAAAACATATAAAGATATGTTTATATGGAAAGGCATTCCTATGCAAGTGCTTTTCATGGCAGAATGAAAGGGAACTGGGGATTCGTTCACAGCGAGTGCGGGAAAGGAAAGCGCCATGCGTGCGGGCACAACGCGTCAAAAGGCAATCGCCAAATCGCTCACATTGCTGCTTCCGGCAGTTCCCTATTCGGATTCGGAACCGATCAGAGCGGCGGCTCTCGCCCCGCATATGAAGACGCTGCCGCCGTCCACGGCGGTCTGGCTTGCCACCGTGGCGCATGTGCGCCACGCCCATACGGATTATGATACGCTGCGCGATGACGGATATGACAAGGATTCCGCGCGCTTCTTTGTGCTAGACGCGATCAACTCAAAGCTGACGGAATGGCGCGCGACACGGCTTCTGTCGCCGGAAGACGACGAAGCCGTGGAGATGTAAAAACGCCGCCCGGAGGCGGCGTCTTGATCCTAGAGAACCTCGGCCCGTTTAATCGACGGACCCATGCCCCTGCAGATAACCGTGCTTACGCGGGTTCGGCATGAAGATGCTGACCGCAAACACGATGACCATCATGATGGTCACGTACCAGAAGAAGCCGCTTTCCATGCCCTGCTGTTTGAACCACAGCGCGACATATTCCGCCGTGCCGCCAAAGATCGCATTGGCGATGGCGTAGGAAAAACCGACGCCAAGGGCGCGCACTTCCGCCGGGAAAAGCTCGGCTTTCACGATGCCGCTGATGGAGGTGTACATGCTCACCACGGCCAGCGCGATCACGATATAGATGAAAGCCATGGTCGAGCTCTGCACCGAGCCAATCAATGTCATCAACGGGATCGTGGTCAAGATCGAGATGCCGCCAAAGCCGATCATCATGGTCTTGCGGCCGAGCTTGTCGGACAAGGCGCCGAATAGCGGCTGCATGAGCATATAGGCCAGCAGCACGAAGGTCATGGTTTCGCTGGCGGTTTCCTTGCTCATGCCGGCCGTATTGACCAGATATTTCTGCATATAGGTTGTGAACGTATAGAAGGCGAGCGAACCGCCTGCCGTGAAGCCGACAACAACCAGAAACGCCTTGCGATGATGCTTCCAGATGGTGGCGAAGCTGCCGGCAGCCTTGCTGTTGCGGGTTTCTTCCGTGGTCGTTTCATGCAGCGTGCGGCGCAAAAAGAGCGCCACGATGGCCGCGAGACCACCAATTGCAAACGGGATGCGCCAGCCCCAGGCGTGAAGCTGTTCAGACGTCAGCAAGAACTGGAGAAGCACGATCACCAGCACGGCCAGAAGCTGGCCACCGATCAGCGTGACATATTGAAACGACGAGAAGAAGCCGCGACGGCCTGCAAGCGCAACTTCACTCATATAGGTTGCCGTGGTGCCATATTCGCCACCGACCGAAAGGCCCTGCAACAGACGCACGATCAGCAACAGCACCGGCGCCAGCACGCCAATCGATGCATAGGTCGGCAGGATGGCGATGGCAAACGAGCCGAAGCACATCATGGTGACGGAAATCAGCATCGATGTGCGGCGACCCAGCTTGTCGGCGATACGACCGAACAACCAGCCGCCAATCGGGCGCATCAGAAAGCCGGCCGCGAAAATCGCAGCTGCATTCAAAAGCTGGCTGGTCTGATCCTCGGCCGGGAAAAACTGCGACGCGAAGTAAAGCGCACCAAACGAATAAACATAGAAATCATACCATTCGACCAGATTGCCCGAGGCGCTGGCCACAATCGCATAGACGCGACGGCGTGTATCGTGGGCGTCATGCGCCGCTTCGAACTCGCCATTGGCATCGACATGCGTATTTGCATTGCTCATGTTGAAAACTCCCAAAAGCGGATTCTGTTACCCACATCGAACGACAGCGAAAATTTTGGATGAAGCGCAGCGTTATAAGGATGCCTGCTAACTTACTAAATTAGCATCGGTTCCAGAATGCGATCAGACCATAGGAGCAAAATCATTTGCATGCAATCTATTGACTTGTAACCAATAGCAAGGCGGACGATGGCGATCCACCTGCCATCATCCGTCGCAGTTCTTTGAAATAATTGGAAAAATTATAAATGCGCCCGACCGCTGCCCCGGCGAGCGTCAATCACATCCCCGTGTAGTGGCCGGTTTCGGCATGATTATCGCTTCTGGACGAGCATGAAAATACGCGGGAATCGAAGCAGCACCTTGCCGTCGCGAGTCGTCGGATAGTGCGGGGTGATGCGCTCCCTATAGGCTGCAAGATAGGCCGCCTGCTCGTCCGCATCCAGCGGGTCGAGGAATGGCCTGAGACCCGTGCCCTTGACCCACTCCACGATGGCATCCACGCCCGCCAGCGGGTGATTATAGATCGTGTGCCAGATATCAATCCGCGCCGCATCGCCAGCGAAAGCGTCGTAATAAGTCGCGACCGGCGGCAAAGGCCCCCTGCCCGTCGTGCCGATCTTGGCTGCAAAAGGCGCAGTCTTGGCAACCTCGCGCATCCCGATATGGGTTTGCTCGCCCATATTGTCGGGCATCTGGATCGCCAGAAATGCGCCGGGTTGCATCAAGGACAAAAGCCGCTGCAATTGCTCGATATGGTCTGGCAGCCATTGAAAGACGGCATTGGAAAACAGCACGTCCGTTTCGGCGTCCGGCTCGAAACTGGCGGCATTGCTGATGAAGAACTCGACATCCGGCAAACGCGCCTTCGCCTTGTCGATCATATCCGGCGAGGTGTCGAAGCCCGAAATCTGCGCGTCCGGCCAGCGCTCGACCAGAAGCTCGGTTGAATTGCCGGGTCCGCAGCCGATATCCACCACCTTGCGTGGAGTTGCCAGAGGTATCTGCGCCAGAAGATCGCGCGCCGGGCGGCTGCGTTCATCTTCGAATTTCAGATACTGTTTTGCGGACCAGTCTTTCATCGTCTTTCCTTTCATCAAATGAAAAGGCCGGTGCGATGCACCGGCCTTAAAATCATTACCTTGTCAGCGGCTTATACGTCACCCGCTTCGGGTTGACGCTTTCCGGTCCGAGACGACGGACCTTATCCGCTTCATAATCCTCGAAATTGCCTTCGAACCATTCGACATGGCTGTCGCCTTCGAAAGCGAGAATATGCGTTGCCAGACGATCGAGGAACATACGATCGTGGGAGATGATAACGGCGCAACCAGCGTATTTTTCAAGCGCGTCTTCGAGCGCTGCCAGCGTTTCCGTATCAAGATCGTTGGTCGGTTCGTCGAGCAGCAGAACGTTGCCGCCTGCCTGCAGCATCTTGGCAAGATGCACGCGGTTGCGCTGACCACCAGACAGATTGCCGACCTTAGCCTGCTGATCGCCACCCTTGAAGTTGAACGCACCGCAATAAGCGCGCGAGTTCATTTCAAACTTGCCGAGCTTGATGATGTCGTTGCCACCGGAAATTTCTTCCCAGACATTCTTGTTCGGATCGAGGTGATCGCGGCTCTGATCGACGTAACCGAGATGAACCGTGTCGCCGATGCGGATCGAACCGGAATCCGGCTTTTCCTGACCGGTGATCATCTTGAACAGCGTCGACTTACCGGCACCGTTCGGGCCGATAACACCAACAATGCCACCGGGAGGCAGCTTGAAGGTCAGGTTTTCGATCAGCATGCGATCGCCAAACGACTTTGTCAGACCTTCCGCTTCAATAACCACCTGACCGAGACGCTCGCCTGCCGGGATCAGAATCTGGGCATCGCCCGGACGCTGGTTTTCCGCAGCTTCGACCAGCTGATCATAAGCCTTGATACGGGCTTTCGATTTGGCCTGTCGAGCTTTCGGGCTTGCCGCAATCCACTGGCGTTCGCGCTCAAGCGCTTTCTGACGCGAATCTTCTTCACGTCCTTCCTGAATCATACGCTTGGCCTTGGCTTCGAGATAAGCCGAGTAATTGCCTTCGTAAGGAATGCCGCGACCGCGATCGAGTTCGAGAATCCAGCCGGTTACATTGTCGAGGAAGTAGCGATCATGCGTGATGAGCAGGACAGCGCCCTGATATTCGCGCAGATGCTTTTCCAGCCATGCGGTGGTTTCAGCGTCAAGGTGGTTGGTCGGTTCGTCGAGCAGCAGCAAGTCAGGCTTCGACAGCAGCAGCTTGCAAAGCGCAACACGGCGACGTTCACCACCCGAAAGCTTGGTAACATCGGCGTCGGCTGGCGGGCAGCGCAGCGCTTCCATTGCCATTTCAACCTGGCTTTCCAGATCCCAGAGGTTCTGGCTGTCGATGATATCCTGAAGCGCCGCACCTTCGTCGGCGGTTTCATCAGAATAGTTCATCATCAACTCGTTGTAACGGTCGAGAATGGCTGTCTTCGCAGCCACACCTTCCATCACATTGCCGAGGACGGTCTTGTCCGGGTCGAGATGCGGTTCCTGCGCGAGATAGCCGCAAGTGGCGCCGTCTGCGAGCCAGGCTTCGCCGGTATATTCCTTGTCGAGACCGGCCATGATCTTGAGGATGGTCGACTTACCGGCACCGTTGGGGCCGAGAATACCGATCTTCGCATCGGGATAGAATGACAGGTGAAGGTTTTCGATAACCTTCTTGGCGCCGTAGGCCTTGTTCAGCCCGGACATATGATAGATGAATTGGCGTGCCATAAAGCGCGTCGTCTCCACTGGTTGGAAAGCGCGGGCGGTCCAAACGAAGCCGAGCCGCGCGGAAATTGCTGACGCGTATGTAGGCCAAATAGTGAGCGGACGCAAACGCCATCACGCAAAACAAATATGCCGATTGAGGCATGGCCCCCGGCAGCACACGCTTCAAAAATTGAGCTTAAAAGAATGAAACCGGGCGCGGATATTTCCGTCACCCGGTTTCCCCTCTGGCCACCGTCCGCGAAAGTTTCCTCCCTTTCATCGGACGGCCTGCAAATGATGGCTTGAAATTCTCTAAATGACGCCTTTTATAACCGTCAAAGCCCCTGTATTTCCCCGTTGAAGCTAGATTTGCCCAGCTTTTTCCGCATTTCAAGCAGAATTTGCACAAAAAAAAGCTTTTGCCTAAAATTCCCTCATACAACGTTGTCATGCCTCTTTTAATATCGTGCCCAACCGGGGAATTGACTATTTGCGCGGCATAAAATCAGATGGTGAAATGTCGTTTGAAACCGTCCATCACCTCTCCTTGTCCGACGCGACGCAACTGCCGTTTCGAAACGCGCTTGCCGACGCACCACGCGCGGTCGTTCAAATCTGCCACGGGCTTGCGGAACATTCCGCGCGCTATCGGCGGTTCGCAGACGCGCTGGCACAGGCTGGCTATCATGTCTATGCGCACGACCACCGTGGACACGGCGTGAATATCGGCGCCCATGCACCGAGAGGAATGTTTTCACAAAAGCAAGGCCATGATGTGGCGATCGAGGATATTCTGGCGCTGAACCGCCACATTCATCTTGAGCACCCCGGATTGCCGGTGGTGCTGTTCGGCCATTCGATGGGCGGCCTGATCGCGCTGAACTATGTGCTGGACCATGCCGACACGGTGGATGCCGCTGCGATCTGGAATGCCAATTTCGACGGCGGCCTTGAAGCCAAAGCCGCTGCCGCTCTTCTTTATATGGAGCGCATGCTGAAAGGGTCGGATGTTCCGAGCAGCCTGCTACCGAAGCTGACCTTTCGTGCATGGGGCCGCTCCATCCCCGGCCATCGCACGCCCTTCGACTGGCTGTCGCGCGATCCGGCGGAGGTCGATGCCTATGTCGCCGATCCGCTTTGCGGCTTCGATGCGACTGTATCGCTGTGGCTCGATCTCGTGCACATGACCGCACGCGGCGCGGATGATCGCACCTTCGGCAACATCCCGCGCAGCCTGCCCTTTCATCTGGTCGGCGGCAGCGAAGATCCCGCTACTGCCAAAGGCACTGCCGTCGCGCGACTGGCGGAGCGGATGCGGCGCATGGGGTTCACGCGGGTCACCTGCACGATCCTGCCCGACACCCGCCATGAAAGCCTGAATGAGATCAACCGGGACGACGTAACACAGAAATTTCTGGATTGGCTGGTGGAGACCCTTCCGTCTTCAACCATGTCCAGTTAAAAAGCGGCTATTATCTTCTGTATCGAGCTCGGCTCACGATTTCTTGAAGCATCTTGGCTTCGCCGGGTATTCAGTGCTAGAGCATCGGCCCCGAAAGCCATTGCCGGTTTCGGGAAAAGCTAATGCTGATCAAAAATTGGCGCGGCTTGCGCGAATATCGGGGCTCCAGACAATGAAAATGGAGCCTGCGCTTGAAAAATAGCGCAAGGAACGAAGGAACACTCTGCGTGGAAACACCGACAATTTCTGTGGTCATCCCCTGCCGCAATGAGGCGGACAATCTCGCCTTTCTGCTGGATGAGGTGGATTCCGCGATGCAGGGCCGCGCCTATGAAGTGATTGTCGTCGATGACGGCTCGACGGATTCGACCAGCGACGTCATCGCCCGGCGCATCCATGCAGGCAAGCCGCTGCGCCATCTGCGCCATGACCGTTCATCCGGCCAGAGTGCTGCAGTGCGTTCCGGTGTTTTTGCCGCACGCGGCAAGATTGTGGTGACGATGGATGGCGACGGCCAGAACGACCCGGCCTATCTGCCGGTTCTGGTCGATGCGCTGGTTGAGGCGGGCGAAGGCTATGGCATTGCCGCTGGCCAGCGTCTGAAGCGCACCGATACCAAGCTGAAGCAAATGTCGTCCCGCTTCGCCAATAATCTGCGTGGCGCGATCCTGAAGGACAAGACGCGCGACTCCGGTTGCGGCCTCAAGGCGCTGCATACCGACCTGTTCCGTCAGCTGCCGTTCTTCGACGGCTGGCATCGCTATCTGCCGTCGCTGGCGCTGCGCGAAGGTTTCGATGTCGTGCATGTGGATGTGGTTGACCGCGAACGCCGCCATGGCAAATCCAATTACGGCATCCTTGATCGCGGACTGCGTGGCATACTCGATCTTTACGGCGTCTGGTGGCTGCGCAAGCGCCGCAAGGTCGTGCCGCGCGTGACGGAGATTACCCATGACTGATATTTTCAACAGCCTGTCGCAGTGGCTGCACGAAGTCTTCGTCGCGCAGTGGGATGGCTGGATCGTGCTCGGCTTCGTCGCACAGGCTTGCTTCACCATGCGCTTCGTCGTGCAATGGCTGGCTTCCGAAAAAGCCAAACGCAGTGTCATGCCAGTGGCGTTCTGGTTTTTCTCGCTGTTCGGCGGCGCATTGCTGCTGATCTATGCGGTCCAGCGCAAAGACCCGGTTTTCATTGCTGGACAGGGTTTCGGCCTGCTGGTCTATGTCCGCAATCTCTGGCTTATCGCCAATGAAAAGAAGCGGATCGTGGCGAGCGAATAACTCGCCCCGAGATCAGCTTTTCAGCTGGCGCCCTACCGAACGGTAGTCGAGGCCAGTATCGGCGATGTCTTCCGCCTTATAGACATTGCGCAAATCGATCAGCACGTTGCCAGCCATCGCTTTTGCGACGCGCTTCAAATCCAGCGCCCGATAGGCGTTCCATTCGGTCAGAAGCGCCACCACGCCAGCCCCTTCCGCTGCCTCATAGGCCGAGTTGCACCAGATCACATCCGGCAGAACGGCCTTGGCGGCTTCCATCGCCTCGGGGTCGTGCGCGCGCACCGAAATGCCTGCCTTCTGGATCGCGGTCACGATATCCAGGGCCGGAGATCCGCGGATATCGTCAGTATTCGGCTTGAACGCGATGCCCAGAACCGCAACCGTCGCAGCGCCGCTTTCCTTCGCTGCGGAAACGATCCGCTCCGCCATCGACTGCTTGCGCGTTTCGTTGATGGCGATCACTTCCTCGATCAGCGATTGCGGCGCGTCGTAACGCTTGCCGGTGGCGGCAAAAGCACGCGTATCCTTCGGAAAGCATGAGCCGCCGAAGCCCGGTCCCGCATGGAGGAATTTGGAGCCGATGCGGTTATCCATACCGATGGCGCGCGCGACTTCCTGCACATTGCCGCCGGTCTTCTCGCACAAATCCGCCACCTGATTGATGAAGGTGACCTTCATGGCCAGAAACGCATTGGCGGCATACTTGATGATCTCGGCATTTTCGAGCGAGGTGACGACCATCGGCGTCTCGCGCAGATAAAGCGGGCGATAGAGACGCTGCATCGCAGCCTTGCCGCGCTCGTCCTCAACGCCCACCACAACGCGGTCGGGCCGCATGAAATCCTCGATGGCCGAGCCTTCGCGCAGGAATTCCGGATTGGAAACCATGGAGAAAGGCACACCGGGGCGTGCTGCGGCAATACGGTCGCGGATACGCGCATTGGTGCCGACGACGACTGTGGACTTGATGACAACAACGGCGTCGGGCTTCATCGCTGCCGCGATTTCATCCGCCGCTGCCTCGATATATTGCAGGTCCGCCTCGCCGTCGCCGCGCCGCGACGGCGTGCCGACAGCGATGAAGATTACATCGGCATCGGCCACGCTTGTCGCAAGATCGGTGCTGAAATCCAGCCGTTCGTCACGAATGTTGCGGGTCAGAAGTTCATCGAGGCCCGGCTCAAAGATCGTGACCTTGCCCGCCTCAAGGCGTTCGATGATCGACGGGTTCTTGTCGACGCAGGTGACGTGGAAGCCGAATTCGGCAAAACACACGCCCGAAACTAGACCCACATAGCCCGTTCCGATCATCGCCAGCTTCATATGTTCAGTCCTTCAGTTTGGCTTAGAGCCACTTGTCGTAGTCAGAGACCAGCAGATGCAGCGGCTTTTCGTTTTCTTCAATATTCGAAAAGCGGCCAATCGGCTCGCGGAAAATATTATCGGTGAGGTCGTCATTGACGGTCGAAACTTCACCAATCAGCACGTCGCCGCCCTCGCCCCAGAAAGCATGCCAGTTGCCGGGCAGAAGCGTCACGCTTTCACCGGGCGACAGTTTCAGATGCGCGCCCGCCTTCTGCGTCACAAGACGACCGTCGGTCGCAACCGTAACATCGGAATGCTCATCCACACTGCCGTCCGGCAGCGAATTGAACAGTTCCAGCACCAGCGTGCCGCCACCGCGATTGATGATATCTTCAGCCTTCACCACATGGCGATGCATCGGCGAAAGCTGGTTCTCGCGCGAGATCATGATCTTTTCGGCATAAAGCATGCCGCCGCCGCGCTTCAGGTCATCGGCATTGCCGTTGCGTGTCGTAAACAGGAAAAGGCCAAGGTCCTTGAACTTGCCCTGACCGTAATCCGTAATGTCCCAGCCCAGACGCGCATCGCGGATGGCTGCGGCATCGCTGCCGGTTCGCTGCTTCAGCTCTTCCGGAGTCCAGTAGGCAAAGGGCGGCATGACATAGCCAAATGAGCGGATAAACGCATCGCTTTCGCGGATAATATCATTGATTTCTGAGCGTTTCATGACCTCTGGGCCTCCCATGGAATGAAACAGTTTCTGTCTGGTTCGTGTGGTAACTATCTTTTCGGCCTGTTGGCAATCCCGGAAATGCTTTGCATGTCAGCTGTCACGCATATTTGCTGTCCTGACTGCCTGCCGCAAAAGCGACATTTTGGCGTGTCGTCTTTACGCGAAATCCATGTCGCATCCCAATGCGCGTTTAGGACATTTCAGTGATTGAATCATGACAACGGAAGCCAGTTCGAAATCCGAAACGGAAACGAACAAGCCATTGATGTAGCGGCAAAAGCCGGGCTTCTGGAAGGCTAAGGGAACACCGGATCAGGCCAAGGTCGCTGGGAGAACAGCAAATGCCGATCCTAACGAAGATGAAGCAAGGGTCGTGATGATGGACGTTCGCAATAAAGTGCTGGGGGAAATGCTGGGGCTTTTGTCCGGGCGCGACCCCAATTTCAGCCTGGAGCAGAAGTTTTACACCGATCCGGATTTTTACAAGCTGGATCTGGAAAACATCTTCTATCGTGACTGGCTGTTTGTCGGCCATGATTGCGAGCTGCCGAAGACCGGCTCCTACATGACCGTGCAGGTTGGCGCCTATCCGGTCGTCATCGTGCGCGATGCGCAGGGCGGTATCCGCGCCTTCCACAATTCCTGCCGTCATCGCGGCTCGCGCATCTGCTCTGCCGAGAAAGGCACGGCGGCGAAGCTCGTCTGCCCCTATCACCAGTGGACCTATGAGCTGGACGGACGCTTGCTCTTCGCGCGTCAGGTTGGCCCGGATTTCAAGCCCGCCGAATATGGTTTGAAGCAGGTGCATTGCGAGACGGTCGCAGGCTATATCTATATCTGCGTCGCCGACGAAGCCCCCGATTTCACCGCCTTCCGCAATCTGGTCGAACCCTATCTCGCGCCGCACAATATCAAGGACGCCAAGGTCGCTTTCGAAAGCTCGATCATCGAAAAGGGCAACTGGAAGCTGGTCTGGGAAAACAATCGCGAGTGCTATCACTGCGCCGCGAACCACCCGGAACTCTGCCGCACCTATCCCGAAGCGCCATCGGCGACCGGCGTTCAGGGTGTGATGGAAGACCCGGAAATCAACCAGCTCTGGAAGAACTGCGCCAGCGCCGGCCTGCCGGCAGAATTCAAAATGTCCGAAGACGGTCGTCATCGCATCACCCGCATTCCGCTTCTGCGCGATGCGGTAAGCTATACAATGTCGGGCAAGGCCGCCGTCAAGAAGCCGCTGAGCGATCAGGTTGCAGGCAACACCAATATCGGCGCGATGCTGCTCTTCAATTATCCGTCCACCTGGAACCACCTGATGGCCGACCACGCCATATCGTTCCGCGTTTTGCCGATCAGTGCTGAAGAAACCCTCGTCACCACCAAGTGGCTGGTGCACAAGGATGCGGTTGAAGGCGTCGATTATGATCTGGACGAACTGACCCATGTGTGGATACAGACCAATGATCAGGATCGGCAGATCGTCGAGGAAAATGCCGTCGGCATCCGCTCGCCCGCCTATCAGCCCGGCCCCTATTCGGTCGAGCATGAAGGCGGCGTGATGCAGTTCCTCGAATGGTACACCAATACGATGACGCCGCGCCTCAGCGGTGAAACGGCCAAGCTTAGCCGCGTGGCCTGATCGGCATAGACCGAAATACGAATTGAGAAGCGAGAAGGCCATGCAGCCTCTGAAATATCTGGACGAGATGCTGCCGTGGAACGACAGGCTGCAAATGCTGGAATGCATTTCGGCCATCGAAGAAGCGCCGGATGTGATGACCTTCTCGTTCAGGACCGAAGAAGGCAACTGGTTCCGCTATACGCCGGGCCAGTTCGTCACGCTGGAACTGCCGCTGGAGCGGGCGGACGGTCTTGGCCCTGTGCTCAGAACCTATACGCTGTCATCCACGCCGTCGCGGCCCTACCATATTTCGGTGACGGTCAAGGCGCAGAAGGACAGCATCGGCACCCGCTGGATGCTCGACAATCTGCGCCCGCCGATGAAGATCAAGGCCTACGGGCCGAATGGCGACTTTTCGCTCGCCAATCATCCGAGTGAAAAATACCTGTTCATCTCGGCTGGTTCCGGCATCACGCCGATGGTTTCCATGACCCGCTGGCTGTTCGACTGCGCACCGGGAACCGACATAGCATTCATCAATTGCGCCCGTACACCGGACGACATTATTTTCCGCAAGGAACTGGAACTGCTTTCCGGTCGTATGGATGCGATGCGGCTCGCCTTCATTGTCGAGCAGTCCTCCGCCCGGCATGTCTGGCCGGGCCTGCACGGTCGTATCGACCGGGCGCGGCTCGAATTGCTGGCGCCGGATTTCCAGCATCGCAAGGTCTTCTGCTGCGGCCCCGAGCCGTTCATGAACGGCGTGCGCGGATTGCTGGAACAATCCGGCTTCAACATGGCCAATTATCATCAGGAGAGCTTCCAGCCCGCGAGCGAAATCTCGTCGGTGCCCGTGCCGAGCGCACTTGCCTCCGCCTCACCTGCCGCAGTTGCTGCGGCTCCGGCTGCGCCCGCCGTGGCTGCCGCCAGCGTGGTGTTCAGCCTTTCGGGCGTCGAAGTGGAATGCACCGAAAACGACACCATCCTGCTTGCCGCCCGCAATGGCGGTCTGAAAATACCGAGCGCCTGCGAATTCGGCATTTGCGGCACCTGCAAGGTGAAATGCCTCGGCGGTGAGACGGAGATGAACCACAATGGCGGCATTCGCGACGATGAAATCGCGGAAGGCTACATTCTCGCCTGTTGCAGTCGCCCGCGTGGTCGCGTGGAGATCGACGCTTAAGCTTTCTTCAGAAACTCCGTTCTCAGCACCAAACCCTTGACCTGTTTGGTGCTGCAATCGACTTCGGCGGGATTTCCGGTCAGGCGAATGCCCTTGACCATCGTGCCGCGCTTCAGCGTGGTCGAGGTTCCCTTGACCTTCAGATCTTTGATGAGCGTGACGGAATCGCCGTCATTCAATTGCGTGCCGTTGCTGTCGCGCGTGATTTCGTCTGTCATGGTCGTCCCTGTGTGGTTTTTGATCGAAGCCGTCCGTAGCACCCTTATCCCTGTTATACCAGAACATGCATATTCGCTGGTCTCAGTGATATGGGCTGATTATAGTCGCCATGACAAAGCTCGAAATGAAGCAGGAGCGCTTATGATCGGTCATGCCCTTATTGTCGTCGATGTTCAGAATGACTTCTGCCCCGGCGGCGCGCTGGCTGTTGCTTATGGCGATGAAATTCTGCCCGCCGTTAATCGACTGATCGAGGAAAGCGAACACGTCATTCTGACGCAGGACTGGCACCCTGCCGGTCATTCGAGCTTCGCCTCCACCCATCCCGGAAAAGCGCCCTTCGATATGGTGGACATGTCCTACGGGCCGCAGACACTGTGGCCGGATCATTGCGTACAGGGCACGCGCGGGGCGGAATTTCACCCTGCCCTGCAATGGACGCGCGCACAGCTCGTCATTCGCAAAGGCTTCCGTTTCGGCATCGACAGCTATTCAGCCTTCTTCGAAAACGATCGTGAAACACCGACCGGCCTTGCCGGATATTTACGCGAGCGCGGCATCGGTTCGCTGACGCTTGCGGGTCTCGCAACCGATTTCTGCGTTGCCTATTCCGCGCTTGATACCGTAGCACAAGGTTTTCAGGTACGGGTGCGGCTCGATGCCTGTCGTGGCATCGACCTCAACGGCTCCATGAGCACCATGCTGGAGAAGATGAAGCAGGCTGGCGTCGAACTGGTCGATGAGCCTGCCTCAGCCGCGCATTTACTCTAGCTCGCCATCGGGCATGACCACATAGATCAGCACGGCGATGATGGTGATGAAGAAGCGGAAGGCCGATTCGATGCCGTTCCACGTCTGCGACATCCACATGCCGAACCACTCGCCGCCCACCGATATGAAGCCCACCTGCCAGACCAGAAAGCCGAGCGAAAGCCCGGCAATGGCCCATTTCTTGGAGCGATTGAAGCTGGCCGCGCGATCCGTGAGCCGCCCCAACATGGCGAAAGCCCCGATCCAGCACAGGATGGCGGTCAGCGTTTCAGCCGCGATGATCAGAATATAGCCCGCATGATGCAGGGTTGGATTGTCGATAGCGCGATATTTGATCGTGGCATCGGGAAAGATCGTATCCATCATCAGAACATGCTGGACGAAGGCGAAATTGCTGCCGTAATCGGTGATGTTACCGAAAGCGACCAGGGTTGCGAAGAAGGCGATTGCCGCCACGAAAGCGGTCTTGCTCAAGCGAGTAACGATCATGGGTTCCCCTCGATGGTTCTGTCGATTCGGCCAAATCGGCTACCGGCAAACCATATCATCCAGGGCAATAAAAAAGGCGGCATAGGCCGCCCTTTTTGTCATTGATGTCATTGCTTAGTGACCTATGACCTCTTCGCTGTCGTCCTGCCAGTGCGGATTGAGCCGGTTATAGCGCAGCGACGACATGAAGGAGAGGCCGATCAGCACCGCACCGATGAGGCCGGTAATGACTTCCGGTATGTGAACCAGCGTCTGCACATACATCACTACCGCCAGAACGAGGATGGCATAGAACGCGCCATGTTCCAGATAGCGGTATTGGCCGAGCGTCTTGCGCTCCACCAACATGATGGTGAGCGAGCGCACATAAAAGGCGCCGATGCCAAGGCCGATCGCGATGATGAAGAGGTTGGTCGTCAGCGCGAAAGCGCCGATGACGCCGTCAAACGAGAAACTTGCATCAAGCACTTCCAGATAGATGAAAGCGCCAAGACCACCGCGATGGACCATGTCGATCTGTTCCTGCGTGGCGTCCAGCACTTCGCCCAGCCCTTCGACTGCCAGAAAGGTCAGGAGACCAAACAGGCCAGCAACGAGGAATGTGTGCGAATGAACAGCATCCAGTTGGTAGGAGAAGAACAGGATCAGCGCGACGGCAACGCCGATTTCAACGCCCTGCACGGACGCGAATTTCGACATGCGGCTTTCGATGGCCTTGATCCAGTGCACATCCTTCTCGACGTCGAAGAAATATTTCATACCGACCATCAGCAGGAACGTGCCGCCAAACGCAGCAATCCCGGTATGGGCTTCCGCGATCACACGGGCATATTCATTCGGCTGCCAGATGGCGAGTTTGAGCGCTGAAATCGGGTCCGTCCACATGGCCACCGCAACGATGGCCAGCGGGAAAATGATGCGCATGCCGAAAACGGCGATGATGATGCCCCATGTCAGGAAGCGATGCTGCCATTCGGGTGTCATGTCACGCAGAATGCGCGCATTCACGATGGCATTATCGAAGGAAAGCGAAATCTCAAGAACGCTCAGCACGGCGCAGATGATGAAAACGGAGACCATTCCCCCGAAAGTGCCGGTCATCTCGTATCCGAGCCAGACAGCAGCTGCGAGACCCACGACTGTGAAGATCATGGGCCATGTAAAATAGCGTAGGGTGGCCATTGCAAACCGTTTTATTGTTTTCACTAAAGACAGAGCCCTTCCCGACGCCGGTCAAAATCACGACGTTGTTCCCCGGATGGGCTATTGCCTTATGTAAGAGGCGTCAAATCGCCAAACAAGGGAAACAACGGCAAAATTTTGTTCATGTGGCGGAAAGACGCCGGACGCGAGCGATCCCGCGATTTTACTTTTCATATTCTCAAATTCTTCAACAGGCCTATCTATAAAATCTCGGGCGGAATCTCCCTGAAGCGGGGCAGCTGCAAACAATATCAAAGATCGATGAGGGCAATTGCACAATGGTGGTTCCTGAAGAGCTCCAACGCCGGATAGAAAAAAGCCTCGCGGATGGCGGCTTTACACCGGCGGAAATGCTGCTGCGCCGCGCGCACCGTCTGGCTCTGGACAAGACAAACGGTTCGGGCGCAGCAGCTGATACGATGCTCAAGGAAGCCGGCTTGAGCATTCGCGCCGACGATCTTTCCGCAGTCATTGAAAAGAAACCGTGGCTTCTCGAAGTCATCCTTCAGGGTGTCAATCGCAAGCCCGGCGACACGGGCGATCATCACTAAACAAAAAGGCATAACAACGTTTTTAACGCGCTTTTCTTCGCCAGCCCCCGCCCTATATCGGTTTCGGGGCGTTCTACGCCGATCCGTTCCGATCCCGCATTGAAACGAACATCAGGGGCCATTCCATGCCGACATTGAAACGTTCTTTTGCTGCCACATGCACCGCATTGCTTGTGGCGGGCAGCATGATTGCTGCTCCTGTCGCCGAGGCATGCACGCGCCTCGTCTATCACGGTGCCAATGACCAGATCATCACGGCCCGTTCCATGGACTGGAAGGTCGACGTGGCGACCAATCTCTGGATTTTTCCACGCGGTATGAAACGCTCCGGCGAAGCCGGGCCAAATTCCGTGCAGTGGCAATCCAAATATGGCAGCGTCATCGCCTCCGGCTATGACATTTCAA
This sequence comes from Ochrobactrum sp. SSR, assembly GCF_030067775.1. Taxonomy (NCBI): domain Bacteria; kingdom Pseudomonadati; phylum Pseudomonadota; class Alphaproteobacteria; order Hyphomicrobiales; family Brucellaceae; genus Ochrobactrum; species Ochrobactrum sp. SSR. The sequence goes on along the minus strand of NZ_CP125969.1, from coordinate 210,347 downwards.
CCACGGACGGCCTCAATGAAGCGGGGCTTTCGGCAAGCGTGCTGTGGCTGGTGGAATCGGAATATCCGCCCTTCGATGAAAAGCATCCAAGCCTCAGCATCGCTGCCTGGACGCAATATGTCCTCGACAATTTCGCAACTGTCGATGAAGCGGTAAAAGCGCTGAGCGACAATCCGTTCAATGTCGTGACCGACAAGGTGCCGGGGGAAGATCGCCTCGCCACGCTGCATCTGGCCATGTCGGATTCCAGCGGCGACAGCGCCATCATCGAATATATCGACGGCAAGCAGGTCATCCACCACGGCAAGCAATATCCGGTGATGACCAATTCACCGACCTTTGACCAGCAGTTGGCGCTCAACGCCTATTGGAAGGATATCGGCGGCACCGTGATGCTGCCGGGCACCAACCGCGCCGCCGACCGCTTCGCCCGGGCTTCTTTCTACGTGAATGCCATTCCGAAAACGGAAGATCCGGTGAAAACCATCGCCAGCGTGTTCAGCGTGATTCGAAATGTCTCGGTGCCGTTCGGCATCAGCACGCCCGATCAGCCGAATATTTCATCGACCCGCTGGCGCACCGTGGCCGACCACAAGCGGAAGCTCTATTTCTTCGAATCCGCACTGACACCGAATACATTCTGGATCGACCTCAACAAGGTCGATTTTTCGCCCGAAACCGGCAAAGTGAAGAAGCTCGATCTCGGGCCCGACCAGACCAACACCTTCTCCGGCATGGCCAACGATCAGTTCAAGGAAACCGAACCGTTCAAGTTCCTCGGACTTTGATGGAACTCCAAGGCCCCGCCCAATGGCGGGGTCTTTCTTTACTGAGGCTCCGGTCAGCAGCCATCGACGCGCTGAAGCGATGCCGAAAGGCCGATCAGCGAGAATGTGTAGCGCGTCTGCGTGCCACGCGCTGAAACCGCCTGCACATTGACCGCCTTGCCTGCACGCATTGCCTTTATAATCCGCGTTTCATCGGCGACATTTTCCGCCCAGGCGCGATTGCCTTCACTGAAGAAAGGAAATGCTGTGCCATCCACCATGACATTCACGGCTTTGTCTGCCTTGAGATCATAGCCCATGACAAGCTGCGGGCTGTACTGTCCGCTCGACTTGGAAATAATGATGAAATTATCGCCGTGCCTGACATCTACGGGATGAAATTTAACCGGAACCGTCAAAGCATAGCATTTGTTACCGGGCAGATCAGTGTTCTGATAAACGCCCCAGTCCTTAAATTCTCCGATATAATTCGTCTTTGCCGTAGCCACGAGAGAACTCGCCACCAACCCTGCCAGTGCTAACGCAACGGTGGTTGCATTTTTCCTCATCGCCGAAAACCTCCATAATATTGCAAAATCACGCATGTTAAAAAATTATAACATTGCGTTACTATTTCCTTAACAAAGACCTAAAAATTTGTTGAAAATTTGAGAATAAGAATCCGCAATTCAAACAGGGCACAGCAGCGCGATATCAGCCCGGCAGACAGAACAATGGATATGATCGGGAAATGACGGGCGAAGCAGCACGAACGTGGTCGGCGCGCGGCTTTCGAAACACGAAAGCCGATCTGCAAGTCTTTGCTTTTAAAGGAAATGGTGGGCCCGGAGGGACTCGAACCCCCAACCAAGCGGTTATGAGCCGCCGGCTCTAACCAATTGAGCTACAGGCCCCACGCAACACTGCACGTACCCTAAAGAAACGGAAGATACAACTGTCAAATCTGCCAGTCGCCCTAATGCGCACATATTCGATTGCGATGGATGGCGTCAGCAAGCCACGATGGTCAGGATTTGAAGCCCCCGGTTGCATTAAAGGGGCATTTCCATTCTTATATCATGGCGACGCGCATGAGAGGGAACTTAAGAAACAAACGATTTCAACGATAAAGCGAACCGATAACCCGGATTGCTTTCAATAAGCTGCCTCAACATTCTCTACAGGAGATTTCATGAAAAACCGCGCTACCACGCTCATAGCAGCCTCTTTTTCGGCAATCATGCTCGCAGGCGCTCTCGCCCTGCCCGCCGCAGCCCAGGAGAACCAGATGTCGAGACAGCCTGCGCGCATTGCCGTGACCGGTGAAGGCACCACGACAGCCGCACCTGACATGGCGATTCTCAATCTCACCGTTCTGCGCGAAGCCCAGACGGCCCGCGAGGCGATGACCGCCAATAACGAAGCCATGGCCAAAGTTCTCGACGCCATGAAAAAAGCCGGCATCGAAGGGCGCGACCTCCAGACCGGCGGCATCAATATCCAGCCGCGCTATGTTTTCCCTGACGACAAGAACGGCCTCAAGGAACCGAGCATCACAAGCTATGCGGTCACCAACAGCCTCACCGTGCGCGTCCGTGATCTTGCCAAGGTCGGCGAAGTACTCGACCAGTCCATTACACTCGGCGTCAATCAGGGCGGAGATCTGAGCTTCGTCAACGACAATCCGGCTGCAACCATCAACGAAGCGCGCAAGCGCGCCGTGGCCGACGCTGCCGCCAAGGCTAAGACGCTTGCCGATGCCGCAGGCGTCGGTCTCGGCCGTGTCATCGAAATCACCGAACAGGGCCGTCCGCCCATGCCGATGCCAATCGCCCGCGGCCAGTTCAAGACCATGGCTGCCGCCGCTCCGGAAGATGCCGTTCCGGTCGCAGCTGGCGAAAACAGCTTCAATGTTTCGGTCAATGTCGTCTACGAGATCAAGCAATAACGACAGTTTCGGCCAACAAAAAAGGGCGCCAGGCGCCCCTTTTCTTTTATCTTTACATCACATTAGCGGATGATCGGACAGCCGCGCGCATTGGCGAATACAACGCCGCTCGGACGGCCATGGCGGAAGCCGCGCACCTGCACGGATTTGCCGCGATAAGCGACGCGCGCATTGCGAATGCCCATGCGATGCGCCTTCATCTTGGCGGATTCAACAGAGCAGGCAGGGCCGCGATAGGCCGGACGTCCATGATGTGGACGACCGCGATAATCGACATTGATAACTGCGCCATGGGCGGCAGTGCTGACAGCCGGTGTTGTCATTGCAGGCGCGGCATTCGCCGATGCGCCAGCCGAAAAGACGGCGGCAAGACCAAGTGCAGCGGTAACGGCAAACGACTTGAGCGAAATAGCGGACATTTTGAACCTCTTCCAATTGAGTGTCAGGCCCTCCGCCTGAGACACCCGATAATTAGAACGAGGAAGATGAACGAAACGAAAAGCCTCCGTTCATCTGACATTCAGTTAAGACGAGCGAGACGGATAAGGCAGGAAACCACTGGTAAAACCCATTCAAATTCAAAGAATTAAGAGAACTGAAAAGTGCTGCCTGCTCTCTATTAAATTTAAGCAATGTTATAAAGAATGCGCATTCAATCGGGCATGACCATATGATCGAGATAATCCTCGTCATCTTCCATGTCATGATCGAAGGCGGTTACCTTGCCGCGCACCGAAACGCCCGCCTCATGCACAGTGTCCCGCGAGCCGGAAACCAGCGGATGCCACCAGTAAAGGTCGGAGCCTTCCGCAACGAGACGATAAGCGCAGGTCACCGGCAACCAGTCCACTTCATCGACGATTTCCGGCGTCAGGAATACGCAATCCGGCACGGTGGCCCTGCGGTTTGGATAATCGCGGCACTGGCAGGTTTCAGCATTGAGCAAAGTGCAGGCCACGCTCGTCCAGTAAATCTCGTTGGTGTCGTCGTCCTGCAATTTATGCAGGCAGCACTGGCCACAACCGTCGCACAGGCTTTCCCACTCGCTGCGGGTCAGCTGATTGAGCTTTTTGGTTTTCCAGAATGGTTTGTCGGTCATGTCTGAGCCTATATCGGAAATATGTCGGGAATAGCGTGGACAAATCGCCGCCCTGACTGGAGCTGATGCGTACGGCTAATTGACTATTGAAAGCCCGGCCTGCCTGGGCTAAGTCAGAAGCATCATTCCCATGATCGTAAGCGTCTAACGTCAGGCAACGCATCAACCGACCGGAAACGGCCGCCGATGCACTGACGTTGTGTTCCGTTTTCCGCTCTGAATTCCAGGTACTATCATGCCAAATTCTGACACGCCGCGTCGCAGGAAACTGCCAGCGCATTATGCGTCTTTCGTCATGCCGCTCATTCTTTCGATGCTGATGACACTGGTGGTCTCGCTGATCGCAACCGCGAAAAGCCTCGGCCTCACCCATCCCGATCTCGCATCCAACTGGATGAGTTCATGGGTGGTTTCGTGGATCGTGGCTTTCCCGGTTCTGCTGATGCTTCTGCCGATTGTGCGCAAAATGGTTGCCTTTGTGTGCCATCCAGATTGATCCGATCATCGGGGCAAACTCAATAAAAAGCGCCGCGCATGGACCCATGCGCGGCGCTTTCATTTGCAATCGAGACGATCAGCGGAAGATATGCTCGCCCTGCTCGTCAACGATCTGGCGACCCTTGTTCAGCGCAATGCTGGCGGCATCCTCGATGCCGGGGCAACGGTCAGCGCGAACGAAGCGATATTCCTTCAATTCACCATTGATCGTTTTGGAAATCACACCGCACACCTGATACTGACCGCCTTCGCTGTAAGGCGTGGCGACGATCAGAAAATCCTTGTGCTCGGTACGACCGGCCTCTTTCGGCTCCGCTGATTTCTCAGCGGCTTCACCACCGCCGCCGAACAGACGCTTCAGGAACGACATGGTTTCCTCCGGTTTTAAGAATCGAGGAACGAACGCAGCTTGCGCGAACGGCTCGGATGCTTGAGCTTGCGTAGCGCCTTCGCTTCGATCTGACGGATACGTTCACGGGTAACCGAGAACTGCTGGCCGACTTCTTCGAGCGTGTGGTCGGTGTTCATACCGATACCGAACCGCATACGCAGAACGCGTTCTTCACGCGGCGTCAGCGAAGCGAGAACACGGGTCGTCGTATCGCGCAGGTTCGCCTGAATGGCGGCGTCGATCGGCAGCAGTGCGTTCTTGTCCTCGATGAAATCACCCAGATGTGAATCTTCCTCGTCGCCGACTGGCGTTTCGAGAGAGATCGGCTCCTTGGCGATCTTCAGCACCTTGCGCACTTTTTCGAGCGGCATGGCAAGCTTTTCGGCCAGTTCTTCCGGCGTCGGCTCACGACCGATTTCGTGCAGCATCTGGCGCGACGTGCGGACGATCTTGTTGATCGTTTCGATCATGTGCACCGGAATACGGATGGTGCGCGCCTGATCGGCAATCGAACGGGTGATTGCCTGACGAATCCACCAGGTCGCATAGGTCGAGAACTTGTAACCGCGACGGTATTCGAACTTGTCGACCGCTTTCATCAGGCCGATATTGCCTTCCTGAATGAGATCGAGGAACTGAAGGCCACGGTTCGTGTACTTCTTGGCAATGGAAATCACGAGACGCAGATTGGCCTCGACCATTTCCTTCTTGGCGATGCTGGCTTCGCGTTCGCCCTTCTGTACCTGATTGACGATGCGGCGGAATTCGCCGATCGAAATCGCGGTTTCAGTGGCGAGGTTCTGAATTTCGCTGCGCAGACGGGCAATCGTACCCACTTCCTTGGCGGCAAAATCCTTCCAGCCGCGAGCCGATAGCAGACCGACGCGCTCAACCCAGTTCGGGTCGAGTTCGTGGCCCTGATATTCCTTCAAGAACTCATCGCGACGCACGCCGAAGGATTCAGCCAGACGCAGAAGCTTGCCTTCGTTCTGAACCAGACGCTTATTGATATCGTAGAGCTGTTCGACGAGCTGTTCGATACGATTCTGATTGAGAGAGAGCGACTTCACGGCGGTGATCAGCTCGTCTTTCAGTTCCTTGTAGCGGCGCTCCTGGCTGGAGGAGAGTTCGCCGGTCGCGGCCAGACGGCCTTCAACCTGCTGGTCCTGCAGCTTGCGCAGCTTCTTGTAGGTATCGGCGATGAGGTCGAGCGTTTCCATGACCTGTGGGCGCAGTTCGGCTTCCATGGCCGCCAGCGACAGGTTGGCTTCGTCTTCGTCCTCTTCTTCCTCTTCCGCTGGCATGTCGCCGCCGACATTGGTGATGTCGTCGTCGTCACGCGAACGGCGCGCGGGCTTGTCGTCGCGCGGACGTTCTTCTTCCACACGCTCGATCACCGGCGCCTGCTTGGCTTCCGGACCGGCATAGGTGGTTTCGAGATCGATGATTTCGCGCAGGAGAATGTTGGATTCATTCAACTGATCGCGCCAGATGATGATGGCCTGGAAAGTCAGCGGGCTTTCGCACAGCCCGGCAATCATCGTTTCGCGACCGGCTTCGATGCGCTTTGCGATGGCGATTTCGCCTTCGCGCGACAGAAGCTCCACCGAACCCATTTCGCGCAAATACATGCGCACGGGGTCGTCGGTGCGGTCCGTCGGCTCTTTCTTGGTCGTCGTGGTGGCAACGGCAGTACCGCCAGCCTCGACCAGATCGCCGCCTTCTTCCGCGTCGTCGTCGTTGTTGTTTTCTTCGCGATCGTTGTCTTGCTCGTCGTCTTCAACGACGTTGATGCCCATGTCGGAAAGCATGGCCATGGTATCTTCGATCTGCTCCGACGTCACTTCCTCGGAAGGAAGAACGGCGTTCAGTTCGTCCATGGTCACATAGCCACGCTTCTTCGCGACCTTGATCATCTTCTTGACAGCATCGTCAGAAAGGTCGAGAAGCGGACCGTCGGCAGCACCTTCGCGCTCGACTTCGGCTTCTTCGTTTTCCTTAACCTTCGTTGCCATATGTTCTTCTCCAGGCGACCCCGGTCGCTTTTAAGATATATAGAGTGTCCGAACGGTTTTGCGAGCCTGCAAGCCGCCGGTTGATTCTGCGAGTAGCTGATTTGCCGTTAATGGCGGATTAACCCTGCCCTCGGTATCAGGCTCCATCGTGATCGATTTTCTGTGGGCAGAGCCGGTGACATCACGTCATCGCAACGGTTTTTTGCCCTTGTTCCGCATCCCGCTTCCCACGGAGCAGAGGTATCGGAACATCATCGGTATCCGTTCTATCCTTGTTCGAACTGTCGTGATTCCGTCATTTACGCCATTCGTCAAGAGCGACTCACCTGATTCGCCCTCAAAAAGCGAATCATTTGTTGTCGCGGCCCATCCGCGGGCTAGAACTGTTCCGGTTAAAACGGAATCGTGAAACCGCTCTATCTTTTTGTTTTTACGCATTATCCTACGCAAAACCGCTACGCACTTTTGCTGGAAATGCTCTAATTAGAGCGCTATTGGCCGTCCGCAACCCCGTATTCCCGGTACTTTCCCATAAAGTGATTCGGGCAATCCGAATCAAAAACCGCCGGGAGAGCGTCCGGACGACAGACCGAAACCGTCGATCAGGGCTTCGGTCGCATCTGCCTTTAAAATCTGATTTTGTATATCGATGAGGCGCGCATAAAGTTCGCCCGTCTCATCGGTTTCCAGTGCGGCCTCCACGGCTCGCAGCTCCTTATGTAGTGTGCGGGCGCGCTGATGCAAGTGAAGCGCCTGCCGCAAAGCTTCCCGCGCATCGTCTTCCGCCGCAAGCGCGGATGCGGTCCAGAGCCTTGCGCCCTTCACCGCCTGTTCCAGCGTTTCGATCAGATCGCGATGCCCGGCGCCGACCAGCGCGTGACGCATGGCCAGACCATCGTCCACATGGTCGGAGGCCAGAACGTCGAGCATGGCCAGATGCAGCGTCTTCAACGCATCATGCGCCAGATCAAGCCCGGCAATCGTTTCGAAATCTTCTTCGATCAGGCGCGGATGGTTCATCAGCGTGAGTACGATTGCCGTTTCCCGCAGCGGCGCATGGGTGCCCGCACCGGGACGCCCGCCTTTGACCAGCGTGGAACGAACAAGGCTGTCGGAGATCGTCAATCGCCCGCCGCCGCCCATGCCAGGGGCGCCACGTCCGCGCCCATTGTCGTTGCGGCGGTTGAACGACCCATTGCGCTGGCCGCCCTGCTGCCGCCCCTGCCCGAAGAATGCCTGGGCGCGTTCGCGCATATCCTGACCGTAATGGCGGCGAATATCCTCATTGGCGATGCGGCTGGTGATCTCGCGCAAACGCGCTTCCAGTTCGGCGCGCTTTTCCGGCGTGTCGAACACGCCGCCCACGGTTTCGCGGGTCCAGATCATGTCGACCAGCGGCTTGGCGTCACGCAGCACGGCCTGAAACGCCGCCGGACCTTCCGCCTTGACCAGATCGTCCGGGTCCTGTCCTTCCGGCAACAGCGCAAAGCGCAGCGACTTGCCCGGCTGCAAGGTCGGCAGACCAAGATCGGCGGCGCGATAGGCAGCGCGAAGCCCCGCACCGTCACCATCGAAGCAAAGCACCGGTTCCGGGCTGATGCGCCAGAGAAGTTCGAGCTGTTCTTCGGTCAGCGCCGTACCGAGCGGCGCCACGACGTGGTGGAAACCCGCCTGCGCCAGCGCGATCACATCCATATAGCCTTCGACGGCGATGATCGGCTTGGCCGGTTCGCCATTTTGTGGCTGGCAGGCCTTGCGTGCGCGCAGACCGTTATAAAGCACCCGCCCCTTGTGGAAGAGTTCGGTTTCCGGCGAGTTCAGATATTTGGCAGGCGCATCGGCAGAAAGTGCGCGGCCGCCGAATGCGATGATGCGTCCGCGCAAATCCTCGATGGGGAACATCACGCGGTCGCGGAAGCGGTCATAGGAAACGGCAATGCCCTCGCCATGCACCACGAGGCCGCAAGCCTCGATCTGCTCGCGCGATACGCCCTTGCCCGCCAGAAACTCTTTCAGGGCATTGCGCGATTCCGGCGCATAGCCCATGCGGAACGCCTGCTGCGTCGCGCTGGAAAGGCCACGGTCGCGCAGATAGGCGCGCGCCTTGGCACCGGCAGTACTCTGTAGCTGCGCCTCGAAAAACTGCGCCGCCAGTTCCATGACGTCATAAAGCGTTGCGCGCTCAGCCTCACGCTTTTCCATTTCAGGATCGCGCGCAGGCATGGGCACCCCCGCCATATCGGCCACGCGCTCCACGGCTTCTGGAAAACTCAAGCCTTCCAGTTCGGTCAGAAACTTGAAGTGATCGCCAGTCACGCCGCAACCGAAACAGTGGTAACGTCCCTTGCGGTCTTCGCAGTGGAAGCTCGGCGTGTTTTCGCCATGGAACGGACAACAGGCCCAGAAATCGCCCTTCGGCGGATTGCTCTTTTTGCGGTCGAACGAAACCCGTGCTCCGATCAGCGTCGAGATCGGCACACGATCTCTGATCTCATCGAGAAAGGAGGGTGGGAAACGCATTACAGATTTCACTTTCAGCTCGGCCCGACAGCGGGCGTGTCTTCCATAGAGTATATAGGCGCGCAGGCTCTGACAGTCCATCGCGCGCGCATAACCCTCCCCGCTAATCACAGTCTTCTGCCCAGACTGTTTGACAACCTTTTCGACGAGCCTGCTCACGGTCATGCAACTGTCACAAAACTGTCATATAACTTTTACATTCAGCGTAAGCCGGTTGATTTTATGCGCGAATAAGCCCATATCTCTTGGATATTTAATTAGCCGGAACATAATTTCTTCGTTTTATGAGATAATTCTAGCTTTCAACGTCAACCGCCAACCGAAGGGATTTCGCCGTGAACGGTTCTTTGGTCCTTTTGCATCTTGCCGGCGCTGTCGCCCTTCTTTTGTGGGCCACCCGCATGGTGCGAACCGGGGTAGAGCGCGCTTATGGCGACCGCCTGCGCAGACGCCTGCGCAACCAGATGCACAACCCGATCCTGTCGGTCGCTTTTGGCCTTGCGCTGGCTGTCGCGCTGCAAAGCTCGACGGCGGTGACGCTGCTCGTCGGCTCCTTCGTGGGGTCGGGCTTCGTCAGCGGCGTGGCCGGACTGATGGCAGTGCGCGGCGGCGAACTCGGCTCGGCGCTCGTCGTCAAGATCCTGAGCTACGACCTGACAATCCTCGTGCCGCTCTGCCTTGTTATCGGCACCGGCATCTTCATGACCACCGAGCGCCGCGACTGGCGGCAGATCGGGCGCATTCTCGTCGGCATCGGCCTTCTGATCATGTCGCTGGAAATGACCGGCCAGGCCACCGAACCGCTGCGCGAAAGCGCGCTTCTGCCGGTCATTGTCGATTATCTGTCCAACGACCCGATCACCACCTATCTGCTGGCCGCACTGCTGACCTGGCTGTTCCATTCCAGCGTCGCGGCGGTCATCCTGCTGACCACATTCGCATCGCGCGGTCTCATCGATCCGGAACTGGCCGTGGTCATGGTGCTGGGCGTCAATCTCGGTTCCTCGATCATCGCGCCGATCCTCACCCGCAATGCTCCGCCGGAAACCCGCGTGGTGCCACTCGGTAATCTTCTGATGCGCGGTGCAGGCTCGCTGGTGATGCTGGTGCTTTACGAGACTTTCAAGCCGTCGATTGCCTTTCTTGGCGCTGATCCGGTGTCGCAGGTGGTCAACGCGCATATCCTGTTCAACGTGATTGTCATGGTGGCGGGTATCCCGCTCTCCGGGCTGGTTCTGCGCACCACAGAAGCGCTCGTTCGCCTCAATGCGGATAAGACCGCACCGGCGCAGCCGCTGGAAATGGAAGAATATAGCGCCCTCGACACAAGCGTACTCGACCGCCCATCGCAGGCGCTGGCCAACGCCACCCGCGAAGTCGTCGGCGTCTGCGATACCGTCGAGGTGATGCTGCGCCGCATCATCGATCTCTACGAAAAGCCGGATCAGGCCCGCATCAACGAACTCGCCGCCCTCGACGATCGCGTGGACAAGAAACATGCCGCGATCAAGCTTTATCTGACGCGGCTTGCCTCGCATGATCTCAACGAGTTTGAGGCGCTTCGGATGCAGGAACTGCTCGGCGCCTGCGTGAAGCTCGAACAGGTGGGCGACATCATCGTGCGCAACATGCTGGCGCAGGTGCAAAAGAAGATGGACCACAAGCTGGAATTCACCGAGGAAGGCTGGGAAGAACTCAGCCACTTCCACGCCATGGTTCTGGCCAATGCGCATCTGGCGTTCAACGTGGTCGTCTCACGTGACGGGCGCACGGCGCGCCAGCTCGTTCAGGAAAAGGATCGGCTGCGCGAACTGGAAAAGCAGACCAGCCTGCGCCACTTCTCGCGTCTGCGCGAAGGCTCAACCCGCAGCATCGAGACCAGCACAATCCATCTCGATACCATCCGCGACCTGAAGCAGATCAATTCGCTGCTGGCCTCGATGGCCTATCCCGTGCTGGAAGAACAGGGCCTCCTGAGCGAAACGCGGCTCAAGACCGCCAAGCAGGGCTAATTTGCCATGAAATGAAAAAACCCTCGCCATTGGCGAGGGGCTTTTCGGTCACAAGCGCTGCTTATTGCAGCAGCGATTTCATCAGCGCGCTTGCTTTGGTGAAGTCCATCTGGCCTGCATAGCGTTCCTTGAGGATCGCCATGCACTTGCCCATGTCGCGCAGCCCCTGCGCGCCGATTTCGGCGATGACGTCCTCGCAAGCCTTCTTCACTTCTTCCTCAGTCATCTGCTGCGGCAGAAACTCGGAGATAATGACGATTTCCTCGCGCTCGGCTTCCGCCAGCTCAATGCGGCTGCCTTCTTCATAGATGCGCGCCGATTCTTCGCGCTGCTTGACCATCTTGCCGAGAATGCCCAGCAATTCCTCATCGCCGACCGGGTCCTTGCCGGCGGAACGGTTGGCGATATCGCGGTCCTTCACGGCGGCCAGGATGAGGCGCAGCGTCGATGTGCGGCGCTTTTCATGCGCCTTGAGCGCGGTTGTGAGGGCCTGGGAAATCTCCTGGCGAAGCATCGAATGTCTCCTGACGGTGTTTGTCTCTTCTTACCCGCAACGTGATCCATAAAGCAATCGCGTGCTGCTACGAGCTGTCCGAACTACCCGCCCGTAGAACAATAATGCGATCATTATCGCGATTATTTCCCGATTGGGTGCGCTCGGACGATTGACCCGGCAACCAAGTTTCTTTATTGATCAAGGCTTAGCAGGACATCGGTACATGCTGGCAGTGGGAGGTTTGAAATCCCCGCTGCTTTTTGGCGCATATATGATCCCGTCGCCCGTTGGCGCGTATATGACCATTGACGCCCCATCTTTCAAGCCATTCGCCCGGTAACAGGGGTGGAGCTGGCGGGTTGGAACGCGAGCGTGTGCGGAAGCTAAAACATTAAACGTGGCACGGATTTAGGTGCTGCAATTTAAACAGGAGTGCAAACATGACCGAAACGACCCCGAAAACCGCACCCTGGACAACCGAAAAGCGAACCGCCGTTCTGGTTCTTGCCGACGGCACCGTGATCGAAGGCAAGGGCCTCGGCGCGACCGGCGCAATCGAAGCGGAAGTTGTCTTCAACACGGCGCTCACCGGTTACGAAGAAATCCTGACCGATCCGTCCTATGCCGGACAGATCGTGACCTTCACCTTCCCGCATATCGGCAATGTCGGCACCAATGTCGAAGACATCGAAGACCTGACGCCAGCCAACCGCCACGGCGCCGTCGGCGCGATCTTCAAGGCCGATATCACCGCACCATCCAATTATCGCTCGAGCGAAGATCTCGATGCTTGGCTGAAGGCGCGCGGCGTCATCGCGCTGGCAGGCATCGACACCCGCGCCCTCACCGCGCTGATCCGCGAACGAGGCGCGCAGAATGCCGTCATCGCGCATGACCCGAACGGCAAGTTCGACATTGACGCCCTGAAAGCCCGCGCGGCTGGCTGGAGCGGTCTGGAGAATCTTGATCTCGCCAAGGATGTCACCATCGGCCAGAGCCAGGTCTGGAACGAAACGCCCTGGATCAAGGGCGAGAGCTTCGGCGAGCTGAACAACCCGCAATATCATGTGGTCGCGCTCGATTTCGGCGTGAAGCGCAACATTCTACGTCTGCTCTCGGGCCTCGGCGCCAAGGTCACGGTTCTGCCCGCAACGGCAACCGCCGACGACGTGCTGGCTTATAATCCCGATGGCGTGTTCCTGTCGAACGGCCCCGGCGATCCGGCAGCCACCGGCGAATATGCCGTGCCGACCATCCGCAAACTGGTTGACAGTGGCCTACCGGTTTTCGGCATCTGCCTCGGTCACCAGATGCTGGCGCTGGCGCTTGGCGGTCGCACCGAGAAGATGCATCAGGGCCATCACGGCGCCAACCATCCGGTGAAGGACTACACGACCGGCAAGGTGGAAATCGTCTCGATGAACCACGGCTTTGCAGTCGATTCCGAATCGCTGCCGGAAGATGTCGAAGAAACCCATGTCTCGCTGTTCGACGGCACCAATTGCGGCCTGCGCGTCATCGGCAAGCCGGTCTTCTCCGTGCAGCATCACCCGGAAGCATCGCCCGGCCCGCAGGATTCACACTACCTGTTCCGCCGGTTCATCAATTTGATCCGCGAAAAGAAGGGCGAAGCTCTTCTGCCGGAACGCGAACAGGCTGCGTGAATCCAAAACTGAGGTTTTGCGGTTAACTTATTGTGCGAAAAATAAAAAAGCCGGGGCAAACACCCCGGCTTTTTTCATGCTCCAATGTGGGCGTTTAAGCGTCCACAGGCTTCGACTTTGGCTTCGGATGCACCCGCGCCACCACCACGACCAGCGCAATGAAGATCAACCCAGCTGCAACCGCATAGGGCATACCGGCGAAGTCGAACGGGGCATTCGCGCCGGTAAAATGGCTGAACAACTGCGTGAAGAGCAGCGGCCCGATAATCGTCGTGATGCTCGAAACGCTGGTCAGCGCACCCTGCAACTCACCTTGCGCGGAAGGCGGCACCTTGCCCGCAGCGATACTGCGCAGCGGTGGATCGGCGAAGCCTTCCAGAGCGGTCAGGAAGATGACCGCATAGACCATCCAGCCCTCCCAGGCGATTGCATAGCCCGTCAGACCGAGACCGGCAAACAGCACGCCGATGATCGCCGTGCGCCGTTCGCCCAGAATAGGCAGAGCGCGCGGCAGCACGACTGCCATAACGAACGCTGTACCGATACCGAACATGCCAAGCGACAGGCCGATCTGTGCCTCGTTCCAATTATAGCGGTACGCGCCGACAAAGGCCCAGACCGACGGATAAACCGCATGGGCCAGCCAGTACAGGAAGAAGACCGCCATCACCCAGCCGATGCCGGGATAGCTGCGCAACTGCTTCAGCGCACCGAGTGGGTTGGCGCGTCCGATCTGGAAACTGCGCCTGTTTTGCAAGGACAGCGTTTCCGGCAACAGGAAGTAAGCCAGCACGAAATTGATGAAGGACAAGAGCGCCGCCCCGTAGAACGGAACGCGCGGACCGAATTCGCCAAGCAGGCCGCCCAGAACCGGGCCGAGCGCAAAGCCCACGCCGAAGGCAATGCCGATCAGGCCGAAATTGCGCGCGCGATTGCTGTCATCGCTGACATCCGCAATATAGGCGGATGCGGTCGCAAAGCTTGCGCCGCTGATGCCCGCCAGCACACGTCCGACGAACAGCATCCAGAATGAGGTTGCCAGCGCGCAGATGAGATTGTCGATTGCAAATGTCAGAATGGAGGCCAGCAGAACGGGCCGCCGTCCGAAACGGTCGCTGAGATTTCCGATCAGCGGCGCGAACAGAAACTGCATCGCCGCATAGACCAGAAGCAGCCAACCGCCATCGACTGCAGCGGTGCTGACATCCGCGCCGGTCAGTTCTTCGAGATAGGCTGGCAGAACCGGCATGATGATCGCGATCCCGATAATATCGAGAAACAGCGTCATGAAGACCAGCCAAAGGCCCCGCTTTACGAATTTGGGGTCAAGCATTGGAACACCTGAAATATGCTCATGCGGATGTGCCGCAGACAGCATCATGTTTTGATTGTTGGAAAGGATCGCGCGTCATCGCCGCTCAAAACTGAGCGTCACGCATGATTTGGAAAAGGGCCGCGCCGATGCAGACCCTTTATAGGGAAAATTATTCTACGACAAGCCTGCTTGATGAAACTCGGCGAAATTGCTGCCAAACACCGCTTAAGCTGCAAAGAAAAAGGCGGCCGTAGCCGCCTTTTACCGCATATTCCGGGCGGATTAGACGTCACCGCTGAATGTATCGCAGGATTCGAGCTTGCCTGTATCAAAGCCGCGCTTGAACCACTTGGCGCGCTGGGCCGATGTGCCGTGGTTGAAGCTTTCCGGCACGACATAGCCCTGACTGCGGCGCTGCAAGGTATCATCGCCGATCTGGTGCGCCGCATTGAGCGCATCTTCAAGATCACCCGTTTCCAGAATGCCCTTCTGCTCGGTGTAATAGCCCCAGATTCCGGCGAAACAATCAGCCTGAAGCTCGACGCGAACCGACATCTGGTTGGCCTGCACTTCGTTCATCTGCTGACGCATCTGGTTGAACTTCGGCAGAATGCCGAGCAGGTTCTGGACATGGTGCCCGACTTCATGCGCCAGCACATAGGCCTGCGCGAAATTGCCCGACGCGCCGAAACGGTTCGCCAGTTCGTCATAGAAGCTCAGATCGATATAGAGCTTGCGGTCGCCGGGGCAGTAGAACGGCCCGGATGCCGCCGAAGCGAAACCACAGGCCGAACGAACCTGCCCGGTGAAGAGAACCATGGTCGGCTTGGTATAGGTCTGGCCGCGCGACTGGAAAATACCGCTCCAGACATCTTCTGTCTCGGCAAGCACCGTGCGGGCAAACTGAGTCATCTCGTCATTGGCGACGGCGCCGCCCTCGGCAGCCGTGCGACCACTGGACTGCTGTTGCGTCTGCACGGACGAGTCCATGCCACCGCCGCCGAACAGAATCGGTATCGGATCGATACCGAAGGCGCGCAGCACGAAGAACATCACGACCAGAATGAGAATGCCGGAAAGCCCGCCGCCGCGCACGACCTTGAAGCCCGGCCCGCCACCGCCAAAACCGCCGCCCTGGCCACCGCCTGTGCCGCCACCGCCGCTACGCTGGTCTTCCACATTGTCACTTTGCCTACGACCTTGCCAGCGCATGCACCCACTCCCTCAACACCGGCCGCTGTAAACCCCGCGGCGCAAAATATTATCTCGTATAATTGTCGCATAAAGAGTTGCCACCGCAATATAAAAAGTAAATGGCATGCAAATCACAAACGAAGACTCGCACGCAATAATTGCTGTTCGGGATTGCCTTATCGCGCGGCTTTAAACTTCTGCCTAAAAAGCCAGCAACCCAGCGCGGATGCGACCACTGTCGCCGCGCCGACTGCGAGGCTGGAAGCGCTCATATCCGTAAATACGACCGCATTCATGATGCGCCCCGGCATGAAGGCAAAGAGCCCCGCTCCGATTATACCCAGAAAATAGACCCGTCGCGTGATTCTGCGATGAATGACTATATCGCCCTGACGCGCGGCGATAACCGACCGGATGCATCCGGCGATGACCAGCACGGACAGGATGTGTATCGGGCTGAAGCCCCAGAGCAGGTTGATCTGGTGTATGAAAAAGCTTGTCATTGCGGTGACGACCATCAGCACCATCCATATGCGCCCGAGATATTTGTGCCGTCGCGTGCCCTTTTTGCGCAGGAGAATGAATGCGCCCAGCAACGCTGCGGGTACGACGGTGGCGACGTGCAGCTGGACAGCAAGTGGTGCTTGGAGAAGCGGGGCGAAATTCATGGTGAAGCTCCGGTTGAATTTCCACCTTCCTTCGACAACACTGCGCTCGGCTCAATTGGAATGACGTGGAATGCAGGAAAACTTCGTGGCTGGCGGCTTTATGCAATTCGCGCTTCGTGAAATGACGGTCATTTCGCGCGCGCTCCGCCTCTGGATGACGTTTCTTGTCGTGGTGCTGATCTTGACGATAACGGCGGCCCTTGGCACGGGTTCGATGCCCGTCGCTATCCGCTTTTTCTATTGGCTGCTGATTCAGTTTGGCGGCTGGTCCATCGCCATTTTATTCGCCGTTCTCGCGGATTCCCTGCTGAAGCCATGGGTCGCCAGCACTTTTGCGCGCATGATGACGGGTGCTCTTCTGGCCGCGGTTCCCATCGGCCTATGGGTCGGCCTCGTCGATTACGGTTTTCTGACCAGACTCCCAACCTTCAAAACAGTTGTCGGAAGCATGGCGGTCTCGCTGCCGCTCAGCGCGCTCTTCTGCGTCCTTGCCTATATGACAGTTCGCAAAGACATCGAAACCGTTTCAAACAACAGCCCCGAAGCCCCTGCCCTGCTCAATCGCCTGCAACCGGGCAATCGTGGTCAGTTGCTGCGTCTGTCGGCAGACGACCATTACACGCAAGTCGTCACCAACCGGGGCAAGGAACTGATCCTCATCCGCTTTTCCGACGCAGTGAAGGAAATCGGCGAAACGCCGGGTTTGCAGATCCACCGCTCGCATTGGGTGGCTGACATTCATGTTGAGGAATTGCAGCGCGTCAACGGCGCGCTCAGTCTCAAAACACGCGACGGGACGCTGCTTCCGGTCAGCCGGTCGAGCCAGAAAACGGCGCTGGAGCGTTACCGCATTGGTGCATCACCGCGCAAGAAAACAGCGGCCGGGCAAGATTTTTCGTGAATGCCCGCATTTTCTTTGAAATAAGCGTATTTGTGGGGTTCCGCTTTGGGTCATCATTGCCTATAAGGCCCGCTTAGCCCACAGAATTCATAAGCTGCCAACCCGCCGGAAAACCGTGCGGGCTTTTCTGGCAGGCTAAGCAGCATGTCTCTCGAAAGTGGGAACCGGTTTCGAGACCAAGATATGCGTGAAACAAGAGCATGATCCCGAAAATGGGAACCGGTTTTCGGACAAGATCATGCGCGCGAAGAAGATAGGATGAGCGCCCATGCCGAAACGTACAGATATCAAATCGATCCTGATTATCGGCGCGGGCCCCATTGTCATCGGCCAGGCTTGCGAATTCGACTATTCGGGCACGCAGGCTTGCAAGGCGTTGAAAGAGGAAGGCTACCGCATCATCCTCGTCAACTCCAACCCGGCCACGATCATGACCGATCCCGATCTGGCGGACGCGACCTATATCGAGCCGATCACGCCGGAAGTCGTCGCCAAGATCATCGCCAAGGAACGCCCGGACGCGCTGCTGCCCACCATGGGCGGCCAGACCGCGCTGAACACCGCATTGTCGCTGCGCCGCATGGGCGTGCTGGAGCGCTACAATGTCGAGATGATCGGCGCCAATGCCGAGGCCATCGACAAGGCCGAAGATCGCGCGCTGTTCCGCGAAGCCATGGACAAGATCGGCCTCGATACGCCGGAATCCCGCCTCGCCAACGCCACCGAAATCAAGGACGAAGACCGCAAGCGTCATGAAGCCAAGCGCGCTGAAGTGAAGTCGCAATATTCGGGCGACGCGCTGGACAAGGCCCTCGACAAGCTGGAAACCGAATGGCAGCTCGGCGAAGTCGAACGCAAGCAGCGCTACATGACCCACGCGCTCGCCAAGGCGGCGCAGGCGCTCGACGTGGTTGGCCTTCCGGCCATCATCCGCCCGAGCTTCACGCTCGGCGGCACCGGCGGCGGCATCGCCTATAACCGTCAGGAATTCTTCGAAATCATCGAACGCGGTCTGGACGCATCGCCGACCACCGAAGTTCTGATCGAAGAGTCGGTTCTGGGCTGGAAAGAATATGAAATGGAAGTCGTCCGCGACAAGGCGGACAACTGCATCATCATCTGCTCGATCGAAAACCTCGATCCGATGGGTGTACACACCGGCGATTCGATCACCGTCGCGCCTGCGCTGACGCTGACCGACAAAGAATACCAGATCATGCGCAACGCCTCGATTGCGGTGCTGCGCGAGATCGGCGTTGAAACCGGCGGCTCCAACGTGCAGTTCGCGATCAACCCGGCCAATGGCCGCATGATCGTCATTGAAATGAACCCGCGCGTCTCACGTTCTTCGGCGCTCGCTTCCAAGGCTACCGGCTTCCCGATTGCCAAAGTCGCGGCCAAGCTCGCTGTCGGCTACACGCTGGACGAACTCGACAACGACATCACCGGCGGCGCGACGCCAGCCTCGTTCGAACCGTCGATCGACTATGTCGTCACCAAGATCCCGCGTTTCGCTTTCGAAAAATTCCCCGGCTCCTCGCCGATCCTGACCACCGCCATGAAGTCGGTCGGTGAAGTGATGGCCATTGGCCGCACTTTTCAGGAAAGCTTGCAGAAGGCGCTGCGCGGTCTTGAAACCGGCCTGACCGGCCTTGACGAAATCGCCATTCCCGGCATCGAGGACGGCGACGAGAAGAACGCCATCCGCGCCGCCATCGGCACGCCGACGCCGGATCGTCTGCGCATGGTCGCGCAGGCCATGCGCCTCGGCCTGACTGTCGAGCAGGTGCATGACGCCTCCAAGATCGACCCATGGTTCCTCGAACAGATCGAAGCCATCGTGTTGACCGAAGTGCGCATTCGCGAACATGGTCTGCCGCAGGACGCTGAAAACCTGCGCATGCTGAAGGCAATGGGCTTCTCCGACGCGCGCCTTGCCAGCCTGACCAACAAGGACGCTGCGGACGTGGCTAAGCTGCGCGCCGATCTCGACGTGCATCCGGTCTATAAGCGCATCGATACCTGCGCTGCCGAATTCGCTTCGCCGACCGCCTATATGTACTCGACCTATGAAACGCCCTTCGTCGGCCAGCCACGTTCGGAAGCTGAAGTTTCGGATCGCAAGAAGGTCGTCATTCTCGGCGGTGGGCCGAACCGTATCGGTCAGGGCATCGAGTTCGATTATTGCTGCTGCCATGCTGCCTTCGCGCTCGGCGACGCCGATTACGAAGCCATCATGATCAACTGCAACCCGGAAACGGTTTCGACCGATTACGACACCTCGGACCGCCTCTATTTCGAACCGCTGACGGCGGAAGACGTGCTGGAAATCCTGCGCGTTGAACAGGAAAAGGGCACGCTGCACGGCGTGATCGTCCAATTCGGCGGCCAGACCCCGCTCAAGCTCGCCAATGCGCTTGAAAAGGCCGGCATTCCGATCCTCGGCACCTCGCCGGACGCCATCGACCTTGCGGAAGATCGCGACCGCTTCCAGAAGCTGCTGGTCAAGCTCGACCTGAACCAGCCGAAGAACGGCATTGCCTATTCGGTCGAACAGGCTCGCCTCGTCGCCGCTGACCTCGGCTTCCCGCTGGTCGTTCGCCCGTCCTATGTTCTGGGTGGCCGCGCCATGCAGATCATCCATGACGAGCGCACGCTGCAAGCCTATCTGCTCGACACCGTGCCGGAACTGGTCCCGGAAGATATCAAGGCGAAATATCCGAACGACAAGACCGGCCAGATCAACACCCTGCTCGGCAAGAACCCGCTGCTGTTCGATACCTATCTCACCCAGGCCATCGAAGTGGACGTCGATTGCCTCTGCGATGGCAAGGACAGCTTTGTGTCGGGCATCATGGAGCATATCGAAGAAGCCGGTATTCACTCCGGCGACAGCGCCTGCTCGCTGCCGGTTCACTCGCTCTCGGCTGAAACCGTCGCCGAACTCGAACGTCAGACCGAAGCATTGGCCAAGGCGCTCAATGTCGGCGGCCTGATGAACGTTCAGTTCGCGATCAAGGATGGCGAAATCTTCATCCTCGAAGTGAATCCGCGCGCTTCGCGTACGGTGCCGTTCGTTGCCAAAACCATCGGCACCCCGATTGCCAAGGTCGCGGCCCGCATCATGGCTGGCGAAAGCCTTGAAGCAGCGCTCGGCGCTTATGGCGGCAAGCCGCAGGCCCCATCGCGCCCGCATATCGCGGTCAAGGAAGCCGTGTTCCCGTTCGCTCGTTTCCCGGGCGTCGATACGCTGCTCGGACCGGAAATGCGCTCAACCGGCGAGGTCATGGGCCTCGACTACGACTACGCACTGGCTTTCGCCAAGGCGCAGCTTGGTGCCGGCGTGGAACTGCCGCGTGAAGGCACGGTGTTCGTGTCGGTGCGCGACGAAGACAAGGAACGCGTTCTGGCACCTGTGCGCAAGCTCGCAAGCCTCGGCTTCCGCGTGATGGCAACCGGCGGCACGCAGCGTTTCCTCGCTGACAATGGCGTCGAGGCGATCAAGGTCAACAAGGTCATCGAAGGCCGTCCACATGTGGAAGATGCGATCCGCAACCGTCAGATCCATCTGGTCTTCAACACCACCGACAGCGCCAGCGCCGTGTCCGACTCCAAGTCTATCCGCCGCGCAACGCTGATGCAGAAGCTGCCTTACTACACCACGATGGCAGGCGCAGAATCAGCGGCCGAAGCCATCGCGGCGCTGAAGGCCGGTTCGCTGGAAGTGCGTCCGCTGCAGGATTACTTCCGCGCATAATCTGTTTTACAGATAATGAAAAAAGCCGCCGGAGCGATCCGGCGGCTTTTTTCATGCGCTCTTTAAAGCGGGAATTTCCAGCGGCTTGCCATCGGGATCATCTTCCAGATTGACCTGCCGGGAGAAAAACCCGTTATGCAGATGCGGCTTGCCCAGATGGATCACAGCAGCGTCTTTCAGCTCAGTGGTCAAAATGTCCCGGATGCGATCATAGGCTTCGGCATCGAGACCATCCAGCGCGCCATCGATGATGATCCATTGCGGCTTTTGCAGAATGAGGCGGGCGAAAGCGAGACATTGCCGCTCGTCATCGGTCAGCACCCGTTCCCAGCGTGTGGCGTAGTCGAGACTGCCGATAAGCCGGTCAAGCCCGGCGCGCTGCAACACGCCCTCCAGCGCTTCGGGCGAGAATTTCTTCAGGTCGAATGGATAGACGATCACGCTCTTCAATGTCCCGGGCGGGAAATAAGGCGCACGCGGCATGAAGGCTACGCCGTCATTGGCTGGCATGCCGATCCGCCCCTCGCCCCATGGCCACAGACCGCCAAGCGCCCGAAACAGCAAGGTGCGTTGGGTTTCGGTGCCGCCGGTTACCAACACCCGTTCGCCCGGCTTGACCGCGAAGGCGCTCTTCGACAGGCGCAAACAGCCATCGGGTGCCGCAATCGACACATCGTCGAGACTGATTCTATCGTCCTCGTTGACGGCCAGATCGACGTGCCGGTCGAGATGACCCAACTCATCCATGCGCAGAATTGCCTGACGGAAAGTGGCGACACGAAGCAGTGTGGCGCGCCAGTCGGCAATGGCACCGAAATTATCCACGAACCAGCGCAGTGAATTATGCACCTGCGTAAACGCGCCGACGGCCATCATCAGACCACCGAAGGTCAGTCCGCCAGAGAAATACACCGGTGCGGCGACCAGAATCGGCGCTACAATGGTGAGCCAGCCATAACCAGCCGTCACCCATGTCAGTCGCGTGGTCGCATAGACGATCTTGCGGATCGCAGCCAGCACGGCGTCGATATCGAGATCGAGACGGCGGCGCTCATCCACCTCACCGCGCGAAAGGGTGACCGAATCGAGATGCTCATTGACGCGCATCAGCGAGGCGCGGAAATCCGCCTCGCGCGCATAACGATTGGCATTGATATTGACGAGGTTGCGCCCGACGATCCATGTCAGCCACGATGCGGACGCGGCATATATGATCACCGCCCACACCATATAGCCGGGAATCGGGAAGCTATAACCGCCAATATTGAAAATAAATCCGCTCGACAGCGACCACAATACGCCGACAAAGCTCAACAGAATCACGGTCGATTGCAGCAGGTTGATACCGAGATCGCAGGATGTTTCGGCAAGGTGGCGCGCATCTTCATGCAGGCGCTGATCGGGATTAATGCCGATCTCGCCCGCATTGGCGAGCCGAAAGGCGCGCCCCGGCACCAGCCATTGACCGACGAGATCGCGCGCCAGCCCTTCACGCATCTTAAGCTTGAACATCTGGTTCAGCCATGTCTGGGCGACATTGAGCACCAGCAATGTGCCCGCAATACCGAAGAACACCATCAGCTGCTGGAAGAACGCCTGCAAATCCTTGCGCGCCAGCGCATCGTAAAACGGCTCGTTCCAGCGGTTGATGGCCACCTGCCCAATCGCAATCAGCACGATCAGCACGAAAATGCCGGTTCCGAGTGCAATCAGCGTGGTGCGCACTGGCGAATTCCAGAAAGCGCCGGTCATCATCGAGACCTGTGAGAACAGATCATTGCCGTCCCGGACCGGCTGACGGGTGAGCAAGCCCTTGATACCAACGCGCTGGGACTTCCCTCGCTTGCGGCTTTTCCTTTGCGCGCTGCGCTTCGGCTGCTTCTGTTCCGGTTCAGACGTCATATTTGCCTCGCCACGTGCCGTTCGCAGATCCCTGTGACGAAATCGCGGGCCATTCGCAACATGCGCATTATGCATATCACGCAAAAGTCAAAGAAAAGCGATGTCTCGTTCGGGCTGTGACTTTAGATCTGTCTTTTCTGGCAGGACCGATCTATTGCCCGTCTTAATAGTAAGGTCGCAACACCTTCAATAAAGAGCGACCATGCGCGCAATCGCTGATACGGCGGCGTTTTAGATAAAAAATACCTAGCGTTGACGTTAAAGCTGCGATTTTTTTTAGCAAAACCATGGCCAGACACACATCCTAGCTCTCTTGTGCTGGTCAAATTTGTCGCATATAGTCCGGCAATCGATTTTTCGGTCGAGTGACTTTGAGACCCGTGCGGCCTGCCGTGCTTCCTGACGATCTCCTGTCCATAAATTCGATCCACAGGGACGTATGCGGAGCATGCGGACTAAAAATTACTATCGTTACAAAGGACATTCCCATGGCTACGGGAACAGTTAAATGGTTCAACACGACCAAGGGTTTCGGCTTCATTCAGCCTGACCAGGGCGGCACGGACATTTTCGTTCACATCTCTGCCGTTCAGCGCGCTGGCCTTGCCACGCTCAACGAAGGCCAGAAGGTCACCTACGAGATCGTGCAGGACCGCCGTTCGGGCCGTTCGTCTGCCGACAACCTCGTCGCAGCCTAAGACATTTTGCCGCCGGATGTTTCATCTGGCTTGTGCACGAATGTGACATGAAAACATTGGAGCGCCGGTCTGACCGGCGCTCTAATTTTTTGGAATCAGAGAAAATTCTCAAGGCAGCCAGTCAAGCGCCACATGGCCCGGATGGGCCGCAACGCGCTTGAGCCAGGCCTGAACCGCCGGATATTGCTGCATGTCGAAGCCGCCCAGATGCGCCTCATGCGTATAGGCATAGAGCGCGATATCGGCGACCGTATAAGTCTCGCCCGCCAGATAGGGCGTCTTTTCAAGCTGTGTTTCCATGACGCCAAGCGCCTTGTTGCCACCGGCGAGCGTTGAGGCCAGACGTTCCGGCGTCGCATCCCGTGCCCGCTCCGGATAGATCATCAGCGCCCGGCGCACGGCCACATGGGGCTCATGGCTATATTGTTCGAAGAACAGCCATTGATAGACAAGCCCCCGCTCATAGGCGTCCTTGGGCAGAAACGGCGTTCCTTCCGCCAGATAGAGCAGCATGGCGTTCGATTCTGCCAGCAGTCGCCCGTCCTCCAGCTCCAGCAATGGCACCTTTCCGTTGGGATTTTTGGCGAGATAGTCCGGCTTGCGCGTTGAGCCGTCGAGCGACGAAACCGTGACATGCCGAAAAGGCCTGCCCAGCAAGGCAAGCAGAAGGCGGGGCTTGTAGCAATTTCCTGAATCGGGTTGGGCGTAAATGGTCAGCATGAAAATCTCCTGTTTCAAAAAACCATATCGACGCGCGGACTGCGTCCTGTCTAATCAGTTTCTTTGAGATATTATGTCAGCAAGACTGATCTATCCGACACTTTTCGCAACACAATTTCGAGAAAACCCGGATTCACCGGCGAAAAGTCAATCCATCTGTTGCGATTCCCGTGCCGATGCGACATAGAAAATCCGCAAAACCGCGCCGTTCCCAGTGCGGTTAACAGAGCCTGCCATCTATGGAGATCTATCATGGCATTTCTCGCCGACGCCCTTTCCCGTGTAAAGCCATCTGCGACCATCGCGGTCAGCCAGAAAGCACGCGAACTGAAAGCCAAAGGCAAGGACGTGATCGGTCTTGGTGCGGGCGAACCCGATTTCGACACGCCGGACAATATCAAGCAGGCCGCCATCGACGCGATCAATCGCGGCGAAACGAAGTACACGCCTGTGGCCGGTATTCCTGAGCTGCGCAAGGCCATCGTCGCCAAGTTCAAGCGCGAAAACGGCCTCGACTATACGCCGGATCAGGTCATCGTCGGCACCGGCGGCAAGCAGATTTTGTTCAACGCCTTCATGGCCACGCTGAACCCCGGCGATGAAGTCATCGTGCCTGCCCCTTACTGGGTCAGCTATCCGGAAATGGTTGCGATCAACGGCGGTACGCCGGTGTTCATCAACACCAAGATCGAAGACAATTTCAAGCTAACCGCTGCCGATCTGGAAAAGGCGATCACGCCGAAGACCAAGTGGCTGATCTTCAACTCGCCGTCGAACCCGACGGGCGCTGCCTATACGGAAGCCGAGCTGAAGGCGCTGACAGACGT
Organism: Ochrobactrum sp. SSR; assembly: GCF_030067775.1. Classification (NCBI taxonomy): domain Bacteria; kingdom Pseudomonadati; phylum Pseudomonadota; class Alphaproteobacteria; order Hyphomicrobiales; family Brucellaceae; genus Ochrobactrum; species Ochrobactrum sp. SSR. The sequence continues at coordinate 184,955 of NZ_CP125969.1, read as the reverse complement.
TCTTGTGCGTCACCCGCAGGTCTGGATCCTGACCGACGACATGTATGAGCATCTGGTCTATGGCGATTTCGTCTTCACGACCCCTGCTCAGGTCGAGCCGTCGCTCTATGACCGCACGCTGACCATGAACGGCGTTTCCAAGGCCTATGCCATGACCGGCTGGCGCATCGGTTACGCCGCTGGCCCGCTGCAACTCATCAAGGCCATGGACATGGTGCAGGGTCAGCAGACTTCCGGTGCCTGCTCGATCGCCCAGTGGGCAGCGGTTGAAGCGCTGAACGGCACGCAGGACTTCATCCCGAAGAACAAGGAAATTTTCCAGGCTCGTCGCGATCTGGTCGTATCGATGCTCAATCAGGCCAAGGGCATCCAGTGCCCGACACCGGAAGGCGCATTCTACGTCTATCCGTCCTGCGCTGGCCTGATCGGCAAGAAAACCGAAGCTGGCAAGGTCATCGAAACGGACGAAGATTTCGTCACCGAACTGCTGGAAGCAGAAGGCGTTGCCGTGGTTCACGGTTCGGCTTTCGGTCTTGGACCGAACTTCCGCATTTCCTATGCAACGTCCGATGAGCTGCTCGAAGAAGCCTGCACCCGTATCCAGCGCTTCTGCGCCAGCCTGCGCTAAGCATGTCTCCCGAAAATGGGAACCGGTTTCGGGACAAAGACATGCGTAAGAACAAAAGCTTCTGAATAGCGAATGACAGAGGGGCCGCAAGGCCCTTTTTCGTATCCGCACTTTCACGGAAAAACAGCACGTGGCTTCACCCTGTCAGAACAGACAGCTGGAAGGTGATCAGCATTTGTAGTTTGTTGCGGTCAGCCGTCGCGGCCAATAACAGGCGAAAAGCCAAAAAAAAAGCCAGACAAATGTCTGGCTTTGAGTTTTGAAGGTGCCTTTGAGGCAAACCTCCAGAGGGGAACACTCAGCCCGCGCAAATGGGAGGAGGAAACGCGGCGCTGAGATGATTGTTATATGCTCTCTGCTCATCATTTTTGCAATGCAACTTTAGCGCAATGCTGCCATGCATCCTGCGCATAGCTCGTTCAGGCAATTATTTTAAATATAATCAAATTGTTAGCCAAATCTTGCCCGCCCAATGAGCGGTTGGATGCAAATCAGAGCGCCTACGGAACAGGCATCGATACAACCAAACTGCCTGCAAAATCAGCAAATCACCTTCCACTGATTCCCCACAGAAGATGTCATCCAACTGTCATTGCGGCGCATCAGGACTGTCACAAAACAGGCCTAAAAGCCCCGGCAGAGCCGATGCGGGGAGAACGCATCCGGCGTGAAGCGGCCACCGGAGAAGACGGTGATCGCTGCGAACATCTCACAAGCCATGAGGGAGCGCGCCCATGCGGATCGTTCAAATCACCGACACCCATCTCAGCCCGATCAAGACACATTTCAACCCGAACTGGGAACCGCTCGTGGCGTGGATCGAGCAGCAGAAGCCCGATCTAATCATTCACACCGGCGATCTTGCCGTCGATGGCGCCGATATCGAAGCTGATCTCGAATTCTGCCGCAGTTGTTTCGAACAGCTCTCCGCGCCCATCCTCAGCGTGCCGGGCAATCACGACATCGGCCATCTGCCGGAAAGCCACCAGCCGGTCAATGCCGAGCGCCTTGCGCGCTGGCAGCGCCATATCGGTCCAGACCGCTGGGCCAAGGACCTCGGTGACTGGCTGATCGTCGGCCTCAACAGCCTTATCATCGGCACCGGCAGCGAACAGGAAGAAGACCAGTTCCAGTGGCTGGAAAACGTTCTGGAAAACGCAGACGGCAAGCCCGTCGCCGTTTTCGCGCACAAGCCACTCTTCGTCGACGATCCGGAAGAAGGCGACAGCGGCTATTGGGGCATCCGCCCGGTGGCGCGCCAGCGTCTCTATGATCTCTTCGCGCAGTATAACGTGCAGCTTCACGCCAGCGGCCACCTGCACCGGGCATGGAAGGGCGAAGCGTTCGGCACCCGCTATGTCTGGGGACCGGCGGCGGCCTTCATCGTCGGCGCGATGGAACGCGATCTGCCGGGCGAGCGTATTCTCGGCGCTGTCGTGCATGAACTTGGCGAAGCAGCTACCAGCGCCATCGTGCGCATTGATGAACTGACGCCCTACGTGATCGACGATGTGGTGCATGAGGTCTATCCGCATCATGCGGGCGACGGAGAGAAGGTCACGGAAGAGGCAAGCCAATGAGCACGCTTGCCATCCGCGATATCGGGAAGTCCTATGGCGGCAACCGCATTCTGGACGGCATCAGCATCGACGTGGCGGAGGGCGAATTCATCGCCCTCGTCGGCCCGTCTGGCTGCGGCAAGAGCACGCTTTTGCGCATTCTTGCCGGGCTCGACCATGCCGATGAAGGCAATGTCGCACTGGCGGGCCGCGACATAACCGGCGCGCATCCCGCCGACCGCAATATCGCGATGGTCTTCCAGTCTTACGCTTTGTATCCGCATCTGACGGCCGCGCAGAACATCGCCGTGCCGCTTGCCATGCGCGACATGACGACGACCGAACGCCTACCCTTCGTGGGACCGCTGGTTCCCGGCCAGCGCGCCAAGCGCGCCGCGATCCAGAAACAGGTGAAAACCACCGCCGCCAGCCTGAAAATCGACCATCTTCTCGACCGCAAGCCCGGCCAGATGTCGGGCGGCCAACGCCAGCGCGTTGCGCTTGCCCGTGCGCTCGTGCGCCAGCCCGGCGTTTTCCTGATGGACGAGCCTTTGTCCAATCTCGATGCCAATCTGCGCGTTCATACCCGCGCCGAGATTGTCGATCTGCATCGCCGCGCCGGGGTTCCGACGATCTATGTCACCCACGATCAGGCTGAAGCGTTGAGCATGGCCGACCGTGTGGCGGTGATGATGGGCGGCAAGCTGCTGCAAATCGATACGCCCACCGCGATCTATAACGATCCGCGCCATATCGAAGTGGCGCAATTCATCGGCACCCCGCGCATCAACATTCTGGACGCCTTGGTCAGCGATCAGGGCAGTGTCCATTTCGCGGGCCGCCCGATCCTGCAAAACGTCGCCGCCTATGCGGGCACAACGATCCGTGTCGGCATCCGCCCGGAACATTTCCGTCTGCACCCGCATGACAAGACCGGCATTGCCGGAACCGTCTCGCGCATCGAATTCCTCGGCTCCGAAGTGTTGGTTTACCTGAAAGCGCCCGGCTCCGCGCAGGAGCTGATCGTGAAGCTCGACCCTGTCAAGGCCGATCACATTGCACCCGGTCTGCCTGTTGGCCTGTATTTCGATGCGGAAAACGCCTATCTCTTCGGCGATGACGGCGCGCGCCTGCGCCAGCCTGCCGGAAATGTGGTGACCCTCGCACCGGCGGAAAAGGCTCCGGCTCATGTCTGATCTCGCTCTTGCTAGGCCCGGCGCGGTCAGCGCCCGCACTGCCGCCGAAAATGCGCGGCGGCGCGAGGAGCGACTGGCCTGGAAACTCGCCTCCCCCGCCATTCTCCTGACGGTGCTGCTGATCCTGCTGCCGACCGCAGCGGTTGTCTTCTGGAGTTTCACCAATTACGAACTCGGCTATGCCGGTTTCGAATTCATCGGCCTCGACAATTATGTCGAACTGTTTAGCGACCGCACTTTTCTCATCTCTTTGAAGAACACGGCGATCTATACGGCGATTGTTGCACCGGCTTCGGTGTTTCTCGGCCTTGGCGTCGCGCTTCTCATCGAAGGCGAAGTGCGCGGGAAATCGTTCTTCCGCACCGTCTATTTTCTGCCGGTGGCGTCGCTGCTCGTCGCCATGGCGACCGTCTGGCAATATCTGCTGCATCCGACCCTTGGCCCCGTCAATGCACTGCTTGGCATGATCGGCATTACCGGTCCCAACTGGCTCGGCTCCAGCGATACGGCGCTTGTCAGCCTTGCGCTGATCGGCGTCTGGCAAAGCGTCGGCTTCAACATGGTGCTGTTTCTGGCCGGCCTCACCGCCATTCCGCGCGAGCTTTATTCCGCCGCCGAAGTGGATGGCGTGAAAAGCAGTTGGGAGCGCTTTCGCCTCGTCACCTGGCCCTTGCTCGGGCCGACGACGCTGTTTGTCACGACCATCAGCATCATCAATGCGGTCAAGGTGTTCGAAACCGTCAAGACGCTCACCGAAGGCGGTCCGAACAAGGCTACGGAAGTGCTGCTCTGGAGCATCTATCAGGAAGGCTTCGTCTTTCTCCGCGTCGGTTACGCCTCGGCCATGACCGTGATTTTCCTCGCCGTGCTGATCGTCCTGATGCTGCTCCAGTTTCGTGTGCTGGACCGCCGCACGCATTATTGAGGGGACCTCCCATGTCACTTGCCCGTTCGTTTCGCCTCGGTCTTCTCTCGTTCGGCGCGCTGCTTTTCCTCGCGCCATACATCTTCATGCTGTCCACCGCAGCCAAGTCGCAGCAGGACATTTTCTCGTCGTCGCTCTCGCTGATCCCGCAGAACTGGGCGCTTTGGGACAATGTCGCCAAAGCCCTCACCCGCGTACCCATGGGGCTGCTGCTCTTCAACGGCGTTGTGGTCTGTGGACTGGTGCTGGTGGTGCAGGTGGTGATCGCCATTCCATGCGCCTATGCCATGGCGAAACTCAACTTTCGCGGCCAGCGCACCATGATGGTTCTCGTCATGCTGGGACTGCTGGTGCCGATCCACGCAACCGCGCTGCCCTTCTATGTCGGCTTCAACCAGCTTGGCGTGCTGAACAGCTATTTTGCGCTCAGCGCACCGTTCTTCATCTCGGTATTCGGCATATTCCTGTTCCTGCAATTCTTCCGCGCCATGCCCGACGATCTCATCAGCGCCGCCCGCCTCGATGGCATGTCGGAAGCAGGCATTGTCATGCGTGTGATCGTGCCTAATGCCTGGCCCGCTATCACGGCATTCTCGATCTTCTCGGTTGTTGCGCACTGGAACGATCTGTTCTGGCCGCTGATCGTCGTCAACGGCATGGAACGCGCCACGCCGCCGCTCGGCCTGCTCTATTTCCGCGCTGCCGAAGCCGGTGACGACTACGGCGCGCTGATGGCGGCAACGCTCATCATCACCTTGCCTTTGCTGCTGGCCTTTCTCGCCGCCCAGCGCCGCTTCATCGAGGGCATCACCCTGACCGGCCTCAAAGGCTGACCCTTTCGCCTATCTCACATACAGGAGTTATCCATGAAACGCCTCGCAAGCACTTTTGCCGCTCTGGCCATCGCAACCGGCCTCGGCTCGCCCGCTTTCGCAGACACCACGCTCAATGTGCATTATCCGATGCCCGGCTTCTTCAAGGATGTCATGGCCGACATCTCGAAAAAATTCATGGAAGAAAATCCGGACATCAAGATCAACTTCGTCAGCCCTTCCGCCACCTATGAAGAAGGCATCCAGACGATCATGCGTCAGGCTGGCACGTCGGAAATGCCGGATATCACCTTCACCGGTCTCAATCGCCTGCGCGTTCTGGCCGAACGCAATATCGGCGTCGACATGAAGCCACTGGTCGAGAAGGAAAAGGATATGGAAGCGCAGGGCTTCACCGATCATATCCTCAGTCTCGCCCGCGTCGGCAACCGCCAGGTCGGCCTTGCTTTCGCGACCTCCAACCCGATCATGTATTATAATGCCGATCTGGTGCGCGCTGCCGGTGGCAACCCCGACACGCCGCCCACCACCTGGGACGAAGTGATCGCGCTCGGCGGCAAGATCAAGGCGCTCGGCAACGGCAATGAAGGCATCGACTTCCGCTGGCAGGGCGATGACTGGATGTTCTCCGCTCTTCTGTTCGGCGCAGGCGGCACCATGCTGACCGAAGACGAGAAGAAGGTCGCCTTCGACGGACCCGAAGGCCTTGCTGCGCTGAAGCTCGTCGACCGCATGGTCAAGGAAGGCGGCATGCCGGTTCTGACCAAGGCTGCGGGCGAACAGGCCTTTGCCGCTGGCAAGGTGGGCTTTGCCTTCCAGACCACCGGCGCACTGCGCAACACGATCAAGAATGTCGGCGACAAGTTTGATCTGCGCACCGCAAAGATCCCGCTCATCAACCCGGAAAAGGGTCGTCTGCCGACCGGTGGCAACGCGGTCGTAATCCTCACCGAAGACCAGTCCAAGGTCGATGCCGCCTGGAAATTCGCCAAGTTCGCCGCCGGTCCTTACGGCGCTTCGGTCGTGGTTCCGGGCACCGGCTACGTGCCGAACAACGATCTCGCCGCCAAGTCGGATGAATATCTCGGCAAGTTCTACGAAGAAAACCCGCTCTTTAAGGCCGGTCTCAGCCAGATGTCGATCATGGTGCCGTGGTATGCCTTCCCCGGCTCCAACGGCGTGAAGGTAACGCAGACCATCGTCGACGGCCTCTCCCGTCTGATCGAACAGTCCGCCACCCCGGAAGACGTCCTCGCCGACACCGCCAAGGACGTGCAGCGCCTCCTGCCGCGCCAGTAACAGGCAAACGGGCGCTCCGCGTCAACGCACGCCCTCATCCTGAGGTGCGGAGCGGAGCGAAGCCTCGAAGGGTGAGGTGCGGAGCGGAGCGCAGCATCATCCTGAGCCCGTTGAAGGATCGAAGGGCGAGGTCCAGTCTAGGCTCCCTCGCCCTTCGAGACGCCGCCTTCGGCGGCTCCTCAGGATGAGGGAGCTACGGTACGCTCGCTACCAATCGATATCCCAAAACAAAAGGCCGCGTTGGGTTCTCCAAGGCGGCCTTTTGCATACATATGGTTGGGATCAATAGGTCCAGTTGCGTGCCTTCGAAAACAGGAAATCCCTGAACGCGTGCAGCTTGGCGGAATTCTTCAATGCTTCCGGGTAGCAGAAGAATGTATCGAAGGACGGGATTTCCTCCAGTTCCGGCACGAGTTGCACCAGACCGGATTCCTTGTCGGCCATGTAATCCGGCAGCACGGCAATGCCGACGCCACGCTGTACGGCGCGGCGCACCGACAGAAGATTATTGACCTGCAAGGCCGGGATGCGCGTGCTGCCATCGGTGCGGCCTGCCACTTCCAGCCAGTTCAACCCGGTCAGATAGCTCGGCGCCGGTTCGCCGAAGGTCACGATGCGATGCTGGTCGATCTCGTCGATCGAATTCAGTTTGCCGTATTTCGAGACATAGCCCGCCGAAGCGTAAAGGTGCATATGCACTGTAAACAGGCGGCGCTGGATGAGGTCCGGCTGCTGCGGCTGGCGCAGACGCAAGGCGCAGTCTGCGTGACGCATGGTCAGATCCAGTTCCTCATTATCGAGGATCAGTTGAAGCTGGATATCCGGATAAAGCTCGACGAATTCCTGGATACGTTCGATCAGCCAGCCGGAGCCGAGCCCCACCGTCGTGGTGACGCGCAGGCGTCCCGTCGGCTTTTCCTTGCTCTCGGCCAGTTTGGAGCGAACATTTTCCAGCTTCATCAACACGTCATGCGCCGTGCGATAAAGCGTTTCGCCCTGTTCCGTCAAAATCAGCCCGCGCGCGTGGCGGTGGAACAGCGGCACGCCGACATCCTGTTCCAGCGCACTGACCTGACGCGAGATGGCCGATTGCGACAAATGCAATGTCTGCGCGGCATGGGTGAACGACCCTGCTTCTGCCGCAGCATGAAAAATGCGCAGTTTATCCCAGTCGAGCGGTGCGACCACGATTTCCCCCTCGTTACTCCGCTGCTTCGTGCAGCGGTTCCTGTGCGGCCAGCCAGCGCTCGGCTTCGAGCGCTGCCATGCAGCCCATACCGGCGGCGGTCACGGCCTGACGGTAGATATCGTCGGTGACGTCGCCAGCGGCATAAATGCCCGGAACATCCGTGGCGGTGGAATCGGGCGCCGTCCACAGATAGCCGTTCGGCTTCTGCTTCAGCTTGCCTTCGAACAGCGACACGGCAGGCGCATGACCGATGGCGACAAAGACGCCATGTGTATCGACTTCCGTGGTCTCGCCCGTCACGACATTCTTCAGGCGCACACCGGTAACGGTCGCGCCCATCGGAGGCTTGGCCTCGGTACCGAGAATTTCATCGATCACGCTGTTCCAGACCACACTGACATTGGCGCGCGACAGGAGACGATCCTGCATGATCTTTTCGGCGCGGAAACCGTCGCGGCGATGCACCACGGTCACGCTCTTGGCGATATGCGACAGGTAAAGCGCTTCTTCGACAGCCGTATTGCCGCCGCCGACCACAACCACGTCCTTGCCGCGATAGAAGAACCCATCGCAGGTCGCGCAAGCCGAGACGCCACCGCCCATGAAGGTCTGTTCGCTGTCGAGGCCAAGCCACTTGGCCTGCGCACCAGTCGCGATGATCAGCGCGTCACAGGTATAGACTGCGCCGGAATCGGCCTTCAGGCGGAACGGGCGCACCGTGGTTTCAACCTCGGTGATGATGTCGTGTACGATTTCCGCGCCGACATGTTCTGCCTGCTTGGCCATCTGTTCCATCATCCATGGGCCCTGCACCGGCTCGGCATAGCCCGGATAATTTTCCACATCGGTGGTGATCATCAGCTGACCGCCCTGCTGCAGACCGGCAATGACGATAGGCTTCAACATGGCGCGCGCTGCGTAAATCGCGGCGGTATAACCAGCAGGACCTGAGCCGATAACAATAACGGGCGCATGACGCTGTGACATGAGGTTCCTCTCCGGTCCTAAAATCGATTTAAAGCAGCGGGTGCACGACTGACCGGAATCGCCTGCGCACCCGGCCTAACTGTGCCCTGATATTATGGCCAAGGTAGGTCTGCCCTTTTCCGTTTGCAAGGTTTGACGGGCATTTGCTGCGCTTTAGCCACAGCTTGTGACAGTTAGGCGATAGGAAGCGCCTCCCCGCATTGCGACCGGGTCGATCTCGCGTTAAACAGACAGGAAAAACAACGCTCAACTGTCCGCCAATCGCCCCACAAACGGCCGGAGACGACCGCCATCTATAAGACTGTCGCCAACATATGCGCGCGCTTCGGCCTCATCATGGCGGCCGCCATGCTTTTGCCCGCCGCAATCGACTTGCGCGACGGCAGCGACGACTGGCTGATTTTCCTGCGTTCGGCAGCAACGACGGGCGCGCTTTCCGCGCTCATCCTTTTTGCGACGCAGAACCAGTCTGTGCGTTTCACGCCCCGCCTCGGTTTTCTGCTCACGGTCTGCATCTGGCTGACCGCAGCTTTCCTCGGCTCGATACCGCTTTATTTCTCGCATCTGCCGATCAGCTATGCCACCGCTTTTTTCGAAGCCATGTCCGGCGTGACCTCCACTGGCGCAACGGCGCTGACCGGCCTGGATAATATGCAGCGCGGCATTCTGCTCTGGCGGTCGCTGCTCTGCTGGATCGGTGGTATCGGCTTCATCGGCCTGGCGCTTCTGATGCTGCCGTCGCTGCGCGCCGGTGGCCTTGCGCTCTTTCACATGGAAAATTCCGACAAGTCAGAAAAAATCCTGCCGCGCATGAACCAGATCGCGCTTGGCATTATTCTCGCCTATCTGAGCCTGACGGCTGCCTGCATCATCAGCTATTTCATGGTTGGGATGAGCGTGTTCGACGCCATCAATCATGGCCTGACGACGGTAGCCACGGCTGGCTTTTCCACGCATGACAACTCGCTCGGTTTCTACCACGGCAACCGCCTGCTGCTGGTTGTCGCGACGGTGTTCATGATTCTCTCGGCCCTGCCCTTCGTGCTCTACATCAAGGCTTTCATGCCCAAGCGGCTGGAATCGCTGGCAGATCCGCAGGTCAAACTGTTCTTCAGCATCGTCATCGGCTTCAGCTTCATCCTCGCCGTCGTTTTGCGGCTTGGTCTGGACGTGCCTTTTGGCGACGCGCTGATTTCGGCCTCGTTCCATTTCGTGTCCGTCATCACGACCACCGGCTATGCGACCGAAGACTATTCGCTCTGGGGGCCACCCGCTCTCGGCATTTTCTTCCTCGCCTCGTTTCTGGGAAGCTGCGCGGGCTCCACGTCGGGCGGTATCAAGATGAACCGCCTCATCATCCTGTGGAGCCTGACACAAGCGAGCCTGTCGCGCCTAATCGTGCCGCATGCCGTCACCAAGATGCGCTATGGCTCATCGGAAATCTCGGGCGAAATCGCCCAGAACGTGCTGCTCTATCTCTTCCTCTATTGCGCATCGCTGGTGATCGGCGCGGTGCTGCTGGCGTCACTCGGCCTCGACTTCGTATCGGCCTTCACCGGCGCACTGACCGCCCTGTCCAATATTGGCCCCGGCCTTGGTGAAACAATCGGTCCGGTTGGCAATTTTTCCACCATCCAGGACCCGGCTCTCTGGGTGCTGTCTTTCCTGATGCTGGCAGGACGACTGGAGCTTGTGACGGTATATATCCTGTTCACACGCGCTTTTTGGGTGCGTTGACAGAGCTTTAGACGGTTTACACGCCACGGATTCATTTGATATTAGCATGATTAGATTGCGCCATGACGGCGTCACATATTCTATAATTACCCTTGAATGAAATTTCCTTGCGCGCGGAGTCATGCATGCCGATCAAGGCCGATCTGGACGAAATCGATTGGAAAATCCTGCGGGAGCTGCAGAACAACGGGCGCATCACCAATGTCGAGCTGGCCGAACGGGTCGGCATTTCGGCACCTCCCTGCCTTCGCCGGGTCCGTAAACTCGAGGAAAGCGGCGTCATTCGGGGCTATCGCGCCATTCTCAACGGCAATGCGCTGGGTCAGGATCTGGTCGCATTCTGTTCGGTCGGTCTGCACCGTCAGGCTGATGCCGATCTGAAGGCTTTTGCGGAGAAAACCAAGCAGTGGCCGCTGGTACGCCGCGCATGGATGGTTTCGGGCGAGTCCGACTTCCTGCTTCATTGCGTTGCACGTGATCTGAACACGTTCCAGACCTTCGTGATCGAGGAACTAACCGCAGCACCAAATGTGGACTCCGTCCGCACCGCGCTGACCATTCGTCCGGTCAAGGACGAACCGCTGATGATTCTCTGAATCACCGTGGCCTTTAGTATCTGAATCAAAAATCGGCAGGCCGTGGCGAAAATGGTGATTTTCGAGTACCGGAGTGCAGCGTACATTTGGGTACGTGAGCACCGGAAGCGCAGAAATCACCATTTGCAGACCGGCATGGCGACTTTTGGATCAGACACGCCCGGCGAATACGCTCTCATAGACACAGCTGATCGCAGCGGCTTCCTTTTCGAGCGGGAAATTGGCGCGCACATGCGCAAGAGCGGTTTCGCCGTCACGCTCGGCCATGGCCGGGTCTGCGAGATAAGGCTCAATGGCCTTGCGCAAGGCATCGCCATCTCCGGCGGGCACGAAACGGCCGGTTCCGTCCACGATCATTTCGGCATAGGCGCCAGCGTCACTTGCCACCACAGCGGTCTTTGACGCCATGGCTTCCAGCGGCGTCAGGCCGAAACCCTCATTGCGCGACGGCGCAACATAAAGCGTCAGGCGGCGATACCAGACCCGAATATCGGGGACTTCACCCAGAATGAGGATCCGATCCTGCAAACCGGCGGCGGCAATCTTCGTCTTGAGGTCATCCTCGAAAGATTGATGCTCAGCGGTCGTTCGCCCGGTGACGATCGCCGTCCATTCGGGATATTTCGGTAAAAGCGCAATCATCGCATCGACAAAGAGATCAGTGCCCTTGGAATGCCGCACGCGCCCGAAACAACCGACAGCATATTTGCCCGGAAGACCAGAGGCGGCAAACATGTCTTCCTCACCAACGGGGGATGAAAGCGTTCCAGATCGACACCGTGCATGATGACTTCATGCGGCACTTCCAGAAAACTGCCCGAGCGCCCGCTGGTGGCGATGACCGCATTCATGCGGCGGATGAGCCATTTGGTGAAAGGCTTGTGGTTGCGCTGCGCAGCCGAGGTGAACACCAGCCGCAGCTTCATGCGCAAGACATCGCGCATGAAAATACCGGCAAGCATTTCGATATTACGCCGCGCATGCCAGATCCGGAAGCGGCGGTTTTTCGGTACTGACCAGAAGGACAAAAGCGCGCCCCAGCCCAAATGCGGCAGGCTTTCCGGCAAACCCGGTCCCATTGTGGCAATGTTCAGCCCCTTCGCACGTTGCAAAGGAATGAGCTGCACAATCGTCGAGGTCACGCCGGAAAGGCGCTGCTTGAAGTTGGGAGCTACAACCTCGACACTCTCAACCGGAACCGGATTTGAATGGGGCACGGTGATCAGATGAACTTCAGTGTCACGATCTCGTAGGAACGCGAGCCGCCCGGTGCATTGACCTCGATCGTATCGCCTTCGGTCTTGCCAATCATGGCGCGCGCGATTGGCGACGAAATCGAAATGCGGCCTTCCTTCACGTCAGCTTCCTGGTCGCCAACGATCTGGTAGATTTTCTCATCTTCGGTGTCTTCGTCGATCAGCGTGACCGTCGCGCCGAATTTGATTCGGTCGCCGCTCAGCTTGGTAACGTCGATCACTTCGGCACGCGCAACGACATCTTCCAGTTCGTTGATGCGGCCTTCGTTGAGGCTCTGGGCTTCCTTGGCCGCGTGATATTCGGCGTTTTCCGACAGATCGCCATGGGCACGCGCTTCGGCGATAGCCTCGATGATCCGAGGACGCTCGTTTTGCTGACGCCAGCGGAGCTCTTCCTTGAGCTTTTCGAAACCGCGAGGGGTCATAGGGAACTTTTCCATACCCAGTCCTTTCCTTCGCCCGGCGCCCGTCTCTTCCCAAGAACTGAACGCGCCGGCAGTTTGGTTGCCCGCCGCACCCTGCCTGCACAACCGCGCTGCAAGGTGCCCTTCCGGGAGCTGCAACACCCCCCGATACACAAAAAGAAAACGGTCACCGAAACACCCGTTTCGGAACCGTTCAAACGACTAATTCGCCGAACTATAGCATTTCTGGCGATCTTTTCACGCGGAAAAAATCGAACCCTGTCAAATCTCCAGACAAGAAGCCAGCTTAAGGCCGCATCTGCAGCATTGTCGCAGAATACAGACGCCGCTTGCCGCGAGGCCCGGCTAATGCCTATAGGACAAACAATTTCCGGCGATCCTATGGGGCCGGACCTTCTTCTTCGCAATCCGAGGCCATGATGACGCGCACGCAAGCCAATATTGTCCTGCTTCTGGCTGGCGTGATCTGGGGCATGGGCTTCGTCGCCCAATCGACCGCCATGGCCAGCATCGGCCCGTTCCTGTTCATCGGCGTTCGCTCCGGCATTGCAGCCCTCACCGTGCTGCCCTGGGCACTTGCCGAAGGCCGTCGCTCGTCCGCCCGTCTGAAACCTTCCGACTATCGTTCCTTCATGCTGGTGGGTGCCGTGCTTTTCACCGGCCTGCTGCTGCAACAGATTGGCCTCATCACCACCTCGGTCACCAATGCCGGTTTTCTGACTGGCCTTTATGTCGTGATGGTGCCGGTTCTGGGGGTATTACTGTTCCGCACATGGCCGCACCCGGTTGTCTGGCCCTGCGCCGTCATCTGTCTGGCGGGGATTTTCCTGCTGTCGGGCGGTGAACTGACCGCGCTCAAGACCGGCGACTGGCTGGTCATCTGCGGAGCAATTTTCTGGGCCATGCAAGTGCTGCTGATTGGTCGCGCCAACCGCGCCGGACGCCCGATCATGCTGAGCTGCGTTCAGTTTGCCACCGCAGCCATTATCGGTCTGGCTGGCGCATCGCTGCTCGAAGGCTTCAACTGGAACGCCATCGCCCTGACATGGAAGGAAATCCTGTTCACCGGCGTGATGTCGTCCGGCATTGCCTTCACCCTGCAAGCCATCGGCCAGCGTTATACGACCTCGGCGCAGGCTGCGATCTTCCTGTCTTCGGAAGCGCTGTTTGCGGCGTTGTTCGGCGCGATCTTCCTCGGCGACCGGCTGACCTTCATCGGCTTCATCGGCTGCGGCATGCTCTTTGCGGCCATGCTGGCCGTCGAACTTGTCCCGATGTTCTGGAACCGCAAGGCGGAACCGGTCCCGGCAGCGGAACCGGCAGAATAACCATCAAGCCTTGAAAATCAGCGCCGCGCCGCCTGCGATGAAGGCAAAGCCCAGCAGGTGGTGCCAGGTGAAGGCTTCCTTCAGATAGAACACCGAGAACAGGCTGAAGATCACCAGCGTGATGACTTCCTGTATCGTCTTGAGCTGGGCCGCCGAATAAACTTCGTGCCCGATACGGTTGGCTGGAACCGCGAGGCAATATTCGATCAGCGCGATACCCCAGCTGATGAAAATCACCGTGACCAGCGGCGTGTTGGTGAATTTCAGATGCCCGTACCAGGCAAAGGTCATGAAAATATTCGAGCCGACCAGAAGCAGGATCGGCAGGATGCTTGGCGAAATCAGTGCTGACATGGGTGAAACTTTTGGGACCGGGAGAATGGTCTGATGCGCGGTTTGGCCCTGAACCACGGCGGTAAGCGATAGAACATTTCCGACAAAAGTGGGAAGCGATTTTACATGGCGCAGTGCAAAAAACAGCCGTGCCGTCAGTCAAAAGATAGAGAGCATCACAAGCTCGCCCTTTCGTTGCCCTGATTGCGCCACAGCGCTTAACAGAGGCACTGACTCTTCCTTTACGCTTCTCTCATAGGATACAGGAAACACCGCCCCACAAGCAGAAGGCAAGGACATGAGTTTTGCGTTGTCCGCCACAACAGATCACGATCATGCGCGTTCGCGATTGCGCCGTCTTGGTCCGGCGGCGTCCGTGCTCCTGCTGATACTGGCCGCTGGCTGTTCCGGCGACCGCCCGCCGCGCCCGCAAGCCGATGTGGGAAACTCGGATATCATGGTGCCAAGCACCGACGTGGCCGGCGCTCCGATGCCATCCGCTCCCTTGGCCGATGCACCGATGCAAGCCGCGCCGGTAATGAGTTCGCCGATACCCGAGCCTCCCATGACGCATACGCCGCAGCAAGACCGTGTTGTGGGGCTGGCCGAGGAAGAAGAAACCCACACCGCGCAGCCAGCACCGCAAAGCGAGCCGCAATATGCAGGCGATTATGGCTTTGCGACGCCGGTTCAGAACCCGGTTACGGCGGCTGAAAACATCTACACCATGTCGAATTCCGAAGCGGCGTGCCGCACACGCCTTAAAAAACTCGGCGTCGTCTTCAAGGAAAAGCCGCCGATCTATCGCAGCGCATCCTGCAATATCGGCAATCCGATTGAGGTGTCGGGCTTCAACAGCGGCTCCATCGCCTTCAAACCGGCGGCAACGCTGAACTGTCAGGTGACGGAAGCCTTTGCGCGCTGGATCAAGGGCGATCTGCAACCGGCGGCGCGCCTGCGCTATCTGTCCGGCATCAACACGATCTATAATGCGGGCGGCTATTCCTGCCGCACGATGAATCATCGTCGCGGCGCGAAAATGTCGGAACATTCACGCGGCAACGCCATCGACGTGACGCGGATCAAGCTGAACAATGGCAAGGATATTTCGGTGCGCAGACCCGGTTTCTTCGCTTTCCGCGAAAAAGGCCTGCTCAACAGCGTTCGTTCCGACGCCTGCGATTATTTCACCACGGTGCTTGGGCCGGGCTATAATCCTGAACATGCAGATCACTTTCACTTCGACCTGATGCAGCGTCGAAGCGGCTATCGCGCCTGCAAATAAAGCCCGGTCGAAACCGGGCTTTTCTGCGATGTAGATGGAGAGCGGCTATTCTTCCGGGACCGGAGACGGCTTGCCGTCCTTGTCCAGCGCCACCATTACGAATTCGCCATGCGTCACCAGTTCCATGCGCTGCTGGGATGCGCGCTGCGCCCAGGCTTCGACACGCAAGGTGATCGAAGTGCGCCCCACCTTGGTGATTTCCGTATAGACGCACAAAACGTCGCCGATCTTTACCGGCTTGGCAAAGGACATCTCGCGCACGGCTGCGGTGACGACGCGGCCACGGGCGCGTTCTTCCGCACGAATGCCGGAGGCCGAGTCCATCTGCGACATCACCCAGCCGCCAAAAATATCGAATGCCGAATTGGCGTCCTTCGGCATGGCCGGAACGCGCAAGGTCAGTTCGCCTTTGGGCTTATCTGCAACGCTCATCAATCAATCCTTTAAACACAAATGATTCTGCCGGAGTATGGGACAAACCAATCCTGAAAAACATGCGGCATCGCAACCTGCATTTATCGGGCGCGACTTCCTGACAACCTTCTGTCAGGAGCCACCTGCCAGGATCCGGCAACAGGGCGGATTTTGCCGCCGTGCTCTTTTCATTTGCATGTCGAAATTCCATATTAGCGACATGGCTTCCTCCAAAGACAAATACACACAGGATTCGCACGATACGGCTGACGGCTTCAGCGAAATGCCGCAGGCCGAGCTTTCTGGCGCGCCGTTGACCGGCTCCATCGCCGACTGGGCGAAGGAAATCGGCGACGAAGCGGCAAAGCCTGCTGCCAAAGCATCGAAATCCGCCAAGACGCCGAAGAAAATTCCCGAACGCAGCAAGGAAGCGACGCGCAGCGGTCGTGGCACCTCGATGGGCGGCGCAGCTTCCGCCAAGGAGCGCGCAGCCGCAGGGCTCAATCCTGTGGCCGGGCTTGATATCAGTCTTGAAGATGCCGCCGGGCTCAATGCGTCGGGTGCCACTGCCACCGTGCAGGCGCTGTCCGATCTGATCGAATCTGGCAATCCGCTGTTCAAAAACGGCCAGCTCTGGACACCGCACCGCCCTGCCCGCCCGGAAAAATCCGAAGGCGGCATTTCCATCGAGATGGAGACGCCATTCGAACCGTCCGGCGACCAGCCGACGGCGATTCGTGATCTGGTCGAAGGGCTGACCAATGACGACCGCACACAGGTGCTGCTCGGCGTCACCGGCTCCGGCAAAACCTTCACCATGGCCAAGGTTATTCAGGAGACCCAGCGCCCGGCGCTGATCCTCGCGCCCAACAAGACGCTGGCGGCCCAGCTTTACGGCGAGTTCAAGAGCTTCTTCCCGAACAATGCGGTCGAGTATTTCGTATCCTATTACGATTATTATCAGCCGGAAGCCTATGTGCCGCGCTCAGACACCTATATCGAGAAGGAATCCTCGATCAACGAGCAGATCGACCGTATGCGCCACTCGGCCACGCGCGCGCTGCTTGAGCGCGACGACGTGATCATCGTCGCTTCGGTCTCGTGCATCTATGGTATCGGTTCGGTCGAAACCTATACGGCCATGACCTTCGAAATGAAGATCGGCGACCGGCTCGACCAGCGGCAATTGCTCGCCGATCTCGTGGCGCAGCAATATAAGCGGCAGGACATCAATTTCGTGCGCGGCTCGTTCCGCGTGCGTGGCGACACGATCGAACTTTTCCCGGCCCACTTGGAAGACCGGGCCTGGCGCATTTCGCTGTTCGGCGACGAGATTGAAACCATCACCGAATTCGACCCGCTCACCGGCCAGAAGACCGGCGATCTGAAATCGGTCAAGATCTACGCAAATTCGCACTATGTCACGCCGCGACCGACGCTCAATCAGGCCATCAAGTCGATCAAGGACGAGCTGAAGCATCGCCTTGTCGAATTGAACAATGCCGGGCGTCTGCTGGAAGCGCAGCGTCTGGAACAGCGCACGACTTTCGATCTAGAAATGCTGGAAGCCACCGGCTCCTGCGCGGGCATCGAAAACTATTCGCGCTATCTGACAGGTCGCAATCCCGGCGAACCGCCGCCGACCCTGTTTGAATATATCCCGGACAACGCGCTGGTTTTCATCGATGAAAGCCATGTCACCGTCCCGCAGATCGGCGGCATGTATCGCGGCGACTTCCGCCGTAAGGCGACGCTGGCCGAATATGGCTTCCGCCTGCCGTCCTGCATGGATAACCGCCCGCTCCGCTTCGAGGAATGGGACGCGATGCGTCCGCAGACTATTGCCGTTTCGGCAACGCCGGGCAGCTGGGAAATGGAAGAAGCGGGTGGCGTTTTTGCTGAACAGGTGATTCGCCCGACCGGCCTGATCGACCCCCCCGTGGAAATCCGTCCTGCCAAGACGCAGGTGGACGACGTGCTTGGCGAAATCCGCGACACGGCAAAGAAGGGCTACCGCACGCTGGTCACGGTGCTGACCAAGCGCATGGCGGAAGACCTGACCGAATATCTGCACGAACAGGGCGTGCGCGTGCGCTACATGCACTCCGATATCGACACGCTGGAGCGTATCGAGATCATCCGCGATCTGCGGCTTGGCGCATTCGACGTGCTGGTCGGCATCAACCTGCTGCGCGAAGGTCTCGACATTCCCGAATGCGGCTTCGTTGCCATTCTCGACGCCGACAAGGAAGGTTTTCTGCGGTCTGAAACCTCACTGGTCCAGACCATCGGTCGCGCCGCGCGTAATGTCGACGGCAAGGTTATCCTTTACGCCGACAACATTACCGGCTCGATGCAGCGTGCCATGGATGAAACCAGCCGTCGCCGTGAGAAGCAGATTGCCTATAATGAAGAACACGGCATAACACCGGCCTCGGTGAAGAAGAACATTTCGGATATTCTGAACTCGGTCTACGAACGCGACCATGTCCGCGCCGATATTTCGGGCTTTGCCGAAGAAGGCGGCATGATGGGCAACAATCTGCAAGCCCATCTGGAATATCTGGAAAAGCAGATGCGCGATGCCGCTGCCGATCTGGATTTCGAAAAGGCCGCGCGTCTGCGCGACGAAATCAAGCGCCTGCGCGAGACGGAACTCGCCATTGCCGACGATCCGATGGCGCGGGAGGTGGAACTGGAAAGCCCGGTCACCGGGCGCACAAAGGGCCGCCACAATGCCGGGCGCAAGGTGCATAGAACGGTTGATGACACCAGCGGCAAGTCTCTGTTCCAGAAGCCGTCGCTCGACAATATGGGACCGGGCACGGACATGGCGAAGCCACGCCATGATGGCCCGTTGCCCGCAGCGCCGGACACGAAATTCCGCAAGAACTCGCTGGATGAAATGACGGTGAAGCGGACGGAAGTGCCCGCCGGTGGAGAGGCTCCGGTTCGCCGCGAACGTGCCGGTATCGGCTCTTACGAAGACCCGGCGGAAGTCGCCCGCAAGAAGCGGCGGCCCGGCAAGACCGGTCGTCCGGGAAGATAAAAATGCGGCTCCACCCGGAGCCGCATTTATTTTGCCATCAATATTCCTGCGCGGTCGGACGATACAGGATTTCGTTGACGTCAACATTATCCGGCTGGCTCATCGCGAAAGCCACCATGGACGCGAAAGACTCCGCCGGAATAGCCACATTGTTATAAAGCGCCTTCACGCGCTCGGCCTGCTGCGGGTCTGTGACGCTGTTGGGAAGCTCCGTCGCCACTGCGCCCGGCGATATCACCGTCGTGCGGATGTTGTACGGCTTCACTTCCTGACGCAATCCTTCCGAAATGACCCGCACCGCATGTTTGGTGGCCGAATAGACGGCCCCGCCCGGTCCCACCTTATGCCCCGCCACCGACGAGACATTGATAATGTGACCGCTCTTCTGGTCGCGCATATGCGGCAAGGCGGCGGCGATGCCATAAAGCACGCCCTTGATATTGACGTCGATCATGCGATCCCAGTCATCCACCTTGCCCATTTCGAGCATCGAATGCGGCATCAGCCCGGCATTGTTGATCAGCACATCGACACGACCATGCAGCTTCACTGCCTGATCGACCAGATGCTGAACCTGAAGGCGGTCGGTCACGTCCGTTCGCAGAACCGCGCCTTCGGCCAGTTTCAGTTCACCGGCCAGCGCCTTTAGCCGATCGAGACGGCGCGCGCCGAGCACAAGCTTGGCCCCGCCTTCGGCCAGCCGCCGCGCAGCCGCTTCACCGAGACCGCTGCTTGCGCCAGTGATGATGACGACCTTGTCCTGAATTCCCTGCATGGTCCTGTCTCCTGTTGAACGGGGCTACCGGTCGACACGCTGTTGCAAATGCGCCGGATAGCGGTCGCCCTGCACAGTGATGTCGGCAAGCGCGGCTTCTATGCGGTTCAGATCCTCGGCACTCAGTTCGACGGTGGTGGCACCGATGTTTTCTTCCAGACGATGCAGCTTCGTCGTACCGGGAATGGGCACGATCCATGGCTTCTGCGCCAGCAACCACGCAATCGCGATCTGGGCACGGGTAACACCCTTGGCTTCTGCGATCTGGCCAAGCATATCGACCAGCGCCTGATTGGCATCACGGGCTTCGGTCGAAAAGCGCGGCACGACATTGCGGAAATCATTGGCCGCAAAGCTCGTCTTGCTGTCGATGGTTCCGGCCAGAAAGCCTCTGCCCAGCGGGCTGAACGGAACAAAGCCGATGCCCAGCTCTTCCAGAACCGGCAGGATTTGCTGTTCCGGCTCACGCCACCACAGCGAATATTCGCTTTGCAACGCCGTGACCGGCTGCACGGCATGGGCGCGCCGGATGGTTTGCGGACCAGCTTCCGAAAGGCCGAAGTGCTTGACCTTCCCTTCCTGGATCAGATCGCGCACCGTTCCGGCCACGTCCTCGATCGGTGTCGCCGGGTCAACGCGATGCTGATAGAAAAGGTCGATCACATCCGTCTTCAGCCGTTTCAGCGATGCTTCAGCAACCGCCCGAATATGTTCGGGACGGCTATTCACCCCATTCTGACCACCCTTGTCGTCGAATTCGAAACCGAACTTGGTGGCGATCACCACCCGGTCGCGAATCGGCGCCAGCGCTTCGCCCAGAACTTCCTCATTCACATAGGGTCCATAGACTTCCGCTGTATCGAAGAACGTGATGCCCTTGTCGAATGCAGCTCTCAGCAGCCCGACCGCCTGTGCCTTTTCCATGGCCGGACCATAGGCGAAACTAAGGCCCATGCAGCCGAGACCGATGGCTGAAACCTCAAGGCCGCTACGGCCCAATATTCTCTTCTTCATGGTCAATATCCTTATGCGTGATAATCTTCGTCGCTGACATGTTCCAGCCAGTCCACCACCTTGCCGTCGAGCGCTTCCGCTATAGCAATATGGGTCATGGCCGTGGTGGCCGTCGCGCCGTGCCAATGCCGTTCGCCCGGCTCGAACCAGACGATATCGCCGGGGCGGATTTCCTCGACAGGGCCGCCCTCGCGCTGCGCCCAGCCAAGCCCTGCGGTCACGATCACCGTCTGGCCCAGCGGATGCGTGTGCCACGCCGTGCGTGCGCCCGGCTCGAATGACACGGTAGCGCCGCCAACACGCGCCGGTGCCGTCGTGCTGAACGGCATGTCGAGCCGAACCGTACCGGTGAAATAATCGGCGGAACCCTTGGTCGAAGGCTGAGACCCGATGCGCTTGATCTGCATGATGTGTTTCCTTTCTTTCCCCGCCTGAAATCGCGGCAAACTTAAAAACTTCTGCTGCCGATGATTAGACACTATAATCGGCATGAACTCATGAAGTGGATTCATCAATGCGGCGCGACAATATTCACTATCTGCTGGCTTTTCTGGCCATTGCCCGCGAGGGCAGTTTCACCCGCGCGGCGGCAAAACTTGGTGTTTCCCAATCAGCGCTCAGCCACACAATGCGCGGGCTTGAGGAACGGCTCGGCCTGCGTCTTCTCACCCGCACCACGCGCAGCGTCTCCCCGACCGAGGCTGGCGAAAGGCTGTTGCACACCATCGGGCCCCGTTTCGAAGAGATCGAAACCGAACTCGACGCCCTGAGCGAATTGCGCGACAAGCCTGCCGGAACCATTCGCATCACCACTCCCGAACATGCGGCGCAGTCCATCCTGTGGCCCGCTCTGGAACGACTTCTGCCGGACTATCCCGATATCCACGTCGAAGTGGCCGTCGATTCCGGGCTGCGCGACATCGTAGCCGATCGTTATGACGCCGGTATTCGCCTTGGCGAGCAGATCGCACAGGACATGATCGCCGTGCCCATCGGCCCTGACGTGCGCATGGCCGTGGTCGGCGCGCCGTCCTATTTCAAACGTCATCCGGTGCCCCGCACCCCACAGGAACTGACCGCGCATCGTTGCATCAATCTGCGGCTGCTCACCTATGGCGGGCTTTATGCCTGGGAATTCGAGAAGAACGGGCGAGAGCTGAAGGTGCGCGTCGAAGGCCAGCTCATTCTCAATTCCCCGACCATGATCGTCGAAGCTGCGAAAGCCGGTTTCGGCCTCGCCAGCTTGCCGGAATACTATATGCGGGACGGTTTTGCCGATGGCACGCTGGTGCGCGTGCTGGAAGACTGGTGCCCGCCCTTTCCGGGCTTTCATCTCTATTACCCCAGCCGGAGACAATCTTCCCCGGCCTTCGCGCTTCTGGTCGACGCCTTGCGATATAGAGAGGCGGAGCCGCGTGAACGCTGATCCGCCTCGCCGTTCACCTAGCAGCGACCGCCACCCGTGACGCGGAAACCGGCGCGTTCCGCTTCGCAGCGATTGGAGAAGCTGCGCCGTTCACTGCCGCGTCGCGCACAAACGGGTGCAAATTCCCGCGTACATGCGCCCATGCCCGGTCGGACGCCGTGCTGCGGCGGACGAGCCGGACCGACGCCGGGGCCATTCCAGCCGGAACCCGGGCGACTGCTGCACTGACCATTCGACACCACGCGGAACCCTTCCGCCCGTGCTGAACACGCATTGCCGAATGTCCGCCGGACACCCCTGCTCTCGCCGCAAACCGGCGAATAGATCATCGGGCAGGCCTGCACATGGCCCGGATTACCGGGCCGGACCGGCGGCGGCCTGTGATCGGGACCACCTTCCGCAACACAACCGCTCAACAACAGAACACCGGCAATCAAGCCGGTCCACGACAAACCCCTCGACATGTTTCCTCCTCTCCAGAAACGTCTATCCGTCTTTTGTCCCCATCTAGAATGGAGCAGATGTTCCGAAGGGCAAGATTTAAATGGGAAGATTGGACGCCACGTATCGACAAGTCGCCAAGTTGCGTTACTCTGCAGTCAAGCTTTCGGCCCGAACAATCCGGGTCACAGCATGGGGCAAAAGCGAACAGAAAGACGACATGCGGCGTTTCGGAACTTTTCTGGCGGCATCGTTTCTGATCGTCCCGCTTTCACTCATTCCCGCCGAGGCAGAACCGGCACCGGCAAGCTTTAGCGAACCCAATCCGCGCATATCGGCGCCACCATTACCGCCGGAAAAGAAAGCGCCCACCGTCAATCGAATCTGCCAGTTGATCGAGACCAGCGCATCCACGCATGGCATACCAAAAGATTTCTTCGCCCGCCTGATCTGGAAGGAAAGCCGGTTCGACCATCAGGCCGTCAGCCCGGTCGGCGCGCAAGGCATTGCACAATTCATGCCCTATACGGCAAAGGAGCGCGGTCTGGCCGACCCGTTCGACATCGAGCAGGCAATTCCGGCCTCGGCCAGTTTCCTGTTCGACCTCAAAAAAGCCTTCGGCAATTGGGGTCTCGCCGCTGCGGCCTATAATGCCGGGCCGGGGCGTGTTTCCAGCTGGATGCGCTCGGGCGGTTTCCTGCCGCTCGAAACCGAGGACTATGTGCTGGATATTACCGGCGCGCCCGCCGACGACTTCGCTTCCGGCAGGGAGGTGCAGAACCGGCCTCTTGATTCGGGGCGTTCCTTTACGGAAGCCTGCCGCCGCCTGCCGATCATCCGCTCGGCGACGATACCCATGTCGCGCGTCAAGCCGAAGCCATGGGGAATACAGGTTGCGGGGAATTTCCGCCGCGGTGCGGCTGTCAATCAATGGAGCCGCCTGCGCAAGCAATTCGCCTCTGTACTGAGCGGCCATAGCCCGGTCATCAGCCGCATTCGCACCCCGATGGGGCGGCGCGGCATCTATGCGGTGCGGATCGGCGCCAACAGCCGGGCGGAAGCCGATGGTATTTGTAGCAAGTTGCGCGCAGCCGGCGGCGCATGCATTGTTTCGCGCAATCGCTAGGGCATCGATGAAAGTGACCATTTTTGCGCCCGCAAAGATGGGGCACTTTATTAAACGCACCAATTAATCCGGCTATTTAAACACGCGCCTTCTCTATAAGATCTCTTATATATCAAGGATAGGCTGTTCTATTTCGGTATACCGCTTCAGAAATTCTAGAAATAATCGGAAAAATAAACCCGCGTTCCGGTTCAAAGATAACAAATCATCGGGGGCTCAAAGAATTTGCTTGCCAAAATTCGCGTCATAGATCAGTCTCCACTCGTTCGGGCATTTAGCGAACAAATGGAAGACTGGAAGAACGGCGCGCCGGGGCCGCTATAAGTTCCGGGTCTGGGAATACCCAGACAATGATCGGTTCCTTCCCAATGTCGAGAACTGCCTGCATGACCCTCTGTCGGGTGTGTGGTGCGCTCGGCAGAAGACGTAATTCCATCGTTTTTGAAAGAAATGGTGGCGCCAAGGAAAAGGAACGGATCCAATGGCACAGACCGGACTGGTCAAATTCTTCAACAATGAAAAGGGCTTTGGTTTTATCAAGCCTGATGATGGTGGCGCGGATATCTTCGTGCACATCTCTGCTGTACAGGCTTCGGGCCTGACGGGCCTCGCAGACAATCAGAAGGTTTCCTACGAAACCGAACCGGATCGTCGCGGCAAGGGCCCGAAGGCCGTTAACATCACCGTTACCGGTTGATTGTTCTCAATACCAATTATGACCCCGGTTCACGCCGGGGTTTTTTATTGCCCAAGTTTCTCCAATGGAGTGTCGGCGGTCCGTAAGAGCGCATCCGGCAATTAACGAGCCAGGGCCCCCTCATAACCCGCCCGCGAATTGTTACAGACGCTGCGCGTATTTTACCGACAATTGAGAGCTCGGCGCCCTATTTCACCATTGTTCAGCCTCCATTCATGTCGAAAGAGTTAACCCATTATCCATGATTGGTGCTCCGTCTTTCGAGCGGTCTGCACCAGAGGAATTGCAGTCGAGCTTCTGAAGGAGCGAACAATGAACCGATTTGCGAAGACAACCATTCTGACCGTTGCATCTTTGGCAGCGATTGCTGCTCCTCTTGCTTCCGCTTCGGCAGATTCCTGGGGCCGCCGTCATCACCATGGCAGCGGCGATGCAGTTGCCGCCGGTGTGATCGGACTTGCAGCCGGTGCGCTGATCGGCAGCGCGCTGAGCCAGCCGCAGCCGACCTATGTGCAGCCGGAACCGATCTATGATGCGCCGCCTCCGCCACCTGCGTATTACCCAGCGCCACGTGCTTACTATCCGGCACCTCCACCGCGCCGCGTGACTTACTATCGTCCGCGGAATCTGGAGCCATGGACCGAGGGTTGGCAGGACTACTGCATGGAAACTTACCGCTCGTTCAATCCACGCAGCGGCACCTATCGCGGTTATGATGGTCGCGACCATTTCTGCACCGCCAACTAAAGCATACCTCCCGAAAGTGGGAACCGGTTTCGGGAGAAAGACATGCGTAAAAACAAAAGCTTAAAGCGTGCCTCGTGAATATGATTGAACGCGATACGCTTTAAGTGCAAAATCGATAAGGAAAAAGCCGCCCAATGGGCGGCTTTTTTGTAACCTTTACGCAATTCCGATCAGAAACGGGTTGTTGCGGCGTTCTTCGCCGAACCGGCCGCCGGGACCATGTCCGCAAATAAAGCCGATATCGTCGCCCAGCGGCAGAAGCTTCTCCCGGATCGACCGGATCAGCGCAGTATGGTCGCCGCCCGGCAGGTCGGTGCGTCCCACCGAACCGTTGAACAGCACATCGCCGACAATCGCAAAGCGGGCTTCCGGGCTGTAAAAGACGACGTGGCCTGGCGAATGACCGGGGCAATGAAATACGTCGAAGGCATGTCCGGCGACGGTGACCTTGTCGCCCTCTTCCAGCCAGCGGTCCGGCGTGACGTTGCGCACACCGTCGACAATTCCGTATTTCAGGCCGGTCGCCACCAGATTATCGAGCAGAAACTGATCGTCCACATGCGGGCCGATAATCTCCACGCCGAGCTTTTCCTTCAGATCGGCCGCAGCGCCCGCATGATCGATATGGCCATGGGTGATCCAGATGGCCCCGATCTCGATGTCCTGCGACTGGACCGCTTCCTCGATCTTCGGCAGATCACCACCCGGATCAATGACGACACCCTTCTTGGTGTCGCCGTCGAAAAGAATGGTGCAGTTTTGCTGAAACGGGGTAACGGGGACGATAATCGCCTGTAGCTGGCCCATGGTGGATACTCCATCGCATCTGTGGATCGGCGAAGATCGCATCAACCGCCGCCTGTGTTGCTCCACACATAATGGCCCCGGCCCGATACGGAAAGAGCTTAAAATCCCGCACCGCCCCAACAATCGTCGCGATCGCTGTGGATATTTTAACTCGCAATTAGAGCGCGTTTCGATCTGATTGGATCAGATCGGCGCTCTAAATGTTTGCTTTAACGCGCATCTTTTCTGATCGAAGCAGGATCAGAAATCAGTCCAGTGAACTGATTTCCCTGCGGAGGCGTTTCACACTTTTCGGGATGCGCTCTAAAAAACGGACGGCGCATGGCCGTCCGTTCTATCCCTCTCAAACAGTTCGTCTTGCCGGTGGCTCTGAAAACTGTGCCGTCTACCCGGAGCGCTTGCCGGAAATTGGCGCGCGCTCCAAGTTGTTTATTTCAAGTGCATCCTTGCGCGACCCGATGTTTCCACCCGGTCAAATGCATTCCTCAGGCCTTGGCAGCCATTGCGTTTTTGATGAGCCCCACAACTGCAGTCAGAACGATACCGCCGATACCGCCGCCAGCGAGCTGGCCGACAACACCATTGAGAACCGAATCCAGACCACCGCCGGAGAGCATCGGAAGAAGCTGGCCGAGAATGACCCCGCCAATACCGCCAGCCACGGTGTTACCCGTTGTCCCAAGGCTGATGTTCTTGGCAGCGCCAGCAATATTGCCACCGACAGCGCCGGCAACCAGCTGGAGAATGATAGGCAATAGAGATTCCATAGTCGTCACCCCATCTCTGTTAGAGCGCTTTCCGACAAGCATGAACCGTTCGGAATATTTGCGCGCCTGATCAAAAATCAGAGCGTCGATTTGAGGTCATCAGATCTGAGGCCGCTCCAATACCGGAACAACGCGATTCCGGCACAAAGATGTTGAGCCGAAACTTTCCAATGTCAAACAGTAAGCAGTAAAGATACTAAAAAGCGGCCCGAAAGCCGCTCTTTTTCTGTTTAAAACCCAGTCACTCGGCCGCCTGGCGCTTTGGCTGCACTTCAGCTGTATAAGCATCCATCAAAACGGCAGTGATTTTACCAGGGGTGAACCGGTATTGGGCGATTTCCGAAACCGGCGTAACTTCGGCAGCCGTGCCGCACAGGAAGCATTCAGTGAAATCGGCCATTTCTTCGGGCATGATTGCGCGCTCGATGACTTCGATACCACGACGCTTTGCCAGATCGATAATAGTGCGACGGGTGATGCCGTCGAGGAAGCAATCCGGCTTTGGCGTATGCAGCGCACCGTCTTTGACGAAGAACACATTGGCGCCAGTCGCTTCCGCCACTTGGCCCCGCCAGTCGAACATTAGCGCATCGGCATAGCCCTTGGCTTCGGCTGCGTGTTTGGAGATCGTGCAGATCATGTAGAGGCCGGATGCCTTGGACTTCGACGGCGCGGTGCGCGGATCCGGGCGGCAATATTCAGCGATGTCGAGGCGAATGCCCTTCATCTTTTCTTCCGGCGAGAAATAGCTCGGCCATTCCCAGCAGGCGATTGCCACGTGAATGCGGTTGTTCTGGGCCGAAACGCCGAGCGAATCCGAACCGCGCCATGCAAACGGGCGCACATAGGCATCGACATAGCCCATCTTCTTGATCATCGCCCGGCAGGCATCGTTGATTTCTTCAACGCTGTAAGGCAGCGCAAAACCGAGAAGCCGTGCCGATTCATGCAGACGCTCGGTATGTTCGTTCAGCTTGAAGATTTCGCCGCCATAGGCGCGCTCACCCTCAAAAACCGTGCTTGCATAATGCAGGCCATGGGTGAGGACATGAATTTTCGCATCTTTCCAGTCGACGAATTCACCGTCCAGCCAGATATATCCGTCCCTTTGATCGAATGGAATCGCAGCCATTTTCTTGCTCCTAAATATTACACTTGCGGCGCTGTCTCAGGGCAGATTCTGCTCGGGCAAACGTCTCCGCATTCCCATTTTGTCGGTTAAATCGATATTACCGGCAAAACAGGCGCCTTTTTTCCCGCGAATACTGGCCTTTTGGTGCGAAATGCTTAGAGGTTGAGCAAAGATTTTGCACAAAACCTTATCGGAGCACGCATGGACAAAAAATAATCCTCCCGACCAGCGGGATGATGCGGTTGCAGATTTCCTTTCACGGCCTTGACGGCAGTGATCGGAAACCCGGTCGCGTAATTATCTCTCCTCCAGCATGCGCCAGCGTAAACATTGTTCCAAAAAGCCAGCTCACGCTTACCGAAAATTATCTGGGCGGTTGAATTATGTCAATAATGCTGACATATTTATCGCAGCAGTACGGAGCCTCAATGTGAATTCGACGAACGACATGAATTATATAAGCAATCCGTTGACAGCCGAGGAGGCGGCCGATCTCAACGTCATCGAACTTTTGTTCTTTTCCTATCGCGACTTCACCGCCGATCCAGATCTCATTCTCGAAAAGATCAGCTTTGGCCGCGCCCATCACCGGGTGCTTTACTTCATCAATCGCAAGCCGGGCATGACGGTGGCCGAACTTCTGGAAGTTCTGCGCATCACCAAGCAGAGCCTGTCGCGTGTTCTCAAGCAGCTGATCGATACCGGCCATGTGGTTCAGGCAACCGGTCTCCACGACCGTCGCCACCGCAAGCTCTACCCCACGAAAAGCGGACGCCAGCTGACGCTCGCCCTCGCCTTGCCGCAGTCGCATCGCATTGCCCGCGCCCTTGAGGGATGCGCCCCGCAGGATCGCGCCATCATCGAGCGCTTCCTGTATAATATGGTCAATCCGGAACGCCGCGCTCAGATCGACAGCTTTTCCAGCTCAGAACCGTCTTGATAGGAATAGCCTTCGGGCTACCAAGTGTTACGACAGGTAGCAGTAAGTGCTTGTGTAAAAACATATACACAAACACAGCGAATGGACGTGCCACATTCCAGTCGATAATATGCGCGTCCGACGGCCCTGTGTCGTCAGCGAACAGAAACTGAATGGGATCGAAAGACGCCATGACCGTAGAAGAACAAAAATCACTCTCGGATGACGCCCCGCATCTGCTCGTTGTCGATGACGACACGCGAATTCGCAGCCTGCTTTCGCAGTATCTGACCAATAGCGGCTTCCGCGTCACCATTGCCGCAAGCGCTGCCGAAGCGCGCCGCAAGCTGGAAGGTATCGATTTCGACCTTCTGATTCTCGACGTAATGATGCCCGGCGAGACCGGCGTTTCTCTGACCCGCTCGCTGCGCGAACAAAAGAACGTGCCGATCCTAATGCTGACTGCGCTGTCGGAAACCGACAACCGCATTGACGGCCTTTCGGCGGGCGCAGACGATTATCTGCCAAAACCGTTCGATCCGCGCGAGCTGACGCTGCGCATCAACAATATTCTGCGCCGCGGCGCACCGCCTGCCCAGCCCAAGATCGAACAGATCGTGTTCGGGCCTTACACATTCTTCATTCCGCGCCGCGAATTGAAGAAGGGCGCCGAAACCATCAAGCTCACGGATCGTGAGCAGGACATCATGGCGATCTTCGCGGAACGCGCGGGAGAAACCATTCCACGTCATGAATTGACCGGACAGGACGGCGATGTCGGCGAGCGTACAATCGATGTTCAGATCAACCGTCTCCGCCGCAAGATCGAGCAGGACCCGGCTAACCCGGTCTGGCTCCAGACTGTGCGTGGCATCGGCTACAAGCTCAGCATCGAATAGTTGTGATTTGACGCAACCGGCCGCTGTTTGGGACATTCTGAGACGATGACGCTTTGGAAAAACCTCTCGCGCTGGCTGGCGCGCCGGATGCCGAAAGGTCTCTATGCGCGGTCGCTCATCATCATCATCGCCCCGATGGTCCTGCTGCAGTCCGTGATCGCCTATGTGTTCATGGAACGCCACTGGCAGATGGTGACCGAGCGGCTTTCCACGGCTGTCGTGCGCGATATTTCGGCGATCATCGACATTCTGGAAACCTATCCGCAGGAACCGGGCTACGACAATCTGATCCGCCTCGCGCAGCAGCGTCTGGCGCTCAATATCTCGATCCTGCCGCCCGATCCCCTGCCCGCACCAGGACCGAAGCCGTTCTTCGCCATTCTGGATTACTTCCTCAGTGAAGAGATCACCCGTCAGATCAACCGGCCCTTCTGGGTCGATACGGTGGGCGATTCCGACCTGATCGAAATCCGCATCAAGCTCGATGACAAGGTGCTACGCGTTTTTGCCCGCCGCAGTCAGGCTTATGCGTCCAATACCGGCATTTTCCTGACCTGGATGGTGGGCACCGCGCTAGTACTTCTCATCATCGCCATTGCCTTCCTTCGCAACCAGATCAAGCCGATCCAGCAACTGGCAGACGCTGCCGAAAGTTTCGGCAAGGGCCGCTCCATGCCGGAAGGTTTCAAGCCGCACGGCGCGGAAGAAGTGCGCAAGGCTGGTATCGCCTTCATTCAGATGCGTTCCCGCATCGAGCGCCAGATCGAACAGCGCACAGCGATGCTGTCCGGCGTCAGCCACGATCTGCGCACCATTCTCACCCGCTTCAAACTGCAATTGGCGTTGACGGGGCACTCGATCGATGTCGAGCCGCTCAATCAGGATATCGCCGACATGCAGACCATGCTGGAGGGCTATCTGGCCTTTGCGCGCGGCGAAGGCGCGGAAGAAACCGCAAGCTACGATGTGAAGCGCCTGTGCGAGAAGCTTGAAAACGAAGCACGCCTGCGTGAGCGCGGGTTCAAATATTCCATCGACGGCGACAGTGAAATCCACGTTCGCCCTAATGCTTTCTCACGGCTCGTCAGCAATCTGGTGTCCAACGCCTTTCGCCATGCGCAAAATGTCGAGCTTTCGATTTCGCATGAGGATGGTTGGCTGAAGGTCGTGGTGGACGATGACGGACCGGGCATTCCGGAAGACCGGCGCGAAGATGTGTTCAAGCCCTTCGTGCGGCTTGATGAAGCGCGAACGCAGGATTCGGGCGGCACAGGCGGCCTTGGCCTTGCCATCGCGCTCGACATTGCGCGTAGCCATGGCGGCGACATTACGCTGGCCGACGCCCCCACCGGCGGCCTGCGCGCCATCATCCACATTCCGGCGTAACGAGAGACACCGCCCCTCACCCTGAGCTTGTCGAAGGGTCCCTCATCCTAAGGAGCCGTTGAAAACGGCGTCTCGAAGGGCGAGGGAAAACGCACTAAAAACCCTCGTCCTTCGAGACGGTTCCTTCGCAAGCTCAGGAACCTCCTCAGGATGAGGGGGGACGTGATTATTCGGAAAAGCGTAGTTTGCTAAAACAGCTTGCCGCCGTTCGGCACTTTCTTGTCGATGGCCGCGAGGACGACTTCACCGGCTTCATCGGGCAGGCCCAGCGTCAAAACTTCCGACATGAAGGGTCCGATCTGACGCGGTGGAAAATTCACCACGGCTAGCACCTGACGACCGATCAGCTCTTCCGCCTGATAATGTTTGGTAATCTGTGCGGAAGACTTCTTCACGCCGATCTTATCGCCGAAATCGATCTTCAGCTTATAGGCGGGCTTGCGCGCTTCCGGAAAGGGCACCGCCTCCACAATCGTACCCGTCCGGATATCGACCTTTTCGAAATCAGCCCAGGTGATGGTCGCGTCTTCGCTCATATCCGTCCGCTTTCGTCTGCCGTGCAAAGCCCGACGCTTTTCCCGCCGGGCTATCGTTTGATTCTGATCAGGCGCGTCCGACTGTTTCGAACACAACGCTTTCCAGCGACTCGCGCGCGCTGACACCCGACCAGACCACGAACTGGAAGGCCTGGAAATAGGTCTCGCAAGCTTCAAGCGCTGCGGCCAGCAGCACTTCCACCTGACGGCTGGTCGGTTCTGCACCACCGGCCAGCAACAGCGACTGGCGGTACATGATGGCACCTTCCTGCTGCCAGAGATCGAAATGCCCCATGAGGAGCTTTTCGTTGATCAGCGAAAGCAGGCGCATCACCTCGTTCACACGCGGTTCCGCCACCTTGATGTCGAAGGCGCAAGCCAGATGCAGCGCCTCGAAATCTTCCATCCAGGAAAATGAGATGTGATAGTCAGTCCAGTTGCCCGCAACCGAAATTGCGATTTCATCGTCGCCAGTCCGCTCGAATGTCCAGTCGTTTGAATGCGCAACCTGCTCGATCACATCCACCGGATGCGCCTCGCGTGCGAATTCAAGCTCAAGAAGGCTCATGTCCGTTTCCTGTTCTGTGAGACACCCTCAAGCTGGATATCTCAAATTCCCGGCGTGCAAGAATTGCTCGCCCGCACCCGCCGCCGCGCAAGAACAAGCGCAGAAAAACAGGCACGAATTGATCGGTCGAGGAACCGGCATGCCAAACAGCATGCAAGCGCCTCAATGGCACACGCACATACGCAACTGATACTGGAAAGCAGCCTGAAAGACGCGAAAACTAGAACTACAGCCCCTCGCCGCCGCCTACATGACCACACTTCGAATCATGTAGTGTTTTCAGTCTATTGATGCTGAATCTGAACGCCAGTCCCTTTTCAGAAAAGAGACATGAAAGCATGTGGAAACATGAAAGGGACTGGCCGCGAGCATTGCCTTAAGCGACTCTAAGACAAGGGTTTTTACCGCCCGCGGCCTGTTAATAAATAATCAGGAATTATTTTTGGATTTTGCCGTCGAAGATGCCGATTTTGCCGATTTGGCATCAGAATCAACTTCAAATTTGGCAAGTCGTGCTTCAAGTGCTTCGATTCTTGCCAGCAATGCACTGTTTTCGGCGCGCGCCTTGATGGCCATTTCGCGCACGGCTTCGAAGTCTTCGCGCTGCACGACGTCGAGCGTGTTGAGTACACGTTCCCCTTGCGAGCGCAAGGCCGTTTCCACTTCACGGCGCACGCCTTGCGCAGCGCCTGCCGCATCCGTCACAAGCTTGGCGAGTTCGTCGAGAACCCGGTTTTGTCCGCTGGTCATGGCAATCGTTCCTTATTTGCAGGAGAGACCTGTTGAAAACATAAAATTGAAATAGGGCCGTCTCAGTTCCGATGCAAGCGCAGCTATAGAAAGTGATCGTGTTGTAAGGCGTTTGCAGGACAGCTTGACCGTTGCCGGTTCGTCCAGCATGTTCCGTCACAAAATGGAGTGATTTCATGTTAGCGACGTTGCTGCCCGCTTCGGCCCTTGCCTTTCCGAACATTGACCCGGTGATCTTTTCCATCGGACCGCTGGCCGTGCACTGGTACGGGCTTGGCTATGTCGTCGGCATCATGTTCGCGTGGTGGTATGGCAAGAAGCTTCTGCGCAGCCATCGCCTCTGGGCGCACAATCAGCCGCCCATGGCGCCAGAGGCGCTGGATGATTTCGTCATCTGGGCAGCACTCGGCGTCGTGCTGGGCGGTCGCATCGGCTATGTGCTGTTCTATAATTTCTCCTATTATCTCTCCAACCCGCTTGCCATTCCCGCTGTCTGGGATGGCGGCATGTCGTTCCATGGCGGCATTCTCGGCACCACCATCGCCATGATCCTGTTTGCCCGCTCACGCGGCATCAAGGTGTGGAGCATGTTCGATGTAGTCGCCGCCGGTGTGCCTGTCGGCCTCGGCGTGGTGCGTATCGCCAATTTCATCAATTCCGAACTCTGGGGCCGCGTCAGCGATGCGCCATGGGCTGTCTATTTCCCGAATGGCGGACCGCTGCCGCGCCATCCAAGCCAGCTTTATGAAGCGTTCCTCGAAGGGTTCGTGCTGTTTTTCGTTCTGCTCCTGCTGGTCTGGGTCGGTCGCAAGCTCAAGAAGCCGGGCTTTATTGCGGGCGCTTTCGTGACCGGCTATGGCCTCAGCCGCATTGCCGTCGAGTTCTTCCGCGAGCCGGACGCACAGCTCGGCTATCTGGTTGGCGGTTGGCTGACCATGGGTATGGTGCTTTCGGTGCCGATGGTGCTGATCGGCCTGTGGGCGATGTGGCGCGCCAACCGCGCAGCAGCCAAAGATGCCTGAAACTTCGCTCAAAGACCGGCTGAAACGGCTGATCGCCACGACGGGACCGATCAGCGTTGCCGACTATATGGCCGCATGTCTCGGTGACCGGGAATCCGGCTATTACACGACCCGCGAACCGTTCGGTCGCGAGGGTGATTTCATCACCGCGCCAGAAGTGAGCCAGATGTTCGGCGAGTTGACCGGCATCTGGTGTGTCGCGCAATGGGATGCGCTTGGCCGCCCTGCCAACACCGTGCTGTGCGAAATCGGACCCGGACGCGGGACGCTGATGAGCGACATGTTGCGCAGCATTGGCAAGCTTGCCCCGCAAATGCTGGCGAGCCTGCAGGTTGCGATGGTCGAGACCAGTCCGCGCCTTGTCGAAAAGCAGAAGCAGAAGCTCGCCGATACGGGCGTCTCCGTCACCTGGTTCGAACGTTTTGCCGACATCCCCACCGGCCCACTGGTCCTCGTTTCGAACGAGTTGTTCGACGCGATCCCGTTCCGGCAATTCGTCAAGTCGAACGGGCGTTTTGTGGAACGGCTGATTTCGCTTGATGAAAATGATGAATTTCATTTTGTCAGCGGCGTGGGCGGGATCGACCCGGCGCTTCTACCAAAAGACCATGCGCAGGCCCCTGACGGCACAATCTTCGAAGCTGCTCCCGCACGAACCGCTCTGTTGCAGGAAATCGCGCAGCGTATCGCTAAGACGCGCGGCGCGGCGCTCAACATCGATTACGGCCATCTTCAATCCGGCTTTGGCGACACGCTGCAAGCCATGCTCAAACACGGCTATGACGATGTTTTTGCTCACCCGGGGGACGCCGACCTGACCAGTCATGTCGATTTCGATATTCTGGAGCAGACAGCACGCGCCTCGCGTTGCAAGACCGGCACCATGACCCAAGGCGAATTCCTGCTGGCCATGGGCCTGCTCGACCGCGCAGGTCGTCTGGGTAGCG
Organism: Ochrobactrum sp. SSR; assembly: GCF_030067775.1. Classification (NCBI taxonomy): domain Bacteria; kingdom Pseudomonadati; phylum Pseudomonadota; class Alphaproteobacteria; order Hyphomicrobiales; family Brucellaceae; genus Ochrobactrum; species Ochrobactrum sp. SSR. Next base: position 149,957 of record NZ_CP125969.1, on the reverse strand, counting down.
GGCGCGACACTGCTTTTCAGGAAAAGATCCGGCAGGATGTGGAACGCCTGGCAGCACCTGAACAGATGGGCACCTTGTTCAAGGTGCTGGCGTTCAGCGATCGCGACACCCGGCTCATACCGTTCGAACAAAGCTAGCGCCAATTGCCCTTCAAAAAGCTGCAATTGACAAGCCACCCTGCCTCCCCCACCATCCCGCCGTTTAATAAGGCCAATATGCTATGACCGACATGCCGCAACCGCTCCGCTCGCCTCTGCTCGACAAGCCCGCCGGTCAGGCCGGCAAGCGCATTGCGCACGGCTTTTTCACGCGCAAAGGCGGCGTTTCGGACGGTATTTATGCCGGGCTGAATGTCGGAGCCGGATCGGATGATGTGGCCGAACATGTCGCGGAAAACCGCCGCCGTGTGGCAGAATCGCTTGGCGTCGCACCGGATCATCTCCTGACGGTGCATCAGGTTCATTCGCCCGACGTGCTGCATGTGACCGCGCCTTTCGATCCGCCACGCCCCAAGGCCGATGCCATGGTGACCAATGTTCCCGGCATTGCGCTCGGCGCGCTGTCTGCCGATTGCGGTCCCGTCCTGTTTGCAGACCACGAGGCCGGTGTCATCGGTTCCGCCCATGCGGGCTGGCGGGGCGCATTCAGCGGCGTGCTGGAAAACACCATTGACGCGATGATCGGGCTTGGCGCTAAGCGCGAGAACATCGTCGCGGTTCTTGGGCCGACAATCGGCCCCGACAATTATGAAGTCGGACCGGAGTTCTATACGGAGTTTCTGAGCAAAGACCCGGCCTATGCACGCTATTTCCGCGCCTCGGACAAGCCGGATCACAAGCTTTTCGATCTGTGGACCTTCATCACCGACCGTCTGACCAAAGCGGGCGTACAGGCAGAATCCCTTCGCCAGTGCACCTATGCCGACGAAGACCAGTTCTATTCCTACCGGCGCACGACCCACCGCAAAGAGCCGGATTATGGACGCCAGATTGCAGCCATTGCTATTCTGGACACCAAAGATTCCATTTGAGGAGAACCGCATGGCCCTTCACTTCGAGCCGGAAGAATTCGCCGCACGCCGCGACCGTCTGATCTTGAAGATGGAGGAGGACAAGCTCGATGCCCTGCTGCTGTTCGCACAGGAAAGCATGTATTGGCTGACCGGCTATGACACGTTCGGCTTCTGCTTCTTCCAGTGCCTTGTGGTGAAGGCTGACGGCTCGATGGTGCTGATGACGCGCTCGGCGGATTTGCGCCAGGCGCGCCAGACATCCAATATCGAGAACATCGTTGTCTGGACCGACCGCGACAATGCAAATCCGGCAGCGGATTTGCGCAATATCCTGACCGAGCTTGATCTGCTCGGCACGCGCATCGGCATCGAATACCAGACCCACGGCCTCACCGGCGCGAATGCCCGCAGGCTCGACGAGCAATTGCAGAGCTTTGCCAAATTGTTCGACGCATCCGGCATGGTGGACCGCCTACGCCTTTTGAAAAGCCCGGCGGAAATCGCCTATGCCAAGCGCGCAGCGCAACTGAGCGATGATGCGCTCGACGCCGCGCTGAAAACCACCCGCGCGGGCGCAAGCGAAGCCGATATTCTGGCCGCCATGATGAGCGCCAATTTTTCCGGCGACGGCGACTATCCGGCCAATGAATATATCATCGGCTCCGGCGAAGACGCCCTGCTCTGCCGCTATAAATCCGGTCGCCGCACGCTTGATGCCACCGACCAGCTTACGCTCGAATGGTCGGGCGTGTTCCGCCATTATCACGCGCCGATGATGCGCACGATCCTGATTGGCCAGCCGACGGAACACCACGTCACGCTTTACGATGCCGCCCGCGAGGCGCTGGAGGCCGTCGAGGCGGCGATGACACCGGCTTCAACATTCGGTGATGTGTTCGACGCCCATGCCCGCACCATGGAAGCACACGGGCTGACCCGCCACCGCCTGAATGCCTGCGGCTACTCGGTCGGGGCACGCTTCACACCCTCCTGGATGGACCCGCAAATGTTCTATGCGGGCAATCCGGAAAGCATCCAGCCGGACATGACGCTCTTTGCGCACATGATCATCATGGACTCCGACAGCGGCGCTGCAATGACGCTCGGACAGACATATCTCACAACAAATGGTGCTGCTCAGCCATTATCCCGCCATTCTCTTGATATGCTTATCGCCTGACATCATTGTCAAACGGCCCACGATCGGCGATAAATCGGCCTGACGTGAGAACCGCCTGTATTTTCAGGACCATGTGTTTTCAGGAGCATGAAGCCGACCATGAACAAGGCACATATTTCGATGATGCTGTTGCTTGCCGGAGCGCTCGCTGCCTGCAACAGCACCGAATCCGCACTGAATGTGCAGGGCTCTGGCCAAACTGCCGGACAACCGGCTAACGGACAGGCGACCTCGCCCGCCGGCACGACTGCGCCCGCAACTGCCAATACGACAACAACGCCTTCCACAACACCGGCCACGACATCGGCGCGAACGGCAACACTGAAGCCGGGCAAATTGCACATCGCGCCCATTGTCGGCGCGCCCGTCAATGTGGTGACGCCGCTGACGCACCGAATGAATGACGACGCCAAGGCCAAGGGCGTCGAGCTGGCAGGCTCCAATGACACCAGTGCAGCCTATGTTATGAAGGGGTACTTCTCGGTTCTCTCCGAGGACAACCAGACGACCGTTCTCTATGTCTGGGATGTACTGGATGCTTCCGGCAACCGGCTGCACCGCATTCAGGGACAGGAGAAAGTGCAAGGTGCAGCGGCAGACTCATGGAGCGTGGTGCAGCCCGCCACCATGCAGGCCATCGCCGACCGCACCATGCAGGAATATTCTACCTGGCTTGCGGCAAATCGCGCATAAACTTTGAGCATTTTCAGCAAGGAACTGAAATCCCTTACTGAATCCCGCTTTTTGACACGCGGAAAGGCCGGAAATCCGGCCTTTTTCAACAATTGTGAACAGTCGGGCCTTGCAATGACGGTGACTCTTTGCAATAGGCCCCACATTCGAGAAAACCTTGTAAGCTGCTGTACTTAACCTGACCGGCCAAAAGTACGCGGCTTTAAAGTTTTTAAAGGATGACGTTGCTGGGCCCCGCATCGTTGCGGTCCATGCGCGAAACAAGATTACGTCCGTTATGCGGACTTTTTGCGACAGAACGAAACCGCAAACCTATCGCATCGGCTCAGAGGCAAAAAGAATGAAACTTTTCGCAGGCAACTCCAACCGGGCACTTGCCGAATCCGTTGCTAAATATCTCAACATCCCGCTCGGCAAGGCAAGCGTTCGCCGCTTCGCCGATCAGGAGATTTTCGTAGAGATTCAGGAAAACGTGCGCGGCGAAGACGTGTTCGTTCTGCAATCGACTTCCTATCCGGCAAATGATCACCTGATGGAACTGCTCATCATGATCGATGCCTTCCGCCGTTCGTCGGCGCGCCGCATCACCGCCGTCCTGCCCTATTTCGGCTATGCCCGTCAGGACCGCAAACCCGGCCCGCGCACGCCGATTTCGGCAAAGCTGGTTTCCAACCTCATCACTGAAGCCGGTGCAAACCGCGTTCTGACCCTTGATCTTCATGCCGGTCAGATTCAGGGCTTCTTCGATATCCCGACCGACAATCTCTATGCCGTTCCGGTTATCGCGCGCGACGTGAAGGCCAATTACGCCACAGGCAACTGCATGGTCGTATCGCCGGACGTCGGCGGTGTGGTTCGCGCCCGCTCATTGGCCAAGCGCATCGACGCGCAGCTCGCCATCGTGGACAAGCGTCGCGAACGTCCGGGTGAATCGGAAGTCATGAACGTCATCGGTGAAGTGGCTGGCAAGGACTGCCTGCTGTTCGACGATATCGTCGATTCCGGCGGCACGCTCTGCAACGCAGCCGAGGCCCTGCTGGCCAAGGGCGCGAACAGCGTCACCGCTTACATCACGCATGGCGTTCTCTCGGGTGGCGCGGTTGCTCGTATCGCTGCGTCGAAGCTGAAGGAACTGGTGATCACCGATTCCATACAGCCGACCACCGCGATCAACGATGCACCAAATATCCGCGTTCTCTCGATCTCCGATCTGATCGGCGAAGCCATTGCGCGCACCGCAGCGGAAGAGTCCGTTTCGAGCCTGTTCGATTAAAACACCAGTCGGATAGCAATTCCGAGGCATGCCGCCAGCAACAGCACGAGCGGCATGTTGAGTTTCAAGACGACAAGCAGCAATGCCGCCGCGCCTGCAATCAGGACGGCGGCATTGTCTATTGTGCTCCAGACCGGCAAGGGCACGCTGAACGGCCCCACCGTCTTATCCAGCACCTGTGCAAACAGCACATGCAGCGAGAACCACAGCGCCAGATTGGCGATCACACCCACCACCGCCGCCGTGATGCCACCCAGCATGGCCGAAAGCCAGCGCACCTGACGCAGCCGCTCCACGAATGGCGCTCCCGCCAATATCCATAGAAAACACGGCACGAAGGTAAACCAGAGCGCAATGAAGCCGCCGACAAAGCCGCCCAGAATGGGCGGCAGGCTGGACAGGTTGGCCGCCCCCACAAAGCCCACGAAAACCAGCACGAGGATCAGCGGTCCCGGCGTGGTTTCGGCGAGCCCCAGCCCGGTCAGCATTTCGCCCGGCTTCATCCAACCGAAATGTTCGACCGCCTGCTGCGCCGTATAGGAAAGGGCCGCATAGGCCCCACCGAAGGTCACAGCGGCAAGCTTTGAGAAAAAGGCGGCTTCTTGCACGAAGACATGCGCGCCGCCGAAGGCCAGATAAAGAAGGATGAGCGGCACAAGCCAGAGCCCGCCCCAGACCAGCGTTTGCTGCGTGAATTCGCGCAATGCTCCGAGTCTCGCCTCGCCCAGACCAGTTCCCGCCCCGCTGCCCTGCACGATATGGCGCAGACCGCCTGCCAAAGCTGCAAGCAGCACAACAAACGGAAACGGCAGTTTCAAAAGCGCGATGGCAATAAACGCCGCAATCGCCACGGCGTAGGAAAAGCCTGAAGCCAGTGTCCGCTTGGCCATGCGGTAAAGCGCTTCGAACACCACAGCCAGCACCGCTGCCTTAAGCCCGAACAGCAAGCCGGCCACGACCTCCACATGCCCGAAGGCGATGTAGAGCGCGGAGAGACCAAGCATCACGACAGCGCCGGGCAGCACGAACAACAGCCCCGCCAGCAGGCCGCCGCGCCAGCCTTTAACCGCCCAGCCGGAATAGGTCGCAAGCTGCATGGCTTCCGGCCCCGGCAACAACATGCAAAAGTTCAGCGCATGGATCAGCCTTTCCTGATCCATCCATTTCTTCTCATCGACGATGATACGTTGCAGCATGGCGATCTGAGCCGCCGGACCGCCAAAAGACAGCAGACCCACTTTGCCGAAAGTCGTGAAAAGCTCTCTGAAATCTGGCTGCTTTACTGGCTCTGTCACGTGACCGTCCTGATTGATTCCACCGCAAGCTGTCGGCGATAAACATTACAGGTTCATGACGGTCTTCACAGTCTACTCGGCGGCAGCACCCTCTTCCACCATATCGTCCGGGGCATTGGGATCACCCGGTGCCGTTTCGCAGCCAAGATCAGGGAAATTCACGATGCGCATTCCCTTGAAATCATTGCGGACCACCAGCAGCCCACGCTCCTCGAAATAAGTCAGCAAACGCCGGGCACGGCTGAACGAATGCGTGCCATAGGCCCGCGCCAGCGCCGCATCGGAGGGGCAAGGCGCACCGGTGACGGCCGCCTGCGCCACGATCAGGAACACGCCCTGCACATCGTCGGTGAGGCTTTCCGACAGCGACAGCGCCTGCTGCCATGTTTCGCTGCTCGCCACATCGCTTTCAATGCTGGCCTGCGCCACCGCCAGCCTGCGGCGGAAGGCAGGCAGTGCCAGCGGTTCGCCCGGAACGCGGTGAATGCGACAGCGCACCAGAAAGTCCTGATAGAGAACCGCCACAGACCGGAACGAGGCTTCCGGGTCGTCTACGATCTCGCGCATGACCTTATCGAGAAGCTCGTCGCGTTCCGCTTCCACGATACCGGGGAAAAGCGGCGCTTCCACGGGCTCTGCCTCGGGCTTGGGCTTGGCCACCTGTGCCAGAATTTCCGCCGTGGATGGCGGCGGTGGAGGTGGGGGCGTCCGACGCACGACGGTGCGGATTTCCTGTGGCGCGGGCGTAAAGATCAAATCAAGCGCATCTTCCGGCGCATCGGGCAGCGGCATCAGCTTCGGCGACGACGAACGGGCCGAAGTTTCCACCGTGCCGATGCGGATCGGCAGCGGACGCCGCGACAGCGCCGGTCCAAGCGCCACGAAATGCCCGCGCTCCAGATCGCGGAACATTTCCGCCTGCTTACGCTCCATGCCCAGCAGATCCGCGGCGCGCGCCATATCGATATCGAGGAAGGTGCGGCCCATCAGAAAGTTGGAGGCTTCGGCAGCCACGTTCTTGGCAAGCTTGGCCAGACGCTGCGTTGCAATAACACCGGCGAGACCACGCTTGCGCCCGCGACACATGAGATTGGTCATCGCGCCGAGCGAAAGCTTGCGCGCCTCGTCAGACACTTCGCCAGCAGCGGCTGGCGCAAAAAGCTGCGCCTCATCCACCACCACAAGCATCGGATACCAGTAGTCTCGTTCGGCATCGAACAGACCGCCGAGAAACGCCGCCGCCGAGCGCATCTGCTGCTCGACATCGAGGCCCTCGAGATTGAGCACCACCGAAACACGGTGCTGGCGGATACGTCCGGCAATGCGGGTCAATTCGGCTTCGGTGCGGGCGGCGTCAACGACGACATGGCCGTAAAGATCGGCCAGCGTGACGAAATCACCTTCCGGGTCGACGATGCATTGCTGCACCCATTGCGCGCTCTGTTCCAGCAGGCGGCGCAGAAGATGCGACTTGCCAGAGCCGGAATTGCCCTGCACGAGCAGGCGCGTGGCGAGAAGCTCCTCAAGATCAAGCATGGCCTGCTTGCCACCGCCAAGCGCCGCTGCCGAGGCAGAACCGCTTCCAGCAACAGCACCCATGTCGATACCGACCTGCATCTCGCCTCCTTGTTTGAGAATGTGACCGAAACAGACGACTCGCACGGCAGAGCCTGCGGTCAATCAGGCATTCGCTTAACATCTTTAAAGCCGTCAATGCCACCGGTTATGCGGAATGCCCACAGATGCTGGACCGTAGATTTCAATCAGAAGTTTTGATAGCAATCTGAACGGGGGGGCAAAAGCAGCAAGCGCCCAGCCAGCGGGCGCGTCGGGGAGGATGAGCCGCTCCGACCTTGGCAAGGGCTTTGCTCTCTATTCGGAGGTGAACTCTATGTGGTTTATACCCATTAGATTCACGCTTAGAATAAAGAAAACCCGCACCAGCTGGCAAGCGACGGTGCAGGTTCAATTCTTTATCTAAGAACACGGTAGCTGGAGTTCGCGCTTCAGCTACCGACCCGAATATAGGCCATCGCGGCTATTTTTTCAACTATGGCCTTGTCAGCCCCCACGCAACGGCAAATCCAAAAAACTTGCGCAGCCGCACGCTATGGTCTATAGCCACCGCCATCCGCGTAGACACCCTTGGAGGCAACGCGGAATGGAGCGGTCCGGTCTTTCACCTTGTGACAGACGATACGGGCTGTTTCATGTCGTTTGTTGAAGCATGATCCCGAAAAGTCGAAATCGGTTTTCGCACAAGATCATGCGTAGAAAGCGAGCGACACTCCAGTAACTTTGAAAGGAAATGCCATGAGCGAGACTTACGTGCTCAAGGCCGATCTGCGTACCCGGGTTGGTAAGGGGTCCTCCCGCGAACTGCGTCGCAACGGCCAGATTCCTGCAGTCATCTATGGCGACAAGCAGGAGCCCCTCGCAATCGCCGTCTCCTATAAGGAGATCTTCTACAAGATTCATGGCGGTGGTTTTAAGACCACGGTTGCCACGATCGAAGTAGACGGCAAGAAGATTCAGGTCCTCCCGAAGGACTACCAGCTGGACCCAGTCCGCGACTTCCCGCAGCATGTCGACTTCCTGCGCGTATCCGCCAAGTCGGTCGTTCACGTGAACGTTCCTGTTCACTTCAAGAACGAAGAAGCTGCACCGGGCATCAAGCGCGGCGGCGTTCTCAACATCGTTCGCCACGACGTTGAACTGATCGTTCCGGCCAATGCAATTCCGGAAGCGCTCGAATTCGACCTGACCGGCCTTGAAATCGGTGACTCCGTCCACATTTCGGCAATCAAGCTGCCGAAGGGCGTGTCGGCTGCCATTCAGGACCGCGACTTCACCATCGCCACCATCGCTGCTCCTGCCGGCCTGAAGTCGGACGAAGCTGCTGCTGAAGGCGCTGAAGAAGAAGCCAAGGACGGCGAATAATCGCTTTCCGTATTTTGGGGGCTCTGAACCATGCTGCTCATCGCAGGTCTTGGCAATCCGGGCTCCAAATATGCGCATAACCGGCATAATATCGGTTTCATGGCGGCGGATGAAATATTCCGCCGCCATCGCTTCTCCAACTGGCAGAAGAAATTTCAGGCCGAGATTGCCGATGGCGTGATTGACGGCGAGAAAGTGCTGCTTATCAAGCCGCAGACTTTCATGAACCTCTCGGGCCAGTCTGTCGGCGAGGCTATGCGCTTCTACAAGCTCACTTCCGCCGATCTCGTCGTCATCTATGACGAACTCGACCTCATTCCAGGCAAGCTGCGGATCAAGACCGGCGGCGGCTCCGGCGGCCATAACGGCATCAAATCCATCGACGCGCATGTCCAGTCCTTCCCCGGCGGCCAGAATTATCGCCGCATGCGGCTTGGCATCGGCCATCCGGGCGCGAAGGAACTGGTGCATAATTATGTTCTCGGCGATTTCGCCAAGGCCGACAATGAATGGCTGGACACGCTCTTAGGCGCTGTCGCCGACAATATTGGCCTGCTCGCCAAGCCGGGCGATGACAACAGCTTCATGAACCGCATTGCGCTCGCCATGGGCGACGGCAATCAGCGGCCCAACGGTTTCAAGGCAGACCCCGCGCAACTGGAAAAGGCCCCGCCCAAGGCGCAGAGCCATATCCGTCAGGCGCGGCAGAACCAGAAGAAGCCGGCCATTCCCGAAAGCGGCCCGATGGCTGAAATGCTGAAAAAGCTGCTGGGGAAGAAGGATTAATCCTTCGCGACGGCTGCGCCTCTTGACGCTTCACACCTCAATGTCGCATAGCGACGGTAATTCTATTCTAGTCTGACAGGTACGATCATGGGTTTCAAATGCGGCATCGTCGGTCTGCCAAATGTTGGCAAGTCGACGCTTTTCAACGCGCTGACCAAAACGGCCGCCGCACAGGCCGCAAACTATCCGTTCTGCACCATTGAGCCGAACACCGGCGAAGTGGCCGTTCCCGATCCGCGCCAGAACGATATTGCCAAGATCGCCGGTTCGAAGGAAATCATCCCGACCCGCATCAACTTCGTTGATATCGCCGGCCTTGTGCGCGGCGCTTCGAAGGGCGAAGGCCTCGGCAACCAGTTCCTCGCCAATATCCGCGAAGTCGATGCCATCGTGCATGTGCTGCGCTGCTTCGAAGATGACGACATCACCCATGTCGAAGGCCGCATCGATCCGGTTTCAGACGCGCAGACCGTTGAAACCGAACTGATGCTCTCGGACCTCGAAAGCATCGAGCGCCGCATCGTGCAGATCCGCAAGCGCGCCACCGGCAAGGACAAGGAAGCGCTGACCATCCTGCCGGTGATGGAAGCAGCGCTTGAACTGCTGCAGAACGGCCAGCCTGTTCGCCTGATGCTGAAGGATATCGCCGCAGAAGACCTGATGACGCTGAAGGGCCTGAACCTTCTCACCTCCAAGCCTGTACTCTATGTCTGCAACGTCGCCGAAGGCGATGCCGCCAAGGGCAACGCATATAGTGCAGCCGTCGAAAAGATGGCCGAGGAACAGGGTGCCCAGACGGTCATTATCTCCGCGGCTATCGAGGCGGAAGTTGCCCAGCTGCCCGATGAGGAAGCCACGGAATATCTGGAAAGCATGGACCTTGAGGAACCGGGCCTCGACCGCCTGATCCGCGCCGGTTACAAGCTTCTCGACCTCATCACCTATTTCACCGCTGGACCGAAGGAAACCCGCGCCTGGACCATCCGTCGCGGCACCAAGGCTCCCGGCGCTGCCGGTGTGATCCACACCGATTTCGAGCGCGGCTTCATCCGCGCCCAGACTATCGCCTATGAAGACTACGTCAAATACAACGGTGAAGTCGGCGCCAAGGAAGCGGGCAAAGCCCGAGACGAAGGCAAGGAATACATCGTCCATGACGGCGATGTGATGCTGTTCCGCTTCAACACCTGATACGATCAGGCCGCCGTTTCCCGGCGGCCTTTGCATATTCAGAGCATTTCCTGAAACCGATTTGGAGGAGATAGAGGGTGAGCAAGCCCCAGCAGAAATACGCCTATGAGGATATGGTGCCGGGACTGAAAATCCCTTTCGGACCGCGCACGATCAACAAGGAAGAGATCATCGAATTCGCCAGCGCATTCGATCCGCAGCCCTTCCACCTCGATGAAGAAGCAGGCAAAGCCAGCGTACTTGGCGGTCTTGCCGCCTCGGGATGGCAGACCGTATCGCTGATCATGCGTCTGGTCTGCGACGCCTTTCTCACCAATTCCACATCGCAAGGCGGCCCCGGCGTCGAATTCACCCGCTGGAAGCGCCCGGTTCTGGCTGGCGATACGCTGAGCGGTGTTACCACCGTCATCGACCGTCGCCTTTCCAAGAGCCGCCCGGAAATCGGTCTCGTCACGCTGCACCACGCGCTCGTCAATCAGCGCGGTGAAACCGTGTGCGAAATGCAGCATCCCTGTATGATGGGACGCCGCGATTACGTTGCGGCACAGGAAGCCAAGGCGGGTGCATGATGAGCTATCTTGAAGACAATCTCGGTCGCGAGCAGGATATCGGCAGCTATACATTTACCGCCGAAGAGATCATCGACTTCGCCACGAAATATGATCCGCAACCTTTCCATCTCGATGCGGAAGCTGCAAAGAACAGTCTGTTCGGCGGCCTGTGCGCCTCTGGCTGGCATACGACGGCTGTATTCATGAAGCTGAATGTCGCCTCCATTGTGCAGGCGACCAAGGAGGCCCTCAAGCGCGGCGAGACACCACCGGTTTTCGGCCCCTCGCCCGGCTTCGAGAATCTGAAATGGTCAAAGCCGGTCTATGCGGGCGACACAATCACCTTCAAGCGCACCGTTCATGCGCTGCGCGCGCTTGCGTCGCGTCCGGGCTGGTCGATGCTGACCATGTCCTTGCGAGCGCATAATCAAAATGGTGAAGACGTGCTGTCCTTCGATAACGCGGCCATGGTCAAGTTGCCGCCCAAGCTCGATGCCTGACATGAAAAAGCCCGCCATGCAGCGGGCTTTTTCATAAGCAGATATTTGTGCTCAATCGCCTTCGAACGAAACCAGCGTGCGCACGGGTACGCCGAGCGCTTCCAGCTTCTTGCGTCCGCCAAGGTCCGGCAGATCTATGATGAAGCAGGCGGCAACGATATTTGCCCCCATCTGCAACAACAGCTTGGCAGCGGCTTCAGCCGTGCCGCCGGTGGCGATCAGATCGTCCACGAGAATGATGCGCTCGCCCTTCTCGATGGCGTCACGGTGCATCTCCATTTCGTCAATGCCATACTCAAGGCTGTAAGCAATACGCACCGTATCGCGCGGCAGCTTGCCCTTCTTGCGGATCGGCACGAAACCGGCGGAAATCTGGTGAGCAATGGCGCCACCCAAAATGAAGCCGCGCGCTTCGATGCCCGCGACTTTATCTACCTTGTTACCGGCATAGGGGTAGACCAGTTCGTCGACCGCGCGGCGGAACGCCTGCGCATCGCCCATAAGGGTCGTCACGTCGCGGAACTGCACGCCGGGTTTGGGATAATCCGGAATGGTTCTGATGGCATCCTTCAAACTGGCGTTGAGCCCGGATTCCATGTTCAGTCCTTTCAATTGAAACATTGCCAGCGCTGGCCCATGGTCGTGATGTCCCAACTGGGACACCTCTGAGCGCGCATCTTGCTATTACGCTCTTTTCAATCACGATATCGCAGCCACGCCAAGCTTATTCGCGCATCAGCGGGCAGACTTATCCAAAACGGCAGCTCCGGCGTCAGGTTTGGCTGGTGCCGATTGTAAATCAGCACCACACAAACAAAAAGGGCGCCGTTTTTGGCGCCCTCTTTTCAACGGTCAGCTGAATGCTCAGTGCTTCACATCAGACCAGATCGACCGCTTGGCGATATAGGCCAGACCCGCAAAGAGAATCAGGAACACAATCACCCGGAAGCCGGTGCGCTTGCGCTGTTCCAGATGCGGCTCAGCGGCCCACATCAGGAATGCCGAAACGTCGCGCGAATATTGGTCCACCGTCTGCGGCGAGCCATCATCATAGGTCACTTGACCATCGTTCAGCGGCTTGGCCATGGCAAGCGCCTTTGCCGAAATGAAGTACGGATTGTAATGCGTACCTTCGGCAATCTGCATGCCCGCTGGCGGCTGCTCATCGAAGCCTGTCAGAAGCGCGTGAATATAATCCGGCCCACCTTCGGCATATTGCGTGAAAATGTCGAAGATGAAGGTCGGGAAGCCGCGTTCCACGGCGCGCGCCTTGGCGATCAGCGAGAAGTCAGGCGGAGCCGCACCATTGTTTGCGGCAGCAGCTGCGGCCGCATTTGGAAATGGCGACGGGAAATGGTCTGTCGGCAGCGCCTTGCGGGTGAACATTTCACCTTCGGCGTTCGGACCGTCCTGCACTTCATACTCGGCTGCAAAGGCTTTGACCTGTTCCGGCGTATAGCCGAGGTCTTCCAGCGTACGGAAGGCCACCAGGTTCATGGAATGGCAGGCCGAGCATACTTCCTTATAAACTTTCAGACCGCGCTGCAGCTGGCCCTTGTCATAGGTGCCGAACGGACCGGCAAAGCTCCACTTTTCCTGCGTCGGGTGGTGGATCGGGAAATGCGTCGGCTCCGCCGCATTGCCGCCCTCCTCAGCAAAGGCACCGCTCATGGAAAGACCAAGTGCGACCAGCGGAGCGATACCAAAGGCAGCGAAGCTCTTGAGGATGTTTTTTCATCATTACGTCCTTCATATCTCTCGCTGGTTCAGCCCTTGATTTCCACGGGGGCAATCTCGGCCTTGCCTTCGCTCTTCGCCAGCACCGCCTCGGTAATCGAGTTGGGCAGACGCTTCGGCGTCTCGATCAGGCCGAGAACCGGCATGATGACGATGAAGAAAGCGAAATAGTAAAGCGTACCGAGCTGCGCCATGAAGACATAGGAACCTTCCGCAGGACGCGAACCCAACCATCCAAGGAAGATGGCGTTGATCACGAAGAGCCAGAAGAACAGCTTGAACCACGGGCGATAGACAGCCGAACGAACCTTCGACGTATCGAGCCAGGGAACCACGAAGAGGATAGCGATCGAACCGAACATCGTCAGAACACCGCCGAGCTTCGAATCGATCGGGCCGATGTTGAAGGTGATGGCGCGCAGCATCGCGTAGAACGGCAGGAAGTACCATTCAGGAACGATGTGAGCAGGCGTCTTGAGCGAGTCGGCCGGGATATAGTTATCCGGGTGGCCGAGGAAGTTTGGCATGTAGAAGACGAAATAGGCGAAGAACACGAAGAAGACGAGCGCGCCGAAAGCGTCCTTGATGGTCGCATAAGGCGTGAAGGCAACCGTATCGGTCTTCGACTTCACTTCAATGCCGGTCGGGTTGGTCTGGCCTGTGACATGCAGCGCCCAGACGTGCAGGACGACAACGCCGGCAATCATGAACGGCAGCAGGTAGTGCAGCGAGAAGAAGCGGTTCAGCGTCGGATTGTCGACCGCAAAGCCGCCAAGGAGAAGCTGCTGTATCGGCTCGCCTATGACCGGAAAGGCCGTAAAGAAGCCGGTGATAACCGTTGCACCCCAGAAGGACATCTGGCCCCATGGCAGCACATAACCCATGAAGGCGGTCGCCATCATGAGAAGGAAGATCACCACGCCGAGGATCCACAGAAGCTCGCGCGGCGCCTTGTAGGAGCCGTAGTACAGACCGCGTGCAATGTGCAGATAAACGGCGATGAAGAAGAAGGATGCACCGTTGGAGTGCATGTAGCGCAGAAGCCAGCCGGAGTTGACGTCGCGCATGATTTTTTCGACGGAATTGAACGCGATGCCCGTATCCGCAGCATAGTGCATCGCCAGAACGATGCCGGTCAGAATCTGCGAGATGAGCATGAAGCTCAAAATGCCACCAAAGGTGTACATGTAGTTCAGGTTACGCGGCGTCGGATAGGCCACGAAGGAATCATAGACCAGACGCGGCAAGGGAAGCCGTTCGTCGACCCATTTTTCGATGCCGGTCTTCGGCGTATATGTGGAGTGTCCACCACTCATGTCTTCTCTCCCCAAGACCTGTTTTAGCCGATCCTGATGACCGTATCGGAAGTGAACGCATATTGCGGGATGTGCATGTTTTCCGGTGCCGGGCCGCTGCGGATACGACCCGCAGTGTCATAGGTCGAGCCATGGCATGGGCAGAACCAGCCGCCGAAAGAACCGGACTCACCGAGCGGTACGCAGCCGAGATGCGTGCATACGCCGATCATGATGAGCCAGTTTTCCTTGCCTTCGCCTGCCGAACGGGCAACGTCGGTTGCCTGCGCATCCGATGGAAGGTTTGCGTTGCGGGCGATCGGGTCCTTCAGGTCACCGAGAGCCGCGCTCTTGCCTTCTTCCACTTCCTTGGCGGAACGGTTGCGGATGAATACCGGCTTGCCGCGCCATTTGACGGTCAGGGACGCGCCTTCTGCAAGAGAAGAAACGTCGACTTCGATGGAAGCGGCTGCGAGTGTCGAAGCGTCTGGACGCATCTGGTCGATAAACGGCCATGCCAGTCCGCCAACACCGACCACACCGGCCATTCCCGTCGCAATATAGAGAAAATCACGCCGTGTCGGCTCAGCCGTGTCGTGTGCGCTCACGTGCCAACTCCCTTTTAATCTGCATGTTCAATTGAACTCTCCCCTCGTCCGCTTTTGCACCTGCGCAAAAGTTATCCCGCAAGTGCTCGCAGGACGAAATTCCCTCCATCTCACTATCCGGTTTATGCGCGTAAAAAACGCTTGTCCAGACACCAACCCCTTATGACGGCACGATGTCGCAGGCGGATTTGCTTGATTAATTTGACGGATACACAGCAAAGCTGCGGTCAGGGCCAAAGACCTGCCCGGATGACCGGAGATGACCGGAAGTTTTTAGTTTTCGTGGTTCTCTCCAAGAAACCCGCCAGACTGGCGCGCCCAGAGCCCGGCATAGATGCCGCCTTGGGCGATCAATTCCTCATGTGTGCCTTCCTCGACGATCCGGCCAGCGTCTATGACCACCAGACGGTCGAGTGCGGCAATGGTCGAAAGACGATGTGCAATGGCAATCACCGTCTTGCCTTCCATGAGTAGCTTAAGATTCTCCTGTATCGAGGCTTCCACATCCGAGATCGAGTGCCGAGGTCGCCTCATCGAGAATGAGAATCGGTGCGTCCTTGAGAATGGCGCGGGCAATGGCGATGCGCTGACGCTGGCCGCCCGATAGTTTGACGCCGCGTTCGCCCACGAAAGCATCGAAGGACTTGCGGCCCTGAAAATCTTCCAGCTTGGCGATGAAGCCGTCCGCTTCCGCCTGCCGGGCCGCCTTTAGCAATTCTTCATCGGTGGCATCGTCACGAGCCAGCATGATATTATCGCGCAAGGAACGATGCAAAAGTGCAGTTTGCTGGCTGACCACGGCAAAGGCCCGGCGCAGCGGAATTCTGCGTGACATCGCGTATGTCCTGCCCATCCACGGTGATGGTGCCCTTTTCCACATCGTAAAGCCGCAGGATAAGGTTGACGAGCGTGGTCTTGCCCGCGCCGGAATGGCCGACCAGCCCCACACGCTCGCCGCCTCTCACCGTCAAATTGATGTTCTGCAGAACGCCAGCGCCCTTGCCGTAATGGAAGGTTACGTCGCGCACGTCGATGCGGGCATCGCGTACCACCAGCGGTTTTGCGCCGGGCCGGTCTTCGAGACCGAGCGGCGCGGAGACAAGGCGCATTGAGTTTTCGATCAGCCCCAACTGGCGCAACATGCCATTGAGCTGCATCATGAGGCGTCCAAGCAGCATGTTGAGACGCAGCACCAGACCGAGCGTGAACGACACCTGACCAACCGTGATGGCATCCTCTGTCCACAGATCGATGGCGATGGCCGCAACTGTCACGATCATCAGGCCCGACAAAGCCGTCAGCGACAGGCGCACACCAGTCAGCGATCGCATGAACGGCAGGATCGCCGCAAGATAGCGTTCGAAGCCGTCGCGCAGATAGCGCTCGTCATCATCCGCCGTGTTGAGCTTGATGGTCTCGATATTGGAATAGCTGTCGACAATCCGCCCGTTGATCATCGACCCCGCTTCGGCGGAGGCTTCGGCATTCTTGCGGATGCGCGGCAGATAGCGCCATGCGATGAAGCCGAAAGCGATGATCCAGACAATGACGGCGGCGGCAAGCCGCCAATCGAGCCGCCCGACCAGAAAAAGCGTGGTGACGCTGTAGATCGCCATGAACCAGACGACCTGAATGAGACTTTCGGTCAGGTCGCCCGCCGCCTGCCCGGCCTGCCAGACCTTTGTGGCGATACGTCCGGCAAAATCATTCTGGAAGAAGGCATAGGACTGGCGCAGCACATAGGAATTCGCCTGCCAGCGGATCATGTTGTAGAAGCCGGGCGACATGGTCTGGTCGTCCAGCAGGGTCGTTGCAGCGGTGACGATCAACCGGATCACCAGAACCGTGAACCCCATGAAGAGAAGCTCAGGCCCGGCGGCCTCGATCAACGCCGACCAGCTGCGCTCTATGCCGCCTTTGCCAGCCTGATCCAGAATATCGACCAGACGTCCGGTGAAATAAAACAGCCCCGCTTCCACCAGCGGCAGAAGACCGCCAGCGGCAAGTGCTGCCACAAGCGGCCATTTCGCCTGGCGCGCGTAATGCCAGAGGAAAGCCATTGTGGTTGAAGGCGGTCTGAGATTGTCCGGTTCGCGGAAGGGATCAACCCAACGTTCGAACAGGCTGTAGACCGCTTTCATCAATAGCGTTTTTCCTTACTTGACCAGCGCATCCTCGGAATTGTCTTCGAAGCCAAGGAACCCGCCGGATTGACGCGCCCATAGACTTGCATAAATGCCGCCGAGCGCAACAAGTTCCTCATGCGTGCCGTCTTCGACGATTCGCCCCTTGTCCATGACGATCAGGCGATCAAGCGCGGCGATAGTGGAAAGACGATGCGCGATGGCGATAACCGTCTTGCCTTCCATCAGCGTATTGAGGCTGTCCTGAATGGCCGCTTCCACTTCCGAATCGAGCGCGGATGTCGCCTCGTCGAGAATGAGGATCGGCGCATCCTTGAGCATCACACGCGCAATAGCGATACGCTGACGCTGTCCGCCGGACAGCTTGACGCCGCGCTCGCCGACATGCGCTTCCAGCCCGCGCCGTCCCTTCGGATCGGTAAGGAGCGGAACGAACTGGTCTGCCTGCGCAAGCCGGATCGCCTGCTGCAACATTTCCTCGGTGGCGTCGGGCCTGCCATACATAATGTTTTCGCGTACCGTGCGGTGCAGAAGCGAAGTATCCTGCGTGACCATGCCGATATTGGCGCGCAGCGAATCCTGCGACACTTTCGAAATGTCCTGACCATCAATCAGGATGCGCCCCTTCTCCAGATCGTAGAAGCGCAGCAGCAGATTGACCAGCGTGGACTTGCCCGCACCGGAGCGACCGACCAGACCGACTTTCTGTCCGGCGGGGATGTTCAGCGTCAGGTTTTCCAGAACGCCCTTGCCCTTGCCGTAATGGAAGCCTACCTTGTCGAAATCCAGCTCGCCCTTGGTCACCTGCAGGGCCGGAGCATTGGGAACATCCACCACTTCATGCGCGCGCGCAATCGTGGTGATGCCGTCTTCCACCGTGCCGATATTTTCAAACAGCGCCGACATTTCCCACATGATCCACTGCGACATGCCGTTGAGGCGCAGCACCAGACCGATGCTGACCGCCACCGCACCCACCGTCACGGCTTCGTTCATCCACAGGCCGATGCCGATCACGCCGACCGCGAAGAGCAGAAGGCAGTTCGACACATAGAGCGTGAAATGGAACATGGTCACCAGACGCATCTGGCGATGCACCGTGCCGAGGAAACCATCGAGGCTTTCGCGCACATAGGATTCCTCGCGGCTCGAATGCGAGAACAGCTTCACGGTCGCGATATTGGTATAGCTGTCGACAATGCGGCCCGTCATCGTCGAGCGCGCATCAGCCTGCTCTTCCGAAACCACCCGCAGGCGCGGAATGAAGAAGCGCAGCAACATGAGATAGACCACGAGCCAGACGACGAACGGGATCATCAGTCGCAGATCGGCGGCGGCGGCGATGAACAGCGTGCCCGCGAAATAGACGATGACATAGTTCAAGACGTCAAGCAGCTTCATCACCGTTTCGCGCACGGCAAGAGCGGTCTGCATCAGCTTGGTTGAAATGCGCCCGGCAAATTCGTCCTGGAAAAACGACATCGACTGTCGGATCAGGTAACGATGCATCAGCCAGCGCACGCGCATCGGATAATTGCCGAGCAGCGTCTGATGGATCACCAGCGAATGCACCAGCACCACGCCCGGCAGGCCGACCAGAACCACCCCGGCAATCAATGCCAGCCGCCAGCCTTCATTGCTTAGAAACGTTTCGCGCGACTGGTGGGAAAGCCAATCCACGATATTGCCCATAAAGGCAAACAGGGAAACCTCGATAATGGCGATCAGGGTGGTGAAGATCGCCATACCGATGATCCACGGCCAGGCGCCGCGGGTGTAATAGAGGCAAAACGCGACCAGACCGCGCGGAGGTTCCTGCGGGGCATCATCTGGATAGGCGTTGAGCCGATGTTCGAACCACTTAAACATGGCGCTCCTTTTAGGCGGACATTAAGCAATTGCCAATACTTGTTCGGAACAAAACATGAATATTTTGCAATCCGACCGGTTCTTTAAAGTTCATCCTCATACAGATGTTGACGCATGAACCGCGCCCGATATGCAGTCTTGCGATGACGGGCGTTTCGCGTTACCCGCTTCATATGGATCTGCGCGTCGCCCTCTACCAGCCCGACATTCCCGGCAACACGGGAACGATACTGCGCATGGCCGCATGTCTCGGCTTTGCCGTGGACCTGATTGAGCCTGCCGGTTTCGACATTTCCGACCGCTCGCTGAAGCGCGCGGGCATGGATTATCTGGCGCAGGCCGCACTGACGCGACATGCCGACTGGCACCACTTCGAAGACTGGCGCAAACAGGCAGGCCGCCGCATCGTACTGCTCTCGACCAAGGCCGCAATCCCCTATACCGACTACCGTTTTCAGGCGAACGATATTCTCCTGTTCGGGCGTGAATCGTCCGGTGTGCCGGATGCAGTCCACAACAGCGCCGATGCGCGCCTGCTGATCCCGATGGTTTCCGGCACCCGCTCCCTCAATCTTGCAGTTTCGGTCGCCATGACGGCAGGGGAAGCTCTGCGCCAGATGAGAAGTGAAAGTGATTCTAGCTCAAGACCTTAGGCGTCTTGGCGGAATCAATACTCGAATTGCTCTCAACATGCGTCGCGGATTGACCGGATCGCCACGCATTGTTCCCCGTTTCCGGTTCGAAAGGCGCGCTTCATTCCATGAAACTGTCTGCACGCACCGCCGTTCTCGCGGCTTCCACTCTTTCCCTGCTCGCCACCGCACCGGCCTTTGCCAAAGACGTCGAGCGCGTTGCGCCGAAGGTGATGGTCATCACCATGTTCGGTGAAGAAGCCAAGCCGTGGCTGGAAGGTGAAAACTTCACGCAGAAGATCAAGCTGCCCGGCTTGAGCCCTGAATATCCGGAAGTGGACTGTACCGCTGAGGGCCTTTGCCACATGACGACGGCCATGGGCTTTGCCAATGCTGCAAGCTCGACGGCGGCCATGGCGCTCAGCGACAAGCTCGATCTCAGCCATACCTATTTCCTGATTGCTGGCATTGCGGGCGTCGATCCGCAGCACGGCACGCTCGGTTCGGCCCATTGGGCGAAATATGTCATCGACGCCAATCTGAGCCACCGCATCGATATCCGCGAAGCGCCCGAAGGCTGGAGCACGGATTTCTTCGGTCTCGGCACGGCCAAGCCCGGCGAAAAGGCCAAATGGGGCGCAGGCACGGAAGTCTTCGAACTGAACGGCAAGCTTGCCGATTATGCTTTGGCCACAACGAAGGATGTCGCGCTTCTCGATGGCGACGATGCGAAGGCATATCGCAAGCATTACACGCAGGAAGCCGCCACCGGCGCGCCGAAAGTCAGCATTTGCGACACGGCCTCGGCCGATACCTACTGGCATGGCGCAAAGCTCGGCGAAGCGGTGAGCGCGTGGGCCAAGCTCCTGACCGACGGCAAGGCGGATTACTGTACCTCGCAGATGGAAGACAATGCCACGCTGACGGCGCTCAAGCGCGCTGCCGATGCGGGCAAGCTGGATTTCAGCCGCATCGCCGTGCTGCGCACGTCATCCAATTTCGACCGACAGGGCCAGGACCAGACAGCAATCGAATCCCTCGGCGCGAAGTCGGGCGGTTTCCCGCTGGCGACCACCAATGCTTACCGTGTCGGCAAGGCCTATGCAGACAGCATCATCGGCAAGTGGGATGCCTGGGAAAAGGCGCCGCAACTCGCTGCGCAATAAGGTCCGTAACGGTATAACGATTCAAGTCAAAGGCACCCGATGCATCAAACATCGGGTGCCTTTTTATTGGGAGCAAATATGAATCCGGTTTCAAGCACTTGGCGGCAGATATTGAATCAGATCTTCAATCTGCGGTTGGCAGGCGGCGCATGGTGAATTCGATCACATCGTCGGGCCGTTCGCACCAGCTTTCAATCTCTGTCCAGTAGGCGGATTTCGGAAATGTGTCGAACCATTCCCGCGCTTTGTCGCGTGCTGCCTGACGCGGCAGGGTGAAGGTTTCACGGATGAAGCCGTCGCGCGGCATCCGGTTCTTTTTGGCGCGGCTCTTCTCAAGCTGCTTGCGCAAGCCTTCGAGCGGAGGACGGGGCGGTGCTGCTGTCATGCGATTGCCTCCCGGCTGGCTGGAAACACACGTCTCCAGCCCCTTGACCACAAAAGATAGGGTAGCGATTTTACAAAGACGAGTCTTTTCTTGGGGAGAGCGATTTTGCGACGGCAGCGAAGTCCCTCTTCGCCCTATGCGCGGCTGACGGAACTTGCTAAGCCAACGGATATAGCAAAGTCTATTTCACCTTGCCATTTAACCTTGGCTGCACGCAGCGATCCGGCAGATTGCGCCGAGAGGAAATAACAAATGCAACGCGATGAAATTCCTGCGATCATCCCCCACGATATCGAGGAAAAGAAGCAGGCGGCGCAACGCTGGTTCGAAGAACTGCGCGACCGCATCTGCGCAAGTTTTGAACAGCTTGAAGACGAGCTGCAAGGCCCCCTGTCCGACCGTGAGCCCGGCCGCTTCGTGCGCACGCCCTGGCTGAAGGAAGAAGGCAAGGGCGGCGGCGGTGTCATGTCGATCATGCACGGGCGCGTTTTTGAAAAAGTCGGCGTTCACGTGTCCACCGTCTATGGCGAATTCTCGCCGGAATTCCGCAAGCAAATCCCCGGCGCGGAAGAAGACCCGCGTTATTGGGCAAGCGGCATCTCGCTGATCGCGCATCCGCAAAACCCGCATGTGCCAGCCGTTCACATGAACACGCGCATGGTCGTGACGAGCCGCCAGTGGTTTGGCGGCGGTGCCGACCTGACCCCGGTTCTCGACCGCCGGCGCACGCAGGAAGATGCCGACACGCTCGCTTTCCATAAGGCGTTCCGCTTCATCTGCGAAAAGCACAAGAATGTCGTCGATTACCAGCGCGTGAAGGACTGGTGCGACGAGTATTTCTTCCTGCCGCATCGCAATGAACCGCGCGGCACCGGCGGCATCTTCTATGACTGGCTGCATTCGTCGGATGAGAAAGGCGGTTGGGACGCCGATTTCGCCTATACGCGGGATGTGGGACGCGGTTTTTCCGTCGTCTATCCGCATCTGGTGCGTCAGAACTTCAATCAGGACTGGACGCAGGCTGACCGTGACGAGCAGCTGGTGCGTCGTGGCCGCTATGTGGAGTTCAACCTGCTCTATGATCGCGGTACGATCTTCGGACTCAAGACCGGCGGCAATGTGAACTCCATTCTGTCGTCTATGCCGCCCGTGGTGAAATGGCCTTAAAGCATTTCCAGCAAATGAACCAAAGGAAAGGGCCGGATAACCGGCCCTTTCTTATATGCCAAAAGCGGGGTGATGGGTGATATCGCCTTGCGGCATGTCCGGCCCGAAGGCCAGACACTGGACATATTCCGCGGGCACATCCGGCATTTTCAGCCGCGCATCGGCTTTGAAACCGAACCGCCCGTAATAGCCAGGATCGCCCACCAGAACACAGCCCTTTGCGCCATCGGCCCGCAACAAGGCGAGACCTTCACGGACGAGCGCCCCGCCAATCCCCTCGCCTTGCCTTTCGGGCTGAACCGAGATGGGGCCAAGCGCATACCAGCTTTTGTCCTCGCCTCCGATCAGAACCGGCGAAAAGGCCACATGGCCGAGGACAGCATCCCCGTCCACGGCAACCAGCGACAAGGTGAGCGCCGAGGCCGCGCGAAGCGCATCGACGATCTCCCCCTCCCGCTGGTTGCTATAAGGAACCTTGCTGAACGCCTCATCCGTCAGCTGACGGATTGCAGCACTATCATCGGGCTTTTCCTTGCGAAGATACATGACGCGCTCCCTCAACGGTTATTGAGCTGGGCGCGAACGTTTTCGCGCCCTTTCAGCGAAATGCGATAGGGACTGCCTGATCGGGATTCGATCAGCCTTTTGCGCCGCAATTGCTGGAACACAGCCATTGTACAATCGGCGAGCAGGTAACCCTCACGGGTATAGCATTCTATGTTGCAGACGCGTCCGTCTTCGCGCAAGTGGCGGATATGGCCACCTTGCGCCAGCACGTGTAACACGCGCTGTTCAATACGTGAGATATTCATTGTTGTTCATGCCTGGATGGAAACCATGACAAGCACCAGCGCGCGCAGACAGCGTATGGCTATCCACGGCCAATGCCGTTCCCGTCCCTGAACATCTGCCGATCAGACGCAATCAGCGCCTGTCATGCAGTCCTTGTCCGGAACGATTAAAGGCTTCCAACAATCTCCAGCATCAACAATTCCTCTTTCAGAGGTGGATAGGTCAAAGGGCCGGTCGGCCCTCTGACCCGCATGTAAGATCGCACGGGGCGAAAGTCAAACCCGATCAGGCTTTTGGCTGGTTGCGGAGCTTTTCGGCTTCCGCATAGAACTTCTTTTCCCACTCATTGTGGTTGTCCAGTCCTTCCTTGATGAAGGGCGTGAAGATGGCGAGGTTCATCAGGCACCAGTTGACGAAACGGGCCGGGAATTTCAGCGGCTTCACGAAGTCGACAAACAGCACCACGCGGGTCTTGTCAGTGTGGTTCCATGCTTCATGCTCATAGGCATCGTCGAAAATGAGAACCTTGCCCTCATGCCAATGGCAGACTTGCTTGTCCACGCGGATGGCCAGCTTGTCGTTCGGCTCCGGAACGATGAGGCCGAGATGCAGGCGCAGCACACCATTATACGGCCCACGATGCGGCGGCAGATGCTTGCCCGGTTCGAAGATCGAGAACATAGCCGTGGTCAGGCCCGGTATCTTGTTCACGATGCGCCAGGTTTCCGGGCAGGTCTTGATGTTCTGTTCCGATTTCACGCCGAAACCGAGCAGGAAGAAGGTCTTCCAGCGATTATCGGTCGAAATCGTCTTCACGTCGGTTGAAATATCCTGAAAGGACGGAAGCTCGCTCTGGCGCAGCAGGATCGTGTCCAGTTCCTTGCGGATGGCGGGCCATTCCTTTTCGATCTCCGCCGCCCAGGGGAAGGTTGCATTGTCATAAACCGGCGGATTGCCCAGCTTGGCATATTTCAGATTGAGACCTTCGGCCCACGAAACGATCCCCATGAAAAACCGGGTGATCTTGCTCGGGCGGTCCATTGCGGCCAGACCTTCAGTGCCGAATTTCTGTTTCGGATCAGAGGCTGCCTTATCTTGGATCGATGTATCGGGATTGGACATTTCATGCTCTTTCAAAATCGGCGCTGAAAAGATTCCCAGCCATAAACTGATGAAACTACGGCTGAATTTTGCAAACAAGCGGTCAGCTGTTCATTTTATCGCGATCAAGTTTCTCCAGAAGCGCTGCACGGTCAAGGGTAAAACCGGAGTCGATCCAGAAAGTTTCGAGCGACCGCAGTGCCTGTCCGAGACCGGGGCCTTTTTTCACGCCGAGCGCCAAAAGATCACTCCCCGTCACGGGAAAGACCGGGGCTTCATATTTCTCCGCCGTTTCCAGCAAACGCGAAAAGCCACCGGCGCGGATCATCGCATCGTCGCTGCCTGCCGCATCGGCCCGCGCCGCCGCATAACCAAGCTTGATCCGGTCCACCACCGCCTGCTTACTGCCGCGATAGACGACCTTCTTCAAGGCCTGCTCGGAAAGCTCTGGCTTGACGGCATCGGCCCGCGCCCATGCTTCGAGCCGCGCCCGCTCTGCATTGGACATTTTGAGGCGCTTGCCCATTTCTTCCATGCGCACAGCGTCCGGCGGCACGATGCTTTCAAGCCGCAGCAGCGGATCGGCGGACCAGCCTAGATCGCCTTCGGAACGCACGAGGCCGTGTATGGCGTCGATGCCCCATTTTTCGCTTTCAGGCAGGACCAGGTTCAAGACCCCGCCTTGCCGCATCCATAAAAGGGCGCGCGACGGATCGGGAGCCGACAGGAGTTTCTTCAGTTCCGACCATACTCGCTCAGCGGAAAGCTGGCTGATACCGTCCTTCAGCCTCGCACTGGCGCGCAGACCGTCAGCCTCCGGTCGCCCGGAACCGTACCAGGCAAAGAAGCGGAAAAAACGCAGGATGCGCAGATAGTCCTCGCGGATGCGCTGTTCAGCATCGCCGATGAAACGCAGCGTCCGGGTTTCGATATCGGCAAGTCCGCCGACATGATCGATGATCGTGCCGTCAGCGGTGGCGTAGAGCGCATTGATGGTGAAATCGCGCCGCTCGGCATCGGCTTTCCAGTCGGTCCCGAAGGCAACCTTGGCATGGCGACCATCGGTCTCGACATCCTTGCGCAATGTCGTCACTTCATAGGCATGTCCATGCGCGACAACGGTGATGGTGCCATGCTCGATGCCGGTCGGGACTGGTTTGAACCCCGCTTCCTCGGCCAGCCGGATTGTTTCCTGCGGCACATGCGTGGTGGCAAGATCGACGTCGCTGACGGCGGTTCCAAGCAGCGTGTTGCGCACCGCACCGCCAACCACACGCGCTTCCCCGCCATCACGGTTCAAGGCCTTGAACAGCGCCTGCAAAGACTTCGACTTCAACCAAGGCGCCGTGTCGGCAATGTTCACACTGTCGCTCAAACGTAGAGCCTTTCATAAAGTCCGCGAATGATCCCGGCGGTAATTCCCCAGATGAATCGCTCGTTATAGGGCATGGCGTAATAAAAGCGTTCCTTGCCGTTGAGTATCCTGCTTTCGCGCCGGTGATTGGCCGGATTCATCAGGAAAGACAACGGCACTTCGAAAATATCGGCCACCTCATCCGGGTTCGGATGTAGGTCGAACGGGGTTTTGACCACAGCCAGAACCGGCGTGATCGAAAAACCGCTGCCGGTTAGATAACGCGGCAGATTGCCGATGATTTCGGCACGCTCGGCTGCGAGCCCGATTTCCTCGTTGGCTTCGCGCAGCGCTGCATGTTCCGCCGTGCCGTCTTCCGGGTCGATGGCGCCGCCCGGAAAGGCGATCTGGCCCGAATGTTGTCGCAAACGATCGGTGCGCTGGGTGAGAAGCACCGTCGCACCGGGACCGCGATCCACCACCGGCACCAGCACCGCCGCATCGCGCATCTTTGCGGTGACCATGGCCTGCTCGAATTCCGGGTTCAACGCGTGATCGCCGGTAATGTCACTGTGATCCGGCTGCCAGCTGCGAACGCGCTCGGCAAAATCACCGGCGGAAAACGCCGAAAGGGAATGCAAGCCGCGCTCCATCATTTTAGGGCAGCCTCCAGCGCATCGGCAGGCATGATCGGGAATATCGCCCCGCCGGATCGCACGGCAAACAAGGCCACACCGTCCATCTCGATTTCCTCGCCAAGCGCGACCAGATCATACATCACGGAGCGCGTCACCAGCGCTTCCAGACGCCCGCGGATCAGTACATAGGGTTTCAGCCCGCCGCTTGCTTCTTCAATGACAAATCGCAACGGATGCTCGGCATCGACTTCCACCACGTCGCCCACATTGGTGCGGAATGTCAGTGTCTGTGCCGCGTCTTCACCGGAAACCTGCATTTCAACGGCAATGAATGGCGCATCTTCAACTCGAATGCCGACCTTTTCCACCGGCGTGACGAGATAGGTCTTGCCGTCCGCGTCCTTGCGCAGCACGGTGGAGAACAGCCGCACCAGCTGTTTGCGACCGATCGGCGTGCCCATGTAAAACCAAGTGCCATCGGCCTTGATTTCCATGTCGAGATCGCCGCAGAAATCGGGATTCCAGCGCTCGACGGGCGGAATGCCGCGCTCTTTCGTTGACGGTCCGCTTTGCGCATCGGCATGCGCGCGTGCAATCAGGGCTTCCAGACCGCCGGTCGACCCGGCGTCTTGCAGCGCGTTTTGCGGCGCAACTTTGCCTATAGGGGTGCTCTTTGTCATCCGACTCGGTTATTCCTGTTCGAATGTGCTTAATATGATGGAAGTCATGAAATAGTCACCGTTTGACGGCTTGTCAGCACTATATGCGATTTATAGGTGTCTGAATCAAAAAGCGTCAGGCCGTGAATGGCGACTTTTAGATAAGACACCAAGGCACGTCCGCCAAAGCGGTTACACATTGCGAGGTCACCATGAGCGTCGTCATCACGCCTGAAACCGCCAATTCCGAGCAGATTGTTGCGGAAGCCGAACGGGCGCTCGCAGATATTGCGCGCATCAAGGAAGGCGTCGGCACCGTCATCTTCGGACAAGAAAGTGTGATCGAGCGCACGCTCGTCGCCATTCTGGCTGGCGGTCATGCGCTTCTGGTCGGCGTGCCCGGCCTTGCCAAGACCAAGCTGGTGGAAACGCTGGGCGTCGTGCTCGGTCTCTCCGGCCAGCGCATCCAGTTCACGCCCGATCTGATGCCATCCGACATTATCGGGTCTGAAGTCATGGAACAGGACGCCGACGGGCGCCGTTCGTTCCGCTATCTCAAGGGGCCGATTTTCGCCCAACTGCTGATGGCCGACGAAATCAACCGCGCCTCCCCGCGCACCCAGTCCGCGCTATTGCAGGCCATGCAGGAATATCACGTCACGGTCGCGGGCCAGCGCTATGACCTGCCCGCGCCGTTCCACGTTCTGGCAACGCAGAACCCGCTGGAACAGGAAGGCACCTATCCCCTGCCGGAAGCGCAGCTCGACCGCTTCCTAATGCAGATCGACATTCTTTACCCGGAACTGGAAGCCGAGCGCCGCATTCTTCTTGAAACCACCGGCGTCGCCGAGGCGAAACCTTATGAGATTCTCGATGCGGAACGATTGAGGCAGATGCAGACATTGGTGCGCCGCATGCCGGTTTCGGAAAGCGTGGTCGAGGCGATCCTTAAACTTGTCCGCTCGGCGCGTCCCGATGCCGACAACGATCACGCCAAAAAGCATATCGCCTGGGGCCCCGGTCCCCGCGCCAGTCAGGCGCTGATGCTCTGCGCCCGCGCCCGTGCACTTTATGATGGCCGCCTCGCCCCTTCGGTGGACGATGTGAAGGCTCTCGCCGAGCCGGTGCTGCAACACCGTATGGCGCTCAATTTCGCCGCCCGCGCCGATGGCATGCATATCCGCGATGTCATCGCCAATCTGGTAAAGGCCGCCGTCTGATGGTGATCGGCACGCAAGTTTCCACCGCAGATCGCAAGGATACGCTGGCCCGCGCACGTGCGCGGGCAGCGGCGATCCCCGATCTGCTGGTCGAAGCGCAGCGTGTCGTCAATACCGTCATGAATGGCTGGCATGGACGGCGCAAACGCGGTCCCGGTGAGAACTTCTGGCAATTTCGCCCCTATGTGCAGGGCGAGCAGCTTTCGCGTATCGACTGGCGGCGTTCCGCCCGTGACGATCATACCTATGTGCGCGACCGCGAATGGGAATCAGCGCATACGGTTTGGCTGTGGTGCGATTTCTCGCCCTCCATGCTCTATCGCTCGCAGATGTCGCCTGTTTCCAAAGAAGCCCGTGCGCTGGTGCTGACGCTGGCGCTGGCGGAAATCCTGTCGCGTTCCGGCGAACGCATTGCTTTTCCAGCGCTGATCCCGCCTTTTGCCGCCCGCAACGGCGCAGAACGTCTTGCCGGCGCGCTCATGCATGAAGCGCCTGTAAGCGTATTGCCGGATATCGCGCAGATCCGCCGTTTTTCGGAAGTCGTTCTTGTCTCCGATTTCCTGCACCCGTTCGATGAACTGACAGAACTTCTCGACCGCCTTGCGAAACGCGGCGTGCGTGCGCATCTGGTCGAAGTCGCCGACCCTGCCGAAGAAACCTTTCCCTATTCCGGGCGCACCGAATTTCGCGATCCCGAGACGGGTGCAACGCTGGTTGCCGGTCGCGCCGAAACCTATGCCGAGGATTATCGTCGTCTTTACACGGCCCGGCGCGAAACCCTGTCGGACTTCTGCAAGAGGCTCGGCTGGAGCTATTCTGTGCATCGCACCGACCGTCCGGCGGCGGAAGCCCTCGCGCGTCTGCATCATGCATTAAGCGCAACGGGGGCATTGGGCTCAACGGGGGCTGGCGCATGAATTTTCTGCCGCTCGCCTTCGGCTCACCGCTGATCCTCGCCGGTCTGGTTGCCCTGCCGGTGATCTGGTGGCTGCTGCGCATGACACCGCCGCGCCCGCAGGAGGAAACCTTCCCGCCGCTGCGCATTCTGGCGCAGGTTTTCAAGCGCGAGGAAGTGCCATCCAAAAGCCCGTGGTGGATGACACTTCTGCGCCTTTTGATCGCCGCACTCGTGATCATGGCGCTGGCAGCGCCGATCTGGAACCCGCGTCCAGTCGCGCTGACCGGCAATGAACCGCTGGCCATCGTGATAGACAATGGCTGGGCTGCCGCTGAAGACTGGCAGCAGCGCGTCAACGCCGCTGAAAAGCTGATCGACGACGCGGAAGGCGCAAACGCACAGATTTACATCCTTGGCACCGCCGAGCCGGCCAATGCGGAAATCGGCCCCTATGACGGCACCCGCGCCACGGAACGTTTGCAGGCCATGCAGCCACGCCCGATCCCCGTTGACCGCAAGGCGACGATGGAACGGCTGGCATCCGCCCTGTCCGATGGCGAGAAAGTGCGCCTTGCCTTCATGAATGACGGGCTGGCGACCGCTGCCGACAGCGAAACCTTTGCCGCGCTGGACAAGACCGGCCATCTGGCGAGTGTCCTGTGGTATGGTGCCGATCTCGGTCGCACCCTTGCGCTGACCGGGGTGGACAACAAGGCCGACAGCCTCGAAGCCATCGCCATCCGCCCGGAAGGCGTGACCATGCCGCGCAGCCTGACGGCTGCCGCCTATGACGACAAGGGCCGCCGCATCGCCGAAGCGCCGCTGTCCTTTGCGCTGGGCAGCCCCGAAGGCACGGCGCGGTTCAACCTGCCGGTCGAATTGCGCAATGATTTCCGCCTCATCCGCATCGATGGTATCGAACAGGCGGGCGCCACCCATCTGATCGACGCCGGGTCCGAGCGCCGCACCATCGGCCTGATTGCTAGCGGCGACGGCGATGTCGCGCAGCCGCTTCTGTCACCGCTGCATTATATCAAGCGCGCATTGTCGCCCTACGCCAATCTGATCGAGCCACGTTCAGCCGATCTGCTTCAGTCGGTGCCGGAATTGCTGGATGCCAAGCCGTCCATTCTCATCATGGCCGATATCGGCACCTTGCCGCAGCCGGTCGCCGAGCAGATTTCTGCATGGGTGGAAGAAGGCGGTACGCTGGTGCGCTTTGCCGGTCCGCGTCTGGCGGGCGCGAGCGATAACGATACGTTGCTGCCGGTGCGGCTGCGCAAGGGCGAGCGCGCGCTTGGCGGCACCTTGTCCTGGTCTGAACCGCAACAGCTGCGCGCCTTTCCGGAAAAGGGTCCGTTTGCCGGGCTGCCAATCCCCGAAGATGTCAACGTCAACCGACAGGTGCTGGCCGAACCGTCCTTCGACCTCAACGACAAGGCCTATGCCATCCTTCAGGACGGCACCCCGCTGGTGACAGGCCAGCAGCGCGGGCGTGGCAATATCGTGCTGTTCCATATCGCGCCGGACGCCACCTGGTCGAGCCTGCCGATTTCCGGCTCCTTCGTGGAAATGCTCCGCCGCATCGTGTCTCTGTCGCAGCGCACCGGCGCGCAGGGCAATCAGGATGCCGTTTCGCTGCCGCCGTTCCAGCTGCTTTCGGCTGCCGGTACGCTGACGCCGCCGACCTCGGAAGCCAAGCCGCTGATCGTCGAGCGCAATAAGCAAGCGAGTGTCAGCATCAACACGCCGCCCGGTTTCTACGGCAATGAGGACGGTTTGAAAGCACTCAACATTTTTGCCGACAGCAACACCAAGCTGGAGCCGATCAAGCAGCCGACGCTGTCGGTCAGCGTCACGCCTGTCTCCTATACGGCAGATCAGTCGATATCGCTGGCAGGCCCGTTCTTTGCCGCCGCCGCCATGCTTCTGGCGCTCGATTCTCTGCTGATGCTGTGGCTGCGCGGTGCGTTTCGCCGCCGTATGAAGGTGCGGGCCAAAACGGCGGGGATTGCTTTGCTCCTCGCAGGCAGTCTTGCTGTCCTCTCTGCCGGTCATGACCGCGCCTTTGCGCAAGCACCCTCGCCGCAGCCGCCACAAATTCATGACGACAGCAAGCCCGGCGATGAGGCGATCATCGGCTCGGTTTCGCAGACCCATCTTGCCTATATCATCACCGGCAGCGCCGAGACCGACAATATCAGCAAGGCCGGACTGAAAGGTTTGACCTTTGCACTGACCGACAAGACCGCGCTGGAACCGGGCGACCCGATCGGCGTCGATCCATCCAAGGATGAACTGGCCTTCTATCCGCTGATCTATTGGCCGATTGATCCGAATGCACCGATGCCGAGCCCGGAAGCCATCGCCAGGGTGGATGCCTATATGCAGCAGGGCGGGACGGTCCTGTTCGACACGCGCGACCAGTTGCAGTCAGGCGCGAGCCTCGATCCGTCGGTGTCGCCCGCCAACCAGCGCCTGCGCGCCATTCTGGACGACATGAATGTGCCACCGCTCGAACCGGTGCCGGACGATCACGTCCTGACCAAATCCTTTTTCATCATGCCGGATTTTCCGGGCCGCTATGAGGGAAGTCCGCTCTGGGTGGAAGCGACCGCACCCAATGCCTCGCCGCGTGACCGCCCGGTCAGAACCGGCGACGGCGTGACGCCGATCATGATCACCGCCAATGATCTGGCGGGCGCATGGGCCGTAGACGATCAGGGCAATCCCCTGCTCCCCACCGTGCCGAACGACCCGATGCAGCGCATCTATGCCATTCGCGGCGGCGTCAACATCGTGATGTATATGCTCACCGGCAATTACAAGTCCGATCAGGTCCATGTCCCGGCCCTGCTCGAACGGCTGGGGAATTAGAGCATGATGTTTTTTAGCGAAGCCGTCAGCAGATCCAGGTTCCCTTTTCCCCTCATCCTGAGGGGCCGTCAAAGACGGCGCATCATCCTGAGCTTGTCGAAGGATCGAAGGGCGAGGGGAAACGCACGGCGCGCCGGCCCTCGATCCTTCGAGGCTTCGCTGCGCTCCGCACCTCAGGATGAGGGGGGAGCGTTGCAGTCCGTAAAGATAGGAACCTACGGCGATAGGAGGCGGGCATGAACATCGAATTCGAACCGTTCCTTTCCACGCCGTGGCTCATTGGCATTCTCCTTCCACTGGCGCTGCTGGTGCTGGCAACTGTCGCCCTGCGCATGCGCGGGGGATTGATCCGTCTTCTGGCCGCCGCGGCGCTGGCGCTGGCGCTCTTCAACCCTGTCGTGATCAATGAAGAACGCGAGCCGCTGAAAAGCGTTGTCGCCGTCGTGGTGGACCGCAGCCAGAGCCAGGAACTGGGACAGCGCCGCGCCGATACCGATGCCGCGCTGAAAGCCGTGCAGGATCAGCTTGCCACCATGCCGCAATTCGAAACGCGCGTGGTGGAAACCGGAAAGCCGGGCGAAAACGAGGACGGTTATGCGACGCGGCTTTTCGGGCCGCTGGCCCGCGCCCTGCTCGACGTACCGCCCACGCGTGTTGCAGGCGCGATCATGATCACCGATGGGCAGGTGCACGATACCCCCGCCAACAAGAATGCGCTGGGCTTCGACGCGCCCTTGCATGCGCTGGTGACCGGCAAGCCGAACGAATTCGACCGCCGTATTCGCTTCAACAAAGCCCCGCGCTATGGCATCAGCGGCAAACCGCTGGAAATGTCGTTCACGGTCATTGACGAGGGCAAAGACCTCGGCAGCCCGGCTCGCGTGGAAATCCGCGTCAATGGCGAAGCAGTTTCGCAGGAAGACGCGCAGGTGGGACAGGAAACCCCTGTCACCATCACCCTGCCCCGCGCTGGTGTGAATATCGTTGAAATCGCTACGCCTGGAATTCCCGGTGAAGTAACCGACACCAATAATCGCGCGGTCGCAACCATTGACGGCATTCGCGAAAATCTGCGCGTGCTGCTCGTCTCCGGCGAGCCGCATAATGGCGAGCGCACCTGGCGCAATCTGCTGAAATCCGACGCTGCGGTCGATCTCGTCCACTTCACCATTTTGCGCCCGCCGGAAAAGCAGGACGGCACGCCGATCAACGAACTGTCGCTGATCGCCTTCCCGACGCGTGAGCTGTTTGTGGACAAAGTCAACGAGTTCGATCTCATCATTCTGGACCGCTACCAGCATCGCGACGTGCTGCCGCTGCTCTATTACGATTACATCGCGCAATATGTGGAAAATGGCGGCGCGCTGCTGGTCGCTGCCGGGCCGGAATATGCGGGCGAAATGTCGATTGCCCGCACACCGCTTTATAACGCCCTGCCCGCCATGCCGACCGGCACTGTAACCGAAAAGGCGTTCTATCCGCGCCTGACCGATCTCGGCAAACGCCATCCCGTCACGCGCGGTCTGGACGGCAGCGAGCAGGAGCCACCACGCTGGAGCCGCTGGTTCAGCACCATCGACATCACCGCGCCGCAGGGTGAAACGGTGATGAGCGGTGCCGACAACAAGCCGCTTCTCGTTCTCAACCGCGTCGGGAAAGGCCGCGTCGGCATGTTCCTGTCCGATCAGGGCTGGCTATGGGCGCGCGGTTTTGAGGGCGGTGGTCCCTATGCGGCGCTCTATCGCCGCATCGCCCACTGGCTGATGCAGGAGCCGGAGCTGGAAGAAGAAGCGCTCACCGCAGCAG
Organism: Ochrobactrum sp. SSR; assembly: GCF_030067775.1. Classification (NCBI taxonomy): domain Bacteria; kingdom Pseudomonadati; phylum Pseudomonadota; class Alphaproteobacteria; order Hyphomicrobiales; family Brucellaceae; genus Ochrobactrum; species Ochrobactrum sp. SSR. The sequence continues at coordinate 116,188 of NZ_CP125969.1, read as the reverse complement.
GCAATGGCCGTGTGCTTTCCATCCGCCGCCAGACCATGGGCGACAATCCCGGCACCGCGACCGTCAGCACGCCTTCGGGCAAGGAATTGCCGGTCAATCTCGCCCAGAGCAAGCCGGGGCTGTTCGAAGGGTCGTTGCAGACCGACGAAATCGGTGTCTTCCGGATCAGGAATGGCGATCTGGAAACATTGGCCCATGTCGGGCCCGTAGATGCGCCGGAATTTGCCGACAGCATTTCGACGGTCGATCGTCTGAAGCCGCTCGCCGAGGCGACCGGCGGGTCGGTCTATCGGGTTCATGCAAGCGCCGACAGCGCAGTGCGGGTGCCAGCGATTACGGCTGTCGCCGCCAATCGTACCGCCAGTGGCAATGACTGGATCGGCCTGCGCGAAACCGCCGATACGCAGCTGAAAAGCGTGAACCGTCTGCCACTATTCTCCGGCTTCCTGGCGCTCGCTGCCCTGCTGCTTGTGTTCGGTAGCATGTGGTATCGCGAAGGGCGGTAATCCGTCCTCGCGCACCCTTCTTGGTCTGACGCCCCGTTGCCCCCTCATCCTGAGCAGGTGCGAAGCACCGTGTCGAAGGGTGAGGGCACGCGCTGATTTCCCCTCTCCCTCGATCCTTCGATCCTTCGAAAATCTCAGGATGATGCGCCGTCTTCGACGGCTTCTCAGGATGAGGGGAAAAGCAAACGTTTTCGCTGAACTGAAATCAGGCCCGGTTGGCGTGGCGCACAATACCGCTGACGCCGCTTGCGGCGCCGGGGGTGAGTTCGCAGGCGAGCATCCGGCGCGGATCGACCGCCGCTGGCATGACCATGGTGCCAGAAGGCACCATCTTGAAGCCGAACGGACCGTAATAAGGTTCGTCACCGACCAGAATAACCAGCTTGTGACCGAACTTCGTCGCCGCTTCCAGCGATAGACGCATCAGCGTGCCGCCAATGCCCCGCTTCTTCCATTCCGGCCGCACGGCAAGCGGACCCAGCAGAAGCGCTGGCGTCTTGCCGATCACGACCGGCGTCAGCCGTACCGAACCCACCACGATGCCGCCCATCAGGGCAACGAAGGAAAGATTCAGATCATGCGGACCGCCTTCGCGAATGAAATGCGCAGCGCGGGTAAAGCGTCCCGGTCCGAAAGCTTCGGCATTGATGGCTTCGATTTCAATGTCGTGCGCCGGGCATTCCTGCGCGTAGGTCAGTTCAAGCTGCTGCATGGGCTTAAGATCACAATTGGAGACTTCGGGGACCGTCAGGTCAATGGAATGCACGCCGCGCTCGCAGCGCGGTTTGAGTTTCATCGTCGGATGAAAAGCATTTCCATTATGTGTCTCCTGGGCGACCTAACCTTTGGATGATCGCAAATTGGAAACCCCATTACACCAAATTGAGCAGCGGTAAAACCATTTTTTTCAAATTGGCAGTTTCTGCTTCTCTTTTTTGGCAGCGTGACGCACTGTTCACGACTTGTCGTGCTGTAAAATCGCCGGTTTCGCTCTATTTTGAGTTCCAAAAGGAGAAATCACATGGGACTTCTGGTCGATGGCAAGTGGCAGGATGTCTGGTACGACACCAAAAGCACAAAAGGCCGCTTCGAGCGCTCGAAATCGCAATTCCGCAACTGGGTAACCGCGGATGGCAGTGCCGGGCCAACGGGCGAAGGCGGCTTCAAGGCTGAACCGGGGCGCTACCATCTTTATGTTTCCTATGCGTGCCCATGGGCACATCGCACGCTGATCTTCCGCGCGCTGAAGAAGCTTGAAGATGTCATTTCAGTTTCGGTCGTGGACTATCTGATGGTGGAAGAAGGCTGGACCTTTTACGGCACCACCGGCAGCACCGGTGATGATCTATACGGCTCCAAGCGCCTTTATGAAATCTACACCCGCGCTGATCCGAATTATTCCGGTCGCGTTACCGTGCCGGTTCTGTGGGACAAGCAGCGCCAGACGATTGTTTCCAACGAATCGTCAGAAATCATCCGTATGCTCAACACAGCGTTCAATGAATTCGGCGATGCCTCGCTCGACTTCTACCCGGACGCGCTGGCCGCTGAGATCGATACGCTCAACGATTTCATCTATCCCAATATCAATAACGGCGTTTACCGCGCAGGCTTCGCCACCTCGCAGGATGCTTATGAGGAAGCGTTCAAGCAGTTGTTCGCCGCACTCGACACATTGGAGGACCGTCTGTCCCGCCAGCGCTACCTGGCGGGATCAAGCCTGACGGAAGCAGACTGGCGTCTGTTCACGACGCTGCTGCGTTTCGATCCGGTCTATGTCGGCCATTTCAAGTGCAATCTGCGCCGGATCGCCGATTATCCGAACCTGTGGAACTATACGCGCGAGCTTTATCAGGTGCCGGGCGTTGCCTCGACGGTGAATATGGAGCACATCAAGGGCCATTATTACCGCAGTCACAAGACGATCAACCCGACCGGCATTGTGCCAACAGGCCCTGAGATAGACTTTACCGCCCCGCATGACCGGGATCGGTTTTCAAAGAGCTAACCCTTCCGACCCGCACTGCGCCTTTCCTGCAACAGTCCGGATTCCTAATTCAGTTCTCTCTCATTCTCTCGTGCCCCTTTGATCTCGATCAATGGGGCGCGAGGCGACGCAGTTCAGATTGGATGCATCCCCCAAGGACGAAATCCAAGACTGAGACCGTGACCAAGGAGAGATTTGATGAACCGTTTTGCGAAAGGGCTGCTCGCAGCAACCGCGCTGACCTTTGCCGCACCGGCAGCCTTTGCCGCCGATAGTGTGGTCGCCCCGCCGGCCTCTGAAATTCAGGCGGTGCCCGAAGCGCTTTCGCCCTGGCAGATTCGCGTGCGCGCGCTCGGCGTGATTGCGGAAAACAAGGGTCATGTGAACGGCGTTCCGGGTTCCGATCTCGACTATTCCAAGTCGATCACGCCGGAACTCGATATCACCTATTATTTCACCGACAATATCGCCGCTGAACTCATTCTCGGCACGACCTATGCCAATATCAATGGCGCAGGCTCGATCAGTAGTCTGGGCAAGGTCGGCAAGACGTGGATTCTGCCACCAACGCTTACGCTGCAGTACCACTTCACCAATTTCGGCGCGTTCAAGCCTTATGTCGGTGCAGGCGTCAACTATACGATCTTCTACAATCAAGATGCGGGCAGCGCGGATTATCTGAAGGTCAAGAACACGTTTGGCGGCGCGCTCCAGTTCGGTGTCGATTATATGATCGACGAACATTGGGGCCTGAACTTCGACGTGAAGAAGCTGTTCCTCGAACCGAAATTCGACGTCACCGTCGGCGGGCAGGAATTGAGCGGCAAGGCCAAGCTCAACCCCTGGTTGATCGGTACGGGTATTACCTACCGCTTTTAATTCAGTGCTATTAAAAAGGGCGCGCACTGCGCGCCCTTTATACCAAAGTATTACTCAGTATCCCCACTCAGAATCAAACAATAACGCGAGGCGCCGTGGTATTACCACATCGGCAGCGGTTCCAGATCATACAGCGCTTCCTGCAAGCGCCGCTTGGTGGAGGCCGTGGTGCCTTCTGGTAGATCATCCAGAGGAAAGAAACCGCTTTCGGCGATTTCTCTATCCGGCTCTTTCGGTGCAAGTTGTTCAAAGGAACGGCATACATAAAGTGCAACGTGATCGCGTGGCGAAGCATGGGCATTCTTGTAAAGAGCAAGAAGTTGCGGGCGACTTTTCAGGATAATATTACCTTCTTCCCGCAGTTCTTTTTCCAGCGCCTGTTGAAAAGTCTCCCCACTATCAACACCGCCGCCTGGTAACTGCCAACCCGGCACGTAAGTATGTCTCACTAAAAAAACCGAGTTATTCTTTTCATCATACACAATTGCCCTCACCCCAAGGGTCATGGGGCGTCGCAAAAGAAAATATGAATGAAATATAAAATGACGAAAGCGCATTCCGACTCTCCAGCAAACATTATATGCAGCTATCAATGCAGCAATCGCATCAACAAAAAGTCGCTAAATACGGTTTCTATTTCAGAAATTATCCAGTAAACGGGCCATATGTTTCGCCTCGCTCACATCTCCGATATCCACCTTTCGCCACTGCCGCGTGTGAGATATCGCGAATTGGCATCAAAGCGCATCACTGGTTATATCAATTGGCTGCGCAACCGCAAGGGTGCAATGCATGGAACGGTACTCGATAAACTTGTAGCCGACATGCTGGCGCAAGCGCCGAATCATATTGCCGTCACCGGCGATCTGGTCAATTTGGCTCTCAATCTGGAAATAGACATCGCCGCCGACTGGCTGTCGAAGCTGGGCAATCCCGACGATGTTTCGGTCGTGCCCGGCAATCACGACGCCTATGTGCCCGGCGCACTCGACCGGGCCTGCCGCAAATGGGAGCCGTGGATGCGCGGCGACGGCATCGACAACAGGGGCAAGCGGCCGCAATTTCCCTATATGCGGGTGCGCGATGATGTCGCGATGATCGGCGTCTCGTCGGCGCGCGCCACAGCACCCTTCATGGCGAGCGGTGATTTTCGCTCCGCGCAGGCCAAACGCCTCGCCGCAGCACTGGATGAGGCAGGCGCGCACGGGCTTTTCCGGGTTGTGATGATCCACCATCCGCCGATCCACGGCGCAACGCCGACGCACAAGCGCCTATACGGTATCCGCCGCTTTCAGAAGATCATTCGCAAGCACGGCGCGGAGCTGGTCATTCACGGCCACACCCACCTGGCGACGAAATATGAAATCGACGGACCGAACGGCCAAGTGCCGGTGATCTGCGTCCCATCGGCCAGCCAGAACTATGGCGGCCACAAGCCCCCTGCCCGCTACAATATTTTCAACATCGACCGCAAACCGGACGGCGGCTGGCATTGCCTGTGGGAACAGCACGGCATTGAAGATGTGAGCGAGCGCATTTTCAAGATCTCCGAACAGGAACTCTACACATGAAAAAAGGCGGCCAATGGCCGCCTTTTCAACTCGTACAGACGTTCGGCCTATTTGCCGATCACGCGGTTAGCCGCCGATACGATGGCCTCCAGCGAGGCGCTGACGATATTGTCATTGATGCCCGCGCCGAACAGCTTGCCACCCGGATGCGCCATTTCGACATAGGAGATGGCCGATGCGTCCGATCCCTGCTGGAGCGAATGTTCGGAATAATCCACGACCGACATCTTCACGCCGAGATATTTGGACAGCGCGTCGACAAAGCCGTCGATCGGACCGGTGCCCTTGCCTTCGATATTCTTCGTCACGCCGTTATCGGTGATTTCGGCGGTGAGAATGCGGCGGCCCTTCTGTTCCGGATCGGGAATGGTGTGGTGATCCACGAACTTGATGCGGGCATCGGGCTGCGTCACATAGAGCTTCTGGAACTCTTCATGAATGCGCTTCGACGGCAATTCCTTGCCTTCGTCATCGGTGATCTGCTGGATGATTTCGCGGAACTCGACCTGCAGATTGCGCGGCAGGTTCAAGCCGTAATCGGCCTGCAGGATATAGGCGATACCGCCCTTGCCCGACTGCGAATTGATGCGGATGATCGCTTCATAGGAGCGGCCCACATCCTGCGGATCGATCGGCAGATAAGGCACTTCCCAAACCGGCGAATTGGCCGACTTGCGCGCCTTCATGCCCTTGTTGATCGCATCCTGATGCGAACCGGAGAAGGCGGTATAGACCAGCTCGCCGACATAGGGGTGGCGCTCCGCGATCTTCAGCTGGTTCGAATATTCATAGACATCCTTCATCCGATTGATGTCGGTGCAATCCAGCTCGGGATCGATGCCCTGCGTGTACATATTCAGCGCCAGCGTCACCACGTCCACATTGCCGGTGCGCTCGCCATTGCCGAACAAAGTGCCTTCGACGCGGTCGGCACCGGCCATCAGGCCCAGTTCCGTCGCAGCGATGCCCGTACCGCGGTCATTGTGCGGATGCAGGGAAATGATCAGGTTTTCGCGATTGTCGAGATTGCGGCACATCCATTCGATCTGGTCGGCATAGACATTCGGCGTGTTCATTTCCACCGTGGACGGCAGATTGACGATCAGCTTGTTGTCCGCCGTCGGCTTCACGATCTCGATGACCGCATTGCAGATTTCCAGCGCCACATCCAGTTCCGTGCCGGTAAAGCTTTCCGGCGAATACTGGAAGCGATAGCCGCCGCCTGCCTTGGCAGCCATATCCATGATCATCTTGGCGGCATCGGTCGCGATCTGCTTGATTCCGCCCACATCCTTGGCGAAAACCACGCGGCGCTGCAATTCACTGGTGGAATTGTAGAAATGGATGATCGGCGTCTTTGCGCCTTCCAAAGCCTCAAATGTGCGGGTGATCAGTTCCGGGCGGCACTGCACCAGGACCTGCAAATCCAGTTCGTCCGGAACATTGCCCTGTTCAATCGCCCACCGGCAGAAGTCGAAATCCGTCTGCGAGGCCGATGGGAAGCCGATCTCGATTTCCGGGAAACCCATATCGACCAGCAAACGGAACATGCGCTCCTTACGGTCATGGCCCATCGGGTCGATCAAAGCCTGATTGCCGTCACGCAGATCGACCGAACACCAGATCGGCGCCTTTTCGATCCGCTTCGATGGCCAGGTACGGTCATCGAGCTTCGGGGCCGGGAACGGCGAATATTTGGTGGCTGCGTCCCGCATGCCTTTACGTTCGGCTTTGGCTACGGATTGCGGCGTGATAACGGACTGGTTCATTTCTCGTTTCCTCCCGGCTTCTGGACGGCATTACAGCTCGTCAAGCACGGATATTCATGATCGATTATAAGGGTTTTCTGAAAAGGAGCACAGGCCAGCGGGACCGTTTTCGACCGCCGGACGCTCCTTCAACGAGCCCGGCGATCGCCGCTAAGGCCGAGGGTAAGAAGCGAGTTGAGAACGCAAACATCGACGCGCGCGCCAGTGGCGGCAGCCGAATGTTCCAGAGATGTTGCGTTCTTCGTCATCATGGTCAAGCTTTTACACGCGCGATTTGGCCGACGCAAGATGGATTTACGACAGCTGCCTCAGTCATACCTGTTTTTAAATCAGGCGAATGGCACAGCACTTGTCCCCAAAGGCAGCTTCGCTTCGTCCTCCGGCTCGACATGGATCACCACGCGGGCACTACTGATCTGCTGCTTCAGCGCATCCTCAATGCGGTCACAGATCACATGCGCATCGCCAACGCTCATGTCGGCTGCGACAACCAGATGAAACTCGATGAAGGTGACGCGTCCGGCAATACGGGTTTTCAGGTCGTGCACTTCGATGGCGCCAGCGGCATTGGCCGAAATGACATCGCGGATGCGCATTTCTTCGACAGGCTCGACGCCAATATCCATCAGGCCCTGCACCGACGAATTGATCACATGCCAGCCCTGCCACAGAATATTCAGCGCCACGACAATGGCGAGCAGTGGATCAAGTATCGCCCAGCCGGTGACGACCGCCCCAACCAAGCCAACCAGCACGCCAGCCGAGGTGACAACGTCGGTCATGATATGCTTGCCATCGGCTTCCAGCGCCGGGGAGCGCGCGCTGCGCCCGATGCGGATCAGCAGCATCGCCCAAACAGCGTTGATGGCGGCAGCGACAGCGTTGATGCCAAGGCCAAGCCATGGCTCTTCGAGCTGGCGTGGCGTTTCCAGTGCAAACCAGGCTTCCCGAAAGATCAACAGCGCCGCGACACTGATCAGCACGCCTTCAACAACAGCCGATATATATTCCGCCTTATGATGGCCGAAGGGGTGGTTTTCGTCGGCGGGCTTATAGCTGACGCTGATCGCCCACCACGCGCCCATGGACGCAATTACATTGACGATGGATTCGAGCGCATCCGAATATAGAGCCACGGAGCCGGTGAGCAGATAGGCCACATATTTCAGACCCATCACTCCCAGAGCAACCGGAATCGACCAAGCGGCTAGCCGCCGAACTCTTGCACTCGCGTCCATGACGAACCTTTGATTTGTCTTAATTACGGCCCGAAAATCGGGAATTGGCCAATTCGAGGCCCATCACTCATGCGTATCGGCTCGAACCCGGAATAACTTCCCGAAGCCGGTCAAGTCCTATGCAATAGCATTTTAATGACCGCTCTATAGCCCAGTTTGATCCAAGTTCGTACCCCTGTTTTTTCAGTTATCGCATTTAATTTTCTTCTGCAAATGCAAGGCATTACAGTTGCAAATGAGTTGCTACAGCAAGCAGCGAAAATGCGCCTTCGACACCTCAAAACAAAACCGGCCGCAGGATGCCTGCGACCGGTTGATTATGCCGATGATTACGGGCCCGCTCAGTAGTTGCTGCGACGCTTCTTATGCTTGCCCGCCAGATGCGTGACCACATTTTCGATCATGCGCATACCAGCATTATGGCCGAGCGTCATGATCGATTCCGGGTGGAACTGAACAGCCGCCACCGGCTCCTTCTTATGCTCGAAAGCCATGATCACACCGTCTTCGGTTTCCGCCGTGACGAGGAAATCGTCCGGCAGACGCTCCGGATCGGCAAAGATCGAATGATAACGTCCGACCGTCACTTCCTTCGGCAGACCGGAGAAAATGCGTTCCGGCTTCGACACGCGAATGCGCGACGGCTTGCCGTGCATCGGAATGCGCAACTGGCGCAGTGTGCCGCCATAGGCTTCAGCCAGCGCTTGCAGCCCAAGGCAGACGCCGAAGATTGGCAGTTCGCGCTTGCGGGCCTTGTCGATGGTCGCCTTGCAGTCGAAATCCTGCGGCGAGCCGGGTCCGGGCGAAAGCACCACGAGATCAGGATTGACGCGGTCGAAAATATCGTCGGCAACCGGCGAACGCACCGTGGATACGGTTGCACCCGTCTGGCGAAAATAATTGGCCAGCGTATGCACGAAGGAATCTTCGTGATCCACCAGCAGGACCGAGATGCCCTCGCCCACCTTGGCGGCAACGCGTTCTTCCGCGATCTGATTGCTCTTCTGTGCCTCACGGACAGCCGCGATCATAGCCGATGCTTTCAGCTCGGTTTCGGCTTCTTCCTCTTCCGGGTTGGAATCGAACAGCAGCGTCGCACCGGCGCGGATTTCAGCCACGCCATCCTTGATGCGAATGGTGCGCAGCGTCAGGCCGGTATTCATGTCGCCGTTGAAATGCATCATGCCGATGGCACCACCGTACCACGCGCGCGGGCTGCGCTCGTTTTCTTCCAGAAAACGCATCGCCCACAATTTCGGCGCGCCGGTCACGGTCACAGCCCATGCGTGGCTGAGGAAGCCGTCAAAGGCGTCCATGCCGTCGCGCAGGCGACCTTCGATATGATCGACCGTGTGGATCAGGCGCGAATACATTTCAATCTGGCGGCGACCGATCACCCGCACAGAACCCGGCTCGCAGACGCGGCTTTTGTCGTTGCGATCCACATCCGAACACATGGTCAGTTCGGATTCATCCTTCTTTGAATTGAGCAGTTTCAGGATCTGCTCCGAATCCGAAATCGCGTCTTCACCACGCTTGATCGTGCCCGAGATCGGACAGGTTTCGATGCGGCGTCCATTGACGCGCACGAACATTTCCGGCGATGCGCCGACCAGATATTCGTTTTCTCCAAGGTTGATGAAGAAGGAATAAGGCGACGGATTGATCGTCTTCAGGCGGCGGAAGATTTCCGACGGTGCGGTGTGGCAGCGCTCATAGAAAGTCTGGCCCGGCACCACTTCGAACAGGTCGCCCCGCTTGAAGCTATCCTTGGCACGCTCGACGAGCTTTGCGTATTCGCCCGGATTGTGATCGCCGCGCGGCAAGGTGCGCTCCGATGGCTTGAACGCCTCGGAAGGCGTTGCCCGTGCCAGACCATGCGTGGAAGACCCGCCGCAGCTGAACTCATAGCGATCCACCCAAGCGCGTGCGGCGTAATGGTCGGCGACGAAGATTTCGTCGGGAATGAACAGCACCAGATCGCGCTGGGTTTCGGGGCGCTTCAGCTTGTACTGGATCGGATCGAACTGGAATGCCAGATCATAGCCGAAAGCACCGTAGAGGCCGAGATTGGCGTCTTCTTCCGAGAAGAAAAGCCCGACAATGGCGCGCAGTACGGTAAATACCGAAGGCATACGCGAGCGCTCTTCTTCGGTGAATGCGCCTGTCGGCTCCGCGATGGTCAGTTCGATGCGGTCCTCGGTGGAGGCGTCCACCGTCACTTCGCCCAAGGCCTGCACGGTCTCCAAAATGGGGCGCAGCAGGATCACGCCGCGGGCGTTCAATGCCTCGATGCGCATGGTGCGCTGGCGCGAGGTGATGACCACCGGCGGATCGACGATTGCCGTATCCCATCGCGTGTAGCGGCCCGGATATTCGTAATTGGACGAGAACACTGCACCGCGTCTTTCATTGAGCACATCGATGTAGGTTTCGATGGCGCCCTTATACGCAGTGAGATGGCGCACGCGCTCGACGACAATGCCGCCGGCCGTTTCGTGCTGAAATATCTCGCTATCCGCTATCTTCGCATTCATGGTCGGCTAATCCCAATTGCTTTGGTTTTTCGAATATTTCCGGGCTTCGGTCCCATTCGGGCAGCCAAACAAAAAGGCCGCCCGGATAATCCCAGCGGCCCTGTCTCCTGAACGCATATGCGCAAACGCCTGCGTGGCCGCTTTTAGCGAGCCCACCACCAACCGTTGATGCGAATGTGCGAAATGTTCATGGGCGCTAGTGTTAGCGCTCCGCCCCGCCCCTTGCAACCGGAAAATTTCAAGCCCGCTTTTTCCACGGCGGCAGCAATGCGATACCTGATAATTCTGTCAGGCATACACCTGTCAGAATTATTGCTAGACCTGCGCAGCGGGCAAAAGAAAAGTCCGGACACCACGGAAGGTCCGGACTTTCCCCTGTCCTTAATGAGGACATACAGACAAGGAAGCGGGGTGCCTTGCCTGATCACAACGAGGCTCCTCGCCCCCCAAATGACTAAATTTATAAGTGTAATACGATTTTTAGTATGGCCAAACACTACCATGGGTTGCATATTCTTGGCAACTAGTAATTGATTCGATCTTACCTGTTCGTATTTGACACAAGCCGCGACTGCCCCCGTAAATTTGTCGGCCTTCCACCAAGTTTCGTCTTGCGCCCAGCCCCGATTTCAGATTCATTCCCGTGACTTAATTCAGAATGAATGCATGAAGAAAAGAGTCGCCACGAACAGGCGACCATTTGGGGACACACGCATGAAGAACCTTGATGCCATGGACCGGAATATCCTGCAGGCCCTTCAGGAGAACGGGCGCCTGACCAATACCGAGCTTGCCGATCGCATCAATCTCTCGCAGACAGCCACAGCCGAACGCGTCAAGCGCCTGACGCGCGAAGGCTACATTCTGGGCTATTCGGCACGGCTGTCGCCCAAGATGCTCGACCGCGCCATGCTTGTGTTCATCGAGATCAAACTCGACCGCACGACGCCGGAAGTCTTCGAGACCTTTGCGACTTTTACGCGCAACAATCCCGACGTTCTGGAATGCCATATGGTGGCGGGCGGCTTCGACTATCTCGTCAAAGCCCGCGTTTCCGATATGGACCATTATCGTCGTTTTCTCTCCGAAGCGCTGCTTTCGCTGCCCGGTGTGCGGGAATCGCACACCTATGCCGTCATGGAAGAAGTCAAGGAAACCGCGCATATCGCAGTTTAAAAGGCCGCTTATCGCGGTCAGCTGCTGTCAGGATCATCACCTTCCCTGCAAGAGAGTGCTTGTCAAAAGATGATTACGGGTATATACCCGCATCATGGCACATTCCTGTTTCTGCATCCTTCTGCGTCAGGCATCACGCAAGACCTCGGCCATCTATGACGAGGCGCTGGCACCGCTTGGCATCAATGTCGCACAGTTCAGTCTGCTGCGTCGGCTCGACCGTGCGGGAACGCTGTCGATCACCGAACTGGCGCGCATGGCGGAGCTTGATCGTTCAACCATGGGGCGCAATGCCAAGGTGCTGCAGCGGATGGGCCTGATCGAGCCCGGCGACGGTCAGGATCACCGCGAAACCAATATCAGATTAACCGATACGGGCCGGGACCTTCTCGCCCGTGGCGGTCCGCTCTGGGACAAAGCCCAGGAAGAAATCGAGACCAAACTTGGAAATGACGGGGTCGAACAGTTGCAGGCACTGCTTCAGGCACTCTGAAGTCGTTGGACGCGATCCCCTACTTAAAATTGACTGGAAACAATGACGGGGCGAGCTGTGATCGCTACGAACGCCGCCGCTCGCCTTCCTATCCGTGGCCATTTTTGCAAAAATGGTCCTAACCGAAAGCGCTCAAGATGATATCTGCCCGCCTCGCACGCGTTCTCGAACAGAGAAACATCCATTACGGATGGGTTGTCGCCGCCATCACCTTCCTGACCATGCTGGCAACGGCTGCCGCCATGGGTTCGGCAGGTATATTGATCGAACCGCTCCAGCGCGAGTTCGGCTGGACCAACGCCAATATCTCCTTCGCCATGGCACTGCGTCTGGTTCTGTTCGGCCTGATGGGTCCCTTTGCCGCCGCTTTCATGAACCAGTTCGGCTTGCGCCGCGTCGTAACCGCAGCGCTGATCCTGATTGCCAGCGGCCTCGTCGGCTCCATCTTCATGACCGAGGAATGGCAGATGGTGGGCCTTTGGGGCATCGTCATCGGCGTCGGCACCGGCATGACTGCGCTTGTGCTGGGCGCGACGGTTGCCGCGCGCTGGTTTGAAAAGCGCCGTGGCCTCGTTGTTGGCCTGATGACGGCCAGCAATGCAACCGGCCAGCTCGTCTTCATGCCGATCCTCGCCAGTGTCAGCCAGACCATCGGCTGGCGCACATCGCTCACCATCGTCATCGGGTTTCTAACCGTTGCGCTGCTGCTGGTTCTGGCGCTGATGCGCGATCACCCGGCAGATATCGGCCTCAAGCCCTATGGCCGCACGGCACCGCTGCCCGCGCCGGAACCGAAGAAGAGTTTTGGTGCCATGCTCGCCTCGCCACTCGTCACCCTGCGTGAAGCATCCTCGACGGCAACATTCTGGGTGTTGTTCCTGACCTTCTTCGTCTGTGGCTTTTCGACAAACGGCCTCATCCAGACCCACTGGATCACGCTTTGCGGCGACTATGGCATCGCGCCGGTCGGTGCGGCTGGTATCCTTGCCGTCATCGGCGCCTTCGACCTGATCGGCACGATCATGTCCGGCTGGCTGTCGGACCGTTTCGACAATCGCTGGCTGCTGTTCTGGTTCTATGCGCTGCGCGGCCTATCGCTGATCTATCTGACCTTCACCGACTTCTCGGTCTATGAACTGGCGCTGTTCGCCGTCTTCTACGGTCTGGACTGGGTCGCAACGGTGCCGCCAACTGTAAAGCTCGCCGCCGAACGTTTCGGCCCGGAAAAGGCCGGTCTGGTCTTTGGCTGGGTGTTCACCGGACACCAGATCGGCGCGGCAGCGGCTGCCGGTTTTGCGGGATTCGTCCGCACCGACTATGACAGCTACACGCCAGCGCTCATTCTGGCTGGCGCCATGTGCCTTGCGGCGGCGGCGATGGTGTTCAACATCAACCGCCCTGCCCCGCGTGTGGTGCTACAGGCTTCCTAACGCGCAGGCTCTTCAAGATAAGCGTCGCCCCAATCGGCGCGGCGCGCCCAGCGGAAGAAATCGCCATCGCGCTTGGTGAACAGGCGCTCTTCCGCTGTTCCGTCACCCTTGCAGAGCTTCACTGAAACCTTGCCGCCGCCGACCCGCGGCGGCGCAATGACCCGCGCTTCAACCGCCTCGGACGGCTGGCGCACTGCCGCCAGATAGATGAATTTTTCATCTTCCCACGGCACTTCCGCATCCTTGGTCATGCGGTGAATGCGCGAACGCGCCACACGCCGCGAGAAATGGCACCAGTCCGGTGCGACCAGCGGGCATTCCAGCTGATGCGGACAGGGCGCGGCAATCACAGCACCCAATTCGATCAGCGCCTTGCGCGCATCGAGAATACGCTGCCAGCCCGCAGGTGTGCCTGGCTCGACAATCACGAACATCTGCCGCGTGGACGCCCAAAGCTGCGCAACCAGCTTGCGACGGTCATCGGGGGCCAGTTCATCGAGCACATAGGCGATGGTGACGAGATCGGCCTGCGGAAAATCGAGCTTTTCCTTCACCACATCGCCCGCCCGCCAGTCGAGCGATGCAAAGCCACTGTTTCCGGCAAGGCTGCTGCCGACCGCGCGAATGGCCGGGCTTGCCTCGATCATCGTGGCGTTTTCAAGCGACGGCCAGCATCCGCGGGCTGCCCACAGGGCCGTCCCTGGCCCTGCCCCGACATCGAGCATGGATTGCGGCGCAAAATCCGGGCGGACTTCCGCAGCACTGTCGAGACTGGCCCGCACCGCCGCATAAGTGGCGGGCAGACGCGCCGCCAGATAGGCCTTCGCGGCCAGATCGTCGGAAATATGCAGCCGACCGTCCCGCGTCTCCGCCCGATAGCGGCGCGACAGAAGATCGGAAGCGCGTTTGAGATCGGCCAATGCCACGCCCTCAAGCGCGGCATCTACCGCCTGACGCAAAATCGGAGGCAGTTCCATTGCCCGTCAGCGCTCCAGAACCTGCTTCACATCGACCAGATTGGAACGAACGCGCAGAATATAGAAGCCCATCGTGGTCAGATGCGACGGTGTAAACCATGCATCCGGGCTACCGTTGGAAACGATGAAAGGCTGCATGTCGAGCGCCGAGCGCATCTGCTTTTCCATCTCGTCCCACACGCCATCAAGGTGCTTTTCGGCCAGCACGCCGCGGAAATCGGAATGCGCCGAGCGGAGCAGGCCGTAATAGGCGTATAGCTGGCCATAGGCGAACCAGAAACGGTCGTCCGCACGGGTGTCGAACCAGCCATTATGATAGTTTTCCGCCCGGTCCTTGAGAATTGCGGACGTCGAACCAAGGTCGCTGGCGATGCGATCGACAAACTGGATCAGATTGTCGGCGCGGGCATCAAAGGTCGCCTGACAGTTTTCAAGACGCGTGTTGAACGAACGCAGATCCTTGATCGCCGAGCGATAATAGCTGGGCGTCGGGGTCTTGGGGCCGAACGGACTCAGGCCGAAATACCAGGAATCCTCCGCAAACTGCAGATTGCCACGGGCCTTTTGCAGATCGCCATCAATCTGCGACGTGCCGCGCAGACGACCGATATTGTCCACCAGTTCAATCGCCGTGCGGCGCACAGCGGCATTGATGCCGCGCTGGAACGAAGCCTTATTATCGAGGAACGGTGTGCGATCCCAGTCCAGACCGAAGAAACCGGTCTTGTAGAGCAGCATGGAAGAAATCCACGCATTCTGGTTCACGTTGAAATCGGTAAGGTCGGCGGCAACCTCGGCAATCGCCGAACGCGAGCACTTGCGGGCCGATGACGGTATCTGCGCCGCCTGAACCGGCTGGCTTGCCGCCGGTGTTTCAGCAGATGGCTGATTGCTGTTCTCGATCGCGGGCGCGGTGGAAGGTGCTGGCTCCGGCGCGACGGCAGGCGTCGAGTTCACTTCCTCGCCCGGCGTGTTCGCCGTCTGATAGCTATACTTTGCCGGATAGTCCGGGTCGAAATTGGTCCAGACCTGAGTCTGCCAGATAAAATAAATATAGAGCGCGGCCAGACCGACCACGACGACGCCAATCACGGCTTTCCACAATATTCCGAACTTCAGATAAACCCGCCATAAAGCGGCCAGTGGAACGGCTATCAGCCGGGCCAAACCCGCAATCATGCGACCAAGGAAGGAGAAAACGGCCCGTACTGCATTCCACACTATCAATCATCCTTCCATTGGCCCGCAATTCCGGGGCTTCGAACTATTCTCGCTCGCGCGTCGGGCCGTCGTAAAAAACGCCGTTTCCCGAAAAGCAGCGAGCAAGAAACGCTGTTCCTCTTCAAATAGAGTGCGCCCGTCTTTTCGACAACCGCGATCGCTCATCCAACTGATTTTATCCGGCATTTTGGCGCGACAGGGTTGAAACCGGGGGGCCGATCCGTAACATGGCGCAACTTGGAGCCGTTCCGGTAAAAGTGCGGGATATTTTTTCGTTCTCATCACGACAAAAGAGACAGACGTCGCAATCGAGAATATTTTCGCCGCTGTGGTACTTGAACGGCGCAATCTTTGGTGTTTGCTAAAGCCGGAACCGGAAAAATAAGCAAACCGTCAAAACGGCCCGGAAATGGAGAGAACAATGAAACTGACCTATACGCTTGCCTTTGCTGCGCTTGCCACGGGAACGGCAATGCTCGCGGCACCTGCTGCCAGCTTCGCGGCCGAACCGGAAAGCTGCTCGACCGTGCGCTTTTCCGATGTCGGCTGGACCGACATCACCTCGACAACTGCGGTTGCGACCGAAATTCTCAAAGGCCTCGGCTACAAGACCGATATCAAGGTTCTATCCGTGCCGGTGACTTATGCGTCGCTGAGCAAGAAGGACATCGACGTCTTCCTCGGCTACTGGAACCCTTCCATGAGCGCTGATCTGAAGCCTTATCTCGATGACAAGAGCGTTGAGACGCTGCGTACCAACCTCACCGGCGCGAAGTATACGCTTGCCGTGCCGAAATATGCCGCCGACGAAGGCCTGAAGGATTTCAAGGATATCGCCACCTTCAAGGACAAGCTCGGCGGCAAGATCTACGGCATCGAGCCGGGCAATGACGGCAATCGCCTGATCCTTGACATGATCAACAAGGACGCTTTCGGCCTGAAGTCGTTCGAACTGGCGGAATCCTCCGAACAGGGCATGCTTGCGCAGGTTGCGCGCGCCATCAAGAGCAAAGAGCCGGTTGTGTTCCTCGCATGGGAACCGCATCCGATGAACAAGCGCTTCGAGATCACTTATCTCACCGGCGGCGATGACTTCTTCGGTCCGAACCTCGGCGGCGCCAAGGTCGAAACCAATGTGCGCAAAGGCTACACGCAGGAATGCCCAAATGTCGGCAAGTTCCTGACCAATCTCGAATTCAACCTCGACCTCGAAAACGAGATCATGGGCAAGATTCTGGACGATGGCGCAGAGCCTTCGAAGGCTGCGACCGACTGGCTCAAGGCCAATCCCGCTGCGCTCGACAAGTGGCTCGCAGGCGTGACGACGGTTGACGGCAAGGATGGTCTGCCTGCCGTCAAATCGGCCCTCGGCCTTTGATGTGAAGCACTCGCAGGCCGCGGTTAAACCCGCGGCCTTTCCATCTGTAGATACTCAGGCACGCAGCAGGAGACTTCATCGTTGAACTGGCTGACGGACTATAAAATTCCGGTTGGACCGACTGCAAAGACGGTCGTTGACTGGCTGACGAACAATATGGGTGGCTTTTTCGACCTGCTGGCAGCGGTCATGCAAAGCATGATCGACGCCCTGCTTTTCGTCCTGAAACTGCCGCACCCGCTGCTGCTGATCGCCATATTCGCAGTGATTGCCTGGCTGATCCAGCGCCGCATTTCGGTGGTCGTGCTGACGATCCTGGGCTTTCTGTTCATTCTCAATCAGGGTTACTGGGACCGCACGCTGGAAACGCTGACGCTTGTGCTTTCGTCCTGTGTTCTCTGCATGGCCATCGGCGTTCCGCTCGGCATTGCCGCAGCGCATCGTCCGACGCTTTACGCGGCCATGCGACCGGTGCTCGATCTGATGCAGACGCTGCCCACCTTCGTCTATCTGATCCCGGCCATCGTCTTTTTCGGCATTGGCATGGTGCCCGGCCTGCTCGCCACAGCCATTTTCGTTCTGCCCGCGCCGGTGCGTCTGACACATCTCGGCGTTTCGTCCACGCCATCCTCCTTGATCGAAGCTGGCGAAGCCTTCGGCGCTTCCCGGTCCCAGCTTCTCTGGAAGATTGAGCTGCCCTATGCCATGCCGCAAATTCTGGCGGGCCTGACCCAGACGATCATGCTGTCGCTTTCGATGGTGGTTATCGCCGCTCTCGTGGGGGCCGATGGTCTTGGCGTTCCGGTCGTCCGCGCGCTGAACTCGGTCAACACCGCGCTCGGCTTCGAGGCTGGCCTTGTCATCGTCGTGGTCGCCATTGTGCTCGACCGCATCTTCCGCGCTGGGCGCGAGAAATAGGAGATCGCGGATGACCATTATCGCAATTGAAGATGTCTGCATCATTTTCGGCAAGAACACGGATAATGCGCTGGCGCTTGCTGATCGCGGTGCAACGCGATCCCAGATTCAGGCCGAAACCGGCCATGTTCTGGGTGTGCACAACTGCACGCTGAATATCGAGGAAGGCGAAATCCTCGTCCTAATGGGCCTGTCCGGTTCCGGCAAGTCCACGCTGCTGCGCGCCATCAACCGGCTCAACCCGATTTCGCGCGGCCGCGTCACGGTGCGGGATGGTGACCGGGGCATCGATGTCGGCAAGGCGGATCGCAACACGCTGCGCCATTTGCGCACCGAACTTGTTTCGATGGTCTTTCAGCAATTCGGCCTGCTGCCCTGGCGCACCGTCGAGGAGAATGTCGCCTTCGGGCTGGAAATCTCCGGTATGGGCAAGGAAGAGCGCATTTCCAAGGCCCGCCAGCAGCTCGAACTAGTCGGGCTTCAGGACTGGGCCAAGCGAAAGGTCGGTGAATTATCCGGCGGCATGCAGCAGCGCGTCGGTCTCGCCCGCGCCTTTGCCACCGGCGCGCCGATCCTGCTGATGGACGAACCCTTCTCGGCGCTTGATCCGCTGATCCGCACGCGGTTGCAGGACGAGCTTCTGGCCTTCCAGTCGCGCTTAAAGAAAACCATTGTCTTCGTCAGTCACGATCTTGATGAGGCCATGAAGATCGGCAATCGCATCGCCATTATGGAGGGTGGGCGCATCGTGCAATGCGGAACGCCGCAGGAAATCCTGCTGCAACCCGCCGACCAGTATGTCGCCGATTTCGTCGCTCACATGAATCCGCTTGGCGTGCTGCGCGCGGGCGATATCATGACGCCGTTCGACCGTAACGCCGCCCCTCGCCCCTTTGCGGCCACAGCGCGACGGGAAACGCTGGTGCGCGAGCTGATGAATGCCGTTGCCGACAGCGGCGGCGATGTCGGCATCGTCGAGAATGGCAACATCATCGGGAAGGTCGCGGCGGACGATATCGTCCGGGCGCTCGCCTGGCACCAGCAACGCGCTGGCTGAACATACAAAAACGCCGCCATTTACAGGCGGCGTTTTTGTTTCAGGATTTGCGGTAGCCCGTTAAGCCTGTGCGGCCTGTCTGGCGGCGGCACGCGCCTCGACGCGGGCGCGAATGGCATCCACATCCGCACGCGGCGTCGCGGCAAACAGCTTCTTCGTATAATCGTGCTGCGGATTGTTGAACACGTCGTCACGCGACCCGTATTCAACCACCTCACCGAAATACATCACCATCACCTCATCGGCGATATAGCGCACCACCGAAAGGTCGTGGCTGATGAAGACATAGGTGAGACCGAACTCTTCCTGCAGGTCGGACAACAGGTTCAGCACCTGCGCCTGCACCGACAGATCGAGCGCAGAAACCGGCTCGTCGAGAATCAGCAGCTTCGGATTGAGCATCAGCGCGCGCGCAATGGCGATACGCTGGCGCTGGCCGCCCGAGAACATATGCGGATAGCGGTTGAAGTGCTCGCGACCGAGACCAACCTTCAACAACATCTGCATCGCCTTGGCGCGACGCTCTTCCGCCGACATATTCGTGTTCAGCAGCAGCGGTTCGGCCAGCACGTCGCCGATCTTCTGGCGCGGATTGAGCGAACCGTAAGGGTTCTGGAACACGATCTGCACCTTCTGGCGCATTTCGGCGGTCAGCCCGTCACGAGCGATGTTCACATCCTTGCCGCCGATCGTCAGATCGCCGGAAGTCTGCGGATCGATCATGGTGAGGATGCGCGCCAGTGTGGACTTGCCGCAACCCGATTCGCCAACGATCGCCAGCGTCTTGCCCTTTTCGAGCTTGAAGCTGACGCCCTTGACGGCATGAACCACCTTCGGCTTGCCGAACAGGCCGCCGCCGACATGGTAATCGCGCTTGATATCGCGCGCTTCGAGAACGATCTCGCTCATCGCGCTTCTCCTGCACTGGTCTCGTCAAAAGCGAAATCCGACACCGTCGGCAGACGGTCGCCTGTCGCATTTTCCGGCAGAGCCGACAGAAGCGCGCGCGTGTAAGGGCTTTTCGGTGCGGAAAACAGCGACAGCACGTCGGCGTCCTCCATCTTGTGACCCTTATACTGCACGATGACACGATCCGCCGTTTCGGCGACGACACCCATATCGTGGGTAATCATGATCAGGCCCATGCCATGCTCCACCTGAAGCCGCATCAGCAGATCGAGGATCTGCTTCTGGATCGTCACGTCGAGAGCCGTGGTCGGCTCATCAGCGATCAGTAGCTTCGGATTGCAGGCAATCGCGATAGCAATCATAACACGCTGGCACTGGCCGCCCGACATCTGATGCGGGAAGCTGCCGAGACGCTCAGAGGCATCGCGGATTCCAACCAGTTCGAGAAGCTCGATCGCGCGAGCACGGCTCGCCGAACCGTTCATGCCCATATGCTGCCTGAGCGCTTCTTCAAGCTGGTAGCCGACCGTGAAGCACGGATTGAGGCTCGCAACCGGCTCCTGAAAGATCATCGAAATGTCGCGACCAATGATCTGGCGGCGCTCCGAACTGGAAAGCGTGCGCAAATCCTTGCCGTCGAACGACATCTTGTCCGCCGTCACGGTCGCGGTCTTGGGCAGAAGGCCCATCACTGCGAGCATGCCGACCGACTTGCCCGAACCGGACTCGCCGACAATGGCCAGAACTTCGCCCTTGTCGACCGTGATATCGATGCCATCGACCGCCTTGAAAGGACCAGTCGAAGTATCGAACGAAACCGTAAGGTTCTTGATTTCAAGCAAAGCCACCGATCAGCTCCTCTTGAGTTTCGGGTCAAGCGCATCGCGCAGACCGTCGCCGATCAGATTGATGGCGAGAACAGTGATCAGGATTGCCAGACCCGGGAAGGTCACAATCCACCAGGCGCTGGTGATGAACTCGCGCGCCGATGCGAGCATGGTGCCCCATTCCGGCGTTGGCGGCTGTGCGCCCATGCCAAGGAAGCCCAATGCCGCCACGTCGAGGATGGCGTTGGAAAACGACATCGTCGCCTGCACCACGAGGGGCGCGAGACAGTTCGGCAGGATGGTCTTGAACATCAGGCGCAGCCTGCTTGCTCCGGCAAGCTTGGCCGCGGTCACGTATTCGCGTTCCTTTTCCGCCATGACGGCGGCGCGGGTGAGACGAGAAAAATGCGGCAGCAAGACAAGCGTGATCGCAAGCACGGCATTGATGAGGCCCGGTCCCAGAATAGCCACCAGAACCAGCGCCAGCAGCAGCGACGGGAATGCCAGGATCACGTCCATGATGCGCATGAACACCGTATCGACGCCGCCACCGAAATAGCCGGTGATGAGGCCGATGGTGATGCCGAGGCACATCGAAATGATGACGATGACGAAACCGACCAGCAGCGAATATTGCGCGCCATAGATCAGGCGGGACAGAATATCACGGCCCACCTCATCCGTTCCAAGCAAGAACTGGGTCGAGCCGCCTTCCTGCCAGAAAGGCGGCAGCTTGATGTAATCGCGGAACTGATCGACAGGACTATGCGGCGCAATGACCGGCGCCAGAATGGCCACGAGAATGACCGCCATAAAGACGTAGAGGCCGATAACCGCGCCGCGATTGACGCTGAAATAGAACCAGAAATCCTTCAGCGCGCGCATCTTGCCGATGTCGTTTGCGGCTTCCGGCTGAATAGCTGAGTGTGTCATGATACCCTCACTTATGCCGGATACGCGGATTGATCAGGCCGTACAGCAGATCGACCACCAGATTGACCACCATGATAATGGCGGCAATCAGCAGCAGACCGCTCTGCACGACCGGATAGTCGCGGCGGAAAATGGAATCGAGCATCCATTTTCCGATGCCTGGCCAGGAGAAGATGGTCTCCGTCAGGATCGCACCGGCCATCAGCACACCGACCTGCAAGCCGATTGTCGTGATGACGGGGATCATGGCGTTGCGCAGCGCGTGAATGCCCACGACGCGGCGCGTCGGCAGACCCTTGGCGCGGGCGGTGCGCACATAGTCCTCACCCAGCACTTCCAGCATCGCCGAGCGCGTCTGGCGCGCAATGACCGCGAGCGGAATGGTCGCCAGCACGATGGTCGGCAGGATGAGATGCGAGACCGCCGAAAGGAACGCGCCCTTCTGGTCCGACATCAGGCTGTCGATCAGCATGAAACCCGTCACCGACGGGAAGAAATAGAGGAGCGAAATGCGGCCTGAAACCGGCGTCCACTGCAATATGCCCGAGAAGAAGATGATGAGCAAAAGCGCCCACCAGAAAATCGGCATCGAGTAACCAACCAGGGAAATGCCCATGAGGCCCTGATCGAACCAGGAACCGCGCTTGACGGCGGCGATGACGCCTGCCGGAATGCCAAGGCAGATCGCCACAATGATCGCGCAGATCGACAGCTCTACCGTAGCTGGAAACAGCGTGAAAAATTCAACGAGAACAGGCTTCTTGGTCACCAGAGACTGGCCAAAATCGCCGTGCAGCAGGTTCCAGACATAATCCAGATATTGCTGCCAGATGGGGCGGTCAAAGCCGAGCTGCGCCATCAGTTCTGCATGGCGTTCCGGGCTGACGCCGCGCTCGCCTGCCATCAGCAGGACGGGATCGCCGGGCAGGACCCGGACGAAAGCGAAAGCAACGATCGTGATGCCAATGAAGGTCGGCACCAGATAGATGAGTTTGTTTAATATAAAACGAAACATACAAAAACTCCGACCGGGTGCGGAGGAACCCTCCACACCCGGCCGCTGGTGTTGTTAGACTTTACTCGGAGATATCAACATCTTCGAAGCGATAGTCACCAAGCGGGCTCTGCTTGAAGCCCGTAACCTTGGCCGACATCGGCACGAAGACCGTCGAGTGAGCGATGGTGTTCCAAGGAGCCTGCTCCTTGAAGATCACCTGCGCTTCTTCGTAAAGCTTGGTGCGTTCTTCCTGGCTGGTCGAAACCTTGGCCTTCTGGATCAGGTCTTCGAACGGCTTGTAGCACCACTGGGCGCGGTTGTTGTTGCCAACGCCAGCGCAGCCGAGAAGCGTGCCCATGAAGTTGTCCGGATCGCCATTGTCGCCGGTCCAGCCGAGGATGACGGAACCGTCGCGGTCCTTGTCGGACGACTTCTTGAGGTATTCGCCCCATTCCATCGAAACGATTTCGGCGCTGACGCCAACCTTGGCAAGATCGGACTGCATGAGTTCAGCGGTACGACGCGCGTTCGGCATGTACGGACGGCTGACAGGCATCGCCCACAGCTTCATCTTGAGATCCTTGACGCCAGCGGCTTCAAGAGCCTTCTTGGCAGCTTCCGGATCGTACTTGTCGTCTTCGACCTTGTCGTTATAGCCCCACATTGTCGGCGGGATCGGGTTCTTGGCAACCTGGCCCTGACCCTGGAACACGGCGTCGACGATGGCCTGCTTGTTGATAGCCTGGTTCAGCGCCTTGCGGACTTCCGGCTTATCGTAAGGCGCCTTCAGCGTGTTATACGCGAAATAAGCCACGTTCAGGCCAGCCTGTTCGTCAACCTTGAGGTTGGAATCGGCCTGAAGGCCCTTGATGTCAGCCGGAGCCGGATAGGACATCAGGTGGCATTCGCCAGCCTTCAACTTCTGCGCGCGCACAGCCGGATCGGTCGTGATTGCGAAGACGAGATCGTCGATCTTCGGCTTGCCACCCCAATAGTCGGGATTGGCCTTGAAGCGAACGACGGCGTCCTTCTGGTAGGCGACGAACTGGAACGGGCCAGTGCCGACCGGAATCTGATTGAGATCGTCCTTCTTGCCGTCGGCAGCCAGCTTGTCGGTGTACTCCTTCGAGATGATCGAAGCGAAAGGCATCGAGATATTGGCGAGGAACGGTGCTTCCGGACGGTTCAGCACGAACTTGACGGTGTAATCGTCAACCTTGACGATGTCCTTGATCAGCGCGCCCATTTCCATGCTGTCGAAATACTCGTAGGTGATCCCTGCGGTATACTGGTGCCATGGATTGTCCTTGTTGCGCATGCGATCGAACGAGAAGATCACGTCATCCGCATTGAATTCGCGGGTCGGCGTGAAATAGTCGTTCGAATGGAACTTCACGCCCTTGCGCAGATGGAAGGTGTATTCCAGACCGTCGCTGGAAACGTCCCAGCTTTCAGCGAGACCCGGCACAACCTTGGTCGTTCCGTTCTCGAATTCGGCAAGACGATTATAAACCGGATGCGCAGACGCATCGAACGTGTCACCGCCCGTATATGCCGCCGGATCGAAGCCTTCAGGCGATGCCGGAGAGCAATACACAAAAGTCTTTGCCGAAGCAGCACCGCTCATAAGAGCCACCAGCGCGGTTGCAGCCAGGAGTGTTTTGTACATTTTCATTTATTGTCCGCCTCCACGGAAAAGTGTGCCGCGCGCGCCCCATTGCCCGCAGCCTGGCCTATCGAAACGCTTGGTTCCCCACTTTGCAAGCGCAATTGTTAGAA
Source organism: Ochrobactrum sp. SSR (assembly GCF_030067775.1). Taxonomy (NCBI): domain Bacteria; kingdom Pseudomonadati; phylum Pseudomonadota; class Alphaproteobacteria; order Hyphomicrobiales; family Brucellaceae; genus Ochrobactrum; species Ochrobactrum sp. SSR. The sequence continues at coordinate 91,606 of NZ_CP125969.1, read as the reverse complement.
CCAGTTCACATTCTTATGCGTTTATCACCTATATTTTTAGATTTTAATTTCTTCAAATTGCCATATTGCGGAATATTGCGCTAAAGGCGGTCAAATCATAATATTATTTGCGCAAATTTTCGCATAACGTCACGCAGCGGTTGCACGGCATCTTTGGAATCGCTGAAATTGCGGGCAATATCAGTGCGCAGGCCTGTTCCATTGTGCAGAAACCAGCTAATAGCGGATTATCTTACTCAAGTTTATGACAGCGCGATGAACCAGACCAAAGAGCCAATCGATTCTCCCATCAGGCCGACAACGCCGGAAGCCATTCAGCTGGCAAAGACGCTGATGCGCACGGCGCGCTATGGCGCGCTGGCAGTGCTGGATGCGAAAACAGGCCGCCCGCTGGCAAGCCGCGTTGCAGTCGCGACCGACACGGATGGCACGCCGCTCATTCTGGTTTCGGGGCTGGCCGCGCACACGCCGGGCCTCATCGCCAATCCCGCCTGTTCTCTGCTACTGGGCGAACCCGGTAAAGGCGACCCGCTCGCCCATCCGCGCATTACGTTGCATTGCGACGCCGAAAGGGTCGAGCGGACGGCCGATGATTATCCACGCCTGCGCCGCCGCTATCTCAACCACAATCCAAAAGGCGCGCTTTATGTCGATCTTGGCGACTTCGCGTTCTTCCGCATGAATGTGCTTGGCGCCAGCCTGAATGGCGGCTTCGGCAAAGCCTTCATCCTCGCAACCGAGGACCTGATCTGTCCCGCCGCCACCGCCGAAAGTATAGCTCCCAACGAACAGGACATTCTTGATAGTGTCAAAGAAAACGGAGAAGATGCCATCGCTGCCCGCATCAGCCAGATGACCGGCACAGCGACTAGGCCGTTGAAGGTGGTGGGGATAGACCCCGATGGTCTCGACATCGCAGCTGGCAATGAGATCGTTCGACTCCCGTTCTCGCGGAGCTGCGCCAGCGCAGCCGAAGTGCGCGCAGAACTGCTAAAAATGACCGCCTCGCCCGCCTGAAACGGATTCATGCTCTTTTTGGGACAAATTTGCGCGATTTAAACATGGGCGAATTTAAGCAAGGTCTTTTCAAACCAAATACCAACCATTAAATTTGACCTGCGTGTTCCAAAATGGAAACGTCATTTGAACCTACCAGCGGTCTTACGGGGGTATGACAGCAGATGAATAAAGAACATACTTTTTTGTGATTTAACAGAAAATGCAGATCAGGCAGCAGATTTTCTTTCAGCACTCGCAAACAACAAGCGACTATTGATTTTATGCAAGCTGCTACACAATGAAATGTCTGTTGGCGCGCTCGCCAAAGCCATTGACCTCAGTCAGTCGGCGTTGTCGCAGCATCTGGCCAAATTGCGCGCTCTCGACCTTGTTTCGACCCGACGCGATGCCCAGACCATTTACTACATGGTTTCGTCACCGCATATCGAGTTGATGTTGTCGACGCTCTCAAGCCTCTATATGAGTCCGACACCGCGCCGGCAGGAACAGCCGGTATTAGCCATCGCCTAAAGCATGAGGTTACAGCCGTGCAATGAAACAAGAAGATCATTTGCACGGCTGTCTCCAAAGAATAGACGATCCGGCTGACGAACGTCTTTCCCCCTATCGCGACATTCGCGAAAAAGACCTCGTCGGACGCCAGAAGCGTTTCATCGCCGAAGGCAAGGTCGTCATCAATGTGCTGTTCTCTTCCACCGCGCGCTTTGAGACAGAATCGTTGCTCGTGCTGGAAAATCGTCTCGACGGACTGACGGAACAGCTGAAACAGATCCCTGCGGGCACCCCGGTCTATTGCGTGCCGCAGACCGTCATGGATGCCGTCGCGGGCTTTCACGTTCACCGCGGCATTCTCGCCGTTGGTCGCCGCAAGCCGCAGCCGGAATTGGCTGACTTGCTGGCCACGCTTCCGCAACGGTCACTGGTCACGGTGCTGTGCGGCATATCCAATCACGACAATGTCGGTTCCATTTTCCGCAACGCTGCCGCCTTCGAGGCCGATTGTGTGCTGATGGATGAAACCTGCTGCGATCCGCTTTATCGCAAGGCCATTCGCGTTTCAGTCGGCGCAACGCTGAAAGTACCCTATTTTCATGGCGGGCGTATCGATGAGATTCTTGGTGCGCTCCAAGATGCGGACTTCAACGTGTTGGCGCTGAGCCCATCGTCGGAAACCAGCATCTATCAGGCAACCGGACATGATCGTCAGGCACTGCTGCTTGGCACAGAAGGCGAAGGACTGCCGCAACGGCTTCTGGCGCGTCTGCAGACGGCCCGCATTCCCATGTCGAAGGAATTCGACAGCCTGAATGTCGCCACCGCTTCCGGCATCGCCCTGTCGCGCTTCAGCCGGTTTCAATAATTCGCGCGCAAAGAAAGAGGCGGGTGCTTTCACACCCGCCTTGATGTTTTTCAATCGCTTTTGAAACGGGTCAGGCTGCCGAAGCGTTTGCCGTTCCGGCCACCAGACGACGCAGCATTTCTTCCGCCTGTGGTTCGCGTTCGGACCGGCCAATGAAGCCGCCGCCGAAGACGCGCGCCGTATTGCTCTCGTCGGAATAAAGCACACAGGCCTGTCCCGGAGCAATACCGCTTTCGCCATCGACCAGTTCAACCCAGGTCTTGCCATCCCCATGACGCAGAACGGCAGGGCGCGGCGGACGCGTGGAGCGAACCTTGGCGAAAACTTCCATTCCACCTTCCGGCAGATCACTGATCGGGCCATCACCCAGCCAGTTGATATCACGCAGGAACACCTTGTGCGTTTCCAGCGCCTCACGCGGACCAACGATGACGCGCGCATTGGCGGCATCGAGATGCACGACATAAAGCGCCTCGCCGGTGGCCACGCCGATGCCGCGGCGCTGGCCGACCGTGTAATGCACAATGCCGTCGTGACGGCCAAGCGTGCGACCGTCGATATGGACGATATCGCCCGGATTGGCGGCTTCCGGCTTCAACCTGGAGATAATGTCGGAATATTTGCCCTGCGGCACGAAGCAGATATCCTGGCTGTCCTGCTTCTTAGCAACCGTCAGGCCCATTTCCTCGGCGATTTCACGCACCTGCGCCTTCGGCAGATGGCCGAGCGGGAAACGCAGATAATCAATCTGCTCCTGCGTGGTCGCGAAAAGGAAATAGCTCTGGTCGCGGTCGGTATCGACGGGACGATAGAGCGAGCGATGCGCACCATTTGCACGGCTGCGAATATAATGCCCGGTCGCCAGAGCGTCGGCGCCAAGATCGCGCGCGGTCTGGAGAAGGTCAGCAAACTTGACCGTCTGGTTACAGGAAACGCATGGGATTGGCGTCTCGCCGCTGACATAGGAATTCGCAAACGGATCGATCACGGCTTCGCGGAAACGCGCTTCGTAATCGAGGACGTAGTGGGGAATGCCGAGGCTTTCCGAAACGCGGCGGGCGTCTTCGATATCCTGTCCTGCACAACAGGAGCCGGCGCGATGAACCGCTGCGCCATGATCATAAAGCTGCAGCGTCACGCCAACGACGTCATAACCTTCACGTTTGAGAATCCCGGCCACAACAGATGAATCGACGCCGCCCGACATGGCGACGACAACGCGCGTGTCTTCCGGCTTTCCCGGCAGATCGAGGCTGTTCAGGCTCATGATTGATTCCAGCTTCCGGGCATGCGCCCTGCTTCTCAAAATTCAGATTTCTAAGGCCTATATAGGCGAAACTGCGGCAATTTGCCAAGGTGTCGCAGAATAAACATTGGTCGAATTGCGACCCGGCCCCCACACTTCCCCGTGAAATTCGCAGAAAAATGGCCGAATTGCTTCGGTCGGCTCATTTTTCGTCAAAATTTTTTCAAGTGTTACCAGAGTGTTACCGGCGGTTTAGGTAATTTTTAAAGCTGTGGCGCTAGTCTCACACTCGATTAGGTCCTTGAGTGTTGTGTAGAGAGTACAATGACCGATCTGGTAAGACCGCGTATAAAGTATGTAATTGGTCCCGATGGCAGCCCGCTGACCATTGCGGACCTTCCCCCGCCAATACAAGGCGCTGGGTCATCCGCCGCAAGGCCGAAGTTGTCGCTGCTGTTCGCGGCGGGCTTCTGAGCCTTGAGGAGGCATGCCAGCGTTATACATTGACGGTGGAGGAGTTCCTTGGCTGGCAATCCTCAATCGACGAGCATGGTCTCGCCGGTCTCAGGACGACCAGAATTCAGCAATATCGGCACTGATGGATCGGGCCGGGGTTGAACCCTTGTGTTCAATCATCCGCGCCAATCCAGCCTATGGATCTGATAAATTGAAAACCGGCCCACTGGGCCGGTTTTTTGTTTGCGCAATTCATTCCTATCACTACAGTTGCAAATTCGTCAGGCCGTGGCGAAAAGAGTGATTTTCGAGTACCGGAGCGGAGCGTACTTCAAGGTACGTGAGCACCGGACGCAGAAAATTGCTCTTTGCAGTCCGGCATCACGAAGAATGCAACTGTAGTGCTATGTTGAAGACTGTATGCGTTCACACTGGAGGATGGCATGAGCGGAAATATCGACATTCGCAAGGAAGACAGTTCCGATGGCGGACGCTATGTGGCGTCGCTGGATGGCAGCGAAGCCGAAATGACCTACACCAGGCTGGGGCCGTCCCTCATTTCCGTCGATCACACGCGCGTGCCCGAAGCGATGCGTGGCAAAGGTGCCGCACAGGCGCTGGCCAAGAACGCCATTCTTGATGCGCGCCGCAATGGCTGGAAAATCATTCCGCGTTGCAGCTTCATGCATGCACAGGCGACCCGTCACCCTGACTGGTCGGATGTGATTACCAACGGCTGATACGAATCGCCAAACAACAGAAACACCGGCCAGACGCATTTGAAGCATTTCCAGCAAAAGTGCGTAGCGCCTACGCGGGGAAATCAGTCCACTGGACTGATTTCTGGTCCCGCTTCGATGCGCAGGATAATGCGTAAAAACAAATAGATAGTGCGGTTCCACGATTCCGTCTTCATCGTAGCCGCTCTGGCCCGGTGTTTCCGATTCATAACGGATCAGGGATCGATCAGGCTTTGGGCAATTCCTGAATGCGGCTTGCGAGACTTTTGGAAACGGCTTTGCCGTTCTTCACGCTCTTACCGCCCGCCGCTGTTTCTGCCGCTTGCAGAATGCCGTGAATGGGCGAATCGGGGCCTTCCTTTTCAGCGGTTGCAGCGACCATGCGCGCAGCAAGCTCCGCCATTTCTTCGCGAAGTGCTGCATTCTGGCGCATGATTTCCGCGTGATCCGTATCGGTCAGCGCATGGGCCACGGCACCACCACGCGAAAAACGTTCCAGCTTTTCCTGTGCATCCGACAGTTCGGAAATCAGCTTTTCCAGCTTCTGCTGCAAATCGCCATTCCGGCGTTTCTCGCTCTTCAGTTCCGTCTGCGCCGAGGTGAGCTGCGTTGAAAGCTCATTATAGCGGGCAGTTGCTTCCTTACGGTCACGGCGCATTTCGGTCATCTCGCTCGACAAGCGGCCACGTTCGGCCTCGTTAGCGCTTATCTCGATACGCAGCGTATCCGCAAGCCCCTCCAGCGCAGTGTAATGGCTTTGCATTCGTTCCAGCTCGGCTTGCAGGATTTCAGACTTTTCCGATGCCGCCTGCCGGGACGACCTAGCGTCCGACAGCATCTGATCCTGTTCAGCCAGTTTCTTTTCAATGGCGGACTGGCCTTCCTCAAGCAAGGGAATGCGCTTCAGCTCTTCATATTGGCGGCCAAGCACGACGGCCTGTTCGGCAGCCTTCTGGCGTTCCCGCTTCAACTGCTGCTCCAGCTTGCTGATGGCCACGGCAAATTCGGCGCGCAAACCGTCCTTGTCAGCGCGGATTTCCGCAAGCGTAATCGGCAACTCGGCCTGAACCTGCCGTCGCGCCAGAAAGAAAGCGCGCCGCCAGACCGATGGCCCGAGCAGGATCAGGACGAAAACCGTCACAAGAACGCCAAGCAGGAAGAAAAGTGCCGACTGGATCAAGGTTTCACACGAAGTTGAGCTTTTTGCAGCCAAACAGAACCATCAAGCGATGGTAGCGCATAGGTCTGGAATGCGCAAAAGGCTTTCTCGCACCGAAACATTCCGGGTGCAGAACAGCCTTCGCGCAACCAGCAATTCACAACGACTTAGAACGGATTCCAGGTCGGGGCAGCTGAAACCTTCAGATAGCCGATATTCACGCCGAGCCTTGCGCCGACGCCGGTGCGGATCGGTACGAGCACGATGTTTTCGCGCTTCAGCACATTGAACCCGACGCCTGCGACCACGTAAGCCGAACCGGCAACGCCCGCATAGCGGCCGTAGAGGTTCTGGATATCGTCCAGATTATAGACGAGCATCATGACGCGCGAGCCCTGACCGCCGAAATCCCAGCCAAGGGAAGGCCCCTGCCAGTAGGTCTTATGGTCACCGGCATTCTTCGTATAAAGCGTGCCTTCGCCATAGGTCAGGCCGCCGATGAAAGCGCCGGAACCTTCTTCGCCAAGAACATAGCCGTTCGGCAGGCCGAAGCTCTGGAACGCTTTTTCGACAGCGCTGGCAAGTCCGCCTGAAGCCGAACCGAAAAACCGATGACCGGAATCGACGATTTCCTCGGCGGTGTAGGTGTTCTGCGCCCGTGCCTGATGCGGCAGAGCGAGGATGGAGACAATCAGTGCCGCAAGAAACGCAATAGAATACGCCGCATTGCGGAAACTGGTTTGCGACAGGGATGGTATGGCCATTTTTAATTCCTTCTGGCTACCGCTTCTCTGTCTGACGCCCTGTTAAAAGCACGACGCTGCCTCTTCCGGGCTTTCGCGTCGAATCGCGCATATTGTACGCGCTAATATGTTGTCCAAATCTTTATGAAACGAAATTGGCGTTTGAAAGGCGAAATGCCGACGCGGAAAACATTAGCGCACGACAGGCGATCCGGCTTTCGAAAAAGACAGCTTTGTTGCGGCTTTCCAGCATGGCGTGTATCCAGTTAAACCGACATTCAGGGCGATTCGCCCGCCATCATGCCGCGCGGGAAACGACAGGTTTACGTGCGGTTTCGTTAACCGATCAGGACGCGACCGTCCGGCCGAAGCGCCGCGGAGCCGGGTCCATCCGTGTTCCGGAGAAAGCGCCATGCCACTACCCGTTACCCTTTCCGCACTCGATCTCGGTGCGCTTCTGTGCAGCCGGATCTGTCATGACATCATCTCGCCGGTTGGCGCGATCAACAATGGTCTTGAACTGCTGGAAGAAGGCGGCGCAGACGAAGATGCGATGGCGCTGATCAAGTCGAGCGCGCGCAATGCCTCCGCCCGTCTCCAGTTCGCCCGCATTGCCTTTGGCGCCGCCGGTTCGGCAGGCGTGCAGATCGACACGGGCGACGCGCAGACTGTCGCCTCCGAATATTTCAAGAACGAGAAGCCGGAGCTGACCTGGGAAGGCACCCGCGTGCTTCTGCCGAAGAACAAGGTGAAGCTGCTGCTCAACATGCTTCTGATCGCCAATGGCGCGATCCCGCGTGGCGGCTCGCTGGCGGTGCGTCTGGAAGGCGGCGATACAGAGCCGCGCTTTGTCATCACGGTCAAGGGCCGCATGCTGCGTGTTCCGCCGAAGTTCCTGGAGCTGCATTCCGGCGCCACCCCGGAAGAGCCGATCGATGCGCATTCCGTCCAGCCTTATTACACCCTGCTGCTCGCTGAAGAAGCCGGCATGACGATTTCCATTCACGCAACGGCAGAAGATATCGTATTCTCCGCCGAGTGAGCGGTTTAGGCGCGCGGGTCCGCCCGCGCTCCTGCTGACAAGACAGCAGGCAAATATCGTGTCGCGGTAAGATGTTTCGGCAGCTTCGTTGCCGCTCTGGGGGAAAGTCGATGGGAGACGAAGCGATGGCCGGTTATTGCCTGCTGGTTGACGATTCATCCGTCATCCGCAAGGTCGCGCGCCGTATCCTGTCCGATTCCATCGCAGAATTTGCCGAAGTCTCCACCGGGCATGAAGCGCTCGACAGTTGCGCATCGCGCATGCCGGATATCATTCTTCTCGATTTCGATCTGCCGGATATGACGGCCCTTGAAGTCATTCCCGACCTGCGCGCCCTGCCCGACGGCCAGCATCCGCGCATTATCGTTTGCCTCTATGAGCTCGACGTCACGCGCATCATGCGCGCCAAGCGTTCCGGCGCCGATGGCTATATATTGAAGCCCTTCGACCGCGCTTATCTCACCGAGCAATTCACTCTTCTGATGAGCGCCGAGCCGCAAAAACGCCCTCGCCCGACTGTTGGCGAAACGCCGCGATAAGCCAGCCTGATCCAATAGGACTAAAAGCAAAAAGCTCCGCCGAAGCGGAGCTTTTTTTCGTTGACCGTAAAGTCTGGACCGATCAGGCGCTTTCGCGCAGTTCGGCATCCGGCTCGCGCAGCACATAGCCGCGGCCCCAGACGGTCTCGATGTAGCTCTGGCTACCGGAAACCGCATCAAGCTTCTTGCGCAGCTTGCAGATGAAGACGTCGATGATCTTCAGTTCCGGCTCGTCCATACCGCCATAAAGGTGGTTGAGGAACATTTCCTTGGTGAGCGTCGTACCCTTGCGCAAGCTCAAAAGCTCGAGCATCTGGTATTCCTTACCCGTCAGGTGAACGCGCTGGCCGGAAACTTCCACCGTCTTTGCGTCCAGATTGACGATCAGGTCGCCCGTGGTGATGACCGACTGTGCATGGCCCTTCGAGCGGCGAACAATCGCATGAATACGCGCGATCAGCTCATCCTTATGGAAAGGCTTGGTCATGTAATCGTCGGCGCCAAAGCCAAGGCCGCGAACCTTGTCCTCAATGCCGGCCATGCCGGAGAGGATCAGGATCGGCGTTTTCACCTTGGAAAGGCGCAATGTACGAAGAACTTCGTAACCAGACATATCCGGCAGATTCAAATCCAGCAGGATGATGTCGTAATCATAAAGCTTGCCGAGATCGATGCCTTCCTCGCCCAGATCGGTCGTGTAGACATTGAAACTTTCGGACTTGAGCATCAGCTCAATGCTCTGTGCGATAGCACTGTCGTCTTCAATCAAAAGGACGCGCATCTCTTATCCCCTTTCCGCAGCCGACCAGATGTCCCTCAAGGCGGCACACGGAACCGTCGTTGCCTCTGTATGAAGGTGCCAGCAAATGGTTAACAAAATATGATTCTGGTTGGCAAGCATATTTATGCCCTGTTTAGAAAATTCTTATAGCGATTTGAATCATAAAGAGATTCACGTCTCCCTGACTCTAAAGCATCGCTTTAAGAATCTTCGCTAAGCGATTCATTCGACTCTAGCTTTCACCTGTTGCTCAAAAAGCACATTAGGTTTACCGAGCCTTAAGTCCTAACGCGTATGATTAACCTCGCCGGTAAAGGAATGGTTACCAAACGAGCAAAATCTTAACTTTTTGTTTCGTTGTAAACGGTGATTTCTGACAACGGCCGCGACGCTTTCCCCCTGTAGGGGCTGGATTCGCGGGGATTCGCGGTGTGAACGGACGTTTTTTGTTTATTCACACCTGTTAATAAAGCCCAATCAGATCGACTTGAAATGAAGTCGATACGATTGTGCTTCAAGTCCGGGGGAACGCCCCAACACATGGAAGCTGGTTGGTGTTCAAGGAGTATTGCGTATGAAGCCACGTGAAAGCCTGGTGAGGCTTAAACTGTTCCAGGTGAAGGAAAAGCGCCGTCAACTGGGCCAGCTTGACCTGATGATCGGCGAGTTCGAGCGAATGGCGGGGGAACTCGACGCTCAGATCCTGTCGGAAGAAAAGAAGGCTGGCATCACCGATATCAATCATTTTGCCTATCCGACCTTCGCCAAGGCTGCACGCCAGCGGCGTGACAACCTGTTCGGTTCGATCGGCGATCTGATGTCGCAGAAGGAAGCAGCCGAGGCAGAACTGGCCGTGGCCGAGATCGAACTCTCCAAGGCGGAAGCGTTGGAAGAGCGCGACGGCGGCAAGGCGCCACGCGAAGTCGTCGAGCGCCCGGCCAATCAGCGTCGCGCTATGATCGGCTGATCCACGGCAAAACGATTGTTCTTTTTCAGGCGTCGCCCTTCTTGCGAGGGGCGGCGTCTTTTCGTCTATGCATAGCCTGCCCACCGAACGGCAATCCGTTACCAACAAACGCCGTCGCAGTCATGGAAACTTGGTTTGCATCCCGCCTCACCCGCATGTAGGGAAGAAGGGCAATGCAAAAATCCGCCCCCTCAGGGCTTCAACCAGCCCCAGACAAATTCAATTTCAGGAAAATCCCGAAGCTGCTCCAGTGGGGCCTGCTTCTGTTGGTGTCGGCTGTCCTGATTTTTGCAGGCGAAGTTCTGCATCTTCCGGCAGCCCTGCTGCTGGGCGCAATGGTCGGCGGCATCCTGATGGCGGCTGGCGAAAGTACCGTGCGCGTCCACAGCCAGCTTTCGACATTTGCGCAGGCGGTGGTCGGCCTGCTGATTGCCCGCGCCATCACGCCCGAGTTCTTCTCCAATATGGGCAGGCACCTGCCGATTATCCTGGTCTCGATGCTCTTCGTGCTCTTTGCCAGCACACTGATCGGCTATCTGCTGGCGCGGTTCCGCGTCCTGCCGGGAACCACCGCCGTGTGGGGTTCGTCACCGGGTGCTGCCACCGCCATGACCCTGATGGCGGAATCCTTCGGCGCGGATGCGCGCCTCGTCGCCTTCATGCAGTATCTCCGCGTCGTGCTGGTTGCGACCACGGCATCGCTCGTCGTGCGCCTTGGCGCGGGCGTGGAGATGGCGGCCCCTGCCGCTGTAGACTGGTTTCCACCGCTCAACCCGTCCAGCCTCGGCGCAACGCTGCTTCTCGTCCTTGGCGGTGCCTTTCTGGGGCATATCTCGCGCATACCAACGGGCGCCATGCTGGTGCCGCTGGTGCTGGGCGCGATCCTGCAAGATACCGGCGTCATGACCATCGATCTGCCGCCATGGCTGCTGGCGATCAGCTATACGCTAATTGGCTGGCGCATCGGGCTTGGCTTCTCACGCGCAATCATCGCCCATGCGGCGCGGGCTTTTCCCGCCGTTCTGGCTTCGACGCTGATCCTGATCGCCGTCTGCGGTTTGTTCGGTATGGCGCTTGGCCATATGCTCGATCTTGATCCCCTCACCGCTTACCTCGCGACAAGCCCCGGTGGCGCAGACACAGTTGCCATTATCGCGGCATCCACCAATGTCGACCTGCCCTTCATCATCGCCATGCAGACAAGCCGGTTCTTCGTGGTGCTTTTCGCCGGACCGGCGATTGCACGCTTCGTCGCCAAACGCGTCGAAAAACGGCTGGAAAAAACTGGCAAATAAAAAAAACCCGGCTTTCGCCGGGTTTTTTCTTCAACGAACTGATCAGATCAGGCCTTCTTACCGTGAAAACCACGGATGGCGCCGATGATCTTGTCCTGATCGGCTTCCGACAGATAGGGATGCATCGGCAGGCTCAGAATGCGCGATGGCAGAGCTTCAGAAACCGGCAGGCCGCCCGGCGCAACCGGATAATGCTTATAGGCCGTCTGCTGATGCAGCGGCTTCACATAATAGATCACCGACGGAACGCCCTCAGCCTGAAGATGCGCCTTCAACCCGTCGCGGTTCTCACTTTCGATGGAATATTGCGCCCAGGCAGAACGGTTGCCAGCGGGAAGAGCCGGAACCTTCACCACATCCTTCAGCGCTTCGTTGTAACGCTTGGCGATACGATCGCGCGCTTCCATCTCGTCTTCGAGAATCGCAAGTTTTTCCAGCAGAACGGCAGCCTGGATCGTGTCCAGACGCGAATTGATACCAATGCGGACATTGTCGTACTGGGTTTCGCCCTTGCCGTGGAACAGCACCGAACGCAGCGTATCCGCAAGCTCGGCATCGTTGGTGAACATCGCGCCACCGTCGCCATAGCAACCGAGCGGCTTGGCCGGGTAGAAGCTGGTCGCGCCCACATGGCCAAATGCGCCGCACATGACATTGTCGCGCTTTCCGCCGATGGACTGCGCAGCGTCTTCGATGATGAACAGGCCTTCGCGCTCGGCAATCGCGGTGATGCGGTTATAGTCGGCAGCAAGGCCAAACAGATCGACCGGAATGATTGCCTTCGGCTCCAGACGGCCTTCCTTGCGGATAGCGGCAATGGCAGCTTCAAGCTGTTCGACATTCATGTTGTAGCTGTTGGCATCGACATCGACGAAAACAGGCTCTGCTCCGACCAGCGCCACAACTTCCGCAGTCGCAGCAAAGGTGAAGGACGGAACGAAAACGGCATGGCCGGGACCGATGCCGCGCGCCATCAGAGGCATCTGCAAGGCGTCGGTGCCATTGGCGCAGGCGATCACATGTTCAACGCCCAGATATTCACCGAGCTTCTTCTCGAACTCCGCCACTTCAGGCCCGAGAATATAGCGGCCTTCCGCAACAACCTTGGAAATGGCGGCATTGAGACGGTCTTCGATACGCGCGCGCTGCGCCCCAAGATCAATAAACTGCATGTTGGCTCCATAGAGTTGGCCTCGCACGAACCAACGTGCGGATCCCTGGCACCTATTTATTCGCTTGCGCGCCGTCCTGCCATGGCCGGGGCGTTCAAAGTTTTGCGAATGCTGTAACACCGCTTGACGAAACGTAAAGCTCCGTCCGCGAACGCCTTATCTGGTGTGCTGCACCGAACCTTCGGTCAAGATCCGCAAGACACTGATGGCTTCCTTGCCGTCAGTCCGCGGGGTTTCACGGGTTTCGATGCAATGCAGGAAATGCTGCAACTCGCGGGTGAGCGGCATGCCTTCCTCGACGGGTATATAGATCGGCTCTGCCGACTTGAAAGCCCACTGGTCGTTTTCCCGCCAGACTTCGTGTTTGTAGAAGGCAAGCTTGCGGTCCCACGGCTCGCCGTCGTCGAAAACGGCCATGCCCTTGGTGCCGGTCACGCTCAGGCGCCGCTCGCGATAGGCATTGAGCCGCGAGGCAAAAAGATGCCCGCGAATGCCGCCCGGGAACTCCAGATGAACATGGGCAAAATCGTTCAGATGGTCGATGATGGCCGTGCCTTCGCCGCGAATGGCGCTGGGCTCTTCGCCGGTGATGGCGAGAATCATCGACAGATCGTGCGGCGCCAGGTCCCACAGCGCATCGAACTGCGCGTGAAACTTGCCAAGACCGACGCGATGCGAATGAACATAGCGGATATCGCCGAGTTCACCGCTCTTGACCATGTCGAGAAGCTTTTCGAAGGCCGGATGGAACCGCAGAACATGGCCGACCATGAAGATGCGACCATTTTCGCGCGCGGCTTCAACTTCGGCTTCCGCCGAAGGGACGTCGAGCGCAATAGGTTTCTCGACGAGAACATCCTTGCCGTTCTTCACAGCTTCGGTCGCATATTGCGCGTGGAACTGTGCAGGCAGGGCCAGAACGATGCCGTCCACGTCGGGACGGGTGAACAATTCATCAACCGGAACATTGGGAACGCCAAATTCGGAAGCGAATCGTTCGGCATTTGCCGGGTTGGCGTCGGAGACCGCCTGAAGGGCGCCGAGGCTCTTCAGGGTACGAATGTGGTTGCCGCCCCAATAGCCGCAACCCAAAACCGCAATACGAGGTGCCATGAAACTATGCCTTTGCTTATGCACAGTTCCTTATCGGTGCAAATGATGGAAAACAAGACGAAACCTGTGCGAAGAGTGCTTGACAGGGTTTCATTCCCCACATATACCGCCGCCATTCCTTGCAGGAACAATGCTTTGTCCCACCGGAAACGGCGACGACAAAACTTCTGCAAAGCGACGCGTGGCGGAGTAGCTCAGTAGGTTAGAGCAGAGGAATCATAATCCTTGTGTCGGGGGTTCGAATCCCTCCTCCGCTACCATTCGCTAACCGCTACCGAAAAATTCTCTTTCCAACATCATCGTAGGTAGTTGCGCTCGCAGCCTTTCGCACGGCTTTAGAGCTGCCGTTGTGATGCCGACTCATCCGATGACAAGTGGCCCGCTAAATATTGACGGGCCTGAAGGCCCGCTCACTGGCTATCGGATATCGTGGTCATAGGGAATGGGGCCCCAACGTCCGGTTTTGGTGAAGTTCACCCATAAGCCGAGGGAATTGCGCATTGTGCGCGTCCCGAACCTTTTCAATTCCCGTATGAGCAGTCGAAAAAGCGCCGGCCGCTTTTGCTCACGTCGGTTCTTGCCGATCGTGCTTTCCAATCCTGCCTGTCGGCAAATGGCTGGCGTGATCTGGTAGATATTCAATTCGTCGAAAGGACCATCATTGGGGTCGAACAGGAAATGATCGATGGGAGCAGGCGCTTTCTGCATAAGCGGCAGAAGTTTGCGCGCAGCGTCGCGAGACACGACGTAGCCTCCCGTCAGCAAATGTCTGGAGCGAAGCCGCGCCACCGCATAGGGTCCTTCGCTTGCAACCGAACGGGATATCAAGACCTCATGCCCGTAGGCATCGATTTTGATAATATCCGCGTCTTTCGGTATCCATTTGTCTGAAGGCAGCAACTGCGCAGCCCCGCTGCTCAGCTTGATATCATCTTCAAAAATGACCGCGTAAGCATCGATACCGGTCGCTATAATTTCTAGACACTTGCGGTGAGACAGGAAACAGCCAATTTCCGCTGGCGAAAGCGGATCGGGCCAGTTTTTGCTGAACGTGTTGAATGAAGCCAGCTCCTGTTCGGGCATAACCCGACCATTGACAGCCTCAACACGTTCGAATTCTAGACCCATGCGATTAAACTGGGATGCCATATAGGCCAGACGGTCCTGGCTCCGCTCCAGATTTATCAAATAGCACTTCACTTCAGCCCCCTTGTCGCGCACCTCTTAGGACATAGGGGGTGAAAAACAACCAATGGAGAAAAGCGCCCCCGCGCCATATCTTGTCGTTATCCACGGGGCGATTTTCTGGACTGGACCAGCGCCGGTCCTGCTCGCAGCTACTGCTGGACAGTTTCCGGTGCTATGCCCTGATCGAAGATGAAGGCCGGGCCGACCACCCGCACCTTTCGGTCCGTCAGCGGCGCAAAGGTTGCCGTAGCAACCGTATCGACCATATCGGCATTGCGGCTCGGTCGGCTGTCCGGCATCGGCATCACGACGTTGCGCATGGCTCTCGCCGACCGACTGCTGGCGCGCAGTTCGCTGACCTTGGCGACATAACCCGCCCAGTCGCATTTTTTGAAATCGCTGCTCTCGTGATAATTATAGGCCGTCGGCAGTTCCGCATAGGACTTGCCGCTGGTCGCGGAAATCATATCCGCTGTTTCGCCATTCACATCATTGAGAACATAGAGATCGACGCTCTCGTTCTGGCAGATGAAGCGGCATTGAGCCAGCGTTTCCGTTGTGCTTTCCGTTTTGTCGAATTGAGAGTGCGGCGCCGGGAACAGATAACCGTCCGAAAGGCGCACGCAATAGGTCAGTGCGCCTTTGCCGGCCCAGGATTTGGGTTTCTCGGTCGCATTCGACGTGACAGCCGCCGGTGTCACCTTTGGCCGATCCAGTCGCGCGCTGCGTTGTGTCGTGGCCGATGGTTCGGAACATGACCTTGCGGCCAGCCCGGCGGAAATCTGCCGCTGCACTTCCGCAATGCGCACCGACAGATCGCGGCAGGCATTGAACAAGCCCCCGCCGCCATCACCCTTGCAGCCACGCCCGCGCTCCATGGCGCGCAGGGCGGATAGTTGCCTTTGCGCTGCCAGATCGGCAGCGCTGGCAGCACCCGAACAGGCCGCAGCGGCCAGTTGCGGGTAACTCACAAGACCTATCAGAAAAAGCAGGACGTAAAACTTAGTCACGATACTATCCTCAGCCCTGGGGGATGACTTGAGACTTTCTATCGGGGTTACAGAAGATGCACTGGCACTTCCATTGCAGGAGGCGAATGCGTCGCATTCAGCACCTTATCCGGGTCGATTTCCGACAGGAGTGCAGCAAGCGCCAGACGCAGATAAAGGGGGGTATCTGGACGATTGATTGCCTTTAGCGCGATGCGCGATATGCCGAGCGCGTAAGCCAGTTCCTGTTCAGAGGTCTTCAGAGATGCACAAATCTTCGCAAGTTTGTCATAAGCCCGTCTGCCCATTGACGTTTTCCCTCTCCTTCAAAATGCAATGGCGACGCCGTCAGCCGCCACATTAGACGCACATCTGCTCCGAAAACCGTTTCACACTTTTCGGAATGTGCTCTTGAATCACCATTTTACATTCAGTCCAATATTGCCTTCCCAGATCCGCGTTCGCTCTCCTCCGAGATTGGTTGTGTAGTCGGCAGTTGCAAAAAGGCTGGCCTTTTCCGTGATATCGACCGTTATCCCGCCGCCGACTTCCAGCGACGTTCCTTTCAGATTGGTGACAATCGGATCGGTGCCGAAGGATACGGTCTCGTCCGATGAGAAATTCTGCCAGAGATTGGCCTTCAGATAGGGGCGCAGCTTGCCGAACGAGGTTTCTTCCGCGCCCTGCAACCGCATGCCGATACGGCCCGTCCACGCATTGTCGGAATCGAACGTCACCGTGGAATAACGGTCAGCCTGATCGTCCAGCGAGAGATGCTGCCAGATCAGTTGCGCCTGCGGTTCCAGCGTCCAGTTGCCGCCGAGTGCCACCGGATAGCCGCCTTCCAGCGAGGCCGTCACGCCGTGGCCCTCAAGGTCTATGCCCTGTTGCGCGTTGGAGCTGGCGCTGCCATCGAACCATGTTCCCATCACCACCGCATCGAGATACCAGCCTTGCGGGCCGATATGGGTCCAATAGCCGCCGAAACTGGTGCCGGTAACGTCAAGGTCGCCGACGGCAAGATCGTTCCAGCCGAGCGCCTGCCCGGTAATATCGCCCGAGGCGCGCGCATAACCGAAGAAGACGCCGAAACGGTCGAAATGGCCGCCGTCGGATTCACGTCCGAACAGGTCCTGCCCGGCCTGAATACCGAGAAGACTGCCATCGACCCCCGGCGCAACGGTGCCCCTCCACTTCATGTCGATGTCCTGCCCGAACACCCGCACCCAGCTCGACGGCAGATAACCGCCGCTTTCGAGCAGGTCCTGTTCGCCCCGGCGCTCATGGAATGTGCCGAGCGTCGACAGCGCCAGATGATGCGCGACGGGCGGCAGAGCCGAATAGACCGGCACTTCTTCACGATAGAGATTGACGACATCGCCTTCCACGCGCGTCGCCCCTGCTGACGGCGGCGCGACGCCATTGCCGGGCAGTGGAGGCTGCATCAAACCACCAACGGAATTGTCTGGCGGGTCGGCAACATCTGCGGCCTGGGGAGCCGGAGGCGCAGTGGGCGCGGCGGAGTTTCCGGCGACCGGAGCAGAATTGTCCTGCGGGTCGGGATCGTTCGGATCGACTGGCAGCACCGCAGCCGGCTGATCCAATGGCGGCGGAGCGGCCACCGTTTCCGGAGCCTCTGGTTCCGGCGCTTCCGAACCCACGGCAGCCGGTTGACTACCGTTCACCAGCGTTGAGCGCAGATACCAGTTTTCTGTCGTTCCGGCAGAAACACCACCCTTGAACAGATAATATTCATAGGCGCCAGCCGCGACACGGCCATTCAAGGTGAAGGCGCCCGCAGTGGTGGTTGCGCCATTCAGCGTCTCAACGACCATGATGCCATTCGACACTGTCGAAGCACCTGCGCCACCGATATTTTCCACGACAATGCCGGTATTGCCGGAAGCCGAACCGCCATCGATCACCAGCTTGTCCGAAGGCGACGCATCACCCGCAAGCACCGTGTCGAGGAACAGCAGGCCATTTTGCCCGGTATAGTTGCCGCGAATGGTCAGGCTATCGGTCGTGCTGGAGCCGCCATTGGTCAGGTCGATGCGGCCTGCATTAAACACATTGGTCAGCTGCGTTGCGGCATAGGGCTTGATAACCGACTGGGCCGAACCACCATAAATGGTGCTGGTCGCATCGATGTTGAGCGTGCCCGTTCCGGTTCCCGCATCACCAAGCGTCAGCGGAGCATTGAAAACCAGACGCGTATCGTTGGTGAGATTGATGGTTTCCCATCCGCCGAAGCGATAAACCGCGCCAGTTTTGACATTGCTGAAGCTCAGACTATCGGTGCCTTCGCCACCGGTGATGAACTTGGTCGACCCCATATTGGCGTCGGTCAGGTTGGTCAGCGTGGCCACGTCGTTATCAGCGCCAAGATCGACATTTCCATATAGAATGCCGCCGCCGTTCCAGCTGAACGTGTCGGTGCCGAAGCTCAGCATGATGTCACCGGCAACCGTACCACCGGTAATGGTCACGCTGTCGGTGCCACCGCTGACACTGATACTACCGCCAATCATGCCGCTGGAGATGATGATCGTATCATTGCCGAAACCGGTCACCAGATTGCGATCGATGGTGCCGCCGGACATGTTGAAATAATTGTTGTCCAGCTTCATGTTGACGCGACCGATGCGCCCGCCGGTCATCACAGCATAATCGCCATCATCGAAAGCATCGATAATGCGGCCATCGGACATGAAAAACGTGTCGAGCCCGTCGCCCTGATTGAGCGAGATAATCTGGCCGCCCGTCATCTGAAAATCGTCGATGCCGCCGCCCTGTTGCACATTACCGACAACCGAGCCGCCAGAAATAATGAATGCATCCGCGCCATCGCCCTGATCGATGCTTCCCGCAATCGATCCCGAATGTAACTCGACGCGGTCCGTTCCGGCACCGAAGGTCACATTGCCATTGACCGTACCGCTGCCGCCTGTGGGCAGAAGGAGCGTGTTGTTGCCGCTCGTATCGGTCAGACCGGATGCGGATGTACCGCTGTCGCAGATGAAAACGTCATCACCGGCCGTTGGTGAAAACGAACATGCGGCCTGCGCATTTCCAGATGGCAAAAGCACGGCACCCACCGTGAACAGTGCCGTCGTGGAAAGCAGCAGGGTGGCCGAAACCCTGCGAATATCTAAATGCATCGAAACCCCTCAGTTCATTGCATAAAGCCCCCGCGACATTAAAAAACGAATTTATTTTGATGGGCAATACTTAAATTCCCAGTAGAGAATTTCAAAACATCATAAAAGATAAACAAAAATTAGAGGAAATGATTTAATAGCAAATAAGCTGTTGATTTCATTCGATAAATCCCAACGCCCTCCAGATTCACCATAGCTGACATTTCACTCTGGAAAAGCCAAAAAAACCGTTACATATCAATATCAAGACACCCGCCGCCTTGC
Source organism: Ochrobactrum sp. SSR (assembly GCF_030067775.1). Lineage (NCBI taxonomy): Bacteria > Pseudomonadati > Pseudomonadota > Alphaproteobacteria > Hyphomicrobiales > Brucellaceae > Ochrobactrum > Ochrobactrum sp. SSR. The sequence continues at coordinate 72,371 of NZ_CP125969.1, read as the reverse complement.
GGCATTCGCCGCTCTGAAAGATGATCGCGGGCCCATGCGGAGCGAGTCACGAAAAGCCTATTTAGACGCGCGCCGTGCCGGTTGAATTACTGGTTGACCGCTTCATATATTTCTTCTGAAAAGCATGATCCGGTTGAATTGAGGAGGAAAACCATGGAACAATTTACCGGTGGCTGTCTGTGTGGCGATGTCCGGCTTGTCGCCTCGGGGCGTCCCTATCGGGTCGGCCTTTGCCACTGTCTCGACTGCCGCAAACATCATGGGGCGCTTTTTCTGGCATCAGCAATGTTCCCGCAAGATGCGGTCACGATCGATGGCGAAACGCGCGATTATGCCGGGCGTCATTTTTGTCCGCGCTGCGGTTCCTCGGTCTTTTCCCGTTCCGATGATGAAATCGAGGTGCATCTGGGTTCGCTCGATGCTCCCGACCAGCTGGTGCCGACCTACGAATTGTGGACGATCCGCCGCGAAAGCTGGTTGCCGCCATTTCCGCTGAAAAAGCGTTATGAGCGCGACCGCGAAAATGATGGCCGCTTCGAGGAATAGCGCCGGTATGCGGCAAAGCTAACACTACAGTTGCAAATTCGTCAGGCCGTAGCGAAACGAGTGATTTTCGAGCACCGGAGCGGAGCGTACTTCAACGTACGTGAGCACCGGAGCCTCGCATGATCCCGAAAAGTTGCAGACTTTTCGGATTAGATTATGCGAATGCAGAACTTAAATTGCTCGTTGCAGCCCGGCATGGCGAAGAATGCAACTGTATTGATACGCTGGATAAACGCGAGGCGAGCGCCTATATCCGGCTGGAACAACCCGGAAAGCCTCGCCATGACCCTGCTCATCAACCAGCCGCATCCCTCGATTGACCCCGCATCCATTCAGGAACTGGTGGCGACATTTTATGGACGCGCGCGGGCGGACGAGCTGCTCGGGCCGATTTTTGCGGAAGCCGTGCATGACTGGGATCACCATATCGCGCAGATTGCGCAATTCTGGTCGTCGGTCATCTTGAGAACCGGCGGTTATGACGGGCGACCCATGGCGCCGCATCTGAAGCTCAACCTGAAAGGCGAGCATTTCGACCGCTGGCTTGCCTTGTTCGAGCAAACCGCACGCGAGATTTATCCTGCGGAAGCGGCGATCATTTTCATTGATCGCGCGCGGCGCATTGCCGACAGTTTTGAAATGGCCATTGCAACGCAAGCGGGGCGTATCGCCGCCCCGCGTCATGCGCGCCGTCCGCTCTGATTGATCAGCCTGATCAGGCGGCAGGCTTCGACTTTTCGGCCTCCAGCTGCTTTTCGTGACGCAGCAGCATGCCGAACAGATCGCGCGGCTCATCCGGGTCGGCCAGAAGGTCGAGCTGCTCATACAGGCCCGTATCCTTCAGCTTGTCGCGCACATAACGCAAAGCCGAAAAATCTTCCGTGGCAAAGCCGACGGAATCAAACAGCGTGATCTGGCGCGCATCCTTGCGGCCCTGCGCCTTGCCGGTGATGACTTCCCACAACTCGTTGACCGGATAGTCTGCCGGGAGCTGCTGGATTTCACCTTCGATGCGGGTCTGCGGCGGATATTCGACGAAAATGTCGGAGCGGCGGAGAATATCGCCGTGCAATTCGGTCTTGCCCGGGCAATCGCCGCCCACCGCATTGATATGCACGCCAGCGCCGACCGTATTGTCGGTCAGGATGGTGGCATTGGCCTTGTCCGCCGTGACCGTCGTGATGATATCGGCGCCCTCGACCACTTCTTCCACCGAATTGCAGGCGACAATGTCGAAACCTGCATGGGCAAGATTGCGCATGCATTTTGCGGTCGCTTCCGGGTCGAGGTCGTAAAGGCGAAGCTTGTCCACGCCGAGCAGCGCCTTGAATGCTATGGCCTGAAATTCGCTCTGTGCGCCATTGCCGATGATCGCCATCGTGCGGGCATTCTTTGGCGCCAGATATTTGGCGGCAACCGCTGACGTGGCAGCCGTGCGCAGCGCCGTCAGGATCGTCATCTCGGTCAGGAGCATCGGGTAGCCGCTGCCCACATCGGCCAGAACGCCGAAAGCCGTGACAGTCTGAAGACCTTCACGTGTGTTCTTCGGATGGCCGTTGACATATTTGAAGCCATAAAGCGTGCCGTCGCTCGTCGGCATCAACTCGATCACGCCTTCGCGGGAGTGGGACGCGACACGCGCCGTCTTGTCGAAATTTTCCCAGCGGCGGAAATCCTCTTCCACATATGCGGCCAGTTCCTTCAGAAAGGTCTCGACGCCGATGGAAAGCACCAGCTTCATCATGTTGTCGACACTGACGAAGGGGACGATGTTGAGGTTCGGCTGGGTCATTCATATTCTCCTTAAACACGCTCCGAAAGGCTGACACGGCCTTCGGAGCGTATTGCGCATTGATACAATGATCGGAGCGTCATTCGGCAAGACGCGCCTTAATAGCTGATCGTCGGACGATCCATGACGCTGCGGCCCAAAAGGCTGGCCATCAGGTCCACCATGACGGTAGCCGTGCGGCCGCGCTCATCCAGAAACGGGTTCAATTCAACCAGATCGAGGCTCGTGACGAGCCCGCTGTCATGCAGCATTTCCATGATGAGATGGGCCTCGCGGAAAGTCGCGCCGCCCGGCACCGTCGTGCCGACAGCTGGCGCCACCGACGGATCAAGGAAATCAACGTCAAGGCTGACATGCAGCAGGCCGTCTTCCGCTTTCACACGGTCGAGGAAACGGCGCAGCAGCGCGGCAACGCCATGCTCGTCAATCATGCGCATGTCGAAAACCGAAACCTTGGTCTTCTGGATAGCCAGACGTTCCGCCGGATCGACGCTTCGAATACCCATCATGCAGACATTGTGCGGATCGATGGCGGCTTCAAGCTTCGGGAAAAAGCCGTCAAAGCCTTTCTGGCCGGTGTAATAGGCAACCGGCGTTCCATGCAGATTGCCGCTGGTTGTCGTTTCCAGCGTGTGGAAATCCGTATGCGCATCGAGCCAGAGCACGAACTGCTTGCGGCCCTTTGCGACGGCGCGGCGCGCAATGCCCGGAACCGTTCCGGCAGCCAGAAGATGATCGCCGCCAAGGAAAATCGGGAAGCCCTCTTCGCTCTCGCGGAAAGCGGCTTCGCTGATTGCTTCAATCCAGGCAACAGCGCTTGGCAGCGCCTTGATCGCATGGTTTGGATGTTCGCGCGACGCTTGCTTGATCTGAGCCGGGCTTGGAACCAGATTGCCGAGATCCGTAAAACCGTGACCAAGCTCGCGTATGGCATCGGCAATGCCTGCGGCACGGTAGGAATCGGGACCCATATTGCAGCCTGCGCGGCCAGTTCCTTCCTGAACGGGTAGTCCCAAAATCTTGCAATGCATAAAACAAGGTTCCTTCTGATTATTGTCATAAGATTCATCATTTTTATTTGGCGATGTGAACCAACCGGATTGGCAATTTTATCGGTTTGGTTTATCAGAATGTCGGATTGGCTTTTCAAAATGGAGAAACTATGGACGATCTGGATGAAAAGCTCATTACGCTTTTGCGCCATAATGGCCGCCGCAGCATTTCCGACATTGCGATCGATCTTGGCGTTTCCCGCGCAACGATCCGCGCGCGCATGGAACGGCTGGAACGCTCCGGCGATATTCTGGGCTATACGGTCATTCTGCGCTCGGACGCCGTGGACCTGCCGGTGCGCGGCATCATGATGATCGAAATCGAAGGTCATGTCGCCGACCGTGTGGTCAAGGCCCTTGGTGGTTTCTCGGAAATTTCCGCCGTCCACACGACCAATGGTCGTTTTGATCTGGTGGTCGAACTGGGCGCCGCGACCCTCGCCGATTTCGATGCGGTGCTGCGCCGTATCCGTCTCGTGCCCGGCATCAAGGCCAGCGAAACAAACTTATTGCTTGCCACACCGCGTTCAACGCGGGCGCGGCTCTAGCTATTCACGCATGTGCAAAGAAAAAGCCCGGTCTCGCGACCGGGCTTTTTCGTTCTCAGGATTAGGCGAGAGCCGGATAATCCGTATAGCCCTTTGCGCCACCACCATACATATGCTGCTGATCCAGCTCGTTGAGCGGCGCATTTTCCTTCAGACGCCGCACGAGATCCGGATTGGAAATGAACGGCTTGCCGAAAGCAACCAAATCGGCGCGACCGCTGGTGATTTCTTCCTCCGCCAGTTCACGGTCATAGCCATTATTGACCATCCAGGCGGCATCGCCGCCAGCGTCACGATAGACCTGCTTCAGACGCGCATAATCGAACGGCTGCGGGCCCTGCTGGAAGTCACGCGGACCACCGGTTGCGCCTTCGATGACATGAACATAGGCAAGACCGTAAGGCGCAAGCTTGTCGACCACATAGTCAAACAACGGCTGCGGATCGGAATCCGATGCGTCATTGGCGGGCGTAACCGGCGAAAGGCGGATACCGACCTTGCCTGCATCCACCGTCTTGGTGATTGCATCGACCACTTCGAACAGGAAGCGCGCGCGGTTTTCAATCGAGCCGCCATATTCGTCGGTGCGGTGATTGCTGCCCGAACGCAGGAACTGGTCGATCAAGTAGCCATTGGCCGCATGAATTTCGACACCGTCGAAACCGGCAACGTCAATCGCGTCCTTCGCAGCCTTGGCATAGGTGGCGACGATGTCTGCAATCTCGCTTTTTTCCAGCGCGCGCGGCTCGGAGGTCGGTGCGAATTCGCCCGTGCCATCGGGATGGACCAGATAGGTCTTCGACTTGGCGGTGATCGCGGACGGCGCAACCGGCTTGCCGCCATTCGGCTGCAAGGTGTTGTGGGAAATACGGCCCACATGCCACATCTGCACGACGATCTTGCCGCCGGCTGTGTGAACGGCATCGGTTACGCGCTTCCAGCCGGCCAGCTGCTCGGCCGAATAAAGGCCCGGAACATCGGCATAGCCCTGCCCCTGATGGCTGATCGGCGTTGCCTCGGTGATGATGAGGCCAGCGCTGGCGCGCTGCTCGTAATAGGTGACGTTGAGATCGTTCGGCACGGCGCGCGGCGAGCGATTGCGCGTCAGCGGCGCCATCACAACGCGATTGGCAAGCTTCAGATCACCAACGGTGACAGGATCGAACAAGGTGGCCATGGGCATTTCCTTCAAGTTGGAAAAGGTGGGCAAGTTGGAAAAGTTGGTCAAAGATCGGATAGGGTTGCGATGAAGGCGGCTATCGCCTCTTCGTCGCGCTTATAAAACGTCCATTGGCCGACGCGGTGGGGCGTGATCAGCCCCGCTTTTGTCAGCACGGACAAATGGGCTGAAACGGTGGATTGGGAAAGACCGCACCGCTCGAACTGGCCCGCGCACACGCCCATCTCCAATGGCATGTGCTGAGCGGAGAAGTGTTTCTCCGGCTCTTTGAGCCAGCTCAAAATGTCGAGACGCACCGGATGACTAAGCGCTTTCAGCATCTCATCCAAGGGCACTGGCAAGGCTGTCTGCTGCTTTATCGATTGAACTTTCGACATTGCACTCACCTCGCTGATCCGATGCATATCGTCATTTCACGATATAGATATCGCTTAGTTTCGATTTAAAAAGAGGCGCAGCGTTCACATGCGCGTGAACGGCCAAACTGCCGCCTTTCCTGTGGAACATCGATATCGCCTTGATTGCGCCGAACAGACATCCGACTATGTTCGCTGCAAATATTTGGGATTGGAATACATATGGCGGACGACAGCAGGCGCATTGCCGCGATTATCGCGGCGGAAATCAACGCAAAGCCGGAACAGGCAATGGCCGCCATCGGCCTTCTGGACGAAGGCGCAACCGTGCCCTTCGTGGCGCGCTACCGCAAGGAAGTCACCGGCGGGCTGGACGACACGCAACTGCGTCAACTTTCTGAACGCCTCGCTTATCTGCGTGAACTGGAAGCGCGCCGCGCCTCCATTCTGGAATCGATCCGCGGTCAGGAAAAGCTGACGCCGGAACTGGAATTGAAGATTGCCAATGTCCAGACCAAGGCTGAGTTGGAAGATCTTTATCTGCCCTATAAGCCGAAGCGCCGCACCCGTGCGGAAATCGCCCGTGAGCGCGGGTTTGGCCCTCTGGCCGAAGCGATCCTCGCAGACCGCAGCCTTGTGCCCGCCGACATTGCCGCGTCCTATGTCAGCGGCGAAGTTGCTGATGTGAAAGCCGCGCTCGATGGCGCACGCGATATCATCGCCGAAGGTTTTGCGGAAAATGCCGAGCTGATCGGCAATTTGCGCAACTATCTGAAAGATCGCGCTGTTTTGCGCTCGCGTGTCGTGGACGGCAAGCGGGAGGCGGGTGCGAAGTTCTCCGATTATTTCGATCATTTCGAACGCTGGGCCACCGTTGCGGGTCACCGTGCGCTCGCCATGCTGCGCGGACGCAACGAGGATTTCCTGTCGCTCGACATTGAAATCGATGCCGACGACACCTCAGCCGTGAAACCGGTCGAGCGCAAGATCGCCGCCGCCTATGCGATTGGCGGCACGCTTCCGGGCGACCGCTGGCTGATGGAAGTGGCAGGCTGGGCATGGCGCGTGAAGCTTTCTCTCTCGCTGTCTCTCGATCTGATGCGCGACCTGCGCGAGCGCGCCGAAGAAGAAGCGATCAATGTTTTCGCCCGCAATCTGAAAGACCTGTTGCTGGCCGCGCCCGCAGGCTCCCGCGCCACCATGGGTCTCGATCCGGGCATCCGCACCGGCGTCAAGGTGGCAGTGGTCGATGGCACGGGCAAGCTGCTCGACACCACCACGGTCTACCCCTTCCCGCCGAAGAATGATGTGCGCGGCACACAGGCGGAACTGGCAAGCCTTGTCCGCAAACACAAGATCGAACTGATCGCGATTGGCAATGGCACCGGCAGCCGCGAGACGGAACGTCTCGTGGTGGACATGCTGTCGGACATGCCAGCTCCAAAACCGCTGAAAGTCATCGTGTCGGAAGCGGGAGCATCGGTCTATTCGGCGTCTGAAGCTGCCGCCTCCGAATTCCCGCAGTTGGACGTGTCCCTGCGCGGTGCGGTTTCCATCGCGCGCCGCTTGCAAGACCCGCTGGCGGAACTCGTCAAGATCGAACCGAAATCCATCGGCGTCGGCCAGTACCAGCATGACGTCGATCAGATACGCCTCGCCCGTGCGCTCGACGCCGTGGTGGAAGACGCGGTGAATGCAGTTGGTGTTGATCTCAATACGGCTTCCGCCTCGTTGCTTGCCCGCGTTTCGGGACTTGGCGCATCGATTGCGGAGGCCATTGTGGCGCATCGCGATGCCGCAGGCGCGTTCAAGAACCGCAAGGAACTGCTCAAAGTCGCCCGCCTTGGCAACCGTACTTTCGAGCAATGCGCGGGCTTCCTGCGCATTCCGAACGGCACCGAACCGCTCGACGCATCATCGGTTCACCCGGAAGCCTATGGGGTGGCGAAGAAGATCGTTGCCGCCTGCGGTCGCGATGTGCGCTCGCTGATGGGCGACAGCGTGGCGCTGAAAAGCCTCGATCCTCGTGTTTTCGTGGATGAACGTTTCGGCCTGCCGACCGTGCGCGATATCATTGCCGAGCTGGACAAGCCGGGCCGCGATCCGCGACCGGAGTTCAAGACCGCGACCTTTGCCGACGGTATCGACGATATCAAGGACCTGAAGCCCGGTATGATGCTGGAAGGCACCGTGACAAACGTGGCCGCCTTCGGTGCCTTCGTGGATATCGGCGTGCATCAGGACGGCCTCGTCCATGTCTCGCAACTGGCCGACCGTTTCATCAAGGACCCGCATGAAGTGGTGAAAGCGGGCGATGTGGTGAAGGTGCGCGTGGTGGAAGTGGATGTGCCGCGCAAGCGCATCGGCCTTTCCATGCGCAAGGATGGCGGCGAAGCGCCTGCCCCGCGCAACAACGCGCAACGCGATCCAAGGCCTGCCAAGAACTTCACGCCGCAACGCAAACAGGAACAGCCTTCGACCGGCGGTTTTGGCGCAGCGCTACTGGAAGCGATGAAGAAGAAATAAGGCAGTCTACCGGGCGTTGGCTCGCTCTCGCGCTGAGCCTCCGCCCGCCCTCACCCCTCAGCTTCCCCCTCGCCCTCACCCTGAGCTTGTCGAAGGGTCGAAGGGCGAGGAAAAACACAGAAACCGCCCCTCTCCTTCGAGACGGCTCCTTTCGCAAAACTCAAGGAGCCCCTCAGGATGAGGGGCTGGGCTGTGGCTAGGGCTGAGCCAAGCTCACGATCAGTCTGTTGGAGTTAAGTTAGATCTTGTTGCCGATCGGAAAGCCGGTTGAGGCTTTTCTCACCGGCATGTCCTCGGTGGGGATGATCCAGCCGCCGCAAATGGCGATGCGCACCTCGTCGCCCTCTTCCAGCCGGACGGGATCACGCACTTCGAAATGCAAGGAAATCTCTGGCTTGGCGATGACTTCGGCCTCAAGGCGCGAGCCTCCGCCGCGATAGACAGAACGCTTCACGCGGACCGGAATGCCGCCGGTTTCGGTGAGTTTCAGGTCGGCGGCCCGCACGCAGAGCTGTGCATTGGCGCGCGGCATTTCGGTGCCCGAACACCGCACCTGTGCGCGGCTGCCCAGCACCAGCGCTTCGCAATGGCCCGCTTGCGCAAAAGATAGCACTTCGGCAGGCAGAACCATGCCATGCGCAATGAAGGAGGCCACCATTTCACTGGCGGGTTCTTCATAGAGCTTTCGCGGCGTATCGAACTGCTGCAGCTTGCCGTGATCCAGCACCGCGATGCGGTCGGCCAGCGCCATGGCTTCCGCCTGATCGTGGGTGATGTAGATGATCGTCGTGCCGGTGCGCTTATGGAAAGCGGCAAACTCGTCTTCCATCGAAGCGCGCAGATGCACGTCGAGATTGGCCAGCGGCTCATCGAACAGTACCAGCGACGGTGCTGCCACCAGACAGCGGGCGAGCGCCACGCGCTGGCGTTGCCCGCCGGAAAGATTGGCGGGGCGGCGATCACCGAACCCGTCGAGATCGACCAGCGCCAGTGCTTGCCTCACCCGGCGTTCACGCTCGGCCTTGGCGACCTTGGCCACGCGCAGACTGTAACCGACATTTTCCGCCACGGTCATATGCGGCCAGAGCGCATAATTCTGGAAGACGATGCCGACCTGCCGCTTTTCCGGAGGCACATTGCCGCTCGCATGGGAAACGCAGCTGTCACCAATATGGATTTCGCCGCCGTCCACTTCTTCGAAGCCCGCAATCATGCGCAGCAATGTGGTCTTGCCGCAGCCGGAAGGCCCGAGAATGGCAACGAACTCGCCGTCATTCACATCCAGCGTCACGCCGGACAGGGCCTGAAACCCGTTGAACGTCTTGGATACCTGGTCGATCTTCAGTCGCGCCATGGCAGGACTCCGTTTGGAAGACGCCGCGCAAACAGATTTGTTGCAAGCATCAGCATGAATGTCACCGCAACGGCCAGAATGGATATGGCAGCCGCATAGGCGGAATCACCCGCCTGTTCGAAAGAAAACATCACCACACCCAGCGTTTCCGACCCCGACGCCCAGAGAAGTGCCGAAACCGTCAGCTCGCAAAACGCGGTCATGAAGATGAGCACGCCGCCTGCAAGCGTCGCCGGTGCGACAAGAGGAAATATAATCGTGCGCAGCCGATAGAAAAGCCCCGCGCCCGCAACCCGTGCCGCTTCCTCCATGGCGCGGTCAATCTGGTGCAGTCCGGCAACCGTGGGACGCAGCGCCAGCACAAAAAACCGCGCCAGATAGGCAAAAAGGATGATCCAGAGCGTGTTGTAGAGGCTGACGCCGATCACGGGCAGCGGCTTCAGGAACATCAACAGGCAGGCAATCGCCAGCACGACGCCCGGAAGCGCATAGGGAAGCTCGGCTGCGAAATTGAGCACCGGGGTCCAGCGCCGTTTGCGCCATGCCAGCATATAAGCGAGCGGTACGGCGATCAGAACCGCAAAGAGTGCTGCAACCAGCGACAGCAGAATGCTGTTGCCGAAGGCGCGCGCAGCCCCACCATGTTCCATGAGCACAAAGCGGAAATTTTCAAATGTCGCGGTGGCAAAAGTCAACGGTACGCCATAGGCCGGGACCAGCGCCGAAAGCGTCAGTCCGATCAGCGGCAGCAGCAGCACGATGACGATCATCAGCCATGCCGCCACTTCCGCCAGAAGTCGCCAGCGTCCGAGCGCAAAGGGCGCTGCGGGCAGCGATGTGGAGACGATGCGGAAATCGCGCCTGCGTGACGCATAGTCCTGCGCCGCGATGCCCGCCATGGCGATCAGCCCAATCAGCACCGACAGCACAGCAACGCTCGACAGAACCGATGGCCCGCCACCGGCAAGGCGTTGATAAATAAGCGTCGGCAGGACGAGATAATTCGACGGAATGCCAAGAAAGGCCGGAATGCCGAAATTGCCGACACAGGAGACAAAGGCCAGAGCGGCAGCGCCGATGATCGATGGCGTCATCAGCGGCAATATGATGGTGCGCAGCACGGTCCATTTGCCGGCACCTGCGCTCAAACCGGCCTCGACCAGTTCACGCGGCAGCTTGCGCAGACCCGCCCGCACAATGAGGAAAACCAGCGGCCCATATTGCACGCCGAGCAGAAAGATAATGCCCCAGACGGAATAGAGCGGATTGCGGCTGCCAAGCGGCGGCGCCATGCCGAGGAGTTTGAGAAACTGGCTCGATGGCCCAAAAAGCTGCAGCCAGGCCAGCGCCGTCACCTGCGGCGCGATCAGAAGCGGCGTCACATAGAAAAGCACGAAGACATTGCGCCCGCGCATATTGGTGAGACCGACCAGCAAGGCAGCAGCAATGCCAAAGGCAAGCGCCAGCACCGCGCCGCCAATGCCGATTTGCAGGGAATGCCAGGTTGCAACCCATGTCGACTGGCTGCCCAGTGTCTCCACCAGAACGGAAGTCGAAAACTGCCCCTGCGGCGCAACAAGTTCCACCAGCAGTCGGCCCATCGGCAGAAGCGACAGAACCGCCACGATCAGCGTTACGCCAACAATCAGGGCCGCATCGCGGCCCTGAAGGTCTTTATGATACGCATCGAAATGCCTTATCCGCCAAACAGCTCGGAGAACTGCTTCTTGTCGGCATCAGTCTGATCGAGAACCTTCTGGGTGTCGATAGACATGATGTTGATCTTGGTGCCTTCCGGCAGCCAGGCAGGACGGCCAACGCCTTCCTTGGCAGGCAGATAGCCCTGTTCCAGCGCCAGCTTCTGGCCGCCGTCGGAGAGGATGAAATCAACGAACTTCTTGGCGCCATCGACATTCTTGGCAGTGGCCATGATGGCGACCGGCTCGGTCACGGCTGGCACGCCTTCCGACGGGAACACGAACTCGACCGGCGAGCCCTTGGCCTTGGCATTGAGCGCCATGAAATCGACGAGGATGCCATAAGGCTTTTCACCGCTGGCAACCGACTTCAGTACCGCGCCGTTGCCCTTCACGCTTGCCAGTTCATTGGCCTTGAGGCCCTTGAAATAATCCCAGCCCAGATCCTTGTTGAGCGCAAAGCCGCTGAGGAGATAGGCCGCAGCCCCCGAATAAAGCGGGCTCGGCATCACCACCTGCCCCTTATACTCGGCCTTGGCGAGATCGGCCCAATGTTCCGGCTTCTGCGTAGCGCCGGTGTTATAGGCAATGCCGGTGGTAATCAGCTTGGAACCGAAATAGGTCTTGTCGGCGTCATAGGAGTCGGCGGCAAAACCATCGACCTTGGCTTCCGGATAGGCGAGCAGGCGCTTGTCCTTCTTCAGTCCTTCCATGGTCACGGCATCGGCGATCAAAAGCACGTCGGGCTGCGGCGCACCGGCGGCGAATTCGGCGGCAAGCTTGGTGAGGAGTTCACTGGTGCCGGAGCGGAAAATCTGCACTTCCGTTTCCGGATTGGCCTTGCGGAAAGCCTCGACGGTCTTGGTCGCATCCGCTTCGGGCTGCGAGGTATAAAGCGTCAGCGTGTCGGCCTGTGCCACAGCGATGGATAGAGCAAGAAGCGCAGGTACGGCAACGGCCCGCTTCAGCATCTTGTTCATGGGATTTGCTCCTCGGATTTCGGTGTAATGCTCGCCAGCATGGCCGGCAATGCCAGCGCAGCCCTGCCGCGTGCGAACTGATAACGCGCAGATACTGTTATGGCGATAGGCACGATCATTTCCATTCATGGTGCACCTGTCAAACATCCTGCGATCTGGTCTGCGGAAAACAAAAAGCCTTCCGGCGGAATCACGTCCATCGGAAGGCTTATAAGGCATTGAATATTTTTGCCTATCAGCGATCCGCATCCCTTCGACATGAAGGCGACGCGCACCGCAATAGAGGATTTGCGCTGCGGTTTTATGACAAGCCGCAGAGGGGCAAAAAAATCAGATGACCATTTCTGCGACATGCGCGATCTGTGCGCCCGCCTCGTAATAGGCTTCGCGAACACCACGGAAATTCTGCGCCTTCGGATCGCTGACCGGCAGCGGCAGATCGTCTTCGGTGATTTCTCCCGAAACGAGCTGCGACAATATCTTGCCGAACACGGTGCCCGGCACGATGCCGCGACCATTATAGCCGGAGAAACCCACCACTTTGCGCGCCAGACGATGGAACTTTGGCAGGCTGTCATTGGTCATGCCGATCTTGCCATACCATTCCGCCTCGAACTCGACATTGCCGATCTGCGGGAACAGGCGCTTGAGCGACTTCTTCGCCCAGGCCTTGTGCACGGCAGCGCCCGTATTGCGCAGCGCGCCGACGCTGCCAAAAACCAGACGACCCTGTTGGTCGAAACGGAAGGACGACAGAACTTCTTTCGTGTCCCATGCGCCCTGACGTTCCGGCAGAATGGTCCTCTTCAGATTGTCCGAGAGCGGCGTGGTCGCGAAATTGAAATAGGGCAGATGCACCAGTTCGGCTCGGACTTCGGCCCATGGCGCGTTGGTATAGGCATTGGTGGCGACGACCACCCAATCCGCCGTGACCGAACCCTTGGCGGTCTTGACCGTCCACTTGCCGTTCTGCTCGCTTGCGCCGACCACCGGGCTGCCCGTGAAAATCTGTGCGCCTGCGGCAACGGCCGCATGGGCCAGACCGCGCACATAGGCCAGCGGCTGGATTGTTCCGGCGCGCAGATCAAGCAGCGAACCCGCATAGGCCCTGGTGCCGACCTTGGCTTCCGTTTCCTTCGCGTCCAGCAGCTTCACATTGGCGCCGCGGCGCGCCCATTGCTCACAGCGGTCTTCCAGTTCCTTGAGACCCTTCGCGCCCACAGCGCAATGAAGCGTGCCCTGCTTTTCGACTTCGCAGGCAATCTTGTTTTTCTCGATTATTTCGAAAACCAGCTTCGGGCCATTGCCTAGAACATCGAGCAGGCGCGCACCGTATTTTTCGCCGAGAACGCCCGGCAGATCATCGGGCATCACCCACATGCCCGCATTGACCAGACCGACATTGCGACCCGAACCGCCATAGCCGATCTCGATGCCTTCAAGGACGATCGCCTTGACGCCCTTTTCCGCCAGATGCAAGGCCGTGGAAAGACCGGAGAAACCGCCGCCCACAATCACCACATCCGCCGTCAGGTCGCCTTGCAGCGAGGTCGTCTTCGGAGCAGCCGGAGCGGTCTTTTCCCAAAGACCATGAGAGCGCGGATCGTTCAACATTGAGAGCAACAACCATTTCGTATCGTGGAAGGCACATCGCGTGCCGGACTGCATCTATTTCACGCCGCGAAAGCCGGTTGGACAGCGCTAATTGCGCAACAATTCATTCCGGTTTGGAATGAACCAGTGCCGAATAGTCCGTATTGCCGACCTGACCGGCAATCCACTGGCAGAATATCTGCGTCAGCGGATTTTCCAGTTTTCCTTCCGGCACGACGAGATAATAGTCATTCTCGGTGCGCATGGGCTTCTCGAAAAGCAGCACCAGCTCGCCATCGCGCAGTTCCTGCTCGATCAGGTAAAGCGGCAGAAGCGCAAAGCCGAGACCGGCCAGAGCCGCGCCAATCACCATCGAGAACTGGTCGAAACGATGCCCCCGATAGGCCGACTGCCCCTCGACACCGCAGCTTTCAAACCATTGCGCCCACATTTTCGGGCGTGTCGCGAGATGCAGAAGCGGTTCGCTTTCAAGTTCTTCCGGCGCGGAAGGATGGCGGGTTTCCAGCAGGCGCGGGCTTGCAACCGGCACAATCACCTCGCTGCACAAAAAGCTGCAGGTCGCATGCGCCCAGACCGGCTGCCCGTAATGGATGGCAAGATCGTGCGGCTCTTCCTCGAAATCGAACACGCCGGAACGCGACGCGACATTGATCGCGATGCCCGGGTGCTTCTCGACAAAATCCGGAATACGCGGCATCAGCCAGCGCGAGCCGAATGTCGGCAGCGTGGCGACGCTGAACGAAGACGTGGACTGTGCTGAAGCCATCGCGCGCAACATCGTATCTTCGGTCTGGTTGAGAAGACGCCGCACTTCCGGCAGAAACTTGCGCCCGGCATCGGACAGGAGAATGCGCTGGCGGATACGCTCGAACAAAAGCACGCCGAGCTGGCTTTCCAGATCCTTGATCTGGCGGCTGACGGCGCTCTGGGTGAGATTGAGTTCATTGGCCGCCTGGGTAAAACTGCCATGGCGCGCAGCACATTCAAAGGCTTGCAAAGTGGCGATGTCCGGAATCAGTCTCCTGCTTAGCTTCATTCCAATCTCGCATTAACATAGTTGCTTTCAGCGCGATCATAACCGGAAAACGGCTGATATGATACATTTTCATCATAATCCCGTCATGTTTTCGCATTGCTGAATATGACCCCTACAAAGACAGTTTAGGTTCCACGGAAGCATACGCCATGAACGCGCAGAAATTCGTATCGCCAGACGCCATTCGTTCCGCTTTTTCGGCTGCGATGTCCGGCATGTACAGGGAAGAAGTGCCTGCCTACGGCACGCTGATGGAACTCGTCGCGGACGTGAACAGCAAGGTTCTCGCCGACGACAGCCATCTGCACGAACGCCTGACGGAAACTGACTCGCTGGAGCGTATTTCCGAAGAGCGCCATGGCGCCATCCGTCTCGGCACCGCCGCCGAACTTTCCATGATGCGCCGCGTCTTCGCGGTGATGGGCATGTTCCCGGTCGGCTATTACGATCTGAGTGCGGCTGGCGTTCCCGTGCATTCCACCGCTTTCCGTCCGATCGACGATGCCGCGCTGAAACACAATCCGTTCCGCGTCTTCACCTCGCTTCTGCGTCTCGACCTCATTGCCGACGAGAAGCTGCGCGCAGAGTCTGAAGACGTTCTTGCCAAGCGCAACATCTTCACCACTGGCGCCGTTGCTCTGGTCGAGAAGGCCGAAGCCAATGGCGGCCTCAACGATGCCGACGCCAAGGCTTTCGTGGCTGAAGTACTGGAAACCTTCCGCTGGCACGACCACGCCAATGTTTCCGCCGAGCTTTACCATCGCCTGCATGATGCGCATCGCCTGATTGCCGACGTTGTGTCGTTCAAGGGCCCGCACATCAACCATCTGACGCCGCGCACGCTCGACATCGACGCCGTGCAGGACCAGATGCCGGAACGCGGCATCAATCCGAAGGCTGTCGTTGAAGGCCCGCCAACCCGCAAGTGCCCGATCCTGTTGCGCCAAACCTCGTTCAAGGCGCTGGAAGAAGAAGTCTCCTTCATCGGCAGCGACGGCCAATGGACCGCCGGTTCGCACACTGCCCGTTTTGGTGAAATCGAACAGCGCGGCATTGCGCTGACGCCCAAAGGTCGCGGCCTTTACGACAAGCTTCTCAACGACACACGCGCCATTGCCCGTCCGGCTCCGGATGGCTCCAATGCAAGCGCTTACGTCAAGGCGCTGAGCGACACCTTTGCGGCTTTCCCGGACACCTGGGCTGGCATTCGCGAAGCGGGTCTCGGCTACTTCGCCTATTCGGTCAAAGATGCCGCGAAGCTTGCAAGTTTCAAGCCGAACACGGATATCGAGCTTCTCGTCGCCGCTGGCGCGGTGCAGTTCGACCCGCTGACCTATGAAGACTTCCTGCCGGTCAGTGCAGCCGGTATATTCCAGTCCAATCTGGGCGATGACGACACGCAGGAATTCGTGGAAAGCCCGAACCAGAAGCGTTTTGAAGAAGACCTTGGCGCCAAGGTTCTCAACGAATTCGAGCATTATGCCCGCATCGAACGCGAATCCATCGAAGCCGTACAGGCCCGCCTCGGCGGCCTTGAAGCGGCAGAATAAAGTTAAGACATAGAGAGGAAAGCTATGAACACCGCTGTCAGAAAAGTCGACGTGAAGAAGGAAGCCGCAGAGCTTCTCGCCAAGCTCGGTGTTGACGCTGCCGTTTACACCGCAGGCAACCTTGCCGGTTTCAGCCCGGTCACGGGCGAGCAGATCGCATCGGTCAAGACCCACAACAAGGACGACGCCGCCAAGATCATCGACAAGGGCGACGAAGCCTTTCGCGTCTGGCGCAACGTTCCGGCGCCGAAGCGCGGCGAACTGATCCGCCTGCTCGGCGAAGAACTGCGCGCTTCCAAGGAAGATCTGGGCCGTCTCGTTTCGATCGAAGCTGGCAAGATCACTTCGGAAGGCCTCGGCGAAGTGCAGGAAATGATCGACATCTGCGATTTCGCCGTCGGTCTGTCGCGCCAGCTTTACGGCCTTACCATCGCAACCGAACGCGCTGGCCATCGCATGATGGAAACCTGGCATCCGCTCGGTGTTGTCGGCGTCATCTCCGCCTTCAACTTCCCTGTGGCCGTCTGGTCGTGGAACGCGGCTCTCGCCATCGTTTGCGGCAACTCGGTTGTCTGGAAGCCGTCTGAAAAGACCCTCCTCACCGCTCTCGCCTGCGACGCGATCTTCCAGCGCGCCCTGAAGCGTTTCGGCGATGCGCCGGAAGGCCTCTCGCAGGTCCTGCTCGGCGACCGCGAAATCGGCGAAGTGCTCGTGGACAGCCCGAAGGTTCCGGTTCTCTCGGCCACTGGCTCGACCCGCATGGGCCGCGAAGTCGGCCCGCGTCTTGCCAAGCGTTTCGCTCGCGCGATCCTCGAACTCGGCGGCAACAATGCCGGCATCGTCTGCCCGTCGGCCGATCTCGACATGGCACTGCGCGCAATTGCTTTCGGCGCCATGGGCACCGCTGGCCAGCGCTGCACCACGCTGCGTCGCCTGTTCGTTCATGAAAGCGTTTATGACGCTCTCGTCCCACGTCTGCAGAAAGCCTATGCCAGCGTTTCCGTCGGTTCGCCGCTTGAAACCACCGCTCTGGTCGGTCCGCTGATCGACAAGGTTGCCTTCGACAACATGCAGAAGGCCCTCAAGGAAGCTTCCGCCCATGGCGGTAAGGTTCAGGGCGGCGAGCGCGTCGATACCGGCCATGAAAACGCTTACTATGTGCGTCCGGCCATCGTCGAAATGCCGAAACAGGAAGGCCCGGTTCTCGAAGAAACCTTCGCTCCGATCCTTTATGTGATGAAATATTCCGACTTCGACGACGTTCTGGCGAGCCATAACGAAGTTGGCGCCGGCCTGTCGTCCTCGATCTTCACGCTAAACCTGCAGGAAGCGGAACGTTTCCTTTCGGCTGAAGGTTCGGATTGCGGCATCGCCAACGTCAATATCGGCACTTCGGGCGCCGAAATCGGCGGTGCATTCGGCGGTGAGAAGGAAACCGGCGGCGGTCGTGAGTCCGGTTCGGATGCGTGGAAGGGCTATATGCGCCGCGCAACCAACACCATCAACTATTCGAAGGCACTCCCGCTGGCACAGGGCGTTTCCTTCGACATCGACTGATCTTGAAATAAGCTCAAAAGAAAACCCCGCTTCGGCGGGGTTTTTTTGTGTTGTAGTCCTACGTATTTTCGGACCGGGATCAAGCTGCGGATTGGTTTGACACCATCGCTTGCTATTTCAACTGCCGAAGGCTCTCTACT
The DNA here is from genome assembly GCF_030067775.1 of Ochrobactrum sp. SSR. Taxonomy (NCBI): domain Bacteria; kingdom Pseudomonadati; phylum Pseudomonadota; class Alphaproteobacteria; order Hyphomicrobiales; family Brucellaceae; genus Ochrobactrum; species Ochrobactrum sp. SSR. The sequence continues at coordinate 54,443 of NZ_CP125969.1, read as the reverse complement.
CACTTGCACACTGCCACCCATGGCATGTCTGGAGGCAATGAGATTCAGGGCACCCGCTGTTCTTGCATGCATCAAGAGTGGGATATTGCGTCGAAGAATGATGCACTTGCTTGCGATCTGAAACGAAGCGCCGTTTCTTCGGCACCGCTTGAGAAACCCGATACACCTGTTGTGATGTGTTGTTTATCGAAGGTGATGCCATCTGTACTGAAGCCTGTTGTCCGGCATAAGCATATCCTGAAGCGATAAAAGTCGACAATGCAAAGAAAAATAAAGAATACTTTTTCATAAAACCCTCTAATATTTATTTACATTTTAGATTTTATATTATTTTTTCTTAAAATCCACTCCAAGAACTCACTCACAAATATTGATAAAAAAGAAACCCCGCAAAAGCGGGGTTCTTTATTGGATTTGTATTGGCGACTAGCGAGATTGTCGTTATGGCGAGCCGAAAATCGTGGCTTTTGAGAACCGGCGCGCAACGTACTGAAGCACGTGAGTATCGGAAACGCAAAAAGACGCGATTTGCAGGGCGCCAGAGCGGCAATATCACCCCATACGCTCGGAAGCGAACGACCCCGGGCTCGCCGGGAAGACGACCGTGCGATTACCGTTGAGGAATGAACGGTGGTGGATATGCGCATGGACTGCGCGGGCCAGTACCTGCGCCTCGACATCGCGACCGATGGAGACGTAATCCGCAGCGCTCTGCGCATGGGTGATGCGCGCCACGTCCTGCTCGATGATCGGGCCTTCATCGAGATCGGCGGTGACGTAATGCGCCGTCGCGCCGATCAGCTTCACGCCACGCTCATAGGCCTGCTTGTAGGGGTTCGCCCCCTTGAAAGATGGCAGGAACGAGTGGTGGATATTGATGATCTTGCCGGACATCTGCTTGCAAAGCTGGTCGGACAGAACCTGCATGTAACGCGCCAGCACGACCAGTTCCGTGCCGGTATCGTTGACAATATCCATCAGGCGCTGTTCGGCTTCCGGCTTGTTGGTCTTGGTGACGGCCACATGATGGAAGGGAATATCGTGGTTCACGACCACCTTCTGATAATCGAAATGGTTCGACACCACGCCGACAATGTCGATCGGCAGCGCGCCGATCTTCCAGCGATAGAGCAGATCGTTGAGGCAATGGCCGAAACGCGAGACCATCAGAAGCGTCTTGGTACGCTTGGCGTTGTCGTGGAAATCGAAATCCATTTCGAATGGTGCCGCAACCGGCTGGAAGCCTTCGCTAAGGGTTTCAAGCGCCACACCTTCTTCCGAAATGAAGCTGACGCGCATGAAGAAACGACCCGTATCGAGATCGTCGAACTGGGCGCTATCAATGATGTTGCAACCCTTAGCCGCAAGGTAACCCGAAATTGCGGCAACGATGCCGCGGGTGGACTTGCAGGTGACGGTCAGGACAAAATTATGCATCGGACTTCCTCAGTTTTCGAAGGCGCAGGCCAAAGCGCGCGCCTTGAAACTAGTTCACGATGCGGTCTCCGCCATGCCAGAATGCGTAATGCACTGACCGGATTGCGCTATCAAGCAACTTTGGAAGAAAGATTGCTCTTATTTGATCAAAGATGCGGATTGCGGTCCCTGTACCGCGCGACAAGTTCCCGGTTCACATCACCGGAACCCGGCATATTCGCGCTGAGATAGATCGGCGCACTGCCGTCATCCACGAGGCGGGACGCAACATCGGCAAAGATCGCATTCAGGATCGTAACGCCCAGTGCCGTTGAAACCGGCCCGACTTTCAGAGCGCTGCCCTCCACTTCCAACACGGCATCGCCCGCAGGCGCATCATTGTCGAGAACGACATCGGCCAGCGAAAGCAACTGCGTGCGTCCTTTGGCAATCGCGCTGGAATAAGTCACCGAAGTGACTGCGATCACCGCAGCGCCCTTCTCGCGGGCATAGCGCGCCGCTTCGATTGGCGCGGCATTGACGCCGGAATTGGACACGACGATCAGCACATCGCCTTCCTGAATGCCGTAGCGGTCGAGGATCGGCAGCACCGCGCCTTCGATACGCTCGAAATGCGAGCTGGCTACGGCCCCATCCTGCAGCATGATCGCACCGCAAAGGATCGGCACGGTGATCGCCAGACCGCCGGCGCGATAATGCAGCTCTTCCGCCATCATGTGAGAATGGCCGGTGCCAAACACATAGACCCGACGGTCGGCGCGCGCGGCGGTGGCAATCAGGTCGGCGGCCTTTTCCATCGGTTCGGCCAGGCGGTCACGCAGGCTCGCCAGACGGGCAATCAGATCGTTGAAATAACGGTCGGTAATAGCTGTCATCTGTCTGCCCCTTACCCGGCTGCCTGTTTCACGCCGGAGCGCCAGGTTGTTTTCGCGAACAACCCGTCATCAAGATGCACCGCATCCATGCGCGTGCCGGGGCGCAGCAATCCGCGATCAGCGAGCCGCAAATAACGGGCCGGATAAAGGCTTGCCATGCGCAGGGCTTCGGCTAGCGTCAATTCCAGTTCCGCCACGCCGAACCGAACCGCCGAGGCCATGTCGAGGTCGGAACCGGCAATGGTGCCATCGGACAGGATCAGCTTGGAGCAGATGCCGCCCGGTACGCGCCGCACGGCGCGACCGTTGATTTCAAAACTCTCCGCATTGGAGCCGACCAGCGCCATAGCGTCGGTGACGAAGAACAGATGCGCGTCGCCGCGCTTGGCGCGCAGCGCCAGACGCAGCGCCATCGGATCAACATGGTGGCCATCGGCAACGATCCCGCACCAGATCTCCGGATGGTCGAGCGCCGCCCCGGCAAGACCGGGCGCGCGATGGCCGATCTGGCTCATCGCGTTGAAGAGATGGGTAACGCTGCGCGCACCGGCATCGAAACGCTTGAAAGCTTCTTCCGCCGTCGTGTCACTGTGGCCAATGCTGACCACCACACCGGCATCGCTCAAACGGCGCACCTGTTCCGGCGTCACCTGTTCGGCGGCCATGGTCACCAATAATGTACCGATCTGTTCGACCGTATGGATATAAAGAGCGATATCGGCGTCATCGACCGGACGCATCAGTTCGGCCAGATGCGCGCCCTTGCGTGCAGGCGCCAGATGCGGCCCTTCAAGATGCAGGCCTGCGACACCCTTGTCGGCTTTCACCGCTTCAACGGCCGCCTCAATGGCGCGGTCACGCACGACAGTCGTATCGGTAATGAGCGTCGGCAGCAGGCTGGTGGTGCCATATTTGCGATGCCCTTCGGCAATCACGAACATGGTTTCCGGCGTCGGCTGATCGTTGAGCATCCGCCCGCCGCCGCCATTGACCTGCGCATCGATAAAACCCGGCGCAATGACGCCACCCTTCACGCGCTCGACCTGATGGGCCTCGCCAAGTGCCGCCTCCGGTACAATGGCCTCGACCTTGCCGTCGCTGAAAACAAGGGCAGACTGATCGTGAAACCGCTCGCCGTCGAAAATCCGCGCACCGGCTATTGCTGATTTTTTTGTCATACCGTCACCGTCACCTTGTTGAGATTGCGCGGCTTGTCGGGATCAAAACCCTTGCGGCGCGTAACCGCTTCAATGACGCGGTAGTAATTGATGAGCGAAACCAGCGGATCAAGATGCGGGCTCCCCGTGCTGGCCGATGGCAGACGGAAGCCCGGCGTTTCGGCATCGGACAAGGTCACGATGCTGGCGCCGAAGGAATGCAACCGCTTCAAGGCCGCGATATTGGTGTCGAAAGCCTCGTCGCGCGGCAAGAAGGAGATGATCGGGAAACCTTCCTCCACCAGTCGCATCGGGCCATGCATCAGTTCGGCCAGCGAAAAGGCTTCCGCATGAATATTGGCGGTTTCCTTGGCCTTCAGGGCGGCTTCCAGCGCGATGGCATAGGCCGTGCCGCGACCGCCCGTGTAAAGCGAGCGCGCATTGAAAAGAAGGTTTTCGACAGCTTCGCGCCCATCGGGGCGGGTTGCGGCAAGCGCTTCCGGCAGACGCTCTAAACCGGCGCGCAGATCGGCATCGCCGCTTGCAGCCGCGACCACGCCCGACAGGGCAGCCACTGCGGCAATGAAGGACTTTGTGGCCGCGACGCTCTTTTCCTCACCGGCATTCAGCGCAAGCACGAGATCCGCCTCTTTCGCCAAGGGGCTGTCCACCACATTGACCACGGCAATCGTCGTCGCGCCGCCCTTTTTGGCTGCGGCCTGTGCTGCCACGATGTCGGGGCTGGCACCGGACTGTGAAACGGTAAAATGCACGCCGCGCGCAAGCTTCAGCTTCGAGCCGTAGACCGAAGCAACCGAAGGCCCGATGGAGGCGACCGGAATACCGAGCGTGATTTCCATCAGATATTTGAAGAATGTCGCCGCATGATCGGAAGAACCGCGCGCCGCCGTGGTGATGACTGCCGGTTCATTCTTCGCGAAAATCTTTGCGATCTCGGCCAGCGTGCCGGCTTCCTTTTCCAGAAGCGTTGCAACCACCGCAGGCGATTGCTCGGTTTCCTGCAACATCAGGGATGGTTGGCTTACCATGGTCATTCTCCAATTTTCAGTTCGGCGACGAAGTCATAGGCGTCGGCGCGATAATGCGAGCGGGTATATTCGACGATACGGTCGTCATCGAGATGCGAGATGCGTTCAATCAAAAGCGCCGGAGCGCCGCGATGCACGCCGAGAAGGCGCGCGGTGCCGGGATCGAGAGTCACGGCGGTCAACCGCTGCAAGGCGCGCACCGGCTTGTAACCGCGCCGCGTCAGCGCGCCATAAAGCGACGCTTCATCGACACGATCCGTATCCAGATAATGGCGCGGCACCACGGCGCGTTCAAAAGCCATCGGCACGCCATCGGCAAGACGCAGGCGGTCGAGCCGTACAATGGACGTATCCACGCCGACGCCGAGCCGAAAGGCTTCATCCGGCGACGGCTTGTCGAGGCGGTTCGTCACCACGCGCGCGCCCGGCTCCTTGCCACGCGACAGCATGTCTTCCGAAAACGATGTCAGCCGCCACAAATGCTGGCTGATGCGCACGGGGCGCTCCGCAACAAATGTACCGCTGCCGCGCCTTGATTCAACCGCACCCTGCGCCAGCAATTCCTTATAGGCATTGCGCACCGTGATGCGCCCCAGCCCAAGCTCCTCGGCCAGGTCGCGCTCCGGCGGCAGACCGACAGCGGGGGCCAGTTTCCCCTCTTCAATCAGTTCACCGAGAATACGCGCCAGATTGCGATAAAGCGGCCCCGTCCGCTGCGGATCGTGCAGGCCGCGCTCTTCGATGGATGTGATTAAGGTGGTTCTATTCATATCCGACATAATAGAACCTATATAGAACCAATAGCAAGTGATGTTTTTATGAAATACGCAAGCGCCCATTCCCGCTGGCTATTTTTGCAAACGCTCGGCGCAATAGGGCCGCGTCAAGCAGGAAGCACCCGAAGAACTGTTCAAATTGGAAGCGGATTGGTTCTAGATTTTCTCAACCAGCTGCCGACCAACAGGGCTGAGTTCGTAGCGTGTGCGCTGGGTTCGCGGGTCTCGTTGCGAAATCCGGATATAGCCACCGTCTGCGCCCAGCAGATTCACCTCACGCAGCACCAGCGCATGCTCGATACCCAGCGCGCGGGCAAAAGTCCGGCTGTCGGCGGCAACGCCCAGCGCCAGTGCGGCGATGATGCCCGCGCTAAATGGTGAAAGATTTTCCGAAGTGGCAACGAGCCTCTCGACCAGCGCCATATAGTCGGCAGCGGTTCCATCCATCAAGCGGCGACCGGTTGAACCGGTCGGAACGAAACGATCACCGATTTCGAGGTCGGCGTGAAACTCTCGTCGCCGGAGCTGCCAAGCGGCACCAGCACATTCATTTCCGGATAATAGCCAGCGATGCAGCCGCGCGGAATATCATAGGGCACGAAGCGGAAGTCGCGCGCGACCCGTTCCAGACCATCGATGAATTCACCGACAATATCGGCGCGGTCGCCCGCCTCGACACCGATATCCGCCATGTCGAGCGGGTTCATGAACACGACCTGCCGCTCGCCATAGACACCGCGATAACGGTCATCCATGCCGTAGATAGTGGTATTGTACTGGTCGTGGCTGCGGAAGGTCTGCAACACATAGCGGCCCGGCTTGCCCCGCGCCTGCTGATGCTCGATGGCCTCGGGCAGCGCGCCGGTCCAGAACGTGGCCTTGCCGTTCGTCGTATTCCATTCCAGTTCACGCGCCGTATTGCGCAGATGGAAACCGCGCGGCACGCGCACACGCTTGTTAAAATCGTAGAAATCAGGCAGCACCCGCGCAATGCGGTCGCGGATCAGGTCGTAATCATCAGCCATTTCCAGCCAATTGACGGGCTTGGGACCGAGCGTCGCATTGGCCATGCCCGCAATGATCGCCACTTCCGAACGCAAATGCGGCGAGGCTGGCGAATTGATGCCGCCCGATCCGTGCACCATGCTCATGGAATCCTCAACCGTGACGATCTGCGCCACGCCCTTGGAATTCAGGTCGATTTCGGTGCGTCCGAGACACGGCAGAATGAAGGATTCCTGCCCCGGCACCAGATGCGAATGATTGAGCTTGGTTGCGATATGCACGGTCAGACGCTGGCTCGACAGTGCTTTCGCGATGATCGGGCTGTCTGGCGTCGCGCGGGCAAAATTGCCGCCAAGCCCGATAAAGGCCTGTGCCGTTCCGTCCAGCATGGCGCCAATGGCGCCGATGACGTTATGGCCCGGCTCACGCGGCACATCGAAACCGAATTCCTTTTCCAGCGCATCGAGAAATGCCTGCGGCGGATTTTCGGTGATGCCGACCGTGCGGTCGCCCTGCACATTGGAATGGCCGCGCACCGGGCAAAGGCCAGCGCCGGGCCTGCCAATATTGCCGCGCAACAGCATGAAATTGGTGATCTCGCGGATGGTGATCACCGAATGGCGATGCTGGGTCACGCCCATGGCCCAGGTGCAGATGACCTTTTCCGCCTGCATATAAATCTCTGCCGCCCGCTCCAGCGATTGCCGCAACAGACCGGACTGATCCTCGATCTCCTCCCACGTCGTCGCATCCACGGCAGTGCGATAGGCTTCGAGCTCGGCGGTATGGGCGCTCAGAAATTCCCGGTCGAGAATGGACGGCTCACCTGCGGCGAGCGCCGCGTCATCGGCTGCGAACACTGCCTTCGCCATGCCGCGAAACGCCGCCAGATCGCCGCCCAGACGTGGCTGGAAATAATCGCTGGCTATCGCTTCGCTGCCGCCATGCAGCATTTCAAGCTTGTTTTGCGGATCGGCAAAACGCTCCAGCCCGCGCTCGCGGATCGGATTGAACACAACGATGCGCGCGCCGCGTTCGGCAGCGCGGCGAAGATCGCCCAGCATACGCGGATGATTGGTGCCAGGGTTTTGCCCGACGACAAAAATCGCATCGGCTTGTTCGAAATCTTCCAGCAGCACCGTGCCCTTGCCGACGCCGACCGACTGCTTCAGCGCCACGCCGCTCGCTTCGTGGCACATATTGGAGCAGTCAGGGAAATTATTGGTGCCATAGGACCGCACGAAAAGCTGATAGAGAAAGGCGGCCTCGTTGGAGGCCCGACCCGACGTATAGAACTCTACCCGATTGGGGTTGTCGAAGGCGCGCAGAAGCTCGCCGATGCGGGCGAGCGCAGCATCCCATTCGACGGCCTCGTATTTGTCAGTCGCCGCATTGTAGCGCAGCGGATGCGTCAGACGACCAGTGTTTTCCAGATCGTAATCGGTCCAGTTGCGCAATTGCGAAACCGTATGCTCGCGGAAAAAGGCGGGCGTGGTGCGCCGGTCGGTCGCCTCCCATGCCACCGCCTTGACGCCGTTTTCGCAGAATTCGAAGGATGAGCCATGTTCCGGATCGCCCCATGCACAACCGGGGCAGTCAAAACCATCGGGCTGGTTGGCCTTGAGCAAGGCACGGGCGCCCGTCAGAGGCGCACCACTGGCAAGCAACTGCTTGCCGCAGCTTTTCAGAGCGCCCCAGCCACCGGCAGCACTTGAGCTTTTGCCGATGAAACCGGTTTTGGAACCCTTGCCATCCTTGCTCATCTCGAAATCCTTGTTGCACTGCGAACGCATACCATGAAGCAAATAGCATAAGCAGAATTGCCGCTCCCTTCAATTGACGACCAATTGATGTCGGTGTTTTGTAGCTTCGCACTTGATTTCGGTCGCGCGATCCTTCATGCGATTGGTCAAGAAAACTTACCACAAGGGGCAAGAGTCATGTCCAACATCGTTGAAATCGCCGATCTGAAGCGGCTCGCCCAGCGCCGCGTCCCGAAAATGTTTTTCGATTATGCGGATTCGGGCGCCTGGACTGAGTCGACCTATCGTGCCAACGAGGACGACTTCAAGAAGATCAAGCTTCGCCAGCGCGTGCTGGTCGACATGACCAACCGTTCGCTGGCAACGACCATGATCGGTCAGGATGTGGCCATGCCGGTCGCGCTTGCGCCGACAGGCCTTACCGGCATGCAGCATGCCGATGGCGAAATGCTGGCCGCACAGGCTGCGGAAGCTTTCGGCGTGCCCTTCACGCTTTCCACCATGAGCATCTGCTCCATCGAGGATGTTGCCTCGGTGACGAAGAAGCCGTTCTGGTTCCAGCTTTATGTGATGAAGGACCGCGACTTCGTGAAGAACCTGATCGGTCGCGCCAAGGCGGCAGGCTGCTCGGCTCTAGTGCTGACGCTCGATCTGCAAATTCTCGGCCAGCGCCACAAGGATATCCGCAACGGCCTGTCCGCCCCGCCGAAGTTCACCCCGAAGCATATCTGGCAGATGGCGACCCGTCCGGGCTGGTGCATGGGCATGATGGGTACGCAACGCCGCACCTTCCGTAACATTGCCGGCCACGCCAAGAACGTGACCGATCTGTCCTCGCTGTCCTCCTGGACGGCAGAACAGTTCGACCCGCAGATGAACTGGAACGACGTGGCCTGGATCAAGGAACAATGGGGCGGCAAGCTGATCCTCAAGGGCATCCTTGATGTGGAAGACGCGAAGATGGCCGCCAAGACCGGCGCCGATGCCATCATCGTGTCCAACCATGGCGGTCGCCAGCTCGACGGCGCGCCGTCGTCCATCTCCATGCTGAAGCCGATTGTCGATGCCGTTGGCGATCAGATCGAAGTGCATGTCGATGGAGGCATCCGCTCCGGTCAGGACGTGCTGAAAGCCCGCGCGCTTGGCGCTCAGGGCGTCTTCATCGGTCGCCCTTTCCTCTATGGCCTCGGCGCCATGGGAAAGGAAGGCGTCACGCTGGCGCTCGAAATCATCCGTAAGGAACTCGACGTCACCATGGCTCTTTGCGGCAAGCGCGATATCAACACCATTGACGCATCGGTCCTGCACTCGGTCGATTTTTAAACGACCACGCCTCTTCTTCCCTCACCCTGAGGAGCCTCTCCTGAGCCTGTCGAAGAAGAGCGTCTCGAAGGGCGAGGGAAAACAGCCACAGCGCCTGCCCTCGCCCTTCGAGGCTTCGCTTCGCTTCGCACCTCAGGATGAGGGAGATGCGTGGCGGATGCATTAATCAATGACATTACGCCCGCGATGACGGCGCTTTCGAAAGCAGCACCGTGCGAATGGCGAAGCTGGAATGGATGCGCGCCACGCCCGGCAAGCGCGACAGGATTTCCTTGTGAATGATCTCGTAAGCCGCCGCATTCTCGGCTTCAACGCGCAGAATATAATCTGCATCCCCCGTCATCAGATAGCATTCCTGCACTTCCGGGTGACGGCGCACCGCCTCTTCAAAGCGGTTGAGATATTCTTCCGTCTGCCGGTCGAGCGTGATGCGCACAATGGCGACCAGCCGTTCGTCACCACCCGATGAACCCACAATGGCCGTATAGCCACGGATGACACCGCCCTCTTCCAAAATCTGCACCCGCCGCAGACAGGCGGATTGTGACAGCCCCACCTCGGCGGCAAGCTGACTGTTGGTCATGCGCCCGTCGCGGCGCAGGCAGCGAATGATGTTCCGGTCTATACTGTCGAGTGTGGCCATGCAGATTCTTCGAATGAAAAGCTAAAACGTGCGCAAGATGTGCCAAAATTCGCATAATCTGCGACAGATAGCAAAAACATTCGAATAGTCTTCGATTAATATATTTCGATACCCTGTCGGGATGCGGCAACGCGTTCGGCGGATAAGGGCAATGACCGTTGCGCAATGGATATGGTTGAAATGTCGATGCATTTTTCGAAAGAGCAAAGCGATCTCGCCGCTGGCGGCGTGTTGACCATCGACCTTGCGGCCTTGCGGCACAATTATACTGCCGTCGCCCGCCATATCGCGCCGACCCGTGCGGCGGCGGTCGTCAAAGCCGATGCCTATGGCCTTGGCGCGCATCGCGTTGCGCCTGCCTTTTATGAAGCGGGTTGCCGCGACTTCTTTGTGGCGCATTTGGGCGAAGCCATCGCGCTGCGGCCCGCCCTGAACCCCGACGCCACACTTTATGTCCTGAACGGCTTGCAGCCCGGAACGGAAGCTGCCTGCGCCCGCGAAGGCATCGTGCCGGTGCTCAACTCGCTGGAACAGGTGGAAAACTGGGCCGCACTCGCAGCCAGCAGCGGCAAGAAACTGCCAGCACTTTTGCAGGTCGATACCGGCATGTCGCGCCTCGGCCTTTCGGCCAAAGAGCTAGACCGGCTGGCGGACAATCTTTCGCTGCTCGACGGCATTGACGTACGCTTCATCATCAGCCATCTGGCGAGCGGCGACGAACCGGAAAATCCGGCCAATGCAAGCCAGCTTGCGACCATGCGCGCCGCTCTGGCTCGGCTGCCGAAGCTGCCGGTGGCCTTCGCCAATTCGGGCGGCAGCTTTCTCGACAAAGCCTATTATTTCGACCTCGCCCGCCCCGGTGTCGCGCTTTATGGCGTCGGCCCCAAAAGCGCTATCGTGCCGGTACTGACACTGTCGGCCCGCGTCATTCAGGTGCGCGACGTGGATAAGGGCGCGGCCATCGGTTATGGCGGCACCTATATCGCACAAGCGCCCATGCGGATCGCCACCATTGCGGTGGGCTATGCCGATGGCTGGTTCCGCGCGCTCAGCAACAAGGGTTCGGCCTTTTACGGCGACACCCGGCTGCCCATCGTCGGGCGCGTTTCGATGGATTCCATCACGCTCGATGTAAGCGCGCTGCCGGAAGGCACGCTCAAGCTCGGTAGCCTCGTGGAACTGATCGGCCCGCACCAGCGGCTGGAAGACGTGGCCAGCCAATGCGACACGATCCCTTATGAAATTCTGACTGCGCTCGGTCATCGCTATGCTCGTATCTACGTGGATAGTGCGCTGTCGAGCCAAAACACATAACAATAAGAGGCGAACATGCAGATTACCGTACTCGGCAGCGGCGTTATTGGCGTCACAACGGCTTACTATCTGGCCAAGCTCGGCCATGAAGTGACGGTCATCGACCGCGAGGAAGGTCCGGCGTTGGAAACCAGCTTCGCCAATGCCGGTCAGGTTTCGCCCGGTTATGCCTCGCCATGGGGCGCGCCCGGCATTCCGATGAAGGCAGCAAAGTGGCTGTTCCAGAAACATGCGCCGCTCGTCATTCGCCCGACTTCCGATCCCAAGCAGTATGTGTGGCTGATGCAGATGCTCGCCAACTGCACGGACAGCCGTTACAAGGTCAACAAGACCCGCATGGTGCGCGTGGCAGAATATAGCCGCGATGTACTTGTCGAGCTGCGCAAGGATACCGGCATCGAATATGACCAGCGTATGCAGGGCACGTTGCAGCTTTTCCGCGAGCAATACCAGCTCGACGGCATCGGCAAGGATATCGAGGTGCTGCGTCAGGACGGCGTGCCGTTCGAAGTTCTCGACCGCGACGACTGCGCGAAAATCGAACCGGCGCTGGCCCGCGTGAAGGACAAGTTCGTCGGCGGCCTGCGCCTGCCGCATGATGAAACCGGCGACTGCTTCAAATTCACCAATGCGCTGGCCAAGATTGCCGAAGGTATGGGCGTAAAATTCCGCTTCGGCGTGAATATCAAGTCGCTGGTTCTATCCGGCGGGCGCGTTTCCGGCGTGGAAACGTCAGACGGTATTCTGACAGCCGACCGCTATGTGGTTGCGCTCGGCAGCTATACGCCCGCGCTCATCAAGTCGCTGGGTCTCAACGCGCCGATCTATCCGGTGAAGGGCTATTCGATCACCGCACCGATCATCGACGAAAGCCGCGCACCGGTCTCGACGGTTCTGGACGAAAGCTACAAGATCGCCATCACGCGCCTCGGCGACCGTATCCGTGTCGGCGGCATGGCCGAAGTGTCCGGCTTCACCAAAGACCTTCCGGCAGCGCGCCGCGCCACGCTCGACCTGTCGGTCAGCGATCTGTTCCCCGGGGGCGACCTCAAGGCCGCGACCTTCTGGTCGGGCCTGCGCCCGATGACACCGGATTCCACGCCAATCATCGGCGGAACCCGCTACGACAATGTGTTCATCAATGCCGGTCACGGTACGCTGGGCTGGACCATGTCCTGCGGCTCGGGCAAGCTTCTGGCCGATCTGGTCAGCGGCAATAAGCCCGACATCCGCGCCGACGATCTCGGTATCTCGCGCTACAACTAAAAGACCCGCCTGCGCGCCGTCAGAAACTCGGCGGCGTGCAGGCGCTGACCACCTCGCAGGCTGTCGGTCCGATACAGCGAAAGCGATGCGGCAGTTTTGAGGAAAAATAATAGGCGTCGCCCGGTCCCAATATGCGCCGGTCGCTGCCCACCGTCACTTCGATGCGGCCCGATATGACGATGCCGCCCTCCTCGCCCTCATGCATCAGCAGCACCTTGCCCGTATCGGAGCCTGGTTCATACCGCTCCTTCAATATCTGCAACGAGCGCGCAAACAGATGGTCGCCCACCTGCCGGTAGGAAATGGGACCTTTGCCGATTTCCACCAGCTCTTCCGCCTGATAGAATACCTTGTGCGGCGTATCCGGCTCCAGCGCGAAAAACTCGGCCATGCCGATGGGAATACCATCGAGAATACGCTTGAGAGCGCCGACCGACGGATTGGACTGGTTGGCCTCGATCAGCGATATGGTCGAGTTGGTCACACCAGCCCTTTTTTGCAAGCTCCCGCTGCGACAGATTCTGCCGCATGCGCACATAGCGTAACCTTCCGCCGATATCGATGCTCATCGGGCATTCCCCTTTGTGTTTATCATGTTCGATATAGCATAATTTTCTGAAACCATCCTCATAAAATCAATAGCTTAAATCCTTGAAGAAAAGGGCTTGTTGCCTTCAAGAAAGCGTGTCCTCCTGCCTGAAAATAGGAGGTTCCCATGCTCACCAAAACCAACGCGCCCAGCCTTGAAAACTTCTGGATGCCGTTCACCGCAAATCGGCAGTTCAAGGCCGCGCCGCGCCTGCTCGCCAGCGCTTCGGGTATGTATTACACCGACACCGACGGCAATCAGGTTCTCGACGGTACGGCAGGTCTTTGGTGCTGCAATGCCGGTCATGGCCGCAAGCGGATCACTGAAGCCGTTGAGCGCCAGATTTCCACGATGGACTTCGCGCCGACCTTCCAGATGGGCCACAATGTTGCTTTCGACTTTGCCGAAAAACTCGCCGCGATTGCGCCGGGTGGTCCGGCTGCGCAGCTTGATCGCGTATTCTTCACCAATTCCGGTTCGGAATCGGTCGATACCGCACTGAAGATCGCCATCGCCTATCAGCGCGCCATCGGTCAGGGCACCCGCACCATGGTTCTGGGTCGCGAAAAAGGCTATCACGGCGTTGGTTTCGGCGGCATTTCGGTGGGTGGGCTGGTCAACAACCGCCGCGTCTTCCCGCAGATTCCCGCCGACCATATGCGCCACACGCTGGATATCGAGCGCAATGCCTTCTCGAAGGGCTTGCCGGCGCATGGCATCGAACTGGCCGACGATCTGGAACGTCTGGTCCAACTACACGGCGCTGAAAAGATTGCCGCCGTCATCGTCGAACCCATGTCCGGTTCCGCTGGCGTCATATTGCCGCCGAAGGGCTACCTGGAACGCATCCGCGCCACCGCCGACAAGCACGGCATCCTGCTGATCTTCGATGAGGTCATCACCGGTTTCGGTCGTCTCGGCACCCCGTTCGCGGTCGATTATTTCGGCGTCATTCCCGATCTCGTCACCACCGCCAAGGGCCTGACCAACGGCGCTATTCCAATGGGCGCGGTCTTTGCGAGCCGCAAGGTCCATGACGGCCTGATGACCGGCCCGGAAAACGCAATCGAGCTTTTCCACGGCTACACCTATTCCGGCCATCCGGTCGCTTCCGCTGCTGGTCTCGCAACGCTGGAAATCTATGCCGAGGAAGGCCTGCTGACCCGTGGTGCGCAGCTTGCCGATCATTGGCAGGAAGCGCTGCACTCGCTGAAGGACGCGCCGAATGTCACCGACATCCGTAACCTCGGTCTGGTCGGCGCCATCGAATTGTCGTCGCGCAAGGACGCACCGGGCGCGCGCGCCTATGACGTCTTCGTGGATTGCTTCAAGAAGGGTCTGCTGATCCGCGTCACCGGCGATGTGATTGCATTGTCGCCGCCGCTGATCGTGGAAAAGGAACAGATCGACACGATCGTTTCGGTCATCCGCGACGCCCTGAAGCGCGCCGCTTAAGGCGTAGTGAAACGCGCGGTGTGATCGCCACCCCGATCACGCCGCCTCTTGGCCGCCGCTCCCACTGCGGCGGCTTTTTTCTTTTTGGAATTACCCCTGCGACGGCGTGAATCTGGCCACCAGCGCGTGGCTGTCGCCGGGATAGGTGAAGCGCACATGCGTCACCGGCAGATCGGCATTCCAGGTCTGGCGTTCGATCACCAGACAGGGCGAGCCCGGCGCAATATCGAGCAATGCGGCATTTTCCGGAGAAGCGGCAATGGCGCGAATGGAGTGCTGGGCGCTACTCCACGGCACGCAGGCCACGAGCCATGGACCGGGCGAGTGTTCGGAAAAAATCCGCCCCCGCCGCATCCGGCACGGCGGCCAGATTGATGATGCGTTCTTCCAACGCAAACACCCGCTGCCCGGCATGATGACGGCAGACCAAATCGATGATCTGCGTGTGGCGCGGAATATCGATCTTCTGCGCGTCGGCTGGCCCGCTCAGACGGTCCCAGCGCTTGAGCAGTTCGAAGCGATAGGGCGCGCCAAGTGCTGCAACCTCATCGCGAATATCATGGATTTCTAGAATGGCGGCCTGCGAACTCGGAAACGAAACGAAGCTGCCCGATTTGCGCTTGCGCTCGATCAGACCGGCCTTGGCAAGCTGAGTCAGCGCCTTGTTGACCGTCATGCGCGAGCAGCCATATTGCTCGGTCAGTTCATGTTCGAACGGAATACGGTGCCCCGGCGCCCACTCTCCAGACAGGATGCGCGATTCAATATCGTCCAAAATACGCTGATGCAGTGAAAGCACCGGGCCGTCTTTTGCCGCTGAACCGTCATCCGCCATGCTATTCCCCCCTTTGTTTCCCACTTTTGCAGGAATTTCTTCAGCCGAGCAATTCGCCAATCGTTTTCTGAAAAGCACGCTCCGCCTGATCCCGCAAGCGGTGACGACCGCCCTCCACCTGTTTCACGCCGCGTACCCACACGTCACTGACCTGGGCTCGACCGGCAAAAATCCAGCCATCCAGCACGGCATCGCCCTTGGCATGAGGCAGCCGCGCCATATCCAGCGCGACAAAATCCGCCGACGCGCCAAGCTTCAACCCGTCATCGGCGCGACCCATCGCGATGTTGCCGCCGCGCACCGCGCCTTCGAACAAGGCGCGCCCCGTGGAGGCTTCGCTTTCGGCCAGCACATTGCGGGCGCGATGTTGGAGGCGCTGCGAATATTCAAGCTGCCGCAACTCGTCGCCAATACCGATCAGCACATTGGAATCCGAACCGACGCCAAACTTGCCGCCTGCTTCCGCAAAAACCGTCGCATTGAAGGTTCCGTCGCCGAGATTGGCTTCCGTCACCGGGCAAAGACCGGCAATAGCACCGGCTGCGGCCATGCGCCGGGTTTCATCGTCGGTCATATGGGTCGCATGGATGAGGCACCAGCGCGAGGACAACTCCTGATTATCGAGAAGCCACTCGACAGGACGCTTGCCCGCCCAGGCAATGCAGTCTTCCACTTCCTTTACCTGTTCGGCCACATGGATATGCACCGGCGCATCGGGCAAAAGCTTCGTCACGACGTCCAGTTCATCCGGCGTTACGGCGCGCAGGCTGTGCGGCGCAACGCCCAAAACTGCGCTGTCGAAATTGGCCAGCGCTCGGCTGCAGCCTTCGATCAGTCGCGCAAAGTGGTCCGGATCATTGATGAAACGGCGCTGGCCTTCATTGGGCGCGCTGCCGCCGAAACCCGAATGCGCATAGAAAACCGGAAGCAGCGTCAGGCCTATGCCCGCCGCGCTGGCTGCAGCCACAATGCGGTCGGCCATCTCGGAGAGATTGGCGTAAGGCGTGCCGTCGCGGTCGTGATGCAGATAATGAAACTCGCCAACGCGGGTAAATCCGGCTTCCAGCATGTCGACGTAAAGTCGCAGAGCCACAGCTTCGGCCTGTTCGGGCGACATGGCGAGCGCGAATTTGTACATGATCTCGCGCCAGCTCCAGAACGAATCGGCAGACGGCCCGCGCCTTTCGGCAAGCCCCGCCATCCCGTACTGGAAAGCGTGGCTGTGCAGGTTCGGCACGCCTGCGATGATCGCCGCGTGGCGCTCGTCCCCAGCTCCCGCCGCTTTATCCGCCTCCAACGAGGTGATCTTTCCACCGGCAATGCCAATGCGAACATTCTCAGCCCAGCCATTATCGAGAAGCGCCTGACCGGCATGGATGAAACGCTGTTCAGACTTGGCTGCTGACATGAAAATTAACTCCTCGAATGTTCCCGCGCATTTTTTCTCTTGGCTGCGCCTCTGATATGTATATACATTATCAAAAAACAGGGGAAGCGAGAAAACGCTCATGCTCAAGAATTCAGGCATCGTTTTTATCAATGCGCGGATTGCGACGCTGGAGGAAGACGCGGACGGCCTTGGCCTCATCGAGAATGCAGCGCTTGCCGTTAAGGACGGCAAGATCGCATATGTCGGCCCGCAGTCCGCTCTGCCCGAAGACTATGCGTCTTATGAGAGAATCGATTGCGAAAACCGGCTGATCACGCCGGGCCTCGTCGATTGTCACACGCACCTCGTCCATGCCGGAAATCGCGCGCATGAATTCGAGCTGCGCTTGCAGGGCGCTTCCTATGAAGAAGTTGCCCGCGCCGGTGGTGGCATTGTTTCATCGGTCAAGAACCTGCGCGCGGCCAGCCAAGACGATCTGGTGCGTGAAACCCTGCCCCGTCTCGATGCGCTGATTGCCGAAGGCGCCACCACGGTTGAAGTCAAGTCCGGTTACGGTCTCGACCGCGACAGCGAAATCAAGTCGCTGAAAGCCGCCCGTCGGCTGGGTGCAGAACGCGACGTTGCAATCCGCACCACGTTCCTTGGCGCCCATGCCTTGCCGCCGGAAATGAACGGCGACAAGGCCGCTTATATCGACCGCGTCATCAACGATATGCTGCCCGCCATCGCAGCTGAACAACTGGCCGATGCGGTGGATGGTTTCTGCGAAGGCATCGCCTTTCTGCCGGATGAAATCGCCCGTGTGTTTGATGCGGCCAAGGCGCATGGCATTCCGGTCAAGCTTCACGCCGACCAGCTTTCCAATCTTCATGGCGCAGCCCTTGCCGCATCCTATGGTGCGCTTTCCGCCGACCATCTCGAATATACCGATGCGGATGGTGCCGCCGCCATGGCCAAGGCCGGAACAGTCGCCGTGCTGCTTCCCGGCGCTTACTATTTCATCCGCGAAACCCAGAAGCCGCCAGTCGAAGCCTTCCGCGCAGCGGGCACAAGGATGGCGCTTGCCACCGACAACAATCCCGGCACATCGCCGCTGACCTCGCTGCTGCTCACCATGAATATGGGCGCAACTCTGTTTCGCATGACGGTGGATGAATGCGTCGCGGGCGTCACCCGCGAGGCTGCGCGGGCGCTCGGCATTCTCAACCAGACCGGAACGCTCGAAACCGGCAAGGACGCCGATCTCGCCATCTGGAACGTCGAGCGCCCCGCCGAACTCGTCTATCGCATTGGCTTCAACCCGCTGTGGAAGCGGGTTTTCAAGGGCCATATCTAACTATCCGCAACGGAGCCTGTCATGACCATCATCCTCAAGCCTGGTTCTGTCCCGCTTGAAACGCTGGAAACCATCTATCGCGTTGCGGTTCCCGTGCGCATTGACCCCGCCTTTCATGCCGGTGTCGAAAAGGCGGCTGCGCGCATTGCCGAAATCGCAGCCGGTGACGAACCTGTTTACGGCATCAATACCGGCTTTGGAAAACTCGCCTCGATCCGCATTGCGGCGGGCGATGTCGCCACGCTTCAGCGCAACCTGATCCTGTCGCATTGCTGCGGCGTTGGCGACGCTTTGCCGGAAAATATCGTGCGCCTCATCATGGCGCTGAAGCTGATTTCGCTCGGTCGTGGCGCATCCGGCGTGCGGCTTGAAGTCATCACGCTTCTCGAAGACATGCTGGCAAAAGGCGTGATCCCGATGATCCCCGAAAAGGGTTCCGTCGGCGCGTCAGGCGACCTTGCACCGCTGGCGCATATGACTGCCGCCATGATTGGCGAAGGTGAAGCCTTCTATCAGGGCGAGCGCCTCTCCGGCGCAAAAGCACTGGAAAAGGCCGGTCTGAAGCCTGTCGTGCTTGCCGCCAAGGAAGGTCTGGCGCTGATCAACGGCACGCAGACTTCGACTGCCCTTGCGCTGGCCGGGCTTTTCCGCGCCCATCGTGCCGCGCAGACGGCACTGATCACCGGCGCATTGTCCACCGATGCGGCTATGGGATCGGATGCGCCGTTCCATGAGGAAATCCATACGCTGCGCGGTCATAAGGGACAGATCGATGCGGGCCGGGCATTGCGCAGCCTGCTCGAGGGCTCGGTCATTCGCCAGAGCCATCTCGAAGGCGACCAGCGCGTGCAGGACCCCTATTGCATCCGCTGCCAGCCGCAGGTCGATGGTGCCTGCCTCGACATTCTGCGGCAGGCAGCCCGCACGCTGGAAATCGAAGCCAATGCGGTTACCGACAATCCGCTCGTTCTCTCGGACGGACGTGCCGTATCGGGCGGCAATTTCCACGCCGAACCGGTTGCCTTCGCCGCCGACCAGATTGCGCTTGCCGTCTGCGAAATCGGCGCTATCGCCCAGCGCCGTATCGCGCTACTGGTCGATCCGGCGCTGTCGTTTGGCCTTCCGGCCTTCCTCGCCCGCAAGCCGGGCCTCAATTCCGGCCTCATGATCGCGGAAGTCACCTCCGCCGCGCTGATGAGCGAAAACAAGCAGATGGCGCACCCGGCGTCGGTCGATTCCACGCCGACCTCGGCCAATCAGGAAGACCATGTGTCCATGGCCTGCCACGGTGCGCGCCGCCTGTTGCAGATGACGGCCAATCTCAATGCCATTATCGGCATCGAGGCGCTGACCGGCGCACTCGGCGTCGAGCTGCGCGAGCCGCTGACCACCAGCCCGGAACTGGCCAAGGTCATCGCCGTGTTGCGCGGGCGCGTGCCGACACTGGAGGACGACCGCTATATGGCCGACGACCTGAAGAATGCCGCCGAGCTGGTGGCTGACGGTGCGCTTGCCGGGGCGGTTTCGGACCGCATCCTGCCAGCGCTGGAGGCGTGATCATGAGCCCGTTCGAAGTTCGTCAGGGCACTTCGCCCGTCATTCTTGGCCTTCCACACACCGGAACCGATGTGCCGCAGGATATTTTTGCGCGGCTCAACGACAATGGCAAAATTCTTGCCGACACCGACTGGCATATTCACAGGCTTTATGACGGTCTCATCGACGGCGCGACCATGGTGCGCGCCACCTTCCACCGCTATTGCATCGACGCCAATCGCGACCCGGAAGGTGTGAGCCTCTATCCGGGGCAGAACACCACCACGCTGATCCCGGAAACCGACTTTGACGGGCTGTCGATCTGGAAGGATGGAGAAGCGCCGACCGAAGCCGACATTGCCGACCGTGTCGCCCGCTTTCACGCCCCCTATCACGCGGCGCTGGCCGCCGAGATCAGCCGTGTGAAGGCAATCCACGGCGTCGCCATCCTCTATGATTGCCATTCGATCCGGTCGCATATTCCCTTCCTGTTTGAAGGCAAATTGCCCGATTTCAACATCGGTACGGATATGGGCAAGACCTGCGATCCCAAGATCGAGGCGGCGGTCGTCGAAGTGACCGGCGAGGCGGAAGGTTACACGTCGATCCTCAATGGCCGGTTCAAGGGCGGCTGGACGACACGCCATTACGGCAAGCCGGAAACCGGCGTCCACGCCATCCAAATGGAGCTTGCCCAATCGACCCATCTTGCGACGGAAGCCGTTCCCTTCGCCTATGACGAGGCCAAGGCGGACAGGCTGCGCGTCCATCTCAAAACCCTTTTGCAGCGGCTGGAAAAGCTCGCGCACGACCTGAAATCCTGAGGAGAACACCATGTCGAACCCACGCCATAACGAGCGCGAAGTCCGAGCGCCGCGCGGAGACGAACTCAACGCCAAGAGCTGGCTGACCGAAGCGCCGCTGCGCATGCTGATGAACAATCTCGATCCCGATGTGGCCGAGCGTCCGCATGAGCTGGTGGTTTATGGCGGCATTGGCCGCGCGGCCCGCACATGGGACGATTTCGATCGCATCGTCGCGACCCTCAAGACGCTCAATGAAGATGAAACCCTGCTGGTACAGTCCGGCAAGCCGGTCGGCGTTTTCCGCACCCACAAGGATGCGCCGCGTGTTCTGATCGCCAATTCCAACCTCGTTCCGCATTGGGCGACCTGGGATCATTTCAACGAACTGGATAAGAAGGGTCTCGCCATGTATGGCCAGATGACCGCCGGTTCTTGGATCTATATCGGCGCGCAGGGCATCGTTCAGGGCACGTACGAAACCTTTGTCGAAGCCGGTCGCCAGCATTTTGGCGGCAACCTCACCGGCAAGTGGATTCTGACCGGCGGCCTTGGCGGCATGGGCGGCGCGCAGCCCTTAGCGGCGGTCATGGCTGGCGCCTGCTGCCTCGCCGTGGAATGTGACGAAACCCGCGCCGATTTCCGCCTCCGCACCCGTTATGTCGATGAAAAGACCGACAGCCTCGATGAGGCGCTGGCCAAGATCGAAGCCTGGACCAAGGCAGGCGAGGCAAAGTCCATCGCGCTGATCGGCAATGCGGCGGAAATCTTCCCGGAACTCGTCAAGCGTGGCGTGAAGCCGGATATCGTCACCGACCAGACTTCCGCGCATGACCCGGTGCATGGCTATCTGCCGCTCGGTTGGACCGTCGCCGAATGGCGCGCGAAACAGGAAAGCGACCCGAAAGCCGTCGAAAAGGCCGCGCGCGCTTCGATGAAACTCCATGTGCAGGCGATGGTCGACTTCTGGAACATGGGCATTCCGACCCTCGACTATGGCAACAATATTCGTCAGATGGCACTGGAAGAAGGCCTTGAAAATGCCTTTGCCTTCCCCGGCTTCGTCCCTGCCTATATTCGCCCGCTGTTCTGCCGTGGTGTCGGCCCATTCCGTTGGGCTGCCCTTTCCGGTGACCCGGAAGATATCTACAAGACCGACGCCAAGGTGAAGGAACTGCTGCCCGACAACAAGCACCTGCACAAATGGCTGGACATGGCGCGTGACCGCATCGCCTTTCAGGGATTGCCCGCGCGCATTTGCTGGGTTGGCCTTGGTGATCGCCATCGTCTCGGCCTCGCCTTTAACGAAATGGTCCGCAATGGCGAGCTGAAAGCGCCGATCGTCATCGGTCGCGACCATCTCGACAGCGGCTCCGTCGCCTCGCCAAACCGCGAAACGGAAGCCATGAAGGACGGTTCGGACGCCGTATCCGACTGGCCGCTGCTCAACGCCCTCCTCAACACCGCTTCGGGCGCGACCTGGGTGTCGCTGCATCACGGCGGCGGCGTCGGCATGGGCTTCAGCCAGCATGCGGGCATGGTCATTTGCTGCGACGGCACGGAAGATGCGAACCGCCGTCTGGAGCGCGTCTTGTGGAACGATCCGGCCACCGGCGTCATGCGCCATGCCGATGCGGGCTATGAAGAAGCGCTCGACTGGGCGAAAAAGCAGGGCCTGCGCCTGCCCGGCATTCTGGGGAACTGAGGTCGAATGGCCGTCGCTCTTCTAAAAGCTGAAAATCATCGCCGCATGCCGTGGAAAAATGGCGGCGGCGTGACGGTCGAGATCGCGATCCACCCGCAAGGGGCGTCCGTCGATGATTTCGACTGGCGCGTCTCCATGGCGAGCGTCGCAAATGACGGTCCGTTTTCCCTCTTTCCCGGCATCGACCGCAGCTTGTCGGTGCTCGAGGGCGACGGCATTGTGCTTGATGTCGAAGGCCACAAAAGCACCCTCACCCGCGAAAGCGAACCCTTTGCCTTTGCTGCCGACAGCCAGTCGTCGGCGCAGCTGATCGGCTCGGTCATCACCGACCTCAATGTCATGACCCGGCGTGGCCGCTATACACATCACGTCCGCCGCATCACCGGCAACGAAGCTGCGGCGACGTTGGAAACCAGGGCCAAGGGCGAAACGCTGCTTATTTTCTGTGCAGAAGGAGAATTTGCACTCAAGTCCGATACCGGGCTCACGCATCTGGGTTCCCATGATGCGGTGGTCCTAGACGGTCTTGCGGCGAGCGCTATCGAAATAAAGGGTAAGGGAGACCTGTTCCTGATTACGATTATTGCAATCGGATCAGGGATTTAAATAATTTCCAACAGAAATGCCCGCAAAGAAATCTTTGTCGGCATCTCTGGACAGGAAGGACGGTCCTGCTAATTTGCTCGGATCGATATGTATAGGCTTATAATCACATAAAAGGGGTACTATTCATGAAGAAATCGTGGTTTGCAGGTGTTGCACTGGCAGCATTCGCTTTTGCTTCCGCCGCTCAGGCCGAGACTGCCGTTTCCATCGGCTTTTCGGGCTGGACGGGTTTTGGCCCGCTGACGCTCGCCAAGGAAGCGGGCATTTTCAAGAAGCACGGACTGGACGTCACGCTGAACAAGATTCCGCAGGCAAGCCGCCATCTGGCGCTGGCATCGGGTGACATTCAGTGCGCCGCCACCACCGTTGAAACCTGGATTGTCTGGAACGCGGCTGGCGTGAAGTCCAAGCAGATTTTTCAGATGGACAAGTCCTACGGTGCCGACGGCATTGCCGTGCGCGCCGACGTCAATTCCTTCGCCGATCTGAAGGGCAAGACCATTGCCGCTTCCGCACCGGGCACCTCGCCTTACTTCCTGCTGGCCTTCATGCTCGCCAAAAACGGCATGACCACCAAGGATGTGAAGGTCGTCAACATGGAGCCGGGACCGGCAGCACAGGCATTCGTGGCTGGCCAGAATGACGCCGCCATGACCTATGAACCTTATCTCTCGACCGTGCGCGCTGCGCCCGACAAGGGCAAGATTCTCGCCACCACGCTCGACTATCCGGCTGTGACGGATACGGTTGGCTGCACGCCTGCCTTCCTCGAAAAGAACCCGGAAGCTGCCAAGGCGCTTGCCGACAGCTATTTCGAAGCGCTGGAGCTGATCGCTGCCGACAAGGACAAGGCCTATGAAATCATGGGCAAGGACGTGAAGCAGTCGGGCAAGGAATTCGGTGCTTCTGCCGAATATCTGCGCTGGCAGGACAAGGCCGCCAATCACAAGTTCTTCGAAGGCGATTTCAAGGCATTCTCCGCCGAAGCGGCTGATCTGCTGTTGCAGGCTGGCGTGATCAAGTCGAAGCCGAACCTCGATGACATCGTGGATACGAGCTTCATCAAGTAAGATCGGTTTCTGCAACAGTTCCGGGCGGCGACGCCCGGACCGACCTCTCCCCTTCCGTCTTCCTGTGAAGACGGGCGCGCGACTGAACGGACAATGTCATGCAGCCTTTGCAGCCGATAGGCAACACGACCCGGATCTTACTGGGCATCCTGTTTTTCATTCTATTTTTTGTGTTCTGGGGCATCGCCACGCTTGGCGGCTTCGTCTCCTCAACCTTCCTCGCCGATCCCATCACCATGATGAAAGACGGCTATGACCTCATTGCCAATCAGGGCTTCCTGTCCGATATCGGCATGACGGTCTGGCGCGTGCTGGGCGGCTTCGTGCTTGCAAGCATCGTGGCCATCCCGCTCGGTGTCGCCATGGGCGCCTATAAGCCCATCGAAGCGCTGCTGGAGCCTTTCGTCTCCTTTGCGCGCTATCTGCCGGCTTCAGCTTTCGTGCCGCTCTTGATCCTGTGGTCCGGCATCGGCGAAACGCAAAAGCTGCTTGTCATCTTCATCGGCGCGGTGTTCCAGATCATCCTCATGATCGCGGTCACCGTCGCCAATACCCGCCGCGATCTGGTCGAGGCCGCCTATACGCTTGGCGCATCGAACAGCGGCATCATCCGCCGCGTGCTTATGCCTGCCAGCGCTCCGGACATTGCCGAAACGCTGCGCCTCGTGCTCGGCTGGGCGTGGACCTATGTGATCGTCGCCGAACTCATCGGCGCATCGTCGGGCATCGGTTATATGATCATCAACAGTCAGGCGCTGATGGCCACCGGCCAGATCATTTTCGGCATCATCGTCATCGGTGTGATCGGCCTGATTTCCGACCTTGCCTTCAAATATTTCAACCGCTGGCTCTTTGCATGGAGGTTCGCGTAATGGCTCCCAAGACCGATCAGAAACTGGTTGTTAAGGGCGTCAGCCGTACCTTCCCCGGCGTGCACGGCGGTAAGCCGACGCTGGCGCTACAGGCAACCGATCTCATCATTCCGAAGAACGACTTCGTCACCATTCTCGGCCCTTCGGGCTGCGGCAAGTCAACGCTTCTGCGCATCATCGCCGGTCTCGACAAGCCGACGACGGGCACGGTGACGCTGGAAGGCAAGCCAGTTACCGGACCGGGTGCTGATCGCGGCATGGTGTTCCAGTCCTATACGCTGTTTCCATGGCTCACCATCCGCCAGAATGTCGGCTTCGGCCTGCGCGAAAAGGGTACGCCGGAAAAGGAGGCCCGCGAAATCGTCGATAGCTATATCGACAAGGTGGGGCTGCGCGGCTTTGAAAATCACTGGCCGAAACAGCTTTCGGGCGGCATGCAGCAGCGCACAGCCATTGCCCGCGCGTTGGCCAATGATCCGAAAATCCTGTTGCTCGACGAGCCGTTTGGCGCACTCGACAACCAGACGCGCGGTCTGATGCAGGAATTGCTGCTCGGCATCTGGGAACGCGAGCAGAAGACAGTGCTCTTCGTCACCCACGATATTGAAGAGGCGATCTTCATGGCCACGCGCGTGGTCACGATGACGGCGCGGCCGGGCAAGATCAAATCGATCACGCCGGTCGATATCGCGCATCCGCGTTCCTACCACATCAAGGCAAGCCCGGAATTTTCCGAACTGCGCCTGAAACTGACGGAAGAAATCCGCAGCGAAGCCATTGAAGCAGCCAGACAGGCTGCCTGAAAATAACGGTTTCTTGAGAATATCGGGTGGATAGAGCCGTTTCTATTTTACGGAAACGTCGGAACTGCTCTATCCATTTGTTTTCACGCATTATCCTACGCAAAACCGCTTCGCACTTTTGCTGGAAATGCTCTATGAAAGGGCTGCGACATCCGTCGCGGCCCTTTCTTTTCAGGACAAACCCAAATGGCCGTTTCAGCAGAAGACCTCGAGAACCGTATTGTCTACGTCAACGGTGACTATGTTGCCGCGCGCGATGCCCGCATTTCCATCTTCGACCGGGGTTTTCTCTTCGGCGACGGCATTTATGAAGTGACCGCCGTGCTGGAGGGCAAGCTGATTGACAGCGGCCCGCATATGACGCGCCTGCGCCGCTCCACCGGCGAAATCGGCATTCCGATGCCGTTGAGCGAAGACGAAATCGTCGCCATCGAGCGCGAACTGGTGCGCCGCAACAGTCTGACCGAAGGCATGGTCTATCTCCAGATCACCCGTGGCGATGGTCGCGACCGCGATTTCGTGCCGGGCAAGGACCTGAAACCGTCGGTGGTCCTGTTCACGCAGGCAGCGAACCTGCTCGACAAGCCTGCGCTGAAAACCGGCGCGCGCGTACTCTCGCTGGGCGACCTGCGCTGGAAGCGCCGCGATATCAAGACGGTGTGCCTGCTGCCGCAAGCGCTCGCCAAGGAAATCGCCAAAAATGCCGGTTGCGACGAAGCCTGGATGATCGAGGACGGCTATGTCACCGAAGGCGCATCGTCCACCGCCTATATCGTGACCGAGGATGATGTCGTCGTCACACGCCCCAACAGCAATGCCATCCTGCCCGGCTGCACGCGCCTGTCGCTGCTGCAACTGATCGCCGAGACCGGCATGAAGCTGGAAGAGCGCCTCTTCACCATCGATGAAGCCTATGCGGCCAAGGAAGCTTTTCTCACCAGCGCAGGTACTTTCGTCACGCCGATCACCGTGATCGACGAGAAGACTATTGGCACCGGCAAGCCCGGCCCGGTCGCCCAGCGCCTGCGCGAGATCTATCTCAACCACGCACGCCGCACCGCGATCTGAGTTGTGACGCACCCATTTTCCCTCCCTCCTCATCCTGAGCTTGTCGAAGGATCGAAGGGCTGAGGGAAAACCCACAGCGCCTGCCCTCGTGCTTCGACCCTTCGACAAGCTCAGGATGATGCTTCGCTTCGCTCCGCACCTCAGGATGAGGGACATGCGTCGCGCTCAAAACAAAACCGCGCCGGAATTGCTTCCGGCGCGGTTTCGAGCTTCGCCAGCCCCCGCAAAGGCGAAACATCAGGCGTATTTTGGTTATGGCGAGCCGAAAATGGTGGAGTTTGAGAACCGGCGCGCAGCGTACTTAAAGGTACGTGAGCACCGGAAGCGCAAAACAACGCCATTTGCAGGCCGCCAGAGCCGAAATATCAACGCTTCTGGTTGTAGACGTCGATGCAGACGGCACCCAGCAGCACGATCCCCTTGATGACCTGCTGATAGTCGATGCCGATGCCGAGGATCGACATGCCGTTGTTCATCACGCCCATGATCAGCGCGCCGATCACCGCACCCGTCACGCGACCGACACCGCCATAGGCCGATGCGCCGCCGATGAAGCAGGCCGCGATCACGTCCAGTTCGAAACCGATACCGGCCTTGGGTGTTGCCGTATTGAGACGCGCTGCGAAAACCAGACCGGCTAGGGCCGCCAGCACGCCCATATTGACGAAGGCAAGGAAGGTCAGCCGTTCGGTCTTCACACCGGAGAGCTTGGCCGCATGGCGGTTGCCGCCGACCGCATAGATTTGGCGACCGATCACCGTGCGGTTGGTGAGGAACGCATAGGCTGCAATCAGCACCGCCATGATGATCAGCACGTTCGGCAGGCCGCGATGCATGGAGATCAAGAGCGACAGATAGGCAATCGCTGCGAAGAACAGGATGTTCTTGATGACGAACAGGCTGAACGGCTCCGTTTCCACCTCATGGGCGATATGGCGCGCACGGGACTTGGCATTCTGCCAGATCATGAAACCGGCCAGAAGCACGCCGATGATCAGCGAGGTGAGATAGACGCCGCCCGCGGTGGTGCCGATGATTTCAGGAATGAAGCCCGAGGAAAGTTTCTGGAACACGACCGGGAACGGACCGACCGACTGGCCGCCGAGCACGGCCAGCATCAGGCCCTTGAACACCAGCATGCCCGCCAGTGTGACGATGAAGGACGGTATGTTGAAATAGGCGACCCAGAAACCCTGCAACGCGCCGATCAGCCCACCGACCAGCAGGCAGAGAATGGCGGCAATCGGGAAAGGCACGCCCCATTTCACCATCATCACCGCGGCCAGCGCGCCGATGAAACCGCACACCGAACCGACCGACAGGTCGATATGGCCGGTCACGATGATGAGCAGCATGCCGAGCGCCATGATGACGATATAGCTGTTCTGCAACACCAGATTGGTCAGGTTCAGCGGCTTCATCAGCACGCCGCCGGTGACGATCTGGAAGAAGATCATGATCGCGACGAGCGAGAGCAGCATCCCGGATTCGCGCAGATTGTTCTTGAGATAACGCCCCACACTACTGGTCTGGTTGCTTCCGATGATAGTCTCGCTCATTGCCGTTTTCCCTTGTTCCGCATGATGGCGCGCATGATGTTTTCCTGCGTGGCTTCCTCGCCGGCGACTTCGCCGACGAAAGCGCCTTCATGCATGACGACGATGCGGTCGCAGATGCCGATCAGTTCCGGCATTTCCGAAGAAATGACGACCACGCCCTTGCCGCTCTCCGCCAGTGAATTGATGATGGTGTAAATGTCGTATTTCGCGCCGACATCGATGCCGCGCGTCGGTTCGTCGAGGATGAGCACATCCGGCCCGGTGAACAGCCATTTCGACAGCACCACCTTCTGCTGGTTGCCGCCGGAAAGCGTGCCCGTCTGCTGAAAGACGTTGTGGCTGCGGATGCTCATCTGATTGCGATAATCACCGGCAACCTTCATTTCGCGAATATCGTCGATGACGCCCTTCGGGCTGACACCGCGCAGATTAGCCAGCGATATGTTGCGCGAAATGTTTTCGCCCAGTACGAGGCCGAGCTTCTTGCGATCCTCGGTCACATAGGCAAGCCCGGACTTGATCGCCCGCGCCACCGTGGAAATATCCGCAGCCTTGCCATTGATGCGGGCCTCGCCGGTGATATTCGTGCCCCAGGAGCGCCCGAACAGGCTCATGGCGAATTCGGTGCGGCCCGCGCCCATCAGGCCTGCAATGCCGACGATTTCGCCCGCCTTGACCTGGAACGACACGTTCTTGACCGAATGGCGCTCCGGATGCAGCGGATGATAGACCGACCAGTTGTCGACCTCCATAATCACATCGCCGATCTTCGGCTCGCGCTTCGGATAGCGACTTTCCAGATCACGATCGACCATCTTGCGGATGATATCGTCTTCCTCGACCTCGCCTGCATGACAATCGAGCGTCGCCACGGCTTTGCCGTCGCGCAGCACGGTGATCTTGTCGGCGACTTCGCGAATTTCATTGAGCTTGTGCGAAATCAGGATCGACGTGATGCCTTGCGCGCGAAACTCTTTCAGGAGCGTCAGAAGCGCTGCACTGTCCGTCTCGTTCAGGCTGGCCGTCGGCTCGTCGAGGATCAGCAAGCGTACGCGCTTCGACAGCGCCTTGGCGATTTCCACCAGCTGCTGCTTGCCGACGCCGATATCGGTGATCAGCGTGTCGGGCGATTCCGACAAGCCAACCTTTTTCAAAAGTTCCCGCGTGCGCATATGCACCGCACTGCGGTCGATGACGCCATGGCTGGCCGGTGGATTGACCAGAAAAATATTTTCCGCAATCGACATCAGTGGGATCAGCGCCAGTTCCTGATGGATGATGACAATGCCGAGCGCTTCGGAATCGTTGATGTCGCGAAACTGTCGTTCTTCCCCGTCGAAGAAAATCGAGCCTTCATAGCTGCCATGCGGATAAACGCCCGACAGCACCTTCATGAGTGTGGATTTGCCCGCGCCGTTTTCGCCGACAAATGCGTGAATCTCCCCCGGCATGACCGTGAAATTGACGTCGCTCAACGCCTTCACGACCCCGAAGGATTTGCTGATGCCGCGCATTTCAAGAATAGGTTTGCCAGCCGCATTCAGCTGGCCGCCCTGCTCCTCAAGCGGGACAGGATTGGCTACATTCATCGCTCACTCCCGATAGAGCGCCCCGCATCCCTCCGGGTGCTGACCACGACGCTCCAAACCCTGTTGAACCTGCCCATCCGAAGAACCGTTCCGGTTGCTTCACGCGATGCCACAGGTTTTCCGAATGCCATTGCGCACAGGCGAAAGCCTTCTTTCAAAGCACAGCCTAAAAAAGACAACGCTGTCAATCTAGCAGCCTACCCCAGTTCAAAACTGAGGTAAGCCTGGGATTGAGGCAATGGCATTACAGAAATTCGATGCTGTTTCGGACGAAGCCGGAAAACTACCGGATTTTCGGCCCGAAACCGCGCATATGCAAGGGGCGGTGTCGGGCGTGCTGGACGGCACGCCGACACGCCCTGTCAGGACCAGATTACTTGATCTGGTCTTCCTTGTAGTAACCGCTGTCGATCAGGACTTCTTTCCAGTTCGACTTGTCGACGATCACCGGCTTGAGCAGGTAGGCCGGGACAACCTTGACGCCATTGTTATAGGTCTTGGTGTCGTTGACTTCCGGTTCCTTGCCGCTCATCAGCGCATCGACCATATCGACCGTGACCTTGGCCAGTTCGCGGGTGTCCTTGAAGATCGTCGCGGTCTGTTCACCGGCGAGGATCGACTTGACCGAAGGCACTTCGGCGTCCTGACCGGAAACGATCGGCATCGGCATGTCGCCGCTGCCATAGCCGACGCCCTTCAGCGACGACAGGATGCCGATGGAGATGCCGTCATAAGGCGACAGAACTGCATCGACGCGCTTGTCCGAATAGAAAGCGGACAGGATGGAGTCCATACGGGCCTGAGCCGTTGCGCCGTCCCAGCGCAGCGTTGCAACCTTGTCCATGCCGGTCTGGCCGCTGGCGACCACAACCTTGCCGCTGTCGATGTAAGGCTGGAACACGGACATTGCGCCATTGTAGAAGAAGTAGGCATTGTTATCGTCAGGCGAGCCGCCGAAGAGTTCGATATTGAACGGGCCCGGCTTGTTCTTCAGGTCGAGTGCCTTTTCAATCGACTGTGCCTGCAACACGCCGACCTGGAAATTGTCGAAGGTCGCATAGTAATCGACATTCGGCGTGTCACGGATCAGACGGTCATAGGCGATAACCTTGATGCCTGCGTCGTGCGCCTTGGCCAGCACGTCGGACAGCGTGGTGCCGTCGATGGACGCAACGACGAGAACCTTGGCGCCCTTGGTCACCATGTTTTCGATCTGCGCCAGCTGGTTCGGCACATCATCTTCAGCATATTGAAGGTCGGTCTGATAACCGCGTTCCTTCAGAACCTTGACCATGTTGTCGCCATCGGCGATCCAGCGCGCCGACGACTTCGTTGGCATGGCAACCGCCACAAGACCCTTGTCTTCGGCGCGGGCCATGCCCGTGAAGGCAAGCGCGGCCATCGCGACTGCCAGGGTTAGAGTTTTCATACCTGCCATTGTTACACTCCCAAAAATTGGGACAGGCTTCGCCTCGAAACCTGCCGTTCTCCCAAACTCCCGCGCCCCGCCCAAATTGTTGGCCTGCAGATTGCGGAATGCCTCCAAGTCCATTTCTGAACAAGGGTTTAACCCCTCTTCAAAAATGCCTAAACCCTAACAAATTGCGCGCCTCCTTCAGCCCGCAACTGCCTCCCATGCAGCCACAGCGCGCCGGGCGCGCTCGCGCACATCGGCCACGGTGAAACCAGCCTTGTAAAGGCTCGATCCAAGGCCGAAGCAGCTCACGCCAGCCGCGACATAGGTTGCGAAATCGCTTTCCGAAACGCCGCCCACAGCGCCAAGCGGAACATCCTTCGGCAAGACGGCGGAAACCGCCTTGATCCCATCTGCGCCCAGCACGCTGGCCGGGAAAAATTTCAGTGCCGATGCGCCTGCGCGGATTGCCGAAAAGGCTTCCGTCGGTGTGAACACGCCCGGCATCGTCACCATGCCATGGCCGCTTGCGCGGCGAATGACGTCCGGCTCGACATTGGGGCTGACCATCAGCCTGCCGCCAACATCGTGCAGCCGGTCCACATCCTCGACGCTCAACACAGTGCCCGCACCGATCAGCACATTGGCCGGTGCA
This sequence comes from Ochrobactrum sp. SSR, assembly GCF_030067775.1. NCBI lineage: Bacteria > Pseudomonadati > Pseudomonadota > Alphaproteobacteria > Hyphomicrobiales > Brucellaceae > Ochrobactrum > Ochrobactrum sp. SSR. Next base: position 22,550 of record NZ_CP125969.1, on the reverse strand, counting down.
AGCTTTGCAGCCTTGCCAATCGACACGAACGGGTCCGGCGAATTGAGCGGGATTTCGATGGCTTCAAAACCCGTCTCAATCAGCGCTTCGACGATTGCTTCGGTTTCTTCGGTACGAATGCCGCGCAGGATCGCGACCAGCGGATAGCGCAGCTTTGGCCATGCAACACGCGCGCTCATTGTAAAACTCCCGCAAAAGCGTGTCTTGCCGCCATGAACAGACCGTCGCGCACCAGTTCGTCCGCCTCGATGCGCTTGACGGCCAGCCCGGCAATGTCAAGCGCGCTGGCATAAAGCGCACCCATCATGCCATCGGACAAAAGCAGCACCTGCTGCGGCTTGCCATAAAGCGTGCGTCCGCCTGCAACTTCCAGCCCGATCAACAGGCCGGAAAGCCGCGCCAGCTGGTCGGTCGGCTTGCGGTCATGCACAAGCCAGCCCGCGCGAACCGAAAACAGCGCATTGGCGATCAGTTCAGGCGTTTCGAGCGAGGCCTTCACACCTGCCGCGAAAGCCGCGCCGTGCGGGTCAACCGCGCCTGCACCTTCCAGCGCCCCGGCCAGCACCGACTTGTCTTTCAAAAGCGCGAACAATTCGCCCGTCATGAAAGTCCGGTAATCGGCAAGACCACCATCGGCGATCCGCACCCATTTGGCGTGGGTGCCGGGCATGACGACCACCGCATCACGCGTGCCGCGATGCACGAGGCCGAGCAGTTTTGTTTCCTCGCCGCGCATCACGTCCGGCGCCGCCTCATCCCGCCGCGCAACGCCCGGCAGCATGATGACATGACGGCGCGCAGGCACGCGCACCGCAGCCCTGACGATGCCGTCCAGCCCGGCAGGCAGGCTCATATAGGGCGCTTCGATCCAGCCGGTGCGCGATCCGGCCATGCCGCAGATCACCACAGGCAGATCGTCGGGCGCACTGAGCGTAGCCAGATGCCGTTCAAGCGTTGGCTCGAAACCGGCTTCCTTCGCCCGCAGCAGACCGTCATCGCCGCGGCTTTCGCCCAGCACGGCACCGTCCGCATCCAGCGTCCAGAGCCGCAACCGGGTTGTGCCCCAGTCGGCGACGGCTGCAAACGGCTTTTTATCGAGAGCCATCCGAACAAGCCTTAGTGGTTGTCGCGCGGCAGGCCACGCGTATGCGCGATGTCCTGATACTTGATCGCGTTTTCCAGAACCGCGCCCGTTTCCATCTGGCCGACGACGGCACGCTGGATTTCCTGCCAAGGCGTCTGGCTTTCCGGATATTTGTAGCCGCCAGCGGCTTCCAGAGCCTTGCGGCGTTCGGCCAGTTCCTCATCCGAGATCAGGATATCCGCCGTACCGCGACCGAGATCGATGCGCACGCGGTCGCCGGTGCGCAAGATGGCCAGACCGCCGCCAGCCGCCGCTTCCGGCGAAGCATTGAGGATCGACGGCGAACCCGACGTACCCGACTGGCGACCGTCGCCGATGCATGGCAGCGAGCTGATACCCTTCTTCAAGAGGTAATCCGGTGCGCGCATATTGACGACTTCCGCAGCGCCCGGATAGCCGATCGGGCCAGCGCCGCGCATGAACAAAACCGTATGCTCGTCGATTTCCAGTGACGGATCGTCGATGCGATGATGATAATCCTCCGGTCCGTCGAAAACGACCGCCTTGCCTTCAAAGGCATTCGGGTCCTTGCTGTCGGAAAGGTAGCGATTGCGGAATTCGTCCGAAATAACGCTGAGCTTCATGATCGCAGACGAGAACAGATTGCCGCGCAGCACGCGGAAACCGGCATGTTTCTTCAGCGGCTGGTCATAGGTCTTGATGACATTGCTGTCTTCAATGGTGGCGTTCTTGCAGTTTTCACCGATGGTCTTGCCGTTGACGGTCAGCGCATCCTCGTTGATGAGGCCCTGCCCCATCAGCTGGTTGACGACTGCTGGCACACCACCGGCATGGTAATAATCTTCACCGAGATATTCACCGGCTGGCTGGAGATTGACCAGAAGCGGAATTTCCTCGCCATATTTCTGCCAGTCGTCCACGGTCAGCTCAACGCCGACATGGCGGGCGAGTGCGTTCAGATGGATCGGCGCATTGGTCGAACCGCCAATGGCGGAATTCACGCGGATCGCGTTCACAAACGCATCCTTGGTCAGAACATCCGACGGCTTGAGGTCTTCATAGACCATTTCGACGATACGGCGGCCCGTCAGATAGGCCACTTCCTGCCGGTCGCGGTAAGGTGCCGGAATGGCGGCGGAACCCGGAAGCTGCATGCCGAGCGCTTCGGCCAGAGAGTTCATGGTCGTGGCCGTGCCCATCGTGTTGCAATAGCCGGTGGAGGGGGCCGAGGACGCAACCAGCTTCACAAAGCCCTGATAATCGATCTCGCCCTTGGCCAGCAATTCGCGCGCCTTCCAGACGATGGTGCCCGAACCGGTGCGCTCGCCACGGAACCATCCGTTCAGCATCGGGCCGACCGAAAGCGCAATCGCCGGAATATTGACCGTCGCCGCAGCCATAAGACAGGCAGGCGTGGTCTTGTCGCAGCCAATTGTCAGAACGACGCCGTCGAGCGGATAGCCGTAAAGCACTTCCACGAGGCCGAGATAGGCAAGGTTGCGATCGAGACCGGCGGTCGGACGCTTGCCGGTTTCCTGAATCGGATGCACCGGGAATTCGATGACGATGCCGCCCGCCTCACGCACGCCTTCGCGGACGCGGTTGGCCAGTTCCAGATGGTGACGGTTGCAGGGCGACAGGTCCGAACCCGTCTGCGCGATGCCGATGATCGGGCGGCCCGACTGCAATTCTTCCTGGCTCAAGCCATAATTCATGTAGCGCTCAAGATAGAGCGCCGTCATATCGACATTGTCCGGATTGTCGAACCATGCACTCGAGCGGAACTTTGGCGTTTTCGGAGTGACGGGCTTGTTCATGTCTTTGTCCTGCTGGGTAAGAGGCCGCGAACGACCCCGTTTCCTAATCTACAAATGCTTCGACCGCGTGGCGCTTTCCGAACAGGAACGCATCGGCCACATGAGTCAGGGGAGCGAGATCGACATCCGAACGCCCCTCACCGATCAATTGCACAAAATGCTTGTAAAGGCGCTGATATTCGCGGTCCGGCTCAGCCATTTTTTCATCGCCAGCAATAGTCAGGCGACTGCCGCCATGGCTGAGCTGAAGCGTACCCTTGTCGGTTTCGACGCGAATATCCCAGGTCTGCGGGCCAGTCTGGCGCCAATCCAGCTCAAACGAAACCGGGATGCCGCTTTCCGTCTGGAACTGAAGGTCAGCCGCTATCGGCGCGGCGCGATTTTCCGGGAAATAGAGGTCCGACTGCGTGAGGAAAAAGCGTTCCGGCAGAATATGCGTCACGATGGACAGCGCATTGATGCCCGGATCGAATACACCGAGCCCGCCCGGCTCCCAGATCCATTGCTGGCCGGGATGCCAATGGCGCACGTCTTCCTTCCACGCAACGGCAACCGAACGGATCACGGCATCTTTGAGAAACTCGCGGGCCGGTTCCACCGCAGCCGCCTCGCGCGAATGCCAGGTGGTGTAAAGCGACAACCCTTCCGCCTTGGCCAGACGGTCCAGCGCCTGCACCTCGGAAATGGTCGCGCCGGGCGGCTTTTCCAGCATCACATGCTTGCGCGCTTTCAAAGCGGCATAGGCTTGGGCGAAGCGACCCTGCGGCGGCGTGCACAACGACACGGCATCGATGGCCACGTCGGATGCCAGCAACTGCTCGATATCGTTGAACGACGGCACGCTATCCAGTCCGGCATTGCGGCTGGCGACAGCGGCAAGCGCGATACCATCCACCGCCTCGATGGACGGCAGATGCTGGTCGCGCGCGATCTTGCCGAGACCGACGATTGCTAAGGCGATGTTGGATTGGATAGCCATGTTCAAAGCGCTTTCACGGCAACGTCTTTGGCCGTCGCCTGAGCCAGCTTGTTGACCAGCGGATAACGGAACGGCTTGGCGGAAATTTCGAACTGGTCGCCGGTCTGCGTCTTCACGCCTTCCGAGAAGGACAGGGTCGCCGTGCCGAAGAAATGCACGTGAATATCGCCCGGGCGGCGGAACAGCTCATATTTGAAATGGTGATGTTCAAGATTGGCTATTGTGTGCGACATGTTCGCTTCGCCGGACAGGAACGGCTTTTCGAAGATCACGTCATTGCCGCGGCGAATGCGCGAAACGCCTTCGACATGATCCGGCAGTGCGCCCACATAAAGCTCCGGTCCAAGCGATGCCTGACGCAGCTTGGAATGGGCAAGCCAGAGATAATTCTGCTTTTCGGTCACATGGTCGGAAAATTCATTGGCAAGGCAGAAGCCGATACGATGCGGCTGACCATTCGGGCCTATCAGATAAATGCCCGCCAGTTCCGGCTCTTCGCCACCATCTTCCGCGAAGGAAGGCGAAACCAGTTCGCCACCGGTGGCGACGAGCGCAGAACCGTCACCCTTGTAGAACCATTCCGGCTGCACGCCCGTCTGACCGGACTTCGGCTTGCCGCCCTCGACGCCCATCAGGAACATGCGCATCGAATCGGTCGGCTTTTCGGCAGCCTGCGCAGCCTTGTGCATCTTGTCGCGACCATCAGCAGAACCAAGATGCGTGAGGCCCGTGCCTGCAACGATCAGATGTGCTGGATCGGAATGGGTGATCGGCAGGCCCACGCGGCCCGCAGCCAGAGCGGCGTCGATATCGACGGCTTCGCCCTTGCCATTGCGCTCCACCTGCTCTGCAAGGCTGATTCCCGCGCCAATTGCCGCCCAGGCCAGTTCATAGGTCGTCGAAGCGCCTTTGACGATATGGGCCGCACCCTCATCACCGCATGCAGCCACACGCGTTTCACCGCCCGCATCGCGGAACTGTACCAGACGTAACATTAAACCTCCCAGACCGCGACGAATCGCGGAAACTCCATACCGGCCGTTTGAAAACACTTTCATGCCTTGCGACGGCTCACCTTATTAATATGACTATTTTGCCAAGGCCGCCTTTGTCAAGCAAGCGAAGACCCCACATACACAGGCTTGCAGTCTTCAACACCCTCCACAAGATTCAACTCATTGATTTTAATATTCTAATAATCAAAATGCCTGTTTGTCGCAGGCGATTATCGCGCAATTTTCTTCAAAGGTGCTTGCCATAAAGTAATATTATATGCTTCATATCCCTCAAGGCCGGGAGGGCCTTATTGGGAGGAAATATTATGAAACGCAGTCTCGCGGCTCTGTCAGCCGCATTTTCGCTCGCACTGATTTCAAGCGCATCCGCCGCATCGCTGACTGTCGGTTTCTCGCAGATCGGTTCGGAATCGGGCTGGCGCGCCGCAGAAACCGCCCTGACCAAGCAGGAAGCTGAAAAGCGCGGCTATACGCTGAAATTCGCCGATGCCCAGCAGAAGCAGGAAAACCAGATCAAGGCCGTGCGCGGCTTCATCGCACAGGGCGTCGATGCGATCCTGATCGCCCCGGTCGTCTCCACCGGCTGGGACGCGGTCCTCAAGGAAGCCAAGGAAGCTGAAATTCCTGTCGTCCTGCTCGACCGCCAGATTGATTCGCCGGAAGATCTCTATCTCACCGCCGTGACCTCCGATCAGGTCCATGAAGGCAAGGTTGCCGGTGACTGGCTGGTGAAGGATATCGGCGACAAGTCCTGCAATGTGGTCGAACTTCAGGGCACGACCGGTTCGTCGCCTGCGATCAACCGCAAGAAGGGCTTTGAGGAAGCGATCAAGGGTCACGACAACATCAAGATTTCCCGTTCGCAGACCGGTGACTTCACCCGCACCAAGGGCAAGGAAGTCATGGAAAGCTTCATCAAGGCTGAAGGCGGCGGCAAGAATATCTGCGCAGTCTATGCCCATAATGACGACATGGCCGTCGGCGCCATTCAGGCCATCAAGGAAGCCGGTCTGAAGCCGGGCACCGACATCAAGATCGTGTCGATCGATTCCGTGCCGGATATCTTCCAGGCCATGGCCAATGGCGAAGCCAATGCCACCGTGGAACTCACGCCGAACATGGCCGGTCCGGCTTTCGACGCCATCGAGGCGTTCAAGGATAAGGGCACCGTTCCGCCGAAGTGGATCCAGACGGAATCCAAGCTCTACACACAGGCTGACGATCCGAAGGCCGTATACGAAGCCAAGAAGGGCCTCGGCTACTAATCTTCGTGTCATTCGGGCCGCCAGCTTTCGGCGGCCCGGTTTCCCTTCGGCCCGTTTTGGCGAAGGGTATCGTTGCAATTCGCAAACGGAAGACTGCCATGGCTCGCCCCGAAACAGGCGCTCAACCGGCGTCGGTTATACCGCTTCTCGAAGCTCGCTCGATCACCAAATCCTTTCTGGGCGTCACCGCACTTGACCATGTCGATTTCGCGCTCAAACGCGGCGAAATCCATGCCTTGCTTGGTGAAAACGGTGCGGGCAAATCCACCCTCATCAAGATATTGACCGGCGCCTATCATGGCTTTGACGGGTCGATCCTGCTTGACGGCCAGCCCATTGCGCCTGCCTCCGTAGCGGAAGCGCAGACGCTCGGCATCGGCACCGTCTATCAAGAGGTAAACCTGCTGGAAAACCTCACCGTCGCCGAAAATGTCTTTCTCGGTCGCCAGCCGCGCCGCTTCGGCTTCGTGGATCGTCGGCGCATGGAAAAGGACACAACGGCGCTCCTCGCGCGTTATGGTCTCGACATCGACGTCAGCGCGCCGCTGTCGGCCTATTCCGTGGCCATACGCCAGATCATCGCGATTGCGCGCGCCGTCGATCTGTCGGGCAAAGTGCTTGTCCTTGACGAGCCGACCGCCAGCCTTGATGCGCGCGAAGTCGAAATGCTGTTCACGGTTCTGCGCCAGTTGAAGGCCGAAGGACTCGGCATCATCGTCATCACGCATTTTCTGGATCAGGTCTATGCGATTGCCGATTGCGCCACCGTACTGCGCAATGGCCGTCTGGTCGGCAGCCGCAACCTGTCGGAACTGCCGCGCACCGATCTCATTTCCATGATGCTCGGCCACCAGTTGCAGGAAACCGTGCGCCGTCAGCTGACCGAGGAGGTCAGCGACGACACGGTCGCGCCGATCCGCTTTGCAGGCTACGGCAAGAAAGGCAGCGTTGCGCCATTCGATCTCGCCATCAAGCCCGGCGAAGCTGTGGGCATTGCAGGCTTGCTCGGTTCGGGCCGCACCGAGACCGCGCTTCTCATGTTCGGCGTTGATGAAGCCGATAGCGGCCAGCTCACCGTCGATGGCAAGGAGATCAAGCTGCCCTCGCCCGTTGCCGCCATTTCAGAGCGCTTCGCCTTCTGTCCGGAAGAGCGCAAGACCGATGGCATCATCGGCGATTTTTCGGTGGCGGAAAATATCGCGCTTGCCGTGCAAGGCAAACGCGGCTGGTCGAAGCCGCTGTCCTCGCGCGAAAAAGCCGCGCTCGCGGACCGCTACATCAAGGCGCTCGATATCCGTCCGCCCGATCCGCACAAGCCGATCAAGTTTCTATCCGGCGGCAACCAGCAAAAGGCCATTCTGGCGCGCTGGCTCGCCACCGATCCCCGCCTGCTGATTCTCGATGAACCGACACGCGGCATTGACATCGGGGCGCATGCCGAAATCCTGAAACTCATCGGCGAACTCTGCGGACAAGGCATGGCGCTCGTCATCATCTCATCCGAATTCGAGGAACTGGCCGCCGTCGCCAATCGCGTGGTGGTTCTGTCGGACCGTCGCCATGTCGCCGAATTGCACGGTGAAGAAATCACCGCCGACAATATCGTGCGCGCCATTGCGGAGACCGGTCCGAAAACTGCTTCTGCAAGCCAGAAGGAAGCTGCAGCATGATTGCCCGCATATCCAGAAAATTCAAAAGACTGGCGCCGCAGCTCGCAGCCCTCATTCTGATTCTTGCCGCAAACACCGTCATCTCGCCCGGCTTTCTCGACATTTCGTTCCAGAACGGTCGCCTCTATGGCAGCCTGATCGACATTCTGGTGCGCGCAGCACCGGTCGCCATTCTGGCCGTCGGCATGACGCTGGTGATCGCCACTCGCGGCATCGACCTTTCGGTCGGCGCCGTCATGGCGATCAGCGGCGCTTTCGCCGCATCGCTGATCGTTGCGGGCTATCCGCTGGCTGTCGTCATTCCCGCAGCACTCGGTGTCGGCCTGTTGTGTGGGCTGTGGAACGGCTTTCTGGTCGCCGTCTTCGATATCCAGCCGATCATCGCCACCTTGATCCTGATGGTGGCGGGGCGCGGCATCGCCCAGCTTATCACCGAAGGCGCCATCCTCACCTTCAACAATGACGCCTTCGCCGCGCTCGGCTCCGGCTCGTTTCTCGGCATACCCATTCCGGTGCTGATCTGGCTTTTGGCCGGGCTGGTCGTCGGCATTGCGGTGCGCTCCAGCGCGCTCGGTTTCCTGATCGAGGCAACCGGTATCAATCGGCGCGCCGCTATGCTGGCGGGCGTCAAGGCGCGGTTCCTGCTGTTCAGCGTCTATGCCGTTTCCGGCGTTGGCGCAGCCCTGGCAGGCCTGATCGCCACCGCCGACATTCGTGGCGCGGACGCCAACAATGCCGGTCTGTGGCTTGAACTCGACGCCATTCTGGCGGTCGTCATCGGCGGCACATCGCTCAATGGCGGACGCTTTTCGATCACCGCCTCGCTGCTCGGCGCACTGATCATCCAGTCGATCAATACCGGCATTCTGATGGCGGGCTTTCCGCCGGAATTCAACCTCATCATCAAGGCTGGCATCATCATCGTGGTGCTCACCTTCCAGTCGGCGGCCATCGTCAACCTGATCGGCTTCCTGCGCTCGCAGCGCAAGGGCGCCGCCGTCAACGGCACCCGACACACTCATCAAGGAGCAGGACAATGAGAATTCTTCGCAACCTGCCCTTTCTGACCACTGTGGCGATTTTCCTGATCGCCTATGCGATCTGCGCAGTGCAATTCCCGAACATGCTGTCGACACGGGTGATCGGCAATCTCCTGACCGACAATGCCTTTCTCGGCATTGCCGCGGTCGGCATGACCTTCGTGATCATTTCCGGCGGCATTGATCTTTCGGTCGGCTCGGTCATCGCCTTCACCAGCGTTTTCGTCGCGGTTCTCGTGGGTAAACTCGGCGTGCATCCTCTGCTCGCATTCGCGCTTGTTCTCGCCATCGCCGCGCTTTTTGGCGCGTGGATGGGCATGATGATCCATTATCTCGGCATTCCGCCTTTCGTCGCGACGCTGGCCGGCATGTTCCTCGCGCGCGGCGCGGCCTTCCTGATCTCGACGGAATCGGTGCCGATCTCACACCCCTTCATCGACACGTTGCAGGGGCTTTATTTCCGGCTGCCGGGCGGCGGCAGGCTGACGTTCATCGCCATGCTTATGCTGGCCGTGTTCATCGTCGGCAGCATTATTGCCCATCGCACGCGCTTTGGTGCAAACATCTATGCACTTGGCGGCAATCAGCAATCGGCGGAACTGATGGGCGTTCCCATCGGTCGCACGACCATCGGCATCTATACCATGTCGGGCGTGCTTTCCGGCCTCGCCGGTATCGTCTATACGCTCTATACCTCGTCCGGCTATTCGCTGGCGACGGTGGGCGTGGAACTGGATGCCATCGCATCGGTGGTCATCGGCGGAACGCTTCTGACCGGCGGCGCGGGACTGGTTGCGGGAACATTTGTCGGCATTCTGATACAGGGGCTGATACAGACCTATATTGTTTTCGACGGCACGCTGTCTTCCTGGTGGACGAAAATCGCAATCGGTATATTGCTGTTCCTGTTCATCGCTCTGCAACGAGGACTCCTGTGGTTCTCCGACTTAAGACTGGCGCGTCAACGCATGAAGGAGGCCTGAATTGGGATTGCTGGAAACGGCCATAACCGGACGCAAGCGGCATAACAGCCACGCTGTCGTCGTGGGGGAACTCGGGCGCGGCATCGTCGCGGGCACCATTCCCGAAGGTTCGATCCTGCCCGGCGACAACGAATTGTCGCTGCGCTTCGGCGTTTCCCGCACGGTCCTGCGCGAGGCGATGAAGACGCTCGCCGCCAAACGCCTGATCGAACCCAAGGCCAAGGTCGGCACCCGTGTCCTGGGCCATGCCAGCTGGAACTTCTTCGATCCCGATGTCCTGACATGGCGCTTCGAGGCCGGCTTCGACGAGGTCTTCGTCGATCATCTGGCCGAAATGCGCATGGCGCTCGAACCCGCTGCAGCCGCAGCCGCAGCCGAGCGTGCCACCAGCGACGAAATCGTGGAACTCTATGCGCTCGCCGCCAAGTTCGACAATCCGCAGCACACGCCGGAAACGATCGCCAAGGTCGATCTGGAGTTTCACCTCGCGGTCGCCCGCATGTCAGGAAATCCGTTCATGCGCTCGGTCAGCGGGCTGATCGAGGCGGCGCTCGCCGTGTCCTTCCAGCTCTCTTCTCCCGCTGCATCGCATGAAGGCATCGCCGAATGTGCGGCCAATCATCTGCGCATTGCCCACGCCATCGCCTCCCGCGATCCGCAAAAAGCCCGCGCCGCGATGGAAAGCGTCATCAAGCTCGGGGTGGAACGCATCCGCAACGTGATCTGACGAAGGAGAAGAGTCGTGCGGATTTTGAAAGAAATCCGCCACGGCCTCGACCTATAATTCGTTTGAGCTTAACTTGCCGCCGGAAAGAAACCTGATTCCTTCCGACAATTCCTACAAGGTGCACCGAACGCACCTCATGCACGACAGGGTTTTTCATGTCCTATCTCGCCGCTTCCGATCGCTACGACAACGCCACCTTTCGCCGCGTCGGGCGCAGTGGTCTCGTCCTGCCTGCCATTTCGCTTGGCCTCTGGCACAATTTCGGCGACGGAATTCCGCTCGACCGTCAAAAGGCAATGCTTTTCAAGGCTTTCGATCTTGGCATCACCCATTTCGATCTTGCCAATAATTACGGCCCGCCTCCCGGCTCGGCAGAACGCAATTTCGGCCAGATCCTGAAAAGCGATCTTGGTCGTTATCGCGACGAACTGATCATTTCCAGCAAGGCCGGTTGGGAAATGTGGTCCGGCCCCTATGGGCGCGGCGGCGGTTCGCGCAAGGCGATCCTTGCGAGCCTCGACCAGAGCCTGTCGCGCCTCGGCCTCGACTATGTGGATATTTTCTATTCACACCGTTTTGACGCCAATACGCCGCTGGAAGAAACGGCTGGCGCGCTTGCAAGCGCGGTCGAACAGGGCAAGGCGCTTTATGTCGGCATCTCGTCCTATTCTGCAGGCAAGACACGCGAAATCGCCAAAATCCTCGCTGCGCGCAACGTGCCGCTCTTGATCCACCAGCCGTCCTACAACCTGTTCAACCGCTGGATCGAAAAAGATCTTCTGTCGGCCACCGACGATGTCGGCGCAGGGGTCATCGCCTTCACGCCACTGGCGCAGGGTCTGCTGACCAATCGCTACCTCAACGGCATTCCGGCGGATGCGCGCATCAACCAGCCGGGCAATAAATCGCTGCGTCCGGTCCATCTGAGCGATGACAATATCGAGCGCGCCCGCAGTCTCAATGAAATCGCCAAGAAGCGCGGACAGAGCCTCGCTCAGATGGCGCTGGCCTGGGTGCTGCGCGATCCACGCGTGACCTCGGCGCTGATCGGCGCCAGCTCGCCAGAGCAGATTGTCGAAAACGTCAAGGCGCTGGAAAATCTCTCCTTCTCGGCAGACGAGCTGAAAGAGATCGATAAATATGCGGTCGAAGGCGGCGTGAACCTCTGGGAAAAGCCCGCGAACGACGAAGCGGTCTGATAGCCAACCACCTCAAGGAAAAGCCCGGTTCCGACCGGGCTTTTTGCTACTCGACCTTCAGGTCAAAGGCGGGATTGCTGCGCAACGTATTGCTGACGGTGCAGATTTCCTCAGCCAGTTCGGCGATGTGTTGTTTCTCTTCGGCTGAAAGATCGCCGTCGAAGTGAAACGCAATATGGAACCGCTCGATCCGCGACGGGCTTTCATGCGTCTTGTCGCCTGTGACCTCGACACGGACATCACCCAGCTTTTCGCGCAGGCCAAGCTTGCCCGCAGCGATCCGCGCGCTCAGCGCCATGCAGGCGGCGACTGATGCATAGAGTAGATCAAGCGGGTTGAAGCCCGGCTGGCTGACGCTCGTCACAAGCTCGACCTTGCCGCCCGTCGGCGTGGTGATCACCGGCAACCGGCCATCCGGCATTGCGGCAAACGCTCCCGTCTCGCGGGTTCTGACCTTGAGCTCGCTCATGAATTTCCTCGTTCAGTCGAAAACCTTCAGATAATCAATAGCCCGCGCCAGCCAGCAGCTGACCGAAACTGCGAAAATATCGCCCTTGTCATCACGACGGAAGACCAGCTTCCATTCGCCCGGCGACGGCGCATCCATCGAACGCTGTACCGGCAAAAGCCAGACATCGGAACCGACCGCATAAAGCGGATACATGTCACTTTTGCCAAGGAACCCTTCGAAAGCGCCATAAATCGCGCCACCTTCGGCCACGAGAAGAAGACTTGCGCCAAGCTCCTCACTGCGGAAACGTCCAAGAATGTCACGTTTGGCCTCGCCCGTCACACGATGCATGGTGAGGGAGAGATTTTCATCCGCACGAGTGAGATGGACCACATCGCCTTCGCGACGGATAGCCGTCGTGGATGAACGCGCTTCATCCTTGCTCACCACATCCATCACTTCCGGGCTGGTTCCAAAACGCGCCTTCATGCGCCCACGCCCGGCATCGTCAAGGCTCAGCACCAGACCGGTTTCGGCATCTAACCATGAGCCGAACCAGCCCGCATCGGCCTCAACGGGTTGCGATTCCGCCGATGACACACCGAGCGCGAGCTTCATCAGCTTCGCTGCAAGATCGGATGCACCGCCTTCAAAATTGAACATGGCGATGGTGGAAATCCGCTCATCGGCGCAATGCCAGCGCTGGCAGCGCCAACCGCGTAAAGCGCCGCCATGGCCGGTCAGCCGCTTGCCGCCCACCTCTTCGAATTTCAGGCCGAAGCCATAAGGGGCGGCTGCGCCATCGTTGAACGTCTGCGGTCCGCTCAAACGGCGATAAAGTCCGTTCGCGTCATCGCGTGTCGCGTCGATGAACTTTTCCCAGGCGATCATGTCGTCCAGCGAGGCGCAAATGCCCGCATCGCCCATCCAGTGAATGCGGTTGGTGGCGGGCAGAAACCCGCGCACCGTATCGCCCTCATAGCCGGTGCATTCGGTGAAAAGCGCCGTATCGGGAATGAGTTCCGCCGTCTTCATGCCAGCCGGTTGGAAAATCCGCGCTGCCAGAAGCTCGACCAGTGAACGGCCCGTATGGCTTTCGATCAGATCGGCCAGAATGCGGAAATTGCCATTGCAGTAGGAATAATGGCTGCCCGGCGCAAAATGCGTGGTTTTCAGGCCGCGCAGCAGTTTCTGGGCATCTTCGGCCAGAAACACGCCTTCCGGGTCGCCGCCGCACAGCACTGTTAGCGCCCAGTAATCACGCAGGCCCGACTGGTTGTTGCACAGGTCCCGCGCGCGCGGGCGTTCACCCACGAAATCGGCAAGATAAGTGCGAAGCGCATCGTCCAGCGCTTCCGGCTCGCCCACGCTGTCGAGAAGCACGCCGCAGGTGAATTGCTTGCTGACCGAACAGATCGGCATCCGCGTTTGCGCCGTCATCGGCTGGCGCGTGCGCAGATCGGCAAAGCCCCACGCATGGCTGATGACAACTTCGCCATCCTTGACGACGGCGACGACACCGCCCGGCCCCTTATAGTTCTGCGGAATAGTATCGACGAAGGCGCGAAGGGCGGGAAGATCGAGATGCGGCATGATGGAACTCGGACGACTCAGATGAAAATCAACAGCCGTCAGGAGGCATCATTTCAGCCGATCAATCAAGGCCATGGCCGCGTGCGGATTATGCGCCTTATAGCCGCTGATGACATAGAGATAGACATCGCGCGCTATATTATCGGCCACCGGCGGCGTGACGGTTTTCAGCCCGTCCGGCTTCTGGCCTTCGGCAATCGCTTTTGCCCGCTTCGCCCACTGGTCGAGTTCGGCCTCGCTATAGCCAAGCGGCTCGCTTTCCTTGGTGCCCATGATGCGCAGATAGGCGAAAGGTGCCGTCATATCGGCAAATTGCGGAAATGCGCTATCGCCTGCAATAACCACCGCAACGCCATATTCCCGCAGAAGCGCTGTAAATTCCGGCACATTGAAACTGTCGTGGCGCACTTCCACCGCATGGCGCAGATCGCGCCCATCGAGACGTTTCGGCAGGAGTTTCAGGAAGGCCTCGAAATCCTTGGGATCGAATTTCTTCGTGCCCATGAACTGCCAGTTGACGACGCCAAGCTTCTCCTTCAGCTCCATCACGCCGCCGGTGAGAAAGCGCTCGATGCTTTCGCCCGCTTCCGCCAGCACGCGGCGATTGGTCGAAAAGCGGGGCGCCTTCAGCGAAAAGACAAAGCCTTCCGGTGTTTCGTCGTGCCATTTGGCGAAAGTCGTCGGCTTTTGCGGGCCGTAATAGGTGGAGTTGATCTCGATCGAGGTCATCTTGCTGGATGCGTATTCCAGCTGGCGCTTCTTCGCCAGTTTTTCGGGATAAAAGCTTTCATCCCACGGCTCGAACGCCCAGCCGCCAATGCCGACACGAATCTTGCCAGAGTTTGCTTGCGCCATCTTGTCCTCCCGACATGAGATCATCCGTTTTGGTCATCATGTTTAGTCTGTATTCGCGCCGGGGGCTATGCTGTTATGTCAGTAACCTACGGATCGCATGCCATCCAAACAAGAGACGAACAATCGTCCGCATTTTGAGAGTGAGGAAATGCATCAGATGACCAGCAAACCCAATACGCGTAACGGGGGCCAGATATTGGTAGACGCGTTGCGCATTCACGGCGTGGACCGTGTTTTCTGCGTTCCCGGAGAAAGCTATCTCGCCGCGCTCGACGCTTTTCACGATGTGCAGGATGAAATCGAACTGATCGTCTGCCGTCAGGAAGGCGGTGCTGCCTATATGGCCGACGCCCATGGCAAACTGACGGGTAAGCCCGGCATCTGCTTTGTCACCCGCGGACCGGGCGCGACCAATGCCTCTGTCGGCGTGCACACCGCGTTTCAGGATTCGACACCGATGCTGCTGTTCATTGGTCAGGTGGCCAGCGATCAGGTGGAACGCGAAGCCTTTCAGGAAGTCGATTACCGCCGCATGTTCGGCCAGATGGCCAAATGGGTGGTGCAGATCGACGATGCCGCCCGCATTCCTGAACTGGTCAGTCAGGCCTTTCATCGCGCCGTCAACGGACGCCCCGGCCCGGTGGTGATTGCCCTGCCGGAAGATATGCTGACATCTTATGCCGCCGTCAGCGATGCCCCGGCCTATAAGAAGGTCGAAATGCATCCGGGTCAGGACCAGTTGCAGGACATGGTGCAACTGATCGAAAAGGCCGAGCGCCCGCTGATGATCGTCGGCGGTGGCGGTTGGGACAGGCAAGCTGTGCGCGACCTGCAAACATTCGCTGAAAACATGCATCTGCCGGTGGCGGCTTCGTTCCGCTGTCAGGACATGTTCGACAACACCCATCCGCTTTACGCGGGCGAAATGGGCACATCGATCAGCCCGAAGCTTGCGCAGCGCGTGCGCGACAGCGACCTTCTCGTGGTGGTCGGCGCGCGGCTTGGCGAAATGACCACGCAGGGCTATGAGCTTGTCAGCATTCCGGTGCCGCAGCAAAAGCTGATCCACATCCATCCGGGTGCCGAAGAACTGGGCCGCGTCTATCACGCCGATCTGCCGATCAATGCCAGCATGCCGGCCTTTGCCCGCGCTGCATCAAAGCTTGCCCCCATCGCCGCACCGCGCAGCAAGGCATGGGCTGAGACGGCCAATGCCGATTATCGCGACAACATGAAAACGCCGGTCATACCGGGCGCGGTGCAGATGGGCGAAATCATGGAATGGCTGCGCGCGCATCTGCCAGCCGATGCCATCATCACTAATGGGGCTGGCAACTATTCCGCCTGGCCGCATCGATTTTATCAGTACCGCACCTATCGCAGCCAGTTGGCACCCACCAACGGTTCCATGGGCTATGGCGTTCCCGCTGCCGTGTCCGCCAAGCTGGCGGCGCCGGAGCGCACCGTCGTGGCCTTTGCCGGTGATGGCTGCTTCCTCATGAACGGTCAGGAACTGGCGACCGCCGCGCAATATAATGCGAAGGCGATTTTCGTCGTGGTCAATAACGGCATGTACGGCACCATCCGCATGCATCAGGAGCGCACCTATCCGGGCCGCGTTTCCGGCACAGGCCTCGCCAATCCCGATTTCGCAGCCCTCGCCCGGGCATACGGCCTGCACGGCGAAACGGTCGAAGCGACAGCCGATTTTGCAGCCGCTTTCGAGCGTTGCGAACAATCCGGCAAGCCCGCCTTGATCGAGATCCGCATCGATCCCGAAGCGCTTTCGCCAAAAATGTCACTGAGCCAGATGCGGGAACAAGGCCTCGCCAAGCAGAAATAATCCAAAGCCCCGGTTCGTCCGGGGCTTTCATTTTGCGCCTACGACTTTCGTCTGACTGGCAGATATTCCAGCTGGACTCGAACGTCGAAGCCCCGCATACCCACTTTACGTTGCGTAAAGTGGAGGGGGACCATGAACACGCTCAGTCTATCCATTATTTTGTTTGGTTGCATCGCTCTCGCCGTGGCGTGTTTTATCGCCTTTACGGGCGTCAATCTCTGACCGCAGGCAAAAGACTTTCGCCGAGAAAATCACCTGAGAAGTCCCGCACGGCGCGAACCATGAAATCGCTGATGACCCGGATACGCGGCGCTGCCATGACATCCACGTGGCAGCTCATCCAGTATTCGCGCTCCAGATGCATTTCGTGCGGCAGAACAGGCACCAGTTCGGGATGCTTGCTGGCTATGAAAAACGGCAGAACGCACAGGCCATAGCCGGTCTGCGTGGCGACAAGCTGCGCGTGAATGCTGGAGCTTTGATACGTGCAGCGCTGGCCCGGCAGGATCTCGCGCATGTAATCAAGGCCGGGCGTGAACACCATGTCCTCGATATAGCCGATGAAGGGATGGCGCGCCAAATCGTCCCTGCTGCGGATCGGCGGATGCCGGGCCAGATAGTCGCGATGGCCATAGATGAACAACCGGTAGGATGTGAGCTTCTCGCTGTGATAAGGCCCGTTGCGCGGCATATGCAGCGTAATCGACAGTTCCGCCTCGCGGCGCGAAAGCGACATGATCTGCTGGATCGTCACCACTTCCACGAACAGGCTCGGATAGGATTGCGCCAGAACCGGCAGGCGGTCGGCCAGAAAGAAATTGCCGAAACCCTCAAGCGTCGAAAGACGCACAACGCCCGACAGCGCCGCGAGATTGCCGGTGGCTTCGGTCTGGAACTTCATGGCCTCGCGTTCCATGATTTCCGCAGGCTCGACCAGACGTTCGCCCATCGGCGTCAGCAGATAACCACGCGGGTTGCGCTCGAATAATTTGGTGGCCAGCGCCTGTTCCAGCCGGTCGATACGGCGCAGCACCGTCACGTGGCTGGTGCGCAATTGCCGCGCCGCGGTGGAGAGCTGCCCCGTGCGCGCAACAGCCAGAAAATATTGCAGATCGTCCCATGTAAACTGCCGCACATACTGCTCCCTATAGTCTGCCCGCATTTTCCCTATGGCATCTGTACATTTATGAACAGACGCTGTTCAAAAATTGTTGTTCTTGTACGCATTTGTCAATGCTACCGTTCCAATCGAAAACCCGAATGGAGGAACATATCGGGCGGAAGCACAAAGATGATCGATCTGAGGAGGTCGGTCATCCTGTCTGGAAAAGGCCGCTTCTCTGGAGGATACCGTTCGATTTTGTCGAGGGGTCAAGGGAATTATTGGGAGGAGTATTTTATGAAGCGTCTTGCACTCGCAACGGCAGCACTGCTGGCTGCAACCGCCATCGCGTCGGCTGCGGAAATTTCCGATGGTAAAGTCAAGATCGGCATCTTGAACGACCAGTCGGGCGTCTATGCCGATTTCGGTGGCAAATGGTCTTATGAAGCGGCGAAGATGGCCGCCGAGGATTTCGGCGGCAAGGTGCTGGATGCGCCGATTGAAATCATCACCGCCGACCATCAGAACAAACCGGACGTCGCATCGAACATCGCGCGCCAGTGGTACGACACCGAACAGGTCGATTCCATCATGGAACTGACGACCTCGTCCGTCGGCCTCGCCGTACAGGCCTTGTCCAAGGACAAGAAGAAGATCACCATCAATACAGGTGCCGCCACTTCGGAACTGACCGGCAAGCAGTGCACGCCTTATGGCTTCCATTGGGCCTATGACACCCACGCGCTTGCGGTTGGCACCGGCGGTTCGCTCGTGCAGCAGGGCGGCGATACCTGGTTCTTCCTGACCGCCGATTACGCCTTCGGCTATTCGCTGGAAGAGCAGACCACGAAATTCGTGGAATCGAAGGGCGGCAAGGTGCTCGGTTCCGTCCGCCATCCGCTGTCCAACACGGATTATTCCTCCTTCCTGCTGCAGGCCCAGGCTTCAGGCGCCAAGGTTGTCGGCCTTGCCAATGCGGGTCTCGACACGTCGAACACCATCAAGCAAGCCGCAGAATTCGGCATCGTGGCCGGCGGCCAGCGCCTCGCCGCCCTGCTCTTCACCCTGTCGGAAGTGCACGGTCTCGGCCTCGAAGCCGCACAGGGCCTGACGCTCACCGAAGGCTTCTACTGGGATCGCGACGATGAATCGCGCGCCTTCGGCAAGCGCTTCTTCGACCGCACCGGCCGTATGCCGAATATGATCCAGGCGGGCACCTACTCTGCCGTCACACAATATCTGAAGGCGATCAAGGAAGCAGGCACGGATGAAACCGAAGCCGTCGCCAAGAAGCTGCATGAAATGCCGGTTGAAGACGTCTTTGCCCGTCACGGCAAGGTCGGCGCCAATGGACGCATGATCTATGACATGTATCTGATGGAAGTGAAGAAGCCGGATGAAAGCAAGGCGCCTTGGGATTATTATAAGGTGCTGGCAACCATCCCCGGCGATCAGGCTTACATGAAGCCTTCGGAAAGCGGCTGCCCTTTGGTCACGCAGTAAAGAGGCTTTTTGGATGACAGCTTCGACTGGCAATGTGACGGCTCTGCGTGAAGCAGGGCCGGCGACCTCGACTTCTCTATCGCGGACCGCTGCGCGTCCTGTTTTGTCGGCGCGCGGCTTGGGCAAGTCGTTTGGCGGCTTTTATGCGGTGAAGAATGTCGATCTTGATGTGGAACATGCCCGCGTTCATGCGCTGATCGGCCCGAACGGGGCTGGCAAGACGACGGTGTTCAATCTTCTGACCAAGTTTTTGCAGCCGACAAGCGGCGAGATCACGCTTCTGGGCGAAACCATCACCAAAACCGACCCGGCCAAAGTGGCGCGGATGGGACTGGTGCGTTCGTTCCAGATTTCGGCCACCTTCCCGCATCTGACGGTTCTGGAAAACGTCAAGGTGGCGCTGCAACGCCCGAACGGTCTTGCCACGCAATTCTGGCGTTCGCTTTCCGCGCTGGACCGGCTGGATGCGAGAGCCGTCGAGCTTCTGGAGCGCGTCGGCCTTGCCGATGCCCGTCATGCACTGGCTGCCGATCTGTCCTATGGCCGCAAGCGGGCGCTCGAAATCGCCACCACGCTGGCGCTTGATCCGAAAGTGCTGCTGCTGGATGAGCCGATGGCTGGCATGGGCCATGAAGACGTTCACACCATTGCCGCCCTCATTGCCGATGTCGCGAAGGACCGCGCCGTTTTGATGGTGGAACACAATCTCAAGGTGGTGGCCGATATCGCCCACCATGTCACGGTGCTGCAACGCGGCGAGATCCTCGCCTCCGGCAGCTATGCCGACGTCTCGAAGGACGAGCGCGTGCGCACCGCCTATATGGGAACCGAACATGAATAAAGGCCAACCGCTCCTGTCTGTGCGCGGGCTGAATGCCTGGTATGGCGAAAGCCATGCCCTGCATGGCGTCGATCTCGACATCTGGCCGGGCGAAACCATCACGCTTCTGGGCCGCAACGGCGTCGGCAAGACGACAACCTTGCGCGCCATCATGGGTATCATCCGCAAGCGCACCGGCACGATCACGCTGGAGGGCAAAGACATCATGCGCGTGCCTTTGCATCGCATCGCCCATGCGGGTCTTGGCTTCGTGCCGGAAGAGCGCGGCATCTTCGCCACGCTCAGCGTGCACGAGAACCTGCTGCTGCCGCCGGTCGTCGCCAAAGATGGCGACAGCCTCATGTCGCTTGACGAGATCTACGCGCTGTTCCCGAACCTGCATGAACGGCGCAATAGCCCCGGCACCAAGCTGTCGGGCGGCGAGCAGCAGATGCTGGCCATCGCGCGCATCCTGCGCACCGGCGTCAAGGTGCTGCTGCTGGACGAGCCGACCGAAGGTCTGGCGCCTGTCATCGTGCAGCGCATCGGCGATGTGCTGGTGGAACTGAAGAAGCGCGGCATGACCATCCTTCTGGTCGAGCAGAACTTCCGCTTTGCCGCCAAGGTCGCAGACCGCTTCTATCTGATGGACCATGGCGTGGTGACGGAGAACTTCCCAACCGCCGAGCTGCCCGACCGCATGGCGGCCCTGAACGAAGCGCTGGGAGTCTGACATGACAATGATTTTTGGAATCCCCCTGCAAGCGCTTCTCGGCCAGTTGCTGGTCGGTCTCATCAACGGCTCGTTCTATGCCATGCTGAGCCTTGGCCTTGCCATCATCTTCGGGCTGTTGCGCATCATCAATTTTGCCCATGGCGCGCAATATATGCTGGGCGCTTTTGTCGGTTATCTGCTGTTGAGCTGGCTTGGCATCGGCTATTGGCCAGCGCTTATTCTGGCCCCGATCATCGTCGGTCTCGGCGGCGCGATTGTCGAGCGCGTGGCGCTGTCACGGCTTTATAATCTCGATCCGCTTTACGGCCTGCTCTTCACCTTCGGCCTGGCGCTCGTGATCGAAGGCACGTTCCGCTATTATTATGGTGCTGCCGGACAGCCCTATGCGGTGCCACCGTCGCTTGCAGGCGGCAACAATCTCGGCTTCATGTTCCTGCCGAATTATCGCGCCTGGGTGGTGGTGGCTTCGCTGATCATCTGCCTTGGCACCTGGCTTCTGATCGAAAAGACCAAGCTTGGCGCTTATCTGCGCGCCGCCACCGAAAACCCGACACTGGTCAAGGCCTTCGGCATCAATGTGCCGCTGCTTCTCACCTTCACCTATGCGCTGGGTGCTGGCCTTGCGGGCGTTGCCGGCATCATGGCCGCCCCGATCTATCAGGTCAGCCCGCTGATGGGTTCGAACATCATCATCGTGGTCTTTGCCGTGGTGGTTGTCGGCGGCATGGGATCGATCCTCGGCGCCATCATCACCGGCTATGTGCTGGGACTGGCCGAAGGGCTCACCAAGGTCTTCTACCCGGAAGCCTCCAGCATCGTCATCTTCGTCATCATGGCTATCGTCCTTCTGGTGCGACCCGCCGGACTGTTCGGGAAGGAGGCCTGATATGGCTGATACCGCTCTTAAAGCAACGGCTGCGACGCATGACGTCAATGCCGCCAAGGCACCGGCGATCAACAGCCTGTCGGCCACCATCCTCATCATCGCCATCGTCGCACTGGCCGCAGCACCCTTCGTGGTCTATCCGATCTTTCTGATGAAGATGCTGTGCTTTGCGCTGTTTGCCTCGGCGTTCAACCTGCTGCTCGGCTATACCGGCATTCTCTCGTTTGGCCATGCAGCCTTCTTCGGCGGTGCGGCCTATATCACCGCGCATACGGTGAAGGAATGGGGCGTGACGCCGGAAGTGGGCCTGATCCTCGGCATTCTTGCCGCCGCAGCGCTTGGCCTCGTCATCGGCTATCTGGCCATTCGCCGACAGGGCATCTATTCGACCATGATCACGCTTGCGCTGTCGCAGATGTTCTTCTTCTTCTGCCTGCAGGCTGCCTTCACCCATGGCGAAGACGGCTTGCAGGGCGTGCCGCGCGGATATCTGTTTGGCTTCATCGATCTCAACAATCCGATGAACATGTATTACTTTGTGCTGGCGCTGTTCGTGCTCGGCGTGTTTGCCATCTGGCGCATCATCAACTCGCCCTTCGGCATGATCCTGAAATCGGTGCGCGAGAATGAAAACCGCGCCATATCGCTCGGTTACTCCGTCAATCGCTACAAGCTGGCCGCTTTCGTGATGTCGGCTGCTCTTGCGGGCCTTGCAGGCGGTCTGAAGGCGCTCGTCTTCCAGTTTGCAACGCTCACCGATGTCGGCTGGCAAATGTCGGGTGAAGTGATCCTGATGACGCTGCTTGGCGGGATCGGCACGCTGATCGGGCCCATCGTTGGCGCTGCCTTCGTCGTCGCCTTGCAGAACTATCTCGCAACGTCCGACTTCCCCGTCACAATCGTCACCGGCATCATCTTCATGGCATGCGTCATCCTCTTCCGTAAAGGTATCGTCGGAGA